>NZ_CP157484.1:1827500-4422500 GCF_045348435.1 Alsobacter sp. KACC 23698 | reverse complement strand
TGGGAAGCGCTTCTAAAAAAACATAGTGTTTCGGGCGCTTGAACCGGGCGATGTGCTCTAGGCAGAGGGCGTCAAGCGCCGCGTCGCTCACGCCGGCCTCGGGTTTGGCGACGACGAACGCGACCACCTCCTCGCCCCATTCGGGATGCGGCCGCCCCACCACCGAGACCTCCAGCACGCCCGGGTGGCGCAGCAACACCTCTTCGATCTCACGGGGATAGATGTTGCTGCCTCCGCTGATGATCATGTCCTTGGACCGGTCGCGCAGGGTCAGGAAGCCGCGCTCGTCCATGCTGCCGAGATCGCCCGTGTGCAGCCACCCGCCGCGCAGGGCTTCGGCGCTGGCCGTCGGGTTGTTCCAGTAGCCCTGCATCATGCAATCGCTGCGGGTGACGACCTCGCCGATTTCCCCCGGCGGCACGTCCTGGTCCCTGTCGTCCACAACCCGCACCAGGACGCCCGTCCGGGCGACCCCGCAGGTGCGCAGATCGTCAGGCGCGTCGTGCATGGTTTTCGCCAGTCCGGCGATTGTCATCGGGGACTCGCCCTGGCCGTAGATCTGGTAGAGACGGGGGCCGAAGATCGCCAGGGCGCGCTGCAGGTCGGCGACGTACATCGGCCCGCCGCCATAGTAGATCGTCTTGATGCTCTCGGTCCTGAGGGAGGACGCGAGCGGGCTGTGGACCAACCGGGTCAGCATGGTGGGGGCGGCCCACATGGTGACGTTGGAGTACCGCAGCAGCGCATCCGCGATCGCCTCGATGTCGAAGCCGGGCAGCACGACCTGGTGGCCGCCCCTGAGCAAATGGGGAAGGGCGAACAGGCCGGACGCATGCGAGAGCGGCGCCGTATGCAGCTTCACGTCGCGGGCGTCGAGCGCGTCGATGTCGGCGTAATAGGAAAAGCTCATGAAGAGCAGGTTGCGGTGGCTCAGGATCGCGCCCTTCGGCCGGCCGGTTGTTCCGCTGGTGTAGAAGATCCACGCCCGCTCCTCGGCGCCGCCCGGGTGAACCGCGCAGGGGTCGCAACCCAGCAGCCTGGCGTAGTCCGGCGTGCGGGTGCAGATCAGCGCCTCCAGCGTTTCCACCTGGGAGGCGAGGGGCGTGAGGCCGCCGGCCAGGCCGGGCGTCGTGAATGCGGCGCGGGCGCCGGAGTCGCGCACGATGTGCTCGACCTCGCGCGGGTGCAGCTTGGCGTTCACCGGCACCACGCACAGCCCGGCCGTCCAGCAGGCGACAAGCAGCTCCAGGAACTCGCCGCAATTCTCCATCGCGAGAACCACGCGGTCGCCGGGAACGAGCCCACGGTTGCGCAGGGCTCCCCCGATGCGGGCGGCGCGATCCACGAACGTCGCGTAGCTGTGCGTGACCGCCCCATCCGTCACCGCAGGGGCGTCAGGCTGGCGGCGAGCCACGTCCCGGATCATCGCGGCGAGGTTCATGGCGTCGATCTCCCCTTGTTGCGCATCCTGCCATCGGCGTCGCGCGCCGTCATGGAGATCGACGCGTGCGACCGGGCCTGCACACCCGCCATGATGGTTGACGCCGGGGCAAAGTTCCAGCACTGTTTGAAATAATGAAATAGCGTTTCACCATTTGAAACGCCTAGGGTTGGAAATGAGCGACGTCCTGGACAGGCCCATGGCAGGCGCGACGAGCACGCTGGATCTGGCGCTGCGCATCGTCGAGTTTCTCGCCTACCAGAGCGGGCCGACGACGCTGGCCGCGATCGCGAGCGAGTTCGGCGCGTCGAAGGCCACCGTTCATCGTCACCTGCGCGGTCTGGCGAGCCGGGGCTTCGTCCGGCAGGACGTGGCAACGGGGCGGTACGACGTCGGCGTCAAGCTGATGGTGCTCGGCGAGGCCTGCCGCAGCCGCTTCGACATCGTCACGACGGCGCGGCCCGAACTGATCCAGCTGCGCGACGAAACCGGCCAGGCCGTGACCATCTGCGCCCTGGTGGACGGCGACGTGGTGGTGCTGGAGCTCACCCAGGGCCGCACCGTGATCGAGTTCGCGACCCGGCCCGGAACGAAGCTCGCCCTGCACGCCAGCGCGCACGGCAAGATCTGGCTCGCCTTCGGCCCGGCCGCGCTGCTCGACGCCGTGCGCCAGGCGCCGCTCCCTGCCTGGACGCCCGAGACCATCACGGATCCGCAGACGCTGGAGCGCGACGTCGCGAAGGTGCGCGAGCGCGGCTGGTCCACGGCGCCGGACGAGGTGATCAGCGGCGTCAACACCATCGCGGCGCCGGTCTACGACCACCAGGGCCGCCTCGTGGCCTCCATCGCGATCGTGGGCGCCAAGCAATTCATCCCCGCCGACCCTGCCGACGCGCAGGTCGAGGCGGTCGTCGGGACCGCGAGACGCATTTCGCGGGCCTTGGGCTGGAGAGAGTGACCCCCATGACGTACTCGCTCGCTGTCGACATCGGCGGCACATTCACGGACATCGTGCTGCGCCACGCTGGCGGCGCGCTGACGGTGGACAAGACACTGACCACCCACCACGACCTGCTGGAAGGCTTTTTCGGCGGCGTCCATGCGGTGCTGGCCAAGGCCGGCGTCCAGCCGTCCGACGTCGGCGGCGTGGTGGTGCACGCCACCACGGTGGTGACCAACGCGCTGATCGAGCGCAAGGGCCAGCCCACCGCGCTGGTGACCACCGAGGGCTTCGGCGACGTGCTCTATATTCGCAACGAGCACCGCTACGAGATGTACGACCCGCAGATCGAGTTCCCGGAGCCGCTGGCGCCGGCGGAGCTCACCTTCGGGGTGGCGGAGCGCACGCTGGCGGATGGCCGCGTCACGCAGGAGCCAACCCCGGCGGCGATCGCCGCGCTGGTCGAGCAGGTGGCGGCGAGCGGCGCCAAGGCCGTGGCGGTGTGCTTCCTCAACAGCTTCGCCAACGCCCAGAACGAACGGCTGGTGGTCGCCGGCCTGCGCGACGCGCTGCCGGACCTGTTCATCTGCTGCTCCTCGGACGTGGCGCCGCAGATCCGCGAATATCCGCGGGCGTCGACCACGACGGTGAACGCCTACGCGATGCCGATCTCGCAGCCCTACCTGCGCCGCCTCTCGGAGCGTCTGGGCAGCGAGGGCTTCGCCAACACGCCGCTCATCATGCTGAGCTCGGGCGGCGTCGTCGGGGCCGAGACGGCAGGGCGCAATCCCGTCCGGATGATCGAGAGCGGCCCCGCCGCCGGCGCGCTGGCGGCGTGCCACTACGCCGAGCTGCTGGGCGTCGACCGGCTGATGTCCTTCGACATGGGCGGCACCACCGCCAAGGCCTGCCTGATCGAGAACCGCCAGCCGCTCGTCACCGGCCTGTTCGAGGTCGACCGGCGATACCGCTTCAAGGAGGGCAGCGGCCTGCCGGTGACGGTGCCGTCCATCGACATGATCGAGATCGGCGCCGGCGGCGGCTCCATCGCGCATGTGGACGCGCTGGGGCTGCTGAAGGTCGGCCCGCACAGCGCCGGCTCCCAGCCGGGCCCCGCCTGCTATGGCCGCGGCGGCCAGAACGTCACGGTGACGGACGCCGACCTGATGCTGGGCCTCATCGACGCCGAGAACTTCCTCGGCGGCGACATGCGGCTCGACCTGCCGGCGACCGAGCGCGCGGTGGCGGCGCTGGCCGACAAGCTGCATGTCGCCACGATCGAGGCCGCGCGTGGCGTGTTCCGGGTCGTCACCGAGGCGATGGCGTCGGCGGCGCGCACGCACGCGACCGATCGCGGGGTGGACTACCGCGGCTTGCCGCTGTTCGCATTCGGGGGCGCTGGTCCGCTCCACGCCTGCGAGGTCGCGAGCCTGCTGCAAAGCACCAGCGTGATCGTGCCGCCGCAATCGAGCGTGTTGTCGGCCTTCGGCACGCTCGTCACGCCGGTCCGGCTCGACCTCGTGCGCAGCGATCTCGGTCGGCTCGGCGAGCTCGACTGGGGCCGGGTAGACTCCATTCTCAACGAGCTCACAGCCGAGGCGACCGCCGCGCTGGGCGAGGCCGGTTGCGCGCCCGCCGACGTCACCTTCAGTTTCGGCGCGGACATGCGGTATGTCGGCCAGCAGCACGAAGTGGCGGTGACCTTCGCCGAGGACCCGCGCGCGGGTCGCGATCTCGCGGACGTGGAACATCGCTTCACCGAAGCCTACCGGACGCTCTACGGCATGAACCCCTCGCACGTGCCGGTCGAGATCGTCACCTGGCGGGTGACGGCGCGCGGGCCGCTGGTCGCCGTCAAGGCCGTCCCGAGGGCGGGCTCATCGCCCGGCGAGCCGCGTCGACACCGTCTCGTCCACGCTTGGGCAGACAGCCAGAACACCCCTGTCTACAATCGCGCCGATCTCGCGGTGGGCCAGTCGATCTCCGGCCCGGCGATCATCGAGGAGCGCGAGACCACCACCGCCCTGCCGCCCGGCTGGGTCGCCGTCATCGACAGCCTCGGCTGCATCGTCGCCACGAAGGGATAATCCGATGGACGGCGTCGAACTCGAAATCCTCTGGTCCAACCTCATCGGCATCGTGACGGAGCGCTCGAAGGCGCTGCAGCGCATCGCCTTCAGCCCCATCGTGCGCGAGGCGGGCGATCTCGCCTGCGCGCTGTTCGATCTGCGCGGCCGCATGGTCGCGCAGGCCAACACGGGCACGCCCGGCCACATCAACTCGCTGGCCTTCGCGGGCGCGCATCTGGTGCGGCTCTTCGAGGGACAATGCGAGCCCGGCGACGTGCTGATCACCAATGATCCGTGGCTGTCGGCCGGCCACTTCTTCGACATCACCATCCTGACGCCGATCTATGACGGCGAGCGGCTGATCGCCTATATCGGCTCCACCATCCACCACACGGACATCAGCGGCTACGGCATCGGGGCCGGCGCGCGCGACGTCCATGAGGAGGGGCTCTGGATCCCGCCGCTGAAGCTCTATGAGCGCGGCGTTCCGAATCCGGTGCTGCACGCCATCATCGGCCGCAACGTCCGTACGCCGGACGCGGTGTTCGGCGACCTCGCCGCGCAGGTCTCGAGCGGGCACGCGGCCGCCGAGCACCTGATCGCGCTGTGCCGCCGCCATGGCATCGACGACATCGAGACGCTGTCGGACGAGATCATCCAGCGTTCCGAAGACGCCACGCGCGAGGCCATTCGCAAGCTGAAGCCGGGCGTCTACCATGGCGAGAGCCAGTTCGACGTGCCGGGCGGGCAGGTGATCACGTTGAAGACGGCCGTCACGATCGACGCCGAAAAGGGTGGGATCACGGTCGACTTCGAGGGCTCCACCATGCAGGTGCCGATGGGCATCAACGTGGTGCTGAACTACACGCACGCCTACTCGACCTTCGCTATCCGCAGCTGCCTCAACCCGGAGCTGCCCAACAACACGGGCAGCCTCGCGCCGATCGAGATCAAGGCGCCGCTCGGCTCGATCGTGAACTGCAAATACCCCGCGCCGGTGAACGCCCGGCACGTGGTGGGCATGTATGTGCCGATGCCGATCCTGAAGGCGCTGCATCAGGTGATGCCCGAGCGCGTGCTGGCCGAAGGGTCGGGCGCAGTGTGGACCATCCAGATCCAGGGCAAGAAGCCGGACGGCGAGCCCTTCACCTCCTCGATGTTCAACTACTCCGGCGGCATGGGCGCGCGCGCCACCAAGCCCGGGCCCAGCGCGACCTGCTACCCCACCGGGGTGGCGGCCGTGCCGATCGAGATCCTCGAAGCCGCCATGCCGATCGTGTTCGAGCGCAAGGAGCTGCGTCGGGGCTCCGGCGGCGCCGGCCGCTCGCGCGGCGGCGACGGGCAGATCATCCAGTTCAGGATGCTGACCGACCAGCCATGGCTGCTGAACGCGGTGCCGAGCCGCCTCAACAGCGGGCCGGACGGGGTCGGGGGCGGCATGCCCGGCAAGGCCGGCCGCTTCCAGATCAACGGCCAGGACGTCAGCGAGCCGCGCAAGCTCACCATGCAGGCCAGCGATGTCGTGCTGCTGGAGACGCCGGGCGGCGGAGGGTTCGGATCGCCCGAGTAAACGGGCGTCCGTGAAACAAAACATTGGGAGGGAAACCATGACGAACACGATGAGAATGGCTGCGCTCGGCCTCGCGCTCGGCGTCGTCGCCGGCGGGCCTGCGCTGGCCCAGGAACCCTACAAGATCGGCATCTCGGCCGGGCTCACCGGCTATGCGGCCACCGTTGACCGCGCCTGGCGCGACGGCGTGGAGCTCGCGGTCGCGGCCGTGAACGCCAAGGGCGGCGTCGCGGGGCGCAAGCTCGAGGTCATTGTGGAGGACAATCGGTCCGAGCCGCAGGAGGCCGTCACGGTCTATCGAAAGATGCTGACCTCCGACAAGGTCAACATCTTCATCAGCGGCTGCGTCTCCGCCGGCAACTTCGCGGCCGCCGGCCTCGTGGTGCGCGCCCAGGTGCCGATGGTGCTGTGCTCGATTTTGCCGCAGCAGCCCGACCAGGTGAAATGGGCCTACACGACCCTGCCGCCGGCCGGCTTCGAGGTGACCAAGCGGCTCGAATACCTGAAGGAAAAGACCGACGTCAAAAAGATCGGCGTGCTGCACGATCCCACTCCCTACGCCAACCTGCAAAAGACGGCGGCCGAGAAGTCGGCGGCCGACTACGGCATCGAGGTCGTGGGCGTCGAGCAGTACAAGCAGGACGACGCGGACCTCTCCGTCCAGATCGCCAAGATGAAGGCGGCCGGCGCCAAGGCGATCCTGAAGATCGGCCTGGGCGGCACGACCCTCACGGCCGCCAAGAACATCAAGCAGCTCGGCGGCGACCTCCTGATGCTTACCAGCCTGGAGGACATCGCGGTGTTCAAGCCGGTGGCCGAGGTGCTGGGCGACAAGTTCCTATTCGTGGCCTCGCCCTCGCAGGTCTACGAGGGCCTGCCGGCCGGTCCGCTCAAGAGCGAGATCGGCAAGTTCCTTGATCCCTGGAAGGCCAAGTTCCAGGACCGCGACCCGAACTGGGCCTCGCGCGGCTGGGACGGCGTGATGCTGACCGTGGCGGCGATTGAGAAGGCGAAGTCGATCGAGGGTCCGGCCGTGCGCGACGCGCTGGAGACGCTGAGCGGCTTCCAGGGCACGACCGGCGTCTACGACATGAGCGCGACCGTGCATCAGGGCCTGACCAAGAACCCGTTCTTCATCGCGACGATCAGCGACGGCAAGGTCAAGGTCGTTCAATGACGCTGGCGAGCGCGCCCGGCAACGCGATCCTCGAGACGCAGGCGCTCACGGCCCGTTACGGGCACGTGCGCGTCCTCGCCCCGACGGACATCCGTGTCCGGACGGGTGAGCTCGTCGCTATTCTCGGCCCCAACGGGGCCGGGAAGTCGACGCTGCTGCGCGCGATCCTGGGGCTCACCTCCACGACCGGGCAGGTGATGTTCCAGGGCAAGCCGCTGCCGCGGGGCGACGCCGTGGCGGTGAGTGCGCGCGGCGTGGTGCTGGTGCCCGAGGGGCGAGGCATCTTCGGGCCGATGACCGTCGAGGAAAACCTGCAGCTCGGCGCCTACCGGCTGGGCCGCGACAAGCCCGAATTCGAGCGCCGGCTGGCGCGCGTGCTGGAGCTGTTTCCCCGCCTCGGCGAGCGGCGGGCGCAGCTCGCCGGCTCCATGTCGGGGGGCGAGCAGCAGATGCTCGCCATCGGGCGCGCCTTGATGGGCGACCCGAAGATCCTGCTTCTCGACGAACCGTCGCTGGGCCTCGCGCCCCGCATCACGGCCGAGATCTTCGAGAAGCTCGCGACCCTGCGCGACGAGGGGCTGCCGATCCTGCTGGTCGAGCAAAAGGCGCCGGCGGCGCTGAAGATGGCCACCCGCGTGTATGTGCTTTCCCTTGGCCGCATCGCGGCCAGCCTGGACGCCGATCAGATCACGAGCCATGAAGACCTTGCGCAGTACTACTTCACCTGACTGGCGCAGCGTGCTTCGCCTGCTGCCATGGGGCCTTTCGGCGCTCTTCGTGGGCTACGGCTTCGTGGCCGGCGGCTACCCGGCGACCGTGATCGGCTTTGCGCTCGTATACGCGGTGTTCGTCACCGGCCTGAACCTGTTCATGGGCTACACCAACCAGGTCTCGTTCGGGCAGAACGCCTTCGCGGCGGTAGGCGGCTACATGTCGGCGGTGCTGACCACGACCTACGGGTGGCCGGTCGTGCCCGCCATGGGGGCCGGGGTGGCGGCGGCGGTGCTGCTCGCGCTGGTGATCGGCTACCCGACGCTGCGCCTCAAGGGCCACTACCTGGCGATGGGCACGCTGGCGATCGGCCTGATCACGTATGAGATCGCGGTGGAGTGGCAGTCCGTGACCCAGGGCTATCTGGGCATCTCGGGCATCCCGCCGCTGGGCGTTGGCTCCTATGAGGTGACGTCCGATCGCGGCCAGCTCGCGCTGCTGGTCGCCATCGTGCTGGCGTCGACCTTCATCTCGGCGCGCATCCGCGACTCCCGGATGGGCCGCGCCTTCCTGGCGCTCGGCGCCAGCGAGAACGGCGCCATGGCGCTGGGCGTCGACGTCGCCCGCACCAAGCTGCTCGCATTCCTGGTCTCGGCCGCCTTCGCGGCGCTGGCCGGGTGCCTGTTCGTGCACGTGGTCGGCTATGTGAGCCCCGAGGTGTTCGGCCTGCACATGGTGATCCTCGGATTCACGATGCTGTATGTGGGCGGCGTCGGCAGCGTCGCGGGGCCGCTGGTGGGCGCGCTGATCGTCAGCCTGATGCCGGAGGTGTTCCGCGGCTTCAAGGACTACCAGGACCTCGCCTACGGGGCGGCGCTGATCGTGATCCTCATCTACGCGCCGCGCGGCCTCGCCTCGCTGTTCGACAGGGCGAAGGCCCGCCCGCGGAGCGCCGATCGATGACCCGCCTCAGCGTCCAGGGCGTCACCAAGCGCTTCGGCGGCGTCACCGCCACGGGCGACGTCAGCTTCGACGTGCCCGCGAAGGGCGTCACCGCGGTGATCGGCCCCAACGGCGCCGGCAAGACGACGCTGTTCAGCCTCGTGTCCGGCTTCCTGACGCCCGACCAGGGCCGCATCCTCTTCGATGGCGAGGACATCGTCGGCATTCGGCCGGACAGGCTCGCGGCCCGGGGCCTCGTGCGCACGTTCCAGCTGGTGCAGCTTTTTCCGGACCTGACGACGCTCGACAACGTCAAGGTCGGCCAGCATCTGCAAACCCGCAGCGGCCTCCTGGCGGCGGTGTTGCGCCCGGGCTCAACCCGGCGCGAGGAGGCCGCCGTCTCGGCGCGCGCCCGCGAGTTGCTGGCGTTGGTCGGCCTGCTGGACGTCGCCGACCAACCCGCCAAGGTGCTCTCCTATGGCCAGCAGCGCCTGCTCGAAGTGGCGCGCGCTCTGGCGGCGAGCCCCAGGCTCGTGCTGCTCGACGAGCCCGCGGCCGGGCTGGACGCCGCCGAGTCGAAGCGCCTCGCGGCCGTGATCCGCACCATCGCGGACCAGGGCGTGACGGTGCTGCTGATCGAGCATGACATGTCGCTGGTGATGAACGTCGCCGACCGGGTCGTTGTGCTCGATTTCGGCCGCAAGATCGCGGAGGGCGCCCCCGCCGAGGTGCGCGCCCACCCGGCGGTGATCGCCGCCTATCTGGGTGGAGTGGAGATCGCCGATGGCTGACCCGACCTACATCGCCCAGGTGCTGGTGAGCGGCCTCGGCACGGGCTGCATCTATGGCCTGATCGGCATCGGCTTTTGCGTGATCTACAACGCGAGCGGCATCGTGAACTTCGCCCAGGGCGCGTTCGTGATGCTGGGCGGAATGCTGACGCAGCTGCTGCTGATGCGATACGGCGTGCCGCTTCTGCCAGCCGCCGCGGTGGCCATCGTGGTGGTGGCCGCCATGGGGATGCTGCTGGAGCGCCTCGTCGTGCGTCCGCTGTGGGACCGCAACGCGACGATGTTCGTCATGATCCTGGCGACGCTCGCGGCGCAGATCGTGGTGGAGCGCGCCACGCTGCTGGCGGCCGGCGACCAGCCGCGCACGCTGCCGGTGTTCACCGACGTGCCGCCCCTGATGCTCGGGCGCGTCGCGATCAGCGTCCAGCTGCTCTGGATCCTCGGCGCGTCGGCGCTCGTGATCGCGGCCCTGACGGCTTTCTTCCGCTACACGCTGGCCGGCAAGGCCATGCGGGCGTGCTCGATCGACCGCGAGGCGGCGGCGCTGCAGGGCATCCCGGTCAAGCGCATGCTGGCGTTGTCCTTTGCGCTGAGCGCGGCGCTCGGGGCCACGGCGGGCATCCTGATCACCCCGACGCAGTACACGGCGTTCAACGTCGGCGTGCCGTTCGCGATCTCGGGCTTCATCGCCGCCATCGTGGGCGGCTTCGGGCGTCCGCTCGGGGCCTTTCTGGGCGGCCTGCTGCTCGGGCTCGTGCAGGCCGGCGCGATCGCGGCTCTTGGGTCCGGCCTCAAGAACGTGGCGGCGCTTTCGATGCTGCTGGTGTTCCTGTTCCTGCGTCCCGGCGGCATCCTGGGCGCGGCCAAGTAGGCGTCACACCAAACGGAGATCCGCCGATGAGCATTCCCACGATCAACTGGAACGACATCCCGTGGACGCCGGTCCGCCCCGGCGTCGAGCGCAAGGGCTTTACGGGCGACGGCGCGACTGTGGCGCTCCACCGGCTCCAGCCCGGCCATGAGCCCAAGCCGCACTCCCACCCCAACGAGCAGATCGCCTACATCCTGGCAGGCAGGATACGGTTCGTGGTCGGTGGTGAAGAACACATTCTCGGTCCGGGCCAGCTCCTGGTGGTCCCGCCGAACGTCGAGCACTGGGGCGAGGTCATCGGCGACGAAGCAGTCCTCAACCTGGACGTCTTTACACCGGCGCGACCCGAATACGCTTAAAGCAGGTGCGAGGCGGTGGCGAACGGCCGAGACGCATGCCTGGCGTCCATCGGTTCACGCCGCCTTTGAGGTGTCCGGAGACCTCACAGACTTCGCTGGCTGTGATGCCCTCGCGAAATCCTTGTGGGATGCGGCGCTCGGCTCCATCCTGCGGCCATGATCCGCAATCTCCATCTCACGGCGTTGCGCGCCTTCGAGGCGGCGACGCGGACAGGCTCCTTCCGGCTGGCGGCCGACGACCTCGGGCTGTCTCCGAGCGCCGTGAGCCACGCCATCCGCGGGCTGGAGCGGGATCTCGGAACTGTGCTCTTCGAGCGCGAAGGCCGCAGCATCCGGCTGACGCCGGAAGGCGAGACGCTGATGCGGCATGTGGCGCGCGGCTTCGGCGAATTGCAGCTCGGCATCGGCAGCGTCGCGGCGCGCAAGCCGCAGCTGTTCAAGCTGCATTGCGCGCCGAGCTTCGCCGCCCAGTGGCTCGTGCCGCGCCTGAAACGGTTGCTGGCGGAGTGTCCCGGCCTCGAGCTGAGGCTCGCGACGGGCACCGACTACACGCGGTTCCTGGCCGACGAGTTCGACGCCGACATCGTGTACGGCGTCCCGTCCGCCGAGCATTACGGGCGCCTGCTGCAGCAGGGCGTGATCGTGGTTCCGCTGGGCACGGAAACCGTCACGCCCGTCTGCGCGCCGTCGCTGGCGCGCGAAATCAGGACGCCCGCGGACCTGATGAAGCTGACGCTGATCGAGAGCGACAACAAGAAAGTGCGATGGCCGGCCTGGTTCGCGGCCAACGGCCTGGTCGCGCCCGTGCCGAACGGCCCGCGCTTCGACCGCAGCTTCATGTCGCTCAGCGCCGCCGCCGACGAGATCGGGGTGGCGCTGGAGTCGACCTTGCTGGCCGAACGGGAGCTGGCGTCCGGCCGGCTCGTGCGGCCCCTCCAGGGCCTGTGCGAGGACGTGGTCTATACGGGCCACTGGATCGTCTTCCCGCGGGCGAAGCGCTATGCGCGCTCGATGGCGATGGTGCTGGAATGGTTGGCGCGGGAATTGTCGCTGGATCTCGACATCGCGGCGCTGGACGAGGGCTATGTCAGGAAGGCCGCCGCGCCGGTCCAGGCGAGTCTGGCGACCGGTGAGTGAAAGTCTTGGACCGCGTGGTTTTTCTCGTTTGCCCGTGAATGGGACGCGATGATACCTCTTCGCCACGATCCGGCGCAGGATCGGACAAGGAGGACCGCATGCTGCTGAAGGGCAAGACCGCAGTGATCTCCGGGGCGGCCAGCAAACGGGGCATCGGACGCGCCACCGCGCAGCTCTTCGCCGAACAGGGCGCACGGGTCGCCATCCTGGACCTCGACGCCGCCGGCGCTGCGGAGGCCGCCAAGGAGCTGGGCGCCGGCCATGTCGGGCTCGGCTGCGACGTCGCCGACCTCGCCAGCTGCCGCCGCGCCGCCGAGCAGGTGATAGCCGCCTTCGGCGCTGTGGACATCCTGATCAACAACGCCGGCATTACGCAGCCGCTCAAGGTGATGGACGTCCGTCCCGAGGACTGGGCGCGCGTCGTCGACGTCAACATGACCGGCGTGCTCTATCTCAGCCAGGCCTTCATCCCGCATATGCGCGCCCGCCGGCAGGGCTCGATCGCCTGCATGTCGTCGGTCTCGGCGCAGCGCGGCGGCGGCATCTTCGGCGGCCCGCATTATTCGGCGGCCAAGGCCGGCGTGCTGGGCCTCGCCAAGGCCATGGCGCGGGAGCTGGGGCCCGACGGGATCCGGGTGAACAGCGTCACGCCGGGCCTGATCCAGACCGACATCACGGGCGGCAAGCTCACGCCCGAGATGAAGGCCGACATCATCAAGGGCATCCCGCTGAACCGCCTCGGCGAGGCGCGGGACGTGGCCAACATCTACCTGTTCCTGGCCTCCGACCTCTCCGCCTACGTCACCGGCGCCGTCATCGACGTGAACGGCGGCATGCTCATCCACTGATCTTTGACCTGGGAGCAGACCCATGACGACGCCTCCGCCGCCGGGCGCGAACGCGCCCAGCATCGCCGAGCGGGCCTACCGCATCCGCCGCAACGCCGTGCGCATGGGCGAGGTGCAGGGCCAGGGCTACATCGCCCAGGCGCTCGACATCGCCGACGTGCTGGCCACGGCCTGGTTCCACGCCATGACCTACCGGCCCGAGGATCCCACCTGGGAGGGACGCGACCGGTTCCTGCTCTCGAACGGCCACTACGCCATTGCGCTCTATGCGGCGCTGATCGAGGCCGGAGTGGTGCCGGAAGCCGAGATCGAGACCTACGGCTTCGATGACAGCCGCCTGCCGATGTCCGGCATGGCGCAGTACACGCCCGGCATGGAGATGTCGGGCGGCTCGCTCGGCCTCGGCCTGTCGATCGCGGTCGGCATGGCGCTGGGGCTGAAGCGCAAGGCGTCGTCGTCCCGCGTCTATGTGCTGTTCTCCGACGGCGAGCTCGACGAGGGCTCGAAATGGGAGGCCATGATGGCGGCGGCCCACCACAAGCTCGACAACATCATCGCCATCGTCGATGTGAACAACCAGCAGGCTGACGGGGCGTCCTCGCAGGTCATGGCTTTCGAGCCGCTGGTCGACAAGGTTGCGGCCTTCGGCTGGCACGTCCAGCGCATCGACGGCAACGACGTCGACGCCGTGGTGGCGGCCTTCGACGCGGCCAAGGCCGACGACCAGCCGCGGCCCAAGATGATCATCGCCGACACCCTCATGGGCAAGGGCGTGCCCTTCCTGGAAGCCCGCGAAAAGAACCACTTCATCCGCGTCGAGGCCCACGAGTGGCGGCTCGCGCTGCAGGCCCTGGACGATGGGAGGCCCGCATGACGTCCACGCCGAACGCCCCCGCGGCCAAGCCGCGCCTGACCACCTCGGCGATGATCGCCTCGATCGCGGCGGAGGGGCAGAAGACCAGGCCCGCTCCCTTCGGCCACGCGCTCGTCGCGCTCGCCAAGGAGCGGCCGGACGTCGTCGGCATGACGGCCGATCTCGGCAAATACACCGACCTGCACATCTTCCAGAACGCCTTCCCCGACCGCAGCTACCAGATGGGCATGGCCGAGCAGCTGCTGTTCGGGGCCGCGGCGGGCCTGGCGGCGGAAGGCTTCACCCCCTTCGCGACGACCTACGCGGTGTTCGCATCGCGCCGCGCTTATGACTTCATCCACCAGACGATCGCGGAAGAGAACCGCAACGTGAAGATCGTCTGCGCGCTGCCGGGCCTGACCTCCGGCTATGGGCCGAGTCACCAGGCGACGGAGGACCTGGCCCTGTTCCGCGCCATGCCGGGCATGACGGTGATCGATCCCTGCGACGCCCACGAGATCGAGCAGGCGGTGCCGGCCATCGCGGCCCACCAGGGACCGGTCTATATGCGCCTGCTGCGCGGCCAGGTGCCGGTCGTGCTGGACGAGTACGGCTACAGCTTCGAGCTCGGCAAGGCCAAGACCATCCGCGACGGCCGCGACGTGTTGATCATCTCCTCCGGGCTGATGACCATGCGGGCGCTGGAAGCGGCCAAGCTGCTCGCCGACGACCGGGTCGACGCCGCCGTCCTGCATGCGCCCACCATCAAGCCGCTGGACGTGGAGACCATCCTGCGCGAGGCCGGCAAGGGCGGGCGCCTCGTGGTCGTGGCCGAAAACCACTCGGTGATCGGCGGCCTCGGCGACGCCGTGGCCTCGGCGCTGCTCCAGGCGGGCGTCCATCCGAAATTCAGGCATATCGGCTTGCCCGACGAGTTCCTGCATGCGGGGGCGCTGCCCACCTTGCACGAGCGCTACGGCATCTCGGCCTCGGCGGTCAGCAGCAGGATCAAAGCCTGGCTGTGACCCGCTAATCATCGCCGCGGCGCCATGGCTCTCGACGGGGTTCCTGTGAGCGGCGAGGGCGGCGATCCCGGACCGGTCCGGGACCAGGGTCCGCACACACGACGAGCCCTCCGGACTGCGGCCCGAAGGGCTGACCTTCCAAGGATAAGGTCCCATCGGGACTAGCCCGGCGGCGTATCCTCCGTCTGGATCGCTTCTCTTGTCATCGCGGCTCTCCAATGCTGTTGGAGTTCGCTGACAGGCGGGGTCTTCGAGCCCTTCCGATCGCATACGCGAATGGCAGGCCAGCGCCATGCCGTGTGGATCCGCTCTTTCGCCGTCTGCACCGTCAGAATACTCCTCCCGCGACGCTTTCAGCCCGGCATCCGGCCTAGTCTCGACGATCTAGCGACGTGACCTTCGCTGCGCGGAGCAGCGTGCGGAGTCTTGGGGGAGGTCGCGCGCGCCATCGCGGCTTGACACGTCAAGCGAGCCGCCACCATTCTATGCAACCGGTTGCAGAGGTGGCGCGGTGACACGACAACTCACGATCGCCGACGTCGCCGCGCGCGCTGGAGTGTCCAAGGCGACGGTGTCGCGCGCCTTCTCCCGGCCCAATCTTCTGAGCGCTGCGGTGGCGGACCATGTGCGGCGGGTCGCCGACGAGATCGGCTATGTGCCGAACCGCATCGCGCGGGCGCTCAGCACCGGCCGGTTCGGCGTCATCGCGCTGCTCGTGCCGGACATCGCCAACCCCTTTTTCCCGCCCCTGATCAGGGCGGCGCAGGCCCGGGCGGACGCCGCCGGCTATGCGGTCCTGATCGGAGATTCCGACGAAACCCCGGACCGGGAGGACGTCCTGCTCTCCAAGATGGCCGTCCAGGTGGACGGCTTCGTCGTCGCCTCGCCGCGCCAGGCCGAAGCCCGAATTCTGCATCACGCGTCGCAAAGGCCGACGGTGCTGATCAATCGCGACATCCCCGCGGTGACGCGCGTCCTCATGGACGTCGCCGGCGGCATCACCAGCGCCCTGAGCCATCTGGTCGGCCTCGGCCATCGCCGCATCGCCTATGTGAGCGGTCCAGCCGCGTCCTGGGCCAACCAGCAGCGAGAGACGGCGGTCGCCGCCGCCGCCCAGCGGCTGGGGGTCGCGCTCCTGGCCGTTCCCGCCCATCGCCCCACCTACGAGGCCGGCCGCGCGGTGGTGGACGAACTCGTCCGAACCGGCGTCACCGCCGTGCTGGCCTTCGACGACCTGGTCGCCCAGGGCGTGGTGGCGGGCTATCAGGTGCGGGACATGGCCATTCCGGGCGATGTAAGCGTGGTCGGCTTCGACGACGTGCTTGCGGCGACGACCCATCCGCCCCTGACCACCATCGCGGGGCATTGCGCCGATGCGGGAGCCGCCGCGGTGGACCTGCTGATCCGCATGATCGACACGGGCGAGACCACGCCGAGCCTCCTCACCATCCCGACGGCGCTGGTGGTTCGCGCCAGCACGGCGGGCGCACGGCCGGCCGCCGCGCTGGCGCAGACGAGCGCCGGCGGCGCGCGGCGTCCGGGCTTGCGCGCCGCAACCCCGTCCCGATCGCCGGGACCACCCTGATCCGCCAGCCGCCGCGACGCTCTTGCGCCGCATGGCGGGACCGCATTCCGACCTCGACCCCCCAGGAGGAGAACGAACATGGCGTCCCCTTTGAGATATTGGCTGGCGACAGCGGCCCTGATGGCGTTCGGCGCGTTGGCCCCGCTCAGCGCCCAGACGGCCAAGGCTCCAGCCAAGCCGAAAGCGCCCTTGACCATCAACGTGATCGACGTGGCGGGCGACCTCCAGATCAGCCAGCCCGCCCTCGAGAAGTTCCAGAAGGAGCATCCCGACCTGGTGAGCCGTTTCGTCTTCACCAAGGCGACGGCGCCGGAACTCGCCGGCAAGCTGAGGGCGCAGCAGGACGCCGGCCGGGTGGACATCGACTTCGTGCTGACCGGCAACGACGCCCTGGCGGCCGGCATGGAGCAGAACATCTGGCTGGAGATCCTGCCGAAATACGCCGATCGCTTCCCCGCGCTCGACAAGCTCTATTTGCCCGGCGCCTACGCCATGCAGAAGATGGCGCAAGGGCAAGCCTTCGTGCTCGACTGGTATCCGTCCGGCCCGCTGCTGGAGTATGATCCCCAGCAACTGAAGGCCGTCCCGGACACGGCGGAATCGCTGCTGGCCTGGTGCAAGGCGCATCCGAACCGCTTCATGTACGCCCGCCCGGCCAATTCAGGGCCGGGACGGACCTTCGTGATGGGCCTGCCCTACCTCCTGGGCGACAAGGATCCGCAGGACCCCATCCACGGCTGGGACAAGACCTGGGCTTATCTAAAGGAGATGAACACCTGCATCGAGTACTACCCGTCCGGCACGACGGCGACGATGAAGGAACTGGCCGAGGGATCGCGGGACATCATCGCGACCACCACCGGCTGGGACATCAATCCGCGCTATCTCGGCATCGTCCCGGAGCAGTTCAAGGTCGCGACCCTGAAGGGATTCCACTGGGTGGGGGACGCCAACTACATGGCGATTCCCAAGGGCGTCGCTCCCGAGAAGCTCGACGTCGTTCTCGCCCTCATGGCCTACCTGCTCGAGCCGGCGCAGCAGGCCTACATGTATGATCACGGATACATGTATCCCGGCCCCGCCATCCATGGCGTGACGATCGACATGGCTCCCAAGGAAAGCCAGCAGACGATCGCCAAGT
Source organism: Alsobacter sp. KACC 23698 (assembly GCF_045348435.1). Classification (GTDB taxonomy): domain Bacteria; phylum Pseudomonadota; class Alphaproteobacteria; order Rhizobiales; family Beijerinckiaceae; genus Alsobacter. The sequence goes on along the minus strand of NZ_CP157484.1, from coordinate 4,405,040 downwards.
TCGGCCGCCAGGAATACGCGGCCATGATCTCCGACAACCCGACCGAGCCGCCGCTCGATTCAAAGCCGCTGGTCGCGATGTTCGACAAGTGGGATCGGGAGATCGGCAACAGCAAGACGAAGAAATAAGCGCAGCCCGTCAGGGCGTGCGCCAAAGAAAAGCCCGCCGCCGGCGTTCCGGCGGCGGGCATATCGGATCATTTCACGCTGACGTCGTAGCCGAAATACTTCTGGCTCAGCTTCTCGATCGTGCCGTCGGCGTTGGCCGCCATGATGGCCTTGTCGAGCTTGGCCTTCAGGGCCTCGTCGCCCTTGCGCAGCCCGATGGAGCTGCCTCGCCCGAGCACGCCGCCCTGGAAGCGCGGGCCCTTGATGGCCATGTCCTCATTGCCCTGCTTGGAGGCCGCCGTGGTCAGGTACGCCATGGAGGCCATGATCAGGTCGACGCGGCCGGCCGCGAGGTCGAGGTCGTGCTGCTCGGTGGTCTTGTACTCGCGCACGTCCACCACGCCCTTCAGGTACTTGTCGACGAAGGACGCCGCGATGGAGGCGGTCTGCACGCCCATCACCTTGCCCTTCAGCACGGGCTTCAGCTTGTCAATCTCGGCCTGCGCGGCGGCCTCGTTGGCGGGCGTGGAGAGGGGGAAGAGCTGGCCCGTGTCGGGCAGCTCCTTCATCGACCCGGTCTTCGACACCGCGAAGCTCTGGCCCGTGGAGCCGTAGGGGATCGTGAACAGCACCACCTCCTCGCGCTTGGGCGTCGCCGACATGCCCGAGATGATCGCGTCGTACTTGCCGGCGTTCAGCGCCGGGATCGCGCCCTCGAAGGCCTGCGACTGGATGGTGCAGTCGAGTTCGGCGCGCTTGCAGAGGTCCTTGTAGAGATCGATCTCGAAGCCTGCGAGCGAGCCGTCCGCCTCCGTCCAGTTCCACGGGCGGAACGCGCCCTCGGTGGCGAAGCGCACCTTCTGCTGCGCGGCGGCCGGGCTCGCGACGACGGCGGCGCCCACGAGCGCCAATGCGGCGATGATGTTGAGTTTCATGACCCTGTTTTCCTGTTTTTGTGTGTTGGCGCGGTCAGCCCGCCAGGAACTGGCGGAAGCGCTCGGATGTGGAGTTGGTGAAGACCTCGCCGGGCGCGCCCTGCGCTTCCACGACGCCCTTGTGCAGGAAGACGACCTTGTTGGAGACGTCGCGGGCGAAGCCCATCTCGTGGGTCACCACCAGCATGGTGCGGCCTTCCTCGGCGAGCGACCGCATCACGCGCAGCACCTCGCCGACGAGCTCGGGGTCCAGCGCCGAGGTGGGCTCGTCGAACAGCATCACCTTGGGCCGCTGCGCCAGCGCCCGCGCGATGGCGGCGCGTTGCTGCTGCCCGCCGGAGAGATGCGCCGGATAGTGGTTGCGCTTGTCCGCGATGCCCACCTTGGCGAGGATCGCCTCGGCCTCGGCGACCGCCTCGGCGCGCGGCCGCTTCTGCACGTGGATGGGCGCCTCGATCACGTTCTCCAGCACGGTCATGTGCGACCAGAGATTGAAGCTCTGGAACACCATGCCGATCTGCGAGCGCATCCGGTCCACCTGCAGCCGGTCGGCCGGCCGCATGCCGTGGCGCGTCGGCTTCAACCCAATCACCTCGCCCGCAATCGCGACCTCGCCGCCATCGGGCGTCTCCAGCATGTTGATGCAGCGCAGCATGGTGGATTTGCCGGAGCCCGACGAGCCCAGGATCGACACCACGTCGCCCTCGTGCGCTTCGAGCGACACGCCCTTCAGCACCTCGAGTGGCCCGAAGCTCTTGCGCAGGTCGGTGAGCCGGACGGCCGGAACTGCGGTCACGCCGCGCCTCCATCATTCAGGATCGCGACCGGGGCGGGGCGCAGATGCGGCGTGAGCCGGCGCTCGGCGGCCAGCACGAGCCGGGTCACGACAAAGTTGAGAACCAGGTAGATCGAGCCCGCCACGATAAAGACCTCGATCGCCCGGTAGGTCTCGGCGATCAGCTTGGCGGCGAGGCCTGTCACCTCCATCAGGGTGATGATGGAGGCCAGCGCGGTGGCCTTGATCATCAGGATCAGCTCGCTGCCATAGGCCGGCAGCGCCTGGCGGATCGCCACCGGCAGCACGATGCGGCGAAACAGCAGGCCGCGGCCCATGCCGGCGGCGCGCGCCGCCTCCACCTGTCCGTGCGGCACGGCCAGGAGCCCTCCGCGGAAGATCTCGCTCGCATAGGCGGCAGTATTCAGCGTCAGGGCCAGCACGGCGCACCAGTAAGGCTCGCGCAGAAACGGCCAGAGCCAGCTGGTGCGAACCTCGCGAAACTGCCCGAGGCCATAATAGATCAGGAAGATCTGCACCAGCAGCGGCGTCGACCTGAACAGGAACACGTAGACCCGCGCCGGCCAGTCCAGCGCGCGCAGGCCCGACAGCCGCATCATCGCGAGCCCCAGCGCCAGCACGGCCCCGAGCGCAACGGCCGAAAAGGCGAGCTTGAGGGTGAGCGGCACGCCGGGCAGCAGCGTCAGCAGGGTCTCGACCAGGAAGGCGAAGTCCATCACGCCCTCCGGAGGCCACGGGTGAAGTGCGCCTCGGCGCGCGACAGGCCCCAGCCGGACGCGGTGGAGATCACGAGGTAGAGCACGGCCGCGGCCATGAAGAACGTGAACGGCTGGCGCGTGGAGCCGGCCGCAATCTGCGACTGGCGCAGGATCTCGACAAGCCCGGTCACCGAGATCAGGGCCGATTCCTTCAGCACCTGCTGCCACACGTTGCCCAGCCCCGGCAGCGCGAAGCGCAGCGTCAGCGGCGCGACGATGCGGCGGAACCGCAGCAGACGCGTCATCCCGGTGGCGGTCGCGGCCTCGAGCTCGCCGCGCGACACGGTGTTGTAGGCGCCCCGGAACACCTCGGTGAAATAGGCCCCCGACACCACCCCGATCGCCAGCGCGCCGGCCAGGAAGCCGGGCAGGGAGACGAAGCCCTCGGCGCCGAAGAAGCGGCCGATGGGCGTCAGCACCGCGCTAGAGCCGAAATAGAACAGGTAGATCACCAGCAGGTCCGGTATGCCGCGCAGCACGGTCGTGTAGGCGTCCGCGACGCCGCGCGCGAACGCGCCGCCGCCGATCTTGGCCCAGGCGCCCAGCGTGCCGATCAGCGAGCCGAAAACGAATCCCGTCAGCGCCACCGCGATCGTCATCGCGGCGGCCGTCAGCATGGCCGGGCCCCATCCTCCGGGGCCGAAGCCAAGCAGATCCATCGTGCCGACGGGGTTCATGCGCGGCGGGTCAGGGCGTCGGCGTCAGGTCGATCTTGCTCCACTTGGTGGAGATCGTCTTGATCGTGCCGTCAGCGGCCGCCGCCTGGATGGCCTTGTCGAAGAGGACGCGCAGGTCGCCGTCGTCCTTGCGCACGCCCATCGCGACCTCGGTGGCGAGCGGCGGACCCTTCAGCAGCGGTCCGGCGATGCGGATGTCCTCGTTGCCGGGCTTGTCGTGCAGCGTCGCCGCATAGACGGCGCTGTCGAAGCCGATGTCGATCCGGCCGGACTTCAGGTCGAGGTCGCGATCCTGCGAGGTCTTGTAGGTCCGCACCGTGACGTCGTCGCCGAAATTGGCCCGGATCAGCTGCTCGTGGCTGGTGGACTGCACCACGCCGACCGTCTTGCCCTTCAGGAGCTTGCGCATCTCGGCCATCACCGGCGCGGCCTTGTCCTTGTCGTTCAGGTCAAGGCGCTGGCCGTCCATCGGCAGCGACGCGATCGAACCGTCCTTGCTGAGCGTGAAGGCCGCCGCCCCGCTGGCGTACGGGACGGTGAAGTCGATGATCTTCTTGCGCGCCTCGTTGATGCCGATCGACATCACCATGTCGAACTTGCCAGCCTGCAGGCTCGGCACGATGCTGGTCCACTCGTTGGCGATCAGCTCGCACTGCACGTTGGCGCGCTTGCACAGGTCGGCCAGCAGGTCGACGTCCAGCCCCACGAGCTTGCCGTCCGCCGTGGTGGCGTTCCAGGGCGGAAACGCGCCCTCGATGCCGATGCGCACCTTGGACCAGTCCTTGGCGAGGGCCGGGCCTGCGCCGGCGAGCAGCGTGGCCGCGAGAACGGCCGCGATCGTGGTCCTGAGCGTCATTGGGGGGCTCCACTCGGTGAAAGGGCTTGGGTCAGCGCCTCGGTCGCCAGGCCTATGGCGTGCAGGGCGCGGTTGCGGGCCGCACGGGCCTCGACCTCGCGAAAGCGCCGCTCGTCGGAGCCGGCGTCTGCGCCGGCGAGGTCGCGCAACGGCTGCAGCGACGGCCAAGGCGGCTGCGGCATGGCGGGATCGTGCCGGAAGCGCTCGCCGCTGGTGTAGTTCAGCGGCACCAGCGCGCGCGACGCCCGCATCAGGGCGGCGTCGAGCCGGCGGGCCAGCCGATCGTCAGCTTGCGCGGCGGCTGCATTCACGGCCGCGGCGGCCGATCCTAGCGCCGCCGTCGCCTTGCGCAGGGCCCCGCAGTCGAAGCCCGGGGCGCCGGCCGCGATCGCGTCCAGTTCCCGGGCCAGCGCCTCGGCGGTCTGTGTGTAGTCCAGAGGCAGAACCGGGTCGACCTGCAGCCTCCACAGGCAGCGCAGCGCGATCCGGGTGTCGCGCACGAGGTGGTCCGGGTCGATCTTGTCGGCGAGATCCTCCGGCGTATGCCACCACCAGCCCAGCGCCACGAGCATCTTCACCGGCCCGGGCGGCTGGTGGCTGAGGCTGCCGAACATGGACGGCACGCCGACGCCCCAGAACGACTGGTCGGCGGCGCGGCCCTGGCGGCGACCCTTGTGGTCCTGCCCGGTTTCGGCCGCGATGGCTTCCCGGGCGAGGCCGGTCAACTCGTCGATCACGCCCGCGTCGGTCAGCACCGTCGCGCCGATCGCGCCGGTGGAGTCGACATTCACATGCGCCGCGCAGGAGCGCTCCAGCTCGATCCAGTTCTCGTCCGCGTACCAGGCCGAGCCCGAATAGCGGCCATGCGAATGGCCGGACCAGAAGCACACGCGCAGGCCCCGCCGCCAGTCGGCGCGGCGTTCAGCCAGCACGCGCGCGGCCTCCAGCATGGTGGCGTTGGCCGAGCCGTTGTCCATCACGCCGTAGTGCCAGGTGTCGTGGTGGCCGGAAAACAGCACGAAGGGCGCGTCCGCGCCCGCCGGCCCGTCCATGTCGCACACCAACAGCGGCGTCTTGCGCCAGCCGGTGTCCACCGCGCTCGTGATGGTGGCCACCACCGTCTCGCCTGCGAGGCAGCGCTGGCGCAGAGCCGCACCGTCGTCACGCGACACGGTGACGACCGCCGTTCGCGGCAGCTTGGCGCGCGTGAGGTGCGAGGGGCTGCCCCACACGGGCGAGATGCACATCTCGTAGGTCTGCTCGGTGGGCGAGATGTGGATCTCGCCGATCGCCCCGGCTTCCGAGGCGTAGCGCGCCACGTCCTCCACCGCGATGCCGTCCACCAGCACGATCTTGCCGGCGACATCCTTGCCGGCGATCTCGGCTTCCGAGCCTTCGCCCACATGCACCACCGCCGCCGTGCGGCCGCCCGGGCCCGTGGGGTCCGACATCGAATGCGTGATGCAGCGGATGGCGCGCCCGTCCACCGCCAGCGAGGCCGCGCCAGGAAGGCTGATATAGGCGTCGTGCGACAGGAGCCGAGTGCGAAAGCCGTAGCCCCGCATCGTGTTTTCCAGGTAGCCGAAGCTCTCCAGCTCCTCGGGCGTGCCCGACAGCTTCACCCGCTTGGCGAACTCGGCGATGTGCGCCATCAGCCGGTCGCGGTCCACTAGCGCGGCGACAGCGTCCACGGCCGGGGCGCCCACACCCACGGGGCCGCTCACTTGGCAGCCATGTCGAGCGGCGGCTCGACGTCCGGCGTTATCGGGTTGTCGAACGGGTTCTCGCGCCGGAACGCCTCGAACTCGTCCCGCGCCGCCTTCAGCAGCGCCGGATCGGCGAGCACGTCCACGGCCACGCCCGCCATCGCCTTGGCGGCCAGCGCCAGCCCCTTGTGGGCGGCCGGCGCGCGGCCTTGCGCGACGAGCTGCCAGGAGTGCCCCGGCGTCCCCACTGCGTAGCAGGCGGCGCGGCACTGCACCGTGGGGGTCACCCAGCTCACGGTGCCGACGTCCGTGGAGCCGACGAAGAGGTCGGCCGTGAAGTCGAGCGGATAGATCTCCTCGCTCAACGCCTCGCCGTCACGCGGCTTCAGCCCGAAGCGGCCATAGGAGGAGCGGATGTCGTCCTTGGAGAAGGTCTTCTGGATCTCGGCCGCGAAGCGCCGGTCGGCCTCGTCGAAGCCGGGTCCGCCGAGCCGCGTCAGGTTGCGATGCATGCACTCCTCGAGCGGCCGGTTGCCGACCAGGTTGGCGTCACCCGAAAGCTGCTTGGCGACGACGCGCGTTTCCGACATCAGCGCAGCCCCTTGGGCGATGTCCTTGACTCGACGCACGAGGTCCCACATCTCGGCCAGCGTCCGCGCCCGGATGAGGTGACGCACGGTGGCGCGGGCCTGCACCACGTTGGGCGCGATGCCGCCGCCGTCGATGATGGCGTAATGGACGCGCGCCGAGGACGGCATGTGCTCACGCATGTAGTTCACGCCGATGTTCATCAGCTCCACGGCGTCCAGCGCGCTGCGGCCGAGATGCGGCGTCGCGGCGGCGTGCGAGGCGCGGCCGTGGAAGGTGAACTCGATCTCCACGCAGGCGAGCGAGATCGGCTTGTTGACGCCCGTGAAGGCGGCCGGATGCCAGCAGATCGCGACGTCCACGTCGTCGAACAGGCCGGCCCGCACCATGAACCCCTTGGACGACCCGCCTTCCTCGGCCGGGCAGCCATAGTAGCGCACGCGGCCCTTGAGGCCGTTCTTGGCGAGGTAGTCCTTCACCGCCGTGGCGGCCAGCAGCGAGGCCGAACCCAGCATGTTGTGGCCGCAGCCATGGCCGGCGCCGCCATCCTCGATCGGCTTCTCCACCGCGACGCCGGCCTCCTGGCTCAAGCCCGGCAGCGCGTCGTATTCGCCCAGGATCGCGATCACGGGGCCGCCTTCGCCGGCCTCGCCGATCAGCGCGGTCGGGATTCCGGCCACGGCCGTCTGGACGCGGAAACCCTCCTGCTCGAGCATGCGGGCGTGCTCGGCGGCGGACTGCGTTTCCTGGTAGTTCAGCTCCGGCGTGCCCCAGATGCGGTCGCTCATCGCGAAAAAGGCCGGGCTCTTGGCGTCCGCCAGACGCCAGATTTCGTCGTCGTTTCGCATCGCAGGCTCCGCTTGGTCCGCCGCATGGGGCTCGGCTGAGACATTGGCGCCAATTTGTGGCACAGTCCGTCCAGACGGACAATCTCCGGTTGTGCATGGAGTAGATGCTCCGGATCACCGCCCGTTGGGGCCATGTCGAGCGAGGGGTGGATGAGCGCGAGCAGCAGTCCCGCGGCGCCGGCCAGGCGCGAGGCGCATGACGTGGCGGACCTCATCGCCCGCGACATTCAGTCGGGCCTGTTCGCCGCCGGCGCCTGGCTGAAGCAGATCGATCTTGAAGGGCGATACGGCCGCAACCGCCTGGAGATCCGGCGGGCGCTGGACCGCCTGGTCCAGAAGCGCCTGGTCGCGCATTGGCCGAACCGCGGCTACCGGGTCCATGAGGAGGACGGCGAGCGCGCGGCGAAGATCCGCGACATCCGCCTCATCCTGGAACTGGCCGCCGTCGACGGCGTGATCGCCCGTGCCGCCGAGGCGGACGTCGCACGGCTCGCGGCGCTGGCGCGGAACTTCGACGACCTCGTGCTCGACGGCGCCGTGCTGGAGCAATACGACGCCAACGTCGCCTTCCACCTGGAGCTGCTGCGGCTGAACGGCAATGACGAGCTGACGGCGCTGGTGACGGACCTGCGCGGCCGCATCTCCTCCGCGCCGGCCAGCCAGTGGCGCACGCGCCGGCGCGTGGAGCAGTCCAGCCGGGAGCATTTCGCCATGGTGGACGCCGTCGCGGCCCGCGACGCCGAGCGGCTCCGCGCGCTGATCCGCGCCCACATCCTGCAAACCGGCTTCAACCTGGAGCCGACGTCGCGCGCCTTCGCCGAGGCGTCCGAGGCGCAGTGACGCCGCACGGGAGCGCTTACATCCCGCGGCGCCGGCCCCTCAACGGGCGGCGAGCATGGCGGCGGTTTCCCGGGCGATCATCAGCTCCTCGTCGGTGGGAATGACCCAGGCTTGCGGCCCGCCGGCGAGAGTGAGCAGCGGCCCGCCCGCGCGATTTGCGCCTTCGTCAATCTTCAGCCCTGCCCATTCCATGCCCCGGAGGACTTCGGCGCGCGTCGCTGGATCGTTCTCGCCGATCCCGGCGGTGAAGACGATCCCGTCCAGGCCGCCCATCACGGCGGTGAGCGCTCCCATCTCGCGGCAGATCCGATAGACGAAGAGGTCGATGGCGAGGCGGGCGCGCTCATGGCCGCCTGCCGCCGCCTCGCGAAGCGCCCGCATGTCGTTCGACAGGCCCGAAACGCCGAGCAACCCGGATTTGCTGTAGAGCAGCTTCTCCACGGCCGCGGCGTCGAGCTTGTCCACCCGCATCAGGTAGAAGACGACCGCCGGATCCAGCGATCCGCATCGGGTTCCCATGGGCAGACCGTCCAGCGCCGAAAATCCCATGGTCGACGACACGGAGCGGCCGTTGACCATCGCGCAGAGCGAGGCGCCGCTGCCCAGATGGGCGACGATCGCCTTCCCCGTCTCGAGCCCCGGCGCGCATCGGCCCAGAACGCTGGCCACATAGGCGTAGGACAGGCCGTGGAAGCCGTATCGCCGGACGCCCCGCTCGGCGTAGTCGTAGGGAAGCGCGAAGAGCTGCGCGATCTCGGGCTGCGTCTGGTGGAAGCCGGTGTCGAAGCTGGCGACCTGCTTCAGGTCCGGCCGGTGTCGGCGCACGATGCGGATGGGCTTGAGGTTGTGAGGCTGGTGCAGGGGCGCCAGCGGAACATAGGCTTCGAGCTTCGCCAGCACGGCGTCGTCGATCAGCGCGGGACCGCTGAAGTCCCTGCCGCCATGCACCACCCGATGACCGATGGCGGCGAGCCTGCGGCCTCCCAGGTGCTCGCGCGCCCACTCCAGCACGTACATCGTGCCCTGTTCGTGATCGAGCCCGTCGCTCGCCGACCACGTCCGCTCGCCCAGCATCTTTCCGGATCCATCCCTGGCGATGAATTGGGGCTCGGAGCCCAGTCCTTCGAGCTTGCCCCGCACGAAGGGCGAGAGCGCGCCGTTCGCCCCGGGTTCGAAGAGCTGGAATTTCAGGGACGACGATCCCGCGTTGAAGACGGCGTAGGCTGTCACGGTCTCAACTCTTGATGGCGAGGGTCTTGCGGGCGGCGTCGGCGACCAGCGACGCCACGGCGCAGGACGCCAGGCGGGTGGTCACCGAGTCGGCGCGGCTGGTGAGGATCACCGGCGCCTTGGCGCCGAGCACGATCCCGGCGGCGTCCGCGTTCGCCAGGAAAGTCAGGCTCTTGGCCAGCATGTTGCCGGCCTCGAGATCGGGCACGACCAGGATGTTGGCCCGCCCGGCGACCGGCGAGACGATCCGCTTGATCTTCGCCGCCCCGAGGTCGATCGCGTTGTCGAGCGCAAGCGGGCCGTCGACGATGCCGCCGGTGATCTGTCCCCGATCCGCCATCTTGCACAGGGCCGCCGCCTCGATGGTGGAGGGCACCTTCGGGTTCACCGTCTCCATCGCCGAGAGGATCGCGACCCGGGCCTCGGGTTGGCGAAGCGCATGGCACAGATCGATGGCGTTCTGGACGATGTCGACCTTGGCTTCGAGGTCCGGGGCGATGTTGATGGCCGCGTCCGTGATGATCAGGGCGTCCGGGTGGTTGGGCACGTCCATCACGAAGCAGTGGCTGACGCGCCGCGCCGTGCGCAGGCCGCCGTCCCGGCGCACCACGGCGGCCATGAGTTCGTCGGTATGGAGGGAGCCCTTCATCACGGCTTCCGCCTTGCCTTCGAGCACGAGCTTGACGGCCGCGTCGGCCGCGGCGTGGCTGTGAGGCGCGTCGACGATTTCACACCGTGAGATGTCCACGCCGCAGGACGCCGCGGCGGCGACGATCTTGGCGGTCGGTCCGACCAGGATCGGTTCGATCAGGCCGAGCTCGGCCGCCTCCAGGGCGCCCCTGATGGCGCTCTCGTCGCAGGGATGCGCCACCGCGACCTTCAGGCGAGGCAAGGCCCGGGCAGCGGCGATGAGGACGTCGTATTTCTCGTGGGCGCTCATGAGGTTCGCTTCCGTCAAGGGCCGCCGGCCGGCCCAAGGCAGGCGTCGGCGCGGGCGCCATCGCGATCCGAAAAGGTTACCTCGCGGCGAAAGCGCCGCGCCTGACGCAGATCAGTTGACGGCGCGGGGCGTCTGCCATGGTCGCGTCCACGAGCGTCGTCACCTCAGACTTCGGGCGCGAAGCCATGGCCCAACTCCTCAAGGAGATCCGCCGCAACCCGCTGCTCTGGCTGCTGGCGTTCGTGCCTGTCGTGTTCGTGGCCGAGAAGGTCGCGCCCCACTCCCCATCCCTGATCTTCGTCCTGTCCATCCTGGCGATCACGCCGCTGGCCGCACTGCTGAGCCACGCCACCGAAGCCATCGCGGCCAAGACCGGGGACGCGACCGGGGGGCTCTTGAACGCGACCCTGGGGAACATGACCGAGCTGGTCATCGGCCTGGCGGCGCTTCGGGCCGGCGACTACACGCTGGTGAAGGCCTCCATCGTGGGCGCCATCGTGGCCAACACGCTGTTCATGCTGGGCGCCTCCTTCCTTCTGGGCGGGCTGAAACATCACGTCCAGGAGTTCAATCGGGCGACAGTCCGGATGCAGGCGTCCCTCCTGTTCCTCGCCACGGTCGCGCTGCTCGCGCCATCCATCGCAGCCGATTCGGACCCGGGCGGGAGCCTCGGCTTCGTGAGGCGGCTCAGCGTCGGCCTCTCATTCCTGCTCATCGCCGCCTATGGGCTCGGCATGCTGTTCACGCTCAAGACCCATAAGGAGGCGTTCGGCAGCGTCGCGACGGACGACGAGGCCGCCTCAACGCATTGGCCGCTTTCTCTGGCGTTGTCGACGCTCGCCGGGGTGACGGTGCTGGTGGCCCTGGTCAGCGAGATCTTCGTCGGCGTCGTGCAGGCCGGCGCGGAGGCTTTCGGCATGAGCCAGGCCTTCGTCGGCTTCGTCGTGGTCGCGCTTGTGGGAGGGGCGGCCGAGATGGCGTCCGCCTTCGCGGGCGCACGCAAGAACCATCTCGACCTCAGCGTGGGCATCGCGCTGGGAAGCGCATCGCAGATCGCCCTGTTCGTCGCGCCTGTCCTGGTCCTGCTGAGCTATCTCGTCGGACCGCATCCGATGGACCTCCAGCTCTGGCCGGGCGCCGTCGTCATGATGATGATCAGCGTGCTGGCGGCCACGCTGGTGACGAGCAGCGGCCGCTCCGCCTGGTTCGTCGGCGCGCTGTTGCTGATGGTCTATGTCGTGTTCGCGATGACGCTCTACCTGGCGCCGCCGGCGGCCGGGGGCGTCGCCCCGCCATGAGCGGCCGCCTCAGCCCATGATGTGGTAGCCGCCGTCCACGTGGATGGTTTCGCCCGTGATGCTGCGGGAGCCCGCCAGAAACGCCGCCATGGCGCCCACGTCCTCGATGGTGGCCAGGCGCTTCATGGGAGCCCGCTCCCTCGCCTCGTCCAGCATCGTGTCGAATTCGGCGATGCCGCCGGCCGCCCTGGTCGCGATGGCGCCGGGCGAGAGCACGTTGACGCTCACGCCCTTGGGGCCGAGCTCGGAGGCGAGCTCCCGCGCCATGGCCTCCAGCGCCGCCTTCACGGGCCCCATCATGTTGTAGGTCGAGACGACCTTCTCCGCGCCGTAGAAGCTGACGGTGATGCATGCGCCCCCGTCGCCCATCAGCGGCTCGAAGGCCTTGCACAGCCGTGCGAAGGAGTGGACCGAGATGTCCATGGCGAGCGCGAAGCCATCGGGCGAGGTGTCCAGCACCCGGCCATGGAGGTCGTCCCGCGGCGCGAAGGCGATGCAGTGCACGAGGACGTCCAGGCGTCCCCACGTCGCGGCGATCTCGTCTGCGAGCGCCTGCTGCTGGTCGGGGCGAGCCACGTCCAGCGGCGAGCACAAGCTCGCATTCAGCCTCTCGGCGAGCGGACGCACATAGGCCTCCGCTTTTTCGTTGATGTAGGTGAGGGCGATGTCGGCCCCCGCCGCCCGAAGCGCCGAGGCGATGCCCCACGCGATCGACCGGTCGTTGGCGACGCCGACGACGAGCGCCTTCTTGCCGCTCAGCATGTTGGCCATGGTTCAGCCTCCGAGATCAGGTCCGTTCAGGCCGCCGACGAGGGCGTGGCGGCCAGTTTCGGCGACGACGGACTGAAGATCCGGGCGATCTCTTCGAAGCGCGCGGTCTCATCCTCGCTCCGATCCCGGCTCTCGAAGACCGTGCGGATCATGTCCAGGCCTCTGCGGCGCTCCGACCGGTCGTCCGGAAGCAAGCGCGGCAGCGTTTCGAGCGCGCCGTTCTCATCGAGGCTGACGGTCAGGGACTGACGGCGCACCGCCTCCTTGAACCGTTCCTTGCCCACCTTCAGGCTGGCGGGAAGCGCGGCGCTGAGGCTCTTCAGGGCGGAGAACCCGCGTTCGTCGCCGGCCCGTTCGGCCCCGTGCGAGATGTAGAGAAGCGCTCTCACGATGGCGTCCAGGAGGTCTCCGCGGTCCATCCCGGCGCGCAGCTTCGCTTCCTCCGCGTCCGCGGTCGTCCGTCTCGCGAGATCCCGGATGGCGTGCGGCCGCTCCGATTCATCCTCGCTGCTGACGCCGACGAGCGCCTGCAGCAACGGCGAACCGTAGGTCGCCAGGAAGACCTGCTCGGTCATCATGTCCCGGAACGCGCCCCACAGCTTCAGCGACTGGGAGATCTGGGCCGCGGCCATGGTCTCCAGCTGACGCAGCGGGTTCGCGTCGTCGACCGGCCGCCGGTCCGCCCGCACCTTTTCGGCCAGGGACGCGATCAGGGGAGCCGCGGGATTCTGATCCGAGAGGGCCGCGAACCGCAGCCGGTGCGGATGCATGTTTCGCAGCCATTCGGCCGTCTGGTCCGTCGACATCTGCCGCACCAAGGGGGCGGCGAAGGTCTGGTAGAGGCCCTTGTTGATCTCCGACACCCGAGCGACCGTGGCGAAGCGGGCGTCGTCCTCCGCCGAGTTGATCCCGAGGTTCCGGATGTCGTCCAGCGTGCGCTTTTCGAGCGCGAAGACGTAGCGTCCCTCGACCAGGTCCGCCCGGGCCGTGTCGGGCCCCGCCTCCGAGATCACCGCCTCATAGAGGCCGGGCGGCAGGAGGTCGATCATGTCGATGCAGGAGGCGAATTCGGCGTGCTCCTTCGTGGCGACCTTGCCGGAAACGAAGATGCCGAGATGGCCGATGCTCTGATGCACCGAATACACGACCGTCTGGCCGGTCCGGATCAGGTCGTCGTCGTCCCGGTAGAGATCCAGGAGCCAGCCGAGCGCCTGCTGGGGCGGCGTGATGTCGTCTCCGTGGGAGCAGAACACGATGATGGGGGACGTGATGTTGCGCAGATCCACGCGTTCTCCGTCGCGCGTCGTGATGGCGCACTCGCCGAGCTTGTTCCCCACGAAGAGCTTGTCGGCGATCCACTGCATCTCGGTGGCGTTGAGCAGCACCGGCGAACCCCACCACGTCTCGAAGTCGAGGAAGCGCTGGGGCTCCGTGTCGATCTTCGCATACACATTGTAGGCCTTCTCCCAATAGGTGTTGTCGGGGTGCAGGCTCTCGAAATTGGCGACGAGGTGCGCGCCGTCGAACACGCCGTGGCCGAGGTCCCCCGCGAGCGCGGTCAGCCAAGTTCCGCCGAGCAGGCCTCCCAGATACCGCATGGGGTTCTGGCCTCTCACGCCCGCCCAGTAGGACAGCGGAGATCCGGCCACGATAATCGGGCCGACGAGATCCGGTCGGAGCGCCGCCACGATCATGATCTGCCAGCCCGCCTGGCAGTTGCCGATCAGGCAGGGCTTCTCGGTGGTTCCCTTCTCGATCTCGATGACGCGTTCGATGAAGTGCGCCTCTGCGGCGCAGACGTCCTCGATCGTCTGTCCCGGAACGGGGCTGGGCAGGAAGCCGACGAAGTAGCAGGGATGGCCAGCCTTCAGGGCGACGCCGATCTCGCTGTCCTGCTTCATTCCGCCGATGCCCGGCCCGTGTCCCGCCCGGGGGTCGAAGACGATGAAGGGCCGCTTCGTCGGGTCGATCGTCACGTCCTTGGGCGGCTTGATGCGCACGAGCAAGTAATTCACCGGGCGCGCGAGCGTCCGCCCGTCCAGCACCAGCTCCGCGTCGAAACTCAGCACGTGGGGGGCCTGCTTGCGGGATTGCTCCAAGTAGGTGTTGCCGCGCCGCCTGACGGTGTCGAGCATCAGGACGGACCTCTGCCAGGCGTCGACCCAATAGGCGCCGACCGCCGAGAGGGGCGCCGGGGTCGCGTCGGACAGTCTGTTCACAGGATCGTTCGTGCTCATGGCGGCCTCGCAGGGAAAACAGAACAAACCAGCCACGGCTTAGTCCTTATGGTCTATGAGGCCATAGCGGATGGTCGTGAAGGGGTCTCTATGGTCGCCAGACAGTAAACCGGTCGCGACGGGGAGCATTTGATCTCGGTCATTGCGCATCGGACTCTCCGGATCGATGCTTTGAACCGACATCCGATTTCGGTCGGGACGCGCAAACGCTCGCTTTGTCCTCGCGACGATCCGAAGTTGCATCGTCGCCTCGGCGGCGGTGCTTCCTCGTTCGGGCGCGGGCGAGCGTCTCCGCGCCTGCCTTCATCTTCGGAGCGCCATCTCGAAGACGCCCGAGGCGTCGAAACGCCGGCGCTCCGCACGTGTCTTTGTCGCCCGAGAGGAGTTCACGATGTCCGTGGCCCAGAATTCTGATCCTCGTCCCACGCAAGCGCTTGGCGACGAAGCCTTCATGACCGCCGAGGAACTTCGCCGCTACATGGACGAGATGGCGATGGCGCAAGCCTCGTCCGAGGTGAACGTCATGGCCCAGGCCGAGAGGGCGCAGGCCGAGCTGATCAAGACGATGTCGAAGACGATCGAGGTCACGCCCGAGGTGGTGGCGTCCCTCAAGAAGCGCCTGCTGTCCTCGATGCGGGACGCGGCCAAGCGGGGGGCGACCGAAATCATGGTCATGCGCTTTCCCAACGCCCTGTGCACCGACGGTGGACGGGCGATCAACAACTCGGAGGAAGGGTGGCCGGAGACGCTGGCCGGGCGCCCCCGCCAGGCCTACGAGTTCTGGCGCGATCACCTTCGGCCCGCGCACTACAAGCTCAAGGCCATGATCATCGACTGGCCGCGCGGCATGCCGGGCGACGTCGGCTTCTTCCTCAGCTGGGCCGGGCAAAAGCTGGACCACTAAACGCCGGCGAGCGGCTGCGATGGAGGCCCGCGTGGACTCGGATTTCATGAAGCCCGTGAAGACGAAGGACTACAACAAGAAGCTCCGGGAGCTGCACGGCGAACTCGTGAAGCTCCAGCTTTGGGTCCGGCACGCCGGCGCGAAGGTCTGCATCGTCTTCGAGGGCCGCGACGGCGCGGGGAAGGGCGGAGTAATCAAGGCCATCATGGAGCGGGTGAGCCCACGGGTGTTCCGCGTCATCGCGTTGCCGCCGCCCTCCGACCGCGAGCGATCGCAGATGTACATCCAGCGCTACCTGCCGCATCTGCCGGCGGCGGGCGAAATCGTGATCTTCGACCGGAGCTGGTACAACCGCGCCGGCGTGGAGCGCGTGATGGGCTTTTGCACCGACGAGCAGGCGGAGCGCTTCCTCGCCTCGGTGTCCGGCGTGGAGAAGGCCATCGTCGATTCAGGCGTGATCCTGCTCAAATACTGGCTGGAGGTCAGCCCCGGCGAGCAGACTCGCCGCATCGAGCAACGCATCGCGGATCCGCGCAAGATCTGGAAGCTTTCGCCGATGGACCTGAAGTCCTACAGCCGGTGGTTCGATTACTCGCGGGCTCGCGACGACATGTTCCTGGCGTCCGACACTGCGTGGGCGCCGTGGCATCTCGCCCAGTCTGACGACAAGAAACGGGCGCGCCTGAACATCATCTCGCACATCCTGTCGTCCATTCCCTACAAAGAGCTGCCGCGAGACAAGATCAAGCTGCCGAAACGCCAGAAGGCGCACGGCTATGTCGAGCCCGACTACCCGTACAGGATGGTGCCGGAGATCCATTGACGGCGCCCGCCGTCGGGATGCGCCGACCGTTGCGGCGGCGACCGCCTCGTCCCGCGACGTCACCCGATCCCGGAGGAGGCAGGCGCGTGTCCAACGACAATCCTCGGCCCGCCGACGGACCGCGCCCGGCTTACGGTCCCCCGCCCGGGCGCGCACCGGGGCCGCCGATCGTCGCCCCGCCTCCCGCGCCGACCGGATGGAGGCGCTGGGCGCCGGGCGCCGAGGTCCTGTCGCACTACAAGTGGGGATGGCTCCGGCACGATCTCGTGGCCGGCCTGGTCCTGACCACGATGCTGGCTCCCGTCGGCATCGCCTATGCGGTCGCGTCCGGATTGCCCGGGATCTACGGGCTCTATGCGACCATCGCGCCGCTGACCGCTTACGCGATCTTCGGGCCGAGCCGGATTATGGTGCTGGGCCCCGACTCGTCGCTGGCGCCGGTCATTCTCGGGGTCGTGCTCCCGCTTTCAGGAGGCGACCCCGGGCGCGCGGTCATGCTGGCCGGCGCCATGGCGATCGTGTCGGGCTTCGCGTGCATCCTGGGTGGGATGGCGCGCCTCGGCTTCGTGACGGAGCTGCTGTCCAAGCCGATCCGCTACGGCTACATGAACGGCATCGCGCTGACGGTGCTGATCGGCCAGACGCCGAAGCTGCTCGGATTCTCCGTGAAGGCGGACGGCCCGCTCAGGGGCCTGTGGGCCATCGCCGAGGGCGTGATCAGCCATCGCGCGAACTGGGCGGCGTTCGCGGTCGGAGCGGGGACGCTCGGCGTGATCCTCGCCCTCAAGCGGCGCCCCAAGATCCCCGCGATCCTGGTCGGCGTCGTGGGCGCGACGGCGGCGGTGAGCCTCCTGGACCTCGCCGACAAGGCCGGCGTGGCCGTGCTGGGGCCGCTGCCGGGCGGCCTGCCGCATTTCGTGGTCCCGGTGCCCGGCGTGGACGATCTCCTGCCGGTGTTGATCGGTGGGCTCGCGGTCGCTCTCGTGTCCTTCGCGGACACGAGCGTTCTGTCCCGCGTTTACGCCGCCCGGACGGGAGCCTCCGTCGATCCCAGCCAGGAGATGGTGGGCCTGGGGGCGGCCAACCTCGCGGCGGGGCTCTTCCAGGGCTTTCCGATCAGCAGCAGTTCGTCCCGCACGCCGGTAGCGGAGGCGGCCGGCGCCCGCACGCAGGTGACGGGCCTGGTCGGGGCGCTCTGCGTCGCGCTGCTGCTTCTCTTCGCGCCCAACCTGCTGCAGAACCTGCCTTCTCCCGCTTTGGCGGCTGTCGTCATCGCGTCGGCCATCGGGCTGATCGAAATCGAGGGCTTGGTCCGCATTCATCGCATGCAGCCGTGGGAATTCTGGCTTTCGATCGCATGCCTCCTCGGGGTGGCCGTGCTCGGCGTCATCCCGGGAATCGGCTTCGCCCTCTCGATCGCCGTGATCGAGTTCCTCTGGGACGGGTGGAGGCCTCATTCGGCCGTGCTCGGACGCGCAGACGGGGTGAAGGGATACCACGACCTCAGGCGTTATCCCGACGCGCGCCAGATCCCCGGCCTCTTGCTGTTTCGCTGGGACGCCCCGTTGTTCTTCGCCAACGCCGAATTCTTTCGCGAGCGCATTCTCCAGGCGGTCGCAGAGGCGCCGACGCCGGTCCAATGGCTCGTCGTGGCGGCCGAACCCGTCACCAGCGTCGACGTGACGGCCGCCGACGCGCTGTCCGAACTGGTGGAGGCGCTCCGTTCCAGGAACATCGACCTGCGCTTCGCCGAGATCAAGGATCCGGTCAAGGACAAGCTCAAGCGGTTCGGACTGCTCGAGCAGATCGGCAGCGGCTCGTTCTATCCGACGATCGGCGAAGCCGTGAAGGACTACCTCGCCGCCCATCCGGCGACATGGTCCGACTGGAGACGCCGCGCACGCTAACGGGCGCGGTGAACGCGCCGTCGCGTCGTATGACCGGTCGTCAGGCTCGGACGCGTCCGTCCGTGACCCCGTCCACGGTCCCGGCGAGGGCGATCAGCTTCGACGGGTCGCAGAGGCGGATGCGGTGAGCACCCTTCATGCCGATGTAGCCGGTCTTGCGCAGCCTGGTAATCGACCGGCAGACCGTCTCCATCGTGAGGCCCAGATGGTCGGCGATGTCGGCGCGAGGCATCGCGAGGTCAAACTCCACCCCGGGGCTCAGGTCTCCGGTGAGCTTGCGGGCCATCTGGCACAGGAACCCGGCGAGCCGCGCCTCGGCGCACTGGTGCACGAGGATCATCATCTGATCCTGCGCGGCGCAGAGTTCATCCCGCACATGGTCGCAGACGAGCTGTGGGCCGCAGGGCTTGTCATGCAGGAAGGCGTCCAGCTGGCGGCGGGTGATCTTCATCACCTTGACGGGCGTGATCGCCTCGGCGCTGAACAGGTACCGGTCCTTGAAGGACAGACCCAAGACATCGCCGGCCGATGCGAAACCCGCAATGGCGCGTCGTCCGTCGTGGAGGATCCGGCAGATCCGAAGCAAGCCTTCCGAGATCTTGACGATGTGCTCGGCCTTGTCGCCCTCCCAGAACACGGTCCGCCCGGACGCGACGCTTTCGACCGTCGCGCCATCGAACACCGCGTCCAGGGAGAGATGTTCGTCCCGCTCCGTGCGCCCGTGGGGAGACAGGAACGCCTGCCCCATGCCGGCCGCCGCAGGCCCGCGATGGGACGCCAGTTTGACGATGCTACTCATGACGCTTCCTCGATCGAAGTGACCGTCGCGCACGCCATTCGCGCCGCGACGCATGTTTCGAGCCGATGGGCCGCCGCCCTCGAGCCTGGGCGTGCGGTACGCGTGACACGCCGGGGAGATCCTGGCGTCCGGGCGGACTTTCCGGTCCGCGAGGGTTCAACCTAGAGCTGCGCTCGCTTCACTTCCGTGACATGGATCAAGATGGAAGCGGGTTTCGGGCTCATAATGCCTGTCGGCATGTTCGGCGCGGGGCTGACGATGGGGCCGGAGTTTCGATTTTCGCCGCTCAACGCCGCCCATGTCGGGCCGGCCTTTCCCCTGCTCTGCACCGTCGCGCCCCGGATGACGATGCCGGAGTGGCGCATGCTGTGCGGCCACTTCTCGGGCGGATCCTCACGCGGCTATGTGCTGAAGAGAGATGCTTACGTCCGAGGTCTCTGCCTGGCCTATGTCGAGCATTCGCCAGCGCACGGCGCCATCCTCAGAGTGCCGGTGTTCGTGGTTGCAAGCCTCTTCGAGCAGGCCCAGGCAGCCGGGTTCATGATCCGCTCCCTCCTGGACGTCTGTCAATCGGATGGTTTGGCGTGGCTCCGGATCGAGACCGCTTCCGAAGACCAGCAGACCTGCAATCTGCTTCACCGGCTCGATCCGGCTCGCGTCGACCAGCACGTCGCGTTCTCGTTTCCGGCCTCCTCGCACGCCGACGCCGCCGAGGGGTGAGGACCTGAACGGCTGAACGTCGTCGGCCTGCTTCGGACGGGATGGCGGCCTAGACGCAGGGCTGACGGGCCCGGACAGCCGCCGAAATGGAAGCCGCGAGATCCTGCTGCATGAACGGCTTCATCAGCCGCTGCGCGCTCGGCGCGGCGCCCTGCTCGAGGTCCGCATATCCGGTCGCCAGGACGATGGGCAGGTCCGGCCATTGCGCCTGGACGGTCTGGATCAGCTGCGCTCCCGTCATGCCCGGCATCAGGTGGTCGGTCACCAGCAGGCCCAGGCCGTCGTCCCGCCGCAGGATCCGGAGCGCCTGCTCGCCCGAGCTCGCCTCCAGCACCTCGTGCCCGAGGTCCTCCAGCATCGCCGACGTGTTGGCCAGGACCAGGTTGTCGTCGTCGACCACCAGGATGCGCAAGGGCCCCGTTTGTTCCGTCGCGGAATTCGGCTCGGGCGTCGGCGCAGGGCGCGGGACCCGACTGCCCGCGGGCAGCAGCAGTTCGGCCGTGGTCCCCACGCCCGGCGCGCTGCGCAGCCTCAGCCGGCCGCCCGACTGGGTGGCGAAGCCGTGCGCCATGGACAGCCCCAGCCCGGTGCCCTTGCCGACCCCCTTGGTGGTGAAGAACGGCTCCACGGCCCTGGCCAGGGTCTCGGCGTCCATCCCGTGTCCGTCGTCCTGCACGCGCAGGCACAGATAGCGCCCCGGCGCGGTCCCGTCGGCGTCCGCGACGTCCAACGCCAACTCCTCCGCCGAGATGGCGATGGCGCCCCCCTCCGGCATGGCGTCGCGGGCGTTGACGGCCAGGTTCAGGAGCGCCAACTCGAGCTGGTTGGGATCCGCAAGCGCGGGCCGCAGCACGAGCGGAAAGTGGGTGCTGATGTGGATCCGCGGGCCGATCGAGCGTTGCAGCATGTCCCCCAGGCCGCGGACGAGGTCGGGCACGTCGACCGCCTCGGTCTTGAGCTCCTGGCGCCTGGCGAAGGCGAGCATGCGCTGGGTCAGCGACGCGCCGCGCTTGGCCGCCTCGATCGAGTTCTCGATCAAATGGTTGAAGCGGTCGTCGAGACCCGGGCGGCGGCGCATCAGGTCGAGATTGCCGAGCACCACGGCGAGCAGATTGTTGAAGTCATGGGCCACGCCGCCCGTGAGCTGGCCGATCATCTCCAGCTTCTGCGACTGCAGGAACCTCGCCTGGGCGTCTTGCAGGGCGAGCTGGGCGTTGCGCCGCTCGGTGACGTCGCGGGTGATCTTGGCGTAGCCGAGCAGGCCGCCCTGCGCGTCGCGGATCGGATCGATGACCACGTCGGCCCAGAAGCGCCTGCCGTCCTTGCGAACACGCCACCCTTCCATGGCGAAGCGGCCCTCACGCTGGGCCGTCGCGAGCGCCCGGGCGGGCAGGCCGGCCTCGCGGTCCTCCTCGGTGTAGAAGCGCGAGAAGTGCTCGCCGACGATCTCGGCCTCCGTGTAGCCCTTGAACTCCTCGGCGCCGGCGTTCCAGTTCGTCACCCGCCCGAGCGGGTCGAGCATATAGATGGCGTAGTCCTTGATCCCCTTCACCAGCAGGCGGAAGCGCTCTTCGCTCAGGCGCAGTTTCTCCTGCGCCTCCTTCTTGTCGCTGATGTCGCGCGTGATCTTGGCGAAGCCGAGAAGCTGGCCGGAGCGGCCGCGGATCGGATCGATGACGACATGCGCCCACATGCGCGTGCCGTCCTTGCGCACGCGCCAGCCTTCCTGCTCGAAGCGGCCCTCTCCCTCGGCTATCGCCAAGGCGCGCGCCGGCAGCCCGGAGGCCCGGTCTTCGTCGGTGTAGAAGCGGGAGAAATGCTGACCGAGGATCTCGTCGCGCTCGTAGCCCTTGAAGCGCCGGGCGCCGGGGTTCCACGTGATCACGACCCCTGTCGGGTCGAGCATGTAGATCGCGTAGTCGGTGATGGACTGGACAAGAAGCCGAAAGCGCTGCTCCTCCCCGCTGGACTCGATCGAACTGGAGGTGGGGGGCATCGAGACATGAATCTCCTTCAGGTCGGCAACGCCCCAGCCGGCCGGGCGCGGCCGATCCGTTCCCGAGCGTGCGAGACCGCGCGCCTGCGGGCCCGGCAGGAGGAAATCCAAGCGGCCTCGGCGACCTGCGCCGGACTGGCGCCGCAGATCACTTGCGCATGGCGAGACGGCTCTCGATCTCGGCCACCGTGTGCTTGGTGAGGTCCACCGCGGCTTCGCCGGCGACCGCCGCCTGGGTGGCCGCCGACAGGCTTTCGCGCAGAGCCGACAGGGTGCGCGGCGGCGCGAAGATGACCAGAGACGGCGCCGCGTGCTGGCTTATGGCCGCGTCCGTGCGCTTGGCCACCTCCTCGGTGAAGGCGCGCTCGGCGGCCTCGTGCCAGTCGGTCTGCTCCATCGCGCCACGGCGGCCCTGGTGCAGATCCATGCGGCCGGGCCGGTCCGTCCCCTGGCTGTGCGTGGGAGGATTGGGCGGAGCGTCGCGCTGCTCGAGCAGCTGCAACTTGGGGGCCGCAGGGGTGCCGGCGTTCTGGAACAGGAGCGACTTGCGTCCGTCGGTGACGAGGACCAAGGCGCCGTGCGTGGCGATGAACTGCTGCTTGGATACGCTCATGGGATCCTCCATCACGTCGGCTTCAGGGTACGAGGACGGCGGCGCCGCTGAGGCGGCCGCCTCGTAGATCGGCGAGCGCCTCGTTGGCGGCCTCGAGCGGGTAGGGGATCGTGGACGTCGTCACCCCGGCCCGCGCGGCGGCGGGGAAGAACGCGGCCGCGTCGCGGCGCGTCAAATTGGCTACCGAGACGATCTCGCGCTCGCCCCAGAGCAGGCGATAGGGAAAGCGCGGAATGTCGCTCATGTGGATGCCCCCGCAGACCACGCGGCCGCCCTTGCGCAAATGGGCGAGCGCCGTGGGGACGAGATCCCCGACGGGCGCGAACAGGATGGCGGCGTCGAGGCGGTCGGGCGGCGCCTCGTCAGAACCGCCGGCCCATGCGGCCCCGAGCGAGCGGGCGAACTCCTGGGCGGGCGCGTCCCCCGGCCGCGTGAAGGCGTAGACCTCCCGTCCCTGGGCCCGGCAGATCTGGCAGAGGATATGGGCGGCGGCCCCGAAGCCGTAGAGCCCGATGCGGCGCCCCTCGCCCGCCTTGACGAGGCACCGCCATCCGATCAGCCCCGCGCACAGCAGCGGGGCCAGCGCGACCGGATCTGCCTCGCCGTCCAGGGGCAGGACGAAGTCTGCGGCCGCGACCATGTGGGTCGCGTAGCCACCGTCCCGCGTATAGCCGTTGAACTGGGGCGCGTCGCAGAGGTTCTCCTGGTCCGCCCGACAGTAGGGGCATACGCCGCAGCTGTGGCCGAGCCATGGCGCGCCGACCCGCTCGCCGAGCGCGCGCCCCGCCACTCCCTCCCCGAGGGCAGCCACGCGGCCCACCACCTCATGGCCGGGGACGAGCGGCAGCCGGGGGGAGCCCAGCTCGCCGTCGACGATGTGCAGGTCGGTCCGGCAAACGCCGCACGCCTCCACGGCGATCAGGATCTCGCCCGGGCCGGGACGCGGGCGGGGCCGGCGCTCGAGGCGCAAGGGCGACCGGGCGCTGTCGAGCGTCATGGCCGTCATGACCGACGTCTCGCTCATGTCGTCCCCTCAGGTCCGCCTGCGCCGGCGAGGGCCGCGGCCGGGCTCGCGCCCCGCATGGTCGCGCCGGTCGGCTCAGGCCGCAACTCCACGCCATGGGCTACGACGGACCGGGCGATCGCCGATCAGGACGCGGCTTCCTCATCGCCGAGCGGGGCTTGGGTCCGCCCAAGCCTGATCGAGACTGCGGCCGCGGCCGCGCTCAATTGTTGCAGCGGGCCTCCAGGCCGTCCACGAAGGAGCGGTCCCAGCGACCCTCGCGGATCGCCGCCATGGTGGCTTCCTCGGCGGCGTGCTGCTTCATGGCCTTCTCGATCGCCTCCTGAGCCTCGTCGGGCGCGAAGCACAGCAGGCCGTCCTGGTCGCCCACGATGATGTCGCCCGGCCGCACCACCAGGCCGCCGACCGTGACCGGGATGTTGATCGCGCCGGGGCCGTCCTTGTACGGGCCGCGATGCGTCACGCCGCGCGCATAGACCGGGAAGGTGCGCTCGCGGATCTCGGCGACGTCGCGGATCGCGCCGTCCAGCACCATGCCGGCGAGGCCCATCTGGGCGGCCGCGAAGCTCATGATGCCGCCCACCAGCGCGTTGCTGAGGTCGCCCTCCGCGTCGATCACCATGATGTCGCCAGGGCGGCATACGTCATAGGCGCGCAGGATGGCGAGGTTGTCGCCGCCGCGCGTCTTGATGGTCACGGCCGTGCCCACCATGGGGGCCGGGCTGTGATAGGGCGTGAGGCCGCGGCTGCCGCGGTTGCGGCGGAACTGGTCGCTGAGCAGCGCGACCGGGATGGTCTTCAGCTTGGCGATGATCGCCGCGTCGACCTGCGGCGCGGAGGGATGGAGCTCGATGGCGGCCATGGCGGTTTCGTCCCGTGCGTCTGGTTATTGGAGCTTGCCGACGGCGCCCGCGATGCGGGCGACGCCGTCGTCGAGAATGTCCTGCGAGGTCGCGATCGACAGGCGGAAGAAGGGCGACAGCCCATAGGCCGTGCCGGCCACCAGCGCGACGCCGGCTTGCTCGAGCAGATAGAGGACGACGTCGCCGTCCGCCTCCAGGCGCTTGCCGCCGGGCGTTGTGCGGCCGATCAGGCCGGCGCAGTTCACGAAGAGATAGAACGCGCCCTCCGGCAGGCGACAGGACAGGCCCGGGATGGCGTTGATGGCGGCCGCCGTACGGTCGCGCCGGGCTTTGTAGGTGGCGACGCTCTCGGCGACGAAGCTTTGATCGCCGTCCAGCGCGGCCGCGGCCGCCGCCTGGCTCACCGAGCAGCTATTGCCGGCCGACTGGGACAGGAAGGTGTCCATCGCGGCGACGAGATCCTTCGGACCGGCCGCCCAGCCGATGCGCCATCCGGTCATCGCGTAGGTCTTGGAAACGCCGTTGATCGCCAGCGTGCGATCCTTCAGCTCGGGGGCGGCGGCCAGCAGATGCGGCGCGGGGCCGGGCCCATAGACGATGTGCTCGTAGATGTCGTCCGTCATCACCATCACGTCGGGGTGGCGGGCCAGCACCTCCGCGAGCGCCCGATACTCGTCGAGCGAGTAGGTCGCGCCGGTCGGGTTCGACGGCGAGTTGAGCACGAGCCAGCGGGTGCGGGGCGTGATCGCGGCCTCCAGGCGGGCCGGCGTGAGCTTAAAGCCGTCCTCCTCCGGGCACGCCACCGTGACGGGAGTTCCGTCGCAGGCGAGCGCCATGTCGGGGTAGGACACCCAGTAGGGCGCCGGGACGATCACCTCGTCGCCGGGCTCCAGCGTCGCCGCGAGCGCGCTGTAGATGGCGCTCTTGGCGCCGTTGGTGACCACGATGTCCTGCGGCTCGTAGCTGAGCCCGTTCTCGCGGGCGAGCTTGGCCACGATGGCGCGGCGCAGTTCCAGCGTGCCGGGGAGGGCGGTGTAGCGCGTCGCACCGGCGTTCATGGCGGCGGCCGCGGCGGCGCGGATCGGCGCCGGCGTGTCGAAATCCGGCTCGCCGACCACGAGGCTCACGATCGAGTGGCCCTCGCGCCGAAGCTGGCTGGCTCGCTCGGCCGCAGCCGTGCTGGGCGAAGGCTTGATGCGCCTGACGCGCGCGGCGACACGATCAGCACTCACGGAGGAGCCTCGTCGATGGTGTTCCAGGATGGGGGGACGCTATACCGGCCGGGCCGGGAGGGCTAAGACGGGATCGCTCTGTCAAGATAGCGTCCGCTTATGGCTGGCCGCGAGGCCAGGCGCAGGTCGGAGGGAACCGATGAATTTCCGGCGGCTGCAGTATTTCGTGAAGATCGTCGACATCGGCAGCCTCACCCAGGCGGCCGACGTGCTCCACGTGGCGCAGCCGGCGCTGAGCCAGCAGCTCGCCACCCTGGAGAGCGAGGTGCGCCAGCAACTGCTGCTGCGCACCAAGCGCGGCGTGACGCCGACCGAAGCCGGCAAGGTGCTCTACCGCCACGCGCAGCTCATCCTGCGCCAGTGCGCGCAGGCGCAAGCCGACATGAACGCCGCCGGGCGGGCGCTCTCCGGCTCCGTGTCCATCGGCCTCGCGCCCGGAACCGCCGCGGCCGGGCTGGCGCTGCCGCTTCTGCGCGCCGTGCGGATCCGGCATCCCGACGTGGTGCTCTATCTCAACGAGACCTACGGGATGACGTTGTCCGAACTCGTCATGAGCGGCCGCATGGATCTGGCGGTGCTCTATGGCGGCCGCGCGCCCGTGCACGGGCTCGCCTTCCAGGCGCTCCTGTCCGAGCCGCTCTTCCTGGTGGGTCCGAACAGCCTCGGCCCGGCGCCCGAGACGACGCCGGTGCGGCTCATCGCCGACATGGACCTCTATCTGCCTCGTCCCTACAACGTCGTCCGCAAGATGGTGGACGACGCCTGCGCGGGGCTCGGCGTCGCGCCGCGCGTGCTGGCCGAAATCGAATCCGCCGGCACCCTGAAGGCCGTGATCGCCGAGGGTTTGGGCGCGACCATCCAGCCGGAATCCATGGCGCGCGAGGTGGCGGCGACCTGTCCGGCGTGGATGTCCCGGCTGGTGGAGCCCGAAATCCTGGCCCCGCTGGCGCTGTGCCAGTCGGACCACCTGCCGTTGTCGGAGCCCGCGCAGGCGGTGCGCGACATCCTGCTGGAGCTCGTGGCGGAGCTTTCCGGCGCATTCCCGGCGGGCGTCTCCGCCCAAGCCTGAGCCGCCATAAGCGGCCCTTATCGCAACAGAGAGAAACGGTCTTGGCGCGCCCGAAACGGGCTCGCTACCGTTCGCATGGCCGGACTGCCGGCGTGTGGCGGAAGCTCTTCACGCGATGAACGCCCAGGACATCAAGACGCTGATCGACGCCATGGCGTCGTCCGATCTCGCCGAGTTGCGGGCGGTTCGGGACGGCTGGTCGCTGGAGCTGGTCCGCCGCCAGGGCGCCGCCGCCGCGCCTGCCGCCGTCGCCCCGCTGCATCAGCCGACACTCAGGTCCAAGCCGCCGGCCGCAGCCGCAAGCGTCGCCCCTGATGGCGTGGTCGCCGCGCCGCTGGGCGGCGTCGCATATCTGTACGCAGCGCCCGGCGCTCCGGCGCTGGCTCCCGTCGGCGCGGCCGTGGAGGCGGGCGCGACCGTCTGCATCATCGAGGCCATGAAGGTGTTCGTCGAGGTCCGCGCCGAGCGCGCCGGGGTGGTCGAGGCCGTGCTCGTCCAGTCGGGGCAGGAGGTCGACGCCGGCCATCCGCTCCTGCGGATCGGGTGAGGCCATGTTCAGCTCCGTCCTGATCGCCAACCGCGGCGAGATCGCACTTCGAATCCAGCGCGCCTGCCGGACGCTCGGCCTGCGCACGATCGCGGCCTATTCGGAGGCCGATCGCGACGCGCCCCACGTGCGCTTCGCCGATGCGGCGGTCTGCATCGGGCCCGCCCAGGCGGCGCGCAGCTATCTCGACGCCGCAGCCATTCTGCTGGCCGCGAAGGCGACCGGCGCCCAGGCGATCCATCCGGGATATGGTTTTCTGTCCGAGAACGCCGACTTCGCGGAGGCGGTCGCGGCGGCTGGGCTGACCTTCATTGGCCCGAGCGCGGCCTCGATCCGCATCATGGGCGACAAGGTCGCGGCCAAGCGGGCCATGGTCGAGGCGGGCGTGCCCTGCGTGCCGGGGCCCGACTCGGCGCTTCCGGACGACCCGGACGCGATCCGGGCCGCAGCGGCCGCGATCGGCTATCCGGTGATCCTGAAGGCGGCCGGCGGCGGTGGCGGGCGCGGGATGCGCATCGTGGAGCGCGAAACCGCTCTCATGGACGCGCTGGCCCTGACCCGGGAGGAAGCGCGCCGGGCGTTCGGCAACCCGCAGATCTATGTTGAGAAGTTTCTTGGCCGACCGCGCCATGTCGAGATCCAGGTCATCGCCGACGCGCACGGCCAGGCGATCTGGCTAGGGAGCCGGGACTGCTCGCTGCAGCGCCGCCACCAGAAGGTGCTCGAGGAAGCTCCGGCGCCCGGTCTGCCGGCGGCTCTCGTCGCCGAAGTCGGCGAGCGCTGCGCGCAGGCCTGCCGGCGCATCGGCTACCAGGGCGTCGGCACCTTCGAGTTCCTGGTGGAGGACGGCGCGTTCTTCTTTATCGAGATGAACACCCGCGTGCAGGTGGAGCATCCCGTCACCGAAATGACCGCCGGCGCCGACATCGTGGCGGAGGGCATCCGCGTCGCGCAGGGCCAGCCGCTCCGCCTGGCTCAGTCCGACGTGACCTGCGTGGGGCACGCGTTCGAGTGCCGGCTTAACGCCGAAGATCCCGAAACCTTCACGCCGTCGCCTGGCCGCATCACGCGTTTCGACGCGCCCGGCGGGCCAGGCGTGCGCATCGACACGCATGTGAGCGCGGGCGCCGTCGTGCCTCCCTATTACGACAGCCTGATCGGCAAGCTGATCGTGCACGGGGCGACGCGGGATGAAGCTTTGGCCCGCCTGGGCGTCGCGCTGGACGAGATGCGGATCGAGGGCATCAAGACCAATCTTCCCCTGCACCGGCGCATTCTGGGCGACCCGGGCTTCCAGACTGGCGGGGTCGACATCCACCACCTCGAAGCCCTCCTTCGCGG
Organism: Alsobacter sp. KACC 23698; assembly: GCF_045348435.1. GTDB lineage: Bacteria > Pseudomonadota > Alphaproteobacteria > Rhizobiales > Beijerinckiaceae > Alsobacter. The sequence continues at coordinate 4,376,615 of NZ_CP157484.1, read as the reverse complement.
AGACGCCGCATGAGCGCGTCGCCCACCATCAGCCATCTCGGCGTCACCGCGCTGCTGTTCGAGGCGCCGGGCGAGACCACGCTGGAGACCCAGCGCCGGATTTGGGCGCTGGCGCGCGAGGCCGAGACCTGGCCCGAGGTCCGCGAAGCCGTGCCGGGCATGAACAACCTCATGGTGACCTTCGCGCGCCCGCCGCGCTTCACGGAGCCGTTGCGCGAGCGGCTCACCAGTTGCTGGGCCGCCATCGAGCCGTTGCCGTTGGGAGGCCGCGTGCTGGAGCTGCCGGTCGTCTACGGCGGGGAGGGCGGTCCGCACATGCAGGACGTCGTCGCCCACACGGGGCTGCGGGTGGACGACATCGTGGCGATCCACAGCGCGCCGACCTATCCGGTCTACGCGGTGGGGAGCCACCCCGGCTATTGCTATCTGGGCGGCATGGACCCGCGCATCGCGACGCCCCGGCGCAAGACGCCGGTGCTCAAGATCCCGGGCGGCGCGGTGTCGATCGGCGGGCCGCAGACCGGCGTGTCGGCGTCTGACGGTCCCAGCGGCTGGAACACGATCGGGACCACGGCGATGCGGTTCTTCGACATCGCCAACGATCCGCCCGTCCTGCTGCAGCCGGGCGACAGCATCGTGTTCCGGCCCGCCAAGGTGATCCGATGATCGAGATCCTTTCGGGCGCGCCGCTTGCGACGGTGCAGGATCTGGGGCGGCTCGGCGCGCTGCGCTGGGGCGTCGGCTATGCGGGCGCGATGGACCCGCTGGCGCTAATCTGCGGCAACCTCCTGCTGGGCAATGACCGGAACGCGGCCGCCATCGAGGCGCAGCTGTTTCCGTTCGAGCTGCGTTTCTTGGCCGAGGGAGCAGTTGCGGTGACGGGCGCCGATTGCGCCGCGACCCTGGACGGAACGCCGCTCCCACCCTGGTCCAGCGCGCCGGTGCGCGCCGGGCAGCGCCTGCGGCTCGACCATCCGCGCCCGGGCCGCTGGCGCGGCGCCCGCGCTTATGTGTGCGTGGCGGGCGGCGTCGACACGGCGCCGGCTCTGGGCTCGCGCAGCACGCAGCTGCGGGGCGCCATCGGCGGCCATGAGGGGCGCGCGCTGAAGCCGGGCGACGTTCTGACGGTCGGTCCGACCGGCCCTGCGGCCCCTGTGTTTTGCGGGATCACGCCGCCCGGGCTCGCGATGGCCCGCGAAATCGACGGGCTTGCGGCCATCCGGGTGCTGCCCGCCGCAGAATATGCGTGCTTCACGCAAGCTTCGCGCGACGCGTTCTGGTCCGGCGCCTACAAGGTCACGCCCCAGAGCGACCGCTACGGTTTCCGGCTGAGCGGGCCGGAGCTGTCGCCGTCCGCGCCGCTCGAACTGCGCTCGCACGGCATCGTGCCCGGCGTCATCCAGGTGCCGCATGGCGGCCAGCCGATCGTGCAGATGCGCGACGCCCAGCCGTCGGGCGGCTATCCGAAGATCGCGACCGTGATCGAGGCCGACCTTTGGCGCCTCGGCCAGATCCCGATCGGCGCGTCGGTACGCTTCGTCCAAACCACGTGGGACGAGGCGATCGAGGCCGCCGCTGCCAACGAGCGCTGGCTCGACGAGATCGCCCGGCTGATCGGGCTGTTTCGCAACCGGAGCACGGGCCGATGACGTCGATCTTCGACCGCGTTTCGGAGCTTGCCGCCTGGGTGGAAGCGGCCCGGATCGACGTGCTCGTGCTGAAGGGGCCCGAAGGCTCCCTGCGGCTCGAACGCTCCGCGGATGGCGCGGTGACGCGCGCCGGACGAGGGGATGAGCGAACCGCCGACGCGGCGTCGCGCGACGAAGCCGTCGTCCGGGCGCCGATCGCCGGAACGTTTCTCGTCGCCCATCCGCTCCGCGACGAACCGCTGGCGCGCTTGGGCGAGCACGTCGCCGCCGGCCAGTGGATCGGACTGATCCGGATCGGCGACCTGCTCGCGCCCGTCTATGCTCCGGCCGACGGCGTCATGGACGACCTGCCCGCCGAGAACGGCGCGCTGGTGGGATATGGCGAACCCCTGTTCACACTGGCGCTGGACTGAGGAGGCTTTGATGCCGATCGACCTCAACGCGGATCTGGCGGAAGGCTTCGGCCCCTGGCGAATGGGCGACGACGAGGCGCTTCTGGATGTGGTGTCGTCGGCCAACGTCGCCTGCGGCTTCCATGCGGGCGACCCGCTCATCATGGAGCAGACCGTCCGGGCCGCCGCCGCGCGCGGCGTCGACATCGGCGCCCATGTCGGGTTTCCCGACCGGCAGGGCTTTGGCCGCCGGCCCATGCAGATCGACCCGGCCGAGCTCGCCGCCATGGTGGTTTACCAACTCGGCGCGCTGGCCGGCGTCGCGCGCGCCAACGGCGCCCGCATGACCCACATGAGCTTCCATGGCGCCCTGGGGAACATGGCGGCGGCCGACGAGGCGCTGGCCCGCCCGCTCGTGGAAGCCGTCGCGCGGTTCGACCCGGCGCTGATCGTCGTGTCGTCCACGAGCCGCGCCATCGAGGGCGCCGCCGCATCCTGCGGGCTGCGGGTGGCGGTGACCTTCCTGGCCGATCGTGCCTATGACGCGCAGGGGCTGCTCGTGCCGCGGCGGTTGCCGAATTCGGTGATCCACGACCGGGACGCCGTGCTGGCGCGCGTGCGCCGGCTGCTCCGCGACGGCGTGGTGGAAACCTACGACGGAACCGTGATCGCCTCGCCGGCGCAGAGCATCCTGCTGCATGGCGACACGGCAGGCGCGGTGGCGCTGGCGCGCGAGATCCGCGCCGAGATCGAGACGGGCGGCGGCAGCATCCGGCCCGTCTCTGCCCTGATGGCCGAAGAGACCGGGGCATAAGGGCCGCTTATCGCTCCACAGACAAACGGTCTTGGCGTCGCCGGACGGCTTGCCGTTAACGTTCACGCAACACAGGCAGGACCGCCATGCCCTTCTCCGATTACAAGACGGCGCTCGTCACAGGAGCCTCTTCCGGGATCGGCGCCGCCGTGGTCGAGCGCATCCGTGCGGAAGGCCTCGAGGTGCACGCCCTCGCACGCAGCGGCGACGCGTTGCGCAAGCTCGCGGACGCCTGCGGCTGCATCCCGCATGTGCTGGACGTGTCCGACCGGGCCGGCCTCGTCGCGCTGACCGACAAGGTTCAGTTCGACATCCTGGTGAACAACGCGGGCGTGGACCGGCCCAAGAAGTTCCTGGACGCCGACCCCGAGGACATCGACCTCCTCGTCGACGTCAATCTGCGCGCCGTGCTGCACCTCACCCGGCTGGTCGTCCCCGGCATGGTGGCGCGCGACCGCGGGCACGTGGTCAATATCTCGTCCATCGCGGGCGCTTATAACTTCGGCGGCAATTCCACCTATCACGCCACCAAGGCGGCGGTGAGCATGCTCTCCCGCCAGCTGCGGATCGACGCCTTCGGGAGCCGCGTCCGGGTCACCGAGATCTGCCCCGGCCGCGTCGCCACCGACATCTTCGCCCATGTGCATGGCGACAGCCCCGAGATCCGCGAGCGCTTCATCGAGGGCTACGAGCTCCCGGAGGCCAAGGACATCGCGGACGCCATCGCGTTCGCGATCGCCGCGCCCCGCGCGGTGAATATCGGCCACATGGAGATCACGCCCACCTTGCAGGTCCCGGGCGGCCTCTCCACCGCCAAGCCGGCCAAGGCGGGCTGACGCGCCATGAAGGGGTTCGATCCACTCGCGATCCTGCTGAACCCCGACTACGGCCGCTTGCTGCTCCACGGGCTGGAGATGACCTTCGTCATCGCCATCGGCTCCTGGTGCCTGGCGATGTCGCTGGCGCTTGTCCTGCTGGCGATCCGGCTCGCGCCTTCGCGCATCCTGGAAGGCGTCGCCATCGCGTATGTCTCCTACCACCGCAACGTGCCCACGCTGGTGCAGCTGATCCTTTGGTATTTCGGGGTTTCGAGCCTGCTGCCGGACCAGGCGCAGTACTGGCTGAACGACCACAACGCCGAGTCGATCTTCGCCATCATCGGGCTCGGCCTCTGCCAGGCCGCGTATTTCAGCGAGGACCTGCGCTCCGGGCTGCGCGCCGTGTCGCCAGGCCAGGAGGAGGCCGCCCGCGCGCTGGGCCATGGCCGCATCGGGGCGCTGCGCTACGTGCTGATGCCGCAGGCGGTGCGCAACGCGTTGCCGGCGCTCGTCAATCACAGCGTCTCGCTGTTCAAGAACAGCAGCCTCGCGATGGCGATCGGCGTCGCCGAACTCACCCATGCGGTGAAGGAGGTCGAGAACATCAGCTTCCGGACCTTTGAGGTCTACCTGATCGCGACCGTCGCCTATCTGGTCTGCTCGCTCATGATCATGGCGGCCGGCGAATTGCTGATGCGCCGCGCCGCGCTCGCCGGGGGGCGGTGAGCCATGATCACCGACATCGTCACCATCGTCCGCGACAACTGGCTGCTGCTGCTGATCGGCCAATATCCCAACGGGCCGCTCGGCGGCTTCGCGGCCACGCTGATCCTGTCCGCGCTCAGCATCGCGCTGGCGTTTCCGGTCAGCATCCTGCTGGCGCTCGCCCGCCTGTCGAGATCGCCGCTGTTGTACTGGCCGGCCACCGCGGTCGTCTTCATCGCGCGCGGCGTGCCGCTGCTGATGCTGATCCTTTGGACCTATTTCATGGTCCCGATCATCACCGGCTACAACGTGCCGGGCTTCGCCACCATGCTGGTCACGCTGGTGATCTATGAGGGCGCCTTCCTGAGCGAGGTCGTGCGCGGCGGCATCGTGGCGCTCGGCCGTGGCCAGATGGAGGCCGCCAAGGCGCTGGGCCATGGCGGCGCCAGCGCCATGCTGTACATCATCCTGCCGCAGGCGCTGTTCAACGTCCTGCCCAGCATTCTCAGCCAGTTCGTCTCGGCCATCAAGGAAACGACGCTCGGCTACGTCATCAACGTGCCGGAGCTGACCTTCGCGGCGAACCAGATCAACAACCAGCTTTTGACCAAGCCCTTCCAGGTCTTCTTCATCCTGGCGCTGATCTACTACGCCGTGTGCTGGAGCCTGACCCGCGCCGCGATCCTGCTGGAGCGCCGCATCGTAGCCAAGCGCTCCGGCCTGCCGGCCACGCCCCTCGCCCTCAACGCAGCCGCCGCCACGGTGGAGCCATGACCCAAATCCAACCCGCGCCCGATGGCGCACCCATGATCGCGTTCTCCGACGTGCAAAAGAGCTACGGGGCCGTCCCGGCGCTGATCGACATCAACGCCGACGTCGCCCGTGGCGAGGTGGTGGTGGTGTGCGGCCCGTCGGGCTCCGGCAAGTCGACGCTGATCCGCACGGTGAACCGGCTGGAGGAGATCCAGTCCGGGTCCATCCGGTTCGACGGCCAGGAGGTGCACGGGCGCTTGCGCGGCAAGGAGCTGAACCGCCTGCGCAGCCGCATCGGCTTCGTGTTCCAGAGCTTCAACCTGTTCCCGCACCTCTCGGCGCTCGACAACGTCATGCTGTCGCCGATCAAGATCAACGCCGTGCCGCGCGAGGCGGCGCGCGAAACGGCCCTGCGCCTTCTTGACCGGGTCGGCCTCGCCAACAAGGTCGAGTCCTTTCCGGCGCAGCTCTCCGGTGGACAGCAGCAGCGCGTCGCCATCGCTCGCGCGCTCGCGATGGAGCCGCCCGCGATGCTGTTCGACGAGCCGACCAGCGCGCTCGACCCCGAGATGGTCGGCGAGGTGCTGGCCGTCATGCGCGGCCTCGCGTCGGAGGGCATGACGATGATGTGCGTCACCCACGAGATGGGCTTCGCCCGGGAAGTCGCCGACCGCGTCTGGTTCATGGACGCGGGCCGGATCCTCGAGACCGCCACGCCCGACGCGTTCTTCCGCAATCCGCAGCACGAGCGCGCCAAGCGCTTCCTGTCGGACCTGCGGCACTAGCCACGTTCATCACCGGAGGGGATACCATGTCGAACGTTTCACCCAAGCTGGCCCTGTGGGCCGCCGCCGCGGTTCTGTCGCTCGCGACGCCGGCCAGCGCCGGCCAACTCGCCGACATCATGGCCCGCAAGGAGCTGCGCTGCGGCACCTTCGCGGACGTGCCGCCCTTCGCCGCGCCCGACACCAAGACGCGCGAGATGGCCGGCCACGACGTCGACCTCTGCACCGCCATCGCCAAGGACTGGGGCGTCGAGGCCAAGATCACGCCGCTCTCCGTCGAGGCGCGCGTCCCCGAGGTGAAGCTCGGCCGCGTCGACCTTACCATCGCCAACCTGGCGTACACGCTCAGCCGCGCCGAGCAGATCCAGTTCAGCGACCCCTACTATCTCGCCAAGGAGATGCTCGCCGTGAAGGCCAGCGATCCGGGCACGACCAAGGCCGACTTCAAGGGCAAGCGCCTCGCGTCCACCAAGGGCTCGACCTCCGAGATGTCGATCAAGATGAACGGCTCCGATCCGCTGACCTTCCAGGACACGGGCTCGGCCTTCATGGCCGTGCAGCAGAACAAGGCGCTCGGCATGGTGGCCAACACCATGACGATCACCAAGCTGGTCAACGAGTCCAAGACCAAGGGCGTCGAGCTCAAGATGATCCAGGAGCCGATGGTGTTCCAGCCGATCGGCATCGGCATGAAGAAGGACGAGCCCGCGCTGCTGGCCAAGGTCAACGCCACCCTGAAGAAGCTGGACGACTCCGGCTTCCTCAACGCCAACTGGAACAAGTGGCTCGGCCCGGACACCGAGTTCAAGATGACCCGCACCGACAAGGTCGTGCCGCTCAGCGAACTGAAGTTCGAGCCGATCCCCTGACGGTCGCCTGAGCGACTGGGCGAAGAGCGGCGGCCATGGGCCGCTCTTCGCCCGCGCCCATCCTGTCTCGGCCCTTTCGCAGCGTGCAATTCCGGCGGGCTGGTCTAATCTGACCTGACCTTCCTCCCTGCCGCCGAGAGTTCATATGACGCAGACCGACCGGAACTTCTCGGGGTCGATCGCCGAGGTCTATGACAGCCTGATGGTCCCGCTGATCTTCGAGCCTTACGCCGAGGATCTGGCCGGAAGGGTCGCGGCCCTGTCGCCCGGCGCCGTGCTGGAAACCGCGGCCGGCAGCGGGGCGGTGACCCGCGTGCTGGCGCCGAAGCTCGGGCCCGACGCGCGCTATGTGGTGACGGACCTGAACAAGCCGATGCTGGACCGCGCGCAGCGCCGGCAGGAGGGGGATGGCCGCCTGACATGGCGGGAGGCCAACGCCTTGAGCCTGCCTTTCGAGGACGCCTCGTTCGACGTCGTCCTGTGCCAGTTCGGCGCCATGTTCTTCGGCGATCGGGTCGCGGGCTATCGCGAGGCGCGCAGGCTTTTGAAGCCGGGCGGCCGCTTCCTCTTCAATGTGTGGGACCGCATCGAGGAGAACGACTTCGCCCTGGTGGTCCAGGACGCCCTGGGGAAGCTCTATCCGGATGACCCGCCTCGGTTCATGTCCCGCACGCCGCACGGCTATCACGACGTGGAGCTTATCCGCCGCGACGTCCAGGACGCCGGCTTCTCCGCCATCGAGATCACGACGCTGGCGAAGGTGGGCCGCGCGGACGCGCCCCTCACGGTCGCCACCGCGTTTTGCCAGGGCACGCCGCTGCGCGGCGAGATCGAGGCGCGAGACCCGCAGGGGCTCGACCGGGCGACCCGGGCCGCCGCCGCGGCGCTGGAGCAGCGCTTCGGGAGCGGCCCGCTGTCAGGCCCCTTGAAGGCCCATGTTGTCGAGGCGGTCGCCTGATCCGGAAGGCGGCCAGCGGGCGGAGGCGCGGTTGCGGACTCATTGTATCCATCCTTCGGATACACATCCGAAAGCTGGTTGTTGATGGACTGGGCGCGATCTATGCTCCTGAGATAAGCGAACGCTGACACAAAGCGCCGCATCAGGGAGGATCAGATGAGCCGCACAACTCGTGCCTGGCTGTTGGCGGCATGCGCCATCGGGCCAAGTCTTCTCGGTCTCACATCCGTGGCCTATTCTCAGGGTATCCCTCAGAATATTCCTCGAAACGAGACGCTGATCCTCGAAAATCCTGAGGGGACGATCAAGAACGCCGGCTGGTTCAACATTTGGGCCATCAATGCCGGCAGCCAGTCGAACGGGCTGCAGCAAGCCGCGCTCGACACGCTCTGGTATATCGACCCGGAAAGCGGGATCGATGGCGTGTGGGACAACTCGCTCGCGTCCGAGAAGCCGAAATACAACGCTGACTTCACCGAGATGACCGTGAAGCTGCGCAAGGGCATCTTCTGGAGCGACGGGGTAGAGTTCTCGGCCGCCGACGTTGTCGGCACCGTCGAGACCCAGATCAAGAACCCCAACATGCGCTTCAGCGCCGTGCTGGCCAACAACGTCGCGAGCATGGAGACGCCGGACGACAGCACCGTCATCTTCAAGCTGAAGAAGCCGAATTCCCGCTTCCACACCAACTTCACGGTGAGGTGGGCCGGCATCTGGATCATGCCGAAGCATGTCTTCGACAAGGTCGCTGACCCGCTGAAATTCGACTTCAACAAGCCGGTGTCGCTGGGCGCCTATACGCTCAACAGCTTCGACCCGGACGGCAAGTGGTACATCTGGCAGCTGCGCGACGACTGGCAGCGCACCTCGCTCGGCCGCTTCGGCAAGCCCGGGCCGAAATACCTCGCCTATGTGGACCCGGGCCCGCCGGACAAGCGCGTGATCGCGCAGCTCAACCATGAGCTCGACGTGATCCACGACATCGCCCCCGAGGGCATGTTCACGCTCGCCAAGCAGAGCAAGACCACCACGGCCTGGTTCAAGGGCTTCCCGTATGGCCACCCGGACCCGACCCTGCCGGCGCTGGTGTTCAACACGCAGAACGAGAACTTCAAGAACAAGGACGTGCGCTGGGCGCTGGCGCTGCTGATTGACATCAAGGCCGTCGCGATGGCGGCGTATCGCGGCGCGGCGACGATCTCGGCCATCGGCGTGCCGCCGACCGGCAAGCACCCGGAGGCCTATCACCAGCCCATGGAGGCCTGGCTGAAGGATTTCGAGGTCGACACCGGCAAGCAGAAGATCAAGCCCTACGACCCCACCGTCGGCAAGCAGATCGCCGACATGCTGCGGCCCTCGCTCGGTGAGCAGATCCCGCAGGATCCCAAGGAGATCGCCAAGGCGTTCGGCATGGGCTGGTGGAAGACCAACCCGCAGGCGGCGCAAGAGCTCCTGGAGAAGGCCGGCTACAAGAAGGTCGGCGGCCAATGGCAGACGCCCGAGGGCAAGCCGTTCACGATCCGCGTCATGGTGGAGGGCGACCTTCGCCCGGTGATGACCCGCGCCGGCAGCATGATCGCGCAGCAATGGAAGCAGGCCGGCATCGACGCCAAGATCGACGTCGCGCAGGGCACGCTGCTGACGCGGCGCGGCGCCGGCGACTTCGACACTTTCATCGGCTGGAGCGTGGAGACGTGGGGCGGCCACCAGGACCTGTCCTACTTCATGGACAGCTGGCACTCCCAGTTCGTCGCCGAGCCGGGCAAGCCCCAGCCGCTGCGCAACTGGCAGCGCTGGTCGAGCCCGGAGCTCGACAAGATCATCGAGCAGACGCGTACGATCGACTTCGACGACCCGAAGGCGATCGAACTCGGCAAGGACTACGTGAAGCTCGTGGCCCGCGAGATGCCGACCATCCCGCTGATGGCCTACAACGTGTTCACCGCGATGGACCAGACCTACTGGACGGGCTTCCCGACGGCCGAGAACCCCTACGCCAACCCGGTCACGAACTGGGGCAACTCGCGCTACATGCTCGTGAAGCTGAAGCCTACCGGCAAGTAAGGCGCGGGCGCGCCTCGACATCGTCCGGAGACGGGCGGCGGAAAGGGTCCGCCGCCCGACAGCCCCCCGCATCCCGGAAGGCCCATGAGCGGTTACCTCGCCTACCTGGCCAAGCGGCTCGGGCAATTCGTGCTGGTCGTCTTCATCGGCGTGAACATCGCCTATGTGGTCACCCACGCCACGCCCATCGACCCGGTCGAGCAATCGATCTCGGCGGTGACCTCCTTCGGCAACACCGCGCCGGAGGCCATCGAGCAGATGCGCCAGTCGCTGAAGGAGCTCTATGGCGTCGGCGGCTCCTGGCGCGAGCAGTACCTCACGTTCTGGTCGCGCATCCTGCGAGCCGATTTCGGGCCGTCGATGTCGGCGTTTCCGACGCCGGTGTCGGCCCTGATCGGGCGGGCCCTGCCGTGGACGGTGGGGCTGCTGTTCGTCTCGACCCTGGTGACCTGGGCGCTCGGCAACCTGCTCGGCGGCCTCGCCGGCTACTACCAGCGCAGCCGCTCGTTCAAGCTGATGGGCGTGGTCGCGATGGGGCTGCATCCGATCCCCTATTACATCGTCGCGCTGATGCTCCTGGTGGTGTTCGGCTTCCTGTGGCCGGTTCTGCCGATCACGGGCGGCTCGGCCATGAACCTGCCGCAGGGCTGGACGCTGGCCTTCATCGGCAGCGTGCTGAAGCACTCCATCCTGCCGGCCCTGTCGCTGATCCTGATTGGGGTGGGCAGCTGGTTCCTCGGCATGCGGTCGCTGGTGTCCAACATCGTCACCGAGGACTACGTGCAGTTCGCCGAGCTCGGCGGCGTCAACCGCGGGCGGATCCTGGGCTCCTATGTCATGCGCAACGCGCTGGGGCCGCAGGTGACCGGGCTGGCGATGTCGCTCGGCGGCATCTTCAACGGCGCCATCATCACCGAGAAAGTGTTTGGCTATCCGGGCGTCGGCACGCTGCTGGTGGACGCCGTCTACGCCGGCGACTACGGGCTCGTGCTGGGCGTCACCACGATCTCGATCCTGGGCGTCTCGGCCGGCGTGCTGGCGATCGACCTCCTCTACCCGCTTCTCGACCCACGCGTGCAGGTGGCCTGATGCTGGCGATCCTGCGCGACCTCCTGAAATACAATCTCGAATTCCGGATCGGGATCATCCTGGTCGGGATCGTGGTCGGGCTCTCGGTCCTGTCCGTGTTCTCGCCCTATCCGCCCGGCGACGTCTATGTCGTGCCGCCGGACGTTCCGCCCTCGACCGCCTACTGGTTCGGCACCACCTCGCGCGGGCAGGACGTGTTCTGGCAGGTCTGCGTCGCCATCCGCAACACGCTGCTGTTCGGGCTCACGGTGGCGCTGATCAGCCGGGTGCTGTCGCTCGTGATCGGGCTCTTGAGCGGCTACAAGGGCGGCTGGGTGGACCGCGCGCTGATGGCCGTGAACGACACCTTCATTGTCATCCCGCTCTTTCCCATCCTGGTGCTGTTCTACTTCGTCATGCGCGACAGCATGACGTGGCTGATGCTGGCCATGATCATGGCGACGCTGGGCTGGGCCTATGACGCGCGCCTGATTCGCGCCGTCGCGATGAGCCTGAAGACGCGGGAGTTCAGCCAGACGGCCGTGTTCTCAGGGATGAGCACCCGCGAGATCCTGGTGCGCGAGCACCTGCCCTACGTCATGCCCATCGTGTTCTCGACCACGATGAACAACATGAACTGGTCGATCGGCCTGGAGGTGACGCTCTCGGTGCTGGGCTTCACGGACATCAACACCCCCACCATCGGCGGCATGATCTACTGGGCCAACCAGCACACCGCCATCGTGGCCGGGATCTGGTGGTGGATCGCCTTCCCGATCGCGGTCGTCATCATGGCCTTCGTAGGCCTTTTCCTCCTGGCCGTGTCGATGAACGAGTACATCGACCCGCGCAGCCGGCTGAGCCGCATGGGCGGAGGCGCGCGATGAGCGGCCCCGTGGCGCTCCACGCCCCGACCTCGCCCGTTGCCGGCCCCGCGGCCGACCGCGATCCCGTGCTGCGGGTGGACGACATCCAGGCGCATTTCCGGACGCAGCATTTTGGCGTCAGCCGCGAGGTGCGCGCCGTGGACGGCGTGACCTTCGACGTGCGCCGCAACGAGATCTACGGGCTGGCCGGCGAATCCAGCTCGGGCAAGACCACGCTGATCAAGACTATCGCGGGCGCGATCAAGCCGCCCTTGCAGGTGGTGGGCGGCAGCGTCCATTTCAGCTTCATGCCGGGCTATCCGGGCCTCCATGCCGCGCCGGCGGCCGAGGTGGAGCGGGTGCGCTGGCGCCACCTCTCTTACGTGATGCAAGGCTCCATGAACGTGCTGAACCCGATGCGCCGGGTGATCAGCACCTTCCAGGATTTCGCCTGGCGGCACCTTGGCGGCTCACGCAAGCAGTTCGAGGAGCGCGTCGTCGCTCATCTGGCGCGTGTGCGGCTCGATCCGGCCGTGCTGCGGGCCTATCCGCACGAGCTCTCGGGCGGCATGCGCCAGCGCGTCACGATCGCGCTGGCGACCATCTGCAAGCCGGACTTCATCATCGCGGACGAGCCGACCACGGCGCTGGACGTGATCGTCCAGAAGGACGTGCTCGGCATGATCCGATCCATCCAGCAGGAGATGGGCTCCTCGGTGCTGTTCGTCACGCACGACATGGGCGTGCACGCGCATCTCACCGACCGGCTCGGCATCATGTATGGTGGGCGGCTGGTGGAAGAGGCGCCGACGCCGGAGATCTTCTCCCGGCCGCTGCATCCCTACACGGTGTACCTCATCGGCAGCCTGCCGCGCATCGGCGACGACACGCCACGCAAGAGCCTGGAGGGCAGCCCGCCCAACCTCGCCGATCCGCCGACCGGCTGCCGCTTCCATCCGCGTTGCCCGCTCGCCATGGAGGTCTGCGCCCGGCAGGTCCCGCCCATGGTGGAGAGCCTGCCCGGCCACCGGGTGGCCTGCCACGCCGTGAACCCGGGAGCCGCCGCATGAGCGAGCCCCTGCTGCGGCTGGACCACGTGTCCAAGACCTTCGCGCGCGGCGGTTTCTTTCGCCGCCGCCGGATCGAGGCCGTGAAGGACCTGTCCTTCACGATCGACGCCAGCAAGGCCGAGATCTTCACGATCATCGGCGAGTCCGGCAGCGGCAAGTCCACCACGGCCCGCATGATCCTCGGCATCGAGCGCCCGACCGGCGGCAGCCTGCAGTTCGACGGCCTCGACGTCGGCGCGCTGCACGGCAAGGCGGATCGGATGCGCTTCATGCACGCCGTGCAGCCGATCTTCCAGAACCCGTTCGAGGCCTTTAACCCGCTGAAGCAGCTCGACCGCTACCTGTTTCTCACCGCCCGCCGGTTTGGGGCGGCGCGCGACGACGCGGAGGCCGAGCGGCTCGCCGACGAGGCGCTGCGCAAGGTCGGGCTGTCGCTCACGGAGGCCAAGGGCCGCTTCCCGCACGAGCTTTCGGGCGGGCAATTGCAGCGCGTCGCCATCGCGCGGGCGCTTCTCTCCAACCCCAAGCTGATCGTGGCCGACGAGCCGGTGTCGATGGTGGACGCCTCGCTGCGCATGGCCATCGTCAACCTGTTCAAGGCGCTGCGCGACGAGCTCGGCATCTCGATCATCTACATCACGCATGACCTCGCGACCGCGTACTCGATCAGCGACCGCATCATCATCATGCAGAAGGGCGAAGTCGTGGAGGCGGGCGACGCCCGCGCCGTGCTGGCCGCCCCTCAGCATCCCTATTCACGCCAGTTGCGCGAGGCGGTGCTGACGCCCGACTCGCCGCGGGCTCTCGCTTCCTGAAACTCAGAACCCCTTCTCGGGAGACCACGATGAGAAAAGCCACCGTCCTCATGGATCGCGACTTCGCGATCGGGCAGACCGACCCGCGCCTGTTCGGCGCCTTCGTCGAGCATCTCGGGCGCTGCGTGTATGGCGGCATCTACGAGCCCGGCCATGCGACTGCCGACGAGAAAGGCTTTCGCCGCGACGTGCTGGATCTCGTACGCGAGCTCGGACCGACCATCATGCGCTACCCCGGCGGCAACTTCGTTTCGGGCTACAACTGGGAAGATGGCGTGGGCCCGGTGGACCAGCGCCCGACGCGGCTCGATCTCGCGTGGTTTACGACGGAGCCGAACACCTTCGGGACCAACGAGTTCATGGACTGGTGCAAGGCCGCCGAGGTCGAGCCCATGATGGCCGTGAACCTCGGCACGCGCGGCGGCGACGCGGCCCGCAATCTGGTCGAGTACTGCAATCACCCGGGCGGCACCTACTGGTCCGACCTGCGCAAGCAGCACGGCTGGGAGCAGCCGCACGCGGTGAAATTCTGGTGCCTGGGCAATGAAATGGATGGCCCCTGGCAAATGGAATACAAGACCGCCACGCAATACGGCATGGTCGCCAAGGAAGCGGCCAAGATGATGCGCTGGATCGACCCGACCATCGAGCTCGCCGCCTGCGGCTCCTCGGCGCGCAACATGCCGACCTATGGGCGCTGGGAAGACGAGGTGCTCGAGCACACCTTCGACCACGCCGAATTCATTTCGCTGCACACCTATCTCAACAACTACAAGGAGGACACGGCCTCCTTCCTGGCCTCGCCGGACCTGATGGACAACTTCATCGACGAGGTCGTGGCCATCGCGGACGGCGTCGCGGCGCGCCGGCGCTCCACCAAGCGCATGATGCTGAGCTTCGACGAGTGGAACGTGTGGTACCGGACCCGCCGCAAGCGCCAGGATCGCGTCAAGGAAGGCTGGCCGGTGGCGCCGCCGATCCTGGAGGAGATCTACACGATGGAGGACGCGCTGGCTTTCGGCGGCGCCTGCATCTCGCTCCTCAACCACGCCGATCGCGTGAAGTCGGCCTGCCTGGCGCAGCTCGTGAACGTGATCGCGCCGATCATGACCGAGACCGGCGGCCCGGCCTGGCGCCAGACCATCTTCCACCCCTTCGCGCAGATGTCGAAGTTCGGCCGCGGCAAGGTGCTGCGCGCGCAGGTGGAGAGCGAAAGCTACGATTCCGAATACTACGACCCGCGCGGATCGCAGGAAGTGTCCTACCCGGTCACCAATGTGGATTATCTCAAGCTGTCGGCCGTCGCCGACGAGAAGGGCGGGCTGTCGCTCTTCCTGCTCAACCGCGACATCACGCAGGACATGGACGTCAGCATCGATGCGCGCGGCTTCGGCCGGCTGGTCGTCGACCAGGCCTTGGAGCTGCGGCACGACGATCTCGGCGCCATCAACGACAAGAACGCGCCCGAGCGCGTCACGCCGGCGGCGCTGCATGGCGTGGTGGTGGATGGCGGGCGCATCCGCGCGACGCTGAAACCCGCCTCCTGGAACGTCATTCACCTGAAGGCGAACTGAAGCGCCGGGGGCCGCGGGCCGGTCCGGCTGGGGATCGAACGATGCTGGACCGCAAGGGCGCAAAGACCGCGACGGGCTCAAAGGAGCCCGCCGCCAAAGCCGACAGGGCCCGCGACGACGCGCGGGAGGCCGCCGGGCGCAGCTTCCTGGTGGTGAACCCGGAGCGCCAGTTCGACGTCATTCGCGGACTGGCGTCGCCGGTCCGGGTGCGCATTCTCAGGCTGCTGCGCCGCAGCGGGGCGCTGAACGTCAACCAGATCGCCGAAAAGCTCGGGCTGCCCCAGTCCACCATCGCGACCAACATCCAGATCCTCGAAGAGTCCGAGCTGATCCTCACCGACATGGCCAAGGCCGCGAAGGGGCAGCAGAAGATCTGCTCGGCGCGCTTCGACGAAATCGTCGTGCGGCTCGACGCCGACGACCCCAGCCGGGACAAGAACGTCATCGAGGTGGAGATGCCGCTCGGCCTCTACACCAGCTACGACGTCTCCGCGCCCTGCGGCATGTGCTCGACGCAGAGCATCATGGGCGTACTGGACGTGCCGGACCTGTTCCTCGACCCGTGCCGCGTGCAGGCGGCGCTGATCTGGTTCGGCCGGGGCTTCGTCGAATACAAGTTCCCCAACAACGCCAAGGTGCTGAAGGCAGATCTCGCCGAAATCGAGTTCCAGATGGAGCTGTCGTCCGAGGTGCCTGGCACCAACACCAACTGGCCCTCCGACATCAGCCTGTGGGTGAACGGCGTGAAGGCCGGCACCTGGACCTGCCCGGGCGACTATGGCGACCGCCGCGGCGCGCTCACTCCGCGCTGGTGGAAGCTGGAAGGCTCGCAATATGGCGTGCTGACCCGCTGGCGCATCACGCCGTCAGGCTCCTTCATGAACGACCAGAAGCTCTCGGACGTGTCGCTGGCGGACCTGTCGCTCTCCGACCACCACTCGATCCGGCTGCGCGTCGGCATCGAGCCGAGCGCGTCGCATCCGGGCGGCGTCAACATCTTCGGGCGCGGCTTCGGCAACCACAACCAGGACATCCTGATGCGCCTGCACCTGCGGCCGCGCGAGGCGCGCTAGACCTTGCGGCCCCACGCGCCGGACCCCACCCCGCTCAGGCTGGCCTGGGCGTCGAGCTCGGTGCGTCGGACTGGCGTGCCGACCGCCGCCGTCACCGTGTCGGCCCAATCGCGCAGATAGGCTTCGCGCTCGGCTTGAGAGACGCGCGGCGCCGCGTAGGACACGAAGGGCGGAAGGACTTGGTATCCCATATACTGGAGCAGCAGCCGCTCCACCGGATAGAGCACCTGGCCGATGTCGCCATAGACGCCCTCGGGCGAGAAGCGTTCGGGCGTGCCGCCGGTCGTGACCGAGAACAGGGCCCGCCGCCCCTTGAACAACCCCGTATCGAAGCGTCGCCCGTCCACATAGGCGAACCCATAGGCGAGCACGCGCTCGAACCAGCCTTTCAGGATCGCGGGCGGCGCTCCCCACCAGAGCGGGAATTGCAGGATGAGCACGTCGGCGGCGCGGACGCGCTCCTGCTCGCGTTGGATGTCCGGCGCGAAGCCGCCCGTGCGGGCGGCGAGTTCCTGCTCCGCCTGATAGTGGAAGCGGTCCGGGTCGGCCACGGTGGTGAAGTCGCGCCGGCCGGCCACCGGGTCGAAGCGATCGGCGTAGAGGTCGGAGACCTCGGCCTCGTGGCCGGCGGCCCGGATCGCCGCCACGGCGGCGTCGCGGAGCGCGGCGTTGAAGGAGGTCGGCTCGGGATGGGCGTAGACGATGAGGGCGCGCATCAGAACGCGACCCGGTCGCCGCCCTTGAGCTGCAGGATCTCGCGGGCGTCGTCCGGCGAGGCGATCTCCAGCCCCAGGCCCTCGATGATCTGGCGCGCGCGCGTCACCTGCTCGGCGTTGGACTGCGCCAGCCGGCCGGGTCCGATCCAGATGGAGTCCTCCAGTCCGACGCGGACATTGCCGCCCATGGCGGCCGCCTGCGCCGCGATGGCGAACTGGTTGCGTCCAGCGCCCAGCACCGACCAGCGATAGGCGTCGCCGAACAGCCGGTCGGCGGTCCGGCGCATATGCATGACGTCCTCGGGATGCGTGCCGATGCCGCCCAGGATGCCGAACACGCTCTGGACGAAGAAGGGCGGCTTGACGAGGCCGCGGTCGACGAAATGAGCCAGCGTATAGAGGTGGCCGATGTCGTAGCACTCGATCTCGAAGCGGGTGCCGTTGTCCGCGCAGGTGCGCAGGATCATCTCGATGTCGGCGAAGGTGTTCTTGAAGATGCGCTCCTTCGAGCCCTCCAGATAAGGCCGCTCCCACTCGTGCCGGAACTCCTTGAAGCGGTCCAGCATCGGAAACAGGCCGAAATTCATCGATCCCATGTTGAGGGACGCGACTTCGGGCTTGAAGGTCGCCACCGGCCGCAGGCGTTCCTCGACCGACATGGTGGGCGCGCCGCCGGTGGTGATGTTCACCACCACGTTCGAGCGCTGCTTGATGACTTTCAGAAACGGGGCGAACCGCTCGGGAGACTGGTCCGGCCGGCCGTCCTGCGGATCGCGCGCATGCAGGTGAACGACTGCGGCGCCGGCCTGCGCCGCCCCGATCGCCGCCTCGGCGATCTCCTCGGCGGTGATGGGCAGGTGGGGCGACATCGACGGCGTGTGGATGGAGCCCGTCACCGCGCAGGTGATGACGACTTTGCGGGGCTGCGCCATGGTGAAACCTCGTGGATTGGGGGACCGCGTGCGCCCGCCGGACGGCCCGGCGCGGCGCCATTCTGCATGCCTTCAGTGAGCCCGCGACGGCAGGTCGCCTTCAAGCCCCAGGACCTTGGCGGCGTTGAGGGACACCATCTTGCGGATGTCCTCATCCGCGTAGCCGAGATCGAGGCAGAGCTTCACGCCGCGGCGGACGCCCTCCACCGGGCTGATATTGCCGGTCTGGCCCAGGTCCGAGCACAGCATGGTGTTGTCCACGCCGGCCGCATCGATGTGCTTCTTCAAGTCCTCGGGCGCGCAGCTCTGAAACTTGTTGCCCTCCAGGAACATGCAGAGCGAATGCTCCACCATGGCGCCCATGGCGGCGATGCCCTTCACGTCGTTGAGGCTGGCGTCGACGATGTCCTCGGGATGCGTGAAGATCAACCGCTGGACGCCGCGCTTGCGGGCCTCCTCAAAGACGATCCAGGTTTCGCTCACATGCAGGTGCCCGCTGGCCAGCGCCATGCCGGTGCGGGCGAGGATGTCGAGGATCTCCTTGGCGTCGTCCCGCACGGTCTTGTCGTCGTTCAGCACGGGCACGACGGTGGCCGGCCGGATCTTGGAGGTGGACGCCGGGTGGGCGCGGCCGGACTCCCTTTCCCACCGGAAGTGGTTCTCGGCCGAGAGCGTCGGCATCCAGACGATCTTGCCGCCCATCGCGGCCGTGTGCTCGACCGCATAGGGGTTGAGGCCGCCCACGACATTGTTGAGCGCGATGCCGGAATAGACCTTCGTCTTCAACTCGGGATGATGGCGCGCGATCAGCGCCGCCGTCATCACGCCGGAATAGTCGTGGTCCTTGGTGACGATGGCGGCGAAGCCGACGTCCGAGGCCTCCCGGGCGAGTTCGAGGTGATCGACGCTGCGCGGCGCGATGGACGGGCCGCTATGGACGTGCGGGTCGATGGCGCCGACGAGCAGATCCTCGATCCGCTGGTCCAGGGCTCCGCTGGAGGAGGGTGCGGTCATGACGGGTTCCTTGCTTGGCGGGAGGGCTGGGGGGCGCCCAGCGCGGCGAAGTCGGAGCGCGTGCGGGCCGCGGCCTGGCGCATGAAGCCCTGGTCCGACGAAACGATGAAGGCGTTGGCGCCCAGCGCGCGCCAGTCCTGGGCTTCGGCGGCGTCGGCCACCATGAGGCAGACCGGCTTGCCGACCCGGCGGGCGGCGGCGAGGATCTTTTCGGCGGCGGAGCGCACCTTCGGATCGGCGAGGCCCGTGGCGCCCAGAGCGACCGTGAGGTCGCCCCGTCCGATGAAGAAGCCGTCGAGCCCGTCGACGGACACGATGGCGTCGATGTCGTCCAGGGCTTCCGGGTCCTCGATCATGGCGATCACCGTGACGGAGGCGTCGGCCTGGTCGACATGGTCCCAGACGCCGAGCGTCCCATAGCCGCCGGCCCGCGGCGAGTTGGAGAACCCGCGCGCGCCGCCGCGATAACGGCAGGACGCGACGACGTCCCTGGCCTTCTCGACGCTGGAGACATGCGGGACGAGCACGCCGGCGGCGCCGTCGTCGAGAACGGCGAGGAGCTTGGCGGGAGTGGGCTCCGCCACGCGGACGATCCCGGCCGTCCCCGACGCCCGGGCCGCCAGCAGCCCGACGTCGATCGTGACCCGGTCGAAGGGCGCGTGCTCCTCGTCGATGACGACGAAGTCGAAGCCGAGCCCGCCCAGGATCTCGATCGCGTGGCTTGTGGGGGTCTTGATGAAGGTCCCGAGCAGGACCTCGCCGTCCTGGAATCGTTGGCGAAAGGTCCGTTTCGCCTCTCCGGAGCCGGTTGACATGGGCTAGGCCTCTTCCCTAATATGTTCTGGCTACTAGAACATCATCTCATTTTTCAGAACGATACCGGCAACCTGCCGTGGGCTGTCAAGCCCTTTTCGAGCCGGGCGCATCTGCGCGCAGGCTCACGCAGCGTCCGGTCCGGTCCATGGGAGCGCATTCATGCCCAAGATCAGCGGCGCGGCGGGCGAGGGCGTCCAGTCGGTCGTGCTCGTGCTGCGGATCCTCGAGACGCTCGCCCAGGCGGGAAAGCCGCTCGGCGTCACCACGCTGGCGCAGGAGCTCGGGACCACGAAGAGCCGCATCCACCGTCACCTGCGCACCCTCGTGCAGGAGGGCTATGTGGGCCAGGCGCCCGAGACAGAGCGCTACCTGGTCGGGCCGCGACTGGTGACCCTGGGCCGCGCGGTCAGCGAAGACCTCGATCTCGCGAATGCGGCCACGAGCGCCCTGCAGGAGCTGCGCGACAGCCTCGGGCATTTCTCCGTCGTGTCGCAGATGGACGTCGAGGGCGTGCGCGTCCTCAAGACGGTCTCAGGCAAATCCGCCATCGAGATCGGGGTTCGGCAGGGGTCGCTGCTGTCCTTCCACGGCTCGGCCCAGGGCAAGGTGGCGCTGGCCTTCGGCCCGCCGGAGCTGCGGTCGCGGGTGCTGCGCTCGCGCCTCGACATGCTGACGCCCCACACGGTCGTGAGCGCCTCCACCCTGGACCGCGAGTTGGAGCAGATCCGCGAGCGCGGATGGGCGGTCGCCCCGAACGAGGCGATGATCGGCATCAACACCCTGGCCGCGCCCATCCTGGACGTCAGCAACGCCGTGGTCGGCACCGTCGGGATCGTCGACTCCATCCAGTACATCGAGGCCCAGCCGTCGGCCGAGCAGATCCGCCGCATCGTCGAGGCGGGCCGCCGCATCTCGCAGGCCATGGGCCATCGGGGTTGACAGGCTCGGGTTCGGCCCTCAAACTTCAAAAACGAAACGTTGTTCTGAACAACAGAACAACTCGTCGAGGAGGAAACCGATGGACCGCCGTCTCGGGGCGCTCGCCGCAGCATTGCTCGCCTTCACGTCCACCTCCGCCCTGGCCCAGCAGGTCTACAAGGTCGGCTCCTCGGTGGGACTGACCGGCTACGCCGCCGTCAACGACCGCGCCTGGCGCGACGGCTTGCAGCTCGCCGCCGAAGCGATCAACGCCAAGGGCGGCGTGCTCGGCCGCAAGATCGAGCTCGTGGTGGAGGACAACCGCTCCGAGCCGCAGGAGGCCGTCGTCGGCTACCGCAAGATGATGTCCAACGACCAGGTCCAGATCTTCGACAGCGGCTGCGTCTCGGCCGGCAATTTCGCGGCGGCGGGCTCGGTCGTTCGGGCCCAGATCCCGATGATGCTGTGCTCGATCCTGCCGCAGCGGCCGGAGGAGCAGAAATGGGCCTTCAGCGTGCTGCCGCCGCCGCGTTTCGAGATCGAGGCCCGCTACCAGCACCTGAAGGACAAGACAGACATCCGCAAGGTCGGGATCCTGCACGATCCCACGCCCTATGCGATGCTGATGAAGGATCTCGGCTCCAAGATCGCCAAGGACATGGGCCTGGAGGTCGTGGCGGTCGAATCCTACAAGCAGGACGACGCGGACGTCAGCGTCCAGATCGGCCGCATGAACGCCGCCGGCGCGGGCGCCATCGTCAAGATGGGCCAGGGCGGCTCCACGGTGACGACCGCCAAGAACATCAAGGCCCTCGGCCTCGACAAGATGATCCTCATGGCGAGCCTCGACGACTGGGCCACCTTCCGCCAGGCCGGCGAGGTGTTGGGCGAGCGCTTCCTGTTCGTGGCGCCCGGGGTGCAGATCCCGGACGCGATCCCGGCCGGGTCCGCCAAGGAGGCGGCCGAGAGCTTCCTCAAGGTCTGGCGGGCCAAGCACGGCGACCGCGATCCCAACGCCGGCGCTCGCGCCTGGGACAGCCTGATGCTGATCGCCGCCGCCGCCGAGAAGGCCAAGTCGCTCGAAGGGCCGGCGATGCGCGACGCGCTGGAGACGCTGCCCTCCACGCAGGGAGCCTTCGCGCAGTTCAACTTCTCACCCGAGCAGCATGTCGGCATCACCAAGAACCCCTTCGAGATCGGGGTCCTGCGGGACGGCAAGTTCGTGGCGCTGAAATGAGCGGGCCGCTGCTCGAAGTCACGGAGATCTCGGCTCATTACGGCCGGGTGCACGCCCTCAAGCCGACGAGCCTGCATGTCGGGCGCGGCGAACTGGTCACGGTGCTCGGCCCCAACGGGGCCGGCAAGACGACGCTGCTTCGCGCGCTCACCCGGCTGACGCCGGCGCAGGGCCGCATCATGTTCGATGGCCGGGACGTCACCGCCCTGCCGACGCACAAGCTGGCCGAGCTCGGCGTCATCATGGTGCAGGAGGGCCGAGGCCTCTTCGGCCAGATGTCGGTGCGCGAGA
Source organism: Alsobacter sp. KACC 23698 (assembly GCF_045348435.1). GTDB lineage: Bacteria > Pseudomonadota > Alphaproteobacteria > Rhizobiales > Beijerinckiaceae > Alsobacter. The sequence goes on along the minus strand of NZ_CP157484.1, from coordinate 4,354,418 downwards.
ACCTGATCCTCGGCGCCTACACGCGCCCGGGCGGCGACATCGACAAGCAGCTCGGCGCCGTGTTCGAGCTGTTCCCGCGGCTGAAGGAGCGCGTCGAGCAGATCTCGTCCTCGCTCTCGGGCGGCGAGCAGCAGATGCTGGCGATCGGGCGCGCCCTGATGGCCGAACCGAAACTCCTGATGCTCGACGAGCCGTCGCTGGGCCTGGCGCCCCGCGTCGCCGGAGAGATCCTGTCCACGCTCGGCGAATTGAACCGGCGGGGCCTCGGCATCCTGCTCGTCGAACAGAAGGCCCCGCTGGCGCTGAAGCTGGCCAAGCGGGTCTACGTGCTTTCGCTCGGGCGCATCGCGGCCGAACTCCCCGCTTCCGAGATCAGGTCCCACCATGACCTCGCCCGCTATTACCTCCACTAGGTCTCGCTTGCGCGACCTCGCCGCGCCCGCCGCCCCGGTCCTGGCCGCGCTGGCCCTGCTGGCCTATGCGCTCACCTCCAGCGGCTACATCGTCACCGTGCTGGGTTTCGCGGCGATCTACGGCGTGTTCGCGACCGGGCTCAATTTCTTCATGGGCTATACGGGCCAGGCCTCGTTCGGCCAGAACGCCTTCGCGGCGGTGGGCGGCTACTGCTCGGCCATTCTCACCGCCACCTACGCGGTGGAGCCGCTGATCGCCCTCGTCCTGGCCACCTGCCTGTCGTCGCTGGTGGCTTTCGCGGTCGGCTACCCGACGCTGCGGCTGCGCGGCCACTATCTGGCGATGGCGACCTTCGCGCTCGGGCTGATCACCTACGAGATCACCATCGAGTGGACGAGCCTGACCCAGGGCTACATGGGCTATTCGGGCATTCCGCCCCTCGGGATCCTGGGCTACGAGCTCGCCAGCGAGAAGCAGATGCTGGTGGTGCTGGTCGGCTTCCTGCTGCTCGGCGTGTGGATCTCCAGCCGCCTGCGCCATTCGCGCTTCGGCCGCGCGCTGGCCGCGATCGCCGGCAGCGAGCCCGCGGCGGCGGCGCTCGGCGTCAACGTGGCGCGCTACAAGCTCGCCGCCTTTGTGATCGCGGCGGCCTACGGGTCCGTGGCGGGCTCGCTCTTCGCCCATTTCGTCGGCTTCATCAGCCCGGAGGTCTTCGGCACCTCCATGGTCGTGCTCAGCTTCACGATGCTCTATCTGGGCGGCATCGGGACGACCTGGGGCCCTGTCGTCGGGGCGGTCATCGTTTCCCTGCTCCCCGAAGCGCTGCGCGGCCTGAAGGAGCTGCAGGACGTCGCCTACTGCATCATCCTGGTCTCGATCCTGATCTTCGCCCCCAAGGGTCTGTCGGGCCTCGGCGCGCTGGTCGGCCCGTGGCTGGACCGCGGCAAGGCCGCCAAGGGGGAGCGACCCTGATGGCGCTGCTCTCCGTCCAGAACGTCACGATGCGGTTCGGCGGCCTGCTGGCCAACGACCAGATCAGCTTCGACGTGCCGCAAGGCTCCATTTACGCCGTCATCGGCCCGAACGGGGCCGGCAAGACGACCCTGTTCAACTCCATCGCGGGAGCGCTTGTCCCGACCTCGGGCGCGGTGGTGTTCGACGGCCAGCCGATCACCGGGCTGCCGCAGGCCTCGATCGCGTCGCGCGGGCTGATCCGGACCTATCAGCTGGTCCAGCTCTTCAAGGACCTGACGGTGGCCGAGAACGTCGAGATCGGCTTTCACCGCGTCACCCGCGGCGGCGTGCTCAGCGCGCTCCTGCGCCCGCGCTGGGCGCGCGAGCAGGACGCCCGCATCGCCCGCGAGGCACGCGAGTTGCTGGCCTTCGTCGGCCTCGGCGACCAGGGCGACCTGGTCGCCGACAAGCTGCCCTACGGGCGCCAACGCCTGCTCGAGGTCGCCCGCGCGCTGGCGGCCGATCCCAAGCTGATCCTGCTGGACGAGCCCGCCGCCGGCCTCAACACGCAGGAGACGGCGGCGCTGGCCGACGTGATCCAGCGCGTCAACGCCCGCGGCGTGACCGTGTTGCTGATCGAGCACGACATGGGGCTGGTCATGAAGGTGGCGCAGCGCATCGCGGTGCTCGATTTCGGCAAGACGATCGCCGAGGGCGCCCCCGACGAGATCCGGCGCAATCCCGATGTGCTCGCGGCCTATCTGGGCGGCGTGGAGATGATCGATGGCTGACATCACGCAACTGCTGCAGAGCCTCGTGACGGGCGTCGGCGTGGGGCTCATCTACGGGCTCGTCGGCATCGGGTTCTGCGTCATCTACAACGCCAGCGGCATCGTGAACTTCGCGCAGGGCGTGTTCGTGATGCTGGGCGGCATGGTGTGCCACGCCCTGCTCACTCGTCTCGGGCTCCCGCTCGTTCTGGCCGCGATCCTGACCGTCCCGATCGTCGCCGCGGTCGGCATGCTGATCGAGACGCTGGTGGTCCGGCCCATGTGGAACCGGGGCGCGACCATGTTCGCCATCATCCTGGCCACGCTTGCGACGCAGATCATGATCGAGCGGATCACCATCCTGACCCTGGGCGACCAGCCGCGGTCGATCCCGTCCTTCACGGAGGGCGGGCCGCTCAAGCTCGGCGACGTCGCGGTGGGCTACCAGCTGTTCTGGATCCTGGGCTGCGGAGCCCTGATGGTGGGGCTGCTCTGGCTCTTCTTCACCCGCACCCGCACGGGGCGGGCGTTGCGCGCCTGCTCGCAGAACCGCGAGGCGGCGGCCCTGCTCGGCATTCCGGTCTCGCGCATGCTGCTGGTGTCCTTCGCGCTCTCGGCCGCGCTCGGCGCCGTGGCCGGCATCCTGGTGACGCCGACGCAGGTCACCGCCTTCAATGTCGGCACGCCGTTCGGCGTCAACGGCTTCATCGCGGCCATCATCGGCGGCTTCGGCAGCGCCGCCGGCGCGCTGGCGGGCGGTGTGCTGCTCGGGGTGCTGCAGGCGGCCGCCATCGTGCTCTTCGGGGCCGGATTCAAGAACGTCGCGGCGCTGTCGACGCTGCTGGTGGTGCTGCTGCTTTTCCCCAGCGGCATCTTCGCCGGCCTGAAAGGCTTCCGGCGGGCGGCCTGAGCCGCCGCCGTCCCGGCCGGCCCCCAGCGCCGGCGCATGTCTCCGGAGTCCGATCATGTATGACAAGTCCGACCCCCGCGCGAGCCTCGCCGCCACGCCGGCCAGCGCGCCCGTCTTCACGGCCTATTCGCCGGCCGACTACGTGAAGTTCTACGAGGAGCAGCCCGCCGAGAGCGGCCCCGATGGCCGCACCTGGTACATGCGAGGCCAGAACGGCGTGGTCGGCTATTCGGAGGCGAAGGCCGGCGCGCGCTTCAGCCGAAGCGGCCAGCTCGACGAGTGGGTGTTGCTGCTGCCGGACCCCGGCGTGTCCGTGAGGGTGACGGCGGGGGGCGAGACCAGGACCGTCGCCGGCTATTCGGTGACCTTCGTGCCGCCCGGGGACAGCGTCGTCGAGGTGGTGGAAGGCGGGCGCATCGTGCGCCTGTTCACCACCCGCTCGGCCGACCTCGCGGCGCTCTGCTCGAATGCGGGCGCGTATGTCGAGCCGCACCACAACATCCCGCCCTTCCAGGCCTGGCCGACGCCGCCGGACGGGTTCAAGATCCGCACCTACAGCCTGGACGTGCCGGACGAGCCGGGCCGTTTCGGCCGGATCTGGCGCTGCACCACCTTCATGGTGAACTACCTCGCCCCGCAGGCCGGACCGCGCGACATCACCAAGCTGTCGCCGCACCACCACGACGATTTCGAGCAATATTCGCTCTCGGTGCAGGGCTCCTTCATCCACCATCTGCGGTGGCCGTGGACGCCCAACATGAAGATGTGGCGCAACGACGAGCACGAGTTCGTCGGCACCCCGTCCGTCACCGTCATCCCGCCGCCGGCGATCCACACGACCCGCGGCATGGATCCGGGCGTGAACCAGCTCGTCGACATTTTCTCGCCGCCGCGGATCGACTTCTCGTTGAAGCCCGGATGGGTGCTGAACGCGACGGATTACCCCCTGCCGGAGGCGGCCCCGAAGGGCTGACCAGATCGGCCTCAGCTGCCGGGACGGCCCTGCAGGGCGGGGAGGAACATCTCCGACCAGACGGCCGGCTTGGTCTTGATGGTCCCGGACAGCTGCATGAAGTCGGCGAACTGCATCATGCCCGTCGGCGTGGTGGAGAACCGCGTGTCGGGGTCCTCCAGCATCTTCAGGACCTCGTCGACGTCGACCTTGACCTTCGAGCTCCGGACGAAGATCTCGGCGGCCTTACGCTTGTCGGCCGCGATAAGGGCGTTGGCGTCGTCCAGCGCGTCCAGGAAAGCCTGGGTGGTTTTGGGATTGGCGTCGACGAAGCGCTTGGGCGCGAAGGTGACGTCGAGGGTGATGCCGCCCAGATAGTCGACCGAGTTCGCGACGCGGCGGATATTGGGGCTCTTCACCTCCAGATACTGGAAGGGCGGGGAGGTGAAGTGGGCGGTGATCTCCGTCTTGCCGCCGATCAGCGCCGCCACGCCGTCCGGATGGGCGAGGCCGACGGTCAGGGGATCGAGCTTGCCGTAGTTCTCTCGCCCGAACTCCTTGGCGACCATCATTTCCAGCACCACCGCGGCCAGGGACGTCCGGATGCCCGGAATGGCGATCTTGTCGGCGGAGGTGAAGTCCTTCAGGCCGGTGATGCTGGCCTTGTTGGTGTTGAGCCAGAGCGAGGTCGAGCTCATCCCCGACACGCCCACGACCTCCACCTTCGGGATGCCCTTCGCCTTGGACCACAGCGTGATGAAGCCCGGCGCGCCGATGCCGGCGAAGTCGAGCGCGCCCGTCATCATGGCGTCGTTGATGACGTTGCCGCCGTCGAGCGTCAGCCACTCCACCTTGAGGGGGCCGAGGCCGGCCTTCTCGGCGCGGCTCTCCAGGAGCTTCTGGTCCTCCATGACGATCAGCGGCAGATAGAGAATTCCGAAGCCCTTGGAGATGCGCACCTGGCCGACTTCCGCCTGGGCGCCGGACGCGCCCGCCATGAGGAGTGATGCGGCGGCGAGCGCCCTGAGCGTTCGGAATGGGGTCATGGCGCTGTCCTTGTCGGGCGTGTCGGGGCAGGCATCATCGGCGAGGCGGCGGAAAGGTCAACGCCGGTCCGGGGTGCCGCACGGCTCAGGAGGGCTTGAACCGCTTGGCCAGGGCCTCGGCGGCCCGCGCCAGCATGCTGGCGTCCACTCCGACGGCCGTGAAGACGGCGCCGAGTTCGATGCAGCGTTGCGCGAAGGCGTTGTCGGGCGTCAGGATGCCGGCGGGCTTGCCGCAGGCGCGGATGCGCCGGATCGCGTCCTCGATGGCGGCCACCACCTCTGGATGGCCGGCCTCGCCGACATGGCCGAGGCTGGCGGCGAGGTCTGCGGGGCCGATGAAGACGCCGTCGACGCCGTCCACGCCCGCGATCTCCTCCAGGCGGTCCAGCGCCTCGCGGGTCTCGATCTGCACCAGCAGGCAGAGCTCCTCCTCGGCGCGGCGGGCGTAGCCGGCGATGCGGCCGAAGCCGGTGGCGCGCGTAACGCCCGAGACGCCGCGTATGCCGCGCGGCGGATAGCGCATCGCCGCGACCGCGGCCTGCGCCTCGGCGGCGCTCTGCACATAGGGGATGAGCAGGGTCTGGGCGCCGAAATCCAGGATGCGCTTGATCAGCACCGCGTCGTTGCTGGCCGGCCGCACGATGGGGGAGACCGGGTAGGGCGCGACGGCCTGCAGCTGCGCCAGCACGGTCAGCGGGTCGCCGGGCGAGTGCTCGGTGTCGAGCAGCATCCAGTCGAAGCCGGCGCCCGCCATGGCCTCCGCCGCGTAGGCGCCGGGCAGGCTGCACCAGAGGCCGATCTGCTGGCGTCCGGCCAGGATGGCGCGCTTGAAGGCGTTCTGCGGGAGTTGCATGGGTTCAGCCTCGGTCTCGCGCGCCGGGCGGCGCCGTGTCCACCATGATGCGCGTGGACCATGCCGGCGGTCACGATGTCAATGGCTCATGGCAGGTCCGCTTTTGAGGTCGGGACCCCGGAACCGGCTATCAAGGGCCGCGCCAGACGTGCGAGAAACGCGTGGTCGCGAACAACAGACCGCGAAAGCGGCGAGGCAGCAGGGAGACGCCGATGTCGGACAGGACCAAGCCAGACGCCCAGACCGGCATGCGCAAGGGCCTCGCCCAATATGGCGACGCGGAGTTCTCGCTCTTCCTGCGCAAGGCGTTCATCAAGGCGATGGGCTATTCGGACGACGCGCTCGCCCGGCCCATCATCGGGATCACCAACACCTTCTCAGCCTACAACGCCTGCCACCGGAACGTCCCGGACCTGATCGAGGCGATCAAGCGCGGGGTGATGCTGGCGGGCGGACTGCCGCTCGAATTCCCCATCATTTCAATGCACGAGTCCTTCTCGCATCCCACCAGCATGTTCCTGCGCAACCTGATGGCGATCGACGCGGAGGAGATGATCCGCGCCCAACCGATGGACGCGGTCGTGCTCATCGGCGGCTGCGACAAGACCGTTCCGGCGCTGCTGATGGGCGCGGGCAGCGCCGACGTCCCGGCGATCCTCACCGTGACGGGGCCGATGATCACCGGCTCGCACAAGGGCGAGCGGCTCGGCGCCTGCACGGATTGCCGCCGGCTCTGGGGCCAGCACCGGGCGGGCGCCATCGGGGCGGACGAGATCGAGGAGATCAGCGGCAAGCTCGCGCCGGGGCCTGGCACCTGCATGGTGATGGGCACCGCCAGCACGATGGCGCTCTGCGCCGAGGCGCTGGGCATGATGCTTCCCGGCGGGGCCGCGATCCCCGCCGTCGACGCGGACCGCCTGCGCCATGCGGAAGCGACCGGCGCGCGCGCGGTGGCGCTGGCCGCCGAGGGGCTTCGGCCGTCGCAGATCATGACGGCGGGCGCGTTCGACAATGCGCTGCGCGTGCTGCAGGCCATCGGCGGATCGACCAACGGCCTCATCCACCTGGTGGCCATCGCGGGCCGGCTCGGCGTCGAGCTCGACATGGACAAGTTCGACCGCATGGGCGTCGAGACGCCGGTGCTGGTCGACCTGAAGCCCTCGGGCCAGCACTACATGGAGGACCTGCACCGCGCGGGCGGGCTCGCTGCGATCCTGCGCGAGATCAGCGGCCATCTGGAGACCCAGAGCCTCACCGTCACGGGCCGGACGCTCGGCCAGGAGATCGACGCCGCGCCGCCGGGCTGGGAGCAGGACGTCGTCCGCCCGGTGTCGCGGCCCATCCACCAGGGCGGCGGCCTGCGGGTGCTGCGCGGGAGCCTGGCCCCCCACGGCGCGCTGATCAAGCAGGCCGCCGCGACGCCGGCTCTGCTCCGGCACGAGGGCCGGGCCGTGGTGTTCTCGTCCTTGGCCGACATGGCGGAGCGGCTCGACGCGCCGGACCTCGACGTGAAGGCCGACGACGTGCTGGTGCTGCAGAACGCCGGCCCGAAAGGGGCCCCCGGGATGCCGGAGGCCGGCTACATCCCGATCCCGCGCAAGCTGGCGGCCGCCGGCGTGAAGGACATGGTGCGCATCTCCGACGCTCGCATGAGCGGCACGGCCTTCGGCTCGATCGTGCTGCATATCAGCCCGGAGGCGGCCGAAGGCGGCCCGCTGGCGCTGGTGCGCGACGGCGACCGGATCGCGCTCGACGTCGCGGCGGGGCGCATCGACCTGCTGGTCGACGAGGCCGAACTCGCCCGCCGCCGACAGGGCTGGAGCCCGCCCCACGCGGCGCCCGAGCGCGGCTACAAGAAGCTCTACTGGGACGAGGTGCTCCAGGCCGAGCACGGCTGCGACTTCAACTTCCTGCGAAAGCATCCGCTCCCGAGATAGCGCGCCGGGATCAGCCCTTGCTCATGAAGGCCGCGAAGCGGGCCTGCGTCTCGGGCAGCCGGCGCAGCCGGTCGAACTCCGCCGCCTCGGCCGCGATGGTCTCCAGCGTGGCGGCCCGGCGGGCCTTCTGCAGCAGCGCCTTGGTGGCCAGCACGGAGGGCGCCGGCAGGGCGGCGAGCGCGGTCGCGCGTTCGAGCGCGCGGGGGAGGGCCTGGCCGTCCTCGACCGCCTCGTTGACGAGCCCGTCCCGGGCGGCGGCCTCGCCGGAGAACTCTTCCCCCAGCAGCAGCATCTCGGACGCGCGCTTCGCGCCCGCGACCTGGGGCAGCAGCAGCGTCGAGGCGCCCTCGGCGCAGATGCCGAGCGGCACGAAGGGCAGCTTGAAGCGCGCGGAGCGGCCCGCATAAGCGAGGTCGCAATGCAGCAGCATGGTCGTGCCGATGCCGATGGCGAAGCCCTCGACGGCGGCCACGACCGGCTTGTCGAAGGACGCGATGGCGCGCAGGAAGCGGATCGCCGCGTGGCCGCCGGGCTCCTCGGCCCGGGTCATGAAGTCGGCGATGTCGTTGCCGGAGGTGAAGCAGCGCTCCGCCCCGGTCAGGACCACGACCCTGACGGCGTCGTCCGCCGCGGCGTCGGCCAGCCCGGCGATCAGGCCCTCATAGGCGGCGGCGTTCAGCGCGTTGCGGCGCTCCGGGCGGTTGATCTCCAGCTGGAGCAGGCCGGAAGCGGGCATGGAGCGGCGAATGGGATCTGTCATGGGTCACTCCAAGGCCGGGTCAGAACGGCGAAGCCTGGGCCGCCAGGGCCGAACGGGCGGCAGCATACTCGTCGCGCAGGCGGGCGACGAGGTCGGCCGTGGCGGGCACGTCGTCGACCAGCCCCACGCCCTGCCCAGCGCCCCAGATGTCGCGCCAGGCCTTGCCCTTGCCGGCGCTGAAATTCATCGCGGTCTTGTCGGCCGTCGGCAGGTTGTCCGGGTCGAGCCCCTGCAGGGCGACGCTGGGCTTCAGGTAGTTGCCAGGCACGCCCGTGAACAGCGGCGTGTAGACGATGTCGGCCGCCGAGGCGTCCACGATCATAACCTTGTAGCGCGGATCGGCGTTGGCCTCGCGAGTGGCGATGAAGCGCGTGCCCATATAGGCGAGGTCGGCTCCCATCGCCTGGGCGGCCAGGATCGAGCGCCCGTTGGCGATCGAACCCGACAGGATGATCGGGCCGTCATAGAATTTGCGCACCTCGCCCACCAGCGCGAAGGGGCTGAGCGGCCCGGCGTGCCCGCCCGCGCCGGCGCAGACCAGGATGAGGCCGTCCACGCCCTCCGCCAGCGCCTTCTCGGCGTGCCGGATCGAGATGACGTCGTGAAAGACGAGGCCGCCATAGCCGTGGATGCGGTCGACCACGGCGCCGGGCGCCCGCAGGCTGGTGATGATGATGGGGACTTCGTGCTTCACGCACAGGTCGACGTCATGGTCGAGCCGGTCGTTGGAGGCGTGGACGATCTGGTTCACCGCGAAGGGCGCGATCGGGCGCGCCGGGTGCAGCGCGCGGGCGGCCGCGAGCTCGCCCTTGATGCGCAGGATCCAGGGCTCCAGCTCCTCCTTGGGCCGGGCGTTCAGCGCCGGGAACGACCCCACCACCCCCGCCAGGCACTGCGCGATGACGAGGTCGGGGGTCGACACGATGAACATCGGCGACCCGATGACGGGCAGGCTGAGGCTGCCTTGCAGGATGGCGGGAAGCGGCATCGGCTCCTCGGAAAAAGGCCGCCAGGGCGGGCGGACGGCTGAAATGCGGGGCGGGACGGCCGCGCCTAGACGTTGATCAGCCCGCCGGCGTCCGCCACCCGGGAAAGATGGTGGTCGGCGTCGCCGAAGAGCGTGTCGATCATCGTCATGCGCTTGAAATAATGCCCGATCTTGTACTCCATGGTCATTCCCACGCCGCCATGGAGCTGGATCGCCTGCTGGCCGACGAACCGGCCCGAGCGGCCGATCTGCACCTTGGCGCCCGCCACTGCGGCCGCGCGCTCGGCGGGGTCGGGCGACGCCGCCGTCATGGTGGCGAACATCGCCATGCTGCGGGCCTGCTCCAGCGCCACCACCATTTCGGCGGCGCGGTGCTGCAGCGCCTGGAACGAGCCGATGGTCGTCCCGAATTGCTGGCGCGTCTTGAGGTAATCGACCGTGATCGCCTGCATTTCCTCCATGCAGCCCACCGCCTCGGCGCAGAGCGCCGCGATGGCTTCGTCGGTGACGCGCTCGATGAGCGGCAGGGCCGCGCCGGGGTCGCCGATCGCAGCCTCGCCGGGGACGTGCACGCCCGACAGCGCGATCTCGGCGGCGCGATGGCCGTCCTGCGTCGGATAGCCCCGGCGGCTCACCCCGGGAGCGTTCGCGTCGACCAGGAAGAGGCCGATCCCGTCCCGGTCGCGCGGGGAGCCGGCCGTGCGGGCCGAGACGACGAGCCTGTCGGCCCCGTCGCCATGCAGCACGAGGCCCTTCTGGCCGTCGAGGCGCCAGCCCGCGCCGTCGCGCGTGGCCGTCGTGGCCACGTCGAAGAGATCGTAGCGCGCCTGGCGCTCGGCATGCGCGAAGGCCATGCGCAACTCGCCAGCCGCAATGGCGGGCAAATGCGCGGCCCTCTGCTCGGCGCTCCCCGCGTGGCGGATGAGCCCCCCGGCCAGCACCACGGTGGCGAGGTAGGGCTCCACCACGAGGGCGTGGCCGAAGGCCTCCATCAGGATCATGGTCTCGACAGGTCCGCCCCCGAAGCCGCCGTCCTCCTCGGCCAAGGGCAGGCCGAGCAGGCCCAGCTCGGCGAACTGCGCCCAGACGGCGGGGCTGTAGCCGGGCTCGGAGTCCACGATGCGCTTGCGGGCGTCGAAGTCATAGGCGTCGGCGAGGAGGCGCCCGACGCTGTCCTTCAGCATCCGCTGCTCTTCGGTGAGATCGAAATCCATGTGTCAGAGCCCCAGAACGGCCTTGGCGATGATGCTCTTCTGGATCTCGTTCGAGCCGCCATAGATCGAGACCTTGCGGGTGTTGAAGTAGTTCGGCGCGATCATGGCCGCCCAGTCCGGCCCGACCGGCGGCTCGTTGGAGCCTTCCTCCGAATGGGGGTCATAGGGCATCGCATAGGGGCCGATGACGTCCATGAGCAGCTCGGTGGTGGCCTGCTGCAGCTCGGAGCCCTTGATCTTCAGCACCGATGAGGCCGGGTCCGGCTTGCCGCGCTCGCGCCGGCCCTCGGCCGCGACGACCCGCATCTGGGTGATCTCCAACGCCTTGAGCTCGATCTCGACGGCGGCGAGCTTCTCGCGGAAGCGCCGGTCCTCGATCAGCGGGCGTCCGCCGGCGAGTTCGATCGCGGCGAGCTGCTTGATGCGGCGGATGCGCTCCTTGGAGACGCCGACGCGGGCGATGCCCACGCGCTCGTTCCCGAGCAGGAACTTGGCGTAGTCCCAACCCTTGTTCTCCTCGCCGACGAGGTTCTCGACCGGCACGCGCACGTCGTCGAAGAAGACCTCGTTGACCTCGGCCCCGCCGTCGATGGTCTGGATCGGCCGCACGGTGACGCCGGGCGTCGTCATGTCGATGAGAAGGAAGGAGATGCCCATCTGCTTCTTGGCGGCGGGGTCGGTGCGCACGAGGCAGAAGATCCAGTCGGCGTATTGCGCCAGCGTGGTCCAGGTCTTCTGGCCGTTGACGACATAGTGGTCGCCCTGGCGCTCGGCGCGCGTCTTCAGCGAGGCGAGATCGGAGCCGGCGCCGGGCTCCGAGAAGCCCTGGCACCACCAGTCGTCGATATTGGCGATGCGGGGCAGGAAGCGCTGCTTCTGGGCCTCGCTGCCGAAGGTGTAGATCACGGGCGCGACCATGTTGACGCCGAAGGGCAGCGGCTGCGGGGCCGGCGCCATCTGCATCTCCTCCTGGAAGATATACTGCTCGACCGGCGTCCAGTCCGTGCCGCCCCACTCGCGCGGCCAGTGGGGCACGGCCCAGCCTTTGGCGTTCAGGATGCGCTGCCAGGTGACGAGGTCGTCCTTGGTGGGGTGATGCCCGGACGTGATCCTGTCGCGGATCTGCGGCGGCAGCGCCTGCTTGAAGAAGGCGCGGACGTCGTCCCGGAAGGCGAGCTCCTTGTCGGTGAAGCGCAGGTCCATGGCGTGCGTCCTGTTGGCTTGGCCTCGTTAAGACCGTTTATCCCTAAACCATTCCGTGCGGAAGACGCCGGTCAGGGCGAGGCTTCCTTGCGCAGTTCGGCGCGCGAGAGCTTGCCGACCGGAGTGCGCGGCAGCGAGGCCCGAAACTCCAGCGCGGTCGGCATTTCGTGCTTGCCGACCTTGTCGGCGAGAAAGAGCCTGAGATCGTCCATCGAGAACGGCTCGGCGCCGTCGCGCAGGGTCACGAAGGCCTTGGCGGCTTCGCCCCGGTACTCGTCCGGCACGCCGAGCACGATGCATTCGGCGACGGCGGGGTGCTCGTAGATCGCCTGCTCGATCATCTGCGGATAGACGTTGAAGCCGCCCGAGATGATCATGTCCTTCTTGCGGTCGACGATGAAGAAGAACCCGTCCTCGTCCATATAGCCGACGTCGCCAGTGAGGAAGCGGTCGCCCACGAAGGACTGCGCGGTTTCCTCCGGGCGGTTCCAGTAGCCCTTGGTGACGTTGAGCCCGCGGACGCGCAACTCGCCCACCTCGCCGGGGGGCAGCGTGCGCGTCGGGTCGTCCAGCGACACGATGTCGAGCTCCACGCCGGGGAGCGGGATGCCGATCGTGCCGGGCTTGGACGGGCCGTTCTCAGGGAGGTTCGTGCCGGCCGGTGAGGTTTCGGTCATGCCCCAGCCGCCCACCAGCCTGCGGCCGGTGAGCCGCTCGAAGCGCCGCGCCACCTCCACCGGCAGGGGCGCGCCGCCGGAGGCGCAATGGATCATCGACGAGAAGTCCACCTTGTCGACGCCCGGATGGTTGGCGAGCGCGATCCACATCGTGGGGACGCCCGGGAAGGAGGTCGCGCGGCCCTGCTCGATGTCGCGGATCGTCTGCTCCACATCGAAGCGGGCGCGCAGCAGGATGGTGTTCCCCCGGTCGATCTGGCGCAGCAGGATCGTGGTGAGCGCGTAGATGTGGAAGAGAGGCAGGACGCCGATGACCCGGTCGGCGCCAGGCCGGGACAGGCCCTGGCCCTCCAGCCAGGCGTTGTACATCGACACGGCCGCGGTCAGGTTGCCGTGGGTCAGCATGGCCCCCTTCGGCAGGCCGGTCGTCCCGCCGGTGTATTGCAGCAGCGCGACGTCGTCGATGGACTGCTCCGGCCAGGACGGGGGCGGGCTCGCGGCGGCCGCGAAGCGCGAAACCGGGATTACGTCCGGGCGGTCGGGCAGGGCCGTCCTGGGGCCGTCCCCGCCCCAGGCGGCGTCCTCGCCGACGATGACGCGGTCCAGCAGCCCGGCGTCGAGCAGGCGGACCGCCGTGGGCAGGAGGCTCGTCCCCAGATCGGTGGCGAAGAGAGTGCGGGCGCCGCTGTCGCGCAGCTTGTGCGCCAGCACGCGCTCGGCGTCGAGCGGGCTGAGATGGACGATCCGCGCGCCCGCCCGGCTGGCTCCGAAGAAGGCCGCCGGGTGCCAGGGCGTGTTCGGCAGATAGAGCGCCACCGTGGCCCCGGGCCCCAGGCCGGCGCGGAGCAGGGCGGCCGCCATCGCGTCGACGCGGCGGCCGAGCTCCGCGAAGCTCAGGCTCACGTCGCGGAACTCGATCGCGACGCCGTCGCCATAGCGGGCCACCGCGCGGTCGAGCAGCTGCGGCAGCGTGCAGCGCGCGATCGGCGCGTCCCAGCGGGCGCCGGGCGCATAGGATTTTTCCCACGCGAAAGGGGCGCGCCCGGTCACGCGGTCTGATCCGTCGCGGGCCGAGCGGTCACGTCTGCCTCCCATCAGTTCCGCAGTGCGGAATGGCGTTTCGCATCTTGACGAGCAGGCTAGAAGTCTGGTGAGCTTCCTGTCAACGCCCCGGCGAGGGCGGACCAGAGGAGCGGGATGCCGGACCGGGACGAGGACGACAGCGCGGAGGGCGACCGCAAATTCGTGGTGGCGCTGGCGCGCGGACTGGACGTCCTGCGGGCGTTCAGGCCCCATGACGGCCTGCTCGGCAACCACGAGATCGCGGCCCGCACGGGCCTGCCGAAGCCGACCGTGACGCGGCTCACCTACACGCTGACGAAGCTCGGCTATCTCACGGCTGTCCCGCGCTTCGGCAAGTATGAACTCGCCCCCGCGTCGCTCGCGATCGGCTACTCGGCGCTGGCCAATATCGGCATCCGCCATGTCGCGCAGCCGCACATGCAGGAGCTGGCCGACTATGCCGGCGGGGCCGTGGCGCTCGGCGGGCGCGACCGCAACAGCATGATCTATGTGGCCCAGGCGCGCAGCGACACGGCCCTCACGGTGCGCCTCGACATCGGCTCGCGCATCCCAATGGCGACGACCGCGATGGGGCGCGCCTTTCTGGCGGCGCTGCCGTCGGACGAGCGGGCCGAGCTCTACGACAGCATGGCGCCGCGCTTCGGCGAGCGCTGGCCTTCGGTGCGCGACGGCGTCGAGAGGGCGCTGGAGGACTTCGCCCGGCGCGGCTTCACCGTCTCGGAAGGCGAGTGGCAGGACGACGTGCATTCGGTGGGCGTCCCGCTGACGCCGCGCGACGGCAGCCGGCCCCTGGCCTTCAACTGCGGGGCGCCGGCGTTCCGCTTCACCCGCGACCGGCTGGAGAATGACATCGGCCCCCGCCTCGCCGCCATGGTGAGCGCCGTCGAGGCCACGCTGAACGGAGGCCCGGTTCCCGATGGAGCAGGGCCGCGCAACGCCAGAGGCCGCCAACCGGCCCGCACGCACCAGGGAGGGACCCATCTTGCTGACATCGCCGAGGAGACGGGCTGAGCGCATCCGCGCGACCGCCCCCTTCGCCCAGCAGCCTCGGCCGGTCCGCGCATGAGCGGGAGCGCCGATCCGTTGTTGCGCGTCCAGGACGTGCGGGTCTCGTTCGGCGGCATCGTGGCGCTGGACGGGGTCAGCTTCGACCAGCAGGATGGGCACATCCTGGGGCTCATCGGCCCGAACGGGGCCGGCAAGACGACGCTGTTCAACTGCCTGAGCCGCCTCTACCACCCCAATTCCGGCGAGATCGCGCTATCGGGCCGCAGCATCCTGACGCGCCCGGCGCATCGGATCGCCGAGATCGGGATCGGCCGCACCTTCCAGAACGTGGCGCTGTTTTCCCGGCTCTCGGCCTTCGACAACGCCATGGTGGGCGGGCACGCCCGCACCCGGTCGGACCTGATCAGCGACGCGTTGCGCCTGCCCTGGGCAAGGCGCGCCGACGCCGCCCTGCGCGAGCGCGTCGCGGAGATCCTGGCCTGGCTCGACCTGGAGGCCGTCGCCGACCTGCCGGTCGCCGGTCTGCCCTTCGGGACGCAGAAGCGGGTGGAGCTCGCCCGGGCGCTCGCGGCCCAGCCGCGGCTGCTGCTGCTGGACGAGCCGGCCGGCGGGCTGAACCATGACGAGGTGCGCGAACTGGGGCGCCTCATCCGGCGCATCCGGGACGAGCGCGGCGTCTCGGTGCTGCTGGTCGAGCATCATATGGGCCTCGTGATGTCGACGGCGGACCGCGTCGTCGCGCTCAATTTCGGCCGCAAGCTGGCGGAGGGCACGCCCTCGCAGGTGCAGCGGGACGCGGCGGTGATCCGCGCCTATCTGGGAGACAGGGCCGCATGACCGCGCTTCTCGAGGTGCGGGGCCTGAAGGCTTATTACGGTCCCGTGCAGGCGCTGCACGGGCTCGACTTCACCCTGCGCGAAGGCGGCATCACGGCCCTTCTGGGCGCCAACGGGGCGGGCAAGACCACGACGTTGCGGGCGCTGTGCGGCATGGTCCGGGCGACGGGCGAGGTCACGCTGGGCGGCGAGCTCGTCATCGGCCGGTCCACCGAGGACGTCTGCCGGATGGGCGTCGCGCATGTGCCCCAGGGCCGCGGCACCTTCGGCCGCTTCACCGTGGAGGAGAACCTGCAGCTCGGCGCCATGACGCGCCGCGACCACGCCGCCATCCGCGACGACATGGAGCGGATGTACGCCACCTTCCCGATCCTGAAGGCGCGCCGGATGCAGCAGGCCGGGGCGCTGTCGGGCGGCGAGCAGCAGATGCTGGCGGTGGCGCGCGCGCTGATGCTGAGGCCGCGGCTGATGCTGCTGGACGAGCCCTCCTTCGGGCTCGCGCCGCTGATCGTGCGCGAGCTCTTCGACATCTTCGCCGCCGTGAACCGGGACCAGGGCGTCAGCATGCTGATCGTCGAGCAGAACGCCGAACTCGCGCTGGATCTCGCCGGCGACGCCTATCTGATCGAGACGGGCTCGATCGTGATGGCGGGCGAGGCGGCCGCGATCCGGCAGGACGAGGGCGTCCGCAAAGCCTATCTGGGGTATTAGGGATGGACCTTCTCCTCCAGCAGATCCTGTCCGGGCTGGCGAGCGGCGCGATCTACGCCTGCATGGCGCTGGCCGTGGTGATGATCTACCAGGCCATCGACCACCTGAATTTCGCCCAGGGCGAGATGGCGATGTTCTCCACCTTCATCGCCTGGCAGCTGATGCGGTGGGGCGCGCCCTACTGGGCGGCCTTCGTCGCCACGGTGGCGCTCTCCTTCGTGGGCGGGATCGCGATCGAGCGGGTCGTGTTCAAGCCCCTCAAGAACGCGCCGGTGCTGAGCCATGTGGTGGTGTTCATCGCGCTCTACGCGATCCTGAACAGCCTCGCCGGGTTCATCTGGGACTTCACCGTCAAGCCGTTTCCGAGCCCCTTCGGCTCCGCGCCGTTCATGGGGTCGCACCTCATCGGCTCGCACCAGGTGGGCATGATCGCCACCACGTTGGCCATCCTGGGCTTCCTGTACGGCTTCTTCCGGTTCACCCGCGTGGGGCTGGCGATGCGGGCGGCGGCGGCCAACCCGGAATCGGCGCGGCTCGTCGGCGTGCGCGTCGGCTGGATGGTGGCGCTGGGCTGGGGCATGGCGGCCGCCATCGGGGCCATCGCCGGCATGCTGATCGCCCCGGTGGTGTTCCTGGAGCCCAACATGATGCTCTCCATCCTGCTCTACGGCTTCGCCGGAGCGGTGCTGGGCGGGCTCAACAGCCCGGGCGGGGCGGTGCTGGGCGGCTTTGCGGTCGGCGTCGTGGAGAACCTGGCCGGCACCTACATCCCGGTGATCGGCGGCGAGCTGAAGC
The DNA here is from genome assembly GCF_045348435.1 of Alsobacter sp. KACC 23698. Lineage (GTDB taxonomy): Bacteria > Pseudomonadota > Alphaproteobacteria > Rhizobiales > Beijerinckiaceae > Alsobacter. Next base: position 4,337,307 of record NZ_CP157484.1, on the reverse strand, counting down.
TGCCGATCGCGCTCTTCCTCATCGTCGGCGTGCTCGTCGTGCGCCCGAACGGCCTTTTCGGCCGGCTCAGCGTCCAGAGGGTCTGATGACGATCGAACAGGGCGCCGAACTCCCGCACGCCCGCGCAGCCCTGCGCGGCGCGGGCGCGCGCCGGCCTGCCGCGGGCGCGGCGATGACGCTCCTGGTGGTCGCCGCCCTGGCGCTGGCGCCGCTCGTCCTGAAGAACTTCTTCGTCTTCCAGCTCACCATGGTGCTGGTCTACGCCATCGCGATCCTGGGGCTGAACCTGCTCACAGGTTTCAGCGGCCAATTCTCGCTGGGGCACGGCGCCTTCTACGCCATCGGGGCCTACACCTCCGCCATCCTGATGGAGCATTTCGGCGTCGGCTACGCCTGGACGCTCCCGGCGGCGGGGGCCGTCTGCTTCGTCGCCGGCTTCCTGTTCGGCCTGCCGGCGCTCCGGCTGGAGGGCGTCTATCTGGCGCTCGCCACCTTCGCGCTGGCCGTCGCGACGCCGCAATTCCTGAAGCTCGGTCCGTTCGAGGGATGGACAGGGGGTGTCCAGGGCATCGTCATCGTCAAGCCGGACGCGCCGTTCGGCTTGCCGCTGAGCCAGGACCAGTGGCTTTTCTACTTCACGCTCGCCGCGGGGGCGGCGCTCTACGCGGCGGCGCGCAACATCGTGGCGAGCCGCAGCGGGCGCGCCCTCATGGCGATCCGCGACAACCCCATCGCGGCCCGCTCGATGGGCGTCGACACGGCGCTGTTCAAGTCGCTCGCCTTCGGGCTCAGCGCCTTCTACACGGGCGTGGCCGGCGCGCTCGGGGCCATAGTGGTGCAGTTCGTGGCGCCGGACAGCTTCACCTTCCCGCTCTCCGTCTCGCTTTTCGTCGGCCTCGTGGTGGGCGGCGTCGGCTGGCTGCCGGGCGCGCTGATCGGGGCGGCCTTCGTGATGTTCATCCCGAACGTCGCCGAGCATCTGTCCAAGGGGCTGTCCGGCGCCGTCTATGGCGTGCTGCTGATCCTGATCATCACGCTCGCGCCCAGCGGGGCGGCTGGCCTCTACCAGCGTTTCAAGCATCGATTCATCAAAACAGGGCCGAACGGCAAGGCCTGACCTTGGAGGACGCCACCATGACACCAGCACGCATCGGCCTCGCCGCGCTCGGCGCCGCGATCCTGTTCGCCGCGCCCGCCTGGGCTCAGAAGAAGTACGACGTCGGCGCGACCGACTCCGAGATCAAGATCGGCAACATCATGCCGTATAGTGGGCCGGCCTCCGCCTATGCGCTGATCGCCAAGACGCAGAAGGCCTATTTCGACAAGATCAACGCCGAGGGCGGGATCAACGGCCGCAAGATCACCTTCATCTCCTATGACGACGGCTACTCGCCGCCCAAGACGGTGGAGCAGGCGCGCAAGCTGGTGGAGAGCGACGAGGTCCTGCTCATCTTCCAGCCGCTCGGCACCGCCTCCAACGCCGCCATCCAGAAATACATGAATGCCAAGAAGACGCCGCAGCTCTTTGTCGCCACCGGGGCGACGCGCTTCGGCGACAATCCCAAGACCTCGCCCTACACCATGGGCTGGCAGCCGAACTACCAGTCCGAAGGGCGCATCTACGCCAAATACATCTTGGACACCAAGCCGGCCGGCAAGATCGCCGTGCTCTTCCAGAACGACGACTATGGCAAGGACCTGCTGAAGGGCCTCAAGGACGGACTCGGCGCCAAGGCGTCGATGATCGTCGCCGAGGCCGGCTATGAGGTCTCCGAGCCGACCGTCGACTCGCAGATCGTCAAGCTGCAGGCGTCCGGCGCCGACATCCTGGTCAATGTGGCGACGCCGAAATTCGCCGCCCAGGCCATCCGCAAGGTGGGCGAACTCGGCTGGAAGCCCCTGCACATCGTCAACAACGTGTCGAACTCGGTGGGCTCGGTGATGAAGCCGGCCGGATTCGAGAACGCCAAGGGCGTCCTCTCCACCGCCTATCTGAAGGACGCCACCGACCCGGCCTGGAAGGATGACGCCGGCATGAAGGAGTGGTCCGCCTTCATGGACAAGTATTTTCCGGACGGCGACCGCACCTCCAGCTTCACGGTCTACGGCTACGCCTCCGCCCAGACCCTCGTGCAGGTGCTGAAACAGGCCGGCGACGACCTGACTCGCGACAACGTCATGCGGCAGGCCGCCAACATGAAGAACGTGCCGCTGAACGTGCTCATCCCCGGCATCACGATGACCACGAGCCCGACCGATTTCTTCCCGATCGAGCAGATGCAGATGATGTCGTTCGACGGCGAGAAATGGAACCTGTTCGGCTCCGTGCTGAGCGGCGAGCTCGGCGGCTAGCCCAGCTCGAAGGTGGTGATCCCGAAGATGCGCCCGACCGGCAGGTCGGGCGCCGGGCCGCGATACATCCGGGCGGTCTCGAAGGACGGGGAGAGGTCGTGGCGCTCGGCGAGGTCGAGCGCCTCGGCGTTCGGCTCGGGCGGGTCCAGAACGACGGTCTGGCCCTTCACGGCCGACGCCAGCGCCCGGAAGATCAGGTCCGCCGCATGGGCGTCGTCGGCGAAGAGCGGGCCGATCTTGTGCCCCTCGCGACAGGGGCGGATGACGCCGTAGCCCAGCGTCTCGCCGGAATCGACGAGGGCGTATCCGGTGCGCCTGCCGCCGCGGAGCCATCCGGCGAGGAACGCCTCCCGGGGCGCGCCGAAGCAGGCGCGGTCATAGGCCAGGATCGACGGCATGAGCCCCTGCCCGATGCGCGCGAGGCGCGGATCGAGCGGCATGTCGCAGCGCGACAGCCCCTCGTAGCGCACGTTTCGCCAGGCGAGTTCGAAGCCGCTCTTGCGGTAATTGGGCTGCTGCGCCGGCACGCCGTCCAGCCCCACCACCCGGCCGGACAGGGTCTCCATGCCGGCGTCCCACAAGGCCCGGGCGATCCCGCGGCCCCGGAAGGCGGGCGCGGCGATATAGAGGCCCAGGAAGCCCAGGCTCTCGCCATAGCGCACGACCGAGATGGCGGCGGCCGGTTCTGCGCCGACGAAGGCCATCAGGAAGCCGCCAGGATCCGTCGCCAGGAACACGGCCGCGTCGCCGAGGCCGGGGTTCCATCCCTCCGCGGCCGCCCAGTCGAGCGCCAGCGCGAGGTCGTCATGCTGCATCGGGCGGATGGTGATCTCGGTCATCAGGCAGGACCTAGCGTCCTGGCGCTCCCTCGGGCGCGCCGCCCGCGAAGGCCTTGGGCAAGGGCGGAGCATAGCCCCCGATCTTGGACGTGCGAAGCCCCAGCGCGACGAGGCTCTCGGCCAGCTTCACGGCCGCCGCGACGCCGTCCACGACGGGCAACCCGTGCCGCTCGGAGAGCCGGGCCGCAAGATCCGCCATGCCGGCGCAGCCCAGCACGATGGCCTCGGCGTGGTCCTGCGCCTTGGCGCGCTCGATCTCCTCGCCAATCCGGGCCGAGGCGTCGGAGGCGGGATCCTCCAGCCCCAGTACCGGGATCTCGCAGGCCCGCACCCGCGCGCAACGGCGGTCGAGCCCGTAGCGCAGCAGGTTGTTCTCGATGGCCGGGATCGAGCGCGAGAGCGTCGTCACCACGGAGAAGCGATGCGCCAGCAGGCTCGCCAGGTGGAAGGCGGCCTCGCCGATGCCGATCACCGGGCCCCGGGCGGCGCAGCGGGCGGCTTCCAGGCCGGTGTCGTCGAAGCAGGCGATCACATGGGCGTCGGCGCCGGCCTTCTCGGCCCGGGCGATCTCCACCAGCAGGCCCGGGACCGAATAGGCCTCGTCCCAAAAGCCCTCGATCGAGGCGGGCCCGGTCTCCGGCTGGGCGGCCAGGATCTCGGTCCCGGGGGCGGCGACGGCCCGGGCGGCGGCGCCGATCTTGGCCGTCATGCTGGCCGTGGTGTTGGGGTTGACGACGGCGATCCGCATCGGTTCAGACCATTCCCTTGCCGGCGTCGGAGCCCTGCCGGGCCTGGCGGGCGCGCAGCGCCAGGATGGATGCGAGCGCCACGCCGATGACCAGGAACGACACGCCGGTGGTGACGGTCCCGAGCGCGTAGATCTCGGGCGTCGTCACCGTGGTGGTCAAGGCCTGGAGCTCCAGGGGCAGCGTGTTCTTCTCGCCCACGGACTGCGAGGAGCGGGCGATCTCGTCCCAGGACAGCGTGAACCCGAACAGCCCCACGCCGACCAGCGAAGGCAGGATGATGGGCAGGATGACGAAGCGGAAGGTCTGCCAGGGCGTGGCGCCGAGGTCGCGCGCGGCCTCCTCGTAGCGGGAATCGAAGCGGTTGAAGATCGCGAACATGATCAGCAGGCCGAAGGGGAGCGTCCAGGTGAGATGCGCGCCCAGGGCCGAGGTGAAGAGCCCCATCATGGTGCCGTAGCCCTCCGCCAGCCAGGGCGGCGCGACCGCCTTCACGGCGTCGTCAAGCAGGCGGAACTGCAGGGCGATGCCGAGCGAGGTCACGATCGAGGGCACGATCAGGCTGGCGACGGTGACGTAGAAGAGCATGTTCTGGCCCACGAACCTCTTGCGGAAGGCGAGCCCCGCCAGCACCGAGAGCACGACGGTGAGCGCCATCACGACGAGGCCGAGCTGCAGCGACCGGACGAAGGCCGACTTGATGTCGACGATGCCGCCGCCGCTCCACAAACGCTCGAACCAGTGCAGGGAAAGGCCGTTCAGCGGAAAGGTGAGGCCGCCCGACGGGCCCTGGAAGCTCAGGACCACGATGGCGATCATCGGCCCGTAGAGGAACAGCACGAAGGCGGCGAAGAACGCCGCCAGCCAGTAGAACGACGCCGGCCTGCCTTCACGCATCTCAGAGTTCCTTGCGGATGTCGACGAAGCGGTTCAGGGCCGTGATGATCAGGAGCGTGATCGCCAGCAGGATCACCGCATTGGCGGCGGCCGGAGGGAATTGCAGCGCGTTGAGGCGCGTCTCGATGATCTTGCCGGCCGAGGCGATCTGCTGGCCGCCCATCACGCCCACGGTGACGAAGTCGCCCATCACGATGGTGATCACGAAGATGGAGCCGATGACGATGCCGGGCTTGGCCAGCGGGATGACGACGTTCCACAATGTCTGCCAGCCGGTGGCGCCGGCGTCATAGGCCGCCTCGAGCAGGCGCTTGTCGATGCGCGCCATGCTGTTGAAGATCGGGATCACCATGAAGAAGGTGAACAGGTGCACGAAGGCCAGCACCACCGCGAAATCCGAGTAGAGCAGCCATTCCAGCGGCTGCCGGATCACCCCCATGCTCATCAGGGTCTGGTTGACGAGCCCGTTGCGGCCGAGCAGCGGGATCCACGAGATCATGCGGATGACGTTGGAGGTCCAGAACGGGATCGTGCAGATCACCGCCAGCGTCATCTGGACGGTGACGGACTGGACGTGGAAGGCCAGGAAATAGGCGATCGTGAAGCCGATCAGGAGCGTCAGCAGCCAGACCAGGAAGCAGAACTTCACGGTCGACAGGTAGGTCTTCAGGATCGTGCAGAGCCCCGGCAGCTCGTCCCAGCACCCCTCGAAGGTCTCCACATAGCTGCGCGCCGTGAAGGACGGGATGATGGCGTAGTCGTTGTAGTCCCAGAAGCTCACCATCACCACGAAGGCAAGCGGGATGACGAAGAACAGCGCGAAGACGAGCCCGAACGGCGCGGCCTGCGCCCAGGCGGGGAGAGCGAAAGGTTGGTCCTTTTTCGCCATCGGGCGAGCGGGCTCCGGTGAGGTCCCTTCGTCCCAAAACGGGGAGAAGGTGGCGCGCAGCGCCGGATGAGGGGCTTCGCGAGGCTTGAACGTCTTCACCCCAGCCCTCTCCCCGTCGCCGGGGAGAGGGTGGCGCATTCAGTCCAGACCGGTCATCAGGCGGCGATGAACTCGTTCCACTTGCGGACCATGTAGTCGTTCTCGTCCATGACGGCGTTCCAGCAGGCGACGTTGCCCATGCGGTCGTCGTAGGAGCCGCCGTCGCGCTTGGCGCCGGCCTTCTCGAGCAGCGAGCCGTCCGGGGCCTTGATGTCGCTCTGGGCCGCCTTGCCTTCCATCCAGTAGCCCCACTCGTCGGCCGTCATGTTGGCCTTCGCGGTGGAGAGGACGGCCGAGTAGTAGCCCTGGCGGTTGAGATAGGCGCCGGCCCAGCCCGACAGGAACCAGTTGACGAACTCGTAGGCCCACTCCGCCTTCTTGCCGGTGACGCCCTTCGACAGGCAGAAGCCCGACGCCCAGGAGCGGTAGCCTTCCTTGAGCGGCTGGAACACGCAGGGAATGCCCTTCGAGCGCACCGCCGTGACGGCCGGCGACCACATGGACTGGATGACGGTCTCGCCCGAGGCCATGAGGTTGACCGACTCGTTGAAGTCCTTCCAGAAGGCGCGGAACTGGCCGGCCTTCTTGGCCTCCGTCAGCACCTTCATGGTGAGGTCGATCTCCTTCTTCGTCATGTTCCCCTTGTCGGGGTACTTGTAGAGGCCGGACGCCTCCACCACCATCGCGGCGTCCATGATGCCGATCGACGGGATGTTGAGGATGGAGGCCTTGCCCTTGAACTCGGGGTTGAGCAGCTCCTTCCAGCTCTCGATCGGGCGCTTGATCAGGTCCGGGCGGATGCCGAGGGTATCGGCGTTGTAGACGGTCGGGATCAGGGTGACCCACTCGGTCACGCCCTTGGCGAACTTGGTGGAGTTCGCGCCTTCCACGAACATCACCTTCTTGGGCGCGGTGCCCTGGTCGCCGATCTTCTTGCCGTTGGGCAGCTCGCCCTTGGTGAAGACCGGGGTGATGTTGTTGAATTCCTTGATCTTCTTGGCGTCCATGCCGAGGATGTTGCCCGACGGCACGAGCTTCTTCAGGCTGAAATACTCCGTGTCGAGGACGTCGAAGGAGTTCGGCTGCGTCACGACGCGCTTGGTGACGTCGTCGGTGGTCGCCGAGATGTATTCCAGCGTGATGCCGGTGTCCTTGAGCAATTGCTTGTTGATGTCGTCGGACTGGTTCACGGCGGTGCCGAGATAGCGCAGCACCTTCTTCTCCTGCGACCAGACCGCCGGGAACCCGGTGATCGCGCCCGCGCCGGCGGCGGCGCCGGCCGCAGCTCCGGCGCCCTTCAGCACCGTGCGGCGGGACAGGGCGGCAGCCTCGTCCTTCAGGTAATCCGTCATGCCCCACTCCTCCAGTAAACGGTGGCCTTTCAGGCCACGGGTGAAATTCGGTGAACGTCGGCGGCCGTCCAGGTGACCGCGACGCGGTCCCCCGGCGCCAGCGGCGCAGCGTCGAAAGCGGCTTCGCTGATCTGCGCGGCGAGTTCGCGCGCCTCGCCGGTCTCCAGTCCGACCTGGACGTAGGAGCCCTGGTACTCGACGTCGCGAACGACGGCCTCGACGCCGAGCCCGGCGGATGGGCCGGCGGCCCCCGCGGCCGGCTTCAGCGAGAGCCTGTCGGCGCGGACCGCGATGAGCCCGTCCGGCGCCGCGATGATGTTGTGGCCGCCCATGAAGCGGGCGACGAATTCCGTTCTGGGGGCGTTGAAGACCTCGCGCGGCGCGCCCGCCTGCTCGATCCGGCCCTGGTTCATCACCACCACCACGTCGGCCAGCGCCATGGCCTCGTCCTGGCCGTGCGTGACATGCACGAAGGTGATGCCCAGCTCCTTTTGCAGGCGCTTCAGCTCGGCGCGCATCTTGATGCGCAGGAACGGGTCGAGCGCCGAGAGCGGCTCGTCCAGCAGCAGGATCTGCGGCTCCGTGATCAGCGCGCGGGCGAGGGCGACGCGCTGCTGCTGGCCGCCCGAGAGCTGCGCCGGAAGCCGGTCGGCGTAGGGCGTCATGGCGACGAGTTCGAGCGTCTCCATGGCGCGGGCGCGCCTGACGGCCTTGTCGACGCCGCGCATCTTCAGCGAGAAGGCGACATTGTCGACGCAGCTGAGATGCGGGAACAGGGCGTAGCTCTGGAACATCATCGCGGTGCCGCGGCGGGCGGGCGGCAGGTCGGTGACGTTGGCGGGGCCGAGCAGGATGTCGCCTTCGGTCACGGCCTCGTGGCCGGCGATCATCCGCAGCGTGGAGGACTTGCCGCAGCCGGACGGTCCGAGCAGACAGCAATAGGCGCCGGCCTCGACCCTCAGGTCGATGGCGTCCACGGCTGTGGCTTGACCATACCGCTTCGTGACCTTGACGAGTTCGAGGGTCGAGCCCTTCACGCGTTTGCTCCTGTGCAGCGCATCCAGCGTTACAAGGGGCGTGCCAAGCGCGTCCCGACCCGAAATTTCGCGAGCGGCCGGGCATGTGGGCCGTCCCGGGCGGGTCCTTTCCGGATCCGGGCCGGCGGCGGAGCGAGGCGGGCGCCTAAATGAAGAGCATTGGATACGAAATTGTAGCAGGATCGTATACGAAACAGGCGCCGTGATCCATGGCTCTCGTGGCATGATCGCTTGATCAGAGTCGCCGGGGGCTGGCGTGGACATCTCGTTCCAGACGGACGCGCCGAGGGAGCGCAAGGACGCCGCCGCGGCGGGCGATCGCGCATCCGCCATCGTCCGCAGCATCGAAGCCGCGATCGTGGGGCAGCGCCTGCCGCCTGGCGCCAAGCTGCCCGAGGACGAGCTCGGCGCCGCGTTCGGGGTCAGCCGTACGATCGTGCGCGCCGCGCTGCGCATGCTGGCGCAGGACAGGGTGGTCACCCTGGCGCCCAACCGGGGAGCCTTCGTGTCCTCCCCCACGGTGGAGGAGGCGCGGCAGGTCTTCCACGCGCGGCGGGTCGTCGAGGACGCGCTCGTGCGCGAGGCGGCCGCGCGCTGCGACGAGGCGGACCTGGACCGGCTGCGGTCGCACCTGGACGCCGAAAGAGACGCGCTGCGGCGCGGGGACCGGTCTGCCGCGATCGGCCTGTCGGGAGAGTTTCACCTCCTGGTCGGCTCGATCTCGGGACAGAAGGTCCTGGTCACGTTCCTGCGCGAGCTGATCTCGCGATCGGCGCTCGTGATCGCCCTGTTCGGGACGACCCGCGAGTCCTCCTGCGGGTCGCATGACCACGCCGAGGTGGTCGAGGCGCTGGCGCGCCGGGACGGCGAGGCGGCCGCCGCCATCATGGCCGATCACCTGCGCCACATCGAACACGACGTGGAGCTCTCCGGCGAACCCCGGCCCAGCGTGCGGCTGGCCGACGTGCTCGCCGATCTGCGGCGCTGAGCGGGGCGGTCGTAGCCGCCGCCCCGTCGGCGCCTCCGGCTAGGCGTGGCGGGCCGCGACTCCGCCCCGCTTGACGACGGCTTCGGCGGGCTTGCCGGAGAGTTCGGCCAGATGGTCGAGACTGGTCGTGAAGGCCCCGACCCCGGACGTCGCCGACCGCAGCTCGATGATGAGGTCGCCCATCTCGGACTCGGGCAACTGGGCCTTGAGGATGTCCCAACCGTCCCAGCCCGGCCGCGAGTCGTAGCCCAGGATCTGCCCTCGCCGCCCGGTCACGATGGCGGTGGCCTTCGACATGGCCTCCGTGGGGATCGCGATCTCGACGGCGTGGATCGGCTCCAGCAGCACCGGGTTGCACTTGGGCAGCGCATCCGCCATGGCCAACCGGGCGGCGGCCCGGAACGCCATGTCGGACGAATCCACGGTGTGATACGACCCGTCCGTGAGGGTGACGCGCAGGTCGACGACCGGGAAACCGAGGCCGCCGGAGTCGAGCGCCTCCCGCACGCCATGCTCCACCGAGGGGATGTATTGGCGCGGCACCACGCCGCCCGTGATGCGGTCCACGAACTCGAAGCCCGCGCCGCGCGGCAGGGGCTCGACCTCGATCACCACGTCCCCGAACTGGCCGTGGCCGCCGGTCTGCTTCTTGTGGCGGCCGCGCACCGTGGCCTTGCTCCGGATGGTCTCGCGATAGCCGATGACGGGCTCGCGGCGGTCCACCGTCACGCCGTAGCGGTTGGCGAGCCGCTCCAGCGCGACCTTCAGGTGCACCTCGCCCTGTCCGCTCATGCGCAGTTCGCCGGCCTCCTGGGTGTGCTTCACGATGAGGGCGGGGTCCTCCTCGGTGAGCTTGGCCAGGGCGGCGTTAAGGCGCACGTCGTCCTTGCGGTCGCGGGTCGCGATCGCGATGGTGTAGACCGGCTCCGGCGGGGCGACGGAAGCCACCGCCCGGGGGGGCGTCTTGCCGACGCCGAAGCTGTCGCCCGTCGCGATGCCGTCCAGTCGGGCGAAGGCGAGGACGTCGCCGGTCTCCGCTTCCGCCTCGCGGCCCATGGAGGCGCCGGTCAGGCGCTGCACCCCGGCCACCCTGGCCTCGGCGCCGTGCGAGCCGATGACGACGTCGCCCTCCTTGACCTTGCCGCGCAGCACGCGCGACACCGAGAGCTTGCCGCCATGGGCGGTGTGGATGGTCTTCATCACATGCGCCAGAGGCGGGCCGTCCTCGGCGACGCCGAGCCGCGCCCGTACGGCGGCGACGCCGGGCGCCTCGTGGCGGATCGCCTTCAAGAGGCGGGTGACGCCGTTGCCCCGGTCGGCCGAGCCGAACAGCACCGGCGTCGCGTGGCCCTCGCGCAGCTCCTTGCGCAGGTCGTCGAAGACCTGGTCGCGCGGCGGCTCGATCTCCTCGATGAGCTCCTCCATGAGGGCGTCGTCATAGTCGGCGAGCCGCTCGAGCATCGAGTAGCGGGCCTCGCGCTCCGCTCCGACCTCCTCGGCCGGGATCTCCACCACCTCGCTGGCGGCGTGCTCGCGGTAGACGAAGGCGCGCTCGAGAGCCAGGTCGATGAAGCCGACCGCGATGCCGTTCTTCCAGATCGGAATCTGGCGCAGCAGGAGAGGCGTGCGGGAGGCCGGCTGCAGCAGCGACAGCGTCTCGTGCACGCGCCGGGTGGCGGCGTCGATCTTGTTGATGAACAGGAAGCGGGGAATCCCGGCCTCCTCGAGGTCTCGCAGGATCACCTGCAGGGCGGGCAACTTCCGCTCGTCCTGCTCGCACACCACGATGGCGGCGTCGCAGGCCGGCGTCACGGCGCGCATCTCGTGCAGGAACTCGATGGAGCCGGGGCAGTCGATGAAAGTCATGCGCTCGCCCAGGAAGCCCACGCTCGCGATATTGGGCTCCACGCCGTGCGCATGGGCGCGCGCCTCCGCGCCGCTGTCGCCGACGGCCGAGCCGTCCGCCACCTTGCCGGCGCGCGCCACCGCGCCCGTGCGTTCCAGGATGGCTTCGAGCAGCGTCGTCTTGCCGCTCTGGAAGGGGCCCACGATGGCGATGCATCGTGGCCCCGAGGATCCTCTTCCGGCGCCTTGCTCCGAACCTGACATGGCCTGACCTCCCTGTGCGGGAGCGGCTTGGCCGAGGGTTCACGGCCAACCGTCCCTCTGACAATTCGGCCTTCTCAACGGGGCGATGCTCGACCTCTCGGGCAGGGGATGCAAGCGGAAAGCAGGTCAGTGAAACTGCCCGATCGCAGGCGGCGGGTCAGCGCCAGGCGGTCAGCCGGCGCTCGATGAAGCCCAGCAGGCCCGAAACCAGCAGCCCCAGGACCGACAGGACGACGACGCCCCCAAGCAGCCGGTCGGATTGCATGAGATTGCCGGACGCCAGCACCATGGCGCCGATGCCGCGATTGGCGCCGATCATTTCCGCCGCGACCAGCAGGACGATGGAGATGGACGCCGCGATGCGCAGGCCCGACAGAATGCCCGGCATGGCGCCGGGCAGCACGATCTTGCCGATGATCGCGAGGGGCGACAGCCCGAAGGCCCGTCCCATGCGGACCAGCGATCGGTCCACCCCGTCGACGGCCCCATAGGTCGCCACGACGGTGGGGAAGAACGACCCGAAGCCGATCGTGGCGAGCTTGGAGCCTTCGCCGATCCCGAACCACAGGATGAACAGCGGCAGGAGCGCGATCTTTGGGATCGGGAACAGCGCCGACACCACCGCGATGCCGGGCGAGCGCACGATGGAGAACAAGCCCACCGCGAGCCCGAACAGCACGCCGGCCGTGGCCCCGAGCGCGAAGCCGCCGCCGAGGCGCTGCAGCGACGCGGCGAGATGGCCGGCGAGTTCGCCGGAGCGCGCCATGGCGGCGAGCGCCGCGAAGACCTCGCGCGGGCTCGGCGCCAGGACGGGATCGAGCCAGCCGGCGCTCGACGCCAGCTGCCAGAGCCCGATCAGCGCCACGAGCGAGAGCGCGCCGGCGATCCGCCTCGTCTTGGGCAGGAAGAGGTCGCCGCGAAAGGCGACGTCGCGCGGGGGCGGGGCTGCGGCGCGCTCGGTCATGGCGCCAGCTCGCGGTCGGCCGCCTCGGCGTCGGCGCGGATGAGCGCCCAAAGGTCCTTCGCCTGCGCGGCCAGCATGGGATCGCCCGCCGCACGCTCGGCCCGGGGGCGGGCGATGTCGACGACGGCCCGGATCGTCCCCGGCCGACGCGACAGCACCAGGATGCGGTCGGCCAATCTCACCGCCTCGTCGAGATTGTGGGTGACGTAGACGGTGGAGAGCGCGCCCTCGTCGTGCAGCCGCACGAGATCGTCCATCAGGAGCTCCCGCGTCTGGCCGTCGAGGGCCGAGAGCGGCTCGTCCATCAGCAGGATCGCGGGCTGGACGGCCAACGCCCTGGCGATGCCGACGCGCTGCTTCATGCCGCCCGAGAGCTGCTTCGGCCAGGCCTTGGCGAAATCCGTGAGGCCCGTGCGCTGGAGCGCGTCCCGCACGCGCTCGTCCCGCTCGGCCGCGTCGAGGCCGCGGCCTTCGAGCGGCAGGCGGACATTGCCGGCCACGCTGCGCCAGGGCAGCAGGGCGAAGTCCTGGAACACATAGGTGATGGGATTCAGCGATCCCGCCGGCGGCGCGCCCTCCGCCGTGATCCGGCCGGCGTCGGGCGCCTCCAGCCCGCCCAGGATGCGCAGCAAGGTCGACTTGCCGCAGCCCGACGGGCCGACGACGGCCACGACCTCGCCCTCCCCGACGGACAGGGAAACGTTCTCCAGCACGGCCAAGGGGCCGTAACGGTGCGTGATGCCGTGCGCGGCGAGCTGCATGATGTCCGGACGGATCGGCCGCCTAAGGGGCGTTGAGGTGGCCCTTGATGAAGGAGAGGTCCAGCATGGACTTGGCGTCGACCGCCTGATCGACCAGACCCTGCTGCTTGTACCACTCGACCTGCCGCAGCAGGTCCGCCACGTCGAGGCGGGCCTGGGGATCGACGTAGAAGGCGGAGGCCCTGACCTTCGGGACGGCGGTTTCGGCCGGCTCGCCCGGATAGACGGACTTGGCGATGAGGGCGGCTGCCTCGTCGGCGCCCGGGCCGGCGACCACGGCGCCCGACGCGTCCTTCTGCAGGAAAGCGGCGTAGTAGTCGGCGGCGCCCTTCTGGTAGGCGCGCACGAACTTCTCCACCAGGGCGCGCTTGTTGGCCACCGTCTTCGATCCGGCGAAGAGGCCGCCGAACTGGTACTCGTCGAAGTCCGAGTAGCGGCCCAGGAGCTTGGCGTCGCCGGACGCGATCAGCGCCTTGGCGAGGTGCGGGGCGATGATGATCCCGTCCACCTGGCTCGATTTCAGCGCCGCCATCATGTTGGGCAGCGACTGCAGGGGCTTCATGTCCACCTTGGCGAGATCGAAGCCCTTGAGGCGCGCGAGCTGCCCGATCTGGTAGTGGAAGGACGATCCCACCTGCGAGATCCCGAGGGTCTTGCCGGCGAACTGGGCGATGTCGGTGAAGCCCTTCTCGGCCGCGCCCTTGGACGCCAGCACGAGATTGCCCTCATAGCCCTTGGCCTCCTTGGCCTGGGCGGCGATGATCTTCAGCGCGCCCTTGCCGGCGAGATTGAAGAATCCGCCCGTGAAGGCCGTGACGCCGAAATCGACGTCGCCCGACACGACCGCGAGCGCGATGGGCTGGGCGGCCTCGAAGAATTTGAGCTCGACGTCGAGGCCCTCGGCCTTGAAGTACCCCTTCTCGACGGCCAGGAAGAGGCCGCCCGACGAGACGAAGCGCAGCACGCCGACGGACGCCTTCTCCTGCGCGCGGGACGGCGCGGCGAAGGCGAGCGCCCCGGCGGCGGCGATCAGGATGGCCGCGAACAGCCGGGTGCGGTACATGGGCGCCATGGGTCTCCTCCGTCAGGCCGTCTGGGCGGCCGTGGCGGCGGGATGCTAGAGGGTTTTCCGACCCGATCCAATCGGATCGGAAGCCCCGATGGCGAAAGCTGTCGTTTTCAGGCCGATTCAGCGCGCCGGGGTGAGCTCCAGCGCCGAGACGCCCAGCGCCAGGTTCAGGCCCGTCTGGGCGCCGACCGAGATCGGCTGCAGGCCGATCGTGTTGTTGTTGCCGCCGACCAGGACGTTGGCGCTCAGGCCCGCTCCGGCGGTCGCTTCGGCGGACCCGCCCGCATAGCCGCCGGCCAGGGCGCCGCGCTGCCAGGCGTTGGTGGGCGCGAAGACGGTCCACACCAGCACGCCGCGATTGGTGGCGCCGATGTCGAGGCCGAAGCGGCGGATCGTGCCCAGATAGGTCTCGGGAGGACCGCGGCGGCTCGGCGTGAAGCGGCACGACATCGTCTTGCTGGACGTGATGATCAGCCCGAGGCTGCCCGAAACGTTGCAGCGCAGCGTTCCGACCTTCACGCCGCCGCCCTGGGCCTGTGCGCTGGCGGGGGTCGCCGCGGCGCCGAGGCCAGCCGCGACCGCGGCCGAGAGGGCGGCGATGCGAAGAGTGGTGCGGAGGGTCATGGGGCGTCTCCCGGTTTGTTGCGCCGCGTGAAGGGCGGCTGACAACAAACGAAGAGCCGGAAGGTTCGGCTCAAGGCGGGATATGCCCTGGGATGCGGGCTAGTTCGGCTTCGATCCCGCCAAGGCGCGATAGACCGAGACCACCTGGCTGTCGTCCTTGAGGCCTAGGCCCTGCGCCGAGGCGGAGACGAAGAGCTGGTGGGCGAGGGCGGCCAGCGGGGTCGGGGTCTTGGAGGCCCGGCCGGCGTCCAGGACGATGCCGAGATCCTTGACGAAGATGTCGACCGCGCTGGTGACGCGCGGTTCGTCCTCCAGCATCCGCGGGCCGCGATCCTTCAGCATCCAGCTGGAGGCGGCCGAGCCGCCCAGGATCTCCAGCACGATCGCGCCGTCGATGCCGGCCTTCTCGGCCAGCGCCATGGCCTCGGCCGCCACCGCGATATGGACGCCGCACATGAGCTGGTTGACGGTCTTGACCGTCGCGCCCTGGCCGGGCTCCAGCCCGACATGGAAGATCTTGTCGCCCAGCGCCTCCAGCACCGGCTTCGCCGCGTCGAAGACGTCCTGCGGGGCGGCGGCCATGATGGTGAGGGTTCCGGCCGTCGCTCCCACCACGCCGCCCGACACCGGGGCGTCGACGAAGCGCCGGCCCGTGGCGGCCACCCGCGCGGCGATCGCGCTCGCGGCGGCGGGAGGGCACGTCGCCATCAGGATCACGGTAGCCTGCGGGCCCAGCGCGTCCAGCGCGCCGGCCTCAAACAGCACGCTCTCGGCCTGCGCGGCGTTGACCACCATCAGGACGAGCGCGTCGGCGCCGTCCGCCGCCTCCCGGGCGGAGGCGGCCGCGGCGCCGCCCGCCTTCTCCAGCGCCTGCAGGGCTTCGGCCCGCATGTCGAAGCCGCGCACCCGGAACTGTCGGCGCACGAGGTTCTGCGCCATGGGCAGCCCCATGGCGCCAAGGCCGACGAAACCCACGATCATGGGATCACTCCTTCACGGCGCCGGTCATGGCCGAGACATAGTGCTCGACGAAGAACGAATAGAGGATCACCAGCGGCAGCGACCCGACGAGGGCTCCGGCCATCAGCGATCCCCACCGGTAGATGTCGCCGTCCACGAATTCGCTCACGATCGCCACCGGCACGGTCTTGTTCGTGGTCGAGGACAGGAAGGTGAGGGCGTAGATGAACTCGTTCCAGCACAGCGTCAGCGAGAAGATCCCGGCCGAGATCAGGCCCGGCACCGCCAGCGGCAGGATGATCTTGGTGAGGATCTGCCAGCGCGACGCGCCGTCGATCAGGGCGCACTCCTCCAGCTCGTACGGGATGGTCTTGAAGTAGCCCATCAGCAGCCAGGTGGAGAACGGGATGAGGATCGTCGGATAGCACAGGACGAGCGCCATCGGGCTGTCGAACAGGCCATAGGTCTGGATGATCGTGGCCAGCGGGATGAACAGGATCGAGGGCGGCACCAGATAGGCCAGGAAGATCGCTGCGCCGACCCATTGGGCGTAGCGGTAGCGGATGCGCACGATGGCGTAGGCCGCCATGACGCTGGCGATGAGCGACAGGAACGTCGCCAGCACCGACACATACATCGTGTTCCAGAGCCAGAGGGGGTAGTTGCTCTCGAACAGCAGCTTGTTGATGTGCTTCAGGGTCGGCGAGACGACGAAGAAGGGGTTGTACTTCTCCATGTCGATGAGCTGCTCGTCCGGCTTGATGGCCGTCAGGACCATCCAGTAGAACGGGAAGATCAGCACGATCATGATCAGGAGCAGCGGCAGGTAGACCGTGACCAGCTTGCGCTGGGTGGTCTCCAGATAGGTCATGCCCTCGCGGTCGTCGGTCAGCGCGGCGCGGGTGGCGACGTTCACGGCTGTCTCAGTCATGGCCGCCTCCATTGGTGTTTTCTGAAGCGCCGGAATGAACCCTCCCTCCCCCTTGTGGGGAGGGGGACGGATAAAGCCGCGCGCGTTGGTGAAGGCAGGATTTCATGACGTCGCTCATGAGTCCTCGCCCCCCTGCTGCCACTTGCGGCTCTGCAGGCCGAACCACGACACCATGATGGCGATCAGCAGGAACGGCACCATCGCGGTCGCGATGGCGGCGCCTTCGCCGAGATTTCCGGCCAGGATGGCGCGCTGGTAGGACAGCGTCGCCATCAGGTGGGTGGAATTCACCGGTCCGCCGCGCGTCATGGCCCAGATCAGCTGGAAGTCCGTGAAGGTGAACAGCACCGAGAACGTCATCACCACGGCGATGATGGGCGTCAGCAGTGGGAAGGTGACATAGCGGAAATTCTGCCACTTCGTCGCGCCGTCCAGCGTCGCCGCCTCGTAGAGCGAGGGCGCGACGGTCTGCAGCCCGGCCAGCAGCGTGATGGCGATGAAGGGCACGCCGCGCCAGATATTGGCGAAGATCAGCGACGCGCGGGCGTTGTTGGGGTCGCCCAGAAAGTTGATGTTGTAGTCGATGATCCCGAGATGGCGCAGCGACCAGGAGATGATCGAGAACTGCGAGTCGAAGATCCACCAGAACGCGATGGCGGAGAGGACCGTCGGGACCACGAAGGGGATCAGCACGATCGACCGGATGGCGGCCTTGAACGGCAGGTTCTGGTTGAGGAGGATCGCCAGATAGAGCCCCACCGCGAACTTCACGATCGAGGCGACGCTCGTATAGATGAGCGTATTGAAGACGGAGAGCCAGAACACGCCGTCCGAGTCCCGCCACCAGGGCAGGCCCAGCCACTCGTAGTTCTCCCAGCCGATGAAGACGCCGGAACGGCCGATCTTGGCGTCCGTGAAGGACAGCCACACGCCTTTGCCGAGGGGGAAGGCCAGGAACAGGATCAGGATCGCGGCGGCGGGCGCCATGAACCAGAAGCCGAGCCAGTTGCGGTTGATCCGCAGCCTCTCCCACCAGGTCGTGCTCCGGATGGTCCGGGCCGGACCGCGGCCCGCTACGCTGTCGGTCATCACTGTTCTCCACAGGCTCCAGGGCCGCCCGTCCGGAGGACGAGCGGCGGGAGCGGGTCTGCGGGGGACGTATCCCCCGCAAGCGCGCCCGATCGCCGGGCGCGCGGCGGCCGGGCTTAACGGAACAGGCGCTGGGCCTGCCGCTCGGCGATGCGGATGGAGCCCTTCAGGTCCTCGCGCCCGGTGCAGTAGTTGGCGAACATGTCGACGACGATGAAGTCGGCCAGCGCGGCGGCCGCCTTCTCGCCGATCGAGCCCACGCCGCCGGCGGTCAGCGTGCGCTTGGCGGCGTCGCGGAACACGGTGTTCTTCGGGTCCTTGGTCCAGACCGGGTTCGTGTCATAGGCGTTCAGCGGATGCGTCAGGTAGCCGGCGGCCGCCTCGAGCCACGGATTGTAGTTCTCGGCCTCCAGCATGTAGGCCATCAGCGCCTTGCAGGCCTGCGGGTACTTGGTGAAGTTGAAGGCCAGCAGCGGGAAGGCGAGCTGGAACTCGGTCGGCTTGCCCACCGGCCCGATCGGCCACTGCGCGTGGTCCATGTCCTCCGCGATGGCCTTCATGCCCTGGGCGTTGGCGGCGGCGTAGATGGAGATGCCGTTGCCGGTGAGGTGCACGTCGCCCGACAGGAAGGCCTTGTTGTTGGACGAGTCGTTCCACGAGGCGGTGCCGGGGGTGAAGGTCTCGTAGAGAGCCTTGACGTATTCGAGCGCCTTGGCGGTCTCCGGCGAGTTGACGATGACCTTGTCGTCCTTGTCGACGAGGTAGCCGCCGTGGGACCACAGCGCCCAGTGGCACCAGGAGTTGCCGTCGCCGGTGGCGTGGCCGAGCGCGAAGCCGACCGGGAAGTTGTTGGCCTTCATGGCCTTGCAGAGATCGAGGAAGCCGCCCGTGTCCTTGGGGAATTCCTTGAAGCCCGACTTGTTCATCGACGAGATGCGGTAGTTGATGTAGCCGCCGTTGAACGCGACCGGGATGGCGACCCACTTGCCCTGGAACTGGCCATAGGCCTGGGCGGCCGGCACCCACCCGCCATACTTCTTGCCGAGATAGTCGGCGACGTCCTCGACCGGCAGGCACTTGGCCGGGAAAAGCTGCGGCAGCGAGAACAGGCCCCACACCATGTCGGGGCCCTGGCCGGTGTTGGCGGCCACGGACGCCTTGGGCTGGATGTCGTCGAAGCTCTCGTTGGAGATGTTCACCTTGACGCCGGTCGCCTTCGAGAAGGCGTCGATCATGGCCATGAACTGCTTGTCCTCGGCTTCCACGAAGCGCTTCCAGCGCAGCATGTTCAGCGAGGCGCCGGCTTCCGGCTTCCACTGCGAGGTCTGGGCCCAGGCCTTGGCGAAGTCGAGCAGGCCGGCGGCCCCCAGGGCGCCGAGCGCGGCGCCTCCCTTCACGAGAGAACGGCGGTCGAGATTGAACATCGGTGTCTTCCTTCCCTAGGGTCGCGAGTGCGATCGGTTGTGGCCGCTTGAGGCGGCTGCTCTTTTGTCGGTGTCCGGCCGGTTGGCCCGGCTCTTGGGCGAGTCGGAAAAACCGCGCGACCCTTTCGGAGCGCGCGGCTGAATAAGAGTCAAATGAGCCGGTTTCCGGCCTCGGCGTCGAACAGGTGCACGAGCCGCGGGTCCGGGGCGATCTGGATGGTCTCGCCGGGGCCCGCCGTGATCCGCTCGCGGAAGATGCAGACCACCTCTTGGCCGCCGATCCGAGCGACGACCTGCGTCTCCGAGCCGGTGGGCTCCACCACCACCACCTCGGCCGGCAGTCCGTTGGCGGCGAGCTGGAAATGCTCGGGCCGGATGCCGTAAACGGCCGGGCGGCCGTCCGAACCCTCCGGGGCCGCGTGGAGCGGGAACACGCCGCCCTTCTCGGCCTCGAAGCTCGGCGTGACGCCGGCGCGGATCTTGCCCCGGATGAAGTTCATCGCCGGGGAGCCGATGAAGCCCGCCACGAACAGGTTGGCGGGGCGGTCGTAGAGGTCGAGCGGCGCGCCCATCTGCTCGACGATCCCGTCATGCATCACGACGATCTTGTCGGCCATCGTCATGGCCTCGATCTGGTCGTGGGTGACGTAGACGGTGGTGGTCTTCAGGCGCTGGTGCAGTTCCTTGATCTCGGTGCGCATCTGCACGCGCAGCTTGGCGTCGAGGTTGGAGAGCGGCTCGTCGAAGAGGAAGACCTGCGGATCGCGCACGATGGCGCGACCCATGGCGACGCGCTGGCGCTGGCCGCCCGAGAGCTGGCGCGGATAGCGGTCGAGCAGTTTCTCCAGGCCGAGGATGTTGGCGGCCTTGCTGACGCGGGCCTCGATCTCAGGCTTCGGCGCGTTCCGCAGCTTCATCGAGAAGGCCATGTTGTCGGCCACCGTCATGTGCGGATAGAGCGCGTAGTTCTGGAACACCATCGCGATGTCGCGCTCTTTCGGCGGGACGTCGTTGACGACGCGGTCGCCGATGCGCACCTCGCCGCCGCTGATGTTCTCCAGCCCCGCGATCATGCGCAGGAGCGTGGATTTTCCGCATCCCGAGGGTCCGACCAGAATGACGAACTCGCCGTCATTGATGTCGATGTTCACGCCGTGAATAACTTGAGTCGTGCCAAACGCCTTCCGCACGTCGCGGATTTCGACGGACGCCATACTGTCCTCCCTGTCTCGCCACGGGCCAGGCCAACGTGTCGGCGAGTCTGTTTCGTCGCGCGGCGAGGGCCTTGCCGGCTTGCCCCGTCGCGTTCGCGGCGGCATCATTGCATGGGGCGCACGGAAATCAAGGACAGCCCTGACTTCCCGTGCATCAATCGATTGAAATTCACGGCCGGCCGGAGTTCATTGCGGTTCAGCGCAAGGGCGGCGGACCTTCGCCGTGAAGCAAAGCAGCCCCGCCAGGGGGCGCTCAGGAGGACGTCTTGAAGGAATTCGAAGTTCTGGTCACCGGCCGCATGATGCCGCTCGTCATGGAGCAGCTCGAGAGCCGCTTCACGCTGCACAAGCTGCAGGAGGCGGCGGACCGGGACGCCTTCCTGGCCGAGGTCGGGCCGCGCATCAAGGCGGTCGCGACCGGCGGCCATGTCAGGACGGACGGCGCCCTGCTGTCGCGGCTGCCGAATGTCGGCATCGTGGCGAATTTCGGCGTCGGCTACGATTCCGTCGACGCCGGCTGGGCCGGCCAGCATGGCGTGGTGGTGACCAACACGCCGGACGTCCTCACCGAGGAGGTGGCCGACACCTGCCTCGGGCTGCTGCTGATGACGGTGCGCGAGCTCTCCGCCTCCGAGCGCTACCTGCGCGCCGGCCGGTGGGAGAAGGACGGACCCTACCCGCTGACGCACAACACCCTGCGCGGCAAGACGGTGGGCATCCTGGCTCTGGGGCGCATCGGCAAGGCGATCGCCACCCGCTGCGAGGCGTTCGGCCTGACGGTGGTCTATCACGGCCGGTCGGAGCAGAAGGGCGTGCCCTATCGCTACTACCCGACGCTGGTCGGCATGGCGCAGGCCAGCGACATCCTCATCAGCGTGGCGCCGGGCGGGCAGGACACGTTCCACATCATCGACGCCGAGGTGCTGCGCGCCCTGGGGCCGAAGGGCGTGCTCATCAATATCGGGCGCGGCACCGTGGTGGACGAAGGCGCGCTGATCAACGCGCTGCAGAACAAGGTGATCGCGGGCGCCGGCCTCGACGTGTTCGAGAAGGAGCCGCATGTGCCGCCGGAGCTGATCGCGATGGACCACGTGGTGCTGCTGCCGCATGTGGGGTCCGCCTCCCACCACACCCGCAACCTCATGGGCCAGCTCGTGGTCGACAACATCGTGTCCTTCCTGTCCGGAAAGGGTCCGATCACCCCGGTCGCCGAGACGCCCTGGCCGCCCAAGCGCTAAGCGGCGCCGCGGGCGCGCCGGGGCGGTCCGGCGTGTCCGTCTGGCGCATTGAGCATGCGGGGGATTGCGGCTAGACCTGCACCCCTTCGGCCGCTTCCGGGAATCGGGAGCGGCGGACGGGTCTGGCGGGCCTCGATCCGGCGGGCGATGGCGTTCTCCCTCGCCATCCCCGGCGGGGCGCGAAGCCGGAGAGGGATCCAGCGGCATGGCGTCGAGAGAAGCGGGAGACGGATCGATGCGGATGGGGTCTTGGACCGGAGGCGGGAGGTGGGCCTGTGGCGTCGCCCTTGCGGGGCTGCTGCTGGCGGGATCGCCCGCGATGGCCCAGTCGTCGGATCGCGCCGCGGTGATGACCGGCGCCTGGGAGCTCTCCAATCCCAAGACCTCGCGCAGCTGCCGCGTCCGCCTCGGCGCGGAGACGGGCCTGCATGGCAACCAGCTCGGCGCGCCGCCGGCGTGCCGGTCGGCCCTTCCGCTGCTGACGCAGGCGGCGGGCTGGACGCTGTCGGGCCAGACCGTGACCTTCGTGGATTCCGCCGGCAAGACCCTGGTGAGCTTCGATCGCGAGGCCTCCGGCCCCGGCTACACGGCGGCCGTCGACGGCGGCGAACTCACCTTGAAACCGCTCGGGAACGCCCGCGCGCCCGCGCCGGAGCAGACCCGGACCGCCGCCGCTCCGGCCGCGACTCCGGCCCCCCGCGCCGGGGCAGGATCGGCCGCGCCGGTCCCGCCCGCCTCCGTGGCGCCGAACGTCACGCCGCAGAGCCTTGCGGGCCTGTACGGCGTCGCGCGCGACAAGGGAAAGCCGGTCTGCTCGATCGACCTCACCCTCAAGGCCGCGCGCAAGGGCGGGCAGTATGCGGCCTCCCTGTCGGGCGGCTGCATCGATCCCGGCCTGAAGGTCTTCGATCCCGTGGCGTGGCACACGGGCAGCGGACGCCTCTATCTCATCGCCAAGAAGGGACATGACCAGGGCTTCTCGATCATGCCCGACGGGACCTGGCAGAAGGACCCGCCGAGCGGCGCCCAGCTCTATCTGAAGAAGCAATAGGCGGCCGAAGCTTAAGGGCGTCAGGGCGAGGCGGCGCCGCCTCGCCTCAGCCCTCTCCCTGGTCCAGGGAGAGGGGGCTCGTCTTCAGGCGATCTTGCCGCCGAGTTCGTCCTCGACATGCGCGCGGATGATCTCGTCGAAGCTGCTCTCGGCCTTGAAGCCCAGGGCGACCGCGCGCGACGGGTCCAGCCGCTGGGCCCAGCCGGACACGATCTTGATGATGGCCGGGTCCGGCTCCCGCTTGATCCTGGCCACGACCTTGTCGCCGGCCACCCGCCGCAGCGCCTCGATCTGCTCGCCCACCGTGCAGCTCAGGCCCGGCATGCTGAGGTTGCGGCGCGGGCCGATCTTTTCGCCATCGATCTCGGCGGCGTGCACCAGGAAGCCCACGGCCGAGCGCGGCGAGGCGTGCCAGTGGCGCACGTCCTCGGAGACCGGCAGCACCGCCTCGTGCCCGGCCAGCGGCTCGCGAATGATGTTGGAGAAGAAGCCGGACGCCGCCTTGTTGGGCTTGCCGGGCCGCACGCAGATGGTGGGCAGGCGGATGCCGACGCCGTCCAGGAAGCCCTTGCGGGTGTAGTCGGCCAGCAGCAGCTCGCCGATCGCCTTCTGGGTTCCGTAGGACGTGAGCGGCGTGGTGAAGAACTCGTCGCCGATCGTCTCCGGGAAGGGCGCGCCGAACACCGCGATCGACGACGTGAACACCACGCGCGGCTTATAGGCGCCGCCGCTGCCCATGTTGAGCTGGCGGATGGCCTCGAACAGGCTCCACGATCCGCGCAGGTTGATCTGATAGCCCTTGTCGAATTCCTGTTCGGCCTCGCCGGACACGATCGCGGCGAGATGGAAGACGATGTCGGGCTTGCCGGCGACGAGCTTTTCGGCCTCGCCGGGCTGGGAGAAGTCAGACGCCAGCGTGGTCACCGCAAAGGGCGCGTTCGCCGGGGCGCTGGGCTCGACCACGTCGTGCAGGGTCGCCTTGGTGATGGCCTTGCCGGCCAGCTTGCCGTCCCTGGCCAGCCGCTCGGTGAGCTTGCGGCCGACCATGCCGGCGGCGCCGATGATGAGGATGTGCATGGGGGTTCCTCCCGTGTTTGCTTTTTGAGGCTCAGACGCCGCTTCCTCGGGCCGAATGGGCGCAACTCTCTCCGTCATCCCCGGCCGGAGCGGCGCAGCCGCGGAGGGGAAGGGGATCCAGCCTTCTCGTCGCCGTTCCGCTGGATCCCCTTCCCGGCGCTTCGCGCCGCCGGGGATGACGGAGAGAAAGTGGCGCTAGGCGGCTGGTTCGCCGGGCAGGCAGGCCGAGGCCGCCCAGCTCAGAGCGCAAAACCCCCATCCACCAGGAAGATCTGGCCGGTCGTGTAGGCGCTCTCATCGCCGGCGAGATACACCGCCATGGCGGCGATCTCCTCGGGTTTGCCGAGGCGACCGATGGGCTGGCGGTCGACGAAGGCCTGGCGGACCTTCTCGACCGGCTGCTTGGTCTCCTTGGCCAGCGTTTCGATGCGCTGGTCCAGCGAGGGGCTCTCGATGGTGCCCGGGCAGATCGCGTTGGCGCGGACGCCCTTGCGGATGAAGTCGGCCGCCACCGCCTTGGTCAGGCCGATCACGGCCGCCTTGGTGGTTCCGTAGACATAGCGGTTCGGGATGCCGCGCACCGAGCCGGCGCCGGACGCGATGTTGACGATGGCGCCGCCGCCCTTCTCCAGCATGCCGGGCAGGAAGGCCTTGATCATGCGGTGCATGGAGCGGACGTTGAGGTCGAAGGAGAAATCCCAGGCCTTGTCGTCGGTCTCCAGCACGGTGCCGTGGTGCACGTAGCCGGCGGCGTTGCACAGGATGTCGATGGGGCCGACTTTCTCGGCGAAGTTCGCGACCTGCTTGTCGGAGAGCACGTCCAGCTTGCGGCGCTTGGCGCGCGCAAGGCCGTCGAGCTTGGCGACGTCGAGGTCGGTCGCCCATACGGTGGCGCCTTCGGCCACATAGGCCTCCGCGATCGCGCGCCCGATGCCCTGTCCGGCGGCGGTGACGACCGCGACCTTGCCCTGCAGCCTCTTGGCCATTCGTTCTCTCCCTGCGGCGTTGTCTAGAAGTCGGTCTTGACCATGTGGACGAGGATCCGGTCCGGCATGGGCTCGACGGACTCGACCCGATAGCCCTTGCGGCTGTACCAGGCCACGTTGTGGGTGAGCGCCTGGCCGGTGTAGAGGCGGATGGCCGTGCGGCCGAGCTGACGGGCGCGTTCCTCGGCGGCGGCGAGCAGGCGGTTGCCGAAGCCGCTGCGCTGCGCGCCCGGGTCTGCGGCGACGCTCCAGATCAGAAGATCGTCGGGCCTGAGCTCCAGGATGAGCGCGCCCGCGAGGCCCGCCGGGCCGTCGGCTAGCCAGACCTCCCAGTCCCGGAGCACGGCCTCGTAGTCCGCCTGAAGGGGCAGCGGCTCCACGCCCAAGAGGGCGCGGTTCTGCGCATAGGCGGCGCGCTGCAGGGCGACCAAGGCGCCGAGATCGTCAGGCGTCGCGCGCCTCAGGCTCGCCAGTCCGCTCACCGCGCCTTCTCCCGGAGTTCGGCGAGGCTGCGCTTCTGGCGCCCCTGCGCATCGAAGTTGTCGGGCGCAAGCCAGCGCTCGAAGGCCGCCTTGCGGGATGGCCACTCGCTGTCGAGCATCGAGAACCAGGCCGTGTCGCGGTTGCGCCCCTGCACGATCATGTGCTGCCGGAAAAGCCCCTCATAGGTGAAGCCGAAGCGCTCGGCGGCGCGCCTGGACGGCGCGTTCAGGGCGTTGCACTTCCACTCGAAGCGGCGGTAGCCGAGATCGTCGAACACGTGGCGGGCCAGCAGGTACTGCGCCTCGGTGGCGCCGGGCGTGCGCTGGAGGCTCGCCCCGTACATGATGTTGCCGACCTCGATCACCCGGTGCGCCGCATCGATGCGCATCAGCGTCTCGTAGCCAACCGCCTTGCCGGTCGCCTTGTCGACGATGGCGAAGAACAGCGGGTCCTCGGACGCGGCCTTGCGCTCCAGATGGGCCTTGAAGCTGTCGAAATCCGGGAAGGGCGGCTCGAACAAATACTGCCAGATGGCGTCCTTGCCAGAGCCGTGAGATTCGGCCCAGAGCGACGGTCCATGCGCCTCGGGGTCGAGCGGGACCAGATCCACGAACCGCCCGGCGAGCGTGCGCCGCTCCGGGCGGGGGGCCGGATGGGTGTCCACCTCGGGGCCGATAGGGAGGCCGGACGCGGGGGCTGGGACGGAGGCTGGCTGGTGCATGGGCTCGGTCTCTCCCTCTCCCCACGAGGGGAGAGGGGCAGGGGTGAGGGTGGCGGGGGAGCCTGACTTTTCGATCTTGAGTGATTCAGGAGGACGTTCGCGGCTGTCGAACGACCCTCACCCCTGCCCCTCTCCCGCCAAGCGGGAGAGGGGAGCGGCGGCGGGCCGCCTCAGTGGTTGTCGCGCGGCACGCCCATGGACTGGGCGACCTTCTGGTACTTCACGGCCGGCTTCAGCACCATGCCAGAGCCGAGCTGGTCGACCATGCCGCGCTGGATCTCCTGCCAGGGGGTCTGGCTGGCGGGAGACTTGTAGCCGCCATGGGCCTGCAGGTCGGCGCGGCGCTGGTTCAGCTCCTCGGCCGAGATCAGGATGTCGGCCGTGCCCTTGCGCAGGTCGATGCGGACGCGGTCGCCGGTCTTCAGGATCGCGAGGCCGCCGCCGGCCGCCGCCTCGGGCGAGGCGTTCAGGATGGAGGGCGAGCCCGACGTGCCGGACTGGCGGCCGTCGCCGATGCACGGCAGGGCGTGGACGCCCTTTTTGATCAGCGCCGCCGGCGGCTGCATGTTCACGACCTCGGCCGCGCCCGGATAGCCGATGGCCCCGGCGCCGCGCATGAACAGCATGCAGTTCTCGTCGATCTCGAGCGACGGGTCCTCGATGCGGTGGTGGTAGTCCTCCGGCCCGTCGAACACGATGGCGCGGCCCTCGAAGGCCTCGGGATCGTTCGGATTCGACAGGTACCGGTTGCGGAACTCCTCCGAGATTACGCTGGTCTTCATGACCGCGTTGTCGAACAGGTTGCCCTTCAGCACCACGAAACCGGCGTTGACCCGCATGGGCTTCTCGATCGGGTAGATCACGTCCGTGTCCTGCACGGTGGTGTTGCGGCAGTTGTCGCCGATGCTCTTGCCGTTCACCGTCAGAGCGTTCTCGTGAATGAGGCCCTTCTTCATGAGCTCGTTCACGACCGCCGGCACGCCGCCGGCGCGGTGATATTCCTCGCCGAGATAGTAGCCGGCCGGCTGCAGGTTCACGAGCAGCGGCACTTCGAGGCCGTATTTCTGCCAGTCGAACACGTCGAGCTCGACGCCGATGTGGCGCGCGATCGCGTTGATGTGGATCGGCGCGTTGGTGGAGCCGCCGATGGCCGAGTTCACCACGATGGTGTTCTCGAAGGCCTCGCGGGTGAGGATGTCGGAGGGCTTCAGGTCCTCCCACACCATGTCGACGATGCGCTTGCCGGTTTCGTAGGAGATCTGCCCGCGCTCGCGGTAGGGCGCCGGGATGGCGGCGCAGCCCGGCAGGCTCATGCCGAGCGACTCGGCCAGCGAGTTCATCGTGGAGGCGGTGCCCATGGTGTTGCAGTGGCCGACCGACGGGGCCGACGACGCCACGATGTCCATGAACTCCTCGTAGCCGATCTCGCCGGTGGCGAGGCGCTCGCGCGACTGCCACACGATCGTGCCGGAGCCGGAGCGCTCGCCCTTCCACCAGCCGTTCAGCATCGGTCCGCCCGAGAGCACGATGGACGGGATGTTCACCGTGGCGGCCGCCATGATGCAGGCCGGCGTGGTCTTGTCGCAGCCGGTGGTCAGCACGACGCCGTCGAGCGGGTAGCCGTAGAGGATCTCCACGAGACCCAGATAGGCGAGGTTGCGGTCGAGCGACGCCGTGGGACGCTTGCCGGTTTCCTGGATCGGGTGCACCGGGAACTCGAAGGCGACGCCGCCCGCGGCCGTGATGCCCTCGCGGACGCGCTTGGCGAGATCCAGGTGATGGCGGTTGCAGGGCGACAGGTCCGAGCCGGTCTGGGCGATGCCGATGATCGGCTTGCCGGACATCAGCTCTTCGCGAGTCAGGCCGAAGTTCAGGTAGCGCTCCAGGTAGAGCGCCGTCATGCCGGGGTTCTCGGGGTTGTCGAACCAGAGCTGCGACCGCAGGCGGCGCTTGGCGCCTTCCATCACGGAGTCGGCCGGAACGTGGTCGGTGGTGACGGACTGGTCGTGCTTGGCGGGTGCGTGCGCGCCATTGCGCGGCTCCTCGGAGAGCGGCGCGCCGCCCGTACCGTCGCCCTTGTGGCCGTTGTCGCCCGCCATTGCGTCTTCTCCCAGGTGTGCGTGCTCGACCGACGCCGGACGTCGATCGAACCGATTTGATTTCGGCGGCAGCATCGCCCCAAATGCGCACGGAAATCAACGCCGGATGCATGCGGCGGACGCGCAGGGGCTGTGTGCTCACTGTTGCGCTTGGCGTCGGGGTGATGCATGCACGCGCAGGCTTCTGACACGACGCGCACCGGGGGAGACGACGCCGATGACCCTTCACATCACGGACGCCTTTGGCCGCATCGGCGAAGAGAACGCCTTCGCGGTGCTGGCGCGCGCGACCGACCTCGCCGCGCAGGGGCGCGACATCATCAACCTGGGCATCGGCCAGCCGGATTTCCGCACGCCGGAGCACATCGTCGAGGCCGCCATCAAGGCGCTGCGCGATGGCCACCATGGCTACACGCCCGCGACCGGCATCAAGCCGCTCCGCGAGGCCGTAGCGGCGGACCTGCACAAGCGCTTCGGGGTCGATGTCGACCCGGACCTCGTGCTGGTGGTGCCGGGCGGCAAGGTCACGATGTTCATGGCCATCCTGATGTTCGGCGAGCCCGGCGCCGAGATCCTGTATCCGGATCCCGGCTTCCCGATCTATCGCTCCATGATCGAGTTCACGGGCGCGAAACCCGTGCCGGTGCCGATGCGCGAGAGCAACGGCTTTGCGTTCTCGGCCGAGGAGACGCTCGGGCTAATCACCCCGAGGACGCGCCTGCTGATCCTGAACTCGCCCGCCAACCCGACCGGCGGCGTCACCCCCAAGGCCGAGATCGACAAGCTGGTCGCCGGCCTCGCCCGTTTCCCCGACGTGGCGATCATGTCGGACGAGATCTACGCGCAGATGACCTATGACGGTCTGGAGCACCAGACGCTGCTGGCCTATCCGGAGATCCGCGATCGGCTCATCCTGCTCGACGGCTGGTCCAAGACCTACGCGATGACCGGCTGGCGCATGGGCTACTCGGTGTGGCCGAAGCCGCTCTACGACGCGGCCCGCAAGCTCGCGGTGAACTCCTATTCGTGCGTGAACGCCTCGGCGCAGTTCGCCGGCCTGGCGGCGCTGACCGGGCCGCAGGACGCCGTCCACGCCATGGTGGCCGAATTCGATCGCCGCCGGCGCGTGGTGGTGGAAGGCCTCAACGCTCTGCCGGGCGTCTCGGCCGTGACGCCCAAGGGCGCGTTCTACGCCTTCCCGAACATCGCGCAGACTGGCTGGAAGGCGAAGCCGCTCGCGTCCGCGCTGCTCGAAAAGGCCGGCGTCGCCACCATCGGCGGACCGGATTTCGGGGTGCATGGCGAGGGCTATATTCGGCTGAGCTACGCCAACTCGACGGAGAACATCCAGCGCGCGCTGGTTCGGATGGGCGAGTTCCTGGAGCAGAACAAGCCGGCGTAACTGGGCGCGAGCCTCTCTCCCGCGAAGCAGGGGAGATGTCGGCGCAGACGACAGAGGGGGCGCCGGGGCAAGGCCGAAGCCTCAGCGGCGCTCGGCGACCCCCTCCCTTGCCCTCCCCCGCTTCGCGGGAGAGGGTTCCACCCCCCCACCGTCCCGCGTTCAATTCCGTCTTCCCGGACCGCCATGCGCCTCACCGCCTCAGCCCTTATCGCCGCTCTCGCGCTGCTCGCGGTCGCTCCCGCGCAGGCCCAGCAGCCGCTCGCCGTCGAGGTGCGCAACAAGTCGATCCCCACGCTCTGCGCCGAGGACGACAACGTCTACCTCACCTTCCAGAACCCCAAGGTGCGCCACTTCCGCGTCGAGGCCCGCGCTCCGGCCGTGATCGGCTCCATCGCGCAGGACAGCCGCGCGCCCGATTTCACCAACTGCACCATCAAGGACCAGCCTCCCGGGCCGGAGGACAAGGTGGAGAAGATCGTCCTGTTCGAGGACGACGCCATGCAGCTCGTCGGCTACCGGCATTCGGAGTTCTGGCGCAAGGGCGACGTGCCGGT
Source organism: Alsobacter sp. KACC 23698 (assembly GCF_045348435.1). Taxonomy (GTDB): domain Bacteria; phylum Pseudomonadota; class Alphaproteobacteria; order Rhizobiales; family Beijerinckiaceae; genus Alsobacter. The sequence continues at coordinate 4,307,352 of NZ_CP157484.1, read as the reverse complement.
GCGGGTGGGCGATCGCGAGGAGAAGGCGATCTACCTCCTCCAGCTCTTCAGCAAGACGGCGCGGGGGCCCTATGAGCACCTCGTGCTCTACCCGCTCGACGGCTACTGGCGCCTGCGCCCGCTGCCGCCGGCGCGGCTCGACGAGGTGGCGTATGGCACTTCGGTGCTGATCGGCCAGATCGACGAGAAGGAGCGCCCCTATGTGGCGATCCAGTCGATCCGGTTCACGCCGAAGTCCAAGACCTTCGACCTCGCCTTCCCGCAGGGCGGCACGGCGAGCGTCCGGGTCGCGAGCCTCACCGAGCAGAGCACGGCGATCGAGGTGACGCTGGAAAACCCGGTGAAGCGCCGCCCCTTCGCGGCGGTGCGGTCCATGTATGTGACGGACGTCAACGCGGACTCGTCGCAGGTGGCGTGGCGCGCGCCCACTGACAAAGGCTGGCGGCAGAAGCCCGTGATGGAGTTCCGTTCCGGCCGCGCGCATGACTTCTGGCTTGGACGCGCCTATCCGTCCAAGCACAACACCAGCGCGCCGGACACGGCGCTGTTCGATTTCCAGCCGGAATAGCGGCTCAACTCAGGCTTGCGGGGGCGACCATGAGCGACGACGACGTGATCGTGAAGGACTGCAATGGCGCGCGGCTTCAGAACGGCGACACCGTGCACGTCATCAAGGACCTGAAGGTGAAGGGCACGTCCGCCACCATCAAGCAGGGCACGAAGGTGAAAGGCATCCGCCTCACCGACGATCCCGAGCACATCGAGTGCCGCGTCGACAACATCAAGGGCCTGATGCTGAAGACCAGTTTCCTGAAGAAGGTGAACTGAGCGCGATCCCTCCGTCATCCCCGGCGGCGCGGAGCGCTGGAGATGACAGCTACGGCAACGCGGCCACGATTTCGGCCGTGCTGCGCACGTCTGCAAATTCCGCCGCCAGGGTGGCGAGGTGCACGGCCTGGACGGTCTCGGCCGGGATGGTCGCGCCGTCGAGGCCGGGCATGTCGAAGCACGCGCAGGCGTCGCTGGCCACGACCATGCGCCAGCCCATGTTGGCCCCGACCCGAACCGTGGTGGAGACGCACTGGTCCGTCGTGATCCCGAACACCACAACGTGCGTCGCGCCGAGCCGGCGAAGGCGCAGGTCGAGGTCCGTGCCGATGAAGGACGCGTTGACGCTCTTGGTCACCAGCGCCTCGCCCCCCTGCGGGCCGAAGCCGGGCCGGAAGGCGTTGCCGGGCGCGTCAGGACGCAGCTTCGACCCGGGCTCCACGGAATCGTGCCGGACGTGAATGATCGGCATGCCCCGGTCGCGCCAGGCGGCCAGGAGAGCGAGGCCGTTGCGGTCGCAATCCGGGTTGCAGCGTGGAGGAAAAGCCGGATCGTCGAAGGCCTGCTGCATGTCGATGGCCAGCAGGACGGTGGAGGGGGGCAGCGTCAGCATGGCCCAGCGTTAGCCGCTGGCGCCCGCAGGATCAATCCCCGCCATCGCCGCCGCCGCCGCCGTCGGACCCCCCGTCGCACCATCCGCCGGAATCGGCCGTGGAGCCGTCGCCGCCGGGCCCGTGTTGGCCCCGCTTGCGCCAGTGGATCCAAAGCGTCAGCAGAGTGGGCGTGGCGATGGCCAGGAAAAACAGCGCAATCATGCTCAAGCTTAGCAGGACGCCCTTGCGGCGTCTTGCTGGTCGTCTGGCTCAGCCCCGCAGCGCCGCGGCGGCGCGCGACAGGCGCGCGATCGTGGCCCAGTCGCCCGCCTTGACGGCGGCGGCGGGAGCGATCCAGGAGCCGCCCACGCAGACCACGTTGGGGAGCGCCAGGTAGGCCTTGGCCTTCTCGGCGTCGACGCCGCCGGTGGGGCAGAACAGAAGGTGCGGCAACGGCGCGCCGAGCGCCTTCAGGAAGGCCACGCCGCCGGCGGGCTCGGCCGGGAAGAACTTCATCACGTGGTGGCCCATCTCGGCCAGGCGCATCGCCTCGCTCGCCGTGGAAGCGCCGGGCAGCAGCGGCGCGGATCCCTGAGCTGCGGCGGCCGAGAGCGCCTCCGTGCAGCCGGGGCTGACCAGGAAGCGCGCGCCGGCGGAGGTCGCCTCCTTGACCTGAGACGCCGAGAGCACGGTGCCGGCGCCCACGATGGCGTCCGGCACATGACGGGCGATCGCCTCCATGGCGTCCAGGGCGCCGTCGGTCCGCAGCGTGATCTCCAGCGCAGACAGCCCGCCTGCCACGAGCGCCTGGGCCAGCGGCACGGCCGTGTGCGGGTCTTCGATGGTCAGCACAGGCACGACGGGCGCGCGCCTCAGGATGGCGAGAAGGGCCGATTGGCGAGCGTCGGTCATGGTCGTTCCTCCTGTCGGCGCTGGATATTCGGCCGTTCGCGCCGGCCGTCAAGGAAGGCTGCGGAACGTCGCCCGGTCCGCTTGGCGCAGGCGGCCATCCGTGCCATGCGTGTGGATCTTCAAACGATTAGAGTGGAGACCCGACGATGTCCATCGAACTCGCCACCGCGCTGGCCGACCGCTACCGCACGAAGACCCGCATGGCGACCCCCGCCGCGGCCCAGTCGCTCGACCGGGCCGGCGCGTTCGCCACGCAGGCGGCGGTGGCCGAGGCCATCGGAGTCGGAGTGGGCGGATGGAAGGTGGCGATGCCGGACGGGGTCTCCACGGCCGCCCCGATGTTCGACGACGTGATCCTGGCCGGCGGCGCGCGCTGGCCGCTGCGGGAGGGAGGCGCGATCGTCGAGATCGAATTGGGCGTGCGCCTGACGCGCGATCTGCCGCCGCGTCCGGGCCAGCCCTACACGCGTGAGGAGATCGGCGCCGCCGTCGGGAACGCCATGGTCGGCGTGGAGCTGATCGCCAGCCGCTACGACGACATGCCGCCGCCCAAGCACGCCAACGCCTGGCTGGCTGACAACATGGGCAACGCCGCCTATGTCACCGGAGACGAGAAGCCTCTCTCGTCGATCGGCGACCCGGCGACGCTTCGCTGCCGCTACTGGGCCGATGGCGAGCTCAAGCAGGACTTCGTCGGGGGACACCCGGCCGGCGACCCGCTGATGTGGATCCTGGCCTGGGCCAACGCGCAGGACGACAGGCTGGGCGGCCTCAAGGCCGGGCAGGTCGTCACCACCGGCAGCCTCACCATCCCGGCGCTATTCGAGAAGCCCACCCGCATCGAGGCCGAACTCGACCGGATCGGGCGGGTGTCGGTGGAGCTGGCCTGACCGGCCCGACGCCGCGGACGCTCAGGCCGGCGGCGAGGGCTCGCCCGGCGCGTCCTGCGTCAGCAGCCCGGCCGCCGTCCTGAGGTCCGCGACCAGCGCGCCGAAGGCGGCCCGCTTCTCGTCCTCGGTCTGGAGCCGCAGGATGTAGGACGGATGCGTGGCGATCACGCCCCAGCGTCCGTCCGCGAGCCGGAAGGGGCGGCCGCGCTCGCGCGTGACCGCGACGGAGCGGCCCAGCACCGCCTGCGCGGCCGAGGCGCCGAGCAGGACGACGACGGCCGGGTCCACGGCGGCGAGCTCGCGCTCCAGCCAGGGCAGGCAGGCGTGGATCTCCCCCGCCGAGGGGCGCTTGTGGATGCGCCGCTTGCCGCGCGGCTCGAATTTGAAGTGCTTCACCGCATTGGTCACATAGGCGCGGTCGCGGCCCACGCCGGCCTCCGCCAGCGCCCGGTCGAACACCTGCCCGGCCGGCCCCACGAAAGGCCGCCCGGCGATGTCCTCCAGGTCGCCCGGTTGCTCGCCGATCACCATGAGCCTCGCGTCGGCCGGGCCCTCGCCCGGCACCGTCTGGGTCGCGTGCTCCCAGAGCGGGCAGGCGCGGCAGCCGCGGGCCGCCGCCGCGATCGCCGGCAGGTCGGCGGGCGGGTCGTCGTCCGGCGCCCCGGCGTCCGGCGCGGGGGGCGGCTCCGCGCCGCGGCGCTGCACCGGCCAGGTCGGAGCGGCCTCGATCATGGCGGCGGTGCGGGCCGGGGCGGTCGCCACGAGGTCGTGGATGAGCGCGGCCTCGGGCAGGTTCTTCCAGAAGCGCTTCGGCATCTCGGCCCGCATCGCGTCGGTGTTGAGGCGCGCCGGATTGAAGATGCTGGCGTAATAGGAGCGCCAGAGCTCCTCCAGCGGATCGCCCTCCGGAGCGTCCCGTTGCGCCGCGCCGGGGCCGAACAGCACCTCCGCGCCCGTCCAGTGGGCCGAGCGCTCGGGCGTGAGGATCGTCCAACGCAGGCTGGCGAAGCGCTTGACGAAGAACGGCGCCGCCGCCTCGACGATGTGGTGGTCCGGCTCGTACCAGGCCACGAAGGCGTCGCCGTCCGGACCCGGCACGTCCCGGAAGCGCACGAAGGCGTGCATCTTGTGGATGTCGCGCTTCACCGCCTTGGCGAGATCGGCGAGGCGCATCACGTCCGGGTCGGACGCCACGGAGAGCAGGCGCGGTTCGTCCGCCATGCGCCAGAGGAGCTGGTAGATCAGGCGAAAACGCCCGGGCTCGCGGTGGAGCGCCGCTGCGCCGGCCGCGTCCAGGAAGGCGCGGGTCACGCGGGGCGCGGTCCGCGGGGCAGCGCCGGGCTCGGGCTCCCGTCCGACCGGGGAGGGAGCCGCCTCGGCGGCGGCGAAGAGATCGTCGGGCCGTCCGCCCGTGTCCCACACGACGTCCTGGGGGGCGACGCCGTCGCGCAGGAGCAACCGCGCGGCGTCGCGGAAGCCGGCGAAATCGGCGTCGCCCGCCAGGCGCACGCGCCGGACGCGAGACGCCCCGGCAGGGGCAGCCCCGGCGGGAAGGAGAGGGAGCTGGTCCATGCGCCTCAGGCGGCCGCGAACAGGTCCAGCTGGCGCGCCGCGTTCGGCCTGAGCCAGCTCTTCAGGTCGGCGCGGTCCAGGAGCTTTGTCGGCCGGTGGTCGGGCAACACCAGGAAGGGCGAGACCTTGCGCAGCGACACCTTCAGGCGCGCCAGGTCGTCGGTGCGCAGGCTGCGCACGCGGCGGGACGACAGAATGCGGTCCACCGTCCGCACGCCCAGCCCCGGCACGCGCAGCAGCTCCTCGCGGCTGGCGAGGTTGACGTCGAGCGGGAAGCGCTCGCGATGCTTGAGCGCCCAGGCGAGCTTCGGGTCCATGTCGAGCGACAGCATGCCGTCCTCGCCGCCGGCGACGATCTCGCCCACCGCGAAGCCGTAGAAGCGCATCAGCCAGTCGGCCTGGTACAGCCGGTTTTCGCGCACGAGCGGGGCGGGCTTCAGCGGCAGCGCCTTGCTGGAGTCCGGGATGGGGCTGAAGGCCGAGTAGTAGACGCGCCGCAGGCGGTAGCCGCTGTAGAGCGACGCGCTGGTCTGCAGGATGTGCGAATCGTCGGCGTCGTCCGCGCCGACGATCATCTGCGTCGACTGGCCGGCCGGCGCGAAGCTGCGGCCATGGGCGCGCGGCGCCTCCTCGATGGAGCCACGAAGCTGACCCATGGAGCGCCGAATCGCGCCGATCTCCTTGCGGGGGGCCAGGCGCTCGAGGCTCTCGGGCTTGGGCAGCTCGATATTGACGCTCAGGCGGTCGGCCCAGCGCCCGGCCTCCTCGATCAGCCGAGGGTCGGCGTTGGGGATCACCTTCAGGTGGATGTAGCCGCGAAAGCCGTGCTCCTCGCGCAGCGTCCGGGCCACCCGCACCAGCTCCTCCATGGTGTAGTCGGAGCTCTTGATGATGCCCGACGACAGGAACAGGCCCTCGATATAGTTGCGCTTGTAGAAGTTCAGCGTCAGCCGGACCACCTCCTCCACGCTGAACCGCGCGCGGCGGACATGGCTGGACGATCGATTGATGCAGTAGAGGCAGTCATAGATGCAGGCGTTGGTGAGCAGGATCTTCAGCAGCGAGACGCAGCGCCCGTCCGGCGTGTAGCTGTGGCAGATACCAGCCCCGCCGGAGGACCCGATGCCCTTGCGGTCGAGGGAGTCGCGTTTCGTCCCCCCGCTCGACGCGCAGGAGGCGTCGTATTTGGCGGCGTCCGCGAGGATCTCGAGCTTGCTTTTCAGGTCCATGCCGCTGTCCGCCGCCTCCTCTGAGGATGGACGGGCACGATAAATCGTTCGATCTTTGTTCTCAAGCCGCGATGCGCGCCGGTCGTGCGACAGAGGGTCACTGCCCGTCGATTCCGACGCCGGCCGGCGTTGGGCGACATCACCCCCCTGGAGACCGCACATGAGCAAGACGGCGGAGAAAACCAATCCCAAGCTGTGGGAGAAGGTGAAGACGACGGTGCAGAAGGGCGACAAGGGCGGCAAGCCCGGCCAGTGGTCCGCCCGCAAGGCCCAGATGGCCGTGCAGGAGTACAAGCACGAAGGCGGCGGCTATCGCGGCAAGAAGACGGCCGACAACCACCTCGTGGAGTGGACCCGGGAGGAGTGGGGCACGAAGTCCGGCCACAAGAGCGGCGAGACGGGCGAGCGCTATCTGCCCAAGGAGGCGCGGGAGCATCTCAGCGACGCCGACTACAAGCGGACCACCCGCAAGAAGCGGGCGGACTCGCGCAAGGGCCGCCAGTTCTCCCGGCAGCCGGCCGACATCGCCCAGAAGACGGCGGCGCACCGCCACGATGGCGCGGAGCGTCCCACCAAGGCGGCGCTTTACGCCGAGGCGCGCCGGCGCGACGTCCCGGGGCGTTCGCGCATGAGCCGCGACCAGCTCGCCCACGCGCTCGGACGCGAGTAGGCGGATCAGATCCGCACGGTCGAGGCCCGGACCACGAGCTCGGGCTCGATCAGGAAACGCCGGGGCGGCAGCTCGGGATGTTCGATGCGCTCCATCAGCATCTCGGCCGCCCGGCGGCCCATCTCGGCGTGGTGATTGCGCACGGTGGTGAGCGCCGGATACCACTGGGCCGCCTCCTGCACGTCGTCGCAGCCCACGATGGAGAAGTCGACGCCGGCCTCCCGGCCCCGGTGGCGCAGGCCCAGGAGCGCCCCGAAGGCGGTGAGGTCGTTGAAGCAGAAGGCCGCCGTCGGCGGCTGCGGCAGGTCCAGCACCGTCTGGACGCCGGCCAGCCCGGTTCGCCGCGTGCCGAAATCCTTGTAGATCAGGGCCGGGTCGATCGGCAGGCCGTGGCGCTTCAAGGCGGCCTCGTAGCCGCGATGCCGGGCGCGGCCGGTCGACGTGCCGTCATTGCCGCCGATCATGGCGATGCGGGTGTGGCCGTAGGAGACCAGGTGGTCGATGGCGAGCTGCACGCCGTAGACGTCGTCCGACCCGACGAAATCCAGCCCGACGCCCTCGATCTCGCGGGAGATCTGCACCACCGGGATGCGGGCCGCCGTCAGATGCGCGAGGCTCTCCACGGTGGCGCCGCCCGCCGGGCACAGGATCATGCCGTCCGGGCGATACTCCTTGAGGGTGCCGAGCACGCGCTCCTGGCGCTCCAGGCTCTCCGCATAGGTGCCGAGCAGGATGGTGCGCCCCGCCTCGGCCGCGGTCTCCTCGACGGCGACGAGCATCTCGGCGAAATAGGGGTTGGTGATGTCGTGGAAGCCCACCGCGATCATGTTGGTGCGGGCGGTGCGCAGGCTCGCGGCGCTGCGGTTGTAGATATAGCCCATCTCGCGGGCGAGGGTCTGGACGCGGCTCTTGGTGGCGTCCGCCACCACGGGGCTGTCGCGCAGGGCCAGCGACACGGTCGCGGTGGAGACCTCCAACCGTTCGGCGATGACCTGAAGCGTCACACGGCCCCGCTCGCCCCGGCTCGCGACGTCCTCGATGCTCATGCGTTTCGGCTTCCTGTTTCCCCTTCGGGCTCGCATGATGGCGGCCCGCCGGCCCCGCCCGTCCCTTTTCGCGCGGCGCGCCGCCTGCAGGATGGTTCAGACCAGAATACGAGCACAAGACTTGGGAGTGCGCACAGTGTCAACGGATCGCGAGCGTATCGGCTTCATCGGGGTGGGCCTGATGGGCCATGGGATGGCCAAGAACATCGTCGAGAAAGGCTATCCGCTCACCGTCATGGGCCACCGCAACCGCAAGCCGGTCGAAGACCTGCTCGGCCGCGGCGCGCGGGAGGCGAAGACCCCGCGCGAACTGGCGCAGGACTCCACGATCGTCTTCCTGTGCGTGACGGGCTCGCGCGAGGTGGAGAGCCTCGTGCGCGGCAAGGACGGGCTCCTGGAAGGGCTCGCCAAGGGCTCCGTCGTGGTCGACTGCTCGACCTCGGATCCGAACTCGACCGTGGCGCTCGCCGCCGCGCTCGAGGCTGCGGGCGTGACGCTGGTCGACGCGCCGCTGTCGCGCACCCCCAAGGAGGCCTGGGAGGGCACGCTCGACACCATGGTGGGGGCGAGCCCGGAGGTGTTCGCGCGGCTGAAGCCCGTGCTGGACACGTGGGCCGGGCGCGTCATCCATATCGGTGGCACGGCGGACGGGCACCGCATGAAGCTCCTCAACAACTTCATCGCCATGGGCTACGCGGCGCTCTACGCGGAGGCGCTGACGCTGGCCCAGAAGGTCGGGATTACGCCGGAGCGTTTCGACAGCGTCGTGCGCGGCGGGCGCATGGACTGCGGCTTCTACCAGACCTTCATGCGATGGACGCTGGAGGGCGACCGCGACGCGCACAAGTTCACGCTCAGCAACGCGTTCAAGGACATGCGCTACCTGGAGTCCATGGCGGACGCCGCCGGCCTCGCCAATCCGGTCGGCAACGCGGTCAAGAACGCCTATGCGCTGCCGGTCGCGGCCGGCAAGGGCGACGACTACGTGCCCATGCTGGCCACCTATGTGGCCAGCCTCAACGGGACGTCCCTGCCGCAAAAGGGCTGACGTCCTGTTGGAAACGTTGATCGGGATCAACGAGTGGCGGCGCGGCGCCTGACACAAGGAGAGCGTCAGGTCTCCAACCGGTGACGCCATGTCTCCCGCCGCGCTCTCTCCCTCGCTGATCCTCGCCGAACGCTCGGCGCCCCGCTATACAAGCTACCCGACCGCGCCGCATTTCTCCGGCGCGGTCGACGCCGGCGTGGCGCGCCATTGGCTGGGCGAACTGCCCACCTCGGCCAGCCTCTCGCTCTATCTGCACGTGCCCTACTGCACGGCCATCTGCACCTATTGCGGCTGCAACACCAAGGCGGTGCGCCGCTCCGATCCGCTGGACGCCTACACGGAGACGCTGCTGGACGAGATCGACCTGGTCTCGGCCGCGACGCCCGCCCGCCGGGTGACGCATATCCATTGGGGCGGCGGAACGCCCAGCCTGCTCGGCCCGGACCGGCTGCTGCGCATCGCCGAAAGGCTCGCCGCGCGGTTCGACCTCTCCGCCGTCGCCGAGCACGCCATCGAGCTCGATCCGCGCACCGTCGACGCGGCGCTGGCGGCCGGGCTCGCCCGCATGGGCGTCAACCGCGCCAGCCTCGGCGTGCAGGACCTCAACGCCCATGTGCAGGCCGCCATCGGCCGCATGCAGCCGCTCGAGGTGGTGGCGCGCTGCGTGGCGCATCTGCGCGCCGTCGGGATCGAGGCGATCAATTTCGACCTCATGTACGGGCTGCCCAGGCAGAGCGTCGAGGACGTGATCCGCTCCGCCTCGCTGTCCGCCGACCTGTCGCCGAGCCGCTTCGCCATCTTCGGCTACGCGCATGTGCCGTGGTTCAAGACGCATCAGCGGCTCATCGACCAGGCGACCCTGCCGGGGGCGGCCGAGCGGCTGCAGCAGTCGGAGGCGGCGCGCGCCGCCCTGCAGGAGCGCGGCTTTGAGGCGGTCGGGCTCGACCACTTCGCGCGCCCGGACGATCCGATGGCGGCGGCCGCCCGGGAGGGGACGCTGAAGCGCAACTTCCAGGGCTACACGACCGATCGCGCCGACGCCCTGCTGGGGCTCGGGGCCTCATCCATCGGACGGCTGCCGAAGGGCTACATGCAGAACGCCCCCGACGTGGGCGGCTGGCGCAAGGCCGTCGAGGCGGGCTCCCTCCCGGTCACGCGCGGCGTCGCGCTCTCGGTCGACGACCATGTGCGCTCCGACGTGATCGAGCGGCTGATGTGCGGCTTTGCGGTGGATTTCGGCGCGGCGGCCGAGGCGGCCTATGGGCGTTGCGAGGCGCTGGACGACGCCATCCCGCACCTCCGGTCGCTGGACCGCGACGGCGTGGTGCGGGTCGAGGGCCGGACCGTGACGATGACGCCGGAGGGGCGTCCGTTCATGCGCCTGGCGGCGTCCGCCTTCGACGCCTATCTGCGGGCCGGCGCGGCGCGGCACTCGGCGGCGGTCTGACGCCGTCAGGCCCGCGCGCCGCCGCGCTCGCGCAGCAACAGATAGAGCCCTGAGCCCACCACGATGAGGGCGCCGAGCACGGTGTAGCGGTCGGGGACGTCGCCGAAGACCACGTAGCCGAGCGCGATCATCCAGAGCAGCTGCGTGTAGATGAAGGGCGACAGCACCGCGGCGGGCGCACGCTGGTGGGCCAGGATCAGCAGGAAGTGGCCGAAGCCGCCGAAGACGCCGGTCATGCCCATGCCGACCCAGACCCACCCGCTGGCCGGCCATTCCCAGAACAGCGTCAGCAGCGGCGTGAGGATGACGACGCCCGCCAGCCCCGAGTAGAACAGCGTGGTCTGGGGCGGGTCGTAGAAGGCCAGCTTGCGGGTGGAGATGTTGTAGAGCGCATAGCAGAGCATGCCGGCCATCGACACCAGGGCGGCCGGATGCATGCCGAGCCCCGGGCGCGCGACGACCAGCACGCCGACGAAGCCGATCACGATCGCGACCATGCGGTGAGGGCTGATCGCCTCGCCCAGCAAAGGCTTGGCGAGCAGCGCCACCAGCAGCGGCGTCGCGAAGGAGATCGAGACCGTCTGGGCGAGCTGCAGATAGTGCAGGGCGAAGAAGTTCGTCGCCGTGGAGGCGAAGAGCAGCAGCGAGCGGGCCGCCTGGAGGCCCGGGCGGGTGGTCCGGCCCACGCCCGGCCGCGTCAGCGGATTCAGGACGGCGGCGACGAGGATGACGTTGGAGACGTAGCGCGCCCAGGTCGTCTGCAGCGACGGAATGGACTGGTTCAGCCACTTGGCGGTGGCGTCGAGCATCGAGAAGCAGACGAAGGCGCAGCAGATCAGCAGGATGCCGATCAGCCGGTCGCGCGCGGCGTCCTTGGTCGCTCTCGGGGGAATGACGTCCTTCATCGATGGATGGCCCGCGCCCGGGCCGTCTCGCCCGGCGCGAACTCTAGGGCATGGCGGCGGCTGTTCGTACTCTCCCCCGGCATGGCGCCCCTGCGCCCAGGGCCGCCGGCTCAGCCCGCTGCGGCCGCGCCGGCCTCCAGCGCCGCCGAGGCCTGCGCGCAGATCGCCAGATAGGCCGGATCCCGCCGCAGCGCGGGCGTGCGTTCCGGCGGCAGCGCGACGGCGATCTCGCGGGCGACCCGGCCGGGCCTCGGGGTCATGACGGCGAGCCGCGTCGACAGGTACACGCTCTCATAGATCGAGTGGGTGACGAACACCGTCGTGCAGCCGATCTGGCGGGTGAGGGCGATGAGGTCGTCGTTCAGGCGAAAGCGGGTGATCTCGTCCAGCGCCGCGAAGGGCTCGTCCATCAGCAGCAGCTCCGGCCGCGTCACCAGGGCGCGGGCGATGGCGACGCGCATGCGCATGCCGCCCGAGAGCTCCTGCGGCAGGGCGTCGGCGAAGTCTCCGACGCCGACCAGATCCAGCAGCTCGCGCACGCGCGCCGAAGCCTCGCGCCGCGATTCGCCGGCGATGCGCAGCGGCAGCCAGACATTGTCCGCCGCCGAGGCCCACGGCATCAGGGTCGGATCCTGGAACACGAAGGAGACCGAGCCGGCGGCCTTGGCCAGCGCCGTGCGCTCGACCGTTCCGCTCGTCGGCTCCTCGAGGCCCGCGACGATGCGCAGCGCGGTGGTCTTGCCGCAGCCCGACGGCCCGAGCAGCGCCAGGAACTCGCCGGCGCGCACGTCGAGATCGAGGCCGGCGAGGGCCTCGGTTCCGCCGTCGAAGATCTTTCCCACGCCCTTCAGGCGCACCAGAGAAGCGCTCACGGCCCAGCCATAGCGGCCGCAGCCCGGCCCGTCACGCGACGAAGCCGCGGGGCGCGCCCGCGGCTTGCCGATGAAACCCAGGATCGGCCTTAGGCCGCCCGGCGCGCCAGCGCGTCGTCATGGGCGAAAGCGGCCGCGACCAGCGCGCCCAGCTCCGGCGTCGGGGCGCGTTCGCCCGTCGGGCTGACCAGTCCGCGCGCGCCCGACAGCGCGCCGGGAACGAGCTCCAGCCCCAGGAAGCGCTCGCGCTCCACCGGCCCCGGCAGCCAGAGGCCCTGGGTGAGGGCGGCCGAGAAGCCGAACCGCTCGTAATAGGGCGCATCGCCGACCAGCAGCACGGCGTCACGGCCGCCCGCCGCCGAGAGGTTCAGGGCGGCGCGCATCAGCTTGCCGCCGAGGCCTTCGGAGCGCGCGCCCTGGTCGACGGCCAGCGGGCCCAGCATCAGGGCCGTGCGTCCGGGACCCGCGCTGACGCTCCACAGCCGCACCGTGCCGACGAGCCGGCCGCCGCGATGGGCCGCCAGGGCCAGCGCCGGCAGGCGGCCCTCGCGCAGGCGCTCGCAGGTCTTCGCGTGGCGCGTGGGTCCGAAGGCGGCGTCGAGCAGCGCCTCGCGCGCGTCGACGTCGGCGGGGGTCTCGGGGCGGATGGTCAGGCCCGTGAGGGCGGCGTCGGTCAGGTGAATCATGGCCGTGCTCCTTCCCCGCCCGGCGCGCGGCCGGAACGGATCGAATCCAGATCGAGGGTTCGTGGGGAAGCTGGGCCCGCCGTTCCGTCAGGAACGTCGCGGACCCGAGACGCGGGCGCGGGGGAGTGCGCGCCGAGGCCTGCTCAGTCGCAGGCCAGCCGTGGCCGCCGGCTGTGGGCCGGCGGCGGGCTCAGATCACGTAGGTTCGGAGCGGAGGGAAGCCGTTGAACGCGACGGCCGAGTAGGTGGTCGTGTACGCGCCCGCGCCTTCGATCAGCACCTTGTCGCCGATCGAGAGGCTCACCGGGAGCATGTACGGCTCCTTCTCGTACATCACGTCGGCCGAGTCGCAGGTCGGGCCGGCGAGCACGCAGGGCGCCATCTCGTCGCCGTCGTGACGCGTGCGGATGGGGTAGCGGATCGACTCGTCCATCGTCTCGGCGAGGCCGCCGAACTTGCCGATGTCCAGGTACACCCAGCGAACCTCGTCCTCGGAGTCCGACTTCTTCGAGATCAGCACGACCTCGGACTCGATCAGGCCGGCGTTGCCGACCATGCCGCGACCGGGCTCGATGATGGTCTCGGGCAGGCGGTTGCCGAAGTGCTTGGAGAGAGCCCGGAAGATGCTGTCGCCATAGCGGCTCACGCCCGGAACTTCCTTCAGGTACTTGGTCGGGAAACCGCCGCCGAGATTGACCATCGACAGGCTCATGCCCCGCGCGGCGCATTCGCGGAAGATCTCCGCGGAGGACGCGAGGGCCTGGTCCCAGGCTTCGGTGTTGCGCTGCTGCGAACCGACGTGGAAGGAGACGCCATAGGCCTCCAGACCGTTGCGGTGCGCATGCTCGAGCACGTCCGCGGCCATCTCGGGCACGCAGCCGAACTTGCGGGACAGCGGCCACTCGGCCCCTGCGCCGTCGCACAGGATGCGGCAGAACACCTTGGAGTCGGGCGCGGCGCGCACGATCTTGTCCACCTCGGCCACGCAGTCGACCGCGAAGAGGCGGATGCCGAGCGCATAGGCGCGCGCGATGTCCCGCTCCTTCTTGATCGTGTTGCCGAACGAGATGCGATCGGCGGTCGCGCCGGCCGCCAGCGCCATCTCGATCTCGACCACCGAAGCGGTGTCGAAGCACGAGCCGAGCGTGGCGAGCAGGTGCAGCACTTCCGGCGACGGGTTCGCCTTCACCGCGTAGAACACCCGGGTGTCCGGCAGGGCGCGCGCGAACGCGTTGTAGTTGTCCCGCACGACGTCCAGGTCGAGGACCATGCAGGGTCCATCCTCACGGCGCGTACGAAGGAACTCACGGATGCGTGCAGTCATGGCACGAATCTCCCCAAGGTCTGCCGAACGCCGGTCAGGCGCTCGAAAGGTTGAAGCCCCGGGCGTCGGTCCCACGACGCGGCGCTTTGGAGACGCCGACGCCGGGTGAGGACACCCGATGATGCTGCCTTGGATTGGACTGGGGAGACCCCATCCGCACGTCGGGCAAAGAAGGACAAGCCTCTTCGGTGATCCGACCTTTGGAGGGCCGGACGAGACCAAAAAAGCCCGTTCCGTCGTTGCTTTAAGTCACGTCCCCCGGGGAGAGCGGGGTACGCCGGTTTTCCCTCCGGCTGCTGGTCAGGGTTCGGAACGCGGCATTTCTGCCGGGATCATCGCCAATGGGGTTCCCACCTCATTGGTCCCGATCCTGTCCCGGGCGGCTGTCCGGCCTCTTGTCCGGATGCCCACCGACCAGCACGCGACCACAGGCACGTGCGTAATTGGGCGAGGGGATACATAGGGACGTTCGCCCCCCGCATCAATAGTTTTTTTCGGCTCTCCGCAAATTGCTGACAGGCTGGATAAGCCTCTGATATTGGATGGCTAAGAAGGTCCGAACGGAGGAACCGCGCATCGCCTGGCGCGTTCGCGCGCGCCACTTGCCGTAAGCCCGCCAAAACCGCCCGCCAAACCTCCCGCGTCGTTCGCCCGGAGGCGCCTCCCGCGCCGTCCGGCTGGCCTCCCGGCTTCGTCCGCCTCCGCCCCGTTCCTCAGACATGTCTGCGTCCAGAGCCGTCCATGACCCTTTCCCGTCGCCACTTCATCGAACGGCTCGGCAGCCTCGCCGCGGCCCTGCTCGCAGCCCCGCGGGCGCACGCCCAGTCGGCCCCGGCCAGTCCCGGCCCGCAAACGCCGAATCAGCCGCGATTCGGCTTCGAGGACGTGATCCGGCGCGCGCGGGAGATCGCGACCGGGCCCTATGAAGCCAATCCGCCTCCGCTGCCGGAGAGCCTGGCCAAGCTCGACTACGACTCTTACAGGGACATCCGCTTCCGGCCCGACAAGGCGCTGCTGGGCGGGGCCGGCGCGCCGTTCCGCATGCACATGTTCCATCCCGGCTTCCTGTTCACCCGGCCGGTGGTGGTGAACGTCATCCGCGACGGCGTCAGCGCCCCCGCGCCCTATTCGAGCTCGCTGTTCGACTATGGCCGCAACAAGTTCGGCTCCCTGCCGGTCAATCTCGGCTTCGCGGGCTTCCGCCTGCACTACCCGCTCAACGATCCGCGCGTGCAGGACGAGCTCATCTCCTTCCTGGGGGCCAGCTATTTCCGCTTTCTCGGGCGCAAGCAGCGCTACGGCCTCTCGGCCCGGGGCCTCGCCATCGGGGTCGGCGCGAAGGAGACCGAGGAGTTCCCGTATTTCCGCGAGTTCTGGATCGAGCAGCCGTCGGCCGACGCGGACCGCGCCGTCATCTACGCGCTGCTGGACGGGCCGTCGCTGACGGGCGCCTACCAGTTCTTCGTCTATCCGGCCAACGAGACCGTGGTGGACGTCAGCCTGCAGCTGTTTCCCCGCAGGCGCATCGAGCGGATGGGCGTCGCGCCGCTGACCTCGATGTTCTTCGTCGGCGAGAACGACCGACGCTTCAACGACGATTTCCGCCCCGAGCTGCATGATTCGGACGGCCTGCTGATGCATACCGGGGCGGGCGAGTGGCTGTGGCGGCCTCTGCGCAATCCCAAGGAGATCAGCTTCTCGGCCTTCATGGACACGAACCCGCGCGGGTTCGGGCTGATGCAGCGCGACCGCACCTTCGAGCACTACCAGGACATCGACCTCGGCTACGAGACGCGGCCGAGCTACTGGGTGGAGCCGCGCGGCGGCTGGGGCGAGGGCCGCATCGAGCTCATCGAGATCCCCACCGGGGACGAGACCAACGACAACGTGGTCGCCTACTGGACGCCAAACGCGGCGCCCGAGCCCGGGCAGAGCCTGAGCTGGGGGTACCGCATCACGGCGGTGTCGGACGATTTCCGCCTGCATCCGGGCGGGGCGGCGCACAATACGTGGCAGACCTCGGCCCGGGCGCTGGGCGCCCCGGAGCCGCCGGCGCCCGGCTCGCGCCGGTTCATCATCGATTTCGCCGGCGGGGACCTCGGCTACTACCTCACCGACCCGGAGAAGGTGCAGATCGTCCCGTCCACCTCGGCGGGCAAGATCGTGCGCACCTTCCTGGTGCCCAACCCCAAGACCGAGGGCTTCCGGGCCGGCATCGACGTGCAGCTCGAGAAGGGCCAGACCACGGACCTGCGCGCCTTCCTGAAGTCCGGCGGACGCGCGCTCACCGAGACCTGGACTTTCCCCTGGAAGGCCGACTGAAGCATGCCGTGTTTCGACGGAAACACGGCATGATTCAGTTTTTGAGCAGTCGCATGCTTTGGCGCGAAACCTTTTCGCAGCATGCTCCAGCGCCCCGGAGGCGGCTCAGCCCGGAGGGTGCACCTTGCGCCAGTGGCGGGCGATGTCGACGCGGCGCGCCACCCAGACCTTGTCGTGCGCCATCGCGTAGTCGACGAAGCGCTCCAGCGCTGCGACGCGCCCCGGCCGGCCGACGAGCCGGCAATGCAGGCCGACATTCAGCATCTTCGGCGCGCCCTCCCGGCCCTCGCGGTAGAGCACGTCGAAGCTGTCCTTCAGATAGGCGAAGAACTGGTCGCCGCTGTTGAACCCCTGCGGGGTGGCGAACCGCATGTCGTTGGAATCCAGCGTGTAGGGGATCACGAGATGCGGGCCCTGGCTGGACGGGATCCAGTAGGGCAGGTCGTCGGCGTAGCTGTCGGACGAGTAGAGGAAGCCGCCTTCCTCGGCCACGAGGCGCTGCGTGTTCATCGAGCAGCGGCCCGTGTACCAGCCCAGCGGCCGCTCGCCTGTCACTTCCGTGTGCAGGCGGATGGCCTCGGCGATCTGCCGGCGCTCCTCCTCCTCGGGCATGTCCTTGTGCTCGACCCATTTCAGGCCGTGGCTGGCGATCTCCCAGCCGGCCTCCTGCATGGCGGCGACCTGCTCGCGGCCCCGCGCCATCGCGGTCGCGACGCCATAGACGGTGACCGGAGCCTTGCGGCTGGTGAACAGACGGTGCAGCCGCCAGAAGCCCGCGCGGGCGCCGTATTCGTAGATCGACTCCATGTTCCAGTGCCGCTGGCCCGGCCAGGGCGCGGCGCCGACGATCTCCGACAGGAAGGCCTCGGACGCGGCGTCGCCGTGCAGCACGTTGTTCTCGCCGCCTTCCTCGTAGTTGATCACGAACTGCACGCAGACATGGGCGCCGCCCGGCCATTGCGGGTCGGGGCTGCGGCGTCCATAGCCAATCATGTCGCGGGGATAGGTCTCGTCCATGGTGTGCTCCGACGGCGCAAGCTTCGCCGCCCAGAGAAGCGCGCCCGGGCCGGGCTTTCAAGCGGTTCACGACCGCGCCGGCGTGAACTATGGTCCGGCCGCCATCCTCCCGCCCCCGCGAATCCTGACCCGTGCCCCAGCAGTCCGTCATCCGTCCCGCCGATCTCGCCGATCTCGACGCGCTCGAAGCCATCGAGAACCGCGTCTTCGAGACCGACCGGCTCTCGCGCCGCTCGCTGCGCTACTACATCGTCACCGAAAAGGACGCCCTGCTGGTCATCGACCGGCGCGGGACGGTGGTGGGCTACGCCCTCGTGGCGTTCCGGCGCGGCGCGGCCCTGGCGCGGCTCTACTCCATCGCCATCCTGCCGGAGGCGGCCGGCGGAGGGCTGGGCCGCAAGCTGCTGGAGGCCGTGGAGGCCGAGGCCGAGAGGCGGGGCTGCCTCTTCCTGCGGCTGGAGGTGCGGGCCGACAACGTCGCGGCGATCCGGCTCTATGAGCGCGCCGACTACCGGCGCTTCGGCGTCTACCCGGACTATTACGAGGACCACCAGGACGCGCTGCGCTACGAAAAGCGGCTCGTCCAGCAGGCGAAGCTCACCCAGACGCCGCCGCCCTTCTACGCCCAGACGCTCGACTTCACCTGCGGGCCGTGCTGCCTGATGATGGCGCTGGGCTGGGCCGATCCGGCCTTCCGGGCGACCCGGGCGGCCGAAATCCGGCTCTGGCGCGAATCCACCACCGTCTACATGACGTCCGGGCTCGGGGGATGCGAACCCTATGGGCTCGCCGCCACGCTGGCCCGCCACGGCCTGCCGGTGGAGCTGCGGCTTTCCCACAAGGGACCCTTCTTCCTCGACGGCGTCAGGGACGCCGACAAGAAGGAGGTGATGCGCATCGCCCAGGAGGATTTCCGGGCCGAGGCGGTCGAGGCCGGCGTTCCGATCCGTCTCGAGCCCCTCGACCAGGCCAGCCTGGCGGCGGTGCTGGACGAAGGCGCGATCGTGATCGTGCTGGTCTCGGGCTACCGGATGTTCCGCAAGAAGGTGCCGCATTGGCTGCTGGCGCATGGCCAAGACGGCCGGCATGTCTTCGTCAACGACCCCTGGGTCGAAACCGCCGAACTGGAGACCCCTATCGCGGCCGCCAACCTGCCGATCCCCGCCGAGGAGTTCCAGCGGATGGCCCGCTACGGCCAGGAGGACCTGCGGGCCGCGGTGATCATCCGCAAGCCGAAGCCTTAATCACCTAGTTTCAATGTAAAATAAGATAAATCACTCTTGACGACGGGAATAGTTGCGCTACCTTCGAGGACGCTCCTCGAGGACATCGCCATGACGCTCGCCTTTCCCTCCGCCAAAGACGCCGTCCCGTCGTGGGTCGGACGGCTTTGCGCCCGGGTCAGCCTCGCGGTCCAGGAGTTCAATCGCCCCTTCGGGGCGCTCGATCTCGCGCCTGACGCCTTCCTGGTCCTGGGCGACGTGGGCTCGCATGGCGTGCTGGTCCGCAACGAGGCGGGCTTCCGGCTGCTCGCGCAGGGCGGACGCCTGGCGAGCCTCGACGGGCGGCAGTTCGGGAGCGAGGCGTCCGCCCGCGACGCCCTGGCCGACATCGACGCCGCGATCGGCCTGAAGGCCGTCTGGTACGCGTAAGCCGCGCTTATCCCAGGTCGCGCCCGCCCGGAGCCGGGCGGTCTCCGCTTCAGCGCGCCGAAAGGCGCAACCATGGCCGCGTCGGAACCGGCGCGGCCTCGCTCGCGGCGGCGGGCTGATAGGCGACGCTGACGCCCCGCACCTGGCCGGCGGCCAGCGCCCGGCGCGTCGGTTCGTGCGTCACCTCGAAGCTGTCGACGCCGCAGCGGATCATGAACGGGATCTGGTCGCGCAGGACGTCGCCCACCGCGCGCAGCTCGCCCGCATAGCCGTGGCGGCCGCGCAGCATCGCGGCCGTCGAATAGGCCCGGCCGTCGGTGTATTTCGGGAAGTTCAACGCGATCAGCGAGAAGCGCCCGAGATCGGCCTCGATCCCGTCGAGGTCCTCGCCCGCCTCGATCAGCAGCCCGAGCGGCCCATTGTGAGCCAGCAGGCTCTCGCGGTCGGCGAGGAACTGCGCCTTGCCCACCACGCTGGGCTCGTCCGCCGCGGGCGCCTCGCCGGCGGGCAGGACGACCCACGGGTCGGGCCTGAAGGCCCCGTCCCGGAACACCGTGAGGTCTGACGACGTCATGACGAGGCCTCGGCCGGGTAGAGGGCGCGGACGAAGGGCCCCTCGCCGAGGCGCCGGAAGGTCTGCAGGAAGGTCTCGGAGGGATCGGCGCGGACCTCCAGATAGGTGTCCACCACCGTCTCGACGGCGTCGACGATCCCCTCGGACGAGAAGCCCTTGCCGACGATTTCGCCGATCGAGCAGGTCTCGTCGCCGGAGCCGCCCAGCGTGATCTGGTAGAACTCCTCGCCTTTCCGGTCGACGCCCAGGATGCCGATATGGCCGACATGGTGGTGGCCGCAGGCGTTGATGCAGCCGGAGATCTTGATCTTCAGCTCGCCGATCTCGCGCTGCCGGGCCGCGTCGCCGAAGCGCTCCGACAGCCGCTGGGCGATCGGGATCGAGCGGGCGTTGGCGAGCGCGCAGTAATCGAGGCCGGGGCAGGCGATGATGTCGGTCACCAGCCCGGCGTTCGCCGTGGCGAGCCCGGCCTTCTGCAGGGCGGCGAACACGACGGGCAGGTCGTCCTGGCGCACATGCGCGAGCACGAGGTTCTGCTCGTGGCTGACGCGCAGCTCGTCGAAGGAGTACCGCTCGGCGAGGTCGGCGATGAGCTCCATCTGCTCGGACGAGGCGTCGCCCGGGATGCCGCCGATGGGCTTGAGCGACAGCGTCACCACGGCGTAGCCGGGCTGCTTGTGGGCGGTCACGTTGCGGCCGACCCAGGCGTCGAAGTCCGGGTCGGTCGCCCGGGCGCGCTCGAGCGCCTCCGAGCGGGCGGGCAGGTCGGCATAGGCGGGGGGCGCGAAATAGGCCGCGATGCGCTGGACCTCCTCGGCCGGGACCGAGAGGGAGCTCTCCTCGGCGACCAGCTTCCCGTATTCCGTCTCGATGTCGCGCTTGATCTCCTCGAGCCCGGTCTCGTGAACCAGGATCTTGATGCGCGCCTTGAACTTGTTGTCGCGCCGGCCGTGGAGGTTGTAGACGCGCAGGATCGCTGTGCAGTAGGCCAGAAGCTCGGATTCGGGCAGGAAGTCGCGGACCTTTTTGGCCACGAAGGGCGTGCGGCCCTGGCCGCCGCCGACATAGACCGCGAAGCCCTTGCGCCCGGCCTCGTCGCGCTTCAGCTCCAGCCCGATGTCATGCACCTGGATGGCGGCGCGGTCGCTCGGCGCGCCGGTGACGGCCAGCTTGAACTTGCGCGGCAGGAAGCTGAATTCCGGGTGCAGCGACGACCATTGCCGCAGGATCTCGGCGTAGGGGCGCGGATCGTCGACCTCGTCGGCGGCCGCGCCGGCGAAGTGATCCGCCGTCACGTTGCGGATGCAGTTGCCCGACGTCTGGATGCAGTGCATCTCGACCTCGGCCAGATGCTCCAGGATCTCGGGCACCTGCTCCAGCGCGATCCAGTTGAACTGCAGGTTCTGGCGCGTGGTGAAGTGGCCGAAATTGCGGTCATAGGTTCGGGCGATGAAGGCGAGCTTGCGCAGCTGGCGCGAGGACAGCATCCCGTACGGGATGGCGATGCGCAGCATGTAGGCGTGCAGCTGGAGATAGACGCCGTTCATCAGCCGAATGGGCTTGAACTGGTCCTCGGTGAGCTCCCCGCTGAGTCGGCGGCTCACCTGGTCGCGGAACTGCTCGACGCGCTCGGCGACGAAGCGCCGGTCGAATTCATCATAGCGATACATGACAGACTCCGTCGGCTCAGGCCGCGCTCACGCGCTCGCCCGGCACGTCGATGGTGGGGCGGCCCTGCGCCCGAATGGCTTCCCGCAGGCGCGTGGCCACGAGGCCCTCGTCGGTCCGGGCCACCTCGATCAGATAGGGGTCGACGACGAGGTTGGCCTCGGCGTCGCGCTGCGCCTCCAGCAGGAGGGCTGCGGCCGTTTCGGGCGCGTCCGCGACCTCCGCCTCGGCGAGGTCGCGCGACCACCAGCCGCTCGGCGTGCGGAACACGACGCGGCCGTCGCCGGCCCCATTGGCGGTGACGGCCTGCAATTCGGCTTTGCGCGGCTTCTTCATCATGGCGCGGTTCGCGAGTCAGGAGTGGATTCTGATTTCACGCTATCACGCGTAGGATTGCGCTCAAATTACATTGTTCGACGTAGAATAGGGCTTACAGCCCCAGCGCGAGGCCGTCCTTGCGGTGGTCCGTGGCGCCGTAGAGGGCGCCCTTCTGGCGGTCGATCCAGATCGCCTGGCAGCCGCCGGTGGGGTCGGACGTGAAGGCCACGGTGTGGCCGCGCGCCTCCAGATCGCGCGCGACCTCAGGGGAGATCGTGTCCTCCAGGGTGAGCACGCCGTCGAACGAGAAGGAGCGGGGCGCGTCGGAGGCCTCCTGCGGGCTGAGCCCCTGGTCGAAGATGCGCGAGATGAAATGCGCGTGCCCGGCCGACTGGTACTGCCCGCCCATGACGCCGAACGGCATCACGGCCTGGCCGCCCTGCGTCACCATGCCGGGGATGATGGTGTGCATCGGCCGCTTGCGGGGCGCGATGCTGTTGGCGTGCCCCGGCGTGAGCTTGAAGCCGAGGCCCCGGTTCTGCAGCACGACGCCGGCCTTCGGCGCGTAGATGGCGCTGCCGAAGGCGGCGAAGAGGGAGTTGATGAAGGAGATCGCGTTCAGGTCCCGGTCGACCACCGTCAGATAGATCGTGTCGCGGTGGATCGCCTCGTCCCACGCCTCGGCGGGGCGGGCCTGGCCGAGGCTGATCCCGTCCCGCAGCCGCGCGATGAAGGGCTCGGACAGGACCCGGTCGACATCCACCGGCGTGACGGCGGGATCGCACACGATCACGTCGCGCAGCCGGTAGGCCGCCTTGGTGGCCTCCGCGTGGATGTGGATGCGGTCGGCCTCGCTGAGCGACGCGGAGGCGAGGTCGAAGCCCGCCATGATGCGCAGGATGACGAGCGCCGCCAGGCCCTGGCCGTTGGGCGGGCACTCGTGCACGTTCACGCCCGCATAGGCGGCCTGGATGGGATCGACATAGTTCGAGGTCTGGGCGGCGAAGTCCTCCAGCGTGTGCAGGCCGCCCTGGGCCCGCAGCGTGGCGACGATCTCGTCGGCAACCGCGCCCTCGTAGAAAGCCGCCCGGCCGTGGCGCGCGACGGCGCGCAGGGTGGCGCCGAGGGCCGGCTGGGCCCGCCGGTCGCCGACGTCCGGGGCCTTGCCGCCCGGCAGGTACTGGATGGCCGCCTCCTCGTGGCGGGCCAGCTTCTCGGCCGCCTTGGCCCAGTCATAGGCGACGCGCGGCGTGATCCGGAAGCCGTTCTCGGCGTAGCCGATCGCAGGCGCGAACAGACGCTCCAGGGGCAGGCTCCCGTAATCGGCATGCAGGCGGCACCAGGCGTCGATGGCGCCCGGGACCGTGACGGCGTGGGGAGTCTCGTCCGGAATTGCGGCGACGCCGCGCTCGGCGTACCAGTCCAGCGTGGCGGCGGCGGGAGCCCGGCCGGAGCCGTTCAGGGCGATGGGCGCGCCGCCCTTGGGCGCGTAGAGGGCGAAGCAGTCGCCGCCGACGCCCGTCATGTGGGGGTCGACCACGCACTGGACGGCGACGCCCGCGATCGCCGCATCCACCGCATTGCCGCCGTCGCGCAGCACGTCGTGCGCCGCCACGCTGGCGGCCGGGTGGGAGGTCGCCACCATCCCGCGCTCGCCGACCGCGAGCGAGCGGCCGGGCTGGGTGAAACTGCGGGTCGTGCGCATGAGCTTTCCTCCGGAATTTTCGCCATGCAGACCCTGCGGGCCGCCGCGCGTCAAGCGGAGCCTGCGCATGGCAGCCGGAACCCCCCGGCGCAGCCCCGGGTTGAGGCTGGAGCGCCCGCGGCCGGGGCGGCCGCCGGCCCGGTTTCATGCGCCCCCGCGGGGGCGTTCATTCACACGAGAGCGCGCCCCGTCGGGGCGCCATGCAGGGAGACGATCCATGTCCAAGCAGGCGTTGCCGATGGCGGAGCTTAAGCGCATCGTGACGGCCGAACTCGATCGCGCCCTGGGCGCGAAAGGCACGGTGACGAATGTGCAGATCGAGCATGTCCAGGGCGACGCCTGGCGCGTCGTGGAGGTCGACACCGACGCCGAGAAGCCGGCGCTGGACGCCGCCGCCTCGGCCGTCATTCCCAAGCTGCACTCGGAGTGGGGACTGGCGCCGGAGTGACGCCTTTCGTCGCCGCGGCCCCATGATCATTCGGCTTCCCAACCCCAAAAACGTCAGCTATGCTGACGTATACGGAAGTCGAAGCGGAGAAGTCCTCTGATGGACCCCCGGCGCCCGATGGGGCGTTGTCGACGTGGAGGAACGCCATGACGGATCTGCCCTCGCTGCGCGACGTCAACCTCGACGACAAATACGATCTTTCCAAAGACCGCGTCTTCATGACGGGCACGCAGGCCATCGTGCGCCTGCTGATGATGCAGCACGAGCGCGACAGGCGCGCCGGCCTCAACACGGCGGGCTTCGTGTCGGGCTATCGCGGCTCGCCGCTCGGCGCGCTCGACCAGAACCTGCTGCGCGCCAAGGCGCAGCTGGACGCCGCGCAGGTGCGCTTCCAGCCCGGCCTCAACGAGGAACTCGCCGCGACCGCCTGCTGGGGCGCCCAGCAGGCCGAGATGCGCGGCGAGGGCAAGTATGACGGCGTCTTCGCGCTCTGGTACGGCAAGGGCCCGGGCGTCGATCGCTCCGGCGACGTGTTCCGCCACGCCAACATGGCCGGCAGCTCCCGCCATGGCGGCGTGCTCGCCCTCATGGGCGACGACCACACGGCGGAATCCTCCACCACGGCGCACCAGTCCGAATTCCACTTCGTCGACGTGATGATCCCCATCCTGAACCCCGCCGGGGTGCAGGAGATCCTCGACTACGGCCAGTATGGCTGGGCGATGAGCCGCTTCTGCGGGACCTGGGTCGCCTTCAAGGGGATGAAGGACACGGTGGAGTCCACCGCCATCGTGGACGGCTCGCTCGACCGGGTGAAGATCGTCCATCCGGAGTTCGACATGCCGCCGGGCGGCCTGAACATCCGGCCGAAGGACGGCATCCTCGACATGGAGGCCCGCCTCCAGGACTACAAGCGCGACGCCATGATGGCCTTCGTGGCCGCCAACAGGCTGAACAAGATCATCTTCAGCGGAGGGCGCAATCCGAAGATCGGCGTCATCACGGTCGGCAAGAGCTATCTCGACGTCCGCCAGGCGCTGGACGACCTCGGCATCGACGAGGTCCGGGCCAACGACATCGGGCTGCGGCTGTTCAAGATCGCCTGCCCGTGGCCGATCGTGCCGTCCGAGCTGATCGACTTCGCGCGCGGGCTCGACGTCGTCATGGTGGTGGAGGAGAAGCGCTCGCTGATCGAGGTGCAGGTCCGCGAGGAGCTCTACGGCACCGCCAACCAGCCGATCTGCATTGGCAAGAAGGACGAGGCGGGCAAGTGGCTCTTCCCCGTCAAGGGCGCGCTGGATCCCAACGACATCGCGGTGGCGCTCGGCGAACGGCTGCTCAAATATCATGAGAGCGAGGAACTGGCCGGCCGGGTCCGCCGCCTGCGGCAGGCCCAGGACACGCTGGCCGAGACCAAGGACGTCTCCACCCGCATCCCGTATTTCTGCTCCGGCTGCCCCCACAACACCTCCACCAAGGTGCCGGAAGGCATGCGGGCCTATGCGGGCATCGGCTGCCACTACATGGCGCAGTGGATGGACCGCTCCACCGACGGCTTCACCCAGATGGGCGGCGAGGGCGCCAACTGGATCGGCGAGGCGCCGTTCTCGACCCGCGGGCACGTCTTCCAGAACCTCGGAGACGGCACCTACAACCACTCCGGCGTGCTGGCGCTGCGCTTCGCGATCGCGTCGAAGACGCACATGACCTACAAGATCTTGTTCAACGACGCCGTCGCGATGACGGGCGGGCAGCGCCACGAGGGCGGGCTCACGGTCGACATGATCGCCCGGCAGGTGGCCGCCGAGGGCGTGGAGCGCATCGCGCTGGTGTCGGACGAGCCCGAGAAATACCCGCGCGGCGGCCCGCTCTGGCCGCAGGGCCTCAGCTTCCACCATCGCGACGATCTCGACACGGTCCAGCGCGAGCTGTCCGAGCGGCCCGGCGTGTCGGTGATGATCTACGACCAGACCTGCGCGGCCGAGAAGCGCCGCCGCCGCAAGAGGGGCGAGTTCCCGGATCCCGACAAGCGCGTCTTCATCAACACCCGCGTCTGCGAAGGCTGCGGCGATTGCAGCGTGCAGTCCAACTGCGTCGCCGTGCAGCCGGTGGAGACCGAGTTCGGCCGCAAGCGGCAGATCGACCAGTCCAACTGCAACAAGGACTTCTCCTGCGTGAAGGGCTTCTGCCCGTCCTTCGTCACCGTGCAGGGCGCGACCATCCGCAAGGCGAAGCCGGTCGTCTCCGGCGCGCCCGGCGAGGACTGGGGCGACCTGCCCGAGCCGCCCGCGGCGCATGGGCTGGACAAGCCCTATTCGATCATCGTCACCGGGGTCGGGGGCACCGGCGTCGTCACCATCGGGGCGATCATCGGCATGGCGGCCCATCTGGAGGGCAAGGGCTGCGGCATGATCGACATGGCCGGCCTCGCCCAGAAGGGCGGCGCCGTCTACAGCCACGTCAAGCTCGCGGCGCGCCCGGAGGACATCCACTCGATCCGCGTCTCGGCCGGCGACGCCGACCTCGTGCTCGGCTGCGACATCGTGGTGACCGGGACCAAGAAGGTGCTGGCCGCCGTCAAGCAGGGCGAGACCGCCATGGTGGTGAACACCGCCGAGGTCATGCCGGGCGACTTCGCCCGCAATCCCGACTTCTCGCTGCCGTCGGAGCGCATCAAGCGGGCGGTCGTGGCCGCCGCCGGCCGGGAGAACACCCGCTTCGTCAACGCCACCGGGGTCGCGACGGCGCTCACCGGCAACGCCATTGCGGCCAACATGTTCATGCTGGGCTACGCCTACCAGCTCGGCAAGGTGCCGCTCTCAGCCGCCGCGCTGGAGCGGGCCATCGCGCTCAACGGCGAGGCCGTGGCGATGAACCAGGCGGCCTTCGCCTGGGGCCGGCGCTGCGCGGTCGATCCCGCCCGCGTCGAGGGCATGGTCGCCCCGCAGGCGGCGCCCTCGGCCGACCGGGCTCTCTCGGGCTCGCTGGAGGAGGTCGTCGCCCGGCGCGTCGCCTTCCTGACCGACTACCAGAACGCCGCCTATGCGGCCCGCTATTCCGGCTGGGTCGACCGCGTGCGCAAGGCCGAAGGGCGCGCCGTCCCGGGCTCGACCGTCCTCACCGAGGCGGCCGCGCGCTCGCTGTTCAAGCTGATGGCCATCAAGGACGAGTACGAGGTGGCCCGGCTCTACGCGGATGGCGAGTTCATGAAGGCGCTGCGCAACCAGTTCGACGGCGACCTGACGCTCACCTTCCACCTCGCACCGCCCATCCTGGGCCGCAAGGACGCGCAGGGCCGGCCGACGAAAACGACCTTCGGCCCCTGGATGCTGAAGGCCTTCGGCCTGCTGGCCCGGCTGCGCGGCCTGCGCGGCACGCCTCTGGACGTCTTCGGGCGCACGCAGGAGCGCCGCATGGAGCGTCGTCTCATCGGCGAGTACGAGGCCGTGCTGGAAGAGCTCATGGGCAAGCTCGACGCCGGCAACCTCGCGCTCGCGACCGCCATTGCGTCCCTGCCGCAGAAGATGCGCGGCTACGGGTTCATCAAGGACGGCAATGTCGAGAAAGCGAAGGCCGAGGAGGCCGAGCTGCTGACCCAGTTCCGCGCTGGCCCCCGCCCGCAGGCGATCGCGGCGGAGTAGCCGGCCCGCCCCGCCAGGGGAGGGACGGACGTCGCGGGCTCGCACCACCTCTCCGTCGCCCCGGCCGGAGCAGCGGAGCCGCGCAGGGGAGGGGATCCAGTCTGCCTCCCACCATCCGCTGGATCCCCTTCCCGCGCCTGCGGCGCGCCGGGGATGACGGCGGAGAAGCCGGCCTGTCTGCGAACATCGCGGGCCGGAGTGGCTCTGAAGGTCCAAACCACCCCTCCGTCATCCCCGGCCGGAGCGGCGAAGCCGCGCAGGGGAAGGGGATCCAGTCTGCCTCCAACCATCGGCTGGATCCCCATCCCGCGCCTGTGGCGCGCCGGGGTTGACGGCGGAGAAGGCGCGCATTTTCGCACCATCGTGGACTTCGCCCCGAACCCGCATCCGATTTGCTGCACGAAAGTCGAGCTTGTTTCCGCATCGGGTCGGGATAACCTCAACTCGGGCGCTGCGCTAAGCGCGCGCCGATCAGAAGACGGCCCGCAAGAGGCCGCTCGCCAGAGGGATGGCTAGCGCGGCGCGCCCGCGCCAGGGAGGATGACCAGGATGGCCGCCGCGTCCATGCGCGACGACACGTTTCCCAAGTTGCTCGCCCGCAACGCGCAGACGCGCGGCGCACGCCCGGCGGTTCGCCACAAGGACCTCGGCATCTGGCAAAGCTGGACCTGGGCGGAGGTCAACGCCATCTGCCGCGCCTATGCGGTCGCCCTGAAGGGCCTGGGGCTGGAGAAGGGCGACGCCATCGCCATCGTGGGCTCGAACCGCCCGCGCCTCTACTGGTCCATGATGGCCGCCCAGATGCTGGGCGCCGTGCCGGTGCCGGTCTACGCCGACAGCGTCGCCGACGAGATGGCCTATGTGCTGGCCCACGCCGACGTGAAGCTCGCCGCCGTGGAGGACCAGGAGCAGGTCGACAAGCTGCTCTCGATCTCCGACCGGCTGCCCCGGCTGCAACGCATCGTCTATGACGAGGACCGCGGCCTGCGCGACTACGACCATTCCCGCCTGCACGCCATCGCGCGCCTGCTGGACGAGGGCCGCGAGACGCTGCGGACCGACGCGGGCGCGGCGGCCGCCCTGGACGCCTCCATCGCGGCGGGCTCGGCCGGCGACCTCGCCGTCATCCTCTACACCTCCGGCACCACCGGCCGCCCCAAGGGCGTGATGCTCAGCTACGCCAACGTGCTGGTCTCGGCGCGCAACGGCTGCGACTTCGACGGGCTGGACGAGACCGAGGAGACCATCGCCTATCTGCCGCTGGCCTGGGTGGGCGACCACATCTTCAGCTATGCGCAGTCGCTGGTGGCGGGCTTTTGCGTCAACTGCCCGGAGAGCCCCGACACGGTCGTGGAGGACCGGCGCGAGATCGGCACCACCTACGCGTTCGCGCCGCCGCGGGTCTATGAGAACCTGCTGACGCTGACGATGGTGCGCATGGAGGACGCGGCTGCGTTCAAGCGGCGGCTGTTCCACTATTTCCTGGGCGTGGCCAAGCGCGTCGGCGAGCCCATCCTCAACGGCGAGAGCGTCGGCCTGATGGACCGCCTGCTCTACGGGCTGGGCGAAATCCTGGTCTATGGGCCGCTGAAGAACCGCTTCGGCTTCTCGCGCATCAAGGTGGCCTACACGGCCGGCGAGGCGATCGGGCCGGAGATCTTCCGCTTCTTCCGCTCGCTCGGCATCAACCTGAAGCAGCTCTACGGCCAGACGGAGGCCTCCGTTTATGTGACGCTGCAGCCGGACGCCGAGATCCGCGCCGACACGGTCGGGCGGCCGGCCCCGGAGGTGGAGGTCCGCATCGCCGAGAACGGCGAGGTGATGTTCCGCTCGCCCGGCGTGTTCCAGGCCTACTACAAGGACCCCGAGGCGACCGCCAGGACCAAGACCCCGGACGGCTGGGTGCATTCGGGCGACGCGGGCTTCTTCGACAAGACGGGCCATTTGAGGATCATCGACCGCGCCAAGGATGTCGGGCGCATGCGCGACGGCTCGCTGTTCCCGCCCAAATACGTCGAGAACAAGCTGAAGTTCTATTCCAACATCAAGGAGGTCGTGGCCTTCGGCGACGGGCAGGACCAGGTCTGCTGCTTCATCAACATCGACCTGACCGCGGTCGGCAACTGGGCCGAGCGCAACGGCGTGGTCTACGCGTCCTACCAGGAGCTGGCCGGCCACCCGCTGGTCTACGACATGATCGCCCGGCACGTCGACGAAGTGAACCGCTCGCTGGCCGCCGAACCCATGATGGGCGGGGCGCAGGTGCGCCGCTTCCTGATCCTGCACAAGGAGCTGGACGCCGACGACGGCGAGCTCACCCGCACCCAGAAGGTCCGGCGCGGCTTCATCGCCGAGCGCTACGCCCCGCTGGTGACGGCGCTCTATGACGGCTCGCACGAGGCCGACATCCGCACCGAGGTCACCTTCGAGGACGGCCGCAAGGGCGTCATCGCGGCGCGCCTCAAGATCCGCGATTGCCCCGCCTATCCAACCGCGCCGTCGACGCCCGCACTGGAGGACGCCGCATGAGGGCGCCGGGGGGCGGGAAGGGGGGCGCGGCCGGGGACGTCCTCCTGGCGGTGGAGAACGTGTCGCTGTCCTTCGGCGGCGTGAAGGCCATCACGGACGTGTCCTTCGACATCCGCAAGGGCGAGATCCGCGCCATCATCGGCCCGAACGGCGCCGGCAAGACGTCGATGCTCAACGTCATCAACGGCTTCTACCACCCGCAGCAGGGCCGCATCACCTATCGGGGCGAGACGCGCCAGAAGATGCGCCCCTATGTGGCGGCCGCGCAGGGCATTTCGCGCACCTTCCAGAACGTGGCCCTGTTCAAGGGCATGTCGACGCTCGACAACATCATGGCCGGCCGCACGCTGAAGATGAAGGGCTCCTTCTTCTGGCAGCTGTTCCGGCACGGGCCGGCGCTGCGCGAGGAGATCGAGCACCGCAAGGCCGTCGAGGAGATCATCGACTGTCTGGAGATCCAGGCCATCCGCAAGGTCCCGGTGGGCAAGCTGCCCTACGGGCTGCAGAAGCGCGTCGAGCTCGGCCGCGCGCTGGCGATGGAGCCGGACCTCCTCCTGCTGGACGAGCCGATGGCGGGCATGAACCTGGAGGAGAAGGAGGACATGTCCCGCTTCATCGTCGACGTGAACAACCAGTTCGGGGCCACGATCGCGCTGATCGAGCACGACATCGGCGTCGTGATGGACCTGTCGGACCGGGTGGTGGTGCTCGAATATGGCCGCAAGATCGCGGACGGAACGCCCGACGAGGTGAAGCGCGACCAGGCTGTCATCGACGCCTATCTGGGCGTCCCGCATTGATGGGGTCGGTGGTGCTCGTTTCAACGATCATGCCGCCGTCATCCCCGGCCGGAGCGGCGCAGCCGCGACCCTCCCCACAGGGGGGAGGGAAAACGCAAACCCTCGAACGGCGCGGGAGCATCGCCCGATGAACATCCTCTACGCGCTCTTCGTCGATCCCTTCGTGCAGATGGGCGCCGCGCCGGACCTCCTGGCGCAGACGCTCTGGGAGGGGCTGGTGTCGGGCGTGCTCTACGCCCTCATCGCGCTCGGCTTCGTGCTGATCTTCAAGGCGTCGGGCGTGTTCAACTTCGCCCAGGGCATCATGGTGGTGTTCTCCGCCCTGACGCTGGTGGGCCTGCACGAGATGGGCGTGCCGGCCTTCGTGGCGCTGGGACTGGCGATCGGGGTGATGTTCCTGCTCGCCTACACGGTCGAGAGGGTGGTGCTGCGGCCCTTGGTCAACCAGCCCGACATCATCCTGTTCATGGCCACCTTCGGCATCACCTATGTGCTGATCGGGCTGGGCGAACTGATCTTCGGCGGCAATCCGAAGCAGATGATCACCGAGCAGCTCTATCTGCCCAAGGGCGCGATCGACCTGAAGATCCTGGGCGGCTTCGTCAGCCTGCAGAAGATCGACATCGCGGCCGCCGTCATCGCCGCCGTGATGATCGCCGTGCTGGCCTTCTTCTTCCAGAAGACCCGCATCGGCCGGGCGCTCAGGGCCGTGGCGGACAGCCACAAGGCGGCGCTCTCGGTGGGCATCTCGCTCAACCAGATCTGGGTCATCGTCTGGTTCACGGCCGGCATCGTGGCGCTGGTCACCGGCATCATGTGGGGGGCGCGCTCTGACGTCTCCTTCGCCCTGCAGGTCATCGCCCTCAAGGCGCTGCCGGTGCTGATCCTGGGCGGCTTCACCTCCGTGCCGGGCGCGATCGTGGGCGGGCTCATCATCGGCATAGGCGAGAAGCTCGGCGAGTTCTACTGGGGTCCGCTGGTCGGCGGCGGCGTGGAGAGCTGGCTCGCCTATTTCATCGCCCTCGCTTTCCTGCTGTTCAGGCCGCAGGGCCTGTTCGGCGAACGCATCATCGAACGCATCTGAGGTCGGGCCGTGTTCTACCGGGAAGCAGGCCAGTACAAGACGAGCTACGCGGCCGACATGGCGGTGTTCCCGATCCGGCAGGATCGGATCGGCCTCGCCGTCATGCTGTTCGCGGCCTTCGTGCTGGTCCCGGTCTTCGGCGACCAGTTCTTCCTGTCCAGCGTGATGATCCCGACGCTCGTCTTCTCGCTGGCGGCGATCGGGCTCAATATCCTGACGGGCTATACGGGCCTGATCTCGCTCGGAACCGCCGCCTTCATGGGGGTGGGCGCCTATTCCTGCTACAAGCTCACGACGGCCTTTCCGGGCGTGAACGTCATCGTGTGGATCCTGGCCTCGGGCTTCGTGTCGGCCGGGGTCGGCGCGCTGTTCGGGCTGCCCAGCCTGCGCATCAAGGGCTTCTACCTGGTGGTGGCGACGCTCGCCGCGCAGTTCTTCCTGCAGTGGTGCTTCGTGCGCATCCCGTGGCTGGTGAACTACAACACCTCCGGGGCCATCGAGGTGCCCGAGCGCAAGCTCTTTGGCCTCGTCATCACGGGCGCCAACGCCACCCCGCAGGTTCGCTACCTGGTGCTGCTCAGCATCGTGGCGGCGCTGACCTGGTTCGCATCCAACCTCGTGCATGGGCGCGTCGGGCGGGCCTGGATGGCGGTGCGCGACATGGACATCGCGGCCGAGCTGATGGGCATCCGCCTGCTCACCACCAAGCTGCTCGCCTTTGCGGTGTCGTCCTTCTACTGCGGCGTCGCCGGCGCTCTCATGGTGTTCCTCTGGTACGGCAGCGCCGAGCCGGAGGTGTTCACCATCAACCAGTCCTTCCTGATCCTGTTCATGGTGATCATCGGCGGGCTGGGCAGCCTGATCGGCTGCTTCATGGGCGCGGCGCTCATCTACATGCTGCCCATCGTGCTGCGGCTGCTGCCGGCCGCGCTGGGCGTCCCGATCGCCTCCGCGACGGTGGAGCACCTGCAGTTCATCATCGTCGGGGTGCTGATCATCGTCTTCCTGATCGTGGAGCCGCACGGGCTCGCGCGGCTCTGGCAAACCGGCAAGCAAAAGCTCAGGATCTGGCCGTTCCCCTATTAGGGCGAAGGCGAACAGAGAGGCGGGCGCAGAACCCGCCGGACGAAACCGCCGGGCGAAGGCCCGGCACAATGGGAGAAGCAGATGACCGAGACACACAGGCGCCTGGCGCGCCGGGCGCTCGCCGGAGCCGCGATGCTGGGAGCCGCCGCCTTCGGGATGGCGTCGGCGACCTTCGAGGCGGCCGCCCAGGACGCGATCTACGTGCCGCTCTTCACCTACCGCACCGGCCCCTTCGCGGGCTCGGGCATCCCGATCGCGGACGGCATGCATGACTATCTCAGCATGCTGAACGAGCGCGACGGCGGCATCGGCGGGGTCAAGATCGTCGTCGACGAGTGCGAGACGGGCTACGACACCAAGAAGGGCCTCGAATGCTACGAGGCCGTGAAGGGCAAGAAGCCCGTCCTGGTCAATCCCTGGTCGACCGGCATCACCTTGCCGCTGATCCCCAAGGCCTCGGTCGACAAGATCCCGATCCTGTCGATGGCCTACGGCCTCTCGGCCTCGGCGCGCGGCGACATCTTCCCCTGGGTGTTCAACCCGCCGGACACCTATTGGGACGGGCTCGGCATCATCCTGCGCTATGTCGGCATGCAGGAAGGCGGCGGCGTCGAGAAGCTCAAGGGCAAGAAGATCGGCTACATCTATTTCGACGGCGGCTTCGGCAAGGAGCCCATCCCGCTGTTCGAGCAGCTCGCCAAGGATTTCGGCTTCGACCTGAAGCTCTATCCGGTGGCCCCCGGCGACATGCAGAACCAGTCCTCGCAGTGGCTGGCGGTGCGGCGCGACCGGCCGGACTACATGGTCATGTATGGCTGGGGCGCGATGAATCCGACGGCCATCAAGGAGGCGGCCAAGATCAACTACCCGATGGAGAAGTTCGTCTCGATCTGGTGGCCGGGCGAGGACGACATCCGCGGCGTCGACGGCGCGAAGGGCTTCAAGATGATCAACTGGCACGGGATCGGAACGGACTTCCCGGCGCTCAAGGACATCCAGAAGCACGTGGTCGACAAGGGCCTCAGCAAGGCGCCGAAGGACAAGGTGGGCGAGCTCCTCTACAACCGCGGCGTCTACAACTCGATGCTGATCGCCGAGGGCATCGCGCAGGCCCAGAAGCTGGCCGGCAAGAAGGCGGTGGACGGGACCGACGTGCGTCGCGGCCTGGAGAACATCAACCTCGATGACGCGCGCCTGAAGGAGCTCGGCCTCGCCGGCTTCACCGGACCGCTGAAGCTGACCTGCGACAACCATAACGGCCATCGCCCCGCCTTCATCCAGCAGTGGGACGGCGCGAAGTGGGTGAAGATCTCCGACCCGATCGAGCCCATGGCCGACAAGGTGAAGCCCGCCCTCGACGCCGCCGCCCAGGACTACGCCGAGAAGAACAGCGGCTGGCCCAAGCGCACCGAGCCCTGCGACAAGGCGTCCTGAGCCGCAGACCGTAGCGCTCGCTCCCTCCCCTTCAGGGGAGGGGGAACCGCCGAAGGCGGTGGGTGGGGACGTCGGCGCAGGCTGGACGGCCCCACCCGTCTCGCGCGTTCCGCGCGATCCACCCTCCCCTGCAGGGGAGAGATGAACGCAGGCCTGAGGATGAACGAATGACGACCGCCGCTCTCTCCCCGTCGAACGACGCGCCCGCGCCCGCCGCGGAGACGATCCTGGCCGTCAACAACATCGAGGTCGTCTATGACCACGTGATCCTGGTGCTGAAGGGTGTCTCGCTCACGGTGCCCAAGGGCGGCGTCGTCGCCATCCTGGGGGCCAACGGAGCGGGCAAGACCACGACGCTGAAGGCCATCTCCAACCTGTTGCACGCCGAACGCGGCGAGGTCACCAAGGGGACCGTGGAGTTCGAGGGCAAGCGCGTCGACAAGCTGACGCCCAACGACCTCGTGCGCCGCGGCTGCATCCAGGTGATGGAGGGGCGGCACTGCTTCGGCCACCTCACCATCGAGGAGAACCTGCTCACCGGCGCCTTCACGCGCCGCGACGGGAACGCCGCGATCAAGCGGGACATGGAGGCGATCTACGACTACTTCCCGCGCCTGCGCCAGCGCCGCGCCTCCATGGCGGGCTACACCTCCGGCGGCGAACAGCAGATGTGCGCCATCGGCCGGGCGATGATGTCGCGGCCCAAGATGATCCTGCTCGACGAGCCCTCCATGGGCCTCGCCCCGCAGGTCGTGGAGGAGATCTTCGAGATCGTCCGCACGCTGAACCAGAAGGAGGGCGTCTCCTTCCTGCTGGCCGAGCAGAACACCAACATCGCGCTGCGCTACGCCACCTACGGCTACATTTTGGAAACCGGCCGCGTCGTCATGGACGGCGCCGCCGACGCGCTGCGCGAGAACGAGGACGTGAAGGAGTTCTATCTTGGCGTCGCCGGCGCCGACCGCAAGAGCTTCCGCGACGTCAAGAGCTACAAGCGCCGCAAGCGCTGGCTGGCGTGAGCCTCAGCGATCGTGCACGCCCTCGAACACATCCGCGAGCGCCAGGCGCGCTTCGATGCAGGAAAGGTCGATGACGGCGTCGAGACCCTCGTATTCCCGGGATTCGAAACCGGCGCCGTCCCCGCGGGAATGCACGGTGATGCGCGGCGTTTCGGTGTCGACGAGCAGCACGGCCCGAACGGACGGCAGGCGCTTGTACTCCTCGAGCTTCTTGACCCGGTCGTAATTCATGGTCGAGGGCGACAGGACCTCAATGAGAACGCGAGGCTCGACGCTGGTCATCGCGCGGGGATCGGCCTGCCCGCACTGGACCGTGATGTCGGGGCGGCGCACCGAGCGGATGCCGGTGACCAGCGCGATGTCGTCGGTGGACGGCCGGCAAGGACCGCGGCGCAGCTGGTTGCCCAAGCTGACGATGATGTTGACGGTGACTCGGTCGTGCCGCTGGGTTGCGCCGGTCATGCTCTTGAGCGGCAGCACCGGGACGCCGTCATCGAGCTCCCAGTTCTCGGTCTGGCGGGTCTGCCAGTCGAGAAACTCGTCGATGCTCATCACCTTTCGTGCCGGCTCCGCCATGGCGTCATCCCGCGTGTGGTTCACTCTTCAAGATAGTTGATCCGAAAGGTCTTGGCCATGTCCGACCCCTACGACGCCCTGGAGACGCGCTCCCCGGCCGAGCGCGAAGCCGACCAGTTCGGCCGCCTGCCGCAGGTCCTCGCCAAGGCGCTGACCGCGCCCGGCTGGAGGGCGCATCTCGGCGATGTCGACCCGGCCGCAATCACCAGCCGCGCGGCGCTCGCCACGTTGCCGGTGCTGCGCAAGTCCGAGCTGCCGGGCCGGCAGAAGGCGGACCCGCCCTTCGCCGGCTTCCTGGCCGAGCCGCTGGGCGCGTTCGGGCGCATCTTCGCCTCGCCCGGCCCGATCTTCGAGCCCGAGGGCCAGGGCGTCGACCCGTGGTGCGCCGCCCGAGCGCTCCATGCGGCCGGTTTCCGGGCGGGCGACGTCGTGCTCAACACCTTCAGCTACCACCTCGTGCCGGGCGGCTTCATTCTCGACAGCGGCGCCCGCGCGCTGGGTTGCCCGGTGATCCCGGCCGGGCCGGGCAATACCGAGCAGCAGCTCGACGTCATCGAGCATTTGCGCCCCGTCGCCTATACGGGCACGCCGGACTTTCTCAAGATCCTGCTCGACAAGGCTGCCGAGGCCGGCCGGGACGCGTCGTCCATCCGCAAGGCGCTCGTCTCCGGCGCGGCCTTTCCGCCCTCGCTGCGCGACCACCTCAGGGGGCGCGGCGTCGAGGCCTACCAGGCCTACGCCACCGCCGACGTGGGCGTGATCGCCTATGAGACGCCGGCCCGCGAGGGGCTGGTGGCCAGCGAGGAGTTCATCCTGGAGATCGTGCGGCCCGGCACGGGCGATCCCGTGCCGGAGGGCGAGGTGGGCGAGCTGCTCGTGACCTCGCTCGATCCGCACCACCCCGTGATCCGCCTTGCGTTGGGCGACCTCTCGGCCGTGCTGGCCGGCCCCTCGCCCTGCGGGCGCACGAACATGCGCATCAAGGGCTGGATGGGGCGCGCCGACCAGACCGCCAAGGTCAAGGGCCTGTTCCTGCGGCCCGAGCAGATCGCCGAGATCGCCCGCCGCCACCCCGAGGCCGGCCGCCTGCGCGCCGTCGTGACCCGCGCCGACGAGCAGGACGTGCTGACGCTGCGGGCCGAAAGCGCGTCGCCCTCCGAGGCGCTTGGCGCGGCCCTGGGCGCAAGCCTCCAGGCCTTCACCAAGCTGCGGGGGAGGGTGGAGTTCGCGCCGCCGGGGAGCCTGCCGAATGACGGCAAGGTCATCGCCGACGAGCGCCCGGTGGGGTGACGGCGTCCGCCACGCCGAAAGGCGGCTTGACAGAAAGTAGAAAATATTCCTATATTGGTTTCGCTCCTGCCACGGAGGGACGTCTGCAGCGTGACGGACGTGGCCAGGGGGCGGCGGCTCTTCCGGACGGCCTCACGAGCCGGCTGGATGGGCGGTTCGGATGGCGAGGTCTTCATAGCGCGATGCGCGAAGGGGTGCGAATCCCCGAGACGACGCGACCCGATCCTCTCCGCCGCGCGCGGAACGGCGACGGCCTGGCGGCCCCGCCGGCACGACCCCCCACTTCCCCCCATTCGCCGGGGGGCGAACCAGCGTCGCCGTTCCGCGCCGCCCTCCATCCATCCCCTCCGGGCCGAAAGGCCGCGGAGGCGATGGCGCATGGGGCGGACCGCCCCGGTTCCGGCGCCGATTTTCGCCTGCGCGGTTGACGCCGGGCGTCCGCCTTGGTTTGAACTCCCCCCAACGGCGCGTCCGCTCTCCGCCGACCCCGATCAGGAGGCTCCCCATCGTGACCACCCACCCCGTGCACGGCCGCATCACCGGCCCCATCGTGATGATCGGCTTCGGGTCGATCGGCCGCGGCACGCTGCCGCTGATCGAGCGGCATTTCGACTATGACCGCTCGAAGCTGACCGTCATTGACCCGGTCGACGCCGATCGCGCGCTGCTCGAGAAGCACGGGGTCAAGTTCATCCACCAGGCGGTCACGAAGGACAACTACAAGCATCTGCTCGGCCCGTTGCTGCAGGACGGCTCGGGCCAGGGCTTCTGCGTCAACCTCTCGGTGGACACGTCCTCGCTCGACATCATGGAATATTGCCGGGAGATCGGCGCCCTTTACATCGACACCGTGGTGGAGCCCTGGGCGGGGTTCTATTTCGACAAGAGCAAGGGCCCGGAGAGCCGCTCCAACTACGCGCTGCGCGAGACGCTGCTGGAGGCGCGACGCCGCAATCCGGGCGGGACGACCGCCGTCTCCACCTGCGGGGCCAATCCCGGCATGGTGTCCTGGTTCGTCAAGCAGGCGCTCTTGAACCTCAAGTCCGACATCGGCGCGCCGGGCGAGGAGCCGACCACCCGCGAGGGCTGGGCGAAGCTGGCCCAGAGCCTGGGCGTGAAGGGCATCCATATCGCCGAGCGCGACACCCAGCGGGCCCGGGATCCCAAGCCCCGCAAGGTCTTCGTGAACACGTGGTCGGTGGAGGGCTTCGTGTCGGAGGGCCTGCAGCCGGCCGAACTGGGCTGGGGCACGCATGAGGCCTGGATGCCCGACAACGGCCGCACCCATGCGACCGGCTGCGGCGCCGCCATCTACCTGCTGCAGGCCGGTGCCAACACCCGCGTCCGCTCCTGGACGCCGACCGCCCAGGCCCAGTACGGCTTCCTGGTCACCCACAACGAGTCGATCTCGATCGCCGACTACCTGACGGTGCGCGACGCCGGCGGCAAGGCCGTCTACCGGCCGACCTGCCACTACGCCTATCACCCCTGCGACGACGCCGTGCTGTCGCTGCACGAGATGTTCGGCCAGGAGGGCGAGCGCCAGCCCGACTGGAAGATCCTCGACGAGAACGAGATCGTGGATGGGATCGACGAGCTCGGCGTGCTGCTCTACGGCCACGCCAGGAACGCCTACTGGTACGGCTCGCAGCTCTCCATCGAGGAGACGCGCGAGATCGCGCCCTACCAGAACGCGACGGGACTGCAGGTCTCGTCCGCGGTCCTGGCCGGCATGGTCTGGGCCTTGGAGAACCCGCAGGCCGGCATCGTGGAGGCCGACGACATGGATTTCCGGCGCTGCCTGGAGGTTCAGACGCCCTATCTCGGGCCGGTCGTGGGCGTCTACACCGACTGGACTCCCCTCAAGAACCGCCCGGGGCTGTTCCCGGAGGACATCGACGCGTCCGATCCCTGGCAGTTCCGCAACGTTCTGGTGCGCTGATCAGGCTCGCCTGAGCGTCTGCCGGCCTCGCCGCCGCCTGAACGGCGCTGCGGCGAGGCGCACGAGGGCGTAGAAGGCCGCAAAGCCCAAGCCCGCCGCGACCGCCCCCTCGGCGGTCACCGGGACAGCCGGCTCGAAGATCTCCACGGCTCCCCTGAGGAGGGCCTGGTCGTGATCGCGCGCCAGCAGGGCCAGGCGGCCCACCGGACCCGCGGCCGCCATCCGGTCGCGCTGCGTCTCGAGGCGCTGCAGCCTCGCCTGGGTGCGGTTCACCTCCGCCCCGCGGCCTTGAACCAGCGGGTCAGGGCTGCCCTGGAGCCGGGCGATCGCGTCGGACCGGCCGACCTGGGCCGCTCCGGCGTCCAGATCGAAGCGGTCCATGGCGGCGCGCAGCTCGCCGACGGCTCCGCCGAGCCGCTGGCGGTATTGCTGGGCGAATTCGGGAAGCTGGGAGGCGATGACGGCGCCCATGAGGCCGGTCGCGAAGGCGAGCGTGCGCGACAACATCAGGGTCCCTCTGCATCGAGGGAGGCAACGCAGGCGTTATCGGGGCGTTCCCGCCGACGGCGAGGCCTGCGCGGCTTGCGAGGCGGCGGCGATGCGCATCAACCGGCTCACGGTCGCTTCGACGTCACGGTGGGACAGGCAGGACAGGGTGATCACCCGCTCGCCGCGCAGCACCAGCCGAACCTTCAGCTTCTCGCGCCGGTGGGCGACGCATTCGAGCAGCAGCACGGCCAAGCCGGCCACAAACAGGTAGATGCTCGTGACCCCGCTGCAGAACGGCGTGATGAGCAGCATGGCGCAGATCACCAGCAGCGTCTCTCCTCTGGTCTGGTGTCCATTGCGAACGGCCACGATCGAATGAGGTGAGATCTCGTGGCGGCCGATTCGGACCACGTTCATGCAAGCCTCCTTGGGCCTGCTTGATACATTTCAAAATTGAACAAACCCTTACGCGGTATCTTTATTGTCCAGGCAGGCGCGCATGACCTGCGGGCGGGTGACGGTGATCAGACCGCCCTTGATCTTGACCGCCCGCGTCTTCTCGCCGGACGCCATCACCAGCACCACCGTCTCGAGCCCGGGGCAGGCCGGATCGGTGCAGGCGATCTCGTTGACAGTGACCCGGTCGTCCGGGCCGAGCGCCAGGGCTTCGATGACCCAGCCCTTGACGCGCGCGACGTCCTCGGGATCGGGCTTCGACCTCCTGAAGCGATCGAGGAGCCCGGACAGCACGGTCAGGCCGGAAGCGTGAGCACGCCGGCGGCGCCGCCATCCGTGCCGAACAGGAGATGCGCGCCGCGCTTGTCCCAGGCCAGCGCCGTGATCGCGCCGTGGTCGGGGTCGCCCTTGCGCACCAGGATCTCGGCGGCGTCGTTCAGGCGCACGAGGAGGATGAACCCGTCCTCGTAGCCGATGGCCAGCACGAGCGCGCTCGGATGGAACGCCACGCGCGACACCTTGGCGGGCCGCACGCCGCACTCGCGCGGCGGCTTGCCCATCGGGCCTTCCTTGGACGAGAACGGCCACACGATGGCGGCGTCGGCCCCCGACGTGGCGAGCCAGGCCCCATCATGCGACCACGAGAAGGACCGCGTCTTGGATGGGTAGCCGGACATCCGCATGTCGGCCTTTTCGGGCAGCCGCCAGCCATGCAGGGAGTTCTCCTGCATGGAGGACACCACGAAGCGGCCGTCGGCCGACCAGGTCACGTCGAGGTGCGATCCCTTCCACTCCAGCCGCTCCGGCGCGGCCTCGGTGTTGGGAAACCACAGGCTGACGCCGTTGTAGTGGCTCACCGCCAGGCGGTAGCCCTTGGGGGCGAAGCACAGGCCCTGCGGGGTGCTGGGCGCGGTCCAGGTCTTGAGCCGCCCCTTGTCGTCGCGGGCCGTCACGGTCTTGTTCGCCGACCACGCCATCGCGCCGCTGGGGCTGAGCGCCAGGGCGTCGATCCAGCGGCCCTTCTCGTCGCCGACGAGCTCGGTCCCGCCGTCCGGCGTGGTGCGGACCACGCGCCCGTCGTCGCCGCCCGTCACCAGGGCCGCGCCGTCGCTCGCCGCGGTCAGGATCCCGGCCCCCGGGTGGGCCTCGACGCGCCGCGCCGCGCCTTCCGCCTGCACGAGCAGGACCGTCCCGTCGGCCAGCGCCAGCGCGGGTGTCTGCTTCAGAAAGGCGGCGCCCACCACATGGTCGCCGGCCGAATGCTCGACGACGAAGGGGGTGAGGCTGGTGATGGTGGGCGGTGCTGAGGACATGCCGGTGTGTTTAGCGCCCCAAGGCGCACAGGAGAAGACGTAAGGGTCGCGTTTCAAGCAAAGCGCCGAACCGAAAACCCCTCATCCTTCGAGATGCAGGCTCAAGGCGGCCTGCTCCTCAGGATGAGGGGCGTTGTTGGCGCGACGCTATCGTCCGATCATGCCGCGCAGGCGAGCGCGCCGGCGCGCAGCATCTCCTGGTCGAGGTCGCGGCCGATGAAGACGAGGCGCGACTGGCGCTCCTCGCCGGGCTTCCAGTCGCGCTGGAGGTCGCCGTCCAGGATCATATGGACGCCCTGGAAGACAAAACGCTTCGGCTCGTTCTTGAACGCCAGGATGCCCTTGGAGCGCAGGATCTTGGGGCCCTCGCGCTGGGTGAGGTCGTTGATCCAGGGCATGAACTTCTCCGGATCGACCTCGCCCAGCTTGATTGAGACCGACTGCATGTGCTCGTCGTGATAGTGCTTCAGGCCGCCATGATCGTGCTCGCAGCCGGGGCCGCAGTCGTGATCATGGTGATGGTCGTGGTCGTGATGGGCGTGGCCGTCGCCCTCTTCGAGGAAGGCCGGCTCGATCTCCAGGATGCGGTCGAGATCGAAAGCGTTGCGGCCCAGCACGGCGTCCAGCGGGACGGCGGCGCGCTGCGTCTTGTGCAGCACCGCATAGGGGTTGATGGCGCGGATGCGCGCCTCGACCTCGGCCAGCTCGTCGCTCGTCACGAGGTCCGTCTTGTTGAGGATGATGACGTCCGCGAAGGCGATCTGGTTCTTGGCCTCCGGCGCGTCCTTCAGGCGCTCGGTCAGCCACTTGGCGTCCGCCACCGTCACCACGGCGTCGAGGCGCGCCTTGTCGGATACATCCTGGTCGACGAAGAAGGTCTGGGCCACGGGGGCCGGGTCGGCCAGGCCCGTGGTCTCCACGATGATGGCGTCGAACTTGCCGCGCCGCTTCATCAGCCCCTCGATGATGCGGATCAGGTCGCCGCGGACGGTGCAGCAGATGCAGCCGTTGTTCATCTCGAACACTTCCTCGTCGGCCCCGACCACGAGGTCGTTGTCGATGCCGATCTCGCCGAACTCGTTGACGATGACGGCGTATTTCTTGCCGTGCTGCTCGGTCAGGATGCGGTTCAGGAGGGTGGTCTTTCCGGCTCCGAGATAGCCGGTGAGCACGGTGACGGGGATCTTGTCGGACATGGGATGGGTCTCGCCTATGGAGCGGGGACGCGGCCGCGGGCTGGGGCGCAGGCCGCCGGACTTCAGCTCGACAGAGCCGCGCTCAGCTCCCTTATATTGTTTCTGATCATCTCGATGTAAGTCCCCGCGGGTCCGCCCTGCTCGGAAAGCGCATCCGAGTAGAGCTTGCCGCCGACCTTGGCGCCGGTCTCTCGGGTGATGCGCTGCATCAGCCTCGGATCGGAGACGTTCTCCAGGAACACGGCCGGGACCTTCTCGGCCCGGATCTGGCGGATGATGCGCGCCACGTCCCGGGCGGAGGCCTCCGCTTCCGTCGACACGCCCTGGGGAGCGATGAACGCCACCCCATAGGCGCGGCCGAAATAGCCGAAGGCGTCATGGGTGGTGACGATCCGCCGGCGATCGGCCGGGATGCGGGCGATGGCGGCGCGGACCTCCGCGTCAAGCGCATCCAGTTGCGCCAGATAGGCGGCGGCGCGCTCGTCATAGACCGCCTTGCCGGCCGGGTCGGCGGCCGAGAGTCCGTCCCGGATAGCCGCGACGTAAGCTTTGGCGTTGGCGACGTCCTGCCAGGCGTGCGGATCGGCGTGAGGCGCTTCGCCGCCCTCGCGCGATTCCAGCGGCTTGACGCCGGCGCTTGCGGTCACGACCGGCGCCCTGGAGCCGGACGCCCGGACGAGGCGGTCGATCCAGCCCTCCAGGCCGAGGCCGTTGACGACCACGAGCCTGGCGCCGGCCAGCGTCCTGGCGTCCGCCGGGCTG
The DNA here is from genome assembly GCF_045348435.1 of Alsobacter sp. KACC 23698. Taxonomy (GTDB): domain Bacteria; phylum Pseudomonadota; class Alphaproteobacteria; order Rhizobiales; family Beijerinckiaceae; genus Alsobacter. Next base: position 4,264,009 of record NZ_CP157484.1, on the reverse strand, counting down.
GGCTGGAACACGTGCGCGTCGCCATTGGGGCCGACCAGCGAGACGGCCTGGACCCGGTCGCCCCCGACCTGCCGGACGAAATCTCCCAGGATGGAGAAGCTCGCCACCACGGGGATGCGCTCGGCCGGCGCCGCCTGGGCTGTGGCCGGACACGGCCCGGACAGGGCCAGGGCGGCCGCGAGGACGAGCCCCAGGAGCGATCGTCTGTCGGGCATGGGGCGCCTTTGCATCGGATCCATCAGGCTTCGAGATGGCGGCGGGGGACCAGGCGCAGCAGCCAGCCGCGCTGCGTGCCGAAGAGCAGCGAGGCCACGTAGAAGCCGCCCGCCGTCAGGATCATGGTCGGGCCGCTCGGCAGGCCGACATGGTAGGAGACCAGCAGCCCGATGACGCTCGATGCGATCCCCAGCGCGGTCGCCAGGGCGATCAGGCCGGTCACGTCGCGGGTCCAGAAACGGGCCGAGATCGCGGGCAGCATCATGATCCCCACCGCCAGCAGGGTCCCGAGCGCGTGGAAGCCCGCCACGAGGTTCAGCACCACCAGGGCCAGGAAGGCGAGGTGGGTGGGGCCGCCCATGCGGCTCACGGATCTCAGGAACCCGGGATCGACGCTCTCCAGCACGAGCGGGCGATAGAGCAGCGCCAGGGCCACGAGGGTGACGGACGAAATCGAGGCGAGCAGCAGCAGGGTGGCGTCGTCCAGCGCCAGCACGCTGCCGAACAGCACGTGCAGGAGGTCGATGCTCGATCCCCGGACCGACACCAGGGTGACGCCGAGCGCCAGCGAGAGCAGGTAGAAGGCGGCCAGAGAGGCGTCTTCGGTGAGCGCCGTCGTGCGCGCCACCGCGCCGGCCAGGAGCGCGACCGCGAGGCCGGCGCCGAGCCCGCCCACCGTCATCCAGCCCAGCGAAAGGCCCGTGAGCAGATAGGCCACGGCGGCGCCGGGCAGGATGGCGTGCGCCATCGCGTCTCCGACCAGGCTCATGCGCCGCAGCATCAGGAAGACGCCCAGCGGCCCCGCGCCAAGCGACAGCGCCAGCGCGCCGACGAGGCCGCGCCGCATGAACTCGAACTCGACGAAGGGGGCCACGATGGCGTCGTACAGCAAGGGCTTCTCCTCCCTCGGGCTCGCCGCCGCGGGGCGTCGTCGGCCTGGGTCCTGGGGATCGCCTCAGGCGGCGCGGTTGCAGGCCGCCGCGAATGGGTCTGGGGCCTCCACCATCCGGCGCGCCTTCAGGAGGTTCTCGGGGGTCATCACCTCGTCGGTGCGGCCCCATGCGACGGCTTCCCGGGCGACCAGCAGGGTCTGCGGGAACACCGACCGGACCACGTCGAAATCGTGCAGGACGGCGATGACGGTGCGCTCCTCGGCGTGCCAGCGGCGCACCAGGTCGAGGAGGTCGGCGCTGGTCTTGGCGTCGATGGCGGTGAGCGGCTCGTCCAGCAGGATCACGCCGGCGTCCTGCAGCAGCAGGCGGGCGAAGAGCGCGCGCTGCATCTGGCCGCCCGAGAGCGACCCGATGGACCGGTCCTCGAAGCCGGTCAGGCCGACCGCCGCGATGGCCGTCTCGATGGCGTCGCGGTCGCGCCGCCCGACGCCGCCCAGCACGCCGCTGCGCCGCCACAGGCCCATGGCGACGAGGTCGTAGACATGGATCGGAAAGGCGCGGTCGATGTCGGCGGCCTGCGGGAGATAGGCCACCCGGACGCCGGGCTTATCGAACGCGATGGAGCCGCCGAGGGGCTTCAAGGCGCCGGCGATCCCCTTCAGCAGGGTTGACTTGCCGGCCCCGTTCGGGCCCACGACGGCGAGCAGGCTGCCGGCCGGCGCCTCGCCGCGTAGATGATGCACGACCGGATGACGCTCATAGCCGAGCGTGACGTCGTGGAAGCGGATGGCGCTCATGCGGCGGGTCCCTTCAGGCCAGGGCCCAGGCGACCATCGCCCACAGCGCGACCAGGATCGCGCCGACGCCGGCCAGGCGCTGCGCCGCGGAGAGCCGCAGCAGCGAGAAGGGCGGGGACGCGGGATGGCGGTGGGCGTGCTGCACGAGCAGGAACTCCAGGCGGGCGCAGCCTTGGGCCGCGGCGACCGGATTTTACAACATCACATTCCGGGCGCAAGCCGAATGTTATGTTGTAACATTCAGCCTTGGGGCTTTCCCCAGCCCGGGAGGCGGGAGGGCCCGCCTCGCCTCAGAACGGGTGGTACTGGTAGAGCCAGGTCTCGCTCAGCACCTCGTCGCCGTGCTTGAGATAGAGGCGCATCTCCACCGGGTCCTTGCCGTCGACCGTGAAGTCGAACTGGGCGCGCCAGTGGCCGGGGATCTCGTTCGGCACCGCCTCGGTGTAGATGTAGGAGAACGTCCCGCGGGAGGCCCACAGCACGGGCTCGGGCTTCACGCCGAAGGGCATCTTGGACAGCACGTCGCCCTTGAACTCGACCATGAACTTGCGCACGCCCTTGGGCCGCGGCTGGCCGGGCTGGCCCCCATTGCCCATGCGGGTCGCCATGCAGCGGGCCAGGGGCGACGGATAGGGCTCGTCGGCCAGCCAGTGCAGCCGGTAGCGCAGGTCGTAGCTCTTGCCCGCGGCCGTGGGGTCGCGCGGCACCCACATGGCCACGATGTTGTCGTGGATCTCGTCGTCGGTCGGGATCTCGGTAAGCTGGATCGCGCCGTCGCCCCAGTCGCCCAGGGGCTCCACCCAGGCGGTCGGGCGCAGCTGGTAGCGCACGCCGTCCTGGTAGTTCTCGAAATTGCGGTCGCGCTGGCACAGCCCGAAGCCGCGGGGGGACTGGTCCACGAAGCTGGAGACCATGATGCGGGAGGGGTTGTTGAGCGGCCGCCAGATGTGCTCGCCCTTGCCGTTCCACATCGCCAGGCCGTCGGAGTCGTGGATCTCCGGGCGCCAGTCCGCGGCGGTGGGCTTCACGGTCTCGGAGAACCAGTACATCGACGTGAGCGGGGCCACGCCCATGCGCTCGACCGGCTTGCGCAGGTTGATGTTGGCGTCGATCTCCATCACCACGCCCTTGCCGCGCGACAGCGCGAAGCGGTAGGCGCCGGTCAGGCTCGGGCTGTCCATCAGGGCGTTGACGATCAGCGGGTCCTTCTCGGTCAGGGCCGGCTCGAACCAGAAGGAGACGAAGTCGGGGAACTCCTCCGGGCTCGCCGTGCCGGGGCCGAGCGCCAGCCCGCGGGCCGAGAGGCCGACCTGGCCGAGCTCGCCGACGGCGCGGAAATAGGACGCGCCCAGGAAGGTGGCCCAGGGCTCGGCCTTCTTCCAGGCCGGGGAGTTGCGGCTCTCGTGCACCCAGAAGCCGGCGAAGGCGGAGGGCTCGGGCGGCAGCTTGCGGGCGACATGGTCCGGGCCGCCCATGAACAGGTTGGGGTTGTACTGGATCTCGCGCGACGCTCCCTTCTCGATGAGGTGCATCCGCACGGTCTTCTGGAAATACAGCCCGACATGCTGGAAGCTGATCGGGAAGACGCTGCCGCCTTCGCCCCAGAGCGCGTTCTCCAGCTTGTAGCGAAGCTTGCCGTGGGCGTCGTAGTCGATCTGGCGGACGATGTCGGGGTTGGGCCGCGGCGGGCTCTCATAGGGCTTGCCGGCGAGCTCCTTGGCGTGGCGCTTCAGCCCCTCGAAGCTGAAGGGCTCGGCGGGGCCGAAGGTCAGTCCATCGGCCTTCTGGGCCTGGGCCGGCCCGACGCCCAGGGCGGCGGCGGCTTGGACGGCGGCGGACAACTGGAGGAAGGTGCGGCGATCGAGGCTCATGACGGGGCCATATTGGGCGAGAGGATCGAAACCGCAACGGTCCGGCGCGACCTTCACCAGCGAAATCGATGGCGCGATGTCGCCGACCCGCGCGGGAAAGCCGCGACGCGGCCGCGGCGACGGGCGCGAGCGCGCCAAAACGGGCCGGTTCGGACGGCGTCCTTGCAAAAGCTTGTCTTTTGGCGACGCTTTGGGGCACTGTGCGGCCATCTTGGGCCGCAAGGCCGGCTTTGCAAAACCATTCGCGGGCGAACCGCGATCCCCAACCCCAGGGAGAGAAACGTGATCAGAAGCATCGCTCGCGTGGCGTGCGCCGCCGCCTTCGGTCTGGCCGCCCATGCGCCGGCCTCAGCCGCAGACTTCATCAACGTGCTGACGGGCGGCACCTCCGGCGTCTACTACCCGATGGGAGTGGCGCTGGCGAAGCTCTATGGCGAGGCCATCCCGGGCGCGCGCCCCTCGGTCCAGGCCACCAAGGCGTCGGTCGAAAACCTCAACCTGCTCCAGCAGGGCAAGGGCGAGATCGCCTTCACGCTCGGCGACAGCCTCGCCTTCGCGTGGGAGGGCAACGAGGAAGCTGGGTTCAAGGCCAAGCTCACCAAGCTGCGCGGCGTCTCGGCCATCTACCCCAACTACATCCAGGTGGTGGCGTCCAAGGAGAGCGGCATCAAGACGCTGGCGGACCTGAAGGGCAAGCGCCTCTCGGTGGGCGCGCCGAAGTCCGGCACGGAGCTGAACGCCCGCGCCATCCTGAACGGCGCCGGCATCACCTACAAGGACCTGGGCAAGGTGGAGTACCTGCCCTTCGCCGAATCCGTCGACCTGATGAAGAACCGCCAGCTCGACGCGACGCTGCAGTCGGCCGGCCTCGGCGTGGCGGCCATCCGCGACCTCGCCTCGTCGGTCGACATCATCGTGGTCGAGATCCCGGCCGCGATCGTCGACAAGGTCGGCGCGCCCTACGTCAAGGCGACCATCCCGGCCAACACCTATACGGGCCAGGACAAGGACGTGCAGGCCGCCGCCGTCATCAATTACCTGGTGACGCGCTCCGACCTGAAGGACGACGAGGTCTACGCCATGACGAAGGCGATGTATGATCGCCTGCCCGAGCTGGCCTCCGCCCACAGCGCCGGCAAGGAGATCTCGCTCCAGAACGCCCTGCAGGGCATGCCCATCCCGCTGCATCCGGGCGCCGAGCGCTTCTTCAAGGAGAAGGGCGTGGCCAAGTAGGCCAGCCCGACCCCCCCCGCCTCCGACGAAGCCTGCCGCGGCGCGCCGCCGCGGCCCATACCTGCCCGGGACGCCAGCCTGATGACCGACGCTTCTCTGCGCGCCGACTCCATGCCCTCAACCTCCCTCACCGAGATGGAGATCGAGCACGGGCTGCCGCCCGGCTGGGGCGTGGGGTGGCCCGCCAAGGCGCTGTTCGCCATCGCGCTGGCCTTCTCGGTGTTCCAGATCGCCACCTCCATCTACGCCATCCTGCCCACGCAGGTGCTGCGGACCGTCCATGTCGGGTTTCTGGTGCTGGTCGCCTGCGCGCTGGTCGCCAACCACAAGGCGCCTCCGGGCCTGTGGCGCATGCTCGCCTGGCTGGTCGGGCTCGTCGGCTTCGGGGTGGGGCTCTATCACTGGATCTTCTATCTCGACCTCGTGAATCGGGCGGGCGAGCTCACCCAACTCGACATGGTCGTCGGCCTGACCGGGCTGGTGATCCTGTTCGGCGCGGCCTGGTTCCTGATGGGCGCGGCGCTGCCGCTCATCTGCCTGGCCTTCGTGGCCTATGCGCTGTTCGGGGACTATCTGCCGGCCCCGCTGGACCACCGCGGCTTCAGCCTCGAGCAGGTGGTCGAACAGTTCGCGTTCGGCACGGAAGGGATCTACTCGACCCCGACCGGCGTCTCGGCGACCTATATCTATCTCTTCATCCTGTTCGGCGCGTTCCTGGAGCGGGCCGGCATGATCCAGTTCTTCAACGACGTGTCGCTGGGCCTCGTCGGCTCGACCCGGGGCGGCGCGGCCAAGGTGGCGGTCGTGTCCTCCGCCTTCATGGGCACCATCTCGGGCTCGGGCGTGGCCAATGTGGTCACGGTCGGCCAGTTCACCATCCCGCTGATGAAGCGCTTCGGCTACAAGGCCTCCTTCGCGGGGGGCGTCGAGGCGACCGCCTCGATGGGCGGCCAGATCATGCCGCCCGTGATGGGCGCGGTGGCGTTCATCATGGCCGAGAACATCGGCGTGCCCTACGCCGAGATCGTCAAGGCGGCGATCATCCCGGCGATCCTGTATTTCGCGTCGGCGTTCTGGATGGTGCACCTGGAGGCCGGCAAGGAAGGGCTGCACGGCGTGCCGCGGTCGGAGCTGCCGAGCCCGCTCGCCGCCCTCAGGCGCCAGTGGCACCTCGTGCTGCCGCTCGGCGTCCTCATCTACCTCCTGATGCACGGCTTCACGCCGCTGTTCGCCGGATCCGTCGGGCTGGCGCTGACCGTCGTGATGATCCTGGGCGGCGCGATCGCGCTCGGCCTGTCGGCCCAGGCCTTTCGGGTGGCGTTCTGGATCGTGGTCGGCCTGACGGCGGCCTCGTTCCTGTGGCTCGGCATCGGCATCGTGCTGACGCTGGTCGCGGTGCTGATCGCCGCCAACCTGTTCAGCCGGGGAGGGCGCGAGACGCTCGTCATGTGCCGAGACGCGCTGGCGGACGGCGCCCGCCAGGCCCTGCCGGTCGGCCTCGCCTGCGCCATCGTGGGCACCGTCATCGGCACGATGACGCTCACCGGCGCGGCCACCATCCTGGGCGGCTACATCGTGGGCTTCGGCGAGAACTCGGTGTTCCTGTGCCTGCTCCTGGTGATGGTGACGTCGATCGTGCTCGGGACGGGGCTGCCCACCATCCCGACCTACATCATCACGGCGTCGCTGGCCGCGCCCGCGCTGCTCAAGCTCGGCGTGCCGCTGATCGTCAGCCACATGTTCGTGTTCTACTACGGCATCATCGCCGACCTGACGCCGCCGGTGGCGCTGGCGGCGCTGGCCGCGGCGCCCATCGCCAAGGCGTCGCCCGACGCCATCGGCTGGCAGGCCACCCGCATCGCCCTGGCGGGCTTCCTCATCCCGTTCATGTCCGTCTACGAGCCGTCGCTGATGCTCCAGTCCGGGGGCGCGATCGCGGCCCAGTACGGCTACTGGGTGGAGGTCGTGCTGGTGTTCGCCAAGGCGCTGGTGGTGATCGGCATGTCCGGCGTGGCGGCCATCGGCTATCTGGCGGTCAGGACCACGCTCGCGGAGCGGGCGCTGGCGGGCGTCGCGGCCGCGCTGATCATCGGCGACTTCCCGTGGAGCGACACGTCCGGCCTCGTCCTCGCGGCGGTCGTGACGGCGCTCAACGTCGCCCGGGCGAGACGCGCGCCGGCGCGGGCCTGAGGTGCCGGGCCTGTGCGTCTACGCCGCCGGCGCGCTCGTGGCGAAGCTCGCCGGCGCGGCGGCGTTCACGCTGGCCTGGACGCACTCCATCGAGAAGATCCCGTGGGAGGAGGACTGGCGCGTCACCGCGGCGGGCCTCGTGCTGGAGCAGGCCCGGGTGAAGGGCAGCGGGGCCGGGATGGAGCCGCCGCCCGAGGCCAGGCTGGAAGGCGGAGTCTGGCGCTGGGCCCCGCGCGTGCCGGCGCTGCCGGAGCTCGTGCTCAGGCGCTCGGGCTTCACGGCGGACTGGCGCCTGTGCGTCGACGGCCGATGCCGCCCCATGGACGAGTTGGTTCCGGCCGAAGCGGACCCGGTGACGCTGCGCGCCTGCCCGGCGGAGCCGGTCAGTTCCGGATCGGCTCGACCTTGACGGCGCGCTGCATGAAGCGGAACAGCCCGTACAGGCCCATCGCGCCGAAGATCGCCATGAAGGCGTATTCATACGCCGTCCCGAGCTGGAAGATGCCGGCCAGAGCCCAGCCCGCCGCCAGCGCAAGTCCCACGAGTTCGGTCCCGACCAGGATGCCGACGCTCACGATCGTGAGCAGGTTCTTGCGGTTCAAGCTGCCGGTCGCGGCCACGCGTCTCTCCCTCGTCGTTCTGACGCCCATGGACTATATCGGCGCAGGGCCGCGTGCAAGGATGCGCGTCGCCGGCGCCCGCCGGCCTTTCCCGTTCCGCAGAGCCTAGAACCGATCATGTCCGACACGCCGGTCTTCTCGAAAGCCGCCGCCGCGGCCCCTCACCGCCTCGCCGCGCAGGCGGGCCGGGAGACGCTGGCCGAAGGCGGGAACGCCATTGAGGCCATGATCGCCATGGCGGCCGTGATCGCGGTGGTCTACCCGCACATGAACGCGGTCGGCGGCGACGGCTTTTGGCTCATCCGCGAGCCGTCCGGCCGCATGCGGGCCATCGAGGCCTGCGGCCCGGCGGGCAGCCTCGCCACCATCAAGCGCTATCGCGACAAGGAGTGCGACGCGATCCCGTCGCGCGGGCCGGACGCCGCCGTCACGGTGGCGGGCGCGGTCGGCGGCTGGGCGCTGGCGAACGAGCTCTCGCAGGCGATCGGCGGGCGGCTGCCGCTGAAGACGCTGCTGGAGGCCGCCATCGGCTACGCCCGCGACGGCTGCGCGGTCACGGCGTCGGAGGCCCGCGGCGTCCCCAACCTGTTCGCCGAGCTGAAGCAGGCGCCGGGCTTCGCCAAGCTCTTCCTCGACCAGGACGGCAATCTGCCGAAAGCCGGCGCGATCCGGACGATGCCGGCCCTGGCTGCGACGCTGGACCAGCTCGGAAACGCCGGGCTGGACGACTTCTACCGCGGCGATGTCGGCCGCGAGATCGCGGCGGACCTGGAGCGGATCGGCGCGCCGGTGACGCGGGCCGACCTGGAGCGCTACCGGGCCAGGATGGTCGAGCCGCTCGCGGTCGCGATCCCGGGCGCGCAGCTCTACAATTTCCCGCCGCCCACCCAGGGGCTGGCCTCGCTGATCATCCTGGCGCTGTTCTCGCGGCTGGGCGTCTCCCGCGGCGAGGGCTTCGAGCATCTGCACGGGATGGTGGAGGCGACCAAGCGCGCCTTCCGGGTGCGCGACGCGGTCGTGACCGACCCGGCCCGCCTCCTCTACGAGCCCGCCGACTATCTGTCGGCGGCGTTCCTGGACGGCGAGGCGCAGGCGATCTCGATGACCCAGGCGGCGCAGTTCCCGCTCGCCTGGGGCGAGGGCGACACGGTGTGGATGGGCGCGATCGACGCCAAGGGCATGGCGGTGTCCTACATCCAGTCGACCTATTGGGAGTACGGCTCGGGCTGCGTGCTGCCGACCACCGGCATGTTGTGGCAGAACCGCGGGATCTCGTTCTCGCTCAATCCGAACGCCGTCAACCCGCTGGAGCCTGGCCGCAAGCCCTTCCACACTCTCAACCCGGCCCTGGCGGTGCTGGAGGACGGCCGCGTGATGTCCTATGGGTCGATGGGCGGCGACGGGCAGCCGCAGTTCCAGGCGGCGATCTTCTCGCGCTACGCGCAATTCGGCATGGATCCGGCCGCGGCCGTCGATGCGCCGCGCTGGCTGCTCGGCAAGACCTGGGGCTCCGCCTCCACGTCGCTGAAGCTGGAGAACCGGTTCGATCCCTCCCTCATCCGCGCCCTGGAGAAGGCCGGGCACGAGGTGGAGGTGCTGGCCGACGGCTATTCCGACACGCTCGGCCACGCCGGCATGCTGGTCCGCGACCCGCGCAACGGCGCCGTCAGCGCCGTTCACGATCCCCGGTCGGACGGCGGCTCGGCCGGCGTCTGATCACGCACCACGTTCCGGAGGTTCCGATGCCCACCCAGGATGATCCCGTCCACGCCTTCATGCCCTATCCGGAGCATCCGGTCGCCAACGCGCCTTCGGGGCCGCTGGCCGGCCTCACGCTGGCCGTGAAGGACATCTTCGACGTCGCCGGCTACCGCACCGGCTGCGGCCAGCCGACCAAGCTCGCGCTCTCCGACGTGAAGCCGCAAAACGCGCCGATCGTGCAGCGCTTCCTCGACGCCGGGGCGCGCTTCGTCGGCAAGACCCACACGGTCGAGCTCGCCTATTCGCTGAACGGCAAGAACAACCATTTCGGCACGCCCATCAATCCCGCCGCGCCCGACAGGGTCCCGGGGGGCTCCTCATCCGGCTCGGCCGCCGCGACGGCGGGGCGCCTCTGCGACATTGGGCTCGGCTCCGACACGGGCGGCTCTGTGCGCGGGCCGGCGAGCTATTGCGGCCTCTATGGGATTCGGCCCACCCACGGGCGCCTCCCGCTCGACCTCACGATGCCGCTGGCGGCGAGCTTCGACACGCCCGGCTGGTTCACCCGGGACGAGCGCACGTTCGAGCGCGTCGGCGCCGCCATCCTGGGCGACGACCCGCATCCGCTCGCCGGAACGCCGCGCCTCCTCAAGGCCGAGGACTGCTTCGGCCTGGCCGAGGACGCGCCCGTGCGCCAGCTCGAGACGCTGCTGGGGCGGATCGACCGCATGCTTCATCCCATCAACGGGACGACCGTCGCCGCGCCGGACTTCGACGCGCTCTACTGGGCCTTCCGCTGGCTGCAGGGCGTGGAATCCTGGCAGTCGCATGGCGCTTTCATCACCGCCTTCAAGCCGGCGCTCGGCCCGGGCATCGGCGAGCGGTTCGAATACGGGCGCACCGTCACCGAGAAGGACGCGACGGAAGGCCGCTCGATCCGCGAGAGCTTCCGGCGTCACCTCGGGCTGCTGCTCGGGGCCGACGGGGTGCTGATGCTGCCGACCGTCCCCGGACCGGCGCCGCTGCTGGCCGCCGACGAGGCCGCGCTGGAGACGTCGCGGGCGCAATCCTTGCGGCTGCTGTGCCTCTCGGGGCTGTCCGGTTTCCCGCAGGTGTCGATCCCGGCGGGCGAGCATGAGGGCGGGCCGTTCGGCCTGTCGCTGATCGGTCCGGCCGGCTCGGACCTGTCGCTCGTGCGCCTCGCCGGCGAGGTCGCCCGCGCGATGGCGGTGAAGATCGCCTGAGGCGACAATTCGAGAGGTCGGATTCAGGGTCGATTCAGGAGATTGGCGCATTCTGCGGTGGACGGGCCAGGACGGCCCTTTCGCCGGAGGCGACCATGAAAGCCCTGACCCTGGCCCGGCTGAGCCACGCACCGCCCTACCGTCTGGTCGACGTATTGATCATGGCCGGCCTCGCCGCGATCCTGGTGCTGCGCCTGTCGCAGGTGGCCTCGACCGTCGCGTGAGCCGCGGCGGCTAGAGGGGCGCCAGCTGGCCGCCGTCGGCGACCAGCGCTGAGCCCGTCATGAAGCCCCCGGCCCGCGACGCGAGCAGCAGGAGCGGGCCGTCGAGATCGGAATCCTCGCCGAAGCGACGCATCGGGATGGCCGGCAGCATCGCCTGCCCGGCCGGGGAGGCGAGCCAGTCGCGGTTGATGTCGGTGGCGATATAGCCGGGACACAGCGCGTTCACCCGGATCCGCTTGGGCGCGAGCTCCAGCGCCAGCGCCTTGGTGAGCTGCAGCAGCGCCGCCTTCGAGGTGGCGTAGGCGCCGACGCCCTTCTGCACCCCGAACCCCAGGATCGACGCGATGTTGACGATCGCGCCCGGCCGTCCGGGCGTCGCCAGCCGGGCCGCTAGCTCCTGCGAGGCGAACAGCGCGGCGTCGAGGTTCAGGGCCATCACGCGGGTCCAGCTCTCGGGCGTCTCGTCGGTGAGGCGGGCCGCGGGCGCGATGCCGGCGTTGTTGACCAGAATGGTGACCACGCCGAACGCCTCCTGGGCGGCGTCGAAGGCCCTGGCCAGGGCGGCCCGGTCGGTGACGTCCGCCTCCACGGCGAGAGCCTCGCCGCCGCGCGCCCGGATGGCCTCGACCTGCGCGTCCAGCGCGCCGCGCCGGCGCGCCACGAGCGCCACCTTGGCGCCGTTGGCGGCCAGCACCGCGGCGAAGCGGGCGCCCAGCCCGCCCGAGGCTCCCGTCACCAGCGCGACGTCTCCGGAAAGGTCGAACAGCTGCGAGGCGATCATGGCGGCTCCGTTTCGTGACGGCGCGGATGATGACAGGAGCACGCGCGAGGCGGTAGCCTGATCGCCCGGAAAGCAGGCGCCATGACCCAGCATCACGACCACCCCCATCCGCACGACCACGGCCACGGGCATGACCACGATCATGACCATGGCCACGCGCACGACATGTCGGAGCTGTCGGAAACGGCGCTGCGGGTGCGGGCGCTGGAGTCGATCCTGGTCGAGAAGGGGCTGATCGACCCCGCCGCGCTCGACGTGCTGATCGAGACCTATGAGACGCGGATCGGACCCCGCAACGGCGCCCGCGTGGTCGCCAAGGCGTGGGCCGATGCGGCCTATCTGCAGCGGCTGCGGGCCGACGCCACCGCGGCCATCGCGGAGCTCGGCTTCGGCGGGCGCCAGGGCGAGCACATGCTGGTCGTGGAGAACACACCGCAGGAGCACAACCTCGTCGTCTGCACCCTGTGCTCCTGCTATCCGTGGCCCGTGCTCGGGCTGCCGCCCGTCTGGTACAAGTCCGCGCCCTACCGGTCGCGCGCGGTGATCGATCCGCGCGGCGTGCTGGCCGAGTTCGGCGTCGTCCTGCCGGCCTCCACCCGGATCAGGGTGTGGGATTCGACGGCGGAACTGCGCTACCTCGTCCTGCCGATGCGCCCGGAGGGGACGCAGGGCTGGAGCGAGGAGCGCCTCGCCGGGCTGGTGACGCGCGATTCCATGATCGGGACCGGCCTGGCGCTGGACCCCTCGGCGGCGGGAGACGCGGCATGAACGGCGCCCAGGACCTCGGCGGCATGATGGGGTTCGGCCCGGTCTCGCCCGAGCCGGACGAGCCCGCGTTCCATGCCGAATGGGAGAAGCGCGCTTTGGCGGTGACGCTGGCCTGCGGCGGCCTCGGCGAGTGGAACATCGACATGAGCCGCCACGCCCGCGAGACGCTGCCGCCGCCCGAATACCTGACCTCGAGCTATTACGAGATCTGGACCAAGGGGCTCCTGAAGCTGCTGGCCGCCCGCGGCCTCGTCGGGGCGGACGAGATCGAGGCCGGCCATGCGCTGCGCCCGGCGCGGCCGACCGCCCGGCCCGTCGTGACGGCGCAGAACGTCCCTGCCATGCTGGCGCGGGGCGGCCCCTGCGAGCGCCCGGCGGAGCGGCCGGCGCGGTTCGGCGTCGGGGACGCCGTGGTCACCCGCGTGATGCACCCGACCGGCCACACGCGGCTGCCGCGCTACGCCCGCGGCAAGGCGGGCGTGGTCGAGCGCGTCCACGGCGCGCATGTGTTTCCCGACAGCAACGCGCATGGCCAGGGCGAAAACCCGCAATGGTGCTACTCGGTGCGCTTTTCCGGGGTGGAGCTGTGGGGCGAGGGGGCCGATCCGACGCTGAGCGTCAGCATCGACTGCTGGGAGCCCTATCTGGATCCCGCGCCGTGAGCGGCGGCGATCCGCACGCCGCCGCGCTGGCGGCCGTACCGTCGCTGCCCTGCGACGCGGCCGGGCCGGTGTTCCGCGAACCCTGGGAGGCGCAGGCCTTCGCGATGGCGGTGGCGCTGAACCAGGCCGGCCTGTTCACCTGGCCGGAATGGGCCGAGCGCCTCAGCGCCGAGATCCGCCGCGCCCAGGCCGGGGGCGACCCGGATACGGGCGAGACCTACTATCGGCACTGGCTCGCGGCGCTGGAGGGGCTCGTCGTCGAGCGCGGAGCCGCCGCCGCGGAGGCGCTCGCGGCGCGGCGCGACGCGTGGGACCGGGCCGCGCGGGCGACGCCGCATGGCGCGCCGATCCTGCTGGACAACGACCCCCTGCGGGCCGCCCGAGGCTAGCCGGCGCCGCCTCCCGCGAGGCCAAGGACGAGCGCCAGCCCGAGCGCGAACACGAAAGCGCTGGCCAGCACCTCCAGCCCGCCCGCGATCCACTCTCCGGCCTGCCCGCGTCCGGCGGCCGCCCGCAGGGCCGCGCCCTTGGCGAAGACGGCCAGCGCGGCGAGCGCCGAGGTGGTGAGCGCGGTCCCCAGGCCCATCGCCACCACGGCCCCGACGCCCGCGGCGAACAGGCCCTGCGCCATGGCGAAGACCAGCACGATGATCGCGCCCGAGCACGGCCGCAGCCCCGCCGCCAGCACCGCGCCGGCGGCCTCCCGCCAGCCGCCCGAGGTCCGCTCCGGCCCCGGCAGGTGGGCATGGCCGCAGTCCGGCCCGCAGGCCTCGCCCGGCGCGTGGGAGTGGACGGCGCCGTCGGGCGCGATCCGGGCCGCCAGGCGCTGCGACTTGCGCCAGGTCAGCGCCGCTCCGACCAGCGCCACCGCGGCGAAGCTGGCGATCTCGACCGCGCTCGTCACCCCGGTCATGCGCAGGGCGGTGACGCGCAGGATTCCCGACAGCACCGAGACGAGCGCGATCGCCACCAGGGCCTGCAGGGCCGCGGCCGCGAAGGCCATGGCGAGGCCGCGCTTCAGCGCCTGTTCGTTGGCCAGGATCCAGGCCGAGATCACCGCCTTGCCGTGGCCCGGGCCGGCGGCGTGGAAGACCCCGTAGGCGAAGCTCAGGCCGGCCAGCGTCCAGCCGGCGGCGCCGTGCTGTTTCATCTCGCGGATCGCGGCCGTGAGCTGCTGGTAGAAGCCGCCCTGGGTGGCCAGGATCCAGCCGACCAGGCCGGTCGCCGAGCCGCCGCCCTCGCGCACGCCGACCCCGAAGGGGCTGCGCGGAGGCGGGGCCGCGGCTAGGCCGCCCATGGCCCAGGACAGCGCCGCGCCCGCCAGGCCCACGAGCGCCAGGGCGGCCAGCGCGATGGCCGCGCCCAGGAGGACGCGCCTGCGCCGGGCAGGCAGGCCGCCTCGCCCTTGTGCGACGACGCTGCTCACGGCCGGCCCCGCGTCACGGGCATGCGATGATCACCTTGGAGGCGAATTGCAGGCCCATATTGGCGTTGGCGAAGTAGTCTTCCGTCAAGGCGGGCTGCTTGGCCTGGTCCGGCTTCTTCGGGCGCGAGAGCTGGATGGCGCAGCCTTTCGGGGCGGCGGTAAGCGTCACGGCGTCGTCGCCCTCCGCATAGGAGAAGTCGACGAAGAAGGTGGGGTCGTACACGTCCAGGATCAGCGTCCGCTTGGCGACGGCGGGCTCCTTCAGGGGCAGGGTGAAATGCAGGACGAGCTTGCCGTCGGCATGCTCCAGCCCATAATCGACCGGCGCGGCGAAGTCCTGCCGCTTGCCGTCGGCCTTCACCACGGTGAAGAACCCGTATTCGGAGAGGGATTCGGTGTTGACCTTGGCGAGATCGGCCAGCTCCTCGGGCGAGTAGACGCCGTCATTATTCGCGTCCAGGCCCTGCACGGCGTAGCTGGAATAGGCCTCGTCGAAGCTCCAGCGGTGCTTGACGGCGCCGATGCGGCCGTCCGGCGTCCACACCACCTCGCACTTCACCACCACCCAGACATGCGGATGCGCGAGCGCCGGCCGGGCCAGCGCCGACAGGGCCAGCAGGGCGGCCAGCAGCAGCCTCAGTCGTTTCGGCATGGTCCCGGCGCCCCCTACGGTGTCCAGCGTGATGGCTTGCCGCCGAACCGCGGCGAAAGCGGGGCGCGGGCGCGCCTCACTTCTGGACGACGATGCGGCCCTCGACGCGGCTCTCGATGGTCCCGAGGCGCCGGGCGTAGACCATGACGTCGTTCGCCATCAGGCTGTCGCCGGTGTCGATCGTCGCCGCGACCTTGCCGGCCAGCGCCGTGTAGCCGTCGCCGCCGCGCAGCATGAAGTCGTTGGTGGCCACCCTGTAGATCTTGGCCTCGTCGAGCGGGACGCCGTTCACCTGGACGGAGAGCACGCGCTTGCCCACCGGCTGGCGCGCGTCGGCCTCGACCTTCAGGCCGGACACCTGCGGGAAGCGCCCGCCGCGGTTCTCGACCTGGCTGAGGCCGTTCTCCAGGGCGGCCTTGACGGCGGCGCCGGTGATCTCCGTCACGGCGGTCTTGTTGCCGAAGGGCAGCTCGCTGAGGACGTCGCGGCGCGTCAGCTTGGCGCCGGCGGGATATTGCCGGTTGGCCCGGATGCCGCCTCCGTTGGTGATGGCGACGTCCGCCTTCATGGCCGCCCGCAGCGCGTCCGCGATGAGGTTGCCGATCGCGGCCTCGCCGCCGCGCACGGTGGCGTTGCGGCTGTCGAGGTCCACCGCCAGGGTGGCGATCTCGACGTCGAGCTCGCGGGAGAGCTCGGCCTCGTAGCGCTTCACGATGGCGAGCACCTCGGGGTCGGGCATCACCGTGGCGGTGTCGATGATGCGGAACTGCGGATGCCATGCCAGCGTGCGCCTCGCGCCGTCGACCTTGAGGTCGAGCGCCACGTCGATGACGACGACGTATTCGGCGTCCTCTCCGGATTCGGCCATGGCGGTCCTGCCGTCATAGGCGACGCGCAGGTCATGGTCGTGGCCGGTCAGCAGCAGGTCGACCGCGCGCGCGTCGAACAGGCGCAGATCCGTGGCGCGGTCGGTGTGGGTGAGCGCGACGACGAAGTCGGCGCCCTTCTCGCGCAGCGCCTTGGCCTCGGCCCGGATCGACTCGACCGAGGGACTGAAGGTCAGGTCGCCGGGGCTGGAGATCGCCGGCGTGGTCTCCAGCGCCGAGCCGAGGAGGCCGATGCGCACGCCGCCGAAGTCCCGGATGACGCTGGGGGAGATCCCCGGCGCGGGGCCGCCGTCCGCGGCGCGGATATTGGCGGCGTAGACGGGGAACTTCGCCTCCGCCATGCGCTTCAGGAACACGTCCTTGCCGAAGTCGAACTCGTGGTTGCCCGGCGTGAAGGCGTCGAGCTTCATGGCGTTGAGGAACTCAATCATGTGCGCGCCCTGGTCGAAACCCGACATCAGGCTGGGCGACAACGTGTCGCCCGCATGCACGAAGAGCGTGTTGGGGTTCTTTTCGCGCTCGGCCTTGACCACGGCGGCGAGGCGGGCCATCCCACCGCGACCCTTCTCCTCGCTCATGACGTAAACGTCGTTGGTGAGCACGAAGGTGACCTTGACCGGACCTGCGGCGGTCTGGGCGAGGGCTGCCCCTTGGGCCAGGATCGCCAGCGCGCCGGCGCCGCCCGCGAGGCGGAAGGTGTCTCTGCGGGTGATCGGGCGCATTCTGGTCTCCATGGCGGGGGTCGTCCGGCATACTGGAAACGAGGATCGGCGTCTTGGCAAGCATGCGGCCGCCATGGCTCCACCCACCCGCCCGGGGGGACGGGCAGGGCTTTACGCGGGGCCGGCACGGCCTAGTTTACGCATTGAATGCGATGAGGAATCCATGACCGTCATGCCCCGTCCCGACGCGGACTTCCGCGCCGTCGGCCCGCTCCCCGAAGCGCACCCGCCCGTGCGCACCGGCAAGATCGGCGTGCTCCTGCTCAATCTCGGCACGCCCGACGCCACCGACTACTGGTCCATGCGCCGCTACCTGAAGGAGTTTCTCTCCGACAGGCGGGTCATCGAGACGCCGCGCTGGCTGTGGTGGCCGATCCTGAACCTCATCATCCTGAGCGTCCGTCCCGGCCCCAAGGGCAAGGACTACGACATCATCTGGAACAAGGAGGCCAATGAGGGGCCGCTGAAGACCATCACGCGCTCCCAGGCGGAGAAGCTCGCCGCGTCGCTTACCGCCAAGGACCCGCGCATCGTGGTCGACTGGGCAATGCGCTACGGCAACCCCTCCACGCCCTCGCGGATCCGGGCGCTGCAGGAGCAGGGCTGCGACCGCATCCTGCTGGCGCCGCTCTATCCGCAGTCCTGCGCGGCCACGACCGCGACCGCCTGCGACAAGGCCTTCGAGCAGCTGATGACGATGCGCTGGCAGCCGGCCGTGCGGGTGGCCGCGCCGTGGCACGACGACCCGGTCTATATCGACGCGCTGGCCAAGACGGTGCGGGCCAAGATGGCGACCCTCGATTTCGAGCCGGACATGATCATCTCGTCCTTCCACGGCGTGCCGATGGAGTATCTGCTCAAGGGCGACCCCTATCACTGCCAGTGCCAGAAGACGGGCCGCCTGCTGCGCGAGGCGCTCGGGCTGTCGAAGGACCGCTTCATGGTGTGCTTCCAGTCGCGGTTCGGGCCGGCCGAATGGCTGAAGCCCTACCTGATCGACACCATGGGCGAGCTGCCTAAGCGCGGCGTCAAGAAGGTGCTGGTGATCGCGCCCGGGTTCTCGGCCGACTGCCTGGAGACGCTCGAGGAGATCGAGGGCGAGAACAAGGAGCACTTCATGCATCACGGCGGCGAGCAGTTCGCCTATGTGCCGTGCCTGAACGACTCCGACGAGGGCATGGACGTCATCCGCGCCGTGGTCGAGCGGGAACTGCAGGGCTGGATCTGAACGGGGCGGCGGCTAATAGAGCCGCGCCGCGTCGTCGCCCGACACCAGCACCAGCAGGATGCACAGGCCGAAGAACAGCAGCGGCGCCGTCACCCTGACATTGCGCTTGATCTCGGGCAGGAGCGCCGGATAGCGACGGGCGAGGCGTGAGCCGGTCTGGCTCAGCATGAGGTCGATCAGCAGCACGAGCGGCAGGTAGAAGTAGCCGAGCGAGATCATCGAGGCGACCGGCGAGTTCAGCGAAATCGAGCCCGGGAAGCTGGATTCGAAGGTGAAGGACAGGGCCGCGAGCGCGAGCAGCGACGAGAAGATCATCGGCGCCCGGTCCTTCTGCGAGATCACGCTGTCCGGCGCCCACAGGATGAAGAGCGACAGCGACATCAGGGCGAAGAACGGCACGAAGAGCCGCAGGATGTAGCGCGGCCAGCTGCGATCGACGGTCGCCACGGCGACCAGCCGCGCATAGGGCTGGGCGTTCCAGCCGAAAAAGGTCTCGTTGCGGAAGGCGATCGAGCCCGCCAGCCAGTTCGTCACCGACAGGTTGCGCTCGATGGTCGAGAAGCCCCGGTCGAGCTCGGTGGTCACGAGGACGACGTCGCTGGCCGGGTGACGCGCCGAGGAAAAGCGCAAGGCGATGGACTGATGGTCGAACGGGAAAGCCCCCATGCCGAGATCCACGCGCAGATCGGCGTCGACGCGGCGGATCAGCGTGACGCGGCCGTCATGGAAGATCGACAGCGCCGTGGTCTGGGCGCGGGGCCGGCCGATCTGGTTCTCGATGGCGACGCCGGGGTTCCAGATGCGGGCCAGCCGCGCCTCCGCCTCGTCGCCCACCCAGTCGATGCGCTCGGCGCCGGCCTCCACTCGGTCGAAGCGCTGGGTGGGATCGACCCAGCGCTGGGTGAACTCGACGAGCGCGCCAGCCTCGCTCTGCACCTCCTGGATGCGGGTGACGTTCAGGACCCGCACGCTCATGCGGACCTCCAGAGGGCGCTCCACGCCGGCGGGAAGGGGCGGCGGGGCGGCCGCGGCGCCCGGAGCCTGCGCGAGAGCCGCCACGGCGGACGCCACGAGCAGCGACGCCGCCAGGACGAGGCTGGCCAGCCTCGTCACGGCTTCGCCGCGGGCGGCGCTCCGGCCGCTTCGGCCAGCGCGCCGAAGGCCCTGGCCGCCCTGGCGACCTCGCGCGCGCCGCCGATCGAGGGCGGAGCGGCCGGCCGCTCGCCTCCGGCGAGACGCTCCGCGTACAGGGCCATGGCTTCGATCGGGCGCAGCAGGAAGGCGCGCACCGAAACCGTCACGACCGAGAAGGCGAGGATGAGCCCGACCGCCCCGATGAAGCCGAGGATCAGCGCCTCGCGGTTGAAGGCCCGGGCCGCCACGTTGACGTTGCGGGCCGCCACCACGCCGCCGATCATCCGGCCGGAGAAATCGAGCAGGGGCTCGTTGACGACGGCGTAGCGGTCCGCGCCGATTACGGATTCGAACTGGATCCGCTCGCGCGCCAGCCGGAACTCCGGATTGGCCACGAGCGCGCCGAAGAGCCGGTCGTCCGTCGAGCCCTGCACGACGACGTCGCCCGCGGCGCCGCGGCCGGTTTGCGTCATCGCGGCCGACAGCACCACCGCGGCCTCCGCGTCGGTCGCGGCCTTGATGGCCTGGAGCAGGGGACGCATGTCGAGGCCGACCTCGGCGGAGCCGACGAGTTTGCCCTCCAGCAGGATGGGGGCGATGCCGCGCAGCGCCAGCACGCCGGTGGGGCCGATCTCGACGCCGCGCTGGCTGCGGCCGGACCGGTTGGCGGCGATGACCATCGGGCGACCCGAGGCGGCGTCGCCGAAGCGCTCGACGTCCTGCAGGCGCACCAGGATCCGCATGTCCGCGTCCTGGAACTGCATCAGCTCGACCCCGGCCTCGCCGCGCAGATAGGCGAAGGTCTCGCCCAAGCGCTCGGCGAGGCCCGGCCGGTCCCGTTGGGCCAGCGCGCGGCGCACCTCGGGCTGGCGCGCCAGCGATTCGGCCTGGGCCAGGGCGAAGGCGCTCGACCGGTCGAGGGCGTCGCGCATGAGCAGTCCGACGGCGGCGAGTTCGGCCTGCCGCCGCGCCCGGGCGTTCTCCAGCCCGCCGCGCAACGCGGTCGCCACCACGGCGCAGATCGCCAGGGACAGGACCCCCGCCGTGACAAGGGAAAGACGCGTTGCGAAGTTCATTCCGAGCGCCGTCCGAGGCGCCCTGGGATGCGGGCGCCGGCCGCCCTAGGGCGGATGATTCCCCGTCAGGCTACGTCACGCAAAGCGTCGCCGACAAGAGTATTTGACAATTGTTATCTCAACATCGGACGAGGCGACGCCGGCGGTCAGGCTCGACCGGTCCGAAACGAAAAAGCCCCGGACGCCGCTTCATCGAAGCGATGTCCAGGGCTCTTGAAATGGTGGGCGCGACAGGGATCGAACCTGTGACCCCTACGATGTCAACGTAGTGCTCTCCCGCTGAGCTACGCGCCCGGCGACGACCGGAGGTCGATCGCGAGTGGCGGGGGTATAGCGGCTCGGTTCGGAGATGGCAAGCGGCGAAAAGCGAGCCGGCCGAGCGCCGATCAGGCGGCCTGGAGCAGCTTCTGGACCTCGTTGACGAGGTCGCGCAGGTGGAAGGGCTTGGACAGCACCTTGGCGTCCTTCGGGGCCTGCGAATCGGGGTTCAGGGCCACGGCGGCGAAGCCGGTGATGAACATCACCTTGATGTCGGGGTCGAGCTCCGTCGCGCGGCGGGCCAGCTCGATGCCGTCCATCTCCGGCATGACGATGTCGGTGAGGAGGAGTTCGAACGGTTCCTCGCGCAAACGGTTGTAGGCCGACAGACCGTTGTCGAAGGAGGCCACGTTGTATCCGGCGTTTTCCAGAGCCTTGACCAGGAACCGACGCATGTCGTTGTCATCTTCGGCCAGGAGGATGCGGGTGGTGAGGGCTGTGTCAGCGGACATGGGTGGCTCCGGTCGTCAATGTCATCAAGCGCGAAGAGGGTAAATAACCCGTGAAAGCCGTTCACCGTCCCAATCGTGGACAGGTCGTCCGGTTGCAGGCAGACTTCATACCAGCGATCGCTGTCCCGGACATCCGATGACGAATGCATTGGCCGACCTGTTCGATACGCCTTTCGAGATCGTCGAGCCAGCCAGTCTGGCCACGCCTCTCATCTTCAATTCCCCGCATTCCGGCCGCGTCTATCCCGCCTCCTTCATCGCCTCCTCGCGGCTGGACCCGCTGACGCTGAGGCGCTCCGAGGACACGTTCGTGGACGAGCTGTTCGCCGGCGTGGTCCCACGCGGCGCGCCGATGATGAAGGCGCAGTTTCCCAGGGCCTATCTGGACGTCAACCGCGAGCCCTACGAACTCGATCCGCGCATGTTCGAGGGGAGGCTGCCGGCCTACGCCAACACGCGCTCGATGCGGGTGGCGGGCGGGCTTGGCACGATCGCCCGGATCGTGGGCGATTCGCAGGAGATTTACGCGCGGCGCCTTCCGGTCGAGGAAGCGCTTCTGCGCATCGAGGGGCTGTACAAGCCCTATCACGACGCCCTGGACCGGCTCCTCCAGCGCAGCATGCGCCGTTTTGGGGCGGCGCTGCTGGTCGATTGCCATTCGATGCCGTCCGGCGTCTCGGCCAAGGACGACCACAGCAAGGCCGACGTCGTCATCGGCGACCGCTACGGGTCCAGCGCGGCGGGGCTCTTCGCCGACGTGATCGAGGAGACGCTGCATTCCCGCGGCTATGTGGTGGCGCGCAACAAGCCCTATGCGGGCGGCTACATCACCGAGCATTACGGCGACCCGGCCACCGGGCGCCACGCCATCCAGATCGAGATCAGCCGGTCGCTCTACATGGACGAACGCCGCTTCGTGCGCACGCACGCCTTCGGCCGGGTGGCGGCCGACATGATGGCGGTGGCGGACGCGCTGATGCGCGAGATGGCCGATTATCTGGGGGCCGGGCGCCTGGCGGCCGAATGAGGCCGCCCCAAAAGGGGCCCTGAAAAGAAAGAGGCCGCCAACGCGATGCTGGCGGCCCAAGTCTAGGGAGGAAACGCCCAAGGAGGGCTACGTCGAACGCGCGAGGCGCGTCCCAACGCCCACCGAATATGTCATTGCACCGCACAAAACACAAGGGGCGTCTCGCATCATTTTCACCAGCGCAGGGGTGTCGGAACCGGGGAAAACAAAGGAGTTTCTCTGACTTGACGCCATGCGTGCAGTGCAGCACAGAACCGACGGACCCAAAATGGTTCTGGCATGAACCTTGGCTGCGCGCGTGCTGAGGGGCGTCGGCCGGCGCGCGTTGCCAAGCGCCGGGATGTTCTCTATCACCGCCTGAACGGCGCTCCCATGGCAGGATGAATCGATGACGGCGGTCGACTTCGCAGGCTTCGTGGACGACCTGGCCACCCTCTCGGGCACTGCGATCCTGCCGTTCTTCCGCACCACGCTGGCGGCGGCCGACAAGTCCCGCGGCGGCGTCTTCGACCCGGTGACGGAGGCCGACCGCGCCGGCGAGGCCGCGATGCGGCAGATGATCAAGCGCACCTTCCCGTCGCACGGCATCATCGGCGAGGAATATGGCGACGAGCGCACCGACTCGGAGTTCGTCTGGGTGCTGGACCCGATCGACGGGACCAAGTCCTTCATCGCCGGCCTGCCTACCTGGGGCACCCTGATCGGGCTGACGCGCCATGGCCAGCCCTGCTACGGGATGATGCACCAGCCCTTCACGCGCGAGCGGTTCTTCGGCGACGGCGGCAGCGCGCATTGGCGCGGGCCGACCGGCGAGCGGACGCTGCGGACCCGCCGCTGCGACGCGCTGGGCGACGCGATCCTGTCGACCACGTCGCCACGGCTCTTTGCGGCCGCGGATCTCTCCTGCTTCGAGCGGGTGGAGGCCGAGGCGCGGCTCACCCGCTTCGGCTATGACTGCTACGCCTACTGCATGCTGGCGGCGGGCCTGATCGACATCGTCATCGAGACCGGGCTGAAGCCCTACGACATCGTCGCGCTGGCCCCCATCGTGCAGGGCGCCGGCGGCGTCGTCACCACCTGGTCGGGCGGCTCGCCGGCCGAGGGGGGCTCGATCGTGGCGTCGGGCGATCCGCGCCTGCACGAGAAGACCCTGGCGCTCCTGAACCGCTGATCCTCGCGAGGCCGCTCAGGCCGGCGCGGGCGCGTCGGCCCCCTGGCGCGCCATCGCCTCCCGGGCGGCCGTCAGTGCGGCGCCGGGGATGAAGGCGTCGAACGCCGCCCAGAATTGCGAGCGCACCGGGTCGCGCTCCACCAAGAGCTCATGCATGGCGCCGGGCAGCACGATGGCTCGCCCGGCCTTCAGGCGCGCCGCGAAGCGCTCGGCGGCGGCCGTGATCGTCACGGCGTCGGCCGAACCGGCCACGATGAGCAGGGGCGTCGGCAGCTGCAGGGGGAAGTTGGGGTCCTTGAACGGCTCCATGGCGCGGAAGGCGGCGTGCACCCAGCCGATCGTGGGGTCGCCCAGCGCCAGGCCGGGCGCCTCCTCGATGATCGCCGCGGTCCGCCCATAGCGCGCCGGATCGGAGGTCAGCGGGTTCGTGGCGAAAGGCTTCGTGGCCACGGCCGTCTGTCCGCCGCCGGGAATGTAGGCGCCGCCGAGGCCGAGCACGTCGAGCGCCGCCGCGAGCCAATGCATGCGGCGCGGGCGGCGCAGGCCCGAGATCTCGATCATCGGGGCGGACAGCACGGCCCGCTCCACCAGGTCCGGCTTGCGCTGGAGCGCGCGGATCAGGATCGCGCCCCCCATGGAATGCGCGAGCGCGAAGAAGGGCGCGGGGCAGGGCCGCTCGGCGGTGGCGTCCATGACGGCCGCGAGATCGGCCACGTAGTCGTCGAAGTCATCGACATGGCCCTTGCGGGGGTCGGCCAGCAGCCGGTCCGAGCCGCCCTGGCCGCGCCAGTCGAAGGCGACCACATGGAACCCGCGGCGGCGCAGCTCGCCGATCACCTCGAAATATTTCTCGATGAACTCGGCCCGGCCCTGCAGGACATAGACGGTTCCGCGGACCTTCTTGGCGGTCGGCCGCCAGCGGGCGACGCGCAGCTTCACGCCGCCGGCGCTCGTCACGCTGGCGACGACCGCGTTGGACGGCGTCGGGTTGGCGGGGATCGAAACGAGGTCCACGGGCGCTCCTGCGGAGGTCTGTCCCGCGTTATACCCGAGAATCGTCAGGGAGCGATGAGCGCAGCGCGGTCCCCCCGCGCGTTCACATCCGGGCGTCGGCGGACTTGCGGACGCGCGGCGCCAGGACGGATCCCTCAAGCGGCGCCAGCCCCGTGATTTCGCCCGTGAAGGCGTCCACGACCGTGCGCATGCGCTGTCCGCGCGGGCCGGAGGCGTCGGCCAGCCACAGGCCGCCGCGCCGGCGCAGGTTGCGGACGTCCGAGTAGCCCTGGCGGGTCAGCACGGACTCGATCGCCTGCGGCTCCATTCCGCCCTGCGCGACGTCGTCGCCCGCGACGGCGCGGGACGGCGCGAGGCCGGCCCCGCCGAGGCCGGCGCCTGCCGCCAAGATGGTCGCCGCCAACAGGACGACGCGACGATACGCACGCATGGGATCAGCCTCTGGAAGACGGCGTCGGTCTTCAACGATGGCGGTGTCATGCCACGACGAGCCTGAACGACTCCGGAAGCGTCCGTTCACGCGCCATTCATCTGCGCGGGCGGGACCGGAAGCGCCGCCGTGGCCCGGCGTTTCGGCTCGCCCGGCGGGGGGTCTTGAACGGCTCGGAGACCCTCACTACCTCAGGACCAGCGCAGGCCATGACGGCTGCGCGGAACGGCCGGTTCGGCCTCTGAAGGCGAACCGCCGCATGTCGCTTCTAGGAGGATATGCCATGCGCCAGTACGATCTTTCCCCCCTCTACCGCTCCACGGTCGGCTTCGACCGGCTGTTCTCGATGCTGGACCAGATGGCCAGCCCGGACGCCGCGACCGCCTACCCGCCCTACAACATCGAGCGCACGGGCGAGAACGCCTATCGGATCTCGATCGCGGTCGCCGGCTTCACCGACAAGGACATCGCCATCGAGGTGAAGGAGAACGCGCTCTCGGTGCGCGGCGAGAAGCAGGGCCAGTCCGGCGAACGCGCCGGCGAGGTGCTGTACCAGGGCATCGCGGCCCGCAGCTTCGAGCGCCGCTTCCAGCTCGCCGACTACGTCCAGGTGACGGGCGCGAGCCTCGAGAACGGGCTCCTGCACGTCGACCTCGTCCGCGAGATCCCCGAGGCCAAGAAGCCGCGCCTCATCCCGATCTCCGCGTCCGGCCAGAAGACCGTCATCGACGGTTCGGTGCAGTCCGAGAAGGCCGCCGCGTAACGCGACGACGTCGATCACCCCTGAATCAGAAGGGCGGCCCTGCGCGGGCCGCCCTTTTTCGTGCGCAGCGTCGCGCCGGCTCAGTCGAGGGCGGCGGGCGGGACGGCCGGGGACGCGGCCGCAGGGCCGCGGCTGCTGGAATCGTCCAGCGGGGCGGCCGGAACGGCGCCGTTGTCCGACGACGCGGTCGGCTTGCCGGTCTTGGGGTCCACCAGCGGCTCGGGGATGCGCGTGGGCGCCGGGCTGGCCTGCCGCACGGGCGGCTCTTGCGGGGCGGCGGCGGCTGGAGCCTCGGCGGGGGCCGGCGCGACGGTGACGGGCGGCGGAGCCGGCGCGGGGATCGGGGCCGGGGCCACGGGCTGCGGCGCGGGCTCCGGCGCGACCGGCCGGGCCGCGGTGGTCTCGGATTTCGGCGGCGCAGACTGCTCGGCCGGCTTCGGCAGGGACGGCACGGCCTTGGGCTTGCGCGCCGGGGCGGGCGCGGTGGAGGCGTCCGGCGTGCGGGCCTCGCGGCTCCTGGGCGGCCGCGGCGCGGACCGCTCCAACGGGTCCGGCCCGATGCGGGCGGCCGGCGGGCGCGCTCCGTAGCGCTCCTCCTCGTCGCGGAGCGGCGGCAGGGCGGCGGAGCCCACCGGCGCGCCGCGATAGCCCGGCACGCTGCGCGGCGGGATCGGGGCGGGCGCGTCATAGGCGCGGTCGCCGACCGCGAAGCTCTCCAGCAGGCGGCCGTCATAGCCGTCGACGGTCACGTGTACGCGGTAGCCGCGGCGGTCGACGGCGTCGGCCTCGAAGACGTCGCCCACCGAGCGGATGCGCATCACGCGCTGGTAGCCGTAGCGCGAGTAAAGAATGTCGGCGACTTCGCCCGGCCCCATCATGAAGCCGGAGAACTGCGCGGGCGCGGCCAGCGGCGCGACAGGCAGGCGGCCGGCCCCGAGCGGGGCCGCGAGGGCCGGGAGCGACGCTCCGGCCATGACAAGAGCCGCGAGCGCGAGGGCGCCGCGGCGGACGAAACGTCGGGCGACCGCAGTCTGGCGACCGGCGGCAGCGAAGTGCGGGTGCATGGAGGCAGGCTCCCAGGATGACAAGCCGGGAAGCGTTAATGATCGATTAAGGCGGACCTGCGACGCCGCCAAGGCGCCGCAGCGCCGGCCTCAGGCCCCGCGGGCCGTCCGCAGGATGGCCTCCACGTCCTCGTCACGGGACGCGAAGGACGTCACGAAGCGGGCGAAGCTCTCCTGCGGGCCGATGGCGAAGCCCTCCGGCAGGCTGCCGCTGGACCAGGGCGCGTAGCGCACGCCGGCCGCCTTCAGGGCGGCGTCCACGGGGGGCGGCAGCACGGCGAAGACCTCGTTGGCCTGGGTCGGCCAGGCGAGGCGCACGCCCTTGACCTCGGCGAGGCCGCGCGACAGCGCGGCGGCGGCCGCGTTGGCCCGGCGGGCGTTGTCCATCCAGTGGCCGTTCTCCAGATAGCCGACCATCTGCGCGCCGAGCAGGCGGCCCTTGGAGAGCGTGTGGCCGCTGCGCTTGCGGCGGTACTGGAAGTCGGCCGCCCGGTCCTTGTCGAAGATCACCACCGCCTCGCAGGCGAGGCCGCCATTCTTGGTGGCGCCGAACGACACCACGTCGACGCCGGCCTTCCAGGTCATCTCGGCGGCCGTGCAGCCGAGCGCCGCCAGCGCGTTGGCGAAGCGCGCGCCATCCAGGTGCGTGGCCATGCCGTGCCGGCGCGCGGTCGCCGCGATGGCGGCGATCTCGTCGAGCGTGTAGAGCGTGCCGGCCTCGGTCACCTGCGACACCGAGACGGCGGCGGGCTGGACCGCCTTGGCGACCCCTTTGGGGAAGCGCTCCAGCGCGGCTTCGAGGCCCGCGGGCGTGAACTTGCCGGCCACGCCGGGGATCCCGACGATCTTGGCGCCGCCGGTGAACATCTCGGGCGCGCCGCACTCGTCGTCGAGCACATGCGCTTCGGCGTGGCTGAAGATCGCGCTCCAGGGCTGGCTGATCGCCGAAAGCGCCAGCGCGTTCGCGGCGGTGCCGGTGGCGACGAGGAAGACGGCGCAGTCGCGCTCGAACACGCCGGCGAGCAGCTCCTCGGCCCGCTTCGTATAGGCGTCGACCCCGTAGGCGCTTTCCGCGCCGCCATTGGCGGCGATGACGGCGTCGAGCACCGGCCTGCTGGCGCCGGCCACATTGTCGCTTGCGAAATTCATCATCGGTCTCGGGTGACGGGAAGGACGGCCGCACGATGCATGCATCGGCGGCGCGAGCAAGCCCGCGCGGCGCGGGTCCCGTCTGCGGGCCAACGGCGCGCGCCGGCCCCGCCGCGGGTCACACCCTTGCGCCTCGGTCTCCGCGACGTTCCGTTCCTTGCGCGCCGGGTGAGGGGCGGGCAACAATCTTGCGAAAACGACGAAAAATGGCCCTTGTGCGGCTTATGGTTATCTGGCATTGTCCCGCCTCGATAGGACAGTCTTGCTGTCCCAATTTTCGGGGTTGCGGCCCCGCGCGAGATGACGGCGGACAGCCAGGTGCGGACGAACGGCACGATCACGAAGACGACGACTCGCGGCGCGGCCGCGACGCGCGATCGTAAACGTGCCGCCCGCAAAAACGCGGGCTAAGCGGGCGCCCGCCGGTCCTACGCGGATCGGAGACGCCCGCCGGGAGCGGGCGCAAGACGGGGCGCGGCCGGACCTCCCACACTGAGAACGAGCCCCGAGCCGGATGGCGCGCGTCGTGCATGGCGGGTTCATGCTCCGTCAACGCCATCCGCACGGATGCTGACTCCGGCTGTCTCGGGACGGCCGCCGCAACGGACGAGGGCGACATGAGCGAGCGGACAGGACAAGGCCCGATCGGCGCCGGCAACGAGGCGAGCGCCATGCCGGCGGCGCTTCACCCGGCCGCATCGACGACGCATGTCATGCGCGACCCCTCCTATCCGGACGCCCAGGGCCTTTACGATCCGGCGCGTGAGCATGACGCCTGCGGGGTCGGCTTTGTGGCCGACATGAAGAACCGCAAGTCGCACGCCATCGTGCAGATGGGCCTGCAGATCCTGCTCAATCTCGACCATCGCGGCGCCGTCGGGGCCGACCCGAAGGCCGGCGACGGCTGCGGGATGCTGGTGCAGACCCCGCACGGCTTCTTCGCCGACGAGGCCGCCCGCCTGGGGCTGACGCTGCCGGCGCCGGGCGACTATGCGGTGGGCATGCTGTTCCTGCCGCGCGACCCCGAGGGGCGCAGCCTGTGCGAGCAGATCGTCGAGAAGGTGATCGCCGACGAGGGCCAGCATTTCCTGGGCTGGCGCGACGTGCCGGTCGACAGCTCCGGCCTGGGCGAGAGCGTGAAGCCGACGGAGCCCTGCATCCGCCAGGTCTTCATCGGCCGCGGCGCGAGCACGGCCGGCGACGACGCCTTCGAGCGGCGCCTGTTCATCCTGCGCAAGGTGATCTCCAACACGATCTACGACATGAAGGACGAGCGGACCCGGGGTTTCTACCCGGTGTCGCTGTCCTCGCGCACCATCACCTACAAGGGCATGCTGCTGGCCGGGCAGCTCGGCGAGTATTTCAAGGACCTGACCGACCCGCGCTTCGCGTCGGCGCTGGCGCTGGTGCACCAGCGCTTCTCCACCAACACCTTCCCGACCTGGTCGCTGGCGCATCCCTACCGGATGGTCGCCCACAACGGCGAGATCAACACCCTGCGCGGCAACGTCAACTGGATGGCGGCCCGGCAGGCCTCGGTCGATTCCGACCTCTTCGACGCCGAGATCTCCAAGCTTTGGCCCATCTCGTATGAGGGCCAGTCCGACACCGCCTGCTTCGACAACGCGCTCGAGTTCCTGGTGCGCGGCGGCTACTCGCTGGCCCATGCGGTGATGATGCTGATCCCGGAGGCCTGGGCCGGCAACCCGCTGATGGACGAGGACCGGCGCGCCTTCTACGAGTACCACGCCGCCCTGATGGAGCCGTGGGACGGGCCCGCCGCCGTGACCTTCACGGACGGACGCCAAATCGGCGCGACGCTGGACCGCAACGGGCTGCGCCCGGCGCGCTATCTCGTCACCGACGACGGCCTCGTGGTGCTGGCGTCCGAGTTCGGCGTGCTGCCGATCCCGGAGGAGAAGATCGTCACCAAGTGGCGGCTCCAGCCCGGCAAGATGCTGCTCATCGACCTGGAGCAGGGCCGCATCGTCTCCGACGACGAGATCAAGACCTCTCTGTCCACCGCCAACCCGTACCGGGAATGGCTGCAGCGCGGCCAGATCATCCTGGAGGACCTAAAGCCCGTCGAGCCGCGCCAGTCGCGCACCGACGTCAGCCTGCTCGATCGCCAGCAGGCCTTCGGCTACACCCAGGAGGACCTCAAGCTGCTGATGTCGCCCATGGCGGTGACCGGCCAGGAAGCCGTCGGCTCGATGGGCACGGACACGCCGATCTCGGCGCTGTCATCCAAGTCCAAGCCGCTCTTCACCTATTTCAAGCAGAACTTCGCCCAGGTCACGAACCCGCCGATCGACCCGATCCGCGAGGAGCTCGTGATGAGCCTCGTGTCCTTCATCGGGCCGCGGCCGAACATCTTCGACCTCGAGGGCTCCTCGCGCCGCAAGCGCCTGGAGGTCCGCCAGCCGATCCTCACCAATGGCGACCTGGAGAAGATCCGCTGCATCGGCCATTTCGAGGACCGGTTCGACACCAAGACGCTCGACTTCACCTATCCGGTGGAGCAGGGCGCGGCCGGCCTGCCGGGCGCCCTCGACCGGCTGTGCGAGCGCGCCGAGGCGGCCGTGCATGGCGGCTACAACATCATCATCCTGTCGGACCGCCAGGTCGGGCCGGACCGCATCCCGATCCCGTCGCTGCTGGCGACGGCGGCGGTGCATCATCACCTGATCCGCAAGGGGCTGCGCACCTCGGTCGGCCTGGTGGTGGAGACCGGCGAGCCGCGCGAGGTGCACCATTTCTGCTGCCTGGCGGGCTACGGCGCCGAGGCGATCAACCCCTATCTGGCCTTCGAGACGCTCGCCGGCATGCGCAGCGAGATCCCCGAGGAGGTCGACGAGGACGAGATCGTCAAGCGCTACATCAAGTCCGTCGACAAGGGCATCCTGAAGGTCATGTCCAAGATGGGCATCTCGACCTACCAGTCCTATTGCGGCGCCCAGATCTTCGACGCGGTCGGGCTGCGCAGCGAGCTCGTCCAGAAGTACTTCTTCGGCACCGCGACCACCATCGAGGGCGTCGGCCTGGAGGAGATCGCGGAAGAGACCGTCCGGCGCCACCGCGACGCCTTCGGCGACGCCCCGGTCTACCGGACCTCGCTCGATGTCGGCGGCGAATACGCCTACCGCATCCGCGGCGAAGACCATGTCTGGACGCCCGATTCCGTCGCGACCCTGCAGCACGCGGTGCGTCTCAACGCGCAGGACCGCTACCGCGAGTTCGCCCGCGAGATCAACGACCAGCAGAACCGCCTGACCACGATCCGGGGCCTGTTCAGGATCCGGACCGCGGCCGAGCGCGGCGCGAGCCCCGTCCCCCTGGAGGAGGTGCAGAGCGCGGTCGAGATCGTGAAGCGCTTCTCCACCGGCGCGATGTCGTTCGGCTCCATCTCCAAGGAGGCGCACGAGACGCTGGCGATCGCCCTGAACCGGATCGGCGGCAAGTCGAACACCGGCGAGGGCGGCGAGGAGAGCGAGCGCTACGTCCCGCTGCCGGACGGCCGCTCCAAGCGCTCGGCCATCAAGCAGGTCGCGTCGGGCCGCTTCGGCGTCACGGCGGAGTATCTGGTCAACGCCGACGTCATGCAGATCAAGGTGGCGCAGGGCGCCAAGCCGGGCGAGGGCGGGCAGCTGCCCGGCCACAAGGTCGACGCGGTGATCGCCAAGGTGCGCCACTCGACCCCGGGCGTGGGCCTCATCTCGCCGCCGCCGCACCACGACATCTACTCGATCGAGGATCTGGCGCAGCTGATCTTCGACCTGAAGAACGTCAACCCGACGGCGGACGTCTCGGTCAAGCTCGTCTCCGAGGTGGGCGTCGGCACCGTCGCGGCGGGCGTCGCCAAGGCGCGGGCGGACCACATCACCATCTCGGGCTTCGAGGGCGGCACGGGCGCGAGCCCGCTGACCTCCCTGAAGCACGCGGGCTCGCCCTGGGAGATGGGCCTCGCCGAGACGCAGCAGACGCTGGTGCTCAACCGGCTGCGCGGCCGCGTCGCCCTGCAGGTCGACGGCGGGCTTCGCACCGGCCGCGACGTCGTGATCGGCGCGCTGCTGGGAGCCGACGAGTTCGGCTTCTCGACCGCGCCGCTGATCGCGGCTGGCTGCATCATGATGCGCAAGTGCCACCTGAACACCTGCCCGGTGGGCGTGGCGACGCAGGACCCGGTGCTGCGCAAGCGCTTCAAGGGCACGCCCGAGCACGTCATCAACTACTTCTTCTTCGTCGCCGAGGAAGTGCGCGAGCTGATGGCCGAGATGGGTTTCCGCACCATGGACGAGATGGTCGGCCGGTCCGACCTGCTCGACCGGCGCGAGGCGATCGACCACTGGAAGGCCAAGGGACTCGACTTCTCCCGCATCTTCCACAAGCCCGAGGTCGGAGCCGACGTCGCCATCCGGCATGTCGAGCGCCAGAAGCATCCGATCGACGCCGTGCTGGACCGCACGCTGATCCCGCAGGCGATGGCCGCCATCGAGGGCGGCGCGCCGGTCGAGATCCGGGCCGCGATCCACAACACGGACCGCACCACCGGGGCCATGCTGTCGGGCGAGATCGCCAAGCGGCACGGCTACGCCGGGCTGCCGGACGACACGATCCGGATCCGGCTCGACGGCACCGCCGGGCAGAGCTTCGGCTCGTTCCTGGCGGCCGGCGTGACGCTGGAGCTCGTCGGGCAGGCCAACGACTATGTCGGCAAGGGGCTGTCGGGCGGCAAGCTGATCATCCGGCCGGCCGACGAGTCGCGCACGGTCGCCGAGCGGTCGATCATCGTGGGCAACACGGTGCTGTACGGCGCGATCTCCGGCGAGTGCTACTTCCGGGGCGTGGCGGGCGAGCGTTTCGCGGTTCGCAACTCCGGGGCGGTGGCGGTCGTGGAAGGCACCGGCGACCATGGCTGCGAGTACATGACCGGCGGCGTGGTGGTGGTCATCGGGCAGACCGGGCGCAACTTCGCGGCCGGCATGTCGGGCGGCATCGCCTATGTGCTCGACGAGGACGGCGCGTTCCAGAAGCGCTGCAACCTGTCGATGGTCGACCTGGAGCCCGTCGAGGAGGAGGAGGACCTGATGGAGCGCCTCCACCACCATGGTGGCGACCTGGAGACCAAGGGCCGCATCGACGTCATGGCCAACATGTCCGGCCACGACGAAGAGCGCCTGCTGCAGCTGATCAGCGACCACCTGCGCTACACGGGTTCGACCCGCGCCAAGGACATCCTGGACAACTGGGCCGACTACCGGACCCGCTTCGTGAAGGTCATGCCGGTCGAGTACCGGCGCGCGCTTCGCGAGATGGAGAAGTTCAGGACGCTGCAGGCGGCGGAGTAGGACTCACCCGGACCGCGGGCCGTGAGGCCCGCATCCTTGATGGCGACCCAACGAAGGCGCGGGCCAGACGGCCCGCGGTCCGACGCAGCCGGGCGCGACGATGTTTGAGGCGAGGCCTCGGAGACGACGATGGGCAAGGTCACAGGTTTTCTGGAATTCGACCGGCAGGAGCAGAAGTACCAGCTCGCCGGCGACCGCATCCGCCATTTCCGCGAGTTCACGCTGCCGCTGGACGAGAAGGACGTCGGACGCCAGGCCGCGCGCTGCATGGATTGCGGCGTGCCCTACTGCCATTCCGGCACGGGCTGCCCGGTCAACAACCAGATCCCGGACTGGAACGACCTCATCTACCAGCAGAACTGGGAGGAGGCCTCCCGCAACCTGCATTCGACCAACAACTTCCCCGAGTTCACCGGCCGCATCTGCCCCGCGCCCTGCGAGGAGGCGTGCACGCTGAACCTCGAGGACATGCCGGTCACCATCAAGACCATCGAGCAGTCCATCGCCGACAAGGCCTGGACCGAAGGCTGGATCCGTCCCGAGCCGCCGGCCTTCAAGACGGGCAAGCGCGTCGCCATCGTGGGCTCGGGACCGGCCGGCATGGCCGCCGCCCAGCAGCTCGCCCGGGTGGGCCATGACGTGCATCTGTTCGAGCGCGAGCCGCGCGCGGGCGGGCTGCTGCGTTACGGCATCCCCGACTTCAAGATGGAGAAGCGCCACATCGACCGGCGCGTCGCCCAGATGGAGCAGGAGGGCGTCACCTTCCATTACGGCGTCAATGTCGGGGTGACGAAGCCCTTCGAGGAGCTCACCGCGGAGTTCGACGCGGTTCTGCTGGCGGGCGGCGCGGAGGATCCGCGCGATCCCAAGCTGCCCGGGCAGGACCTCGCGGGCGTCCACTTCGCGATGCCCTATCTGGTCCAGCAGAACCGCCGCGTCGGCCAGGAGGAGCCCACCCCCGAGGCGCCCATCCTGGCGAGCGGCAAGCACATCGTGGTGATCGGCGGCGGCGACACGGCCTCCGACTGCGTCGGCACGTCGTTCCGCCAGGGCGCATTGTCGGTGACGCAGCTCGACATCCGCCCCAAGCCGCCCGTCAAGGAGGACAAGCTGACGGTGTGGCCCTACTGGCCGACCAAGATGCGAACCTCGTCCAGCCAGGCGGAGGGCGCTGAGCGCGAGTTCCAGGCGGCCACGCTCGGCATCGAGGGCAAGAACGGCAAGGTGACGGGCGTGAAATGCGCGCGCGTGGACGAGAAGCGCGTCCCCATCCCGGGCAGCGAGTTCATCCTGCGCGCCGACCTCGTCTTCCTGGCCATCGGCTTCGCCGGCTCGCAGACGGCGGGCATGATCGAGGCGTCGGGGGTGGCGCTGGACCGGCGCAACAACGTCGTCGCCAACGAGCAGGACTACCGGACCTCGCAGGCCAAGGTGTTCGCCGCCGGCGACATGCGCCGGGGCCAGTCGCTGGTGGTCTGGGCCATCCGGGAAGGCCGCCAGGCGGCCCACGCCATCGACCTGCACCTGATGGGCGCGACCACGCTGCCGCGCTGAGGGGCGCGGCGCGGACGCCCCGCCCGCAGCCTGAGCTCGGCTTGCCGCGGGGCGCCCCGCGTACCATGCTGGCGCCTGGGCCGAATCAGCGGGGAGCTCGGCATGCCGGTTTCGGGGTTCACGATCTTCACGATCGTGCTTGTGGTCTTCGTCATCGTCACCCTCCTGGCCGGGGTGAAGACCGTCCCGCAGGGCTACAAATACACCGTCGAGCGCTTCGGAAAGTACTCGCGCACGCTCAGCCCGGGACTCGGGCTCATCGTCCCCTATGTGGAGAGCATCGGCCACAAGCTGAACATCATGGAGCAGGTGCTCGACGTCCCCAGCCAGGAGGTCATCACCCGCGACAACGCCACCGTGACGGTCGACGGCGTCGCCTTCTACACGGTGCTGGACGCCGCCCTGGCGTCCTATGAGGTCTACAACCTGCAGCAGGCGATCCTGACCCTGACGATGACGAACATCCGCACCGTCATGGGCTCGATGGACCTCGACCAGCTGCTCTCCCACCGCGACGAGATCAACGAGCGGCTGCTGCGGGTGGTGGACGCCGCCACCTCGCCCTGGGGCATCAAGATCAACCGGGTCGAGATCAAGGACATCGTGCCGCCGCGCGACCTCGTCGACGCCATGGCGCGGCAGATGAAGGCGGAGCGCGAGAAGCGCGCCGTCGTGCTGGAGGCCGAAGGCCAGCGCCAGGCCGAGGTGCTGCGCGCCGAGGGCCACAAGACGGCGCAGATCCTGGAGGCCGAGGGCCGCAGGGAGGCCGCGTTCCGCGACGCGGAGGCGCGCGAGCGTTCGGCCGAGGCGGAGGCCAAGGCCACCCAGATGGTGAGCGAGGCCATCTCCAAGGGCGACGTCAACGCGATCAACTATTTCGTCGCCCAGCAATATGTGAAGGCGCTGCAGGCCGTGGCTTCCGCCCCGAACCAGAAGGTGATCATGATGCCGCTGGAGGCGTCCTCGGTGATCGGCTCGATCGCCGGCATTGCGGAGATCTCGCGTTCGGCCTTCGCCTCGACGGAGGCCGCCGCGGCCGCCCCGCGGCGCACCGCGGTCCCGACCACCCGCGAGTCCAATCCGACCTGACGGGCGCCTGAGAGCGGGGCAGCGATGATCGACATCTTTTTCGGACCGTGGGGCTGGATCATCGCTGGGCTATTGCTGGTCGGCGTCGAGGTGCTGGCGCCGGGCGCCTTCATGATCTGGCTCGGCCTCGCGGCCCTGTTGACGGGCCTCGTCTCCTTCGTGATCGCGATGTCAGGGGAGGCGGCGGCCCTGACCTTCGCGGCGCTGGCGATCGCCTGCGTGGCGGTCGGCCGCAACCTCACCCGGGACCGGGGGCCGAAGCGGCCCGAGCAGGTCATCAACGACCGGGGGTCGGCGCTGGTGGGACGCCTCTTCGTGCTCGACGAGCCGCTCCGGGAAGGCCGCGGGCGCGTCCGCGTGGACGACACGGTCTGGCGCATCGAGGGTCCGGACCTGCCGGCCGGGACGGAGGTCCAGGTGGTCGGCGTCGACGGCACGCTCTTGAAGGTGAAGCGCAGCTGAGCTGAGCGCCGCGCCTCAGGCGGCCCCGATCCGCAGCAGGTCGAGGACGTGCACGAGGCCGACCGCCACCCCGTCCTCCGCCACGATCAGCGCGCCGATCTTGCGGGTCTCGACGATCTCCAGCGCCTCGGCGACCAGGAGGCTGGGCGCCACGGTGGTCGGGTTGGGCGTCATGACCTCGTCGACGGTGAGCGTCATCAGCGCCGGCTGCATGTGGCGGCGCAGGTCGCCGTCGGTCACGATGCCGGCGATGCGCCCGTCGGCCTCGGTCACCACCACGCAGCCGAAGCCCTTCTGGCTGATCGCCATGATGGCGTCCGACATGCGGGCGCCGCGCGGCACCAGGGGCAGGCGGTCGCCGGTGTGCATGACGGCGCGGACCTGCTTGAGCTGCGCGCCGAGCTTGCCGCCCGGGTGGAAGACGCGGAAATCCTGCGAGCTGAAGCTGCGGCCCTCCAGCAGCGCCACCGCGAGCGCGTCGCCCAAAGCGAGCTGCATCGTGGTGGAGGTGGTCGGCGCCAGCCCGTTAGGGCAGGCCTCGCGTGTCTTCGGCAGCGTCAGGCACACGTCCGCCTCGCGGCCGAGCGCGCTGTCGGGATTGGCGGTGACGCCGATGAGCCCGACCCTAAAGCGCCGCGCATAGGCGACCAGATCGGAAAGCTCCGACGTCTCGCCCGACCAGGACAGCGCCAGGATGACGTCGCCGGCCTGGATGGCGCCGAGGTCCCCGTGGCTCGCCTCGGCCGGATGGACGAAATAGGCGGGCGTCCCGGTCGACGACAGGGTCGCGGCGATCTTGCGGCCGACATGGCCGGACTTGCCCATGCCGGTGACGATGACGCGCCCGGTCGCGCCGGCGATGAGGTCCACGGCGGCGCAGAAGCTCGCCCCGAGGCCGTCGCCCAGGGCCTCCGCCACAGCGTCGAGGCCCGCTCGCTCGGCCTCGATGGTGCGCAGGGCGGATGCGATCGCCGGGGCGGACGCGCCCTCGACACGAGGGGCTGGCGAGAGCTTGGACATGCGCGCCGCATAGCACGAGTCGGCGCGGAGAGAAACGACGACCGGTCAGTGGTTACCTCTCGTTAACCGTCAATCTTCTATTCCTGTTAACCGTATCGGGCTGCAGGCGCCCGGACCCTTCCGTTGGCCGGAGCCGTCCTTGGCCCTTCGTCGCCGCCCCGCTCGCTATGTCAGACTGCTCGGGTTGGCGACCGCCCTCGCTTGCGCGGACGCCGTCGCGTTCGCGTCCGCCATGGCGCAGACGCTTCCGATGGATCCGGCTGCGGCGCCGGTTCCGCCCCCCGCCGGCATGGACCCGGACCCGTATGCGCCCGCGCTCCGGGGCTCGGGGCCGACCTCGATGCGCCAGGCCTACAAGGGCGCCTACGCGCCCGTCGGCCAGCCGGTGCGCCCGCCCAAGAAGACGAAGCCCCGGACCCTGCGCCAGACCGCGCCCGCGCCGGTCCCGGCGCCGCTGTTCGGACCGGCCGCCGGGACCGCCCCGGACCTGGCCGGCACGCTGCCGACGCCGGGCCTGCCCGCGATCGAGCAGGCGCGCCGGGCGCGCCGCAAGGCCGTGCAGGACGACCCCTATGCGCCGCTCGGGATCGACACGGGCGGGCTGATCTGGCGGCCGTCGATCGACGTCTCGGGCGGCTACGACACCAATCCCAACCGGGTCGGCGGACGGCCGCGCGGCTCCACGACGTTCCGACAGGAGGGCGCGCTCAGCGTCGAGAGCGACTGGGAGCGGCACGCCTTCACGGCCAATCTGCGCGGCGCCTACCAGGAATATCCGTCGGTCAGGTCGGCCAACAGGCCCGACGGCGCGGGCGTGGCGGACCTGCGGATCGACGTCCTGCGCGACACGCAGGTCGACCTGGGCGCGGCCTATCTGCTCACGACGGAGCGCCCGGGGAGCCTGGAGCAGCCGGTCGTTGGGTCGAAGCGCTCCACCATCCTGACCGCCGGGACCAGCGCCATGCTGACCCAGCGCTTCGGCGCGGTGGCCGTGTCGCTGCGCGGGGCCGTGGACCGCACCAGCTATGGCGACCTGACGCAGGCGAACGGGCTCGAAGTCAGCCAGGGCGACCGCGATTTCAACGCCTACGGGCTGCGCCTGCGCACCGGGTACCAGGCGACGCCGGGGCTGCAGCCCTTCGTGGAGGCGACGGTCGACAAGCGCGTCTACGATTCGACGCTGGACGTCTCCGGCTACGACCGGACGTCGTCGGGCGTGCAGGGCCGCGTCGGATCGACTTTCGAGATCACCCGGACGGTGACCGGCGAGGCGTCGGCAGGCTATGGCGTGCGCCAATATGAGGACCCGCGCCTGGCGGACCTGCGCGGGCCGGTGGCCGACGTCGCCCTGATCTGGTCGGCGACGCCTCTCACCACCGTCACCCTGCGCGGCACGGCGTCGCTGGCCGAGACCACGGTCGTGGGGGCGACGGGCGCGCAGGTCCGCACGGTGGCCGCCGAGGTGTCCCACGCGCTGCTGCGCAATCTGATCCTGGTCGGCGCGGCGTCCTTCACCAGCACGGACTACCAGGGCGTGCCCCTGCGGGAGACGAGCTACGCCACCGGCCTGAAGCTGGAATACAGGCTGACCCGCTCGGTGGCGCTCAACGCCAGCTTCACGCATGAGCGCCTGAACGGCGCGACGGTTGGCTCCGACTACACCGCCAACACGTTCCTGGTCGGGATGAAGCTCCAGCCCTGAGGCCGGCGGCTCAGCGGGCCATAAGCTTGTGCAGCTCGACAGTGAAGGCGGGCGCGATGTCCTCGCGGCTGAGCGCATAGGCCACGTTGGCCATCAGGAAGCCGATCTTCGAGCCGGTGTCGTAGATCTCGCCCGCGAAGGTGTGGGCGTAGAAAGGCTCCGACTTGGCGAGCGTGATCATGGCGTCGGTGAGCTGGATCTCGCCGCCGGCGCCGCGCTCCTGCGTCTCCAGGATATCGAACACGGCCGGGCTGAGGATGTAGCGGCCCGAGATCGCCAGGTTGGACGGGGCCGTGCCCTTCGGCGGCTTCTCCACCATGGAGGTGATGCGCTGGAAGCCGCCCTCGTCCTTGACGCCGACGATGCCGTATTGGTGGGTCTCGCTGTCGGGCACCTCATAGGCGGCGATCATGTTGCCGCCATGCGCCTCGTAGCCGAGGATCATGTCCGCCAGACAGGCGGTCTGGCCCAGATGCAGCATGTCGGGCAGCAGCAGCGCAAAAGGCTCGTCGCCGATGATGTCGCGCGCGCACCAGACTGCGTGGCCGAGCCCGAGCGGCGCCTGCTGGCGCGTGAAGCTGGCCTGGCCGGCGCCCGGAAGGTCGCGCTTGAGAGCATCCAGCTCCTTGGTCTTGCCGCGCTCGGCCAGCGTCCGGTCCAGCTCGAAATTGATGTCGAAATGGTCCTCGATGACGGCCTTGCCGCGGCCCGTGACGAACACGAAGTGCTCGATGCCGGCGGCCTTCGCCTCGTCCACGACATGCTGGATGACCGGCCTGTCGACCACCGTCATCATCTCCTTCGGCACCGCCTTGGTGGCGGGGAGGAACCGCGTCCCGAGACCGGCGACGGGGAACACGGCTTTGCGGATCTTTTTCGTCATGGATCGCGTCTGCTTGCAGGAGGGACGGAGACGGCGGACTTCACGCCAGACTTCGATGTCGCGTGGCGTGGGGGCAAACCGATATCACGGCCTCCCGTTCCATGCGAGTTCAGGAAACGTTATCCAGTGAACGGCCATGGTGGCCACAATCAGGAGTATGCAGAATGGCGGTTCTGGTGACGGGCGGCGCCGGCTATATCGGCTCGCACATGGTGTTGGCGCTGGCCGACCGTGGCGAGAAGGTCGTCGTCCTCGACAATCTGAGCACGGGTTTCGCGTCGGCGGTGCCGACGACCGTTCCGCTGGTGGTGGGCGACATGGGCGACCAGGCCCTGGTCGCGTCCGTGATGCGTGAGCACGGCGTCGACACCGTCGTGCATTTCGCGGCCAAGATCGTCGTGCCGGAATCGGTCGAGGATCCGCTCGGCTACTACCTGAACAACACCGTGAAGCCGCGGGCGCTGATCGAGACCGCGGTGAAGTGCGGAGTGAAGCACTTCATCTTCTCGTCGACGGCGGCCGTCTATGGCGACGTCAGCGGCGAGCCGGTCTCCGAGGATGATCCGACCTCGCCGGTGTCGCCCTATGGCCGATCCAAGCTGATGACGGAATGGATCCTGCGCGACACGGCGGCCGCGCATCCGCTGAAATTCGTGGTGCTGCGCTACTTCAACGTCGCAGGCGCGGACCCCAAGGGCCGCACCGGCCAGTCGACGCCGCGCGCCACGCATCTGATCAAGGTCGCGTGCCAGACGGCGCTGGGCCAGCGGCCCTATCTGGAGGTGTTCGGAACCGATTTCCCCACCCGCGACGGGTCCTGCCTGCGCGACTACATCCATGTGACGGACCTCGCCAACGCGCATCTTGCGTCGCTCGACCATCTGCGGGCGGGCGGCGACAGCCTGACGCTGAATTGCGGCTACGGGCAGGGCTACTCGGTGCTGGAGGTCGTTGACGCGGTGAAGCGGGTCTCGGGCGTGGACTTCGAGGCCCGGCTCGCCCCGCGCCGGGCCGGCGACCCGGCCGCGATCGTCGCCACGGGCGAGCGGGTCCGGGAGGTGCTGGGCTGGGTTCCGCAATATGACGACCTGGAGACCATCATCACCCATGCGCTGGACTGGGAGCGCCACCTGACCACTCCCAACGCCAAGCTCCAGGGCTGAGCGCCGGCGCGCGGTTAAGCTCCCCTTCACCACCCCCCAGCACAGTGAGCCTGGAAGAACCGGCGGGCGTCCGCCCCCGGGCTGGGGACGTTCCATGCGCCGTATCGCTGTCGTAGCCCTGTGCCTGGGCGTCGTCTGGGCGGGACCAGCCGCGGCCCAGACCGGGCCGACGCGGGTCGCCAGATCCGAGGCCGGCGCGTCCGAACCGGTCACGACGGGCTCGCTCGGGCAGCCCGGCGCGGCCCTCGTGGGCGAGCGGGAGGCCTCGCCGGCGTCCTTCTCGGCTTTCGTCGCGGGGCTCTGGCCGGCGGCGCGCGCCCGCGGCGTGAGCCGGGCGACCTTCGACGCGGCCTTTTCCGGCGTGACCAGCGATCCGAAGATCGTCGAGCTCACCCGGCGGCAATCCGAGTTCGTCAAGCCGATCTGGTCGTATCTGGAGGGCGCGGTCTCCGAGGCGCGTGTGGCCCGCGGCAGGTCCGTCGCAGCCGAGCACGCGTCGACGCTCGCCGCCATCGAGCGGCGCTACGGGGTGGAGCGGTCCGTCATCCTCGGCGTCTGGGGCATGGAGACGAATTACGGCTCCTTCACGGGCGGCAAGGACGTGATCCGGTCGCTCGCGACGCTGGCGCATCTGCGCTACCGGGGCGCCTTTTTCCGCGACGAGCTCCTGACGGCCCTGACGATCCTGCAGCAGGGGCATGTGGCCCGCGCGGACATGAAGGGCTCCTGGGCGGGCGCGATGGGCCAGACGCAGTTCATGCCGTCGAGCTTCCGCAGATGGGCGGTGGACCAGGACGGCGACGGCCACAAGGACATCTGGACGTCGATCCCGGACGCGCTGGCCTCGACGGCGAACTACCTGAAGGCGCATGGCTGGCGGCGCGGGCTGCCCTGGTCGGTCGAGGTCCGGCTGCCGGCGCGCTTCGACTACAAGACCCGCAAGGCCGCCTTCTCCCGCTGGGCCGCGCTCGGCGCGAAGCGCGCCGACGGCAAGCCCATGCCCAACGCCGGGGAGGGATCGCTCTTCCTGCCGGCGGGCGCGCACGGCCCGGCCTTCCTGGTCACGGCGAATTTCACCGCCATC
The DNA here is from genome assembly GCF_045348435.1 of Alsobacter sp. KACC 23698. GTDB lineage: Bacteria > Pseudomonadota > Alphaproteobacteria > Rhizobiales > Beijerinckiaceae > Alsobacter. The sequence continues at coordinate 4,221,991 of NZ_CP157484.1, read as the reverse complement.
AAGGCCTATAACAGCTCGGACGCCTATGCGATGGGCGTCGGCCTGCTGGGCGACCGGATCGGCGGCGCCTCGGGCGTGCAGGCCGCATGGCCGGTGGGCGAGCCGCAGCTGGACCACGCGCAGCGGCGCGAGATCCAGCGCCGCCTGGCCTCGATGGGGTTCGACATCGGCGAGGCCGACGGCCGGATCGGCACGCGAACCCGGGACGCGCTCCGGGCGTTCCAGGAGCGGAGGGGGCTCGTTCCGGACGGCCATCCGACGGTCGGGGCGCTGCAGGCGCTGCGCACGGCGCGATGAACTGGTAAACTCCCCTCCGGACGCGCCCGCAAGGGCGCTGCATGGAGGTCTCGTTGCAGAGCCTGTCGGCGCTCGTCGCGCGCCTGTTCGTCCTCGTCGCGCTGGCCGCCGCCGCCCTGCCGGGCGCGGTCCCGGAGGCTCGCGCCCAGCCGGACGACCGCTTCCCGCTTCAGTTCACCCCGCAGATGGCGCCCTCCCGCCAGCAGTTCCGGCGCGTGCGGCCCACGCCGCCGCCGGCTCCGCGCGCGGAGCGGCGCCGCGCGCCGCCTCCCGCCGCCGCCACGATGGTGATCCGCGACGCCCCCGAGAAGCCCGCCATCGAGCCGACCGCCTTCGTGATGGTGTTCGGCGACGTCATGGCCGAGCTGGTCGCCAACGGGCTCGCCGATGCCTTCGACGACAACCCCGACGTCCGGGTGTCCAAGCGGACCGTGTCGTCCAGCGGGCTCGTGCGCGACGACTTCTTCGACTGGCGCAAGACCATGCGCGAGATGCTCGCCTCGGAGAAGATCACGCACGCCGTTGTGGTGCTGGGCTCCAACGACCGGCAGACCCTCAAGGATGCGTCCGGGACGGCGCTGGAGCCGATGTCCGACGCCTGGAAGGAGGCCTATGCGGGCCGGGTGGAGGAGATCGGCCGAGCCTTCGCCGACAAGAACGTGCCGCTGTTCTGGGTGGGCATGCCCATCATGGAGAGCCCGCGCTTCACGGCCGACATGGTCGCCCTGAACGAGATCTTCCGGAGCGCCGCCCGCAAGACGGGCGCGATCTATATCGACCTGTTCGAGCCCTTCGCCGACGCCAAGAACCGCTATTCATCCTTCGGGCCGGACCTCGCCGGTGACACCGTGAAGCTGCGCACGTCGGACGGCGTCCATTTCACCAAGGCGGGCGCCCGCAAGGCGGCCCACTTCATCGAGGTCGAGATCCGCCGTTCGCTCGACCAGCGGGCGCCGGCCATCGTCGCGGTGCCGGGCGCCGACCCGGACGACCCCGCCTCGCATGATCCGTCGCTGCAGCCGGGCGGTGTGGAGCGCGCCATCGATCAGGCGGTGCTCCGCGGACTCGACGGGCTCCCGCCGGCGCCGCTCACCATCCCGCAGCGGCCCGTGGCCGGGCCGATCCTGCCGCTCACCGGACCGGAGTCCGCCCAGGGCGGCGCGCTGGTCGCGGGCGTGAGCCGCAAGCCGTCGACCGAGGCCGGGCAACTGGTCGAGCGCGCGCTGCTGCGCGGGCAGGTTCCCGACCCGAAGCCGGGCCGGGCCGACGACTTCCGCTGGCCAGACGCGCGCTAGCTCGCGCCTCCTGGCGCTTGGACATGACGACCACCGGCAGGCGCCGGCTCTCCTGAGCGCCAGGAGCCGTGGACGCGGTGGACGTATCGCTTGTCCCGCTCGATTTCGCCGAAAGGCGCGACGGTCCAGTCCCACGACGCCAAGGGCGACGGGAGATCATGGCCGCGCATCAGGTCGAGCCTTTCGACGACCTCGCCCCGGCGATTTTCCTCCCGCATTTCGACGTCGGTCAGAAGGCAGACTGCGCCTGGAAAGCGTGCCAGATCGGCGAGGTGGTCGGCGATCGTCCGGTCTGCGATGTCCGGCGGGAGGGACGCGGCGCGGGCAGGGTTCCGTTCGAGGAAGGTCTCCACGGCAAGCGGCAACTGGGAGAGAACATTGGCCGAGACGACAAAGTCCACCGCCGCGTCGCCGACGAGGTCGGCCAGGGGATCGGCGCGGTCCTGCGTTTTTCCGGCGAGCCAGTCCGCCAGGCCTGTGAGGTCGCGCGTCAGCAGGCGGACCTTCGGGTGCAGCGCCATGCGCGCCCGGACGAACGGCAGGTGAACGGCGTCGACGAGGATCACCTCGTCGAAGGTCTCCACGAGATCCGAGAAAGGAACGTCGCGCACGAGGCCCGACCCCAGCACGACCGCCTTGCGCCGATGCGCGACGGCGGCGACGGCCTGCCGTACGACGTCGTGGCAATGAGCCTCGTGCGGACGCCAGTCGCGCCGTCGCCGCGCTCCGCGGGACCACAGCGCGATGCTTTCGTGCAGAAGGCCCATGCGGCGCAGGCTGCGCGGGACGGGGGTGACGAGATGGAGCAGGAGTTCGAGCAGCATCGGGATCGGCAGGCCAGTCGACGACCGGGGAGGCGCACCCGAGACGTCGGGGTCATCCGATTCACGATCGAGCTCGGCCGCGACCGCGCTGTCAGCTCAGTACCATAAACATGGCGCGACGATGCGCGCCCCTTGAACAGGCCCGGGGCCGACGAGCCGTTTTCGGGACCTGAGCCCGCGGCGACCGGGAAATCTCCCACAATGACCAGACCTGCCGGGTTTCCGGGCGCGCCACCGCTGCGCCGGACAGGCCATGCCGCTACGTGCACTACGTAGGACCCGGTATTTCGACATAGTAGTTGGCCGCCTGGAAATGGTTAGAACTTTCTTCACGAGGAAGCAGTCGATCCTCTGCATCATTTAAGGGAGAAAGAAGATGGTTTGCGGAATTCAGCCCACGAACTACTCCAACGGTTCCTACGGAACCAGCCAGGTGAACGGCAGCAGCTTCAACCGTTCCGTGTCGAACAACTGCAACACCCAGTCCGGTGACCTGAAGTCGATCCTGGGCGACATCAAGAGCGAACTGTCGAACATCGAGAAGCTCCTCGAAAAGCTGGTTTCGGCGCTGGGCAATGGCGGCTCGAACGGCGGCTGCGGATCGACTGGGGGTTCGACCGGCTCCGGCAACGGCGCGAATAGCGGCGGCACGACCAGCGGCGCCGCTGGCGACACCGGCACGATCATCAAGGGCCTGCAGGACGAACTCGGCTCGATCCAGAACACCCTGACCCAGATCTGCGGCGCCCAGGGCAAGCCGATCCCGGTGGACGGCGGCTATCACCCGACGCCTGGCGTGGTCGACGACCGCCGCGGCACGCCGATCCCGGTGGACGGCGGCTACCACCCGACGCCTGGCGTGGTCGACGACTGCCGCGGCAAGCCGATCCCGGTCGACGGCGGCTATCACCCGACGCCTGGCGTGGTCGATGACTGCCGTGGCAAGCCGGTCCCGCTGCCCTGCCCCGCTCCGACCCCGACCCCGACCCCGATCAACTGCGACCCCAAGCCGAAGCCGACCCCGGAGCCGAAGCCGACCCCGGGCCCGGTCGTTTGCAACCCGAAGCCCACGCCTCAGCCGGACTGCTTCCCGAAGCCCACTCCCAAGCCGGACGGCGGCGACAAGTGGGAGGTCGGCCAGGTGAAGGACGGCAAGGGCGAGATCAAGCTCGGCAAGGACTACACGCTGAACTTCGACGAGAAGCAGGAGTCCTTCATCCTGAAGAACAACTGCACCGGCGACAGCACCCGCGTCTGGGGCGACCCCCATGTTGACGCCGGTGGCAATGGCAAGGACTGGGACTTCAAGAAGAGCAACACCTTCCAGCTGGCTGACGGCACCAAGATCAGCGTCGGCACCGTGGATCGCGACGGAAAGGCCGTGACCGACAAGAGCGACGTGAGCTACTCGTCCAAGCTGACCATCACCAAGGGCGACAAGGCCATCGTGGTCTCGGGCCTGGCCGGCAACCATGACGGGAAGGACAACGTGTCCGTGAAGGTCAGCGGCCATGGCAAGCAGATCGACAGGGCCACTCCCGACGGCGTGACCGTCAAGGAGGAGAAGGGCGGCTGGAGCCTGAACGGCAAGCACGTCACCCAGGCCGACTACACCAAGGCCGAGAAGGCCCACGCCTGACGCTGAACTCAGACGCAAACCAGAAGGGCGGTCGCGATGCGGCCGCCCTTTTTGCGTTGCGCGGTCGGGCGAGCCAGGCTCCAGGCCTGGCCTTCGCCTGTCGGCGGTCGCCCGGCAGGCGAAGGCGGGGGCGTGACGACCCGCGCCCGAAACGACGAAAGCCCGCAGCCGGGAAGGCTGCGGGCTCATTCGTGCTGTCGAGGCGGACGGGCTAGGACTTCGCGCTGCGCAAGATGATCGGCTTGGCGGCCGGCGGGCGCTCGTCCAGCCGGATCAGCAGTCCGGGCAGGCGGGCGGCCGTGTCCGACGCTCCGCAGGAGATCGGCCTGGCGTCTGCGGGAGCCGCCGGAAGTCGCATCAGATTTTCGATCGCGTCGCGCGGGCGCCCGGCGTCACGCAAGGCTTCCCGGACGGCGCCCTGCTCGGGCGCGGACCGGGCGCGCAACGCCTCGGCGAATTGAGAGGAGCCGGTCGCCGACGAGGACGAGCCGAGCTCGCCTCCCCGGGAAGGCCCATTGATTTTCAGAGTCATCGGCCTGTTCCCATAGAGAGGTGGCCTCCACTCATCGCATCGCAGCGGCGACCGTTCCATCCGAGGCGACTACCGAGGCCTCCGCAGGGCTGCTTACCGCGCGTTAAGCATGACGACCGACCAAATCCCGATCTTAAGCAAATACAGACTTGAGACATGCCTAGTGGTCTCGTCGAGGAGGCCGGCTTGTCACGTTGGGATATCTCCAAAAGCGTCGACCGGGGCGGGGCGCCGGATCTGGCCCGCATCCGCGCGCTGGAGCCGCGCGCGAGGCTCGGCGGGGTCGACCAGCCGACGCAGCCCAGGCCAGCCGGGGTCGTGGCCGCGCGTCCGCGCGCTGCGGCGGCTGCGCCTGCGGCGCAGAGCATGCGGCTTGCGTCCGGCGACCTCGGGCCGCTCGCGCGTTCGTCCGACGCGTTGATCGCCGACCTGTCCCGCATCGAGATCAGCCTGTCGCGGCTCGGCGCCAGGCAGCCGCAGGACGCGCATTCCATCGAGATCGGCTCGAGCGCGCTGCGCGAGGTCGTGCGTCGGATGAAGCTCGTGGTGACGGCGGCCGACGCGCTCGTCGCCGGAGATCTGTCGGCATGACCGAGAGGCAGAGCGCCTTCGCTCCTCCCCCGCGCCCCAGGCCGTCGCATCTGATTCCGCCCGCCTTCGGGCCGGCGCAAGCCGGCTTCGGTCTCGCCCAGGGCGCCGCCGCGCCGGCCGCGGGCCTGGCCGAGGACGACATTCGGCTGCTGAACGCCGTGGCGGCGCACCAGATCCTCTACGGCAAGCCCTCCGAGGCGCTGGCGCTGCTCCAGCTCACCGTGCGGTTCGCGCCCGGGGATCCGCAGAGCCTGCGCCTGCTGTCGGAGGCCTTCCTGGCCACGGGCGACGCGGAGACCGCCGACGCGGCCGTCGCGGCGCACGAGGCGGCTGTCGGTCCCGGACGGCTGGCGCCGTCGGACCTGCTCAGGCGGTCGCGGGTCTCGGCCGCGCTGCGGCGCGGCGCGGAGGCGGCGGACGCCTTCGCCCGGTTCCTGCGGTCGCGGAGGCCTTCGCCATGATGGACCGTTTGACGACGGCGCTCCACCACATGCGCGGCCGGCAGGATCTCGCCCTGATCCTGATCCTGCTCACCGCCGTGCTGGTGATGATCATCCCGATGCCGACGCTGATGCTCGACATCCTGATCGGGCTGAACATCACCATGACGATGGTGATCCTGATGGTCGCCATCTATATCGACCGGCCGACCAGCTTCTCGACCTTCCCGGCCGTGATCCTGATCGCCACCACCTTCCGGCTGGCGATCTCGATCTCGACGACGCGCACGATCCTGACGGAGGCCGAGGGCGGCGACATCGTCCAGACCTTCGGGCTGTTCGTGACGGGCGGCAACCTGGTCGTCGGCCTCGTCATCATCCTGATCATCACGATCGTGCAGTTCGTGGTGATCACCAAGGGCGCCGAGCGCGTGGCCGAGGTGGCGGCGCGCTTCGTGCTGGACGCCCTGCCGGGCCGGCAGATGAGCATCGACGCGGAGTTGCGGGCGGGCGACATCGACCCGTCCGAGGCGCGCCAGCGCCGCCGCAACCTCGACAAGGAAAACCAGTTCTTCGGCGCCATGGACGGCGCGATGAAGTTCGTAAAGGGCGACGCCATCGCGGGCCTGCTGATCGTGGTCGTGAACCTGATCGGCGGCATCACCATCGGGGCGCTGCAGAAGGGGATGCCGCTGCCCCAGGCGGTCTCGACCTACTCGCTGCTCACCATCGGCGACGGCCTCGTGGCGCAGATCCCGGCCTTGCTGCTGGCCCTGTGCTCGGGCGCGATCGTGACGCGCGTCACCACGGACCAGGGCGCCGATCTGGGCGGAGACATCGCGGCGGAGCTCGCCGGCAACCAGCGCAGCATCGGCGCGGCGGGCGTCGTGGTGGCGGCCATCGGCCTCGTGCCGGGCTTCCCGACCGTGCTGTTCCTCGTTCTCGGCGGAGCGCTGATCTGGGCCGCCTGGTTCATGCCGGCCGTCGGGGCCGCGGCGCAAAAGGGGGCCGGGCGACCCCGCGGGTCCGAGGCGGGCGAGGGCGCGCCCGGCGCGTCGTCGCCCGAGACGCAGCCCGGCGAGCGGCTCGTGATCGCGCTCGGCTCCGGCGCAGCGGCGCGCCTGGACGCCCGCGCTTTCGCGGCCGCCCGGGACGGCCGGCTCGACGCCGCCTGGCGGGCGCTCGGCGTTCCGTTCCCGCGCTTCGGCGTGGAGCCGGCCCCGGAGCTCGACCCGGACGCGGTCCGCGTCGATTTCGACGGCGTGGCGCTCTTCCTGGATCGCGTTCCCGCAGGGGTCGTCGCCCTGGACGGCGATCCGGCCCTGCTCGACGCGGCCGGGACGGCGCGCAAGCCCCTGCCGCGGGGCTGGCGGCGGGCGCACGCGTTCTGGGTCGCCGAGACGGAGGCGACGCGGCTCGTGGAGGCGGGGATGCGCCCCATTCCGCTGGCCGACCTCCTGGCCCACGCCGGCGTCGAGCAGCTCAAGGCGCAGGCCGGCTCGATCATCGGCTTCGAGCAGGCGCATGCGCTGTTCGCCGACCTGCGGACGGCGCAGCCGCGGCTGGCCGAGCAGGCCTCGAACGCCGTCGCGATGCCCAAGGCCCTGGAGGTCATGCGCCGGCTGGCGAGCGAGCAGGTGCCGCTCGCGCCCGCGCAGGGGTTTTTCGAGGCGCTCGCCGAATGGGGGCAGCGCGAGCCGGACGCCGCGATCCTGGCCGAACATGTGCGCCGCGCCCTGCGCCGGCAGATCTGCAACGCGCTGGCCGACGCCAACCGCATGCTCGCCGCCTATGTGGTGGAGCCCGGCCTCGAGCAGCAACTGAGAGAGTCGCTGCGGCACACGGAGGCGGGCGTCTTCCTGATGATGTCGAGCCGGCTTTCCAACGCGCTCCTGGCGCAGATCGAGACCATCGCGACGCCTGAGGACCCGGCCGCCTCGCCCCCGATCGTGGTGACGTCGGTCGATCTGCGCCGGCATCTTTCGCACTATCTTCGGTCGCACGACCTGACCGTTCCGGTCCTCTCCTTCCAGGAGATCGCGCCGGAATTCACCTGCCAGCCCGTCGGGACGCTCACTTCCGAGGGGCCGGCCGAGATGAAGGCCGTCGCATGACGCCGGCGACTACGCAGACGCCTCCGCGCCCAGCGCGGATGCAGCCGGACGCCGGAATGGCGCATGTTCGGCGTCAGGAGAACCAGCATGCCGTTTAGCCACGCCGAGCTTGCGACCGGACGACCGGGCGACGCCGCTGCGATCGGCTCGCGCCCCTTCGCCGAGCTTGCGGCCGAGTATGTCACGGCCCTGAGCCGGGGGACGCTGCCGCCCGACAGCGCCCTGGCCAGGACCGTGGAGGCGCGCGACAGGAGCGGCCGTTTCAGGACGCTCGCGCTGGCGATCCGCGACTACGAGCAGGGCCGCGCAACGGACGCCGTCGCCAGACTGCGCACGCTGCGGTTCGCCCGGCCCGAACTCGCCAAGAAGGTCGAAGTCCACATCGAGGTCCTGGCGAGCCTGGGGAGCCCCCATCACGGGGCCGCCCTCGGCCAGGCCTCCGCCACGAGGAGAACAGGCCATGGCCGCTGACATCCAGGGCGCCGCGAGCGGCGCACAGTCCATTTCGACCGGGGCGACGTCGTCGTCCACCGGGACCGCGGCGACCCACGACGCGGTGATGAAGTTCAGCAGCAAGGTCGCCGAGACCGTGCTGACCGGTATCCTCTCGTCGATCCTCGCGGATGGCGGCGAGTGACCTTCCAGCGCAGGACACGCCGATGAGCGTCGAAGCCATCTCCGCCATCAGCTCCCTGGTCGGCTCGCCCATGAGCAGGCCCGCCGCGATGGACTCGTTCGTCGTCCCGGCGGCGACGCTGCCGACCGCCGAGGCCGCGCCGGCGCCGACCGGTTCGCTGACCGAGACGCTCGGTTCGGTGCACGACCAGATCCAGATCCTCCGCCCGACGCCGCACGGGGCGGATGCGGTCGAAACGCAGCTGCGCGAGATGCTGCCGTCGCCTTGGGTGAACTCCAGCCTGGCGCGCACGGGCGAGAGCGCCGCCGCGAAGCCCGAGGTCACGCCCGCCGATGCGTTCAAGTCGCTCGAGAAAAGCTACGACCACGCCATCTTCGTCAACCTGGTCAGCCAGGTGATGGGCGGCGTCTCGCATTCGGTCAGCACGCTGATCCGCCAGTCATGATGAAAGGACGCGCGGCCGTGTCACGCTCCCTTGCGGCCTGGCCCTCGGCCGCCCGGCTCGTCGTCGCGGCCGGCCTGCTGCTGGCGCTCGCCGGGTGCAAGGCGGACCTGTATGACGGGCTGCAGGAGCGCGAGGCGCTCGAGATCGTCGGCATCCTCCAGAACGCCGGCATCGAGGCCGGCCGGACCCGGGGCAAGGACGGCGCCTATGCGGTGACGGTGGAGCGGGACCAGACGACGAGGGCGATCAACCTTCTCGGCGAGCGGGGCCTGCCGCGCCAGCGCTTCGAGTCGCTCGGCGGGGTCTTCGACAGCAAACGGATCGTCTCCACCCCGATGGAGGAGAGGGCCCGCTTCATGTTCGCGATGAACCAGGAGCTGGCCAACAGCATCACCCAGATCGCCGGAGTGACGTCGGCGCGCGTCCACATCATGCTGCCGGAGGACTCGCCTCTGGAGAAGGACCGCCGCTCGCCCCGGGCCTCCGTGTTCATCTATCACCGGGCGGACGCCGACATGGCCCGCCATGTCGGGACGATCAAGTATCTGATCACCAACAGCGTCGCGGGCCTGCATTACGAGGACGTCGCCGTGGCCCTGTTCCCGGCCGCCCAGACGCTGGAGCCGTCGTCCCGGACGTCGCTGCGGGCGGGCAATCTCGCGCCGTTCGGCGTCCTCGCCGTCATCGGCCTGGGGCTGGCGCTGTTTCGGCGTCCAATCCTGCGGCTGATCGGGGCGCAGGCGTCGCGGCCATGATCCAAAGCCCCGCCCACGGCTTCCACGACGCGATGGAGCCGCCGCTGAGCGGCATCGATCCCGATTGGGAGCGAGACTGGGCGCCGAGCATCGCGTCGCCGGCGCTGCGGGCGCGCATCGCCGAGGACCCGCGGCTGAGGCCGCGCATTCCGGCCATGCTGGCGGCCGCCCGTGACGCGGGCCGGCTCGAACTGGGGGCGCTGACTGCCGCCGACCTGCGGGCCTACCGGACCTGCATCGCCGATCCTGGCCGGTTCCGCCACGTCCTCGGCCTGGCGTGGCATGCGCGCATGCTGAACGGCGTCATCGACGGCGAGCATCTGCGCGCCCTCGCCGGGCTGGTCACGCCGGGCGACCTGCTGCTCCTCGTGCAGTTCAGCGACATGGAGACGGAGTGCGAGGAGCTGCCCCAGCCATCGCGCTTCGAGCAGGCGGTCACGGCCTGCGCGGATCGTCTTCTCAGGGCGTGGGCCGAGACGCTGCCGACCGCCTACGCGGCGCGCATCGCGTTCTGCCTGCCCAAAATTATCAATAATGAAATTGAAAAGTTAGAGTTCGCAAACCATTGTCTGCCAAATCTCATTCATCGGGTCGCGGAGCTGCTGTACCGCCCGTAGAATGGGGCTGCCGGTGAATAGCGCGAAACTCCTCTACAAGGGCCGCGTGCTCAGGAGCAGGGCGCCTGCGAACGACGCCGGAGCGGCCGCGCCGGAGGACAGGGCGGACCCTGTCTTGGATGGCGCCGAGAGGCAGGCCGCCGCGATCCTGGCCGCCGCGAGGGCCCAGGCGGAAACGCTGATCGCCGAGGCCCGGCAGGCCGCCGAGGCCGAACTCGCCAGCCGCCTCCTGGCCCTCGACCGCGACTATCGCCGCGACGTCCTCGCCCTGCAGCCGCTCCTCGTCGGCATCGTCCGCCGCTCGGTCCAGGAGATCCTGGACGAGACGCCCGAGGCGGAGAGGGCCGAGCGCGTGGTGCGCCGGGCCCTGCGCGACCTGCCGGACCGCGACATCGTCCTGCACTGCGGGCCCGCCGACATCGACGACGCCGAGCGCGCCGTCCGGGCCATCGAGGCGAGCGCGCCCGGCGCCATCCGGGCGATCGCGCTCGACCCGCATGTCGAGCCCGGAGCGTGGCGGCTGGACGCCGGCGGCGTCACCCTGGAGATCGGCCCCACGGCCCAGATCGCGGTGCTGACGGAGATCCTCTCCGGGTCGCTGCTCGCCGACGGCGGCGAACCGACCTGAACGCCGCCGCTCCTGACCATGTTCGGATGATGGGACCCATGGGCGTTCTCGCCAGCACAGTGCAGCAGATGGCGGCCGGGGCGGCGCGACGCCCGCTGCGGCGCGTCATCGGCCGGCTGACCGAGATCGGGCCCGGCGGGCTGGTCACGACGCTGAGCGACCTCGCGATGGGCGAGATCTGCCGCCTCGTCGAGGCGAATGGCGAGGAGATCCTGGGCCAGGTGGTGGCGGTGCGGGACGGGCGCGCCGTGCTGGCGCCGCTCGGCGTCATCGACGGCCTGTCGTCGCGGACGGAGGTCTTGCCGCTGCGCGACCCCTTCACCTTTCGCTGCGGGACCGGGATGCTGGGCGGGGTCTTCGACGGTCTCGGCCGCCCTCTCGACGGACGCCCGGCCGCGCTCGACGGCATGGCGAGCCGCGGCGTGCAGCCCCGGGTGACGCCTCCGCTCGAACGCCCGCTGATCTCCCAGCCGATCCAGACCGGGATCCGGGTGATCGACGGCCTGAACACGCTGGGCGTGGGACAGCGCATCGGCGTCTTCGGCCCGCCGGGCGGCGGCAAGTCGTCGCTCCTCGGCGCCCTCGCCCGCAACGCCTCCGCGGATGTCTGCGTGCTCGCCCTGATCGGCGAGCGCGGCCGCGAGTTGCGCGAGTTCCTGGACCGGCAGCTGCCGCCGGAGTTCCGCGAGCGGTGCGTCGTGGTGGCCTCCACGTCCGACCGGCCCGCCATGGAGCGGGTGATCGGCGCCCATGTGGCGACATCGGTGGCCGAGCATTTCCGCGAGCAGGGCGCGCATGTCCTGCTGCTGTTCGACAGCGTGACCCGCTTCGCCCGCGCGCTGCGCGAGGTGGGCCTGGCGGCCGGCGAGCAGCCTGTGCGGCGCGGCTTCACCCCGTCCGTCTACGCCGAGCTGCCGCGCTTGATCGAGCGCTGCGGCGGCGACCGCAACGGCGCGATCACGGCCATCTACACGGTGCTGCTCGAAAACGAGGGCTTCGGCGATCCGATCGCCGAGGAGGTGAAGAGCCTGACCGACGGCCACATCCTGCTCGACTCCAAGCTCGGCCAGTCGGGCCACTACCCGGCCGTGGACGTGCTCGGCAGCGTCAGCCGGCTCATGAGCGAGATCGCCTCGCCCGAGCACCGCGCGGCGGCGTCCCGTTTCCGGGCCCTGATGGCCCGCTACAAGGAGATCGAGCTCCTGGTCCAGGTGGGCGAATACGCCTCCGGGTCGGATCCGCTCGCCGACGAAGCGCTGCGGCGCCACGGCGCCATGACGGAGTTCCTGGTGCAGCTCGGCCGCGAGGCCACGCCGTTCGCCGCGACGCTCGGCCGGCTCACGGAGGTGGTCTCCGATGGCGCATGAGCAGCTGTCGCGCATTCACGAACTCGCCCGCATGCGGGCGCGGGCGGCGCTGGAGCGGGCGTCGGCGGCCGAGCGCCGCGTGGCCGAGGCCCTGAGCGAATCGCAGGCCGCGCGCGACGCGCTGGCCGAACTCGCCGCGACCCAATCGGCGGAGCGCGCCGAGCGGATCGCCCGCATCCTGGCGGGGCCCGCCAGCCCGGCGCGGCTCGCGCGGGTCGGCCTGCAATACGACATGGACGCGGAGGACAGGGCCGCCCAGGAACGGCGCATCGCCCAGTGCGACGCGGCGGCCGCGGCGCGGCGGCGCGATCTGGAGCGGGAGCGGGGCGAAGCCAGGATGGCCGCCAATCGCGAGACCAAGCTCGCCGGATCGCTGGAGCGGATCTCGCGCGTGGCCAGGCTTTCGCAGGAGGGCGCGTCGGAGAGCGACGCGGACGCCCCATGAGCATTCACCCGCCAGATCCTCGCGGGAGGAACGTCAGGCCGATGCGCCGGCTCGCGGACCGGCTGGAGGAGCTGTGGTTCGCGACGACCTGGATCCTGCGCATGGAGGCGGCAGGGTTCGACTTCATGCTGCGCCCGCGCGCGCCGACCGGGTCGCTGCCCCAGGGGCCGGCCATCGCGGGGCTGATCGGGGCCGATCGCTTCGCGCTGGTCCTTCCCGACGCGCTGGTGGGCGCGATCCTGGCGCAGGCGCCGGAGCCGGTCGACTGGGGCGCGCTGGCGCCCGCGGACGCCGCGCTGGCACTGGAATGCCTGCTCGGCGCCGTGTTGCAGCCGCTCGAGGCGCGGCTCGGCCTGCCGATCAGCCTGGAGAGCGTGATCCCGGCCACCGGGCTCACCGACGGCCAGGCGCTGACCTTCGAGATTATGACGCCCGGCGCGGCCTATCCGTGCGCGGCCTTCCTGCATGGCCGCGAGCCGCGCGGCCGGATGGCGCAGGACCTGATGCGCATCGTCGGCTGGGGTCCGGCGATCATGCCCGGCCAGTCGCTGGTCGTCGGCCCGGTCGACCTCGACGCGGCCGACCTCGCCGACCTCGCCGTCGGCGACACCATCGTGCTGGAGGGCGCGACGACGGACAGGCTGGACGGCGAGATCGTATTCCCGGACGGGTCGGCCCGCGCGGTCTCCATCCAGGGCGGCGCCGCCGTGCTGTCGGACGAAGGGCCCGTCCCGGCTTCCCAGTTGGAGGCGCGGGGCGGGGCCGATCTCCTCGTGGGGTCGACGACGTCCCCGGTCATGCCGGAGCCGGGCGCGGCCGTGCCGTTCCGCTCCTTCGACGACGGGCGCGTGCGCCTACGCAGCGGCGGGCGGGTGATCGCGCTCGGCGAACTGGTGGAAGCGGACGGCCGCATCGGCGTCTCGATCACGTCCATGGGGCCCGAGTGATGAATCCGTCCGACAACCTGTTCGCCATCCTGCTCTTCGTGGCGGGGATGTCGTTCCTGCCCCTCATCGCCGTGACGGTGACGAGCTTCGCCAAGATCTCGATCGTGATCTTCATCGTCCGCAATGCGCTCGGCATTCAGCAATTGCCGCCCAACATCATCGTGTACGGCCTGTCGCTGATCCTGTCCGTGTACATCGCCATGCCGGTGATGAACACGGCCTATACGTCGGTGCGCGACGCCAGGCTCACCTACAAGACCTTCAGCGACTACGAGGAAGCGGGCGCGCGCGCCGCCAAGCCTCTGGAGACCTTCCTGCGCAAGCATACGGACGAGACCAAGCTGACCTTCTTCGTCCAGTCCACCGGGAAGATCTGGGCGGGCGAACGCGGGCCCGAACTGACGCCCAACAGCCTCGCCGTGCTGGCGCCGGCCTTCCTGCTGACGGAGCTCACCAAGGCCTTCGAGATCGGGTTCCTGCTGTACCTGCCCTTCATGGCGATCGACATCATCGTTACGACCGTGCTGGTGGCGCTGGGGCTGATGATGATCCCGCCCAACACCATCGCGACGCCCTTCAAGCTGCTGCTCTTCACCTTCGTGGATGGCTGGACGAAAATCGTCCAGGGCCTCGTCCTCAGCTACATCTGAGGGCGACGATGTCCCACGCCACGCTGACGGTCGCCCTCTACCGCATCCTGCTGGACTGCGCGGTCTTCGTCGGGCCGCCGCTGCTGATCGCCACCGTGGTGGTGTTCATCATCGGGCTGCTGCAGGCCGTCACCCAATTGCAGGAGCAGACGCTGCCCCAGACGGTGAAGATCGTGGTGATCGGCGTCGTCCTCTTGGCCTTCGGCGGCAGCCTCGCCGGGCCGCTCTACGCCTCGACGACCGAGATCTTCAGCAGCTTCTACCTGTATCGGCGGTGACGCATGGAGGCGTTGCTCTCGCCGGCGGTCCTGGAGGGCCTCTACTCCAAGCTGACGCTGCTCGGGCTGGCGATGTCGCGCCCGATCGGGGTGACGCTGATGTGCTCGATCTTCGCGTGGGCGCATCTGAATTCCGGCTTGCTGCGGGCGGGCTTCGCGGCCGCGCTGGCGCTGCCCTTCATGCAGCCGCTCTGGGCCGGATCGCAGCCCTTCCTGGCCGGGCTGGAGGGCCCGTTCCTGATCTATGTGGCCGAGATGTTCATCGGCCTCCTGCTCGGCTTCTTCCTGTCGCTGCCTTTCGAGACGCTCGTGGCGGCCGGGGCCGTGATCGACAGCTATCGCGGGGCCGGGGCGGGCGGCTCGTCGCCGAGCGGGGAGATCACCGCCTATGGCCAGCTCTTCGTCATCATGGGGCTCTGGCTTTTCGCGGCCCTGGGCGGGTTCTGGCTCCTGGCCGACCTGCTGTACCGGAGCTACGGCGTCTGGCCGGCCGGCAGGCTGCTGCCGGAATCTCCACGGCGTCGCTGCCGGCGCTGCTGGCCATGATCATGGGCATGCTGCGCGCCACCCTGGCCTTGGCGGGGCCGGCCATGATCGTGATGATCGCGTGCGATCTCGTCTTCATGATCTCGGGCCGCCTCGGAAAGCAGCTTAACGTGGTCTTCCTTTCCGCCTCGGTGAAGAGCCTCGTGTTGCTGCTCATCGCGCCCCTGTTCTGCGTCGCGCTCGTGCGCATCGTCGGGCCCATGGTCACCGCCATGGATCCGATCGAAGCCGCCTTGCGCGCCATGCTGCGGTGACGCGCGATGGCCGGTGAAACGGAGGAAAAAGACCTCCCCGCAAGCGCGCGCAAGCTCGAGGACGCTCGCAAGAAGGGGCAGATCGCGACCAGCGGGGACTTCGTCGCGATGGCGGCGATGCTGGCCGGGCTCTTCTTCCTCCTCAGCCAGTGGCAGGGCTATCTCAAGCGCATCCTGGTCTGGTTCGACTACGCCGCCATGGGCGTGCGCAACCCCCGCGCCCTTCTGGCCGGGGCCATGCCGCGCATGGGGCTCGACATGCTGCTCTCGCTGGCGCCGCTGCTGATCATCGTGGCCGGCGCCGGCGCCCTGGCCAATATCGCCCACAAGCGGGGGATGGTGTTCTCGGCCGATCCTGTCCTGCCGAAACTCGAACGCATCAGCATCACGGCGGGGTTCGGGCGGCTCTTCAGCGCCCGGAGCGCCGTCGAGTTCGGGGTGGCGCTGCTGCGCTGCGGCGTATGGTTCCTGGCGTCGGGGCTGGCCGTGTGGGCGGTCCTGCCGACCGTGTTCAACGCCGCCGCCTGCGGCGGGCCGTGCATCGTCCAGGTGGGCTACGATCTCTTCAAGACCATGCTGGTCATCGCCGTGCTGATCCTGGTGATCGCCGCGACGCTCGACCTTCCGGTGCAGGTCGCCTTCTTCCTCAAGGACATGCGCATGTCGCACACGGAGCTGAAGCAGGAGATGAAGCAGATGCAGGGCGCGCCGGAGGTGCGCAGCCGCCGGCGCGAGGCGCAGCAGGAGGCGGCGCGCGGCGTCGGCTCGCTGGGGCAGGCCAACATCGTCGTGGTCAGCGCCGCCTATGCGGTCGCGCTCTGGTACGACAAGGACGAGCAGCCGGTGCCGCTCGTGCTGGCCAAGGGCAGGGGCCCCAACGCCGACCGGATCGTCGAGGCGGCGGGACGGCTGGGCGTCCATGTCGAGCCCAGCCCGGACCTGGCGGTGGCGCTGTTTGAGTCCGCCGGCGTGGGCGCGATGGTGCCGCAGCGCTGCTTCGACGCGGTGGCCGAACTCTTGCTCCGCACCAACACCCTGAGACTCTAAGCGCAACCGCGCCCCGGACCCGATGACGATGACGCGCGACAGCCGAGACAGCGAATTGAGGAAGGTCGGCGCCGGACCCGGCCCGCTCGGACTGACGCGCCTGGACACCCGGCCCGCGCCCGCGCCGCGCACCATCGTCCTCGACCTCCCGGCGGCGGCGCCGGCCGCCGAACCGGCGCCGACTTTCGAAACGGTCCGGATCGTGCCGCTGGGGCAGCTGCGGACGACGCTTCGACGCCGCCTGTCCTCCTCACAGCGCTGGGTGACGGCGTCCGGAGAGCGCGTGACGGCCGCGCGCCGGGTGCTGGCGGTCGCCGACGCGCTCAGCGTTCCGCCCTTCACGCTTCCCGGAGAAGTCGCCGTGGTGCGTCGCGCGGGCGGACCGGCCTTCGGCACGATCTTCTCGGTCCTGAACGGCGCCGTGTTCATCAACGCGGAGACATGCGGGGAGTGGGGCGACGGCCGCGAGGACGCGGTGTTCCTGCAGACGCTCGCGGACGCCCTGGACGCGGTGCGCGACCAGAAACTGTTCCAGGCTGGCACGCGGAGCCTCGGCCTTGCGTCCCAGAGCGGGCCCGCCTCCTAGTCGATCGCATCGGAGTTCTCGTCGTCATTCTACTATGAATTGAAAAATACAACTTATGGTTTTAAGTAGTTCGTTTCAGTAGTTCTTTTCAGTACGGATCGGTCTGGCACGGTCCTTGGTAGTTCTCTCCGTAATGGCCCCCCGGATGCGGGTGAATGTACGGAGCCTTCCATGCCCAGATTTCGAGCCGTGTTGATCTTCCCCGAAAGCTCCGGCGAGGCGCGCTACGAGTTTGAGGCGCCGTCCACCTTCGTGAGCGGATCGGCGACGCGCGTCGTGGACGCCTTCCTGAACACGGCGGACGGCCTCGACCTGCCGGGCGCTCCGGTCGACCACGAGATCAACTCGGCCAACGCCTACCGGACCGCCGGCGCGGTCAGCGTCACGGCGACCGGCACGCTCACGCTTCGGACCGGCGCGCCGGTGCCGTTCGTGCTGCTGATCTCGCCCGCGCGGCGTCCCGAGTGATCCGGCCTTCGGCCCCCATCGACAGCGTAGGAGTAAGCATCATGACCGGCCAGGTTCGGATCGTCATTGCGGACGCCCATCCCCTGATGCGCGAAGGCCTGAAGGCCACGCTGGAGCGGTTTCCCGACATGACAGTGGTGGCGGAGGCCGGGGATGGCTATGCGGCCGTGCTCGCGGCGGCCACCCATGGCCCCGACGTCATCATCCTGGAATCGACTCTCCCGAGGCTCGACGGCTACGAGACGATCGTGCGCCTGCGCGCCCAGAACCCGCACCTGCGCATCCTGGTGAGCCTGAACGCCAGCGAGACCTTCGAGATCCAGGAGTTGGTCCAGGCGGGCGCGAACGGGATCCTGGCCCGCAACACGCCGGCGTCCGAATTCGTGACCGCCATCCGGGCGCTCGCGGACGGCGGAGCCTACTTCTCCAACGCGCTGGTGCTCAGCCTCTTGAACCGCGCCGAGCGCAAGGGCGGCGGACAGGTCAACATGTTCGGCCTCACCACCCGCGAGCTGGAGATCCTGCGCCAGATCGGCTCCGGTTTCAGCAACAAGGACATCGCCCGTCGCCTCGACCTCAGCGTCAGGACGGTCGAGACGCATCGGCTCAACATCCGCAAGAAGACGAACGCCACGCGCTTCAAGGACCTGCTGGAGATCGCGCGGCGCCTGGGGCCGGACCGCGGCGCGCCGGTCCCGACAGGCGCCGTTGACGCAACCTTAACCATGATGATGTGAGCATCGGGCGGCGCACGGCGGGCTGCTTCCCGTCCGCCGGTCCAGCGCCTGCCAGTGGACCCGGACTTGCCTCTCCCTTTCGAGCGCCTGCTGAAGCGATGGACGACGGGCGGCATCGCGGCCGCCGGCTTCGCCATGGCGGCCGTTCCGGGCGCGCTGGCCGGGCCGGAGGCGTTCCGGGGCGGCCTGGACCTGCCGGCCGTGACCGGCTCGACGGGCGAGCGCGCCGCCGCCCAGGCGTCGCCCACCCCGGCCGCCGCCGCCGCGAAGGGGCCCGAAGCGGGCTTCGTCTATGTCTTCGAGCAGGATCTGAGATCCTTCCTCAACGACTATTGCCGGCATGTCGGGTTGCGCCCCGACATCGACAACGGCGTCAGGGGACGCCTGAGCAAGGCCAAGCTCTCCCTCGACCTGCCCACCCTGATGGCGGACCTGAACGGCCGCTTCGAGATCGAGTGGTACATCGAGGGCGATTCGCTGAGGGTCGCGCCGCGCAGCGAGCTGACGACCCGCGTGATCAGCCTGCGCTCCGTCAAGTTGGACGAACTGACGGCCGCCCTGAAGGCGAGCGACGTCGACGTCGCCCGCTATCCGATGCGGGCCATGAAGGACGCCGACGCCGTGATCGTGCGGGCGCCGTCGAGCTACGTGTCGAAGGTGCTGGCGGTGCTGGAGACGCTCGGCCGGGGCAACAATGACGGCGTCGTCCGAGTGATCCGCTACGGAGCCGAAAGGACGCCCGATCCGGCTCCCAAGTGAATGGGCTCCCAAGTGATCCGGCTCTCAAGTGATCCGGGGCCGCGTCCGGAGCGACATCCGACCTGATTGCATCAGGCCGGTCGCTCCAGGTCCCTGATGGAGCATCATCTTTGTCCACCAACCGGTGTCTGCTTGGTGGGATGATGCTCTAGAACTCGATCCTGCGGCTGAGCTTGTCTTTGGCGATCACGACGCCGCCGGCATCGATCTGCGTCACCCGCCAGCCGCCCGACAGCGCGCCGCCGACCCCGACGGTCTGGCCATTGGTGAGGATGAGCTCGGGCGTCCCGTCCAGCCAGGCGCTCCGGATGTTGACGCCCGGGATTTCAGACGTCTTGGCGACATTGTTGATCAGGAGCGGCGCGCCCGGGATGGCGTCGTGCCATTGCAGCACGGTGCGCCACCGGGCGAGCCCGGCCTCGTCCACCTCGCCGGAGGCGACGATGGCGCCCGCGGGCCCGGGCTCGGCCGTGACCGCGCCCGCGAGGTCGGCCTTGCGGATGCGCTCCTCGAGGACGGCCGCATGGGAGGCCGGATCGATCCTGGTCGGCGCGAAGGAGGACGCGGCGTCATAGGCCGGCGGCGTTAAGGTCGAAGCCGAGGACAGGGCGTCGAACAGCGGCATGCCCACGGCCATGACGGCCACGATGGCGGCCGCCGCCATGGCGGGCCGCCGGAACGGCTCGAAATGCAGCTTGGGCGTCAGCTCCAGCGAGGCCCGGCCGACGTCGATGGTCAGCGGCGCGCGGGCGACGACCTTGCGCCCCACATCGACGATCTTCCCGTTCACCCGGACGCCCGCGTCCATCGGCTCGACCTCGACGGTGCCGAGCCAGGGATTGGCGATCGCGAGCGCGAAGTGGTTCTGCTCCAGCCCGTCGCCGATCAGGACGATGTCGTTGTCCAGCGACGAGCCGACATGGGCCGCGCCCCTGCGCAACGCGGCGAGGGCTCCGGAATGAGCCCCCGAAGTCACGCGGATGGTCACGCCGCCTTCGATGGCGGAACGATGCACCTGGAAGAGGTCGCTGAGGCTCATGAAGCGGCCGGTCCCGTCATCAGGTCTGCGGCTTCGACTTCGCGATGTTCAGCGCGTTCTGCTTTTCGGTCTCGATCTCGCGAAGCTTCGTCGCATTCGCGATCGCGGTGTCGAACGAGTCCTTCAGGCCGCTGAAATCGGCGGTCGAGTTGCCGGTGGTCGCCGTCGCGCCGGTCGCCGGAGCAATTGCGTCTGCCATGTGAAGTCTCCTGTTGTGAGCGGGGAGGAATGGACGTGCTCTATGCGGGCACCTTGCCACCCACGGCTGCGCTGCGGAATCCGTGCTGGGCGCCTAAGTAGTTCGAACGGAGGCGGCTCTCCGGCTTGGCGCGGCGCAGCGGCTCGCGCGCCGAGCGGCCCTTGGCTTCGGACGAGACGCGGCGCATCAGCGCCAGCACATCGTCGAGTTGGTCGGTGCGGCGGTCCTCGTAGCGGTCCAGCACGCGCGAGATGACGTCGCCCGCTTCGCCGGGATCGGCCACCGGACCGCGGACCAGGCCGGTCTCGTCGCGGCGCTCGCGGTGCACCTCGATGGCCACCGACAGCGCGTCGAAGGCGCGTTCGGGCAAGCCCGCGCGCAGGCACAGGGCGCGAAAGGCGGGGCCGCGCGGCTCGTGCATGATGGCGCGCACCCGCGAGACCAGGACCGTGGAGAGGTTGGCGAGACTATGCTCGACCAGCGCCAGCTCGCCGCTAACGGCGGCGCGCAGCATGAGCGCGGTCGTGAGGCGACCGCGCGACACCAGATGGGCGACGAAGTCGGCGGTTTCGGCGGCCGAGCACGTCCTGGCCAGGGCGACCGTGGCGAGGTCCTGCTCGACCCGCAGCCTCTCGCTCTCCGCCTCCGACGCGCGCGCGCCCGTCCGACCGATCCTGCGCTGCTGGATGGCGCGCTCGACGATGTCCTGGCGGACCGCGACGGGCGCATCCGCCCGCCTGAACACGGCGTCCTGGAACTCCGGATCGCTCCGGAACCGGCCCAGCAGAGTGACGAAGGCGGATTTCACCAGAACGGCGTCGGGGTTGGCCAGAAGCGTGAGGCAGGCCGCCCGGTGGCCCACGGCGGCGATCGACGCCGACAGGGCGGCGCTGGGACGGGGCCTGAGCGCGATCGCGCATTGCACGACCGCGGGCGAAAGCGCGACGAGGTCGACCAGTTCGGAATCGATCAGAACGGCGGTGGAGGACGCGATCTCGGCCGCGATCTCGGCCGAGTCGTAGCAGAGCGCCAGCACGACGTGGTGAGGAGCGGTCTCGTCCTGCGCCAGTTCGCTCGCCAGAGCCAGCCGGACGACGGGAGAGGGATCGTCCAGGATGGTCGTCATAGCGGCTTCGTGCTCCGACCGGGCCGGGTCCGTCGGAGCGAGCGCGCGCCAGGCCGCCGCCAGCCGGGCGACGGCCTGCACGCGAACCCGCTCCGGGGCGTGGGCCATGGCCCTGTGGAATTGCGGAAGCAGCCCAAGCGGCACGGCTCAGCGTCTCCTATCAAGTCGCTGCAGTAAAATTGATTTGCGTTAACAAAATGCTGTCCCAGAGGGTTGTGGTGACCGGGCTCGTTCTCATCGGACCATCATCGAATCTGTTTCGTTTTGCCTTACCAATCGTTAGTTCATGATCGTTATAAGTGCGTTTCTATTTTTTTCGTACTGGAGTTGTGTCGATGTCGGACCGCCCCGTCGGGACTTCGGTTGAGCAGGAACGGGTGGCGGCAGCCGCTTCGGCGCCCGTCGGGCAGGCCGGGGAGGCGCGGATCGCGAAGCCGCCGGCCGGGACGCTCGTCGTCGCCGACATCGAGCGCGCCACCTCGGTCCAGTTCGCGTTTGACCTGAAGGACGTCACCGTCGTCGTCCTCGACGTCGACATCGTCCTGACCTTCCCAGACGGCGCCAAGATCATCCTGCCCGCCCTGGGCCTGAACGCGGTGGGGCCGCAGCCCGTCACGGTGAAGTTCGCGGGCGTGGAGATCGCCCCGCAGGCGCTGATCAGCCGTGTGTCCGAGATCCATCTGGCTCCCGAGCAGAACGTCCTCACCGCGTCCAGCGGCCCCAACTCGGCGGGGGCGGCCGCCAAGGACGATGATCCGCTTCAGTCCCGCAAGCTCGCGCAGGTGACCGAAGGCGTCGGGCCGGACGTGGCCCCCGCCCCGATGGTCCGCATCGCGCCGTCGAAGCCCGCCGAGGAAGAGGCCAAGCCGGTCCAGGTCGAGGAACGCCGGTCCACTTCTGTGACGGAGGGACCGGAGGCCCCGCTGATCAAGCTGGTCACCGTCGGGTCGGCTACGGCCGCCAAGAGCAAGGCTGCGACCCTCCCGGATCCCGTGACCCACGTCGCGGACCCCGTGCCGGTCCCGCCTCCAGTCGAAAAACCGAATTCCCCTCCGGTCCAGACGCCGCCCACGCCGCCGACGCCCACTCCCCCGACCACGCCGACGCCCCCGACAAAGCCCGGCACGGATCCCGACCAGGGCGCCGGCGCGCCGCAGCCCCTGACGGCGACTCTCGACGTCAGCCTCCTCAACTTCGAGGACCTGAAGCTTCAGACGCTGACGGGCGGCGGGTTGCGCATGAAGCTGGGCACCGGCGGGGCGGGGTCCCAGACGGATCCAGACTACGCCGTCCAGTCCGAGACCCGCTCGGCCGTGGGTTCGGCCAACGCCGACCTGATCAATGTCGACGATCCCGACGTTGCGGGTCTGGGCCGCTCGGCGCGCCTGCTCGACACGCATCTGTCGGTTCCAAACGGCGTCTGGAAGCTGGATCAATTCCGCATCACCGGGCTGCCCGAGGGCGTGACGGTGAAGAACGGCATTGATCTCGGGTCCCAGGGCATCGGGCTCGCGGTCGATGCAACCAACCCGGGACATGTGTCGATCTGGCTGAGCTACGCCCTTCCGCCGGACGGCGCGACGCCCGACGCGGACGGGTTTCTGTCCCGGTTCGTCCTGACGACGGAATCCAGCGTCTCCAATACGAATGGAGAGACCAAGACCGCCACCGCATCGCGTCTCGTCGGCATCCGGTTCGTCGATTCCGCCGCCGACACCCACTTCATCGACCCGCTGACCGGCAAGGACGTGCTGATCCTCTGGGCGAACCCGCCAGGGGCCGAGGTCGACGCCGGCGCGGGAGACGACACGGTGATCTCGGGCGCGGGCGCCGACACCCTGCATGGCGGCGCGGGAACCGACACGCTCTCCTACGACCTGTCGCAGAGCGGCGTGACCGTGGACCTTTCGCTCAATGTGGTGAGCGGCGGGTTCGCGCATCACGACGTGGTGGACGGCTTCGAGAACGTCATCGGATCGCGCCTCGCGGACCACCTGACTGGCGATGGCGCCGACAACGTGATCACCGGCGGGGCCGGAGCCGACACGATGGAGGGCGGCGCCGGCAACGACTCCGCGAACTATGCGGGTTCGGTGTCCGGAGTGACGGTGGCGCTCGGGGTCGTCACGCCCCAACTCGGCGGAGACGCGCAGGGCGACATCCTGTCGGGCTTCGAAAACCTCATCGGCTCGGCCACCGCGGGCAGCGCGCTCACCGGCGACGCGGGCGCCAACCGGCTGACGGGCGGCGCAGGCGCCGACACCCTGGCCGGCGGCGCGGGGGCGGACACCCTCGTCGGCGCCGGGGGGATCGACACGGCCGACTATTCATCGTCCGCCGCCGGCGTCACCGTGAGCCTGCTGCTGACGACCGCCCAAGCGGGCGGCGACGCGGCGGGCGATATCCTGTCGGGAATCGAGAACGTCATCGGGTCGGCGACCGGAGCCAACCTGCTCATCGGAACGACCAGCGCCAACGCGCTCACGGGCGGCGCGGGCGCCGATACGCTGATCGGCGGCGCGGGGGCGGATACGCTCATCGCCGGAGCCGGATCGGACCTCGTCGACTATTCGGGCTCTGCGGCCGGAGTCACGGTCGATCTCGCCTCCGCCGCGCCGCAGTCGGGCGGCGACGCCGCAGGCGACGTCCTGAGCGGGATCGAGAACGCGATCGGGTCGGCGACGGGAGCGAACCGGCTGAAGGGCGGGACGGGCGACAATGCGCTGACCGGCGGCGGCGGGCCCGATACGCTGATCGGCGGAGCCGGCGCGGACACGCTTAACGGCGGCGGGGGGATCGACCTCGCCGACTACTCGGCCTCGACGGCCGGCGTCACGGTCGATCTGACGGTCGCGACCTCGCAGTCGGGCGGCGACGCCGACGGCGATGTCCTGTCGTCCATCGAGTATGTCACCGGGTCCAGCACCGGCGACAACCTGCTGGCGGGCGATAGCGGCGCCAACAGGCTGGTCGGCGGCGCCGGCGACGACACGCTCAGGGGCGGCGCCGGGGCCGACACCCTGACCGGCGGGGCGGGCGCGGATGTGGTCGACTATTCGGCGTCCGCGGCGGGCGTCACGGTCGACCTCACCTCCAGCCTCGCCCAGGCCGGCGGCGACGCCGCGGGCGACGTCCTGTCGGGCATCGAGAGCGTTCTGGGGTCCAGCGTCGGGGCCAACAGGCTGATCGGCGGCTCGGCGAGCAGCCTGTTCGTCGGCGGGTCCGGCGACGACACGGTCACGGGCGGCGCGGGCGCGGACACGCTGACGGGCGGCGCCGGCGTCGACACGGCCGATTATGCAAGCTCCACCCTGGGGGTGACGGTCGACCTGCGGCTTGCGACCGACCAGTCCGGAGGCGACGCGCAAGGCGACGTTCTGTCCGGCTTCGAGAACGTCATCGGCTCCGCGACGGCCGGCAACCGGCTGATCGGGGACGCCGGCTCCAACGTGCTCACGGGCGGATCGGGGAACGACACGCTGACTGGGGGCGCCGGGGCCGACACGCTGACCGGCGGGGCGGGAGCCGACGTCGCCGACTATTCCGGGTCCGGCGCCGGGGTCACGATCGACCTGAACCTCGCCACCTCCCAGGCCGGCGGAGACGCGGCCGGCGACATCCTGTCGGGCGTCGAAGGCGCGGTGGGATCCGCGACCGCAGCGAACAGGCTGGTGGGCGACAGCGGGCAGAACGTCCTGACGGGCGGCGTGGCGAACGACACGCTCATCGGCGGCGCGGGGGCCGACACGCTCACCGGCGGCGCCGGGACCGACATCGTCGACTATTCGGCGTCGGCGGCCGGCGTCACGGTCAATCTCACCCTCACGACGTCGCAGTCGGGCGGCGACGCCCAGGGCGACATCCTGTCCGCCATCGAGAACGTGACGGGCTCGCAGACCGCCTCGAACCAGCTGGTCGGCGACGGCGCCGCCAACGCCCTGACGGGCGGCGCGACCCACGACAAGCTGATGGGCGGGGCCGGCGCCGACACGCTCGCGGGCGGCATGGGCGACGATACGCTCGTGGGCGGGCTGGGCAGCGACACGCTCGACGGCGGCGACGGCGACGACGCCCTGTTTGCGGTCGACGTCGGTTATGGCTACTGGCTGAACGGCGGCGCGCCGACGAGCATGTCGGCGGCCGTGACGGCGGGCGCGTTCTCGTCGGGCTTCACGCTGGCCTACCAGTTCCAGCAGGACGACGCCGACGTCCAGCGCTTCACGGAACTGCGGCTGTTCAATTCCGGAACGCCGATCTCCTCCTCGCTCACGCTGAACGCCAGCCCGACCAACACGGTCCAACTCCGCGACTCGACGGTCCACACGATCGTCTACACCACCTCGGCGGACGCCTCTCAGCCCTTCTCCGCGTCGGTGTATGTCGATGGCGTCAATGTCGGACAGACTTCCATCGGCGGGATCATCGGCTCCAATCTGAGCTTCACCTACGGGGTCAACACCGGCAACTCCCCGATCGGCGGCAGCACCAACGCGTCCTGGGACAATATCTCGTTCTACAATCGCGGGTTCACGGCCAGCGACATCGCCCAGTTCGCGCAGGATCCGTCGAAGGCGACGGACGGACGGCTCTACGTCGCCGATGGCGAGACCAACGGCGCGCCGGGCGGATATCTGCAATCGATGGGAACGGACGCCGGCAACCTGCTGATCGGCGGCGCCGGGAACGACACGCTGTATGGCGGAGCCTACGCCGGAAGCGGCGTCGACACGCTGCAGGGCGGATCCGGCAACGACACCTATGTGGTCTGGCGCGCCAACACGCTAGTGCAGGAGAACGGGGGCGAGGGCGTCGACACCGTCAGCACCGGCTTGTTTTCGTATGCGCTGGGCTCAAATGTCGAAAACCTCATCTTCAACGGCACGAACGGAACCGGCTCGACGGTCCTGACCACGCTTTTCACCGGCGCCGGGAACGCGCTGGGCAACCGCATGGAGCTGGCCTCCGCCACCAATGCAATCGTCTCGTTCTCCGGCGGCGCAGGCGATGACACGCTGATCGGCCAGAGCGGATTCGACACGCTCGAGGGCGGCGACGGCGACGATTCGCTCGATGGCGGCCAGGGCGACGACGTGCTGGCCGGAGGCGCGGGCGCCGATACGCTGGTGGGCGGGACGGGGACCGACACCGCCGTCTACTCGGCTTCGACGTCCGGGGTCACCGTGAACCTGGCCGTTGCGACCGCGCAGTCGGGCGGCGATGCGGCCGGGGATATCTTGTCCGGGATGGAGAACGTCGTCGGGTCGGCGACCGCAGCCAGCCTGCTCATCGGAACGGCCGGCGCCAATGCGCTGACCGGCGGGGCCGGGAACGACACCCTTGTGGGCGGCGCGGGCGCCGACACCCTCCTGGGCGGCGCCGGCAGCGACACCGCCGACTACTCCGGTTCGGCGGCGGGCGTCACCGTCAACCTCACCCTCGCGACGTCGCAGTCGGGCGGCGACGCACAGGGCGACATCCTGTCCGGCGTCGAGAACGTGACGGGCTCGCTGACGGCCTCGAACCTTCTCAGGGGCGACGGCGCCGCCAACGTCCTGACGGGCGGCGCCGGTGCCGATACGCTGATCGGCGGAGCCGGCGCGGACACGCTCAACGGCGGCGGGGGGATCGACCTCGCCGACTACTCGGCCTCGACGGCCGGCGTCACGGTCGATCTGACGGTCGCGACCTCGCAGTCGGGCGGCGACGCCGACGGCGATGTCCTGTCGTCCATCGAGTATGTCACCGGGTCCAGCACCGGCGACAACCTGCTGGCGGGCGATAGCGGCGCCAACAGGCTGGTCGGCGGCGCCGGCGACGACACGCTCAGGGGCGGCGCCGGGGCCGACACCCTGACCGGCGGGGCGGGCGCGGATGTGGTCGACTATTCGGCGTCCGCGGCGGGCGTCACGGTCGACCTCACCTCCAGCCTCGCCCAGGCCGGCGGCGACGCCGCGGGCGACGTCCTGTCGGGGATCGAGAGCGTTCTGGGGTCCAGCGCAGGGGCCAACAGGCTGATCGGCGGCTCGGCGAGCAGCCTGTTCGTCGGCGGGTCCGGCGACGACACGGTCACGGGCGGCGCGGGCGCGGACACGCTGACGGGCGGCGCCGGCGTCGACACGGCCGATTATGCAAGCTCCACCCTGGGGGTGACGGTCGACCTGCGGCTTGCGACCGACCAGTCCGGAGGCGACGCGCAAGGCGACGTTCTGTCCGGCTTCGAGAACGTCATCGGCTCCGCGACGGCCGGCAACCGGCTGATCGGGGACGCCGGCTCCAACGTGCTCACGGGCGGATCGGGGAACGACACGCTGACTGGGGGCGCCGGGGCCGACACGCTGACCGGCGGGGCGGGAGCCGACGTCGCCGACTATTCCGGGTCCGGCGCCGGGGTCACGATCGACCTGAACCTCGCCACCTCCCAGGCCGGCGGAGACGCGGCCGGCGACATCCTGTCGGGCGTCGAAGGCGCGGTGGGATCCGCGACCGCAGCGAACAGGCTGGTGGGCGACAGCGGGCAGAACGTCCTGACGGGCGGCGTGGCGAACGACACGCTCATCGGCGGCGCGGGGGCCGACACGCTCACCGGCGGCGCCGGGACCGACATCGTCGACTATTCGGCGTCGGCGGCCGGCGTCACGGTCAATCTCACCCTCACGACGTCGCAGTCGGGCGGCGACGCCCAGGGCGACATCCTGTCCGCCATCGAGAACGTGACGGGCTCGCAGACCGCCTCGAACCAGCTGGTCGGCGACGGCGCCGCCAACGCCCTGACGGGCGGCGCGACCCACGACAAGCTGATGGGCGGGGCCGGCGCCGACACGCTCGCGGGCGGCATGGGCGACGATACGCTCGTGGGCGGGCTGGGCAGCGACACGCTCGACGGCGGCGACGGCGACGACGCCCTGTTTGCGGTCGACGTCGGTTATGGCTACTGGCTGAACGGCGGCGCGCCGACGAGCATGTCGGCGGCCGTGACGGCGGGCGCGTTCTCGTCGGGCTTCACGCTGGCCTACCAGTTCCAGCAGGACGACGCCGACGTCCAGCGCTTCACGGAACTGCGGCTGTTCAATTCCGGAACGCCGATCTCCTCCTCGCTCACGCTGAACGCCAGCCCGACCAACACGGTCCAACTCCGCGACTCGACGGTCCACACGATCGTCTACACCACCTCGGCGGACGCCTCTCAGCCCTTCTCCGCGTCGGTGTATGTCGATGGCGTCAATGTCGGACAGACTTCCATCGGCGGGATCATCGGCTCCAATCTGAGCTTCACCTACGGGGTCAACACCGGCAACTCCCCGATCGGCGGCAGCACCAACGCGTCCTGGGACAATATCTCGTTCTACAATCGCGGGTTCACGGCCAGCGACATCGCCCAGTTCGCGCAGGATCCGTCGAAGGCGACGGACGGACGGCTCTACGTCGCCGATGGCGAGACCAACGGCGCGCCGGGCGGATATCTGCAATCGATGGGAACGGACGCCGGCAACCTGCTGATCGGCGGCGCCGGGAACGACACGCTGTATGGCGGAGCCTACGCCGGAAGCGGCGTCGACACGCTGCAGGGCGGATCCGGCAACGACACCTATGTGGTCTGGCGCGCCAACACGCTAGTGCAGGAGAACGGGGGCGAGGGCGTCGACACCGTCAGCACCGGCTTGTTTTCGTATGCGCTGGGCTCAAATGTCGAAAACCTCATCTTCAACGGCACGAACGGAACCGGCTCGACGGTCCTGACCACGCTTTTCACCGGCGCCGGGAACGCGCTGGGCAACCGCATGGAGCTGGCCTCCGCCACCAATGCAATCGTCTCGTTCTCCGGCGGCGCAGGCGATGACACGCTGATCGGCCAGAGCGGATTCGACACGCTCGAGGGCGGCGACGGCGACGATTCGCTCGATGGCGGCCAGGGCGACGACGTGCTGGCCGGAGGCGCGGGCGCCGATACGCTGGTGGGCGGGACGGGGACCGACACCGCCGTCTACTCGGCTTCGACGTCCGGGGTCACCGTGAACCTGGCCGTTGCGACCGCGCAGTCGGGCGGCGATGCGGCCGGGGATATCTTGTCCGGGATGGAGAACGTCGTCGGGTCGGCGACCGCAGCCAGCCTGCTCATCGGAACGGCCGGCGCCAATGCGCTGACCGGCGGGGCCGGGAACGACACCCTTGTGGGCGGCGCGGGCGCCGACACCCTCCTGGGCGGCGCCGGCAGCGACACCGCCGACTACTCCGGTTCGGCGGCGGGCGTCACCGTCAACCTCACCCTCGCGACGTCGCAGTCGGGCGGCGACGCACAGGGCGACATCCTGTCCGGCGTCGAGAACGTGACGGGCTCGCTGACGGCCTCGAACCTTCTCAGGGGCGACGGCGCCGCCAACGTCCTGACGGGCGGCGCCGGTGCCGATACGCTGATCGGCGGAGCCGGCGCGGACACGCTCAACGGCGGCGGGGGGATCGACCTCGCCGACTACTCGGCCTCGACGGCCGGCGTCACGGTCGATCTGACGGTCGCGACCTCGCAGTCGGGCGGCGACGCCGCTGGCGACGTCCTGTCGTCCATCGAGTATGTCACCGGGTCCAGCGCCGGCGACAACCTGCTGGCGGGCGACGGCGGCGCCAACCTGCTCGTCGGCGGCGGCGGGGCCGACACGCTCAGGGGCGGCGCCGGGGCCGACACCCTGACCGGCGGGGCGGGCGCGGATGTGGTCGACTATTCGGCGTCCGCGGCGGGCGTCACGGTCGACCTCACCTCCAGCCTCGCCCAGGCCGGCGGCGACGCCGCGGGCGACGTCCTGTCGGGGATCGAGAGCGTTCTGGGGTCCAGCGCAGGGGCCAACAGGCTGATCGGCGGCTCGGCGAGCAGCCTGTTCGTCGGCGGGTCCGGCGACGACACGGTCACGGGCGGCGCGGGCGCGGACACGCTGACGGGCGGCGCCGGCGTCGACACGGCCGACTATGCGAGCTCCACCCTGGGGGTGACGGTCGACCTGCGGCTTGCGACCGACCAGTCCGGAGGCGACGCGCAAGGCGACGTTCTGTCCGGCTTCGAGAACGTCATCGGCTCCGCGACGGCCGGCAACCGGCTGATCGGGGACGCCGGCTCCAACGTGCTCACGGGCGGATCGGGGAACGACACGCTGACGGGGGGCGCCGGGGCCGACACGCTGACCGGCGGGGCGGGAGCCGACGTCGCCGACTATTCCGGGTCCGGCGCCGGGGTCACGATCGACCTGAACCTCGCCACCTCCCAGGCCGGCGGAGACGCGGCCGGCGACATCCTGTCGGGCGTCGAGGGCGCGGTGGGATCCGCGACCGCGGCCAACAGGCTGGTGGGCGACGGCGGGCAGAACGTCCTGACGGGCGGCGCGGCGAACGACACGCTCATCGGCGGCGCGGGGGCCGACACGCTCACCGGCGGCGCCGGGACCGACATCGTCGACTATTCGGCGTCGGCGGCCGGCGTCACGGTCAATCTCACCCTCGCGACGTCGCAGTCGGGCGGCGACGCCCAGGGCGACATCCTGTCCGCCATCGAGAACGTGACGGGCTCGCAGACCGCCTCGAACCAGCTGGTCGGCGACGGCGCCGCCAACATCCTGACGGGCGGCGCCGCGGCGGACACGTTCGTTGGCGGGGCGGGCGCCGATACGCTCAATGGCGGCGGGGGAATCGACCTCGCCGACTACTCGGCCTCGACGGCCGGCGTCACCGTGGATCTCAGCGTGGCGACGCCGGAGACGGGCGGCGACGCCGCTGGCGACGTGCTGTCCTCCATCGAGAACGTCATCGGGTCCACCACGGGCGCCAATGTTCTGACGGGCGACGCAAGCGCCAACCTGCTCGTCGGCGGCGGCGGGGCCGACACGCTCCGGGGCGGCGCCGGGGCCGACACCCTGACCGGCGGGGCGGGCGTGGATCTCGTCGACTACGCGACGTCCGCGGCGGGCGTCACGGTCGACCTCACCTCCAGCCTGGCCCAGACCGGCGGCGACGCCGGGGGCGACATCCTGTCGGGCATCGAACAAGTGACGGGCTCGGCGACGGGCGCCAACCGGCTTACGGGAGACGCAGGCGCCAACAGCCTCGCGGGCGGCGCGGCCAATGACACGCTGGTGGGCGGCGCGGGCGCGGACACGCTGGCCGGCGGGGCCGGAACGGCGGACTTCGCCGACTACACGAACTCGGTCGCGGGCGTGACGGTCGATCTGCGGCTCGCCACGTCCCAGACGGGCGGCGACGCGCAAGGCGACGTGCTGTCGGGAGTGGAATTCATCACGGGTTCGCGCACCGGCGCGAACGTCCTGACCGGAAATTCGGTCGTCAACGCGATCACGGGCGGCGATCTGAACGACACGCTGACGGCCGTGTCGGCCGCCAACCTGCTGGTGAACGGCAGCTTCGAGACGGGCGCCCCAGGATATGGCCTCGCCGGCTCCGTCACCATGACCGGCTGGACCGGCGGGAACGGCGCGGGCAAGGTCGAGTCGCTGAACACTTTTCAGGGTCAGCAGGCGTCCGATGGATTCAGCTACCTGGACCTCGACAACACCTCGGGCGTGGACGCCCTTTCGCAGACCGTCAGCACGGCGAACGGCCAAGTCTACACCTTGATGCTGGACCTCGCCCGTCGCAACGGTCAGACCGATGGCGGCGCCGACGTGTACTGGAACGGCGTGCTGGTGGGCAGCTACAGCGCGACCAGCACGGCGTGGACGACGTTCTCGGTCAACGTGACCGGCACGGGGGGCGCGGACGTCCTCACCATCCAGGACACGTTGGCCCAAAGCGGCAACGTCACGTCGCCCTTCATCGACAATGTGCGGCTGTTCGCCGGATTGGGCGACACGCTCGACGGCGGCTTGGGCGACGACCTGCTGAAGAGCGGCGCGGGCGCCGACAGCATCATCGGCGGCGCGGGCTTCGACACGGTCGACTACAGCGCCTCGACGGCGGGCGTGACCGTCGACCTGACCAACACCACCACGGCGCAGATGGGCGGCGACGCCCAGGGCGACACGATCGTGGGCGTGGAATCCGTCATCGGCTCTTCGGCGGGCGCGAACGCGCTGACGGGCGACAGCGGCGCCAACGCGCTCACGGGCGGCGGGCAGAACGACACCATCACGGCGGGGCTGGGCGCCGACACCGTCTTGGCGGGCGCCGGCAACGACCGCGTCTATGCGGGCCGGGATCTGGTCGTGAACGGCGGGTTCGAGCTCAGCTCGATTGGGGCTGGCGCCACCGTGGCTTCGGGATGGACCATCAGCGGCAATACGGCGAACTCCGGCGTCAGCACCGGTTCCACCTGGTTTTCGGACGGCGCGGCAGGCGTCTATCTTGACAACGGCACAACCGCCGCCGGCAGCTCCATCGCGCAGACATTCGCGACGGTCGCCGGCCAGAGCTACACCGTCGTGTTCGACGCGCGCGTAAACACCACCGCAGGCGACCTGCTGCTGGTCAACGCCGGGGGGCAATCAACCACCTTCGCTCCCGTACTCAACGTCTTCAACGTGTACTCGGTGACGTTCACGGCGACCGGCGCCTCCTCGACCCTCACCTTCTCGCACACCAGCGGCGCCGGCGACATCGCGCTCGACAACGTCCACATCATCGACGACACGGCCGGCAACCTGCTGAACGGCGAGGCTGGCGTCGACACCCTGGTGGGCGGCGGCGCCAACGACACGCTCATCGGCGGCGCCGGCGCGGACGTGCTCATCGGCGGCGGCGGCGTGGATCTCGTCGACTACTCGGCCTCGACTACGGGCGTCACCGTGGACCTGACGCTCGCGACGTCGCAGGCCGGCGGCGACGCGGCGGGCGACATCCTGACCGGCGTCGAGAACGTCACGGGATCGGCCACGGTGGCTAACGTCCTGACGGGCGACAGCAACGCCAACGCGCTGACCGGCGGCGCCGGCGTGGACACCGTCATGGGCGGCGGCGGAGCCGACACGCTCATCGGCGGCGGCGGCATCGACCGCATCTTCGCCGGACGCGACCTCGTGGTGAATGGCGGCTTCCAGAACAGCGCCGCGACCCAGGGCGCCCCGGCCGGCTGGACGATGTCGGGCAACGCCACGGGCGGAACGTCGAACAGCACCTACGCCAGCGAGGGCACGCAAGGCTACGCCATGGACGCCTTCGGCGGCGGCGCGGGCAACATCATCTCGCAGAACCTCGTCACCGTGGCGGGGCAGACCTACACGCTGGTGTTCGACACCAAATTGACGACCGGCAGCGTGGACACGGTGCGGGTGGACGCGGGCAACCAGTCGCTCGTCGTGACCGAGTCGACCGCCTGGACGACCTACTCGGTCACCTTCACGGCCACCAGCACGTCGACCGCCCTGACCTTCAACCATCTGACGAACTCGAACTCCGCCGCCGACGTCGCCCTCGACGCCATCCGGGTGCTCGATTCGACCGCCAACACCCTGCTCATCGGCGACGACCTCACCGGCGTCGCGGCGGCCGGGGCGGACACCCTGGCGGGCGGCGCGGGCAATGACACGCTGATCGGCGGCGGCGGCGCCGACGTGCTCATCGGCGGCGGCGGCGCGGACCTCGCCGACTACTCGACCTCGGCGACGGCGGTCTATGTCGACCTCAACGTCGCGACGTCCCAGGTGGGCGGCGACGCGGCCGGGGACCAGCTGTTCACCATCGAGAACGTCACCGGCGCGGCGACGGCGACGGCCGGCCCTTGGAGCGTCTATACCGGCCTGCCTGCCTCCACGGTGGTCAACGCCTTGACCGGCACGGGCGGCGCGAACGTCGTCACCGGCGGGGCCGGATCGGACATCCTGTTCGGCGAAAACATCGCCCGGAACGGCGCAGGCCTGAGCGGCGTCACCGGCTGGACCCTCAGCAACGTCGGGGGCGACACTGCGGGGGGATACATCTTCGGCCCCGGCGGTCCTTCCGCGGGCGTGGCGACGCAGACGCTGGCGACGACGATCGGCGAGACCTACACGATCAGCTTCGACGCCACGCGCACGGTCAGCAGCACAGGCGCATCGGCCATCGCGGTGCTGGCGACGACGGGCGGCGTCACCACCTTCAGCCAGACCACGGCCGCTCTCGGTCTCGGAACCTTCGCGAACTACAGCTACACGTTCACAGCCACGGGCGCCTCGACGGTTCTGTCGCTGACGCAGTCGGGCATCAACTCCGTCGACGTGCTCGTTCACGACATCCAGGTCACAGCCGCCAGCTCGGCCGGGGACACGCTGATCGGCGGCGCCGGCGACGACAGCGTGATGGGCGGCGGCGGCGCCGACCTGCTCGACGGCGGCGCGGGCAACGACTGGATACGGGGCGAAACCGGCAACGACACCTTCGTGGGCGGCGCCGGCAACGACACGATGTTCGGCGGCGCCGGAAGCGACACCGTGGATTATGCGCTTTCCACGCAGGGCGTCACGGTCGATCTCATGTCGACGGCCACGCAGGCGGGCGGGGACGCGGCCGGCGACGTGCTGAATGGGATCGAGAACGTCGTCGGCGCGGCCAATGTCGCCAACAAGCTCGCGGGTGACGGCGGGGCCAACGCGCTCACGGGCGGCTCGGGCAACGATACGCTGACCGGAGGCGCGGGCGGCGATACGCTCATCGGCGGCGGCGGAACCGATACGGCGAACTACAACGCCAACGTCTTGACGAACGGGACCTTCGACTCCGGGTCGGGCTGGACGACGAACAGCGGCGTCATCATCGGCTCGGGGGTCGTAACAGCGACGAATGCGTCGCCGGTCGTTTACGCGAGCAACGTTCTGACCATCGGCCAGACCTACACCGTCTCGTTCGATTACACGATGACGACCGGCTTGTACCTCAGGATCACTAACGGCACGGTCAACAACACTAACGTCGTCTATACGTCGGGCGCGCTTGGCGCCTCGGGCACGGTCACGGCCACATTCGTGGCGATCGGGACGACGTTGGCGATCGAAGCCAGCACGGCTTCCTTTACCGGCACCATCGACAATGTGGTGGCGATCTCCGGCTTGACGACGCCACTCACGGTCGATCTGACCGCACAGTCGGCCAGCGACGGCGACGTGCTGGTCTCGATCGAGAACGTCATCGGCAACTCGGTCAGCCAGAACGTGTTGACGGGCAACAGCGCCGACAACGTGTTGACGGGCGGCAACGCCAACGACACGCTGATCGGCGGCGCCGGCGCGGACACGCTGAACGGCGGCGGCGGGACGGACCTGGCGGACTACGCCACGTCCACCGCGGGCGTCACCGTCGACCTCAGCCTCGCCACCAGCCAGAGCGGCGGCGACGCGGCCGGCGACATCCTGTCCAGCATCGAGAACGTGCGCGGCTCGGCGACGGGCGCCAACGTGCTGTCAGGCACGAGCGGCGCGAACGCCATGACCGGCGGCGCCGGCGCCGACACTTTCTATGGCGGCGCGGGCGCCGATACGATCGTGGGCAATGGCGGCGCCGATATGGTCAATTACTCCGCCTCGGCCGCGGGCGTCACCGTGGACCTGAACGTCGCGACCTCGCAGGCCGGAGGCGAGGCCGCCGGGGACGTGCTGTCAGGGATCACCCACGTCTTGGGCTCGTCGACGGCATCCAACCTTCTCACCGGCAGCGGGGCGGCGAACGCACTGACGGGCGGCTTCGCCGCGGACACCCTCGTGGGCGGGCTCGGAGCGGATACGATCTCGGGCGGCAGCGGCGACGACCGCATCTTCGGCGGCCGCGATCTCGTGGTGAACGGAAGCTTTGAGATCGGCGGCGCAGGAAACGGCGTGGCACCGGGCTGGACCATTTCAGGCAACGCCTTCGGCGGCCAGGCGAACAACCCGGGTTTCGCGAGCACCGAGGGAAACCAGGGCTACCTGCTGGACGGCAACGGAAGCGCCACGGACATCGGCTATGGCAACGTCCTCTCGCAAACGCTGACCACGGTTCTCGGCCAAGCCTATACGTTGACTTTCGATTTGCGCATGTCCGCAAGCTACACCCCCGACCTGGTCAGGGTCGACGTGGGCGGGCAGAGCGTCACCTACGCGCCCAGCAACGTTTTCACGACGTACGCCATCACTTTCGTTGCAAGCAGCACCTCGACCCTGCTTTCGTTTGCGCACACCCTCGGCCCATCGGCGTCGAACGTGTCCGACGTGGCCGTGGACGCCGTTCACATCTTCGAAGATACGGCCGGCAATGTTTTGAACGGCGACGGCGGCAACGACAACATCGTGGGCGGCTCGTTCGCCGACACCATCGACGGCGGCCTCGGCAACGACGTCATCATCGGCGGCGCGGGCGCGGACCGGATCACAGGCGGCGGCGGCTCCGACACGGCGAGCTACTTAGGCTCGTCGGCCGCCGTCAGCGTGAATCTCGGCCTGTCGACCGCGCAATCGGGCGGCGACGCCCAGGGCGACATCCTCTCGGGCATCACCACCGTGGTGGGCTCCAGCTTCAACGACACGATCCTGGGTTCGACCGGAACCTCCCTGGAAAGCCTCGTCGGCGGCGCCGGCGACGACGTGCTCGACACCAGCATGCGGCCGGGAGGCCTCGGCGGCTGGATGGTGGGCGGAACCGGCAACGACAGCTACATCACCCTTACAGTCACCGCAGTGACGACCGAGAACGCCGGGGAAGGCATCGATACGGTCTCTTCGTTACGGAGCATCTGGAGCCTCGCGGCGAACATCGAAAACCTGATCTCCGTCGGCGCTGGAGCCTTCGGCGGCACCGGAAACGCGAGCGACAACGTCATCACCGGCGGAGCGTCCAACGACACCCTGGACGGCGCGGCCGGCGCGGACACGCTGATCGGCGGCGGCGGCGCGGATTCGCTCATCGGCGGCGCGGATCTGGACGTGGCGGACTATCGCACCTCGGCCAGCGCCGTGACGGTGAACCTGAGCCTCGCCACCTCGCAATCGGGCGGCGACGCCCAGGGCGACATCCTCAACACCATCGAGGGCGTTTTCGGCGCGGCGGTTGGCGGCAACGTGCTGACCGGCACGGCGACGAACAACGTCTTCGCGGGCGGCCTCGCGGCCGACACCATCGCGGGTGGTGGCGGCGTCGACACGATCGACTACTCGCGGTCGGCGGGCGGCGTCACCGTGAACCTCACCGCCGGGGCGTATTCCGGCGGCGAGGCGCAGGGCGACGTCGTCACCGGCATGACCCACGTCACTGGCTCGGCCACCGGCGCCAACGCGCTGACGGGCGACGGCAGCGCCAACATGCTGATCGGCGGCGCGGGCGCCGACACGCTGTCCGGCGCGGGCGGCAACGACACGCTCTACGCTGGCCGCAACATCGTGTCGAATGGCGGGTTCGAGGCCGGCGGAACCGGCGGCACCAACGTTCTTGGCGGACAATGGTACGCACCCTGGGGCAATTCGAACCAGGTCGCCGGCTCGTCCAGCGAAGGCTCCCAATCCCTCGCGATCGGCGGCACTACGGCAAACCAGAGCAACGGCGTCGCGCAGAACCTGACGACCGTAATCGGCCAGACCTACACGCTCGTGTTTGACGCCATGGACCCTGGAACCAACGCCGGAACCGTGACGGTCGGCGGCCAGGCCTATGCGATCAATGCCCCAACCTCGGGCTTCGCCACCAACGTGATCACGTTTACGGCCACCAGCACGACTTCCAGCGTTTTGTTCGCCCAGACTGCAGCCGGTGGAGCCGTCACAGATCTCTATGTCGACAACGTGCGCGTCATCGACGACACGGCCAACAACCAGCTCGACGGCGGCGCGGGCCTGGACACGCTCATCGGCGGCGCGGGCGCCGACACGCTCATCGGCGGCGCGGGCGCGGACCTGCTGATCGGCGGGGGCGGGACCGACCTCGCCAGCTACGCGTCGTCGACCACGGGCGTCACCCTCGACCTCACGCTCGCCACCAGCCAGAGCGGCGGCGACGCGGCCGGCGACGTCCTGAACGGAATCGAGAACGTCACGGGCGCCAGCGCGCAATCCAACGTGCTCACCGGCGACGCCATCGCCAACGTCCTCACGGGCGGCTCGCAGGCCGACACGCTCACGGGCGGCGCCGGCGCCGACACGCTCGTCGGCGGAGCCGGCGCGGACAGCCTCGTTGGAGGCGCAGACGTCGACACGGTCGACTACTCGAGCTCCACGAACGGGGTCACCGTCAATCTCAGCCTCGCCACCTCGCAGTCGGGGGGCGACGCGGCGGGCGACACCCTGTCCGGCATCGAGAACGTCGTGGGCTCCAGGACCGACTCCAACGTCCTGACCGGCGACTCCAACACCAACGTGATCACCGGGGGCGCCGTGGCGGACACTCTGAACGGCGGGGCAGGAACCGATACGGTCGATTATTCGGGCTCCACGGCAGGGGTCACGGTCAACCTGGCCCTGTCAACCTCGCAGTCAGGAGGCGACGCGGCCGGCGACGTGCTCTCCGGGTTCGAGAACCTGATAGGCTCCAGAACGGCCTCCAACGTCCTGACCGGCGATTCCAACGCCAACGTGATCACCGGCGGAGCCGCCGCGGACACGATGAGCGGCGGCGCCGGCGTCGACACGGTGGACTATTCGGGTTCGACTGCGGGCGTCACCGTCAACCTCGCTTTATCGACCGCCCAGTCCGGCGGCCTTGCGGCCGGCGACGTGCTCTCGGGCTTCGAGAACGTCACCGGGTCCCTCACGGGAGCCAACAGGCTGACGGGCGACACGGGCGCGAATTCGCTCGTCGGCGGATCCGGAGCCGATACGCTGGCGGGCGGAGCCGGCGCCGATACGCTGGCGGGCGGCGCGGGGACGGATTTGGCCGACTACTCCGCATCGACCGTGGGGGTCACGGTGAACCTGTCGCTGGCGACCTCGCAGTCGGGCGGCGACGCGGCGGGCGACATCCTGTCCGGCATCGAGAACGTGACCGGCTCGGCCACCGCCGCGAACGCGCTCACCGGAACTTCGAGCGCCAACCTGATCACCGCCGGCGCGGCCGGCGACACCCTCGATGGCGGCGGGGGCTCCGACACGCTCTTTGGCGGCACGGGCAACGACTGGATCTTCTACCGCGGCACGGAGACCTCCATCACGGGCGGGGCCGGGCACGACACGCTCGTGCTGCTGTCCGGCGTGACGGTCGACCTGTCGAGCGTGGCCGACCAGACGATCGGCGACTCCGTGGTGGTGACCGGCTTTGAGTCCGTGGACGCCAGCGCGCTCACGGTCGCGGTCAGCCTGACGGGCGACAGCGGCGCTAACAGGCTCGTCGGCGGGTCGGGCAACGACACCCTGATCGGCGGCGGAGGAGCCGATACGCTCACCGGCGGAGCCGGAACCGATACGGCTCACTATGCGGCTTCCACCGTCGGCGTCACCGTCGACCTCACGGTGGCGGGCGCCCAGAATCCGGGAGGATCAGGCCACGAGGCCGGGGACGTGCTGTCGGGGATCGAAAACGTGATCGGTTCGGCCACCGGGGCCAATGCGCTGACCGGCAACACGTCAGCCAATGCGCTGACCGGCGGCGCGGGCGCCGACACCATCGTGGGCGGCGGGGGCGCCGACACGCTTGCGGGCGGCGGCGGCAATGACGCCTTCACCATCGACGGCAGTTCGCTGACCCTGGCGGCGCGCGTCGATGGCGGGACCGGGACAGATACGGTGGCGGTCGCGGCCAATTCGGGCTCGTCCTTCGCCAGCGCGGATCTCGCGGCGGCGCTCACCAATGTCGAGGTCATCGATTTCCGGGCCGCGGGCGTCAGCGCCACGGTGTCGGTCAGCGGCGCACAGGCCGCCGCGATGACGGACGCCGCCAAGAGCCTGACGCTGCAGACCTCGGCCTCCGGGAACGACACGGTGACGGTGGCGGACGCCGCGTCGCGCTACACGACGACGACGGATGCGGGCGGAACCCATTACGACATCAGCGCCGATGACGCCCATACGACATTGCTGGCCCATCTGACGGTGATCGCGGCCTGAGAACGGCCACGCGGGAGCGGCGCGACCCGGGCCTGGTCCGTCAGGGCTCGTTCCGCTCCCGGGTCTCCGCCAGGACGGCCAGGATCTCGTCGGCGAGGCTCAAAAAAGCGGCGCGCTCGCGGGACGAGAAATCCCCGTCCAGGTCAAAACGCACACGCGCCAGTCTTGATGTCGCGGGCTGGGCGAAGGCGTCCGGGATGCAGTTCGCAATGACCTCGGCCACCACTTTGGTCAATCGATCTGTGCCCATCGGAGTCCCCGGTTCGACTGTCTCGAGATAGACGAGATAGTCTAAACCGGCTTTGACTCTCATCAAAGTCAATGTCCAAACAATTCGTAATTAGTCGGTCCGGGCGAAGGCGTAGCCCTTCACGATCTTGAGCCCGACTGTCTCGCCGACCGCCGGCGCGATCGCGCTCGGCAGGTCCACCTCCATCCGCCTGGCCAGGCCCGTGACCGCGACCTCGGCCCTGCGGATCGCGCCGTGGCGGCGCACGGCGGCCACCACGCCGGCGATGCCGTGCCCATGCGGCGGCTCGATGCGAATGTCCTGCGGCCTGACGAAGAGCTTGCCGGCGCCGCGCCCGTTGTGATGCGCGGCGGCGAAGATCGGCCGGTCCTGCAGGAAAGCCTGCCCGCCCGCAATCTCCACGTCGAGCCGATTGCTCTCGCCCAGAAAGCCGCAGACGAAAGCCGTGGCGGGCTTGTCATAGACGTCGTCCGGCGCGCCGACCTGCTCGATATGGCCGTCGTTCAGGACCGCGACCCTGTCGGCGAGCTCGAGGGCCTCGTCCTGGTCATGGGTGACGAAGAGGGTCGTATGCCCCGTGCGGCGGTGCACGTCGCGCAGCCATTGCCGCAGGTCCTTGCGGACGCGGGCGTCCAGGGCGCCGAAGGGCTCGTCCAGCAGCAGCACGCGCGGCTCGATCGCGAGCGCCCGCGCGAGGGCCACGCGCTGGCGCTGCCCGCCCGAGAGCTGCCCCGGGAAACGCGCCTCGAGCCCGACGAGCTGGACGAGGTCGAGAAGCTGGCCGACGCGGCGGCGGATCTCGTCGGAGGGCGGCCGCTCGCGCCGGGGCCGCGCCCTCAGGCCGTAGGCGATGTTGTCGGCCACGGTCATGTGCCGGAACAGGGCGTAATGCTGGAACACGAAGCCGATGCGCCGGTCGCGCAGGGACAGGTGCTGGGCCTCGACGTCGTCGAAGACGACCTTCCCGCCGTCGGGCTCCTCGAGCCCCGCGATGACGCGCAGCAACGTGGTCTTGCCCGAGCCGGAGGGGCCCAGCAGGGCCACGAGCTCGGCCGGAGCGACGTCCAGCGACACCCCCCGCAGCGCCGCGAAGGGCCCAAAAAACTTGCTCACGCCCTCGATCCTGACGGCCACGGACATGGGACGATCTCCGATCAATGCGAGACGCCGCCGGACGGCCGGTCGGCGTAGCGCCATTCGAGAATGGTTTTCAGAACGAGGGTGACAAGGGCCAGCAGCGCCAGCAGCGACGCGACGGCGAAGGCCGCGACCGTGTTGTATTCGTTGTAGAGGATCTCGACATGCAGCGGCATCGTGGTGGTGAGGCCGCGGATACGGCCCGACACCACCGAGACGGCGCCGAATTCGCCCATGGCGCGGGCGTTGCAGAGCAGGACGCCGTAGAGCACCCCCCACTTCACGTTCGGCAACGTGATGGTCCAGAAGGCGCGCCAGCCCGAGGCGCCCAGCGTCAGGGCCGCTTCCTCGTCGGCGTTGCCCTGCGACTGCATGAGCGGCAGCACCTCGCGGGCGACGAACGGGAAGGTGACGAACACCGTCGCCAGCACGATCCCGGGCGTGGCGAAGATGATCTCGACGCCATGGGCCTTCAGCCATGGCCCGAAGGCGCCCTGCGCGCCGAAGAGCAGCACGTAGACGAGGCCCGAGATCACCGGCGAGACCGAGAAGGGCAGGTCGATGAGGCTGGTGAGCAGCGCCTTGCCGCGGAACTCGAACTTGGCGATGGCCCAGGCGGCGCAAAGCCCGAAGACGACGTTGAACGGCACCGCGATCGCGGCCACCAGCAGCGTCAACCGCACGGCGGCGAGCGCGTCCGGCTCGGCCAGCGCCTCCAGGTAGATGGCCCAGCCCTTGCGGAACGCCTCGACGAAGACGGACAGGAGCGGCAGGCCCAGCACGAAGGCGAGGAAAATCAGCGCAACGGCGATCAGCGCGCCGCGCACCAGCGCGCCCTCGTTGCGCAGGGCCGGGCGGCCGCGCCGCACCGGCCGGGGGGCGGCCACATCAACCATGGCCGAGCCTCCGGCGCATGCCGCCATGCAGCAGATTGAGGAGCAGGATGAGCATGAAGGAGGCCGTCAGCATCAGCACGCCGACGACGGCCGCGCCGGCGTAGTCGAACTGCTCGAGGCGGATCACGATCAGCAGGGGCGCGATTTCGGAGACGAGCGGCACGTTGCCGGCGATGAAGATGACCGAGCCGTACTCGCCCACGGCCCGCGCGAAGGCGAGCAGGAAGCCGGTGAGCAAAGCGGGCATGACGGCGGGCAGGATCACGGTCGCCACGACCCTGGCGCGGTCCGCCCCGAGCAACGCCGCCGCCTCCTCCACCTCCGGCTCGATCTCCTCCAGCACCGGCTGCACCGTGCGCACCACGAAGGGCAGGCCGATGAAGACCAGCGCGACCGCGACGCCCACGGGCG
Organism: Alsobacter sp. KACC 23698; assembly: GCF_045348435.1. Taxonomy (GTDB): domain Bacteria; phylum Pseudomonadota; class Alphaproteobacteria; order Rhizobiales; family Beijerinckiaceae; genus Alsobacter. The sequence goes on along the minus strand of NZ_CP157484.1, from coordinate 4,179,073 downwards.
TGTAGGCGACCTTGAGGCCGAGCGCGTCCAGCGGCGCGCCCACCCAGCCGTTCGGCGCGTAGACGGACGCCAGCGCGATCCCGGCGACGGCCGTCGGCATCGCGAAGGGCAGGTCCACGGCGGCGTCCACGATGCGCCGGCCGGGAAAGCGGTAGCGCACCAGGACCCAGGCGATGAGCAGGCCGAAGATCCCGTTGACGAGCGCAGCCAGGAACGCGGCCCCGAAGGACAGGCGCAGGGCCGCGATGGTCCGCTCCGACCGGGCGATCGCGACGAATTCGGCGGGCCCGATGCTCGCCGCCTTGAGGACCAGGCCGGCGAGCGGGATCAGCACGATGAGGGACAGCGCGGCCAATGTGACGCCCAGCGCAAGCCCGAAGCCTGGAAGGATGCTGGGCTGGCGCCAGCGCGCCGCTGTCCGCGCCTGCGTGATCATCGCTTGGGCTTGTAGAGCTGGTCGAAGGTCCCGCCGTCGCCGAAGTGCTCCGGCTGGGCCTTGGCCCACCCTCCGAAGTCCTTGTCGATGGTGACGAGCTGGACCGGCTTGAACTGGGCGAGGTCCTTGGGATCGGCGGCTTCCGGCCTCACGGGCCGGTAGTGGTGCTTGGCGATGATCGCCTGCGCCTGCGGGCTATAGAGGAATGCGAGATAGGCCTGCGCCGCCTCGAGCACGCCCTTGGGGCCGGCGTTGCCTTCCACCACGGCGACCGGCGGCTCCGCCAGGATCGACAACGAGGGCGTCACGATCTCGAACTTGTCCATGCCGAATTCCTGTCCGGCGAGATAGGCCTCGTTCTCCCAGGCGAGCAGCACGTCGCCGATCCCGCGCTGCGCGAAGGTGGTCGTGGCCCCGCGCGCGCCGGTGTCCAGCACCGAGACGTTCGCGAACAGCGCGGCAATGTACTCGCGGATCTTCGTCTCGTCGCCCCCATAGGCGGCTTTCGCCCAGGCCCAGGCGGCCAGGTAGTTCCAGCGGGCGCCGCCGCTGGTCTTCGGGTTCGGGGTGACGACGCCCAGGCCCGGACGGGCGAGGTCGCCCCAGTCCTTGATCCCCTTCGGATTTCCCTTGCGGACCAGGAACACGATGGTCGACGTGTAGGGCGAGGCGTTGTTGGGCAGGCGCTTCTGCCAGTCCGCCGGGATCTTCTTCGTGCGCTCGGCGATGGCGTCGATGTCGCCGCCCAGCGCGAGCGTGACCACGTCGGCGTTGAGGCCGTCGATCACGGTGCGGGCCTGGGCGCCCGATCCGCCATGGGACTGGCGGATCGTGATCGCGCGGCCGGTCTTGGCCTTGTACTCCTGGGCGAAGGCGGCGTTGATGGCGCGGTAGAGTTCCCGGGTCGGGTCGTAGGACACGTTCAGGAGTTCGATCGTCTGGGCGCGCGCGCCGGCCGCGACGGCCAGGCAGAACGCCAGCGCCAGCAGGGCGAGGCCGTGGTCGATGGCTCGTCGAAGTCGCTTGCGGGTCATGCCGGTCCTCCGATGTCGTTCGTCGATCAAATGCCGCTGCCCTCGGCGTCGAGCTGGGCGCGGGCGAGGCGTCGCTGCTCGGAGGCCCTCCAGGCCGCCTGGTGAACCCCACGAAGGATGGGGCGCGCCACGCCCTCGGCGAGCGCGGCCGCGGCCGTGATGCGCCAGTCGCCCAGCATCGCCTGGGCCAGCGTTCCGATCGCGAGGGCGCCCAAGATGCGCCAGCTCGCCTCTTCGATGAACCGCGCGCGATGTCGGGCGACGCGGCCGGCCAGGCGCACCGCCCAGACCGACCGGGCGTTCGGCTCCGACGCCGCGCCCTCGGCCGAAACCTGCGCCAACGCGGACGCGCGGAAATCCACCAGTCCGAGCGCGACGGTGTCGCCCGTCACCTTATCAACCAGGATGAAGGCGCCAAGCTCGCGGTCGTCCCGGTAGTCGGCCAGGACGACGGGGCGGTCCAGCGCAATGGTGGTCAGGCCGATGGCGTTCAGCGCCAGCGTTTGGGCCGGCTCGCTCCGGAAGGTGTGGATGTCGGTGACGCCCAGGACGGTGACGCGGGCCGTCGCCGTCGCGGCGGCGAGGCGCAGCTGCAGCTCCTCGACGGGCCGCAGGGGGCGCTCGGCCATCCAGAGAACCCGCGCCGCGAAGGCCTTGCGGGCCGACAGGCTCTCGTCGACGCTGACCAGCACGTCGCCGCGCGAGACGTCGATCTCGTCGGCGAGCGTCAGGGTGACGGCCTGGCCCGCCACGGCCTCCGGCAGGTCGCCGTCCTGCGTGACGATGCGGGCCACGCGCGAGCGCCTGCCGCCGGGCAGCACCGCGACCGCGTCGCCAGGGGCGACCGAGCCGCCCGAGATCGTCCCGGCGAAGCCGCGGAAATCGAGATTGGGGCGGTTCACCCACTGCACCGGAAACCTGAACCGCGCCTGGGGCGCCGCGGAGGTGGCTGCGTCGACGGTCTCCAGCGTCTCCAGGAGGCTCGGCCCCGCATGCCACGGCATGGCGGAGGAACGCGTCGCGACGTTGTCGCCCTCCAGCGCCGAGAGGGGCACGGCGGCGACGCCTTCGAAGCCGAGGCCGGCCGCGAGCGCCCGGTAGTCGGTCACGATGGCGTCGAAGACCGCCTGGTCATAGCCGACGAGGTCCATCTTGTTCACGGCCAGGATCACCTGGCGGACGCCGAGCATGGACACGATGAACGAGTGCCGCCGGGTTTGGGGCAGCACGCCCTTGCGGGCGTCGACGAGGACGATGGCGCAGTCGGCCGTGGACGCGCCCGTCGCCATGTTGCGGGTGTACTGCTCGTGCCCGGGCGTGTCGGCGACGATGAAGGTGCGGCGCGGCGTGGCGAAGTACCGGTAGGCGACGTCGATAGTGATGCCCTGCTCGCGCTCGGCCGAGAGCCCGTCCACGAGCAGCGCCAGGTCGAGCTTCTCGCCCTGCGTGCCGAAGCGGCGGCTGTCGCGGCCCAGGGCCTCGAGCTGGTCCTCGTGGACCTGGCGTGAATCGTAGAGCAGCCGGCCGATGAGGGTCGACTTGCCGTCGTCGACGGAGCCGCAGGTGATGAAGCGAAGGAGGCCGCGGGCGCTCTGCGGCTCGGCGGCGGCGATCGGAAGGGGTGCGGCCCTGGCCGCGGCGGCGCGCATCAGAAATAGCCTTCCTGCTTCTTCTGCTCCATGGAGCCCGACCCGTCGTGGTCGATGACGCGGCCCTGCCGCTCGGAGGTCCGCGAGCCGCGCATCTCGGCGATGATTTCGGGCAGGGTGGCGGCGGAGCTCTCGACCGCGCCGGTCAGCGGGTAGCAGCCGAGCGTCCGGAAGCGGACCATGCGGGTCTCGACGACCTCGCCCGGCCGCAGCGCCATGCGGTCGTCGTCGCGCATGATCCAGGCGTCGTCGCGCAGAACCACCGGCCGCGGCGCGGCGAAATAGAGAGGCACGACCGGAATGGCCTCGCGCGCGACGTAGTCCCACACGTCGGCCTCGGTCCAGTTGGACAGCGGGAACACCCGGAAGCTCTCGCCGGGGCGCTTGCGCGTGTTGTGGAGCCGCCAGGGCTCCGGCCGCTGGGCCTTCGGATCCCAGCGATGCTCGGCGCTGCGGAGGGAGAAGACCCGCTCCTTGGCGCGCGACTTCTCCTCGTCGCGGCGGGCCCCGCCGATGGCGGCGTCGAAGCCGTGCTTGTCGAGCGCCTGCCGCAGGCCCTGCGTCTTCATCACGTCGGTGTGGACGCGCGAGCCGGAGTCGAACGGGTTCACGCCGGCGCGCAGGCCTTCCTGGTTGACGTGGACGATGAGGTCCAGGCCGAGCTCCTTCGCGCGCCGGTCCCGGAAGTCGATCATCTCGCGAAACTTCCAGGTGGTGTCCACATGCAGCGCCGGGAAGGGCAGGCGGCCCGGATAGAAGGCCTTCAGGGCCAGGTGCAGCAGGACCGCGGAGTCCTTGCCGATGGAGTAGAGCAGCACGGGATTGTCGCAGCTGGCGACCGTCTCGCGCAGGATGTGGATCGACTCCGCCTCGAGCTTCTGCAGATGGGTGAGCTGGGTCATCGCGCCGCCTCCGCGACCGGCGCGGCCGAGCGGACCAGCCGGCCGTCCGCGGCGACGTGAAGGCCGCACTCCTTGCGGGCCTCGTCCTCCCACCACCAGCGGCCCGCGCGCTCCGGCTCGCCCGGCGCGACCGCGCGGGTGCAGGGCGCGCAGCCGATGGACGGATAGCCGCGATCATGCAGCGCGTTGTAGGGCGCGCCGCGCGCGGCGACGTAGTCCGCCACCTCGCGGCGGGTCCAGTCGGCCAGCGGGTTGATCTTCAAGAGCCCGAAGGCCGCGTCGACTTCGGCGAGCGGCGTCGCGGCGCGGTGGGCCGACTGCTCGGCCCTGAGACCGGTGATCCACCCCGAGGCGCCGGCCAGGGCGCGGCGCAGGGGCTCCACCTTGCGGACGCCGCAGCAGGCCTTGCGGGCCTCGACGGAAGCGCGGAAGCCCTGGGGGCCCTGGGCCGCGACCAGCGCCTCGACGTCCTCCGTCCGGGGCGCGAAGGCGGCGATCGCGACGCCGTAGCGCGCCTGCGAGGCGGCCCAGACCTCGTAGGTCTCCTGGAAGAGACGGCCGGTGTCGAGCGTCGCCACCGTCACGCGGGCGTTGGATTCCGCGATGGCGTGGAGAATCGCCTGGTCCTCCAGGCCGAAGCTCGTCGTAAAGGTCAGCCGGCCAGAGACCAGCCTGGACAGAGCGGCTAGGCGGCCCACGAGGTCGAGGCCGCTGAGCGTTTGCGAAAGGGTTTGAGCATCCATCGGGGTCACAAGGCGCTGCGCCCCGAAGCGGGACAGGAGAAGCAATGAACCTTAGAATGGAAAATTCTTCTGCGACTGGCAACTCTATGGCGTGAATTAAGAAAGTTATGCTACTTACCTCCAGATCAGGAGTGGATCATTCTTCATGGGCGAGACTCGGGAGATGGACGCAGTCGACCGCAAGATCCTGGAGTTGCTGCAGCGCGACGCGACGCTGTCGATCGCCGAGATCGCCAGCCAGGTGGGGCTGTCGCAGACGCCCTGCTGGAAGCGCATCCAGCGCTACGAGGCGGAGGGGCTCATCGAGCGCCGGGTCGCGCTGCTGAACCCCGAGAAGCTGGGGCTGGGGCTGACGGTCTTCGTCTCCGTGGAGACCGGCGACCATTCGCAGGAGTGGCTCGCCCGGTTCGCCGCGCTCGTCTCCGCCATGCCGGAGGTGCTCGAGGTCTACCGGATGGCGGGCGACGTGGACTACATGCTGCGGGTGGTGGCCCCCGACATGGCCGCCTATGACGCGTTCTACAAGCGCCTGATCGCCGCCATCCCGTTGAAGAACGTCAGCTCCCGCTTCGCCATGGAGCGGGTGAAATCCACCACGGCGCTGCCGATCGCGCCGACGCCGGCCCGTTAAAGAGGCCGGGCGGTCAGGCGAAGCGCAGGGCGGCGCGGCCGTGCTCGGCCCGGAGCCGGGCGAGGTCGACGCCCACGGGCGAGCCGTCGACCACGCGCCAGACGCCGCCCACCATGACCCGGTCGGCGCGGTGCGCGCCGCACAGGACCAGGGCCGCCAACGGGTCGTGCGCGCCGGAGAAGCGCAACTCGTCGAGGGTGAACAGCGCAAGGTCCGCCTGAAGCCCCGGCGCGATCGCGCCGATGTCGTCGCGCCCGAGGCAGCGGGCCGAGCCCTGCGTGGCCCAGCGCAGCGCGTCGAGATGCGTGACCCGGCTGGCCGAGCCGTAGTGGAGGCGCTGGAACATGAGGGCGTGACGCACCGCCTCCATCATGTTGGACGCGTCGTTCGAGGCCGAGCCGTCGACGCCGAGGCCGACCGGCGCCCCGGCGGCCTCCAGGTCCAGAGTGCGGCAGAAGCCCGACGCCAGGACGGCGTTCGACGCCGCGCAGTGGCAGACGCCGACGCCATGGCGGCCCAGCCGCGCGCATTCGGCGTCGTCGAAATGGATCCCGTGCGCCAGCCAGGTCCGCGGGCCGAGCCAGCCGACCTCCTCCAGCAGGTCGAGCGGACGGGCGCCGTAGGTCGCCAGGCAGAAGGCGTCCTCGTCGCGCGTTTCGCCCAGATGGGTGTGCAGCCGGCAGTCGTACCGCTCGGCCAGGGCCGCGGTCTGGGCCATCAGGCGCTTGGTGACCGAAAAGGGCGAGCAGGGGGCCAGCGCCACCTGCGTGACGCTTCCGGGGCTCGGATCGTGGAACAGGCGCAGGACCCGCTCGCTGTCCGACAGGATCTCGTCCTCGTCCTGCACGACGGAATCGGGCGGCAGGCCACCGTCCTTCTGCGACAGGTTCATCGACCCGCGCGTCACGGTGAGCCGCACGCCCAGCGCGCGCGCCTCCTCCACCTCGATGTCCACCGCCTGCTCGAGGCCGCGGGGGAACAGGTAGTGATGGTCGGCCGCGGTGGTGCAGCCCGACAGCAGCAGTTCCGTCAAAGCGAGCCGGACCGAGACGCGGAAGCTCTCCGGGTCCAGCCGCGACCAGATCGGGTAGAGCGCCTGGAGCCAGGGAAACAGCTCCTTGTTGATCGCCGCCGGATGGGCCCTGGTCAGCGTCTGGTAGAAATGGTGATGGGTGTTGATCAGCCCCGGAATCACGACGTGGCGCGAGGCGTCGAAGACGGCGTCGATGCGCTCCGGATCGGGGCCCCCGGCCGGGACGCATGCGGCGATGGCGCCGCCCTCGACCACGACGCCGCGGGCCGCGCCCTCGGCCATGATCGCCAAGGGGTCCTTGATCCAAAGCCGCATCGCGCGCCTCCCGCTCCGAGCCGCCAGCCTAGGCGAGGCCGGGGCCGAACGCCAAGGCGGTCAGCGGCTGGCGACGCCCGCCAGCAGCGTCCGTGCGATCCGCCCGGCGACGCCGCGCCGGCTCTCTGGCGTGTCGGTCGGCCGCGGGCGGTACCAGATCGTCATCCAGTTGATCGCGCCGAGCAGCGTTTTCACGGCGAGCGGCGCGTCGTCGACCGCGAGGCTCCCGTCGCGGACGCCATCCGCCACCACGCCGCCGATCAGCGCCTCGAAGGCGTCGCGGCGGCCGGTGAGGCGCGCCAGCATGGCGCGCTGGCCCGGGGTGCTCGCGCCATGCAGGTGCATCTCCACGCCCTGCGTGTTCACCTTCTGGAACGCCACGCTCTCCATCATCGTCATGGCGTGCGCCTCCAGCACGGCCAGGAGGCGCGCGGCGCCGTCGCCCTCCTGGCGGGCGGCCGGCTCGGCGGCGGCGAAGCACAGGTCCATCCCGTAGTCGATCACGGCGAAGAACAGGTCCGCCTTCGCCGGGTAATGGTGATAAATGAGCCCCTTGGTGGCTCCCATCCGGCGCGCGATCATGTCGATCGAGGTCGCGTCGAAGCCGTTGACCATGAAGCACTCGGCCGCGGTCGCCAGGATCTCGTCGCGGCGCTGGGCCGGGTCGGCCGCGCGCGGCGCGCGGGATCGGGCGACGGCTGCCGGCGTGCTCATCTCGGCTTCGGGGCTCCTGGCGGACGGCCTTGCGCCGGGCTGGACATCCGGTCCGGCGCGGCTGCATACTACCCGGTATGTGGCCGGGCGGGCTAGGCTGAATCCGCGTCCGCCCCACCCGCAGTCCCCATGAGAGCGCCCGCATGGACTACCTGTCGTCACTGTTCTCCGTCGCCGGCAAGACCGCGCTCGTCACCGGAGGCTCCACCGGCATCGGGCGCATGTGCGCCGAGGCGCTGGTGCAGGCCGGCGCCCGGGTGCTCATCGCATCGCGCAAGGGCCAGGCCTGCGAGGCGGTCGCGGCGGAGCTGAATGCGCTGGGCGCGCCGGGGCGATGCGAGGGCTTCGCCGGCGACGTCGGAACCGAAGCCGGGGTGGCGGCGCTGGCCGCCGAGGTGAAGTCGCGGGTGGGCGGCTCGCTCTCCATTCTGGTCAACAATGCGGGCAAGACTTGGGGCGAGCCGCTGGAGAGCTTCCCCTGGAAGGCCTGGGACGGCGTGTTCTCCGTCAACGTGGCCGGCCTGTTCACGCTGACGCGCGAGCTCCTGCCCGAGCTCACCGCGGCCGCGTCGCTGGACGACCCGGCCCGCGTGGTCAATCTGGGCTCGGTGATGGGCTCGGCCCCGCTGGGCCATGGCCCGTACTCTTACGCCGCCTCCAAGGCCGCCGTGCATCACCTCACCCGCATCCTGGCGCGCGAGCTGGCGGATCGGCCGATCACCGTGAACGCCTTTGCGCCCGGCCCCTTCCAGAGCCGCATGATGGCCTTCGCCACGCAGGACGAGGCGGTCCGGGCCAAGACGGCGTCCACGGTGCCGATGGGGCGCATCGGCCGGCCGAGCGACATCGCCGGCGCGCTGTTGTTCCTGTGCGGCCGTGGGGGCGCCTACACGACGGGCGCGATCCTGCCGCTCGACGGCGGCGTCTCGGTCGACAGCGGCCACCGGCTGTTTGGAGACGACGCATGAGCGGCGAAACTCTCCCCGTCGCCGGCCCGCGCCGGGCGTTGTCGCTGGACGCCTACCAGCGGCTGGTGGGCCAGGAGATCGGCGTCTCCGCCTGGATCGACGTCACGCAGGACATGATCGACCGCTTCGCGGCGCTGACCCATGACCGGCAGTTCATCCACATCGATCCGGTCCGCGCCGCCGAGACCCCGTTCGGGAGCACCGTCGCGCACGGCTTCCTGACGCTCTCGCTGCTGAGCGTCATGGCCTATGACGCCGTGCCCTCGCTGGAGGGATCGGCCATGGGGGTGAATTACGGCTTCGACCGCCTGCGCTTCGTCAGTCCGGTCAAGCCCGGCTCGCGCGTGCGCGGCCGGTTCGCGTTGCGCGAGATCGTCGAGCGCTCTGCGGCCGAACTGATGCTGCGCGTCGGCGCGACGGTGGAGATCGAGGGGCAGGACAAGCCCGCCCTCGTGGCCGACTGGCTCACCTTGCGCGTGCTGGGCTGAGGAGCGCAACGATGGACATTCGATTCGACGGGCGTGTGGCGATCGTCACCGGGGCGGGCAACGGGCTCGGCCGCAGCCATGCGCTGGGGCTTGCGGCGCGCGGCGCGAAGGTCGTGGCAGTCGACATGGGAGGCGCGCTGGACGGCTCCGGCGGGTCCGCCACGGCGGCCGAGCGCGTGGTGGAGGAGATCCGGGCCGCCGGGGGCGAGGCCATGGCGAGCGGGGTGGACATCACCGATTTCGCCGCCGTGACCGGCATGGTCGACGCGACGTTGGCCGCATGGGGCCGGGTCGACATTCTGGTCAACAACGCCGGCATCCTGCGCGACCGCAGCTTCGCCAAGATGGAGATAGAGGACTTCCGCAAGGTGGTCGACGTGCACCTGATGGGCTCGGTCCATTGCACGAAGGCCGTCTGGGAGACTATGCGCCGTCAGAATTACGGGCGCATCGTGTTCACCTCGTCGTCGTCCGGCCTCTACGGCAATTTCGGTCAATCCAATTACGGGGCCGCGAAGGCCGCCATGCTGGGGCTGATGAACGTGCTGCACCTGGAAGGCCGCAAGCACGACATCCGGGTCAACACTCTCGCCCCGACCGCGGCGACGCGGATGACCGAACAGTTGATGTCGCCCGCGGCGCTGGAGCTGCTGCGCCCCGAAACGATCACGCCGGGCGTGCTCTTCCTGGTCTCGGAGGTCGCGCCCTCGCGCACCATCCTGTGCGCCGGCGCGGGCGTGTTCGCCCAGACGGTGGTGACCGAGACGGAGGGCGTCTATCTCGACGAGGCGCAGCGGACGCCGGAAGGCGTGGCGGCGCATTTCGCCGCCATCTCCGACACGACGCATGAGCGCGAGCTCACGGAAGCCTTCCACCAGACGGACAAGTTCGTCACCATGGCGGCCAAGGCCAAAGGCGTCGACCTCAAGGCGAGCCGGTAAGGGAGAGAGATGATGCGGGAGGCGGTCATCGTTTCGACGGCGCGCACGCCGATCGGCAAGGCCTATCGCGGCGCGTTCAACGACACCCAGGCGCAGGCGCTGGGCGGGCACGCCATCGCGGCCGCTGCATCCCGCGCGGGCGTGGACGCCGCCGAGATCGAGGACGTCGTCATGGGCGCCGCCCTGCAGCAGGGCTCGACCACGATGAATATCGGGCGCCAGGCCGCCATGCGGGCGGGGCTCCCGGTGTCCACGCCCGGCATGAGCGTGGACCGGCAATGCGCCTCCGGCCTCATGGCCATCGCGATCGCGGCCAAGCAGATCGTGGTCGACGGCATGACGGTGGCGGTGGGCGGGGGGCTGGAGTCCATCTCGCTCTGCCAGAACGAGCACGCCAACCGCTACCGGGCGCAGGATCCCTGGCTCGTGGAGCGGATGCCGGCCCTCTATATGAGCATGCTGGAGACGGCCGAGGTGGTGGCCGACCGCTACGGGGTCAGCCGCGAGGCGCAGGACGCCTATGCGGCGCAGTCGCAGGCGCGCACCGCCGCCGCGCAGGCGGCGGGCCGGTTCGACGCCGAGATCGTGCCCATGCCGAGCGTCATGCTGGCGCAGGACAAGGCGACCGGCGCGGTCTCGCCGGTGGAGACGCGGCTCGCCAAGGACGAGGGCAACCGGCCCGGCACCACGGCCGAGCAGCTCGCCGCGCTGAAGCCGGTCTTCAAGGACGGCCAGCGCATCCGCGAGGGCCGGTTCATCACGGCCGGCAACGCCTCGCAACTGTCCGACGGAGCGTCGGCGAGCGTCCTCATGGAGGCGCGCGAGGCGGAGCGGCGCGGCCTTCAGCCGCTCGGGATCTATCGCGGCATGGCGGTGGCCGGCTGCGATCCGGACGAGATGGGCATCGGGCCCGTCTTCGCCGTCCCGAAGCTTCTCAAGCAGCATGGCCTGACGGTCGACGACATCGGGCTGTGGGAGCTCAACGAAGCCTTCGCCGTGCAGGTGATCTACTGCCGCGACCGGCTCGGCATCCCCGACGAGAGGCTCAATGTCGACGGCGGCGCGATCTCGATCGGGCATCCCTACGGGATGTCCGGCGCGCGCATGACCGGCCACGCGCTCATCGAAGGCAAGCGGCGCGGCGTGCGCTACGTCGTCGTCACCATGTGCGTCGGCGGCGGCATGGGCGCCGCAGGCCTGTTCGAGGTCGCCTGAACGGCGAAACCGCATTCCGCCGGGAGGCGGTCCAGGGGAGGACATCCATGTCGCTCGGTCAGCCGGTCGTCGGCTCCATGAATCTCGGCGTCACCGAGAAGCTCCGGCCCTTGCTGGATCAGGTCCGGACCATGGTCCAGGACGAGATCATCCCGCTGGAGCGGGAGTTCGAGGAGGAGGTGGGCAAGGCGGGCGACCGCTTCGTCCACACCGCGAGGCAGCTGGAGATCCTGGACAGCCTCAAGGCCAAGGCGCGCGAGCGCGGGTTGTGGAATTTCTGGCTCACCGATTCCGACCGGGGATATGGGCTCACCACGGTCGAATACGCCTATCTGGCCGAGGAGATGGGCAAGTCGCCGCTCGGTGCGGAGACCTTCAACTGCTCCGCGCCCGACACCGGCAACATGGAGGTGTTCGAGCGCTACGGCTCGCCCGCCCAGAAAGCCCAGTGGCTGGCGCCGCTGCTGGAGGGCGAGATCCGCTCCGCCTACCTGATGACGGAGCCGGGCGTGGCCTCGTCGGACGCGACCAACATCGCCCTGGACGCCAGGCTGGACGGGGACATGTGGGTCCTCAACGGCGAGAAATGGTGGGCGTCGGGCGCGGGCGACCCCCGCTGCAAGATCTACATCGTGATGTGCCAGACCGATCCGGAGGCCGACAAGCACAAGCGCCATTCCATGATCCTGGTCCCGGCCGGCACGCCGGGCGTGACGGTGCTGCGGCCCATGCAGGTCTATGGCGAGGACGACGCGCCGCACGGCCACATGCATATCCGCTTCGAGAACGTGCGCGTGCCGAAGGACAACCTCGTGCATGGGCGCGGGCGCGGCTTCGAGGTGGCGCAGGGCCGGCTCGGGCCGGGCCGCATCCATCACTGCATGCGCGCCATCGGGCAGGCCGAGCGCGCGCTCGAGGCGCTGTGCCGGCGCTCGCTGTCGCGCACGGCCTTCGGCAAGAAACTCGCGGAACTGGGCGCCAACTACGACATCATCGCGGAAAGCCGCATGGAGATCGAGATGGCGCGCCTGCTCTGCCTGAAGGCCGCCTACATGATGGACACGGTCGGCACCCGGGCGGCCGCGCCCTGGATCTCGCAGATCAAGGTGGTGGCGCCGCGCATCGCGCTGAAGATCACCGACGAGGCCGTGCAGATGCATGGCGCGGCAGGGATCAGCCAGGACTTCCCGCTGGCGCGCATGTGGACCCATCTTCGCACGCTGCGGCTGGCTGACGGCCCGGACGCGGTGCACCGGCGCGTCGTCGCCAGGGCCGAGCTGAAGCGCTACAGCAATGCCGGCGAATGACGCGGGCGCGGGCCCGCCGCCCTCCGTCGCGGCGCTCGACGTCGACGCCCTGGCGCGCTGGATGGAGGAGCATGCGCCCGGCTTCCGGGGGCCGCTGACCGCCGAGAAATTCCCGGGCGGGCAGTCCAATCCGACCTTCCGCATCCGGTCGCCGTCGGGCGACTACGTCCTGCGGCGCAAGCCGCCGGGCCAGCTCCTCAAGTCGGCGCATGCGGTCGACCGGGAGTTCCGGGTGATCAGCGCGCTGGCCCACACCGACGTGCCCGTCCCGAAAGCGCTGGCGCTCTGCGCCGACGAGAGCGTCATCGGGACCATGTTCTACGTCATGGAGCACGTGCAGGGACGTGTGTTCTGGGATCCGGCCATGCCGGACTCCAGTCCCGCCGAACGGGCGGCGGTGTACGACGCCATGAACGCGGCGCTCGCCGCCCTGCACAGCGTCGACACGACCGCGGTGGGGCTCGCCGATTTCGGCCGGCCCGGCGACTATTTCGCCCGGCAGGTGTCGCGGTGGTCGGATCAGTACCGGGCGTCCGAGACGCAGCCCATTCCGGCGATGGACCGCCTGATCGCCTGGCTCGGCGCCCATCGCCCGCCGGACGACGGGCGCGTCGCGCTGGTGCATGGCGACTACCGCATCGACAACATGATCTTCGCCCCGGATTCGGCGAAACTGCTCGCCATCATCGACTGGGAATTGTCGACGCTGGGCCATCCCTTCTCGGACCTGGCCTACCAGTGCATGCAGTGGCGGCTGCCGCATGAGGGAGATTTCCGGGGCCTCGCCGGCGTCGACCGCGCCGCGTCGGGCATCCCCACCGAGGAGGCCTATGTGGAGGCTTATTGCCGGCGGATGGGACTGGCCGGCATTCCTTCCTGGACGTTCTGCCTGGCCTTCAGCTTCTTCCGGCTCGCCGCGATCCTGCAGGGCGTGCTGAAGCGGGCGCTGGACGGCAACGCGTCGAACCCGGAACGCGGGCTGAAGATGGGCAAGGCCGTGCCGCTGCTGGCGCACATGGCTTGCGAGCTGGTGGAGGCGAAGGGATGAGCCATCACGCGCGGTTCACCGGCAAGGTCGTCCTCATCACCGGCGCCGCGGGCGGCTTCGGCCGGCGGGCGGCGGAGCGCTTCGCCGACGAGGGCGCGAGGCTGGCGATTTCGGACGTCGCCGCCGACAGGCTGGACGAGGTGGCGCAGGAGCTGCGGCGGGCCGGGGCGGAGGTGGTGGCCGAGGCCGGCGACGTGTCGCAGGAGAGCACGGCGGAGCGGCTCGTGGCCGCGGCCCTCGGCGCCTATGGACGGCTGGACGTGGCGCTGAACAACGCCGGCATGGCCCACCCCTATCTGAAACTGCCCGACATTCCGTCTGCGACGGCCGAAAAGGTGATCGCGGTCGACCTCATGGGCGTCTTCTACGCCATGAAGCACCAGTTGCCCGCCATGGAGCGGCAGGGCGGCGGCGTGATCCTCAACGTGGCGTCGGTCGCCGGGCTGGTGGGCGCGCCGCTGCTCTCCGTCTACGCCGCCGCCAAGCACGGGGTGATCGGGCTTACCAAGACGGCGGCCGTCGAATATGCGCGGCGCAACATCCGGGTCAACGCGATCTGCCCCTCCTTCGCCGACACCGCCATGGTGAAGGACGAACTCGCCCATATGCGCGGCGGCCCGGAGGCGGCGCTGGAACGGGTGCTGGGCGCCATTCCGATGCGGCGCCTCGCCAGCGTCGACGAGATCGTGGCCGCCATGCTGCAGCTCTGCGGGCCGGAAAGCGCCTTCATCACGGGCGTGGCGCTGCCGGTGGACGGCGGATTGACGGCGGCCTGAGGCCGGTTCGCCGGTCCGCCTCCCTGCGTACGCCGCCGATGCGCTCGTGACGCTCAGCCGGGCGTGCGGCTGTAACCGGCGAAGGTCCCGCCCTTTTCGGCGAGTTCGACCAGAAGCGGCGCGGGCTCCCAGCCCGGCCCCGACAGGGCGTGCAACTCGCGCATGTCGGCCAGGATCGTCGCAAGGCCGATCGCGTCCGCCTCGAACATCGGGCCGCCGCGCCAGGCCGGGAAGCCGTAGCCGTGCAGGAGCACCATGTCGATGTCGAGGGCGCGCGGCACGACGCCCTCGGCCAGGATCTTCGCGCCCTCGTTGACCATGGCGGCGCGCACATGGCGAACCATGGCGTTCGGGTCGAAGGGGCGGCGCTCGCGCCCGAGCTCGGCCGAGACGTCCTCGACCAGCCGGGTCACCTCGGGATCCACCTGCCGCTTGCCGTCGACATAGCGGTAATAGCCGGCGCCCGTCTTCTGGCCGAAGCGGCCCATGGCGCAGAGGCGGTCCGCCACCGTCCCGCCATAGCGGCGGCCGGGATCGCGGGTGGGCGCGAGGCGCTTGCGGCGCGCCCAGCCGATATCGAGGCCGGCGAGGTCCGCCACCGCGAAGGGACCCATGGCGAAGCCGTATCGCTCGAGGGCCGCGTCGACCTCCTGCGGCAGCGCGCCGTCCTCCAGGGCGAAGTCGGTCTGCTGGCGCCATGTCGCCAGGATGCGGTTGCCGACGAAGCCGTCGCAGACGCCGCAGGTGACCGGCAGCTTGCCCATCCGCTTGGCCAGGGCGACGCCGGTCGCCACGGCGTCCTTCGCGCTGGCGGCGCCCTCCACCACCTCGACCAGGCGCATGATGTTGGCGGGGGAGAAGAAGTGCAGGCCGATGACGTCCTCGGGCCGGCCCGAGGCGCGGCCAATGGCGTCGACGTCCAGATAGGAGGTGTTGGTGGCCAGCGTCGCGCCCGGCCGCGCGACGGAGCCGAGCCGACCGAAGATCTCCTGCTTCACGGCCATGTCCTCGAAGGCGGCCTCGATGACGAGGTCGCATGCGGCGAGTTCGGCGAAGTCGTCCGTCACGGAGAGGCGGGACAGGCGCTCGTCGCGCTTGGCCTGGTCGATCCGGCCGGACTTCATCGCCCGGCCATAGAGGCCCGAGATGCGGTCCCACCCCGCGCCGACAGCCTCGATGCTGGTCTCGGTGACGACGACCCGCAACCCGGCGTCGAGCAGCGCCACCGCGATGCCGGCCCCCATGGTGCCGGCGCCGATCACGCCGACGACGTCCACCTGGCGCGGCGCGACGCCCTGCAGGTGGGGAACGCGCTGCACCTCGCGCTCGGAGAAAAAGGCGTAGCGCAGCGCCTTGGCCTGGTCCGACCCGACCAGCTCACGGAAGATCGCCCGCTCGGCCGCGAGGCCTTCGCGGATGCCGGCGCCGCCGGCGGTCAGGCGGACGGCTTCGATGGCCCTGATCGGCGAGACCTGGCTGCGGGCCTTGGCCGCCACGGCGGCGGCGGCGGCGTCGAAGGCCGCAGGGTCGAACGCCGGAACGGGCAGCTCGCCTGTGCGACGGGGAGGGCGGCCCACCAGGCTGCGGGCGAGCTCCACGGCCTCGGCGCGCAGGTCGCTTTCGGCGACGGCGTCGATCAGGCCGAGTCTCCTGGCCTCCTCGGCCCTGACGTGCCGGCCGGACGCGATCATCTCGAGGGCGGCCACCGGGCCCGCCAGACGCGGGACCCGCTGCGTTCCGCCCGCGCCCGGGATGATCCCGAGCTTGACCTCGGGAAGTCCGACGGCGGCCTTCGCGTCGGCGATCCGCGCATGGCAGGCCAGCGCCAGCTCGAAGCCGCCGCCCAGCGCCGTGCCGTGAATGGCGGCGACGACCGGCTTGGGGCATGCCTCGATAGCGTCCAGCACCTCGCCGAGGCCGGGCGGGACCGGCGGCTTGCCGAATTCGCGGATCTCCGCGCCGGCGAAGAAGGTGCGGCCCTCGCAGGCGATCGCCAGGGCGTCGACGGCCGGATCCGCCGCGGCCTCCTGGACGGCCCTGAGCAGGCCCTCGCGGACCGGCTGCGCCAGCGCGTTCACGGGCGGATTGTCCGCCAGGATCAGGGCGACGCGGCCCTGGCGGGTCGTGACGACGGGTCCATGCGTCGCGGGGGCGGTGCTCATGAGCGTCCTCGTGGTTCGTCTTCCAAGGGCGATGCTATGCCCCCATGAGGCGGCGCAAAACCCCTGGCGGGCCGGATCAGCCCGGGTCGTGGCCGGCGCGCCGCCGCAGCCGTCCGACGACGCCGGTGGGGAAGAAGTAGACGCTCAGCACGAAGAGCACGCCGAGCCACAGGAGCCAGCGGTCCGGGTCCAGCAGCCTCGGCAGGAGGGGGATCCCCTCGGTCGCAGCCGCCGCGACGCCCATCAGCTTCTGCAGGTAGTTCTGGGCCACCACGAAGAGCGTCGCCCCGATCACCGCCCCATAGAGCGTGCCCATGCCGCCGATCACGACCATGAGCAGGATGTCGACCATGATGGTGAAGGACAGGGTCGTGTCCGGCCCGGTGTAGCGCAGCCACAGCGCGTTGAGCGCGCCGGCCATCACGGCCATTCCGGCCGCCAGGCAATTCGCGGCCGTCCGGTAATAGACGGTGCGATAGCCCAGCGCCTCGGCCCGGAACTCGTTTTCCCGGATCGCCTGGAGAACGCGCCCGAAGGGAGAGTTCACGATCCGCAACAGCGCCAGGAACAGCGCCAGGGCGCCGAAGAAGACGATGTAGTAGGCGACGATCCTGCCGTTCACCTCCACTCCGAAGACCGGCGCGTCGAAGATCTTCGTCGCGGGCCGCAGCAGTTCCGGAACCCGGAAGGAGCGGCCGTCCTCGCCGCCGGTGAGGCCGGAGAGCTGAGAGGCCAGGACCGCGAAGGCCGACGCGACCGCAAGCGTGATCATGGCGTAGAAGATCGCCCGCACGCGCAGCGAGAACAGGCCGATGCCGAGCGCCAGCGCGACGCCCAGCAGCAAGGCGAGGCCAAGGCCGCCGAAGACGGACGTCCACGCGGCGCCCCAGGCGTAGAGCGCCAACCCCACCCCGTAGCCGCCGATGCCGAAGAACATCGTGTGCGCGAAGGAGACCACGCCCGTGTAGCCGATCAGCAGATCGTAGCTGGCGACCAGCAGGATGAAGACGCAGACCTTCGCGGCGGTGTTGATGGGCTGGGCGCCGCCGAACCAGAAGGGCGCGCCCGCAAGCCCGATCAGGATGGCGAGCAGGAGGGCGCTTAGCGCCCGGCTGCGCGGCATATCTCCCGAGAGAAGCGCCTTCAGCATCGGCTCACCGCTTGGCCACGGGGTAGAGCCCGTTGGGCCGCCACATCAGCACCGCCGCCATCAGGGCGATGTTGGAGACGAGGGCGAATTTGGGGGCGAGATAGCCGGTGTAGTTGGCCATGAGCGCCACCATGAGGGAGCCGATGAAGCAGCCGCCGACCGAGCCCAGGCCGCCCACGATGATGACGATGAAGACCAGGACCATGACCTCGCCGCCGATGTCGGCAGTCAGCGTCTCGCGGTAGAGCGCCCACAGCGCGCCGCCGAGTCCGGCCAGGGCCGAACCCGCCATGAAGACGCCGACGAAGAGCCGGCGCACCCGGTAGCCGAGCGCCTCCACCATCTCGCCGTTCTCGACGCCGGCCCGGATCAGCAGGCCGATGCGGGTGCGGTTCAGGACGAGCTGCATGGCGATGAACACGACCAGGCCGACGCCCACGGCCAGCAGCCTGAATTTCTCGATCGCGACGTCGCCCGCCATCACGGCCCCGCGCAGGCCCGCCGGGAGCGGCATCGCCTTCTGGTCGGCCCCCCACAGGACCCGGATCATCTGCTCGGCCACGACAAGCCCGCCCATGGTGATCAGGATCTGCTTCAGGTGATGGCCATAGACCGGCCGGACGATGACGCGCTCGAAGGCGAGCCCGAGCGCGCCCGTCACCGCCATGGCGGCCAGCGCGGCGACCAGGAGGGCGGCCAGGTTCAGGGCCAGCGTTTCGGCGCCGAGCCAGGCCGAAACGGGGCCGAGCACCGAGAAGGCCGCATAGGCCCCCACCGCGATGAAGGCGCCGTGGCCGAAATTCAGCACGTCCATGAGGCCGAAGATCAGCGTCAGCCCGCTGGCCACGACGAAGATCATCATCCCCATCGCGAGCCCGGCCACCGTGAGGGTGATCCAGGCGCTGGGGTCGCCCACCAGCGGCAGGGCGATCAGCGCGAGCGCCGGCAGGAGCGCCAGGGGCCACAGGTCGGCGCGGGGGCGGGCGACGGCGGTCACGCGTGCGCTCCCAGCGACAGGCCCAGCAGCCGAGACTGCAGGTCCGCGTCGGCCGCCAGGTCCCGCATGCGTCCCCGATGGGCGATGCGGCCGTCGTCCATGACGGCGACGGCGTCCGCCAGGGCCTGCGCGAAACGCAGGTTCTGCTCGACCAGCAGGATGGTCACGCCGGATCGCTTCAGCTCGCGGAAGGCGCGGATCATGTTCTCCACGATGGCGGGAGCGATGCCCTTGGTGGGCTCGTCGATCAGGATCAGGCGGCGCGGCTCGACGACGGCGCGGGCGATCGAGAGCATCTGCTTCTGGCCGCCGGACAGAACCCCCGCGGGGTGGTTCCAGAACGTCTTCAGGGCGGGAAAGAAGCCGAAGATCCAGTCGAGCCGCGCCGGCTGGGGCGGGCCCTCGCGCGCCGCCAGGATCATGTTCTCGCGCACGGTGAGGTCGGCGAAGACGCCCATGCTCTCCGGCACATAGGCCACGCCCATGCGGGCGATCTCGGGGGTGGCGAGGCCCCCGACAGGCCGGCCGTCGAAGCGGATCTCGCCGCGGCTCGGGGACCACAACCCCATGATGGTGCGCAGCGTCGTGGTCTTGCCCGCGCCGTTGCGGCCGAGGAGCGCCGTCGTCTCGCCGGGCGCGACGTCGAGATCGACGCCCTGCAGGATGTGGTACTGGCCGATATGGGTGTGGACGCCGGAGAGGGTGAGGATCGGTTCAGCCATGGTCGGGCTCGCTCCCGGCGCTCACGCCCAGATAGGCCTCCTGCACGATCGGAGAGGCGATGACGGCGGCCGGTTCGCCGTCCGCGACCAGCTGGCCATTGTGCAGGACGACGATGCGGTCCGCGAGGCTGCGGATCACGTCCATCTTGTGCTCGACCAGCAGGATGGTCCTGTCGCCCTGGTCCTTGAGGCGCTGGATGAGGTCGAGCACGACCGGAACCTCGTCGACCGACATGCCGGCGGTCGGTTCATCGAACATCAGCACCCGCGGCTCCAGAGCCATCATGACGGCGACCTCCAGCTTGCGCTGGTCGCCATGCGGCAGCGCGGCGGCGGGGACGCGTCCCTCGTCCGCCAGGGCGACCTGCTCGAGGATCCTGTCGGCCTGCTCGATCCAGTCCGTCCGGTCGCTCCATCGGCGCCAGATCGTGGGACCGCCTCCCTCGCGGGCCTGGACGGCGAGGCGGACATTCTCGCGCACCGAGAGGTTGGGGAAGAGATTCGTGAGCTGGAAGGCCCGGCCCATCCCGCGCCTCGTCCGGGCCGCCGGCCCCAGGCCGGTGACGTCGACGCCCTCCAGCAGCACGCGTCCGCCGGTCGCGCGCAGCTGGCCGGATATGAGGTTGAACCATGTCGTCTTGCCCGCCCCGTTGGGGCCCACGATGGCGGTCAGCGTGCCGCGCTCGAAGCGGCAGGAGACGCGATCGACCGCCACATGACCGCCGAAGCGGATCGTGAGGTCGCGCGTCTCCAGGACGGGGCAGGGCGGCGCAGTCTCGGTCACCGCTTGTTGCGCACGGGCAGGGGCATGTCCTTGGCCGGGATGGTGGCGACCAGCTCCAGGAGATCGGTGTCGGTCGCGCCCTTCTTGATGCGCCAGTGATACATGTCCTGCAGGGCCTGGTGATCCTCCTTCCGGAAGGTCATCGGTCCCTTGGGCGTGTCGAAGCTCATGCCCTCCATGGCGGCGATCAGCTTCTCGGAGTCGGTCGAACCGGACTTCTGCAGGGCGGCCACCACGGCCGAGGCGGCCGAGAAGCCGCCGGCGACGAAGAAGTCCGGCGGGGCGTTGAAGCGCTTCTGATATTCCGCCTTCAGCCAGTCGTTCTGCGGGTTCTGGGGGAAGCCGTAGTAATAGTAGATGCCGCCTTCCGCGCCCGCGAAGCTCTTCCAGCCGGCCATGACGGGAAGGAGATTGCCGCCCGGCGCCAGGACGATGTCGAAGCGCTCGGGCTTCATGTCGACGAATTTGGCGATCGGATGCGCGCCGGCCCAGATGAAGGCGATCAGGCGCTTGCCGGGCTTGTCCTTGAGGCCATTGAACAGCCGCTCGGCGAAGGGCGTGAAGTCGGCGGTGTTTCCGGCCGCGTATTCCTCGGCCACGACCTTGGCCTTGGGCCGCACGCCTGCGAGCGCCTCCTTGAAGGCCGCCACGCCGTCGCGTCCGAAGGCGGTGTCGAGCGCCATCATGCCGATGGAGACGTCGCCGTCCGGAACGGCCGCGGCGGCCGCGAGGGCGTCCTGGTAGGAGCTGCGGCCGGTGCGGAAGACGTAGCGGTTCCACTTCTCCCCGGTGATCGAATCGGCCACAGCCGGCTCGACGATGAGGACCTTCTTCATCTCCTCGGCGACGGGCAGCATGGCCAGCGCCACGGGCGAGCCGCTCGTGCCCACGGCGATGTCGGCCTTGTCGTCGGCGTAGCACTCCTCGAGCAGCGCCTTGCCGCGGTCGGGCTTGAGCTGGTCGTCCTTGACAATCACCTGCAGCTTGTCGGCGCCCACCTGCATCGTGCCCTTGGTGAGGTATTCGAGGCCCAGCATGAAGCCGTTCTCGGTCTGCTTGGCGTAGGCCTCGAGCGGGCCCGTCTTGCCGGCCAGAAGGCAGATCTTGACGTCTTTGGCGGAAGCGGGGGCGGCCAGCGAGGCGACGCCCGCCAACACGATCCCGGCGGCGCAGCCGATCGTCCATGCCCTCATCGCGGTGCTCCCTGGCCTGTTTCTCGAGATTGGCCTGTTTTCGCGGCCTGTTTGGGCATCATGCCCGGAATTCGGCGGAGATCGAGGGGAAAATGCGGCGCTTGCGCCTGTGCGGAAGTCTGGCGATCCGCGCAGCTTTCGGCTCGCGCCGGCTTGAAACCGCAGAGCGGATGGACTATTGACCAGCACCGAAGGGCGCGTGGGCCGCAGGACCACGTGGCGCGTGGCGCGCCCGCGTAGATCCTAGACCCATTCAGGTCGTTCCGCGCGACCGATCGAAGCGAGACTGGACCGATGAAGATCCGCAACTCTCTCAAGTCGCTGCGCGAGCGTCACCGCGACAACCAGATCGTGCGCCGCAAGGGCCGCGTCTACATCATCAACAAGACCCAGAAGCGCTACAAGGCCCGCCAGGGCTGAGGCGTCCGGCTGTCCCCGTCCACGGGCAGGGAGACGGCCGCTCTGAGGTGAACGTTGCCGGACAGGGCGCGGTGAGCGCCCTGTTTTCGTGCGTCGTGCGACAGCATGGGCTTTGACAGGGGCGCGACCCGCCCTATCATCCATGGCATGCGCCAGATCCGGACCTTGTTTCTGACCGCCTTGGCCGTGGGCTCCCTGGCCCTTGGGTCCCCGGCTCTTGGCTCTCCGGCTCTTGGCTCTCCGGCCGGCGCCGCGCCGGCCGTGTCCGGCCCGCTCGAGCCGTTGATCCAGAACGCCGCCGGCCCGGCCCCCGCCCCCCGCAAGCCGGACGCGGCGCCTCCGCCGCGCGCGGCGACGCTGGACGACCTCTACGCCCGGCTCTCCAAGTCGACCGACGAGAGCGAGGCCAAGGGCATCGTGGCGTCGATCCAGCGCCGGTGGATGCGCTCGGGCAGCGACACGGCCGACCTCCTGTTCGTGCGCGCCATGGAGGCGGCCGACCAGGACCAGCCCCTGGCCATCGAGCTCCTGGACCGCGCCATCGCGCTGCAGCCCGAGTGGGCGGAGGCGTGGAACAAGCGCGCCACCATCTTCTTCATGATGGGCGACGTGACCCGCTCCATGGCCGACCTGCGCGAGGTCTTGGCGCGCGAGCCCCGTCACTTCGGCGCGCTTTCGGGCCTGGGCATCATCCTGCAGCAGAACGGCGACCGGAAGGCCGCCTATGAGGTGTTCCAGAAGGCCCTCGCCATCAATCCCTTCCTGGCGGACGTGAAGAAGGCCGTCCAGAGCCTCGCGGCGGAGGTCGGCGGCACCGATCTGTGAAAGCCCGCTCTGCGACATTTCGAGGCGCATGGGACCCATGGCGCCGCGCCACGCGTCTTCAGGCGAGACCGCCGCCCTTTCCGCCCACCGAGACATCCCCGACATGAAACGCACCGCCCTCGCGCTGGGCCTCGCGGCCGGCGCCGCCGCCGCCTCCGCCCTGGCGTCGTCCCTGCTCGCCGAAGCGCAGTCCCGGGCGCATCCGCCCAAGGGGCGGCTCGTGCCGGTCGAGGGCGGGACCGTGCATCTGGTCGATCGCGGCCCGGAAGGCGGCGCCCCCGGCGCGCCGATCCTCCTGCTGCATGGCGCGTCCGCGAACTCCGGCGACATGATGATGGCGATCGGGGACCAGCTCGCCCAGCGGCGGCGCGTCATCGCGGTGGACCGGCCGGGCCATGGCTGGACCGACAGGATCGGGGAGCGCGCAGCCTCCTCGCCGGCCGCTCAGGCCAGGACGATCCGGGCGGCCCTGGCGGCCGTCGGCGTCGACAGGGCGGTGGTCGTCGGCCATTCGTGGTCCGGCTCGCTCGCGACGGCGCTGGCGCTCGACCACCCCGACATCGTCAGCGGCCTCGTGCTGCTGGCCGGGGCGACCCATCCGTGGATGGGCGGGGTCGCCTGGTATAACCGGGCGGCCTCCGACAAGCGCTTTGCGACCCTGTTCAACTACACGGTGGCGACGCCGGTGACCGCCCTGGCGCTGGACGCCGGCGTGCGCGCCGTTTTCGCGCCGAACGAGCCGCCACCCGGCTACGCCGAGCGCACCGCCGCACGCCTGCTGCTGCGGCCGGCCGAGTTCCAGGCCAATGCGGAAGACCTGTTCGACCTGAACGACTATCTGAAGGTCCAGTCCCGCCGATACGCCGAGATCAGGGTCCCGACCAGCATCCTGCATGGCGAGGCCGACAAGATCGTTTCGCCGGTGATCCACTCGGTCGCAATCCACCGGCAGATCGCCGGGTCGCACCTGACGCTGTTGCCGGGGATCGGCCACATGCCGCACCACGCGGCGAACGAGGTGGTGCTGGCGGAGATCGAGCGGGTCGCCGGCCAGGCGAGCCTCGCCGCGGCCGCCGAGTAGAAGGGGGCCCTCAGGGAGCCTTGGTGGTCGGGGCCCGGCTGGGATCGGTGAGCTGCACGGTCCAGCTCTTTTGCTCGCCGGTGTCGATCTCGAAGAAGCCGACGCGGTCGAACCCGCGCGCCAGGCAATCCTCAGCGCCGCGCACCGTAAACTCCTTGTCGCGGGTGCACATGAAGGTCTTGCCGCCCCATTCCCCGCCGCGGTCGTAGTCCTGCGCGTAGATGTAGTAGAAGCGCGCCGCCAGGCCGCCCTTCAGCATGGTCTCGCACTCGTTGGGCTTGAGGTTCCACCACCCTTCGGAGAGCCAGCCCTGCGGATCGCGGTAGCCGAGCGCGACGCCGATGCGGCTTTGCGTGAGGTTGCACAGGCGCAGGTCCGCATGCGCCGGCGCCGCGCCGGCGAGGCTCGCCGCGACGGCTGTCGCCAGGAGGGCGGGCAGGACGGGAAGGCGGAACAGGAGCATCTTGCGCGTGGCGTCCATGGAACGGAGGCGGCCATCCAGGCCCTGATTCGGCTGTCGATTTGGCGAGCCGGGCGGGTCCCTGTCAACCGACGAGGATGACCCGGATGTCGTTGACGTTGGTCCGGGTCGGGCCGGGGACGAGCAAGTCGCCCAGGCGCTCGAAGAAGGCGGTCGAATCGTTGTCGTCCAGGCTGGCCGCCGCATCCAGTCCGATCGATCGCGCGCGGGCCAGGGTGGTCTCGTCGACCACCGCTCCGGCGGGGTCGTCGGGCTTGCCGGCGCCGCCGTCGGTGCCGTCCGTGTCGCCGGCCAGCGCCGCCACGCCCGGCTCTCCCTTCAGCGCGACGGCGAGCGCGAGCGCGTATTCCTGGTTGGGGCCACCGCGGCCCGTCCCGCGGATCGTCACGGTGAGTTCGCCGCCGGAGATCAGCGCCGCCTTGCGCCCCTCCCGCTTGAGGCGCACGGCCTCGGCGGCGTGCGCGAAGGCGACCTCGCGCGCCTCTCCCTCCAGGTCCGCGCCGAGCGACAGCGGCTCGTAGCCGGCCGCCCGCGCGGTCTCGGCGGCCGCCTCGACGGACTGGGCCGGCCGCGCCACGATGCGGAACTCGGCGTTGCGGAACACGGGATCGCCGGGCTTCGGGGTCTCGTTGGCGTCGTCGTCGAGGAGCGCCCGCGCGGCGGGCGGCAGGTCCAGCCCGTATTTGGCCGCGACCGCGCGCGCCTGCGCCATGGTGGTGGGATCCGGCACGGTGGGGCCGGACGCGATGGTCGACGGGTCGTCGTGCGGCACGTCCGAGATCGCCAGCGTCAGCAGCCGGGCGGGGGCGGCGAGGCGGGCGAGGCGTCCGCCCTTGATCAGCGAGAGCCGCTTGCGCAGCGTGTTGATCTCGCCGATCGACGCGCCCGAGCGCAGCAGCGCGCGCGTGACGGCCTGCTTCTCGGCCAGCGTGAGCGCTCCGGCGGGCGCGATCCAGTTGGCCGAGCCGCCGCCCGAGATGAGGGCCAGGACGAGGTCGTCGGGGCCGGCGGCCTGCGCCAGAGCCAGGGTGCGGCGGGTCGCGTCGACGCCGCTCTGGTCGGGCACGGGATGACCCGCCTCCACCACCTCCACCACCCGGGTGGGTTGGCCATAGCCGATGCGGGTCACGGCGAGGCCCGCGAGCCGGTCGGGCGGAACCCCGCAGCGGTCGAGATAGAAAGCCTCGGCGGCGGCCGTCATACTGGCGGCGGCCTTGCCGGCGGCCAGCACGAGGATGCGCCCGCGCTCGGGTGCGGGGGGCAAATGCGGCGGCAGGCAGGCGCTGGGATGAGCGGCCTTCACGGCCGCGTCGAACGCGGCGCGCAACACGGCGCGCCTAGCCTCGCCATCGCTCATGGTCGCCTTCCATCGGTTCGCAGCGCCGGCGTCGCCGGGGCGGGTCGCGGCTCGCGCGGCCTGGCGACCCAGATGCCGACCAGGATGAGCGCTCCGCCGAACGCCTGGACCAGCGTGACGGCTTCTCCCAGCGCGGCCCAGGCCACGAGCGCGGCGGCGACCGCTTCCAGGAAGATCACCAGCGACGAGAAGACGGCCGGCAGGCGCCCCAGCGCGACCGACAGCAGGCCCTGGCCGCCCGCATGGCTGAGCCACGACATGGCGAACAGCGCCGCGACGCCCGTCGTCGTCGCGGGCCACAGGTGGTCGCCCGCGACCAGCGCCGCCGCCAGCAGGATCACGGCCGTGACGCAGGAGAGGGCGAAGGTCACGCGGGCCGCGCCGGCCTGCTTGCGGGCGGCCTGCACGGCGATGAAGTAGAGCCCGAAGAACACCGCGGTGGCGAGCCCGTAGAGGTCGCCGCGCAGCTTGGCGGGGTCGACCTGCAGGGAGTGTCCAATCAGGGCGACGCCGCCCAGCAGGCACAAGCCGATGCCGGCGAGGATCTCCCGCCGGACGCGTTGCTTCAGCACCAGCCAGGAGAACAGGACGACCCAGATCGGCGCCGTGGTGGCGAAGAACGTGGCGTTGGCGATGGTCGTCTTCAGGATCGACACGTGCCAGAAGAGCAGGTCGCCGCCGAACAGGACGCCCGAGATCACGGCGGCGCGGGTGAAGGTCGGCCTGCCTCCCGAACCGGCGGCGCGCTCCTCCAGCCTCGCCCACGCGTAGAGAACCGGCAGCGCCAGCGCCACGCGCCAGAAAGCGGATGCGAAGGGACCGACGCCGGCGTCCTGCGCGAGCCGCACGAAGATGGGCGAGATCCCCATCGCGAGCGCTCCGCCCACGAGCGCGGCCAACGGACCCGCGCGCCCGGCCGCCTGCGGGATAGCGGCTGGCGCGAGCGGGTCTGACGAGGTGCGGGCGAGGTCTGGCGTCGTCATCGGGCATGGTGCGCGGCGGGGGGTACACTCCTATGGCAGTTCGCCGGGCGCGTCACTATGGTTGCGGCGACCGGGACACCCACATGCCGAACGCCTCGCACCAGCCCACGCCTCACCGCCCCATCGTCCTGCCGGGAGATCCGGCGAGCGGCGTCGTGCTGCTCTGCGATCACGCGTCGAACGCGATTCCGGCTGAGTATGCCAGCCTCGGCCTGCCCGCCGGTCAACTGGAGCGCCATATCGCCTATGACATCGGCATCGCGGCCACGACCCGCCGCATGGCGGAAATCCTGGGCTGCCCGGCGGTGTTCAGCACCTTCTCGCGACTGCTGATCGATCCCAACCGGGGCGAGGACGATCCGACGCTGGTGATGCGGCTCTCCGACGGCGCCGTCGTGCCCGGCAACGCCAAGGCGGACCGGGCCGAGGTGGAGCGGCGCCTGGCGCGGTTCTACCGGCCCTACGACCGGGCCGTGGAGGCGGCCATCGCGGCGTCGCTGGAAGCCGGGCCGCCGCCGATGGTTGTCAGCATGCATTCCTTCACGCCGGCCTGGAAGGGCGCGCCGCGCCCCTGGCACGTCACCGTGCTGTGGGACGCCGACCCGCGGCTGCCGCTACCGCTGATCGAGGCGCTGCAGGCCGAGGGCGATCTCGTGGTCGGCGACAACGAGCCCTATGACGGCGCGCTCGCGGGCGACACCATCAACCGGCACGCCACCGCGCGTGGGCTCTCCAACGCGCTGATCGAGGTGAGGCAGGACCTGATCGGGACCGAGGCCGGCGCGCTGGCCTGGGGCGAGAGGCTCGCCCGCATCATCGGGGCCCTGGCGGCGGACCCGGCCCAGCACCGCATCGAGCTCCATCCCACTCGCACGGCGAGCCGCCAGAGGGCGGCCTTCAGGGGCGATCCGGGCCCGAGCATCTGACGCCTCATCCCCGGCATCCACAGGCCCGAGCGGCCATTTCCGGGGCGGCCTTGACCACGGCCGCCAGTTGGCCGAAACCGACGCGCCTCGTCCTTTGGCCCGGCTCCATGAGTCGAGCCGGGGGCGAGCTTTGCTTTTCACGCATCCCGTGAGCCGGCGCGACGCCGTCCGGCCCGGCGATGCCCACACGGCGACGACCTGGACGGGGCCCGGACATCATGGACAATTCGATTGCGGCCGATCAGCTGAAGGCCATCATCGAGCGCATCGAGCGGCTCGAGGAGGAGAAGAAGGCCCTCAGCGAGGACATCAAGGACGTCTACGGCGAAGCCAAGGGCAATGGCTTCGACACCAAGATCATCCGCAAGATCGTCGCCATCCGCAAGCAGGACCACGCCGAGCGCAAGGAGCAGGAGGCCATCATGGAGCTCTATCTCGAAGCGCTCGGGATGGCGTGAGGCCGG
This sequence comes from Alsobacter sp. KACC 23698, assembly GCF_045348435.1. Taxonomy (GTDB): domain Bacteria; phylum Pseudomonadota; class Alphaproteobacteria; order Rhizobiales; family Beijerinckiaceae; genus Alsobacter. Next base: position 4,151,328 of record NZ_CP157484.1, on the reverse strand, counting down.
TCGGCCCCGCTACCGGGCGGGCGTGAAGCGAGCGGACCCCAGCGGCTTCACGGCCGGCCCGGAGAAGCGATCGGTCGTCAGTTCGTTCGGTCCGTGGCTGAAATTCATCGCCACGGTCGCGACCGGGTTGGCCGCAGCGTGCGCGATCTCACGCTGGGTGGGCCGCGCCTTGGCGGTGCTCACCGACGGCGCCTTCGGGGCCACGCCGGGCCGCGCCGCGCCGGCGACGCTCGCTCCGGCGAACAGCGACTTCAATCCATCGCGGTCCAGCGCCTCGTCCTCGGACGGCTCCGGCGACGGATGGGCCGACGCATCCCTGGCGGTCTCCCTGGCGGCGACGGGCTCCTGGTGCGCGCGGCGCGCGGGCTCCACCGACCGGGGCGCGGTCTCGGGAGCGGCCAGCGCCGGCGTCCCGGCGGGCAGCGAAGCCGGGATCATGGGGACCAGCGAGGCCAGCGCGATAGGGCGGCTCGGCGGCAGCGGAACATTGGCGACGGTCAGCAGCGCAGCCGGCGTCGCGGAGGCGATGGCGCCGCCGAGGTCGGCGGGCCGCGCCAGCGGCAGCGGCACGGCGGCGAAGCGCGGCGCGGCGTCCGCTGCGCCGACAGGCGAGGACTGGCCCGGCGCCCCGGCGGGACCCGCCTGCCAGACCATCTGCGGCTGAGGCGGCGCGGCCTGGGGCTGGCTCACTGCCGGCAGCAGCGCGGTCGGGCGGATCAGCGGCTGCGGGACGTCGACCAGCTTCGGGGCGACGGGGGCCGGCGCGGGCGACGGGGTCGGCTCGATGACGGCCGCGCCCGCGGGACCCAGCGAGCCAACCACGATCGGACGCTCCTGGACGCCGGGCGCCTCGTCCTCGACCTGGGGAGCGGGCGCCGGGGCCGGGCGCGGCGCGATCGCCGCGCGCACCGGCTGGGCCGGAGCGGCCGACGCGAACATGGCGCGCGTCGCATAGGCGCCCACGAAACGGTCGTCCACGGTGGCGGAAGGCGCATAGGCCTGCGCCTGGGGCGGCGGGCGGGACGCGACGCGGCCGCCGCGGCCGCGCGGAGCCTGGACGAGGTCCTCATCCTCGTCCTCGCCGCCGCCGATGCCGAAGAGCGCCGCAAAGAAGCTCTTGCCGCGTCGGCTTGCGACGACGGGCGCGGGGCCTTCCTCGTTCTCGCCGCCCGCATAGGCGAACACCGTGCCGCCATTGGCGACGACCTCGGCCGCGGCCTCCTCGTAGCGCGGCATCGGCTTGCCGTCCGTCGGCATGTGCACGGTCTTGCCGTCCGGGAACAGGCGGGTGAGCTGGTCGCGGCTGAGGCGCGGCCAGTGACGCACGCTGCCGGCGTCGAGGTGGACGAACGGATTGTAGGCGGTGGGATAATAGCCGACGCCGCCGCGCTGCAAGCGGAGCGCGATCTCGCGCACCTTCGCCATCGAGGCGTCCGGCAGGTAGAAGTCCATGGCCTTGCCCAGCATGTGCTGGGAGTGCTTGGCGACCGCGCGCGAGCGGCGGCGCAGCATCGCGTTCGTCTCGGGCGCCCGATAGGCGGAGACGATGTTGATGGGCTCCTGCGAGCCCGTCTCGCGATAGACCTCCCAGGCGATGTCGAACAGCCGCGGGTCCATGCTGGTGGGCTCGTCGCGGCGCCAGTCGCGCAGGATCCAGTTCAGCTTCTCCAGGCCGTCGCGGTCATAGACGCCGTTGCGCTTGAACGTGATCGTGGCGCTTTCCTTGGAGTGGGTGTGATAGATGCTGATCGCCCGAGTGTCCCCGTTGGCGACCGCGTCGCCCAGGTTCCCGGTCTCTCCAAGCATGAGCGATAGCGCGGCCAGGCCAGGCGTCGCCGACTTGAGGCAACGCGCCAACACGGCCACGGTCCGGAACGCCAACGTGGACCGCAAGGCTCAACCCATCTGTTCAGCGGACCGGAGGTCGAACCCTCGCGCGCCCCGATTTATGATGAATCGAAACTTGCCCAAAAGGATTAACGGCACGTTAGCGCCCCCCGTCCGGAAGCCGCCGCAGGCGAGACGCCCGCAGGGCTGCGCCGAGCTCCCGGCGTCCCCTCCGGGCAGCCGAGCTCAAGGCCGGGCGCGGCGCGATATCACCACGGCAGGCGTCATCGGTAAAGTCGGGAGGAATCACGGTCCCCCTGCGCCCCGTCGCGCGCGCAGGGCGGCGCGAGGGCCGCGATTCAGGGCTGCGCCATGATGGAGACGGGCCGCAAGGCGGGCGGACTGGCCAGATGGGCGAAACGACGCCCGTCAGGGCCAACGCCGAGCGCGGTCTTGACGCGGCCGTCATAGCCGTAAAGGTCCTCGCGGCGCTGCAGGCGGCCGTTCTCGTCCACAGAAATCGTGAAATAGGTGAGGTGGATCGGCAGCGGCTGGCGGAACTTGATCGTCCGCTCCCCTTTGCCGATCAGGCCCTTGAGGCGCTTTTCGTCATAGCCCTGGTCGCCCAGCACGAAGTCGGCGAGCCGGAACGGGTTCTCCACCCGGACGCAGCCATGGCTGAAGGCGCGCCTCTCGTTGCCGAATAGGCTCCTGGACGGCGTGTCGTGGAGATAGACGGCGTGCTGGTTGGGGAACATGAACTTGATGAAGCCGAGCGCGTTGCGCTCGCCCGGCGGCTGGCGGACGCTCACCGAATTGCCGCGCCGGATCACCTCGTAGCCGAGCCGCGCCGCATAGTTCGGATCTTCGGCGAGCTTGGGCAGGAACTCGTTCTTCAGGATCGAGGGCGGCAGGTACCAGGACGGGTTGACGATCACGTGGTCCATCATGTGCGAGAAGACCGGCGTCGGCGACGTCGTCTTGCCCACGATGACGCGGGTGCGGTGCACGACGACCCCGTTCTCGTAGAGCCGCAGCGCGAATTCGGGCAGGTTCACCTCGATGCGGCGGTCGCCGAGGTCGTGGGGCAGCCAGCGCCAGCGCTCCATGTTGGCGATGACGTCGCCGATGGCGATCGACCCGACCGTGACGCGCGGACGGCCGGTCAGGAGTTCGGCGGCGCGCTGGTCGAAGATGCCGGTCGCCCGCACGCGGTGGCTGCGCTGCAGGGTCTTGATGGCGGCGATCAGGTCGTCGTCATAGGCCTGGTCGGGCTTCGGATCGAGATTGAGCCTGGCCCGGATCAGGGGCACGCGCCGGTCCATGGAGCCATAGCGCAGGGGCGGGCCATCCAGGTCGTCCTCGCCCGGCCGCACCGCGCCCGTAGCCTCGCGCATCTCGTGCAGCTTGGCCTTGAGGGCGAGATAGCCGGCGTGCGGCGGCTGGTAGGCGGCGAGCGCCCGCCCGGCGTCGGCAGCCGAGAGCAGCGTGTTCAGCACGTCGGGCGCGGCGGGCAGGTCCAGATCGGGCGTCAGCAGGTTGGACAGGCGGCTCGGCTCGATCCGGGCGCCGCGGGCGTCCCGCGCATAGGCCACGGCGGCCGCCGACAAAGTGAGTTCGGCCTCCGCGACGTCGGCGGGACCGGCCCCGGCCGCGAGCGTCGCCGCCGGATAGGCCGCCGGATCCAGCGCGTCCAACTCGGCGTTGGCGATCTGGGCCAGGGCGCCGCGCGCCGCGGGAGTGGCTTGCCCGCCCGGGTACCAGGCCGGCTCGTTCTGGCGCTCCGCGTAGAACGCCGACAGGGCGTCTCGCTCCTTCTTGGCCAGGCGGGCGACCGGCCGGGAGCTCTTGCCGTCCGCGAAGGTCTTGAAGGCGTCGCGCACTGCGTCCCGCACCGCAGCCGGATCGAGGCCGGGCGCGGCGACCTGCTCGGTCCGCGCAGGGGCGTTCGCAGGCTCGGTCTTCGGGGTCTCCGCCGCCTGGACGGGGCGACCGGCGGGCGCCGGGTCGGGCTCGATCACGACCGTCACGGCCGGCAGGTCCGGGGGCGGGATGTCGACCTTCGCTTCGGCGGACGGCGCGGCCTCGCTGGCGATCAGGGCCGTCGGGGCTTCCGGCAGCGGCACCACCACGTCGACCTGCGCCGTTGAGGCGGCTGAGAGGTCCGCGCCCTGGGGCGCAGGATCCTCGGCCCGGCCGGGGGAGGCCAGCGCGACAGCGAGCGTCAACAGGGACGCTCCCATCATCGCCACACGCCAGGGCAGCGCCCGCATCACGCACTCCATCGATTCGCCGCCGGCCTATCCGACGTCAAGTTTGTGTCGTCCTGGACATCCGATAACAAGCGCCGGGCGGTCCCGAAAGGCCGTCCGGAGGTTCCGCCGTGATTTGCCGGCGAGTGTGTCCGGCGCACCCTGCGATGGTCAGGCCGCCGCCTCGTCCGCCTGCTCGCCGGAATCGTCCAGTCCGAGCTCCTTCAGCTTGCGGTACAGGGTCGAGCGCCCGATCCCCAGTTTCCTGGCCATTTCGGTCATGTGCGACCGATAGTGGCCGAGCGCGAAGCGAATGGCCTCCTCCTCCAGCGCCGCCAGGGTCCGGACGTCCCCGTTCTCGTCCAGAAGGGTCATGCGGCTCGGGTCGCGAAGTTCGATGACGGGGGCCGGCGGCTCCTCCGCGGCCCGGGGCTGCGGCGGCGTCATGCCGTACACGGACGGCGCGAAGACGGGCGGCGCCGCCGGCGGGACGCGGATTTCGAAGCCGTCCACTTGGGCGGCGATCTGCGGGAACTCGTCCAGCGTCAGCTCGTCGCCATCGCAGAGCACGACCGCCCGGAACACGGCGTTCTCCAGTTGCCTGACATTGCCCGGCCAAGGATAGCTCGAAAGCAGCGCGGAGGCTTCAGCCGTGATGCCGCGCAGGCGCTTGCCCTCCTCGGCGGCGAAGCGGGCCATGAAGCGTCGGGCCAGGTCCGGTACGTCCTCGCGGCGGCCGCGCAGGGGCGGGATCGTGATCGGGAAGACGTTGAGGCGGTAGAACAGGTCCTCGCGGAAGCGGCCCTGTTTCACGGCCTCGATGAGGTTGGCGTTAGTCGCGGAGACCAGCCGGACGTCGACCTTCACGGTCTTGCGGCCGCCCACCGGGTCGACCTCCCCCTCCTGGATGGCGCGCAGCAGCTTCACCTGCGCGTCCAGCGGCAGGTCGCCGACCTCGTCGAGGAACAAGGTGCCGCCATTGGCCTCGACGAACTTGCCGACATGGCGCTCGGTCGCGCCCGTGAACGAGCCCTTCTCGTGGCCGAACAGGATGGATTCGACGAGATTGTCCGGGATGGCTCCGCAGTTCACCGTGACGAAGGGCTTGCCGCGGCGTTCGGACGAGCCCTGGATGGCGCGCGCCAGCAGTTCCTTGCCGACGCCCGACTCTCCTTCGAGCAGCACCGGGATGTTGGACTTGGCGGCGCGCTCGCCCAGCCGGATCACCCTGGCCATCTCGGGGCTGCGGGTCACGAGGTCCTTGAAGGTCAGCGTGCCCTGGGCGTGACGGTTGATCCGTCGGATCTCGTCCTCGAGCGCGCCGGTGCGCAGCGCGTTCTTGATCGACACCGCCAGCCGCTCGGCCCCGACCGGCTTGACCACGAAGTCGGATGCGCCGGCTCGCATGGCCGAGATCACCGTTTCGATCGATCCATGCGCGGTCTGCACGATGACCGGGACCGCCTTGCCGGCCTGCCGCAGCCGGGCCAGCACGCCCATGCCGTCCAGATCGGGCATCACGAGGTCGAGCACGACGATGTCGATCTGGTCGCCTTCGGGGCCGGTCAGGATCTCCAGAGCCTGCTCGCCGCGTTCGGCCATCCGGGTCGAGTAGCCGAGGCGGTTGATCATGCTGTCCAGGAGGCGACGCTGAATGGGATCGTCGTCTACGATCAGTGCCGTGGTTGTCATTCCGCGCCTTGCGTCTCTGTCCCGTTTCGACGCAAACGATGGGGCTTGTCGGTAAACGCCTCTTTAACGGCGCGCGAAGCGCCTGCGGGCCATTGATCGAAGCGCGGCAGCCTCGATATGTGGTAGGCAGCCTGCGCTCCCGCCAACGTCATCCGGTGAATCATGCCCGTCCTTCCGATCCCGCCCCGTTCCGCGTCCGCGTCGAGGTCCTCCGGGGCCGCACTCGGCGGGCTGCCCGAGTGGGACCTGTCGGACCTGTATCCGGGAATGGACTCCGCCGAGTTCGCCGGCGACCTCGGTAGGGCGGAGAGCGACTGCAAGGCCTTCGCCGACCAGTATCGCGGCAAGCTCGACGCGCTGATCTCGGGCGCCGAGCCGGAGACGGCGCTGCACAAGGCGATTCAGCGCTACGAGGGCATCGAGGACCGGCTCGGCCGCGTGATCTCCTATGCGGGGCTGATCTATGCCGGCGACACCACGGACCCGAAGCGGGCGAAGTTCTACGGCGACGCCCAGGAGCGCCTGACCGCGGCCTCGTCGGACCTGCTGTTCTTCCAGCTGGAGCTGAACCGCCTGGACGACTCGCGTCTCGACGCGCTCGCCGCCAAGGCGCCGCTCAGCCATTACCGCCCGTGGCTCGAGGACATCCGCAAGGAGAAGCCCTACCAGCTCGACGACAAGCTGGAGCAGTTGTTCCATGAGAAGTCAGTCAGCGGTCGGGCGGCCTGGAACAGGCTGTTCGACGAGACCATCTCGGCGCTGAAATTCACCGTCGCGGGCGAGGAGCTGACCCTCGAGCCGACCCTGAACAAGCTGCAGGACGCCGACGGCGAGGTGCGCAAGGCGGCGGCCGACGCGCTGGCGGCGACGCTGACGTCGAATCTGCGGATCTTCACGCTGATCACCAACACGCTGGCCAAGGACAAGGAGATCGCCGACCGCTGGCGCGGCTTCGAGGACGTGGCCGACAGCCGCCATCTGTCGAACCGGGTGGAGCGCGAGGTCGTGGACGCTCTGGTGTCGGCCGTTCGGGCCGCCTATCCGAGGCTGTCGCACCGCTATTATAGGCTCAAGGCGAAGTGGTTCGGGGTCGAGGCGCTGAACTTCTGGGACCGCAACGCGCCCCTGCCCAAGGTCGAGCAGCGCACCATCGGGTGGCCGGAGGCGCGCGACACGGTGCTGGACGCCTATCGGGGATTCTCTCCGGAGATGTCGGAGATCGCGCGGCGCTTCTTCGACGGCCGCTGGATCGACGCGCCGGTCCGGCCCGGCAAGGCGCCGGGCGCCTTCGCGCATCCGACCGTGCCGTCGGCCCACCCCTATGTGCTGCTCAACTACCAGGGCCGGCCACGCGACGTGATGACGCTCGCGCATGAACTCGGGCATGGCGTGCACCAGGTCCTGGCGGGCCCGAACGGGGCCCTCATGGCGCCCACGCCGCTGACGCTGGCGGAGACCGCCTCGGTGTTCGGCGAGATGCTGACGTTCCGGGCGCTGCTCGCCAAGACCCAGGACCAGGCCGCCCGCAAGGCGATGCTGGCCTCCAAGGTGGAGGACATGATCAACACGGTCGTGCGCCAGATCGCCTTCTACAGCTTCGAGCGCGACGTCCACACCACCCGGGCGGGGGGCGAGCTGACGGCCGAGCAACTGGGCGAGATGTGGCTGAAGGTGCAGGCGGAGAGCCTGGGGCCGGCCATTCGCCTGGGACCCGGATACGAGACCTTCTGGGCCTATATCCCGCACTTCATCCATTCGCCCTTCTACGTCTACGCCTATGCGTTCGGCGACTGCCTGGTGAACTCGCTCTACGGCGTCTACGAGAAGGCGGCGGACGGCTTCGCGGACCGCTATCTCGCCATGCTGGCGGCGGGCGGGACGAAGCACCATACTGAGCTCCTGGCCCCCTTCGGCCTGGACGCTCGCGACCCCGCTTTCTGGAGCATCGGGCTCAACCTCATCGAGCAGATGATCGTGGAGCTGGAGGGCATGGAGTAGGCCGGGGGCGAGCCGCGACAACCTGCCGGCCCTGCGAGGGCGAGCCGCAGCGCCGACGCTGTCGACATGGCGCGCCCAACGCCCCATATCTCGCCCATGGCTGAACGAGATGACGAACGGAACCGGATGTCCGCCCGCGTGTCGCGCTATGCGCGGGTGGGGGCCAATGTGGGCGGAGCGGCGGCGCGCATCGCCGGGGCGCGCCTCTTCGGGCGCGAGACGGAGAAATCCAACGCCGCCCTGCTGGGGCAGGCGCTGGGAGGGCTGAAGGGGCCGATCATGAAGGTCGCCCAGCTGATGGCGACCATCCCGGACGTGCTGCCGCCCGAATACGCCGAGGAGCTCTCCAAGCTGCAGAGCGAAGCGCCCCCGATGGGGCCGGCCTTCGTGAAGCGACGCATGATGGCCGAGCTCGGTCCCGACTGGCAGAGCCGGTTCGGCTCCTTCGAGCTGCGGTCCTCCCACGCGGCCTCGCTCGGGCAGGTGCACAAGGCCACCGCCAAGGACGGCTCGCGGCTCGCCTGCAAGCTCCAGTATCCGGACATGCAGTCCGCCGTGGAGGCCGACCTGCAGCAGCTGGAAATCCTCTTCGCCCTGCATCGGCGCATGGACCCGGCCATCGACACGCGCGAGATCTCCAAGGAGATCGGCGCCCGGGTCAGGGAAGAGCTCGACTATCGCCGCGAGGCGAAGAATGCGGCGCTCTACGCGATCATGCTCGCCGACGAGCCGCAGGTCCGGGTTCCCGCGTCATGGCCGGAGCTTTCGACCGGACGGCTCCTCACCCTCGACTGGCTCGACGGCGAGAAGATGCTGAGCTTTAAGCAGCACTCGCTGCCCGAGCGCAACCGCATCGCGACCGCGATGTTCAAGGCGTGGTGGACGCCCTTCAGCCGCTTCGGGGTGATCCATGGCGATCCCCATCTGGGCAACTACACGGTGTTCTCGGAGGGCGGCGAGCCGCAGGGCATCAACCTGCTCGACTATGGCTGCATCCGCATCTTCCCGCCGCGCTTCGTGGGAGGCGTCGTGGACCTCTACCGGGGGCTCCTGGAAGGCGACGAAGCCCGGGTCGTCCACGCCTATGAGACCTGGGGCTTCAAGGGCCTGACGCGCGAGCTCGTCGACATCCTGAACATCTGGGCGCGATTCATCTACGGCCCGCTGCTGGACGACCGCGTGCGGACCATCGCCGACAAGGTGAGCCCCGCCGAATATGGCCGGCGCGAAGCCTTCACGGTGCACAAGGCCCTCAAGGAGAAGGGCCCCGTGCGGGTGCCGCAGGAGTTCGTGTTCATGGACCGCGCCGCGATCGGGCTCGGCGGCGTGTTCCTGCATCTGGGCGCGGAGCTGAATTTCCACGCCCTGTTCGACGAAGCCATTCGCGACTTCTCGCTGGCGGCCGTCGAGCGCCGACAGGCGGAGGCGCTCGCCAAGGTCGGCCTCGAGCCGACCTGACGGGCGCGGGCCGCGGCGCGAGGCTCACTGCCTCGCCAGATCGGCCAGCAGGCTCGCCGCCACCGTCAGCTTCGACAAGGTTAGCCCGGATCCGGCGATGGTCTCGACGGACTGGACGATCCTGTCGAGCGAGGGACCGCGGCGGCGCGCCCATTCGTCGACCGCGGACACGCCGTCCGACGGCCCGATCGCGGCGACTTCGCTGGTCAGCGAGCGGTGCGCGCTCTCGATGGTGGCCAGGGCCCGGTCGAGCGCCAGCCGGTCGTAGTAGTCGCCGGCCGGGATGTCCTGCGCGGCCGCCATCAGGGCGCCGAGCCGGAACCGGCTCGCCACGGCGAAATGGATGGCCGCCACCTCGGCGACCGGCCGCCCCGACTTCTCCGCCACCACCACGATGTCGGGCGCGGCCTCCAGCGCCGGCAATGCGGCCAGCCGCTCGGCCAGGTCGGACGGCGTCCCGGCGGCCGAGAGGGCGTCCGCGCGCCGGCGGATGGCCTCGTGGCCCGCCTGGTCCAGCGCCGAATCGCGCGCCGCGTCGATCGCCGCCACGCCCGAGCGGAACCGGCCGATCACGGCGTCGAGGGTCTGGGACGTCCAATCCACGTGGCGGATGAACCAGACCATGCGCGACAGCAGGAGATCCTGCACGGTGCGGTAGAGCTGCAGTTGCAGCTCCCCAGGGATCTTTCCGTCGAGGGCGTCGATGGCGCCGTTCAGGGCGATGAGGTCGTAGCTGTCGCGCGTCGCCGCATAGGCGGCCGCGATCGTGGGGGCGTCGGCCCCGGTCTGGTCGACGAGGCGCGTCACCACGGTCGAGCCGCCGCGGTTGATGATGGCGTTGGCGAGCTGGGTCGCGATGATCTCGCGGCGCAGGCGATGATGCTCCACCGCGTCCGGGAACCGGTCGACCAGCATGCGGGGGAAATAGCGCACCAGCTCGGTGGCCAGATAGGGATCGTCCGGCACGCGGCTGTCCAGCAGCGCGTCGTGCAGGGCGAGCTTGCTGTAGGCGAGCAGCACGGCCAGCTCTGGCCGGGTGAGCGTCTCGCCGCGGCGGTCCCGCTCGGCCAGGACGGCCTCGTCGGGCAGGAGCTCGACCGTCCGGTCGAGCTGGCCGGCCGCCTCCAAGGTCTGCATGAGGCGCCGGGCGAAGCCGAAATCCTCGCGACCGCGGGCCTGCGAGAGCGAGATCGCCAGGGTCTGCAGATAGTTGTTGCGCAGCACGAGGCGACCGACGTCGTCGGTCATCTCGGCCAGCAGCGCGGAGCGCGCTTCGGCGTCGAGCCTGCCATCCCCCGCCGGGACGGCGAGCGCGATCTTGATGTTCACCTCCACGTCGGAGGTGTTCACGCCGGCCGAATTGTCGATTGCGTCCGTGTTGAGCCGGACGCCGCGCCGGGCCGCCTCGATGCGGCCGAGCTGGGTGACGCCCAGATTGGCGCCCTCGCCGATGACCTTGACGGCGACATCCGTCCCGGCGATCCGGATGGCGTCGTTGGCCCGGTCGCCGACCTGGTCGTCCGTCTCGCCGGTCGAGCGCACATAGGTGCCGATGCCGCCGAACCAGAGCAGGTCGACCTTCGCCTTCAGGATCGCCTTCATGACGTCCGCCGGAGTGGCCTCGGCCACGTCCAGGCCGATGGCGGCGCGGGCCTCGGGCGAGAGCGGGATCGACTTCAGGGTGCGCGGGAAGACGCCGCCGCCGGGGGAGATCAGGGCCTTGTCATAGTCCTGCCAGGACGAGCGCGGCAGGTCGAAGAGGCGCTGCCGCTCGGCCAGCGAGCGCGCCGGATCCGGATCGGGATCGATGAAGATGTCGCGGTGGTCGAAGGCGGCCAGCAGCCGGATCTGCGGGGACAGCAGCATGCCGTTGCCGAACACGTCGCCCGACATGTCGCCCACGCCGACGACCGTGAAGGGCGTGGTCTGGATGTCGACGTCCATTTCTCGGAAGTGCCGTTTCACGGCCTCCCAGGCGCCGCGGGCCGTGATGCCCATCTTCTTGTGGTCGTAGCCGACAGAGCCGCCCGACGCGAAGGCGTCGCCGAGCCAGTGATGGTGCTCGATGGAGAGAGCGTTGGCGATGTCGGAGAAGGTCGCCGTGCCCTTGTCGGCCGCCACCACCAGATAGGGGTCGTTCGGGTCGTGCCGGACCGTGTCGGCCGGCGGCGCGATGGCGTCGCCGACTATGTTGTCGGTGAGGTCCAGCAAGGTCCCGACGAATTCGCGATAGGCGGCGACGCCTTCCGCCATCCAGGCCTGCCGGTCGGAGGGCGGCGGCAGCCGCTTGGCGACGAAGCCGCCCTTGGCGCCGACCGGCACGATGACGGCGTTCTTGACCTGCTGCGCCTTGACGAGGCCCAGCACCTCGGTGCGGAAGTCCTGCCGCCGGTCCGACCAGCGCAGGCCGCCGCGCGCCACCTTGCCGAAGCGCAGATGAACGCCCTCGACGCGGGGCGAGTGGACGTAGATTTCGTAGAGCGGGCGCGGCAGCGGCAGCTCTTCCACCTTGCGGCTCTCGAACTTGAATGCGATCGGGATGCGCGCCTTCCCGTCCGGGCCCAGCTGGAAGAAACTGGTGCGGACCGAAGCCTCCACCAGATTGACGAAATGGCGCAGGATCCTGTCCTCGTCGAGGCTGTCGATGGCCGACAGCCCCGCTTCCAGGCGGCCCCTGATCTCGGCCTCGCGCCCGGCGCGGCCGGCGTCGGCCTCGGGGCGGGGATCGAAGCGGGCGTAGATGAGTTCGACCAGCATCGCGGCGAGCCCGGCGTGCCGCGCCAGAGTGGTCCACATGTAGTCCTGGCTGAAGGGGACGCGCGCCTGCTGCAGGTAGCGCGACAGCGTGCGCAGGGCGGCCACGTCGCGCCAGCCGAGCCCGGCCTCCAGCACCAGGGCGTTGTAGCCGTCCGACTCGGCCAAGCCCCGGAACAGCGCCATCAGGGCGGCTTCGAGCTTGGGCCGCAGGCCCTCCACGTCGATCTCGCCGCCCTGGAAGCGCTCCAGCGCCATGTCGTGCAGCCAGACCCGCGCCGTCTCGGGCGCGCCGTCCGGCAGCACCCGGTAGGTCCTCTCGTTGAGGACCCGGAAGCCCATGTTCTCCAGCAGCGGCACGCGTTCCGACAACGGCAGCGGCCGGCCATAGGTGAACACCTTGAGGTTCACCCGGGTCGCCTCGTCGGCGTCGCGACGCTCGACCCGCACGGCGCGGGGCGCCTCGTCCGAGAGGCGCTCGATCACGGCGATGTCGGCCATCGCCTGGGCCGCGCCGAAGGCTTCGCGGTAGGCGGCCGAGAAGGCGTTGGCGAAGCGTCCCGCCAGCGCGCGGGCGCGGCTGCCCTCCAGGCTGTCTCCGAGGGCGTCGCTCAGCGCGTCGCCCCAGGTCCGCACGACGGCGTTGACGGCGTCCTCCAGGTCGGCGCGGTCCACGACGGGCGTCTTCCCCTCGTCGCGGCCGATGATGTAGTGCGTGCGCGCCAGCGGGCCTTCCGGATAGGCCGGGTAGGCGGCCGACAGGCGTCCCTTGTAGAGCTGCGCCAGAAGCTGCCCCACCCGCACGCGAACCTGCGTGTCGTAGCGGTCCTTCGGAATGTAGACGAGAACTGACACGAACCGATCGAACCGGTCGAGGCGGGCCAGCACGCGCACGCGCGGGCGCTCATACAGGGTCAGGATGTCGGTGGCGAAGCGCAGCAGCTGGTCGACGCCGACCTGGAACAGCTCGTCGCGGGGATAACTCTCCAGCACGTTCAGAAGGGCCCGGCCCGAATAGCTGGCGGGGTCGTAGCCGGCGCGGCGGATCACCTGGGCCACCTTATGGCGCACATAGGGGATCGCGCCCGTGGTCTCGGTGTAGGCGGAGGAGGTGAACAGGCCGACGATGCGCAGCTCGCCCGACAGAAGCCCGTCCTGGGTGAAGAGCTTCACCCCCACATAGTCGAGATGCACGCGGCGGTGGACGCGTGACTTCACGCTCGCCTTGGTGACGATCAGCGGCACCGGCTCCTTCAGGAAGGTCCGGATCTCCGGCGTCATGGCCACGAGTTCGCGGCCGCGGCGCAGCACCTTCACGGCCGGGTCGGACAGGATGCCGAGCCCGCTGCCCTCCACCGGATCAGCCGCGACGTCGCCCTCCGGCATGCGGTACTCGCGGACGCCCAGCAGGGTGAAGTTGTCGGCCGCCAGCCAGTCCAGGAAGGAGACCGCCTCGGCGATCTCGTCGCTCGGGAGCGGCGGCGGATTGGTCTTGTAGGCGTGGATGACTTCGGCGATGCGGCCCCGCATGGGGGCCCAGTCCCGCACCGCGACGCGGACGTCCGAATAGACCTTGGCGAGCGCCTCCGAGAGGCGCTGCTTGGCCTCCTCGCCGTCCAGCCTGTCCAGATGGACCTGGATCAGGCTCTCGCGCCGCGTCCCGGTCTGGCCCCCGGCGAGGGCCTCGCCGGCGAAGCGGACGAGGCGTCCGTCCGCGCCCCGCTCCACGGCCACGATCGGGTGGGCCACGAACCGGATCTCGACGCCGCGATCCGTCAGCTCCGCCAGCGTGGAGTCCAGCAGGAACGGCATGTTGTCGTTGACGACCTCCAGGATGGAGAGGTCGCGCTCATGCCCGCCCACCACGGCCCGCCGATCGGTGATGCGGATGTCCTCGCGGCCCGACTGGCGCGGCGCGCCCAGATGTTCGAAGGCGCTCACCGCAAAACGAGCGAGATCCTCGGGCGAGTAGAGCGCCAGGTCCTCAGGAGAAACGCGCGAATAGAGCGCTTCGACGAACGACGGCGGCACGCCCTCGGGCCCGCTCGGCCCAGTCGGCGGAAGCGCGTCGACGATCGCGGATACGAGGCCTTGGCGAGCGTCGCGGTCGCGCTTCAGCATGACGGTTTCCCCCTGATTCCGGCGCATTGCGGCGGCGCCGCTGGTCGGGCCATGCTAGGCACGGTTGTGTCGCGACACCATGACGTATTTGGGCTTTCGGGGAGATGAAAATGGCGAAAGACAAGCCGAAGGCGGGGGAAACCCCACGCCGCCAGGACCTCGCCGAGAGGGTCACGGCGCTGGACCTGCCCCAGGCCGATCTCTCGCCCGGCATGGCGGCCACCTTCGACAAATGCATGGAGAAGATCGGGTTCGTGCCCAACGTGCTGGCCGCCTATGCGCACGACATGGCCAAGCTGGAGGCGTTCGCCGGGTTTTACAACGAGTTGATGCTGGCCCCCTCCGGCCTGTCCAAGCTGGAGCGCGAGATGATCGCGGTGGCGGTCTCGGCGGAGAACCGGTGCTTCTACTGCCTCACCGCCCACGGCGCCGCCGTACGGCAGCTCTCGGGCGACCCAGCGCTCGGCGAACTCATGGCGATGAACTGGCGGGCGGCCGACCTGTCGCCGCGACACCGAGCCATGCTGGCCTTCGCGGTGAAGATGACGCGCGCTTCGTCGGAGATCGTCGAGGACGACCGGCAGGCGCTGCGGGACGCCGGCTTTGGCGAACGCGACATCTGGGACATCGCGGCGGTCGCGTCCTTCTTCAACATGTCGAACCGCATGGCCTCGGCGGTCGACATGCGCCCCAACCCCGAATACCACGCCCACGCCCGCTGAGGCCGGCTCCGCCCCCCGCGCCAGGGGAGGGCGGAGCTGTCCGGTTCAGCCGATGGCGCTCTGCATCAGGCGTGTGAGGCGCCGGGCGAAGGCGGCGGCGTCGGCCGGGGGCTGCCCTTCGGCCGCCCGCGCCTGGTCGAGCAGGAGATGCGCGGCGTCCTGCACGATCTCCTTGTCGCCGCCCTCCGACAGCCGCTCGGCGAGGCGCGACACCAGCGCGTGCCGGGGGTTCAGCTCCAGCACGGGCTTGGTCGCCTCCGACAGCTTTCCATGCGCGGCGAGGAGCCGCTCGAGGCCGCGGTCCGGGCCGTGTTCGCCGGCCACCAGGCAGGCGGCGCTTTCGGCGAGGCGGCTGGACGCCCTCACGTCGGACACGTCCTCGGCGAGCTCCTGCTTGACGAAGGCCAGCAGGGTCGCGACCCCGGCGGACACGTCCTTCTGGTCGGCCTCGGTCTCGCCCTCGGCCAACGGCACGGCGGAAATGTCGGCCGCGCCCTGGGTCACCGACTTGAACGGCTTGCCGTCGAAGCCGAGCGCGTTCTGGACCCAGAACGCGTCGACCGGATCCGACAGCAGCAGCACCTCGATGCCGCGGGCCTTGAAGCCTTCCAGATGGGGGCTCGCCTCCAGCCGCTTGGCGTCGTCGCCGACCAGGTACCAGATGTCCGTCTGGTTCTTGCGCAGCTCCGCCACATAGGCTTTCAGCGAGCGGCCGCCTTCGGGATGCTTGGAGGTGGCGAAGCGGGCGATGCCGAACAGGGCGTCGCGGCGTTCGTAGTCCTCGTAGAGGCCCTCCTTGAGGACCGGGCCGAACGCCTTCCACACCGCCGCGAAGGTCTCCGGCTCCTTGTCGGAGAGCTTGTCCAGCTCCGAGAGGATCCGGTTGGTGACGCCCTTGCGGATCGCCGTCAGGATCGGGCTCTCCTGGATGGTCTCGCGGGAGAGGTTGAGCGGCAGGTCGGACGAATCCACGACGCCCGAGACGAAGCGCAGATAACCGGGCAGGATCTCCAACTCGTCTGAGATGAACATCCGGCGCACATAGAGCTTCATCCTGCCCTTGCGGAGCGGGTCGAACAGCGCCATCGGGGGCGTGGAGGGCACGAAAGCCAGCACCGCGTATTCGTGGCGGCCTTCCGCCCGGTAGTGAATGGTCAGCGCCGGGTCGTCGAACTGCGTCGCCACCGCCTGGTAGAAGGACTTGTAGTCCTCCGGGGTGATCTCGCTCTTCGGCTTGGTCCAGATCGCAGCGCCGTCCGCGAGGCGCCGGGTTTCGGTCGCCTCGCCGTCCTTGGCGTCGCCGTCCTCGGCCGCCTTGGGCGCGACCAGGTCCACCGGCACCGGCACGGCGCTGCCGTGCTCGCGGATGATTCGCTCGACCGTGTAGGGCTCCGCGTAGTCCTCGCTGCCCTCGGCGAGGTGCAGCACGACCTTCGTGCCGCGGCGCGGGGCGGCGTCCGTGGGCTCAATGGAATAGGCGC
The DNA here is from genome assembly GCF_045348435.1 of Alsobacter sp. KACC 23698. Lineage (GTDB taxonomy): Bacteria > Pseudomonadota > Alphaproteobacteria > Rhizobiales > Beijerinckiaceae > Alsobacter. The sequence continues at coordinate 4,135,023 of NZ_CP157484.1, read as the reverse complement.
CCTGGCCGTCGGAGGTCCAGAGCCAGCCCTCGTCGGAGCCGGCCTTGCGGGTGAGAACGTCGACGCGCTGGGCCACCATGAAGGCCGAGTAGAAGCCGACGCCGAACTGGCCGATGAGGCGCGAGCCGTCGGTCTTTTCGCCAAGCTGCTCCAGGAAGGCGCGCGTGCCGGAGCGAGCGATGGTGCCGAGCGCCTCGACGAGGTCGTCATGGCTCATGCCGACGCCGTTGTCGGAGACCGTGAGGGTCTTGCCCTTCGGGTCGCAGGTCAGCGTCACGCCGAGGTCGGCGTCGTCGGACAGGAGCGAGCCGTCCTGCAGCGCCAGCGTGCGCAGCTTCTCGCAGGCGTCCGCGCCATTGGCGACGAGCTCGCGCAGGAAGATGTCGCGGTCCGAGTAGACCGAGTGGACCATGAGGTGGAGCAGGCGGGAGACGTCCGCCTCGAAGGCGCGGTTCTCGGTCTTGCCGGCCTGGGCTGGGCCGGCCTGGTGTTCGGATGGGGCTTGAGATGCCGCTTCTGGGGTCGGCGCGCCTGCGTTCGGCGCTTTGGTCTTGGCCACGGTCTGCCTCGTCGCTGTTGAGCCGCTCGGGGGCGGGGCTGGATGGATCGGGCCAAGGGCGCTCGCCCGAACGGATCTGGGGAGCAGGACCTTGGCCGCCGGCCGGATATTGCGGGCGAAAGCGGGAATTTCAAGCGCCCGGCGCCTTGCAGGTTGCGCCAAAAGAAAAGGGCCGCCTTGCGGCGACCCTGAGACAGGGAACTGAAATGGTGGGCCCGAACCCCGTACACCGGGGGGCTGGGGGGCTGATCGATCCGGACGAACCGAGTTCGGGCCCGAGGCAACAGGGAAGATGCTCGACCCGCATCGGGGCGTCCAATTGTCCGCTTCAAGGATTCTTTGTGGCGGCGCGCCGACCTCGAAGCCCTACGCGTCCGCTCGCAACCTTCGCGTTGCATCGCGGCGAAAGCGGCCGTTTCCAAGCCCGTCCGAACCATGCCAGACTGGCGCCTACTGCTCGGCGGACCCCCGCCGCTGACGATGGAGGCGTGATGAGCGAGGTGGACCTGTCGGAACCGCAAAGCGCATCGAGGACGCGCGAGGCTCCCGGGCCCGGCGTCTTCGGCTCCCCGGGTCCGATGCAGGTCGTGTTCGACCGGCACGAGCTGCGTGAGCTGTTCGACGTGTACGGGCGCAAGGTGGCGGAGGGCGAATGGCGCGACTATTCGCTCGATTTTCTCAAGGAGAAGGCCGTCTTCTGCGTCTACCGACGGGCGAACGAGTTTCCGCTCTACAGGATCGAGAAGACCCCCAAGCTGGCGCGCCGCCAGGGCGCTTATGCGGTGATCGCCGCGAGCGGGCTGATCATGAAGCGCGGGCACGAGCTCGCCCGCGTGCTCAACGTGCTGGAGAAGCCGCTTCGGCTGGTGGCCGGCTGACGTGAGACCGCCTTGGGGCCGGCCGGACGCCGTCAGGCGGTCTCGGCCGACCGCTCCACGCCCGGCACGCCGTCCGTGCCGGAGCCGAGACGCCGCTGCATGATCACCTGGTCCAGCCAGCGGCCGTGCTTGTAGCCCACGTCGCGCACCACGCCGGCGTTGAGGAAGCCCAGCGACCGGTGAAGCGCGATGGACCCGGTCGAGGAACTGTCGCCGATGACGCCGATCATCTGCCGGAAACCGAGCCGCTCGCACTCCTCGATCAGGGCCGACAGCAGGGCCCGGCCGACGCCGCGGCCCTGCAGGTCGGGGGCGACGTAGATCGAGTCCTCGACCGTATACCGATAGGCGGGACGCGGCCGGTAGGGGCCCGCATAGGCGTAGCCGAAGATCCGGCCGTCCTCCTCGGCGACCAGATAGGGGAAGCCGGCGCCGAGCAGCGCATCGCGTCTGCGGGCCATCTCGGCCTCGTCCGGCGGATCGATCTCGAACGAGGCGGTCCCGTTCAGGACCGCATGCCGATAGATGGCGGTCAGCTCCGGGAGGTCGCGCGGTTCGGACGGGCGGATAATGGCGGTCATTCAGGGCGGCCCAGAAGCTTGGACGAGGGATGCGGCGCGTCGCGGCGCCACCGCTTGCATACGTCCGGAAAACGGCAGGGTTGCAACAAAAAAGGCCCCGGGAGCATCCGGGGCCTTCTCCTCGCCGATCCTGGGACCGTTTAGTCGTTACGCTGACCCACCAGGGAGAGCAGCATCTGGAACATGTTGATGAAGTTCAGGTAGAGCGACAGCGCGCCCATCACCGAAGCCTTGCCGGCCAGCTCGGTGTCGCCGGCGACGACGTCGTACTCGCTCTTCAGGCGCTGCGTGTCCCAGGCGGTCAGGCCGGCGAAGATGCCAACGCCCACCACGTTGATGACGAACTGCAGCGCGCCGCTGGCGAAGAAGATGTTCACCAGGCTGGCGATGACCAGGCCGAAGAGGCCCATCACCAGGAACGAGCCCATCGCCGACAGGCTACGCTTGGTGGTGTAGCCGTAGAGCGAGAGCGCGCCGAAGGCGGCGGCGGTGATGAACAGCGTCTGGACGATGCTGCCCATCTTGAACACGAGAAAGATCGTGCTCAGCGACAGGCCCATCACGGCCGCGAAGGCCCAGAAGGTCGTCGTCAGGGCGCTGTAGCTCATCCTCTCGAAGCGGAACGAGAGAAAGAACACGAAGCCCAGCGGCGCGAGCATCACCAGCCACTTCAGCGGGCTCAGATAGAGCGCCGCGCCGAAGCCGGTCAGGTAGATGGAACGGCCGATCGGATAGGCGGTCGGCACGGACGACGTGGCGGCCATGTAGGCGCCCAGCGCGACCAGCGCCGAAATCGCCAGGCCCAGCGTCATGTGATTGTAGATGCCGAGCATATAGGCGCGCAGGCCCTGGTCGTACTCGGCCGCGCCAGCCCGGCCGGCGACCGGCCCGAACTGGGAATAGGCGTTGCGATCATAGTTCGACATTTGGTCCTCTCGACGAGCGGATTGCTTCCCCTCCCACCGGTTACTCCGGCAGTTACGAGGAATATGAGGGGCGGCCTGCGGGAAAACAAGAGCCAGGCCGTGAGCGGCGATCCCAAAAAGCAGAGCTGGAATTTCTCAAGTCTAAACAGCGCTCAAGACCGCCGCTTCTACTCCGGCGGGCGCGGCCCGGGAGGCCTCTTCTTGTTAGAGGTCGCGGAGATACCCGGCCGGCTTCTGGCCGAGGATGCGCCATGTCCCGGCGAGGCCCAGAACGATCGTGACCACGATCGCCGCCGCCGCGACGCCAAGGGCGCCGCCCATGGGCCACTCGAAGGTGAGCTTCATGAGGCGCGACACGATCCACCACGCCGCGCCGGCTCCGGCCAGCGCGCCGAACACCGCCGTGGCGAGGCCGAGCAGGCCGTATTCCAGCAGGAAGGCGGCGAGCAGCCGCCCGCGCGTCGCCCCCAGCGTCTTCAGCACGACCGCGTCATAGACGCGCGAGCGGCGCCCCGCCGCGAGGGCCCCGGCCAGGACAAGCACGCTCGCCACCACGGCGACCGCGCTGGCGCCCCGGATGGCCAGAGCGAGCTGCCCGACGACGTCGTTGATGGCGTCGAGCGCATCCTTGACCCGCACGGTGGTGACGTTGGGGAAATCGCGCGCCATGGCGGCCACGACCGCCTGCTCGCGTTCCTGCGGCGCGCCGCCCGGGAAGGTGACGGTCGACAGGTCCGAATGCGGAGCCCCGGCGAAGGCCGACGGCGAGAACACCATGACGAAATTGATGCCCAGCGACTGCCACTCCACCCGGCGCAGATTGGCGATGCGGGCCGTGATGTTGCGCCCGAGCACGTTGACGGCGATCGGGTCTCCGACCTGCAGGCCAAGCCCCTTGGCGAGTTCGTCGTCGAAGGAGACCAGCGGCGGACCCTTGTAGTCCGGGGCCCACCATTCGCCCGCGGCCAGGACGGAGCCTTCCGGCAGCGTCGCCGCATAGGTGATGCCCCGGTCGCCCTCCAGCACCCAGGTCGCGTTCTCGGCCGCCTTGACCTGCGCGGCCGGAACGCCCTTCAGCGAGACGACGCGTCCGCGCATCATCGGCACGCGCTCGATCTTCGCGCCCTTGGCGACGTCCTGCAGCAGCGCGTCGAAGCGGTCCGCGTCGCCGGACGGGATGTCGAGGAAGAAGAAGCTCGGCGCCCGCTCTGGGAGGGAGCGCGTGAGCTGGCCGCGGATGGTGGCGTCGACGAGCGAGAGCGTCACCAACAGGGTGACGCCGAGCCCCAGCGACAGCACGAGCGAGGGCGTCAGCGCGCCCGGCCGGTGGATGTTGGCGATCGCCATCCGCAGCTCCGTGCGCCGGACGCGCGGCGCGCGCCGGGCCGCGGCCATGATGGCGGAGGCGACGAGGCGCAGCAGGACGAAGGAGACCGCCGTTCCCACCACGGCCGCCATGGCGACGCGCCGGTCATAGCTGAACAGGACGGCGCTGCCCGCCAACGCCGCGACCGAGAGCGCCAGGGCGGCCTGATAGCGCTTGCGCGGCCAGCGGGAGTCCGGCGCGACCTGGTCGCGGAACAGGCCGGAGACGGAGATGTCGTGCACCCGGCTCAGCGGCCAGAGCGAGAAGGCCAGCGCGGTGAACAGGCCGTAGAGCGCGGCCGTGGCGAGTTCGCGTCCATAGACATGCGGCTCGAGCGGGATCGGCAGCAGCCCGCCGAGGCTGCCGGCCAGCGCATAGGGCAGCACCGCCCCGATCGCCAGGCCGACGAGGACGCCGAGCCCGGCCAAGGCGAGGATCTCGATGAGCGCGATGGCGAAGACGCGGCCGCCGGTGGCGCCGAGGCTCTTCAGCGTCGCCAGCGAGGCGCGGCGGCGGTCGACATAAGCCGACACCGCATTGGCGACGCCGACGCCCCCGACCACCAGCGCGGCGAGGCCGACCAGCGTGAGGAACTGGCTGAACCGCTCGATGTTCTTGGCGAATTGTGGGGCCGCGTTCACCCGCGACCGCACGTCGAAGCCCGATTCCGGCAGCGCCTTCTCGACCGCGGCGGAGAAGCGGGCCAGGGCCGCGTCGTCGGAGCTCGGCAGGATCAGCCGGTAGGACCAGCGCACCAGACTGCCCGGCTGAAGCAGGCCGGAGGCCCGGAGCGCGTCCTGCGAGAGCAGCAGGCGCGGGCCGAAGGAGATGCCCGCCGCCAGCTTGTCGGGCTCGGATTCGACGGTGGCGCGCAGCAGGATGCGAGCGTCGCCCAGCCGCACCACCGCGCCCGGCTTCAGGCCCAGCCGCGTGAAGAGGGCGGCGTCGGCGGCGGCGCCGAACGCCTCGCCCTCCCGGGCGACGAGCGCGTCGGGGGCCATCGGCGGATCGACGGCGAGCGTCCCGACGGAGGGGTAGCCGCCATCCACGGCCTTGATCTCGACCAGCGCGGTCTGGGCTTCGCCCACCCGCACCATGGCCCGCATGGTGGCGACGCTGGCGAGGCGGCCCTGCGAGGCCAGGAACGCCTTCTCGGCGTCGGTCGCCTCGCGCTGCAGAAGGCTCGCCGAGACGTCGCCGCCCAGGATGGTGCGGCCCTGCCCGGCGAGGCCGTCGCCAAGCGACCGGGCGACCGACCCCACTCCGGCGATTGCGGCGACGCCGAGCGCGATGCAGGCGAGGAAGACGCCGAAGCCGCGCAGGCCGCTGCGCAGGTTGCGGAAGGCCAGCCGGAAGGTCACGGCGAGCGCCGTCGCCGTGGTCTGGGGCGGGGCGGGGCCGCGCAACGGTTCGCGGCGGGCGGAGGCGCGGACGGTCCCGTGCATGGTCAGGCCCGGCCGGCGGTGAGGGCGGCCGAGCGCTCGGCGTCGATGGCCCCGGAGCGGAGCGCGATGGTGCGGTCGCACTGGCGGGCGAGGCCGGGATCATGGGTGACGAGCACCAGCGTGGCCCCGCGCTCGCGCTTCATGCGGAACAGCAGGTCGACGATCTGCGCGCCGGTGGTTTCGTCGAGATTGCCGGTCGGCTCGTCGGCCACCAGGATGGCGGGGTTCGGGGCCAGCGCCCGTGCGAGCGCGACGCGCTGCTGCTCGCCGCCGGAGAGCTCCGCCGGGTAATGGGCGAGCCGGTGGCCGAGGCCCACCTGCTGCAGCTCGGCCTCGGCCCGCTCGAACGCGTCCGGCGCGCCCGAGAGTTCGAGCGGGACCGCGACGTTCTCCAGCGCCGTCATGGTCGGAAGCAGGTGGAAGGACTGGAACACGATGCCGACGCGCCGGCCACGGAACCGCGCCAGCGCGTCCTCGTCCAGGGGCCCGAGATCCTGCCCGTCGATGCGCACCACGCCGGCGTCCTGGCGCTCCAGGCCGGCCATCACCATGAGCAGCGTCGACTTGCCCGAGCCGGACGGGCCCACCAGCCCCACGGCCTCGCCCTGCTCCACCGCGAGCGAGACGCCGCGCAGGATGTGCACCCTGGCGGCGCCGCGCCCCAGGCTGAGATCCACATTTTCGAGTTCGATCGCCTTGACCATGTCGCCGCCCGTGCCGATGTCACGGCCATGAATGATGTCCACATGGCCCGATCGCCGATGACCGCCGACGCCGCGGCGAAACCGTCATCATCTTCGACCGTACCCCAATATGGGCGTTCGGCCCGCATGCGCCAGCCGGGCGGGGCGTTTCGTCCCAGCGCGGCCTGGCGGATCGTGGCCGCGGCGCTGGGATTCGCCATGGCCTTTCTGCTCTCCGGCGCGGCCGTCCAGGCCCGCACCTTGCGGGTCGTCGCGCTCGGCGACAGCCTCACGGCCGGCTACATGCTGCCGGGCGACGCCGCCTTCCCGGCCCAGCTCGAGAAGGCCCTGCGCGCCAACGGCCTCGACGTGGAGGTCGCCAATGCGGGGGTCTCGGGCGACACCGCCTCGCAGGGGCTGGCCCGGCTGGACTGGTCGGTCCCCGACGGCACCGACGCGGTGATCCTGGAGCTGGGCGCTAATGACGCGCTGCGCGGGATCGACCCGTCGGTCACCCTCAAGGCGCTGGACGAGATCCTCGCGCGCCTGAAGGCCCGGGGCGTGCCGGTGCTGATGGCCGGCATGTATGCGCCGCGCAACATGGGCGCCGAGTACATCCAGGCGTTCGACGGCGTGTTTCCCCAGCTCGCCGCCAAGCACGGGGCGGCGTTCTATCCCTTTTTCCTCGACGGGATTGCGGGCGACCCCAAGCTGAACCTGAAGGACGGCCTCCATCCCACCCCCGAGGGCGTCAAGGTGATCGTGTCGCGCATCCTGCCCAGCGTGACGGCCTTCCTGGCGGGCCTGAAGCCCAGCGCCTCCTAAGCCTGTTCCCTATGCGGCATGGCGCGCCCGCGTCGAGCGGGTGGCGCGCGGGCGCGTTCCGTGCTTCAAGCCGGGCCTGTTCCGGCCGGCCCTCGCGGCGGGCCGCGCCTATCGGAGAGCGACATGGAAAAGCGTCCCCTCGGCCGCACCGGCCTGAAGGTCAGCCTCATCTGTCTTGGCACCATGACGTGGGGCCAGCAAAACACCGAGGCCGAAGGGCACGAGCAGATGGACTACGCCCTGGACCAGGGCGTGAACTTCTTCGACACCGCCGAGCTCTACTCCATCCCGCCGCGGGCCGAGACGCAGGGCTCCACCGAGCGCATCGTCGGCAGCTGGTTCGCCTCCCGCAAGACGCGCGACAAGGTGATCCTGGCCACCAAGGTCATCGGCCGCAGCGAGATGGACTGGTTCCGGGACGGGCGGATCCCCGGCGAGCTCAACCGGGCGCAGATGACCGAGGCTCTCGACAAGAGCCTGAAGCGGCTCCAGACCGACTATATCGACCTCTACCAGCTGCACTGGCCGGACCGTCCGATGCCGTGGGGATCCAACCCCACCGTGTACCGCCAGGCTGATTTCGCCGGTCCCGAGAACCCGATCGAGGAGGTCCTCGCGGTGCTGGGCGACTTCGTGAAGGCCGGAAAGGTGCGTCACGTCGGCCTCTCGAACGAGAGCGCCTGGGGGACAATGAAGTTCCTGCAGGCCTCCGACGCGCGGGGACTGCCGCGCGTGGCCTCGGTGCAGAACGCCTACAACCTCCTGAACCGCACCTATGAGGTGGCGCTGGCGGAGATCTCGATGCGCGAGCAGGTGGGCCTGCTGGCCTATTCGCCGCTGGCCCAGGGCTTCCTGACGGGCAAGTACCTGCACGGCGCCCGCCCGGCCGGGACGCGGACCACGCTGTTCAACCGCGGGCAGCGCTACCAGAAGCCCGGCGCCGAGGAGGCCATCTCGCGCTACGTGGCCTTGGCGCGGGACTGGAGCATGGATCCGGCGCAGATGGCGCTCGCCTTCGTCAATGCGCGGCCGTTCCTGGCCTCCAACATCATCGGGGCGACCTCGATGGACCAGCTGAAGACCGACATCGCGTCGGCGCAGGTGAAGCTCGCGCCGGAGCTGGAGGCCGCCATCGACGCCATCCACCAGATCCACCAGAATCCGTGTCCCTGACGGCGGGTTGTTGAAACCCGCGTGGGGCCGACGCGATTGTCCGCTGCGGGCCGATTGAGAATCACGACCGGCTCCACCATTCTGCAGGGGCGGAGCCGTCGGGCGCGCTCCGCGACGAGCACGGTCCAGTCCGCCCGTGACCGTTACGATAGACGGCCCGGGCGAGCGCTCCGGGCCTCAGAGGGGAGGGCAGGATGCCGCGTCTCTTCACTGGTCTCGAGGTCCCGCCCGATATCGCCACCTCCCTTTCGAGCCTTCGGGGCGGGCTGGTCGGCGCGCGATGGATCGACGTCGAGAACTACCACGTCACGCTGCGCTTCATGGGCGACATCGACGAGCACTACGCCCGCGACGTCTACCACATGCTGGCGGGCGTCCGGCGGCGGCCGCTGACGCTCACCATCGACGGGCTGACGACCTTCGGAGGCGACAAGCCGCGGGCGCTGGTGGCGAGGATCAAGCCCGACCAGGCGCTCATCGAATTGCAGGCCGAGCAGGAGCGCATCGTCCGGCGGGCCGGACTGCCGCCCGAAAAGCGCAAATTCACGCCGCATGTCACTCTGGCGCGGCTGCGCGACACTACTCCCTGGCACGTCGCCGACTTCCTGGCCGGGCAGGGGCACGTTCCGTCGCGAAGCTTCAAGGCGGACCGCTTCGTGCTGTTCTCCTCCAGGGCCTCCACGGGAGGCGGGCCCTATATCGTGGAGGCCGCCTACCCGCTGGGCTGATCGGGGATTTCGTCCCGGCGTCGTGATGGCGTATGAACGCCGGAGCACGGGAGAACGCCATGGCGACGCGCTTGAGCGAGACGGAACGGACGCAGGCGCTGGAGCGCCTGACCGGCTGGGCGCTGGTCGACGGCCGCGAGGCGATCCGCAAGACCTTCGTCTTCCGGGACTTCAACGAGGCGTTCGGGTTCATGACCCGCTGCGCCCTCGTGGCGGAGCGCATGGACCACCATCCGGAGTGGTCCAACGTCTACAAGACCGTGGACGTGACGCTCGCCACGCATGACGCCGGGGGGCTGACCGAGCTCGATGTCCGGCTCGCCCAGGCGATGGACCGCCTCGCCGGACGCTGACGGGGCCTATTTGGGCTGCATGCGCAGCGCGCCGTCGAGCCGGATGGCCGTGCCGTTCAGCATGTCGTTCTCGACGATGGCGCGCACCAGCGCGGCGTATTCCTCCGGCCGCCCGAGCCTGGACGGGAAGGGGATGCCGGCCTCCAGCGAGGCGCGGATGTCGTCCGGCACGCTCTCGAACATCGGCGTCTGGAACAGCCCCGGCATGATCGTCATCACCCGGATCCCATGGCCGGCGAGGTCGCGCGCAATCGGGAGCGTCATGCCGACCACGCCCCCTTTGGAGGCCGAGTAGGCCGCCTGCCCGATCTGCCCGTCCTCGGCCGCCACGGACGCGGTGCAGACGATGACGCCGCGTCCGCCGTCCGGCGTCACGGGGTCCAGCCCGGCCATGGCGGCGGAGCACTTGGCGATCATCTGGAAGGTGCCGGCCAGGTTGATGGCCAGCGTGCGGGCGAAGGTGGCGAGGTCGTGGGCGACGAACTCGCCCGTATCGCGCTTGCGCGAGACCGTGCGCTTGCCCGGCGCCACGCCCGCGCAGTTGACCAGGATGCGCTCCACCCCGTGCGCCGCGCGGGCCTTCTGGAGCGCGGCGTCGACGGACGCCTCGTCGGAGACGTCCGCCGGGCAGAACACGCCGCCGATCTCGGCTGCGACGGCCGGCCCACGCGCCTCGTTCATGTCGAAGATCGCCACCCGGGCGCCCTGCGCGGCCAGCATGCGGGCGGTGGCCTCGCCCAGCCCGGATGCTCCGCCCGTCACGATGGCGGCGATGGCGGCGTCGATCCTCATGGCGTGCTCCCTGGCGTTTCCGCCCCTATCTAGCCGCATCCTCCGCGGGCGGGGAAGCCCGGATCGGCGCGGGGGGAGCGACCCGCCAAGCCTCCGCTGCTTGCAAGCGGGGGCGCCCGGGACCATCTCTCGGAACGTTGCGCGCGACGATCCCGCCGCGCCGACGGAGGAGACCATGACGCAGTCGTCCGACGAACTCCTGGGCCGCAAGCTCAGCCAGGCCGAGATGGATGCGATCCGGCGCGCGGCCCGCGACGAGAAGCGCGTGTTCGCCGACGCATGGCGGCTGCTGAAGCGCGTGGGCAAGACCATCCCGTTCGCCGAGGACGTGCTGGCCGCCTATTACTGCGCTCTGGACCCGTCCACCGAGCGCCGGGTCAAGCTGATCCTGGTCGGCGCGCTGGCCTATTTCGTCATGCCGTTCGACGTGCTGCCGGACTTCATGCCCCTGATCGGCTTCACGGACGACGCCGCCGTCATCGCCACGGCGATCGCCAGCGTCTCGCGCGCCATCAAGCCCGAGCATCGCGAGAAGGCGAAGGCCGCGCTGCAGTCGGACCTCGGGGCCTGAGCCTCGTCACATCCTGACGAGCACCTTGCCGGTCGCCTTGCGATCGGCGAGGAGCCGGATCGCCTGCGCGGTCTGGTCGAGGGGAAGGATAGTCGAGGCGTGAGCCTTGAGGCGGCCCTCGGCCGCCCAGGCGAAGATCTGGCGGATGTTGGCGGCGTTGCGGGCCGGCTCCTTGTCGGCGAAGGCGCCCCAGAAGACCCCCTGCACGTCGCAGCCCTTCAGCAGCATGAGATTGAGCGGGATGCGGGGAATGTCTCCGGCCGCGAAGCCCACCACGAGGAAGCGGCCCTTCCAGGCGATCGCCCGCAAGGCGAGCTCGGACAGGTCGCCGCCCACGGGGTCGTAGACGACGTCCACTCCCTTGCCGCCGGTCAGGCTCTTCAGGCCCTCCTTGAGGTCGCCGGCCGAGTAGTCGAACGTCTCGTCCGCGCCATGCTGGCGGGCCAGAGCGAGCTTGTCCGCCGAGGAGGCGCAGGCGATGACCTTGGCGCCCAGGATGGCGCCGAGCTCCACGGCCGCGAGGCCGACCCCGCCCGCCGCTCCCAGCACCGCCAGGGTCTCGCCCGGCTGCAGCCTGGCGCGGTCCTGCAGCGCGTGCAGCGACGTCCCGTAGGTGACCAGCAGCCCGGCCGCGACCTCGTCCGGCAGTCCGTCCGGGACAGGGATGAGCCGCCCCGCGGGGGCGACCACCTTGGTCCGGCAGGCGCCGTAGCCCACATAGCCGGCCACCCGCTGGCCGATCTGAAACCCCTCGACGCCTTCGCCCAGCGCGGCCACGCGGCCCGCGAACTCCGCCCCCGGCGAGAAGGGCAGTTCGGGCCGGACCTGATAACGGTTCTGGATGATCAGCGTGTCGAAGAAGTTCAACGCCGTGCAGGCGACGTCGACCAGGACGGTCCCGGGCCCCGGCGTCGGATCGGGCAGGTCCTCGACGGTCAGGCTCTCGGGAGGGCCGAAGGCCCGGCACAGGACGGTGCGCATGGCGGTGCTCCTTCGCGTTCTCAGGTCAACGGGCGCGCCGGCCGGCGGTCATCCGGCTTCCACGACGCCGTCGGCCTCCAGCCGCTTGCGCAACCGGCCGAAGGCGAGGCGGATGCGCGACTTGACGGTGCCGAGCGGCAGCCGGACCTTCTCGGCGATCTCGCTATGCGACAGGCCGTCATAGAAGGCCAGCCGGACGAGATCGAGCTGTTCCGGGGGCAGGCTCACGAGGGCATGGCGCAACCGCTCCTCGCGCTGCTGCAGGTCCAGCATGCGGTCGGTCTGCGGGTCGTCGGGAATGTCGAGATCGGCCTCGAGCGGGTCCATGAAGTCGACCCGGTCGCGCCGGAGCATGTCGATGCGGCGGTTCCGGGCGATGCGGTAGAGCCAGGTCGGGACGGAGGACTTGGCAGGGTCGAACTGCTCCGCCTTGCGCCAGAGCGTGACCATCACCTCCTGGGTGAGTTCCTCGGCCTGGCCGGACTCGGCGCCGAGGCGCAATAGGTAGGCGTTCAGCCGGGGCGCGAAATGGTCGAACAGGCGCGCAAAGGCCTGCCGATCCTGCCGTTGTGCGACGGCGGACACGAGTGCGGCCAGTTCTTCGTGGGAGCTCAACGCGATATCTCTGCAATTCCTCGGCAGGCCTCGCCCCCGGCAGACCGGCCATGCCCGATCCCGTTCGGGACCGTACCGCATGTTGGCATGTCTTGGCGCCGCGCGAAACCATGTCCGTCGCGACGCCCCCTGGCGCGAGAGCCGGGACCTGATGCAATCTACGGCTTAGCGCAAAGGCGCAGCCGCGTTAAACTAGAGCCATGATTCGACTCGCCCCTTCGCGCTCCGGCGCAGTCCTCACCATTCTGGCCCTGTCCATGGCCCTGTCGACGGGTTTCGTCCGGGCCCAGGATGCGACCCCGGCGAAGCCGCCCGCCAAGGCGGCGCCGGCGAAGCCGGCGGGGACGGCCGCCGCGCCCAAGCCCGGGACCACGGCCAAGCCTTCGACGGCGGCCAAGCCCGCAGCGGCTCCGGCCAAGCCTGGCGCGCCCGCGTCCGCGGCGGCCAAGCCCGCAGCCGGCAAGACCACCGCGGCCGGCAAGCCCGGCGCGAAGGCGCCGGCCGCCCCGGGCGGCGGCCAGCCCGTGCAGCTCGAAGTCTTCGGCGATTGGGGCGCGTACGCCTCCAGCACCGGAAAGGGCAAGGTCTGCTACGCCCTGGCGCAGCCCAAGGAGCGCCTTCCCAAGAGCCTCACCCGCGATCCGGGCTATCTCTTCATCGCCAACCGACCGGCCGAAGGGGTGCGCAACGAGGTCAGCATGGTGCTCGGCTTCGCCACCCAGGACGGCGGCGACGGCAAGGCCGTGATCGGCGCCAACAGCTTCGCGCTCGTCACCAAGGGCAACGCCGCCTGGGTGAAGAACGCCGCCGAGGACAGCGCCTTCGTGGAGGCCATGCGCCGCGGCCAGACGCTGACCATCGAGGCGAAGTCGAAGCGCGGCAACAGCTCGACCGACCGCTACGTCCTGAGCGGGCTGACGCAGGCGCTCGACCGCGTCCGCAAGGAATGCCCGTAAGGCCACGGGGCGACGTCCATCCGGGCGCCGCATTGGGGCCATCTTGGTCCCGCATAGGATTCCGCGTTCTCCTGTGATAGTGGATCGGCCCCGGCGCCATGCGCCGGGTCGCCGATTTTCGTGTGTGCGCGCACAGGCGCGCCGGAATCCGGATCCATGACCGCCATCTCGCTCGACATCGCCAGGCCCGATCCCGCCCAGGCTCCGGGGCCGTCCGCCCTGACGCAGCCGGCCGCGTCCGGCGTTCCGCAGAAGCGCTCGCTCGCGGGGGCGACCCGGGCGGAGCTGGCCGAGGCGCTGGCCAGCATCGGCGTGCCCGAGCGTGAGATCCGCATGCGGGTCGGGCAGCTCTGGCACTGGATCTATTTTCGCGGCGTCCAGGACTTCGACGTCATGTCGAGCGTCGGCAAGGGCCTGCGCGCGTCCTTGGCGGAACGGTTCACGCTGGCGCGGCCGGAGATCGTGTCCGAACAGGTCTCCATCGACGGCACCCGCAAATGGCTGTTGCGCATGCCGGCGACCGGCCCGCATGACCGCGGGGCCGAGATCGAGGCCGTTTACATTCCCGAATCGGACCGCGGCACGCTCTGCGTGTCCTCCCAGGTGGGCTGCACGCTGACCTGCACGTTCTGCCACACCGGCACGCAGAAGCTCGTCCGCAACCTGACATCAGCCGAGATCGTGGCGCAACTCATGGTCGCGCGCGACCGGATCGGCGACTGGCCCGGCGGCGTGCGTCCGACCGACGGCCTCGTCCCCGACGCCGAGCGGGCGATCAGCAACGTCGTCCTGATGGGCATGGGCGAGCCCCTCTACAATTTCGAGAATGTGCGCGACGCCATGGAGGTGGTCTCCGACGGCGACGGCATGTCGCTCTCCAAGCGACGCATCACGCTGTCGACCTCGGGCGTCGTCCCGATGATCGGGCGCGCCGGGGACGAGATCGGCTCGATGCTGGCCATTTCGCTGCACGCCGTGCGAGACGACCTGCGCAACGAGCTCGTGCCGCTGAACAAGAAGTACCCCATCCGCGACCTGCTCGAGGCCTGCCGGACTTATCCGGGGCTCAGCAATGCGCGTCGGATCACCTTCGAATATGTGATGCTGAAGGGCGTCAACGACAGCCTGTCCGACGCGCGCGAACTGGTCCGGCTGCTGAAGGGCATCCCGGCCAAGATCAACCTGATCCCGTTCAATCCCTGGCCGGGAACGCGCTACGAGTGCTCCGACTGGGAGCAGATCGAGGCGTTCTCGGAAGTCGTTTTCCGCGCCGGCTACGCGTCTCCGGTCCGCACGCCGCGCGGGCGCGACATCCTGGCGGCCTGCGGGCAGCTGAAGAGCGAAACCGAGAAGCTGCGCGCCCGCGCGAGGCTGATGCTGGAGAGCGGCATCGGGGCCGAGGGAATGTTCGTGTCGCAGGAGGGGTAGCGCCCGTGCGGCGGCTGTTCCTTGGCCTCATCGGCCTGGCGCTGGCGATTCCGGCGGGCGCCGTCTTCCTTGCCGTGGCCGGCCTGCTGGCGCCCGAAACCCGCGACCTGGCGGGGGATCTCACCATTGCGAGCGCGCTGGCTCTCCTGTCCGCCGCGATGAACGGGGAGGGTCCCGACCTCGCCTTTGCGGCGGCGGCCGGCGGGTTCTGGGCGCTCATGACCGCGATGCTATGCCTGCCGCCGATCCTGACCGCCGCCATCGGGGCGGCTGCGGGCGTCGGCTCCTATGTGTGGTACGCCGGCGGCTCGGGCGTGCTGACGATCGCGATCGCGTGGCTCGGGCGCCCGGGCGGGCAGTCGCTCGACACGGCGGACGGCAAGATCCTGGCGCTCCTGTTCCTGACGGGCGCCGTGTCGGGTCTGGTCTATTGGGCCATCGCGGGCCGGGAGATGGGGCCGGTCGGCCCCGCCCCCTCGGCGTCCTGACGCCAGGCGTCAGAACTTCCCTTCCAGGGCCGCCGCGATCTCGTCCAGCACGGCCGGGTCGTCGATCGTGGCGGGAGTGGTGAAGGGGTCCCCGTCGGCGATCTTCTTCATGGCGCCGCGCAGGATCTTGCCGGACCGCGTCTTGGGCAGGCGGTTGACCGTGATGGCAACCTTGAAGGCCGCCACCGGCCCGATGCGGTCGCGCACGAGCTTCACGATCTCCTTCTCGATCTCCAGGGGCGATTTTGAGACGCCGCTCTTCAGCACCACGAAGCCGCAGGGCTGCTCGCCCTTGAGGGCGTCCTTGACGCCGATGACGGCGCATTCGGCGACGTCGGGATGCGACGACAGCACCTCCTCCATGCCGCCCGTCGAGAGCCGGTGGCCGGCGACATTGATGATGTCGTCGGTGCGGCCCATGATGAACAGGTAGCCGTCCTCGTCGATGAAGCCGGCGTCGGAGCTGCTGTAGAAGCCCGGGAACGCGGCCAGGTAGCTCTCGCGGAAGCGGTCGTCCGCCTGCCAGAGGGTCGGCAGGCATCCGGGGGGCAGCGGCAGCTTGATCACCACCGATCCCATGACGTTCGGGCCCACCGGGTGGCCGCCTTCGTCCACCACCTGGACGTCGTAGCCCGGCATCGCCACCGTGGGCGAGCCGTGCTTCACGGGCAGCGCTCCAAGCCCCAGCGGATCGCCGACGATGGGCCAGCCGGTCTCCGTCTGCCACCAGTGGTCGATGACCGGAACGCCGAGGATGTCCTCGGCCCATTTCACCGTGTCGGGGTCGGCCCGTTCGCCGGCCAGGAAGAGGGCGCGGAACCCGCCGAGGTCGTAGCGCTTCAGGTGCTCGGCGCCGGGATCCTCCTTCTTGATCGCCCGGAACGCGGTCGGGGCGGTGAAGAGGGTGCGGATCTTGTATTCGGAAATCATGCGCCAGAACGCGCCGGCGTCCGGCGTGCCCACCGGCTTGCCCTCGTAGACCACCGTCGTGCAGCCCACCAGCAGCGGGGCGTAGACGATGTAGGAGTGCCCGACCACCCAGCCGACATCCGAGGCGGCCCAGAAAACCTCTCCGGGCCGCGCGTCGTAGAGGTTCGCCATGGACCAGGCGAGCGCGACCATGTGGCCGCCATTGTCCCGGACGACGCCCTTGGGCTTGCCGGTCGTGCCGGAGGTGTAGAGCACGTAGAGCGGATCCGTGGCGGCCACCGGGACGCAGGCGGCGAAGCGGCCGGCGGCCTTCGCCGCCGACGTGGCGACGGCCCAGTCGTGGTCCCGGCCGGCCTGCATGGCGGCGGCGCATTCGGCGCGCTGCAGCAGGAGCACGGCCTCGGGCTTGTGGGACGAGATCGCGATCGCCTCGTCCAGCAGGGGCTTGTAGGCGACGACCCGGCTGGGCTCGACGCCGCAGGAGGCGGCCAGCACGAGCCGCGGCGAGGCGTCGTCGATGCGGGTGGCGAGCTCCTTGGCGGCGAAGCCGCCGAACACCACGGAGTGGATGGCGCCGATGCGGGCGCAGGCCAGCATGGCCACGACCGCCTCGGGGATCATCGGCATGTAGACGATGACGCGGTCGCCCTTGCGGACGCCGAGATCCTGGATCACGGTCGCGAGCGCCGCCACCTCGTCGCGCAGCTCGGCGTAGGTCAAGGTGCGCTTCGCCCCGGTGACGGGGCTGTCATAGATGATCGCGGCCTGCGCGCCGCGGGTCGGGACGTGCCGGTCAACGGCGTTCCAGCAGGTGTTGCACTCGGCGCCGGCGAACCAGCGCCCATAGACGCCCTGGTCGGGATCGAAGATCGTCTCGGCCGGCCTGATCCAGTCGATGGCTTCGGCGGCCTTGGCCCAGAAAGCCTGGGGGTCGGCCTTCCAAGCGGCGTAGGTCTCGGGATAGCGGCTCGCAGTCGCGATCATGGACGATCTCCCCTGTGTCCTGCGCCTGGAGGCCTGGGCGTCCTTGGTCCGGATCTCGGCCCGGCCTCTTGCGGGCCAACCCCGCCGACGGAGCGGCGCGACGGCCGCCTGGCGCTGGAACACGACCTACACCCGCAAGGGCTTTGCGTCAGGAGAGACTTTCGAAGCAAGCCATCCGGCGAGGCGATCCCTCGCGCTTCGGGCGCAGGGCGGGCGCCGCAGCCCTGCGCTGGCCTGGATTGCGCCGATCCGGGGTTGATGCTCAATGCTGGACCGTTCCCGCCTGCTTTTCCCGAGCCTTCCGCGAGTCCCCGCCTTGCCCCCGATCATCGCCGATCCCGGTTTCTACGCCGCGGCCGTGCCCGCCGTGCTGCTGGTCGGCATGTCCAAGGGCGGCTTCTCGGGGCTGAGCCTGCTCTCCCTGCCGCTGCTCGCTCTGGTGACGTCGCCCGTCAAGGCGGCCGCCATCATGCTGCCGATCCTGCTCGTGCAGGACGTCGTGAGCGTCTGGGCCTACCGCAAGAGCTTCGACCGGCGGATCCTCGCCGTGATGCTGCCGGGCTCGTTCCTGGGCGTCGCCATCGGCTGGCTCATCGCCGCCTGGGTGACCGAGGCGATGGTGCGGGTCGGCGTCGGCGTGATCTCGGTCGGCTTCGTGGCGCTGTACTGGCGCCGGCGCTACGCCGCGGGACCGGACGGCGGAACGCCGCCCTCGACGGCGGCCGGCGTGTTCTGGGGAGCGCTCGCCGGCTATACGAGCTTCGTCGCCCATGCGGGCGGGCCGCCCTTCCAGGTCTATGTGCTGCCCCGGCGGCTCTCGCCGGAGAGCTATGCGGGCACGAACACGCTGTTCTTCGCCGTCACGAACGCCGTGAAGGTGATTCCCTATCTGGCGCTGGGGCAGTTCTCGCCCGAGAACCTCGGCACGTCGGCGGTGCTGATCCCGGCCGCGATCGCGGCGACCTTCGTGGGCGTCTGGCTCGTCCGCCGCATCGACGCGAGCCGGTTCTACACCATCATCTACGGGCTCAGCTTCGGGGTCGGGCTGAAGCTGATGTGGGACGGGGTGCGCGACCTGTCGTGACGACGGCGGCTGTCGACCATCGATCCATTGCCGCGGTCCCGGCCCGCCGCTACGGTCCGGCGACAGCGCGTTCGGGGACCGGAAGCAAGCGGCCGGGCCCCAGGAGGGGGAGCGGCCATGGCGTCCGACATCTACGACATCGATCTCGATCGCAATCCGGCGAACCATCAGCCGCTCACGCCGCTGTCCTTCCTGGAGCGCGCCGCGCAGGTCTATCCTGACCACACCGCCATCATCCATGGATCGCTGCGGCGGAGCTACCGGGAGTTCCACGCCCGATCCCAGAGGCTGGCGTCGGCGCTGGCCAAGCGCGGGATCGGCCGCGGCGACACCGTGGCGGTGATGCTCGCCAACACGCCCGCCATGCTCGAATGCCACTACGGCGTGCCGATGACCGGCGCCGTGCTCAACACGCTCAACACCCGGCTCGACGCGCCGATCATCGGCTTCTCGCTCGACCATGGCGAGGCCAAGGTGCTGATCGTCGACCGCGAGTTCTCCCGGATCGTCAAGCCGGCGCTGGAGCTCGCCGCCGTCAAGCCCATCGTGATCGATTATGACGACCCCGAATACACGGGCGCAGGCGAGCGCCTGGGCGAGATCGAATACGAGGATTTCCTGGCGCAGGGCGAGCCCCGCTTCGAGCGGCGGCATCCGGCCGACGAGTGGGACGCGATCTCGCTCAACTACACGTCCGGCACCACCGGCAACCCCAAGGGCGTGGTCTATCACCACCGCGGCGCGGCGCTGCTGGCGCAGGGCAACGTGCTGACCTGCGCGATGGGCAAGCATCCGGTCTATCTCTGGACGCTGCCCATGTTCCACTGCAACGGGTGGTGCTTCCCCTGGTCGATCTCCGCCGCCGTGGGCACGCATGTGTGCCTGCGCTATGTGCGCGCCGCCGCCATGTACGACGCCATCGCGACCCACAAGGTGACGCATCTGTGCGGCGCTCCGATCGTGATGTCGACCTTGCTGAACGCACCGGAGAGCGAGAAAAAGCCCCTGCCGCACCGGGTGGAGTTCTTCACCGCGGCCGCTCCGCCGCCTGAGGCGGTGCTGGCCGGCATGCGCGAGGCCGGGTTCAACGTCACCCACCTCTATGGGCTCACCGAGACCTATGGGCCGGCGGTGGTGAATGACTGGCACGCCTCCTGGGATGAGCTCGATCCGGCCGCCCAGGCCACCCGCAAGGCGCGCCAGGGCGTGCGCTATCTCGCGCTCGAGGCGCTCGACGTGAAAGACCCGCTCACGATGGAGAGCGCGCCGGCCGACGGCGAGACGATCGGGGAGGTCATGTTCCGCGGCAACGTGGTGATGAAGGGCTACCTGAAGAACCGCAAGGCGTCCGACGAGGCCTTCGCGGGCGGCTGGTTCCACTCCGGCGACCTCGGGGTCAAGCATCCGGACGGCTATATCCAGCTGAAGGACCGCTCCAAGGACATCATCATCTCGGGCGGGGAAAACATCTCGTCGATCGAAGTCGAGGACGCGCTGTTCAAGCATCCCGCCGTCCAGGCCGCGGCCGTGGTGGCGAAAGCGGATGAGAAATGGGGCGAGACGCCCTGCGCCTTCGTGGAGCTGAAGCCCGGACGCGAGGCGACCGCGGCGGAGTTGCTGGCGTGGTGCAAGGAGCGGCTGGCCGGCTACAAATGCCCCCGCCACATCGTCTTCGCGGAGCTGCCCAAGACATCCACCGGGAAGGTGCAGAAATTCCGGCTGCGCGAGATGGCCCGCGACGTCTGAGGCCGCCCAAAAACTAAACCGCCGCAGCGCGGTGAGCGCATGCGGCGGAGTACGCAATGTCCGCGCCTTCAATCATGGGCGCGAAGCACTCACAATGGCCATTCAGTGCAGTGTCGGTTTGGCGGAAATACGCAAACGCTCGATCTGGTCCTTGAGCTGAAGCTTCTTTCGCTTCAGTTCCGCGAGCCTGAGATCGTCCCCAGCAGGGGCCCCGATTTCCCGTTCGATCTCCTTTTCGATCGCCTGGTGGCGGCGCTCGAGCTCGGCCAGATGGGACTGCAATGCCATGCGGTACCTCCCGTGTTTTCTGACGTCATCAGTCTGACACAGTCGCGGCCCGACCGGGAAGAGTGATTCGTTCGAAAACGCCCCCCGCGGGCCGTTCTTGTCAGCTAGGGGGCAGGCCCGCCGGTTGCAAGCGCAGCCGTCACAGAGGCGCGAAAAGGCGGCCGCCCCGCGTGCGGCGCCTTGCCGGTTCGGCAGGCTCTGGCATAGTGGTCGGGCTCGCGTCGGCGGGTTGAGGCGAGGCGCATTTCATTACCATGCACAACGAGATGGATGAGTTCGCAGAGGGTCAGCTCGCGGCGGAGCTCGCCCGGCTTCAGACCGAACACCGGGATCTCGACGCCGCGATCTTCGCCCTGGAAGGGATCGCGGCCGCAGACCAGCTGCAGATCCAGCGGCTGAAGAAGCGCAAGCTGCTGCTCAAGGACCAGATCATCCGGATCTCGGACCAGATCACGCCCGACATCATCGCCTGAGAAGGCGGCTGCCGCTCAGGCGCGGCGCGCCTTGGCGGCGTAGAGGCGCCGGTCCACGGCCTCGAGCACGGCCTCGATGTCGAGGCCCGGGTCCAGCGCGAACACCCCGAAGCTGACGCGCACGGCGATCTCCTCGGACCGCCAGCGCAGCGGCGAGGCCGCCAGTTGCGCCTGCAGGGCCATGGCCTTGCCGGCGATCACCTCCTCGTCGGCGTGCCAGAGCAGCATGGCGAATTCGTCGCCCCCGATCCGGGCGAACACGTCCGAGGCGCGCAGATTGGCGGCCAGGATGCCGGCCGCGTGGACCAGAACGGCGTCGCCGGCCGGGTGGCCGTGACGGTCGTTGATCGGCTTGAAGGCGTCGAGGTCGAAAAGCGCCAGCGACACGGGGACGCCATAGCGCTGCGTATAGGACGCCGCGCGCCGCAACTCGCGCAGGAAGCCGCGCCGGTTGAGCACGCCGGTCAGCTCGTCCACATGGGCGAGCTCCTCCAGTTCGCCGATGCGGGCCTTGGCGGCGGCGAGCTCGCGCCGCAGCGCTTCGACGGTGGGATCCGTTGCGCCGGGCGACGGCGGGTCGACGGCTCCCGCGAGGGGTCGGGCGGCGGTCACGTCATCCTTCACGATGGGGCTCGGCTCGGCTTGCGCGCGGGGGTCGCGTCACTATACTCCGCCGCTTCATTTCTGAAGGGCCGCTTAACGCGGCGCGGAGCGTGCAGTATGTCGGGGGCAAAGCCGGTCGCCATCATCATGGGCAGCCAGTCCGATTGGGCGACGATGCGGCACGCCGCCGAGACGCTGGACGGGCTCGGCGTCGGGCATGACTGTCTCATCGTGTCGGCGCATCGCACGCCCGACCGGCTTTATGATTTCGCCAAGGGCGCCCGCGCGTCGGGGTACCGGGTCGTCATCGCGGGGGCGGGCGGGGCCGCGCATCTGCCGGGCATGACGGCGGCGCTGACCAGCCTGCCGGTCTTCGGCGTGCCGGTGGAGAGCAAGGCGCTCTCCGGGCAGGACAGCCTGTTGTCGATCGTGCAGATGCCGGCCGGCGTTCCGGTCGGCACGCTCGCCATCGGGCGCGCCGGCGCGGTCAACGCCGCGCTCCTAGCGGCGGCCGTGCTCGGCCTGCAGGACCCGGCCCTCACGGAGCGGCTGGAGGCCTACCGCGCGCGGCAGACGCAGGCCGTGGCCGAACGTCCCGCGGACGAGCGCTGAGACGATGCTTCACCCCGGGCAGACGATCGGAATTCTCGGCGGCGGACAGCTCGCCCGCATGATGGCGCTCGCGGCCGCGCCGCTCGGGCTGCGCTGCCACATCTTCGCGCCCCCGGGCGACAACCCGGCCTTCGACGTCTCGGCGGCGCGGACCGTCGCCGATTACGAAAATCAGGAGGCGCTCGCCGCCTTCGCGGCGGCGGTCTCGGCCGTCACCTATGAGTTCGAGAACGTCCCCGCCGCCACGGCGGCCTTCCTGGCCGAGCGCGTTCCCGTGATGCCAGGCCCCCGGGCGCTGGCCGTGACGCAGGACCGGTTCACCGAGAAGAGCTTCGTGCGCGACATCGGCCTCGGAACGCCGGACTTCCGGGCCGTCGACGACCTGGCCTCCCTGGAGGCGGCCGTGGCGTCCCTGGGCCGTCCCGCCGTGCTGAAGACGCGGCGCTTCGGCTATGACGGCAAGGGCCAGGCCGTGATCCGGCCGGAGACGGACCTGGCCCAGGCCTGGGACACCGTGGGGCGTCAGCCCTCCATCCTGGAGGCCTTTGTGCCGTTTCTGCGCGAGGTCTCGGTGGTGGCGGCGCGCGGACGCGCGGGGGACGTGGCGGCCTACGACGTGTGCGAGAACGCCCATCGCCAGCATATCCTCTCCACCACCACGGTTCCGGCGGACCTGGACGGCGCCGCCATGCACGCGGCGCTGGAGCATGCGGCCCGGATCGCGACGGAGCTCGACTATGTGGGCGTGCTCGCGGTCGAGATGTTCGTGATCGAGGACGACGGGCGCGAGCGCGTGCTGATCAACGAGATCGCTCCTCGCGTCCACAATTCGGGGCATTGGACGATCGACGGCGCAGAAACCTCGCAATTCGAGCAGCATATCCGGGCCGTCGCCGGCTGGCCGCTGGGCTCCACGCGGCGGCGCGGCCGCGTCGTGATGGAGAACCTCATCGGCGACGAGGCCGACCGCTGGCGCGCCTACCTGGCTGAGCCCGGCGTGCATCTTCATCTCTACGGCAAGGCGGAATCCCGGCCTGGACGCAAGATGGGGCACGTCACCCGCGTCATCGCGGAGTGATCGGTTCCCGAACCCAGGCGAACGCCCGAAATTCCAGCAGATCGGGCGTGGACAAGCCTAAGTGATTCTGTTAATCCACCGCATCCCGGCGAAGACGTCCAAGCGTCTCGCGCCGAAGCCCTTTCAAATCAAGACACGGGAAAACGACGCGTGCAGGTTCTCGTTCGTGACAACAATGTCGACCAGGCTCTCAAGGCGCTGAAGAAGAAGATGCAGCGCGAGGGCATCTTCCGCGAGATGAAGCTCCGCGGACACTACGAGAAGCCCTCCGAGAAGCGCGCCCGCGAAAAGGCCGAGGCCGTGCGCCGCGCCCGCAAGCTCGCCCGCAAGCGCGCCCAGCGCGAAGGTCTGCTGCCGGCTCCCAAGCCGAAGGTCGTCGGCGGCGCTGCGCGCTGAGACCTTTCCCGGCGCTTTTGCGCCGCGGAACCGACCCGGAATTGACGGCGCCCCGACCTCCGGTCGAAGGGCGCCGCGCGTTTTTCAGGGCTGCCCTCCGGCCCGGTCCAACGCCCTCGCTCCCTCCGGCTCCGGTGTCGTGCGGCTGCAACGGCCCTTGAGAACATGTCCCCCGAGTCGATTTTTACGAGCGCCGGCCACCCATTCGCTCGATTCTGCCCTGACCTGTGACGCTCGCGTGGCCCGCTGGCCCCTGATTCGCTTCGCAGGACGATGAAAGGTCCCGTCATGTCCGTCTCGACCGCTCGCTTCGCCTGGCTCTCGCAAGCCGCCCGCCTCTCCGTCCTCGGCGTCGCCCTGACGGTCGCCGGATGCGAGACCATGGGCCGGGGCATGAGCGGCGCGGGCGTAGCGGAGATGGACGAGGACAAGTCCGGCGCGCAGGCGACGAATATCGGGTCGCTGTCGGACGTCATCCAGCGCAATCCGAACGATCCCAGCGCCTACAACACGCGCGGGGCGGCCTACGCCAAGACCGGGCGTTTCCAGGACGCCATCGCGGACTTCACCAAGGCGGTCCAGATCAATCCGGGCTTTGCGCCGGCCTACACCAACCGCGGCCTGGCCTACCGGCAAATCAACAAGGGCGACGCGGCGCTGGCCGACTTCTCGCGCGCCATCCAGGCCGATCCGAATTACGGCCCCGCCTATCTTGGCCGCGCCAACCTGCTGCGGGCGCAGAATAATTACAACGAGGCCTTCGCCGACCTTTCGCAGGCGATCCGGCTCAGCCCGGAATCGGCGCAGCCCTATCACGCGCGCGGGCTCATCTATCAGCGCCAGGGCCAGCACAAGCAGGCGATCAACGACTTCGACGCCGCGATCGATCGCGATCCCTTCGCGGGAGCGCCCTATCAGGCGCGGGCCACCAGCCTGATGGCGGTCGGTAAATACGAGCAGGCGGCGGAGGACTTCAACGCCGCCCTCAACGTCGACAACCGCAGCGCCGACGCGTGGGCCGGCCGCGGAATGGCCTATGAGAAGCTGGGCGACAAGGCGAAAGCGACGGAGTCCTACCAGCGCGCGCTGGTGGTGGACGCCAGCAACGCCGCCGCCAAGGACGGCCTCTCCCGCCTTGGCGGCGGACGCAGCGCGGGCGGGTTCTTCTGAGGGCTGGCCCGGCCGCTCTTGGAGCGTCAGAGCGTCCCGATCACTATCCTGACAGCAAAAAGGCCGGCGCGATGGCCGGCCTTTCGCTTGTCTTCCAGCCGTCGGCGCCTCAGTGCGCCATGGCCTTGTTGATCTCTTCCACCATCTTCTTGGCGTCGGCGAAGAGCATCAGCGTGTTGTCCTTGAAGAACAGCTCGTTCTCGACGCCGGCGTAGCCGGAACCCATGCCGCGCTTGATGAAGAGGACCGTCTTGGCCTTCTCGACATCCAGGATGGGCATGCCGAAGATCGGCGAGGTCGGGTCCGTCTTGGCGGCCGGATTGGTGACGTCATTGGCGCCGATCACGAAGGCGACGTCGGCCTGGGCGAACTCGGAGTTGATGTCCTCCAGCTCGAAGACCTCGTCATAGGGCACGTTGGCCTCGGCCAGGAGCACGTTCATGTGCCCGGGCATGCGGCCCGCCACCGGGTGGATGGCGTATTTGACCTCCACGCCTTCCTTCTTGAGGTTGTCGGCCATCTCGCGCAGCGCGTGCTGCGCCTGGGCCACCGCCATGCCGTAGCCCGGCACGATGATGACCTTGCTGGCGTTCTTCATCATGAAGGCGGCGTCGTCGGCCGAACCCTGCTTGACGGGGCGCGTCTCCTTGGCGCCCGCGCCGGCCGCGGCCTGCTCGCCGCCGAAGCCGCCCAGGATCACCGAGATGAAGGAGCGGTTCATGCCCTTGCACATGATGTAGGACAGGATCGCGCCCGAGGAGCCCACCAGCGCGCCGGTGATGATCAGCGCCAGGTTGCCCAGCGTGAAGCCGATGCCCGCAGCCGCCCAGCCCGAGTAGGAGTTCAGCATCGAGACGACGACCGGCATGTCCGCGCCGCCGATCGGGATGATGATCAGGCCGCCCAGCACGAAGCTCACGAGGGCGATGAGCCAGAACACCGCCAGCGACTCGGTCCGGACGAAGATCACGATGAGCAGCAGCAGCAGCGCCGCCAGGCCTGCGTTGATGAGGTGGCGCTGCGGCAGCATGATCGGGCGTCCGCCCATGTTGCCGTTGAGCTTGAGGAAGGCGATCACCGAGCCGGTGAAGGTGATGGCACCGATGGCCACGCCCAGCGACATCTCCACCAGCGAGGCGCCGTGGATCTGGCCGGGCAGGCCGATGCCGAAGGCCTGCGGGGCGTAGAGCGCGCCTGCGGCCACCAGCACGGCCGCCAGGCCGACCAGCGAGTGGAAGAAGGCGACGAGCTGCGGCATCGCCGTCATGGGGATGCGGCGCGCCACCACGGCGCCGCCGCCGCCGCCGATGGCGAGGCCCAGCAGCACGAGCAGCCAGCCCATCGCGCCCGCGGGCGGCGCGAGCGTCAGCGTGGTCACCATGGCGATGCCCATGCCGATCATGCCGAACAGGTTGCCCTGCCGGCTCGAGGCCGGGGACGACAGGCCGCGCAAAGCCAGGATGAACAGGATGCCGGAGATGAGATACAGAAGGGCCGCGAGATTGGCGCTCATCGTGCTCAGCCCTTTTTCTTGTACATGCCCAGCATGCGCTGGGTGACGAGGAACCCGCCGAAGATGTTCACGCTGGCGAGGATCAGGGCGATGAAGCCGAACACCCGGGCCCAGAGCGGTCCGTCGCCGTTGACGCCGGACGAGTCGACGCCGACGGCCAGCAAGGCGCCGACCACGATGACGGACGAGATGGCGTTGGTGACGGACATCAGCGGCGTATGCAGCGCCGGCGTCACCGACCACACCACGTAGTAGCCGACGAAGACCGCGAGCACGAAGATCGCGAGGCGGAACACGAAGGGGTCGAGAGCCCCGCCGGTCGCCGCATGGGCGGCCGCGCCGGCCGCCGTCGCGACCTGGTCGGCGTAGGACTGGGCGGCCTCGGCGGCGGCGCGCGCGACGCGGGCGGCCTCCTGGGCGCGCTGGACGAGGATGTCAGGGGATTCGGTCGCCATGGTTCAGTCCTCCTCAGGCCATCGGCCCGGCGGGGGCGGGTGGGACGGGCGCAGCGTCCGCCGCGACGGGGGCCGGAGCGGCCTCCGGCGCCGGCTGCGTCGTCTTCGGCATGAAATTGGGATGCACCACCGCCCCGTCGCGGGTGAGGTTGGTGGCCTTGACGAGTTCGTCGTCCCACTTGACGGCGAGCGACTTGGAGCCCTTGTCGATCATCGTCTCGAGGAAGTTGAAGAGGTTCTTGGCGTAGAGGCTCGACGACGTGGCGGCGAGGCGCCCCGGCACGTTGAGATGGCCGACGATCTTGACGCCGTTGGGCGTCCTGACGACTTCGCCGGGCTTGGCCAGGGCGACGTTGCCGCCGCGCTCGACCGCGAGGTCGATCAGCACGGAGCCGGGCCTCATCGAAGCGATCATCTCCTCGGAGACGAGCTTCGGCGCAGGGCGGCCCGGGATCAGCGCCGTCGTGATCACGATGTCCTGCTTGGCGATGTGCGAGGCCACCAGCGCGGCCTGCTTGGCCTGGTACTCCTTCGACATCTCCTTGGCGTAGCCGCCTGCCGTCTGCGCCTGCAGGAACTCCTCGTCCTCGACGGCGAGGAACTTGGCGCCGAGCGACTCCACCTGCTCCTTGGTGGCGGGCCGAACGTCGGTGGCGGTCACCACCGCTCCGAGCCGGCGGGCCGTCGCGATGGCCTGCAGGCCGGCGACGCCGACGCCCATGATGAAGATGCGGGCGGCCGGCACGGTGCCGGCGGCGGTCATCATCATCGGCAGCGCGCGGCCATATTCGGCGGCCCCGTCGATCACGGCGCGGTAGCCGGCGAGGTTGGCCTGAGACGACAGCACGTCCATCACCTGGGCGCGGGTGATGCGGGGCATCAGCTCCATCGCGAAGGAGGCGAGCCCGGCGTCCGCCATGGCCTTCAGCGCCGCGTCGGCCCCGTAGGGGTCCATGATGGCCAGCACGATCGCCCCGCGCTTCATGGCGCGGGCCTCGTCGGCGTTGGGGCGGCGCACCTTGAGAACGACGTCGGCGTCGGCGAGCGCGGCGGCGGCGGAAGGCTCCGTCACGGCCCCGGCGGCTTGGTACTCCGCGTCGGTGACGCCGGAGGCGAGCCCAGCGCCGGCCTCGATCGCCACCGTCGCGCCGAGAGCCACGAGTTTCTTCACCGTTTCCGGCGTGGCGGCGACGCGATCCTCGTTCGGATCGGTCTCTTGAATCACGGCGATGCGCATCGCGGGAACTCCGCTGGCGGGCGGCGCCCGAGTCGAGCGCGCGGGGGAGGTGAAGTCACGCCGGGGAGTGCGGCTGGTCAGCCGCCCGGCGGGAAGGCAAGGACGTCAGAGAAGGAAGATGGCCATGCCGGCCACGATCGCGATCGCGACCATCGTGCCGTATTTGGCCAGGGACACGAACAGCGCGTAGGTCCGCTCGTGCTCGGCGTAGTCCATCGCGGGGTGGCCGCCCTGGGCCGTGTGGTGTTCAGCCATTTTGTTTCCTCGGAAGACGAAAGCCGGACGGGTAAGTCCCTGTCCGCGTTTAGCGCAAGCGGCGCCCGCGCGCAATCGGACAGGGCCGTTCCGGGCGTGGAAACAGCTTCAATTTAAATCGTTTTAGCTTAGGGCGGGCTCAGGTTGCGCTGATCCGGATCGCGGCGGCGGCCGCCAACGCCCCGAGCACGACGGCGAAGAGCGAGAGGCCGCACAGCACCAGGAACGGCGTCAGGAACGGCACCGTCCCGCCGGTCGCCGCGTGGGCGGCCGAAACGCCGAAGATCAGCACCGGGATCATCAGCGGCAGCACCAGGATGGACAGCACCAGTCCGCCCCGCCGCAGGCTGGCCGTCAGCGCGGCCCCGATGGCGCCGATGAAGGTCAGCGCGGGCGTTCCGACCAGCAGCGTGACGCACACGGCCGCCATCGCGTCGGGGGTCAAGGCCAGCAGCAGCCCGAACACGGGCGCAGCCAGCGCCAGCGGCAGCCCGGTGCCGGCCCAGTGGGCGAAGCCCTTCACCAGCACGATCAGCTCCAGCGGCGTGCCGCTCATGCGCAGGAGATCGAGCGAGCCGTCCTCCGCGTCGGCCTGGAAGAGCCGATCGAGGCCCAGCAAGGTGGCGAGCGCCGCCGCGATCCACAGGATAGCGGGGCCGATGCGGGCGAGCAGGTTGAGGTCCGGACCGATCGCGAAGGGCACCATCGTGACCAGGATGAGGAAGAACACGAGGCCCATCGCGCCGCCGCCGCCGATGCGGGCGGCGAGGCGGAACTCCCGCAGGGCGAGCGCGGCGAGCGGCGACGTCACGCGTGCGCTCCGGCCGGGGGCGCCCCGATGCGGAGCGTGGCGACGCCGTCGAGGCCGAGCGGCGCGTGGGTGGCGGCGAGCACGATGCCGCCCCGGGCGAGGTGCCCCCGGACCAGATCGGCGAAGACGGCCTGCGAGGCGGCGTCCAGCGCGGAGGTCGGCTCGTCGAGGAGCCAGACCGGCCGGTCGGAGACGAGCAGGCGGGCCAGCGCCAGCCGGCGGCGCTGGCCCGCCGACAGATAGGCGCAGGGCAGGTCGGCGGCGTGGTCGAGGCCCAGGCGCTCCAGCGCCTCGTCCGGGCTCAAGGCGGGCTCGCCCAGCATGGCGCGCCAGAAGGCCAGCGTCTCGTGGGGCGTCAGCGACGGCTTCAGCGCGTCGCGATGCCCGACATAGTGGGACTGCTCGCCCAGCGTGCGGTCGTCGTGTCCCTCGTCCACCAGGATGCGGCCGGAGGCCGGGTCCAGCAGGCCGGCGAGGATCTGCAGCAGGCTGGACTTGCCCGCGCCGTTGCGCCCGACCAGGGCCAGCGCCTCGCCGCCGTCCACCGCAAAGCTCACGCCCGAGAAGACGGGGCGGCCGGAGCGTTCACAGACAAGGTCCTCGACGACGAGACGCATGCGGTTCGGGGGCCCGAAATCAGTGTGTCCAGCGACTTTTGTTCGTGTAGCGGGTCGCGCGGAAATTATCTATAAGCGCGACGGCTGCGCCGAGCGCTTCATCCAGCGCGGGGACCTGGGCACTCCCGGGGCGGCGCGCGTGTCCACGCAACGAGGCCGCACGCCCACACGAACCCCGAGAGGATCAGGCCGTGACAAGTATCGATAGCTTCAAAGCCCGCAAGAAGCTCCAGGTCGGCGACAAGTCCTATACGTATTATTCGCTGAAGGACGCCGAGGCCAACGGCCTGGCCGGCGTCAGCAGCCTGCCGTTCTCGCTCAAGGTGCTGCTGGAGAACCTTCTGCGCTTCGAGGACGGCCGCACCGTCACCAAGAGCGACATCGAAAGCGTCGCGGAATGGCTCGCCAGCAAGGGCGCGGCCGAGCGCGAAATCGCGTTCCGCCCCTCGCGCGTGCTCATGCAGGACTTCACCGGCGTGCCCGCCGTCGTCGACCTCGCGGCGCTGCGCGACGCCATGACCAAGCTGGGCGGCGACCCGCAGAAGATCAACCCGCTCGTGCCGGTCGACCTCGTGATCGACCATTCGGTGATCGTCGACGAGTTCGGCACCCCGAAGGCGCTGGAGCACAATGTCGAGCTCGAATATGAGCGCAACGGCGAGCGCTACAACTTCCTGCGCTGGGGCCAGCAGGCTTTCGAGAATTTCCGCGTCGTGCCCCCCGGCACCGGCATCTGCCACCAGGTGAACCTCGAATACCTGTCGCAGACGGTGTGGACCAAGACCGAGACGGAAAACGGCGCGACCGTCGAGACGGCCTATCCGGACACCCTGGTCGGCACGGACTCGCACACCACCATGGTCAACGGCCTGGCGGTGCTGGGCTGGGGCGTGGGCGGCATCGAGGCCGAGGCGGCCATGCTGGGCCAGCCGATCTCGATGCTGATCCCGGAAGTCATCGGCTTCAAGATGACCGGCCGGCCGCGCGAGGGCGTCACCGCCACCGACGTGGTGCTCACCGTCACCCAGATGCTGCGCAAGCGCGGCGTCGTCGGCAAGTTCGTGGAGTTCTACGGCTCGGGCCTCTCCTCGATGACGCTGGCCGACCGCGCCACGATCGCCAACATGGCCCCGGAATACGGCGCGACCTGCGGCTTCTTCCCGGTCGACGACGAGACGCTGGCCTTCCTGGAGACCTCCGCCCGCGCCGAGGACCGGATCGCGCTCGTGCGCGAATACTCCAAGGCCCAGGGCCTGTTCCGGACCGACGACACGCCGGACCCGGTCTTCACCGACACGCTCGAGCTCGACCTCGGCTCCGTGCAGCCGTCGCTGGCCGGCCCCAAGCGCCCGCAGGACCGGGTGCTCCTGTCCGACGCCAAGACCGGCTTCGCCGCCGCCATGGACAGCGAGTTCAAGAAGGCCGCCGACCTGAAGACCCGCTACCGGGTCGAGGGCGCCAATTACGACCTCGGCAATGGCGACGTGGTGATCGCGGCGATCACCTCCTGCACCAACACGTCGAATCCGAGCGTGATGGTGGCGGCCGGCCTGCTGGCCCGCAACGCCGTGCAGAAGGGCATCACCGTGAAGCCCTGGGTCAAGACCTCGCTGGCGCCCGGCTCGCAGGTCGTGGCCGAGTATCTGGAGAAGTCCGGCCTGCAGGCTTCGCTGGACAAGCTCGGCTTCAACCTGGTCGGCTTCGGCTGCACCACCTGCATCGGCAATTCCGGCCCGCTTCCGGCCGAGATCTCGAAGTCGATCAACGACAACGACATCGTGGCCGCCGCGGTGCTGTCGGGAAACCGCAACTTCGAGGGCCGCGTGAACCCCGACGTGCGGGCCAACTATCTCGCCTCGCCGCCGCTGGTGGTCGCCTATGCGCTCGCCGGCTCGATGCAGGTCGACCTCGCGAATGAGCCGCTCGGGACGGATCCGTCCGGCGCGCCGGTCTATCTGCGCGACATCTGGCCGACCTCCAAGGAGATCGACGAGACGATCCAGCAGACCATCACGCGCGCCCTGTTCCAGTCCAAATACGCGGACGTCTTTCAGGGCGACGAGCACTGGCGGAAGATCCAGGTCGAGGGCGGCCTGACCTACAAGTGGAACATGTCGTCCACCTATGTTCAGAACCCGCCCTATTTCGAGGGCATGACGAAGGAGCCCAAGCCCGTCGAGGACATCGTCAACGCGCGGGTGATCGGCCTCTTCCTCGATTCGATCACGACCGACCACATCTCGCCGGCCGGATCGATCAAGGCGGCGTCGCCGGCCGGCAAGTATCTGATGGACCGGCAGGTCGCCCCGGCCGAATTCAACCAGTACGGCACGCGCCGCGGCAACCATGAGATCATGATGCGCGGCACCTTCGCCAATATCCGCATCAAGAACCAGATGCTGCCCGGCGTGGAAGGCGGGTTCACCGCCCACTATCCCGACGCGCAGCAGATGGCGATCTACGACGCCGCCATGAAGTACAAGGACGAGGGCGTGCCGCTGGTGGTGTTCGCCGGCAAGGAATACGGCACCGGCTCGTCCCGCGACTGGGCCGCGAAGGGCACCGTGCTGCTCGGCGTCCGCGCCGTGATCGCGCAGTCCTTCGAGCGCATCCACCGGTCGAACCTCGTCGGCATGGGCGTCGTCCCGCTGGTGTTCGAGGAGGGGACCTCCTGGCAGACGCTCGGCATGAAGGGCGACGAGACCGTCACCATCAAGGGCCTGGCCGGCGACCTCAAGCCGCGCCAGAAGATGGAGGCGGAGATCACCTTCGCGGACGGCCGGACGCAGGTCGTGCCGCTGATCTGCCGGATCGATACGCTCGACGAGCTCGAATACTACAAGAACGGCGGCATCCTGCAGTATGTGCTGCGCAGCCTTGCGGCCTGAGACCAGGCCTGCGGCCTAGCCTGCTCGAGAGGGGGCCGCCGGACATCCCGGCGGCCCCCTTTTCGTGATCGACCTCAACCCAACGTGAGTTTGTTCGGCGCGCGGAGAGGCGTAGGGTGCCCACGTCCGCCGCCCGGGAGATGCCGCGTTGCCGCGCCCCTACAGCCTGCCGCTGAGTGCAGCCGTCGCCGTCTTGTCGGCCACGGTTTCGCACGCCCAGGCCCCTGCGCCGCAGCCCCGCGCCGTGGTGGAGCTTTTCACCAGCCAGGGCTGCTCGTCCTGCCCGCCGGCCGACAAGCTGATGGGTGAGTTCGCGCGCGATCCCTCGCTCGTGGCGATGTCGCTGCCCATCGACTACTGGGACTATCTTGGCTGGAAAGACACGCTGGCCGACCACGCCTTCACGGCGCGGCAGAAGGGCTATGGCGAACAGCGCGGCGATCGGCAGGTCTACACGCCGCAGGCGGTGATCGACGGCGTCAGCCACGCCATCGGGTCCAATTCGCAGGCCGTCGAGGCGGCCGAGCCGACGGCCAAGGCCAAGGGCGCCATGTCGGTGGCGGTGTCGGCCGAGACGGTCGGCGGCAAGATCCGGGTCTCGCTCGGGGCCGGAAAGCCCGGCGCGCAGGCCGGCGTCTATCTGGTTCCGATCCGCAAGCGCTGCGACGTGGAGATCACGCGCGGCGAGAACAAGGGCAAGTCGGTCACCTACGTCAACGTGGCGCGCGGCCTCGTGCCGGTGGGCGCCTGGAACGGCGAGGCGCGCGTCTTCGAGGTGGCCGCCTCGCTGGCGCAGCAGCGCGAGTCCGACAGCTACGTGGTGCTGCTGCAGACTGGAACGCCCGAGCGCCCGGGCGTCATTCTCGGCGCCGCCAAGGGGCCGGGCCTCTAAGGCGCGCATTCGCCTTCAATACTCGATGACGCGGTCCGGCAGCTCGTTGCGGTCGCCCGGACGGGCCGGGCTGCGCCGTTCCAGCGCGTCGGCGCAGATGCGCACGGCCCCTTCGAGCCCGTCGGCCGGGCGGCCGGCCCGCAGCGCGTCGGTGAGACATTCGATCGCGCGGCGCCAGACCTCGGCGGGCACGACGGCCGCCACGGCCTGGTCGGGGATCACGCAGGCGTAGCGCTCGGCGACGGCCACGAAGATGAGGACGCCGGTGCGGCCCTCCGTGCGGCCGAGGCCGCGCACCAGGAACTGCTCGGCCGCCGCCTGATGGGCCCGCCGGCGGGCGGCCGCCCGGGGCACCAGGCGGTAGCGCAGCGCCGGCGCAAAGAGGAGCGCGGCCACCGCCGCGAAGACGGCGAGCTGGGCGAGCAGGATCTGCTGCACGCTCCAGGCGGTCAGGAACACGAGCGCCCAGGGCAGCAGCAGCGCCGCCGCGGCCGCATGGACGACCGGCACGAAGCGCCAGTCGCTGGCCCGCCGGGCCAGGACGCAGACGATCTCGGCGTCGGTCGCGGCCTCGGCCGCCCGGATCGCGGCCGCCACGCGGTCGTGCTCGGCTGGTGTCAGAAGCGGCGTCATCACCAGTCCCCCGATGCGCCGCCGCCGCCGGACGAGCCGCCGCCGCCGAAGAACCCGCCCCCGAATCCGCCGGAGCCTCCGGACCAGCCGCCACCGCCGCTGAAACCGCCGCCGAAGCCGCCCCCGCCGGTCGGGACGACGATCCAGTTGCCGCCACGCGTGCGATGGGCCGGCGCTCCCGGGCCGCCCCTCCCGCCCGACATCATCCGCCACAGGATGAACAGCACGATCGCCATGACGACGAGGTTCATGATCCAGTCGGACGATGCGTCGTCCTGCGGCCGCACCTTGGCGCGGCGCTGCCATTCCTCGGCGTCCCCGGTGAGGATGGAGACGATCGCGTCGACGCCGGCCTCGATGCCGCCTGCGAAGTCGCCGGACTTGAACTTGGGCGCGACGGCCGTGCTGATGATCACCTTGGACAGCGCATCCGTGAGCGCGCCCTCCAGCCCGTAGCCCACCTCGATGCGGACCTTGCGCTCGTTGGGGGCCACCAGCAGCAGGACGCCGTTGTTGGTCTTGGCCTGGCCCAGCTTCCAGGCGCGGAAGAGCTGGTTGGCGTAGTCCTCCACGCTGGTCCCCTGCAGGGACGGGACGGTGGCGACCACCACCTGGTCGGAGGTCTTGTCCTCATGCGCCTTCAGCTTGGCGTCGATGCGCTGGACGGCGTCGGGCGACAGGATCGAGGCCTGGTCGACGACCCGGCCCGTCAGGGCCGGAAACGTCAGGGCGGCCCAGGCGGCCGTGAGGCCGAAGGCCAGCGCCAGCAGCGCGGCCGCGAAGCGGTGCGTCGTCACGGGCCGGCCTCCAGCCGCCGCGCGGCTCAGAACGTGACCTTCGGGGCGGCCTGATTCTCGGGCGCGGTCGTGAAGGTCTCCATCGGCTTGGCCGAGGGATAGAAGATCGCCGCGATCCAGCGGCCCGGGATCGTTCGGATCTCGGTGTTGTAGGCCTGCACCGACTGGATGTAGTCGCGCCGGGCGACCGCGATGCGGTTCTCGGTGCCTTCGAGCTGGGATTGCAGGGCCAGGAAGTTCTGGTTCGACTTCAGGTCCGGATAGGCCTCGCTCACTGCGATCAGCCGGCCGAGAGCGCCGGAGAGCTGGTTCTGCGCATCCTGGAACTGCTTGAACTTCTCGGGATCGGTCACCGTGCTGGCGTCGACCTTGATGGAGGTCGCCTTGGCGCGGGCCTCGACGACGCGGGTCAGGGTCTCCTGCTCCTGCTTGGCGTAGCCCTTCACGGTCTCGACCAGGTTCGGGATCAGGTCGGCCCGGCGCTGGTATTGGTTCTGCACCTCGCTCCAGGAGCTCTTGGCCTGCTCCTCCAGCGTCGGCACGTTGTTGATGCCGCAGGCGGAGAGGGCGAGGCCGACGACGAGCGTCGCCGCGACGGCGCGAAGGCGGGACAGGACTGCCATGGGAACCCCCCGGAACGGTTCGCCGGACAACGCCCGGCTGCGCGCTCGAATGTAGTGACGCATAAGCTTCAAGCCAATGCGCCTTGCAAACTCGCCCGGGGAGCGATGGTTCAGTTCAGCAAGGGACCCCAGGACGGGTCGGAGGCGTAGGCCGGCGACGGCACGGGCACCTCGACGCGGCCGGTGATGTCGACCATGAACACCTTGGCGCCGCCGCTGCCGCCCGCATCGCGGAAGAACATCAGGTAGCGGCCGTTCGGGGCCCAGGTGGGGCCCTCATTGTGGAAGCCCTCGGTGAGGATGCGCTCGCCCGAGCCGTCCGGCTTCATGATGCCGATCGCGAAGGTGGAGCCCTTCTGCTTGGTGAAGGCGATGTAGTCGCCGCGCGGCGACCAGACCGGCGTCGAGTAGCGGCCCTCGCCGAAAGAGATGCGCTTGGCCGGGCCGCCGCCGGCCGGCATCTGGTAGATCTGCGGAGCGCCGCCGCGGTCGGACTCAAACACCATCTGCGAGCCGTCCGGCGACAGGGAAGGCGAGGTGTCGATGGCGCTGGAGTCGGTGAGCCGGGTCGTCGTGCGCGACCGCAGGTCCATGACGAAGATGTTCGACGACGAGCCCTGGCTGAGGCTCATGACGATCTTCTGGCCGTCCGGCGAGAAGCGCGGCGCGAAGGTCATGCCCGGGAAGTTGCCGACGACCTCGCGCTGGCCGGTCTCGATGTTCAGCAGGTAGACGCGCGGGTCGCCGCCGCCGAAGGACATGTAGGTCACTTCCTGGCTCGACGGCGAGAAGCGCGGGGTCACGACGAGGTCGTCGCCGCGGGTCAGGTAGCGCACATTGGCGCCGTCCTGGTCCATGATGGCGAGGCGCTTCTTGCGGTTGTCCTTGGGCCCGGTCTCGTCGACGAAGACGACCCGGCTGTCGAAAAAGCCCTTGTCGCCCGTCAGGCGCGCATAGATCGCGTCGGAGATGATGTGGGCGACGCGGCGCCAGTTATTTGGGTCGGTGAAATATTGCTGCCCGGTGAGCTGCTGGCCGGCGAACACGTCCCACAGGCGAAACTCCGCCTTGAGGCGGCCCGAGGGGTCGCGGGTGATGCGGCCGGTGACCAGCGCCTGCGCGTTGATGACCTTCCAGCTATCGAATTGCGGGGCCGAGTCGACGCTGGAGACCTTCTCGACGAAGGCCTTCTTGTCGATGATCGAGAACACGCCCGAGCGCTTCAGGTTGTTGGTGATCACGCCGGAGATCTGCGCGCCCAGGTTGGGGTCCGCGCCGCCGAAATCGGTGATGGCGATCGGCATCGGCTGGAAGTTGCCGCGGTCGATGGTGATGGAGATCTCGGCCTCGGCGCCGGCGACGCCGGCCAGCGACGCGGCCGCGAAGCCGGCCGCTCCCAGCAGCGCGGAGCGGCGGGTGAGCGGAGGCAAGCCGAGGGGAAGGGCGGTCTTGGAAAGGGACATCGGACGAACCGTTGCTTTCTTTCAGGAAAGGATGGGGGACGCGAAAAAGGCGGGTGGGATCAGCTCAACATTTCCTTGGCGTCGAACGTGATGTTCCAGTCGCTCCAGTCGCCATAGAAGGGAGCATATTGGGCGGGGATCCTGAACGGCGCGCATTTGCGGACGGCTCGCAGCGCGCTTTCCGCCATGGAGCGGAAGGCGGGGTCGCCCGAGGAGTTGGTCAATGTCGGCTCGGCCGAAAGGGATCCATCCTCCTTCAGCGACATCCGGATCCGCGGCTTCAGATTGTCGGCGTTGGCGAGCCCGGCGGGCGGGCTCCAGCACTGGGCCAGCTGCTCCTTGAGGAGCGAGCCGAGCGCGTCCTTCTGGCTGGGATTGAGCTTCTGGCCGGTCGCCTTCGGCGCGCCGAGGCTGGCGGTGCGGCTGATCTCCTTGCCGGTGGAGCCGGACTGCGACGGCTTCTCCTTGGAGTGCAGCATCTTCTCGATGGCGGACGGGTCGAACTTGCTCTCGGCCTTCTCGGCCGCCTTGGCCTGCTGGGCCGCCATGGCGGCGAGCTTCTGCTGCTCGGCGGCGCGCTGGCGGGCCTCGACCTCGCGGCGCTTGGCTTCGGCCTCGGCCTCCTTGCGGCGCATGTCGGCCAGGATCTTGGCCTCGCGCGACTCGGCCTCGGCCTTGAGGCGGGCTTCTTCCTTGCGCTTGGCCTCGGCCTCCGCCTTGGCTTCGGCGACCGCCTGGGCCTTCGCCTCCGCATCGGCCTTCGCCTTGGCGTCAGCGCGGGCCTTGGCTTCCGCCTGGGCCTTCGCTTCGGCCTGGGCCTTGGCCTCCTGCGCCTTCTCGAGCGCCTCCTGGGCTTCCTCGGCGGCCTTGGCCTGCGCGGCGGCCTTGGCCTGAGCCGCGGCGGCCGCCTTGGCGCGGGCTTGGGCCTCCGCGCGGGCCTGAGCGTCGGCGGCGGCTTTCGCCTCTGCAGCGGCGGCTTTCTGGGCTTCGGCGGCGGCCTTCTGAGCCTCTGCGGCGGCCTTGGCCTCCGCGTCGGCGCGGGCCTTCTCGGCTTCGGCCTGCGAGTCGGCGGGGCGCTCGGGCGGCATCGGGACGGCGTCGGCCTGGGGCCGGCTCGGCGGCGTCGGCACGTCGCGTTTCAGATCCAGCGTCTCGGGCTTGGTCTCCTCGCGCTCGGCGACCTTGTCGACGCGGGTCTTGGCGTCCGGCTTGACCTCCTTGGCGGTCTTCTCGCCCTTGGTGATCTGCGACAGCTGGCTCTCGGTGATGACCTCGACCGGGACGGCTTCCGACGCGTCGTCGAATTTCTGCGTGTCCGAGAAGGCGACGAGCGTCAGCCCCAGCAGGCCCACATGGACCGCCGCCGAGATGATCGCGCCAGGTCGGGACCGGTCGAACTTCACGCCGCCGCATCCCTCGTCGGAAGGGGCGGGCGGCTCATTTCTTGAGATCCTGCTCGGTGATGAGCGCGACCTTGCGATAGCCCGCCGCCGTAATCACCGACATCACGTCCGCGATCGCGCCGTAGTTCACGGCCTTGTCGCCGCGCACATAGATGCGCTCGTCCTGGCCCTGGCCGGCGCCCGCGACCGCGGTGAGCTTGGCCACGATCTCGTCGCGCGCGACGGCGGTCTCCATCAGGTAGATCTTGCCGTCCGCCTTCACCGAAATAGTCAGCGGCTGCTTGTCGATGTTCAGCGCCGCCGCGCGGGTCTGCGGCAGGTCGAGCGGCACGCCCGCGGTCAGCAGCGGGGCGGCCACCATGAAGATGATGAGCAACACCAGCATGACGTCGATGAACGGCGTCATGTTGATGTCCGACATCGGGCGATGGCGCTTGCCGCCGCGGCGGCGGCGTCCACCGCCCTGGGCTCCTGCGCCGGCTGCCGACATGGCCATGGGGGCGTCTCCTTGCGGACCGGATCAGGCTGCGATCCGCTCGTCGATCTGGCGGGACAGGATGGCGGAGAACTCGTCGGCGAAGCCCTCGAGCCGGGCCTGCTGCTTGGCCGCCTCGGCCTGGAGCTTGTTGTAGGCGATGACCGCCGGGATGGCGGCGAAGAGGCCGATCGCGGTGGCGAAGAGCGCCTCGGCGATGCCGGGGGCGACGACGGCCAGCGAGGTGTTCTTGGAGGCCGCGATGGAGCGGAACGACGTCATGATGCCCCACACCGTGCCGAACAGGCCGATGAAGGGGGCCGAGGAGCCGATGGTGGCCAGCACCAGCAGCTTGGATTCAAGCCGCTCCACCTCGCGGTTGATGGTGACGTCCAGCACCTTGTCGATGCGCTGGGAGAGCCCCATCACGGCCCGGCTGGAGCCCTCGAAGGAGCGCTTCCACTCCCGCATCGCGGCGACGAACACCGCCGCCATGGTGCTGGTCTGGCGCTCGTTGAGCATGCGGTAGAGTTCTTCCAGCGACTGGCCCGACCAGAACACCTCTTCGAAGCGGTCCATGGCCTTGCGGGTGCGCGAGAACAGCAGCGTCTTGTCGATGATGATCGCCCAGCACCAGACGGAAGCGGCCAGAAGGCCCAGCATCACGAACTTCACCACGAAGCTCGCGTTCCAGAACATGTGCCAGACGGAGATCTCCGGGGCGGCGAGACCGCTCGCCATCACGTCGGTCGGATTCATCGGCAATGTCCTTTCGTCCTGCGAACCCGCACGGCTGCGGGCGGCCGGAACGTTGACGCGGGACAGCTTGATGCGAGCCCGTGTCAGTCGCCCCGGAATCCGGCGAAACTAAGGGCGCGAGCCCGTCTGCCGCCGCGCCTTTCACCCTGTTTCGAGTTAAGGCCCCGTCAGGGTTAATGTCGGGTTACCGGCGCGTCTTCGGGGACACATCCACCCCGGCGTCCTGCGCGGCGGCGGTGATGCGTTCGCGAATGTCCGGCGGCAACCTCGACGGCCGCCCATGCACGACCGACGCGATGAGCACCTCGGCGGCGACGAGCGTTTCCTCGCCCAGCACGACCCGCTGGGTCAGCGTCATGCTGGCGGCCTTCAGCAGCGCCGGGCGGGTCTCGACTACGACCACGTCGTCCATGCGGGCTGGCTTCAGCCAGTCGATGGTCATGCGGCGGACCACGAAGCCGAAGCCATGGTCGCCATGGAGAAGCGCTTGGTCGACGCCGAGGTCCCGGATGAACTCGGTCCGCCCGCGCTCCAAAAAGCGCAGATAGGAGGCGTGGTACACGACTCCGGAGAAGTCCGTGTCCTCGTAGTAGACGCGGATCGGGAGGGAGTGGGGCTTCACGAGGCGGCTTGCACCGGAATCCGCCGGGGCGGGGGAACCTCCAACGCCATGCTGCGCGCCGCATCGAGCCAGGACTCGATTGCTTCAAGGACGTTATGCAGCGCCTCTTCCGGCGTTTCCCCGTCCGACATGCAGCCGGGGAGATCCGGCGCCGTGGCGAGATATCCGCCTCCGTCTTCGTCCGAGAGCGGGCTGATCTCCACCGGGTAAGACAGTCTCATCGTGCGTCTCCGTGTTGCAGAATATAACGCACGAGCAGGCGAATGTAGACCGGCTTGATCGGCCGACGGGCCGGAATGGTCAGCATCTCGGGCGCAGCACGATGCTTGACGTGGCAGTGCGACGTTCCCGCGCCCCGAATGAATGTGAGGCCATGCTGACGGCACAAGACCTCGACATCGCCAATGGACCAGTCGCCAGCAGGATTGCGCCTCATCTGCGCCAGGAGGTCTTGCTTGGCGTTCAATGCTGAATTTGGCGAAAAGAGGCCAAGCGGCCTGCTGGTCCAGCCAGCGATGCGAGCAGGATCGGCCTGAAACGCACACCTGACCAGCATTCGCTGGTTGCAATTCAGTCTTCGCCGCCCTCGACGAACAGCCCGAACTGCGCCGGGCCGTTCCGGGGCTCCGCCAGGCCGAGATGGCGGAACGCCTGGGGCGTGAGCAGGCGCCCGCGCGGCGTGCGCTGGAGGAAGCCCTGCTGCAAGAGGTAGGGCTCGATGATGTCCTCGATGGCGTCGCGGGGTTCCGACAACGCCGCCGCAATGGTCTCGATGCCGACGGGGCCGCCGCCGAAGTTCACCGCCACCATCTCCAGATAGCGCCGGTCCATCATGTCGAGGCCGATCGCGTCGACGTCCAGGAGGCGCAGGGCCTTGTCGGCGACGGCGCGCGTCACGGTCTCGGCGCCGTCCACGATGGCGAAGTCGCGCACCCGGCGCAGCAGGCGCCCGGCGATGCGCGGCGTGCCGCGGGCGCGCTTGGCGATCTCGTTGGCGCCGTCCGCCGCCATGTTGAAGCCGAGCACCCGCGCCCCGCGGCTGACGATGAGCTCCAATTCGTCCACGGTGTAGAAATTCAGCCGGATCGGGATGCCGAACCGGTCGCGCAGCGGCGTCGTCAGCAGGCCGGCGCGGGTGGTGGCGCCCACCAGCGTGAACTTGGCGAGGTCGATCTTCACCGAGCGGGCTGCCGGGCCCTCGCCGATGATGAGATCGAGCTGGTAGTCCTCCATGGCGGGGTAGAGGATTTCCTCCACGGCCGGGTTGAGGCGGTGGATCTCGTCGATGAAGAGCACGTCGCGCTCTTCCAGATTGGTGAGCTGGGCGGCGAGGTCGCCCGCCTTGGCGATCACCGGGCCGGAGGTGGAGCGGAAGTTCACCCCCAGCTCGCGCGCCACGATCTGCGCCAGCGTGGTTTTGCCGAGGCCGGGCGGCCCGACGAAGAGCACATGGTCCAGCGCCTCGCGCCGGGCCTTCGCGGCCTCGATGAACACCTTCATGTTGGCGCGCGCGGCGGCCTGCCCGACAAAGTCGTCCAGCACCAACGGCCGGATGGACGTCTCGAGATCGTCCTCGCGCTTCTCGGGCTGCACGAGGCGGCGGGGCGGAGGGGTCACCATGCGTCAGCCCTCACCGCGCCAGCTCCCGCAACCCCAGCCGGATGAGCTGCGGCGCCTCGACGCCTTCGCCGCCATTCTTGAGCGCGGCGGCGACGGCCGCCGAGGCCTGCGCCTGCGCGTAGCCGAGATTGACGAGCGCCGACACGGCGTCGGCGACGGGCTTGGGCGCGGTCCGGTCCTCCACCGCCCCGGCGAGGCGCACGAGGGCGGGGTCGAGCGAACCCAGGCCGGGCGCCTTGTCCTTCAGCTCGGCGACGATGCGGGCGGCGAGCTTCGGCCCGACGCCCGGCGCACGGGCCACGGCGGCCTTGTCCTGCGTGCCGATGGCCGTCGCCAGCGCGCCGCCGTCGAGCACGGACAGGATGCCGAGCGCCACCTTGGCGCCGACGCCCTGCACGGTCTGCAGC
The DNA here is from genome assembly GCF_045348435.1 of Alsobacter sp. KACC 23698. Lineage (GTDB taxonomy): Bacteria > Pseudomonadota > Alphaproteobacteria > Rhizobiales > Beijerinckiaceae > Alsobacter. The sequence goes on along the minus strand of NZ_CP157484.1, from coordinate 4,092,841 downwards.
AGGCGAAACCACTCGCGCTCCTGGTCGGTGCGGAAGCCGAAGAGCCGGATCGCGTCCTCGCGCACCTGCGTCTCGATGGAGAGCACCACGGCCTCGCCGGCCGCCGGCAGGGCGCCGAGCGTCTTGGCCGAGCACTGCACCACGTAGCCGACGCCGTGCACGTCGAGAACGATGGAGTCCTCGGCGAAGCTGTCGATGGTGCCTTTGAGCTTTCCGATCATCGATCTATTCCAGCATGCTCAGCGGGCTCTCGCCAGCACGGCGGCTTCGAGGGCTCGGGCGCCGCGGTGCTGCGCGTGGGTGAGCGCCACCGCGAGCGCGTCGGCGGCGTCGGCCGATTGCGGGTCGGCCTTGGGCAGCAGGACGCGGACCATCATGTGGATCTGGTCCTTTTCGGCGTGGCCGGCGCCCACGATGGTCTTTTTCACCAGGTTGGGGGCGTATTCGGCGACGGACAGGCCGGCCTGCGCAGGCGCCAGCAGCGCGATGCCTCGGGCATGGCCTAGCTTCAGCGTGGCGCGGGCGTCCTTGTTGACGAAGGTTTCCTCCACGGCGCACTCGTCGGGCTGGTGGGCGTGGATCACTTCGGCGAGTTGCTCGTGCAACTGGCGCAGGCGGTCGGCCAGCGTCAGCTTGCCGTCCGAGTGAACGGATCCGCAGGCCACGAAGCTCAGGCGCGAGCCCAAGGTGTCGACCACGCCCCAGCCCGTGTTGCGGAGGCCGGGGTCGATGCCGAGGATGCGAATCGCCTGGATGCTCATGCGGGCGAGTTAGCCCGAGCGCAGGCTGCGCCGCCAGTGCGGCGGCGCCTCGCCGCTGGTCAGCCGGCGATCTTGGCCATCAGCGCGTCGGAGAATTCGGCGTTGGAATAGACGTTCTGGACGTCGTCGTTCTCCTCCAGCGTGTCGAGCAGCTTGAGGATCTTCTCGCCGGCCTCGTCGTCCACCGCGATGCTGTTTTGCGCGCGCCAGACCAGCGACGCCTTGCGGGGCTCGCCGAACTTTTCTTCGAGCGCCTTGGCGACGTCGCGCAGAGACTCCATCGACGTCACGATTTCATGGCCGTTCTCGCCGGTGGAGACGTCGTCGGCGCCGGCCTCGATGGCGGCCTCCATCATGGCGTCCTCGCTGGCCGCCTCGGCGTTGAACTCGATCACGCCGACATGGTCGAACATGAACGACACCGCGCCGGTCTCGGCCAGGCTGCCGCCCGCCTTGGTGAAGGCGGAGCGCACCTCGCCGCCGGTGCGGTTGCGGTTGTCGGTGAGCGCCTCGATGATCACCGCGACGCCGCCGGGCGCATAGCCCTCGTAGCGGATCTCGTCATAGTTCTCGGCGTCCGCGCCGATCGCCTTCTTGATGGCGCGGTCGACGTTGTCCTTGGGCATGTTCTCGGCGCGGGCGGCCTGGATGGCGGCGCGCAGGCGCGCATTCATGTTGGGATCGGGCAGGCCCATCTTGGCCGCGACCGTGATTTCGCGGGCCAGCTTGGAGAAGAGCTTCGACCGCATGGCGTCCTGGCGGCCCTTGCGGTGCATGATGTTCTTGAACTGGGAATGGCCGGCCATGGCGGATCCTCGAAGACGTAGGGGACCGGACGGCGGCGCCGCGCGCGGCCGGTCGGAATGGAGCGCGGGCCTTATACGTCGGGGCGCTTCGGAAATAAAGAAACCGGCTATTCCCAGAAATGCGGACGCGCCTCGGCCACGTGCGGGCCGATCCGCACCGGGGCGACGTTCAGGGCCAGCCCGGTCTTGTCGGACACCTCGACGGCCACGCCCGCGAGGGCGCCGGGGCCGTTGGCGGGCTCCATGCGGGCGCCGGGCGTTTTCTGCAAAAAGCGGCGGATCGGCTCCTCCTTGGCCATGCCGAGGATGGAGTCATAGTCGCCGCACATGCCGGCGTCGGACAGATAGGCCGTCCCGCCGCCCAGGATGCGGTGGTCCGCCGTGGGCACATGGGTGTGGGTCCCCACCACCAGCGTGGCGCGCCCGTCGACGAAATGCGCCATGGCGAGCTTCTCGCTCGTCGCTTCGGCGTGCATGTCGATCAGCACCGCGTCGCAGACCTCTCCCAGCGGGCATGAGGCGAGCTCGCGCTCGACCGCCGCGAAGGGGTCGTCCAGCGGGTCGATGAAGAGCCGTCCCATGGCGTTGACCACCAGGACGCGAGCGCCGTTGCGCGCCTCCACGACGGTGGCGCCGCGGCCGGGCGTGCCGGGCGGAAAGTTCGCCGGGCGCAGCAGCCGGGGCTGGCGCTCGATGAACACCAGCGCCTCGCGCTGGTCGAAGGAGTGGTTGCCCAGCGTCACCGCGTCCGCGCCGGCGGCCAGGAGGTCGTCGCAGATCGCCTCGGTGATGCCGAAGCCGCCGGCCGCGTTCTCGCCGTTGATGACGACGCAGTCGAGCTTCCAGCGCTCGCGCAGGCTGGGAAGCTGCTCGACGACCACGTTGCGGCCGGAGCGCCCGACGACGTCGCCTAGGAAAAGGAGTCGCATTGATCAATCTCAAACGAGGGTTGCACGAATGACCTCGCTCTCGGTGACGATCCAGTCAAGGCGCCGGTCGTGGAGTTCCGTCGGGACGCGGTCGACTTCCTGCATCGAGAACGCGAGACCCACGGTGGTGAGAGGGCCGCCATCGGCGGTGAAGCGCGCGATGGCGCGGTCGTAATAGCCGGCGCCGTAGCCGATGCGGTCACCGCGGCGGTCGAAAGCGGCGAGCGGGACCAGCATCAGACGGGGCCGCACCTCCGGCGCGTCCTCGCCGGGTTCGCTCAGGCCGAAGCCGGCGCGAACGAGGGCGTCGCCGGGCCGATAGGCCCGGAAGGTCAGGCCCGACTTGCGCACCACCGGCAGGCAGAGCCGGGCGCCATGGGCCGCGAAGGCCTCCATGAGGGGCCGCGGATCGATCTCGCTGCGGATGGGCCAAAAGCCCGACACCGGCCCGGCATGGATCTCGGCCCGGAAGGGCAGGGCATGGGCGGCGAGCGCCGCGGACATGCGCGCACGATCGCCCTCGTGCAAGGCGTCGCGTCTGCCAAGAATATCCTGGCGGATGGCGGCCTTGTCGAGGGTGAGCGTCATTGGAAAGCCGAGTGCGGAGCCACAGTGGCCGTGGGACGACCGATCCCGGGAAACCTACAGCGTAGGTGGGCGCCGTGTGCCCGAGTCCAGGGACAAGGGCGGGGACAGCTCCCGTTAGGATCGATAAGGCCCCGGGGATACATGGTCCTCACGCACCCCGCAGCCCCGCGAACCCGAATCTAGGTAGACCACGAACGAATTGCCAGCCCTATTTGCGAAGATCGCGGGCGTCGACGGTGTGCGATGCCGCACAGACGCAAGCTTGACGGCGGCGCGCCGCACAGGAAAGCAGGGCTAGCCACCGCCCTGCTTAGCCCTGCGGCGGCGGCGCGAGGCTGCGGGCGACGGCCTCGATGCGGTCGGCCGCCTCGACGATGGCGGAGGTGATCTCGGCCTCCGTCTCGCCCAAGGAGTTCTCCACCTCGTGGCGGGCGGCCCTCAAGCTGGCCACCTCGCCCTCCAGCCGCGCGATGCGCGACCTCAGCTCCTGGCGCTCGTCCAGGAAGGTGATGGCCGCCATGACGGTGAGCCGGTTGTCGCCGATCTCCCCGAAAGCCTTGCGCATTTCGGCGATCTTGTCGTCGACGTCCGCGGCGAGGCTGCGCAGGTGGTCTTCCTGCCCGTCGTCACAGGCGATGCGGTAGATCTTGTCGGCGATCGTGACTGTCACTTGACCCAAACTCTACCCCCGATCGTCGGCGAAACGCGCCGGCCGCTTTCGATTGACGATGGCCGGCGCGCGGGGCCGGCCGCCCCTCTCAGCCCTGGCCCGCCGCGCCGTCCAGCACCGATCGCACCGAGCCCAGGGCGCGGTCGATCCGCTTGGCGAGCTCGTCGGTCGTAGCCTCCAGCCGCTTGCCGTGCGAGAGCGCGCCGTCCAACTCCATCGCCAGCCGCGCCCGGTCGTCCTGCATGAGAGCCAGCTCCGTTTCGAGCGTGCCCTTGGATCGGTCGGACTCCGCCCGGCGCGCGGCCGCGACCTCCAGCACGCTGATGGAAGCGAGCAGACGGGCGAGCGCTTGGTCGACGGCGGCAGAGCTTGGCATGGGCCTCTCGAAACGGCGCCGGGGGGGGGCGAGCGGAACGCTCTTCAGAATCACATGGCTGAGCTTAATGGCGAAAGTTTAGTTTCGGCGAGAAGGGAGCGTCAACGTCGCCTCTGGGAGCCGCCCTCACATTGACTCGCTTTGTCATGATGCTATCTGTCCCGCCGCCTCCAGACCGGATCAGACCATGACTTTTCGCGACCAGCACGTTCCCATGGCAAACGCCATCCGTTCGCTCGCGATGGACGCGGTCGAAAAGGCCAAGTCGGGGCATCCCGGCCTGCCCATGGGCGCCGCCGACATGGCGACGGTGCTGTTCACCCGGTTCCTGAAGTTCGATCCCACGGATCCGCACTGGCCCGATCGCGACCGTTTCGTGCTGTCGGCCGGCCACGGCTCCATGCTGCTTTATGCAACGCTCTACCTGACGGGCGTGCAGGGCGTGGAGCTCGACGACCTCAAGGCGTTCCGCCAACTGGGCTCCAAGACGCCGGGCCATCCCGAATACGGCCACACGCTCGGGGTGGAGACCACGACGGGTCCGCTGGGCCAGGGGCTCGCGACGGCGGTCGGCATGGCGATGGCCGAGCGCCACCTCGCCGCGCAGTACGGCGACAGCATCGTCGACCACCACACCTATGTGCTCGCTTCCGACGGCGACCTCATGGAGGGGATCTCGCACGAGGCGATCGCGCTCGCCGGCCACCTCAAGCTCTCCAAGCTCATCGTGCTCTATGACGACAACGGCATCTCCATCGACGGGCCGGTCTCGCTGTCGGACTCCGTCGACCAGGTGAAGCGCTTCCAGGCCGCGGGATGGGCCTCCGAGCATGTGGACGGGCATGACCCCGACGCGCTGTTCGAGGCGATCGAGCGCGCCCGCAAGGCGGACCGCCCGACCATGCTGGCCTGCAAGACCATCATCGGCTACGGCGCCCCCCACCGCGCCGGAACGTCGAAGGCGCATGGCGAGCCGCTCGGCGCCGAGGAGCTCGCCGCCGCCAAGGCGCATCTGAACATTTCGCCCGAGCCGTTCTCGGTGCCCCGGGAGGTCCTGGAGCATTGGCGCGAGGCGGGCCGTCGCGGCAAGCCCGCCCATGAGGCGTGGCGCGAGCGCTTCTCCGCTCTCGACGCCGACACGCGCGCCGAGTTCGAGCGCCGCCAGCGCGGCGACCTGCCGTCCGGCTTCGGCCAGGCGATGCAGGGCCTCAAGGCCAAGCTCGTCGCCGATCCGCCGACGCTGGCGACCCGCAAGTCCTCCGAGCTCGCCCTGGAGACGATCGTGACGGCGGTCCCCGAGCTGGTGCTGGGCTCGGCCGACCTCACCGGTTCCAACAACACGCGCACCAAGGACCTGCCGCAGGTCACCCCGACGGATTTCTCGGGCCGCTACATCCATTATGGCATCCGCGAGTTCGGCATGTCGGCCGCCATGAACGGCATGGCGCTGCATGGCGGCGTCATCCCGGCCGGCGGCACCTTCATGGTGTTCACCGACTATTGCCGGCCGGCGATCCGCCTCTCCGCCCTGATGGGAATCCGGGTGGTCTATGTGATGACCCACGATTCGATCGGGCTGGGCGAGGACGGGCCCACCCATCAGCCCGTGGAGCATCTGGCCGCATTGCGGGCCATCCCGAACCTGAACGTGTTCCGGCCCGCCGACGCGATGGAGACGGCCGAGTGCTGGCAGCTCGCCCTGGAGCACCAGCGCACGCCCAGCGTGCTTGCCCTCACGAGGCAGAACCTAGCGCCGTTCCGCACCACGGCGCAGGATCGCAACCTCTGCGCCGTGGGCGCCTATGAGTCCGCTCCGGCCGAAGGCGGCGAGGCTCAGGTCAGCATCTTCGCCTCGGGCTCCGAGGTCGAGCTCGCCCATGCGGCGCGCAAGCTCCTGTCCGACAAGGGCGTGCGGGCCCGCGTGGTGTCGGTGCCCTGCATGGAGCTCTTCATGGCGCAGCCCGAGGCCGTGCGGGCCTCCGTCATCGGCAAGGCCAAGGTCAACATCGCGGTCGAGGCCGGCTTGCGCATGGGCTGGGACGAGATCATCGGCTCCGACGGTTTGTTCGTCGGCATGACAGGCTTCGGGGCCAGCGGCCCTTACAAGGAACTCTACGCGCATTTCGGCATCACGGCCGAAGCAGTCGCGGAAAAGGCGGCGGCGCGGGTGTGAACCGGGCCTTTTTTTGACCGGGGGCCGGCAACGCCAAGCCTAGGGTGCGCGTTGCGGGCGTGACGAGACACGAGAGGATGAGATCATGACCGTACGCGTCGCCATCAACGGATTTGGCCGGATCGGCCGCAACGTGCTGCGCGCCATCGTCGAGTCCGGGCGCACCGACATCGAGGTCGTGGCCATCAACGATCTCGGCCCCGTCGAGACCAACGCCCACCTGATGCGCTACGACAGCGTCCATGGCCGGTTCCCCGGCACGGTGACGGTGGAAGGCGACACCATCAATGTCGGCCGCGGGCCGATCAAGGTGACCGCCGTCCGCAACCCTGCCGAGCTGCCGCACAAGGATTTGGGCGTCGACATCGCGCTGGAGTGCACGGGCATCTTCACGTCGCGCGACAAGGCGGCCGCTCACCTGCAGGCGGGCGCCAAGCGGGTGATCGTCTCGGCCCCGGCCGATGGCGCTGACCTGACGGTCGTGTTCGGCGTCAACCACGACAAGCTGACGAAGGACCACCTCGTCATCTCTAACGCGTCGTGCACGACGAACTGCCTCGCCCCTGTGGCCAAGGTGCTGAACGAGGCCGTCGGCATCGAGCGCGGCATGATGACGACGATCCACTCCTACACGGGCGACCAGCCGACGCTGGACACCATGCACAAGGATCTCTACCGCGGCCGCGCGGCGGCGCTGTCGATGATCCCGACCTCCACGGGAGCGGCCAAGGCCGTCGGCCTGGTGCTGCCGGAGCTCAACGGCAAGCTCGACGGCTTCGCGCTGCGCGTTCCGACCCCGAACGTGTCGGTGGTGGACCTGAAGTTCATCGCCAAGCGGGCGACCTCCAAGGACGAGATCAACGCCGCCATCAAGGCGGCGGCCGAGGGTCCGCTCAAGGGCATCCTGGGCTACACGACCGAGAAGAACGTCTCGATCGACTTCAACCACGACCCGCACTCGTCCATCTTCCACATGGACCAGACGAAGGTCATGGAGGGCACGCTGGTGTCGATCCTGTCCTGGTACGACAACGAGTGGGGCTTCTCCAACCGCATGTCCGACACCGCCGTCGCGATGGGCAAGCTGCTCTGAGAGCCTGATGTGTGACGCGCCTCCGGCCCCGGCCGGGGGCGTCTTCGCTTTAGGACTGGCGCCCTGCCGACAGAGGACATCATGACCGCCTTCCGCACGCTCGACAGCGCTGACGTCTCCAACAAGCGCGTATTGCTTCGCGTGGACCTCAACGTGCCGATGGAGAACGGCAAGGTGTCGGACTCCACCCGCATCGAGCGGGTGCTGCCGACCATCCGCGAGATCGCCGACAAGGGCGGCAAGGTGGTGCTGCTGGCGCATTTCGGCCGGCCGAAGGGCCGCGACCTCAAGGAGACGCTGCGCCCCGTCGCGGCCGTGGTGGCCGAGCATCTCGGCCGCCCGGTGGGCTTCGCGGAGGATTGCGTCGGCCCGGCCGCCAAGGCCGCCGTGGACGCCATGAAGCCGGGCGACGTGGTGCTCTTGGAAAACACCCGCTTCCACCCCGAGGAAGAAAAGAACGACCCCGCTTTCGTGAAAGCGCTCGCCGAGAACGGCGACCTGTGGGTGAGCGACGCCTTCTCGGCGGCGCACCGCGCCCACGCGTCGACCGAGGGGCTCGGCCATGTGCTGCCGGCTTTTGCGGGCCGCACCATGCAGGCCGAGGTTGAGGCGCTCGCGCACGCGCTGGAAGCGCCGAAGCGGCCGGTTCTGGCCGTGGTGGGCGGCGCCAAGGTGTCGTCCAAGCTGGAGCTGCTCGGCAATCTGGTGAAGAAGGTCGACATCCTGGTGATCGGCGGCGGCATGGCCAACACATTCCTGGCCGCGCAGGGCAAGGCCGTCGGCAAGTCGCTGTGCGAGAAGGACCTGCTCGACACGGCCCGCTCGATCCTGGAAACCGCCAAGGGCGCGGGCTGCGAGATCGTGCTGCCGGTCGACGCGACGGTGGCGTCGGAGTTCAAGGCGCACGCGGCGAACCGCGTCGTGTCGGTCGACGCGGTCGGCCCTGGCGACATGATCCTCGACATCGGCCCCGCATCGATCGAGACCGTCAAGGCCAAGCTGGCGGGCGCCAGGACGCTGGTGTGGAACGGCCCGTTCGGCGCATTCGAGCTGGAGCCCTTCGACACGGGCACGAACCAGGTCGCCCAGGAGGCCGCACGGCTCACCAGGGCCGGCCAGCTGCTCTCGGTGGCGGGCGGCGGCGACACCGTTTCGGCGCTGAACCATGCGGGCGTGGCGGACGACTTCTCCTACGTGTCCACGGCGGGCGGCGCGTTTCTGGAGTGGCTGGAAGGCAAGCCGCTGCCAGGGGTGGAGATCCTGCGTCTTCGCTGAGGCTCAGACTCGCGCTCGACTGTTCGGGCGCGGCAAGCTGCGCTATCGTCGGGATGGTTTGAATTCAGAGATTTGCCATGTCCGACAACGTTCAGAACACTCGATAGGCTCGACGCGCAGGTTCGCGAAGTTCGCCGTGACCACCACGGAAATTGCTCTTGGGCCACAATCATCGCCACAATGCGCCGCCACAGGCTGGCGCAGAACGAGGAGAAGAAGACCATGGCGCGCATCACCCTGAGGCAGCTTCTGGACCACGCCGCCGAGCACGGCTATGGCGTCCCGGCCTTCAACATCAACAACATGGAGCAGGCGCTCGCCATCATGTCGGCCGCCGACGCGGTTGACGCGCCGGTGATCATCCAGGCCTCGCGCGGAGCCCGGTCCTACGCCAACGACATCATGCTCAAGCACATGATGGACGCGGTCACCGAGATCTACCCGCAGATCCCGGTCTGCGTGCATCTCGACCACGGCAACAACGCCGCCACCTGCATGACGGCCATCCAGGCCGGCTTCACCTCCGTGATGATGGACGGCTCGCTCAAGGAAGACGGCAAGACTCCCGGCGATTGGGAGTACAATGTCGGCGTCACCAAGACGGTGGTCGACATGGCGCATCTGGGCGGCATCTCGGTGGAAGGCGAACTCGGCGTGCTCGGTTCGCTGGAGACCGGCATGGGCGAGAAGGAGGACGGCCACGGGGCGGAGGGCAAGCTCAGCCACGACCAGCTCCTCACCAACCCCAAGGAGGCCGTGGACTTCGTGCGCGCCACCAAGGTGGACGCGCTCGCGATCGCGATGGGCACCTCGCACGGCGCCTACAAGTTCTCCCGCAAGCCGGACGGCGCCATCCTGGCGATGAACGTCATCGAGGAGATCCACCGCCTGCTGCCCAACATGCATCTCGTCATGCACGGCTCGTCGTCGGTGCCGCAGGACCTGCAGGACATCATCAACGAGTTCGGCGGCAAGATGCCCCAGACCTGGGGCGTGCCGGTCGAGGAGATCCAGCGCGGCATCAAGCACGGCGTGCGCAAGATCAACATCGACACCGACAACCGGATGGCGATGACCGGGCAGATCCGCAAGGTGTTCGCCGAAAACCCGGGCGAGTTCGACCCGCGCAAATATCTGAAGCCCGCCATGGACGCGATGACGAAGCTGTGCAAGCAGCGGCTGGAGGAGTTCGGCACGGCCGGCAAGGCGTCGAAGATCGGCAGGATCGCGACCCTGGCCGACATGGCCAAGCGTTATGCGTCCGGGTCGCTCGACCCGCAGTTCGGCGCCTCGGCCAAGGCCGCCGAGTAACGCGCATTCCGGCGCGCAGCCTCGCGCCGGCCACTTGATCAGGCTCCGGGTCCCGGCCCGGAGCCTTCGCACGACAGCCAGCGGTTCACGCCTTCGCCAGGTTTCGACGCCCGGCCAGGCCATCACACCCCTCCAGGATCATGACCGCAGAACATTCCAGCGCCCGCCTCGTGCTCGTCACGCCCCGCGTCGACGACCCTTCCGGCTGGCCCGGCCCCTTGACCGAGTCGCTCGAGAAGGCCGTCGCGGCCGGTCCGGTCGACGCGGTGGTGCTGCGCCTGCCCAAGGCCGACGAGCGCACGCTGATCAAGCTCATCAAGCCGATCGCCGCGGCCGTGCAGGCCCACAACACGGCGCTGCTGCTGGAGGACGCTCCGGACCTGGTGAACCGGTCGGGCGCGGACGGCGTGCATGTGAGCGACCCGACGAAGCTGCGCGCCGCGCTCGACGCGCTGAAGCCGCATGACCGCATCGTCGGCGTGGGCGATCTCAGGGCCAGGCACGACGCCATGGAGGCCGCCGAGGAGGGTTGCGACTACGTGCTGTTCGGCGAGCCGCGCCTGGACGACAGCCTGCCGCCGCTCTCGGGCGTGCTGGAGCGCGCGCAGTGGTGGGCGGAGGTGTTCCAGACGCCTTGCGTGGCCTTCGCCCCGACCCTCGACGACGTCGCGGCCCTGGCGGCGACCGGCAGCGAGTTCGTGGCCCTGGGGGATGCGGCCTTCAGCCATCCGGGCGGGCCCGCCGAGGCGGTCCGGCTCGCCCATGAGGCGCTTTCGGCAGCGCCCGTCGCGGTGCGCTGACATGCGGAAGCGCCGCGTCGCGGCCGCAACCGCGTGCATCCTGGCATGGCTGGCGGCCGGTTCCGCGCTGGGGCAGGGCGCCGACGCTCCCACTCCCGCGCCGGCTCCCCCCTCCGCTCCCGCTCAGCCTGCGCCCGCTCAGACCCCGCCCGCCGAGGCGAAGCCCCTCGAAGCCGAGGCGGCGGCGCCCGATCCCAAGCTGGACGCGGCCTATGGCGCGTATCAGCGCGGCCTGTTCCTGACGGCGTTCCGCGAGGCGACGAAGCGCATCGCCGACGACCCGAACGACGCCGCCGCGATGACGCTGCTGGGCGAACTCTACGGCACCGGGCTCGGCGTCGCGCAGGACTGGGCCAAGGCGGCCGAGTGGTATCGCCTGGCCGCGACGCGGGGCGACCCTCAGGCGGCTTTCGCCCTGGCCATGCTGAAGCTCGACGGCAAGGGCGTCGCCCGCGACCCCGCCGAGGCGCGCAAGCTCCTGGAGAGCGCCGCCGACGCCACGCCGGGCGCCGCCTACAACCTCGCTCTGCTGCTGCTGCGCGAGAACAAGGCGGAGACCGACCGCAGGGCCGCAGCGCTGTTCCGCGAAGCGGCCGACGGCGGCGACGCCGACGCCGAATATGCGCTGGCGGTGGTGCTGCGGGACGGCCGCGGGGTCGACCGCAACGTCGCCCAGGCGGCGCTGTGGATGGGCCGCGCGGCGCGCGACCGCAACATCTCCGCCCAGGTCGAATACGCCATCATGCTGTTCAACGGCGACGGCGTCCGCAAGGACGAGGCCGCCGGCGCGAGGATGTTCCGCAGCGCCGCCGAACTCGGCAACCCGGTGGCGCAGAACAGGCTGGCGCGCATCTATGCGGCAGGACGCGGCGTCCCGCGCGACGTCGTCCAGGCGTCCAAGTGGCACACGATCGCGACCGAGCAGGGCATCAAGGATCCGTGGCTCGACGACGCCCTCAAGGGCATGACGGCGAACGAGAAGCAGGCCGCCGCCGAGGCGGTCCGCAAGTGGCTCGGCGACTGACGCGCGCGCCCGGCGCGCCGGCCGCGCCCCGGGTTCCTGCTTGACCTGACTGGCGTCCTCGTGCTCTTGGGCGCGTTCCCCGTTCAGGAAAGACCACCATGGCCCGTATCAGCGGCAACGACATTCGTCCCGGCATGGCCATCTCGCATGACGGCGGCCTGTGGGTGGCGGTGAAGACCGAGCGGGTGAAGCCCGGCAAGGGCCCGGCCTACAACCAGGTCGAACTGAAGAACCTGATCGACGGCCGCAAGCTCAACAACCGCTTCGGCACCGACGACCGGGTGGAGGAGACGGAGCTCGAATATCGCGAGTTCCAGTTCCTCTACAAGGAAGCCGACAAGCTCATCTTCATGAACAACGAGACCTTCGAGCAGATCGAGCTCTCCGAGGAGTTCGTCGGCGAGCGCGCCGCTTTCCTGCAGGACGGCATGACGGTGACCCTGCGCCTGCACCAGGAGACGCCCATCAGCGTGCGGCTGCCGGACCAGGTCGTGCTGACCATCACGGAAGCAGACCCGGTGCTCAAGAACCAGACGGCCGCGTCGTCCTACAAGCCCGCCCGCCTCGAGAACGGCCTGCGCATCCTGGTGCCGCCCTTCATCGGCTCGGGCGAGAAGGTCGTGGTCGACACCACCGAAATCACCTATGTGCGCCGGGCCGACTGAGGCCCGACCGCCGCGCCAGCCCCCGCCCGACCGAGCCAGAGACACGCCATGATCCGTTCCGCCCTGATGACCGTGATGGTCGACGCCGTCATGAAGGCCGCCAAGGGACTGCGCCGCGACTTCGGCGAGGTCGAGAACCTGCAGGTGTCGCGCAAGGGGCCGGGCGACTTCGTGTCCATCGCGGACCATCGCGCCGAGAAGGTCCTGCGCGAGTCGCTGGAGAAGTCGCGGCCCGATTTCGGCTTCGTCATGGAGGAGAGCGGCGAGGTCGTCGGCAAGGACAAGTCGCACCGCTGGCACATCGACCCGCTCGACGGCACGACCAACTTCCTGCACGGCATCCCGCATTTCTGCATCTCGGTCGGGCTGGAGCGGGACGGGATCCCGGTCGCCGGCGTCGTCTATGACGTCATCAAGGACGAGCTTTTCATCGCCGAGCGCGGCAAGGGCGCGTTCCTCAACAACAAGCGCATGCGCGTGGCTGGTCGCGGCGACCACCACGACGCGGTGTTCGCGACCGGCATCCCGACGCTGGGCCGGCGCGACCATCCGGGCTACCTGAAGCAGCTTTCGCGCGTGATGCTGAAGACCAGCGGCGTGCGCCGCATGGGCGCGGCCGCGCTCGACCTCGCCTGGGTGGCGGCCGGCCGCTTCGACGGCTACTGGGAACAGGGGCTGAACTCCTGGGACCTGATGGCGGGCGCGCTGCTGGTGCGCGAATCGGGCGGCTACGTCTCCGACGCCTTCGGCAAGGACGACCTGATCGGCGCCGACACGCTGGTGGCCGGCAACGAGGACATGCATCGGGCGCTGCTCGGCATCCTCAAAGAGGCCCGCGGGGCCGCCGAATAGGCTTGGCCGCGCCGTCGAGCGTGAGGTTTCTCGCGATCCACGGCGCTTCGGCTTGATTGACGCGGTCGGGACGGCCAACATGCCGCTTCCACCGCGAGGCCCCATGGCGATTCCGCTCGAGATCCAGCGTTTGTCCTCCCCGCGCCGGCACCTGCTGCGGATGGCGGTGTTCCTGATCCTCGCCGGCTTCGTGGCGCTGATCCTCTACAAGGCGATCTGGGCCGCGTTTCTGGCCAATCCCGGCCTCAACGCCCTCATTATCGGCGTGCTGTTCATCGGCGTCATCCTGGCGTTCCGCCAGGTGATCCGGCTGTTCCGCGAGATCCGCTGGGTCAACGCGGTGCGCGCGCCCAATCTCGACAACCGCAATGTCGAGCCTCCCGTGCTGCTGGCCCCCATGGCGACGATCCTGCTCAGCCGGCAGGGGCCGAGCGCCGGGACCATGACGGTGACGCCCGCCATGCTGCGGTCGCTGCTGGATTCGGTCGGCATGCGGCTCGACGAGTCGCGCGACATCGGGCGCTACCTCACGGGGCTGCTGGTGTTCCTCGGCCTGCTCGGCACCTTCTGGGGCCTTCTGGAGACGGTGGGCTCGGTCGGGCGCGTCATCCAGAGCATGAAGAGCGGGGCTGACGCAGCCCTGATGTTCGAGGACCTCAAGAGCGGGCTCGCCGCGCCGCTGTCGGGCATGGGCATCTCCTTCTCGTCCTCGCTGTTCGGCCTCGCCGGCTCGCTGGTGCTGGGCTTTCTCGACCTGCAGGCCGCGCAGGCGCAGAACCGATTCTACAACGAGGTGGAGGACTGGCTCTCCACGGCGGTGGCCGAGCCGGCGCCCGAGAGCCTGCCGATGATCGGGACCGGCAACACCACGGATGTGCGCGCCGCGCTGGACCGGCTGTCCTTCGCCGTGCAGGAGGCCACCGGCAGCCGCGGCACCACGGCGGCGCTCGCCAATCTGGCGGAGGGCATCCAGGCCCTCGTCCATCACATGCGCTCCGAGCAGCAGCTGATCCGCGACTGGGTCGAGTCGCAGGCCGGCCGCGACGCGGAGATGAAGAAGCTCCTGGAGCGCCTCGCCGCGGAGGATGTCCGCCGATGAGCCTCGTCCGCACCCGGCGCAGCCAGCGCGGGATCGACTACTGGCCGGGCTTCGTCGACGCCTTGTCGACGCTGGTCCTCGCCATCGTGTTCCTGCTCTCGGTGTTCGTGCTGGCGCAGTTCTTCCTGAGCCAGCAGGTCACCGACAAGGACCAGGCGCTGACGCGGCTCACCCGGCAGATCTCGGAGCTGACGAACCTGCTGGCGCTGGAGCGGGTCGGCCGCAAATCGGCCGAGGACAACATCACGCTGCTCACCGACACGCTGAAGGCCACCGAGGCCGAGCGGGGCCGGCTCCAGTCGGCCGTCGAGGCCGGGTCGGCCAGCACGGCGGCGGCCGGGGGGCAGGCGGCCGCGCTCGGCAAGGATCTCGACGCGCAGCGCCAGCTCGCCGCCCGCGCCCTGAGCCAGGTCGAGGTGCTGAACCAGCAGATCGCCGCGATGCGGCGCCAGCTGGCCGCGCTCGAGGAGGCGCTGAACGCCTCCGAATCGCGCGACAAGGAGAGCCAGGCCCGCATCGCCGATCTCGGGTCGCGCCTGAACGTCGCGCTCGCCCAGAAGGTGCAGGAGCTGAACCGCTATCGGTCCGACTTCTTCGGCCGCCTGCGGCAGGTGCTGGGAAACCGGCCGGACGTCCGCGTCGTCGGCGACCGCTTCGTCTTCCAGTCCGAGGTGTTCTTCGATCCCGGCGCGGCGGGGGTCAACCCGGCCGGGACGGCGGAGCTCGACAAGCTCGCCGCCGCCCTGGTCACCCTGGACCGCGAGATCCCTGGCGACATCTCCTGGATCATGCGCGTCGACGGACACACCGACAAGCGGCCGCTCTCCGGGGCCGGCGTCTACAAGAGCAACTGGGACCTCTCGGCCGCCCGCGCCATCGCGGTCGTGCAATATCTGGCGTCCAAGGGCGTGCCGCCGCAGCGGCTGGCGGCCACCGGATTCGGCGAGTTCCAGCCGCTCGAGCTGGGCGACACGGAGGAGGCGTATAAGCGCAACCGCCGCATCGAGCTGAAGCTCACCGAGCGCTAGACGATGCGCATCCGCCCCATGCAGGACTCGGACATGCCGGCGATGGTCGATCTGTGGGTCGAGAGCTGGCGCGACGCGATGCCCCAGATCGACTTCGAGGCGCGGCGCGGCTGGTTCGCCGAGCGCATCGGCGGCCTGCGGTCGGAGGGCGTCAGCGTGTTCGTCGCCGAGGACGACGACGGCCTGGCCGGGTTCGTCACCATCGACGAGCGTTCCGGCCATCTCGACCAGCTCGCCGCGGCCCGCCGGAACTGGGGCCGGGGCGTCGGCGTCGCGCTCTTGGACCACGCGAAGGCGTCATCCCCGTCCGGCGTGCGCCTGGAGGTCAACGCCGGCAATGCGCGGGCGGTCCGCTTCTACGAGCGCGAAGGCTTCGTGCGGACCGGGGAGGGCGTCAGCGCCGCATCGGGGCTGCCGCTCCACCATTACGCCTGGGCGCCCTGACGCAGCTACTCGGCGGCGCGGTCGGCCAGCGCCGCGGCGCCCGCCTCGAACTGGAGCCGCGCCAGCCGGCTGTAGAGCCCCTTGCGGTTGACCAGATCGGCGTGGGTCCCTTCCTCGACGATCCGCCCCTGGTCCATGACCAGGATCCTGTCGGCCTTCAGGATGGTGGCGAGGCGGTGGGCGACCACGATGGTGGTGCGGCCCTCCATCAACCGGTCGAGCGCGTCCTGGACGAGCGTCTCGCTCTCGGCGTCGAGCGCGGAGGTCGCCTCGTCGAGCAGCAGGATCGGGCTGTCGCGCAGCACGGCGCGGGCGATGGCGATGCGCTGGCGCTGGCCGCCCGACAGCGTGACGCCGCGCTCGCCGACGCGTGTGTCGTAGCCCTGGGGAAGCGCCTCGATGAAGCGGTCGGCGGCGGCCAGCCGCGCCGCCTCGCGCATCTGGGCGTCGGTGGCGTCCGGGCGGCCATATCGCAGGTTCTCGGCGATGGTCGCCCCGAACACGACGGGATCCTGCGCCACCAGCGCGATGCGCCGGCGCAGCGCCTCCGGGTCGGCCTCGGTCAGCGGCACGCCGTCGACCAGCACACGGCCGCCCTGCGGATCGTAGAAGCGCAGGATGAGCTGGACGATGGTGCTCTTGCCCGCGCCCGACGGGCCGACCAGAGCGACGCGCTCGCCCGGCGCCACCGAGAATGTCAGGTCCGACACGACCGGATGGTCGTCGCGGCTCGGATAGGCGAAGCGCACATGCTCGAAGGCCACGGAGCCGACCGCCGGCTGCGGCAGCGGCGTCGGATTCGCGGGGGCCTTGATGCGCGGCTCGACTGACAGGATCTCGGCGATTCGGCCCGCCGCGCCGGCCGCGGCGCTGACTTCGCTCCAGACCTGGGAGAGCTCGCCCAGCGCTCCCGCGCCGAACACGGCGTAAAGCACGAATTGCGAGAGCCTTCCGCCAGTGAGCCGGCCGGTGAGGACGTCCTGCGCGCCGTACCACAGCACGGCCACGACGCTGGCGAAGATCAGGAAGATCGCCACCGCGGTCAGGATCGAGCGCGACAGCGTCGCCGTGCGGGCGGCGTGGAAGGCGTCCTCGGCGGCCTGGGAGAAGCGCGCCAGGGTCGCGCCCTCCGCCGTGAAGGCCTGCATGATGCGGGTCGCCCCGATGGCCTCGGTGGCGTAGGCCGAGGCGTCCGCCAGCCGGTCCTGCGCCAGGCGCGAGCGCTGGCGCACGGAGCGCCCGGACGCCACGAGCGGCAGCACGATGACCGGGATGGCGAGGAGCACGAGCCCGGACAGGCGGGGGCTGGTCACCACCATCATGATCACCGCGCCGACGAACAGCACCAGGTTGCGCAGCGCCACGGAGGCGCTCGCCCCGAAGGCGGACTTGATCTGCGTGGTGTCGGCCGTCAGCCGCGAGACGATCTCGCCCGACTTGACGGTGTCGTAGAAGCCCGCGTCGAGCCGCGTCAGATGGGCGAAGACCGCGTTGCGGATATCCGTCATGACGCGCTCGCCCAGCGTCATCACGAGGTAGTAACGCGCGGCGCTCGCCACTGCGAGAACGCCGACCACCAGGATCATCACCGAGAAGTAGCGGTCGATGATGTCGGCGCCCTCGGGCGAGAAGCCGAGGTCCACCATACGGCGCACCGCCACCGGAATCGCCAGCGTCGCCATGGAGGCCAGCACCAGCGCCGCGATGGCGGCGGCGATGCGGCCCTTGTAGCGCAGCCCGTAGGGCAGCAGGGGGCGCAGCGCGCTCAGGGGAGCGCGGTCGCGCCGCTTGCCTTGCGTGGCCGCGTCGGCGGCCGGGAGCCCGGGCGCTGTGGGCTGGGTGGCGTCGGTCATTGGTTCGCCGTTCATGTCCGCCGGTTCATCCACTTGCTGAGACGCTTGCGCGTGCTTGTGTCGGGCGCCTGCCTGCGCTATAGGGGCGCAACCTCATTCCAGGCTCCTATAGACGATATCGGGCCGCTGCGGCGACCCTGCGAGGACAATCTCATGAAGCCCGATCTGCACCCCGACTACCACACCATCAAGGTCGTGATGACCGATGGCACGGAATTCTTCACGCGCTCGACCTGGGGCAAGGAGAACGACGTGATGCAGCTGGACATCGACTCCAAGTCGCATCCGGCCTGGACCGGCGGCCAGCAGCAGCTCATGGACCGTGGCGGACGCCTGTCGCGCTTCAACAACAAGTTCGGCGGCTTCGGCCTCGGCAAGAAGTAATCGGGCGACCCTCTCGTCCTCAACGAAAAACCCCCGGTTCGGCCGGGGGTTTTTTGCGTCTGGATGTCCGTGTCGACGAGCGCCCCGGCCGGCGCCGCGTCCCTCAGGAGCGGAAGGCCGACTGGAGCAGGCGCTGCTGCATGGCCACCGGGTTCGGGGCCAGGGGCGCGTCGTCGAACTTGCCTTCCATCAGCCGGTCAAGATGCAGGATCCGGCCCTGCAGGCGCAGCGAGCTGCCGATCAGGACGCGCAGCTGAGCGGGGAGCGCCTCCATGGCCTCGGGGCTCGACGCGCCATTCTGGCTCGACAGGCGAACCTTCTCCTTCTGGCGCTGGGCGTCGACCGAGCTGAGCTCGCCCTCGGCGACGGCGCGCTGCAGCAGGAGCCACGACGCGAGCTGCATCAGCCGCGTGGTCAGCCGCATGCTCTCGCTGGCGTAGGCCAGCGCCGCCAGCCGGGGCAGGTCCTTGGATTCCTCGCGGCCCTCGCCGTCCAGATAGGCGGCGGTCGCCTCCACCAGCGACATGCCTTCGCGGAACAATGTCCGGAACGCGTCCGAGCCGACGAAGCTTTGGGCGAAGGACACGGGCCTCGGAACGGAGGCCTGCGGCTGGACGTCGTTCATCATGATACTCTCCCGCTCAAACACGGCGCGCGGCTCACAAACCTGACCGGGGAACGATCCCGGATCGAGAACCGGCTGCCTTCACGGCGGTACTCAGCAAACATACTGCCACACCCGAGCCGGAAGCCAATTTAACGTTGCGTTAACCCTAACGCTGTGGACATCACGATAACGCTACGCTTGCGTCGGAGATCCCTCACGTTTGCGCTTGACGGTGGAAAACAAAAAAAAGCCGCCCGGAGGCGGCTTTGCGAAGTGGGTAAACAGGGAGGCGTCAAACAGAGTGGACAGGAGCCACTCGACATCCAGAGGGAATCTGGATGGCCGATTCATAGTCCCGAAAGCTTAATGGCCGGTTAACCTCGTCCGCGGCCTTCGTGGGACGTGTTTCGAAAAGGGTCAGTCCGGCGCGGCCGTCCCGGAACGCCACAGCGCTACCGGAAGAACGCGTCGGCGGCGTCGCGGGACGCCCGCTTGGCGTTCCTGACCTCTTCGATCCGGGCGATCTCGGCCCTGAGCTGCTCGACGCGCTCGTCCAGCTCGTCGAGGGAGAGCGCGGCGAGGTCCTGGCCGAGCGCGTGCAGCGTCGGCTTGCGCTGGGGAAGGTCGTCTGCGAAGGGATCAGCCATGGCGTCGCTCCATCGTCCATCGCGGCGCGGACACGATACGCAAGGCCGGCCCCGCCGCAAGGGGCGGCCGCAGACCGGGAGATCCTGATGAACGAGACTGGCTCGAGCGCAACGCCGCAGACCATGACGGCGATCGGCGTCAAGGCCCCGGGCGGACCCGAGGCGCTGGTTCCCGAAACCCGGCCGACGCCGCGCCCGGCCGCCGGCGAGATCCTCGTCAAGGTCGCGGCGGCCGGCGTCAACCGCCCGGACGTGATGCAGCGCAAGGGGCTCTATCCGCCGCCGCCCGGCGCGTCCGACATCCCGGGGTTGGAGATCGCCGGCGAGGTCATCGCCCTGGGCGAGGGCGTGACGCGCCACGCTCTGGGCGACCGGGTTTGCGCCCTGGTGGCCGGCGGCGGCTACGCCGAATACTGCGTCGTGCATGAGACCAACGCGCTGCGCGCGCCCGACGGCGCCTCCATGATCGAGGCCGCCGCCATCCCGGAAACGTTCTTCACGGTGTGGACCAACGTGTTCGAGCGCGGGCGGCTGCAGCCCGGCGAGAGCTTCATGGTGCATGGCGGCACGTCCGGCATCGGCACCACGGCCATCATGCTGGCCAAGGCGTTCGGGTCGCGCGTCTTCGCCACCGCCGGGTCCGACGAGAAGTGCGACGCCTGCCGCAAGCTCGGGGCGGACGTGGCGATCAACTACCGCACGCAGGACTTCGTCGCCGAGGTGAAGGCCGCGACCGACAAGAAGGGCGTCGACGTCATCCTCGACATGGTCGGAGGCGACTATATCGGCCGCAACTACGAGGCCGCCGCGGTCGAAGGGCGGATCGTGCAGATCGCCTTCCAGGGCAAGTCGGAGGCGACGGTCGACTTCAGGCGCATCATGCTGAAGCGGCTGACCCATACGGGCTCGACGCTGCGCAGCCGCAGCCCGGCCGAGAAGGCCGCGATCGCCGACCAGCTCGTGGCCAGGGTCTGGCCCCTGATCGCGGCCGGGACGGTGAAGCCGGTGATCCACGCCACCTTCCCGTTCCGGGAGGCCGCGAAGGCGCACGCCCTGATGGAGTCCAGCCAGCATATCGGCAAGATCGTGCTCACCGTGGCGTGACCGCAGGGGTGAAAACGGCGCGCGGCGCAATTGCGTCCGCGCCGGCGGCGGACTATATAGGCGCCATCCCCGTTCAGTCCTGTTGGCATCCGGGGCTCCGACCGAAAGGTTCGGCCGGAGCACGCGAGGCTTGTGCCTGCGCAAGGGTGGCCCAACGGGACGAAGCGAGGCGACGAATTCGCCCGGAGCCATCCGGGCGCGGATGAGCGGCGCCGCAAGAAGAAGGAGCGCGATCATGAGCACTGGACCGCTGATGCCGAAGGCGACGGCCGTCTGGCTCGTCGACAACACATCGCTGTCGTTCGAGCAGATCGCCGACTTCTGCAAGCTGCATCCCCTCGAGGTGAAGGGCATCGCCGACGGCGAGGTCGCGGCCGGGATCAAGGGCCTCGACCCGATGGTGGCGGGGCAATTGACCCGCGAGGAGATCGAGAAGGCCGAGAAGGACCGCAACTACCGCATGAAGCTGGCGGTCTCCAGCGTCCGAATTCCCGAGCAGAAGCGCAAGAAGGGGCCGCGCTACACGCCCCTGTCGCGCCGCCAGGACCGGCCCAACGCCATCCTGTGGCTGCTGCGCAATCACCCCGAGCTGAAGGACGCGCAGATCATGCGCCTCGTCGGCACGACCAAGACGACGATCCAGCAGATCCGCGACAGGACCCACTGGAACGCCGCGACCCTGACCCCGCTCGACCCGGTGACGCTGGGCCTCGCCTCGCAGATCGACCTCGACTTCGAGGTCGCCCGCGCCGCCAAGGATCGGCCCGCGCAGGTCGAGGAGAGCGGCCAGACGCTGCTGCCCGCCGAGATCACGACCGCCAAGGAGCCCGTCTCGGTTCCGTTCGCGTCGCTGAACGCGCCCAAGGAGCAGGAAGAGAAGATCGATCCCGATTCCGTCTTCGCGAAGCTCAAGACTCTCAAGGGCCGCCGCGACGAGGACGACGAGGACTAGGCTTTCTCGCCGCGGGCGCGCCCTTGCGAGTGTCGCCCTTCCGACACAGCTTCGATCAATGGCCGGGCTCAGCCCGGCCATTCGCATTTCAGGCCCCATTTCGCCGCAAAGCGGCGTTGTGAAGCTCAAGCGGGCCGCGTTGCTTTGATTCGCCGCGCATCCTCTCGGGCCGGCTCCCGCCGGTTCACCCTCCGTTAACCATGCGGGCAATCGCTCGAATGCAACACTTCCCCGAAAGCCTTCGGCAAGGTTGACGGAACCTTCGCTTAACCACCCCGGCGTAAGCGTCGAAGCAATCGGACATCACAAGGAGCGATATCATGACGGGTGCAATAGCGGTCGCGAAGGCGGCGAAGCTCGGGATCGTGCTCGCAGCGGCGCTGACCCTGGCGGCCTGTTCGTCCAACAAGGCCGCGGACGGCGCCGATGCGCTGGGCGGAGCCGGCGCCGGCCGGTTCGGCGCGGGCGGGGCCGGCGCTCCTGGTTCGGCGCAGGACTTCATCGTCAATGTCGGCGACCGCGTCTTCTTCGAGACGGACTCCACCGACCTGACCCCGACCGCGACCGCGACCCTCGACAAGCAGGCGCAGTGGCTGGGCCAGTATCCGCGCTACGCCATCACCATCGAGGGCCACGCCGACGAGCGCGGCACGCGCGAGTACAACTTCGCCCTCGGCGCCCGGCGCGCCCAGGCGGCCCGCGACTATCTTGTCGCGCGCGGCGTCAACGGGTCGCGGCTGAAGACCATTTCGTTCGGCAAGGAGCGTCCGGTCGCGGTGTGCGACGACATCTCCTGCTGGTCGCAGAACCGTCGCGCCGTCACGGTGCTGGGCGGCGGCGCGGGCTCCTGAGCCTGTCCTCGATCGATGGCGATCCGGCGTCCTTCGGGACGCCGGTTTCGTTTCAGGGCGCCGCCACGCTCAAGCCGGAGAGGCGACACATTTTGGCCCGCCGCCCGTCCCATGCTAGACGGGACCTGGAATGCTCATCCCCGGAAGATCCTCCGTTATGATCCGTCGCTCCGTGTGGGCCTTCTCGGCCCTCGCCCTGGCCGTCCTCGCCGTCCCCGCGAGCGCCCAGGACGCGTCCGAACTCCTGGTGCGAACCAACCGGCTCGAGGGGCAGGTGCGCCAGCTCTCCGGCCAGATCGAGCAGCTCCAGTTCCAGAACAGGCGGCTGGAGGACCAGCTCAAGAAATTCCAGGAGGACGTGGAGTTCCGCTTCCAGGAGCGGGCCGGCCGGCCCGCCGCGTCGGGCGCGACCCCTCCGGCCGCCTCGCCCGGCCCGCCCAAGCCGCAGAAGCGCAGCGACGCCTTCGACCCCTCGGCGCAGCCGGCGGCGCCCGGCTCTCCCCGCGCGCTGGGCGACGTCGCATCAGCCGCCCCCGCCGCCCCGCAAGGCCAGCCCGGCCGGGACCGGCGCATCGCCGACCTGATCGAGGACGATCCCGGCGCCCCGATGGACCTCAACCAGATGAACCGCAGCGCCGGGCTGCCGCAGGGAGCCGTTCCGCCCGCGCAGCAGCACGCGCCGCCCCAGGCCTATCCGCAGGGCATGAACCCGGCCTTCCCGCAGGGCGCCGCGCCCGCCGGAACGCCGCGCGCCGCCGGGACGGGCCAGACCGGCACGACCGTCGCGTCGGCCGGGACGGGTCTCGCCAAGGACGAGTACGACCTCGCCTACGGTCTCGTGCTGCAACGCCAGTACGAGCAGGCCGAGATGGCCTTCAAGCAGTTCCTGCAGGCCCATCCCAAGGACCGCATGGCCGCCAACGCCACCTATTGGCTGGGCGAGACCTATTTCCGCCGCGCGCAGTACCCGGACGCGGTCGAGCAATATTTGAAGGTCTACCGCACCTACAATTCGTCCAAGGTCGCGCCCGACAGCATGCTGAAGCTGGGCCTCTCGCTGCGGGGCATGGGCCAACCCGACCAGGCCTGCGCGACGCTCGCCGAGGTCACCCGCCGCTATCCGGAAGCCTCCGCCGAGGTGCGCGCCAGCGCCGAGCGCGAACTGAAGCGCGGCTCCTGCGCTCCTTGAGCGCCGGCGACGCCGAGCCGATCTCCCCGGGCGAGGCCGAGGGCCTCTTCGCCTGCCTTCTCGATCATCGCGCCGTGCTGCTCGCCGTCTCGGGCGGCGCCGACTCGGTCGCCCTGATGCTGCTGGCCGCCCGCTGGCGCGCCGCGCGTCCCGACGGCCCGGCGCTGTCGGTCGCCACCGTCGACCACGGGCTGCGGCCCGCCTCAGCCGGGGAAGCGGCCCTGGTCGGGAGCTGGGCGCAGGATTTCGGCCTGCCCCATGCGGTCCTGGCCTGGCGGGGCGACAAGCCGCGCACGGGGCTGCAGAGCAAGGCCCGCGAGGCCCGCTATGGGCTCCTCGTCGGCCACGCGGCCGGGATCGGGGCGGACGCCCTCGTGACCGCCCATCACGCCGACGACCAGGCAGAGACGGTGCTGATGCGGCTCCTGCGCGGGAGCGGCGTCGGGGGCTTGGCCGGCATGGCGAAGGCGAGCCGGCGCGGGCCGCTCCTGCATCGGCGGCCGCTGCTCGACATCCCGAGGGCCCGGCTCGCGGCGACGCTCGCCGAGGCCGGGCAGGCCTTCTGCGAGGACCCGTCGAACGCCGACCCACGCTTCGCCCGCACCCGCATCCGCGGCCTGCTGGGCCGCCTCTCCGGAGAGGGGCTCACCCGCGACGGGCTGCTGACGCTAGCCGCGCGGGCGGCGCGAGCCGAGGATGCGTTGTCGCAGGCCTCAGAGGCGGCGTTCTCCCGGCTGGCGCAAACGGCCGGGGAGGGCGTCCGGCTCGGGCCGGGGCTGTTCGACGAGCCTCCCGAGATCCGGCTGAGGGCGCTGCTGCGCGGGATCGACAGCGTGCGCGCAGCGGGGGAGGCCCACATCCGGTTGAAAAGGGCCGAGGATCTCTGCGACGCCCTGGCGCGCGCCGCCGCGCAGCAGCGGGTCCTGCGGGCGACCTGCGCGGGATGCGTCGTCAGCCTCGACCGCCTTGGCGAGGTCACGATCATGGCGGAAAAAGAACGTCGACGGGGGCGAAGCCGTCAAGGTTAGCGGTCGAACGGGCTCGCCACGCGGCGAAGCTCTTGCTAAGAGCCCTCTTCCGCGTACGTGCTTCCGGGACCTTCCCTTGGCAAGGGCGGGCCTCAATCCTACATTAGGCAAACGCAACGCCTCGCGATCGCCCTTGCGGTCCGAGCCTCACCAAGGCGATCGATCGGTAATGAACCCGAACGTGCGCAATTTCGCCCTCTGGGTGATCATCTTCCTGCTCGTGCTCGCGCTTGTGACCCTGTTCCAGAATCCTGGGCAGCGTGGTCAGGCCTACGACATGAGCTACAGCCAGTTCCTCAACGAGGTGGAATCGGGGCGGGTCGCCAGCGCGGTGATCCAGGGTCCGGAGATCCACGGCTCGCTGTCGGACGGGCGCAGCTATCAGACCTACGCGCCGAACGATCCCAACCTGGTGCAGAAGCTCTCCCAGAAGGGCGTGAACTTCTCGGCCAAGCCCCTGGGCGAGAACCTGCCCTGGTTCCTGCAGCTCCTGGTCAGCTGGATGCCGCTGATCGTCTTCATCGCGGCCTGGATCTTCCTCTCCCGGCAGATGCAGGGGGCGAGCGGCAAGGCGATGGGGTTCGGCAAGTCCAAGGCCAAGCTTCTCACCGAGGCCCATGGCAGGGTGACGTTCGAGGACGTCGCCGGCGTCGAGGAAGCCAAGGAGGACCTGCAGGAGATCGTGGAGTTCCTGCGCGACCCGCAGAAGTTCCAGCGGCTCGGCGGGCGCATCCCGCGCGGCGTGCTCCTCGTGGGCCCGCCCGGCACGGGTAAGACCCTGCTGGCGCGCGCCATCGCGGGCGAGGCCAACGTGCCCTTCTTCACCATCTCCGGCTCCGACTTCGTCGAGATGTTCGTGGGCGTCGGCGCCAGCCGCGTGCGCGACATGTTCGAGCAGGCCAAGAAGAACGCGCCCTGCATCATCTTCATCGACGAAATCGACGCCGTGGGCCGCCATCGCGGCGCCGGCCTCGGCGGCGGCAATGACGAGCGCGAGCAGACGCTGAACCAGCTGCTGGTCGAGATGGACGGTTTCGAGGCGAACGAGGGCATCATCCTCATCGCGGCGACCAACCGTCCGGACGTGCTCGATCCCGCGCTGCTGCGTCCCGGCCGCTTCGACCGCCAGATCGTCGTCCCGAACCCGGACGTCATCGGCCGCGAGCGCATCCTGCGCGTCCATGTCCGCAAGGTGCCGCTGGCGCCGGACGTCGACCTCAAGACCGTCGCGCGCGGCACCCCGGGCTTCTCGGGCGCCGACCTGATGAACCTCGTCAACGAGGCGGCCCTGCTGGCGGCGCGCCGCGGCAAGCGCATCGTCACGATGAGCGAGTTCGAGGACGCCAAGGACAAGGTCATGATGGGCGCGGAGCGCCGCACCCTGGTGATGAGCGAAGAGGAGAAGCGCCTCACCGCCTATCATGAAGCCGGCCACGCCATCCTGGCCTTCAACGTCAAGGCGACGGACCCGGTGCACAAGGCGACCATCATCCCGCGCGGTCGCGCCCTCGGCATGGTCATGCAGCTTCCCGAGCGCGACAAGCTCTCGATGAGCTACGAGCAGATGACCTCGCGCCTGGCCATCATGATGGGCGGCCGCGTCGCCGAGGAAATCGTCTTCGGGCACGACAAGGTCACGTCCGGCGCCGCGTCCGACATCGAGCAGGCCACCCGGCTGGCCCGCATGATGGTGACCCGCTGGGGCTTCTCAAGCGAGCTCGGCACCGTCGCTTACGGCGAGAACCAGGACGAGGTGTTCCTCGGCATGTCGGTCTCCCGGCAGCAGAACATCTCCGAGGCGACCGCGCAGAAGATCGACGCGGAGGTCCGCCGTCTGGTCGAGGAAGGCCTCGTGGAGGCCACCCGCGTGCTCACCGAGAAGCGCGAAGACCTGGAGAAGCTCGCCGGCGGCCTCTTGGAATACGAGACCCTGTCGGGCGACGAGATCCGCGACCTTTTGAACGGCAAGCCGCCGGTCCGCGACGTCTCCGACGATCCGCCGAGCCGCTCGGCTCCGGTGGTGCCCTCGGCCGGCAAGGGCCGGCCCCGGCAGGAGCCGGACGCCGGTCTGGAGCCTCAGCCCCAGGCCTGACCTTCCGATCGTCAAAGTTGCAACGCCCGGCCTCTTCGCCGGGCGTTTTGCGTTTGTTGCCGCCCGATCTCGCCTCGGTCTAGACTTTGCGCCGAACTTCGCATCGGACAGGGTCCGACGTGTTCGAGGCTGGGGGCGGGAATGATGGATACGGTTCGTCCGGTGGACGAGATGCTGCCTGCGCCGCGGCTTGCGGCGCTGGGGCTCCAGCACGTGCTGGTCATGTATGCGGGCGCGGTCGCGGTGCCGCTGATCATCGGGCGCGCGCTCAAGCTTCCGCCGGAGCAGGTGGCCTTCCTGATCAGCGCCGACCTGTTCGTCTGCGGCGTCGTCACCCTCATCCAGTCCTTCGGCGCCCCGGGCGTCGGCATCCGGTTGCCCGTCATGATGGGCGTCACCTTCGCGGCCGTGGGCCCGATGGTGGCCATGGCCGGCAACCCGGCGATCGGCCTGCTGGGGATCTACGGCGCCGTCATCGTCGCCGGGGTGGTCGGCGTGCTGCTGGCCCCGTTCATGAGCCGGCTGCTGCCGCTGTTTCCGCCGGTGGTGACGGGCACGATCATCACCGTGATCGGGATCTCGCTGATGCGCATCGGCATCAACTGGGCCGGCGGCGGCCTGCCGACGAGCCCCAGCTTCGGCTCCCCGTTCAATCTGGGCATGGCGCTCTTCGTGCTGCTGGTGATCCTGGCGATCACCAAGTTCGGCCGCGGCTTCGTCGCCAACGTTTCGGTGCTGCTCGGCATCGTGGCCGGCTGCCTAGCGGCGGCCGCCCTGGGCGAGATGAGCTTCTCCAAGGTCGGGGCCGCCCCGTGGTTCGGGCTGGTCCTGCCGTTCCAGTTCGGGCCGCCCACCTTCGATCCGGTGGCCTGCCTGACCATGTCGCTCGTCATGCTGGTCGTCATGATCGAGTCGACGGGCATGTTCCTGGCCGTCGGCGAAATGACGGGGACCAGGATCACGGGCGACGACCTCACCCGGGGGCTGCGCGCCGACGGCGTCGGCACGATCCTGGGCGGCGTTTTCAACACCTTCCCGTACACCTCCTTCTCGCAGAATGTCGGGCTGGTGGGCGTCACCGGCGTGCGCTCGCGCTATGTGGCCGTGGCGGGCGGCCTGATCCTGGTCGTGCTCGGCCTCATTCCCAAGCTGGGCGCTCTGGTGGAGTCGGTCCCGACGGCCGTGCTGGGCGGGGCCGGGATCGTGATGTTCGGCATGGTGGCGGCCACCGGCATCCGCATCCTGGGCGCCGTCGACTTCAAGGCCGGCCGCAACAACCTGTTCGTCGTGGCCATCTCGATCGGCGTCGGAATGATCCCGCTCGTCTCTCCGACGCTTCTCAAGAAGCTGCCCGAGACCCTGCAGCCGTTGCTCGATTCCGGCATCCTGCTGGCCTCGATCGCGGCGGTTCTGCTGAACGCCTTTCTCAACGGGCTGGGCAGCGCCGAGGCATCGGCCGCCGAGCTGAGGCAGGCGGCGACCGCGGCCGACCACGCCTGAGCCGCGCGCCAAAACGCTCCCTTGATCTCGTCCATGCCGCTTCGAGACGCGCCGCTCCCGCGGCGTGTTTCGCTTTGAAAAGATTTGTGAGTCACAATCGATCGCCGGCCGCTGCATAAAGGGGGGCCGGGTTCGGCGAAGCCGGACGTCATGCAAGGACGGATCATGAGCAGAAAGTATTTCGGCACGGATGGCATTCGTGGTCTCTCGAACCGAATCATCACGCCTGATCTGGCCCTGCGGGTGGGCCAGGCGGCCGGAATAGCCTTCCAGCGCGGCGACCATGCGCATCGAGTCGTGATTGGCAAGGATACGCGCCTCTCGGGCTACATGATCGAATACGCCATGGTGGCAGGCTTCACCTCCGTGGGCATGGACGTGATGCTGCTCGGCCCGATGCCGACGCCCGCCGTCGCCATGCTGACGCGCTCATTGCGCGCCGATCTCGGCGTGATGATCTCCGCCTCCCACAACCCGTTCCAGGACAACGGCATCAAGCTGTTCGGGCCGGACGGCTTCAAGCTCAGCGACGAGACCGAGAGCGAGATCGAGGCGCTGATCGACGCGGAGCTCCACAACCGGCTGTCCGCGCCGGCGAATCTGGGGCGCGCCAAGCGCATCGAGGGCGTCCACGCGCGCTACATCGAGTTCGCCAAGCGCACTCTGCCGCGCAATCTCGACCTCGACGGACTGCGCATCGTGGTCGATTGCGCCAATGGGGCGGCCTACAAGGTCGCGCCCGAGGCGCTATGGGAGCTGGGCGCCGAGGTGGTGGCGATCGGCGTCGAGCCGGACGGGTTCAACATCAACAAGGATGTCGGCTCCACCGCGCCCGAGGCGCTGAGCCGCAAGGTGAGGGAGCTGCGCGCCGACATCGGCATCGCGCTCGACGGCGACGCCGACCGCGTCGTGCTCGTGGACGAGAAGGGCCAGGTGGTCGACGGCGACCAGCTCATGGCGGTCGTGGCCAAGAGCTGGAAGGACGACAACCGCCTGACCCAGCCGGGCGTGGTGGCCACCATCATGTCCAATCTCGGCCTGGAGCGTCACCTGGCGACCCTCGGCCTCACGCTGGCGCGCACGGCGGTGGGGGACCGCTACGTGCTCGAGCACATGCGCGAGCACGGCTACAATCTCGGCGGCGAGCAGTCCGGCCACATCATCCTGTCCGACTACGCCACCACCGGGGATGGCCTCATCGCGGCCCTGCAGGTGCTGGCGGTCGTCAAGCAGCAGGGGCGGCCGGTCAGCGAGGTCTGCCACTGTTTCCAGCCGCTGCCGCAAATTCTCAAGAACGTCCGGTTCCGGCAGGGCGAGCCCCTGAAGAACGAGTCGGTGGTGAGCGCCATCGCGGCGTCCCGCGCCAGGCTGGGCGCGGACGGGCGCCTGGTGATCCGGCCCTCCGGCACCGAGCCGGTGATCAGGGTGATGGCGGAAGGCGACAACCGGGACGTGGTGGAGCGCGCCGTGGACGACGTCGTGGAGGCCCTCACGGCCGCGGCGGCCTGATCGGCTCCGGCTGGCGGGGGCGGCGGCGGGCGCCGGCGTTCCCCGCGAGCTCCCTCGACGGATAACGGCTCGAATGCTTGCGCGCTAAAGTTCTTAATGCAACCTAAACGAGCATTTCCAAGAGTATATGCCCGTATCCTTAATCGTTAGGGTTAAGTTTGCTTTAACTTTCGACTGCCAATGTCTCCCTGTCGTATCGCGGCTGGACGGTTCCGAAGGCCTGTCCATGCCCCAGTAGGGAATACAAGACATGGGCAGCCTGAAAATCCTCGCTCTCGCGGGCGCCATGGCGATCGGGGCGATTGGCGTCGCCCAGGCCGCCGATATGCCGCTCCCGCCGCCGCCTCCGATGGCGCCGGAACCGCTTCCCGAATTCTCCGGCTGGTATCTGCGCGGCGACGTCGGCGCCGGCATCACCCAAATGGGCGAATTGCACTCCACCTTCGACGCGGGCTTCGACGTGCCGGGCCTGCTGGTCGCGCGCAAGAGCGTCGAGGACCAGTTCTTCGTCGGCGCGGGCTTCGGCTACCAGTTCAACAACTGGTTCCGCGCCGACCTGACCGGCGAGTATCGCGGCGGCGGCAGATATGCGGCCATCGAGAGCTACACCACCTCCAGTTGCGGCGGCGCGGTCTGCTTCGACAACTACAACGGCAACATCCGCAGCTCGGTGTTCCTGGCCAACGGCTATGTGGACCTCGGCACCTGGGTGGGCGTGACCCCCTTCGTGGGCGCGGGCGTCGGCTTCGCCAATCACAAGCTTTCCGGCCTGACGGATGTCGACCACCAGCTCGGCGGCTATGGCTTCGCCGGCGACCATTCCAAGACCAACTTCGCCTGGGCGCTCATGGCCGGCCTCGGCTACAACGTCTCGCCGAACCTCAAGCTGGAGCTCGGCTACCGCTACCTGAACATGGGGGATGTCGAGTCGGGCGCGATACGGTGCCAGAACACGCCGTTCTGCGGCAACGAAGTCCACAAATTCTCGCTGGCGTCACACGATCTTCGCCTTGGCATGCGCTGGATGCTCGGCGGACCGACCTACATCCCCGAGGCGCCGCAGATGCCTCTCATCCGGAAGTACTGAGCGACTTTGCGATAACGGGACCGGCGCCGGGCGCCGATCCCCGACTGAAGGGCGGCCCGCGGATGTACCGGGCCGCCTTTTCCGTTTGACGCCGTCCCCGCCTTCGCCTACCCCGGTCGGCGGGACACTCCGCCCCAACGCGGAGCGCCCATCTGCAAGGATGGAGATCATCGATGGCGACGACCGCACCCGGCCAGAAGCCGGCCAATCCCCTTTTCTCTTCCGGCCCCTGCGCCAAGCGCCCCGGCTGGTCCCTGGACGCCCTCAAGGACGCCCCGCTGGGCCGCTCCCACCGGGCCAAGCCCGGCAAGGCGAAGCTGAAGCTCGCCATCGACCTCACCCGCGAGGTGCTGCAAATCCCGGCCGACTACCGGATCGCGATCGTGCCGGCGTCCGACACCGGCGCTGTCGAGATGGCCATGTGGTCGCTGCTCGGCGCCCGCGGCGTCGACATGCTGGCCTGGGAGAGCTTCGGCGAGGGCTGGGTCACGGACGCCATCAAGCAGCTGAAGCTCAAGGACGCGCGCGTCCTGAAGGCCGGCTACGGCGACATCGTCGACCTCTCGACCGTCAATTTCGACAATGACGTGGTGTTCACCTGGAACGGCACCACCTCTGGAGTGCGCGTGCCGGACGGCAAGTGGATCCCGACCGACCGGGCGGGGCTGACGATCTGCGACGCGACCTCGGCGGCCTTCGCGCAGCGGCTGGATTGGCCCAAGCTCGATGTGGTGACGTTCTCCTGGCAAAAGGTGCTGGGTGGCGAGGCCGCGCACGGCATGCTGATCCTGTCGCCTCGCGCCGTCGAGCGGCTGGAGAGCTACACGCCGGCCTGGCCGATGCCCAAGATCTTCCGCATGACCAAGGGCGGCAAGATCACCGAGGGCCTGTTCGAGGGCGAGACCATCAACACGCCCTCCATGCTGTGCGTGGAGGACTACATCGACGCCCTGCAGTGGGCGAAGCAGATCGGCGGCCTCGACGCCCTGATTGCGCGGGCGGACGCCAACACCAAGGCGCTGGCCGACTTCGTGGCGCAGAACGACTGGATCGCGTTCCTGTCCAAGGATGCGAGCATCCGCTCCAACACCAGCGTGTGCCTGGTGTTCTCCGATCCCGCCGTGCAGGCGCTGCCGGCCGACGCGCAGGCTGCTTTCGCCAAGGCGGTGGCGGGCGCGATCGAGAAGGCCGGCGCGGGCTTCGACATCGGGGCCTACCGCGATGCGCCTCCCGGCCTGCGCATCTGGTGCGGCGCGACGGTCGAGACCGCCGACGTCCAGGCGCTGACGCACTGGATCGCGTGGGCCTTCGCCGAGGCGAAGGCCGGGCTCGCCAAGGCGGCTTAGTCGCCCCGCGCTCTCCCTCTCCCGCCCGGCGGGAGAGGGGTTCAGCCCGAACTCATCCCATTCTGCATTCAGGCGCCCAGCGCCGCCCCTCCCGCGGGAGGGACGAAGGAGACACACCATGGCTCCCCGCGTTCTCATTTCAGACAGCCTGTCGCCCGCCGCCGTCGCCATCTTCACCGAGCGCGGCGTCGAGGTCGACGTGAAGCCCGGCCTCGACAAGGACGAGCTCGCCCGCATCATCGGCGACTATGACGGCCTGGCGATCCGCTCGGCCACCAAGGTCACCGCCAAGCTGCTGGAGAGCGCCACGCGCCTGAAGGTGGTGGGCCGCGCCGGGATCGGCGTCGACAATGTCGACATCCCGGCCGCGACCGCCAAGGGCGTGATCGTGATGAACACGCCCTTCGGCAACTCCATCACGACGGCCGAGCACGCCATCGCGCTGATGTTCGCGGTGGCGCGCGAGATCCCGGCCGCCGACGCCTCCACGCAGGCCGGCAAGTGGGAGAAGAACCGCTTCATGGGCGTCGAGATCACCGGCAAGACGCTGGGCGTGATCGGCTGCGGCAATATCGGCGCGATCGTGGCCGACCGGGCGCTTGGGCTGAAGATGCGGGTGATCGCCTTCGATCCCTTCCTGTCGCCGGAGCGGGCGCTGGATCTCGGCGTGGAGAAAGTAGAGCTCGACGAGTTGCTGGCCCGGGCCGACTTCATCACCCTGCACACGCCCATGACGGCGCAGACCAGGAACATCCTGTCGGCCGAGAACCTGGCCAAGACCAAGAAGGGCGTGCGCATCGTCAACTGCGCGCGCGGCGGCCTCGTCGACGAGGTCGCGCTGCGCGCCGCGCTCGACAGCGGCCACGTGGCCGGGGCCGGCTTCGACGTGTTCACACAAGAGCCCGCCAAGGAGAACCCGCTGTTCGGGCATCCCAACGTGGTCTGCACGCCGCATCTGGGCGCGGCCACCAACGAAGCGCAGGAGAACGTCGCCCTGCAGGTGGCCGAGCAGATGTCGGACTACCTGATCCGCGGCGCCATCACCAACGCGATCAACTTCCCGAGCATTACGGCCGAGGAAGCCCCCAAGCTGAAGCCCTTCATCGCGCTGGCGGAACGGCTGGGCTCCTTCGCGGGCCAGCTCACCGAGACGGACCTGAAGGAGGTCCGGATCACCTATGAGGGCGCCGTGGCGGGATTGAAGATCAAGGCGCTCACGGCTGCCGCCATCGCGGGCGTGCTGCGCCCGGCGCTGCAGGACGTCAACGTCGTCTCCGCGCCCATCGTGGCCAAGGAGCGCGGAATCGTGGTGGAGGAGACCACGCGGGCGTCGGAGGGCGACTATGAATCGCTCATCACCCTGACGGTCGTCACCGAGCAGCAGGAGCGCTCCGTCGCCGGCACGGTGTTCCATGACGGCAGGCCGCGCTTCGTCGCCATCAAGGGCATCAAGGTGGACGCGGAGTTCGGCCCCTCGATGATCTACGTGACCAACGAGGACAAGCCCGGCTTCATCGGCCGCTTCGCGGGCCTGCTCGGCGACGCGGGCGTCAACATCGCCACCTTCGCGCTGGGCCGCGACGCCCAGGGCGGCTCAGCCATCGCGCTGGTCGAGATCGACGGCGAGGCGCCGGCGTCGGTCCTGGCGCAGATCCCCGGCCTGCCGGGCGTGAAGCAGGCCAAGGCGCTCAGGTTTTGAACGCGGAATGGCGCGCCAGCCACCTGAGCCGGCGCGCCCGCTCTGTCCCGACGGGCTCCGCCGTGTTATGAAACGCACATGGTCGCCAACGGCAAACGCTCTCTGATCGCTGACGTCTCCTGGGACGCAGAGGCGGGCGTTTGGATCTCCGAGTGCCGCGATCTCCCGATCTTCACTGAAGCTGAAACGCTCGACCAATTGCGGACGCGCGTTCCCCTCGCGGCGGCTGATTATCTGGCCGACGGGGATGACACCAGAACTTTTGATTTCGACGTTTCCCTCAATGTTCGCTTCGGGGAAACGGTGAACGTCGCCGCCTAGCCGTGGTCGACTATGGGAAGCTTCTGCGTCGCGTGCTGCAGGACCATGGCTGGCGGTTCCTCCGGCCCGCCAAAGGCGATCACCAGATCTGGATCCATGACGAGACAGGCCGGACCATCAGCATCGACGCCGGCAGCAAGTCGCGTCAACTCTCCAACAGCATCTTGAAGCGTCTCGGCCTGCCCAAAGCCTTCTGATGACCGCCGGCGCCCCC
This sequence comes from Alsobacter sp. KACC 23698, assembly GCF_045348435.1. Classification (GTDB taxonomy): domain Bacteria; phylum Pseudomonadota; class Alphaproteobacteria; order Rhizobiales; family Beijerinckiaceae; genus Alsobacter. Next base: position 4,058,564 of record NZ_CP157484.1, on the reverse strand, counting down.
GCTTGAACGTCCGCGCGGGCCTGCTATCAGGAGAGATCGCAGCATCCGAGCGCTCCCCATGCGGTTCCTGGTCGTCGAAGGCAACACCCGCGAGGCGCGGCAGCGGCATCGCGACGAGTACGGGATGACGCCGTCCGAATCCTATGGCGACGTGCTCCAGGCGCTGGAGCCGGGCGCGGTCTATGACATTGCATTCCCGGCCGACGAGGGCGCCAACCTGCCGGACGGGTCGGGACTGGAGAGCTACGACGCCATCGTGCTCACGGGATCGGCGCTCAACGCCTACAATGTCCAGCCCGCCGTGACGCGCCAGGTGGAGCTGGCGCGCGCCGCCTATGCGTCCGGCACGCCGATGTTCGGCTCGTGCTGGGGCATCCAGATGGGAGCGCTGGCGGCCGGCGGCGACGTGCGCCGCAACCCCGCGGGCAGCGAGATCGGCTTCGCCCGCCGCATCGTGTCGACCGATGCGGGGCGGGCGCACCCGCTGCTGGCCGGCCGGCCCCTGGCGTGGGACGCGCCGGCGGTGCATCTCGACGCCGTCACGACGCCTCCGGGCGACATTGCCGTGCTGGCGTTCAACGCTTTGACGCCCATGCAGGCCGCCGAGATCCGGCACGAGGGCGGCGTGTTCTGGGGCGTCCAGTACCATCCCGAGTTCAGCCTGCGCGAACTCGCCGTGATCCTGCGCCGCCACGGGCGGCATCTGGTCGCCGAAGGGTTCTGCCAGGGCGAGGACGACCACGCCCGCTATGTGGACGAGTTGCTGGCGCTGCACGACGATGCGTCGCGGTTCGACCTGGCCTGGCGTCACGGTCTCGACGCGGAAATCCTCGACCCCGCGCGCCGGTTGACCGAGATCCGCAACTTCATTGAGCATCGGGCCAAGCCGGTCCGGTCGCAGCGGGGCCGCGCCTGAGTCGGGCCGGAACATACCTCCGCACAGCCACGTCCACGCCGCATTCCGTCCCGAATTCTCCGTCGTGATCCGTGCCGGATCCATCCCGCGGAGCGACCTTCATGCGCATCGGCCTCGTCACCATCCTGCTCGCCAGCGCGTCGGGAGCGGCGTTCGCCGCCGACATCGAGGCGCCGTCGCGCATCGAGGCCGTGACGGTTCATCCCGACGGGGCCGCCGTCACGCGCAAGGCCGCGATCGAGCTTCCGGCGGGTCCGTCCGTCGTGATCCTGCGCGGGCTGAGCCCCACCATCGATCCCGCCTCGATCAGGGTGGAGGGCGAGGCCGACGCGCCGCTCGTCATCGGGTCCGTGGAGACGCGGATCGCGCCCGGCGAGGCGAGGGCGGCCGCCGACGAGCGCCGCCTTGACGACCTGCGGGCGGAGCGCGACCGGATCGCCGGCCAGATCGAGGCGGCCGAAGGCAAGCGCAGGGCCATCGAGGTCTACGCGAAGGCGAGCCCCGAGAAGCTCTCGGCGGAGGCCAAGCCGCTCGACGTGGAGCGCTGGAGCGCAGCCTGGGACGCCGTCGGGGACGGGCTCGCGCGCGTCATCGAGCAGATCAGGACGCTTCGGGCCAGCCAACGAGCCCTGGAGGCGGAGATCTCCGCCCTGGAGCGCGGCCGCCCGCAGCCCGGGCCGCCGGGGGCGCCCCGCCGCGACGTCGCCATCGCGCTGGAGGCCGGGGCGCCGCTCAAGGGCGCGTTGACGATCGCCTACCGGGTCGCCGGCGCGAGTTGGAAGCCGTCCTACGACGTCCGGCTCGACACCGGCGGGCGCGACCGCAAGCCGTCGCTCGAAATGGTCAGGCGGGCGCAGGTCACGCAGCGCACCGGCGAGAGCTGGACCGATGTCGCCCTGACGGTCTCGACGGTTCGGGCGGCCCGGGGCGTGGCTGCGCCCGACCTGCCGCCCCTGGTCGTCAACCTGTTCGATCCCACCGTCGTCCCCGAGGCGGCGCGATCCGCCCGCGGCAAGGCGGCGTCGGACGCGGCGCAGCGGCTCGAAGCGCCGGCTCCGTCGCCCCGCGCCATGGCGGCGGCTCCGGCGGCCGTCCCGGCCGTGGAGCAGATGGCGGAACTGGACGCCGGGGAGTTCCAGTCGGCCTTCAGGGTGGCCGGCCCGGTCAGCGTCTCGGCCGACGGCGCGCCCCGGTCCGTGGCGCTCGGCGCGCGCCGGGCGGAGCCGACGGTGACCGTCAAGGCGACGCCCGCGCTCGACCAGACCGCTTATCTGGAGGCGTCCTTCGCCAACGCCGAGGACGCGCCGGTGCTGCCCGGCGACGCGGCCCTGCACCGGGATGGCGTCTATGTCGGGCGCGGCCGGCTCGGGCTGGTCGCCCCCGGCGACAGGATCGAGCTCGGCTTCGGGGCGGACGACCGCGTCAAGATCGTGCGCGCGCCCGTGAAGCGGAAGGAGAACGAGCCTGGCTGGATCGGCAATCAGAAGACCGAGCAGCGTGAGTTCAAGACCTCGATCCGCAACCTGCACGACGCTCCGGTCCGCATCAGCGTGCTCGACCGCATGCCGATCTCCGAGAACTCGGCCGTGACGATCGAGGCGCTGCCCGGCACGCCCCCGACCGAGAAGATCGTCGCCGACAAGCGCGGCGTGATGAGCTGGACCTGGGACTACCAGCCGGGTGAGCAAAAGGAGATCCGGATGGGCTACCGCATGAAATGGCCGGCGGATCGCGACATCGTCATGGACGGGATCCCGCTGCGCTGACGGAGCCTTGGACAGCGGGCCTCGCGGTCCGGCTTGCGCGCTTTCGGGAGCGGCTGACGCTTTACGCCCCGGCCCTTTGCGGGTAATGCTCCCGCGCAAGCCCCGGCTGATCCGACTTGCGGAACGGCCGGGGCTTTTGTTTTCGAACTGCAGTGCTGGACCGGGACGACGCCGCGCGCCGCCCCGCCGCCGGATGGAGAGATCGCCATGGCCAACGTGGTCGTCGTGGGAGCCCAGTGGGGCGACGAGGGCAAGGGCAAGATCGTCGACTGGCTCTCGGAGCAGGCCGACACGGTCGTCCGGTTCCAGGGCGGCCATAACGCCGGCCACACGCTCGTGATCGGCGAGAACGTCTACAAGCTCTCGCTGCTGCCGTCTGGCGTGGTGCGCCCCAACAAGCTGGCCGTCATCGGCAACGGGGTGGTGCTCGATCCGCACGCGCTGGCGGCCGAGGTGGACAAGCTGCAGGCCCAGGGCGTCGCGATCTCGCGCGAGAACCTGCGCGTCGCCGACAACGCGCCGCTGATCCTCTCCGTCCACCGCGAGCTCGACGCGCTGCGCGAGTCGGGCGCGCCGGGCACCAAGATCGGCACCACCAAGCGCGGCATCGGCCCCGCTTATGAGGACAAGGTCGGCCGCCGCGCGATCCGGCTGATGGACCTCGCGGAGCTGGACACGCTGCCGGCCAAGATCGACCGGCTGCTGACGCATCACAACGCGCTGCGCCGCGGCCTCGGCCTGGAGGAGATCGACCCGAAGTCGATCTACGAGGAGCTGGCGTCGGTCGCCCCGAAGGTCCTTCCCTACATGGACACGACCTGGCGGCTGCTGGACGAGCAGCGCCGGGCCGGCAAGCGCATCCTGTTCGAGGGCGCGCAAGGCGCGCTGCTGGACATCGACTTCGGCACCTATCCGTTCGTGACGTCGTCCAACACCATCGCCGGCCAGGCCGCCACAGGCTCCGGCATGGGGCCGCGCAATGTCGGCTACGTGCTGGGCATCGCCAAGGCCTACACGACCCGGGTGGGCGAGGGGCCGTTCCCGACCGAGCAGGACAACCCGACCGGCGAGCGCATCGGCGAGCGCGGGCGCGAGTTCGGCACCGTGACGGGCCGCAAGCGCCGCTGCGGCTGGTTCGACGCCGTTCTGGTGCGCCAGACCGTGCGGACCTCCGGCATCGATGGGATCGCGCTGACCAAGCTCGACATCCTGGACGGCTTCGACGAGATCCAGGTCTGCACGCGCTATCGGCTCGACGGCAAGGAAATCGACCATCTGCCGGCCAGCCAGGGCGCGCAGGCCCGGGTCGAGCCCATTTACGAGACCATCGAGGGCTGGAAGGGCACGACCGCCGGGGCCCGGTCCTGGGCGGACCTGCCCGCGCAGGCGATCAAATATGTGCGACGGATCGAAGAACTGATCGGGGCGCCGGTGGCGCTCGTCTCCACAAGTCCCGAGCGCGACGATACGATTCTCGTGCAGAATCCCTTCGAGACTTGACCGAGCGGGGCCTTGTGCCCCACTGAGGCTCCATGGCCGACTACTATCCGCTGATTTCGCGCGCTGTCGCCAATATGGGCGAGAGCACGCCCGAGCAGCGCCGAGCCCTTTATGAGCGCGCCACGAATGCGCTGCTGGGCCAATTGCGAAACTCCGACCCGCCGGTTTCGGAGCCGGATATCGCGCGCGAGCGCCTGGCCCTCGAAGACGCGGTGCGCCGCGTCGAGACGGAGTTCGGCGGCGGCGTGCCGATGGAGGCCGAGCCGCCCCGGACCGAGGTCGCCGAAGCTCCCGCGCCGGCCCGGCGCGACGAGCCGGCCATGCGGATCCAGCCAGCGCCGCCTCCGGCGAAGCCGGCCCGCGCCGACGACGCCGCCTCCCGGCCCGTGGAGGCTGCGGCTCCGCCGCCGCGTCGGCCGGAGGCCCCCGACGAGGCGCCGTCCGAGCGCATGCGCCCCGCCGCGCCTCGCGCGCCGAGCGGCGACCGGCGCAGGTGGCTGCGCGCCGCCGTGATCGGCGCGGCGATCGCCCTCGTGGTGGGCGCCACAGCCACGACGGCGCTCTATCTCAAGCAGTCGCCATCCGAGTTCGTCCCCACCCGCCAGGCCGCCACCGCGCCGACGGCCGACCAGGAGCGCAAGTTCCAGGACAGGCTCCCCGGCGAGGCCCCGCCCCAGCCGGCCGAGCAGGCCCAGCGCGCGCCCGCCGCCCCGGCCGGCGGACAGCAGCAGGCGGCCGGCGGCTCCGTGGCGATCGGCGTGCTGCAGCGGGCGCTGCTGGTGGAGGAGGCGGCGGAAGGCGCGACGGAGATCCGGCAGACGGTGGGACGGGTGCTCTGGCGCCTCGACAACGTGCCCGCCGGCGCCGGCGAGCCGCTGGACGTCGCGGTCCGGGCCGATGTTGACATCGCCGATGCGGGCCTCAAGGCCGACGTGCTGATCCGCCGCAACCGCGACGCCGCGCTGCCGGCCTCGCACACCATCGAGATGCGGTTCACGGCCGGCGCGAAAGCCGCCAATGGCGCGGTGCGCGATCTCGGCGTGCCCGAGATGCGCAACGAGGAGACCGTGCGCGGGACGCCGCTCGCCGGCATCGCGGTGCCGGTGACCGAGAACATGTTCCTGATCGGACTATCGAACCTGCCCGCCGACATCACCCGCAACATCGAGCTGCTGCGCCAGCGCAACTGGCTGATGACGCCCCTGCGCTTCGCCAACGGGCGCCGCGCGCTGCTGCTGTTCGAGAAGGGCCCGACGGGCGACCGCACCGTCAGCGACGCCTTCAACGGCTGGCAGCAGGGCGGCTAGGAGGACGCAGCCGTCCTCAGGCGCTGGCGGGCAGGGCGAGGCGGCCGGCTTCCTGCCGGGCCACGGCCTCGCGCACGGCCTTCTGGACCTTCTCGAAGGCCCGGACCTCGATCTGGCGGACGCGCTCGCGCGAGACGCCGAACTCCTCGGAAAGCTCCTCCAGGGTGATCGGATCGTCCACGAGCCGGCGCGCCTCGAAGATGCGGCGCTCGCGCTCGTTGAGCACGCCCAGCGCGTCGCGCAGGGCGACGTGGCGGTTGTCCGCCTCCTCCTGGGCGACCAGGATGCTCTCCTGGCTGGCGCTGTCGTCGGCCAGCCAGTCCTGCCACTCGCCTTCGCCCTCGCCGTCCGACCGGATCGGGGAATTGAGCGAGGAATCGCCGCCCAGGCGGCGGTTCATCTCGATCACTTCCTGCTCGTGGACGCCGAGCTTGGTGGCGATCTGCTTCACCTGGTCGGGGCGCAGGTCGCCCTCGTCCAGCGCCGAGATCGAGCTCTTGGCCTTGCGCAGGTTGAAGAACAGCTTCTTCTGGTTCGCGGTCGTGCCCATCTTCACGAGCGACCACGAGCGCAGGATGTATTCCTGGATCGACGCCTTGATCCACCACATGGCGTAGGTGGCCAGCCTGAACCCCTTCTCGGGCTCGAAGCGCTTGACCGCCTGCATCAGGCCGACATTGCCTTCGGAGATCACTTCCCCGATCGGCAGGCCGTAGCCGCGATAGCCCATGGCGATCTTGGCCACGAGGCGCAGATGCGACGTGACGAGCCGGTGCGCCGCCTCGGAATCCTCATGCTCCCGCCAGCGCTTGGCGAGCATGTATTCCTCTTGCGGCTGCAGCATGGGGAATTTGCGGATCTCGTCGAGATACCGCGACAGGCCGCCTTCGGCGGCGATGATGGGAAGTGAGGCGGACGCCATTCTCTCCTCCAGTGGCCCCTCGCAAGCAGGCCATCACGGGCCGCCACGAAGCACGGCCACGACAACAGTCTATCATCGGCGTGACATTGGCCGAAAGAGGGCGAAGCTTCGCCCCTCATCACATCGGCGAGCGCCACGGGGGCCTCGTCCCGCTAATGCGCGAAGCGCGACGAGGTTCGGCAGGGTTCGTTGACGCATGGCGACCGCTGCTGTCTCACGCCGCCTTGCGCAGGGCGGCGGCGAGCGCCTCGAGATCGGCCGGGGGTTCGCTCGTGAACATCATCTCCTCGTCCGTCACCGGGTGGGCGAAGCCCAGCTCCGCCGCGTGCAGGGCCTGGCGGGGGAAGCCCTCCACCACCGCCCTGGCGTCCGGCGCCAGCAGCGTCGCCTTGGTGCGGAAGCCGGAGGCGTAGAGGCGGTCGCCGATCAGCGGATGCCCGATATGGGCCATGTGCACGCGGATCTGGTGGGTGCGCCCGGTCTCCAGCCGGCAGATGACGAGGCTGGCGACCGGCTCGCCGTTGGAGCCGGCGAACACCTCCTCGACCTCGTAATGGGTGATCGCCTCGCGCCCCTTCTCGCGCGACACGACGGCCATGCGGTCGCGGTGCTTGGTCGAGCGGTCCAGGTTGGCGTCGACGACGCCGTGCTTGCGGTCCGGCTTGCCCCACACGATCGCCCGGTAGGCCCGCACCAGCGGTCCCGTGCGGCCATGGTCGGCGAATTGCTCGGCCAGCTTCTTGTGCGCCCGGTCGGTCTTGGCGACGACCAGCAGGCCGGTGGTGTCCTTGTCGAGCCGGTGCACGATGCCGGGCCGCTTGACCCCGCCGATGCCCGACAGGCTGTCGCCGCAATGCGCGATCAGCGCGTTGACCAGCGTGCCGGTGTCGTGGCCCGCGGCCGGATGCACGACCAGCCCGGCGGGCTTGTCGATGACCAGCAGCTGGTCGTCCTCGTAGACGACCTCCAGCGGGATCGCTTCGCCCTCCGGCTCCGGCGGGACGGCGGGCGGAATGTCAACCGCGATCTCCTGCCCGGCGTCGACCTTGCGGCCGGGATCGTCCTGCACGGCGCCGTCGATGCTGACCTTGCCGTCGAGGATCAGGCCCTTGAGGCGCGTCCGCGACAGGGCCGGCACGTTGCGGGCCAGGAACCTGTCCAGCCGCTCGCCTTTGTCTTCCGGCCGGGCTACACACGCCAGGCGGCCCTCCGCCGGGGCCTCGGTCTCTGTCGCGTGCACGCTTCGTCCTTCCGCTTCGCCTGGGTCGCCGCTCATGGCGGGGCAGACCGGCCGCTCCCTGGTTCTTCCCGGGAGCGGTGTCCTATCCGACACTCCGCCCTCTTCAGCAAGCGCCCAGCATGACTCCCGCCGATTTCACGCCCGCCTCCCACCCTGCCGCCGACGACGATCCGGCCACGGCCGCCGCGAAGGCCAAGGAGGCGTCGCGCCTCATGGCCCTCAAGATGGTGGTGATCACGCTCGGCGTCATCCTGGTGGCGCTGCTCGTGGTGGTTTTCGCCACCTTGGCCATCCGGGCGTTCAGGGGATCGAAGCCGGACGCCGCCGCCCTCGCGCCGCCTCCCGCGCTCCCGGGCGAGGCTCGCCCCGCCCGCCCGCCCGTGCAGGCCGCCTTGCCGCCCGGCTACAGGCTGGTCTCCACCACCCTCGGCGACGGCCGCCTCGCCGTCACGGCCGACGGCCCCGACGGGGCGCTGGTCATCCTCTTCGACAATCGCACCATGGCCGAGATCGGCCGGATCCGGGTGTCGCAGGACAAGTGATAGGTAAGAAGGCTTGGCGCTCCCAAGGGGACTCGAACCCCTGTTTTCGCCGTGAGAGGGCGAATGATCCGGGTCATCAACGTCCGCCCTCATCCACGAGAGTCGGCCAAAAACAAGCTTGTGCAAGGCTCCGTGTCCATGATTGTCCGGCTCAGTGCGGCAGCGTATATTTGACGCATATTGGACAAGTGGGGCGGCTGGGTTGGTGAAGGTTCTCAAAGAGGCGGCGCTGACGACTAGGAATGCCCGTTCCAAGTTGCCTTCCGGCAGCCACTGGCGCTCGATCGATCCCGACACGCACTTGGGCTACCGCAAGGGCGTGCGCGGTGGCCGATGGCTGGTGCGCTGGTACAAGGGCTCTGGCTCATATGCGCAAGCGACCCTGGCGACCGCGGACGACGCGTTCGAGGCCGACGGCAGCGACATCATCGATTTCAATCAGGCTGTGAGCCGCGCCCGCGCTCATGTCGAGAAGGCCCGCGCGGATGAACGCGCCGAAGCGGCTGGCCCGCTGGCGACGGTCACGAGCGCGATCCATGCCTATCTCGAGATGAGGGAGGCTCGCGAGCGAGCGAACGCGGGCTCCGGTGGATTGAAGCGCGATGCTCGGTCAAGGCTGCAGCGGTATGTGCTCGGGACGGATCTCGCGAAACAGCCCCTGCACCGGATCGATGAGACTGCGCTTCGCCAGTGGCGCAAACAGATCCCCGATGACCTCGCCCCAGCTTCTGTCCGCCGGCTGGTCAACGACCTGAAGGCTGCCCTCAACGCAGCGGCGCTCACCCACCGTGTTCGACTGCCGGCCGATCTCGCAGGTACGATCAGGGCCGGGCTGAAAGCGGATGAGATCGTCCAGGCAGAGCCCCGACGGCAGGTGCTCTCGGATGCCGATGTCCGTCGAATGATCACGGCGGCCTGGGAGGCGGATCAGGCAGGCGCCCACGACGGCGACGTTGCTAGGCTGATCCTGGTGCTCGCGGCGACGGGTGCGCGTTTTTCGCAAGTGGCGCGTATGACCGTGGCGGATGTGCAGCCCGCCGAGAGCCGCCTTATGGTGCCCACGTCTCGCAAGGGGCGCGGACCCAAGCGGACGGATCGCATCGGAGTGCGCGTAGGCGACGATGTGATCGAGGCTCTCCGCCCAGCTATTAGCGGACGCAAGGGGCCGGAGCCGCTCTTACTACGGTGGCGCTCGGTTCAGACCGCGTCGGGGCTTTGGCACCGGGATAATCGCGGACCGTGGCGTGCTGCCTCGGAGCTTTCGCGAATGTGGGCGCCGATTGTCAAGGCTGCTGGCCTGCCCAGCGACACAGTCCCGTATGCGCTTCGCCACTCGTCAATTGTGCGCGGGCTGCGAGCGGGCCTCCCTGTTCGGTTGGTTGCTGCGCTTCACGATACGTCGTCAGCTATGGTCGAACGTCACTACGCTGCGTTCGTAGTCGACGCCTTGGACGAACTCGCTGCCAAAGCGGTCGTGCCGCTCACCAGATCACCTGCCCGGGTCATCTCCCTTGAGCGGAAGGCCTGAACTACCAGAGATGCACGGGGATAGGCCGGCCAGCCGACAAACCGAGAGCACCCTCGGCTTCCCCGTGCTTTCTTTCCGGTGCGGCAAGGTGCTTTGAAATGCTGGAAGAAGACCTGGTTTCGTTGGTCGATGTATCTGGGCGGCCTCGTTGGACGTTGGATATGGCTCTGGCCTGGATCGTCACGCGAGATTTGCAGGCTGTCCGACTTCTCTGGGAAGAGTTCCGGATCGAAGAGATGGGGCTACCGTTCTCGGGAACATTCGATCTAGACCTGTTTGACATCGCTGTGCCAGAGCAGGACTTCGCTAAGGCTGGACGCGCTCTTTTGGCTGCTCTCCGGAAAGGGCAAGTTTCCGCGTACGATATTTCGGAAGCAGGCGTCAGGCGCGAAATCGATCCTCTCAGATTCCAGGACAGCTGGCGCGTTGGCCGTACACACACCGACGAAACCGTCATCTGCGACGCAAGCGGCGCCAGAATGGTAGACGTTCAAATTGCGAGTTCCGAGCTGATGCAGGTGTTCCCGCCGAGGATCACGGGTGTCGAGCCAAATGTCTTCCCGAACCGGCCGGTGCCAGCCGCGAGGGTGATCAAGCGGTCAAATAAGGTTGACCCGACCGTTGAAGCCCTTCGAGTTCTATACCCCAATCGCCCACCTGTAGGCGTGAATCGGGAAACGCTTCGCCGCGCCGTGAACGCGCATTTCAGGTCGTCGGGCATGCCGGGACTCGAAGTCCAACTCGCGACGATCGACCGCGCGTTGGCAGTTCTTCGCAGATCCCATCAAGAGGAGAACTGACGAGTACTGAGAAGTCCGCTCCAGCTTAACTCCTGGCGGTCCGCAGACATCGGCGGACTTGAGGAGAAGCAGGAATGTCCACCAGCGGAATTGAAGAGCTTGGGCTGTCTGTCCCGGACGCGGTGCGGACTTCGGGCGTGAGCCGCTCGAAACTCTATGAGGCCCTCGCGGCAGGCGAGCTTAGGGCCAAGAAATATGGACGCCGTACGATCATCCTGCGGGATGAACTCAAGGCCTGGCTCGCCAGCTTTCCCGACCTCACCCCGTCCAAGTCCAAGGCGGCTTGACCACGATGGGGGCAAAGCAGAACCCGGTTCGATCCTTGCGCGGCCAAGCGGAGGGGATCGAAACCGGGCTCGGCAGGCCTTGCGTAGGCGCGGGTCTGTACGGGGAAAAGCATAACACACAGCGGCTCGCAGTGGAATGGCTAGCGAGGCGCTACCTGATCTCCTCCGCTCTTGCGGGGGCCATCGCCGACATCACGGGATTCGGAGGCCGCGCATGACCTCCCAATTCAAATTTCGTGACCGCCGGACCGTACAACTAGTTCCTGGCGCTCTTCCTTCGGACGAGCAGGCCTTTCGCCTCCTTACCGAGAGGATGAAGCGCGACTTCGCCGCTAGCTGGTGGAGCGCTCGTGAAGGCAAACGGCTGCAGCCGGTGGGAGGGCGGTCATGAGCGCCCTTACGCAAGACGCTCTCCAGGCGGAGCAGGCCCTTCTCGGGGCTGCTCTGGTCGATCCAGCTACAATCGACCGGATCCGCGGAATCGTGGTTTCCGACGATATCGGCGAGCCGATCCACAAGCTGTTGTTCGACGCGATGACGGCGCGCCGGGACGAGGGGGGCGGTTTCGATGTCGCCCTGCTCAGAATGGCCATCGGCGATCACGACCTCGGCGGCATGACCGTGGCTCAGTACATCGCCCGGCTCGCCGCAAACGCGACCACCACAGCGAATTCCCGCGAGTACGCGTTGGAAATTCGGCGGCAGGCTGACAAGCGCAGGATCAAAGCCGTCGCGTCGGAGCTCGCCGTCGCAGCGGAGGCGCCAGCAAGTCGGCCCGCGGAAGTGGCTGCGGACGCCATTGGAGCACTCGACACGATCGCGTCTGCCGGCCGAGGATCGACGCCGGCCGTCAGCCTTCAGGCAGCTACAGCAAGCGTGCTGGCCGAGCTCGATCGCGTTCGTGGCGGAGGCAAGCGGCGCGGAACACCTTCGGGGCTGCCCTCGCTCGACCGCCTCACCGGCGGCTTCTATCCCGGCCAACTTGTCATCTTGGCTGGTCGTCCCGGCATGGGCAAAACCACACTCGCGCTCGCCATTGCACTGAATGCGGCGCGCGAGAATGGAGTGTTCTGCTGCTCCCTCGAGATGTCAGCCGACGAGCTGGCGGCGCGCGCTCTAGCCGCTCTGGCGTTCGACGGCCGCCGGACGGCGCTCACCTATCGACGGATCGCAGAGGCGGCCAGCCTGTCCAATGATGAGGTCGAGCGGCTCCATCATGCCAAGGGCCGCATGGCGAACCTGCATCTCCAAATCGAGCAACAGCCGGGGATGACGCTGGGCCAGGTCTCGGCTCGGGCAAGGCAATGGAAGTCTCGCTGCGAAAGGGGGGGCACGCAGCTCCGGCTCATCGTGGTCGACCATATCGGTCTTGTCAGGCCTTCGACCCGCTATGCCGGCAACCGCGTGAACGAGGTTTCGGAAATCTCGGGCGGCCTAAAGGCTCTCGCCAAAGAGCTGGGCTGCACCGTCATGGCCCTCTCACAGCTAAGCCGAGAGGTTGAGCGGCGGGACGACAAGCGGCCTGTACTCTCGGATCTGCGCGACTCCGGTTCCATCGAGCAAGACGCGGATGTGGTGATCGCGGCTTACCGGGAGGGCTACTACCTCGAGCGGCTGCCGAACCTCACGCCCGAGCAGGAGCAGCGTCTCTTCGACGCTCAGGATCAAATCGAGATCGAGGTCCTGAAGCAGCGTCAGGGGCCAACGGGACGATTCCAGCTGTTCGCCTCGCTGCCCTGCAATGCCGTCGCGGAGCTCGGCGCATGAGCAACGCCGCGATCGCATGGGCCAAAGGCCAAAAAACGGGGAGCGGCTCGCGAAAGATCGTCCTTCTCGTGCTGGCCGATTACGCCGATCAAACCGGACAGGCGTTTCCCTCTGTTAGGCAGCTCTGTGTCGACACGGACCTGAGTGAACGCGCCGTAAGGAAGGCGCTGAGCGAGTTGGCGGACCTCGGACTTCTCAGCCGTCAGCACAGGGTTCGGACCGATCAGTCGAACACGTCCAATTTGTTCGTCCTGAACATGCAGGGGGTGGGTGCACGACGTGCACCCCTGGGTGCGCCAGATGCACCACCCCCCCTGCACGACGTGCACCCCCTCCTGCACGAGGTGCAGGGGGATGGTGCACGAGGTGCACCCCTTGAACCCTTACTAGAACCATCACTCTCTCTTTCGGTCGCTCGAGCGACCAAACGAGCGAAAGCGCAAAAGGCTCAAGCACCGAAACCTGACCTCGAAGAGCCGTTTCATCGCTTCTGGGCCACATACCCGAAGCGGGAGGGTCCGAATCCGAAAAAGCCGGCCAGGGCCGAGTTCGCGGCGGCCGTGCGTCGCGGATCGGATCCCGAAGCAATACTCGCTGGAGCGGTTCGTTTTGCCGCTCACTGGGCCAAGCGGTCGGGCTCGGAGCTCCGGTTCGTTCCTCACGCCCGCAAGTGGCTGAGGGAGGAGGCTTGGCAGGACGACGATGACGCGGCCACGCCCGAACCGAAGCTGGTCGCCAGTGACGAGATCTGGCGCCGTCGGCTTGAACGCTGGCGGCGAACCGGAAGCTGGGCATCGTCTTGGGGACCAGATCCCGATGACCCAATGACGAACTTTCCGGCCCATTTGCGCAACGCCAGCGACCCAAGCCCACGGAAGGTAGTCTAATCGCGGGTGTTGTCCTACGAGCGGTTCGAGTTCCTCTCCTGTCACTAGAAATTCAAGCGCACGCAGTTTTGTTACCCGCAACCCAAGTACGCCACGTCGTGTCGTTGTGAAAGGACAGGCGTAAAGGTAGAATCGGATCAGATCAAGAGAGGGCCGATTCAATGACGATGCTTCCCGGATACCCCATGCTTCACGGAGAAGTCGCAACGCAGATGTGCGAGGGCATTCTGCTTGAGTTCAGATCCGGCAAATCTGGGTCTCAGCGGAGCTTCAGCCATGAACGCCAGTGAGCCACAGAGGCCCAAGGCCAAGGGCCGCCCCTTCCAGCCCGGCCAGAGCGGGAACCCGAACGGGAAGCCAAAGGGCGCCCGAAACGCCACGACGCTGGCCATGGAGGCTCTGCTGGAGGGCGAGGCTGAGGCGTTGGCCCGCAAGGCGGTTGACCTTGCTCTCGCCGGCGACGTCACGGCCCTGCGGCTGTGCATGGACCGGCTCTGCCCAACTCGCAAGGACCGGACGGTCGCGTTCCACCTTCCGGAGATCGCATCCGCCGCCGACGCCAAGCACGCAGCCTCGGCCATTCTCGACGCCGTCGCGGCCGGGGACCTCACGCCATTGGAGGCCGCCGACGTCGTGAAGGTGCTGGAGACCTACACCAAGATCCTGGAGGCCACCGAACTGGAAGAACGCCTGGCCCGCCTTGAGGAGAAGACGAACCAATGAGCCGGATCGGAGCCAGACTGGCGAAACTGGAACGCGCCGTCGGTGCCGTCGGACCGCGCACCTTCGTGGTGCATGTCGCCGAGGACGCGCTTGACGACGCCGTGGCTCGCCTCCGCAAGGCCGGCATCATGAGCGGCGCCGACGATGTGTGGAATTGGGGCCTGGACTCCGAGGCGTCGCCCGATCTGTTCATGGACGGCTACTACTGGGTTTGGCCGTTCCAGACGCATGAAGAGTACGTCTTCTACCTGCTGGACAAGGAGGCCGGAAAGCCGGTTCGCGAGCCTGAACACGAGATGGGGCTGATCCCGGCGGAATGACCGCAGAGCCTTGCAGTCTCACAGAAAGGGACCGGCTCCGTCGGCCGGTCCCCTCTCCAACTTTCAGCGCGCACAGGGCGGGGGACGCTGTGAGAGCATCCCCCCTTCAGGGTGAGGGACGACCGGGGCGATAGAGCAACAGCGTCGAATGCGGGATCTGCCCGGCCCGGCTCACAGCCGAACGGCTCCGCTACCTCGATGAGGAGCATGGGTCGCTGGCCAGCATCGCCCGCTTATACGCAACGGACAGCGTCGCAGCCGTCACGCTCGAAGCCAAGCGCATCCTGGAGGTCGCAGCCGTTCCGGAGCAGAACGCCGGTTTAGAGTGGAAACCTCTTAAAACCCCCGCTACGCCGCCGACCTCGCGGACCCTGAACTAGGCGGAATGGTTCACTCTTCACCCCTCAATAGAGCACTCCCTTGCTGATCCAGATCAGTTCAGGGGAACGGGCAGGGAACGCGCCCGTTTCCGCGCTTTCCCGTCCCCACATAGAACGATGCGGAGGCTGCGATCTTCTGTCAGCACGGGGAGGCGATGGCTGACAAGGCGGATCGGATGGAACCGGACGCCGAGGTGATGGCTGGCGAGCAGCACGCCCTCATGATCGAGCAGGCCCTTTGGGAGTTTTGGCACGACGCCGTTGACGAGCCTCTGCCTCCGAAAATCCTGATCCTACTTCGTGAGCTGGCCCAGGCTGAGGAAACACCGCCGCCCCTGCGGGTGCAGTAGGGGGCCGGGGCTCCAGCGCACCGCATGTCAGCCGTGGCGGATGTATCCGGGCCACTTCGACTTCAGCCAGGTCTGGGACCGCCCGGACCTGGACTGTCTCAGCGCTCGCTGATGATGCCTTGACGAAACAACGCCTCGCCCTGCTCTGCCCGCGCGTCCGCGACGCCGTCGCCGCCTCACACTGGACGCCAAGCATCCGCGACGTGGCGGGGGTTCCGAAGCAGAACGCCGGGCCAGAGTGGAAACTTCCCCAGACCGCAGCGACGCCGCCGACCTCGCTCACCCTGAACTAGGCGGCAACCGGCCTGCTCAGCGGCTCGGCAGTGTTTGCTCCAGCTTGGCAATACGCCTTTCGAGCCCGTCGATGCTCGACATCTGCGAGAGTAGGACGAGAAAGCTGACGACAAACGCGGCCACAGCCGCAGCAAATGCTCCAAAGGTGGACCACCCGCCGACGCTAAGGGCTTCCCGGTGAGCGCGGCCGACAATTTACGCCAAGCCTATGA
This sequence comes from Alsobacter sp. KACC 23698, assembly GCF_045348435.1. Taxonomy (GTDB): domain Bacteria; phylum Pseudomonadota; class Alphaproteobacteria; order Rhizobiales; family Beijerinckiaceae; genus Alsobacter. The sequence goes on along the minus strand of NZ_CP157484.1, from coordinate 4,042,823 downwards.
ACGTGATGATCCCGATGATCGCGACTGCCCAAAGTGACGGCATGAGGATCCTTCCAACTCACCCGTGGCGAACACAGTCGGGACACTCCCGACTTGAGCCAGTCTGCCGCAATCAACGGCAGAGATTTGAGACAGCCATTGGCCCAATGCCGAGATCGTCCGGTTGAAGGAGTACGTCGTTCCCTCCCGCGAAGCTCAAGTGTCGTGCGTCGACCATGTAGACAAACCGGATGGCAGGGGACATCCCGCCAGCGCCATTGCGCGCGCTGACTGAGCCGCAAACCACCTGAACTTGCCTGCCCTTCATGTCGGTAGTCTGCCTCGCCGTAGCATCGATGAAACGCGCTGACTTAGGCTCACGTAGCGCTTGCTGTACTGACGCCTTCGCGACCGAAACAGCGTCGGCTGCAACTGCAAGGGACGGCGCGACCAGCACGACAAGTGCCGAGACTATCAATTTCATCTGATCCCTCACTAAAGTGCTGCGCTAGCTTGAGGTTTGAGCCAGTCGAGCCGAAACGCCGTTGTACCCGAGCGATCAACGATGCGCCCGAATTTTCGGAGGCCTAGCCCGCGTGTCAGCCGTGGCGGACATAACCAGGACACTTCGACTTCAGCCAGGTCGGGGAACGGCCGGACCGATACGGGCTGTCCCGGCGTTTCGAGATGATACCCTCCAAGCCCAAGGCGCAGGCATGGCGGAACAACGCCTCCCCTTGCTCCGCCATCGCGTCCACGAAGGCGATGCCGTCGACCGGGGCGGCCAAAAGGCGCTGCAGCTCGGCGCGGCGCTCATCGAGCGGAAGGGGGCGGAGATCCCGACCATCAAGCTCCAGGAGGTCGAAGGCCATGAGGATCGCGTGGCGCCCGCCGGCGGCTGAGCGGAGAGCGTGGAAGTCGTCGCGACCGTCGGGCAGTTGGACCACCGCCTCGCCGTCGATCACGCAGGAGCCACAGGGAAGGCTCAGGAGGCCCGTCGCGATCCTGGGGTGTCTCCCGGTCCAGTTGAGGGCGTTTCGGCTCCACAGGCGGCTCTCTGAGTCAGCACGGCGGCATATCATCCTGAACCCATCGTGCTTGGGCTGGTGGATCCAGAGCGGCCCAGACGGAACGCGCTCGGCCGGACAGGCCAAACATGGCGGGATGAAGCCGGGGGGTGTGCGAAGCCTGCCCGGTGGAATGCGAGGACGAAACTGCATCCCGACTCGATTCCGGCAGGCCCGGGGGGTTCCATTCTCCTCTTTTGGTCAGGGAGGCGATGATGCCGAGACCGAGATACGGGACAATGGACCGCGGGGCGCTTCAGTCCGTGATCATCCGGGAGCGAATGATCAAAACGGGTGAGCTGTTCGGTCAGAAGCTCTGGACCCCCGAAGAAGACGCCATCCTGAAGGCCTATTACCCCGACAAGCGCGCGGCCCATGCTGCGCTTCCGCATCGAACATTCCAGGCCGTGAAGTCTCGCGGGGTGACCCTAGGCATCGCTCCGCGGAGGATGGTCTGGTCCGCCGTCGATCTGAAGCGGCTCAAAAAGATGCGGCCGACCGCGAGCAGCGCTGAACTAACGGAGGCATTTCCCGGCCGTTCGCTCAGTTCCATCTTGCATGCTGCGAGCTACTACGGGGCGAAACGTCGACCCCGGCCTCCTGCAAAAATGGGAGATCCACTCGTGGATGAGATTAGGCTGAGGGCCTTTCAACTCGGATTTTCGATTTGTGATCTGGACGAAGAGGCCAAGAGCAGGGGGTTTTTCCGGAGTTGGGCCAGGCCCAAGTTGCTGCGCTACATGGAGCGAGCGATCGACATTCTGGGCGGCAAGCTCGTGATCGAGTGGGAAGACGCCGGGTTCGAAGGCTCGGCCCGCAAGGTGGGGTAAAACAAGCTGCTCCAGTGCTCCCCCGGCGAGTGCAACAGGATGTGGCAGTGCTCTCCCAACCCGTCCGTGTCGGCCCTGCTCTCGCGGCTCCAGACAGCCGTCAGCGGGAAGCCCCTGTCCCGGCAGAACTGGTCGAGGCGCTTGTAGAGGGCGCTCCACCGCTCCTGAGGCTCCGCAGAACGCATAGCTGCCCCGACGCGACAACTCTTGTATATGACTCGCATTCACGAAAACGTGTTCGCGGTAATGCGATGCGTAGAATGCAAGATAAATGCACGACTCTCATAGTCGATGACAATCTTCTGTTCCGGTTCGTTCTGGCAGAGATGCTGGTCGATAATGGATTTCTCGTTATTCAGGCCGGAGATGCTGCTGAAGCGCTTGCCTGTATCGACAATCGGCCGGGGATCTCTGCTGTTACCTCTGACATCGACATGCCCGGAGAGTTGGACGGCATAGGCTTCGCACGGGAATTGCGTGACGCTTGGCCGGATCTTCCCATCATCATGGTCTCAGGCTGCTTTGAGGCGCCGCCAGAGCTGCCGGACGGCGTTCCCTTTCTGCCAAAGCCCGTCCCTGACCGACTGCTCGTCGCCATGTTGAGGCAGATGACCGGGTCGGCCTAGTTGGGCACGGACTCGCGGGCCCCGGCCCTGAGATACCGGCGACGGCGAGAACTTTTGGCGGGCAAACGAGAACGGGTGGATCCTGTTTTCGCTTTTCCTGCTCATACTCGCAGCGGGGCTGACCTATGTGCTTGTTCCGCTGTTGCCAAACTACACCCCCTGGAACACGTGAACCTCCGCCGCAGTACCGCATGCGTGCGGCCTAAGCCATCAGGCTAGGGCTGGCGCCGGAACACGTTCAAGAAGCCGGAGTTAGTTGGCATACGACGCCTCTGTAACCCTCCAAACTAAGGCCCTGCCGCGGAAGGCATCACCGCGCGCAGGGCTTTTTAGACTAGGACCAAGCGAGCGAGGTGCTTCACATGCATCCGACCCAGCGACTGTTTGACCTCACGCTGCAGCCGCTTTCCTGTTTGTCGCTATGGTGATCGTTGGGATCTGATCGGCTCGGCCCGGCGGCGAAATGGCACCTGCGAATTCGGCGTGCTGTCAAAACTGTAACGACCGCCACGCCGAAACCGGCTTGTATTCTGAGCTACTTACCTCTAGATGCTCCGAAGCCTAGGAGCATGAAGTGACCGAACTCCCCGAGAATACACTTGATCTCGTCGCCGACATTGTGACCGCGTATCTCGCCAACAACTCTATTTCGGCTAACGACATCCCCGCTCTCATCGCCAGCGTCCATGGCGCGCTGACATCGTTGGTGAGCGGCAAAGTGGAAGAGCCCCCGGTCGCGCAAAGGCCGGCCGTCTCGATCAAGAAATCCGTAACGCCGGACGCGATCATCTGCCTTGAAGACGGCAAAAGCTTCAAATCGCTCAAGCGCCACCTGATGACCAAATACGGCATGACGCCGGCCGAGTACCGAGCCAAGTGGGGCTTGCCGAGCGACTACCCAATGACAGCGCCGAACTACGCCGAGGCTCGCTCCGCACTGGCCAGGAGCATGGGCCTGGGCCGCAAGCCTGCAGCGCCCGTCGAGGTGCCCGCTCCGAAGGCGAAGCGGGGGCGTCCGCCAAAAGCCGCCAAGGCCGCTTGAGGCACACACAGCCGCATGGTTCCAGAAAGTTCGGCCCCGTCACGAAACGGGGCCGAACTCTTTTCCCGATTCAGGAGAGGGACCAAAACTCCTGTGGCCCGAGGCTTGGGCCAGCATCGTTAACGAAAACTTTCCGGCGAGAGCCCTTCAGGCACAAAGGCTTGCGCGAGCAACAGCCCCGGCGCGACTGTGGCGAGGAGGCATCGGCCGACGCTGTCGCGGTCTGTTCACGTTGACCAGAGCGGCCCCGCAGACGATCCTCAGGACGTCCACCAACCCCTAACCACCCCACCAACATTCCGCCTGGCTGCGCCACGCATTCAGGCCTCGCAAGGGTTTGCCCGTCATCCATGGAAGCCACGGGAGGATCACGCATGAGCGCTCTTCGCGACTTCGCCACTAAGGCTTTGGAGACGAACCGCATCGGCTTCGCCGACCTTCGCCGGCTGCAGCGCGACGTGCTTCCCCAGCGGATCACCACGACGGAGGAGGCCGAGCTGCTCCTGGCCGTTGACGGCGCACTGGCGCGCGCCGATCGCGACTGGAACGACTACCTGGTCGACGCAGTCGGGCAGTTCACCCTGTGGGGTGTCGACCCACGCGGACGCGTTACCCAGAGCAAGGCGGATTGGCTCACGGCCGCTCTGGCTGCTGCTCGTCCGAAATCCGCGTCGACCATCATGAGCAAGCTTTTGGCGCAAGCACCGCAGATCGAACTAGATGCCCGCATTCCGGGCCGTTCGGTTCGCCGGGCGCTCCGCGTTCCTCAAGCTACTGCCAGGTTTCTACCCGGTGCTTGAGTCGTTCTTGGGCAACTCGTCGTACCGCTCTTTCAAGTCGCGCCAGAATCGACCGACCAATTGTGCATGTGAGGCAAACCAAGGAGTCGTGTAATCTTCCTCAACAAGGGCTGCGTAGTCTGGGCGAGTCAGCACATCCCGGAACGCCATTTCAAATCGTTTTTCGGTCGCGTCGAAGGGCGCTGGCGGGCGAACCTCAGCGCCCAACACCACGTCGTGCGGCTCGCTCTCACCAACGTAACGGTAGGCATCGCGCACAACTACGTCACTGAGGCAGACCCACCACAGCTTGGTTCTCTGCCTTGGCAGGCCACCTTTGCCTCGCCGCCAACACAGAACCCATTTGCCCACCAGAAATGGGACATCGTCTGCATGCTCCAGGTCGAGCCCGTCATCGATCCGTCGCTCGATCGTCTCGTTGAAGGCACCAAGCTGCTGCTCGACGCTCGACTGGGAGAATTCATACTCCGGAGCGGTGACGACCCAATTGATCATCGGCAGTTCCCGTTGCTGATCATAGTACGTACTAAAAAGCGATGTAGTCTTTTCACGTTGACGCGCACGCCAAGCGTCCTGCGCTGCGCGCCAGTCCTCGGGGCGGATGTCGCGGCTTGTCTCCCAGAGCTTTTCGAACCAATCGGACGCAGCGGTAACGTTCGAAAGCCGGACGCCTGCCTCAGTCCAGAACGCCTGTTCTTCGCCCTCGAGGCCAAGGCCGTTAGCTGAGGCATTGGCCGAGGCCACTATCGCCTCCGTTGCGCCGAGGTAGACCTTGGCGTGGAGAGTGTCACTCTGCCGGATCTGCTCTGTGGCAAGTTTGCGCAGTGCCCAGGGGTTCGTTCCGCCGGACTTCAAGTTGCAGATAACCCTTGCGTCAGATCGGGGCAGAAGCGTCTCGGCGCCAACTCCCCAAAAAGCGACCGCGCATCGAACATTTTCTTCTCGCATCAGATCTTTGATAGCTTTTGAAAGCTCGTCTCCAGCGATAAAATCAGACAACGGTTTTCCTCCACGAATTGCTCGACGTCCTAAGAGCTGCGTTCCGGCGTTCTTATTGCGGCCGTTCGACCCAATCGGGTAGTCGCGAGACCCCGGCCGCAATGCGACGGGCCTCGTCCCGGGTGAGGGTCCCTGCTTCAGCGTCGCCGAAATAGACCGCCGCGACACGAATGCCGCTGGCGTCGGTCACAGAGAACCACGATCGCCGGTCCTCGACCTCGAAGGGGCCCTGAACGCCGGGTGGCAGCGTCGCCGATCCGATGCCGTGCATGAGATCTGGCAGGCTGGCTATCAGCTCGGCCATGGCCTTGGCTTGGTCCGGCGACATCATCACGCTGCCGGTGCTCCGATAGCCGGTGCTGTCACCGTAGCAGTACGCCAGCATGCAGCCGGTGGCGTCGGCGACGCGAAACCCCGCCGCCATTTGATCGGCGGTCCAGGGCGGCGGGAATCGGCGGTTAGACATGGCGGACGTAGCCCGGGCACTTTGATTTCAGCCAGTGTGGCGAGCGACCCGACCTATACGGGCTGTCCCTCCGCTTTGAGATAATGCCCTCGAACCCGAGCTTACAAGCGTGCCGGAACAGGGCCTCCCCGTCATCGTCCATCGCCTCGACGAATGCGACGCCATCGATCGTCCCAGTCTCGATCAGCTTCCGCAGCTCGGCCCTGCGCTCATCCAGTGGCAGAGGCCGCAGATCCCGGCCGTCCAGCTCCAAGAGGTCGAAGGCCATCAAGATGGCGTGCTCCGCGCCGACCTTGGATCGCAGCGCGTGGAAATCGTCGCGCCCATCGGGAAGCTGGATGACAGCTTCGCCGTCGAGCACGCACGATCCGCAGGAGAGCTCCAGGAGGCCGCCGGCGATCCTCGGCAGGCGTGCGGTCCAGTTTAGGGCGTTGCGGCTCCACAGGCGCGCCTGCGTTCCTTCGCGGCGGCAGATCATCCGAAAGCCGTCGTGCTTCGGCTGGTGGATCCAGAGCGGGCCCCTGGGCACGTGGTCGGCCGGGCAGGCGAGGCAGGGAGCGATGAAGCCGGATGGGGTTCGGCGCTTGTAGGCAGAAACGGGCGGGCGCATCCGGACTCGATTCCCACGGGCCCGAACGGTTCCAATTCCATGGAGGTTCACCCATCCGCGCGCCGCCCCTCTCCTGATTTCCAAGGACTCGGGTCCGGACTCAATCAAGCTAACGGTGGGGACGGCGTTCGACCCTTTGCAGGCCCTGGGAAGGTCAGCTTCCCGGCTACCGACCGGGTCAGGTGGTCCCCGGATTGTTGGCTTTCTGACACGGTTACTGAGAAGCTGACGTTGCTCGTGGTGGACCTTACGTTGTTGGCTCAGGCGAGGGCTGCAAGCTTCAGCGCATGGGCTCGGATGTCCGGCGGCCATGCAGTCATGCGGTCGGCAAAGCCTTCGGCATCCCCGGCGAAGAGCGCCCGGATCACCTCCTCGAACCCAGGCAGATCACCAGCCAATCCCGAAAGGAAGCGGTAGGCGGCCTCTCTCGCTGCCTTTGTCTGGGTCTGCCCCCCATCTGCCCGCCTCGCTTGGTCGACAAGCCGCCGCAACGCTTGCGATGCGCCTCCCGGCTGGGACGCGAGCCACTCCCATTGACGGGGAAGCAGCGTCACCTCGCGGGCGATGACGCCGAGCTTCGGGCGCCCGCGGCTTCTTGGAGCACCATCGGGATCCGCTCGGCTCTCGACGCCGCTCGTGGCGTTCCCCGCATTGTCGAGTTCGGCGAACCGTGCGGTGATGTCCGCTTCGGTTCCACGCAGATCGAGGTCGATGACGGCACCCGACCTGTCATCGAAGGTCAAGATCGCGTCGTCTTCTTCCGCCGCCCCCGCTTTCACGGCGAGAGCCACGTCGATCAAGCGACCGCTGGCCAGCCGCCGCCCGCCCACGAACGCGGTGAATGTCCTCCTTAGGTCGTCTGGCATGGCGCCTCCATCCAGACCTCCATAGCCGAAGAGATCCCCTGCCGTCAATTTTACCCGGATGATATTGTGTAAAGGTATTGCTTGCGATAGCGTCACTGCCGATCTGCGAGGGCATGCGATGAGAACCGAAGACCGAAAGTTGGCTGTGAACGCCTACAAGAAGCGAGAGGTCGAAGGCGGCATCTACGCCGTCCGCTGCGTGGCGTCCGGTGAGGTTTGGGTCGGCGGTGCGCCCGACCTCTCCAAGATCCAGAACCGCCTCTGGTTCACACTCCGGCAGGGCACGAACACGCACCGTTCGCTCCAGAGCACGTGGAATGCTCATGGAGCGGAGGCGTTCAGCTTCGAAATCATCGAGCGGTTGGATGCTGAAGAGATCGGCTATGTCCGTGACCGGTCTATGAGGGATCGTGTTGTCAAGTGGGCGGAGCAACTCCGGGCCGTCCGGATATGAGCCCGGAACCCAGGTCTGCCCATCTGGCAGCCAACGGCATCACCCTGGCTTATGACAGCTTCGGCGTCGAGACAGCTGAGACGATCCTTCTGATCGCTGGGCTCGGTACGCAGATGATCCGCTGGACCGACCCCTTCTGCCGCGAGTTGGAGACGCGCGGCTATCGTGTCGTGCGGTTCGACAATCGGGACACAGGACGCTCGACCCACTTCACCGAGCACGGCGCGATGGACTTTGCGACCTTGGCCTCGGCGCTAGCCGAAGGACGGCGGCCAAAACTCGCCTACACGCTCGATGACATGGCCTCGGACGCGATCGGCTTGCTTGATGCCCTATCCATCCGCCGAGCCCACATCGTTGGTCGCTCGATGGGCGGCATGATCGCCCAGATCATGGCGAGCGAACACCCGTCCCGTGTGCTCTCGGTCACCTCGATAATGTCGGCGACGGGAAATCCTGCCATGCCGCCTTCAAAGCCTGACGCTATGACGATGATGATGCGTCCCGCCCCCGATCCCGCCTTGGACAAGGCGGGCTTCCTCGATCACGGCGTCGCCTTCGCACGGTGCATTGCGGGCACTGCTCATCCGGTCGACGAAGAGGCTTGCCGTGCTCTCCTCTGTGAGGAAATTCGGCGAGGCCGTGCGCCGGGCGGGTTTGGACGCCAACTCGCAGCGGTTAGTGCGGCTGGCGACCGACGTTCACGGCTCGCCGCGATCAAGGCGCCGACCCTCGTTGTTCACGGGACGGATGATCCTCTCTTTCCTGCTGCCTGTGGCGAGGACACCGCGGCCTCAATCCCAGGTGCGGAGATGATATTGATCGCCGGGATGGGCCATGATCTGCCGCCATCCTTGTACCGGACCATTGCCGATGCGATCGATCGAACCGCTCGCCGTTCGACCATCTCGGCATGAAGGTAGAAATGTGGAAAGGTCGAAAGTAGGCGGGTGGGGCCCCGATTTGGCGGGGGTACCTCGGCCAAAAAACCGGGCACGAAAAAGCCCCGCAGCAGGGGGCTGATGCTGCAGGGCCCGTTGTCGTCGGTAAAGTGCAGTTTCAATGATGATGGCGGGCTCTGGTTCCGACCCTCGGATCAGACAGCCTCTCCGAACTGGACCACGTCGAGCAGCAACGACCGGAGGCAGGGCAGCGCGTCCGGGTCGTTCGGATCGTAGCCATCGTGGGCCTCCGCAGCTTGTCCTCGCCCTCGAACGATGAAGGGTGAGATAGTCCCGTTACCTGCAAAGGCCACGTCAAAGCTGTTGCTTAGTTACGTTTCTCATGATCGTCTCCCTTCGTTTGAAGCGAGAGATCCCGTCATGGCGACCGCGTCTACCAGTCTTCTGCCGCTTACAGGTACGCCGCTCGACGCCGCTCTGATCGGAGCCTACTGGCAATTGGATCAAAGCCGGACCATCACTTGGGCCCTCGGTGATAACGAGACTTACATTTGGAGCGATCCCAGCCTTTCCGCGGCCGTCATCAGCGCGGCTCTGGGCGAGTACGAGAAATTCTTAGATGTCCACTTTCAGTACATCGGACAGACCCGTTGGAACACATCGCCAGCTGACATCACGTTCAACATAGGGGATAGTTCACTTCTGGGGGCCAGTACGACTGAAGCAAGAGCAATCTTTCCCAATCTCTCTTTGGCAGACACGACGATTGCGGCATTTGGTCTGAGTCGATCTCAATACCAACATGCAGAGGGAGATATATGGTTCAATAACGACTTCTCCGCGCAGGCCTTTCAGTACCATGACAAAGGATCGCAGGTCTTTTACATGGCTATGCATGAGATCGGCCATGCACTTGGCTTGAAGCACCCGCATGATGACGGAGGAACAGGGCATCCGACGTACGCTCAAGTGGGTGCCGTGGACAGTCCCTTTCTCACGGTAATGAGTTACGGGACGCCACCTGGATCCACCATGGCCGCCGGTTGGCCTGCTACGCCGGGCGTGAATGAGGTGTCGGCGTTACAGTATCTCTACGGGGCGAACCGTTGGACGGCCGCCGGAAATACGTCGTACCAGTTAACCGCGACCTCGCCTTTTCAAACCATCTACGACGCCGGAGGAACGGACAAGCTCGACGTATCGACTTTCTCCACCGCATTTGTCCTCGATCTTCGCCCAGGCTTTCTCTCAGGGCAGGCCTCCAGTGCCAGACCATGTTTTGGAATCTCATACGGGACAGTGATCGAGGACGCGATCGCGGGGTCTGGTGCAGACACGATCAACGGCAACGACGGACCTAATCGGATCCAAGGAGGCGGAGGAAACGACAGCATATATGGGGGGCCGGGCATCGATACCGCGATCTACCGCGGGCTCAGAAGCCAGTATGTACTGCAGCAATCATCGACCAGTCTGTCGGTCAGCGACGTTAGCAGCGGCCGAGATGGCACAGATACCTTGACAGGCGTTGAGCGGCTTCAGTTCGCCGACTGCATACTCGCTTTCGATACGGCCGGAGACGCCGGCCAGGGATTCCGCCTTTACCAGGCCGCCTTCAACCGCACTCCCGACAAGAGCGGCCTTTCTTTCTGGGTGCACGCGCTCGACACAGGAACGTCTCTGCACGACGTCGCCGTGGGGTTCGTGAATTCCGCCGAGTTCAAGGCCGTTTACGGAGCAGGCGCCTCGAATGCGCAGATCGTGGACAAGCTCTATCACAACGTGCTTGGCCGCGCGGGCGAGCAAGGCGGCACGGACTATTGGATCGGCAAGCTGCAGGCCGGGACGAGTGTCGCAGACGTGCTGGCCAATTTCTCGGAAAGCCCGGAGAACGTGGCGAAGGTCGCCCCGCTGATTGGAACCGGCATCTCACTTGAGCCGGGGTTCTTCGCGTAGCCTCTTGGGGCTCTTCAGCCCGGCGGGCGTCCCCTGCCCAGCCCCACCTTTCAGGGTGGGGCGCCGGGAAGAGATCCGCTCCAGTCCAAAACCCCACTCGTGCAGACTGGAGCACTGGAGCGCGCCCGCTGGGAGGATCACCAGAAAATCGCTCCAGCTACATCCCCAGTCGGGTGTGACGCATGACGGATAATGACGCCAAAAGCCCCATGAACGCCTACGCGCACGCGCACGTGTACGCGCGTCATGAGGGCCACCCCCCTTGGGCGTCATAAAGCGTCATGTGTCACATCGGACGATATGCCTCGACTGGAGGGTGTGTAGGATTCAAATCGCTCCGTCTAATTCGAGCTAACGAAACCGCCTGTAATCGCGCTATAGCGGCTTTACAAGCATGGCGCCTCGTGAGACTGTGAACTTGCAGGTTTACAGATTTACAGAGGTTCCGATGGCCGTCTACGCCTACACCCGGGTTAGCACCGATCGGCAGGCGAACGAGGGCGACAGCCTCGATGTCCAGGAGCGCACCGTTAGTGGCTATGCGCTGATGCACGGGCTCAAGGTGGAGCGCACCTTCTTGGAGCGCGGCGTCTCCGGCTCCAAGCCGCTGATCGAGCGCGCGGCCGGCGGCGAACTGTTGGCGATCCTGCGCGCCGGGGACGTGGTGATTACCCCGAAGCTCGACCGCATGTTCCGCAGCGCCAGCGACGCCCTGCGCAACCTGGAGCACCTGAAGCGCCTCGGCGTGCACCTCCATATGATCGACCTGGGCGGCGACGTCACGGCCAACGGCATCGCAAAGCTGGTATTCACGATCCTCTCCGCCGTAGCCGAAGCCGAGCGCGACCGGATCCGCGACCGCGTATCCACTGCCAAGGCCGACCAGAAGAGTAGAAAGCGATACCTCGGCGGCTCCGTCCCCTTCGGCTACAGCGTTGACGCCCATGGAGCCTTGATCGAGAACCCCGCCGAACAGGAGGCGATCCGCGCGATGGCTGAGGCGCGTGCGGCCGGGAAGTCTCTTCGCGCGATCGCTGCCGGCATAGCGGAACGCGGAATAAAAATAAGCCACGTCAGCGTGAAGCAGGCACTCGCACGCTTAGCCGCGAACGGCAAACCGTAGCAGAGTAGCGAGTGTAGCAGCGACCTTCAGGCCGGCGATCACGGCGAGCCCGCCTGAACCGTAGTAATGTAGCCAGCGTAGCTGCCTGTCACCTGGGGGAGACCCACGACGACGATGCGGCAGAAATCGACCCCCACCCGGTCGGCGGTCGAGGCGAACCCGAAGAGCAGGCATCGGCGACGTCGGCCACGAACGACTTCAGCGCCATCGTTGCGACCGAGCGCCCTGCCCCGCCGAAAGGGGCATTCGAGAAGGAGCGGATCGGCCAGTGCACCATCTACCGGCCGACGGCGTGGCCCGCCGATAATGCAGGCCCAGATGCAGCGGGGTGAAGGTGATGACGGAGCAAAACCTTCACGAATTAAGGCTTGAGCTGGACCGCTTAGCGAGAGGCGATGAGGCTCTGGAGAGCCTTCGGGCTCAGGTGACTGCGATTGCGCAGCTCAAAGAGATCTACCCGCATTCCATCAGCTTGGTTGCGATTGGGGCGCCCCGCATGGCGACGAACTGTTTCATGCAGGCGCTTGGGCTGGCCCCGGGGGACATTCGCGAATGGACGCGCGGACGTATCTTCCCCGGATCGGACTTCATGGCCGCCATCGTTCGGTACCTTCCCGAGCTTGACCTGATCACCCTGCCGGATGGAGCCTTGGTTCTCTATTTCGACGGTGACGGTCGTCCGGTTCATGCCGGCGTTGCCGAGGCGGGTCTCGTCCTTTCCAAGTGGGGCGGAACGATCCCGCATACCTTCCTTCACGGCGCCTACGAGGTCCCCGCTCGGTACGGATCCGACGTCCGCGCCTATGTGCGCCCCGCTCCGGAGAATGCGCTGAATGCCTATCGCCAGTGGGCCGAGATGCACGGTGTCTCGCCGAATTAGGCGCGCCGTTGAGCCTGGCGGGTGAGCTGCTGCTACAGCTGCTACATCGCTACGGTCTGAGGCGCGTTTTTGGTTCCATGATACGGCCCTTCATTGACGCAGTTGACACGTTGACAGCGCAGTCAGGCCCGCCGCCGCAGTTCGTTGACCAGGCGCTCGAACACGAGGCTCCCGCGCGAGTGGCCGACCAGTTCCGCGCCAAAACTCTCCACCCGGTCACGAACTTCGGCCATCGCCGCCTTGACGCGGTCGACGTCCGATTCCTCGTACGAGTTGTTGAGCAATTCGCGCTCGAACGCGTCCACCCGAGCCATCATCTCCTGAAGGCGGGCCTGCTCGCCGCCCTGCCCCTCAGCAACCTGGCGCAGTTCGGCCAACAGGGCGTCAATCTTCGGGATCTCGCTCATAGCCGACCTCCGGTGAACGGCCACTCTACAGCGTGTCCGAACCGCGATGGCCACAAAAGGCCGGGTGCTCTGAACCTGTACGGCATCCCGTTCCCGAAGCGGCGTACGGAGAACCGTGGCGCCCACGCCGCGCTGCTCCGATAAAGCTTGTGAAGTACGAAGATGACGGTTCCCGACTCCGGGCTGCAGCTGCACTGTTGTGCTGCAACGTGAGACGCAGCAATGCCGCACTCCAACCAGCAGGTCATCCTAGACGCCATCGCCACCGAGATGAGGGCTCCTTTCTCGACGTCCCGGCAGAACCAATCCCGGACGAAATGCTTGCGCTGCTGATCGAGATGGAGGAGACCGAGGCTGCTGAAGCCGGGCTCGACGCGATGCCGGCGCTGTTCGACTATCTTGGCCTGTACGGCTTGCCGTCTGCCGCAAACCGCTAACGGCTCGGATCGCTGTCCCGGAACGCATGAGCCCCCTGCAAGGTACATCCGCTTGCAGAGGGCCCAGGAAGGCCCGCTCCCCAGCCGGGCAGGCCAATTAACGCGTAGAATATGTGAAAACTTGACCTGCCGCAAGCCGTTTGCCTTTTACAGTGACCGATGAAGCCGGCCGGTGTTCGGCGCTTGTGGGCAGGAATACGCAGACGCATCCGAACTCCATGCCCATAAGCCCGAACGGTTCCGTGAACTAATCTCCCATCGCAAAACAGCGTCTGTCGCCCATGGGGGACGGCCCCCGCTTATTAGCTGGTCGAGGAGCGCATCCCACGCAGGTGGAAGCGGCCAGATAAGGGCATCGCTCTATTGCTCTCGAAGCTCGCCTTCTATTCGGCTTGTGGGGTGATCATCGTAGCGGGCCAAAACCTGTCCTAGCCCCGGGTTGCACTGCTGCATGGCAGAGAAAGAATGCCCAGGGGAAGAACTGGTTGGGGCGACGGTCCAGGTTGGCTGACCCGCCCAAACCACAGAGCGCCTCGCGACCAGCCGCGGACCAGTTAGCGCGCCGGTGGCAAATTCCGACTACATTGCATCGGTGACTTGTGCGCTTCCGGAGACTATATTGATCGACGCGAGCTCCTGAGAACGACGAGGGAGGGTCGAATGTCTGAACCGATCAAAGTCAGCCAATTCGAGACGCGCTCACACGATTCCCCTGATGAACGACGGACGCCGAAGCTTACGGATGTCGAGATTGTGCGACTACACGATTGCACCATAGGCAGATTTCGCTTCCAGCCGGGATGGCGTTGGTCTGAATGCATCAAGCCAGTAGCGGGCACGCCCAGCTGCCAGCTGTCACACATGGGACATGTGATCTCGGGTCGCCTCAAAATCCGTCTGGATAATGGCTCGGAGAAGTCGCTGGAGCCCGGGATGTCCTACACGATCCCACCAGGCCACGATGCTTGGGTGGAGGGAAACGAGCCCTTCGTCGGAATTGAAGTCATGAGCGCAGAGCAATTTGCGAAGCCGGTGAGATAGGGCCTGTTTCGCCAACGAACACCCAGCTAGGTATTCGTGTGCTTTAAGGAGCAGAGAAGCGAGCATGGCCGACCCGCACGCTCGACCGGCGCTGGGGCCTCAGGTGCCGCCGCAAGGCACCCCTGGTCGGCCCCCTTCGGCGATACACGCCGCGCAATGCTGCCCCGAGGTCTCCCAGGCTCGCCGTCGTACCTCGCGGTCACATCGCTTCAAGCTCAAGCGGACCGACTCGCCCCTCTCAAGGTTCAGTCGGCCAGTTGCGGCGTTGCGTTTGAAGGAGGGCCAGGATGGCTCCTCGTGCGAACTGGAAGGGCTATCTGAAGCTCTCCTTGGTGTCCTGCGCCGTCGCCCTTTATCCCGCCTCCAGCTCGTCCTCGCGGGTGTCGTTCAACACCCTGAACCGGCAAACCGGGAACAAGGTGAAACGGATCTACGTCGATCCGGACACCGGCGAGGAGGTGCCCGGCGAGGACCAGGTAAAGGGCTACGCCGTCGCGAAGAACGCTTATGTGCTGGTCGAGGACGACGAGTTCGACGCGGTGAAGATCGAGAGCACTCACACGGTCGACATCGAGAAGTTCGTCCCGCGGTCCGAGATCGATCCCCGCTACATGGACGCGCCTTACTACATCGCGCCTGACGACCGGGTGGCGCAGGAGGCCTTCGCGGTGATCCGCGAGGCCATGCGCGACAGCGGCATGGTGGCGCTCGCCCGCGTGGTGATCGCCCGCCGTGAGCGGATCCTGATGATCGAGCCCTGGGACAAGGGGCTGCTCGGGACCGTGCTGCGCTACCGCTATGAGGTCCGCGACGCGGCGGCCTATTTCGAGGACATCCCCGATCTGGCGATCCCAGCCGAGATGAAGGACCTCGCGCATGTGATCGTGGATCGCAAGGCCGGCCATTGGGATCCAGCTGAATTCGAAGATCGCTACGAAACTGCCGTGGTCGAGATGCTGCGGTCCAAGCAGGCCGGCGCGCCGGCCGTGGAGGCCGCCGCGGCTCCTCGGCCTCAGAACGTGGTCAACCTCATGGACGCCTTACGCAAGAGCCTGGAGACCGAGCGGGCCGCCGTCGCCGAAGCCAGGCCGAAGCCCATCGCGGCGTCGAAATCTCGGGCGACGACGAAGGAGAAAGCGCCGGCGCCCGCCAAGGCCAAAGGCAGCGCACGGAAGCGGGGGTGAGACATGCCACGCTTTCACGTCAGCAAGCACGAGGCCGCCGCCGCCCTCGCCCAGGCGGCGATCCATATCCGCGAGGCCGACAGGCTTCTCAATCGATCGGCCCGGTGCCCTGAAGCTCTCCCTCGGATCGAGGCGATCGAGCCGACTTACTCGATCTCTCCGCATCTGGCGGAAGAGCTTGAGGCGCTGTCTGACGCGCTCGAAGAGGACGGCAAACCACCGCGATGACCCGCCATTGAGGAGCCAATCCCAGCGGCAACCGTTTGGCTCAGTGACGCAGCGTCCCGCGTCCGCTCGGCGCAACGGAGTGGCTCGATGATGTTCAAGGCCGTGTTCCGAAAAGGAGGCCTCGCGCTTGGCGAGGTGTCAATTCAGGTGCAGTCGGCGAGCGATATCGAGGACGCGAGCCGAGACGCCTTTGCCGAACTCAGACGCGCATTGCCGGACCTTGGGCTGGACGAGGTCGGCGTAACGTTCATGAGGATCGATCCGGAACCGGCGATTAAAACCGGTCGGTAGGTTCCCGCAGCGCAGGAGGCTCGCTTTCCGGCTTCAGACCGAGGAGGAGACGAACCGCGCTGTTGCGCGCGGAAACAGCCCAACTGAAGCCGTGCTCGCGTTCAAAGCGATACATCACCATGACGATGGCGGCTTCGTTCTGGCCGCGGTTGATGATGTCGGTGATGGCGTAGGCGGGGGTGAGGTACTGCGGCTCCGCTTCAGCAGAGGGCAGTTCCAACGGGTTCCACACCTCGCAGAGGATCCTCAAAACCTGATCTGAAAGCGACAAAACGTTCGAGTCCCAACCACTCAATGTGCAGCCACAAGACCATGACCCGCCGCTTCCCGCCACCCCATGCCGGCCGGCTTCCGCGTCGCCGACGCGAACGGCGCCTGGCTGGCCTACTGCTACGGCGACACCACGGGTTACCGGAGTACGGGCAGCGTAATGATGTCGCCCGACCAGGCGAGGGCAATGGCGGAGATGATCGCCAGCATGCCTGATCTTATGCACGGCGTCGGATCGGCGGAGTTCCCGCCCGGGACGCAGGGGCCGTTCTTCGTTGAGGACCGGAAAACCTGGTTCTCGGTCACCGACGCGAGCGGCATCAGGCTGACGGCCGTCTACCACAGCGACCCTGAAGCAGGCGACCTGACGCCCGATGAGGCGCGGCGGATTGCTGTCGGGATCGCGCGACTGCCGGATTGGGTGGGACGGCCGCAATGAGGACGCGGGTCGGTCACGCGAAAAAAGCCCTGCTCGCGGGGATGCGATCCGCGGCAGGGCCTTAGGTGATTGAGGTTCGAGAGTGATCTTCACTTCACTCACCCCCATCAATCTCGGCGCGCAGCTCGTGTTCCTGACAACCGACCTGACCTGATGGCTTAGGCCGCCCGCCGGCTGCCGTTTTTGGCTGCCTCGTGCCTACGGGCTATGGCGACGGCGCATCGAGCGGGGCTACGCTGAGGCGCTCGGGTCAGCCACTCCGAGCGCCCCTAAGCACCTCAGCCCCGTTCCGACGGGGCTATTTTTGACCAGACGACCTTTGCTGTCTGTGCAAGGCCGGCTCGCCAGTGCGGCTGAGAGCTAGGCCGCCTTGGCCTGTGTGACGTGGCCTCGCGCACGCGGTCGTGTTCGGGGGTGACCGAGAGCATGGCGGCCCAGACGTAGCCGACGACCACTCGGCGCGGCCTTCATCCTGCGGTAAGTCGGCCTCGTCATGCGTGCGTTATCCTGTCAACCTCGCCGATTGACAAAAACGGAGATTGGATCTGGAATTTTCCGTGCGGGTCTCCAGCCCGATGCTGCCGTAGCACGCGCTGCGAGGCTCAGGGGAGGCTACCATGGACAAAGCCGTCTTCGTGTGGCTGGCCTTGGCCGGGGCTTTGGCCGGGGCCCCAACGCCCCTGCAGGCCCAATCCGCCGCCGACGTTCAGGCCGCGATGCAGCTCCTCAAGGCCAAGACCGCGCAACTCGGCACCCCAACCCTCAAAGGGGAGGAGGAGGTCGAGGGGCGCAAGACGCCGATCCTGTATTTCGGGACGACGAGGATGAACGGCGACTTCGCCCTGGTTGACGCAGTCCAGAAGGAGAAGGGAGGCACGGCCACCCTGTTTGTGAAAACGGGAGAAGACTTCGTCCGCATCGCGACGAATGTGAAGAAACCCGACGGCTCTCGCGCGGTCGGAACCATCCTGGACCCGAAGGGCAAGGCGATTGCGGCTCTTCGGACGGGCGGTAAGTTCGCTGGTGAGGTCGATATCCTCGGCAAGCCGTACCTCACCGCCTACGAGCCCATGCAGGACGCACGCGGTGACGTGATCGGCATCTACTACGTCGGTTACCTCAAGCAGTAGCGGCCGCGCATTCCGGCCTCGCGTCCACGGCGCGCCCACGGGCCAGAAGGCTTCGTGATTTGGCGAAGGACGGCAGGTCGCCTGGGTCTACTGGGACACCCCTGCCGCGGGCGACCTCACCCGCGACGAGGCGAGGCGCATCGCGGCGGGGATCTGCCGGCTTCTCAACTCGCCGGACGACACCCGCACGGTGCGGCCTCCGTGCAAGACCTCCGGTTGCAGGGGTTGGCGCCCAGCACCCCCAAATTGGAGCCCAGGCCGGCAACCCGACGGGCTAGTGGTGGTCCGCTCTGCGCTGGGACCGAGCAGGCCATCGCTAGGGAACGTCGACCCTAGGCGCCTGCCGCGCGAGATCCCGCATTATAGCGGCTGCGGTTCTGGCCTGGGCTGCCGAGGCCGCGGCGACGAGCCAGTCCGCCTTGGCCCGGTCAATGCGCCGGGCTGGATCCAACCCCCACAGGGTGAACTGCCCACGGCGTCCGTCAGATAGTCGGTCCAATCCCGATCAGCACGCGCCAGGGCGCCGTCGATGGCAAGCAGCAGCTCGTCATCGGTGATCCTCTGGTCAGGTGCGTGTGCGCAACCCGACCCTACCCGGAGATCGCCGGTGGCCACCGATCAGCTACACCACCGCTGGGGACACGACCCGGCGCGGCCCGTCGGCCCGCCGATGTTGCCACCCGTAACTTCCCTACGCGCTCAATTGCCCTGGCGACCCGATTTCCATGGCCGTGGAGGCTCGTCGGACCCGCGTGAGGTGCACGGGCGCGCTGTCGCAGGCCAAGGCGTCCTTGCGCCTCGTAGCGGCTCCAGTCACGGCGCGAACCCGCCCGCAGCGTGAGCGTTGGGGGAGGGTGAGCAAAGCAGCCCTTCCGTCCGTGATCCGATCGACGCTCCTGGCTGGCGCAGCCTCGACCGCCCTGGCGCTCAGTGGAGCGCAGCCGTCCTGGGGTGCGGCCGAGAGCCGGTCGGCTCAGGAGCCGGAGAGCGCCGCACCGCCGCCCCCTCCCCGGCCGTCTGCCGTGTTCGCCCCGCTCCCCCCCGAACGCCCGCGCGATCTGGAAAGCCTGCCGCCTCCGGTCCAGAACCGACCGATCGCCAAAGGAGAGCAGGTGCAGCCCGGGCCGGAGGACGGCTGCGCGGACCGGCTCGCCCGGCTGGGCGTTGTGGCCAAGCCGCTCGCTGCGATCGAGAATGGCGCTTGCGGCGCGCCCCATCCCTTCGAGGTTTCAGGCCTTCCCGACGGGGTAACGCTCTCGCCCCCCATCACCCTCACGTGCCCCGCTGCCGAGGCGCTCGCACTATGGTCGCGCGAAGTTGTCAGCGTGGCGGCCGGCCGCGAGTTGAACACGGCGGTCAAGCGCATCGCTATCGGCACCTCTTACGAGTGTCGGTCGCAGAACCACCAGACCGGAGCCAAGCTGAGCGAGCACGCCTTCGCCAACGCGGTCGACGTCTCCGGCTTCGCATTCGAGAAGCGGGCCAGCGTCACTGTCGGGCAGACCGGCACGGACACGCCAGAGGGCCGTTTTGCCACGGCAGTACGCAGCGGCGCCTGCCGGTATTTCACAACGGTGCTGGGGCCGGGCGCCAACGCCGAGCACGCCGACCATCTCCATCTCGACCTGCGAGGCCGCAACGGCGGCTACCGCATCTGCGAATAGCGTCGTCGGGACGGCTGCCGAAGCAGTTTAGCGCTGCCCATGCGCTGCGCGCTTGACGAGATCGCGCATTTCAGGACGCGCCTAGCCAGAAGCGACAAAGCCCGTCACCGGAGGGGCAGTGACGGGCCTCGAATGTCGCAACGCAGTACAACCTTAAAGTGCGCCGACCCGGCTAACATTTGGTTACCCTAGTCCCGATCGCCCGGACCAAAGAGCCGCTCATTTCGGGCCGCTCGGTGATGGCACGCGGCGGGTCAAGACTGGAGTTGCGCGGAGACAGGCAGATGGGTGAAAGGTGGGTGTGGTATCGCCATCCGGGGTCGGGTCTATGGTCCGAGTTGCTGGTGCCAGAGAGCGCGCTCACGCCAGAGGCAGCGGCGGAACTGGGCGGTAGAGCCTTCCGCGACTGGATGACCACGGTGAACGTCAAGGAATTGATCCGTAATCCGGGAGCAGTCGAGGCGGCGCTGACGGATGCCTCGGCCCACAACGTCACGGTGCAGCCGGCGGCTGGAGGCGGGGGGTTTCACTGGATCACGGCGGAGACCGAGGCGGATGCGGTCGTGTTTGGATTGTTGACGGCGAGGGCGTGATCGAACCCCCCGCCTGGTTGCTCTGGGGTGGCCGACGGTACGGCCCAGACATAGCCGACGCACGCTATGCCCGCGACGTCGGATCGGCGGCATTCCCGCCCGGGACGCAGGGGCCGTTCTTCGTTGAGGACCGGAAAACCTGGTTTTCCGTCACCGACGCGAGCGGCATCCGGCTGGCGGCCGTCTACCACAGCGACCCTGAAGCAGGCGACCTGACGCCCGACGAGGCGCGGCGGATTGCTGTCGGGATCGCGCGACTGCCGGATTGGGTGGGACGGCCGCAATGATTACGGCCGGGGTAGCCATGAAGGCTCGTCAAAAAGGCTGGTCAGAGTGGCGCGAGCCGGTTCCCTCACCCAGCAAAGAGCCCGGGGCCGGGCGGCAATCCTTCAAGGCCGGGGTGATGGGCTTGGCCCCCCGCTCACCCGCCTCAAGTCCGAGGATACCTGTAATCCCTTGGCCAGGCACGCTTGCTGCACTTGGCGATGACGGATAGGCACATTGCAACTAGCGCGGCCTTTGCCGTCAGCGATGGCCGGGTACAGGAGTGTGAATGACAACCACAGCGGAAGCCTTGAAGCCCCTTCTCTGGGAACCCAAGAACTTGGAGCGGGCGATTGAAGCGGCCGGAGTCACTCTCTGGTCATGGAACGTGGACACCGACGCCTTTGCGATGGATGACAATGCTTATGACCTCTGGGGCATCCCGCGCGGCGTAGACGTCAAATTCGAAGATCTCTCCGCTCACATTCATCCCGCCGATCGTGACAGGGTCCGCGCGGCCTTCACGGCGACTCGATCGCTCGTTGGTCCGTATGAGATGGATTTTCGGATTATGATCGGTGACGAACTCAAATGGATCTCGGCCCGCGGCCAAGGCGACGACGCCGGCATAATCAAGCGGATCATGTTCGGCATTTTCATCGACGTCACGGGGCGCAAGCAGGCGGAGGAGAGCCGCGAACTTCTTGCGGGCGAGATGAGCCATCGGGTCAAAAACCTTCTTGCCATCGCGTCTGGCCTCGCCGTGATCACTTCTCGCTCGACCACCACGACAAAGGACATGGCCCGCGAACTGACGCTCAGGTTGACGGCCCTGGGCCGTGCGCACGACCTCGTGCGGCCAGTCCCAGGCCAGACAGAGGCCGCCTCGGCGCTGCTTGGTGATCTGCTCACCGTGCTGCTTGCGCCCTATGACGATCTCGGCGCCTTCAGCGGGCGCATTCGGGTGTCCGTGCCTAGAATGCGCGTCGGGGAATCGGCCACCACCATCCTGGCGATGGTCGTGCACGAGCTTGCGACCAACTCCCTTAAATACGGGGCCTTGTCGGTTGATACGGGCCTTCTGGACGTTTCGTGCTCGGCTCACGATAAGTCCGTTACCGTGATCTGGACTGAAAGCGGAGGACCAAAGGTCAGGGCCCCTACGGGCCCCGGTGGCTATGGGACTAAGCTCATCGAGCGCAGCGTCACCGGGCACCTGCGCGGCTCAATCGACTACCACTGGGCCGAGAACGGCATCGTGGTTACCTTGCAAGTAAGCCCGGAGCGCCTCGCCGGATAATGGTGGTCGAATGAACGCCCCAAAGGGAGGATGGCGGCATCATCTATTCGGGCCCGCCCGGCAAAGGGAAGGCTCAGCAGGCCCGTTGCAGTCTTGGGCGTCTTCCGGCCCATTTGAGGGAGTTTCGGCTCCAGACACCGCTCTCTTAGTCAGCACGGCGGCATATCGTCCGGAAGCCATCATGTTTGGGCTGATGGGTCCAGAGTGGGCCCGAGAGTCGAATAGCCGTTTTATGACACATGCAGTGGGTGCGACATTATCCACATCAATTAATTACTAAATAAATTGCAACCATATTGATCAATAGGTGTTTCCATTATGGTTTGAGACTTGGCTTAAGCCCGCAAGGGACAAAAATTGCAAAAATCTGTTTCAGCATCCTCCATCCTTCTTGCCGAGGACGAGTACCTTATCGTTGAAATGCTTCAGGGCGCCTTGCAGGAAGCCGGGTTCGACATTGTTTGCGCCAGGAACGGTGATCAAGCCACGAAGGAAATCGAAGAAGACGTGGGCCGGTTTGTCGGAATCATCACCGACGCGCATCTGGCCGCGGGTCCCGACGGCTGGCACATTGCACGCCGTGCACGTGAACTCGCTCCTGCTATTCCTGTCATTTACATAACCGGCGCGGCCGCGGCCGAATGGGCCTGTCACGGGGTGCCGAACAGCGTTCTGATCACGAAGCCTTTTGTGCCAGCTCAAGTCATAACCGCCATCGCGGGGCTGATGAACCAGGGTGACGTTTGCTGAGCCAGGGAGACACGTCGTGGTCCAGGCTCGGTGCGAACGTCATTGTTCTGCGTCGCTCAACGTCTGAGGCCTTCACAGACGAGCCGCTGCTGGAGCAGATCGTCAAGTTGCTCGACGCCATCGCGTTGGCCGAGGCATCGAGCCCAGATCTGGCCAAGCCTATCAGATCTTGCCCATCCGCGGCCTTCAGGAGTCGACCCGCATGAAGCTCACAAGAGCCCTGCTTTGCCTGACATTTCTTGGCTTAACAGCGACGCAAGCCCTCGCAGAGTGCCAGATCGCGGACGCGAAGCTGGAGGAGGCGATTCGCATACGTCCGGAGTTCAGGGGCCCTGCGAACCGGCAGAGCGTGCGCGACCTTCGCAGCTTGCGCGACGCCGCATTCACGCTGTGGTCCTATGGACGCCAGGATGAATGCGAGCGGCTCGTGGCGACGATCCGGGAGCTTGTTTCTGGACCTCCGATGGAGACGCTCGGCGGCAATGACGAGGAAGACGCGGAAGCGCAGATGGACGCCACGAAACCGCAAGCCTCTCGCGGCGCCGTGAAGGGCGAGCGCGACCGAAAGGGCGCCAAGCCGCTGGTCAACATTGAGGACCTGGCGCCCGGGATGCGGGCTGACGAGATCATCGGCGCCGAGGTGCGCAGTTCCGACGACAAGATCATTGGGGAGGTCAGAAATTTCGTGTTCGGCACGAAAGACCGGCGGGACTATGCAATCGTCGCTGCGGGTGGGTTCTTCACGCCGGGAAAGGACAGCATCGTCGTCCCAATCCGGGCCTTGAAGGTCTCGCAGGAGCGGGTCAGCTTTTTCCTCCCGATGTCACAGGCGAAGGCGAAGGCGATCCCGTTGATGCCCGACCAGGACTACCGCTGGCTCTCTGACGAGGCTTGGCGCGATCGGAACGACAAGCTGTTCGCTTCCCCCTGAACTAGGGCCGAGCGCGGCAGAGCGCCCATCAGCGGAGAGGGTAAGTAGCTTCCCGTGGCTGAATTTCCCTTGTAGGACTAAGCGCCTCGGCAAAGACCGAGAGTGAG
Organism: Alsobacter sp. KACC 23698; assembly: GCF_045348435.1. GTDB lineage: Bacteria > Pseudomonadota > Alphaproteobacteria > Rhizobiales > Beijerinckiaceae > Alsobacter. Next base: position 4,019,187 of record NZ_CP157484.1, on the reverse strand, counting down.
CATACTGCCCGCTCACCACCTCACCCCGCCTCGGCGGGGTTTTCTTTGCTCGGGCGCACTCGCGATTAGCTGGTCAGAACGGCAGGAGGGGGTACAGTCTGAGGGTCCGGCGATCCTTCCCCGCGGGGCCGTTTCCGACAACTCCGCCCCGCCCTTGCGGGGTTCTCTTTGCCGCGAGCCTCGGGCGCGACGTCGTACTAGAGTTCGGACAGCGCCGGGTCGATTTCTTGCGATGACTCTGTCTGAAGCTCGAACTCCAGCCTGGCGAGGTGGCTCGAGTGCTCATTCTGGACGATTTCGAACTGCCGCAGCAGCGCCTCCGCTAACTCGCGCGACCGCCCTCCGAGCGGCAGCTGGCTGACGACCTGCTGCTGGCGTGTGACACACTTCATTCCGTCGCGAACGTGCCGGCGAACCATGTCGATCTCAGACTCCTGGGCGGCCATTCGGCGGCACCTCCGCTGGTCGAGGTTCAGATCTGGCGCACGCTACCGATAGATCGACGTCCCAAGGTTGCGGCGCCAGAGCCATCGGCCCGCTTGAACGAGTAAGCTCGAAGGCTGAGTGGGCCCTGAGGTCTCGAGAAAGTTGGCATCGCGAGTGGGAGCGGGAAATGGGAAGGCGAACATGCTTCCTTCGCCACAGATCTCAAACCGGAGCTTCGAGGTGTCCACTCCCGTGCGGGCCTTCTCGGCCGCGGCCTCCCGGGCCCCGCTGATGGCCTCATCCACGGCTTCACGGAGGTTGCGAAACTCCGCCCCCCGCTCATCGCGCAATAAGTCCTCACCATCCCGGATGTGAAAGAAGAACAGCGGCACACTGACCTCCTGCTCAGAGGCGGCGGATTTCCATCAATCCCGTGCTTGCTATTATGTTCCCATCCGCTAGGGTCCGCGCCTCTAGACATAAAGAGGGCCGCCCCGAAGAGCGGCCCCAAGTCTAGGGAGGAAACGCCCAAGGAGGGCTATGGCCATCGCTGGCCACACTCGGAAGCTAGGGTGTGCAGCGCAGCATGACAAGTGCTGCAGTGCACAAATTGCATGCATGACGAGCGCTGGAGATCTCAGCGTCGTCCGCGTCAGCCACAACGGTAGGCGACCTGGTACCCAGGCGAGCCCCATGGCGCCCAGGGCGCGATCCGAACAGGGCTATGCTCCGTAGAAGCACGCTCTCTCACGCCCCGCCGGCGGCTTAATGGTGTGCCCGCTTCGGCCCGCCCCCGTGAGCCCACACGACCCGCGATGCGCACGTCAGGATCGATCTGCGGAGCTTGGGTCGCGAGCTGGCGCAGGACCGCCGACGCGGTCTTCGCTCGCGCCGCAGCCAATGCTGCCAGGGGGCCAGTCCGCCTTGGCCTGGGTGATGCGCCCAGCTGGACCCATTCCCCATAGGGTGAACTCGCCGACGGCGTCAGTCAGGTAGTCGGTCCAGTCTCGATCGGCGCGCACCAGGGAGCCATCGATCGCCAGCAACAGCTCGGCCTCATCCGTGGTCGTGATCCGCAGCGGCAGCACGTCCCGCTGCAGCCGGCGGAGGTCGCCAAAGCCGATCCGGTTCGTCTCCAGAGCCCTGTCGGCGAACTCGCGAAGAGCGCTCATGCGTGACCCTCCCGTGGCTTCCATGGATGCGGGCAAACTCCTTGCGGGGCCCGAATGCGGATCGCAGCCGGCCTGATTGTTGGCGGGGTGGTTAGGGGTCGGTGGACGCCCTGAGGATCGTCTGCGGGCTCGTCAGGGTCAACGGGAACGGACCAGGACGGGGTGTGGCAAGCGCCGCCGGACTTGTTCCTCGGGCGGCCCTTGACCGGCCACTCACGCTTCAGGGGCGGATTCCTTAACCCTGTTTGACAGACCCTAGCGACCATACAAAAGATTGTCCTTGCTATAATCCTTAGGATGTGGCTTACTCGCCACATAGACGGACCAACAGTGAGGACTGCCATGAAACTTCCCCGCAAATTGCTCCCTGCAATTGAGATGTCAAGGCAGGAAAAGGCGGCAGCGCAGGCCGAGAGAAGGAGTCTCCTGACCCAGATTGCCAAGAAAGCCCTTGAGAGCAAGGGCTACGCGATAGGGGATTCCCTGCGAGTGCCTGGGGCGCACGGCTTCGAAGCCGCCAAGGCTGGAGAAACTGTTCGATTTGGAATTAAGACGGCCGCGGATCGGTGGCTGAGTGTCCCCCGGAATGAGGCCGGAGAATTCGGGCTTTTGGAGAAGGTGGACGTTCTACTGGTCGTAACGCTGGACGAATGGCCGAATGCTAAGGAGGTTCAGATCTACAAGTTTGATCCCGCCGAAATTATTCGGCGGGCCAAGCTGGCATACGATCAAGCAGAGCGACTGCAGCAGACCGGTTTTCAGTTTCTGCCATTCGACAAAGCAGGTGCACTGCGAGCGGGGCCTGGTCGCGCGGCCGGGTATCTTCTCGAAGTCGGAGAGATATTCTTTCGAGAGATGATCGAGTGGACTTCAAGTTCGGAGGATTCTGTGGCCGAGGTTGAACTCGAAAAGGTCTCGCCCGTTGCCCCCGAAGTTCCGGAAACCACCCCGGCGACTTCTCGGCGGTCCCTTACGCTCCAGGAGGCCAAAGACGGGTTAGCCGCGACGTTTGGCGTGAGCCCAGACGCTATTGAAATCACCATCCGGGGCTGACTCTGGCCTTAAGCGAGGGCCGACTTCGGGCGGCCGTTCCGACCATTGTAGCCGGATCGCAAAAACCCGTCCGCTAGCGCTTACCACCTAGTATGGGTGTCCTCCGTCAAGGCGCAGCCAGCGGAGTCTCGATACGTGGCTGGTTAGGCCCTGGGCCAAGCGCCCACGGTGCTAACGAACTAAACACATACCTGCTCACCACACCGCACCTGAGAGAAATACTATGAACAGCAAGCGTCCTTGGGAACTCGTTACCGATCCAAACTACTTCCGTGGCCTCATGGGTACCATGGGCACGGCCGGCCTAGGTCCGAAGGAGGACGTCTGGCTCCGCATTGGCAACATGGGCGACGGCAAGCAGCCCAACTACCAGGTCCATGGCCCGGACGGCCGCGTCATTCGCTTCCATGGCGGCACCCACGGCAAGTATCATGAAAATACCTACGTGAGCTTTGAGCCCGAAAATCTCTCTCAGGAGATCTTCACCTACCCAGACGTCGTGAAGCTACTCGCACGCTGCCTCGGGAAGGTCTGACTCAGGTCCTCTGTATGTCAGCAAGGAAATGAGACCTCCACTCCGGGGGTCTGATTCTCCTCAGCACTCTTAGGCAGCAGCCGTCATCCGACGAGGAGAGATCACCCGAATGTTACCGCCTATCCAGGATCGCGCCTACGGCGCTCTCATCGGCCTCGCTGTCGGGGATGCCCTCGGAGCCACCCTCGAGTTCGAGGAGCGTGACGAACTCCCCCATCACACGGAAATGCTAGGCGGCGGTCCCTTCGCGCTCAATCCAGGCCAGTGGACCGATGACACCAGCATGGCGATCGCACTTGCCGAGAGCCTGATCGCTCATCCGGAGTTTGACCCCGTTGATGTCATGAAGCGCTTTGTCCGCTGGGCCGACCACGGCGACTATTCCTGCACGGGAACCTGCTTCGACATCGGCATCACCACCCGGCTGGCGCTGAACCAGTTCCATAAGACCGGAGAGCCCTATGCCGGTTCGACCGATCCGGAATCGGCCGGTAATGGCTCAATTATGCGGCTATCTCCGGTTGCACTGATCACAGTGTCAGATGCGGCCAGAGGTCGACGAATGGCGGCGGACCAATGCCGTCTGACGCACGCAGCCCCAGCCTGCATCGAAGGTTGTGTGTTCTTGGTCGAAGTGCTGCGCAACTTCATCCGCGGTGAGGAGAGCGGGCTATCTATGCCGCGCTTCGACTGCCGGCCGATCAGCGAGGTCGCTGCGGGGACTTATCGGAACAAGGGCCGCGAACAGATTCGTTCATCGGGTTACGTCGTTCACACATTGGAGGCGGCGCTCTGGGCGGTGCATTCCACGCACAGCTTCGAGGATGCACTCGTCATGGCCGTCAATCTGGGCGGCGACGCTGACACGGTCGGCGCGGTAGCTGGCCAAATTGCAGGCGCCCGCTATGGCCTCTCCGCCATTCCGAAGCGCTGGCTTGAGCCTTTGGCTTGGCGCAACAAGCTAGAGGCGCTTGCGTCAGACCTCGTCCGCCTCGGCTAGCCCTCTTGGGATGACGGCGCGTGATTTGCCGAACTCATACGCGCATACGGGCTCGTGAACACACCTTCTCAACCATCCCGACAGACGGTCGCCCCATCCGACCCGAATTCCGCTTAAATGAGTGGCTTAGGGCCGGCAGAAAGTCCCAAGCTGCTAGCCATTGCACGCGGCTAGGCTCGGACGCTCGTTTCAGGCGTGTGGCTCAAAGTAGGTTTCGCTGCATATGAAGAAGAATGAACAAGCCCTAGCTTTGGCGGCAGTCCTGACCCTTGCTCTGACGAGCGCATCCTACGCGACTATGCCTCAGCTGACGGCTAAGCCGCGCCAACCCACAACTGCGAGTTGCACGAACTGGGCCAAGATGCAAGAGCACAACGACGACGTGTTCTTTATGTGGGGCACACTTGAAAGCGGCAGAACAGACCCCAAGGTTGCCGTTGAGCGCCTCGTGAGGTTTTGTGTGACTGGGAGCGAACCGCCGGAGCTCGTATATTTCTTTTCTAGTGTGGGAATGGCGAACGCGTATTGCGAAAAGCATGCTCAGCAAGGCATATGCCGAAATAGGAAATAACGTGCTTACCCGTAAAATCTCCGCTTTTGCCGCTCTCTTCCTTCTTTCTTCTTCGGCTGCACTGGGGCAGGAGCTTACTAGATGCGACACGCTCGCTGCATTTCCATTCGATCCGCAGCGTGTGACGCAGGGTGTCACCTACGAACGCATCCCTGACCAGGCGATAAAAGCCTGCGAGGACGCCGCCGGACGCTTTCCAACCAGCGGGCGAGTTTGGTTTCAGCTGGGACGCGTGCTGGAGCGCGTCGGCCGGGTTAGGGACGCCATCGACGCCTATCGCAAAGCCATGACGCTTGGTCATCCAGGCGGAGCGAATAACCTTGGAGAACTACACAGGCAGGGCAAGGGCCTGACGCGCGACCCCGCCGCGGCGAGGCGCTTTTTTGCGCTCGCGGCCGAGCAGTCCTATCCGGAAGGAGCCTTCAATCTCGCCAATGCCCTGCTGGCGGAGCCCGGCTACGAGTATGCTGAAGTTGTTCGTTTGCTGGGCATCGCGGCCGAGGTGGATTATCCCGGCAGTAGGCGCAAACTCGCCGCCATGGCTCGTGCCCCAGCTTCTCCGCCAGGCGACGCCTACAGTGTATCCCCGGGAACGCCGCTTCGCGCGGAGTTGATGAACGCATTGCGCCCCTCAGTCGAAGTGGAACTGAACCCGCCGATTGAGTTTCGCGCCTACGAGATCAAGGTGGCGGGCGACTGGGCCTTCATGCAGGTTATGCCGCAGCGTCCTGGGGGGCAGCCAGTGCGCGTCCTGGAGACGCCGCGCGCATCCCATTACAAGATTATAGGAAATAACGTGCATACAGAGGCTGTCCTCCACCGGACCGCAGGCATCTGGCGGGTCGAGGAGGCGGCAGTCGGCAGTACTGATGTCTGGTTTTTGCCGTGGTGCGACCGGCTGCCCAAGGCGCTCTTCCGTCGCGGCGTCGAGAAAAGCGCCTGCGACCCGTAGGCCCCGTCAGGAGTAAGATAGTGTTGCACGGCTTGCTGGTATTCTCCGTCGGCGTATTGGCACTTTTCCCAACGAGTGGCTTCGCTAAGACAGCGAAGTGCCTGCTCGTTGTCGAGGGACGCACATACATCCAGAACCGGTGCGAGTTCTCGGCGGAAAAGGACGGTAGTTTCCAAATCATGGACGTTGGCAGAACCGGTCGTGTCCACTATTTCGCAAATGTGCGGGTTACGACGGAGGGGGTCGCCGAGGCGTTCTGGAATGAGGAGGAGGGGGCCAACCACGCCCACACGCCTCTAGGGACTGTTTCACGTTCAAAGGGCTGCTGGACTAACAAGCAGGCCACGATCTGCGCTTGGTGAGCGGGACACCAAGGAGGCATGCCGATCACACCGGCGCTATCGGCGGCATGCGCCGCTTATCCTGCGCTTCCTGGGAGGCGATGCGGGATAGCGGTCTCCACCTTGCGCGATGAACTTCGTCTGTCAGCGAACTAAGGGGCTCGCACATCGCGGATTCCTACTCGCATTGGCGCGACTGGACGATCACCTTGGTCATGGATTGAACGCAGCGGGGTCGAGTTCCGAAGGTGACCTTTGGCGCTTGATTGCTTTGGAGGCTAAGATGAAGTTCTTCCTGGCCATTGCGGGAATGATTGCCGGGCTGAGTGCCCCGGTAATCGCTCAGCAGCGGCCCATATCCCGAGCGCCGAACACGATCCAAGAATTGTTCGCGTTCCTCGGCCAATGCGTCTCTCTGCCCGCCGGGAGCGAGGGCTCAGAAATCACGTTGCGGTTCAGCCTCAATCACATCGGAGTTTTGCGAGGAAAGCCGTTAGTCGCCTATTCGAAGCTGACAGGCGATCAGGACACCCAGAGGAAGTTCATCGCGGCGGCTTTGGCCGCGTTAGATAAATGCACTCCGGTGCCGATGACCGAGCACTTCGGGAAGGTGGCGGGTCAGAAGATGATCTTGTGGCGGATCATCTCGCCAGAACGTCGGGCCTGATCGGAAGATGGCTAGGCCACATCCCGCTGCAAATGCAGGACTGAATACAGCGGCGGACGGCTGCAGAGCGGCGGCGCACAAAGCGCCAGAGCGGGAGCAGACGGCCACAGCGTGACTCAGGGGTGAGTCAGGACGGGCGGAGGCCGGGCAGCCTGCTAGGGGCGGTAGCGGAGACGCGCCAAAGCCCGCCAGCAGGCCTCCTAGGCCCGTAACGCGCTCCAGGCAAAAAGAACCCCGCTCGGAGCGGGGAGGTGGGAGGAAACAGCCCGGCTGGAGTGGTCAGGCCGAGCATGAGAACTGTTCCGCGTAGCGCCGCTCTGACCAGTGTTTCGACCGAGCGCGCGGTCCGTATCTGCGGGAGCGTACCGGCGGGCTGGGGAGCCGACTGATCCCAGCCGCAATGCGCCGTGCCTAGTTGCGGGTGAGGTCACAGCCTTTCCCCTCAGGGGATCATCGGAGTCCCCAAAAGGGGTTTTCGGAGCAGTACGCGCCCGCGCACGAGGCAAGTTGGAAAGCCCGACGGATGCCGACATGCTGGCTTAGATGAGCGCCAGGCTGCCCGTCCGGCAGGCCCCCGTCGCCCGGGAGGGTTTCACGCCGAGGCCTCAGCCGTGGTCGTCAGGCCCTTTTCCAGTCGCTAGCTACGCCGTCCGATTTGTCCGACAATCGGATAAATCGGATATGCGCGTACGAGAGCCAACGAAATTGATCTCGCTCCCTATTAATATGGCCGGAATGCCGGGCCATCGCTCACGCGCGCGTATCCGATTTATCCGACGGGGCACCTACGGTCAGTAGCGTCGGACCACTTGGCCAGCATTCAGCTTGCCCAGGGCGTCGGCAGGGAGCGCCTCAACGGCTTCGATCTGGGCCTGGTGGGCTTACCGCCTCGAGAACCGCCGTATCGCGCCCACTGCTTCTCGCGGGTCAGAGTAGGCACCGCCCAGCCTGCCACCATAATTCGCCCTCCTCCATCGAACGGCGATGGGAGCGGCTAAAAGGCGCACGGGCAATAGCTCGTCCCGCCTAGACGTCCATCACTGTCCGACCACGTACGAGGGCGCTTATTCGACGTATATTGGACGAGTTCGGCTTCGAGCTACGTAACCCTTTGAAAACGTTGGCGCTCCCAAGGGGACTCGAACCCCTGTTTTCGCCGTGAGAGGGCGACGTCCTAGACCGCTAGACGATGGGAGCGGCTCGCTGGCGGGCTGGGCCGCCGCGGGAGCCCTCCTATACCGACCCCCGCCGGGCGCTTCAAGCGCAAATGCGGGGGGCGGATCGGAAAAAGCGCGCCGGGCGGACCGGCGCTGAAGTAGCCGGCGAGCCGCTCAGGCGGCCAGCAGGCGAGCGATGACGCGCTCGAATTCGTTGCGCAGGCGGTCGGCGGTCCGCTGCATGGCGTCGGAGGCCGCGCCCACCACGTCGGCCGCCGCGAGCGTGCTCTGGGCCGCCCGCGTCGCGTCCGTCACATGCGCGCCGAGGATCATCGTGTCGCGGGCCAGGTTCTGGATCACGGACGCGATCTCGTGCGTGGCGGCGTGCTGCTGCTCCACTGCGGCCGCGATTTCCGAGGCCTGGCCGTCGACCGACTGCATGACGGTGACCACGGCCGTGACCGCGTCGACCGTCACGTCGGTGACGGTGCGGATCTCCTGCACCTGGCTCTCGATGGCGAGGGTGGCCTTGGCGGTCTCCCCAGCCAGATGCTTCACCTCGCTGGCGACCACGCTGAAGCCGCGCCCGGCCTCGCCGGCGCGCGAGGCCTCGATCGTGGCGTTCAGCGCCAGGAGATTCGTCTGCGCGGCGAAGTTGCGGATGACGTCGACGAAGTTGGCGATCCGGCTCATGGCCTCCGACAGGTCCGCCGCTTTCTGGCGGGTCTGGAAGGCCTTGGTGGTGCCGCCCTCGATCAGGAAGGCGGTGTCGCTCATGCGCTCGCCGATCTCGGCGACCGCCTTGGTGAGCTCCTGGGTCGAGACGTTGATGAGCGAGATGCCGTCGTTGGAGGCCAGCGCCGCCTGTTCGGCTCGTGCGGCGGTGGCGGCCGAATCGGTGGCCGAGTTCGCCAGATGCTGGCTGGTGGATTTCAGCTCCGTGGCCGAGGCGTGGATGCCCTCCAGCAGCGAGGTCACGCTGCTGCGCGCGTCCGCGATCGTCTCGCGCAGGGAGCGCAAGGCCGCGCCGTCCAGCTCGGCCCGGGCCGCGGCCTCGTCGGCCAGACGCGTGGCGACGCGGCTGGCGGCGGCGGCCTCCTCCATGGCGGCCTCGGTGGCCTTGAAGCTCTGGACCAGCCGGCTGGCGATCAGGGCCAGCGCCGAGACCTCGACCGCCACGATGAAGCCGTGCAGGGCCACCCGCCCGATATGGGAGGCCTCGGGGAAGACGGCCGCCGGGTAGATCGCGTTCAGCGTCAGATGGTGGAGCAGGATGAACCCCGCCGCCGCCGCCAGCGAGCGCCAGCAGCACCAGCTCGCCGTGATGGCCAGCATGGCGAAGAAGTACATGTGGGCGTCGACCACGACGCCGCTGGATTCGGCGCTGGCCAGGAACAGCGCCGCGAAGCCGGCGGCCATCAGGCCGGTGCACAGGCGCGTGTTCAGCCCCGTGCGGTCGTGCCGCCACAGCAGGGTGCAGGCGAGCGTGCCGACGAGGCCCGTGATCAGGATCGCCTGACCGTAGCGCGACGGCGCCAACGCCTGCAGGACGAGAAGCGCGACCGCGTTCAACCACAGGAACGCGATGAAGCGGGCGCCGACCCAGCGGCGAAATTCAGAAAGGCTCGTCACGAGGCCGCTCCGCGCGGCTCGAGACAGGCGCCGAGCCCCAGGGGATCGAGCACGAGCCAGGCGCCGGCGGCGCTCAGGCGGTCGCGGAAGGCGCCGTCCTCGGCGTCAGGCCCGTCCGTCTCGGCGACGGCGATGAACGGCCAGCGGCCAAGGCGCACCACCCGGCCGTCGGCTGCGGCGACGACGCCAAGCGCGCCCTCGGCCCGGAACGGGTTGACCACGACGGCGACGGGGCCCCGGGGCTCCGGGGCGGAGCGGGCCAGGACGGCGGGGATGAGCGGCGCGCACACGAAGGCGGCGGTCAGAAGAAACGTTCTCATGGGGGGCTCGCGTTGACGGCCCACCATGCGTCGCAAGGTTTGAAGAAGTGCTACGCGCAAGGCGCGGAAAGCCGGCGAATGGGGCGCTCGTGGCCGGGGGGGCCTGCGACATTTCGCCCGCCCCGTGCGGCGGCGTCAGGCTGCAACCCACCTGTCGAGGTCGGGCTCGCCGCCGATCAGGGCCAGACCCGACGCAATGGATTCGAACTGGTCCGACGAGGTCAGGCGGCGTTCGCCGAAGCGCTCCAGGAACACGCGCCGGATGGCCGGGATGAAGGAGGACCCGCCCGTGAGGAAGACGCGTTCGACCTGGTCGGCCAGGGTCCCGGCGCGCGCGAGCGCTTCGTCAAGGGCGCCCGCGATCCGCTCGATGTCGGGCGCGATCCAGCCCTCGAAGTCGGTGCGGGCGATGCGGGCCGCGATGTCGACGCCGCCGTCCTGGAAGCGGAAGTCGACCGCGTCCTGCGAGGACAGGCCGATCTTGGCCGCCGACACCGCGCGATAGAGGGCGAAGCCGAGGTCGTTCTCCACGATCTCGATGAAGCGCTCCAGGGGTTCGGGGTCCACGGCCGCGCGGGCGAGCTGGCGTAGCTCCTTCAGGTCGCCATTGGCCTTCATCATGGCCAGCTGGTTCCAGCGGGCGAAATTGGCGTAGTAGTGCGTCGGCAGCGAGAGGAGCTTGTCGAAGGAGCGGTAGTTTGCGCCCTTGCCCAGGCGCGGCGAGACCACCTTGTCGATGATGCGATAGTCGAAGGTGTCGCCCGCGACGCCGACGCCGGCGTGTCCCAGCGGCCGGGCGCGGCGCGCCCCGTCGGTCCCCTCGAAGCGGATCACCGAGAAATCGCTGGTGCCGCCGCCGAAATCGGCGACCAGCACGGTGGCGTCCTTCTCCAACTGCTGGGCGTAGAAGAACGCCGCCCCCACGGGCTCATAGACGAAGCGGGGCGCCGCGACGCCCAGCCGGTCGAAGGCCGCCTGGTAGCGCCGCATCGCCAGCGCCTCGTCCGGCGCGCCGCCGGCGAAGCGCACCGGCCGGCCGACCACGACGGAGCCTCCGTCGGGCGACACGCCGGCATGGCCCAGCACGTTGGACAGGAAGGCGTGCAGCAGATCCTCGAACCGGTAGCGCGCGCCGAAGATGCGCGTGTCCTGGAACGACGAGCTCGCCGCGAAGGTCTTGAAGGACTGGATGAAGCGGTGGTTGGAGAGCCCCTCCAGGAACTCCTCCACGGCCCAGGGGCCGCCCTCGATGCGGGTCCGCTTGCCGGCCCGGCCGCCATCCTCCCAGAAGCACAGCGCAGAAATGAAGGCCGTGCCGTCGCTGGCGTGGCGGCCCTCATGGCGGAACCGCACGACGCTGGCCGGATGGCCCGGACGCGACAGCGCCACCACCGTGTTGCTGGTGCCGAAATCGATGCCGATCGAGACCGGGCCGGGAGAGGAGGGCGAAGCGCGCGTCATGGGGACCGTCGGAAAGGCGCCGTCAGGCGGGTCGAACGAGAAACGGACGCATCCTGGCGAATGCGCCCGTCCGGGAGACCTGGCGCGAGGCGGGGCGCCGCGCGCGGGAAGGAGCGATCACTTGACGGCGAGGAGCTCGACGTCGAACAGCAGCGTCGCGTTGGGCGGGATCACGCCGCCGGCGCCGCGGGCGCCGTAGCCGAGTTCGGGCGGGATCACCAGCTTGCGGCGGCCGCCCACCTGCATGGTGGAGACGCCTTCGTCCCAGCCCTTGATGACCTGGCCGCGCCCGATCGTGAAGGAGAAGGGCTCGTTGCGGTCGCGCGAGCTGTCGAACTTCTTCCCGTCCTCCAGCGTGCCCGTGTAGTGGACCGTGCAGGTCTGGCCGGGCTTGGGCGTCGCGCCCGTTCCGACCGTGACGTCCGTGTAGCTCAGGCCCGAGGCTGTCTTGTTCATCTTGGTCTCCGTCTGCGCCGACGCGGCGGCGGGAAGCATGGGAACGGCGATCAGCGCCAGGACGGTGCGGCGGGATAGACCGCCCTTGTCCGCAGCGCGCGTGAGGTCGGTGCGCATGGGGTTCCCTCTGTTTGGCCCTCCGCAGTAGTCGGGCCGGCCCGGAACGGCAAGCGCGGCCGCCGCCGCAGGAGGATCCGATGGGCGCGCCATGCGCTTTCCGGGTAGGAAAAGACGAATTTTCTGATAAACGATATCCATCACCGCGTGCGAATCGCCCTCGGTGACAGCACTGGCGTGGGCGGCTCGCCTCTCCGAGCTGTCCCAACCGCATCTCTGAGAAACAGGTCGTCAGCACACGTCATGATCCGTGTCGCTGATCGTTGGCTGCCAGGTCCGATGCGTTCTGTTCCAGCCTGGACCAGAACCGTCGCAGATTTCGCACGTCTGCTTCGCGATTCCAGTTGACCACAAGCTCCGGACACGGCATTCACCGTCGGTACTGAAGGCGGCAGGTGGCGCACTATGGGCAAAGGTTGGGATCGCGGACCGAAGGGTGGTGGTTGGGGGCAGGAAGAATGGACGCCCGCGCGTCCCGCCCCCGCGGCACGTCCGGCTCCGGCGAGGGCGGTGTCTACGGGCCCTGAGTCCGAGGCACGCGTGAAGTGGTTCAATGGCGAAAAGGGTTTCGGCTTCGTCGAGCTGACGGACGGTTCGGGTGAAGCTTTCCTTCACATCCGCGCCGTCGAGGCCGCCGGACATACCGAATTGCAGCCCGGCACGACCCTGCAGGTGCGGGTCGGGCAGGGCCAGAAGGGTCCGCAGGTCACCGAGGTTCTGTCTGTCGACGCGAGCACCGCGACGCCCCAGGCGCCCCGCGGTCCCCGTCCGGGCGGCTTCGGCGCCGGCCCTCGTCCGGCCCCCGGCGGCGGCGGACGTTTCAACCGCGATTCCGGGCCGACCGAGCCCAAGAGCGGCGTCGTCAAGTGGTACTCGCGGGAGCGCGGCTTCGGCTTCGTGACCCCCGATGACGGCGGACCCGAGATCTTCGTCCACGCCACCGCGCTCGAGCGGGCGGGGATGCGCGAGATCGACGTCGGACAGCGCCTGCAGCTCGACGTGCGCCAGGGCCAGAAGGGTCCCGAGGCCGCGTCGGTCCGCACGGACGACTGAAGCCGATCATCCAGGTTTGATGGAAGGCGCGCCGGTCCACGGCGCGCCTTTCGTCGTTTGGGCCGGGGCGTCGCCTGGAGCGAGGACGCCGGACGAGGCTGGCGGGAACTGAAGCGGCGCGGCGCCATTGACTCCCATCGCCAGGACGGGAGGACACCATGGCCACTGACAAGAAGACCGATCAACAGCCTGAATCCCTGCGCACCTTCGAGGCGGCGGGCCGCTCCGGCGGGGAGAAGCCGGCCGACCAGGGCCTGAATGCGCGACCGGACACCGCTCCGCTGCCCGACAGCAACGAGCGCAAGGCCGAAACCGCCACGCGGGTTCTCAAGGCCGGCGTCGACAAGGATCCCAAGGCGGCCACCCAGGCCGTGCAGGACAACAAGGACCCGCGACTGCCGCGCTGAGCCGGACCGCGGGCTCGGAACCGCTATCGCATGTCGGCCGCGTTCGCGCGGCCGGCCCTGACGTTCTCCTCGACGGCGCGCCAGCGCTCGCGGATCTTCTTCTCCCAGATCTCGCCGCGCGACGAGCGCTCCGCTTCCTCGATCATGATCTGCAACTCGACCAGCATGTAGCGCAGGTCCGCGTCGATCGCGCCCTGCTCCATGGTGGCCAGGATGATCTTGAGCACGCCCAGGTCGAGGGGGCTCGGGAGGAAGTCGGCTGGCCGTTCGGTCATTGGGCAGGCCCCATGGCGCGGGTCAATCCGCTCTCCACCACTTCCTGCCACGCCTTGGGGTGAGGCGCCACGGTCAAGCCTGACAACTCGTACCGAACCGAGCCGGCCGCATGCGGCGCCGCATGGTTGGCGGCCTCCATCAGCGCAAGCAGGGTGTCGATGCGCTCGAACTTGAAAACCATGTAATGCGGATAGCCCTTGATCCGCACGTTCCAAAGAGCGTCCGAGGCGTCATAGGCGACAATCAGGACAAGGGGCGGCATCGATGTCGCTCCATGCAAGGTTCAAAGGATAGTCCAAATATCGAGGCCCCTCCCGGGGCGTCCGGAAGGGGCCTTTTTCGATCGTCACAGAGGACGACCGTGTTTCCTTCTCTGTCGCTGCGTCGATTAACGTCCGATACTGTCCGGCGTTCCGATACGTACACAGGAAATATAACGTTCCCCCATGGGACGTGATTGTTGATCGACCACTTCGATGCGATTGATGGATCGGGCCCTACGCTAGACATCGCACGCCGGGGAAACGCCGGATCACCGGAACAGGAAGGCCAGGAAGGGGGGCGGCCTGAACCCCGGCCGCCTGACCTGCGCCACCCTCGTGCGCCTGGCCCGCCGCTCAGTCACCCTGGATTTCGCAACTTTGCGGACGCCGCCCGAGGCGGCTGCGACAGCCGCGACGGCCGCGGGAGCGGCAAGCGGAGCCAGGGTGGACGCCGGCGGCGCCGCGGCGGTCTCCGGAGCCGCCGGAGCGAGGTCCACCGGCGCCGGGGCGGCGGGTTCGCTCACAGGCTCCGGCGACGGCTTGGCCTGCAGGGCCGGCCTGAGGATCGGCTGCGCGGGGCCGGACGGGGCCGGACCGAAGGGAGACGCAAGCACGACGCGCACGTCGCGGCTGGCGGGGGTGGTTTCGCCAAGCGCAAGGCCGGCGTCGTCAGGTTCGCCGCGGCCGCCCATCGAGGGCGCCACCTTGTGGCCTACCGAGATATCGGGTCCCGAAAAGGCGAGGCCGACGCAAGATAGCGCGACCAGCACCCCGGCGGAGATCGCCGCGAAGGTTGGAGCGCGATGCGACGGAACGGGAATCGTCATGCTGGCTCCCCGGCGCCAGCCCGCGCGGGCCGGGCGCCCATGGCGTCACGGCCCGGCCGGGTGAGCGGCCGGGCCTGTCTCAGACAGGTTGCGATCTTGATCTCAGCAGGTCGACTTGGTCTTCTTGACCGTGTCGCCCATCTCGTTGGTCTTCTTCACCGTCTTGGTCTTGCAGTCGCTGAGGGAGCCGGTGTGGACCTCCACCTTGCGGCGCACGGCGACGTCGGAATCGGTGTCGCGCTTGATCACGGTCTTCTTGCTGCCCATCAAGCCTTCCTTGTGGATGACGGTCGTGTCCTGGGCGTAGGCGGCCGAGGCGGCCAGGGTGGCCGCGATGGCGAGAGCAAAGATCTTCATGATGGTGTCCTCCTTCATGGCGATGGCTGCATAACGCGAGCATAATCACGTCCGTTCCAAGTTCTTTTGAGCCATGAACGATTGTGCGAAGGGTCGGCGCCCAGTCCTCGCGACGACGGACATTCCCGCTCGCCCTGCACCGATCGAGGCGCATTCAGCGGAGACCGGGAACACTCCTTGGCGGAAGACGTTTTTCGCCGAAAGGAGACGATCATGGGCCTACGAGACAGCGATCCACGTCGCAGCATGCATTCGGGGATGAAGTGGGCCGTCGGCCTCGCCGTGCTGGTGGCCGCGATCGCCATTGCGGCGGTCACCCCGCAAATGTTCGGCCACGCTCCGCAGGCGCCGCCGAACGCCACCCGCTACCCGGTGGGCCAGAACCCCAACGCGGACGTCCCCAAGGCGCCCAATGCTCCGGGTTCGGCCAGCGCGCCGGGGTCGGAAACATCGCCGGCGGCGCCGGCCGCGCCGCGCTAGACCATGCTGTTTCGGACCTTTTTGCAGCATGCTCGTGTCTGGCGGGCGGAGCGACGAGCACAGGGCGGCAACAGGTTACGAAAGGGTAACTTGGTCGCCCCCGGCGCTATGGTACCGTCCAGGCGGTCACGAAAGTGGCGATTGCTTCAACTTTAAAAAGCCTGGCGAAAGCCGGGCTTTTTCTTTGCGCGCTCCTGAAGAGTGCGGAAATCATCTCTCAACCGCTGGTCGAGCAAGCCCTGGCCGCCAGGCGGACGCGCGGCCTCCGGCCCGGCCGCGGATGCGGCCCTCTGGACCTGCGGCCCGGCCTCCTCCATCGTCAGGACCTGGGCTGGTCCGGAGACGCACATGACCGATTGCGCGGCGCTGCTCCATCGCATGATCCGGCAGGGCAGGGGCGAGACGGAGGCCGATCTCGTCGTCAAGGGCGGCCGCGTCCTCGACCTGGTGACGGGCGACCTCGCAGCGGGCGACGTCGCTGTCTGCGGCGACCGGATCGTCGGCGTCGGCGGCGACTATGTCGGCGCCCGGCAGGTCGATGCGCGGGGGCGCATCGTGGTTCCGGGTTTCATCGACACGCACCTGCACGTGGAATCCTCGCTGGTGACGCCCGGCGAGTTCGACCGCTGCGTGCTGCGCCATGGGGTCACGACCGCCATCTGCGACCCGCACGAGATCGCCAACGTGCTGGGCGCCGAGGGGCTGCGCTATTTCCTCGACTGGTCCGCCGAGACGATCATGGACCTGCGGGTGAACCTCTCCAGCTGCGTTCCGGCCACCCATCTGGAGACGTCCGGGGCGCGGCTGGAGGCGGCGGACCTGCTGCCCTTCAAGAACCATCCCAAGGTCATCGGCCTCGCCGAGTTCATGAATTTCCCGGGCGTCATCCATGGCGACCCGGCCTGCCTCGCCAAGCTGGCGGCATTCCAGGACCGCCACATCGACGGCCATGCGCCGCTGGTGACGGGGCGCGACCTCGACGCCTACTGCGCCGCCGGGATCAGGACCGACCATGAGGCGACCACCGCCGCCGAGGCGCGCGAGAAGCTGTCCAAGGGCATGACCGTGCTGGTGCGCGAGGGCTCGGTGTCCAAGGACCTGCATGCGCTGGCGCCGCTGATCACGCCCGATCTCGCCCCCTTCATGGCGTTCTGCACGGACGACCGCAATCCGCTCGACATCGCCGAGGAGGGGCATCTCGACTACCTGATCCGCACCGCCATCGGGCTCGGCGCGCGCCCGCTCGACGCTTACCGAATGGCCTCGATCTCCGCCGCCCGCGCCTTCGGCCTGCGCGACCGCGGGCTGGTCGCGCCCGGATGGCGCGCCGACATGGCCCTGCTGGACGACCTGGAGCGCTGCGTCGTGTCCGGGGTGATCAGCGCCGGCCGCCTCGTCGGGGACGACCTCTTCGCCGCGCGCCGCAGCGTCGCGCCGGTGGGGCGCCACAGCGTCAAGGCGCGCCGGGTCGAGCCGGCCGATTTCGCCTGTCCGGGGCCAGGCCCCACGACGCTGGCGATCGGCGTCATCCCGGGCAAGATCATCACCGAGCGCCTCACGCTGACGCTGCCCTATCGCAATGGCGAGCGCCGGATCGACCTCGACCAGGACGCCGTAAAGGTCGCCGTGGTGGAGCGGCACGGGCTGAGCGTCGCCGGCTCGGGGATCGGACGCGGCTTCGTGAAGGGGTTCGGCATGACGCGGGGCGCGATCGCGTCCTCGGTCGGGCACGACAGCCACAATATCTGCGTCGTGGGCGCGGACGAGGCCGACATGGCGGTGGCGGTCAACCGCCTCGGCGCCATCGAGGGCGGCTTCGTGGTGGCCGAGGGCGGACGCGTCACCGCCGAACTCGCCCTGCCGGTGGCGGGGCTGATGAGCCTGCTCACTTTCGAGGAGGTGCGCGACGCCCTGATCCCGCTGCGGGCGGCGGCGAAGTCGCTCGGCGTCGTGCTGGCCGAGCCCTTTCTGCAGGTCGCCTTCCTGCCTTTGCCGGTGATCCCGCACCTGAAGATCAGCGACAAGGGGATGGTGGACGTGGACCTTTTCGCGCTGATTGAGGAATAAGGCGTCAGGTTGGTTGCGCTGGCGAAAAGGCGGAGCGCAGCTTTCTCACGGCGAGACGGGGGAGGGCGCCGATCGCGATCGGAGCGAGGGGCAGCGCACCCATCGGATAATAGAGCAGGCCGACAGACACTTGGCGCGGCGAGCCGAGCGGGAGAATGGCGTTGTAGAGCCAGAGGTAAGCGGCGCCATAAAGGAGGCTGAGGATGAGGCCGCTCCATCGCAGCCAACGGGTGGGGGAGACCGCCGCCCATCCAAACAGGACGCCAAGAACTCCCGCAGCAGTGAATATCGGCAAGTTGATCATGCGCTGGACGCCAGGATGGTCATCCGGCCAACCTGCTGCGAAATGCGTTAAGATCAGGTTTGAATTATGTTTCCCGCCGGCGGCGTCGGCGACCGCCTTCCTCGCCGCCCGCCGCGACCTTCGGTGCGGGGAAGCGTACGACCTTTTCGAGTTCCGGGAAGGCGTCCTGCTTGTTCGGTAGCGCCATGGCGTTGACGAAGTGCTCCTGGAAGGCGGGCTCCAGCGCGGTTTCGATCTTCTCGATGCGCTGGACGACGCCCTCGATCTCCGCCCGCGACCTGGCGTTCAGCAGCGCGATGCGCGCGCCGGTGCCGGCGGCGTTGCCGGCCGACGCCACCTTGGCGAGGTCGCAATCCGGGATCAGGCCCAGCACCATCGCGTAGGTGACGTCGATGTGGCTGCCGAACGCGCCCGCCAGCGTGATGCGCTCCACCCGGGCGACGCCATAGCGGTCCATCAGCAGCTTGATGCCGGCGTAGAGCGCCGCCTTGGCGAGCTGGATGGCGCGGACGTCGTTCTGCGTGATGGCGAGGCGCGGCTCGCCCTCGCGCAGCAGGTAGGAGAAGGTGCGGCCATGGGCCTCGATGCGCGGCGAACGGGCCGCCATGGCCCCGTCCACCACGCCGTCCTGCGTGATGATCCCGGCCAGCCACATCTCGGCGATGATCTCGATGATGCCGGAGCCGCAGACGCCGGTGACGCCGGTCTGGCTCGTCGCCTCGTCGAAGCCCGGCTCGTCGGACCACAGGTCGCAGCCAATCACCTTGTAGCGCGGCTCCAGCGTCTCGCGGTCGATGCGCACGCGCTCGATGGCGCCCGGCGCGGCGCGCTGGCCGCAGGAGATCTGCGCGCCCTCGAAGGCCGGGCCAGTGGGCGACGAGCAGGCCAGCAGGCGCTCGCGGTTGCCCAGCACGATCTCGGCGTTCGTGCCGACATCCACCAGCAGCGTGAGCTCGTCCTTCAGGTACGGGCCTTCGGACAGCACCACGCCGGCCGTATCGGCCCCGACATGCCCGGCGATGCAGGGCAGCGCGTAGACATGGCCGCCTGGCGCGATCCTGACGCCGAGATTGACCGCGGCGGTCTCATAGGCGCCGTCGATGGTGAGCGCGAAAGGCGCGCCGCCGAGTTCGACCGGGTCCAGGCCCAGCACGAGGTGATGCATGATGGGGTTGCCCACCAGCGTCATCTCCAGCACGTCGCCGCGCTCGATGCCGGCCTCGCGTGCGACCTCGCCGACGAGGCTGTCGAGCGCCTCGCGGACGGACAGCGTCAGCTCCCGGTCGCCGCCCGGGTTCATCATGATGTAGGAGACCCGGCTCATCAGGTCCTCGCCGAAGCGGATCTGCGGATTCATCAGCCCGGCCGAGGCCACGACCTCCCCGGTGATGAGGTCCGTCAGATGCGCCGCGATGGTGGTGGAGCCGACATCGACGGCGAGACCATGGACGGCCTCCCGCAGGCCCGGCCAGAGCGCCACGAGTTCGCCGCCGCGCCGGATGGCGGCCGTCACCTTCCAGGCGCCGGCGCGCAGCGTCTTCTGCAGTCCGGCCAGCACCGGCAGGCCGGCGGTGACGCCCTCCACGCTCCATTGTTCGGCCAGCGCCGTCTGCAGGCGGCGGAAGTCGCTGGCTGGGTCGTGCATGTCGGGCTCGGCGACCTCGACGTAATAGAGCCGCACGACCGGATCGATCTCGATGGGGTGGGCCTCGGCCCGCTTGCGGACGACCTGGCGATGCACCTGGGAATCCGGCGGAACATCGATCACGAGGTCGCCGCAAAGCCGCGCCTGGCAGCCGAGCCGACGGCCCTGCGCCAACGCCCCGCGCTTGGAGACGTAGCGCTCCTCGACCGCGTTCCAGGCGGTGACGTGGTCCTGGCGGGATTCGACCCCGTGCTTGGCGAAGGAGCCCTCGGCCACCTCGACCTGGCAGCGCCCGCAGATGCCGCGCCCGCCGCAGACCGAATCCAGGTCCACGCCCAGCTTGCGCGCGGCCTCCAGCACGCTCGCGCCCTCGGCGAAGCGTCCACGCTTGCCGGAGGGGGTGAAGACGACGAGATGGTCGGGGGCGTCGGTCACGGGCAGCTTTCGGGGGTGCGCAGGGAGGTCATAGGCTCGGTGTGGAACCCACTCCCGCGGAGCGGGGAGAGTTTCGCGCCCGAGCGTCGGCGGGTCACGCCTGCTCGCGCGCCCTCCGCCGGCCTTCGCGGCGGCGGCCGCCCTCGCCGGCGGCGCCCTCCGGGGCCGGTTCGCGGAACTTGCGGATCCAGGCGCCGCAATTGGGGTCGGCCCCCATTACGACGTCCGCGCCCAGGATGGCCTGGATGTCCTCCAGATGCAGCGGGTTCATGATCGCCGACGTCATGCCGGCGCCGATCATCATCGGCAGGAAGGAGGCGTTGAGGCCGCGCCGGTTGGGCAGGCCGAAGGAGAAGTTGGAGGCGCCGCAGGTGGTGTTGACCTTCAGCTCCTCGCGCAGGCGGCGCAGCAGATGAATGAGCTTGCGGCCGGCGTCGTTGATCGCCCCCACGGGCATCACCAGCGGGTCGACGACGATGTCCTCGCGGGGAATGCCGTGGTCGGCGGCGCGCTCGACGATGCGCTTGGCCACGGCGAACCGCACGTCCGGGTCCTCGGAGATGCCGGTCTCGTCGTTGGAGATGGCCACCACGGCGGCGTTGTACTTCTTGACGAGCGGCAGCACCTGCTCGAGGCGCTCCTCCTCGCCGGTGACGGAGTTCACCAGCGGCTTGCCCTTGTAGACCGCCAGGCCGGCCTCGAGCGCCGCCACGATCGAGGAGTCGATGGAGAGCGGCACGTCCACGGTGCTCTGCACCAGCTTGATGCATTCGGCGAGAATCTTGGGCTCGTCGACCAGCGGGATGCCGGCGTTCACGTCCAGCATCTGGGCGCCCGCCTCGACCTGCGCGACCGCGTCGGCCACGACGCGGCTGTAATCGCCGGCCGCCATTTCGGCCGCCAGGAGCTTGCGGCCCGTGGGGTTGATGCGTTCTCCGATCATGACGAAACGATGTTCGAACCCGATCACCACCTTCTTCCGGTCCGAGGTGATCACAGTCTCCGTCATGTCGGTCCTCCATCAGGGGCGTCAGCCGCCTCTCGGGCGGCGCGTAGATAGCACAGCTCGTTCGCTATGAAAAACATAGCGTTTGTTTTGTCACTCCGCAGGCCTCAGGCGCCGAGGCTCTCGACCGCCTGCATGCTCGGCTGGAAATCGCGCCGCCACGGAGTGCGGCCGCGCAGCACCCCGGACTCGTGCACGATCTCCGAGACATACTCCTCCTGCCGGTAGGCCATGACGTGCACGCCGGAGACGCCGGGGATCTCGCGGATGCGCTGGATCATCTCGATGCAGATCCGCTTGCCCTCGGCCTTCTGGTTCTGCGCGCCCTCGAGGCGCTCGATCACGTGATCGGGGATGTGCACCCCCGCCACATTGGCCCGCATCCACCGCGCCGTGCGGGCCGACGCGAGCGGCCCGACGCCGACCAGGATGAAGCATCGCTGGTCCAGCCCCATGTCGCGGACGCTCTGCATGAAGCGCTCCAGCAAGGGCAGGTCGAAGCAGTACTGCGTCTGGCAGAACTGCGCGCCCGCGGCGATCTTCTTGGCGAGCCGGATCGGCCGGAAATCATAGGGCGGCGCGAAGGGGTTCTCGGCCGCGCCGAGGAACAGGTCTGGAGCGCTCGTCAGCTTGCGGCCGGACAGGAAGCGCTTCTCCTCCCGCATGGTGCGGATCACCGACAGAAGCGAGGTGGAGTCCAGGTCGAAGACGGGCTTGGCCTCGGGATGGTCGCCGCATTGCACGCCGTCGCCCGTCAGGCAGAGCACGTTGCAGACGCCCAGCGCGGCCGCGCCGAGCACGTTGCCCTGGATGGCGATGCGGTTGTAGTCGCGGCAGGAGATCTGCATGATCGGCGAGTAGCCGATGCGGGTCAGGAGCGCGCAGATGGCCACGCTCGACATGTGGCAATGGGCGCCGGAGCCGTCGGTGGCGTTGATGCCGTCGACCCAGCCCTCGAAGATGTGGGCGCGGTGGTAGACCTCCTCCGGGTCGGCGGAATCGGGCGGGTTCAGCTCCGCCGTGACGGCGAACTCGCCGCGGCGCAGCACGCGCTCGAGCCGCCCGCGGGAGGAGTGGCCCGGCAGGGGCGGCAGCGGGGCGTGCGGCTCCGGGCCGATGTCGTCGGGGTGCGGCGCCATCCGGGCGTCTCCGTCCAGGGTCATGGCCGGCTCAATGCGCCGAGGGCGCGGGCGGCGCCGCGCCGTTCGTCTCGCGCGCGACCCGCAGCCAGGATGATTCCCCTTTGCGCCGGTGGTCGATGGGGGGCTGAGGCGCGGCGATGGCGTCGCCTGCGCGCATGAGGCGGCTGCCCTCCCAGGCCTTCACCCAGACGCAGGGCATGTCCGGATAGACCTCGCACCCGCCGTCCTGACGCACGCCGCCGCAGGGGCCGTTGCGCAGGTTCTTGGGGCAGTTCATCGGGCAGGACATGCCGGTCGAGGACAGGACGCACTGGCCGCACATGCGGCAGTCGAAGAGCGCCCCCTTGACGGCGCGCTCCACCGCTGCGGCCGGGCGCTCCAGGCGGTCGTAGCCGATCCAGGCGAAAGCCGGATGCAGCCGCGTCAGCAGCGGCTCGAAGGCGCCGTAGAGCGTCTCCATCATCCGGGCGTGGCGGATGGAGAAGAAGCGCAGGCGGCGCTCGCCCCGGGGGGGCGCCTTGCCGGGCGGTTCGAAGGCGGCGGGGGTCAGCATCGTGTGTCTCACGGGCCGGGATCGCTCGCGCAGTTGAGCCGATCCGGTCGCCGGAGCCGACGCTCCATGCGCTGGAAAATGCTCTAGGCGCGACCTTGGTTGTCGATCAGCATCTTGAGAGCGGCCTTGTCGTATTCGGCTTCCAGCCGCTCGGCGGCCGCGGCCGCCTCGGCCTCCAGATCGGCGCCGCATTCGACCGGGTCGCCCTTGCGCCAGTCGGCGAGGTAGTCGTCCGTGCTGGCCGCTCCGGAGCGCATCGCCGCCATGTCGACGGCCTCGATGAAGCGCTTCGACAACTCACGCTTGGCCGCCGTGCGGCCGGCCTTGGCGATCACCTGCGTGGGGATGTCGCGCCAATAAAGGATGGTGAGCTGGGGCATGGTGGCGTCTCTCGTTTGAACCTGGCGGTTCCCGTCATTCCAACGATACCCCTCATCCTTCGAGACGCCTGGCTGCGCCGGGCTCCTCAGGGTGAGGGGCTTGGGTGTTTGGCATCGGCGTTCTTCGGCGTCACGAACCCGGCGATTCCGCCCAGCCCGGTCACGCGCTTCTCGAAGGCGAGCCCCAGCCGCTCGGCCGCGGCGCGGGCCTTGGCGTCGAGCGACGGGTCCTCGATCTGCGCCAGGTACACCACGCGCGTGTAGTTGCCGAAGTAAGTCGGCAGCAATTGCGGGAAGCGATCGAGGCCGAGCCCCTTGACGATAAGCCGGTCGAAATGGCGGACGAGGTAGTCGGTGAGAAAGAAGGTCGCCGGGTCGTCGTCGGTCAGCGCCGCGAAATCGGGAGCGCCCATGAAGAACTCGTAGCAATGCGCGCCCTCGATGCGGGCGACGCCCTCCTCGGCCAGGACCTCGTCCAGCAGGCCGCCGGTGCCGCAATCGCCATAGAGGCACAGGATCTCGTCGTAGCGCCCGCGCGCCGCCCGGATCTTCCGGCGCACCTCGGCGGGGATCTTTTCCGGCCGGTTGTGCAGGATGGCGGGCAGGCAGGTCACGTCGAGATGGGTCAGCCGGTTGGCCCCCACGACGGCCAGCAGCTCGCGGGCGAGCGCCCCGCAGGCGATCACGAGGGTCTTGGGGGGAGCGGGCGCCGCCATGTCTCCTCCCTGCCGGTCGTCACCCGATTGAACCATAGGCAATGAGCCAACCCTCTCGCCGTCATCCCCGGCCGGAGCGGCGAAGCCGCGGAGGGGAAGGGGATCCAGACCCTTTCGGCGCCGTCCCGCTGGGTCCCCTTCCCGCGCCTTCGGCGCGCCGGGGATGACGGCGGAGGGGATTTCGCCTCAAGCCGTCTTCGACTGCACCGAGCCCTGGCGCTTGGCCATGAAGCTCTTGGCGGTTTCCACCGCCACGGCGGCGTCGCGGCAATAGGCGTCGGCCCCGATGGCGTTGGCGAAGGTCTCGTTCAGCGGCGCGCCGCCGACCAGCACCACATAGTCGTTGCGCATGCCCTTCTCGCTCAGCGTGTCGATGACGACCTTCATGTAGGGCATGGTGGTGGTGAGCAGCGCCGACATGCCCAGGATGTCGGGCTGGTGGGTCGCGATCGCCTCGAGATAGTTCTCGACCGGGTTGTTGATGCCGAGATCGATGACCTCGAAGCCGGCGCCCTCCATCATCATGCAGACGAGGTTCTTGCCGATGTCGTGGATGTCGCCCTTGACGGTGCCGATCACCATCTTGCCGATCTTGGGCGCGCCGGTCTCCACCAGGAGCGGCCGCAGGATGAACATGCCGGCCTTCATGGCGTTGGCGGACATCAGCACTTCCGGGACGAACAGGATGCCGTCGCGGAAATCGTTGCCGACGATCCGCATGCCTTCCACCAGCGCCTGCGTGAGCAGGTCGTAGGGGGTCCAGCCGCGCGACAGGAGAATCCTAACGCCGTCCTCGATCTCTTCCTTGAGGCCGTCATAGAGGTCGTCGTGCATCTGCTCGACGAGTTCGTCGTCCGACAGGGAATTGAGGTCGAGATCGTCTCCGGCCATCAGGCTCATCTCCGGACAGGCGCCCGCAAGGGCGGCGGGCGATGGTGTCAGATTGTCGGCGTTCCCTATAACGCATTGTCGCCCGCAAGACATCCGATGACATCGCGGCGACATGAGCTTGAATTCGTCCGGCTGAAATTGCGTCGCGGCGCGGCCGCGCGACGCGGGGGCGTGCGGGTCCGGCGTCGAGGCTGGGCCAGTGCATGTCGGCTTCAGGGCAAGCGGCCGCCCGGCCTTGGTCGAGACTGACTTTCGTCAACCCCGCCGCGCCGGTTCCGCCGACCGCCCCCGCCAGATCGCCCCGCCAGGAGACGCCAGTGTCGGACGCCGCAAGCGAGACCAGGGGACGGCGGCGCAGGGGGCGCGGAGACGGCGGCGGCGAGGGCGACCCCGCCGCGGCCCCTGGCGTGCGCCCGCAGCCCCGGCTGCCTTTCGCGCCCACGCCGGCCGTCTCGGCCGACGAGCTGGAGGCCATCCACGAGGCCTCCCTGGCCATCCTGGAAGAGATTGGGATGGACTTCCTGCACGAAGGCGCCCGGCGCATCTTGCGCGAGGCGGGCGCAGAGGTCGATCCGTCGTCGCAGCGGGTGCGCTTCCCGCGCGCGCTGGTGGAGGCCCAGATCGGGCTCGCGCCCCGCGTCTTCACCCTGCATGCCCGCAACCCCGCCCGCAGCCTGACGCTGGGCGGCGACGCCCTGGCCTTCTGCTCCGTCGCGAGCGCCCCGAACGCGGCCGACCGCGACGGCGGCCGGCGACCCGGCTGCCGCGCCGATTTCCAGAATTTCCTGAAGCTCGGGCAGGGGCTCGACGCCGTCCACCTGTGGGGCGGCTATCCGGTGGAGCCCGCCGACATCCATGCATCGGTGCGCCACCTCGACGCGCTCTACGACATGCTGACGCTGTCGGACAAGCCGATCCACGCCTATTCGCTGGGACGCGAGCGCAACCTCGACGCCATCGAGATGATCCGCATCGCGCGCGGGATCGACGACGCGACGCTGGAGCGCGAGCCGTCGCTCTTCACCATCATCAACTCGTCCTCGCCGCTGCGGCTCGACGGGCCGATGCTGGAGGGCGTGATCCAGATGGCGAAGCGCAACCAGGTGGTGGTGCTGACGCCGTTCACGCTGGCCGGCGCGATGGCGCCCGTGACCATCGCAGGCGCGGTGGCGCAGCAAAACGCCGAGGCGCTGGCCGGCCTCACGCTGTGCCAGATCGTGCGGCCCGGCGCGCCCTTCGTTTATGGCGGCTTCACCTCCAACGTGGACATGAAGTCAGGCGCGCCCGCCTTCGGCACGCCGGAATACATGAAGGCGGCGCTGCTCGGCGGCCAGTTGGCGCGGCGCTACGGCCTGCCCTATCGCTCCTCCAACGCCAACGCGGCCAATACGCTGGACGCCCAGGCGGCCTATGAGAGCGTGTTCTCGCTCTGGGGCGCCATCATGGGCGGAACCAACCTGCTCATGCACGGAGCGGGCTGGATGGAGGGGGGCCTGCAGGCCTCCTTCGAGAAGATGGTGCTGGACGCCGACCTGCTCGACATGGTGTCGGAGTTCCTGCGCCCCGTGCGGGTGAACGAGGACGAGCTCGCCCTCTCGGCCATGCGCGAGGTCGGCCCTGGCGGCCACTTCTTCGGCTGCGCCCACACCCAGGCGCGCTACCGCACCGCCTTCTTCGCCCCGATGATCTCCGATTGGCGCAATTACGAGAGCTGGCGGGAGGCCGGCTCGCCGACCGCCTATGACACCGCCAACCGGCTCTACAAGCAGCGCCTGGCGAATTACCACGAACCGGCCTTCGCTCCCGCCATCAGGGAAGAGCTCGAAGCCTTCGTCGCCCGCCGCAAGGCCGAAGGCGGCGCGCCGACGGATTATTGAGGACCATGCCATGGAAAGGATGGCCCGCTCGGTGGCGACTACTCGGCCGCGATGGGGGTACGATCATTCCGTCCGGCGTCGCCCGGCGCCGACAGCAGCACGAGAACGTCACCTGCGGCGAGACCGGCCTTAATGTCAGGGCGCTCGCGGAGAGCCTCGATCGGGGTCGGGTTCAGCGGCGTGGCGCGAACGTAGTCATCGTCCTGGAGCAAATCCGCGAGCGCCTCGACGGCGCTTGCGACGGCTTCTTCGGCCGTGGCTCCGCCGCCGTAGCATCCTGGCGCGTCGGGCACACGCACGCCCCAGACGTCCGCGCGCCCGTCCAGTATTCCAACGAATGTCCTCATGCTGAGCGTCCTCAAAGCCAACCCGCCTTTTTGGCGATGTCCAGAGCGACTCCCACCGACAGGCTGCGGTGGCGCGGAACCATGATCCGCATGCCCGGAAAAGCGGAATGCGAAAACTTTTCGTGCCGTGCGCCGCCGATCGACCGCCAGCCCTCCCGCTCCAGCCGGGCGATCACCTCGCGCGTGTTCTGCTCGACTTTGGGCAAGGCCTACCCCGCATGATCGGACAGTTTCGCATCCGTCGCAACGGACACTGCCTGAGGCTGCCATC
This sequence comes from Alsobacter sp. KACC 23698, assembly GCF_045348435.1. GTDB lineage: Bacteria > Pseudomonadota > Alphaproteobacteria > Rhizobiales > Beijerinckiaceae > Alsobacter. The sequence goes on along the minus strand of NZ_CP157484.1, from coordinate 3,992,030 downwards.
GACGCGGCCTCATTCCCACAAACTCGGAGTTGCGCCATGAAAACCCAAGCCCAGGCCGTGATCATCGGGGGCGGCGTCGTCGGGTGCTCGGTGCTCTACCACCTCGCCAAGGCGGGCTGGACGGACGTCGTGCTGATCGAGCGGGCGGAGCTCACGTCGGGCTCCACCTGGCACGCGGCGGGCGGGTTCCACACGCTCAACGGCGATCCCAACGTCGCCAAGCTGCAGCAATACACGGTGGAGCTCTATCGCGAGATCGAGGCCTTGTCGGGCGTCTCCTGCGGGCTGCACCTCACCGGCGGCGTGATGCTGGCGGGGACGCCCGAGCGCATGGACTGGCTCAGGATGGCGCACGCCAAGGGGCGCTATCTCGGCATGCATACCGAGATCATCTCGGCCGCCGAGGCCAAGCGGCTGATGCCGCTGATCGACGAGAGCCGCTTCGTCGGGGCCATGTACGACCCGCTGGAGGGGCATCTCGATCCCTACGGCACCACGCATGCGTACGCCAAGTCGGCCCAACTGAAGGGCGCGGAGATCGTGCTGCGCAACCGCGTGGTCGACACCGTGCAGCGCCCGGACGGATCCTGGGACGTCGTCACCGAGCAGGGGACCATCCACGCCCAGCACGTGGTGAACGCCGGCGGCCTCTGGGCGCGCGAATGCGGCCGCATGGCCGGGCTGGAGCTGCCGGTGCTCGCCATGGAGCACATGTACCTGCTCACCGAGGACATGCCCGAGGTGGCGGAGGTCAACGCCGCCACCGGCAAGGAGGTGATCACGGCGCTGGACTTCGAGGGCGAGATCTACACGCGCCAGGAGCGCGGCGGCATGCTGATGGGCACCTATGAGCGCGCCGGTAAGGCCTGGTCCGAGACGCAGACGCCATGGGATTTCGGCCAGGACCTGCTGGAGCCGGATCTCGACCGCATCGCGCCCTCGCTGGAGGTCGGCTTCGAGCATTTCCCGGCCTTCGCCCGGGCCGGCATCAAGAAGATCATCAACGGCCCGTTCACGTTCGCGCCGGACGGCAACCCGCTGGTCGGGCCCGTGCGGGGCTTGCGCAACTACTGGGTCGCGTGCGGCGTGATGGCGGGCTTCAGCCAGGGCGGCGGCGTCGGGCTGGCGCTCGCGAACTGGATGATTCAGGGCGACCCGGGCTTCGACGTCTGGGCCATGGACGTCGCCCGCTACGGCGACTGGGCCACGCTGGCGACCACCAACGCACGCGTGAAGGAAAACTACTCGCGCCGTTTCCGCATCCGCTTCCCCAACGAGGAGCTGGAGGCCGGGCGGCCGCTGCGCACCACGCCGCTTTATGACCGGCTCAAGGCCGACAACGCCGTGATGGGCGAGAGCTACGGCCTCGAATACCCGCTCTGGTTCGCGCCGGCCGGGACGGAGCCGAAGGACGTGTTCTCGTTCCGCCGCTCCAACGCGTTCGGGCCGATCGGCGAGGAATGCCGCACCGTGCGCGAGCGCGTCGGCGTGCTGGAAACGTCCGGCTACGCCAAATACGAGGTGACGGGGCCGGGGGCCGAGGCGTTCCTGTCCAGGGTGCTGGCCGGCCGCATGCCGGCCCAGGGCCGCATCACGCTCACCCCCATGCTGAACGAGCGCGGCAAGCTGATCGGCGACTTCACGGTTGGCAGGCTCGGCCCGGAGCGCTTTCTGGTGATCGGCTCCGGCCCGGCCGAGCAGCACCACATGCGCTGGTTCCTCCAGCACGCGCCGGCCTCGGGCGTGCGGATCGATCCGCTCGGCCAGCGCATGCAGGGCCTGAGCGTCGCCGGGCCGCGGGCGCGCGACCTGCTGCAACGGCTCGTCCGGCAGGACCTCTCGACCGCCGCGTTCCCGTTCCTGTCGATCGCCGCCATGGATGTCGGCCCCGTGCCGGCCATCGTGGGGCGCATCTCGTTCACGGGCGACCTCGGCTACGAGATCTGGGTGGAGCCGGACTGCCAGCGCGCGCTGTTCGACGCGCTCTGGAGCGCCGGGAAGGACCTCGGGATCGGCCATTTCGGCCTGCGGGCGCTGAACGCGCTGCGGCTGGAGAAGAGCTTCGGGACTTGGGCGCGCGAGTACCGGCCCATCTATGGCCCGCTCGAGGCCGGGCTGGGGCGGTTCGTGCACCCGCAGAAGGGCGAGTTCATCGGCCGTGACGCAGCGCTGGAGGAGAGGGCCGGCGGCGGCGCCTTGCGGCTCGTGACCTTCACGGTGGACGCCGCGGACGCCGACGCGATCGGGGACGAGCCCATCTGGCACGGCGGCGAGGCCGTCGGCTGGGTCACGTCGGGCGGCTATGCGCATGCGGCGGGCGCCTCGGTGGCCATGGGCTACGTGCCCAAGGCGCTTGCGGACGTCGACGACGGTTTCACCATCGAGATCATCGGAGAGAAGCGCCGGGCCGCGCCGCAGCGGGTCCCGCTGTTCGATCCCGACGGCGCGCGGATGCGCGGCTGATCCTGCGCCAGGCCCGGCGCCGTTAACCCGGCGCTAACCATGAACCCGGCAGAAATTGCCCAGGGCTGCGCCCGGTTTTCCGCCGGCCGCCGTCGCGTGGGGTTCGGGCGGGCATGACCGACGTTTCGGTGATCGACGGCGCAGCGCCGCAGGCCAGGCCGCGGCCGGCCGGGGCCGGGCTGAACTTCGGCAAGATGGGCGCGACGCTCATCCGGCCCGACATCGCGCTTGCGATCGCCGTGATGGGCATCCTGGTGGTGCTCATCCTGCCGCTGCCGGCGTTCATGCTCGACCTGTTCCTGGCCGTCTCGATCATCCTGTCGGTGCTGATCCTGATGACGGCGCTGTTCATCGAGGCGCCGCTCGAATTCTCCGCCTTCCCGACCGTGCTGCTGATGGCGACCATGCTTCGGCTTGCGCTCAACCTGGCGTCGACCCGGCTCATCCTGTCCAACGGCCATACGGGAACGAGCGGCGCCGGGCACGTCATCGAAGCCTTCGGCAGCTTCGTGATGGCGGGCAATTTCGTCATCGGGATCGTGGTCTTCGCGATCCTGCTGGTGGTCAATTTCGTGGTCATCACGAAGGGCTCCGGCCGCATCGCCGAGGTGGCGGCGCGGTTCACGCTCGACGCCATGCCGGGCAAGCAGATGGCGATCGACGCCGACCTGTCGGCCGGGCTGATCGACGAGGCCACCGCCAAGAAGCGCCGCAAGGACCTGGAGGACGAATCCTCCTTCTTCGGCGCCATGGACGGCGCGTCCAAATTCGTGCGCGGCGACGCCATCGCGGGCCTGCTGATCACGTTCATCAACGTCATCGGCGGCATCATCATCGGCGTGGTGCAGCACAATCTGACCTTCGCGCAGGCCAGCCAGAGCTACACGCTCCTGACGGTCGGCGACGGCCTGGTGTCGCAGATCCCCGCCCTGATCGTCTCCACCGCGGCGGGCCTGCTGGTGTCGAAGGCGGGCGTCAGCGGCTCGGCCGCCAAGGCGCTGTCCAAGCAGCTCGCCACCATGCCGAAGGCGCTCGGCATGTCGGCGGCCGTGATGGGCATCATCGGCCTTCTGCCGGGCATTCCGATGATCCCCTTCCTGGGGCTCGCGGCGGGCGCGGCCTTCTTCGCCCGCCGGCTGTCGCGGCTGGAGAACGCGGCGACCGCCACGGCCGACGCCGCGACCGCCAAGGCCGGCGAGGCGCAGGCCCAGCGCGAAGAGACCATGGCCGAGGTCCTCAAGATCGACGACCTGAAGATCGAGATCGGCTACGCGCTGCTGCCCCTCGTCAACGACCCGAATGGCGGCGACCGGCTGACCGAGCAGATCAAGGCGCTGCGGCGCACGCTCGCCATGGAGATGGGCTTCGTGATGCCGTCGGTGCGCATCCTCGACAACGTGCAGCTTGAGTCCAACAACTACGTGGTCAAGCTCAAGGAAGTCGACGCCGGCCAGGGCGTCGTCTATCCGGGCCAGTTCATGGCGATCGACCCCATGGGCGGTTCGATCCAGCTGCCCGGGCAGCACACCATCGAGCCCACCTTCGGGCTTCCGGCGACCTGGATCGACGCCTCGCTGCGCGACGATGCGCAGATCCGGGGCTACACGGTGGTGGACGCCGCCACGGTGATCTCCACCCACCTCACCGAGATCCTCAAGGCCAATGTCGGCGAGCTCCTGTCCTATGTGGAGCTGCAGAAGCTCCTGAAGGAGCTGCCCAAGGAGCATGGCGACCTTGTCAAGGAACTGGCGCCCAGCCAGATCCCGATGACCAGCATCCAGCGCGTGCTGCAGATCCTGCTGGGCGAGCGCGTCTCCATCCGCGATCTCGGGACCATCCTGGAAGGCGTCGCGGAGGCGGTGAACATCACCAAGAACCCGCGCGACATCGCCGAGGTGGTGCGCCAGCGCATCGCCCGGCAGATCTGCGCGCAATACACCAACCCGCAGGGTCAGCTGCCGATCATCACGCTGTCGCCCGGCTGGGAGACGACCTTTGCGGAATCGATCGTCGGCCAGGGCGACGACAGGCATCTCGCGATGCAGCCCTCGCGCCTGCAGGATTTCGTCATCCTGGTGCGCGACCGCTTCGAGGACGCCGCCCGACAGGGGGAGATCCCGGTGCTGGTCACGTCCGCCTATGCGCGGCCCTTCGTGCGCTCGATCATCGAGCGCTTCCGGCGTGAGACGCCGGTGATCTCGCAGGCCGAGATCCACCCCCGGGCGCGGCTGAAGACGGTCGGCAGCATCTGAGAAGGCGAGCCGCCGACGGCCCTCAGACGGGGGGCCTGGGCTCCAGCGGCGTGGCCGCCCGGGCCAGCTGCGAGCGCTCGAACAGCAGCACCACCGGAAGCGCGAAGACGAGCGGCAGGATGAGGTAGAAGAGCCGCCAGACGAGCAGCGCGGCGAAGACCGACGGGGCCGGCACGGTGGGCATGATGGCCAGGAACACGGCCTCCATGACCCCTACGCCGCCCGGCACCTGCGACAGCAGGCCGGCCGAGAACGACATCAGGAACGCGCCGAGCACGATGAAGAAGCTCGGGCTTCCATCCGGCAGGGCGAAATAGATGATGCCTGCGGCGCCGATCAGCTCCAGCGGAGCGGCCGCGTACTGCCTGGCCACGATCGGCAGGCGCGGATAGACGATCTCCAGCTTGCCGAACGCGATCGGCTTGAAGTGCAGCCAGGAGCCGATGGTGTAGAGCAGGCAGAAGGCCAGCATGGCCACGCCGACCAGGCGGGCTGCGGTCTCGTTGACGGCGAACCAGGGCGACAGGCTCACCAGCGGCCGCAGGATATGCGGCTCGCCGACCAGCACGAGGCCCAGCAGCAGGATGGTGCCGAAGGCGAAGGTGAAGGAGCACAGCGCCACCAGCACGGCGACCTCGGCCGCCGAGAGGCCCTTGGCCGTATAGGCCCTGTAGCGGACCATGCCGCCCGAGAACACCGACGCCCCGATATTGTGCGACAGCGCGTAGGTCACGAAGGAGCAGGTCGCGATGTAGAACCAGGAGATGCCCTTCTGCCGCTTCAGGTGGATCAGGGCGATCCGGTCGTACCAGGCCAGCGCCGCGTAGGCGACCAGGGTCGACAGGGCGCACAGCAGATAGGCGTGGGGCGGTATGGCGACGATCTTGGCCGCGATGACGCCCGCGATCGTGCGGATGTTGTCCCACACGCCGCCCTGCTCCAGCAGGGCCCGGACGGCGGGATCGACCGCAGCTTCGGCTTTCAGCTTCTTGTAGAGAAGTTCGACCGACCAGACGACGGCGACCAGCCCGACGAGGGGCCAGATGAAATCCATGATGCGTTTCATGCCTGACGACCTGGTCGCCCCCCTGCAGGCCTCGATGGCGGCATGTCCTGCACGAAGCGGCTGACGCCCGCAAGCCCGATCGCAGGCGCGGCGAGCCGCGCGTCCGAGACGGTCGCCGAAACGCGCCGCCCGCGCGGCCGACGAGGGCCGCCGGGTCGGCGCGGGACGCGGTCGCTTACTTGCCCCAGATCTTGCGATAGGCGTCGCGGTAGCCGTTCTCGGGATCGAACGTGTTCTTCGGTCCCCCGTCGAACTCCACATTGGCCTTGGTGACGACGTGCAGCGGCGGGATGTAGCCGGACCACGGCTCGTTGGCGAAGGCGCGGTTGAGCTCGTCGACGAGTTGCCAGCCCTGCAGGTTCAGCGGCTCGGCCACGGTCACGGCCTGGTACTGGCCGGAGCGAATGCGCTGGTAGGCGCTTTCGGAGCCGTCGCCCGCCGCGACGGCCTTGGGCGCGCCGTCGCCCTTGACGCCGGCCGCCGCCAGCGAGGGCCCCATGAAGTCGAAATAGATGTCGTTGATGGCGAGCGCATGCGTCCACTTGGCGCCATAGCGCTGCAGCAGCGAGGTCGTCAGCTGCGGCATGCGGGTCGAGGTGTCGGCGATCGGGGTGTCGACATATTCGAGCACCGTGCCGCCGGCCTGCGTGATGACGTCGCGGATCTTGTTGGCCTTGGCGATCGCGATCGCGTAGGTCGAATCCGTGAAGATCACCACGCCGGGCTTGCCGCCGGCGTCCGCGAAGGCCCACAGGGCGGCGGCGCGCGAGACGTCCATGGCGTCGGTCGAGACGTTGACCCGGACGGGCGTGCCCGGCACCGGGCCGATCACGGGAGCGGCGTGCCAGGAGACGAGCGGGATCTTGGCCGCCCCGGCCGCCTCGATGCCGGCCTTCTGCTCGACGGCGTCGAAGCCGTTGATGACGATGCCGTCGGGCTTCAGCGCCAGGGCCTGGCCGAAGGCCGCGGTGCGGCCCGAGATGGAACCGGCGCCGTCCAGCACGCGCACCGTCCAGCCGATCGCCTTGGCGGCTTCGGCGACGCCGTTGGAGACGCCGAGCACGCCGCCGTTCTTCATGTCGGCGGCCAGGACCACGATGGTCTTGCCGGCGGCGGCTTTCGGGCCGGCGACGGGGCCGTCCCACTTGTTTGCGCGGCCCGCGAAGGTGGCCACGAAGGCGTTGGCGTCCGCGATGGCGTCGGCGCTGACCGGTCCCGCGGCGGCCAGGAGGCCGGCCCCCGCGATGCCGGCGATGAGGTGTCTGAGCATGGTTCTCTCCCTGATTGGCGCTTGTTTGTTTTGGCTGCGGTGAAGGCGGCGGGTCAGGACGGGGCGGGGGCCGGATCGGCCGGCGGCGGACGGCGGGCGGCCGCGCCCTTGCGGCGCTGCGCATAGCCGGCGATGCCGATGGCGACGAGCAGCGTCACCCCGTTGAAGAGCGGCTCGACCCAGAACGAGCCGCCGAATTGCTGGATGCCGGCGATGCCGACGGCCAGGACGGCCACGCCGACCAGGGTGCCCCAGACATTCACCCGGCCGGGCTTGATCGTCGTGGAGCCCAGGAAGGCGCCGACGAGGGCCGGCAGCAGATATTCGAGGCCGACGCTGGCCTGCCCGATCCGCAGCTTGGAGGCGAGCAGCACGCCGGCTGCGGCGGCGAGCGCGCCGGAGGTCACGAAGGCGGCCATCGTGAAGCGCCGCACCGGGATCCCGTTGAGGGCTGCGGCCTTGGGGTTGGCCCCGATGGCGTAGAGATAGCGGCCGATCGGCAGGTGCTCGAACACGAGCCACATCGCCAGCGCCAGCGCCAGGACGTAGAAGCCGGTGACCGGCAGGCCGAACAGGACCGCGCCGTTCAGCGCCAGGAAGCCGTCCGGCAGCGGGGCGACCACCTGCCGGCCGCCGGTGTGCCAGAGCGCCAGCGCATACAGGACCGTGCCGGCGCCCAGCGTGGCGATGAAGCTGTCGATGCGGGCGACCTCGACAAGCGCGCCGTTGACGGCGCCGACCAGCGCGCCCAGCGCCAGGACGATCACGACGGCCACCGGCCAGGGCAGGCCGAACTGGGTCTGCAGGGAGATCGCCAGGATGTGCCAGAGCACGATGCCGTAGCCGACCGTGAGGTCGATCTTGCCCGCCGCCATGGGGATCATGGCGGCCAGCGAGAGCAGCGCGATGATGGCCTTGTCGGAGATGATCGAGCGCAGGTTCAGCATGGTCGGGAAGGTCTCGGGCAGCAGCGCCGAGAACAGCAGGATCAGCGCCGCGGTGAGGATCGGCAGCCCGTAGACCGGCAGGAGCCGCAGCGCCCGGTCGCGGGGCGCAAGCCCGCGCATCTCGGCCGGCGTCGGCTCCAGGGCGTTGGATTCGATGGAGTTCATGCGGCCTCCGAGGCTGACGCGGCGGCGACGAGGGCGCGGGCGGTGAGCGCCGGACCGGAGAGGTCGCCCACGATGCGTCCCCGGTTGAACACGAGCGCGCGGTGGCACAGATGCGCCACCTCCTCGAAATCCGTCGAGACCACGGCGACCGCCAGGCCCCTCTCCAGCGCGCCGGCGATCAGCCGGTAGATCTCGGCCTTGGCGCCGACGTCGACGCCGGAGGTCGGGTCTTCGGCGATCAGGAGGCGACGGCCCGTGGCCAGCCATCGGCCGACCACGACCTTCTGCTGGTTGCCGCCCGACAGGCTCTCGATCGGCAGGGACGGATCGTTCGGGCGCAGTCCCACCGCGGCGCCGAGGCTGCGGGCGGCCTGCGCCTCGCGCCGGGGCGACAGGCGCGAGGCGAGGCTTCGCCCGGCCGCGGCGGGGTTGAGAAAGGCGTTCTCGCGGACGCTGAGGGAGGGAGCGATCGATTCCTCGGTGCGGTCGCGGGCGATCAGGCCCACCCCGGCCAGGAGCGCCGCGGCGGGCAAGGAGAGGTCGGGCGCCGCCCCGTCCAGCACGATCCGGCCGGCATGCGGGACGGCGCCGAACAGCGCCCTGCCGATCTCCTCCTGCCCGGCGCCGCGCAGGCCGACCAGGCCCAGGATCTCGCGGTCCCGCAGGTCGAAATCGACCGGGCCGGCGGACGCGGTGCGCAGCCCGCGCGCCGAGAGCCGCACCGATCCCGGCGCCGCTGGCGGGCGGACGAAGCCGTCGCCCAGGTCGCGCCCGACGATCATGCCGACCAGCGCCTCGGGGGTCGTGTCGGAGACCGCCTGCTCGCCGACGAGAAGCCCGTCCCGCAGCACGGCGACCCGGTCGGCGATGCGGAACACCTCGTCGAGCCGGTGCGAGACATAGATCATGCCCACTCCCGCCTCCTTCAGCCGCCGCATGGCGGCGAACAGGCGCTCCACCTCGTCGGCGGGCAGGCTGGCGGTGGGTTCGTCGAGAACGAGATAGTCGCACTCCACCACCAGCGCGCGGGCGATGGCGACGAGGGACTTCTCGGTCCGGCTCAGCGTATGGACCCGCGCGGTGGGATCGATGTCGCAGCCGACGAGCGCCAGGGCGCGGGCTGCGACGCGCGTGGTCTCGTCCCAATCGATGACGCCCAGCCGGCCCCAGACGGGGCGGGAGGCGTAGCCGCCGGCAAGGCCGACATTCTCGGCCACCGTCATCCATTCGAGAAGACCGAGATCCTGGTGGACGAATCCCACGGCCTGGCGCTCGCTGCGCCGGGGCGGGCGGTGGACATAGGGCTCGCCGTCGATCGCGATGCGCCCGGAATCGGCCTTGTGGACGCCGCCCAGGATCTTGATGAGGGTCGACTTGCCGGCGCCGTTCTCGCCCAGCAGGGCGAGCGCCTCGCCGCGCCGCGCGGACAGGCTGACGCCCTTCAGCGCCTGCGCGCCGCCGAACGCCTTGACGATGCGCTCGAAGCGCAACTCGCCCGCAACCCCCATCCCGCCTCGCCCCCTTTTCGGGAGACAGTGGGACAGATCGGCAGGCCTGTCACCAACAATTCATCAGAAATGAATTGCCTTTCCTCAACCCTCTCACGCGGCGCAAAGGCGCTACTTGCCGCGCTTGGCGAGCCAGTCCTTCATGACGGCGATCTCGGCTTCCTGGGCCTTGACGATCTCCTCCGCCATCTTGCGCAGCGCCGGGTCCTTCCCGTGCTCCAGCTCCACCTTGGCCATGTCGATCGCGCCCTGGTGGTGGGGGATCATGCCCCGCACGAAGTCCACGTCCGCGTCGCCGGTCAGCGGCGCTGTCATGTCCTTGTGCATCCTGTCCATCGCGGCCTTGTAGCCTGCGTCGGACGGCGACCGCGCCTGCGCCTTCGGGGCGGCCGCGCCATGGCCGGCGTGGCTCTGCTGCGCCCGCGCGGGCGCGCCGGCGGCCAGGACGAGAAGGACGGCGGCGGACACAATCTTCATCGGGGTCTCCTGACGGACGGGGCGCGAAGCCCTAGGCTAGGACCCGTCTATCTGGAATTGCGCGGATCCATGTCAAACGACGCCCCCCTTCGAGACGGCTATTCGGACGTTCCCGCGGGCAAGATCGCGGCCGTGGTGACCTATCTGGAGATGCGCGCGCCGCCCGCGCCCCGGGCGCCGCGGCCGGAGACGGCCGACCTCGCGCTGGAGCGTTTCGGGCCGGGCGAGGCGGCGCGCTACAAGCGCATCTACCGGGCGATCGGGGAGCGGTGGTTCTGGTTCTCGCGGCTGGGCGCGTCGGACGAGGAGGTCTCGGCCGTGCTGGCCGATCCCGGCGTCATGGCCTTCGCGGCGACGCAGGGCGGCCGCGACATCGGGCTCGTCGAGATCGACCTGCGCCAGGAGGGAGAGGCGGAGATCGTCTATTTCGGGCTGGTGGACGCTGCGACGGGGCAGGGGCTCGGCCGGCGGCTGATGGACCGCACGCTGGAGCTCGCCTGGGGCCAGGCGGTGCGCCGGGTCTGGCTGCACACCTGCACGCTGGACCATCCGGGCGCGATCGCCTTCTACAGGCGCTCGGGCTTCGCGCCCTACAGGCTCGCCGTGGAGGTGGCCGACGATCCGAGGATCGCCGGTCTTCTCGATCCCGACAGCTTTCCCGACATCCCGATCACCCGCGGGGCGTGACCGGGCTGCGGGTCGGGCCCGCCGGGATCGGGAAAGCTCGCCGGCTCAGGCGCGGGCGAAGCCCGCCCGCATGGCGAGGCCGATGCGGTCGAGGTCGGACTGCTCGCGCGCCGACTCGGCGGCGCGTTCGCGGGCCTGCTCGCGGTCGTCGAGGATCTCGAACTTCTTGAGCTCCTGGAAGGCCGCCTCCAACTCGGCGCGCGCGTCCTCCAGCTGGGTCTTCAGCTCGTCGGCGGACCGCTGGAGGTTCTCCTTGCGGGTCATGGCGGCGCGCGCATAGGTCGGATAGGCGAAGTGAGCCTTGTCGGAGATGCCCGACTTCTGCTCCTCGCTGGCGACCTCGCGTTCGAGCTCATGGACCATCCGCTCGAAGTCGGCGATCATCATCTCGATCTGCGCCACCCGCCGACGTTTCTCGTCGACCTGGAAGCGCTTCAGGCGCATGACGGTATCCCGCGATTTCATCCACTCTACTCACGCTGCGCAGCCGTTCGGGGCGGTTGCGAGTTGCACTGGCGATCCTGGCGTCATGCACCAGCCATGATCCCCGCGAGACGGAGATAACCTTCGCGCAACGAGGTTGCTTCTTCCTTACCTTGGCGGAGGAAATCGTCGAGGGCGGGATTCAGCGCGATGGCGCGGTCCACCTCCTCGGATGAACCCGCCCGGTAGGCGCCGAGCCGGATGAGCTCCTCCATGTCGGCGTAAGTCGCCATGTTCTGGCGCGCCGCCAGCACGACGGGCCAGAATTCGGGGTCGCAGGACCGCGGCATGGTCCGCGACACCGACTTCAGCACGTTGACGGCCGGGTAGCGGCCGCGCTCGGCGATGGCGCGCTCCATCACGATGTGGCCGTCCAGGATGCCGCGCACGGCGTCGGCCACGGGCTCGTTGTGGTCGTCGCCGTCCACCAGCACGGTGAAGAGGCCCGTGATGGCGCCCTCGCCGACGCCCGGGCCGGCGCGCTCCAGCAGCTTCGGCAGCTCGGTGAAGACGGTCGGGGTGTAGCCCTTGGTGGTCGGCGGCTCGCCGGCGGCAAGGCCGATCTCGCGCTGCGCCATGGCGAAGCGGGTGACGCTGTCGATCATGCACAGCACGTCCGCGCCTTCGTCGCGGAAATATTCGCAGATCGCCAGGGTCAGGTAGGCGGCCTGGCGGCGCATCAGCGCCGGCTCGTCGGAGGTCGCCACCACCACGATGGAGCGGGCGAGGCCGGCCTCGCCGAGGTCCTCCTGCAGGAATTCCTGCACCTCGCGTCCGCGCTCGCCGACCAGCCCGATGACGGCCACGTCCGAGCCCGCGTTGCGGGCCAGCATCGACAGCAGCACGGACTTGCCGACGCCGGAGCCGGCGAAGATGCCGATGCGCTGGCCGCGGCAGCAGGTCGTGAAGGTGTTCAGCACCCGCACCCCGAGGTCGAGCGGCTCGCCGACGCGCCGCCGCGCATGGGCGGGCGGCGGCTCCTCGCGCAGGCGCACGAGATCGGGGCCGGCGGGCAGGGGGCCCTTGCCGTCGATGGGCTCGCCCATGGCGTTGATCACGCGCCCGAGCCAGCCGCGCGACGGGCGCACACCCCCGGGAGCGGAGCGCACCACGGCCCGGCAGCCGCGCCGCAGCCCGTCGACGCCGCCGAACGGCATCACCAGCGCCCTGTCGCCCGAAAAGCCGACGACCTCGCAGGGCACGCTGCGGCCGGGCGCGACCTCGATGTCGAGCAGGCCGCCGACATGCATGGCCGAGAGCGGCCCCGCCACCTCGATCATGAGGCCGCGCACGCTGGCGACGCGGCCATAGATCGTCAGCTCGTCCAGGTTGGCGAGGTCTGCGCGCAGCGCATGCAGCCGGTCGTGATCATGAAGGCTCATGCCGTGTCCGTAACGATTCGTTTACCGGTCCCATTAAGAATGCACAGGCTGAACTCGTGTGTCGCACAGTTTCGGAGGCTGGGCTCCGAAGGGTGAGTCAGGTGAGTCGGTTAGGACAGAAGCTTAATCCGCTACATGAGATCCAACATTCGTCTTTTCTGCTGCACAAGCAACAATTTACCCCGATTCGTGAAGTTCGGGCGCAATGGTGCTTGCGGATCAGAATCAGGTTTTGTTAACCATTGCGGCGTAACGTTGGAAAACGAGATCATCAGGGCGCGCTTCGGGGCGCCTGAGAGCTTCAGCCGGGTCCCGCCGGTCGATGCTGCGGTTGCGGACCAAGGGACGAGCTTGGAGACCTGAAATGCGCATACTTCTCATCGAAGACGACAGCGCTACCGCCCAGAGCATCGAACTGATGCTCAAGTCCGAGAATTTCAACGTCTACACGACGGATCTCGGCGAGGAAGGCATCGACCTCGGGAAGCTGTACGATTACGACATCATCCTGCTGGACTTGAACCTCCCGGACATGTCCGGCTACGAGGTGCTGCGCAGCCTGCGCGTGGCCAAGGTCAAGACCCCGATCCTGATTCTCTCCGGCCTCGCCGGCATCGAGGACAAGGTGCGCGGCCTCGGTTTCGGCGCCGACGACTACCTGACCAAGCCGTTCCACAAGGACGAGCTCGTGGCGCGCATCCACGCCATCGTGCGGCGCTCCAAGGGCCACGCCCAATCGGTCATCACCACCGGCGACCTCATCGTCAACCTGGACCAGAAGACGGTCGAGGTGGCCAGCGCCCGCGTGCACCTGACCGGCAAGGAGTACCAGATGCTGGAACTCCTGAGCCTGCGCAAGGGCACGACGCTGACCAAGGAGATGTTCCTCAACCATCTCTATGGCGGCATGGACGAGCCGGAGCTGAAGATTATCGACGTGTTCATCTGCAAGCTCCGCAAGAAGCTGGCCAACGCCTCGCAGGGCAAGAACTACATCGAGACGGTCTGGGGCCGCGGCTACGTGCTGCGCGAGCCCAACGACGTCGAAGAGCGCATTCCGGCCTGACCGGGCGCTCCCTCCAGGGTTTCGTCGACCTGAAAGCCCCGCCGCACCCCGGCGGGGTTTCTCGTTGCGGCGCCTGCGTCAGGCGAGGCCGACCTGGGCGAGCTTCTCGACCACGAGGGCGCGGTCGAACGGCTTCATGAGCACGTCGTCTGCGCCGGAATGGATGGCGCGCGCCACCAGGGCGACGTCGTATTCGGTGTTCCACATCAGCGCCTTGGGGGCGCTTCCGCCGGCCGTGCGGCGCAGGGTCTTGAGGAACTCGTAGCCGTCCATCACCGGCATCACGGCGTCCACCAGCACGGCGTCGGGCATGTCGCGCTGGCACAGCGCCAGCGCCTGCTGGCCGTCCTCGGCCTCCTCGACGTGGAAATCCAGGCCCTCGAGGATCCGGCGGGCCACCTTGCGGATCACGGGCGAGTCGTCGACGACCAGGCACTTCATCATGGGTGAAAACCTTTTTGCATGGGAAACGCGGCCGTGCGGGACCCGTCCGACATCATCGCGGGGCCGAGGGCGGCGTGGATGTCGATGACCACGAGGAGGCCGTTGTCGAGCCAGTGAACGCCCTTGGCGATCGTCGACCAGCGCGGGTCGAGGTTCATCGGCGGAGGCTGCATCTCGGCCAGCGCCAGGCTCAGCACCTCGCCGACGCCGTCGACCGCCAGGCCGAACGAATCGCCGCCATATTCGACGCCCACCACCATGCGGCCGGCGCTCTGGCCGCCGTCCTCCAGCTTCAGCACGCGCCGCAGCGAGATCGCCGTCACGACGCGCCCGCGCAGGTTCAGGAGCCCGGCCACCTCGGGCGGGGCGAGCGGGACGGGGGTCATCTCGGTGGCGATGAACACGTCGTGCACGCACTCGATCGGCAGGCCGAACAATTGGCCGTCGACCAGCACGGTGACGTATTCGCGCATCTCGGGGTTGGTCTCGACATCCTCGAAACCGGTGCGGGGCATCAGGGTCATGCGGCTGCGGGCTCCTTGGCCTCGATCGCCTCGGCGATGGCTTCGAGCAGCCCGGCGCGGTCGAACTTGGCGACGACGTCGAACAGGCCCAGCGCCCGGGCCCGCTCGACGGCGGCCGGGTGCAGGCGCGAGGCGATTCCGATGACCGGCAGCTCCGCGGTGCGCCGGTCGGCCTGGAAGCCCTCGGCGAGATCGAAGCCGTTGCGGCCGCGCGATTCGATGTCGACCACGACCACCGCGAAGCTCTCGGCGCTGCGCTGCGCCACCGTGAGCGCGGCGTCGACCTCCGCCAGCGCCACCACGTCGTAGCCGGCCGCCTTCAGCACCGGGGCGAGCATGCCGCGGAAGAACGGCGCTCCGTCGACCAGCAGCACGCGGTTGGAGCGGGTGCTGGTCGTCGGGGCCGGGCTGTCGAACCAGTCCGGATAGGCCAGCGGCAGGAAGTGGGCGACGTCGATGATCTCGGTGGCGCGGCCGCGAATCACCGCCGAGCCGACGATGCCGGGGGCCTGGCCGGTCGCCTTGATGTCGAGATGGTCCTCGACGATGTCGACGATCTCGTCCACCGCGATGCCGGCCGTGCGGTCGCCCTCGGAGAACACCAGCACCGGCTGGATGCCGCTGGCGTGCATGGGCGCGCCCGGCACGGCCTGCACGATGGGGATCAGGTCGCCCCGATACTGGGCGACGGAGCGTCCGCCGACGGTCTCGATCTGCGAGACCTCGAACTCCTCCAGGCGGGTGACGGCGGCCAGCGGCACGGCCTTCAGCTCGCCCTCGCCGGCGCGGAAGATCAGGAAGGAGCTCTTGTCCTCCTGCACCCTGCGGCGCGGCGCCGATTCGTCGCGCTCGGAGCGGGTCGGCGCCGGCGTGTGGCCCATCCGCTGCACGATCCCGTTGGGATCGAGGATCAGGATCACGCGGCCGTCGCCCAGGATGGTGTTGCCGGAGAAGACGTTGATCGGCTTCAGCAGGTTGGAGATCGACTTCACGACGATCTCCTCGGTGTGGAACACCTTGTCGACGACGAGGCCGAAGGAGCGCTTGCCGAGCTTCAGGACGACGATGAAGCCGGCCTCCGGGTCGAGCTTCCGGTTGGGCGGGTCGATGCCCAGGATGGCGCCGAGCCGCACGACGGGCAGCAGCGTGTCGCGCAGGCGCAAGAGCCAGGTGCCGTTGATGGATTCCAGCCGGTGCTCGGAGGTGGAGCGCGGCTGCACCAGCTCCACCACGGCCACCTGCGGGATGGCGAAGCGCTGGCCAGCGGTCTCGATGATGAGCGCCGCCACGATGGCCAGCGTCAGCGGGATCTTCATCGTGAGGGTGGAGCCCTCGCCCGGCACCCAGCGCACGTCCACCGAGCCGCCGATCAGCTCGATGTTGGAGCGCACCACGTCCATGCCGACGCCGCGCCCGGACACGTGGGAGACGTTGTGCACGGTGGTGAAGCCCGGCTCGAAAATGAAGCGCGCGATGCGCTCGTCGCTGAGCCGCTCCAGTTCGGCCGGGGTCACGAGCCCGCGTTCGAGCGCCTTGGCGGCGATGCGCCCGACGTCGAGGCCGCGGCCGTCGTCCGCCACCTCGATCGTGATGGTGCCGCTCTCGTGGATGGCCGAGATCCGGATCGTGCCCCGGGGCGGCTTGCCGACCAGGCGGCGCTCCTCCGGGGTCTCCAGCCCGTGGTCGGCGGCGTTGCGGATGAGATGCGTGAAAGGGTCCTTGATAAGCTCGAGGACCTGGCGGTCGAGCTCCGTCTCGGCCCCGGTGAGGACCAGCTCGATGTCCTTGCCGAGCTCCGCGCACAGGTCGCGGACGAGGCGAGGCAGCTTTTGCCAGGCGGTGCTGATCGGCTGCATGCGGGTCTTCATGACCCGCTCCTGCAGCTCCGCGGTGACGCTCGACAGGCGCTGCAGAGGGGCCTTGTAGTCGCTGTTCTCGTCGTGGCGGGCCAGCTCCACCAGCTGGTTGCGGGTCAGCACCAGCTCCGACACCATCGTCATCAGCCCCTCGAGCGTGTCGAGGCCGACGCGGATGGACTGGGCCGTGGCGGGGCCGCCCTGGGCCACCCGGGGACCGGCCTGCTTGATGGCGCCGGGCGACCTCTGGCGCTGGATCGGCGCCTCCGCCTCGTCCCTGCGCTGCGGCGCGGCCGGGACGGGGGCGATCTCGCCGGCGTCGTCCAACTCGTCCAGGACGAGCGGAGCGGGGGCCGGCGCCGAAGGCGGGGATGGCGCGGGAGCGAACGCCGTCGGCGGGGCCGGCTCCTCGGCGCGGGCGGTCAGGCGTTCGATCAGGTCCGTATCGGCCCCTTCGGGCTCGGACTGGCTCTCCTCCAGGACGCGCAGGATCATCTTGATCCGGTCGATCGTGCCCAGGATGAGGGTCACCGCCTCCGTGGTGACGGGCGCGCCGTCGCGGAAGCGGCTGATGAGGGATTCGGCGGCGTGCGACAGCGCCTCCAGGCGCGGCAGGCCGAGGAAGCCGCAGGTGCCCTTGATGGTGTGCACCAGGCGGAAGATGTGCGCCAGCATGGTCGCGTTGTTCGGCTCACGCTCGAACTGCACGAGTTGGCGGTCGACGTTCTCGACCGTTTCCAGCGTCTCGGTCAGAAACTCGCGCAGAACGTCGTCCATGAGGCATCCCGACTGTGCGCCGCGTCGGGCGCCACCGGTCATTGATGCCCGTCAACCGTTGATGATCGGTTGAGGCTCAGCCGTCTTGTGCTGGAAAGCGCGAAAAGAACGGTCAGGCGGCCTGCTGGGTGGCCGAGATCGTCACCAGGTCGCCGTCGATCGTCAGCGCCACGTCCATGCCGGCCGCGCGGGCGATGAGGCCGGTGTAGAAGGGCTGGATGCCGTGGGCGTCGACGGTCCCGCTCTCCGGCGCTCCGGCCAGCAGCCCCGGCACGGAGTGGGGGATGCGGGCGTTGATGCCCTTGGCGGCGACCACGAAGGTTCCCTTGTCGCCGTCCACCGTCATGGTGACGTCGATGACGCCGCCGCGCGGCACCGCCGTGGTGGCGATGACCAGGAGGTTGAGGAGCAGCTTCACCTGGTTCTTGGGGAGCAGGACGCGGGGCGCGTTCCAGGTCAGGGTCGTGCGGTCGTCCTGGATGAAGCCGCGGGCCACCTGCTCGGCGTCGCCGGTGTCGATCGCCGCGCCGGCCGAGCCGGCGGCCCCGAAGGCGAGGCGGGCGAATTGCAGCCGGGCGGAGGCCTGGCGGGCGCTCTTCTTGATGAGGTCCTGCGCGAAGCCGCGCATCGACTCGTCCTTCTCGTCCTCGAGCACCTCGAGCCCGTTCACGATGGCGCCGACAGGGCTGATGACGTCGTGGCAGACCCGGCTGCACAGCAGCGCCGCAAGGTCGAGTGCATCGAGAGTGATGGCCGTCATGACAAGTCTCCGCCGTCCCCAGCCGAATCGGCGGAAGCCGCAGACTAGGCGAATACACCGGGAACGCCGATCACGGAAGGCGGACGAAAGCCGGAGCCCCGACGCCGAGCCGGCCGTTCAGGGGCCGATCTCCTTCAACACCTGCGGCCAGGCCTTGTCCGCAGCCGCGGCGCCGCCCTCCTGGGCGAAGCGAACGCGGGCCTCCTCGGAGCGGAACAGGAACAGCCTGTCGTCCTCGACCTTGTAGACGGTAGGGTCGGACGCGACCGCAAAGCCCCTGGCGACGCTGTCGGCGTCGTAGCCCCCATAGGCGGGCGCGAAGGTCTCGGGCGAGCGCAGGAACTCCTCGCGGTTGGCCTGCGAGGCGAAGCGCCAGGTCGCGCCGCCCCAGTCCAGCTCGAAGGCCTGGGCGCCGGGCCGCGCCGCCCCGTCGACGAAATAGGCCACCGGGTCGTAGCCATAGAGCGCGATGCCCGACAGCGGGTCCGCGAGCACGCGCTGGGTGGTCAGGCGGTATTCGGCGGCGCGCGCCGGAGCGGCCCAGCCGACGGCCAACGCCAAGACCAAGATGGCGGCGCGAAAGGGCCTTGTCTGCGTCATACTTCGCCGGGACTGTATCATCGTTTTGATTCGGTCACTCTGCGGCCGCCCGGCCGCATAGCACGACGACGCTTGCGGTTGCGTTGACGGCGTTCAGGCTGCGGCGCCCAGCCGCGCGCGGCGGGAGGTTTTCATGATCATCAGCATGCGCCGCATGGCGCGCGCCCTCGCTTTCGCGCTGGCCGCCCTGGCCCTGGCCGGGACCGTCGCCGGGACCGCGGCCGCCCAGGCCCGCCGCACGGCCGCCCAGCCGGAGGCCTATTCGCCGGACGAGCTCGTCAATTCCGGGCATCGCTTCTTCGGCAACATCACCCGCGGCCTGGCGCTCACCATCGAGGAGGCGACGCGCCGCTGGGGCCAGCCGAACGGCTACATTCTCGGCCAGGAGGGCGGCGCCGCCTTCGTGGGCGGCCTGCGCTACGGGGAAGGCGTGCTCTACACCCGCAACGCGGGCGACCGCAGGGTGTTCTGGCAGGGGCCGTCCTTCGGCTTCGACTTCGGCGGCCAGGGCGCCCGGACCATGATGCTCGTCTACAACATGCCGGCCACCGACGCGATCTTCCAGCGCTTCGGCGGCTTGGACGGCTCGGCCTATGTGGTCGGCGGCTTCGGCATGACGGCGCTGGTGGCCGACCAGATGGTGGTGGTCCCGATCAGTTCGGGCGTGGGCGCCCGGCTCGGCGTCAATGTGGGTTATCTGAAGTTCACGCCCGCTTCGACGTGGAACCCCTTCTGAACCCTGCCGTTCTGCACCGGGACGGTTGCGGACCGGGTGTTCGGTTGCGGAATGATGATGGAATCCGGCTTGGAAGGGAGCGCGCCGTCATGCGATGCTCCTGCACCGAGTTTGAGTGAGGGGGCCCTCGGCGGTGATCGAAACGATCATGGTGTTCGCCCTGGGCTTCCTGTCGGCGGCCCTGCTTGCATTGCTTGTCCTTCCCGCGCTGTCGCGGAGGGCTGAACGTCTGGCGCGGCGACGCGTCGAGGCGCGCCTTCCGCTGTCCATGGCGGAGATCGCCGCCGAGCGCGACCATCTGCGCGCCGAGATCGCCGTGGAGGCGCGCCGGATCGAGCTGAAAAGCGAGGCCGCCGCCCTGGCGAGGGCCGACGACATGGCCGAACTCGGACGCCGCGCGGTGCTGATCGCCGACCTTCAGGCCGACGTGGTGAGCCGCTCCAACGCCATCGCGGGGCTCGAGCGCGACCTCGGCGCCGCCCGCCAGGCCATCGATGCGATGTCGGGCGCGCTGGATCGCACCGGCGCGGACCTGACGCTGGCGAGCGAGGAGCTGCTCGTGCGCCGCGCCGACCTCGCGACCCTGCAGGGCGAACACGGCCGCCTGCAGGAGACCGCCGAGGAGCGCCGGCTGGTCATCTCGACGCTCGAGACCTCGATCGAGAGCCTGCGGGCCCGAATCTCCGAGCTGGAGCGCACCCTCTCCCACGCCCAGAGCGCCATCGCGGCGAAGGACGATCGGCTCGACCAGCTCGACCAGGCCCGGGCCGGGCTGGAGGCGCAGCTGGCCGCCCTCGCGCAGGAGAAGGGCGACGCGGACGCGCGCCTGGAGGCTCTGCAGGCGCAGCACGCCCGCACGGCCGAGGACCTGGCGGCGCTGCGGACCGAGCACGCCGCCGCCCGCGACGCGCTGATGAGCGCGACCGACCGGGCCGAGGCCGAGCGGCGGGCGGAGGATGAACGGCAGAAGGCCAAGGCCGAGGACCTCTCCAACGCCGTGGAGCGCCTGCGGGCCGAGAAGGCCGCGGCCGACGGCGCGCTGGAGCGGACCCGCAACGAGCGCCGCGCCTTGCAGCGCGAGCTGGAGGCTTTGCGCAAGGTGGAGCCGTCGTCCGGGACGGCGGCCGAGGACGAGTCCCGGCTTTCGGCGGCGGATCCCTCCCGGCCCGAGCGCCGGCGCGCGCGCCTCACGGCTGTCGGATCCGAGCCAGCCAAGCCGGCGGCCTCGGGCTGAAGCGAGCCTCCCCAGACCCTCTCCCTGTTCCCCAGGCGACATATGATGTCGCCAAGCGAACGGCTTCGTGATCCAATCGGGCCGAAGCTGAATGCGTGATGTCGCTGAGGGGAAACGTCACGATGTTCCGGACTCCAACTCTGTCGCCTGGCGGCGAGACGCCCGCACCAGCCCCGTCCGGCGTCGCGCCGGCCGGGACGCAGGAGAGCGTGCACACCTTCGGGTTCCTGATGGTGCCCGACTTCTCGATGATCGCATTTACGTCCGCCATCGAGCCCCTGCGGCTGGCGAACCGCTGCTCCGGACGCATGCTGTATGGCTGGCGCATCTTCTCGCCGGACGGCAAGCCGGTGACGGCCTCCAACGGGATCAGCGTCGCGGTCGACGGCAGCTATGCGGATGTGGGCCCGATGCCGGCCGTCGTGGTCTGTTCCGGAATCGACGTCCACCGGTTCGACCATCGCGAACTGATCGCCAAGCTGAGGACGCTGGCCTTCTACGGCGTCCAGATCGGGGCGGTCTGCACCGGCACGCATGTGCTCGCCAAAGCGGGGCTCCTGGGCGGCCGCAGATGCACCATTCACTGGGAGAACAACGACAGCTTCCGGGAGGAGTTCTCGGACCTGGAGGTCACCCAGGAGCTGTTCGAGATCGACCGCAACCGCTTCACCTGCGCGGGCGGGACCGCCGCCATCGACATGATGCTGTCGATGATCGCCAAGCAGAAGGGCGCGGACATCGCCGCGCAGGTCACCGACCAGCTCATCCACCACCGGCAGCGCGACGCGCATGAGCGCCAGCGCATGGAGCTGAGGGCCCGCCTGGGCGTCGCCCATCCCAAGCTGCTGGCCGTGGTGTCGGAGATGGAGAAGAGCCTGGAGACGCCGCTCTCCTGCTCCGAGCTGGCCGACGAGGTGGGGCTGTCCACCCGCCAGCTTGAGCGGCTGTTCCGCAAATATATCGGCGAGGCGCCGACGAAATATTATCTCAGCCTGCGGCTCAACCGGGCCCGGTTCCTGCTGCGCCAGACCTCGATGCCGATCCTGACCATCGGGCTCGCCTGCGGGTTCGTCTCCGCGTCGCATTTCTCCAAATGCTACAGCGAGCATTTCGGCCGCACTCCCTCGCATGAGCGGCGGGGCCTGCAGTGACGTCGGCGCGGGCGACGGGCTCGTGCCTGTGTGGAGGCGTGAGCTTCACCATCGAAGGGCCGCTCAGGGACGTCGTCGTGTGCCATTGCGGCCAGTGCCGCAAGACGACCGGCAGCCGGGTGGAGGCCACCAAGGCGCTCACGGAGCATATCCGCTTCACCTCCGACGCGACGCTGACCTGGTACGGATCCTCGGCGGAGGCGGCTCGCGGGTTCTGCAGCCGCTGCGGCGGCAACCTGTTCTGGCGGCGCACGGGCGCCGATGCGACCAGCATCATGGCGGGCGCGCTCGATCCACCGACAGGCCTGAAGGTGACCCGCCACATCTATTGCGACGACCGGTCGGACTATGACGAGATCACGGACGGCAAGCCCTGCTATGGCGGCGCCTCGCCCGAGGGCCTCGACTGAGCCTTCGGGCCGGCGGCGCTGACGCATTCTGGCCAGAACAGGACGGATCGGCTCGCGGGCGGATCGCGGGCCGCGTCCAGAATGCCCGGCGACTCCGGGCGACGCGGCCGGGGCGGGGGAGCCGGAATGGCCACAGATCTGGAGATCGCCCGGGCGGCGAGGCTGAAGCCGATCGGCGAGGTCGCGGCGGGGCTGGGCGTGCCCGAGGACGCCATCCACCCCTATGGCCGCTCCATCGCCAAGCTGGGTTTCCCCTTCATCGAGGGCCTGCGCGACCGGCCGGACGGCAAGCTCATCCTGGTCACCGCCATCAGCCCGACGCCGGCCGGCGAGGGCAAGACCACCACCACGGTGGGCCTGGGCGACGCGCTGACGCGGATCGGCCGCAAGGCCATGATCTGCCTGCGAGAGCCCTCGCTCGGGCCGTGCTTCGGCATGAAGGGCGGAGCGGCCGGCGGCGGCTACGCCCAGGTCGTCCCGATGGAGCAGATCAACCTGCATTTCACGGGCGACTTCCACGCCATCACCTCCGCCAACAACCTGCTGGCGGCCCTCATCGACAACCACGTCTATTGGGGCAACGAGCTCGGCATCGACCCGCGCCGGATCGCCTGGCGCCGCGTGCTGGACATGAACGACCGGGCGCTGCGGGAGATCGTCAGCTCGCTGGGCGGCGTCGCCAACGGCTATCCCCGCGAGGACGGGTTCGACATCACGGTGGCGTCCGAAGTCATGGCGGTGTTCTGCCTGGCGCGGGACCTCGCCGACCTCGAAGAGCGGCTGGGCGCCATCATCGTCGGCTACACCCGCGACAAGGCGCCGATCACGGCGGCGGCCCTGAAGGCGGCGGGCGCGATGACGGTGCTGCTGAAGGACGCGCTGCAGCCCAACCTGGTGCAGAGCCTGGAGGGCACGCCCGCCTTCGTGCATGGCGGGCCTTTCGCCAACATCGCCCATGGCTGCAATTCGGTGGTGGCGACCCGCACTGCGCTCAAGCTGGCCGACTATGTGGTGACGGAAGCCGGCTTCGGGGCGGATCTCGGGGCCGAGAAGTTCTTCGACATCAAGTGCCGCAAGGCCGGCCTGAACCCCTGCGCGGCCGTGGTGGTGGCCACCGTGCGGGCGCTGAAGATGCATGGCGGGGTGGCCAAGGACCATCTCGGCCCGGAGAATCTCGAGGCGGTCCGCAAGGGGCTCTCCAATCTGGGCCGTCACCTGCACAATGTCCGGCGGTTCGGCGTGCCGGCGGTGGTGGCCATCAACCGGTTCGGGACCGACACGGAGGCGGAGCTCCGGCTGATCCAGGACGCCTGCCGCACCCAGTTCGGCGTCGAGGCCGTGGTGTGCAGCCACTGGGCCGACGGCTCGCGAGGCGCGCAGGAGCTGGCCGAGCGCGTGGTGGAGCTGGCGGAGGCCAGCCGCCCGCTGGACGGGCGCGGCTTCCAGCCGCTCTACGCCGACGAACTCCCCTTGTGGGACAAGATGCGGCTGATCGCGACGGAGATCTACGGCGCCTCCGACATCATCGCCGACCAGGCGGTGCGCAACCAGTTCCGCGACCTGCAGGGGGCCGGCTTCGGGCATCTGCCGATCTGCGTGGCGAAGACGCAGTATTCCTTCTCCACCGACCCGAACCTGCGCGGCGCCCCGACGGGGCATGTGGTGCCGATCCGGGAGGTCCGGCTGCGGGCGGGGGCGGGCTTCCTGGTGGTGATCTGCGGGGAGATCATGACCATGCCGGGCCTGCCCCGGACGCCGTCGGCCGAGCACATCCGGCTCGACTCCGCCGGAGAGATCGAAGGGCTGTCGTAGCGGATGCCGACACCGACGCAGGACGAGGCGTTCGACTATGTGATCGTCGGCGCGGGATCGGCCGGCTGCGTGCTCGCCAACCGTCTCAGCGAGGACGGTCGCGCCACCGTGGCGGTGCTGGAGGCGGGCGGCGGCGACCGCTCGCCCGTCATCCAGATGCCGAGCGCGCTGTCCATCCCGATGAACTCGCCGCGCTATGACTGGCGCTACGAGAGCGAGCCCGAGCCGCATCTGGGCGGGCGCGTGCTGCACGTGCCGCGCGGGCGGGTGCTGGGCGGATCCTCCTCGATCAACGGCATGGTCTATGTGCGCGGCAACGCATGCGACTTCGACGGCTGGGCCGAGCAGGGCGCTGCGGGCTGGGACTATCGCCGCGTGCTGCCTTATTTCAGGCGCGCCGAAAGCCGGGAGGAGGGCGGCGACGCCTATCGGGGCGCCGACGGCCCGCTCCACACCAGCTACGGCCCGATGGCCAACCCGCTCTATGGCGCCTTCGTGGAAGCCGCCGAGCAGGCCGGCTACGCCCGCACGGATGACGTCAACGGCTTCCGGCAGGAGGGATTCGGCCGCATGGACCGCACGATCCATGCGGGCCGCCGCTGGAGCGCCGCCAACGCCTATCTGCGCCCCGCGATGGCGCGGCCCAATCTGCGCGTGACGCCGCACGCGATGGCGACGCGGGTGCTGTTCGAGGGTCGGCGCGCCGTCGGGGTGGCGTATCGGGTCGGCGGGCCGGGCGGGCCGGAACGACGGGCGATGGCGCGCCGCGAGGTGATCCTGGCGGGCGGGGCGATCAATTCGCCGGCGCTGCTGAAGCTTTCCGGCGTCGGGCCCGCCCGGGAGTTGACCCAGGCCGGGGTCGCGGTCGTCCACGACCTGCCGGGGGTCGGCGAGAACCTGCAGGATCACCTGGAGTTCTATTTCCAGGTCGCCAGCCTGCAGCCGATCACGCTCTATTCGTCGATGGGGCTCGTCTCCAAGGCGCTGATCGGCATGCGCTGGCTCGCCTTCAAGGACGGGCTGGGGGCGACCAACCATTTCGAGAGCTGCGGCTTCATCCGCAGCCGCGCCGGGGTGCGCTGGCCGGACATCCAGTACCACTTCCTGCCGCTGGCCATCACCTATGACGGGCGCAGCCTCGCCAGCGCGCACGGCTTCCAGGCGCATGTCGGGACGATGCGGTCCAAGAGCCGCGGCCATGTCAGGCTGCGCGGGCCCGACCCCTTCGCCAAGCCGGTGATCCGGTTCAACTATATGAGCCATCCGGACGACTGGGCCGAGATGCGCGCCTGCGTGCGCCTCACCCGCGAGATCTTCGCCCAGGCGGCCTTCGACCCCTATCGCGGCGAGGAGATCCAGCCCGGCGCCGACGTCACCTCGGACGAGGCCATCGACGCGTTCATCCGCGACAAGGTGGAGAGCGCCTATCACCCCTGCGGCGCGTGCCGGATGGGGCGGCCCGACGACCCGATGGCGGTCGTCGACCCGGACCTGCGCGTCATCGGCATGGAGCGGCTGCGCGTGGCCGACACCTCGGTGTTCCCGACCATCACGACCGGCAACCTGAACGCGCCCGCCATCATGCTGGGCGAGAAGGCGTCCGACATCATTCGCGGGCTCGACCCGTTGCCGGCTTCGAATGCGCCCGTCTACGAAGCGCCGGACTGGCGGACGCGGCAACGGTGAGGACGCGCCGCGCGCCCCGTCGCCTGCGGGCGCGGGGGTGGGCGATCGGCGGCTCTCGCGCGCGGCGCCTCAGGCTGGCGCATCTCCCCCGCCGTCCCGCGGCGGGTCGGGCCGCGCATCGCCCGGACGCGGCTCGGAGCGGAGGTCTCCCCTTCCGCGGGAGCGAAGCCTGACCCTGCTTCGCGAGGAACGACCGTCACCCTGCGTCGTCCGGGACCGGGCTTGACCCCGCTCCGGTGGGGGGCGGCCGAGGAGGCCGCGGGGGGATGCGGACGAGACTGCGTCCGCCGCAGGAGGCATGACGCCTCGGCGCGCGAGAGCCCGACCGCTCCGGCCCGCATCGCCGGTGGCGGCGCGGGCGCGAAACCGAAAAGCTCGTGGCGGATGCGATGAAGGCCGGCGCCGGCCCCGCCCGCATCCGGGCCGAAGCGATATAGGATTATTTTTCTAAATTGTCAAATTCGCCGACCCTCCTCTTCGTCCAGGGGAGGGCGCCGACCGGGAGCGGCGCCTCGTCGGCGTCAGGCCTCGCTCCGGCGCAGGACGGCGCGGAGCGCGTCGCGGACGCCGATGGCGCCGATGAATCGGTCCTGGGCGTCGAAGACAGCGACCGGGGCGGCGTTGCGCTGCATCGCGAGCATCACGGTGCGCAAGGGAGCGTCGTGGCGGGCCCAGAAGGCCAAGGGCGCGCCGCTCGGAGAGGTTTCGGGGACGTCGTCGCAGTCCTGCCACTGGGCGGGGGCGCCGTCGCGCTCGCACGCGGTCACCTTGCGGCCGGCGTCGACCAGGAACCGCGTGGTCCGGCGGCGGTCCAGCCAGACCCAGCCCTCCCCGGCGCTCTCCAGGTCGCGCGAGTCGCGCATGACGTTGTAGGCGGTGAGCACGTTGAGCGGGTTCACATGGGCGACGAACTCGCGCACGTAGTCGTCGGCCGGGCGCAGCACGATGTCCTCGGGGGCGCCGAACTGGACGATTCGGCCGCCCTCCATGATGGCGATGTGCTGGCCGATTTTGAGCGCCTCGTCGAGGTCGTGGCTGACGAACAGGATCGTCTTCCTGAGATTGCGCTGCAGGTCCAGCAGCTCGTCCTGCAGCTTGGCGCGGATCAGCGGGTCGAGCGCCGAGAAGGGCTCGTCCATGAGCAGGATGTCGGCGTCGGTCGCGAAGGCGCGGGCCAGCCCCACTCGCTGCTGCATGCCGCCGGAGAGTTCGTTGGCGTAGCGGTCGGCCCAGCCGTCGAGCGCCACCATCCGGAGCTTGTCGGCGACGATGCGCTCGCGCTCGGCCCGGGGGACGCCGCGCAGTTCGAGGCCGAAGCCGACATTCTCCGCCACGGTGCGCCAGGGCAGCAGGGCGAATTGCTGGAACACCATGGCGACGCTCTTCATGCGCACGGCGCGCAGCGTCTGCGGGTCGGCCGTCGCGACGTCCACCATCCGGCCGCCATGGCGAACCAGCACCTCGCCGCGGCTCACCCGGTTGAGCCCGTTGACGGCGCGCAGCAGCGTCGACTTGCCGGAGCCCGAGAGGCCCATCAGCACGCAGATCTCGCCCTCCCGCACGGTCAGGCTGGCGCCCGCCACGCCGAGCACCTGGCCGGTCGCGGCCTGGATCTCGGCGCGCGACTTCCCTTCGTCGAGAAGGCGCAGCGCCTCCTTCGGGCGCTCGCCGAAGACGATGTCGACGTTGCGGAACGCGATGGCGGCGGCGCCCCCGTCCATGGCTCAGCTCCCCCGTCGGCGTTCGGGCTGCTTGAACACGCGGTCGAGCACGATGGCGAGGATCACGATGGCGAGGCCCGCCTCGAAGCCCATGGCGACATTGACCGAGTTCAGAGCCCGCACGACGGGCTTGCCCAGGCCGTCGGCGCCGACCAGCGCGGCGATGACCACCATGGACAGGCTGAGCATGATGCACTGGGTGATCCCGGCCATGATGGTGGGCAGGGCGTAAGGCAGCTCCACCTTCCAGAGCAGCTGGCGCCGGGTGGCCCCGAAGGATTCGCCCGCCTCGATGAGCGGCCTCGGAACCGAGGAGACGCCCAGATAGGTCAGGCGGATCGGGGCCGGGACCGAGAAGATCACGGTGGAGATCAGGCCGGGCACCACGCCGAGGCCGAACAGGATCAGCGTCGGAATGAGGTACACGAAGGTGGGGATCGTCTGCATCAGGTCGAGGACAGGCCTCAGGGCCGTGTAGAGCCAGGCCCGGTGGGCCGCCGCGATGCCGATCGGCACGCCGATCGCGACGCAGGTCAGCGTGGCGAAGAGCACCAGGGAGAGCGTCTCCATGGTGGGCTTCCAGTAGCCCAGGTTCACGATCAGCGCGAAGGCCAGAGCGATGAAGAGGCTGAGCCCCCAGGACCGATGCAGGGCGTAGGCCATGCCGGCGAAGGCCAGGATCAGGACCACGGGCGGAAACCAGAGCAGCGTCGCCGTGAACGCCATGATCACCGCGCCAAGGCCGAACGAGATGGCGTCGAACACCGCCTGGGCGTGGTCGTTCAGCGCGTCCACGGCCGCCTTCATCCAGGCGCCGAGCGGGATCTTCCTGCCCGCCCCGGTGAACCAGCTCTCCATCGCCTGCCCCTCCCTCGGCGCCGTCATCCCCGGCCCGCCGAAGGCGCGGGACGGGGATCCAGAGCAGCGTCCGTCACACCGACCCTGGATCCCCTTCCCGGCCTGCCATGCAGGCCGCCGGGGATGACGGCTTCGCCGTCACTTGACGCCGAGCGCGGTCTTCACGGCCGGGAGGCCGGGCTTGCCGTCGAAGGTCGTCACGCCTTTCAGCCAGCCTTCGAGCACGGCCGGGTTGGCCTTCAGCCAGTCGCCCGCGGCCTTGTCGGCCTCCTGCTTGTCGAACAGGATCGAGCCCATGATCTCGTTCTCCATCTGCAGCGTGAACTTCAGGTTCTTGAGCAGCTGGCCGACATTGGGGCACTCGGTCGTGTAGCCGGCGCGGGTGTTGGTGTAGATCGTTGCGCCGCCGAGGTCCGGGCCGAAGATGTCGTCGCCGCCCGCCAGGTACTTGATCTGGTACTTGGTGTTCATCGGGTGGGGCTCCCAGCCGAGAAACAGGATGGGCTCCTTGCGGCGGGTGGCGCGCTCCACCTGGGCGAGCATGCCCTGCTCGCTGGACTCGACGAGCTCGAAGCCCTTCACGTCGAACTTGTTGTCCTTGATCATGTCGAGGATCAGCCGGTTGCCGTCGTTGCCCGGCTCGATGCCGTAGACCTTGCCGGCGAGCTGCGTCTGGAACTTGGCGATGTCCGCGAAGGTCTTCAGCCCGGCCTCGTAGGTGTAGGCCGGCACCGCGAGCGTGTACTTGGCGCCTTCCAGGTTGACGCCGACCACGTCCACCGACTTGTCGTCCACGTAGGGCTTCCGGTCCGCCTCCATGGTGGGCATCCAGTTGCCCAGGAACACGTCGATGTTCTTGTTCTTCATGGACGTGTAGGTGACCGGCACGGCGAGCACGTCGGTCTTGGCCGTGTAGCCGAGGCCCTGCAGCACCAGCGAAGTCGCGGCCGTGGTGGCGGTGATGTCGATCCAGCCGACGTCGGAGAAGCGCACGGTCTTGCACGAAGCGGGGTCGGCCGCGGCGGCGAGCGACGTGGTGGCCAAAACGGCCGCGGCGGAAATGGCGAAACGGCTGAAACGCATCGGGTGCTCCAATCGGCTGAACCGCCTCGAGCGCGGCGGTGGAGCGCATCGTGGATCACAAAACTGTCATGCGAAAGAGGAGGACGTTTCGGCGGGCAGGACGCTGTTCGTGAAACCATGACGGGAGCTGCGATCCCTCCGCGTCATCCCCGGCCGGAGCGACGCCGTCGCGGAGGGAAAGGGGATCCAGTCCCGCCTCACCGATCATGCGCAGCGCCCGGCTTGTCTGGATCCCCTTCCCGGCGCTGCGCGCCGCCGGGGATGACGGAGCGTATTCTTCCGACCGCGACGGCTGCGCCTCAGTGCGACGCGTCCGGCATCGAGGCCTTCTTGCGCTCGATATATTCGCGCAGGGCTTCGTCGACGCCGGGGTCGATCGGGGGCGCCTCGTAGTCGGCCAGCATCTTCTTCCACAGCGCATTGGCGCGCTGGGGGGCGTCGAGGCGGCCTTCGGCCTCCCACTGCTCGACAGAGTTGTTGTCGGCGATGGAGGAGCGGTAGAACGCCGTCTCGAAATTCGCCTGGGTGTGGCCGCAGCCGAGGAAGTGGCCGCCGGGCGCGACCTCCCCGAAGGCCTGCATGCCCTGGCCGTTCTCGCTGAGGTCGATCCCCTTGGCGAGCACGTGCATCATGCCCAGCTGGTCGCAATCCATGACGAATTTTTCGTAGGAGGAGGCGAGGCCGCCCTCCATCCAGCCCGCCGCGTGGAGCACGAAGTTGGCGCCCGCGTGGAGGGTGGGGATCAGCGTCTGCGCGCTCTCATAGGCGGCTTGCGCGTCCGGGACCTTGGAGGCGCACAGAGAGCCGCCGGTGCGGAACGGCATGTTGCAGCGGCGCGCCAGCTGGGCCGCCCCGTAGATCGCCAGCGCGGCTTCGGGCGTCCCGAAGGTGGGCGCGCCGGACTGCATGGAGAGCGTCGACACGAAGGTGCCGAAAATGGCAGGCGCGCCGGGGCGCACGAGCTGGACGAAGGAGACGCCCGCCAGCACCTCGGCCAGCACCTGGGCCAGCGTGCCGGCCACCGTCACCGGGCTCATCGCGCCGGAGAGGATGAAGGGCGTGATGATGGTCGCCTGGTTGTTGCGGGCGTAGACCTCGGCCGCGCCCAGCATGGTGTTGTCCCACACCATCGGCGAGTTGGCGTTGATCAGGCTGGTGCAGACCGTGTTGTTCTGGATGAACTCCTCGCCGAACAGGATGGCGGAGAGGTTGACGGTGTCCTGCGCCCGGTCCGGATGGGTGACGGAGCCCATATAGGCCTTATCCGACAGCCGCATATGCGCGTAGACCATCTCCAGATGGCGCTTGTTGACCGGCAGGTCGACGGGTTCGCACACGGTGCCGCCTGAGTGGTGCATGTAGGGGCTCGCATAGGCGAGCTTCACGAAGTTCTGAAAGTCCTCGATGGTGCCGTAGCGGCGGCCGCGGTCGAGGTCGTGCACGAAGGGCGAGCCGTAGACGGGGGCGAAGACGGTGTCCTTGCCGCCGATGTGGACGCTGCGCTCCGGGTTGCGGGCGTGCTGGATGTAGTCGGCCGGAACGGTGGCGATGAGCTTGCGGGCCAGCCCGCGGGGAAAGCGCACGCGTTCGCCCTGGACGTCGCAGCCTGCCCCGCGCAGCAGCTCCAGCGCGCGCGGATAATCGCGGAACTCGATGCCGACCTCCTGCAGGATGGTCTCGGCGTTATGCTCGATGATCTCGAGGCCCTCGGCCGAGAGCACCTCTGTCACGGGCAGGTTGCGGGTGATGTAGGGGATCGACAGAGCCGAGCGCTGCGCCCGCGCGGCCCGCCGCGCCTCGCGTCCGCGCCGAGCCTCGCGGGGGTTCTGGACCTCTTCGCTCATGCCGTTCCTCGCGTGCTCGCGCGGTCCGCCGGGGATGCGGCCCGATTTGCGTCAGGCTAGGCGCGCGATGCGACGCGTCCTCGCACGGGGGCGGCGCTGAGTTGTCCGGCGGCGACCGGCGCGTGTGGAGAACGCGCCACGGCGCGTCCGCCTGCGTCCCTCCCCTGCAGGGGAGGGTGGACGGCGCGAAGCGCCGGACGAGTGGGGCCTCGCAGCCTAACGCCAACCGCCCCACCCACCGCCTTCGGCGGTCCCCCCTCCCCTGCAGGGGAGGGACGGGCGAGGCGCTGCCCCCGATGGCGCGCATCCGACAGTCGGGGTCGGGGGGCGGTGAGCCGCTTGCGCGGCGGGCCTCGACAGTCGAGGCTGCGGCGTCGGCGGAGCCGGCGCGCCGGATCGTTGGTGTCGAGGGAAACAGGACCATGAAATCACACGCGCGCGTGGTCGTGATCGGCGGCGGCGTGGTGGGCGTCTCGACGCTCTATCACCTGGCCCGCAAGGGCTGGTCGGACGTGGTTCTCCTCGAGCGCAAGGAGCTGACCTCGGGCTCGACGTGGCACGCGGCCGGCCTGCTGCCCCTGTTCAACATGAGCTACTCGGTGGGGCAGATCCACAAATACTCGGTGGGCCTCTACGCCACGCTTGAGGCCGAGACCGGCCAGAATGTCGGCTTCCGGCAAGTATCCAACATCCGGCTCGCCCGCACCAAGGCGCGGTGGGACGAGTTTATGTACTACGCCGGCGTCGCCCGGACGATCGGCGGGATCGAGGTCAACGTCCTGACGCCGGCGCAGCTGAAGGAGATCTGGCCGCTCTGCGAGACGGACGGAATCCTGGGCGCGATCCAGCATCCGCAGGACGGCTACATCCAGCCGGCCGACCTCACGCAGGCCCTGGCCAAGGGCGCGCGCAGCCACGGCGCCGAGATCCACCGCTACACGACCGTGCTCGGCATCGAGCAGACGCCCTCCGGCGAGTGGCTGGTGAAGACCGACAAGGGCGACATCACCTGCGAGCACGTGGTGTCGGCCACGGGCAACTTCGCGCGCAAGACGGGCCAGATGGTAGGCCTCGACGTGCCGGTGATCCCGGTGGAGCACCAGTACATCGTCACCGAGCCGCATCCGGCCATCCAGGAGCGCAAGCGCAACGGCCTGCCCGAGATGGGCGTGCTGCGCGAGAGCGACAGCTCCTGGTACATGCGCGAGGAGGCCGGCGGGCTGCTGCTGGGCCCCTACGAGACCGGGGCGCCATGCTGCTACGTGGACGGCCCGGATGCGCAAAGCGAGTACGAGCTGTTCCAGGAAGACCTCGACCGGCTGGCGCCGCACATCGAGACCGCCATCACGCGCGTGCCGGCCTTCGGCGAGGTCGGCATCAAGAAGGTCTATAACGGCGCCATCGCGTATACGCCAGACGGCAGCCCGATCATCGGGCCGGCCTGGGGGCTGAAGAATTTCTGGCTCAACGAGGGCCATTCCTTTGGCGTCACGGCGGCCGGCGGCGCCGGCTGGCAGCTCGCCGAGTGGATCGTGGACGGCGAGCCGACGATCGACATGATGGGCGTTGACCCGCGCCGCTTCGGCCCCTACGCGTCGCGCGGCTACCTGCGCGCCAAGAACGAGGAGGCCTACGCCAACGTCTTCACCACCCACTACCCGGACGAGGAGCGCGCCGCCGCGCGGCCTCTGCGCCAGACGCCCTGCTACGACCGCATGAAGGCGCTCGGGGCCGTGTTCGGCTCCGTGTATGGCTGGGAGCGGCCGGGCTGGTTTGCGCCCCCCGGCTACGAGGTCCCGGCGGAAGAGCTCAACGTCGACGACGTGCTCACCAACGAGAACCACGCGCCGGCGACGGGCGACGGCAAGGTGAAGGAGCGCTGGAGCTTCCGCCGCTCCAACTACTTCCCGTTCGTCGGCGAGGAATGCCGCAACGTCACCGAGAATGTCGGCCTGCAGGACATGTCGGCCTTCGCCAAATACGTGGTGAGCGGCCCCGGCGCGGAGGCGTGGCTCGACTCCATCCTGGCCAATCGCATTCCCAAGAAGGTTGGCCGCATGGCGCTGACGCATCTGCTGTCGCAGAACGGCGGCGTGCGGTGCGAGTTCACGGTGTTCCGCGACGGGCCGCAGAGCTTCTACCTCGTCGGCGCCGGCGCGTATGAGCGGCACGACTGGGACTATCTGCAGAAGCTGCGGCCGCGCGACGGCTCGGTCGACCTGCAGAAGGTGACGACGCAGTACGGCGTGCTGGTGCTGGCCGGGCCGCGCTCGCGCGAGGTGCTGCAGACGCTCACGGATACGGACCTGTCGAACGGCGCGTTCCCGTGGTTGTCGGGCCAGACGATCTCGGTGGGGGCGGCGTCGGCGCGGGCGCTGCGCGTCAACTTCGTGGGCGAGCTCGGCTTCGAGTTGCATCACCCGATCGAGATGCAGAACTCCATCTTCGACAGGCTGATGGAGGCCGGGAAGCCTTTCGGCATCCGGCCCTTCGGCATCAAGGCCATGGACAGCCTGCGGCTGGAGAAGAGCTACCGGCTGATCCCGCGCGAGCTCTCCATCGAGTATTCGGCGCTGGAATCCGGGCTCGACCGTTTCGTGCATCCCAACAAGGGCGCGTTCATCGGCCGCGACGCCCTGGTGGCGTGGCGCGAGCGCGGGTTCAAGAACCGCTTCGTCACCCTGGAGGTGCACGGCGTGACGGACGCCGATGCGCGCGGGTCGGAGCCGCTCTGGCTCGACGGCGAGCTGATCGGCCGCTCCACCTCGGGCGGCTATGGCTGGCGCTGCGGCAAGTCGCTGGCGCTCGGCATGGTGCGGCCGGATCTCGGCGAGATCGGCCAGGAGCTGGAGATCACCATCCTGGGCGAAAAACGCCGCTGCACGGTGGTGGAGGAGAGCCCGTTCGACCCGCAGAACGAGCGCTTGCGGGCGTGACTCTCGCCATCATGAGCTCTCCTTTTTCGCCGTCATCCCCGGCGCGCCGAAGGCGCGGGAAGGGGATCCAGGGGTCGCCGCCACGGCGGATCGGCTTGGGGCCCCGTCTCCTGGATCCCCTTCCCCTCCGCCGCGTCGCGGCTGCGGCCGGGGATGACGGCGGAGGGGGACCCATCGGCCGTGAGGCGATGACGAGGCGGACGCCTTGACCCGCCTCGTGGTCGGGATCGACACCGGAGGCACCTACACGGACGCCGTGGTGGTGGACGCCGGCGCGCGGCGGGTGCTGGCCAAGGCCAAGGCGCTCACCACCAAGGGCGACCTCGCCATCGGGGTCGGGGAGGCGCTGGACCGGGTGCTGGCGGAGGCCGGCGAGGGCCGGCCGGGCGGGCTGACCGGGGCGGATGTCGCCCTTGTGTCGCTCTCCACTACGCTGGCCACCAACGCGATCGTGGAGGGGCACGGCTCGCCGGTCGCCGCCCTCCTGATCGGCTTCGACGACGCCATGGCGGCGCGCACCGAGATCGCCACAGCGTTGCCGGGCACGCGGATCGGCCGCTTCGCGGGCGGGCATGACCATGGCGGCGCGGAAGCCGCGCCGCTGGACGTCCCGGCGTTGGAAGCTTTCCTCCAGGAGACGGCGGGCGGCGTCGGCGCCTACGCGGTGGCGTCGCACTGGTCGGTGCGCAATCCCGCCCATGAGCGGCGGGCGCGCGACATCGTGGAGCGGCTCACCGGCCGCCCGGCGACGCTGTCCAGCGAACTCGCGCATGCGCTGGACGCGCCGCGGCGAGCCCTTACGGCGGCGCTGAACGCGCGCATCATCGGGGCGATCACGGCGCTGATCGGGGCCGTGCGGGCCGCCATGGCGCGGCACGGCATCGCGGCGCCGCTGATGGTGGTGAAGGGCGACGGCACGCTGGCCTCGGCCGAGGCCGTGGCGCTGCGGCCGATCGAGACGATCCTGTCCGGGCCGGCCGCCAGCGTGATCGGGGCGAAGTTCCTGTCCGGCCTGTCGGACTTCGTGATCTCGGACGTGGGCGGCACCACCACGGACGTGGCCGTGCTGGAGAATGGCTGGCCCAAGCTCGACCGCGAGGGCGCGCAGGTCGGCGGGCGGCGCACGCTGGTCCGCGCCATCGCGATGCGGACCTTTGGGCTGGGCGGCGACAGCGAGGTGCTGGTGGACGCCCGCAACCGGGTGGGGCTGTCGACCGGCAAGGTCGTGCCCCTGTCGCTGCTGGCGCACCGGCATCCGGACGTGCTGCGCCGGCTCCAGGCGCAGCTCAACGATCCTGAAGGCGCGCCTTATGCGGGCAAGTTCCTGCTGCGGCCGTTCGGCCGCGCCGGCGCGGACACGCAGGCGGCGGCCGGGCGCGAGCGCGACATCCTGGCGGCGATCGCCGACGGGCCGCGCCCGATGGGCGACGTCATCCACGGTCCGCTGCAGCAAAAGGCGCTCGCGCGGCTGGTCGGCGCCGGCCAGGTCGCGGCGGCGGGGTTCACGCCGAGCGACGCCGCGCATGTGCTGGGATTGCAGGGCCAGTGGTCGGCCGAGGGCGCGCGGCTCGGCGCGCTGGTGCTGGAGCGGCGGCTGCGCATGGCGGGGCCGCTCGGCCCGGCCGAGGCCGACGCGGCCGCGAGGCGCTTCGCCCGGGAGGTGTTCGACGCCATGGCGGCGAAGTCCGCCCGGGTGGTGATCGAGGCGCTCGCCGGCGAGCCGCTGGAGGGCGACGCCGCCGGGCTGGTGGACGCCACCACGAGCGGGCAGGGGCGCTGGCGCAACCTGCGGGTCGCGATCGGGCCTGTCGCTCCGGTGGTGGCGGTGGGCGGGCCCGCGCCGGTGTTCTACCCGGAGGTCGGCCGTCGGCTGCGGAGCGAGGTCGTGCTGCCCGAGCATGGCGACGTCGCCAACGCGGTGGGGGCGGCCGTGGGCGTCGTGAAGGCGCAGGCCGTGGTGGACATCTCGTCATCGGGCGTCGGCGCCTATCGCATTCATGCCGAGGGCGAGCCCATTCCGATGGGCGATCCCGCCGAGGCGCTGGCGCGGGCGCGGGAGATCGCCGTCGAGATGGCTCGCGCCCGGGCGGTCGCGATGGGGGGCGGAGGGGCGGACATCGACGTGCATGTCGACCGCGTCGACCTGCCCGGCATGGAGGGCGACCGCGGGCTCGTGGCCGCCACCGTGACGGCGGAATGCTGGGGCGCGCCGCGGGCATGACGGCTTGCAGCCGCGCCAGCGCAAGCTAGGCTTTGGCCGCCGCCGGGGCGCGGCGAAGGGGATTTCGATGATCGCGACGCTCGACCGCATTCCGACGATGATCCAGGGGGAGGGCGCGCTGGCGCGGATCGGCCCGGAGGCCGCCGCCCTGGCTGGCCCCGGCGCGGTCGTGCTGCTGGTCGCCGACCCCGGGCTGAAGGCCTCCGGCATGGTGGACGAGGCCCTGGGGGCGTTGCGGGCCGCGGGGCTGGAGCCCGTGCTGTTCGACGGCGTCCAGAGCGATCCCAAGGCCGCCCAGGTCGACGCCGGCGCGCAGCTGGCGCGGGAGGCGGGCGCCCGCGCGGTCGTGGCGCTGGGCGGCGGCTCCGCCATGGACGCCGGCAAGCTGATCGCCGCCATCGCGGGGGCGTCGGCGCCGGCCATGGCCTATGCGCTCTGCGCCGCGCCCCTGCCGCAGGCCGGCCTGCCCAAGATTTGCGTCCCCACCACCTCCGGCACAGGCTCGGAGACCACGCGGGTGTCCATCGTGACCGGCCCCGACGGCTCCAAGCAGTGGTTCTGGGGCGACGAGCTGAAGGCCGAGCGGGTGATCCTGGACCCGGCGCTCACGGTCGGCCTGCCGCCGCATCTCACGGCGGCCACGGGCCTCGACGCGCTGGTGCACGCCATGGAGGCCAGCACGAACCGCAACGCCAACCCGGCCAACGACGTCTACGCCCATGCGGCGATCCGGCTCGCCGCCGCCCATCTGGAGCGGGCGGTGGCGCATCCCGGCGACCTGAAGGCGCGGGCCGCCATGCAGCTCGCGGCGGCGCTGGGGGGCGTCGCCATCGACAACGCCGGGACGGCGATCGGGCACAATATCGGCCACGCGCTGGGATCGCTGCGGCCCATCCATCATGGCCGGGCCGTGGGCTGCGCCATGCTGGCGACGCTGGCCTGGAACGTGGCCGAGGACGACGGCCCCTTCGCAGCCGTGGCCGCCGCCATGGGCGAGCCGGCCGAGGCCCGCCGGGTCCCGGCCGCCTTCGAGCGCCTGATGCGGGCGACGGGCGTGGCGATCTCGCTGGCGTCGGAGTTCGAGGGCGTCACGCCGGCCCGGCTCGCGGCGCAGATGCGCCGGCCCGAGAACGAGGCCATGCGCCTGTCCAACCGCCGCGCCGCGACGGACGCCGACCTCGAGGCCTTCGCGGCCGCCGTGCTGAGCCAGAGCTGAGGACGCCATGAAGATCACCGGCATCGAGATCACCCAGCACCGGCTCGACTACGATCCGCCCTTTCACGCCAGCTGGGACACCAAACCGCGCACCTCCTTCGACGCCACGGTGGTGCGGGTGCACACGGACGCCGGGATCACGGGGGTCGGCTCGGGCGACCTGATGGTGGGCTTCGCCGGGCACGAGCACCTGTTCGTCGGGCAAGATCCGCTGGCGATCGAGCGGCACTACCGGGTGCTGGAGAACATCCAGTTTCATTATGGCCGCTGCTGGCCGCTGGACCTCGCGTTGTGGGACCTCGCCGGCAAGATCGCGGGCCAGCCGGTTTACAAGCTGCTCGGCGGGCTGAGCGACCGGGTGCGCGCCTATGCGTCGTCCGGCACGCTGCGCGATCCCGCCGCGCTGGCGGAGGCGGCCGAGGGCTATCTCGCGCAGGGCTTCCGGGCGCTGAAGATCCGCTTCCACCGCGGCGACTGGCGCAAGGACATCCGGGCGCTGGAGGCCGTGCGGGCGAGGGTGGGCGACCGGCTGGAGCTCATGGTGGACTGCAATCAGGGCTGGCGCATGCCGTGGGACACCTACCCGGCCTGGTCGCTGAAGGACGCGCTGCCGGTGGCCCGCGAGCTGGAGAGGCTCGGCGTGTACTGGATGGAGGAGCCGCTGCACCGCGCCGACCGCGAAGGCATGCGGCGCCTGCGCGAAATGACCAGCGTGCGCATCGCCGGCGGCGAGATGACGCGCGAGCTCTACGAGTTCCGCGACCTCATCGCGGACGGCTGCCTCGACGTGCTGCAACCGGACGCCGCACTGGTGGGCGGCATCACGGGGCTGCGCCGGATCGCCGCCATGGCGCAGGCCGCGAACCTCGTGTTCACGCCGCACACCTGGACCAACGGCATGGGGGTGACGGCCAACGCCCACCTGGTGTGCGGGCTCACCGAGGGCGTCTTCCTGGAATATCCGTTCGACCCGCCCGAATGGGACGTCGACCGGCGGGACTACATGATGGCCGAGCCCCTCAGGGTGGACGCGGACGGTTGGATCGTGATGAGCGACGCGCCCGGCCTCGGCTACGCGCCCGACGAGAAGCGGCTGGCCGCGACCCGCGTGGGGTGAGCCAGCTTAGGCCGAGACGTCGACGAGCGCGCCCGTGCGGGGCGGGGCGGGACGCTCGTTCCCCGCCGGGGACGCGTCGGCGCGCGCCAGCGAGCCGCCCAGCGTGACGGCGGGGTCCCGTCGCGCTCCGGACGCGTCCTTGGCCTGGGCGTCCTTGAACTGGGTGTCCTTGGCCTGCGCGCCCGTTGCGGCGGGATCCTTGGCGTTCGGATCCTCGCCGCGCTTGGCCTTGGCGATGTCGGCGCAATCCGTGCAGGCATAGCCGTTGACGATGGTCAGGGACATGGGTAGCTCCGCGCCAGGTCGCCGACCGTGGCGCAGCCCTCCCTAACGGCGCGTTGAGGCGCGCCCCTCCTCTCCGCAATGTGATCCGTCGCCGCTCAGAGCCCGGCGGCGCGCGCCTCTCCGGGGGCTGCGACCGGGATGCCCTCGGCGGTGTACTCGTTCAGCTTGTTGCGCAGCGTGCGGATGCTGATGCCCAGGATCTTGGCCGCATGGGTGCGGTTGCCGAGGCAGTGGTCGAGGGTGTCGAGGATCAGCTCGCGCTCCACGTCCGCCACCGTGCGGCCGACGAGCGCGCGGGCGGTGGCCTCGGCGGTCTCCAGCGCGCGGGCGGCGGGGTCGCGGGGGGCGTGACCGTAGGCCTCGCCCTCGGGCGTCAGGATGGCGTCGGCGCCGATCTCGTCGCCGGTCGCCAGCAGCACGGCGCGGTGAAGGGTGTTCTCCAGCTCGCGGACATTGCCGCGCCAGGGATTGGCCAGCAGGGCGCGCTTGGCGTCCGGCGACAGGGAGCGCACCGGCACGCCGTTCACGTCGGCGTATTTGCGGACGAAGTGGTTGGCGAGCTCCAGAATGTCCTGCGTGCGCTCGCGCAGGGCCGGGATCCTGAGATTGACGACGTTAAGCCGGTAGAGCAGATCCTCGCGGAAGGTCCCCTTGCGGACCTCGTCGGCGAGGTTGCGGTTGGACGTCGCCACGATCCGGATGTCGACCGGCACCGGCTTGCCGCCGCCGACGCGGTCGATCACGCGCTCCTGGATGGCGCGCAGCAGCTTGGCCTGCAGCCGCACCTCCATCTCGGAGATCTCGTCCAGCAGCAGCGTGCCGCCGGTCGCCTCCTCGAACTTGCCGATGCGGCGCGCCACCGCGCCCGTGAAGGCGCCCTTCTCGTGGCCGAACAGCTCGGATTCCAGCAGGGCGTCCGGGATCGCGGCGCAGTTGACGGAGATGAACGGCTTGTCGCGGCGGTTGGAGCGGCTGTGCACGTAGCGGGCGATGACCTCCTTGCCGACGCCGCTCTCGCCCGTGATCAGGATGGAGGCCTCGGACCGGGCGATCTGGTCGGCGAGCCTGACGACGCGCTGCATGGCGTCATCGCGGAAGACGAGCGCGCGCGTGTCGCGCGAAACCGCCTCCAGCACGGCCGCGATCATCTCCGGATCGGGCGGCAGGGGGATGTATTCGCGCGCGCCCGCCTGGATGGCGGCGACGGCCGCGCGGGCGTCCGTGCCGGTGCCGCAGGCCGCCACCGGCGTGCGGATCCGCTCCGCCTCGAAGGCGGCGACGAGGTCGCGCACCGAGAGCGAGACGTCGATGATGACGAGGTCCGCGCCCTTGGCGCGCATCACCATGAGGGCCTGGTCGACGCTTTCGGCGTTGGTGACGCTGGCGCCGCGGTCGATGGCGATCTTGGTCGCCTGCGAGAGCGCGCCCTTCATGGCGCCGACGATGAGAAGCCGCATGACCTGATCTCCTACCGGTCGGCCTTGATGATTTCGGTCATGGTCACGCCCAGGCGATCTTCCACGAGAACGACTTCGCCGCGCGCGACGAGCCGGTCGTTGACGAAGATGTCGATGGCCTCGCCGACGCGTCGGTCGAGCTCCAGCACGGTGCCGGGGCCCAGCCGCATCAGCTCGCCGACCTCCAGGCGCGTGCGGCCCAGCACGGCCGAGACGTTCACCGGGACGTCGAAGACGTGCTCCAGGTCTTCCGCGCCCTTCCCGGTGACGTGTTCTTCGCGGGTGGGCAGTCCGCCCTCGTCGGCGAAGCCCAGGTCGAGGTCTCCGCCCTTGAGGTTGGGGAGAGGGATGTCGTCGGGTCCCGGCATCGCGGCGCGCTCCGATCAGGTTCTGCGAAAGCCGGCCGCGCCGACATGGCGCTGGATGGCTTCCGCGATGCTGCGTTCCAGGGCGTCGATGTCGCGGCGAACGCCGCCATCGGCCCATTCGATGGTGAAGTCGCCATGCGGCACGCCGTCCTCGCCGAGGACCACGATGCGGCCGTCGAAGCCGCGTTCGAGCGCCTTGCGCTCCAGCGCGGCCTTGGCCTTGTCGACGAAATCGGGCGCGACGCGCACGGCGAGGTGGGGCGCGCCGGTCAACTGCCGGAAGCAGTCGGCGGCGGCCTCCTCGAGGGGCGCCAGCGGCTCGCGGGAGATCAGGTCCCCGGCGAGCTTGCGGGCGAAGACGAGCGAGAGTTCGGCCGTCTCGCGTTCGAAGCGGCGGGTCTCGTCGTCGAGGCGCGACAGGATCGCGGCCGCCGCCCCGGCGACCTGCTCCATCGCGTGCGACAGGCGCATGGCCGCCTCCTCTTCGGCCTCGCGGCGGCCCTCGAGGCGTCCCCGCTCCCAGCCGGCCTGCTCGGCCTGCTGCAGGCGCTCGACGTCGGCCTGCCGGCGCAGGCCCTGGCTGCGGCGGTCGGATCCGAAATCCTCGTCGAAGGCGAATTTCTGGGCCTGCGCGGTCATGGGCGTGGGTCAGGCCGGCTGCCGCGCGAGGCGGGGAAGATCAGGACGGAATGGCTCACGGTTTGGTCTCTTCGTTGATCCACTGGCGCAGGATGGTGGCGGTGCCGGCGGGGTTCTCCTTGACGATCTCGCCGATGCGCTCGACCGAGCGCGCCTGGACCTGGCCCTGGACGCGGGCGATGTCGAGCATGCGGCCGGCCTCGGTCTCCTCGAAGGCCGGGATGGCGAGCTGCGCGGGCGCGTTTGGCGCGCCGGGGCCGCGCGCGCCGGACGCGCCGGCGCCGGCGTCCGCCAGCTGCAGCTGCGGCGTCAGCGGCGCCATGATGGTGCGCACCAGCGGGCGCACCACCACCAGCGTGACGATCAGCACCATGAAGAACAGGACGGTCATCTCCAGCCCGCGCATGAGGTCGTCGCGGGTCGGGGTCAGCAGCGCCATGAAGCCGGTCGGGGTGGCGGGCTCGGCCACCGGAGGCGCCTCGGCGAAGCGCAGGTTGACGACCTCGATCTGGTCGCCGCGTTTGCCGTCGAAACCGATCGAGGAGCGCACCAGGGCGGCGATCCGGTCGAGCTCCTCCTGGGGGCGGGGCTGGTAGGAGATCTCGCCGGTGGGGCTGCGCGTGTAGGACCCGTCCACCAGCACGGCGACCGAGAGCCGCTTCACCCGGCCGCCCTCGACGACCTCGGTGCGGGTGGTGCGGGAGATCTCGTAATTGACGATCTCCTCCGACTTGCTCGACGCGTCCTTCTGCGTTCCGTTGGCGTCCTTGCCGGCGCCGGGCAGCTCGTTGCCGACGGTGACCTGGCCGTCCTTGGACTCCGTGGTGGCCTGGTTCTCGTTGCGGGTCTGGGTGGAGCGGACGACCCGGCTCTCGGGATCGAAGCTCTCGGAGGTCTGCTGGACGCGGTTGACGTCGATGTCGGCGGCGATCTGGATGCGGGTGCGGCCCTGGCCGACCACGCTCGCCACGATGTCCTCGACCTGCAGGCGCAGCCGCCGCTCATAGGCCTGCTGCTTCTCGTCGACCGCGGCCGAGCCGTTCACGTCGCCCTTGGCGCCGTCGGCGAGCAGGCGGCCGCGCTCGTCCACGATGGAGATCCGGTCGGGCTTCATGCCCTCCACGGCCGAGGCGACGAGATGGCGGATGGCCCGGACCTGGCCGGAGTCGAGCTCGCCTGACACCTTCAGGGCGATGGAGGCGCTCGGGGCCTCGCGGTCGCGCTCGAACAGCTTGCGCTCGGGCATCACCAGGTGGACGCGCGCGGACTGGACCTTGGACAGCGACCGGATGGTGCGGGCGAGTTCGCCCTCCAGGGCGCGCAAGGCGTTCACGCCCTGCACGAAGCTCGTCGACGAGAAGGCGTCGCCCTTGTCGAAAATCTCGTATCCGACGCTGCCGCCGGCCGGCACGCCCTTGCTGGCGAGCTCCATGCGCAGCTTGGGGATGTCGGCCTTGGCGACCGAGATCGCCCGCCCGTCCTCGCGCAGCTCGTATTTGATCGCGCGCTGGTCGAGATCCTTGGTGATCGCGCTGGAATCCTCGACGCTCAGGTCGGCGTACAGGACTCCCATCGTGGGCTGGGTGACCCGCATGATCACGAAGGCGAAGAACCCCACCAGCGCAAGGGTCACCGCCCCCATGGCGGCGACGCGCGCAGGTCCCAGCTTGTTCAGAAATTCTACGAGGCCCTGCAAGCCTTTAACCCCGACATCACGCCCGACCCTGAGGCGGTGGCCTCCGGCTAGGCAATAATTGCCCGGCTTAGGGTTAGCGCCCGGTTAATGACGGTTCGGCCGGCTGCGGATCGACCAAAAAGAAAAGCGCCGGACGATGCCGGCGCTTCCTGGGTGCGAGGTCGGTCAGTGGCGGTATTGCTGGATCCGGGTGGTCCTCAGTCCGGCGAGGCCATGCTCGTCGATCGAAGCCTGCCAGGACAGGAACTCCTCCACGGTGAGGGTGTACCTGGTGCAGGCCTCCTCGAGGCTGAGCAGCCCACCGCGCACCGCGGCCACCACCTCGGCCTTGCGGCGGATCACCCAACGTCTCGTGTT
Source organism: Alsobacter sp. KACC 23698 (assembly GCF_045348435.1). Lineage (GTDB taxonomy): Bacteria > Pseudomonadota > Alphaproteobacteria > Rhizobiales > Beijerinckiaceae > Alsobacter. The sequence continues at coordinate 3,948,476 of NZ_CP157484.1, read as the reverse complement.
CGAGGGTGGCAGGTCCGCGATCGTCAGCGGGCTGCCGTCCGGGCCGATCACGTATTTCGCCCGCGGGCGGTAGGTCTCGGTCATTGATACGCTCACACAACACAACTCGACTGACCAGTGTCGGGAATGAGCATAGGGACCTTCCGCTTAAAATTTGCCTAAGCGCAACCTGCGGTTTTTGACCACCGCACATCCGACGCGGATCACGACTTGCGCATGCTCTTGACCCGGTCGATCGGGACGGAGACCGCGCCGATCTTCAGGGTGGGGATGTCGGTGGTCAGGTCCACCCCGTCGACGACGCCCTCGATCTGGGTCGTCACGGCGACCGCGGCTCCGGACGTGTCGGTGGCGGTCACCGAGATGGTGAAGTCGCCGTCGTTCTGGGGCGCGCCGCTGTTGCTGGTCCCGTTCCACTTGAAGGGCTGCGACCCGGAGCTGAGGCTGCGGCTCTCGGTGTAGATCGCGTCGCCCGCCCTGTTCTTGATCGTGATCGTGGCCTGCGCGGCCTTGGGCGAGTTCAGCGTCCAGGTCGCCGAGCCGCCCGACAGATGGGCGGTCGCGCCGTCCGCCGTCACCGTGGCGCCGACGAAGCCGAGCGCATTGACGGCGGTCGTCGACTTGGTGGCCGAGAGCAGGCTGGTGAGCTGGGTGTTCGTCTTGATCTGCTGCTCGACCGAGGCGAACTGCACCAGCTGCTGGGTGAACTGGTTGGTGTCGAGCGGATCGAGCGGGTTCTGGTTTTTCAGCTGCGTGGTGAGCAGCATGAGGAACTGGTCGAAGTTATTCGCCAGGGTCGTCCGGTCCGTGCTCGTCCCGCTCGACGGGGCGCTGGACGGGCTCGAAGAGGTTTGGTTGACGGTCGCCATGATGTCGGCTCCAAGCCTGTTCAGATCCGGATGTCGAGCCCGCCCGCGCCGGTCCGGATGGAGCGGAGGGCGGCGGCCAGATCGGGCGGCAGCGGGTCGGCCTCCTGGGCGGAGTCGGACGCGCCGCGATGCGCGGGGGCGTCCCGGCCGGTCCTGTCCTGACCGCCGGGATTGCTGTTGAGCGAGAATTGCAGGCCGGAGTCCGAGGTCTTCAGCCCGGCCTGTTCGAAGGCGCGCTCCAGCGTCTTGGCGTCGCGCTGGAGCAGGTTGAGCGTCTCGACCCGATCGACGACCAGCTGGGCCGAGACCGCGCCGTCCCCGTCGATGTCCAGCTTGACGTCCACGCGCCCGTATTCCTCGGGATGGAGGCGGATCTGGAAGCTCTGGCCGCCTTGCAGCGCCCGCATCCCGATCTCGATCGGAAGCGCCGAGAGAGGCACGGGCGGTGTGGCCGGCGCGGCCGCGGCGCGGGGATCCTGCGGGGCGGCGAGGGCGGCTGCCGGGTCCTGCGCGCGCGGCGCGGCCGGGGCGGTGACGTCGCTCACCAGGGCCTGGAAGGTCGCCGCCGCCTGGGAGGCGGCCTCGGGCTTCGCGGCTCGCCGGGGCTCGGGGCCTTCCGCGGCGCGCGCCTTGTCGGACGGCGCGGCGGCTTCGATAGCGGCGCGACGGGGGTCCGCGGCCGGCTTTCCGGCCGAGGCGTCGCCTGGAGGAGACGATGCGGGAGCGTCCGGCGCGGCCGGGGCGGCCAGCGCCACGTCCTTCGCGGCGGGTTTCGGCGTTTTCGGAGCCGAGGGATCGGGGTCCTGCTTCGCGTCGTCGCCGCCGGCGGCGTCCCCCTCGGCCAGCGCGGCCTTCAGGGCTTCGGCGAGGCCTCCTTCGGCAGGGGCGGCTTGCGCGGCGTCGGGCGCCTGATCGTAGGCGGCGGACGGGGCCGCCGCGGCGGCTGCGCCACGCGGGCCGGGTTTGGCCGCGACGGGCGTGCTCGCCGCATCCTTGCCGACGGGCGCGCCGGCGGCCGCCGACGCCGCGGCGGCAGCCTGGGCGACCGCTGGGGCCTGGGGCTGAGGCTGGGTCGCCTGGTCGGCGACGACCGGGGGGGCGACGGGCGCGGGAGCCGGCGGAACGAGCGGCTGGCCGGCCGCATCCGCCGCGACAGCGGCTTGCGGCGGAACGGCGGTCGGGTCGGGCGCCGCGGCGTCGGGCGACCCGTCGTCGGACGCAACGTCGGGTTCCTTCTCCCGGGCCGCGTCGGCGTCGGCCTGGCCAGCCGCAGCTGCGGCTTTGGCCTGCGCGGCGCCGGCGTCTTCACGGGGACCGTCCTGCGCGGCCGCAAGGCCGGCCGCGTCAGGAGCCTCCTGGTCCGGCGCCGCGTCGCTGCGGTCCTTGGCCGGGCCGGGCGGGCGCGAGGCGTCGCCGCGACCGGCCGGCTGGGTCCGGGCCGCCGGCTTGGCGGCGGCCTGCGCGGCGCGATCCTGTGCGGCGCGATCCTGCGCGGCGCGATCCTGCGCATCGGCGGCGGCGACCTGCGCGGCGAAGTCGGCCCTGGAGGACGACGGCGACGGGGCGCGCGCCGGCGCCGTCGCGGGCCGCGGAACGGCGATCGGGCTGGCGGGCGTGCGGGTGAGAGATGCGGACATGAGGCTCGTCGGGAAAGTGGCGCGATATCAGCTGCAATCGTCGGGCCAGCTCGCCGGCCATGAAATCGCCAATGAATCAAGCCACTTCGCTTCGCAGCCGATCGTCCGACGCCGGACATGTCTTGCCGCCGCGGCAGCTTTTGCCGGGCCGCGGCGCGCTGCTGGCACCGTCGGGCGCGAGGCTGTAGAATGACCGCAACGGCGCCGGGACCTTCTCCCGGCCGAGATCTCGGTGCAGACGCCCATGCTGAACAGCCTGGATCTTCCGGGCCGACCGGAAGAGACGCGCGTCGTCGTCGCCATGTCGGGCGGCGTCGATTCCTCCGTCGTGGCCGCCATCCTGAAGCAGGAAGGCTACGACGTGGTGGGCGTCACCCTGCAGCTCTACGACCATGGGGACGCGGCGCACCGCGCCGGCTCGTGTTGCGCCGGGCAGGACATCCACGACGCGCGCCGGGTGGCGGAGCTGCTGGGCGTCCCGCATTACGTGCTCGACTATGAGAGCCGCTTCCGGCGCGAGGTGATCGACCGCTTCGTCGACAGCTACATGATCGGCGAGACGCCGGTGCCCTGCATCGAGTGCAACCGCAAGATCAAGTTCCGCGACCTGCTCGACACCGCCCGCGAGCTGGGCGCGCAGGCGCTCGCCACCGGGCACTACGTGTCCAGCCGGGCGCTGCCGGACGGCCGCCGGGCGCTGCACCGCGCCGCCGACCCGGAGCGGGACCAGAGCTATTTCCTCTACGCCACGACGCCCGAGCAGCTGGCCATGCTGCGCTTCCCGCTGGGCGGCGTCGACAAGGCGCGGACCCGGGAATTGGCCCGGCGCTACGGGCTTTCGGTGGCCGAGAAGTCCGACAGCCAGGACATCTGCTTCGTTCCCACGGGGCGCTACACCGATATTATCGCCAAGCTGAAGCCGCAGGCGGCCGAGCCCGGCGAGATCCGGCATGTGGACGGCCGGGTGCTGGGCGCGCATCACGGGGTGATGAATTTCACCGTGGGGCAGCGCAAGGGGCTCGGGGTCGCCACCGGGGAGCCGCTCTACGTGGTGCGGATCGAGGCCGAGCACGCGCGCGTGGTCGTGGGTCCGCGCGAGGCGCTGGCCACCCGCTCCGTGGCCCTGCGCGAAGTGAACTGGCTGGGGGACCAGCCGCTGGAGGCTCTCCCCGAGGACGGAACCGAGATCGCCGTCAGGGTGCGGTCGACGCGCGACCCGCAGCCGGCGCTGCTGCGCCGCCAGGACGGGGAGCTCTCCGTCGATCTCCTGGCGGGCGAATACGGGGTCTCGCCGGGGCAGGCCTGCGTGTTCTACGACAGCGTCGCGCCGGGCGCGCGGGTGCTGGGCGGCGGGGTGATCCGCAGCGCCGCCCGGGACGCCGCCTTCGCGTCGGCCCGCCCGGCCCTGGCCGCCGTCGCGCGCGGCTGAACGGTGGGTGAACTCGACAACAAGGCCGTCGAAGCCGCCTATGCGCGCTGGGCCCCGGTCTACGACCTCGCCTTCACGGCCGTGATGGCGCCGGGCCGCAAGGCGGCCGCGGCCGCCTCGGAGCGGCCCGGCGGCGTGATCCTGGACGTCGGGGTCGGCACCGGGCTGGAGCTGCCGCTCTGGAGCCCGGCCACGACGGTGGTGGGCGTCGACCTGTCGGAGCCCATGCTGCGCAAGGCGCAGGAGAGGGTGTCCGAGAAGGGCCTCGCCCATGTGGCGGGGCTGTGCGTGATGGACGCCACCCGGCTGGCTTTCCCGGACGGCGCCTTCGACGCGGTCGTCGCGCCCTACGTGATGACGGTGGTTCCCGATCCGCACGGAACGCTCGACGAGTTCGCCCGCGTGCTGAAGCCGGGCGGCGAGATCGTGCTCGTCAACCATGTGGGCGCCGAGACGGGCCTGCGCGCCTGGGGCGAGAACTGGCTCGCCCGGCGCAGCGCCAGCCTGGGATGGCGGCCCGAATTCCCCTTCGCGATCATCGGCGACTGGATCGACCGCACGCCCGGCATGCGGCTCGTCGAGCGCCGGGCGCTTCCGCCGCTGGACCTGTTCACGCTGGTCCGGATCGCCAAGACGGCCGGATGAGGCGGTGGGGGAAAGCATGTCGAAACTGATCGTCCTCACGGACCTCCACATGACGCCGGAGGGCGTCTCGATCATCGGCCTCGATCCGCTCAGGCGGCTCGAGGCCGCCGTGGCCCACATCAACCGCCGCCATCCTGACGCCGAGCGGGTGATCGTGGCCGGCGACCTGACGCATCGCGGCGACGCGGCGTCCTATGCGCGGGTGCGGGGCGCACTGGCGCGTCTGGCCGTTCCGGTCAGCCTGATGATCGGCAACCACGACGACCGGACCGCCTTCCAGGCGGCGTTCCCGGAGGCGGCGCGCGACGAAGACGGCTTCGTCCAGGAGGCGCTGACGATCGGCGGCTACAGGCTGCTGCTGCTCGACACCGTGATGGATCGGGGCCCGGCGGGCGCGCTCTGCCCCCAGCGCATGGCCTGGCTCGGGCGCGAGCTCGACGCGGCGGGCGACGCGCCGGTGGCGATCGTCATGCACCACCCGCCCCACGCCACCGGGTTCGCCGGCATGGACGCGATCGCGCTGCAGAACGGCGAGGCGTTCTACGCGGCGCTCGAAGGGCGGCCCAACGTCCGGCAGATCGTGGCCGGCCATGTCCACCGCACCATCAGCGGCTCGCACCGGGGCGTGCCGTTCTGCGTGTTCAAGAGCCCGGTGCACCAGCAGCCGATGGATCTCGACGCGCGCGACACGTCGCTGTCGGTCGACGAGCCGGGCGCCTATGGCATCCTGCTGCTCGGCCCGCACGGGGTCGTGGTCCATACCGACGATTACGAGCTGTCGCAGGAGCCGGGGACGGCCTGACGGCTGGACGGGCCCGGTTGCATCCCTAGGATGGCGTCGGGCGTTCCGGTGACGGGCCCATGGCCCGCCATCGCACCCGTTCCGGCCGGAGGTCGCCAGCGTGAAGGCCTATATCGTCGAAGCCAGGCTCACGGGAGCGCAGTCTCCCGTGCCGACCTACCACCTCGTCACGGCCGAGGACCCCGACGAGGCGGTGCGGCTGGTGCAGGAGGAGATGGCCCTGTTCGACGAGGGCGTCACCCTGCTGGACGAGCTGTCGCCCGGCGAGGCGCAGGCCGCGCATGTCGATCTTTCGACCTCAGGCTACCGGCGCCGCTGGACGCTGGCGTCGCGCGGCGAGCGCTGAGGCGGGCGGGACAGCAGGATCACCCGGCCTGCGGCGCGACGGCGTAGTCCGCGTCGGAGACCTGCTCGAGCCAGGTCACATGCGCGCCGTCGAGAGCTTCCTGCATGGCCAGATGCGTCATGCCGGTGGCGGGCGCCGCCCCGTGCCAGTGTTTCTCGCCGGGCGGGATCCAGACCACATCGCCGGGCCGGATCTCGCGGACCGGCCCGCCCTCCGACTGCACGCGGCCGACGCCGGCCAGCACCCAGAGGGTCTGGCCGAGCGGATGGGTGTGCCAGGCCGTGCGGGCGCCGGGCTCGAAGGAGACGCGGGCCGCCCTGATGCGGGCGGGCGCCGGCGCCTCGATGACGGGATCCTGCCAGACGACGCCCGTGAAGGCGTCGGCGGGGGCGCGGCGGGTGGGGACGCCGCCGGCGTGTCGTATGTCCATGGAGCGCTCCTCGTGCCGCCGCATCATGCCCCGGCGCGGGGCCGAGCGCCATCGGGTCGGAGCGTTCTCTCTAGCGAGAGCCGATGAAGGTCTTGACCCGCCGCTCGATGGCCTGCTGCTCGATCATCGCGGCTTCCGGCTGGGCGACGAAGCGGCCCATCGGCAGCACGGCTTCGAGCTTCTGGCGCAGCGCCTCGGCGGTGAAGGGCTTGAGGATGTAGGCGTCCGCGCCGCGATAGCGGGCGACCTCGACATGCTTGGCGTCGAGGCTGGCCGTCATCAGGATGAAGGGCGTCTCGGCCATCTCCTCGGGCATCTCGCGCAGCCCGCGCAGGAGGTGGAAGCCGTCATGCGGCTCCATCTGCAGGTCGCAGATCACGACCCCGAAGGAGCGCTGATGCAGCAGCGTGAAGGCCGTCGCGGCGTCCGGCGCGTCGACGACGTTGTCGATCTCCAGCCTCTGCAGGATCCGCTTGACGACGGTCCTCATGGTGGAGCTGTCGTCGACCACCAGAACGGTTCCGGCCCGCTCCGCGAGGCTGAAACTCTGAGACACCGAAGCCTGCAGTTCTGCGCGCACCGTCATCTCATCGTTTCGCTACCAGAGGTTGCATCATGAAGCGCGCTGCCTAACGCTTCGTTAATGCGGAAGCCTCGTGGGGTCGAGGTCTTGAAAAGCATCAATCCAGGCGGGCGGAACCTGGGGCTGCCGCGCCCGTTGCCGTGACGTCAGGGAGGACGCCATGGCGACAGGATCGAAGACCCCGGACCAGCGGCCCGGCGCCGACTCGCTTCCGGCCGAGGGGGCCGCAGATCGGCCGGAGGGCCGGCGCCCCCAGCGCCGCGACGATGCCGGCGCGCTCCATCCGGCCGGCCCGCACGCATCGCCGGAGCTGACCGACGAGGAGAAGACGCCCGGCGCGGGCGCGCTGCCCGACGTGAAGTCGGGCGAGACCGACCCGGGGTCCGGCTGAGCCGGCCGCGCCGCCGTCAGGCGTGCAGCAAAGAGGGAGCTTCGTCTGCGGCGCGTTCGGCCAGCAGCCAGCCTTCGACGGCGAGCGCGTTCTCGACCATCTCGGTGGCGATGAGCGCCGCCTTGGCGTGGCCCGATCCCATCGCGCGGGAGATCGCCCCCAGGGTTGACGCCCAGTGAAGGCAGCGCCGTTCGGCGTCCGTCAGCGCCGCGATCAGGTCGACCACGTCGCGCGCGGTCCGCAGCACGCGCCGGCGCCGCGCGCCACCGAATCGAAACTGAAGGGTCCAGGCGAGATCGACGTCGCGAGGCATGGCGGTCCTCCGTGTTCTCAGGCGACGCTGACCAAGCATCGGGCGTGCCATCTGGCCGGACCGTACGTCCCCGCACGTCCTGCGCCGGCGTCCCCGAGGGGCCACGAGGAGCTTGCCGGAGGACCGTAAACAAGTCGTCACGAGGATGAGCCCGCCTTAACCCCGCGTTAACCATCCTGCTCTCAGATCAGGATGCGAAAGGGAATCTTAACCGTGACGATTGCAACGCCCCCCCGACAGTCCATCCGTTTCCGTGGCCGCTCCTTCTTGGCGCTGGTCCTGGCTCCGGAAGCGCCGGTCGCTGACTGGCTGGTCGAGTTCGACGCCTGGGCGCTGCAGTCTCCGGGCTTCTTCGTCGGCCGGCCGGTCGTGCTCGACGTCTCGGGGCTGAGCCTCGATGCGGAGGCGCTGCGCAAGCTGGTCGACGACCTCGCCGAGCGCAACGTGCGCATGATGGGCATCGAGGGCGCGGAGCCGGGCCTCGCGGCCGACGGCCTGCCGCCCTGCCTGACCGGCGGCAAGACGACGGGCGTCGCCGAGGTGCTGGACGCCCAGGCGCGGGCGCCGGATGCGGCGCCGCCGGCCGTCAAGGCGCAGGACGCGCTCGTCATCGACGGGGCGGTCCGCTCCGGCCAGGTCATCATCCATCCCCAGGGCGACGTCATCGTCACCGGCTCGGTCGGGTCAGGCGCGGAGATCGTGGCCGGGGGCTCCATCCACGTCTATGGGACGCTGCGGGGACGCGCCATCGCGGGCACGACCGGGGCGGCCAAGGCCCGCATCTTCTGTCGGAAAATGGAAGCTGAACTTGTCGCCCTGGACGGCCTCTACAAGGTCGCCGACGCGATAAGGCCCGAACTCCGTGGCCGCGCCGTCCAGGCCTGGCTCGATGGGGACGCCATCATGATGGCGGCGATGGACTGACGCATTCCGAGAACCAGCGTAAGCCGGCGACGCGCGCCGGCCAGAGACACAGTTGAGGAGGACGGACGGAAATGGCCAAGGTCTTGGTCGTCACTTCAGGCAAAGGGGGCGTCGGCAAGACGACCTCCACCGCAGCGCTGGGCGCCGCCTTGGCGCAGAGCGGACAGAACGTGGTCGTCGTCGACTTCGACGTCGGGCTGCGCAACCTCGACCTCGTGATGGGGGCCGAGCGCCGGGTCGTCTACGACCTCATCAACGTGGTCCAGGGCGACGCCAAGCTGTCGCAGGCGCTCATCCGCGACAAGCGTCTCGAGAACCTCCATCTGCTGCCCGCGTCGCAGACGCGCGACAAGGACGCCCTCACCGAGGAAGGCGTCGCCAAGGTCATGGAAGACCTGCGCGCCAAGTTCGACTGGGTGATCTGCGACAGCCCCGCCGGCATCGAGCGCGGCGCATGGCTCGCCATGCGGCATGCGGACCTCGCGGTCGTGGTCACCAATCCCGAAGTGTCCTCCGTGCGCGACTCCGACCGGATCATCGGCCTGCTCGACTCCAAGACCCTGAAAGCCGAGAAGGGCGAGCGGATCGACAAGCACCTGCTGCTCACCCGCTACGACACCGCCCGCGCCGAGCGCGGCGAGATGCTGAAGGTCGACGACGTGCTCGAGATCCTCTCGATCCCGCTGCTCGGCATCATTCCGGAGAGCCAGGAGGTGCTTCGCGCCTCCAATCTGGGCACGCCCGTGACCCTTTCGAATCCGACGAGCACGCCGGCCCGCGCCTATGCGGACGCAGCCAAGCGCCTGATGGGGGAGAGCATCACGATGTCGGTTCCCCAGAACCGGCGCAGCCTGTTCGGCAAGCTGTTCGGAAGGAAAGCCGCATGAGCCTCTTGCAGTTCTTCAGCCGCCGCGGCTCCGCGCCTGTCGCCAGGGACAGACTGCAGATCCTCCTCGCCCATGAACGCGCGATGGTCGGCCAGAACGACCTCGTCGGGGTGCTGCGAGAGGAGATCCTGGCGGTCATCGCCAAGCACGTGCAAGTCGAGCCCGACAAGGTGCGGGTCAAGATGGAACGGGGCGACGCGATCTCCACCCTCGAGGTGGAAGTCGACATCCCCACCCAGGCGCGGGTGCGCATCGCGCTCTCGGCCTGAGTCCCGCGACACCGGTCAACGAGGGCGGACGCTTCGATGCGGCCGCCTTTTTCGTTGCGGAGCGTGGGATCAGAACTGAAGGCTCTTCTCGCGGGCCTGCTTCTTGCGCTGGGCCTCGCGGGCGTGCAGGGCGAGCGCGAGCTCCAGGACGCCGCCGGCGCCCAGGCGCTCGGGATCGAGCCCGGTCAGGCCGCGCCGGCTCAGGAGGGACGTCATCTCGTCGAGCCAGAGCGTGGCGCCCATGGCCCAGTCGGGGAAGGCCCTGACCGATTGGCGGCTGGAATCCAGCAGCACGAGGTCGCCGTGGCGCCGGTCCTGTCCGATGCGGGCGTAGGTGGACTGCACGGCCTCCGGTTCGCCCTCCAGCACCTGCGCGAAGATGCGGTCGTCGAAGACCATGTAGCCGGTGACCGCGCTGCGCCGGTTGTTCCGGATGGAGACGTCCAGGATCTGCTTGATGGCCTGGAAACCCTCCCGCGGCGGAATTCGCCGGTGGGAGTAATAGATCAGTCTGCTCAGCGGCATGCGTGTCGCCCGTCATTGCGCCCCAGGCAACGCTGCCGACCAGCCCTGAACAATCGCTTAATGTTCGCCTCGCGCCGCAATCACAGCGCGAGGCTCGGTCGCTCGCGGTGCGCTAGCGCTTCTTTCCGGTCGGGGTCACGCCGCAGCCGCTGCAGATGCTTCCGACGGCGCGGTTGTCGTCGGCGTCGCGCGCTTTCTGGACCTGCGACGGGCGGTCTACGGGGGCGATGCCGTTGGATTTCATCTCCGCCGAGCGGGGAGCCGGCTGCTTGCCGGTCTTGGCCTTGCAGTCGGCGATGATCTTGGCGGTGAAGTTGCTCGGATTGGCGAGGACGTCGCCGCACACGTCGCCAGCGCCGGCGCTGCGCGAGGCCGGCCCGTTCACGCCCGGTCCCGCCTGGGTCCCGGCCGGGTTGGCGGCGTTGACGGGGCCGCTGTTCACGGCGCCCGCGTTGGTCTGGCCGGAGCCGGCGTTCGCGCCCGTGGGGCCGCCCGAGAGGGCGCCGCTCTGCGGTCCGCCTGCATTGGCCGGCGAAGCGTCCGGGGCGGTCGCACCCGAGGAGGTGGGCTGGCCTGTCCCGCGCGCGGGGGCTGGGCCGGTCGCCTGACCGGTTCCGGACAGGGCCGTGCCAGGAGGCGCGGTGATGGAGCCGGGGCCGCCGCCGGCCGCGCCGGTTCCCGAGGCGCCGGACGAAAGCCCCGACCCGGAAGCCCCGCCGACCCCGCCCGCGGCGCCTCCCGAGACGCCGCCGGAGCTGGCGCCGCCGCTCGACGAGCCGCCGCCGGCGGATCCGCCGCCCGAAGACCCGCCGCCCGAAGATCCGCCGCCGCTCTGGGCGAGGGCCGGCGAGGCGGCGGCGAGGATGCCCAGCGCGCAGCCGAGCCACAGGGCGGGGAGGCGGGCGCTTCGCCGTTGCGGGAGGCGATCCTGGTGACGTGCGGCCATGGCGGGCCCTCTCTGAAAGCGGGGTTTCAGGGGGACAACGCGGGCTGGGCTCGTCAGTTTCGCCGCTCCGGCGGGCGTCTCAGGCCATGGCTCCGGGGGCGGGCGGCCATAAGCCGTTCGCGACGTCCTCGGCGAAGAGGGCGCGGGCGAACAGCGCCGCGTCGCGCTGGACGCGGTGGGCGCGCAGGAAGGCGGCCCCGGACACGGTCTCGTCGGGATATTCGGTGATGAGCTGCAGCGGGCAGGGCTGCTCGGGCCGCTCGACCAGCGCGCAGGCGATCCCGTTGAGCGTCGGGACCCCGACCTCGCCGGCATGCGCCGCATAGGCGGCGAGCTCGGCGCGGTTGAACGCCATCAGGTCCGCGACGGGCGCGAAACGGGCCGTCAGCCGCTCCAGGAAAGCGCGTCCATAAGCCTGCAGCCCGGGCCGGACGCGCAGGATGAGGAAGAAGCCCTTGGGGATCGACCACGCCTCGAAGCCGCGCGGCGCATAGCCGCTCAGCGGCCGCGTCCACTCATGGGCCGGGTAGCCGTGCAGGTTGATGTGCAGGTCCGCGCCGGTGAGGAGCAGCGCCTCCCGCCGGGCCTCGGCCTCGCCATAGGGCGGCGCCGACCGGTATTCGAGATCGTCGCCGAGCGCCGTGTAGCGGGCGGCGTGATGCATGTGGGACGGGCTGCGGGCGATGAGCGCCTGGTGGAGCGCATATCCGTCCGGGTTCTCGACCGGGATCAGGGCGAAGGCCGCGCCCTGGCGGGCGAGCTCCCGGGCGGCCCGCAGCGCGCCGACCACGCCCGAGGTCTCGTTGGCGTGCTGGCCGCCGGTGATCAGGACCGGCGGGCCTTCGCCCGCGACGACGACGCCGCGCACCGGCCGGCCCTGCCGCGAGCGCGCCAGCAGGGCGCGGCCGCCGAACTGGGCGAGGGAGGCGGCCACGGCGGCCGGAGGCGGCGCCTGCGTGGCGTCGTCGGCCACCGGTTCGGCCGCGACGTCCGGCGGCGGGGGCTCGTGCGGCAGCGTCTCGACCCGCACCGTCGTGTCGCCCTCGGCGGCGAAGATGTCGGGCGCGATCTGCCCGGGCCGCAGGCGACGATCGCCGTCGGGCAGGCCGGCGCGGCGGATGAAGCGCTCCAGGAGGGAGAAATAGAGGTCCTCGTGCAGGCCCTCGCGCGTGCTCATGAGCTCGTCGAGGACCGGCAGGGTCCGTTCGACCCCGCCGATGCCGACGGCGATGCGCAGCCGGTCGAAATAGGGCTGCGCGTCGCCCCAGGGATGGGCGTCGACCGCCGCCATCGCGGCTGCGAAGGCGGCTTCGAGGTCGGTCTCCACCGTCTCGTCGCGGTCTGGAGCGCCGTCGGGAGCGCGCCTGATCCGCAGCCATCCGGCAGGCGACAGCGCCGGCCGGCCGAGCGCATCCGGCCGCACCCGGTTCGGCGCGAAGACGCTGCGGCTCTCGCGGCGCCCGTCCCGGAAGACGACGTCGAGGCGATATTCGAGGCCGGCGTCGCCCGGCTCCATCGTGAGCGGGATGTCGCCCGCCAGGGCGGCCAGCGGATAGGCCTCCATGCGAAAACGCGCCGGCGCGGCGTCCGGGTGGACCGGGTAGCGCAGCGCCAGGGATGCGGCCTCGGCGAGGTCGAGCTCCTCCAGGACGTGGTGCACGAGCGGCTTGTAGGCGCTGCGAAAGCGCGCCGCGACGCCGCAGGCGGCCAGCCGCGCCTCGGCGGCAGCGCGCGCGGCCGCGTCCTCGAAGACCCAGGCCTCCACGTCGGCGCCGGCGAGGCCCGCCACCGCGAGCCACTCGACCAGGCGGTCGATCGTGCGGGGGATGCGAAGGTCCAGGAGGACAGCCATCCAGGATCAGCTCCGGGGACAGACCCAGAAGGATTCGCGCGGGAACTCCAGCCAGTGGTCGCCGCCGGCGATGCGCGCGCCGGAGAAGATGCGCACCGTGACGTCGCCCTTGCGGAAGAGCAGTTCGTAGCGCTCGCCCAGATACATCTCGGCCGTGAGCGTCATGCGGATCCGGTTCGGCCCGGGGCCGTCGGCCACCCGCACGCGCTCCAGCCGGATGACCCCATAGGCGTCGTCGCCCTCCGCGACAGGGCCGCAGGGCACGCCCTCCAGGCGCTCGTCGCCGAAGAGGAGCGACGCCGCGCCCGGCGCCACGCTCACGGCCTTGCCGGGCAGGCGGTTGTTGGCGCCCATGAACTCGGCCGCGAAGAGGGTCGCCGGGCTGCCATACATCTCTTCGGGGGTGCCCTGCTGCTCCACCACGCCGCCGTTGAGCAGCAGGATGCGGTCGGCGAGCGCCATCGCCTCGACCTGGTCGTGGGTGACGCACAGCGCCGACAGGCCGAGCTCGCTGATGAGCTGGCGCAGCCACACGCGTGCCTCCTCGCGCAGCTTGGCGTCGAGGTTGGAGAGCGGCTCGTCCAGCAGGATCACCGGCGGCTCGTAGACGAGCGCGCGGGCGAGCGCGACGCGCTGCTGCTGGCCGCCCGAGAGCTGGTGCGGGAAGCGGGCGCCCAGATGGCCGATGCCGATGCTCTCCAGCGCCCGGGCGACGCGGGTCTTGATCTGCGCCCCGGCGACGCCGCGCAGCTTCAGCGGGTAGGCGACGTTGTCGTACACGGTCTTGTGCGGCCAGAGCGCGTAGCTCTGGAAGACGAGGCCGAGGCCGCGCTCCTCGGGCGGCAGGTTGATGTCCTTGGCGCCGTCGAAGAGGGTCTTCCCCGCGATGGCGATGCGGCCCGCATAGGGCTGCTCGAGGCCGGCCACGCAGCGCAGCAGCGTGGTCTTGCCGGAGCCGGAGGGGCCCAGCAGGGCGACGATCTGGCCCTTTTCGACCGACAGCGAGACGCCCTTGAGGATGTCGACGTCGCCGTAGCTCAGCTTGACGTTTTCGATGACGAGGTCAGCCATGGAGGCGCACTCCCAGACGCAGGGCGAGGCCGAGGCCCACCGAGATGATGAGGATGTTGATGACGGCGAGCGCCGAGACGAGATCGATGGCGCCGGTGCCCCACAGCGACACCATGAGCGAGCCGATCACCTCGGTGCCGGGACCCAGCAGATAGATGCCGGTGGAGTATTCGCGGGCGAAGATCAGGAAGATCAGCAGCCAGGCGGCCAGCATGCCGGACTTGACCAGCGGCACGGTGATGTCGCGCGCGACCCGGCCCTGCGTGCCGCCGACGGAGCGGCCGGCCTCCTCCAGTTCGGAGCCGATCTGCAGCATGGTGCCAGCGACGAGGCGCGTCCCATAGGCGAGCCACACGACCGTGTAGGCGAGCCAGATCGACACCAGCGTGGCGCGCAGCGGCTGCAGCGGCGGCAGGAACAGGAACAGCCAGAGCATGGCGAGGCCCGCGACGAGGCCCGGCATGGCGCGCGGGATCATCACCAGATAGTCGGCGATGCGCGTCCAGCCCGAGCGCCAGCGGTGCATGGCGAGCGCGACGGCGGTGTAGCAGGCCACCGAGAGGGCGCCGCCGATGGCGCCGATCAGGATGGTGTTGACGATGGCGTGGATGGCGTTCGGGTAGTCCACGAGGTCGCGGTAATGGGCCAGCGTGAGCACCTCGGCGAGGCGCACGCCCTCGCCCCAGGTGGTCACGAAGGAGCGCAGCAGGATGCCGAAGACCGGGATGCCGACCGTCACCACGAACCACAGCATGATGATGGCGAAGGCCGGCCAGCGCAGCGCGCCGAGCCGCAGCGGCGCGCGCTTGGCCGCCTTGCCGCGCACCGAAACGTATTTGTTGGACTGCGCCAGCAGCCGGCGCTGCAGATAGACGAGCGGGATGGCGATCAGGATGATGGCGACCACCACGACGGCCATGAGCTGGTAAGACGGCACGCCGAGCTTGTTGGTGAGCTTGTACAGGTAGGTGGCGAGCACCAGGATGCCCTTGGGATCGCCCAGCACCAGGGGCAGGCCGAACAGCTCGAAGCCGAGGAAGAAGATCAGCACGGCCGCGTAGAGCACGGCGGGGGTCACCATCGGCAGGCTCACCGTCAGCGCCACCCGCAGCGGCGACGCGCCGGTCGTGCGGGCGGCCTCCTCGAGGTCGGCGCCCAGGTTCTGCAGCGCCGCCGAGGTGTAGAGATAGACATGCGGCACATGCGTGAGGCCGGCGATGATGGTGATCGCCGTGACCGAGTAGATGCTCCAGGGCACCGTGCCGATCATGCCCTTCACGAAGGTGGAGAAGATGCCGACCGGCCCCAGCGCCACCACGTACCCGAAGGCGAGCACCACGGCCGACATGAAGATCGGCACGAGCACCAGCGGCTCCAGGAACGCCTTGCCGGGCACGTCCGTGCGGGCGAGCAGGAAGGCCAGCACCACGCCGAGCGGGATCGAGATCGCCGTCATGCCGGCGGCCACGATGATGGACGTCTTGAGGGCGTCCCAGAAATCGTCGTCCTCCAGCACGAACTGGAAGGCGTCGAGGCTGAAGTGGACATTGGGCGTGAAGAACGGCCCGTCCAGGAAGCTCTGGTAGATGATCAGCCCGATGGGGGCGAGCACCGCCGACGCCATGATGGCCAGCGTGGCGAAGCGGAAGACGGCGAAAGGCATGGCGGTGCTCCCGGCGCGGCCGCAGGGGTCGAAAGTGCTGCGGTGTAAAGCGAGGCGGCCGTCATCCCCGGCCGGAGCGGCGAAGCCGCGGAGGAGAAGGGGATCCAGGGGCGGCGTGACGCCCGGTCGCCTGGATCCCCTTCCCGGGCTGCTGCGCAGCCCGCCGGGGATGACGGAGCTTCTTCCCGATGGGCTGTTTCAGTAAAGCGCCTCAGTTGCCCTTGAGGGCCGCCTGCCACTGCTTCAGGAACTTGAGGC
The DNA here is from genome assembly GCF_045348435.1 of Alsobacter sp. KACC 23698. Taxonomy (GTDB): domain Bacteria; phylum Pseudomonadota; class Alphaproteobacteria; order Rhizobiales; family Beijerinckiaceae; genus Alsobacter. The sequence goes on along the minus strand of NZ_CP157484.1, from coordinate 3,932,636 downwards.
GCTTCACGGTGTCGAGGTTCGACGCCAGGTCGGCGTTGATCTGGATCGGCCGGATGGCGTTCCCGACCTGCTCCTTGACCTTGGCGACCGTCGCCTCGCCCTGCACGTCGTCGCGCAGCGAGTAGAGCTCGGCCTGGTTGGCGATGATCGTCTGGCCGCGCTTCGACAGCATGTAGTCGAGGAACAGCTTTCCGGCGTTCGGGTTCTTGGCCTTGCTGGACAGGAACGCCACGCGCGAGGCGATCAGCGTGTAGTCCTTGGGCAGGACGATGCCGATATTCGCGTCCTTCTTGGAGCGCGACAGGGCGTAGGAGCCGAACACGCCATAGCCGATGAGGTGCTCGCCCGAGGTGACGCGCTCCAGCATGGCGCCGGCGGAGGTGTAGAGCTTGATCTCGGTCTTGCCGAAGGCCTTGAACAGGTCCCAGGCCTGCTTGAAGGCGAGGTCGTCCTGCGTGAAGAACAGGTAGCCGACGCCCGAGCGCTCGGGATCATAGGCGGTGACCTTGCCCTTGTAGGCGTCGGGCTTGGCGGTGAGGAGCTTCAGCAGGTCCTCGTGGCTCTTCGGCACGTCCTCGGCCGGGACGAGGCGCTTGTTGTAGATGATGGCGACGGGCTCGTAGGTGACCCCGTAGGCGCTGTCCTTGTAGTTGGCCCAGGACGGGATGGCTGCGGCCTCGGGGGTCTTGTAGGCGGCGCCGTAGCCGTCATTGACGAGCTTGATCTGCAGGTCCTGCGCGGAGGACCACGTCACGTCCGCGGTGCCCTGGCCGGCGGCGGCCTCGGCGATGAAGCGGTTGTAGAGTTCGGTGGAGTTGAGGTCGTTGTATTCGACCTTGAGGCCATAGAGCGCCTCGAAGTCCTTCACCAGGAAGTTGGCGGCGGCGGCGTCGGTGGTGCCGTACACCACGACCTTGCCTTCCTTCTTGGCGGCCTCGATCGTGGCGGCGTAGTCGGCCGGGTATCCCTGCGGGACCTGCGCGGCGGCGACGCCGGCGGTGAGCGCGAGGGCCAGGCCCGATGCGAGCGGAAGGGCGAGCTTCGTCATCTCTTGTCTCCTTGAGCTTCCTGTCCGGGATCGTTGTCCCGTTGACGGGTTCTTAACGCGCGAACCTGTCGCGAACCTGTCGGCGCGCGTGAGGGCTCAGTTGGGCGAGACGATCTGCAGCCAGGACTGCAGGAAGCGGGCGCGGCGCTGCTGGTCCAGGAAGGCCAGGAGCCAGGGGCCGATCGTGATCGGCTGGAGCGGGCCCTTGGCCTCGCGGGCGATCTCGGCCGCGGTCCCCGGGCCTTCGCCCAGGATGGCGCCGAGCCCGGCCTTGCCGGCGACCACCGCCTGGCCGCGCGGCGACAGCACATGGTCGACGAAGGCGCGCGCCAAGTCGGGGCTCGGGGCCGAGCGGGGGATCAGCATCACGCGGCTGAGCACGAGGGTGTAGTCGCTGGGCATGGCGACGGAGATCCGCGCGCCGGCGGCGCGGCGCGCGAAGGCGTAGGATCCGAGCACGTTGTAGGCCAGCGCCAGTTCGCCGCGCTCGACCTTGTCGATCATCTCGCCGCTGCAGCAGACGAGCTGCGCGCCCGCCCCGCCCATGGCGCTGGCGAGCCGCCAGAACACCGACGAGACCTGCGCGTCCTGCGCGGCCAGCAAGTGGCCGACGCCGCTGCGCACGATGTCGTAGGTGGCGACCTTGCCGCGGAAGCGGTCGGCGTCGCGGTCCAGGAGCTGGGCCAGGGCGGAGCGGGACCGGGGCGGCTCGGGCACGAGGTCCGGATTGGCGACGATCACGGCGGGCTCGAAGGTGAAGCCGAAGACCTCGTTGCGCCACCGCGCCCAGGGCGGCAGAGCTCGGGTGAAGGCGGAGTCGTGCGCCAGGGCCAGCCCGTCATTGGCGAGCTTCACCTGCAGGTCGATGGCCGAGCTGATCAGCAGGTCGGGGGGCGGCTGGATGGAGCCGGCGAGGAAGCGGTCCTGCAGGTCGCTGGTGTCGAGATCCACATAGGCGACCGCGACGTCGGGCCGGGCCTCCTGGAAGTCGCGGATCACCGGCGCGAACTGCGCCCTGTCGGTGGCGCCGGCGATGACGAGGGTGCGGCCCGAGGGCGCGGCGGCCTCGAAGCGGGTGACGACCGGATCGGCCGCCCGCGCCGGACCGGGCGTCGCCAGCGCGGCCAGCGCGAGCGCGCCGGCGGCGGCGAGGAGGCTCGCCAGCAGCGCCGGGCGGTGGGGCGCGGGCTCGGCGGCGAGGTCGACGCTGGCGACGAGCCCGCCGCCGGGACGGTCCGCCAGCGTCAGCGCGCCGCCATGGCCGCGCGCGACGGAGTCCACGATGGAGAGGCCGAGGCCCGATCCGGTGCCGTCGCGGGCGGCGCGGCCGCGGCGGAAGCGCTGCAGGACGGCCTGCTTCTCGTCGTCCGGGATGCCCGGCCCGCGGTCCTGCACGGTCAGGGCTACGCGGTCCGGCCGGCTTTGCTCCAGGGTGACGTCGATGGGGCCCTCGGGGGCGTGCAGGAGGGCGTTCTCGACGAGGTTCTTCAGCATCTCGCGCAGCGCCACACGGTCGCCGGCCACCAGCGCCTGGGCGGCCGCGGGGTCCATCCGGGTCCGGATGCGGGCCATGGCGGCGGGGTCGAGGCTCTTCAGCGCGTCCTCGACGACGCCGGCCACGGGCACGGGCGCGTTCTCCCGGCTCTCCAGGCGGTGGATGATGGTGGCGTCCATCAGGATCTGGCCGACGAGTTGGCTAGCCTGCACCGCGTTGGCGTGGATGCGGCCGAGGCGGTCGCGCAGGCGCGCCGGGTCGGTCTCGTCGAGGGCGATCTCGGCCTGGGCGCGCAGCGAGGCCAGCGGCGTCCTCACCTGGTGGGCGGCGTCGGCCAGCAGCGAGCTGAGGCGGCCGAAGACGTTGCCGAGGCGGGCCATGAAGTCGTTGAGGGCGGTGACGAGCTCGTCGACCTCGTGCGGGGCCGGGGCGCGCAGCGGCTGCAGGTCGTTGGGCGCGCGGGCGCGGAGCTCCTTCTCGATGGCCCGCAGGGGCCGCAGCGCGCGGCGCACGCCGAGATGGACGAGCAGCAGCGCCACGCCGGCCAGCGCCAGCAGCGGCCAGACGGCGCGGCGCGTCAGCTCGGCGCTGAGCAGGGCCCGGGCGTCGCGGGTCTCGCCGACCCGGACCGTGACCCAGCCGGCATGGTCGGCGAGCGAGATCAGGCGCCCCACGGTGACGACGCGGATCTCGTCGCCCCGGAAGCTGAGGTTCTGGAACACCGGGTCGGCGGCGCGGGCCGGCGCCAGGCCCTCGCCGAGGTCCGAGTAGCCGGTGACGGGCTTTCCCTCCGGATCGAGCACCTCGTAGAAGATGCGGTCCTCGGCCGCGAAGCCCAGCATGGCGAGCGCCGCGAAGGGCACCTCCACGGCGACGCGGCCTTCCTCGACCTGGACCGCGCCGGCGATCGACAGGGCCGAGGCGGCCAGCAGCCGGTCGAACGCCGCGTCGGCGGCCTGGCGCGAATAGATCGCACTGATCGCCACCAGGGCCACGGTGGCGGCGGCGAGCGCCACGCCGGCGGCGACCAGCAGGCGCCGGCCGAGCGAGAAGCCGCTAGGCGTCGTGGGTGCGAGCCGCATAGCCGGCGCCCCTCACGGTCACGATCGACAGGGGCGCGCCATGCAGCTTGCGGCGCAGGCGCGAGACATAGAGCTCCAGCGCGTTCTCGGAGACCTCGTCGTCGAGGCTGAAGAGCTGGTCCATGAGGCGCTGCTTGGGGATGACCTGGCCGAGGCGGCTCGCCAGGATCTCCAGGAGACGAAACTCGCGCCGGCTGAGGTCCAGCGGCGCGGCGCCGAGGCGGGCGAGGCCCGCCGCATGGTCGATCACGAGGTCGCCGATCGCGACCGCGCTGGAGAGAGCGCCGGCGGGACGCCGCAGCAGCGCGCGCAGCCGCGCCTCCAGCTCGCGCAGGTCGAAGGGCTTGACCATGTAGTCGTCGGCGCCGAGGTCGAGGATGCCGATCTTGTCGTCGATCTCAGAGCGCGCCGTCATCACCAGCACCGGCGAGGCGATGCGGGCGGCGCGCAGGCCCGCCAGCACGGAGAAGCCGTCGCGGCCGGGCAGGTTGATGTCGAGCAGGATGGCGTCGAAGGCCTCGGCGGCGGCCATCTCGGCGGCGGCGTCGCCGTCGCGCACCCATTCCACCGCGTGCCCCGAAAGCCGCAGCTTGGACGAGATGGCGTCGCCCAGATCCTCGGAATCCTCGACCAGAAGTATGCGCACGCGCCCGGGGCTCCCTCGGCCCCAGCTTTAGCACCGGCTCGGGCGCGCGCGAAGTCCGGACCCTAGAGCGCCGCGCGCGCGACGGCGCGGTCCGGCGTCCCGTTGGCGACCGCCACGCCGGGGCGGAACACCTGCGCCATCTCGGGGTAGCGGGCCATCAGCTCGCGCGTCACCCCGTTCGTCCAGCCAAAGCCGTCCTGGTTGGGATATTCGCCGCCGCCCGCCGCGAGGTCCTCGGTGAGGACGTCGTATTTCTCCATCAGCTTGCCGGTGGCCTCGTAGACGGTGCAGACCTTGGCGATCCAGCGGCGCGCGATCTCGTCGGCGAGGCCGTGCTCGTCATAATCGGACAGGCCGGACACCGCGATCCACTGCAGGGGCGCCCAGCCATTGGGCGCGTCCCACTGCTCGCCCGACCGGGCGGACGTGGTCACGAGGCCGCCGCGGCCCAGGAGCCCGGCCCGCACGGCCGCCGCCACGGCCCGGGCCCGGCTGCTGGTCGCGATCCCGCAAAAGAGCGGGAACAGGGTCGCGGCGCTGACCACGCCGGTGAGCGCGCCCTCGTCCCAGAGGAGGTCGCCATAGACGCCGCGGCCCGCGTCCCAGAGATGGGCCTGGATGGCGTCGCGCCGGCGCAGGGCGGCCTGCTTGAGGGCGCTCGCCTCCTCGGGCCGGCCGTCCCACCCATAGGCTTCGCCGAGCGTCACCTCCAGCTGCAGCATCAGGCAGTTGAGGTCGACCGGCGCGATCCGGGTGGTGCGGATGGAGGAGAGCGGCTCGCCCGGGACGAGCCAGCGGCTGGAGAAATCCCAGCCGCTCTCGGCGGCGGCGCGCAGGTCGCGCCAAACATCCGTCGGTTCGCGGCCGGGCGCGGCGGCGGCGGTCTCGACGTCCTCGCGCCAGCTCTCGTCGCGCGGCGTCGCCCGGTCGTCGAAATAGCGGTTCAGCAACGCGCCGTCGGCGAGGCGGACGACGCGCCGGTGGGCGGCGCCCGGCGCGATCTCCTGGGCCCCGTCCATCCAGAAGGCGTATTCGCGCTCCAGCGCCGGCAGGTAGCGCCGGTGGACGGCGGCGTGGTCGCCCAGCCCCGCCACCATGGCCACCATGAGGGCGAAGAAGGGCGGCTGCGACCGCGTCAGGTAGTAGCTGCGGTTGCCGTTGGGCATGTGGCCGTAGCGCTCGATCAGGTCGGACACGTTCTCCACCATGCCGCGGGCGAGGTCGACGCGGCCGCTGCGCACCAGGCCCAGCATGGTGAAATAGGTGTCCCAGTAGTAGATCTCGCCGAAGCGACCGCCAGGCACCACATAGGGCCGGGCCAGCGCCAGCAGGGACGACCCGGCGGGCGGCGTCTCGGCGTGACGCTCCAGCATCGGCCAGAGCGCGTCGATATGGTCGGGCACGTCGCGCCCGGCCAGCGTCATGAAGCCGGTCTCAGTGGCGATCGGCAAGGCGAAATGGGCCGCCACGAACACCGCGAGGTCGAAGCCGGGAGCGTCCTTCTCGGCCTCCCAGGCCCTCAGGATCTTGGCCGCCGGCAGGCGCGGCGCGGCGTCCGCGAAGGTCTTGGAATCCGGGAACAGCCCGGCGCTCTGCACCGCGTCGAAGAGGTCGCGGAACAGACGGGAGGGGGGAAGCTCCTCGCAGACGCCAAAGGGAGAAAGGAGCGCCGGCGACAGCCGGGCGAGCGCTTCTGAGGCCATTCGAAACCGTCCAGCCCGCAGGCCGCCGCCGAGGCGGGCTGCGGCCCGCCGGTGTGTCCGGGACCGGATGGCTCCGAACCCTCGAGCATGACGCGCGGATTCGCCGCTTTCATCAATCGCGACGTGGCTTTCGACGGGTCGCCGACTCGCGAATGTGTCCCGGCTGTGACAGGAAAACCGCAACGTGCGAGCTGGGACTTTACAATTTGCTCGAATCCTTGCTGAATATTCGGGCAAGCGTTCCAGGCGGCCGGCCTGATCACCCGCGCCACCGAAGGTCAAGGCCAGACGTTCGCCGATAAGAGGGGCTCACAACAACAAGCAGCGCCCCGAATAGCCCACTTGGGGGACAACGCCTTCATCACGCCCGGCCGAGCCGGGCGTATTGCTTTGGGCCGCCGGCTGCGCGCCGGGGGTCAGATCACCGCCTCGATCAGGAACGGCCCCTTGCGGCCGAGCGCGGCGCGGAAGAGCCTTTCGAACTCCTCCATGGTCTCGGCCCGGCCGCCCTCGACGCCCATGCCCTTGGCCATCGTGACCCAGTCGAGGAAGGGCTCGTCGAGGTTCAGCATGCGGGCGGCGTTGCGGCCGAACTGGTTGACGCCGACATTGCGCATCTCGCCATGCAGGATCGCGTAGGAGCGGTTGGCGAACACCACCGTGACGACGTCCAGGTTCTCGCGCGCCTGGGTCCAGAGGCCCTGCACGGTGTACATGCCGCTGCCGTCGGCCTGCAGGCCAATGACCTTGCGGTCCGGGCAGGCCACCGCCGCGCCCGTCGCCATCGGAATGCCGACGCCGATCGCGCCGCCGGTGAGCTGTAGGTAAGTGTGCGGGGCGGAGTTCTCCGAGAGCTTGAAGAACTTTCGGCCGGAGCTCACCGCCTCGTCGCACACGATGGCGCCTTCGGGCAGGAGCTTGGCCACCGCGTAGCCGACCGAGTCGGCCGTGAGCGCGCCCTGCGGCAGGGCGTCCGCGAGGCCGCCCGGCTGGACGAGGCGCGGCGCCTCCTTGGCGCCGACCTCGTCGGCGATCCAGGCGAGCGCATGGACGAGATCCTCGCCGGGCCGGGCCAGCGTCTGCACCTCGCAATCGTCGCGGATCAGGCGGCCGGGCTTGCCCGGATAGGCGAAGAACGCGACCGGGACCTGCGTGCCCAGCATCAGCAGCACGTCGATGTCGGCGAGGTGCTCGACGCCCTGGTCGACCGGGTAGGGCACCTTGTCGACCGGGACGCGGCCGACGCCGTGCTCGATGCGGTTGATGCTTTGCGGGGTGAGCAGGCGCAGGCCCGTCTTGGCCGCGATGCGTCCCGCGATCGTCAACCCCTCGGTGCGCAGCGCCTTGCCGGTCATCAGCATGGCGACGCGCTTGCCGGAGCGCAGGGCCGCGACGGCGTCCCGGATGGCGTCGGCGCTCACATGCGGCAAGGCGGGGAGCGTTGTGCGCGCCACCGGCGCGGGCGCGAGGTCGCCCCAGGCGGCGTCGCCCGGCAGGGTCATGATGGCGACGCCCGGCAGCGTCATGGCGGCCACGTAGGCCTGCGCGGTGACGGGCGCGATGTCCTCGGGCGTCTTCGTCTCCGCGTACCAGTGGCACATGGGCTTGGCCAGGCTGGCGATGTCGCTGGTGAGCGGCGCGTCGTGCTGGAGATGGTAGGTGGCGTGGTCGCCCACCACGTTCAGCATCGGCGTGCGGGCGCGCCGGGCGTTGTGCAGGTTGGCGAGGCCGTTGGCGAGGCCAGGGCCGAGATGCAGCAACGTGGCGGCGGGCTTGTCGGCCATGCGGCCATAGCCGTCGGCCGCGCCCGTCACCACGCCTTCAAAGAGGCCCAGCACGCAGCGCATCTTGGGCTTACGGTCCAGCGCCGCCACGAAATGCATCTCGGACGTGCCCGGATTGGCGAAGCACACGTCGATGTCGTTGGCGAGCAGCACATCGCACAGCCGGTCGGCGCCGTTCATGAGAATCTCGTGGGGTTGGGAGGATGGTTCGGAGCGGATGAGGTCGGCGCGCGTCGCCGCCGGTACGATTAAAGCTGAATGACGGCCGCGGCGGAACCCTCTCCCGCGCAGCGGGGGAGGGCAGGGAGGGGGCGGTCGGGCGCCGCCTGGCGGAACGGAGTTCGGCCCGGGCGCCCCCTCTGTCGGCTGCGCCGACATCTCCCCCGCTGCGCGGGAGAGAGTTGCGCGCCGGCTAGAGCCCGATGCAGCCGTACTTGATGTTCAAGTAGTCATCGAGGCCGTATTTGGAGCCCTCGCGGCCGACGCCGGATTCCTTGACGCCGCCGAAGGGCGCGACCTCGGTGGTGATCACGCCGGCGTTGATGCCGACCTGGCCGTATTGCAGCCCCTCCATCACCCGGAAGGCGCGGCCGAGGTCGCGGGTGTACGCGTAGGCGGCCAGGCCGAACTCGGTGTCGTTGGCCATGGCGACCGCCTGCTCCTCCGTGTCGAAGCGGAACAGAGGCGCGAGGGGGCCGAAGGTCTCCTCCTTGGCGACCTTCATGCCGGGCGTCACGTCGGCCACGATGGTGGGCTCGAAGAAGGAGTGGCCCAGCGCGTGGCGCTTGCCGCCCGTCACCACGCGGCCGCCCTTGGCGAGCACGTCGGCGATGTGCTCCTCCACCTTCTCGACGGCCTTCTCGTCGATCAGCGGGCCCTGGGTGACGCCGGGCTCCAGGCCGTTGCCGACCTTGAGGTCGCGCACCGCCTTGGCGAATTTCTCCGCGAAGGCGTCATAGACGCCGGCCTGCACGTAGAAGCGGTTGGCGCACACGCAGGTCTGGCCGGAGTTGCGGTATTTGGAGCCGATCGCGCCCTCCACGGCGGCGTCGAGGTCGGCGTCGTCGAAGATCAGGAACGGCGCGTTGCCGCCCAGCTCCATGGAGATGCGCTTCATGGTGCCGGAGGCCTGTTTCATCAGGAGCTTGCCGATCTCGGTGGAGCCCGTGAAGGTCACTTTCTTGACGGTGGGGTTCGACGTCATCTCGCCGCCGATCTGGGCGGCCGAGCCGGTGAGGATGTTGATCACGCCCGGCGGGATGCCGGCTTCCTCGGCCAGCAGGCCCCACGCGATGGCCGAGTAGGGCGTCTGGGTGGCCGGCTTGGTGACCACAGTGCAGCCGGCCGCCAGCGCGGCGCCCAGCTTGCGCGACAGCATGCTGGACGGGAAGTTCCAGGGCGTGATGGCGGCCACCACGCCCACCGGCTCCTTGGTGACCAGGATGCGGCGGTTGGCCCAGGGCGACGGGATCGTGTCGCCATAGACGCGCCGCGCCTCCTCGGCGAACCACAGCACATAGGCGGCGCTGATGCCGACCTCGCCGCGCGCCTCGGCCAGCGACTTGCCCTGCTCGGTGGTGAGGAGAACGGCGAGCTCCTCCTTGTTCTTCTCCAGCGCGGCCGCGAGCTTGCGCAGCTTGTCGGCGCGCTCGGCCGCCGTGGTGGCGCGCCAGCCCTCGAAGGCTTTCTGGGCCGCCGCGATGGCGCGCTTCGTCTCGGCCGCGCCGCAGTTCGGGATCGTGCCGATCACCTCGCCGGTGGCCGGATTGGTGACCTCGATGGTCCCGGCCGAATCCGCGTCGACCCACTCGCCCCCGATGAGGTTCTTTTCGCGCTGGAAGGGAAGGAGCTTGGCCATGGGAGGTCTCCGAAGGTTCGTGGTTGGCGGCATCCTCAAGGGCCCGCCGGGATCGTTGCACCCGAAATGGCGCGGCCCAGAGTGCGTGACTATGAGGCGAGTCCGAGGAAGATAAACAGTCCCCGGTTCACCGCCGTCATCTCGGGCGGCGCGAGGCTGCCGATACGGGCGCCGAGCTTCGACTTCGGCACGGTGGTGACTTTGTCGATCATGATGCTGGAGGGCGCCCGCAATCCGTTGCCGGCCCCGGGCTGGATCGGCAATCTCATCAACGAGGCGTCGGTCATTTCGGTCGTCAAGGGACAGACCGTCAATGAAGCCGTCGCGTCAAAGTCGTCAGCCTGCACAACCAAGACCGGACGGGGTTTGCCGGCATAGTCGGGGCCCCCGGAAACCGTCCAAAGGTCGCCCCGGCGCATCAGGCCTTGAACTCGGAGACGGCGTCGACGAAATCCTGGTCGTCCCGAGCATGGGCGCTTGTCGCGACCAGCGCGGATTGGCGGTGCGCCTCGGCCTTGAACTCCGCCGACCTCACATCGGGCATCCACACCTGTACAAGCCGCAGGCCTTCCGCCTTCTGACGTTCGCGGAAAGACTTCACGCGTTGGCGGTTTCCCTCGCGCTTGGCGGTCGTGGCCATCCTGCATCTCCTGGCGTGACATGTAACGTAAGCCGGTCCGCCGAACTTGCAAGGCCCTCAATACTCGATCTCATACGCCGCGCCGGCCGAGGCGCCGCCGTCGGCGCCGACCTGGCCGCGCAGCTTGATGTTCTTGGTGACGTCGACGTCGACGCCGACGCCCGTGTCGGCGGCGGTCGCTCCGGCGCGGACGCCGATGCGGACGCGGCGGTTGATGTAGCGGGTCACCCCGACGGCCGGCCCGCCCGTCGCCCCGGCGGTGATGTCGAGGCTGTCGGCGCCGAGAGACTTGCGCAGGCTGCCCAGGAGGTCCGGCCCGCCGCCGCCGGACAGCTGCGCGATGGTCTGCGCGAGCTGAAGCGCCTGCACGCCGGTGAGGCCGCCGGCCGCCCGGTTGAACAGGATGCGTGACAGGATCTCGTCCTGCGGCAGGCCCGGCGTGGACGTGATGGCGAAGTCGGGCTGCGACGCCAGGCCCGTGACGGCGATCTGAGCCGTCACGTCGGCGGCCTGGGTCTGGGCCAGGAAGTCGAGCTGGGGCGTGAGGTCGCCCGCGAAGGTCAGGCGCCCGCGCACGAGGTCGATGCGCTGCCCGGCGAGGTCGAAGCGGCCGTTGCGCAGGTTGAAGGCGCCGATCGCGACCGGGTCCTTGCTGGTGCCGGTCAGGCGCAGCGCCCCGCCGAGCTCGGCCTCCAGCCCGCGCCCGCGCACGAAGATGCGGTTGTTGGCGGTGAGGTTGAGATCGAACGCCGCCACGAAGGGCGGGCCGGCGCGCTTCGTCCCGGCGCGCCGCGCGGCGGCCAGGCGGGCGCGGGCGGCCGGGCCGGGGGCGACGTGCCGCGTGCCCGGCAATGGCTGGGCGACGCCGGACAGGTTCTCGGGGATGGAGACGTCCATCGTGATGACGTCGACCGTGCCGGAGATGCGCGGCGTGCGGGCGACGGGGCCGCTCAGCGCGAGCGCCAGGTTGGCGGTGGCCGACACCGTGTCGTTGGAGACCAGCTCGGCGCGGGTTCCGGTGATCCTGACGTCTGCCGGGAAACCGGCCGCGGGATCGATGCGCACCCGGCCGGAGGCGGACAGCGTCCCGCCATTGCGGGTGGCCGCCGTGAGCCGCTCGATGGCGATGTCCTCGCCGCGCGCGGCGAAGCGCCCCTCGATGGCCTGCAGGCGGACGCCGGCGATCGGATCGTCGAAGGTCGCGCCCGTGAGGGCGGCCGTCCCGGCGATGCGGGGCGCGGCCGGCGGCCCCTCCACGCGCAAATCGAGATTCAGCCGGCCGGTGACGCGCTGGCCCCCGGCGGCCAGCATGCCGTTGACGAGCGAGGCGTCGAGCGGACCGCGGACCGTCAGGGCGAGCCCGCCCTGCGGCGAAAGCGGGACTGCGCCGCCGACCTGCACCACCGCGCCTTTGCCGGCCGACACCGTGGCGGCCACCGTGGCGCGGTCGCCCTCCAGCCGGCCATCGGCCTTCACGTCGATGGGCGGAACCCCGGCCGAGCGGCTCGCGGCGTTTCCGGCCTTCGAGACGGAGAGGCGGTAGGGCCCGGTCGGCGCAGCCGCGGTTCCGCCGAGTTCGGCGTGGGCGTCGAGCACGCCCTGCAGGCCAAGGCCCGGGGACGCGATGTCGGCGATGGAGAGCGGCACCGCGACGGCGTCGGCCGTCAGGGCCAGTCGCGCCCCGGCGCGGCCGGCGATGCGGATGCGGCCCCGGCCGGCCTCGATGGCGAGGCCGGGGATCGTCACGTCGCCGTCCTGGACCGTCATCGTGCTCGGTCCGGCCAGCGCCAGGGTCTGGCCGTTGCGGCGCAGGCTGGCCTTCGTCAGGTCGACCCGGATGGGCGGTCCGGCCAGGAGGCGGCCTTCGACGGCCACCGCCGCGTCGCCGGCGGCCGAGAGCGTGAAGGCGCTGGCCTGCTGGGTCCCGCGGCTGGCGAGCTTGACGGCGTTGAGCTTGACGCCACCCAGCACCGCGTCGTCGGCGGTCGCGGTTCCGTCCACGACGGGCGCTGCGTAGAGGTCGGTCGCGGTCAGCCTGGCGTCGAGACGACGCAGCGTCTGGCCGGCGACCGAGATCCGGTCGCCCTGGGCCGAGACGGCGGCGTCCTGCCGGCCGTTCGCGGACGTCAGGTCGATGGACGCGTCGAGCTTGCCGGCGAGCGGCGTCAGCGCCAGGGCCGAGAGGTCGCCGAGGTCGCCCGCCGCGAGCGCGATGCGGCCGACGGCGAGGTCCTTCTCGTCCAGCGTCACGCCGCCGGAGAGGTGGACCGACCCGATCCGGACGTCCATGTCGTCGAGCTTGCGGACGGCTCCCAGCGTGGCGAAATGCAGCCGCCCGGCTGCCGGCTTGCGGTCGACCTCGCCGTCGAGGCGCAGGCGGGCGTCGAGTTCGCCCGTGAGGTTGGTCGCCGCGATGTCGACGACGAGGCGCGGGATCGCCTTGCCGAGCGCACGCGCGTCGCGCAGCGCCACGGTGGCGTTCAGGTCCGGCCGCTCGAGGGAGCCGGTGAGCCTGGCGTCGAACTCGGCGGAGCCGGAGATGCGCTCGTCGACGCGCTTCAGGTCGGGGGCGGAGACATGCGCGGCCAGGTTGGCGGCCTCCGTCGTGGCGTCGCCGTCGAGGCGGCTGCGGATATTGGGCCCCTCGATGCGCAGGTCGGAGAAGCCAAGGCCCCCCGGAAGGCGCCGGGCGAGCCCCTTGATGGAGACCGCGCCGGCCATCAGCCGGTCGAAGGGCGGCACGCCGATGCGGGCGTCCGCGAGGCGGCCGTCCAGCGCGGCGTCGATGCGGTAGCGCCGGGGGTCTCCGGTCACCTTGGCGTTCAGGTCGGCTGAACCGCCGAGCTCGCGCCCGACCAGCCTGGAAAAGGCGGCGAGGCGCGCGATCCGGACCGCGGCGGCCCCGTCGATGCGGCGCGAGCCGACGATCCCCGTCCAGGACGCCTGGAGGGTGGGCGTGGTCAGGCGGGCCTCGCCCAGATCGGCGACGAAGGAGGCGTCCACCCGGCCCTTGGCGACGAGGTCGATGCGGTCGCCCAGCGCGCGGGCCTCGCCGGCGTCGGCCGGGGCCACCCCGGCCGCATGCAGGTCCACGGCGACGGCGGAGCGGGCGTCGGCCGCTCCGGGGGCCGCGGGGTCGACGCCGAGCGAGCCGGCGATCGAGGCGACCTTGCCCCAGGGCGTCGCGATCTCGCGGCCGTCGAGGCGGGCCTGCACGACGGCGGCGGTGGCGGGCCCCTTGGCGGTGGCGTCGAGGACGAGGCGGCCGATCTCGACCTCGCCGGCGCGGGTCTTGGCGCCGTCGGTCGGCAGGGAGCGGATGGCGAGCCTGAGGTCCAGGTTCTGCTGCGGATCGACCGCGCCGCCCACCGTGAGCCGCGCGGCCCGGGCGGTGACGTCGAGCTGGCGGAAGGCGACGCTTCCGTCGTCGCCCACCAGCACGTCGCCGTTCAGATCGGTCGATCCGGCGAAGACCGGCGCGACGACGGGCGGCAGGAGAGCCTCGATGCGAGCGCCCAGCGCCAGCGCCACGCGCCGGCCCGCGCCCTCGCGGGTGACGGTGGCGCGGCCCTCGGCGCCGAGCTGAGGGCCCGAGACGAAGTTCAGCGACGCCTGGAAGCCGTCCAGCGGGCCGCGGCCCTGCACCTTCAGGTCGATCGGGGGCTGGCCCGGCAGGTTGATGACGCCGGCGACAAGGCCGCCGGACGGTTCGGTGAAGTCGAGGTTGAGATCGAGTTGCGCGCTCTGCGGCACGTAGTTGACCGCCGCGGCGAAGCGTCCCTGGGCGTCGAGCCGGTTCGCCTGCAGGTGCAGGGAGAGGCCCTCCGCGGGAGCGCCCAGCAGGGCGTCGCCCTGGACGGCGATGCGGGCGGCCTGGCCGAGCACCTTCTCGCCGAGCGCAAGCTCCTTCATGGCGAACTGCTTGACGATCAGCTTCACCGGCAGGGCCGGCAATGCGGGCGCCTCGGCGGCTTGCGCGGCGTCCGCCTCGGCGGCGACCGGGCGGCGCGCCACGGTGAGGCGGTCGATCTCGAGCGCGTCGATCTCGAGCCGCCGCGCCAGCAGCGCCGTCCTGCGCCAGGAGATCCTGGCCCGGTCCAGCGTGATCCAGACGCCCTCGCGGTCGGAGATCTGGACGTCGCGGATCACCGCGTCGGAGGAGAGCGCGCCTTCCACCGCGCCCACCCGGACGCGGTTCTCCGGCGTGGACAGCGCCCAGGACAGCAGGCTGGCGAGCGAGTTCTGCTCGCTCTGGGCCCGCGCAGGGCCGTCGCCGGCCAGATAGGCGCCCGCCAGGGCGGCGAGGCCGAGCAGTCCGAGCAGGATGGCGCGCGCGGCTCTCATCAGAAGGATTGCCCGATGCTGATATAAAGGGAGACGGGCTTGTCCCCCTTCTGCTTGTTGAGCGGGGTGGCGACGTCCAGCCGGATCGGCCCGATCGAGGTGTAGTAGCGAAGGCCGAGACCGGCGGCGACGCGCAGCGGCTGGTTGAGACGCGGATAGCGTTCCGCATAGGCCTGCCCGGCGTCGACGAAGGGCACGACCCCGATCGTGTCAGTCACCTTGATGCGGGCCTCGACGGAGCCTTCCACCAGGCTCTGGCCGCCGATCGGGAAGCGCCCGATCTGCGGGCTGAGGCTCTGGTAGCGGTAGCCGCGGACCGAGCCGCCGCCGCCGGCGTAGAAGCGGTAGTTGGAGGGGATGTCCTGCAACTCCGCGCCAAGGATGGAGCCGAGGCCGAGGCGCGCGGCCAGGATGTAGCGGGCGTCCTCGTCCAGCGCGTAATAGGCCGACGCGTTGGCCTTGGCGATGGTCATGCCGACGGTGGAGCCCAGGAAGGTGGGGTAGGGCGTCACCGAGGCGGTGAAGCGGACGCCGCGGCTGGGGTCGAGCGGCTTGTCGGTGGAGTCGTAGGTGAACGAAACCGGGACGCCGACGAGCGTGTAGTCGATGTTGCCGAGCGCGTCGCTGGTGCGGCCACGCTCGGCCCGGACGCCGATCTGGGCGGAGCTGGTGTCAGAGAAGCGATGGCGCAGGTCGACCTCGCCGCCGGCGCGGCGGTCCGTATAGGCGTAGCCCTTCTCGCGGGCGGCCAACGCCGACACGAGCAGGTCGTTGCGCGTGCCCCACAGGCCGGGCTTCAGGAAGGTGAAGCCGAAACGGCCGCCGATGTCGGAGGAGACCAGCCGCTTCTCGTCGCGGTTGCGGGCCGGCTCGCCCAGCGCCCGGCCGGCGTAAAAGGTGCTGCCCTCGATGCGCAGCACCTCGCCGCCGCCGAACAGGTTGCGATGCGTCCAGTAGGAGCGCACCTCCGGGCCGTCCGCGGTGGAGTAGAGGGCGGATACGCCCAGCGCGTGCTGCTTGCGCTCCGTCAGCTCGACGAAGATCGGCAGGTTTCCGTTCGCGTCGAGCCTCTCGGCCTCGCGGATGCGCACGGAGCCCAGCGCCTCGATGCGGCCGACCGACTTGCGGATTCCATTGATGGCGGTGACCGAATAGGGATCGCCCGGCTCGGTGTAGATGAAGGACCGCACCACCGCGTGGTCGACGCCCTCGGCGCCCGACAGCGTGATCGCCCCGAAGTCGGCCGTCGGCCCGGGCCGGACCCGCAGGGTGACGTCCATCGCCTGCTCGGGATGGATCACGACCGGGGTGCGCGAGACGACCTTGGCGAAGGGGTGCGACTTCTCGCGGAAATGATCCACGATCCGGGCCTCGGCGGCGATCTCGTCGGCCGAGCGGGCGGGATCGCCGGGCTGCAGCTTGACGACGCGCTGCGGCAGCTCCTCGGGCGAGAAGGGCAGGCCTGAGGCGTCGTCGAGCACGACGACGCGGCGGAAGCGATATTGCGGGCCGGCCTGGGCCACGATGCGGACGGGCACGAGCGCGCGGCCCCGATAGGCCTCGGCGGCGCGGGCGGCCGCCTCGGGGCGCAGGGCGCCCAGGGCCAGCGGCGCGCCGGCGACCTCGATCACGACGGAGGCGGAGTAGTAGCCCATGCCCCAGAGCGCGTCGGTGATGCGGGGCAGGTCGGCCTCGGCGATCCGCACGAGCTGGTCGGCCGCGCCGGGCGCCTCGGTCTTGAGGCGGGCCAGGTTGGAGGCGTCCTCCACGGCCTGGCGCACGTCCCTGGGCGCGCCCGGGGCTTCGATGGTCAGGTCATACGGGTAGGTGGTGGGGCTGGGGGCCGGCGGCTTGGCGCCAAGGCCGAACAGGCCGAGGATGTCGAGCGCCTGCGCATCGCCGCCCGGAAGGACCGACAGCCCCGCCAGGACGCATACGCACGCCGCCACTCTCCTTGCCGCCAAACGAACGCTCCCTCTGGGGAGCGAACGCTGGATCAAGACGATTGTTCCGGCTCCCTTCGGGCGCACGTTAACGGAAGCAATCCTGGATTGCATCCCGAGGCGGCGTTTCGCCGCCCGTGTACGAAACGGACTCCAGCCTCAAAGGAAGCCGATGGAGATCCACGGCACGGCGGCGACGACGACGAGGCCGACCAGCAGCGCCAGCAGGTAGCCCCAGATCGGGCCCATGCCCTCGTCGGGGCTCACCCGGCCGATCGCGCAGGCGGCGTAGTAGCCGACGCCGAAGGGCGGGGCGAAGAGGCCGATGCCCATCGAGAGGATGACCACCATGGCGTAGTGGACCTCGTGCACCCCGAGCTGCCGGGCGATCGGAAAGAGCAGTGGCCCGAACAGCACGATGGCCGGGATGCCCTCCAGCACGCTGCCGAGCACGACGAAGGCCACGATCGAGATGGCGATGAAGGTGGCGCCGCCGCCCGGGGCCTTGGCCATCAGGGCGGCGAGGTCGCGCGAGAAGCCGGACTGGGTCAGCGCCCAGGCCATGGCGGTCGCGGCGCCGATGATGAACAGGATCGCCCCCGACAGGGCCGCCGTCTCGATCAGCATCGGCTTGAGGCGCGCCCAGTCGAACTGGCGATAGACGAGCAGGCCCACCACCAGCGAATAGACGATGCCGATGGTGGAGACCTCGGTCGCGGTGGCGACGCCTTCCACCACCGCGGCGCGGATGATGAAGGGCAGCGCCAGCGCCGGCAGCGCGATCAGGAAGGTGCGCCCGATCTCGGCCCGGCTGGCCTTGACCACATGCGAGAGATCCTCGTTGCGGTAGCGGAAGCGCACGACCACGCACAGGGTGATGGCCAGGATCACGCCGGGCAGCAGCCCGCCCGTGAACAGCGCCGCGATGGAGACGCCCGTTACGGACCCGATGGTGATCAGCACGAGGCTTGGCGGAATCGTCTCGGTCTGGGCCCCGGTGGCCGACAGCAGCGCCACGAGGTCGCCCGGCTTGGCGCCGCGACGCTTCATCTCGGGAAAGAGCACGGGCGCGACCGCCGCCATGTCGGCCGCCTTGGCGCCCGAGATGCCGGAGACCAGGTACATGGCGCCGACCAGCACATAGGAGAGCCCGCCGCGCACATGCCCGAGCAGGCTGGCCAGGAACTGCACCATGGCCTTGGCCATGCCGGTCATCTCGATGAGCAGGCCGAGGAACACGAAGAGCGGCACCGAGAGCAGGATGAGGTGGGACATGCCCTCGTCCATGCGCCCGATCACGACCAGCATGGGCACGCTCGTGGTGGTGGCGAGGTAGCCGAAGCTCGCCAGCCCGAACGCGAAGGCGATGGGCACGCCCGACAGCACCGTCGCGGCGACGACGCCGATGAAGAAGATGATGAGGTTCAGGTTGCCCAGCGGCTTCAGGGCGGGCCCCGCATACCAGAACATGGCCGACAGCGCCGCCACCAGGACGAGGGCCGCCAGCGTGACGCCCAGATCCGCGACCCGGGCGAGGCGCAGCAGGGCCAGCACGATCATCAGGCTGGCGCCGACGCACAGCGCCGCGGCGCGCCACACGTTCTGGATCTCCAGCGCGGGCGTGACGATGTAGCTTTCCTCATAGGCGTAGTCATAGGCCGGGTAGACGATCATCAGCAGGAAGGCCAGCGCGGCGCACACCGCCACGGCGTCCAGGAACGCCCGCGCCCTCGGCCCCACCATGCCGACCAGCGCCGTCATGCGCATGTGCTCGCCGCGCCGGAAGGCCACGACGGCGCCCAGCATGGCGAGCCACAGGAATAGGATCGAGGCGAGTTCGTCCGACCAGATCAGCGGCTTGTGGAGGACGTAGCGCGCCACGATGCCGGCGAAGAGCACGACGATCTCGGCGACCACCAGCAGGGCCGCCGGGATCTCCACCAGCCATCCGATGGCGGCCTCCGTCCGGGCGGCCAGGCCACGCCAGCCGGCCACTCCCGCAACGGCAGGCTCACTTGCATGCAAACTCGCCATGATCCTCGAAGCCCGGTCGAATCCGTCCCCACATGAGCCTGGGGCATGCCACAAAGCCCCTCATCCTTCGGGACGCCATGCTGCGCATGGTTCCTCAGGATGAGGGGGCGTCGAGCGCACTTCCTATGACGCTCAGGAGAGCTTGCCGACGGCCTTCTCGAGAAGGGCCCAGGCCTCGTCGCCATATTTGCCCTTCCACTCGGAATAGAAGCCGGCCGAGCGCAGCTTCTCGCGGAAGGGGGCCGGGTCGGGCTGGTTGAAGGCGAGGCCCTTGCCCTCCAGGTCGCCCTTGAGGCCGGCGTTCAGCTTGGCGACGTCGGCGCGCTCGGAGATCGCGGCGGCGTTCCACTCGCGCGCCACGACGGCGCGGTCGGCCTCGGGCAGCTTCTCCCAGGCGCGGCGGTTGGCCAGCATGTGGAAGCCGTCCCACATGTGATTGGTGAGCGAGCAGAACTTCTGCACCTCGTAGAGCTTGGCGGTCGAGATGATCGCCAGTGGGTTCTCCTGGCCGTCGACCACCTTGGTCTGCAGGGCCGAGTACACCTCGCTGAAATTGATCGAGGTGGGGGCGGAATCGAACGCCTTGTACATCGAGGTCCAGAGCGGGCTCACCGGCACGCGGATCTTGAAGTTCTTCAGGTCGTCGGGCGTGACGATCGGCTTCGACGACGAGGTCGTCTGGCGAAAGCCGTTGTCCCAGATCTTGTCCATGACGACGAGGCCGGCCTTGCCGATCTGGCCGCGGACGTAATTGCCGAGGTCCCCGTCCATGGCCTTCCAGACCGTGTCGTAGTCCGGGAAGGCGAAGCCGATGCCGTTGATCGAGGCGGCGGGGACGAGCGTGGACAGGATCAGGCCCGACAGGGTGAAGAACTCGACGCCGCCGGAGCGCACCTGGCTCAGCATGTCGGTGTCGGAGCCGAGCTGGTTGTTCGGGAAGATCTGGATCTCGACCCGGCCATTGGTGCCGGACTTGACCTTTTCGGCCGCCTCCTGGGCGCGCGCGTTCAGCGGATGCGTGGCCGGCAGGTTGTTGGCGAACTTGTAGGTGAACTCGGCGGCGGACGCGCGTCCGATGATGCCGAATGAGCCGGCCGCGAAGGCGGCGCCGGTGGTTGCGAGAAGATCGCGGCGGGTCAAACGTGCCATCGTGGGCTATCTCCCAGCGGGTGATCCGCCGCGCCGCCCGGACGCAAGGACTGCGTCTCGTGCAGAGGCGTTCCGTTTCACCCCCGTGTTGCTTTTTTTCGTCATCCGGTGGTCCACTCGGACCCGGCGAAGGACGGCTCAATCTAAGCAGAATGCCCGTCCGGTCAATGTGGAACACGGGAGGAGGGGCCAATGTCCCGGGAAAACGAGCATTATCGCGGCGGAACGGCCCGCGTCTCCAACCGGGTCATGAACCTCGCCCACATCCTCAGCCAGGCCGCCCGGCGCTTTCCGGACCGCGATGGATTCGTGTGGGGCGAGCGGGCGTGGACGTGGTCGCAGCTGGAGGAGCGGACGCATGGGCTCGCCGCCGCCCTGCAGGCGCGCGGCGTCGGCAAGGGCGACCGCGTCCTCGTGCACGCGAAGAACTGCAACGAGATGTTTGAATCCATGTTCGCGGCCTTCCGGCTCGGCGCCGTGTGGGTCCCGACCAATTTCCGCCTCGTGCCGGACGAGGTCGCCTATCTGGCCAGCGCGTCGGGGGCCAAGGCGTTCCTCTGCCAGGCCGAGTTTCCCGCCCATGCGGCGGCCGTGAAGGCGGCGGCCCCCGATCTCGCCGTCCTGGCGAGCTTCGGCGAGGCGCCCTTCGCGCAGGTCAGCGTCGCGGCGCTCATCGAGGAGCATCGAGGCGAGACGGTGCGGGCCGCGGACGTCACCTACGACGATCCGTGCTGGTTCTTCTTCACGTCGGGCACCACCGGGCGGCCCAAGGCGGCGGTGCTGACCCATGGCCAGATGGCGTTCGTCATCACCAACCACCTGGCGGACCTGACGCCCGGCGTCACCGAGCAGGACGCCTCGCTGGTGGTGGCGCCGCTGTCGCACGGCGCCGGCGTGCACCAGCTGGTGCAGACCGCCCGGGCGGTGAAGACCGTGCTGCCGCCGGGCGATCGGTTCGACGCTGAGGAGGCCTGGCGGCTCATCGCCCAGCATCGCGTCGCCAACATGTTCACCGTGCCGACCATCCTGAAGATGCTGGTCGAGCACCCGGCCGTCGACCGCCACGACCATTCCTCGCTGCGGCACGTCATCTACGCCGGCGCGCCAATGTATCGCGAGGACCAGAAATATGCGCTGCGCAAGCTCGGGCCGGTGATCGTGCAGTATTTCGGGCTGGGCGAAGTGACGGGCGCCATCACCGTGCTGCCGGCGGCGCTGCACGAGGCCGAGGATGGGCCGGACCTCAAGCTCGGCACCTGCGGTTTCGAGCGCACCGGCATGCAGGTGCAGATCCAGGACGACGCCGGCCGCGAGGTCGAGCCCGGCGCCACGGGCGAGATCTGCGTGTGCGGGCCGGCGGTGTTCGCGGGCTATTACGACAACCCGGAGGCGAACGCCAAGGCGTTCCGCGACGGCTGGTTCCGCACCGGCGATCTCGGCTTCATGGACCACGAGGGCTTCGCCTACATCACGGGCCGGCAGTCCGACATGTACATCTCGGGCGGCTCGAACATCTATCCGCGCGAAGTGGAGGAGAAGATCCTGACGCATCCGGCGATCGCCGAAGTGGCCGTGCTCGGCGTGCCGGACCGCACCTGGGGCGAGATCGGCGTCGCGGTCTGCGTGCTGCGCCCCGGCATGACGCTCGACGAGGGCGCGCTCGTCGCCTGGATGGGAGACAAGGTGTCCCGCTACAAGCTGCCCCGGCGGGTGTTCTTCTGGGACGCGCTGCCGAAGTCGGGCTACGGCAAGATCACCAAGAAGATGGTGCGCGAGGAGCTGGAGAGCCGGGGCCTCCTGGCGTCCGACGGAGCCGCGACGTGAGAGGGCGGGTAACGGCGCTGCGGCATCCGGGGCCGGCCCATCCCGACCGGATCGCCAGCCTCGCCGGCCGCAGCCTCTCCGCGTCGGGCGCGCTCGCGGCCGGGCTGACCATCAACGAGGCGATCGCCGGCTTCATGGCCGGAGCCGGGATCCGGGGCGGCGCGGCCGCGCTGGAGGGCGGCGCCTTCGCGCCCTTCCGCTACCTCATGCCGGCGCTCTCCACCGACGGCGTGCACGCGGCCTGGTACAGCGCGCCGCATGAGCCCGTGGGCGTCACCCGGCTGGAGCGCGCCGGCGCCACCTTCGGGCTGCGGGACGGAGCGCCCTTCGTGCATGTTCATGGCGTCTGGCGGGAAAGCGACGGCCGGCGCACGGGCGGGCACCTGCTGCCGCATGACTGCGTCATCGCCGAGCCGATCGGGATCGCCGCCTGGGGCCTGACCGAACACGGGATCGCGGCGGTCGAGGACCCCGAGACGGCGTTCAAGATCTTCCATCCGGCCCCGCTCGCCGGGGCGGCCGACGCTCCGGCCTCCGGTCCCCGCACGGCGCTGGCGCGCGTCCGGCCGAACGAAGACTTCTGCGGCGCGATGACGGAGCTGGCCCGGCGCCATGGCTTTGCGGCGGCGGAGTTGCATGGCTGCGTGGGAAGCCTGATCCAGCCTCTCTTCGCCGACGGCGCGCGGGTCGCAGACATCGCCACGGAGGTCTTCGTCCAGCGCGGGCGCGTGGCGCGGGACGAGGCGGGAGACTGGCGCGCCGAGATCGACGTGACGCTCGTCGACACGCAAGGCCGCATCCATGCGGGGCGGCTCGTCCCGGGAGAATGCCCGGTCTGCATCACCTTCGAGGTGCTGATGGCGGAGGCGCCGCAGTAGGCCGGACGGCCAAGATCGTGGTAAACTCTTTCTGAACGCGGCGGGCGCGCCCGCCAGGAACAGGGTCGGATCATCCGGCGTTGTTCGATGGGGCCGAGCCGCGCACGGAGGACGCCATGGCGCTTTCGATTCAACGATGGTTCTCATTGAGAAGCCTGCTGGTCGCCGGAGCGGCCGCTGCGCTGCTGGGCGGCGGGCCGGCGCCGACGGCGTCAGCCGCGCCCATCCCGGTCGTCAACGCCGGCGCGCTCGCGGGCGAGGGCGTCCTGCAGGACGTCGCGTACCGGGCGCGGCATCACCGGGTGGTCCGGCGCCACGTCCATGTGCGCCACTACGCGCGGCGCCATTACGGTCACGCGCGATATGCGCATCGCCACTACTACTACGACAGGGCCGGCGCCCGGGCGGCGCTCGGCGCCTTCGGCCTCGTCGCGGGCGCGATCGCGGCCGGCGCGGCGCAGGACCGCTACTACGATTCCTACTCCTATGGCGGATACCCGGCCTACGGCTATGGCTATGGCTATGGCTACGGCTATCCGGCCGGCGGCTATTACTATAGCGGCCCGGCCTTTTACGGCTATGGCGGCCCGCGCTGGCATGGCGCCCGCTGGGGCTATGCGGGACGCCACTGGGGCGGCGCGCGCTACGCGGGCGGCGGATGGGGCGGCCGGCACTGGGGCGGCGGCGGCCGCTGGGCCGGCGGAGGCCATTGGGGCGGCGCAGGCCATTGGGGCGGGCGTCGCTGGCGCTGACAAGCGCCTTGGCCCCGGCCTGAACGAGGGTCGAGGGAGGCCCGCGTTCAGGCCTCCTCAACCATGACGGCGACGGCGCGGGTTCCTGCCTCCGCGCGGCATTTTTCCACGGAACTTCGGCCCTCCACGTCGGTTTGATCGCCATGGGATCGACACCGTGCAGACACAATCGGGCCGTCGCAGCGCTCCTGGCGCTGGTGGCGGGCGTCATGGCCTCGACAGGGGCGCTGGCCCAGTCGGCGTCATGCCGGCAACTCAAGGCCGAGTATCGCAGCCTCGGCGACGGGGGCGGCGCCTCGGCGCGCCAGGAATATGCGCAGCTCGCCGCGGTCTATCGCGACATGGGCTGCAATGGCGGAGGGTTCCTGTTCTTCGGGCCGCCGCCCGCCTGCCAGGGCGTCGCGGCCCGGCTGCGCTCGCTGCAGTCGGCCGCGGTCTCGGGCGGCGGCGCCGACGTCCAGGCGCGCAAGGCGCAGCTGCGCGGCGCCATCGCGGCGGCCTGTTCGGACCGGGAGCATGTCGAGAAGGCGTCGGCCTCGGGCGGTTACTCGCCCCGCGGCGGGCGCAAGCTGGTTTGCGTGCGCACCTGCGACGGCTTCTTCTTCCCGCTCTCGGCCAAGCCCGAGGACGGCGACGTGGAAGACATGTGCCAGTCGCTCTGCCCGGGAGCCGAGACGGCCGTGTTCCGCATGCCGGACGGCGGCGCGATCCAGGAGGCGGTCTCGACCCACGGCCAGGCCTATACGGCCCTGCCGAACGCCCTCAAATATCGCACATCCGTCGACAAGAGCTGCGCCTGCAAGGGCGACGGCCAGAGCTGGGCGCAGGCCCTCGCCAAGGCCGAGAGCATGATCGCGCGGCGCAGCTCCGACATCGTGGTGGACGCCGCCATCGCGGCCCGGATGGCCCAGGCGTCGGCGACCGGATCGGCGAAGTCCGCCGCGCTCAAAGGGGCCAAGCGCAAGCCCCCGGCCGGCGAGCCGGGCGACAACGACATCATCGTCAGGCCCGCCGGGGCGACCGCCGCCGCCTCCGCCGAGCCGGCGTCGGCGGGTCCGGGACCCGCGGCCGTGAGGGTCATCGCGCCCGGAAGCGTCACCCCGCTGGAGCTGTCGCAGTCCTCGCTGAACCCGGCCTCCGACATCGAGACGGGCGCGGTCACCAAGGCGTCGGCGGGGCAGTGACGCTCCTGCGCGGCCGGCTCCACAGCCGGCTGCGGGCGTACGTCTCTGGACTGTCCGGGGTCGGCGTGGATCGCTTGGCGCCGGCCTCCGGTTAGCGTTCGCGGGGCGGGTCGCCGCCTCCCTGCGGCAGCGCTGCGAGGCTTCGATGAACGTCCTGCGCCCAGGCCCCTCCACCCTCTCGTCCGCGGCGCGCCGCTCGATCGGCCTGGCCCTCGTCGCCTGCGGGGTCTGCGCCGCCGCCGTCGGCGGCGCGCTGGCCCAGGGCCAGGACAGCAGCACGTCCACCCAGGCGCCGCACGCCAACGCGCATCCGCCGCCGCTGCTATCGACCGATTCGGTCACCTCCGTTCCGTCCGGCAAGCCTTTGCCCGGGTCCGAGTTTCCCGCCGCCATGAGGCCGAGGCCCGCGTCGAGCCTGGCGCCGGCGGGGCCCGTCGCGATCCCCACCGTCCAGCTCGCCTGCGACGCCATCCAGGACGACGCCGCGCGGGCGCGATGCGGCGCGCTGAAGGAGCCGAAGGCGCCGCCCCGCTAGGCGCGCCGCCGACGTTTGCGCGCCGCCGCCCTGCGGCCGCGGCCGAGGGACCGAGGAGCCCCCCATGAGCGAGTTTTCACGCCGCAACCTGTTTCGGGCCGCCGGCGCCCTGGGAGCCGCGACGGCGCTTCCGCCCGCTCTGGAGGCGCGGCCGCGCCAGAGGGCGCATGAACACGGCCATCCCGGCCCGCAGGCGAGCGCGGCGCCCGGCAAGCAGCCCTACCGCTTCTTCAATCCCCAGGAGGCCGCCTTCGTGGAGGCGGCGGTCGATCGCCTGATCCCGCCGGACCCGCAATGGACGGGCGCGGTCGGGGCCGGGGTCCCCACCTATATCGACCAGCAGCTCGCCGGGGCCTACGGGCAGGGCGCGCGGCTCTACAAGTCCGGCCCCTGGGAGCAGGGCGCGCCGACCCAGGGCTACCAGCTCGCCCTGACGCCGGCGCAGCTCTACAGGACGGCCATCGCGGCCCTGGAGGAGCAGCTTCGGTCCCGGTCGCCCGCCCCGGCCGCCGCCCGCGGCGCCGAGCGCGACCGGAGCAGGGCCAGCCGGCGAGGCGGGCTCTCCAGCTTCGCCCGGCTGTCGCCGGAGGAGCAGGACCGCGTGCTGGCCGATCTGGAGGCGGGCAAGATGGATCTCGCCGGCGCGCCCTCGGCCGAGTTCTTCGAGACGCTCCTGGCCAACACCATCGAGGGCTTCCTGTCGGACCCGATGTATGGCGGCAACCGCGACATGGTCGGCTGGCGGATGATCGGCTTCCCGGGCGCCTACGCGACCTATCTGGGCGTCTACACGGATCACGGCCAACGCTTCCAGCGCGAGCCGATGTCGATCGCGCAGTCGGACCAGGAGCATCATCCGGAGCCGGGCGGCGCGCTCCCGGCTCCCCGGCAAGGAGGGCGTCCCCGTGGCTAAGGTCCTGCCCAAGGTCGACGTCGTCTTCGTCGGCGTCGGTTTCACCGCCGCCATCATCGCGCGCGAGCTGAAGGACAGCAGCGTCACGATGGTCGGGCTCGAGCGCGGTCGGGCGCGGTCGACCGTGCCGGACTTCCAGTCGCCCAGCATGCATGACGAGTTGTCGTTCGCGGTCCGGCACGGGCTGATGCAGGACCTGTCGCAGGAGACGGTGACCTTCCGCAACACGCCCGACCAGAAGGCGCTGCCCATGCGCCAGCTGGGCTCCTTCCTGCCCGGCACGGACCTGGGCGGCGCAGGCGTCCACTGGAACGGCCAGACCTTCCGCTTCCAGAACCAGGATTTCCGGATGCGCAGCCATCACGAGGAGCGCTATGGCCGCGACTTCATGGATGCCGAGCTGACCGTCCAGGATTGGGGCCTCACCTATGAGGACCTCGAGCCCCATTACGACCGGTTCGAGCATCTGCTCGGCATCGGCGGCTACGCCGGCAATGTCGGGGGCGAGATCCGGCCGGGCGGCAACCCGTTCGAGGATCCGCGCAGCCGGGATTACCCGAACCCGCCCACCGCGCCGGCCTATCTGGGCGCGTTGTTCGCCAAGGCCGCGATGGAGCTCGGCTACAGCCCCTACCAGGTGCCCAGCGCCAACATGACCCGCGCCTACACCAATCCCGAGGGCGTGCGGCTGGAGCCCTGCATGGTGTGCGGCTATTGCGAGCGCTTCGGCTGCGAGCACTTCGCCAAGTCGAGCCCGCAGACGACGCTGCTGCCGGTGGTGCTGCAGCAGAAGAATTTCGAGCTGCGCACCGGCGCGCATGTCATCCGGGTCAATCTCACCGACGACAAGAAGCACGCCAGCGGCGTGGCCTATGTGGACGTGACGACCGGCCAGGAGACCGAGCAGCCGGCC
Organism: Alsobacter sp. KACC 23698; assembly: GCF_045348435.1. Taxonomy (GTDB): domain Bacteria; phylum Pseudomonadota; class Alphaproteobacteria; order Rhizobiales; family Beijerinckiaceae; genus Alsobacter. Next base: position 3,905,911 of record NZ_CP157484.1, on the reverse strand, counting down.
GACCTCGTCATCCTGTCGGCCTTCTCGTTCCACAATCCGCGGCTGATGCTGCTGTCGGGGATCGGCAAGCCCTACGACCCGAAAACGGGCGAAGGGACGATCGGGCGCAACTACGCCTACCAGACCATGGGCTCGGTGACGCTGTTCTACGACGAGGACGTCGAGCTCAACCAGTTCATGGGCGCGGGCGCGCTCGGCACGGTGATCTCCGACTATGTCGGCGACAATTTCGACCACTCCAAGTTGGGCTTCGTCGGCGGGTCCTATATCTGCGCCTACACGACCGGGGCGAGGCCGATCGAGTTCCATCCGACGCCGCCCGGCACGCCGCGCTGGGGCGCGGGCTGGAAGAAGGCCGTGGCGCGCCACTACAACCACACCGGCGGGTTGCAGGTGCATGGCCAGTCGAGCGCGCGGCGGACGAACTATCTCGGTCTCGACCCCACCTACCGGGACGCCTTCGGGCAGCCGCTGTTGCGCATGACCTTCGATTTCCCGGAAAACGACCTGAAGATGTCGCGCTACGTGACCGCGCGGGCGACCGAGATCGCGCAGCGCATGGGCGCCCGGCAGGTGGTCGCCAATCCGCGGACCGGCCCCTATTCGGTCGTGCCCTACCAGACCACCCACAACACCGGCGGAGCCATCATGGGCGCCAATCCGCGCGAGAGCGCCTGCAACCCCTTCGGCCAGAGCTGGGACGTCTCGAACGTGTTCGTCACGGGCGCGGCGCTGTTCCCGCAGAACGCCGCCTACAACCCCACCGACACGGTCGGGGCGCTGGCCTACTGGCAGGCAGCGGCGCTGAAGAGCCGCTATCTGAAATCCCCCGGACCCCTGGCGCCGTCATGAGCGCGTTCAGGCTCACATCGCCGCTGGCGCTGGCGGCCGCCGCGCTCCTCTGGGCCGCTCCCGCCTGGGCGCAGCAAAGCGATGCGCCCGACGCCAAGGCGGGCGAGACCCTGGCGGCGCAGGGCGACCCGAACGGGGCCGCGCCCTGCGCGCAGTGCCATGGCCAGAAGGGCGAGGGCAACCCGGACGGGCCCTTCCCGAGGCTGGCGGACCAGTCGGGCGCGTATCTCTACAAGCAGCTGCAAAACTATGCCGACGGCTCGCGCCCGAACGACATCATGACGCCGATCGCACAGGCGCTGTCGGACAAGCAGCGCCGCGACGCGGCGGCTTATTACGCGGGGCTGCAAAGCCCGCCTGGGCCGGCGCGGCAGCCCGAAGAAGCGGTCAGAACCCGGGGCCACAGGCTCGCCACGGTCGGGGTCGCCGACATCGGCGACGGCGTCATCGGCGTGCAGGCTTGCGGAAACTGCCACGGACCCGCCGGGGCGGGCGAGCCGCCGCTCTATCCGCGGCTCTCCGGCCAGCTTTCCGCCTATGCGACGGCGCAGCTGCAGGCCTTCAAGTCGGGCGCGCGCAAGAACGACGTCTCGGCCGTGATGCGGGAGATCTCCGCCAAGCTGAGCGACCAGGACATGGCCGCGGTGGCGCAGTATTACGAAAGCATTCGGCCCCAAGCCGCCGCGAAATGAACGGCCGGTCGCCTATCGGCGGCCGGGCTCTCCGGCGCCGCGGACGTTGCGCTCGTCCTGGACCTCGACCTCGGTCCGGCGGACCGCGTCGCCGACGGTCTCGTTGCGCGTCTCGACCACGTAGCTGCGGACCCGCATTTGGTCGCCCCGGACGATGCGCTTGCCGACCCGCGAGGTCTCCTCCGCGTTCGGGAGGGCCTGCTCGCCCTGGCGGGCGCCCTCGATGTTGAACGCGTCCTCGGCGGTGGTCATGGAGGCGGGCGCGGCCCGGGCCGTCGGCGCAGCAGGCGCGGCGTCTCCGCCCAGCGACGAGCCGGGCTCGTAGTCCGATCCGGCGTAGCCGGACCAGCCCTGCGTGCGCCACGCCGCCTCGCGCTCGTCGAGGTCGATCGTGCCCTCGTCGTCGAGGATGTCGATCGCCTTCTCGTAATGCTCGGGGCTGGTGTGCACCGACACCAGATAGCCGCCGCGGCGCAGGCCCTCGGCGTAGACGTGCCGGTCTTCCTCGGGAAAGAACATGTCGCGCAGAGAGGCCCAGAAGCCCGTGTCGGCGCGCGGCGCCTCGACGACGTCGGAGCCTTCGTGGTCGCGCTCGCTCTCCGGCGTGAGGCGGACGTCATTGCGGTCGAAGCCCTCCTCGATCAGGGCGTCGACGGCGCGCTCGGCCTCGGCGCGGCTGTCGAACAACGCCGCGACCGTATGCTGGGCGCGATCGGTGGGGGTGGCCGTCCCGGACTGGATGGACTCGCTCATTTTGGCTCTCCTGACCGTGCTGGCGTCGATTCGCTCACGGGCGCTTTCCGACGGCGACGCCGGTGGCGTCCTCGCGCTCCACGACCGCCTCCTGGCGGCGCAGCGTGACGGGCTCCTCGAAGCTCTCGACCGAGGTCCGGCGGCGGATATGGAGCTCCTCCTTCAGGACGAGGCGCTTCTCCACCACCATCACCTCTTCGAGGATCGGCACGATGGTGACGTCGTTCTCGGTCCTGACCGGGGGCGCGGCGTCGACCTCGCGGCCGATCGGGACGCGAACGACGTCGGCGTCCTCGCTGGCCAGGTCGAGGCTGGCGATCTCCTGCGTCTCCTTCGTCTGCGTCCGGACGCGCACCCGGCCGGTGACGACGTCCTGCTTGCCGACGACGAGGCTCTCCTCGGCGAGCGGCAGGACGTCGGTCTGGCCCTCCGTCTGCGTGGCGCGGGGGGCTGGGTCGTGGTGATCATGGGTCATGGGTGCTGCGCGGCGCCTCGCTTGGGTGTTGGGTCGAACGTCCAATTCGGGACCGTCGCCGATGTTCCATCCGGGCGGCGCGCGTGCGCCGACGCCCGCTCAGAATTCGTTAACCATGTTGTTCGAGATTTGACGCAGGGGGATATCTTCATGCGTCGCATGACTGTGCAGGATGGCCTGACGGTCCGCTTCCCGGGCCGGTCGGCGGAGTTCGACGAGGGGTTCGAGATCGGCGTCCTGGCCGCCAGCATGGCGGCGGGGCTCAGGCGCTTCGACGCGCGGATCGGCCGCGACGCGCTGGACCAGGCCCGCGCCTTCGCGCAGAGCTTCGGCTACAGGGCCATCGAGAGCGCCGCCGACGAGGACTGGGTGGCGCTGACCTTCATGAGCGGAGCCCAGAGGCCCCGCCTGCGGCTCGTGAGCGGATCGGCGGGCTGAACCGCCGCCGCCACCCACCTTCTGTTAACCACGATCTCGGCAGTTTCACCTTTGATATTTGCTAACCATGCTCTTTAAGCATGGTGTGAGATGATCATGGCAAGTTTTCGCCATGGCTTCGAGATCCTTAACTGTCCTTTCCGTGATGCTGGGCCTGGCGATCGCAGCGCCGGCGAACGCCGAGAGCTGCCCGGACCAACGTCGATGGCCCTGGAGCGACCGCGCCGCGATCAACGGTGCGCTGCGCAGCGAATATGGCCAATTGCACGCCTCCTACGGGGCGATGGGGTGCGCGCGACGGCCGGCGGTGATGACCGGGGCCGAGGACTACTGCGCCGTGTTGGCCGAGCGGCTCGCCGCCATCCATCGCGAGCTCCAGCTCAACCATTGGTTCGGCGCGCGCGTGACCGCCTGCGGGCCAGAGGGTTCGCGTCCCCCGCTGGCGCTGGCGCCTGTCGAGGATGACGACGCTGCGGCGAAGCCGGAAGCGCCGGCGCGACGGGGCAGGGCGACAACGGCGCGGCCCGTCCCCCGGGAGGCGACCCCCGGGTTGGCGCAAGAGACCGCGCCGGAACAGACCGCCCCTCAGCGCACCTCGTCGCAGCAGACCGGTGCACAGCGAACCTCGCCGCAGACCCAAGCGCAGCAAGCCGCCCCGCAGCAGACCTCGACGCATCAGACCCCGCCGCAGGCCTGGCCACAGCGCGCCGCGCCTCGCCTTCAGGCGCACGCCGCGCCCGAGCCCCGGCCGACGCAGTCCGTCCCGGCGAAGCCCGAGCCGGTCTCTGGGCCGACGGCGAAGCCTCGCCCGGTCGTGCAGGGTCCGGCCACGCCTTCGCCCCAGCCTCGCAAGGTCGCCGCACCCGAGGCCCCGCAACGCGCGCAGGCTCGGCCGCCCGAGATGCAGGCGCAGGCGCCGGTCCAACCCAGGATCGCTCCGCCGAACGCCGCTCCGGCGCCGCGCATGAATGCGAACCAGGCGCTCTACAACGCACCGGCGCCCCGCGAGCCGTCCAGCCCCGCGCCGTCTCCCACCGCGACGGCCTCCCTGTCCTATGGTCCGCACGCTGCGCCGCCGCCCGGCGGCGTCAGCGCCGGCTACCTGGCCTCGATCGCCGAGGCTGGCCTTTATGAGGTGAGCGAGACTCCCGTCGAGCCGCCGGGCTCGCCGTTGCGCAAGCGCTTCATGGCCAAAGGCGGCCGGTTCGCGTGCGTGCGCACCTGCGACGGGTTCTATTTCCCACTCAATCAATCCGTCCGCGGCGGCGACGCGCAGGACATGTGCACGTCGCTCTGCCCGGGCGCGCGGACCGAAGTCTTCAGGACATCGGCGAGCGGCTCCATGGCGGACGCGGTCTCGATGGGCGGGCAGCGCTACGGCGCGCTGCGCTCGGCCTTCCTCTACCGGCGCAGCGTCAATCCGGGCTGCGGATGCAAGATCCCGGGCCAATCCTGGGAGGCTCTGCTGCGGCCGGCCGAGCGGGTGCTGGCGTCCCCGCATCACGACGTCATCCTCGACGAGAACGAGGCTGACCGGCTGTCGCGGGCGCAAGCGCGGGCCAAGCTGCGCGCCGAAGCCGCCCAGGAAGCCGCCTCCGCCCCGGCGAAGCCGGCGGCCCCGCCGCCGGCGGCGGGACCGGCGCGCGCAGCCCAGCGGACGCGCGACGCTCGCGATCTGCCGGATCCGACCTACACGGGCACGGTGCGGGTTCCTCCGCGGCGCTGACGCAGCGCTCAACAAGAAAGGCCGCCCCTCGCGGGACGGCCTTTCCATTGTCGGTCCGCGGTCCTCACGGGACCCGGTTGCGCCTTCTCAGGCGCGAAACTCCGCACGGGCGGAGATCCAGGTCGAGACCGTCAGGCGCGGCTGATGACAATGAGACACTGGATCACCTCCTTTCAATTGTTTCGGTAAGCGATTATGTGGGGCGACGACCGTCTTCCGCAAGTGCGAAAGACCCTGGTCCATTCTGTCGCAGGGAAGCGGCCGCCAGCTCGGGCGGGCCGCCCAGCAGCACGATCGCAGGTTCCATGACCGACGGTTCCAAGACCGACGCCAGCACGACTGACGGCTCGCCCGTCGCCCGCCGGCGGACCTTCGCCATCATCTCGCATCCGGACGCGGGCAAGACGACGCTCACCGAAAAGCTGCTGCTGTTCGGCGGCGCGATCCAGCTCGCCGGCGAGGTCAAGGCGAAGAAGAATCGCGTCAGCGCCCGGTCCGACTGGATGGGCATCGAGAAGGAGCGCGGCATCTCGGTCGTCACCTCGGTGATGACCTTCGAATACGCCGATTGCGTCTTCAATCTGCTCGACACGCCCGGCCACGAGGACTTCTCGGAGGACACCTACCGGACGCTCACGGCGGTGGACTCCGCCATCATGGTGATCGACGCCGCCAAGGGCATCGAGGCGCGCACCCGCAAGCTCTTCGAGGTCTGCCGCCTGCGCGACATCCCGATCGTCACCTTCATCAACAAGATGGACCGCGAGAGCCGCGATCCCTTCGACCTGCTGGACGAGATCGAGAAGACGCTGGCCCTCGACACCGCCCCGGTGAACTGGCCGATCGGCCGCGGCAAGAGCTTCGCGGGCACCTACGACCTGGCGAAGAACACCGTCCGCCGGCTCGACGCCGACGACGAGGCGCAGCCCGTCAACGGCCCGGACTCCCCGGCCGTGCTGGAGATGCTGCCCGAGCACGAGCGCGACGCCTGGGCGGAGGAGATCATGCTGGCCCGCGAGGCCTGCCGGCCGTTCGAGCTGAAGCCCTTCCGCGAGGGCCATCTCACGCCGGTGTTCTTCGGCAGCGCGCTGCGCAATTTCGGCGTGCGCGACCTCATCGACGCGCTCGCGGCCTTCGCCCCGCCCCCGCGCGGGCAGGACGCCGACACCCGCCGCGTGGAGGCCGAGGAGCCGCGCATGACCGGCTTCGTGTTCAAGATCCAGGCGAACATGGACCCAAACCACCGCGACCGCATCGCCTTCATGCGCGTCTGCTCGGGCCGGCTCAGCCGCGGCATGAAGGCCAAGCTGGTGCGCACCGGCAAGCCGATGGCGCTGAACACGCCGCAGTTCTTCTTCGCCCGCAACCGCGCCATCGCGGACGAGGCCTGGGCGGGCGACGTGGTCGGCATCCCCAACCACGGCACCCTGCGCATCGGCGACACGCTCACGGAGGGCGAGGACCTGCTCTTCCGCGGCGTCCCGAGCTTCGCGCCCGAGATCCTGCGCCGCGTGAAGCTGCAGGACGCCATGAAGGCCAAGAAGCTGCGCGAGGCTCTCCAGCAAATGGCCGAGGAAGGGGTGGTGCAGCTCTTCATCCCGCATGACGGCTCGGGCGCCATCGTGGGCGTGGTGGGCGCGCTGCAGCTCGACGTGCTGAAGGAGCGGCTGCAGGCCGAATACGGCCTGCCGATCGACTACGAGCAGACGCGCTTCTCGATCTGCCGGTGGATCGCCTCCGACAGCCGGCCGGACCTCGACAAGTTCATCGACGCCAACCTGTCGGCGATCGCGTCGGATCTCGACGGCGCGCCCGTGTTCATGGCGGCGAGCCCGTTCTCGCTGCGCTATGACGAGGAGCGGGCCCCCAAGGTGCGGTTCTCTGACATCAAGGACTACCAGATCCGCGAAAAGGCGGCCTGACGCGCGGACGCCGGCCGCTCAGGCCGCCTTGGCGCGCGCGGGCTCGGCCTGCTCGAGGGTAAGCTGCGCTTCGCTCTCCGCCAGCCTAGGCCCGGTGGACCGCACGGCCGCGACCAGCGCGGCGCCGGCCGCCGCATAGGCCAGGGCGAACAGGACGAAGCTGGGCTTGGCCCCGGCGACGACGCCGAGCAGCAGCCCGGCGAACGTGAAGGCGGCGACGATGGCGGCCTCGATCATGATGGTGTCTCCCCCGGTGACGGCCCTGTCGGGCGCAATGGATGGGCCGCGCATTCGCGGCGCGTCCGGGGGATGGGGGCAGTCTCTCCCGCCGGCGCGGGGCGCGCCATCCGCATTTGTGCGTAGCCGCGCGGCCGTGCTTCCCGGGGGGCCGCGCAGGCGCTAATGCTGGGCGGTCCCGCGTCCCCGAGAGACCGCCATGAGCCTGATCCCTGACCGTTCCTCCCTGACGATCGGCTTCGCGCATGGGGCCTACCAGCTCGCCGACGCCTTCGCGGCGCTGGACACGGGGGTCCGGCATTTCCAGGTCTCGACCCCGGAGGCCCTGATGGCACGGATGCCGGAGGTCGACGTCCTGATGATCTCCTTCGCGTGGCGGGACGCGCTCTTGGAGCGGGCGCCGAGGCTTCGCTTCGTGCAGTCGATCAGCGCCGGCACCGACCAGTTCAACAAGGAGCTGCTGAAGAGCCGCGGCGTGAGGCTCGCCAGCGCCCAGGGCGGCAACGAGCGCGCCGTGGCCGAGCACGCGATGGGGCTGCTGCTGTCGCTGACCCGCCATCTGCATCTCGCCCGCGACGACCAGGCGAGGCGCCACTGGCGCCCGATGATCGGCGACCGCACCCGCCGGGAGGACGAGCTCGGCGGCAAGACGCTGGTCATCGTCGGCATGGGGCGCATCGGGTCGCGGCTGGCCGCGCTGGCGCGGGCCTTCGACATGCGCATCGTGGCGGTGAAGCGCAACACGGCGCCGCTGCCGGGCGTCGCCGACGCGGTGGTGGGCCCGGACCGGCTGAACGAGGCGCTCGCCGAGGCCGACGTCGTGGCGCTGACCTGCCCGCTGACGCCGGAGACCCAGGGGCTGATCGGCCGCGACGCGATCGCGGCCCTGAAGCCGGGGGCGCTGTTCATCAACGTGGCGCGCGGCAAGGTGGTGGACGAGGCGGCGCTCACGGAAGCGCTGGCCCAGGGCCGCATCGCCGGGGCCGGGCTGGACTGCTTCCACGACGAGCCGCTGCCCGCGACGTCGCCGCTCTGGGCGATGCCGCACGTGATCGTCACGCCGCATTCGGCGGGGGAGACGCGCCGCTACGAGGCCCATGTGCTGGCCATCCTGATGGACAATCTCGGCCGGCTGTGGCGGGGCGAATCCGAGTTGCGCAACGGGATCGTCTGAGCCCGCGCCGCAGGCCGATCAGACCACGACGGTGATCCGCCGCGCCGCGCGGGTGAGCCCCGTATAGAGCCAGCGCGTGCGGTGCTCGCGGAAGGCCCAGCTCTCATCGAAGAGCACGACGTCGTCCCATTGCGAGCCCTGCGACTTGTGCACCGTCATGGCGTAGCCGTAGTCGAATTCGTCGGACTCGCGCCGGATCATGAAGGGGATCTCCTCGCCTTCGCCCTCGAAGAACTCGCGCAGCACCTTCACCTTCACGGCCTTGCGGCGGCCCTCGTCCTCGGGGGTGAGCTCCAGGCGCACGAAGCCCTTCAGCGGTTCGCGCAGGGCCTTCACGGTCCAGGCGCCGCCGTTCAGCAGGCCCTTCTTCTTGTCGTTGCGCAGGCAGACGAGCTTCTCGCCGACCGCCGGCATGGGGTCGCGGAAGCCCTTCAGCTCGCGCATGCGGCGATTGTAGAGGCGCCGCGTCTTGTTGAGGCCGACCAGGACCTGGTCGCAGGCCAGCACGGCCCCGGCGTCGATGTCGGCGCGCCGGATCACGCGGCTGTCGCCGTAGTCGCCGACGGCGAGGCGTTCGGCGCCCTCGCGGATCTCCATCGAGAGCCGGATGATGGGGTTGTCGCGCGCTTGGCGGTGCACCTCCGTCAGCATGGCGTCGGGCTCGTGCTCGGTGAAGAACCCGCCGCCCTTCACGGGGGGCAGCTGCGCCGGGTCGCCCAGCACCAGGACGGGGACGCCGAAGGAGAGCAGGTCGCGGCCGAGCTCCTCGTCCACCATCGAGCACTCGTCGATGACGATGAGGTCGGCCTTGCTGGCCGCGCTCTCACGATTGATCGTGAAGAGCGGGGCCTCCTCGTCCTCCATCGCCTTGGGCCTGTAGATCAGGCTGTGGATCGTGGCGGCGTCGGCGCAGCCCTTCTGGCGCAGCACATGGGCCGCCTTGCCCGTATAGGCGCCGAAGGCGACCTCGCCGTCGATGCCCTCGGCGAAGTGCCGGGCCAGCGTGGTCTTGCCGGTGCCGGCGAATCCGAACAGGCGAAAGACCTGCGGAGTCCCGCGCTTCAGCCAGGCGGCGACCTGCTTCAGCGCTTCGTCCTGCTGGGGCGACCATTCCATGCGGAGAACCTATCCGGTGTCCAAAACCGGAACACTAGTCGATTCCCGCGTGCGGCGCCGCCCGCGCGACGTCACTTCGAGAGGGCGATGACTCCGCCCGTCGGGCCCACGCCCTGCGGCACCGGGACCGATGTGCCGGCGTAGTTGCTGTTGAGCACCAGGTTCGGGCCGTCCTTCAGCTGCACCTTGCGGGCGACCACCACCGTGAAGGCGGACTGGTCGGCGATCGCGCCGGCCCCCTTGGCGTCGAGGTCCATGCGCAGGATCCCGTTCTTCAGGTAGATGGTGCCGAGCAGCTGGGTGACTTTCTTGCTCTTGATCTCGAAGTTGAGCGGCGCGTCTCCGGAGGTCGCCCGGCCCGGATCCTCGAAGAACAGGAAGCCGGCGAGTTCGCCCGTGCGCGGCGCCGAGAGGGCGACCTGCGTCTCGTCGTCGAAGACGAAGCGGCTCTTTTGCCCGGTGAAGTAGAACGCCGCGCCGGCGTTCGTATCGAGCATCTTGAGCACGGCCTTGTTCTTGACCTGGAGGTCGCCTCCCATGACGTAGATCCCGCCCGGCAGCCCGCTGGTGCCCGTGAGGGTGACGACGGCGTTGTCCTTGATGGTGATGCCGCCGCAATAGAGGCCCGGCGGCAGCATGACGCTGGCGGATCCCTGGATGACGAGCGGCGGAAGGTTCAGCGGGCAGGACGCCGCCAGCGCCGTCCTGTAGCCGAGCGGGTCCGGCCGCAGCGCCGGACAGGCGACCGGCGCCGGCGTGGAGTTCACCCGGGAGGCCGGCGTCGTCACGCTGCACACCTTGGTGGCCGTGACCGAGGAGGTCGCGTCGACGACGAGGCCCGACGACGATGAGGAATTCGAATAGACCGCGCAGCCATTGGCCGTGACCCGCGAGCCCGCCTGCAGCCAGAGCGCCTGGCTGGTGGTCTCCTCCAGGGAAATCATGCACAGCGGCGCGGCGCCCATCATGCGGGCCGTCGAGGTCGCCTCGACCTCCGTCAGGGAGGGGGCGACATAGCGGGCCATCACGGTGGCGACGTCCTGGCGCAGCTTGATGGCCACAGTCGCGCCGACGCCGTCAAAGACGCTGGTGACGTTGGTGAGGTCGCCATTGCGGCTGACCAGGAGCGCGGTCGAGGTCTGGGGGGCGGCAGGGCCTCCGGCCGAGGGCTGCTGGGCCGTCGTCACGGCGGAGCTGTCGGGCTGCGTCGGGCTGAGGCTCGCGCCGATCTTGGAGGCCACGTAGTTCAGCGACACGGCGGCGACGCGGCGGGAGTCGGCGTTGGCGACCCGCAACTCGCTGGCGCCGGCGATCGCGGCGCTGTCGGCGGCCGACTGCAGGACGCTCTGCTGCTGGTAGACCTTGCTGAGATCGACGGCCAGCATGGCGGCGCTGGCCAGGGCCGGCATGGCGACCGCGGCCACCACGCTGAAGCCGCCGCTGCTGTTCCGGGCGAACCTCCGGATAATGCGCGAGACCGCTCGGAGCGCCATCACGCCGCCGCCGCTCCCATGTCGGCGGCAGGGCCCTGGCTGCGCGCCAGCGCCGCCGCCTTGGCGGCGCGGTCGGCGCGCAGCACGAAGCGGAGCTGGTAGGTGAGCAGCCGCCAGTTGATCGGCTTGGTGACGTAGGAGGTGGCGCCGACCTCGTAGGCCCGGTCGATGGCGAAGAGGTCGTCGCGCCCGGTGGCGACCACGACCGGAAGCGCGGCGAGCTTCGGCTCGGCCCGGATGCGCATGATGAGGCCGAGCCCGTCCAGGCGCGGCATGTCGAGATCGACCATGGCGAGGTCGAACCCGCCTTCCTCCAGCCGCTCCCAGGCGGCGACGCCGTCCTCGACCGTCACGACCTCGACCTGCGACGACGCGATGTGCAGGTTGGCGAATTCAAGCAGGATGGGGTCGTCGTCGGCGACGAGGATTCTGGCTCCGTCTTCCGAGATGAACGCCAGTTCGAGCGGGTTTCGTTTCCCGAGCAGCATTTCTATGCACTCTGAAGCATTTCGTCTGAAACTATCGGGCAAACGTGAAGCATTTATTGCTCCAACTGCGCAGTTCTCAGCGCTACACAGACAATTCTTTTACTTCAACCTTCTTGCACTCGGGAGTTGATTTTTGTCTAGCCTCGTGATCATTAAGGGCTTCGTCAGATCTCGGTGGTCTCATTAAGCATCGGATCCACGGAACTTCGCCTTGTCCGCTGCCCCTCCATTCCGGTCCATCCGGACGAAGCTCGTGCGGCTGGTCCTCGCCGCCGTCAGCCTGACCGTCCTGGCCAGCACGCTCGTGGCGGTCGCGCATACGGCCGACGAGTTCGCCAGGAGCCGGCGGACCATCCTGGTCAACGCCGCGCGGGTGTTCGCCGCCGCGGTGGCGAAGGGCGTGGAGAGCGAGAACGAGGCCCAGATCTATGACGCCCTCGTGGGCATGCGGGCCTTCGACGGCGGCGAAGGCGGCGCCATCTCGTTCATCGGCGTCGAGACGCTGAACGGGCGCATGCTGGCCGATCTCGGGCAGACGGCGCGGCTGGTGCGCGACAGCAGCCTTGGCGGCCAGTCCGACGCCTCGCTCTGGGCGATGCTGCGCAGCCGCACCATCCAGGTGGTCGAGCCCGTGAGGTTTCCCGGGCGCGAGCCCATCGGGCGGCTCACCTTGGTGATGCCGGCCGACGGGCTCATGGCCGCGCTCCTGCGCACCCTCGCCATCAGCCTGGCGGGCGGCGTCGCGGCGATCGGCCTTGGCCTCGCGGCGGCGCTGCGGATGCAGCGCTCGATCACCCAGCCCGTCCTCAGCCTCGCGGCGACCATGACCCGCGTGCGCGACGAGCACGACTTCCACAGCGTCGCCCGGCAGGAGGCCAATGACGAGGTCGGCCAGCTCGTCGGAAGCTTCAACGCCATGATGCACGAGATCCGCGAGCGCGACGTCAAGCTGGCGGACCACCGGGCGCATCTGGAGCAGCAGGTGCTGGAGCGCACGCACGATCTCAGCGTGGCCAAGAACGCGGCCGAAACCGCCAATGCGGCCAAGTCCGACTTCCTGGCCACCATGAGCCACGAAATCCGCACCCCCATGAACGGCGTGCTGGTGATGGCGGAGCTGCTCTCGGCCGGCGACCTGCCGGCCCGGCAGCGCCGCTACGCCGAGGTCATCGCGCGCTCGGGCAAGAGCCTGCTGGCGATCATCAACGACATCCTCGACCTGTCCAAGGTGGAAGCCGGCAAGATGGAGGTCGAGCAGATCCCGGTCGACCCCGCCGAGGCCGCCGACACCGTGCTCAGCCTGTTCTGGGAGCGCGCCCAGAACAAGGGCCTCGATCTGGCGGCCCATGTCGCTCCCGATACGCCCGCGACGCTGCTGGGCGATCCGGTGCGGCTCAACCAGGTGATCGGCAACCTGGTCAACAACGCCATCAAGTTCACCGAGCGCGGCCATGTCCTGCTCTCGATCGGGCTCGACCCGCACGATCCGTCGCGCCTGCGCTTTGCGGTGAGCGACACCGGCATCGGCATCCCGGCGGACAAGATCGACAAGCTGTTCTCCGCCTTCTCGCAGGTGGACCAGAGCACCACGCGCAAATTCGGCGGCACGGGCCTCGGGCTCGCCATCTCCAAGCGCCTCGTCGAGGCCATGGGCGGCTCGTTCCGGGTGACGAGCGAGGCCGGCCGGGGCTCGGTCTTCGCGTTCTCGATCCCGATCCGCGACGCGGGCGCGCCGCGCGCCTTGCCGCGGGCGCCCGCGCCGGACGGCCGGCGTCCGCTGGCCATCGTGGCGGTGCGCGGCGACGCCACCGCGCGGGTGGCCGCCGACCACCTGGCGGCCTGCGGCTACGGGGTGGAGCGGCGCGATCCCGCCGAACTGGTCTCCGGGGACGGCGCGCTGCCGGCCTGCGACGTGCTGTTCGCCGAGGGCGCGGTCCTGGCTCCCCTGGCCCGCGCGGGCCGGACCGGCGCGCGAAGCGTCGTGGCGCTCACCACCATGGGGGACGGGGCGGAGCGCCAGCTGGAGGACGGCGGCGTCGCCGACGCGCTCCTGGTGCGCCCGCTCGCGGCGGCGGAGCTCGACGAACTTGGCCGCCGCCTGGCGCTGGGCCAGTCGCTGCGCGCCCTCGGCGGCGAGCGCCGCGCCCGCACGGACGCCGCGCCGCGCTTCCAGGGCCGGCGCGTGCTGGTGGCGGACGACAGCCCGGTCAATCGCGAGGTCGCCGTGGAGGCGCTGGCGCGGCTCGGCGTGCAGGCCGAGGTCGCGGTGGACGGCCGCGGCGCTGTCGAGATCGCGCGGCGCGGCGGCGTCGACCTGATCCTGATGGACGGCAGCATGCCGGAGATGGACGGCTTCGAGGCGTCGCGGCGCATCCGGGCCCTGGAGGCGCAGGAGGGCCGCGCCCGCCTGCCGATCATCGCCCTCACGGCGCATGTGGTCGGCTCGGCCGCCGACGCATGGACGACCGCCGGCATGGACGGGATCCTGCACAAGCCGTTCACGATCGCCGCCCTGGCCGAGAGCCTCGCGCCGTGGCTGGCCGGCCAGGAGGGCGCGGCCGCCCCGGCGCCCTCGTCCCCGGCGCCGGGCGAGCCCGAACCGGCGGGCGAGGCCGAACTCCTCGATCCCGCGACCTTCGGCGAGCTGGAGGGCATGGCCTCGTCGGACGGCGGCGCCTTCCTGGCCCGCATCGTGGGCCTTTATGTCGACCACGCCCCCAAGGCGCTGGCCGAGCTGGAGGCGTCGCTCGCCGCCGACCCGGAAGACCAGGCCAAGGCGGCGCATGCGCTGAAATCGATGAGCTTCAACATCGGCGCGGTGCGCGTCGCCGCGCTGGCGGGCGCCTGCGAGAAGCGCGTGCGCGTCGATGGCGAGCGCGTCGACGCGGCGGCGGTCGCCGACCTGCGCGAGCAGCTCGACGCGACGCTGGCCGCCCTGGAGCCTCATCGTCGGCCGGACGAGCGCAAGTCCGCGGCCTGAGTCGATCCGGCCCGGGCGAAGCCCGGACGGCTGGAATCGCCGTTCCGGCCCCTTGTGGCGAACCCCTACGTAGTCCTTCGCATCCGGCCCGCTTTGCAGGCGCAGCCTCGAATTCCAGCCGTTTCGGCCGGAGATCGGCCGGCTTGGCCTTTTGTCTCGGCGGCATGTTGATCGAGGTCAACGCGCGCCCCCAGCGCCCTCCCCATGGTGCCCTCAATCCAGCCGAACCCCGCGGCCCTTGGTCCATGCCAGGCGTCGCTCGGGAGAGGCGCTGAGAGCGGATCACGGTCCCAAGGGGGAAGACATGGCGCATACGGCGTCTACCAGTAAGAGCATCACGATCGGCGAGGGGGGAGCCGCGATCGCGTTCGCGGCGCTCGCGGCCCTCTCGATCCTGATCGCCGCGAAAGCGTGGACGCCAGCCTACGCCTTCCATGCCTATCTGTTCGCGGCCGGCAGCGTCGCGGCGGTGTTCGCGATCTTCAACCGCTACTTCAGCCGGCCGGCCGAAGCGCCGGCGCAGGTCGTCGACGGCCGGCCGAACTACAGCTACGGGCCCATCCAGTTCTCCACGATCGCGGCCGTCGTGTGGGGCATCGCCGGCTTCACGGTGGGGCTCTACGCGGCGCTCGAGCTGGCGTTCCCGGCGCTGAACTTCGACTTCGGGCTGATCAATTTCGGTCGCCTGCGGCCGTTGCACACCTCCGCGGTGATCTTCGCCTTCGGCGGCAACGTGCTGATCGCGACGTCCTTCTACGTCGTGCAGCGCACCTGCCACGCGCGGCTGGCCGGCGACATCGCCCCCTGGTTCGTGGTGCTGGGCTACAACTTCTTCATCGTCATCGCCGGCACCGGCTACCTGCTCGGCATTACGCAGGGCAAGGAATACGCCGAGCCCGAGTGGTACGCCGATCTCTGGCTCACGGTGGTGTGGGTCGTCTACCTGCTGGTCTTCCTGACGACGCTGTGGAAGCGCCAGGAGCCGCACATCTACGTGGCCAACTGGTTCTACCTCGCCTTCATCGTCACCATCGCGATGCTGCATCTCGGCAACAACGCCGCCGTGCCGGTGTCGATCTACTCGCCCAAGTCCTACATCGTCTGGTCCGGCGTGCAGGACGCCATGGTGCAGTGGTGGTACGGCCATAACGCGGTTGGCTTCTTCCTCACCGCCGGCTTCCTGGCCATCATGTACTACTTCATCCCGAAGCGCGCCGAGCGGCCGGTCTATTCCTACCGACTGTCGATCGTGCACTTCTGGGCGCTGATCTTCATCTATATCTGGGCCGGCCCGCATCACCTGCACTACACGGCGCTGCCCGACTGGGCGCAGACGCTCGGCATGGTGTTCTCGATCATCCTGTGGATGCCCTCCTGGGGCGGAATGATCAACGGCCTCATGACCCTGCAGGGCGCGTGGGACAAGCTGCGCACCGATCCGGTGCTGCGCATGATGGTGGTGTCCGTCGCCTTCTACGGCATGTCGACCTTCGAGGGGCCGCTCATGTCGATCAAGTCGGTGAACTCGCTCAGCCACTACACCGACTGGACCATCGGCCACGTGCATTCGGGCGCGCTGGGCTGGGTCGGCTACGTCTCCTTCGGGGCGATCTACTGCCTGGTGCCGTGGGTGTTCAACCGCAGCCGCCTCTACTCGCTGCGGCTGGTGAACTGGCACTTCTGGGTCTCGACCATCGGCATCGTCTTCTACATCTCGGCGATGTGGGTGTCGGGCATCCTGCAAGGCCTGATGTGGCGCGCCTACACCAGCCTCGGCTTCCTCGAATACTCGTTCATCGAGACCGTCGAGGCGATGCATCCCTTCTACGTCATCCGCGCGCTGGGAGGCGGGCTGTTCCTCGCCGGCGCTCTCATCATGGCCTTCAACATCTGGAAGACGATCACGTCGCCCGAGACCCAGGCGGTCGCGGACATCCGTCCCCAGCTGGTTCCGGCAGAGTAAGGGGGCTCCCATGTCCGTCTGGGCCAAGCACAAAGTCTTCGAAAAGAACTCGCTCGTCCTCCTCGTGGGCATCCTGGTCGCGGTCGCGATCGGCGGGCTCGTGGAAATCGCCCCGCTCTTCTACCTGAAGAGCACGATCGAGGCCGTG
The DNA here is from genome assembly GCF_045348435.1 of Alsobacter sp. KACC 23698. GTDB lineage: Bacteria > Pseudomonadota > Alphaproteobacteria > Rhizobiales > Beijerinckiaceae > Alsobacter. The sequence goes on along the minus strand of NZ_CP157484.1, from coordinate 3,889,454 downwards.
CAGGGCGTTCGCCCCTACACGCCCCTCGAGCTGGCGGGCCGCAACATCTATCTGCGCGAGGGCTGCTACAACTGCCACTCGCAGATGATCCGTCCGCTGCGCGACGAGGTGGAGCGCTACGGCCACTACTCGCTGGCGGCCGAGAGCATGTACGACCATCCGTTCCAGTGGGGCTCCAAGCGCACCGGGCCGGATCTCGGACGCGTCGGCGGCAAGTATTCGGACGAGTGGCAGCGCGCCCACCTGGTGAACCCGCGCGCCGTGGCGCCCGCGTCCATCATGCCCGGCTATCCGTTCCTGGCGACGACGGCGCTCGACTACGAGCACATCGCCGACGACATGAATGCGCAGGCCACCGTGGGGGTGCCCTATACGCCGGAGATGATCGCCAAGGCCAAGGGCGACGTCCTGGCCCAGGCGGCCAACGACGACCCGGGCGCGGCCGACCTCGCCAAGCGCTACCCCAAGGCGCTGGCCCGCGACTTCGACGGCAATCCGTCCGAGGTCACCGAGATGGACGCTCTCGTGGCGTACCTGCAGGTGCTGGGCACGATGGTCGACTTCAAGACTTACGACGACAAGGCGAACGTGCGCTGAGGAGGCGTCGGTGACTTACGAATTTCTGTCTGAGACTGCCCAAACCTGGGGGACCGTCGGCTTCGTGGTGATGTTCGCCCTCGCGCTCGCCTACGCCCTCAACCCCAAGAACCGCGCCCAGTTCGACGATGCTGCGCGCCTGCCGCTCGAAAAGGACTGACCGCGATGGCCGCCGAGAACACCAAGCTCGACGCCGTCACGGGCGTCGCCACGACCGGGCATGACTGGGACGGCATCCAGGAGCTGAACACGCCGCTGCCGCGCTGGTGGCTGTGGATGTTCTACGCCTGCATCGTCTGGGGGGTCGGCTATGTCATCGCCTATCCGGCGTGGCCGCTGGTCAGCGGCTACACCAGGGGCGTGCTCGGGTACCAGACCCGCACGGCCATCGAGCAGGACATGGCCGCCCTGACGGCGATGCGCGGCGACACCGTCGCCAAGCTCTCCGCCGCGCCGCTGGCCGACATCGAGAAGGATCCCAAGCTGCTGACGGTGGCGCGGGCGCTCGGCAAGGCCGCCTTCGGCAACAACTGCGCTCCGTGCCACGGGCAGGGCGCGCAGGGGGCGAAGAACTACCCGAACCTGAACGACGACCAGTGGATCTGGGGCGGCTCGCTGGAGGCGATCCAGCAGACCATCCTGCACGGAATCCGCAACGAGGACCCGGACTCCCGCATGGGGCCGATGCCGGCCTTCGGCAAGGACGGCATCATCCCCAAGGCCGAGATCCCGAACCTCGCCGCCTATGTGCGGACGCTGGCCGGGAACAAGCCGGAGCGCGGTGACGCGGCCAAGGGCCAGAAGCTCTTCGCCGAGAACTGCGCCGCCTGCCACGGCGACGCCGGCAAGGGCAACCCGGAGGTCGGCGCGCCCAACCTCACGGCCAATATCTGGCTGTATGGCGGCGACCAGGCCACCCTCGAGGAGACGATCACGAATGGCCGCGGCGGCGTGATGCCGACCTGGGCCAGCCGGCTCGATCCGACCACCGTGAAGGCCCTGACCGTCTATGTGCACTCCCTGGGCGGCGGCCAGTAAAGGGCCGCCTCCATCCTGCCCGGGTCCGGCGGACGAAGAGCGCCGGGCCCGCTCCCCCATTCGGCTCTTCGAGGCATCGCCATGAGACCCGTCGAAACCGGAGTCGCGGGCTTGACCCCCGGCGCAGCGCAGGCCGGCTCCCCCGCAGCCGTCGCCGACCTGGACGACGACGCCCCGCTCTACGAGGCCCGCAAGGATATCTTCCCGGCGGCCGTGAAGGGCAAGTTCCGCACGATCAAGTGGGCGATCTTGATCGTCACGCTGGGCGTCTACTATTTCCTGCCCTTCGTGCGCTGGGACCGGGGGCCGAACGCCCCCGACCAGGCCGTGCTGCTCGACCTGCCGAACAGGCGCTTCTACTTCTTCATGATCGAGATCTGGCCGCAGGAGCTCTACTACATCACCGGGCTCCTGGTGCTGGCGGCGCTCGGGCTGTTCCTGATGAACGCCGTCGCGGGCCGGCTCTGGTGCGGCTATCTCTGCCCCCAGACGGTCTGGACCGACCTCTTCTACGCCGTCGAGCGCCTGATCGAGGGCGACCGCCGCGAGCAGATCCGCAAGTCGCAGGGCCCGTGGGACCTGGAGCGCATCGCCCAGAAGGTGCTGAAGCACTCCATCTGGCTCCTCGTCGCCTGGTGGACCGGCGGCGCCTGGGTGCTCTACTTCGCCGACGCGCCGACGCTGGTGCGCGAGCTGGTGACGTTCCAGGCGCCCATGGTCGCCTATGTGTGGATCGGCATCCTGACCTTCACGACCTACTCGCTCGCCGGCTTCATGCGCGAGCAGGTCTGCCTCTATATGTGCCCCTGGCCCCGCATCCAGGCGGCGCTCACCGACGAGCACGCCCTCAACGTCACCTACCGGTACGACCGGGGCGAGCCGCGCCTCTCCGCCAAGAAGGCCGAGGCGGCGCGCCTGCGCGGCGAGCCGGCGGGCGACTGCGTCGACTGCCACCAATGCGTAAATGTGTGCCCGACGGGCGTGGACATCCGCGACGGCCTGCAGCTCGGCTGCATCCAGTGCGGGCTGTGCATCGACGCCTGCGACAACGTCATGGTCAAGATCGGGCGGCCCACCGGGCTGATCGGCTACGACACCGACGTCAACGTGCAGCGGCGTATCGCGCGAGAGGAGCCCGAATACCACCTCGTCCGGCCGCGGACGGTGCTCTACGCCGGGCTGATCGCCGCCATCGGGGGCTTCATGGCCTATACGCTGGCGACCCGCACCACGATCGGGGTGAGCGCGCTGCATGACCGCAACCCCGTCTTCGTGAAGCTGGCCGACGGCTCGATCCGCAACGCCTTCACGGTGCGGCTCACCAACAAGTCTCTCGACGCGCGGCCCTACCGGCTGGAGATCCTCGGCATCGCCGACGCGCATCTGGAGATCATCGGAGAGCCCGGGCGGGCCGAGCAATCGGCCGTCCTGGAGGTGCTGCCGGACCAGACCCGCGAGCTGCGGGCCCTGGTGACGACGCCCAAGGGCGACGCCGTCGAATCCCGCAACCTGCGCTTCCGCCTGACCGACATCGTCAGCGGCGCGACGGCCTATGCGGACGACTTCTTCAAGGGACCGGGGAGCGCGCCATGAGCGACGTCGCCATGAACGACCGTGGATTTCGCCTCAATGGGCGGCATGTGATCCTCATCCTGCTGGGCTTCTTCGGCGTGGTGTTCGCCGTCAACGGCTACATGATGCATGTCGCCATCAAGACCTTCAGCGGCATGGAGAGCGCCACGCCCTACAAGGACGGGCTCGCCTTCAATGCCGAGCTGGCCGACGCAAGGCGGCAGGCCGAGCTCGGCTGGACGGTGAACGCCTCGGTGACGCGCGGCCCGGACGGCCACGCGCGGATCGACGTCATCGCGTCCGACCGCAACGCCATGGCGCTGGCGGGCGTCGAGCTGCGCGCCACGCTCGAACGGCCCGCCGACAAGCGGGAGGACCGCGGCGTCGAGCTCACGGCCCTGGGCGGCGGGCGCTACGGCGCGGCGGTCGAGGGCGTCGCGCCGGGCCAGTGGGACCTGGTGCTCGACATCGTCCGGGGCGACCAGCGCGCGTTCCGCTCGCGCAGCCGCATCATGCTGCCGTAAGGCGCCGTCCACGCCGGGCGTCCGGCTCACAGGAGGTTCACGTGTCCCCCGCGTTCGACTACTCCGCCCTGATCGAGACCCGCCCCGACGGCGCCCGGCGCCTCGACCTCGCCGTCGAGGGGATCACCTGCGCGGCCTGCATCGGCGACATCGAGCGCGGCTTGCGCGGCCTGCCGGAGCTCGTCTCGGCCAGGCTCAACTACACCAACCGGCGGCTCGCCGTGGAATGGCGCGAGCCCGGCTTCGACGCCTCCCGGGTCGTGGCGCGGCTGGGCGAGCTCGGCTACCGGGCGCATCCCTTCGAGCCGTCCCGGCAGGAGGAGATCGAGGCCGCCGAGATGCGCTTCCTGCTGCGCTGCCTCGCGGTTGCGGGCTTCGCGGCCATGAACATCATGCTGCTCTCGGTGTCGGTCTGGTCCGGCAATGTCAGCGACATCACCGACGAGACGCGCGACCTGTTCCACTGGCTCTCCGCCCTGATCGCGCTGCCGACGGCCGCCTATGCGGGCCAGCCCTTCTTCCGCAACGCGCTGAGGGCCATCCGGGCGCGCAGCATGACGATGGACGTGCCGATCTCGCTCGGCGTGTCGCTGGCGCTCGGCATGTCGCTCTACGAGACGATCCACCACGCCCACCACGCCTATTTCGATTCCGCCGTGATGCTCCTGTTCTTCCTGCTGCTCGGACGGGTGCTCGACCAGGCGATGCGGCGCAGGACGCGGGCGGTCGCCGGCAACCTCCTGGCGCTTCGGGGCGAGACCGCCGCCATCATTGGCCCGGACGGGGAGATCCGCGAGGCGCCCGTCAAGGCCGTGAAGCCTGGCGACCGTGTGATGCTGCTCCCCGGCGACCGCGTCTGCGTCGACGGCGTCGTGGAGGACGGCCGGTCGCTGGTGGACGCCAGCCTGGTCACCGGCGAGACGGCGCGCGAGCCCGTGGGCCCCGGCGCCATGGTGTACGCCGGCACGGTCAATCTCGAAGGCGCCCTCGTGGTGCGGGTGAGGGCCGCGGCCGAGGGCACGCTGCTCGACGAGGTCAACCGGCTGGTCGAGACGGCCGCCAACGCCCGCTCGCGCTATCTGCGGCTCGCCGACCGTGCGGCGCGCGTCTATTCGCCGATCGTGCATGTGACGGCGCTGGCGACCGCGCTCGGCTGGCTGGCGCTCGGCGCCGGCGTCCATGACGCGCTGATCACCGCGATCGCGGTGCTGATCATCACCTGCCCGTGCGCGCTGGCGCTGGCCGTGCCGGCCACGCAGGTCGTCGCCTCCGGCGCGCTGTTCAAGGCCGGCGTGCTGCTGCAGAGCGGCGACGCCATCGAACGGCTCGCCGCCGTCGACGTGATCGCCTTCGACAAGACGGGGACGCTGACCTCGCCCGAACCGCGCGTCGCCAACGCGCATGAGATCGCGCCGGACCTGCTCGCGTGCGCCCGGCGCCTCGCTTTGTCGAGCCGGCACCCGCTGGCGGCGGCTCTCGCGGCCGGCGCGCTGGGGTCGACGCCCTATCCGGGCGCGCGCGAGGACGCCGGCCACGGCGTCTCGGCCAGCATCGACGGCGTCGAGGCGCGGCTCGGAAGCGCCGTCTTCTGCGGGGCCGAGGCTTTGGCGGCCGAGGCCCTGGCGGGCGATCCGGAGGCCACGCTGATCGCCGTCCAGCAGGGCGAGCAGCGGGCCGTGATGCTGCTGCACCAGACGCTTCGGCCCGACGCCGTCGCGGTCGTGGAAGCGCTGCGCCGGCGGGGCTACGCGATCGCCATCCTGTCGGGCGACCGCGAGCGGCCGGTGGCCGAGGCGGCGCGGGCGCTCGGCGTGGAGGACTGGCGGGCCGGGCTGAAGCCGGCGCAGAAGATCGCCGCCCTGGAGGCCATGGCGGCCGAGGGGCGCCGGGTGTTGATGGTCGGGGACGGGCTGAACGACGCCCCGGCGCTCGCCGCCGCCCACGCGTCGCTGTCGCCGGTCACCGCCGCGCATCTGGCGCAGGCCTCGGCGGACGCCCTGTTCCTGGGCGAGCGCCTGAAGCCCGTCGCTGACGCGCTGGAGCTCGCCCGCAAGGCGAATGTCGTCATGCGCCAGAATCTCGGGATCGCGGTGGTCTACAACCTCGTCGCGGTGCCGCTGGCCATCATGGGGCATGTCACGCCGCTGATCGCGGCGGCCGCCATGTCGGGCTCCTCCATCATCGTCACCCTCAACGCGCTGCGGGCCCGCATCCGGGCGACGGAACCCGCAGCGGCCTCGCCGGTTACGCAGCCATGGCCGCCGCGCGCCGCGTCTGCGGCCCAGCGCCCGGCGCGCGTGATCCCGTGAAAAGCCCGTCATGAACATCCTGGTCTATCTGCTGCCCATCGCGCTCAGCCTCGGCCTCCTGGGTCTGGGCGCCTTCCTGTGGTCGCTGAAGAGCGGCCAGTATGACGACCTCGACGGCGCGGCGGTGCGCATCCTGGACGACGACGACGTCCGCAAGGGCTGAGCCGAAGGCGCTTCGTTAAGGTCGCATCCGTATGATGCGCCCCAGAAATGGGGTCGCCATGAGCCGTTTGTCCGCATTCCTCACCGGGAGCATGCAGCCCCGTTCCGCCGTCGCGCTCGCCTGGGGCGTCGCCGGCGCGCTGTTCCTGGCGAAGTCCACGAGCGTCTTCGGCGTCCGCGACCTCGACACCGACGACGTCATGCGGCTGGTCCAGGTCCGGGACCTCTTGGCCGGGCAGGGCTGGTTCGACCTGACGCAGCATCGCGTCGATCCGCCGGACGGCCTTGTCATGCATTGGTCGCGGCTGGTCGACGCTCCCATCGCCGTCCTGATCGCGCTCCTGCGCCTGCCGCTGCCCGCCGACGCCGCGGAGCGGGTCGCGATGGCGCTCTGGCCGACGCTGCTGCTCCTGCCGGCGCTCGCCGTGGTGGCCTCGATCGCCCGCAGCCTGGGGGGACGCGCCTCCGTTCCGGTCGCGCTCATGCTGTTTTGCGTCGTCGGGCCGGCCGGGACGCAGTTCTTCGCCGGCCGCATCGATCATCACAATCTCCAGATCCTGGCCTGCCTGACCGCGCTCGCGGCGATGCTGCGCCTTCCGACGCAGCGCTGGGCCGGCCTCGTGGCAGGGCTCGCCGGCGCCGTCATGCTGGCGGTGGGCATCGAGACGCTGCCCTATCTCGTCGTGCTGTGCGGCGCGGCCGCGCTGATGGCGGCCCATGATCCCGACCGGACCGGGCCCGGCGTCGTCCTGTTCGGGCTCGGCCTCGCCGGCGGCGCCGCGCTGCTCACGGCGGCGACGGTCCCGCCGCAACAGGTGATGGCGGCGCATTGCGATGCGATCTCCGCTCCTTATCTGGGCGCCGCCGTCGCGGGCGGACTCGCGCTGGCGGCCGGCGCGCTCCTGATGCGGCGCACGCCGTCGGGCGCGGGCAGGCTGGCCTTCGCCGTCGCGCCGGGAGCCGTGGCGCTCGCCGCCGTGGCGGCGTTCGGGCCGCATTGCCTGCGCGGGCCGGTGGCCGAGATCGATCCGCGCCTCGGCCCCGTCTGGCTGAACGGCGTGCAGGAGATGGAGCCTCTGCTCAGGCTGTTGCGCAGCGCCGACATGCTGGCCACGATCACGGCCGTGGCGGCCGCCTTCGGCGTGGCGTCCTGGGCCGTCCTGGCCAAGGGGCGGCCGACGCGGGCCGCAGGCCCGACGCTCTGCCTCGTCCTGATGGGCGTGGCTTTGCTGGTCGCGGCCGGGCAGGTCCGCGGCGCCTATTACGTCAACGCCTTCGCCAGCCCGCTGATCGCAGCGGGGCTTGCGACGGCGGTGAGGCGCATGCAGGTGCGGCCCGATCACGTCGGGTCGGCGGCGCTCGCGGGCGTGCTGGCCGTCTCGGCGCCCGGCATGCTGCTCAACATGGCCTTCGGGACGGGTCCCGGCGCGCCGTCCGGCGTCGCCAGCGCCAGCGCGGCCCCTGCGCCCGCCGCGGCGCCGTCCCGCAGCCCGGGCCAGACCAGCCTCTCGGAACCCGGCTGCGCCGAGCCGAACGTCTTCAATCCGATCGGCGCCCTGCCGCCGGGACTGGTGCTGGGCGGGGTCGACCTCGGTCCCCTGGTGCTGGCCGGGACCACGGCCCACACGGTCCTGGGCGCGCCCTATCACCGCAACGCGGCCGGAATCCTCGCGTCCCACGACCTGCTGGCCGGGAGCCTGGACGGGGCCGAAGAGCGCCTCCGCGCGCGTGGCGTTCGCTATGTCGCATTGTGCGGGCGCACGCCCGAGCAGGACAGGGCGGGCGGTCTGGCCGCGGCGCTCGCGGCGGGGACTCCCCCGGCCTGGCTGGAGCTCGCTGTCCGGAACGGCCCGTTGCGGGTGTATCGCCTGCGTTCCGCCAACGCGGGCTGACCTGGCCGCGGCAAAGGGAGCCGGACCTTGCGGTCCGGCCAAGTTTGTCGAGCACATGAGCGGCTGGTCGGCCGCCGATGCAAGCTTAGTCGACGCCATTCGCTTCCAATGTGAACCTGTTCACACACCGCCTCTAAACCTTCGGAACGAAGGGCTTTTCTGAGACTCCATCGAAAGGGCGGGACGAGGCTTGGCTCTGCTGTGGCCGACGACCCGGGTGCGCTTTACGGGCGACCCTGCAAACGTTTACTCTCTGTTCACCAATCCGGTGCCAGCCAGCGTATTCGAGCCCGTTCATGGACGACCCCGTCTTCGCCTTCCCCAAGCGGTCTCGCGGCCCGGACCTCAAAGCGGCCATGCGCCAGGCGCGCATCGAGGAAGCCGAGCGGTCCGGCGCCGTGGCTGAGCTGCGCGGGGCGGAACTGGCCCGGCTCGAAATGTTGCGGGAAGAGCTGGCGCCCGTGGTGGCGCAGATTCCGAACGACGCCGAGATGTTCGATTTCGGCATCGTCGGCGCCGAGAAGCCGCGCCTCTTCGTCGACATGGTGGCCTATGTGGAGATGGGTCGGGACCGGCGCACCTTCCGGTTCATCCAGGACACCCGGGGCGGGCGCCTGGCGCTGGCCGAGAGCGAGCGGCTGGAGCCGATCGTCGAGGCGGTGACGTCCTATCTGGGCCGCCGCCTGGTCGAGCGAGAACGCGCCTTGGCCGGGGAGACGCTGTCGCCGCTGGCGGCCTTACGTCCGGCGGAGCCCGCCGCGGAGCCGCTCGCGCGCGCCGCCGCGATCGAGGCCGCGCCCCGGCGGGAGCGCCGCTACACGGTCGGCGACCTCGTCTTCGCATTCCTGCTCGGGATGATCGTCGGCGCGGGGCTGCTGTTCCTGGCCGCCTGGTGGAAGGCGCGCGGCGGCCTGGCCTTCCTGGGCCTGCCTTTCCTGGGCTGAGGCTCAGAGCGGCAGCGTGCCGATGTCGATGATGGCTCCGTCGGCCTGCAGGCCGCGGGTGCGCCCCGTGATCACGGGGCCGCTCTCGGTGAGGTCGATGTCGAACAGGTGATAGCCGGCCCGGTGCGTCAACGTGCCCCGGATGGCCGAGCAGGACGGCACCCCCACGACCGGGATCAGCTTGCCGCCGGGCCCGGCGATGCGGTTCACCGAGGTGACGTGGTTGTGGCCGTGGAGGATCAGGTCCGCGCCGGTCTGGGCGAGGATCTCCTCCAGGGCGGCCGAATCAGTCAGGCCCCGGCCGGTCTTGCTGCCGCTGCGATGGGGCGGGTGGTGGATCAGGATCACGCGCGCCAGGGGCTGCTGGGCCAAAAAGGCCAGCACGTTGGCGATCTTCTCGCGCTGCTCGCGGCCGAGCGTGCCGGAGGCCACGAAGGGCCCGGTCGGCACCGCGGAGGACAGCCCGACGATCGCCATCGGGCCGACCAGGCGCACATAGGGGAACCCTTCGAACTTGCCGTTGTCCGACGTCATCCAGGGCGACAGGAAGCGCTCGATGTCGCGCATCGTGGTGCGCACATAGGCGTCATGGTTGCCGGGGACGAAGCTCACCTTGTCGGGCGCGCCGAGATCCTGCAGGAACTCGCGCGCGACCTGAAACTCGCCATGCAGGCCGATATTGATGAGATCGCCTGTGCAGGCGATGTGCTGGGGCTCGAAGCTCTTCATGTCGGCGACGAGCCGCTCCAGGATCCCCATGTCGTGGATCCGGTCGCGCCCGCGGCGCCAGTTCATGTAGCCGGTCATGCGCTTGCCCGCGAGTTCGCGCAGGCGAGGCTTGGGGAGCGGTCCGAGATGGGGATCGGAGAGGTGGGCGAGCCGGAACATGCGGGGGAACCTCTCCCCCGGTCCGGCCCGCCGGTCAAGCGCTGCCGATCAGAATTCCGGCGATGAACACCAGCACCCCGCCGAGCACCACCTGGAAGGCCGCCTGCAGGAAGGGCGTGTCCATGAACCGCGCCCGCACATAGGCGATGGCCCAGAGCTCGATCAGCACGATGACGGCCGCGATGGAGGTGGCGATATAGAAGGCGTTCGGCCAGCGGTCCGGCACCAGATAGGGCAGGGTGTGGCCGATGCCGCCGATCGTGGTCATCAGGCCGCAGATCGCGCCGCGGATCCAGGGCGCGCCGCGCCCGGTCAGCGATCCGTCGTCGGAGAGCGCCTCGGCGAAGCCCATGCTGATGCCCGCGCCGATCGACGCCGCGAGGCCGACCAGGAAGGTCTCCCAGTTGCTGTGGGTGGCGAAGGCCGCCGCGAACAGGGGCGCGAGGGTGGAGACCGAGCCGTCCATCAGCCCCGCCAGGCCGGGCTGCACATATTGCAGCACGAACATGCGGCGCCGGGTCGCCTCCTCTTCGGCTCCGGCGTCGCCCGCCATGTGCCGCTCGGAGATTTCGCCGGCCTTCTTCTCGTGGCCGCGCTCGATGTCGGCGAGGCGCGTCAGCAATTCGCGCACCGAGACGTCGAGCGTCTGGGACGCGGCCTTCTCGTAGAAGCGGGCGGCCTGCATCTCCATGATCTCGGCCTCCTGCCGCATCTTGTCGACGGGCAGGTTCTTGGTGAGCCAGATCGGGCGGCGGGTGAGGAAGCCCTTGACGTCCTCGCGGCGGATCGGCGGCAGATGCTCCCCGAACTTCTCGCGGTAGAGCCCGTACAGCATGCCGCGATGGCCGCGCTCCTCCTCGGCCATGTCGTCGAAGATGGCGGCCGAATGCGGATAGGGCTCGCGCAGCTGGTCGGCGAAGGTCTGGTAGATGCGGGAGTCTTCCTCCTCGCTGCTGATGGCGAGAGCCAGGACCTCGCGTTCGGTCAGGTCGGCGAAGGTTTTCAGCGGCATGGCGGAGCTCCCGGCGACGATCACTAGATTGGAATTCTTCTAATGTATTTTCGGCGTCGGGCAAGCCCCCGCGCTCGACTCGGCTCGTGCGCTAGCGTAGGGCCATGGATGACGCAGCATGACGACGGACCTGATGCAGCCCGAACCCGAAGAGGCCTTCCGCGGCCCCGACCTGCTGCGGCGCATGGCGCATCTCTATTTCCGCCTCTCCCGGCCGATGACGCTGGGGGTGCGCGCCGCGATCCTGGACGAGGAGCGCGGCGTCTTCCTGGTGCGCCACGGCTATGTGAGCGGCTGGCAGATGCCCGGCGGCGGCGTGGAGGCCGGCGAGACGCTGCTGGAGGCGCTCGCCCGCGAGGTGATCGAGGAGGCCAATATCGAGATCACCGGCGCGCCGCAGCTGCATGGCGTGTTCCTGAACCGCTTCATGTCGCGCCGCGACCATGTCGCCGTCTATGTCGCCCGCAGCTTCCGGGTGGGGCCGCCGAAGCCGCCCAACCGGGAGATCCAGGAGGGCCGCTTCTTTCGCCTCGACGCCCTGCCGGAGGAGATCACGCGCGGCACCCGGGCGCGCCTCGCCGAGATCGCGGGGGAGCGCGATCCGTCGCCCTACTGGTGAGGCGGCGCCATCGCCCGCGGGCGCCAGCCTGCGCGGCGCGCGAGCCTGGGTCTTGCGCGAGCGGCTTGCGGGGAACGGCGCGCTCCTGCACTTTCGCCTGCACGCCCGAGGCCGAGAGAGCCTGACCGGAGGAGCCATGCCCCGCTTGAGTTTCGAGGATTTCGAGCCCGGAGCCGTGACGACCTACGGCTCCTATCTGGTGACGCGCGAGGAGATCATCGCCTTCGCCAGCCAGTACGACCCCCAGCCCATGCATCTGGACGAAGCGGCCGCGGCCGGCACGCTGCTGGGCGGGCTGGGGTCTTCGGGCTGGCACACCTGCTCCATGCTGATGCGCATGCTTTACGACAACGTCCTGGCGGACTCGACCGGCATGGGGTCCGGCGGCATCGACGAGGTGAAGTGGAAGCGGCCGGTCCGCCCCGGCGACAGGCTCAGCGTGCGCCAGACGGTGCTCGACGCGCGCCCGTCCAGCCGCGGCGACCGCGGCTATGTGCGGTTCAGGTTCGAGGTGCTGAACCAGGCAGGGGAGGTGGTGATGGAGCAGACCAACAGCATCATCTTCGGCGTCGCCCGCCCGGAGGCCGCCTGATGTCCGCCGCCTTGTCCCGCACCCGCTATCTGGAAGACCTGGTCGTCGGCGAGACCGAGGAGCTCGGCTCCCACATCTTCACCGCCGACGAGATCAAGACCTTCGCGGCCGCCTATGACCCGCAGCCCTTCCACATGGACGAGGAGGCCGCCCGGGCGAGCCATTTCGGCGCGCTCTGCGCGTCGGGCTGGCAGACGGTGGGCGTCTGGATGCGGCTGCGCATCGCCGCCAAGGCGCGCCGCGACGCCGAGCTGGCCGTCGCCGGCCTGCCTGTCCCGGGCTTCGGCCCCTCGCCGGGGTTCCGCAATCTGAAATGGCTGAAGCCGATCTATGTCGGCGACACGGTGTCCTTCTCCAGCACCCTGATCGCCGCCCGCCCCTCCGGCTCGCGGCCGGGCTGGGGGCTGGTCGAGCACCTCAATGTCGGCGTGAACCAGCACGGCGTCCGGGTGTTCGAGTTCGTCGGCATCGCCTTCTACGAACGCCGCCCGGGCTGAGCGCGGCCCCGGCGCGAACCGCCGGGGAATGACGGCAAGCGCCAACCGTTCCGGAGACCCCACCCCCATCATCCCCGGCGCGCCGCAGGCGCGGGGAGGAGATCCAGGAAGGCTGGGCGAAGGGCGTCCTTGTTCCCGTTCCGGCGCAGCGCTTCGCCGGGCTAGTGTCCCTCGAAGGACACCAGCGTGCGCACTTCGACGTCCATGGCGCGCAGCTTGGCCGCTCCGCCGAGCTCCGGCAGGTCGACCACGAACACGCAGGACGTCACCTCGGCGCCCATCTGGCGCAGCAGGGCGACGGCGGCGGCCGCGGTGCCGCCGGTGGCGATCAGGTCGTCGACCAGGATCACCTTTTCGCCGGGCGCCACGGCGTCCTCGTGCATCTCCATGTGGTCGAGCCCGTATTCCAGCGAATAGGCGATCGACACCGCCTTGTGGGGCAGCTTGCCCTTCTTGCGCATGGGAACGAAGCCGGCCGAGAGCTGGTGCGCCACCGCCCCGCCCAGGATGAAGCCGCGCGCCTCGATGCCGGCGATCTTGTCGACCTTCAACCCCGCATAAGGCTGCACCAGCTCGTCCACGGTGCGGCGGAACGCGCGCGCGTCGCCCAGCAAGGTGGTGATGTCGCGGAACATCACGCCAGGCTTGGGATAGTCGGGGATCGTGCGGATCGCAGCCTTGAGGTCGAAGGGAAGCGTCATCGGCGGGCGTCCTGAAGGGCGAGGGGCGGCGCATCATAGCCGCCGGCCTGCGTCGGTCCAGCGCCGCTCAGGCGCGCAGCACGCGCCCGGCCACGGCGTCGAGCCTGGCCAGCGCCGCGGGATCGCGCGCCGAGGGGGCGGTCATGATGGCGTTGTCGAGCGCCCGGTGCGAGCCCGCGGGGCAGTCCTCGCGCTCGGCCGGGAAATCCCGCGCCAGGCGGGCCACCAGCCGCCGGGCCTTCTCGCTGTTGCCGTGCATGGTGGCGATGACGGAGGCGACGTCCACCGCGCCGTGCTCGGGATGCCAGCAGTCGAAATCCGTCACCATCGCCAGCGTCGCATAGGTGATCTCGGCCTCGCGGGCGAGCTTGGCCTCCGGCATCGCCGTCATGCCGATGACGTCATAGCCGAGATGCCGGTAGGTGACGGATTCGGCGTAGCTGGAGAATTGCGGGCCCTCCATGCACAGATAGGTCCCGCCCCTGCGGTGCGGCACGCCTTCGGCCTCCGCGGCGGCGGCGAGGCGATCGACGAGGCGCGGCCCGACCGGATGCGCCATGGAGACATGCGCGACGCAGCCCGCTCCGAAGAACGAGCTCTCGCGCCGATGGGTGCGGTCCACGAACTGGTCCACCAGCACGAAGAGCCCGGGCTGCAGGTCCGGCTTGAACGAGCCGCAGGCCGACAGGGAGACGATGTCGGTGACGCCGGCGCGCTTCAGCGCGTCGATGTTGGCGCGCGCGTTGATGTCGGAGGGCGACAGCCGGTGGCCCCGCCCGTGGCGCGGCAGGAACACGATGGGGGTCGCCCCGATGCGGCCGAAACGCAGCGCGTCCGACGGCTCGCCCCAGGGCGTCGCGACGCGCTCCTCGCGGATGTCGGTCAGGCCCGGGAGGTCGTAGATCCCGGATCCGCCGATGACGCCCAGCACGGCCTTGGTCATGCGCTCCTCCTCGTTGCGGGACCGAGAATAGAGGCCGTCGCGCGCCCGCCCAACGAAAAAGGGCTCCGAAACGGGAGCCCTTTCTTGATCTTGCGCCGCGAAAGCGGGGTCGGTCAGTGCGTCAACGCGTGGCCGTCGACCCTCGACCAGATCTTCTTCTTGGTGAAGTAGAGCAGGCCGGCGAAGACGAGCAGGAAGCTCAGCACCCGGAAACCGAGCTGCTTGCGCGCCTCCAGATGGGGCTCGGCGGCCCACATCATGAAGGCGGCGACGTCCTTGCCATACTGGGCGACCGTCTCGGGCGCCTGGGGCTTGCCGTCCTGGGTCTTGGGATACTCCACCTGGCCGTCGCTGAGCGGCTTCGGCATGGAGATGATGTGGCCCGGGAAATAGGTGTTGTAGTACTTGCCGGCCGGCACCTCGACGCCGTGCGGCGGGTTGTCCTCGTAGCCGTTCATCAGGGCGGTGATGTAGTCGACGCCCTGCTCCTGGAACTGCGTGACCATGTCGAACAGGAACCAGGGGAAGCCGCGCTCATAGGTGCGCGCCTTGGCCAGCACCGAGAAGTCCGGCGGGATGGCGCCGCCATTGGCCGCCGCGGCCGCCTGCGGGTTGGCGAAGGGCGGCGGCATGCGGTCCGCCGGGCGGGCCGGGCGCTCGAACATGTCGCCGGACTCGTTGGGGCCGTCCTTGACCTTGTACTCGGCCGCGAGCGCCTTGACCTGCGACTCGGAAAAGCCGGGTCCGCCTTCCTCGGCGAGGTTGCGGAAGGCCAGCAGGCGCAGCCCGTGGCAGTTGCCGCAGACCTCGCGGTAGACCTTGAAGCCGCGCTGCAGCTGGGTGGCGTCGAAGTGCCCGAACGGGCCCGAGAACGTCCAGCTCTGGCGGGGCGGGACCACCGCGCCCTCGGCCGCCATGGCGGGCGCCGCGAAGGCCACGCCGGCGAGAGCCAGGACGCCGGCGGCGAGGCGGTGCATCGTGTTCATCGTCATCGTCTTGATCCCCGAAGTCCCGCTCAGCCCTTGGTGTTCGGCGACTGGGCCGCCCCGGCCGCCATCGCGGAGGCCGAGCCGCCCTTGCCGAGCACCGCCTCGGCGATCGAGCCAGGGAGGCGCCGCGGCGTCTCGAACAGGCCCAGAAGCGGAAGGACGATGAGGAAGTGCGCGAAGTAATAGGCCGTCAGGATGCGGGAGGCGAGCACATACCCGCCCTCCGGCGGCTTGGCGCCGAGCCAGCCGAGGCCCACCGCCGAGATCACGAACAGCCAGAAGAACTGGCGGTAGAGCGGGCGGTAGTTCGCCGACTTCACCCGCGAGGTGTCGAGCCAGGGCAGGAAGGCCAGCACCGCGATCGAGCCGAACATCGCCAGCACGCCGATCAGCTTGTTCGGGATGGCGCGCAGGATCGCGTAGAACGGCAGGAAGTACCACTCAGGCACGATGTGCGACGGCGTCACGGCCGGGTTCGCCTCGATGTAGTTGTCGGCGTGACCCAGGAAGTTCGGCTGATAGGCCACGAACCAGATGTACAGCATGATGAAGCAGACGAGCGCGAGCGCGTCCTTCACGGTGAAGTACGGGTGGAAGGGCAGCGTGTCCTTCTCGGTCTTTTTCTCGACGCCGACCGGGTTGTTGGAGCCCGGGACGTGCAGCGCCCAGATGTGCAGGATCACGACGCCGGCGATCATGAAGGGCAGCAGGTAGTGCAGCGAGAAGAAGCGGTTCAGGGTCGGGTTGTCGACCGAGTAGCCGCCCCACAGGAAGGTCACGATCGTCTCGCCCACGACCGGGAAGGCCGAGAACAGGTTGGTGATGACGGTCGCGCCCCAGAAGGACATCTGGCCCCAGGGCAGCACGTAGCCCATGAACGCCGTCGCCATCATGAGCAGGAAGATGATCACGCCCAGGATCCACAGGATCTCGCGCGGGGCCTTGTAGGACCCGTAATAGAGGCCGCGGAAGATGTGGATGTAGACGGCGACGAAGAACATCGACGCGCCGTTGGCGTGCAGGTAGCGCAGCAGCCAGCCGTAGTTCACGTCGCGCATGATCGCCTCGACGCTGTCGAAGGCCATCTTGGCGTTGGGCGTGTAGTGCATCGCCAGCACGACGCCGGTGATGATCTGGGCGACGAGCATGAAGGCCAGGATGCCGCCGAAGGTCCACAGGTAGTTCAGGTTCCGCGGATTGGGGAACACGATGAAGGACGAGTGGAGAAGGCCCATCACGGGGAGGCGGCTTTCGAACCACTTCCCAAACGCGCTCTTCGGAACATAGGTGGAAGGTGCACTCATGGCTTGATCCTGAAACGCGCGTTCCGGCGTTAGCCGATCTGAATCTTGGTGTCGGAGGTGAACTGGTACGGGGGCACCGGCAGGTTGGTCGGGGCCGGCCCCTGGCGGATGCGGCCCGACGTGTCGAACACCGATCCGTGGCACGGGCACTGCCAGCCGTGGAACGCGCCCTCGTGGCCCAGCGGCACGCAGCCCAGATGGGTGCAGTTGCCGTACACGATGAGCCACTGCGCCTTGCCGGGCTTGACGCGCGCGGCGTCGTCCTGCGGGTCGGGCAGCGAGGCGAGGTTGACGGTCTGGGCTTCCTTGATCTCCTCGGGGGTGCGATGGCGCACGAAGATCAGCTTGCCGCGCCAGAACAGCTTCACGATCTGGCCTTCGGCCACGGGGGTCAGGTCGAAGTCGACCGGCGCGCCCGCCGCGATGGTGGCGGCGTCGGGACCCATCTGGGACACGAACGGCCAGAGCGCGGCCACGACGCCGACGGCGCCCGCCGCTCCCGTCGCGATGAAGAGAAAGTCCCGCCGGGTCGGTTCGGCCGCGGTCGCTGCGGATTTGGTGGCCACGTAGTCATCCCCTCAACCTGCGCCCCGCCGGAGAACCCGGAGAGGGCTGGATTGATCGTTCCTGGAAGCTAGTCCCGGCGGTATGCGCGCAAAGGCATGGGCTCGCAATGCGACCGGGAGTCGCCGCGCGGCGGCTGTTTCGCACGGCGGATTGGGCTTGTCTATAGTGCGGAATGCTGATTGGGAGGGGGTTGGGCGGCTTTCCCGCCCAATCTGGAACACCTGCGGCGCAAGCGCGCGGATGCGGCGTTTCGGGCCTTCGCCCGGCAAGGCCCGCGCCGCCCGGACCGCGCCGCCCGACGCAGGTCCGCCGTGCCGCTCCGCATCGCCCTCTACCAGCCCGACATTCCCCAGAACACCGGGACGATCCTGCGCCTGTGCGCCTGCATGGGGGTGACGGCCGACATCATCGAGCCCGCCGGGTTTCCGGTGTCCGACCGCGCCTTCCGGCGCGCCGGCATGGACTATCTGGATCAGGTCGGCGTCGAAAGGCACGTGTCGTGGACCGCCTTCGACGCCTGGCGGCGCGGGGCGGGCCTGCGCCTCGTGCTGGCGACCACCCAGGGGGCCGAGGCCTACGCGGACTTCCGGTTCCGCGACGGCGACGTCCTGATGCTGGGCCGCGAGTCGGCCGGGGCGCCGGCGGCCGTGCACGAGGCGGCGGACGCGCGCGTCTTCATCCCCATGCGAGAGGGCCTGCGCTCATTGAACATCGCCGTCGCCGCCTCCATGATCCTCGGCGAAGCCCTGCGCCAGACCGGGGGCTTCCCGCCCTCCGGCGGCGCGCCTCGCTGACTGAAAGACCGCCCGCATGACCCCTGCCTCCGGCGTGACGCCGCCCACCAGCCCGGACGAGCTCGACCGCCGAAAGCGCGAGGCCGCGGCCTGGTTCCGGACCCTCCGCGACCGGATCTGCGCCGCCTTCGAGCGGCTGGAGGACGAGGCGGCCGGACCGTTCTTTCCCGGCGCCGGCCAGCCGGGCCGTTTCGAGCGCAAGCCCTGGACGCGCACCGATTCCTCGGGCGAGCCCGGCGGCGGCGGTGAGATGAGCATGCTGCGCGGCCGCGTCTTCGAGAAGGCCGGCGTCCACATCTCGACGGTGTTCGGCGAGTTCGCCCCCGAGTTCCGCGGCCAGATCCCCGGCGCGTCGGATGATCCGCGCTTCTTCGCCACGGGCGTGTCGCTGATCGCGCATCCGTGGAATCCGAACGCGCCCACGGTGCACATGAACACCCGCTACGTGGTCACCACGAAGGCGTGGTTCGGCGGCGGCGCGGACCTCACGCCCGTGCTGTCGCGCCGGCGCGCCCAGGAGGATCCGGACGCGGCGGCCTTCCACGCCGCCATGCGGGCGGCCTGCGAGCCGCACGCGGTCGCCGACTACGCCCGCTACAAGGCGTGGTGCGACGAGTATTTCCACGTCAAGCACCGCAACGAGCCGCGCGGGATCGGCGGGATCTTCTACGACTACCTGGACAGCGGCGACTGGGAGGCCGACTTCGCCTTCACGCGCTCCGTCGGGGAGGCCTTCCTGGGCGCCTACCCGCCCATCGCCCGCGCCAACATCGACGTCCCCTGGACGGCGGAGGACCGCGAGGAGCAGATGATCCGGCGTGGCCGCTATGTCGAGTTCAACCTCCTTTACGACCGGGGCACGATCTTCGGCTTGAAGACTGGCGGGAACGTGGAGAGCATCCTGTCCAGCATGCCGCCCAGCGTGCGCTGGCCGTGAGGGCAGGAAAGACGCCTGAGCCTAAACCTGCACGCAGACCACGCGCAGGCCTCCTTGGGTTTCGTCGTCGTTGAATTGCACGACGTCGAAAATTCGGACCGTTCCTGGTTTGTCGTCTGGGTCCGGCCGGATCGTCAGGGCGAAAGGCCGCAGCTCCATCGGCGCGAACCGAACGCTCTCGCTCCTCCGCTCCTCGATGGGTTCGGCCCGAGAGTGGCCCAGCATCGCCCGGAGAAACGCCAGGACAGAAGCCAGGAGGACCCGCCAGGCGGCGCCGACGTGACCTTGTTGCGGCGACATCTCGCCGATGCTGATCGACGCAGCCGGGAATTCCGCCGGGAACAGGTCTTCCGCCGGGTGCCCCGCGCTGCGCAACGTGTCGAGCAGATCGACGTGCTCTTCTTTGGAGAACGGCGTTTCGCGAACCCGCAAGCGCGCTTCCATGTCTTTCGAAGAGGAGCTTCCCGACAAGAAGGCGATCTTGGAGAAGCCTTGCCCCTTGAGGCGCTTCACGACCACGTTGCGCTGCGCATGATGAACATCGTTGCAGAAATTATTGAAGACCGCGTTGGTCCAATTGATCAGCGCTCCATCGTCCGTCACGGCGCCGGGCGGGTCCGACCTGGTGGCAGGCCAAGAGCCTGAGCAGGAGGCGAAAATGCAAGCATGCAGCGAAAGCTTGGTGACGGGGTCGTCGAAAAGGGTCCCGGCCACGTTCGCGAAAGAGTTCACATCGGCGCCTGTGGGCGTCCACGCCGGGAGCGTCACCGTTTGCGAGCCTCCCGGCGGGAGGATGTAGTCGGGAAGCGGGAACGGAAAGACATTATCGTAGATGAGCGGATTTGAGTTGCGTAGAGATGGCAAGATCGACTGGGCATTGAAGCCATGAAGCGTATTGGCTGCGCAGACGGTTGCTCGCAAACTATTCAGGCGAACCGCCTGAGGACCAAAATTTCTGACAGTCAGTGAAATGTTGCTGGGCTGGCCTGCATTGAACATACCAGTGCTCACCGAAATATTCGGATTGCGCCAGTGCTGTCCGTTGCATTTATTGGCGTTCATCACGAGAAAATCAGTCATGAAATGAAACTCCATTGCAAATATAGATCATTGGATGATCTTATTTGATTGAAGTCAATTGAATCCGGGTCGTTACCCGTGTCGCTCTGGACGGCGCGCCGCGCCTTGGCCATCATGGTCGCCCGTTCCCGAGCCCGGCTGCGCGCGCGATGCATACCTTTCTGGTGATCCTGGGCGGCGTCGTCCTTCTCGGGCTCGTCCTCGTCATCGGCGGCCTCGTCGGGCCGGGCGGCGCGGCCGGGATGCGGCGGGCCGCGCTGGCCTTCATCCCGGTCTGGCTGGTGGCGGCGGTCATCAATCTGTGGGTGGGGGCGAGTTCGGCCGTCGTCTCCGTCGCGGACGAGTTCCCGTTCTTCCTGCTCGTCTTCGCCGCGCCCGCGCTGGTGGCTGCGGCCGTCTGGTGGAGACTCGGGCGCAGCCCCGCATGAGCGAAGCCCAGGGGCTGCTGCGGGGCGAGCCGACCGAGGGGCATCACCGCGTCACCTATGTGGAGCTGTTCTTCGACCTCGTCTTCGTGTTCGCGGTCACGCAGCTCTCCCATACGCTGGTGGAGCATTTCGACGGCCCCACGATGCTGCGCACCGGCATCCTGATGGTGGCGGTGTGGTGGGTGTGGATCGACACGTCCTGGGCCACGAACTGGCTGGATCCCGACCGCCCGCAGGTGCGCGCCGTCCTGTTCGGCATGATGCTGGCCGGGCTGGCGCTCTCCACCTCGATCCCGGACGCCTTCGGCCAGCGCGCGCCGGCCTTCGGGGTCTCCTATGCGCTGATGCAGATCGGGCGGTCCGCCTTCGTGGTCGCCGCCATTCCGGGCGGCGAAGCAGCGCTGCGGATGAACTTCCGGCGCATCCTGGCGTGGCACTGCGCGGCCGGGCTGCTGTGGATCGTAGGCGGCTTCGTCGAGGGGAACGCCCGGCTGTGGGTCTGGGGCCTCGCGACCGCGCTGCAATGCATCGCCCCGATCCTGAAATTCTGGGTTCCGGGCCTTGGGGCGTCGGCGGTCAGCGACTGGAAGGTCGAGGGCGGCCACATGGCCGAGCGCTGCGGGCTCTTCATCATCATCGCGCTCGGCGAATCCATCCTGGTCACCGGCGCCACCTTCGGAAAGACCGAGTGGAGCGGCTGGACCGTCACGGCCTTCGTGTCGTCCTTCGTGGCCAGCCTGGCGATGTGGTGGATCTATTTCGATCTCGGCGCCGAGGCGGGCAGCCGGGAGCTCGCCGATTCCGACGATCCGGGCCGCCTGGCGCGCCTCGCCTACACCTATCTGCACCTGCCGATCGTGGCGGGGGTGATCATCACGGCCGTCGGCGACGAGTTCGTGCTCGCCCACCCGGACGGCGCCGGGGAGGCCAAGACCCTGGCCACCGTGGTGGGCGGGCCCCTGGTGTTCCTGGCCGGGACGCTGCTGTTCAAGCGCGCGGTGCGGGGCTGGCTGCAGCTCTCCCACCTCACCGGCATCGCCGTGCTGGTCGCGCTCTTGGCGGCCGCGCCCTTGACGCTGCGGCTCTCGCCGGCGGCGCTGAGCCTTTTGGCCACGCTGGTGCTGATCGTGGTCGCCGCGTGGGAATCCCGCTCGCTGGCCCCGCGGGGGACCGGCACGTCCGCCAAGCACGAGTGATGAAACCGGTCGCGCGCCGCCCTATTCTCCCATCATGACCAGCCAGTCCCACGATCCGCCCGCCCTCGACGCGCTGACGGCCGGCGCCCGGGCCGCGGCCCAAAAGGGCCCGCCTCCCGTTCATCTCTGGAATCCGCCCTATTGCGGCGAGATCGACATGCGCATCGCCGCCGACGGGACCTGGTTCTACATGGGCACCCCCATCGGCCGGCCGGCGCTGGTGAAGCTGTTCTCGTCCGTCCTGCGCCGCGATCCGGAGCGTTTCGTGCTGGTGACCCCGGTCGAGATGGTCGGGATCGTGGTGGAGGACGCGCCGTTCCTGGCGGTGGAGATGATTGTGGAGGGAGACGGCGCCGCGCGCCGGCTGTCCTTCCGCACGCATGTGGACGACGTCGTGGAGGCCGACGCGGAGCATCCGCTGCGCTTCGAGCGCGAGGCGACGGGCGGCCTGCGGCCCTATGTGCTGGTGCGGGGCGGGTTGTGGGCGCGCGTCGTCCGGCCCGTGTTCTACGATCTCGTGGCGCTCGGCGAGGTGCGCGAGGTCGACGGCGTTGCGAAGTTCGGGATCGCGGCAGGCGGGACGTTCTTCCCGATGGCGGACGCGGCGGAAGCGGCGGAGTGGTCGTGACCGTTCCGCATTCCGTCATCGAGACGCCGTTCGCCGCGGAGGCGCTGGAGACCCGGGCCCGGCAGCGGCTGCGGCTGGAGCCGCCCGAGCACGCCTTCGATCCGGCCCGCATCCCCGAGCGGGGCGACCACCAGCTCGCCCCCATGCTGTCGCCGGACGGCGCGCTGCACCGGCCCGCCGCCGTGCTGGTCCCGGTGGTGGCGCATCGCGGCGACGCGACCGTGCTGCTCACCCGGCGCGCCTCGCATCTGCGCGATCATTCGGGGCAGGTGGCCTTCCCGGGCGGCAAGATCGACGCCAAGGACGCCTCGCCGGTCGCGGCGGCGCTGCGCGAGGCGCGCGAGGAGATCGGGCTCGCCTCCGAGCGGGTCCGCCCGCTGGGCTATCTCGACGCCTATCTCACCTCGACGGGCTTTCGGGTGCTGCCCGTGCTGGCGATCGTGGAGGCGGGGACCGCCCTCACCATCAACCCCAACGAGGTCGACGTCGCCTTCGAGGTGCCGCTCGCCTTCCTGATGGACCCGGCGAACCACCAGCGCCACGCAAGGGAGTGGAAAGGGTCGCTGCGGCACTACTACGCCATGCCGTATGGGGAGCATTATATCTGGGGCGCGACCGCAGGCATGTTGCGGAACATGTATGAGAGGCTCTACGCCGAATGACGCGCGCCTTCACCGAAGAGTTCCTGCTGTTCCTCGTGCCCTTCGCGCTCTACGCGCTCTGGCTCGTGGCGCGCAAGCGGACGCCGCTGGCCCGTGTGCACTGGAACGGCAAGGTGTCCTGGCTGCTCCTCGCCGGGCTGGCCTTCGCCAGCCTGTGGCTCGTCTACACCGGCCTGTCGGCGCCGCGCAGCAAGGGCGCCTATGTGCCGGCCCACATGGAGAACGGGCGCTTCGTGCCCGGCCGTGTGGAGTGACCGGAGGGCCGTCCTCCGTCGCGGCGACCGCAGGCGGTCTCCCGCAGCCCACCTTCGCGCGGATGCCGTCGCCCAGCGTGCTCGACATCCCCGAACTGCGCCGGCTCCTGGCCGTGCTCGACGGCGACGGCGAGGAAGCCCGGGTCGTCGGCGGCGCGGTGCGCAACGCCCTGCTGGGCCTGCCCCATGGCGACGTCGACGTCGCCACCACGGCCCTGCCGGCCGAGGTGACGCGGCGCGCCGAGGCGGCCGGGTTCCGCGCCCTGCCGACCGGCGTCGAGCACGGCACCGTGACGGTGCTGGTCGACCACCATCCGTTCGAGGTCACGACCCTGCGCGAGGACGTCGAGACTGACGGGCGCCGCGCCGTCGTGGCGTTCGGCCGCGATTTCTCCCATGACGCGCAGCGGCGCGACTTCACCATCAACGCCCTCTATGCGCGGCCCGACGGCGAGGTCGTCGACCATGTCGGCGGGCTCGCGGACCTGGCTCTGCGCCGCGTGCGCTTCATCGGCGACGCCGAGACGCGCATCCGCGAGGACTATCTGCGCATCCTGCGCCTGTTCCGCTTCACCGCGGAGTATGGCGAGGGCCCGCTCGATCCCGAAGCCCTGCGGGCGTCGATCCGCCTGCGGGCGGGTCTGGCGCGGCTCTCCAGCGAGCGGGTGAGGGCGGAGCTGATGAAGTTGCTGGCGACGCGCCGGGCGCCCGAACTGGCCCGGATCCTCGCCGAATGCGGCTTTCTCGACCGCATCCTGGGGCTCGCGCCCGATCCGCACGCCATGGCGGCGGCGGCGTCGGCCGGCGCCGATCCCGTCCTGCGCCTCGCCGCGCTCGCCGTGCGGGTGCGCGAGGACGCCGGCCTGCTGGCCCAGCGCCTGCGGCTGTCCAACCAGGAAGCCGAGCGGCTCGACGCCTGCGCCGCCCTTCTGGAAGCCCTGCATGGGCGGGTGGCCAGCCTGTCCGTCCAGGACTGGCGCGCGCTGGCCTACCGGCGCGGCGCGGGGCCGGCGCGCGACGCGCTCGCCGTCCTGGCGGCGCGCGAGACGGGCGAGGCCCGCCCGGACGCGCTTCGCCCGGCCTTCGCGGCGCTGGCCGAGCCTGTCCCGGTCCGGCCCTGGACGGGCCGCGCCGTCCTGGCGCACGGCGTCCCCGCCGGCCCGCGGGTCGGGGCCATCCTGGCCCGCGCAGAGGAGCTCTGGATCGCGGCCGGCTTCCCCGACGATCCGGGCCAGCGCGACGCCATGCTGGCGCAGGCGCTGGCCGAGGGGTGAGCGTCGTTCCGACTCCCCTTTCGGCTGCGCGCGCGCTACATTCGTCGCGAGAGCGGCGGCTCGCTCTTGCGTGAGGCGTATCCCGATGAGCCGACAGCCCTTTCGACCCGCGGATGTGGCGCGCCGGCTCTCGCAGCGCGCCGGCGAGGAGGCGCGGACGGGGCGGTCCGCATCCAAGAGCGACGCCTGGAAGCGCGAGACCTTCACGCTGCCCCGCGAGGAGGCCCGGGAGAAAGCCCGGGAGGCGTTCTCGCGGTTCCCGAAGGCCGCCTACATGACCGAGATCGAGTGGTGGCGCGAGCTGGAGGACGGGCGGATCGAGTTCACGATCCGGCGCCTGCCGACGGCCGATTGAGCGCAAGCGCGCCGGTGCGCCGCGCAGCGACGGAACGACGCTCGCCCCCGCCACGTTTTCGCCTCAGCGGGTCGTGAGCTTAGGGGCGTCTCGATTGGCGTTGCGGCGTTCTCCGCGCGATCTCGGGAGACGACACGCAATCGTGCGGGAGAAGGGACGGCGCGGCATCCCGCCGGGCTTGAACCGTTGGCCCTTGGCGCGCGATGCTGAAGCACTGACGACGCGATCGTGACGCCCGGCCCTCGTGGCGCCGAAGCGTCCAAGCGAGGGCCGCCCATGACCGACACCGCCAACGCCGCCAGCCTGGACGCCATGATCGTGCGCTCGGCGGAAGCCGCCCTCGAGCAGATCACCCGCGCCCGCGAGGCGATCGGCGGCGTCGTGTTCGGCCAGACGCAGGTGGTCGAGAACGCGATGATCACCGTGCTGTCCGGCGGGCACGGCCTGCTGGTCGGCGTCCCGGGGCTGGCGAAGACCAAGTTGGTCGACACCATGGCGGTGGTGCTGGGCCTGGAGAGCCGCCGCATCCAGTTCACGCCCGACCTGATGCCTTCCGACATCCTGGGCTCGGAGGTGCTGGAGGAGACGGTCGACAAGCGCCGCGCCTTCCGCTTCGTGAAGGGCCCGATCTTCTCGCAGCTGCTGCTGGCGGACGAGATCAACCGCGCCAGCCCGCGCACCCAGTCCGCCCTGCTGCAGGCCATGCAGGAGTATCACGTGACGGTGGCGGGCGAGCCGCACGACCTGCCGCGCCCGTTCCACGTGCTGGCCACCCAGAACCCGATCGAGCAGGAGGGAACCTACCCGCTGCCGGAGGCCCAGCTCGACCGCTTCATCATGCAGATCGACGTGGGCTATCCGGACGCCGCCACCGAGCGGCGGATCCTGCTGGAGACGACGACGGACGGCGCGGCCCGCGCCAAGGCCGCCATGAGCGGCGAGGACCTGATGGCGGCGCAGCGCCTGCTGCGGCGCCTGCCGGTGGGCGAGAGCGTCGTGGAGGCGATCCTGGACATCGTCCGCTCGGCCCGGCCGGGCGAGGGCGACGCCGCCATCGCCCAGCATCTCGCCTGGGGTCCGGGCCCGCGGGCCGGCCAGTCGCTGATGCTGGCGGTGCGCGCCCGCGCGCTGCTGCAGGGACGCCTCGCGCCGTCGCTGGACGACGTCGCCGCGCTGGCCGAGCCGGTGCTGAAGCACCGCATGGCGCTCACCTTCGCGGCGCGCGCCGAGGGCGAGACCATCGGCGGCCTGATCCGGCGCCTCGTCGAACGGATCGGCTAGGGCGCCGGGATGGTCAAGGTCCGGGTTCTCGACACAGCGGAACGAGCGGTCGGGAACCGGCACGCCACCGGCGCGCTGGACCTCGCCCGGCGCCTGCCCCGTCTCGCCATCGAGGCGCGCCGGATCGCCGCCACCGCGGCGCACGGCATCCACGGGCGCCGGCAGGCCGGCTCCGGCGAGGCGTTCTGGCAGTTCCGCACCTTCATGCCGGGCGAGCCGGCGCATCGGGTCGACTGGCGCCGCTCGGCCCGGGACGACGAGCGCTACTATGTCCGGGAGCGGGAATGGGAGGCCGCCCACACGGTCTGGCTGTGGATCGACCGCTCCGCCTCGATGGGCTACGCGTCGGCGCTGGCGCAGGCGCCCAAGATCGACCGCGCCGTCGTGCTCGGCCTCGCGCTGGCCGACATCCTGGTGCGCGGCGGCGAGCGCGTCGGCCATATCGGCCTCACCAACCCGCAGGCGTCGCGCTCCATCGTCGACCGCATCGCCGAGGCGCTGGCGGCGGACCGGTCCGAGCCCGCCGACGCGCCTCCGGGCCTGCCGCTGGCGCCGCTCACCGAGGCCGTGCTGATCAGCGACTTCCTCACTCCCGCGGCGCGCGTCCGCGAGGCCATCGAGCGCATGGCTGCGCGGGGCGCGGGCGGCCACCTCGTGATGGTGCTGGACCCGGTGGAGGAGACGTTCCCGTTCGAGGGCCAGGCCGTGCTGGCCGAACTGGAAGGCCCGCAGACGCTGCGCGTCGGCGACGCCGGATCGTTCCGCGCCCTGGTGCTGGACCGCATGAAGGCGCATCGCGAGGCCATCCGCGAGGCCTGCGCCCGGCGCGGCTGGACCTTCGCGGTGCACCGCACCGACCGGCCCGCCTCGGAGGCGCTGCTGTCGCTGGCGGCGCGCATCGCCGAACGGGACGCCGGCATGGCCGGCGTGCGCATCGGCGGGGGAGGCTGAGCATGTTCGAATCGCTGTCGCTCGGCTTCACCGCTCCGGCCGTCCTGCTGGCGCTGACGGCGCTCCCGGCGCTCTGGCTCCTGCTGCGGGTCACGCCGCCCCAGCCGCGCCGCATCGACTTTCCGCCGCTGCGCCTCATCCTGGACCTCATCCCCCAGCAGGAGAGCCCGGCCCGGACGCCCTGGTGGCTGCTGCTGCTGCGCCTCGTCGTCGCCGGCCTCGTGATCGTCGCCATGGCGGGGCCCGTGTGGAACGCCCTGAAGCAGGCCATCGGCCGCAGCGGACCCATCCTGGTGCTGATGGATTCCGGCTGGGCCGCCGCGCCCGACTGGCGCGAGCGCGTCAACGCGGCCGAGGACGTGATCCGCGGCGCGGCGCGCGACAACCGGGGCGTCGCCATCCTGGCGACCGGCGAGCCGCTGGCCGACGTGCGCCTCGGCGACGCCGGCGCGGCGCTGGACCGCGTCCGCGCGCTGAAGCCCGCCCCGCATGGCCCGGACCGGTCGGCCGTCCTCGCCCCGCTCGGCCGGTTCCTGGAGCGCGAGCCGAAGGCCGAGCTGGTCTGGATCGCCGACGGCCTCGCGCTGGGCGAGCAGGCCGCGTTCCGCGACGCCTTCAAGGCCGCCGTCGGCGATCGCAGCCTCACCATCGTGGCCGGGCCGGCGGCGCGGCCGCTGGCGCTGGCCGGCGTCGAGAACGCCGCCGCCGGCATGACCGTGCGGGTGCTGCGGGCCGAGCCGAACGGACGGGACGCCGGCGTCGTGCGCGCGCTCGACCGGCGCGGCCTGCCGCTCGGCGAGGCCGCCTTCGCGTTCGGGGGCGGCGAGACGGAGACCCGCGCCAGCATCGCCCTGCCGGTGGACCTGCGCAACGAGATCGCCCGGCTCGACGTCGCCGACGAGCGCACCGCCGGCGCGGTGGCGCTGGTGGACGAATCCAGCCGCCGCAGGCGCATCGGCGTCGTCTCCGGCGCGACGGTCGACACCGCGCAGCCGCTGCTGTCGCCGACCTATTACGTGACGCGCGCGCTCGGCCCCTACGCCGACGTGCGCGAGCCCCGCATGGGGCCGAACGAGGCCATCAACACCCTGCTGGACGAGAAAGTCTCGATGCTGGTGCTGGCCGACATCGGCGCGCTGCCGCCCGACATTCGCCAGCGCCTGGGCAAGTTCGTCGACGATGGCGGGCTTTTGCTGCGCTTCGCCGGATCGCGCCTGGCGGCGGCGACCGGGGACGAGCTCTCGCCCGTGCGGCTGCGGCGCGGCGGCCGCGCGCTCGGCGGCGCCCTGTCCTGGGAAAGCCCGCGCACGCTAGCCCCGTTCGACCGCGCCAGCCCGTTCTTCGGCCTGACGCCGCCCGCCGACGTCGGGGTCACGCGCCAGCTCCTGGCCGAGCCGGACGCCGACCTCAGCCGCAAGACCTGGGCGGCGCTGGCGGACGGCACGCCGATCATCACCGCCGAGAGGCGGGGGCAGGGGCTCATCGCCCTCGTCCATGTGACGGCCGACACCACCTGGTCCAACCTGCCCTTGTCCGGCCTCTTCGTCGACATGCTGCGCCGCGTCGCCGCCCTGGCCGGGACCAGCGAGGCGCAGGCGCAGAGCGCCGCCAACGGCGCCCCCGTGGCGGCCGCGCCCCTGCGCACGCTGGACGGGTTCGGGACCTTCCAGCCGCCGCCCGCGACGGCGCGGCCGATCGCCCTGACGGGGGCGCTCACGGCCTCGCTGGAGCATCCGCCGGGCTTCTACGGCTCGCCCGATACGCCCGTCGCCGTCAACGCGCTCGCGCCGGACGCCGTGCTCCGGCCGCTGGACATGGCGGCCTACGGGGCGACGATGCAGCCGCTGCTGCGGCAGCCGCCGATCGACCTGCGGCCCTGGCTGATCGCGCTGGCGCTGATCGGCTTTGCGGCCGATACGCTGGCGGTGCTCTGGCTCAGCGGCCGGATGGCCTTCGGGCGCGCCCGGTCCCGCGGGGCCGGCGCGGCCGCCAGCCTCGTGCTGGCGCTCGGGCTGGCTCTGGCGGCGGGCTACGCCCCGCCGGCCTATGCGGCCGAGCCGCGGCCGCCCGTGAGCCCGAGGGAGCTCGACGCGGCGCTGGCGACGCGCTTCGCCTATGTGCTGACGGGCGACGCCGCCGTGGACGAGATCAGCCGCGCCGGCCTCACCGGGCTCAGCTCGTTCCTGTCCGCCCGCACGGCGCTCAGCCCGGCCGATCCCGCCTCCGTCGATCCCGGGCGCGACGAGCTCTCCGTCTATCCTGTCATCTACTGGCCCATCGTGGCCGGCCGCCCGGCGCCCGGCGAGGCCGCGGTGCGCAAGCTGGACGATTTCATGAAGGGCGGCGGCACGGTGATCTTCGACACCCGCGACGCCGGCACGAGCCGCCCGGGCGGGCCGCCCACGCCCGAGACGCTGGCGCTGCGGCAGATCCTGGCGGGCATCGCCGTGCCGCAGCTCGAGCCCGTGCCGCGCGACCACGTGGTCACCAAGGCGTTCTACCTGATCGAGAGCTTCCCGGGGCGCTACGCCGACGGCCAGACCTGGATCGAGGCGCTGCCGCGCGAAGGCCCGGACGCCGAGCGCCCGGCCCGCGCCGGCGACGGCGTCTCGCCCATCATCATCACCGGCAACGACATGGCGGCGGCCTGGGCGACCGGCCGGCGCGGCGAGCCGCTTTATCCGCTCGTGCCCGGCGGGGCGCGGCAGCGGGAGCTCGCCTTCAGGGCCGGCGTGAACATCGTGATGTACGCGCTGACCGGCAACTACAAGGCCGACCAGGTGCACGTCCCGGCGCTGCTCGAGCGGCTCGGCCAGTGACGCCCCGGATCACGAGGACTTCATGACGAGCGTCGACTGGTCCCCCCTGCTGCCCCTTCCGGTCCTGGTCGTCCTGGCGATCGTGGCCGGCGGCGCGTCGATCCTGGCGCTGGTCCTGCGCCAGCGCGGGTCGGTGCTGCGCGCGCTGGCGGTGGCGGCCTTCCTGGCGGCGCTCGCCAATCCATCCTTCGTGCAGGAGGACCGCGAGCGCCTGAAGGACGTCGCCGCCGTGGTGGTCGACCGCTCGGCCTCGCAGGGCCTCGGGGACCGGGCGGCCCAGACCACCGCCGTCGTGGACGCCGTGCGCAAGCGGCTGGAGGCGCTGCCCGACGTCGAGACCCGCATCATCGACGTGAAGGAGGCCGGAGGCGGCCAGGACGGGACGCGCCTGTTCTCGGCGCTGGAGTCCGGCCTCTCCGACGTGCCGCCGGACCGGGTGGCCGGCGCCATCATGGTCACGGACGGCGTCGTCCACGACATCCCCGAGCAGGCGGCCGCGCTGGGACTCAAGGCGCCGCTGCACGCGCTCGTCACCGGCCATCCGGGCGAGCGCGACCGGCGCATCGCGCTCCTGGACACGCCGCGCTTCGGCATCGTCGGCAAGGACGTGGTGATCCGGCTCAAGGTCGAGGACCCCGGCCAGAGCGAGCCGGTGCGCGTCGTCGTGCGCCGCGACGGGACGGTGGTGGCCGAGCGCCGCGCCACGCCGGGCGACACGGTGCGGCTGCCGATCCGCATCGAGCATGGCGGGCAGAACGTCATCGAGATCGAGGCCGAGGAGGCCCCGGGCGAGCTCACCGCCTACAACAACAAGGCCGTGGTGCCCGTCGAGGGCATTCGCGAGAAGCTGCGCGTGCTGCTCGTCTCGGGCCAGCCCAACGCGGGCGAGCGGACCTGGCGCAACATCCTGAAGTCCGACGCCAATGTCGACCTGGTGCACTTCACCATCCTGCGTCCGCCCGAGAAGCAGGACGGCACGCCCATCAACGAGCTGTCGCTGATCGCCTTCCCGACGCGCGAGCTGTTCGAGACCAAGATCAACGAGTTCGACCTCATCATCTTCGACCGCTACGCCAACCAGTCGATCCTGCCGGGCGTCTACTTCGCCAACATGGTTCGCTACGTGCGCGACGGCGGCGCCGTGCTGGTCGCGGCCGGGCCGGAATTCGCCAGCCGGGCCGGCCTCGCCGGCACGCCCCTGGCGGCCGCCATCCCGGCCACGCCCGACGGCAAGATCGTCGAGAAGCCCTATCTGGCCCATGTGACGCCGACCGGGGCGCGCCATCCGGTGACCCGCAACCTGCCGGGTTCGGAGAGCGAGCCGCCGACCTGGGGCGAATGGCTGCGGCTGATCTCCGCCGACGTGAAGGTCGGCTCGGCGGTGATGTCGGGAGCGGACGACAAGCCGCTGCTCGTGCTGTCGCGCGAGGGCAAGGGCCGGGTGGCGCTGCTGCTCTCGGACCACTCCTGGCTGTGGGCGCGCAATTTCCGCGGCGGCGGCCCGCATCTCGACCTGCTGCGCCGGCTGGGCCACTGGCTGATGAAGGAGCCCGACCTCGAGGAGGAGGCGTTGCGCGCCACCGCCCGCGGCAATGTGGTGACGGTCGAGCGCCAGTCTTTGGCCGACACTGTCGCGGACGTGACGCTCACGAGTCCGTCGGGCAAGACGCGCGTGACCGCGCTGGAGGGCGCGAGCCCGGGCCTGTGGCGCGCCTCCGTGGAGACCGACGAGCCGGGCCTGTACCGCCTGACGGACGGCAAGCTGACCGCCTTCGTGAGCGTCGGCCCGCCGAACCCGCGCGAGTACCAGGAGGTGGTCTCCACCACCGAGAAGCTCGGCCCCATCGCGGCCGCGACCGGCGGCTCGGTCCGCCGCGTCTCCGAGCGCGCCGGCGAGGCGCCGCGCATCCCCACCATCCTGACGCTGGCGTCGGGCGCGCGCTTCTCGGGCGGCGACTTCATCGCGCTGCGCAACACCGACGCCCATGTGGTGCGGGGCGTGTCGGTGTTCCCGGTCTTCCTCGGCTTCGTCGGGCTGGTGCTGCTGCTCGCCAGCCTGCTGACGACGTGGCTGGGCGAATCGCGCCTCGGCAAGCCGGCGCGCTGATCTCAGGCGATCGGCGCGACCGGGCCGGCGACGCCCTCGAAGGCGCCCGGTTGAAGCTCCAGGATCAGCAGCCGGGCCGGATCGACCGGTCCCGGCATCGCGAGGCGGCCCGCCGGGACGCGCCGGAAGCCAACCTTGCCGTAGAAGGGCTCGTCTCCCACCAGCAGCACCAGCCGGTGGCCCTGCTCGCGGGCGGCCTCGACCGAGCGGCTCACCAGAGCCATGCCGATGCCCCGGCCCATGAAGGCGGGCTCCACCGTCACGGGCCCCAGCAGGAGGCCGTCGGCGGCGCCGATCCTGATGCGAGTCAGCCTAATCGAGCCGACCACCAGCGTGCCGACCAGCGCCGTGAAGGAGAGCGCCTCCTCGTGCGGCACGCCCTCGCGCAGGCGGAAGGCCGTGCGGGCGAAGCGGCCCGGCCCGAAGGCGCGCTCGTGCAGCTTCTCGATGACGTCGGCTTCGCCGGGGTTCTCGGGCCGGATGGCGAGGGACAGGTCGGTCATGGCATGAGGCTCGAAGGCTGCGGGTCCGCGGTGGGGCGGAACGGATTCCACCTTTTCGCGGAATGCTCTAGTTGGCGAACCTGAAGTGCAGCACGTCGCCGTCGGCCACGACATACTCCTTGCCTTCGAGGCGGAACTTGCCCGCCTCGCGCGCGCCGGCCTCGCCCTTGTGGGCGACGTAGTCCGGATAGGCGATCGTCTCGGAGCGGATGAAGCCCTTCTCGAAGTCGGTGTGGATCACGCCCGCGGCCGCCGGGGCCTTGGTGCCCTTGGTGATCGTCCAGGCGCGCGCCTCCTTGGGGCCGACCGTGAAATAGGTCAGCAGGTGCAGGAGGTCGTAGCCGGCGCGGATGACGCGGTTGAGGCCCGGCTCGTCGAGGCCGACGGCCTCCAGATAGTCCTTCTGGTCCTCGGGGGCGAGGACGGCGATCTCGCTCTCGATCTTGGCGGAGACCACGACCGCCACCGCGCCCTCTTCCCGGGCGCGCTCGAACACCTTGGCCGAGAAGGCGTTGCCGTCATGGGCGGCGGCCTCCTCGACGTTGCACACATAGAGCACCGGCTTGGCGGTGAGCAGGTTCAGGCCCTGGAAGAGCTTCTCCTCCTCGGCCTTGCGCTCGACGATGCGGGCCGGCTTGCCCTCCTGCAGCAGCTTCAGGCAGCGCTGGACCATGTCCAGCTGCTCCTTGCTCTCCTTGTCGCCTCCGCGGGCCTTCTTCTCGAGCGAGACGACGCGCTTCTCCAGGCTTTCGAGGTCGGCCAGCATCAGCTCGGTCTCGATCGTCTCGATGTCGGCGATCGGGTCGACCTTGCCCTCCACATGGGTGATGTCGCCGTCCTCGAAGCAGCGCACCACATGCGCAATGGCGTCGACCTCGCGGATATTGGCCAGGAACTGGTTGCCGAGCCCCTCGCCCTTGGAGGCGCCGCGCACGATGCCGGCGATGTCCACGAAAGTGATGCGGGTCGGGATGATCTGCGCGGAGCCGGCGATCGCCGCCAGCGCGTCGAGGCGCGGGTCCGGCACCGCCACGTCGCCCACATTCGGCTCAATGGTGCAGAACGGATAATTGGCCGCCTGCGCCGCCGCCGTCTGCGTCAGCGCGTTGAAGAGGGTCGACTTGCCGACGTTCGGCAGGCCGACGATGCCGCATTTGAAGCCCATGGGTGGTCAATTCCTGCAGTGATGAGGCGTTGTGATGGGGATGTGCCGAAAACGCAAGGCCCGGGAGCGGCGGCGCTCGGTGCGAGCTGACCCCCCATCATCCCTTCCCGGCGCTCCGCGCCGCCGGGGATGACGGGCTCAATCGCGGTCCTTGATCCCCTTCACGTCGCCCCAGCCGCGGCCCTCCATGGCGAGGTGGATCTTGTTCTGGAAGGTCGGGTCGTCGCCCTGCGCCAGCAGCTCGGCGTGGTCGGCGCAGGCGTCGCAGAGGTCCTGCACCCAGTCGCGCTCGCTCTTGGCGAAGTCGCTCAGCACATAGGCGTGGACCAGCGCCTTGTCGCCCGGGTGGCCGATGCCCATCCGGACCCGGCGATAGTCGTTGCCGCACAGCGCCGTGATGGAGCGCAGGCCGTTGTGGCCGGCGTTGCCGCCGCCGAGCTTCACCCGCAGCCTGGAGGGGGCGAGGTCGAGCTCGTCGTGGAACACCACCACGTCCTTCAGGGCGATCTTGAAGAACCGCATGGCCTCGCCGACGGCGCGGCCGGATTCGTTCATGAAGGTCTCGGGCTTCAGCAGCACGACCCGCTCGCCCCCGATCGCAGCCTCCGTGACGTCGCCCTGGAAGCGGCGGCGCCACGGCGGGGCCTTGTGGCGGCGCGCGATCGCGTCCACGGCCATGAAGCCGATATTGTGCCGGTTGCCCGCATAGCGCGAGCCCGGGTTGCCGAGGCCGACGAAGAGGAGCATGCGGGCTGATCCGGACCGGGGACGCGGGCGTCGGCGCCGCGCCGGGCGCGGGCGCATGGCCCGTAGACGAAAGCGGCCGGGCGCGAGGCCCGGCCGTCATGCGATGCGAACGGCTCAGGCCGTCCGGATCACTTCTTGGCCGGAGCGGCCTTGGCGGCCGGAGCCGCGGCGGCGGCGGCGGCCGCTCCGGCAGCGGCGGCGGCGGCGTCATCGGCGGCGGCGTCCTTGAGGCCGGACGGCGCGACGATGGTGGCGACCGTGAAGTCGCGGTCGGCGATCACCGGCCTGCAGTTCTCGGGCAGCTTGATGGCCGAGATGTGCAGGCTGTCGCCGATCTCCAGGCCGGTCAGGTCGGCGTCGAGCGCGGCCGGGATGTTGTCGGCCGGCACGAACAGCTCCACCGTGTGGCGGACGATGTTCATCGTGCCGCCACGCTTCAAGCCGGGCGACGCCTCGTTGTTCATGAAGTGCACCGGCACTTCGACGCGGATCTGCTGGCCCTGGCGCAGGCGCAGGAAGTCGACATGCATGACGCGGTCGGTGACCGGGTCGAGCTGGTAGTCGCGCGGCAGGACGCGGCTCTTCTCGCCTTCCACGTCGATCTCGAACTGCGTGGTGAGGAAGTGGCCGGCGAAGATCAGCTGGGTGGCGATCTTCTGGTCGAGGGAGATCGAGACGGGCGCCTCGCCGCCGCCATAGATCACGGCGGGGATGCGGCTCAGTCGACGAATGGCGCGCGCGGCCCCCTTGCCGCCCTGAACGCGCTTGGCAGCCTCGAGCTGCTTCACGGTGGTGGACATGATCGTGTTCCTTCATGAGCAAGGCCGCCCGCAGGCGGCCCGAACGACGCGCCCGTGCCTCCAGGGGTGTCTGGCGGACGCGCGCGGGTCTATAGCCGAAAAGGACGCGGGCGACTAGAGCATGCTGCGAAAAGGTGGAATCCGGCGTTCCGCACGAAGCATGCGACAATCAAGAAACCTAGACCATGCTGTGTTTCCATCAAAACACAGCATGGTCTAGTCCGCCGCCGGGGCTTTCCGGACGGGGCCTCGCTCCAGGGCGTCGCGGCGCTCCATCAGGAAGGCCCGGACGCTCGCGTCCTCGCTGAGGCCCGCGGCGCGCTCGAAGGCCTCGCGGGCCTGCGCCGTCCGGCCGGCCCGGGCCAGCAGGTGGGCGCGGACGGCCCAGTAGGGCTGGTAGTCCCGCGCGTCCGCCGCGCAGGCGTCGAGCTGGGCCAACCCCTCGTCGGGCCCCGCCTGCTCCCCCTGGGCCGCCGCGCGCCCGACCAGGACGCCGACCGTCGGCGCCAGGGCGGCGAGCCCGTCATAAAGGACGCAGAGCGCGTCCCAGCGGGTCGCGCCGGTGACGGCCCGCTGCGCATGCACGGACTGGATCGCGGCCTCCAGCTGATAGCGGCCGGGACGGCCCAGCCTCGCGGCGCGGCCGAGCACGCGCTCGGCTTCGGCGATCATGGGCGCCGACCACAAGGCCGGGTCCTGCTCCGACAGGGGGACGAACGCGCCCGCCGGGGACCTGCGCGCCTCCCGGCGGGCCCCGCAATGGAGCATCAGAGCCAGCAGTCCGGCCGCTTCCGGCTCGTTCGGCAAGAGGCCGGCCAGCAGGCGCCCGAGATAGAGAGCCTCCTCGGCCAGCCCGCGGCCCCGCGGGTCGGCGTCGAGCGCGCTGTCCCAGCCGGCGCCGAAGGCGGCGTAGACGGCCGCCAGCACGTCCTCCAGGCGCGCCGCCCAGGACTGCGCGTCGGGGCGCTCGAACGGGACGCCGGCCTCGCGGATGCGGGCCTTGGCGCGCACCAGGCGTTGCCCCATGGCGGCCGGCGAGGTCAGGAACGCCGACGCGATCCGGGCGGCGTCGAGGCCCAGCACCGTCTGCAGCATCAGGGGCGTGCGCGCCGCGGGCTCGATCGCCGGGTGGGCGCAGACGAAGAGGAGCTCCAGGCGCTTGTCCGGCAGCATGTCGCCTTCGTCCCGGGCGGCGTTCGCGGCCTCCTGCGCCTCGTCGGCGGCGCGCTCCAGCTCGGCGGCCAGGCCGTCCCGCAGGCGGCGGCGCCGGGCGGCATGCCCCATCTGGCGGCGCGCGACGGCGAGGAGCCAGGCCTCGGGCCGGTCCGGCGCGCCGCGCTCGGGCCAGGTCTCGAGCGCCAACCTGAAGGCGTCCGCCAGGGCGTCCTCGGCCAGCGACACGTCGCGCGACCACGCCGCGAGATACGCGACGAGGCGCCCGTAGGAGGCGCGCGCCGCGCCCTCGGCGGAGCGGCGCGCGTCGTCGCCCATCAGCCGGCCGGGCCCGCGCCCGCCGGCATGGGCGGCATCACGGGCCGCACCTCGACGCAGCCATAGGACGCGGCCGGGCTGCGGGCCGCCCATTCGAGCGCGACGTCGAGGCTCGGGGCGTCGATGAGGAAGAAGCCGCCCAGCTGCTCCTTGGTCTCGGCGAATGGGCCATCCTGCACATGGCGCCGCCCATCCTGGAGGCGGACCGTCGCGGCGGCCCGGGGCGGCTGCAGTCCGGCGCCGCCCTTCACCAGCCCGGAGGCCTGAAGCGCCTGGACGTAGGCGCTCCAGGCGCCCCAATAGGGCCCGGCGGTCTCGGGGCTGGTGCGCTCGCCAAAGGCTTCGGCGGGCTCATAGAACATCAAGACGTAATCCATCGCGTCCTCCGGGCTGGGGTGGCGGCGGGATCCGCCGCGGGCGGAGCCGTCCGCCTGCCCCGATGAGGATCGATGATCCCGGATTTCGACATCCGCCCCAAATTTTTTTAAGGGGCGGGGCGTCAGGCGACGCTCAGTCGAACAGGCTGGACACGCTCTCCTCCAGCGCGGTGCGCTGGATGGCTTCGCCGAGCAGGCTCGCCACCGAGATGACGCGGATGTTGCGCGCCACCTTCACGGCCTCGGTGGGCTGGATGGAGTCGGTCAGCACCAGCTGCTTCAGCTTGGAGGCCGCGATGCGGGCGACGGCCCCGCCCGACAGCACGCCATGCGTGATGTAGGCGTAGACCTCCTTCGCCCCATGGGCGAGCAGCGCGTCGGCGGCGTTGCACAGCGTGCCGCCGGAATCGATGATGTCGTCCACCAGGATGCAGGTGCGGCCGGTGACGTCGCCGATGATGTTCATCACCTCGCTCTCGCCGGCGCGCTCGCGGCGCTTGTCGACGATGGCGAGCGGCGCGTCGATGCGCTTGGCCAGCGCGCGGGCGCGGACCACGCCGCCGACGTCCGGCGACACCACCATGACGTTGCTGAGGTCCATCTTCTCCTTGACGTCGCGCACCATCACGGGCGCGCCGAAGAGGTTGTCGGTCGGGATGTCGAAGAAGCCCTGGATCTGGCCGGCGTGGAGATCGACCGTGAGGACGCGGTCGGCGCCCGCCTCGGTGATCAGGTTGGCGACGAGCTTGGCCGAGATGGGCGTGCGCGGGCCGGCCTTGCGGTCCTGGCGGGCGTAGCCGAAATAGGGCAGCACCGCGGTGATGCGCCGGGCCGAGGCGCGGCGCAGCGCGTCGATGATGATCAGGAGCTCCATCAGGTGGTCGTTCGCCGGGAACGACGTCGACTGCAGGATGTAGACGTCCTGGCCGCGCACGTTCTCCTGGATCTCGACGAAAATCTCCATGTCGGCGAAGCGCCGGACCTGGCATTTGGCGAGCGGCACCTCCAGATAGGCGCCGATCGCCTCGGCGAGGGCGCGGTTGGAATTGCCCGCCACGAGCTTGATGGCAGTCTTCATCCGGCAGGCTCCGTTGTGGTCCGCTTGGGCGCGTCGCCGCACAGCCGGCCTCGGGCGAGAACCGGCGGTCGCCCGGCTCTTAGCAGCCTGTGAAGCCGCTCACAATATGACGGCGGGGCGACACGCACAGCCTTGGCGGCGTCCGGGCGCCGTCACGGCGTCGCCGTGAAGCCCAGAGCGCGCGACGGCGGGGCGGAGTCGCCGGCCGGCGCAGCCTCGCCCGAGGCGCCCGAGGCCGACAGGAAGGCGGCGACCTGGTTCATGCTCTGGGACGCGGTCTTGGCGATCTGGGTCTCGCCGATCTTCGACCAGGGATCCTCGCCCTGGCCGCTGGCCACCGTGGTGGTGGTGACGCGCCGGGCGCGCTGGTTGGACGAATCGAACACGTCCCACACGAAGCTCAGCGCGGTGTCGCCGGTCTCGGTGGGGTAGGCGGTGAGATAACCCTTCAGGCGGTAGCGGGGCTGGCTGGCCGCCTCGACGATCTCGATGCGGCGCGCGCTGGCCTGCGTGGCGATCTCGGCGGAGACGCGGGCCTTGATGGCCTCCGGGGCGCCCTCCACGTCGCCGAGCGCGACCGGCACGCCGGGAGCCTCGTAGCGGGCGGAGGAGATGTCGGACGTCTGGCATCCGCCCAGGAGCGCCATGGCCGCGAGAGCCGACGCCCAAACGCCGACGCGCCGAAACGCGTGTGACCCGTGCCCTGACCGCATGACCCCTCCCGGCCCGCTTCGGCGGACTCGTTATGGATCTTTTAACCCTAGCGAAGCTGGAGGTCCAGATCGCTGCAATTGAGGGCTTCGGCGCGGTTGTCCCCCACCAAATAGGTGCGGCCGAGGCACATGGCCGTCTCGGTGTCGGAGTCCATGAGGATCATGTGGGCGAACATGACCATGCCGGGCTCGATCACCCAGTCGTTGCCGGCGTAGAACATCGGCCAGTCCATCCAGGACGGGGTGAACTTCGCGCCCAGCGAGTAGCCGCAGGCGTTCAGCCGGTGCGAGGAGAGGCCGTGCTCGTCGAACACCCGGGCGTGGGCGGCGAAGACCTCGCCGGCGGTCGCGCCGGGCTTGAGGGCGGCCTCGCAGGCCAGGAGCGCGTCGCGCGCCGCCGCGTGATAGGCGAGGTGCAGCGGCCGGGGCTCGCCCACCACGACGGTGCGCATCACGGCGGCGTGGTAGTGGCGGTAGACGCCGGCGAACTCCAGCGTGATCTGATCCTGCGGGTCCAGCGTCCGGCGTCCGGCTTTGTAGCGGCACAGCAGGGCGTCGCGGCCGGACCCGATGATGAACTCGTTGCCCGGATAGTCGCCGCCGCCTTCGAAGACGGCCGCGTGCTGGGCGGCCAGGACATGGCCCTCGTCGGCCCCGGCGCGGATCGCCGCCAGGGCGGCCCGGTCGGCGACGTCCGACAGGGCCGCGGCCTGGCGCACATGGGCGATCTCGGCCGGGGACTTCACCGCGCGCAGGCGCGGCATGACGTCGGAGGCGTCGACCAGCTCGGCGACCCCCGCGAAGGCGGCCTCCAGCCGGCGGCCGTTGGCGTGCGTGAGGCCGTAGCTGTCGAACTCCACGCCGATGCGCTTGCCGGCCCCGCCGAGGTCCCGCAGCATGGCGACGGCGTCGGCGGCCGGATCGGCGTCGCGCCCGTCGCGCCAGATCCGAATGTCGCGGAGGGTGGACGTGTGCTGGGCCTGCCTGAGGTCGGCGGAGCGGGTCAGCAGCGCCATGCGGCCGTCCGCGCCCACATAGAGGCACTGGAAGAAGCAGAAGCCGAAGGTGTCGTAGCCCGTCAGCCAGTACATGCTCTCCTGGGCGAACAGGAGCGCGCCGTCGAGCCTGCGCTCGGCCAGCGCGGCGAGGAACCGGCGGCGCCGGGCGTCGAATTCGTCGGAGGTGAAGTGCAGGGCCACGGGCGGTTCTCCAGTCTCGCGGCGCGCCGCGCCAACGCCCGCGCCCGCCTGAGCCCTATAGGCCGCCCCGCCGGCGCCGTCCACGAAGCGGAGACGGATTCCGTTCCGGTCAGGCTGCCTGGTCTTGCGGCGCGCGCGGCGTGATGCCGGCCAACTCGGCTTCGATCCGTTTGCGGTTGGTCTCCACATCGAAGCGCATCTGCAAAGTGAGCCAGAATTCGGGAGTGGTCCCAAACAGCCGGCCAAGCCGAAGCGCCGTGTCCGCCGTGACGCCGATCTCCTCGCGCGCGATTCGCTCGATGCGGGTGCGGGGAACGTTGCAGGCCTTGGCGACGCCATAGGCGGTCAGGCCGAGCGGGTTCAGGAACTCCTCCCGAAGCACTTCGCCGGGATGGAGGGGCGGCAGTTGGCCGGCGTCACTCATGTTCGGTCCTCAAGGTAATCGATGATCTCAACCTCAAAGGCGTCGCCTCCGCTCCACACGAAGCAAACCCGAAATTGGTCGTTGATCCGGATCGAGCGCCGTCCACGAAGATCGTGCTGCAGGCTCTCCAACCTGTTGCCCGGAGGCGCACGAAGGTCATCGAGCTCCGCTGCCGCGTCGATCATTCGCAGTTTCCGTCTCGCGACCCCGATCAGATCCGACGGGAACCCCTTCGGGGTCTTGCCGGCAAACACTTGTTCGGTGCGCCGGTCGCGAAAACTGCGGATCATGGAAATGCTCGTCTGAAAACATGCGTAACGTATCATTCAATGATACTAATGTCCAGCTGCGTCCGACGCTCCTTTTTTCCACCGCGCGTTCGTCCTACATCTGGCCCATGACATCCGGACCCCGCACGAGTCGGCCCGCGTCCGACGGGACGCAGGACGCGCCCCAGGACACGCCTCAGGACACCTTCGACGAGTTCGCCGGCCGCAGCCTGGTGGAGCTCGAGGACGACGAGCTCGACGGCCCGGACATCGAGCCCGAGGCCGAGGAGCAGGCGCAGGGGGCCGAGCTCGATTTCGACCTGCCGGGCGCGAATTCGCGCGTGAAGGCCGGCGTGGAGGTGATCCGCGCCTTCTGGAAGACGCTGCCGAACGGGCCTGGCGTCTACCGCATGATCGATGCGGAGGGCGGCGTCCTTTATGTCGGCAAGGCGCGCAGCCTGAAGAAGCGCGTGGCCAGCTACGCGCGGGGCGTCGGCCACTCCA
This sequence comes from Alsobacter sp. KACC 23698, assembly GCF_045348435.1. GTDB lineage: Bacteria > Pseudomonadota > Alphaproteobacteria > Rhizobiales > Beijerinckiaceae > Alsobacter. The sequence continues at coordinate 3,848,268 of NZ_CP157484.1, read as the reverse complement.
CCCGCATCCTGCGGGTGATCGCCGAGACGGCCCGGATGGAGTTCGTCACCACCCAGACCGAGACCGAGGCGCTGCTGCTGGAGGCCAACCTCATCAAGCAGCTAAAGCCGCGCTTCAACGTGCTGCTGCGCGACGACAAGTCGTTCCCCTACATCCTGCTCACGGGCGACCACGTGTCGCCGCAGATCACCAAGCACCGCGGCGCGCGCAACCGGCCGGGCGACTATTTCGGCCCCTTCGCCAGCGTCTGGGCGGTGAACCGCACGCTCAACGCCCTGCAGCGCGCCTTCCTGCTGCGCAGCTGCTCGGACAGCTACTACGAGAACCGCACCCGGCCCTGCCTGCTGCACCAGATCAAGCGCTGCTCCGGCCCGTGCACGGGCGAGATCGGCCATGTCGAATACGCCAGGCTGGCGGCGCAGACGCGCGACTTCCTGCGCGGCAAGAGCAAGGGCGTGAAGGCGCAACTCGCCGCCGACATGCAGAAGGCCTCCGACGAGCTGGAGTTCGAGCGCGCGGCCCGCTACCGCGACCGGCTGGCGGCGCTATCGGCGATCCAGGGCTCGCAGGACATCAACCCCCAGAACACCGAGGAGGCGGACGTCTTCGCGCTCCACGAGGAGGCCGGGCAGTTCTGCGTCGAGGTGTTTTTCTTCCGCAACTTCCAGAACTGGGGCAATCGCGACTACTTCCCCAAGGCGGACAAGTCGACGCCCGCAGCCGAGGTGCTGGGCGCCTTCATCGCCCAGTTCTACGACGACAAGCCGCCGGCCCGGCTGGTGCTGCTGTCGCACGACATCGAGGAGCGCGCGCTCCTGGAGGAGGCGCTCTCCACCAGCGCCGGGCGGCGTGTCGAGGTGTCGACCCCCAAGCGCGGCGAGAAGCGCGACCTCGTCGAGCACGCGGCCAAGAACGCCCGCGAGGCGCTTGGCCGGCGGCTGGCGGACACGTCGTCGCAGCACAAGCTGCTGGGCGCCCTCGCGGAGGCCTTCGCGCTGCCGCGCCCGCCGCGGCGGATCGAGGTCTACGACAACTCGCACATCATGGGGACGAACGCGGTCGGCGGCATGATCGTGGCCGGCGCGATGGGTTTCTCGAAGGCGCATTACCGCACCTTCAACATCCGCTCGGAGGAGCTCACCCCGGGCGACGACTACGGCATGATGCGCGAGGTGCTGAAACGCCGGTTCTCGCGGCTCATGAAGGAGAGCCCGCGCGACCCCGCGCCGGCCTTGGAGCCGGGCGCGCCGCCGGTCCCGGACGCGGGCGGGCGCGACGCGGGCGAGATGCCGGCCTGGCCGGATCTCGTGCTGGTCGACGGCGGCCGCGGGCAGCTCGACGCCGCGCGCCAGACCCTGGAGGAGATCGGCCTGTCCGGCGTGCCGCTCGTGGGCGTCGCCAAGGGGCCGGACCGCGACGCCGGCCGCGAGACCTTCTTCATCCCGGGCCGGGAGCCGTTCAAGCTCGCGCCGCGCGATCCGGCGCTCTATTTCGTTCAGCGCCTGCGCGACGAGGCGCACCGCTTCGCCATCGGCACGCACCGGGCCAAGCGCAAGCGCGAGTTCACCAAGAGCCCGCTGGACGAGATCTCCGGCATCGGGCCGGCCCGCAAGCGGGCGCTGCTGCTGCATTTCGGCACCGCCAAGGCGATCGCCCGGGCCTCGCTGGAGGATCTGGCGACCGCGCCGGGCGTCAACGCCGCAACCGCCCGGGCGGTGTACGACTACTTCCACGAGAGCCGGAGCTGAGATGACGCCCCGGCGATCGCCCCTGACGCCGCCGAATGCGCGGGCGCGCCGGTTGACGCCCCTCCCTCCGGCATGTTTCCTCGGCTGCGCATGACCCTGGCGAGCAATATGCGGCGGGCAAACCCCCTCAATCTACCCAATGTGCTGACCTATGGACGCGTCGTCGCCGTCCCGGTGGTGGTCGCGTGCATGTTCTGGCCCGAAGAATTCTGGATGCGCTGGGCGGCGCTGGCGGTGTTCGCGGTCGCCGCCATCACGGATTTCTTCGACGGCTACCTGGCGCGCGCCTGGCAGCAGCAGTCCACGCTGGGCCGGATGCTGGACCCGATCGCCGACAAGCTGCTGGTCTCCGCCACGCTGCTCATGCTGGTGGCGGACCGCACGATCAACAGCTGGGCGATCTGGGCCGCCATCGTGATCCTGTCGCGCGAGATCCTGGTCTCGGGCCTGCGGGAATATCTGGCGGAGCTGCGCGTCAGCGTCCCGGTCTCGACGGTGGCCAAGTGGAAAACCACGCTTCAATTGATCGCGATCGGGTTCCTGCTGGCCGGGCCGGCGGGGGAGCACGTGCTGCCCGGCACGGTGAAGATCGGGCTCGGGCTGCTGTGGATCTCGGCGATCCTGACGCTCTACACCGGCTATGACTATTTCCGCGCCGGCATCCACCACATCGTGGACCATGGCGCGTGAGGGACGGGCGATGAAGATCGTGTATTTCGCCTGGGTCCGGGAGCGAATCGGCAAGGCCGAGGAGACGCTCGATCTTCCCGCCGAGGTCCGCACCGTGGCCGATCTCGCCGGCTGGCTGGCGGGACGGGGCGAGGAATACGCCCACGCCTTCGAGAACCCCAGCGTGGTGCGCGCCGCCATCGACCGGCGCCACGTCAAGCCGACGGCGGAGCTCGCCGGCGCGCAGGAGATCGCGTTCTTTCCTCCCATGACGGGCGGCTGAGATGGGCGCGCCTTCGGTGCCGGTCACGGTGAGGATCCAGGCCGAGCCGTTCGACGCCGCGGCCGAGATCGACCGGATCGCGGCGGGGCGGACCGACATCGGCGCCGTGGTGACGTTTTCAGGACTGTGCCGCGCCGAGGGCGGCAAACTCGCCGCGCTGGAGCTCGAGCATTATCCCGGCATGGCCGAGGAGGAGATCGCCCGCGTGGTCGAGGCGGCCCTGGCGCGCTGGCCGCTGCAGGGCGTCGCCGCGATCCACCGCCACGGGCGCATCGCGCCGGGCGAGCCGATCGTCCTCGTCGTCACGGCCGCCGCGCACCGCACCGCGGCCTTCGAGGCCGCCGAGTTTCTGATGGACTACCTGAAGACCCGCGCGCCCTTCTGGAAGAAGGAGCACCACGCCGACGGCTCGCAGGGCGACTGGGTGGAAGCCAAGGCCGCCGACGACGCCGCCGCCGACCGGTGGTGAGCTCTCACGCCTCGCCGATCGCCCGCCGGGCGAGGACGATGCCGCTCAGGACCGTCAGCATTCCGACCGCCTGAAGCAGCGTCAGGGCTTCGGCGAAGAAGAGCCAGGCCAGCAGCGCGGCGGCGACAGGCTGCACCAGGAGGACCATGGACGAGAAGGTTGCGGGCAGCGCCGCCAGGGACCGCGCGATGAGGCCTTGGCCGGCGACATGGCACACCACCCCCAGGGCCACGACCACGAGCCATCCCCGGGCCGTGGCGGGCAACAGCGGGCCCTCACGCAGGAGCGCGAAGACGAAAAGCGCCGGAATCGCGGCGGTGGTGCTGACGGCCATGCAGACGGCCGTCGAAAGCCGCAGGCGCCAAGCGCCCCATCAGCAGGATGTAGCCTCCGTAGAAGGCTCCGGTCGACACCGCGATCAGATCGCCGGCGACATGGTGGGACGACAGGGAGAAGCGCCCTGCGCTCATGAGCGTCATGCCGGCGGTCGTCACGGCCAGCGCCAGAAGGAGAGGCCGGCCCGGCGCCTGCCCCATCATCGCCAGGGCGACCGCCACGAAGATCGGCGAGCAGTTGTTGAACGCGGTGGCGTTCGCCACGGAGGTCATGTCGACGGAGATGTGCCAAAGGCCCAGATCCATCGCCAGCAACAGTCCGGAGGCTGACAGCAGCAGGATGTCGCGCCCTTTCGCCGGAACGGCGGCCTCGGCCCGGGGGGACATGGCGACGAGCACCCACAGGAGCGGGGCGGCTGTCAGGACGCGATAGAGCCCGCTCGCGACGGGGTCGACATCGCTCATCCGCACGAGGATCGGCGCAAGCGCGATGAGAAGCGCGCCGCCGACAAGCGACGCCAGCATCGCGGGCCTGGCGTCCGCTCGCGAAACGTCGTCGGCGATGCTCAAACCGGCACCCGCACCATCGCCCGCAGGCCGCCGAGCGGGCTCTCGCCCAGCGTCACGTCGCCGCCATGCGAGCGGGCGATGTCGCGGGCGATGGCCAGGCCGAGGCCGGTGCCGCCCTCGTCGACGTTGCGGGCCTCGTCGAGGCGCACGAAGGGTTTGAACACCTCCTCGCGCTGGTCGGCCGGCACGCCGGGGCCGTCGTCGTCGACCGTGATGGTGAGCCAGCGCGGGTCGCGGGCGGCCGAGATGGCGATGCGGTCGCCGTGGCGGACGGCGTTGTTCACCAGATTGGCCAGGCAGCGCTTGAACGCGTCGGGGCGCACGGTGGCGACCGGGTCGCCGCTGATCGACACCTGCGTGGCGTGGCCCTGGCGCTCGGCGTCGGTCTTCAGGTCCTCCAGGAGCGCGCCCATGTCGGTGGCGGCCGAATGCTCGCCGGCGTCGCCGCGCGCGAAGGCCAGGTAGGCCTCCAGCATGCGGCTCATCTCGTCGACGTCCTTCTTCAGCGGCTCCAGCTCGGGCGTGTCCTCGTCCATGAGGGCCAGCGACAGCTTGAACCGGGTCAGGATGGTGCGCAGGTCGTGGCTGACGCCGTTCAGCATGGCGGTGCGCTGCTCGAAGGCGCGCTCGATGCGCCTGCGCATCTCGATGAAGGCGTGGCCGGCCTGCCGGACCTCGCGGGCGCCGCGCGGCCGGAACTCGATGTCGCGGCCCTTGCCGAAGCTCTCGGCCGCGGCCGCGAGCTTGAGGATGGGGCGGATCTGGTTGCGCAGGAACAGCACCGCGATGCTGAGCAGCACCATCGAGGTGCCCAGCATCCACATCAGGAAGATGTGCGAGTTGGACGCATAGGCCTGCGAGCGGCGCGTCAGAACCCGCAGCACGCCGCTGTCGAGCTGGACCCGCACCTCGATGATGTTGGAGCGCCCCACCGTGTCGATCCAGTAGGGCCGGCCGATCTGCGTGCGGATCTCGCGCGAGAGCGTGCTGTCCAGGATCGAGAAGAACGGCTTGGGCGCCGGCGGGGGCAGGGGGCCGGGCGGCAGCATCTCCACGTCGAGGCCCAGGCGGTCGCTGGCGATGCGGCTCAGCGTCTCGTAGTCCTTGTCCTGCGGGTAGCTCTCGGCCATGTCGATGATGGCGGCGATGTCCTGCGTCACCGCCGCCGACAGCCGCCGCGTCACCGTCTGCCAGTGGCGCTCCATGAAGGCGTAGGCCAGCACCGACTGCAGGATCACCATGGGGGCGATGATGATGATCAGCGCCCGGGCGAACAGCCCCTTGGGCATCCGCTTGCCGAACCAGCGGCTCAGCCGGTGGTAGGCCGCCACGGGCGGCCGCAGGACAGTGCTGGTCTGGAGTCCGCTGCCGAGTTTCACGCGCGAGGGCTCAATCCAGGAAAAGCCGGTAGCCCATGCCGCGCACCGTCTGCAGCAGCAGCGGGTTGGCCGGATCCGCCTCGATCTTACGCCTCAACCGGTTGATCTGCACGTCCACGGTGCGCTCGTTGGAGACTTCTCCCGAGCCGGCGAGGTCCTCGCGGGGCACGGTGTCGCCGGGGCGCGAGGCCAGCACGGTCAGCATCTCGCGTTCGCGGTCGGTGATGCGGACGATCTCGTCGCCCTGGCGCAATTCGCCGCGGTCCAGCCGGAAGGTGAACGGGCCGAACCGCACCACCTCCTGGGACGCGCCCGGGGTCGGGGCGGCCGCGGGCGTCGTGCGCCGGATGATGTTCTTCAGCCGCAGCAGCAGCTCGCGCGGCTCGAAGGGCTTGGGCAGGTAATCGTCCGCCCCGATCTCGAGGCCCTTGACCCGGTCCTTGGCGTCGGCGCGCGCGGTCAGCATCAGGATCGGCGTGGAGGACGTCTCGCGCACCCAGCGGGCGAGCTCGAAGCCGTTCTCGCCCGGCATCATCACGTCCAGCACATAGCCGTCGAACAGGAAATTGGCGATGCGCGCCCGCGCCTCGGCCGAATCCTGCGCCGTCGTGACGCGATAGCCGTGCTCGGAGAGGAAGCGGCCCAGGAGATCGCGCAGGCGCCGGTCGTCGTCCACGACGAGGATGTGGGGGGCGTCGTCCGGCGGGGCCGCGGCGGGCCGCGAGGCGTTCACGACGGGCCCCCGAGTTCCGCGTCGTCATGGGCGAGGCGCGCCACCGTGGGGCGCTCGGCCGGCTCCACCATGGCGGCGAGGAAGCGCCGCGCGGCGGCGTCCGAGCCCGGACCGCTCTCCTCCAGAGCGCGGGCGATGCGCCGCGTCTGCATGCGGGCGAGGTCGAGCGCCAGCGCGCGTCCGCGCGGGGTGGGGAAGAGCAGCCGCTGGCGCCGGTCGGACTTGCCGGCGCGCTGCTCGACATAGCCCTTCTCGAGCAGCTCCTTGAGCACGCGGTTGAGGCTCTGCTTGGTGATCTTCAGGATGTCCAGCAGCGCCGCGATGGTGAGGCCGGGATTGCGGTCGACGAAATGCAGCACGCGGTGATGCGCGCGGCCGAAGCCGTACTGCTCCAGCGTGCGGTCGGGATCGCCGACGAAATCGCGATAGGCGAAAAACAGGAGCTCGATCAGGTCATACAGGGGCCGATCGGGAGTATGATCCGTCCCGGCCTGGCTGCGCGTTTCGAGGGCTGTCTGCATCGCGTGGGGGCGCCCCGGGCTGATTACGTCAGTGATGTTGACATATCCCAGCTTGATTGTTACTCGTCAAGCCCTCGCGGCGAAAGGAAAGAACCGCAGGAGGCGCTCCGACGAGCGTTCCTGACCGGACCGCGATCATCCAGGGCCGTGCTTCCCAAGGAGAACATCCATGTCCGTCATCCCGTTCGATCAGCGCGAAGGCGTCATCTGGTTCAACGGCCAGTTCGTGCCCTGGGCGGACGCCAAGCTGCACGTACTCTCGCACGGCCTGCACTACGCGTCCTGCGTGTTCGAGGGCGAGCGGGCCTATGGCGGCCGGATCTTCAAGTCGACCGAGCATTCCGAGCGCTTCCACAAGTCGGCCGAGATCCTGGACTTCACGATCCCGTATTCGGTGGCCGAGCTCGACGCCGTCAAGGCGCAGGTCGTGGCCAAGAACGGCTTCCAGAACTGCTATGTGCGCCCGGTGGCGTGGCGCGGCAGCGAGATGATGGCCGTCGCGGCGCAGAACTCGACCATCAACGTGGCCGTCGCGGTCTGGGACTGGCCCTCGATGTTCGATCTCGCGCAGAAGATGAAGGGCATCCGCCTCGACATCGCCGAATATCGCCGCCCCGACCCGATGACCGCGCCGTGCCACTCCAAGGCGGCGGGCCTCTACATGATCTGCACCATCTCCAAGCATCGGGCGGAGAAGAAGGGCTACGCCGACGCGCTCATGCTGGACTGGCAGGGCCGGGTCGCCGAATGCACCGGGGCCAACGTGTTCTTCGCCAAGGACGGCGCGCTGCACACCCCAATCGCCGACTGCTTCCTGGACGGCATCACCCGCCGCACCGTCATCGACCTCGCCAAGCGGCGCGGGATCGAGGTGGTGGAGCGCCGGATCATGCCGGAGGAGCTCCCCTCCTTCGACGAGTGCTTCATCTGCGGCACGGGCGCGGAGGTGACGCCCGTCTCCGAGGTGGGCCCCCACCGCTACACGCCCGGCGCCCTCAGCCGCGCCATGGTGGAGGACTACGCTGCCGAGGTGCAGCCCAAAGCCAAGGCCGCCTGAGGCCGAACCGGACCGCGGGCCTTCGGGCCCGCGCTTCCCGCAGGGCGCAGACATGAAGGCCGGGGCGTAACCGCTCCGGCCTTCATGCGTTGTCGGGCGCGGCGCGGGCCGCGGCGGAGAGGACGCGTGCTGGTCTATGGCGATGCGGTCAGGGTGGCGGACCCCGTCGCCGAATGGTCGGAGGTCCGGCTCGCCTGGCGCCGGGCCTGCGGCGAGGCCGAGCCGCTCTCGCGCCATGCCGGGCTCGCGCAGACCTTCATCGCGGCGGGCGAGCTGGCGCAGGGGCTGGCCGACGCCGAGGCCGAGGCGGCCGGCGCGGACGAGCCCGGCCCGGCCTCCCTGCTCGTCATGGACGCCTTGCGGGACATGGCGCGCGCGCTGCTGGCCTCCTGGGAGAGCGGGTTCGACACCCGGCCGCCGCCGCAGGACTGGTCCGATCTGCCGGCCGGGGCGCCGGCAGGGCCGCTGCGCTGCAAGCGCCCGGAAGGCTATGCGTTCTATGCGCTCTATCCGGAGGGCTACGGGGTCGCCGCGCGGGCGCTCGCCGGGCGCGAGCCGTTGCATGTCATCGGCCTGCGCAGCATCGGGACCGGGCTCGCCGCCATGGCGGCGGCCGGCGCCGCGGCGGCTGGCGCCGAGGCGGCCGGGGAGGGCGCGGCCACGGTGCACACGGTCCGGCCGGGCGGCGACCCCTTCCGGCGCGGGGTATCGCCCGGGCCGCGCCTGCGCGCCGCGCCGGCCGACGCCTGCTTCGCCATCGCGGACGAGGGGCCGGGCCTCTCGGGCAGCTCGTTCGGCTGCGTGGCGGACTGGCTGCGCGACCGCGGCGCGGCCCCGGAGCGCATCGCGCTCCTGCCCAGCCATGCGGGCGAGCCCGGCCCGCAGGCCGATCCGCGGCGCCGCGCGCAGTGGCGGCGCCTGCGGCGGCTGCACATCCCCTTCGACACCCTCGTCCTGCGCGCGGACGCGCCGCGGCGCGGGCTGCAGGGCTGGGTCGAGAGCGTGGTCGGGCCGCTCGACGGGCCGCTGCGGGAAATCTCGGGCGGCGGCTGGCGCACGGTCCAGCGCGGTTCCTCCGAAGAGGGCTGGCCCGCCGTCAACGCCGGGCAGGAGCGGCTGAAATTTCTGGCGTCCGCCGGCGGCCGGCGCTGGCTGGTGAAGTTCAGCGGCCTCGACCGGATCGGCGCCGCGGCGCTGGGCCGGGCCGAGCGCCTGGCCGAGGCCGGCTTCACCCCCGCCCCGGCCGGCTGGCGCCACGGCTTTCTGGTCGAGCGCTGGCGCGACGACGCGCGGCCCGCGCCGGACGAGGCGCTGCGCGGCGCGCGCTTCCGGGACAGGCTCGCCGACTATCTCGGCTTTCGGGCGCGGGCCTTTCCGGCCGATCCCTCCGGCGGAGCGGTCCCGCTCGGGGCGTCGCTGGCCGATCTCGCCCACATGCTCGCCGTCAACGCCGCCGAGGCCTTCGGCCCCGAGGCGCACGGCGCCACGGCGCCATACCGCGACCGCGCCGTGATGCTGCAGCGTCGCGTCGTTCCGGTGATCACCGACAACCGGCTGATGGCGCCGGAATGGCTCGTCGCGCCCGACGGGACCATCCTGAAGACGGATGCGCTCGACCACGCCTTCTCGCACGACCTCGTCGGCCCGCAGGACGTGGCGTGGGACGTGGCCGGCGCGGCGGTGGAGTTCGGCCTCGACGCTCCGGCCCTCGCCCGGCTGATCGAGCGCACGGGCTCGGCGGCGGGCCGGCCGGTCGATCCGGAGTTCGTCGCCTTCCTGGCGCCCTGCTACGCGGCCTTCCACCTGGGCGCGGCCGAGATGGCGGTCGCCGCCCATGCGGGCTGGCCGGAAGAAGAGGCGCGGCTCCGCGCCTTGGCGCAGCGCCGCCGGGACAGCCTCGCCGCGCTGCTGAAGCGCGACGCGCCCGCCGCCGCTCCCGCCCCCTCATCCTGAGAAGCAGGCCCTCTCGGGCCTGCGTCTCGAAGGACGAGGGCTCCAGGAGGCGCCCCCCCTAAATCGCTCTCAATCCGTCAGCGCGATGGCCGAGATCAGGCGGCCATAGTCGGGCGCGCCGCGATGGGTGTTGCGGCGATAGCTGTAGAAGCGCTCCTCGTCCGCATAGGTGCAGAGCTTCAGGTCGACGAAGCGGCCGACCCCGGCGGCGTCGAGCCGCGCCGCGATATAGGCCGGCAGGTCGAACATGGCGTGGCCGGCGCGCTCGCTCGGCCGGAAGAAGCGCGCATTGTAGGGATCCTGCTCGTGGAAGCGGCCGACGAATTCCGGCCCCACCTCATAGGCGGCGGCCGAGATCATCGGGCCCAGCACGGCGACCACGTTGCGCCGGTCGGCGCCCAGCTCCTCCATGCGCTCCAGCGTCGTCTCCAGCACGCCCGTGAAGGCGCCCTTCCAGCCCGAGTGGCAGCCGCCGACCACCCTGGCCTGCGCATCGGCGAACAGCACCGGCCCGCAATCGGCCGTCGAGATCGCCAGGGCGACGCCGGGCGTGCGGGTGACCAGCCCGTCCGCCTTGGGGCGGTCGCCGGGCCAGGGCCCTTCGGCGACCAGCACGTCGGGCGAATGCACCTGGTGCACGTTGACGAGGTTCTGGGGGGCGACGCCCAGCGCCTGCGCCATGCGGCGCCGGTTCTCCGCGATGGCGGCCTTGTCGTCGTTCGACCCGATGCCGCCATTGAGGCTGGCGTAGATGCCGCCGGAGACGCCGCCCTGCCGGGTGAAGAAGGCGTGCGCGACGCCGGGCATGTCGAGGTCGTCGGAGCGGATCATCATGCGCGGGTTCCGATTCGAGGGGCTGCGGAGCGACGCTCAGGGATGGGGGCCGCCTGTGTCAATTCCGGGGAGGCCGAAGCCGGGCAGGGGCCCCATTCCGGGCGAGCCGAACGCCAGGACCTTGAACAGCTCGCCCATGCCGTCGCCGCCGCCGGCGAGCCGGGCGGCCGCGGCGTCCACGGCGGCGGCGACAGGCGGAGCGGCGCCGCGCTTCAGCGCCGCGGCGCGCTCGGCGAGGCCGAGCCCGCGCAGGAACGCGCCCTGCGTCACCGGGCCGTGCACGACCGCGCCCGCCTTCCGGGCGACGCGCCCGAGGGCGGCGAAATCGACATGGGCGGTGAGATCGGCCTCGCCCGGCTCGGCCAGCGGGTCCGCATAGGCGTGGGCGCGGACGGCCTGCAGGGTGTCGCCGAAGCCCGGCCGCGCATGGCCGTAGTCGATCGCCAGCGCCGCCCCGCCGGTCGCGGCGAAGCGTTCGGCCAGGCGCCGGGCGATGTCCAGCCCGGCCTCGCCGACCTCCAGCACCGCCCCGGGCTCGCCCGGCGCGTCGGCGAGCATCGGCTCCGGCTCGGGCGCGAGGCCGAAGCGGAGGGCGGCGGGGTCGTCGCCCTCCGCCAGGCCGACGAGGCGCTCGCGCCAGCCGTCCTGGACCTTGACGAACTGGCGGATCGGCAAGGCGTCGAAGAACTCGTTGGCGATCACCAGGGCTGGGCCGGGCGGGATCTCGTCCACGTCCGAGGCCCACGCGACCGGGACGCCCACGCCCGCCAGCGCCGCCTCCTGGCGGGCGCGCAGCGTCGGGCTCGTCTCGACCAGCCGGACGTCGAGCGCGGCGCGGAAGGGCGGCAGCGCCCGAGCGGCGCGCAGCGCGTCCGCCATCAGCGTGCCGCGGCCAGGCCCCAGCTCCACCAGCCGCAGGACGGCGGGCGACCCCAGGCGCATCCACGCCTCCGCGCACCACAGCCCGATGAGCTCGCCGAACATCTGCGAGATCTCGGGCGCGGTGACGAAGTCGCCCTGCGGGCCGAACGGGTCGCGCGTCGCGTAATAGCCGTGCAGCGGGTCGCCGAGGCACGCCGCCATGTAGCGGGCGACGCTGATCGGCCCCGCCGCGGCGATCTCGGCGGCCAGGCGGCGGCCGAGCGGCGTCATGGCGCGGGGCGGCCCGTGGCGGGCGCGAGCCGGGGCCGGCGCAGCGCGCGCCAGATCAGCGCCAGCCCGGCGAGCAGCATCGGCAGAGAGAGCGCCATCCCCATGGTGAACCAGGCGTTGATGAACTCGCTCTCGTCCGGCTGGCGGTACATCTCGCAGAAGCTGCGGGCCAGCGCGTAGCCGACCGCGAAAACGCCCGCCGGCAGGCCCGGCCGGCGAAAGCCGACGCGGCGGACGACCAGCGCCACGACGACGAGCAGCAGCAGGCCCTCCGCGCCGGCCTCGTAGAGCTGGCTCGGATGGCGCGGCAGGTCGTCGGCCCGGGGGAACACGAAGGCCCAGGGGACGTCCGTCGGCCGGCCCCAGAGCTCCTGGTTGATGAAATTGGCGATCCGCCCGAAGAACAGGCCGATCGGGGCCACGACGGCGAACAGGTCGAACACCGTCAGGGCCGACAGCCCCTTGCGGCGGGCGAAGATCAGGATTGCGGCCAGCACCCCGATGAGGCCGCCGTGAAAGGCCATGCCGCCGCGCCAGACCTGCAGGATCTCCAGCGGGTTCTGGCTATAATACGGCCAGCCGTAGAACAGCACGTGGCCGATGCGCCCGCCAAGGACGACGCCCAGCGCGGCGTAGACCAGGAGGTCGTCGAGATCCTCCACGGTCGGGCGCTTCTGGCTGGCGGCCCAGAGGCCGTCCGAGGCGCAGAGCCGCCGCACGACGAGCCAGCCGAGCACCAGGCCCGCCACATAGGCCAGCGCGTACCAGCGGATGACCAGCGGCCCGACGCTGAACAGCACGGGGTCGATCACGGGGAACGGGATCGCGAAGAGGGGCATCGCCGGCTCCGGACGCGGCGTCGCCGCGGAGCGCCTGAATGGGCCGGAGGCGCACGCCGCGTCAAGCGCGGCCGCGTGCTGCGCGCGCCGGTCCGGCGTGCTATTGAGCCGGCGGCGACGCGAACCCATGTGGGCGAGAGGGCGGCGCTTCGACCTTGCTGTCCCGATCCGCGCCCAGAGGAGAACCGACATGGCCCAGAACCGCATACTCGACGACATGGCGCGCCTCTTCACGGACGCCGCCGGCATGGCGCAGGGCGTCCGGCGCGAGGCGGAGGGGGTCGTGAAGGCCCAGTTCGAGCGCTTCATCCGCGACATGGACGTGGTCACCCGCGAGGAGTTCGAGGCGGTGCGCGAGATGGCCGTCCTGGCCCGCGACGAGAACGAGCGCCTGGCCGCCCGCATCGCGGCCCTGGAGGCCAAGCTCGCCGGCGCGACCTCCGGCGACGCGGCCGCCGAACTCTGAACGAGCCGCCCCCGAAAAGCGCATCGGTTGTGGACAGACCGGCCGCGCGAATTGTGCCGGGGGCCAGAATCCACGAGGGTCCAACTCGCTCGTTGTGCGTCGTGACTCGCACGCTGTATCGTCGAAACGAGGGGTGATTCGCGGTTCGATTCCAGAGGGTTGTTCAGACTCTCCCGGGCGATCCGGCATCCCTGGCGAAAGGTCCCGGCGCCCCGCGGCGCCGAAGGCCGCGTCAGTTTCGCCGAATGGCGTTCGAGCGCGTAACAGGTGTCGCCACGCGAGCCGGGGAACGGCATGTCCGCCATGGAACTAGAAGCAGTCGAACGCAACGAGCATCCGCTCGACATCGTGGAGCGCCTCGCCAGCGTCCACGAGTGGTCGTTCGACCGGGCCGACGTGAACGAGATCTCCGTTTCGGTGGGCGGCAGCTGGTGCGACTACCACATCGCCTTCACCTGGCTGGACGAGCTGGAGGCGCTTCACGTCGCCTGCGCGTTCGACCTCAAGGTGCCGTCGCGCCGCCGCGGCGAGATGCTGGAGCTGATCTCCCTCATCAACGAGCAGCTCTGGGTCGGCCATTTCGACCTCTGGGCCAATGACGACGTCGTGATGTTCCGCCATTCGCTGCTGCTGGCCGGCGGCGCGGAGCCGAACGGGCGCCAGTGCGAGACGCTCCTGAAGGTCGCCACGGAAGCGTGCGACCGCTACTATCAGGCGTTCCAGTTCGTGCTCTGGGCGGGCAAGACCCCGCGCGAGGCGATGGAAGGCGCGATGTTCGAGACCGTCGGGCACGCCTGACGGGTTTCGGCGGCTCTCGACAGCGCCGGCGGGCTGACGCCATAAAGGAGCCTTCGGCCCCGGGGGGCCGCGCATCGAGGCAGCGCCATGTCGACTTCCCAGGATTTGGCCCGAAAGGATCCGTCGCGGCTTCCGTCCTCGCTCGTGCTGGTGGGCTGCGGCAAGATGGGCGGCGCCCTGCTGGAGGGCTGGATCCGGACCGGACTGCCGGGCGAGCGCATCACGGTGCTCGATCCTCATGTCCATATGGGCCTCGTCTCGTTCTGCGAGCGCCACGACGTCACCCTGAACCCGCCGCTCTCGCAGGTGAGCGAGCCCGAGGCGCTGGTGCTGGGCATCAAGCCGCAGATGCTCGACGACGCGGCGAGCGACCTCAAGGACCTCGCCGGACCCGACACGCTGGTCATCTCCATCCTGGCCGGCAAGACGCTGGGCGACCTGCGCTCGCGCCTGCCGCGCGCCCGAGCGGTGATCCGCGCCATGCCGAACCTGCCCGCCTCCGTGCAGCGCGGCGTCACCGGCTGCTCGGGCACCCCGGAGGTCTCGGACCGGCAGCGCGACATCGCTAACGCGCTGTTGTCGGGCGTCGGGCTGGTGGAGTGGGTGGAGAGCGAGGAGCTGATCGACGCCGTCACGGCGGTGTCCGGCTCCGGCCCGGCCTATGTGTTCCACCTGGTGGAGTGCCTGGCCCGCGCCGGCGCGGCGCAGGGGCTGCCGCCCGATCTCGCCGAGCGGCTGGCGCGCGCCACCGTGGAGGGCGCCGGGGAGCTGCTGCACCGCTCCGACCTGACGCCCGGGACGCTGCGCGAGAACGTCACCTCGCCAGGCGGCACCACGGCCGCGGCGCTCGCCGTGCTGGCCGCGCCGGACGGCCTCGCGCCCCTCATGGACCGGGCGGTCGCGGCGGCGCGCAAGCGGGCCGAAGAGCTGAGCGGCTGAGCCGCGCCACGCGCCAGCGGCGTTCGGGGCGCGGCGTTCCGGGTTGTCCCGGGCGCGGCGTTCCGTCGTTGGCCAAAGCGGCGCCGGCACCCTATCTTCGGGAGACACGCACCTTCCGGAGCAGCCCGATGGCCAAGCAACCGAACCGCAAGCGCACTCCCGGGGCCGATGACGGCTCTCCGGCCGAGGCCGGCGCATCCGGCGCGACCGCAGGGTCCTCGGCGCCGCCTCCCTCCGCCCCCTCCGGGGCGCCGCGCGACCGCATCATCGACGCCCTGATGGCGCTCGCCGCCGAGCGCGACTGGGACGAGATCGAGATCCCGGAGATCGCCGCGCGCGCCGACGTCACGTTGGCGGAGTTCCGCGACGCCTTTCCGTCCAAGGGCGCGATCCTGGCGGGCCTGTCGCGCCGCATCGACAAGGCCGTGCTGGAGGTCTCGACCGACGACCTGGCCGACGAGAGCATGAAGGAGCGTCTCTTCGACGTGCTCATGCGCCGCATCGACGCGCTGACGCCGTATCGCGACGCGCTGCGCCGGATCTCGCCGGCGATGCGCCGCGACCCGCTGTCGCTGGCCGCCATGAACCAGCTCGCCGTCAACTCGATGCGCTTCATGCTGGCCGCGGCCGGCATCGACACGAGCGACGCGCTCGGCGCGGTGCGCGTCCAGGGCGCGGTGCTGGTCTGGGCCCGCACGCTGGAGACCTGGCTCGACGACGACGATCCCGGGCTCGCCCGCACGATGGCGACGCTGGACCGCGAACTGCGGCGCGGGGCCAATGTGATGCGGGGGATCGGCGACCTCTGCCGCCTCGCCGCGCCGTTCCGCGCCGTCCTGGAGCGCGTCGCCGACGGCCGCCGCCGCTTGCGCGAACGCCCCCGCGCCTCGCGCGACCGCGACTACCCCGAAGACGAAGCCGGCGCCGCCGCCATCTAGCGGGAGCGACTTCGGTCCAACCACAAATCCCCTCATCCTGAGGAGCCTCGCGCAGCGAGGCGTCTCGAAGGACGGGGGGCTGCGGGTTGGCGCCCGGGCCGGCGGCGTCAGGCCAGCGGGTCAGGCGATGTCGGGGGTGCGCCAGCCCAGGCGCTGGCCGGCGTCGACGGCGAGGGTCTGGCCGGTGACGCTGCGGGCGCCGGCGAGGTAGAGCACCGCGTCGGCGATCTCGGAGGGGTCGACCCCGCGGCGCAGGGGCACGTTGGCGATCTCGTGGGCGAGGCCGTTTGGGCCGTCGTGGTCGTTGGCCAAGGTGGGGCCGGGCGAGACCGCGTTGACCCGGATGGCGGGCGCCAGCGCCTGCGCCATGGTGGTGGTGGCGGCGTGCAGGGCCGCCTTGGTCAGCGTGTAGGAGAAGAAGGTCGGGTTCAGCCGCTCCACCCGCTGGTCGAGCAGGTTGACGATGGACGATCCCTCCGGCGCCTGCCGGGCGAAGGCGCTCGCCAGGAAGGCCGGGGCGCGCAGGTTCACGGCGAAATGCCGGTCCCACAGCTCACGGTCGAGCCGGTCGAGGCGGTCGTCGTCGAACAGCGAGGCGCTGTTGACCAGCAGCGTCAGCGGACCGATCGCCGCGCCGGCCTCCGGCACCAGGCGCTCCACGTCGTCGAGGTCGGCGAGGTCGCCCGCCACGATGGCGACGCGCGGCCCGGGCCCCAGCGAGGCCGCGAGGTCCTGCGCCTCCTGGCGCGACCCCCGGCAGTGGATGGCGACGTCATAGCCGGCCGCCGCCAGCCGCCGCACGATGGCGGCCCCGATGCGCTTGGCGCCGCCCGTGACGAGCGCGGCCCGGCGGGTCACGCCGGCCCGTTCCCGGCGCCGTCCTTGCCGGCCAGGCTCTTGCCGGCCAATTCGGCGCGCGCGCCGCCGTCCCGGCGCAGCGCCTTCTCGCGGCGGCGCATCTCGATGTGCTTGGCCACCCGCAGATAACGGTAGAAGGCGAAGTTCATGGCGGTCATGAATCCGTAGGCGCCGCGCAGGAAATGGCGGCGGCCCAGATAGGCCTTGACGAAATTGGCCGGGAACTCGGCCACCAGCCGGAACACGCTGATGGTCTCGCCCCGCGCCGCGAGGTCGTCTACGAGCGCATCGGTGTAGCGGTTCAGTTTGGCCATCTGGTCGCCCAGCGAGCGCACCGAGAAGTGGTGGATCGTGCCGCGCAGCTTGCGCACCGTCGCGCCGGGGACGAGGTCCACCCTGTCATGCACGGGCGAGATCGAATAGGTCCCCTTGTCCTTGCGGTAGAGCCGCACAGGAGCAAGCGCGTAGGCGAAGCGGTGAGGCCGGCCCTCGCCGGGGAAGATCTCGGCGATGCGGATCCGGTAGGCGTCGGCGCCCGGGCCGCCGCCGTCGAAGAGCGCCCGGATCTCCTCGGCGAGATCCTCCGGGACGACCTCGTCGGCGTCGACATTGAGCATCCAGTCGTGCCGGCACAGCGTCTCGCCGAAGCGCTTCTGCGGGCCGTAGCCCTCGAAGGCGTGCTCCACCACCCGCGCGCCGCGCGCGGCGGCGACCGCCTGCGTGCCGTCGGTCGACAGGCTGTCGATGACGATCACGTCGTCGCTGATGCTCCGCACCGCCTCGATCGTGCGACCGATGCGGTCGGCCTCGTTCTTGGCGATGATGAAGACGGACAAGGGGGGCTTGGTGGCGCTCATCGCGACTGGCCTTGCCACGTCCGGCGCCCCGGAACAAGGCCTGCCGCCGGCCGGCCCCGGAGCGAGACAGCCGCAAGCGTTGCGCCGGCCGCCCCGGACTTTCAGCGCCGCGAAGGCGCGGCCGGCGTTCGCGGGCGCCTGTCCAGGACAATTTAAGATTTCGTTTACACGCCCTAAGACGGCGTGAACGCGATTTGCGGCCATTCATTCAAAATTGACGCTGTTTTACGGCTTCGATTAACACTAACGGGCGCCTGACGTATTGCTTCTTCTCAAGTGAGCCGCGCGTTCGGCCGCGAGTACGAGGTCCTTTCAATGTCCATTGTCCGCATGATCGTTCCCGTCGCGATGCTGCTGACCGTTTCGGTCAGCGGGCGGCTGCACGCCGCCGACCTGCCGTCGCGCTCCGATCCCTACGCCAGCACGGGCTACTCGGCCCCCGTGGCCAACTGGGGCGGGCTCTACGCCGGCGCGCATGCCGGCGGCGGATTCGGCAAGGCCGGCCCGGCCAGCACCTCCGGAATGGTGGCCGGCGGGCAGGTCGGCTACAACCTCCAGGCCGGTCCGGTGGTGGCGGGCGTCGAGGCGGACGCCAGCGTCTCCGGCATCAGCAACACCAGCTTCAGCGAGAAGACCCGCCAGAAATGGCTGGTCAGCGGCCGCGCCCGGCTGGGCTACGCGGCGGGCAACATCATGCCCTACCTCACCGGCGGCGTGGCCATGGCGGCCACGGAGATCAAGGCGCTCGGCGGCAAGGCCAGCAGCACGCGCAGCGGCTATGTGGTGGGCGGCGGCGCGGAAATGATGATGGCGCCCAGCGTCACCGTGCGCGCCGAGTACCTCCATTACGGCCTCGGCGACGCAGACTACCCGGGGCCGCTGCTCGGCCCCGTCAAGGTCGACAACAGCATCAATGTCATTCGGGCGGGCGCGAACTACAAGTTCTGAATTGTATCGCGTCAATATGAGTATTCCAGGTTGTGCGGCGGCTATTCCCGCCGCGCAGTCTGGCCCATTCGGGCCGGACATCATGTTTGAAGGACGCCAAAAGCGCTGATTGTCATCGCAATGCGGCCATGATCTCAAGCGATACCGCTGCCGGATCATCCTTCAACGATCCCGTGATCCTCCCCGGATCGCTTCCCATCTGCTGACGCTCATTTGAGGCAGGCCGGCGTTTCGCCGGCCCGCGGGCGTCACGTCACCGGCGGGGCCAGTCGCCCCGCCCCTCCAGGAGCATACCGATGAAGTCCATTCTGTCGCTCGGCGCCGCCGCGCTGCTCGTTTCCGCGTCCGGCGTCGCCTTCGCCGCCGACCTGCCCGGCCGCCGCAGCGCTCCCGCCCCCATGCCGGTCGTCTACGCGCCGATCTTCACCTGGACGGGCTTTTACGTCGGCGCGAACGCCGGCTACCGCTTCGGCCAGAACCGCACGACCTTCCTGTATTCCGGCGCTTCGCCGGCGGGCCTCTTCCCGAACCGCCTGAAGGACGACAAGGGCTCCTTCACGGGCGGCGCGCAGGCCGGTTACAACTACCAGATCGGCTCCATGGTGCTCGGCGTCGAGGGCGACGTGAACTATCTGGGCTCGGGCAAGCGCCAGAGCTACGTCGGATCCTCGGGCGTCCTGACGTCCTCGGTCTCCACCGAGTCCAAGACCGACTGGCTGGGCACGGCCCGCGCCCGCGCCGGCTTCGCGTTCGACCGCGCGCTGGTCTACGGCACCGGCGGCCTGGCCTTCGGGAACGTCAAGAGCAGCACGGCGGCCTCGCTCAACACCGGCGCGGCCTGGGCGGGCTCCAAGTCCGACACGGCGGTCGGCTATGCGGTGGGCGCCGGCGTCGAATACGCCTTCACCAACAACCTGACCACCAAGATCGAGTATCTCTACTACAATCTCGGCGACCAGAAGACCGCCCTCGTGGGCTCCGGCCCGGTGGGCGCCTTCACGGTCGGGTCCAAGGCCAAGGTGGACGGCGACATCGTCCGCGCCGGCCTGAACTACAAGTTCTAGGCGTCACACGCGGGGCCCCGTCCCGCACCAATGCGCAAGGCCCGGCGTTCAACCCGCCGGGCCTCTTGCGTCGAGGCTCAGGCGTGCGCCAGGACCGTCAGGTTCACGGCCTTGGGCCCCTTGCCCTTTTTGTCGGGCTCGATCTCGTAGGAGACCTTCTGGCCCTGGTCGAGCGACGGCAGTCCCGCCCGGGACACCGCCGTGACATGGACGAAGATGTCGCGTCCGCCATCGTCCGGCTTGATGAAGCCGTAGCCCTTCTCGGTATTGAAGAATTTCACCACGCCCTGTTGCGTCATGCTGGTTCGCTCCCTTTCGGGTCGCCGCGCACGCCCTCGCGCGCGCCATTACGCCCGGCGCCGAACGGGTGCGAAGGGCGGCGTCGATCAGCCGGCGAGCGCATGGCGGCCGGCGTAGTCGCGCCAACGGCTTTATTCTCTTGCCCCACTCGAACGCATGTAAAATGTCCGTCAACTCAGGCAACGTTTCAAGACGAAATCGCGGGGATCTTGCGCCTCGGTCCTATGTCGAACGGATTAGACTGTGGGGAATGCTGTATAGCCTTCATCGCCCGCGCGGTGTGCTTCAATCGCGCGTGGCGCGACCCTCTTCGACAAGCCAGTCGCAGCGAAACAGCCCGTCGCCCTTGCGCGCCAGCAGCCGCGCCAGCGGCGGCCCGAGCGTCTGCATCTCGGCTTCGAGCGTCCAGGGCGGATTGACGACGAGCAGGCCCGAGCCCGCCAGCACGGTGGGGTCGTTGGCGGGCTCGCGCAGCATCTCGATGCGCAGCGTCTTGGCCACGCCGCTGTCGCTCACCGCCTCGTAGAAGGCGTCGCGCTGGCGGGCGTCCTTCACCGGGAACCAGGCCACATAGGTGCCCGTCCGCCACTTGGCGCAGGCCTTGGCGAGGCGCTCGGCGAGGCGCTCATATTCGCCGGGCTCCTCGAAGGGCGGATCGATGAGCACGAGCCCGCGCTTCTCCACCGGCGGCACATAGGCGTTCAGCGCGGTCCAGCCGTCGAGTTCGATGACCTTGGCCCGCTTGTCGCCGTCCAGCGCCTGGGTCAGGCGCCGCACGTCCTCGGGGTGCTTCTCGATGAAGACCAGCCGGTCCTGCGCCCGGGTCAGCGCCGCCGCGATGAGCGGCGACCCCGGATAGGCGGTGGGGCCGTAGAAGGCGCGCGTCTCGCGCACGGCCCGCAGGTAGGGCTCGAGCAGGGCGGCGGCTTCGCCCTCCAGGGGTCGGGCCTCCAGCCGGCCGACGCCGTCGCGCCATTCGCCGGTGCGCTCGGCGAGCGGTCCGGCGAGATCGTAGCGCCCGATGCCCGCATGGGTGTCGATGACCCGAAAGGCCGCAGGCTTCTGGGCGAGATGGACGAGGATGCGGGCCAGCACGGCGTGCTTAAGCACGTCGGCGAAGTTTCCGGCATGGAAGGCGTGGCGGTAATTCATGCGGCCATGAAGGGCGTTTCGGGCCGCGGGTCAACGGGGAGGGCGCATGGCCCTCCCCGGCGGTCTGTCTGGGGAGCCTCAGGCGGCGCGGCGCTCGTGACGGCCTTCCTTCACTTCCTCGATGATCTTGGCCACGAAGGCGTCGAGGTCGTCGGGCTTGCGGCTGGTGATCAGGCCCTTGTCGACCACCACCTGCTGGTCGACCCAGTTGGCGCCGGCGTTTTTGAGGTCCGTCTTCACGGACGGCCAGGACGTGACGGTGCGGCCCTTGGCGACGCCGGCCTCGACCAGCAGCCACGGGCCGTGGCAGACGGCCGCCACCACCTTGCCGGCGTCGAAGAAGGTCTTCACCAGCTGCACGGCCTGCGGCTCGATGCGCAGCTTGTCGGGGTTGATCTGGCCGCCCGGCAGCACGATCGCGTCGTAGTCGTCGGCGTTGACCTGCGACAGGGTCTTGTCGACCTTGACGCTCTGGCCCCAGTCGGTCTGGTCCCAGCCGCGGATCTCGCCGGGCTTCATGGTCTTCTCGGGCGACGCGACATGCACGGTCGCGCCGGCCGCCTTCAGCTGCTCCAGCGGCTTCATGAGCTCCGACTGCTCGAAGCCGTCGGTCGCGAGAATGAGAATCTTGGCCTGCCCGATATCGGTCATGGCTTGGCTCCGTGTTGGTGATTGGGAGCCGGGCAAACGCGGAGGCGGTGGGGTGGTTCCGGGCTTTTCTGTCGCAGGCGGCTGCGCTACACTGAGCGCCACACGAGTGGAGCCATACATGACGATCAGCATCCGGAATCCCGAAGCCGACGTCCTGGCCCGACGTCTCGCCGAGATCGAGGGCGGAACGATAACGGATGCTGTCGTCATGGCGCTCCGCGAGGCGCTGCAGGAGCGTCTCCGGCGCGAGAAGCCCAGCGAAACCGCGCGCCGGATCCTCGAAAAGCATGGGCTCAAGTTCAAGAAGGATCGCCAGCCTGTGACGCCTGACGCCTTCCATGCTCTCGACCACGATCTCACAGGCGACGACTGATGTATGTCGATGCTTGCGCGATCATTGCGATCATGGCCGACGAGGAGTCGGCAGAGGCTTACAACGAAGCGCTTCGCGACGCGGTTTCTCCTTGGACGTCGGTCCTCGCTGCGTGGGAGGCGATTATCGTGCTGGCGTCTCCCGGGCAGTTGGACTGCTCGTACCGGCAGGCGGAGCATGCGCTGGTCGATTGGATGGAGGAGCGCGGGATTGCGCTTCGTACAGCGTCAGACCTGAGGGCAGTGTTGTCTCATGCGGTGGGGGTGGCCGAGGATTACGGGATCGGAAAGCGCCGACTCAGCAACTTCGACTGCTTCCATTACGCCTACGCGAAGGAAGCCGGCGCATCGCTCCTGACGATGGATCGGCTCTTGCGATCGACCGACATCGAGACCATTCCCGCCGCGCCCTGACGTCACCCCTTCCCGAACCCGCCCCCCGTCGGCGTCACCACCGTGACGGCCTCGCCGGCCTCCAGCACGGTCTGGTCGCAGCCGCCGAGCTCGTCGATGCGGCCGTCAAGACGGCGCACCAGGGTGCGGCCGAGTTCGCCCGCCTCGCCGCCGTCCATGCCGAAGGGCCGCACCTTGCGGTGGCTGGACAGGATCGCGCATTCCATCCGCTTCAGGAACCGGATAGTGCGGCTGGTGCCGTCGCCGGCGTTCCAGCGCCCCTTGCCGCCCGAGCCGGCGCGGATGTGGAAGTCCTCCAGCAGCACCGGGAAGCGATATTCCAGGATCTCGGGATCGGTGAGGCGCGAGTTGGTCATGTGGACGTGGACGCCGGGCGTGCCGTTGAAGCCGGGGCCGGCGGGCGAGCCGGAGCAGATCGTCTCGTAA
Source organism: Alsobacter sp. KACC 23698 (assembly GCF_045348435.1). GTDB lineage: Bacteria > Pseudomonadota > Alphaproteobacteria > Rhizobiales > Beijerinckiaceae > Alsobacter. Next base: position 3,825,543 of record NZ_CP157484.1, on the reverse strand, counting down.
TACTGGTACTCGTCATTGCCGAAGGTGAGGTTGTTCATGGTGCCCTGCGAGGCCGCCATGGCCTCCAGCGCGCCGAACAGGCAGTTCGTCACCGCCTGCGACACCTCGACATTGCCGGCCACCACGGCGGCCGGGTATTCGGGCGACAGCATGGAGCGCTCGGGCACCACGATGCGGATCGGCCGCAGGCAGCCGGCGTTCATCGGGATGTCGTCGTCCACCATGACGCGGAACACGTAGAGCACCGCCGCGCGCGTCACCGGCGCGGGGGCGTTGAAGTTGTCGCCGCGCTGGGGCGACGTGCCGGTGAAGTCCACCGTTGCCTCGCGCGTGGCCTTGTCCACCGTGATGCGCACCTTGATGGCGCAGCCCTGGTCCATCGGGTAGGTGAACTCGCAGTCGCGCAGCCGGTCCAGCACGCGCCGGACGCTTTCGGCGGCGTTGTCCTGGACGTGGCCCATATAGGCCTGCACGACGTCGAGGCCGAACTCGGCGATGACCTTGGAGAGCTCGCGCACGCCCTTTTCGTTGGCGGCGATCTGGGCCTTCAGGTCGTTGACGTTCTGCACCACGTTGCGGACCGGGTAGGTCGCGCCCAGCAGCAGCGCCTCGGTCTCGGCCTCGCGGAAGCGGCCTTCGTCGACGATCTTGAAGTTGTCGATATAGACGCCTTCCTGCTCGATCGTGGTCGCCAGCGGCGACATCGAGCCCGGCGCGACGCCGCCGACGTCGGCATGGTGGCCGCGCGACGCCACCCAGAACAGGATCCTGTCGCCCGCCTGGTCGAACACCGGGGTGCAGACCGTGATGTCGGGCAGATGCGTGCCGCCATTGTAGGGGGCGTTCAACATGTAGACGTCGCCGGGGCGGATGCGGCCCTCGTTCTGGCGAATGATGGTCTCGACGGACTTGTCCATGGAGCCCAGATGCACCGGCATGTGCGGGGCGTTGGCGACCAGCGCGCCCTCGTGGTCGAACACCGCGCAGGAGAAGTCGAGCCGCTCCTTGATGTTCACCGAATAGGCGGTGTTCTGCAGCGTCACGCCCATCTGCTCGGCGATGGACATGAACAGGTTGTTGAAGATCTCCAGCATCACCGGGTCTGCGCTGGTGCCGACCGCCGTGCGCTTGGGCAACGCCACCGCGCGGGTCAGGACGAGGTGGTCCTTGGCGGTGAGCGCGGCCTGCCAGCCGTCCTCGATCACCACCGTCTGGTGCGGCTCGATGACCAGCGCGGGGCCGCGCACGACGTGGCCGGGGGCCAGCTGCTCGCGGGCGTAGACGGCCGCCTCGCGCAACGCGCCGGCGCTGAAGATGCGGGTGCGCTCCGTGGGCTCGGGCAGCGGCGAGGAGGCGATCGCCTCCTCGGTCTCGGCGATGCCGGCGCCGCCGCCCACGGCCTCCACCGAAATGGCTTCGACGACCAGCGGCTTCGTTTCGTCGATGAAGCCGAAGCGCGCCCGGTGCGCCGCCTGGAAGTGCTCGCGCATGGCGGCGAGAAGCGCGCCCTGTGGACCGCGAGCCTTCAGGCTCGCATCGGCGCTGGGCGAGCCTGAAGGCTCGCGGTCCAAAAGCGCCACCGGAACCTCGAGCGACGTATCCGTGCCGGCGTAGCGCACATGGGCGCGCGCATGCAGCGCGATGGCGTCGGCGGGCACGCCCTGGCCGGCGACCTCGTCGCGGCAGATCGCGCCGAGGCGGTCGGCCTCGCGGGCCAGCGTCTCCAGCACGGCGGGCGCGAAGGGCTCCTCGATGGCTTGCTGGCGGGTCGCGCGGATGTCCGCGAGGCCCATCCCGTAGGCGGAGAGCAGCGACGAGAAGGGGTGTATCAGCACCGTCTTCATCGCGAGCGCGTCAGCGACCAGGCAGGCGTGCTGGCCGCTCGCGCCCCCGAAGGCGTTCAGCGCGTATTGGGTGACGTCGTAGCCGCGCGCCACCGAGATCTTCTTGATGGCTTCCGCCATGTTGGCGACCGCGATGCGCACGAAGCCGTCCGCGACTTCTTCGGGCGAGCGGCCGTCGCCCACCTGGGCGGCGAGCTCCGCGAAGGCGGCGCGGACGCTGTCGGCGTCGAGCGGCTGGTCCTGGCCGGGGCCGAAGATCTTCGGAAAGAAGGCGGGCTGCAGCTTGCCCAGCATCACGTTGGCGTCCGTGACGGCGAGCGGCCCGCCGCGGCGGTAGCATGTCGGCCCCGGGTTAGCGCCGGCCGAGTCCGGGCCCACGCGAAAGCGCGCGCCGTCGAAATGCAGGATGGAGCCGCCGCCGGCCGCCACCGTGTGGATCAGCATCATGGGGGCGCGCATGCGCACGCCGGCCACCTCGGTCTCGAAGGCGCGCTCGTACTCGCCGTCGAAATGCGCGACGTCCGTGGAGGTGCCGCCCATGTCGAAGCCGATCACGCGGCCGAAGCCCGCCTCCTTGCCGGTCTCGGCCAGCGCCACCACGCCGCCGGCCGGGCCAGACAGGATCGCGTCCTTGCCGGCGAAGAGGCTGGCGGCCGTGAGTCCGCCGGAGGACATCATGAACATGAGGCGGGCGCCTGAGCGCTCGGCGTCCAGTTCGGACGCGACCTGCTGCACATAGCGGCCCAGGATGGGCGACAGATAGGCGTCCACCACGGTGGTGTCGCCGCGCCCGACCAGCTTGATCAGCGGGCTGACCTCGTGGCTCACCGACACCTGCGGGAAGCCGAGCTCACGCGCCAGCGCCCCCACCTGGCGCTCGTGCTCGGGGTAGCGGTAGGCGTGCATGAACACCACCGCGACGGCTTTGAAGCCGGCCGCCCTGGCGGCTTCCAGCTCCGTCCTGACGGCGGCGAGGTCCGGCGCCTGCTCCACCGCGCCGTCGGCGCGCACCCGTTCGGCGACCTCGACCACCTCGGCGTAGAGCTGCTCGGGCTTGATGATCTCCTTGGCGAAGATGTCCGAGCGGGCCTGGTAGCCGATCCTGAGCGCGTCGCGGAAACCCTTGGTGGTCACCAGAAGGGTGCGCTCGCCCTTGCGCTCCAGCAGCGCGTTGGTGGCGACCGTGGTGCCCATCCGGACGTCGCCGATGGCGCCGGACGGAATGGCGGCGCCGGGCGCGAGCCCCAGCAGGTCGCGGATGCCCTGCACGGCGGCGTCGCTATAGGCCTCGGGGTTCTCCGAAAGCAGTTTGCGGGCGTGCAACTGGCCTGAGGGATCCCGGCCGATCACGTCCGTGAAGGTGCCGCCGCGATCGATCCAGAAGTCCCAGCGCGCCGTCGTCATCGCAAGTCTCCCAGCGCGCCGTCATCCCCGGCGGAGCCGCGCAGCCGCGGAGGGGAAGGGAATCCAGAACCACGCCCGGCGTTGCTCTGGATTCCCTTCCCGGCGCTGCGCGCCGCCGGGGATGACGGCGGAGAATGTCATGGCCGCCCTCTTGCATGAGCGGCGGCGGAACGGAGCCTAGCCATCGCTCGATCGTCTTGTGAAGCAGATTTTCGCAAAACGTCGATAAATTGTTGACGTCACGAAATCGCCGCTTAGCATCCGCTTCAGGCCATGGCTCCGCCGCCCTGGTCACGCCCTCCGCTCCGGAAAGGGTCCGCACCGCCATGTTCCTGCGCAGCCAACCCCGGGCGCCCGGCGCCGCGTCCGCACGGAGCGCCCTCCGATGATCCGCCGCTTCCTCGATGGGCTCTACCTCTGGTCCGGCTATGCGGCCGGCGCCTTCCTGATCGCGATCTTCGTGTTGATGATGCTCCTCTCGGTGGGGCGCGAGTTCAACCTCAACGTCGCCTCGGGCGACGATTTCGCCGCCTGGTCGCTGGTCGCGATGGCGTTTCTCGGGCTGGCGCACACCTTCAAGCGCGGCGAGATGATCCGGGTCGGGCTGTTGCTGGAGCGGCTGTCCGGGCGCCCCAAGCAGGTCGCCGAGCTCATCTCGCTCAGCGTCGCCGGCGCGTTCATCGGCTATTTCACGTGGCAGGCGGGCCAGCTCGCCTTCGACTCCTGGCGCTTCGGCGACATGTCGCAGGGCGTGGTGGTGATCCCGCTCTGGATCCCACAATTCGGCATGGTGGCGGGCCTCGCCATCCTGCTGGTCGGGATCGTGGACGAGCTCGTGGTGGTGCTGCAGGGCCGCCGCCCGACCTACGAAATGGAGCCGGCCGCGACGCCCGAGGAGCTGATCGAGCGCATCGCCTCAGGCGGGGGAGTCTGAGCCATGTTCGGAGCCATTCCGCTTCCCGAACTGTCGATGATCCTGCTGGGATTCCTGGTCGTCATCCTGGCGAGCGGGGTGTGGATCGCGGTCGGCCTCGGCCTCGTTGGCCTCCTGGCGATGGTGCTCAGCACCAACGTGCCGATCGGGCAGGTGCTCGCCACCACGGTGTGGAGCGCCTCAGCGTCGTGGACGCTGGCGGCGCTGCCGCTGTTCATCTGGATGGGCGAGATCCTGTTCCGCACCCGCTTGTCCGAGCAGATGTTCCGGGGCCTGTCGCCCTGGCTGCAATGGCTGCCGGGCCGGCTCATCCACACCAACATCATCGGCTGCGGCATCTTCGCGGCCGTGTCCGGCTCCTCGGCGGCGACCTGCGCGACCATCGGCAAGATCGCGCTGCCGGAGCTGGAGAAGCGCGGCTACGACGCCCGCATGAGCCTCGGCACGCTGGCGGGCTCGGGCACCCTCGGCCTCCTGATCCCGCCCTCGATCCCGATGGTGGTCTACGCCGTGACGGCGAACGTCTCGGTGCTTCAGGTCTTCCTGGGCGGCTTCCTGCCCGGCCTGCTCGTGATGGCGCTCTACATGGGCTACGTCATCATCTGGGCGCTGCTGAACCCCGACAAGCAGCCGCCGCGCGATCCCTCGATGCCGTTCATGGACAAGCTGCGCCAATCGGCGAAGCTGCTGCCCTGCATGCTGCTGATCGCGGTGGTGTTCCTGTCGCTGATCCTCGGCTTCGCGACCGCCACCGAATGCGCAGCCTGGGGCGTCACCGGCGCGCTGGGGCTCGCATGGTGGAGCGGCACGCTGACCCGCGAGGCGTTCTTCGACAGCGTGATGAGCGCCACCCGCCTCACCTGCATGATCATGCTGATCCTGGCCGGCGCGGCCTTCACCACCGCCGCGATGGCGTTCACCGGCATCCCGGCCGCGCTGGCCGAGTGGGTGAAGGGCCAGCAGCTCTCGCCGCACATGCTCGTGCTGGCGCTGACCTGCATGTACATCATCCTGGGCTGCCTCATCGACGGCATCTCGATGATCGTGCTCACGGCCGTAATCGTGCTGCCGATGGTGAAGCAGGCGGGGTTCGACCTCGTCTGGTTCGGCGTCTACCTCATCATCCATGTCGAGATGGCGCAGATCACGCCGCCGGTCGGGTTCAACCTGTTCGTGCTGCAGAACATGAGCGGCAAGGACACGATGACCATCGCCAAGGCGGCGTTCCCGTTCTTCATCCTGCTGAACGTCGCCGTATTGATCATCACGACCTTTCCGCAGATCGTGCTCTACCTGCCGAAGCTCGCCTTCCCTGACTGACCTGCCCGACTGACCCGCCGAACGAGGACACCCAGCATGACGACACCGCGCACCTTCGCGATCTCCGCCATCCTCGCCGGCTTCGGCGCGCTGGCCATCGCCGCGCCCGCCGCGGCGCAGACCAAGTGGAACCTGCCGACCGCCTACCCGATCGACAACCTCCACACCGAGAACCTCGCCCAGTTCGTCAAGGACGTGGAGAGCGGCAGCGGCGGCAAGCTCGTGATCACGATCCACGCCAACGCGTCGCTGTTCAAGGCGCCCGAGATCAAGCGCGCGGTCGCGACCGGCCAGGCGCAGATCGGCGAGGTGCTGATGTCGCTGCACGAAAACGAGGACCCGATCTTCGGCGTCGACGTCGTGCCGTTCCTGGCCTCCAGCTTCAAGGACTCCAAGAAGCTCTGGGACGCGTCCCGCCCGGCCGTGGAGAAGAAGCTGGCCAGCCAGGGTCTGGTCACCCTCTACGCCGTGCCGTGGCCGCCGCAGGGCATCTACGCCAAGAAGGACCTGAACGCCGTCGAGGACATGAAGGGCCTGAAGTGGCGCTCCTACAATGTCGGCACGGCGCGCATCGGCGAGCTCGTCGGCGCGCAGTCGGTCACCATCCAGGCGGCCGAACTGCCGCAGGCGCTGGCCACCGGCGTGGTGAACTCCTTCATGTCCTCCGGCGCGACCGGCTATGACAGCAAGGTGTGGGAGAGCCTCGACCACTTCTACGACACCCAGGCCTGGCTGCCCAAGAACCTCATCTTCGTCAACAAGGCCGCCTTCGACGCGCTCGACAAGGCCACCCAGGACGTCGTCATGAAGGCGGCCGCCGCCGCCCAGGAGCGTGGCTGGAAGCTCTCCGAGGACAAGACCAAGTGGTACCTCGACCAGCTCGCCTCCAAGGGCATGAAGGTGCAGGCCCCGAGCCCGGCGCTGGCCGAGGGCTTCAAGAAGATCGGCGAGCAACTCACCGCCGACTGGATCAAGAAGGCCGGCGCCGACGGCCAGGCCGTGGTGGACGCCTACAAGAAGATGTGACGACGACGGGCGGCCTGCAGGGGCCGCCCCTCCATTGTCCCGTCATCCCCGGCCGGAGCGGCGAAGCCGCGCAGGGGAAGGGAATCCAGACTCTTTCGGCGCCGCTCCGCTGGATCCCCTTCCCGCGCCTTCGGCGCGCCGGGGATGACGGCGGAGAGTGAATGCGCCCCACTGGTCGAACCAGCGAAACCCATGCCCGAACGCCCGCGCAGCTCATCCGATCTCGGACCCATCGTCTCCTCGGCGCACCTCGCCTCGGGCGCGCTGCCGGCGCTATCCGAGTTCGAGTTCGGGCTGATCCTGGCCTCGCACGCCTTCCACCGCTGGATGGTGCGCGCCATGGCGGCGGCGGGCTTTCCGGACCTGTCGGCGCTGGACGTGCTGGTGCTGCACAACGTCAACCACCGCGGCAAGGCCAAGCGGCTGGCCGACATCTGCCTCGTGCTCAACATCGAGGATACGCACCTCGTCACCTATGCGGTGAAGAAGCTGGAGCGTCTCCGGCTGGTGAAGAGCGGCAAGGCCGGCAAGGAGAAGACGATCGCGATCACCGCCCCGGGGGCGGAGGCCTGCGCCCGGTATCGCGAGATCCGCGAGGGTTTGCTCGTGAAGGCCGTCAAGGGCTTCGGTTTCGACGAGAAGCAGCTGTCGGAGGTGGCCTCCACCATGCGGGCGCTGTCGGGCCATTACGACCAGGCCGCCCGCGCCGCCGCGTCGCTCTGACGACCACAGCGAGCGGGCCGGCGATTCCCGCCATGATTGTGGGCCGGCGTGTCCGCCGTGCACTTGACCCCATGGCGACGCTTCCGCATCGTGAGGCGGAGTGTACCGGAGCAGGTTGATGCGAAGCATGAAATCGGGGCGCGGCCGGGCGGCCGGCGTCCATGGGGCGGGGGTTCTGACGGCCGGCCGTCGGGCCACGGCCGCATCGGCGCTCGTCGGGGCGGCGCTTCTCGCCACGTCCCTGGCGTCCACCGCCTCCGCCGAGGATCGTTACCCGGCCGAGCGCTGGACGCTGCCCTACAGCGCCTATCCGGCCAACATCCCCGCCTGCGCGGATCCGGCCGTCCTGTCGAAGATCCAGGACCGGTTCTCCGAGACCGAGAGCAGCTACTGGAATTCCTCCGCCGCCATCGTGTCCTTCGAGACGGTCCGGGTGCTGGGCTTCCGGCCCTGGGGCCTGGACTACATCCCCCGCCTGTTCTGCACCGGGACCGTGGTGGTCAATGACGGACGCCGCCACCGCATCGACTACTCGGTCGCGGAGGATCTCGGCTTCATCGGCTGGGGTTGGGGCGTGGAGTATTGCGTGACCGGCTTCGACCGCGAGCGCGCCTATTCGCCGGCCTGCAAGATGGCGCGGCCCTGACCTTGCGGTGGCCCGTCGTTTCGGGCCGCCCCCCGGGGCCCCCCTTGGGCGGCTCCTCTCCCCGACGTTTCAGCATCGATTTCAGCGCCTCGCATTTTCTCAATCGGAGCATTCCCATGTCATTCGGGCGAACTGTCCACGCCGCGGGCCGGGTCCTGCGGGCGTGCGCTCTTGCGTGGCTCATGGCGGCCAGCGGCCTGTCGGCGGCCGGCCCGGCCAGCGCCCAGGAGGGCGGCGAGCGCCGCGGCGGCGCGGCCGGCGATTTCGACTTCTACGTTCTGGCGCTGTCCTGGTCACCGGGCTTCTGCTCGGTCGGGGGCGGCGACGACAAGGGGCGCGACCAGTGCCGCTCCGGCTCGAAGCTCGGCTTCGTCGTGCATGGGCTCTGGCCGCAATATGAGCGCGGCTTCCCGTCCGAGTGCTCGCCGGCCGGACGCTCGCCGTCCCGCATCGCCGTCGAGGCCGCCAAGGGCGTGTTCCCGGACGAAGGCCTCGCCCGCTATGAATGGCGCAAGCACGGCGTCTGTTCGGGCCAGAGCCCGACCGACTACTTCTCCTCGGTCCGCGCCGCCCGCGACAAGGTCGTGATCCCGCCCGGCCTGAAGGAGCCCGCCGCCGACCAGACCTGGACGGCCATCGACCTGGAGCGCGCCTTCGTGGCCGCCAATCCGGGCCTACGCGTCGACATGATGAGCGTCGCCTGCCGCAACGAGACGTTGCAGGAGGTCCGCATCTGCTTCAGCAAGGACCTGCGGCAATTCCAGGCCTGCCGCGAGATCGACCGCCGCGGCTGCCGCGCGCGCGAGATCAAGGTCCCGGCGGTCCGCTAGAGAGCGCCTGAGAGCCGGTGGAAGCCGGCTTTTCGCGCCAAGACATGCGACTCACCACCCTTGCGTGCCGGGGCCGCCCTTGAACGGCCCGACCACGTCGGGCGTGATCCAGCCGCCATAGAACCCGCCCTCCTGCGGGCGCACGGGCTCGCCGTCCACCCGGCAGGCGTCCATCAGCCCCGGATAGAGCGCGATGTAGCCGGCGATCGCCGCGAAGGCGGGCGTCGGGCGCGGATAGGCCCAGGCGGCCCGGCGGGCGATGCGCGGCGGCCCCGCCGGCTGCGGCGCGACGATGTCGAAATAGACCGCCGGCCCCTTCCACTCGCAGACGCTGCCGACGCCCGGAAGGGGAACCAGCCGGTCCATCCTGACGTCCTGCGGGGGCAGGTAGTAGGTCGGCGGATGGCTCGTCTCCAGCGCCCGCCAGGCGGCGCGCGTGTCGGCCAGGATCTCGCCGCCGAACACGACCTCGACCCGGCGGGTCGAGGGCTGGACGATGGCCGGGCGCGGGTAGTCCCAGACGCTTTCCTGGCCGGGGCCGGGCGGCAGGGGGACAGGTCGGATCATGGCGGAGCTCTCGGCGGCGGCGTCTTTCCCAAGGTGGAGCGCGACGCGCCCGCGTCGAGGCCCTGCGGCGCCGCGTCACCGCCCGCCCGGGCGGTGCGTCAGCCCTCGCTGAGCTGCTGCACTCGCGACTTCAGCGCAGCGTTCTCTTGCCGCAACGTCTCGTCGTCCGCCGGCGTGGGCCTTGGCGGCGCCTCCGGGGCGGTCTCGAAGGCGACGCCCATCAGGTCGCCCGCGCGCCACACCTGGCGCACCATCCGGCGCTGCCCCGACTTGCCATCCACGAGTTCGAACCGGCTCGGCACCATCACGGCGGGACTGATCTGCAGCCGCGCGCCGCCCGCCGACAGGTTGCGGATCACGCATTCGATGCTGTTGCGCCCATGGTCGAACATCACCCGCCCAGGCAGGATCGTCCGCTGCCGTGGATGCAAACGCTTGTTCGCGCCGCCGTCGGGACCTGGGTGATTCTGAGACATGACTAGAATTTAGAGAGAAAATATTAAATGACAATTGACGACAGCGGCCGGCGGACTGGGCTGAGGGGGTCCGGGAGGCTGAGCGGGTGGTGCGCTCTGGAGCCTCCGCCCTTCGAGACGCAGGCCCTCAGGGGGCTGCTCCTCAGGATAAGGGGGTGGTGGGGCGACGCGCGAGCTGGCCGCTACCCCTTCTTGCCGCCCCGGAACGCGCGGGTGCCGGGGCGGCCGGCCTTGCTGCGGGCGGCGGCTTCGCCGCCGAGGGGGCGGCCGAGGCCGCCGCCGAGATTGTGGGGGCCCATCTCGTCCAAAGTGGGCTTGCGGGCGCGGGTGGGCGGCAGGTCGGTGGGCGTGTCGTCGGAGAAGCGGGGGCCGTCCGGAAAGCGGTGGTCGCCGGTCGTTCCGGCGCCGCGGCCGCGCTTGGGCTCGACCGGGGGCAGGTTGCCGGCGCGGCCGTATTTCTTGGGGCCGGCGTAGCCGCCGGTCTTCTCGTCCACCTGCGTCTGCGTCGCCATGGGGTCGGCGGCGAGCACGAGCTCGGTGGCCTGCAGGCGCTTGATCTCGTCGCGCAGGCGGGCCGCGACCTCGAAGTCGAGGTTGGCCGCGGCCTCGCGCATCTTCTTTTCGAGATCGGCCAGCGTGGCCTTCATGTTGTGGCCGACCAGCGCGCCTTCCTTGGCGACGCCGGTGTCGACGCGGACGTGGTCGCGCTCGTAGACGCTTTCCAGGATGTCGCCGATGTTGCGCTTCACGCTCTCGGGCGTGATGCCGTTGGCCTCGTTCCAGGCGCGCTGCTTTTCGCGGCGGCGGTTGGTTTCCTGGATGGCGCGGTCCATGGAGCCGGTGACCTGGTCGGCGTAGAGGATGACCTTGCCGTCGACGTTGCGGGCGGCGCGGCCGATGGTCTGGATCAGCGACGTCTCGGAGCGCAGGAAGCCCTCCTTGTCGGCGTCCAGGATGGCGACGAGGCCGCATTCGGGAATGTCGAGTCCCTCGCGCAGCAGGTTGATGCCCACCAGCACGTCGAAGGCGCCCAACCGCAGGTCGCGCAGGATCTCGATGCGCTCGATCGTGTCGATGTCGGAGTGCATGTAGCGCACCCGCACGCCGTTCTCGTGCAGGTACTCGGTGAGGTCCTCGGCCATGCGCTTGGTGAGCACGGTGACGAGCGTGCGGTAGCCATGGGCCGCGACCTCGCGCACCTCGCCGAGTAGGTCGTCGACCTGGGCGCGGGCGGGCCGGATGTCGATCACCGGGTCGATGAGGCCGGTGGGGCGGATGACCTGCTCGACGAAGACGCCGCCGGTGCGCTCCATCTCCCACGTGCCCGGCGTGGCCGAGACATGGACGGTCTGCGGGCGCATGGCCTCCCACTCCTCGAAGCGGAGCGGGCGGTTGTCCATGCAAGAGGGCAGGCGGAAGCCGTATTCGGCCAGCGTCGCCTTGCGGCGGAAGTCGCCTTTGTACATGCCGCCGATCTGCGGAACCGTGACGTGGCACTCGTCCGTGAACACGATGGCGTTGTCGGGCAGGTATTCGAACAGCGTCGGCGGCGGCTCGCCGGGCCGGCGGCCGGTGAGATAGCGCGAGTAGTTCTCGATGCCGGCGCAGGAGCCGGTGGCCTCCATCATCTCGATGTCGAACAGCGTGCGCTGCTCCAGCCGCTGCGCCTCCAGAAGGCGGCCCATGCGGTAGAGCTCCTCCAGGCGATGCTTGAGCTCATCCTTGATGCTGCGGACGGCCTGCTGCAGCGTGGGCTTGGGCGTGACGTAGTGCGAGTTGGCGTAGATCTTCACGAATTCGAGGTCGGCCGACTTCGTGCCGGTGAGCGGGTCGAATTCCTGGATGCTCTCCACCTCGTCGCCGAAGAGGTTGATGCGCCAGGCGCGGTCCTCGTAGTGGGCCGGGAAGATCTCGACGACGTCGCCGCGCACCCGAAATGCGCCGCGCGAAAAGTCGCCCATGCTGCGCTTGTATTGCAGGGCCGTGAGGTCGGCGAGGAGCTGGCGCTGGTCCAGCCGCTCGCCGATCTTCACCGTGAAGGTCATGGCCGTGTAGGTCTCGACCGAGCCGATGCCGTAGATGCAGGACACGGAGGCCACGATGATGACGTCGTCGCGCTCCAGCAGGGCGCGCGTGGCGGCGTGGCGCATGCGGTCGATCTGCTCGTTGATCGAGCTTTCCTTCTCGATATAGGTGTCGGTGCGCGGAACGTAGGCCTCCGGCTGGTAGTAGTCGTAGTAGGAGACGAAGTACTCGACGGCGTTGTTGGGGAAGAAGCTCTTGAACTCGCCATAGAGCTGCGCCGCCAGCGTCTTGTTGGGGGCGAGGATCAGCGCCGGCCGGTTGGTGCGGGCGATCACCTGCGCCATCGTGAAGGTCTTGCCCGAGCCGGTGACGCCGAGCAGCACCTGGTCTCGTTCGTGGCGCTTCACGCCGTCGACCAGCTCGGCGATGGCGGTGGGCTGGTCGCCCTTGGGCTCGAACTCGGAGACGAGGTCGAAGCGCACGCCGCCCTCGGACTTGTCCGGCCGGGGCGGGCGATGCGGCGTCCAGGGCTTCGTCTCGCGCAGATTGGGATCGCCCTGCTCCAGCAGGGCCTTCAGCGAATCCATGGTGGCGGTGGCGCCCACCAGGCCATTGCCGCGGACCTGGTCGTCGTCGTCCCCGTCGCGCAGGATGTTGCCCTGGCGCACGCGCTTGGGGGCGGCCTTGAGGATGTCCTCGCGGGAGAGGCCGACGTCGCGCTTGCGGTCGCCGGGGTGGATCTCGCCCTCGACCGGGGGTGGGTTGGCCTTGGCGCGGCGCGCGGCGGCGCCCGGGGCGGCGCGGCCGTCGCCGCCGTCGGCGGGGAAATCGAGCCCGAGTTTGCGGGCCAACGCGGGGTCGACGCCCTCGACGTCGTCCGGATCATAGCCGGCCTGCGGCGACTCGGCGAAGCCGGAGCCGGCCGTTTTGGCGGCCTCGCGGGCGATGCCGGGATTGAGCAGCGCGGCGAGGTGCTCGTCCAGCGGCTTCAGTTCGGGCCTGGACGCCTTGGAGCGCGGCGTGCGCGGGCTGAGCGCGCTGTCGCGGCCGGAGGACGGCGCGGGGGATTTCGGTGCTTTGGCCATACCGTGAACATGGGGCGAGTCACGCCTCGGGGCAAGCCGGCGCGACCGCGCGAGACGCCGGCTCCGGCGAGCGCGGCCAAAAGATTGGGGCCCCTGCATGCGGCCGCATTGGCCGAACATTAACGATTGTTAGGCCTTACTTCAGCCGTTGTCCGACGCCTTCTTGGCGCGGATCCCGGATTGCGCCATGGCCATAGATCCCCGCCTCGCCCTCGTCGCCCTGAACCGCTTCGGCCTGGGGGCGGCCCCGGGCGAGCTGAACCGCGCCGCCGCCGATCCGCGCGGCTACGTGCTGGCCCAGATCAACCCCGCCGCCATCAAGCCGCTGGACAGCGTCGCAGGCTTCGCGGCCCTGAAGGACAGCGCCGCCAATCTCATCGAGGCGCGCGAGGCGGACAAGATGCGCAGGGCGGCCAAGCTCGCCGAGGCGAACGCGGCGGCCTCCGCGCCCGCCATGCGGGACGAGGCTGCCGGCGGGGCCATGATGGCGCCGGGGGGCGCGATGGCGCCGGCCCCCAAGCGTCCGGATAACCCCGAGGCGGAGAATTTCCGCGCCGAGGTGGCGGCGCGCTTCGCCCGGCTGCTCGGCACGGAGAACGGGCTGGTGGAGCGGCTGACGCTGTTCTGGTCCAACCACTTCGCGGTGTCGGCCGCCAAGGGGCCGGGGCTGCGCATGCTGTGCGGCTCGTTCGAGCGCGAGGCCATCCGGCCCTACGTGCTCGGGCGCTTCGGCGACATGCTGAAGGCCGTCGAGCAGCACCAGGCGATGCTCTACTACCTCGACAACCACCAATCTGTCGGCCCGACCTCCAAGGGCGGGCAGAACGGCAAGCGCGGGCTGAACGAGAATCTCGCACGCGAGATCCTGGAGCTGCACACGCTCGGGGTCGACGGCGGCTACGGGCAGGCGGACGTGACCAGCCTGTCGCGCATCATCACGGGCTGGACGGTGACGTCGCCGGACGAGGACCTGCTGCACGGCGGACGCTTCACCTTCGCGCCGGCCCGCCACGAGCCAGGCGACCACGTGGTGCTGGGCAAGACCTACGCGCAGGACGACCAGCGCCAGGGCGAGGCCGTGCTGGCCGACCTCGCCGTGCACCCGGCGACCGCGCGGCATCTCGCCCGCAAGCTGGCGACGCATTTCGTGGCCGACCAGCCGCCCAAGATGCTGGTGGAGCGGTTGGCCAAGACGTTTCTGGACAGCAAGGGCGACCTCGCGGCGGTGGCGCGCGTGCTGGTGAGCGCCCCGGAGGCGTGGTCCGCGCCGGCCACCAAGCTGCGGACGCCGCAGGACTTCCTGATCGCGGCCTTCCGGGCCACCGGCAAGACGCCCGATCCGGGCGCCATCGCGGGCGTGCTGCAGGTCATGGGCCAGCCCCTGTGGCAGCCGATCGGCCCGAACGGCTTCTCCGACCAGTCGGCCGAATGGGCCTCGCCCGAGGGCGTCTCGGCGCGTCTCGACGCGGCCGCGCAGTGGGGCCGGCAGAACGCCAAACTGGATCCGCAGGCGCTGCTGGAGACCACGATTGGGCCGGCCGCGTCGGCCGAGACCCGCCAGGCCGTGGCGCGCGCGGAAAGCCGCGCCCAGGCGGTCGCGCTGGTGTTCATGTCCCCCGAATTCCAGCGCCGATGAGCCGGGAGCCCGCCATGTCGCATCCGTTTTTGACCAGTCCCGACGCCGCCTGCTGCGAGGCGCCCGATCCGTCCCGCCGCGCCGTGCTGGTGACCGGCGGGGCGCTGTTCGCCTGGGCGTTTGCGCCGCGCTTCGCCCACGCGGCCGGCGGCAAGGATCCGCGACTCGTCACCATCGTGCTGCGCGGCGCGCTGGATGGGCTTTCGGCCGTGGCGCCGGTGGGCGACCCCGACTATGCGGCGCTGCGGGCCGGCATTGCGCTGTCGGCGACCGGAGACAACGCCGCGCTGCCGCTGAACGGCTTTTTCGCCCTGCATCCGGCGATGCCGAACTTCGCCCGCCTGTACAAGGCCGGGCAGGCCAGCGTGATCCACGCCACGGCGACGCCCTATCGGTCGCGCTCGCATTTCGACGGGCAGGACGTGCTGGAAAGCGGCCTGCCGGGCGTCGCGCCGGTGGACAGCGGCTGGATGAACCGCGCGCTGGCGGCGCTGCCCAAGGGCGAGCGCATCGGCAAGCTCGGCGGGGTCGGGGTCGGGGCCACGACGCCGCTGGTGATCCGCGGCAAGGCGCCCGTGCTGGGCTGGGCCCCGCAGGGCCTGCCCAAGGCCGAGGACGACCTCGCGGCCCGGGTGCTGGACCTCTATCGGCAAAAGGACCCGGCGCTGGGCGACGCGCTGACGCGCGGCCTTGACGCCGAGATGATCGCGACGCGCAACGGCGGCGGCCAGAACCGCCGGGGCGGCGGCGGAGCCGAAGCCATGCGCCGCGCCGCCGAGGGCGCGGGACGGCTGATGGCGGCCAACGATGGTCCCCGGCTCGCCGCGCTGGCGTTCGGCGGGTGGGACACGCACGCCAACGAGGGCGGCGCCACCGGCCAGCTGGCGCAGCTGCTGGGCGGTCTCGACGGCGCGCTGGCCGCGCTGGAGGAAACGCTCGGGCCGGTGTGGAAGGACACCGCCGTGCTTGTGGTGACCGAGTTCGGCCGCACGGCGCGCATCAACGGCACGGTGGGCACCGACCACGGCACCGCCACCTGCGCGTTTCTGGCCGGCGGCGCCGTGAAAGGCGGCCGCGTGATCGCCGACTGGCCGGGGCTGAAGGAGGCGCAGCTCCACGAGGGCCGCGACCTCAAGCCCACCACGGATCTGCGGGCGGTGCTGAAGGGCGTCCTGGCCGATCATCTCGGCCTGTCGCGCGCCGCGCTGGGGACCTCCGTGTTCCCGGAGTCGATGGCGGTCGAGCCGATGCGCGGGCTCATCGGCTGAGGGCGTGCGCCTCGGGCGCGGCGTCAGCCCGAACCCGGAAGCGAGCGCTGCAAAGCGGGGCTGAATGGGCCGCGCGCCTGCGGGCAGGGGGTCGCGGTGGGCTCCCACGAGGTGTTGTTCAGCACCATGACGCAGCGCGCCAGGCGCGAGCCCTCGACGGTGCGCAGGCAGATCGTCTCGCCCATCTGGTAGGTCTGTCCCTGCGCCCGGCAGGTGCAGGGCGGCAGCGGCGGGTCCGGCCGCCAGGGCGCGAACCGCCCCTCCGCCAGCGCCGACGCGCCGCCGGCCAGCATGGCCAGCGCCGCCATACCCGCCATGGGGGTTCCGGTCCGACGCATGCCCGATGCTACCACGCCGCCGCGCCTGACGCAGCTTTTTCGCCGGTCGCGCGCCAACCGAAGAAAGGCGGCTGGTTGACATTTTAGAAAAATAATCCTATATCGCTTCGGCCCGGATGCGGGCGGGGCCGGCGCCGGCCTTCATCGCATCCGCCACGAGCTTTTCGGTTTCGCGCCCGCGCCGCCCACCGGCGATGCGGGCCGGAGCGGTCGGGCTCTCGCGCGCCGAGGCGTCATGCCTCCTGCGGCGGACGCAGTCTCGTCCGCATCCCCCCGCGGCCTCCTCGGCCGCCCCCCACCGGAGCGGGGTCAAGCCCGGTCCCGGACGACGCAGGGTGACGGTCGTTCCTCGCGAAGCAGGGTCAGGCTTCGCTCCCGCGGACGGGGAGACCTCCGCTCCGAGCCGCGTCCGGGTGATGCGCGGCCCGACCCGCCGCGGGACGGCGGGGGAGACTGCGCCAGCCTGAGGCGCCGCGCGCGAGAGCCGCCGACCGCCCACCCCCGCGCCCGCAGGCGACGGGGCGCGCGGCGCGTGCCGTTCCGGGGATCGCCGAACCGCCAGGCAGCCGGACCGCCAAGCAGCCGGACCGCCAAGCAAAAGCCGCCGCCGATCCGGGGACCGACGGCGGCGAAGATCATCGTCTCGTGATGGGTCGTCTGAAACGCCTGGCTCGCCAGGGTTCCGCCGAACATGTCAGGCGATCCTGTGGATGCGCCTGGCTGTCATGACCTCTTCGGCGGCTCGGTCAGCGATCTGAGCCCCACTCTCTCCGGATCGAGGCTTTCGCCCCGCCGGTTCGGCCTCAGAAGAGGCCGAACACCACAGCGCCGACCAACGCGAACGCCGCACACATCGCCATCATGTTGAGCCGCTGGACTAGGGCCATGTGGTCCTCCTGGGGCGGTTAACACTATCCTAACGCTATCAGCCTTCCGGCATTGCGCAAGCGATTTTCTTGCTGCTCTGCAGCATGCGGAAGATGTTTCAAATGCTGTGTATTCGTCGAGGTGTTTTCTTCATGTATGGGAAATGCTGTTCAAGTATCGGAGAGGCATGACTTCTTTATTCGAAGGTCATGCCCAGCATGGAATGCCATCTTCCATGCCCGATCTTCCCCAACTTCGCGCGGACGGCTTGAGTCTTATAGAAGAGCCGATTGTCACAGAACGGGACGCAGGGCCCGCTCCAGGAAGGCCGCCGCCGCCAGGCAGCGCGCGTCGCGGGCGAAGGGCGCGACCACCTGCAGGCCGATCGGCATGCCGTCGGCGGCGCGCAGCCCCGGCACGTTCACGCAGGGCGCGCCGAGCAGCGTGAAGAGCCGGTTGAACCGCGCCTCGCCGGTGGTCTCACGTCCCGGCGCGGGGCCGGGCGCCGAGAGCGTCAGCAGGACGTCGAGCCCGTCGAACAGGTCCCGGGCCGCCATGCGGGCCCGCCGGGCCGCGCCGCGGGCGGCGTCGTAGTCCTCGGCCGGCGTGGCCTCGCCGGCCGCCAGCGCGGCGGCGATCCCGGGCGGCAGGTCGGCGCGGCGCTCGCGCCATTCCCAGCCGAGCGAGCCGTGCAGTTCGAACTGGTAGAGGGTGGGCTGGCGCCGGTCCGCCTCGACCAGCGCGTCGGGCAGATCGACGGCGCGCACATCCGCGCCGGCGCTCTCCAGCGCCCGGGCGGCCGTCTCCAGGGCCGCCATCGACTCCGCGCTGCGCTCGCCCGCATGCGGCATGGCGGCGACGCCGAAGCGCGGCGCGCCGGGGTCTTCCGCCGACGTCATCGCGCGGCCGGAGATCAGCTCCAGCGCCAAGGCGAGGTCGGCCGCGGTCGCGGCGAAGAGGCCGAGCGTGTCGAGCGTCCAGGCGGTGGTCTTCACGCCGACGGCGGGCAGGAGCCGGAAGGAGGGCTTCAGCCCCGCCGCGCCGCAGAAGGAGGCGGGGCGGATGACCGACCCGGCCGTCTGGGTGCCGACCGCGAGCGGGATCAACCCGGCTGCGACCGCCGCCGCCGACCCCGCCGAGGAGCCGCCGGGCGTGCGGTCGGGACGATGCGGGTTCAGCGTGGGGGCGGGGTCCAGATAGGCGAAGGCGGTGGTCTCGGTCTTGCCCAGGATGGTCCCGCCCAGCTGCCGGATGCGGCTCACGATGGCGGCGTCGGCGCGGGGGCGCCAGTCCCCGTAGATGGCCGGGCAGCCGAGTTCGGTCGGCATGTCGGCCGTGTCGATGACGTCCTTCACCCCGACGGCGATCCCGGCGAGCGGCCCCGGCGCGGAGGCGGCGGCCGGCTCGGCGAAGCGCACGAAGGCCTTCAGCGCGGGGTTGCGCGCCATGGCGGCTTCGCGGGACTCGCGGACGGCGTCCGGCGCGGTCGTCTGGCCGGCGTCGATGCGGCGGAGGATGTCGACGAGGGAGAGCATGGGCCGGGTCTCGCGGTGATCGCCGCCGCGGCGGGACTCGCCGGGCGCGCGCCACCATAGCGGCCCTGCGCGGGCGGGCGGAAGCGCCTCTGCGCGCCGCGCCCGGCGCATTTGCGGAGCCGGTCCGCTTGGGCTAACGCTGCGTCATGCGTTGGCGCCACGGCCCGCCCGGGCCTCCCCATGGCTGCGGCCCGTTCAGGCGCCGGGGCTACCATCACGGACAGTTGCGCGAAGCCCTGATCGCGGCGGCGCGCCAACTCCTGGGCGATCGCGGCCCGGAGGGCTTCTCGCTCACCGACGCCGCCAAGCTGGCGGGCGTCAGCCCGGCCGCGCCCTACCGGCATTTCCGCGACCGCGAGGCCCTGCTGGCCGAGGTCGCCGCCGAGGGCTTCGGGCTGTTCGGCCAGCGGCTTGCGGCGGCGCTGTCCTCGGCGCCCGGCCAAAGCGGGTTCACCGCCATGGGCAGGGCCTACCTGGCCTTCGCCCGCGAGGAGCCGGGCTTCTACGCGGCCATGTTCTCGCAGCGGGCGCAGCCGCCGGGCGAGGATGCGGACGGCGCCGGCCGCCCGGCCTACGAGATCCTGCTGCGCGGGGTGGCCGGCGCGCTGGCCCAGCATGGCGGGGCGGGCGTCGACGCGGAGGCGTTCGCCCGGCAGGTCTGGGCGCTCAGCCACGGGGTCGCCAGCCTGGAGCGCGCCGGCTGCTTCGGGCGCACCCGTCCGGGGGAGGCGGAGGACCTGCTGGTCAGCGGCGTCGAGGCGCTGCTGAGGGGCGCCCGCGAGCGGGCGGCGGCCGAGACAGCCCCGGCCTGACGACGCCGCGCCCTAGATCGGCGCGATCGGCTCGTCCTTCACCTTGTCGAGCGCGACGGCGGTGCGAATGGTGCGCACATGGGGCAGGGCGGTCAGCTCGGCCACCAGCGCCTGGAAGGCCCTGAGGTCGGGCGCGACGCATTTCAGCATGAAGTCGATGTCGCCGGAGAGCGTCCAGCACTCGCGCACCGCCGGCCAGTCGCGCATCCGCGCCTGGAAGCCGACGAGGTCGGCCTCGGCCTGGCTGGAGAGGTGCACGAAGGCGAAGAACACGATCTCGAAGCCGAGCGCCTCCTCGTCCACCAGCGCGCGGTAGCCCTGGATGATCCCGGCCTCCTCCAGCGCCCGCACCCGCCGCAGGCAGGGCGGCGCCGACATGCCCACGCGCCGGGCGAGCTCCACATTGGTCATGCGGCCGTCCGCCTGGAGCTCCCGCAGGATCTTCAGGTCGATGTCGTCAAGGCGTGTCGGCAAGGGGCGATTCCGCTGCGGTGCGATCGGCCCTGTTTAGACGTGAACGGTTCGGCGGGGAAGGGCGCCGGCGATCAGCACGGTGGAGCCGATGCCTTGAGCTGTTGCGCCTGCAAGAGGGAGCTTCGGATATGCAGCGCAATAGTCCACAAGACCATGAGACCGAGCCCGACGAGCGCTGCGCCCCGCAACAGTTTCGGCATGTCAGGGTCCCAATCTCCTTCGACAACCGGTTCATAGCAGGTTTCGCTGCGCGGCCAGATAGCGACCGACTGTCCTATGACGACGGAGCGTCTGCGGCTATCCTTCATCTCTGGCCGTTCGGTAAAACAGGTTTTGTCTTTGACAGAAAAGCGGATGATCGATCGATGGCCTTTGCCTTTATCGATGTCGACAACCACGCCATGCACTGGCGTGACTGAAAACATCAGATGGCGGTCTAGATCCCGCTGATGTCCCCTCGCTACCCCGATCCCCCAGATGGCAAGGCACAGGGCCGAACACAGATAGGCGATGGCGATAAAGCGGGTGTTCTCTCGGAGCTGTTCGCTCAGCGGCATCAAACGTCACCTTCATCGAACCAGGAAATAGTATGGTGGCGATTGATTGATATTCGCTGACGTGCTTGCCGCCTGACCCGTTCCGTGCGACTCGCGTCCCATGCTCCCTCCCGCCACCAGCTGCTGGATCATCACCGACGGCAAGGCCGGCGACGAAGGGCAGTGCCTGGGGGTGGCCGAGGCGCTCGGGCTCGCGCCCGACGTCCGGCGCGTGGCGCCGCGGGCGCCGTGGTCGTGGCTGGCCCCATGGGGGCCAGTCGACCCGCGCGAGGCGCCCGGCCGGGAGGGCGGCCCGCTGGCGGGGGCCTTGCCGGACATCGCCATCGCGAGCGGGCGCCGCGCGGTCCCGGCCCTGAAGGCGCTGAAGCGGGCGTCGGGCGGGCGCACCTTCACGGTCTTCCTGAAGGACCCGCGCACCGGGACGGGCGCGGCCGACTTCATCTGGGTTCCCGAGCACGACCGGCTGCGCGGCCCCAACGTGCTGGCGACCCTGACCTCGCCGCACCGGGTCACGCCCGAGCGCCTGGCCGCCGCCCGCGCCGCGCCGCCGGCCGCGCTCGCGGCGCTGCCCCGGCCGCGCGTGGCGCTGCTGCTGGGCGGCGACAGCCGCCACCACGTCTTCACCGGCGAGGACATCCTGCGGCTCACCGGCCAGATCGGCGCGCTGGCGCAGACGGGCGCCGGCCTGATGGCGACGGCGTCGCGCCGCTCGCCTCCCGCGCTGGTGGAAGGGGTGCGCAGCATCCTGCGCGGCAAGGGCGGCTTCTTCTGGGACGGGACCGGCGACAATCCCTATATGGCGATGCTGGCCCTGGCGGATGCGATCGTGGTCACGGCCGATTCCGCCAACATGGTCGGCGAGGCCTGCGCCACGGGCAGGCCCGTGCTCGTCTTCGAGCCGTCCTGGCGGCATCAGAAGGGGTCGGACCGGCTCAGGCGACAGATAATCGCCCTGAAGGAGGCCGGAGCTGTGCGTTTCTTTCAAGGTCGGCTTGAAAGCTATGCATACCCGGCATTAGATAGCACCCCAGTCATCGCTTCGGCGATCGAAGCCGCATACCTGCGGCGCAGGAGCACCCCCGCCTAAATCGATGTGAGCGCCCGCTCCGCGCTCCAAGAGACGCGCGACATGTCCGCTCTGCACGCCAAGCTGATCATCCTCGGGTCCGGTCCGGCCGGCTACACGGCCGCGATCTACGCGGCCCGCGCCATGCTGGAGCCGGTGCTCATCTCCGGACTCCAGGAGGGCGGGCAGCTGATGATCACCACCGACGTGGAGAACTATCCCGGCTTCGCCGACGTCATCCAGGGCCCCTGGCTGATGGAGCAGATGCGCAAGCAGGCCGAGCATGTCGGCACGACGATGGTGTCAGACTACGTCGTCAAGGCCGAGCTCGGCGTGCGGCCGTTCCGGCTGACCGGCGACAGCGGCCAGGTCTACACCTGCGACAGCCTCATCATCGCCACCGGAGCGCAGGCGCAGTGGCTGGGCCTGCCCTCCGAGGAGGCGTTCAAGGGCTATGGCGTCTCGGCCTGCGCCACCTGCGACGGGTTCTTCTTCCGCAACAAGGACGTGGTGGTGGTCGGCGGCGGCAACACCGCCGTCGAGGAGGCGCTCTACCTCGCCAACATCGCCCGGAGCGTCACGGTGGTGCACCGGCGCGACGCGTTCCGGGCGGAGCGCATCCTGCAGCAGCGGCTGTTCCAGCAGGCCAACGTCTCGGTGGTGTGGGACAGCG
This sequence comes from Alsobacter sp. KACC 23698, assembly GCF_045348435.1. Classification (GTDB taxonomy): domain Bacteria; phylum Pseudomonadota; class Alphaproteobacteria; order Rhizobiales; family Beijerinckiaceae; genus Alsobacter. The sequence goes on along the minus strand of NZ_CP157484.1, from coordinate 3,803,437 downwards.
CCATCGACGAGATCTGCGGCGGCCAGAACCCGCCGGGGGTCACCCATGTGCGGCTGCGCAACACCAAGACCGGCGCCCTCAGCGAGGTGAAGACCGACGGCGTCTTCGTCGCCATCGGGCACAAGCCCGCGACCGCGCTCTTCAAGGGCCAGGTGGAGATGCGGCCTTCCGGCTACATCCACACCCATCCGGGCCACACGACGACGAACATCCCGGGGGTGTTCGCCGCCGGCGACGTCACCGACGAGACCTACCGGCAGGCGGTCACCGCCGCCGGGCTAGGCTGCATGGCGGCGCTGGACGCGGAGAAGTTTCTCGCTGGCGTGCTGATCGAGAGAGAGGCCGCGGAGTGATGCCCTTTTCCCTGCACAACACCTTGGATTGGGACAAGGTCCGCATCTTCTACACGGCGGCCGACGCCGGCAGCTTCACCCATGCGGGCGACGCGCTCGGCCTCAGCCAGTCGGCGGTCAGCCGGCAGGTGGGGGCGCTGGAGCGCGATCTCGGCGTGCCGCTGTTCCACCGCCACGCGCGCGGGCTGATCCTCACGGAGCAGGGCGAGCAGCTGTTTCGCACCGCCAAGGAGATGATGCTGAAGCTGGAGTCCACCCGGGCCCGGCTCACCGACAGCCGCGAGAAGCCCAATGGCGAGCTGCGCGTCACCACCACGCTGGGGCTCGGCTCCAACTGGCTGACGCCGCGCCTGGGCGAGTTCCTCGACCTCTATCCCGAGGTCAAGCTGCAGGTGCTGCTCACCGACGACGAGCTCGACCTGTCGATGCGCGAGGCGGACGTCGCCATCCGGCTGCGCCAGCCGGTGCAGGGGGACCTGATCCAGCGCCGCCTGTTCACGGTGCATTTCCACGCCTACGCGTCGGCCGACTACATCAAGGGCCGCGGCCAGCCGCGCGACATCTCCGAGCTGGAGGAGCACCGGATCCTCACCTATGGGGGTGAGACGCCCTCCTACCTCAAGGACGTGCACTGGCTCACCACCGTGGGGCGGGACGCCAAACATCCCCGCCAGGCGGCGCTCACGGTCAACAACATCACCGCCCTGAAGCGCGCCTGCGAGCGCGGCATCGGCATCGCGGTGCTGCCCGACTACCTGATCGAGCCGGAGGCCGGCCTCGTGCAGGTGCTCAATGGCGACGAGATGCCGGCGCTCGACAGCTATCTGGTCTATCCGGAAGAGATGAAGAGCGTCGCCCGAGTGCAGGTCTTCCGCGACTTCCTGGTCAGCAAGGCGCAGCGCTGGACCTACTGAACGCACGCGCGGTGGACCGTCTCCGCCCAATACGCGTGCAGCGCATGCCTGTTATGAGGCCATCTGCGTTGAACGCAAAGCTCCCGACCCGCATATAGGGGGTGGTTCCGGTCGCAGTCTCCACCTCCCCTCCCGGTGTCGAGACTGCGTTCGGGCCGTTCCCCTCTGGACGGCTTTCGGGTTGCGATCCGGAACAGCTCCATAATGGCCGGGTGTCGCAAGACGCCCGGCCTTTTTTTTGCGCGCCGCCTCAGTCGACGCGCGCGCCCGAGATGCGGATGACCTCGGCCCATTTGGCGACCTCGCCAGGGATCATGGCGCGAAGCTCGGCGGGGGACTTCATCGCCACCGTCAGGCCCTGCCGCTCCATGGCCTCCTGGGCGGCCGGCCTGGCGAGGCCCGCCGCGACCGCCCGGTAGAGCTTGTCCACCACGGATTCCGGGGTCTTGGCCGGCGCGAACAGCGCGAACCAGGCGTCGGCCTCGACGCCCGGGACGCCCTGCTCGCCGAGCGTCGGCGTGTTCGGCAGCCGCGCGGCGCGCCTGGCGCTCGCCACCGCGAGCGGCTTCAGCTCGCCCGCCTCGATCTGGGCGATGACGCTGGGCAGGGTGGCGAAGGCCACGTCGATGCGCCCGGCCAGCAGCTCCGTCGTCATCGGGGCCGCGCCCTTGAAGGGCACGTGCAGCAGGTCGACGCCGGCGCGGGTCTTGAACAGCTCCGCCGCCAGATGCGAGGCCGAGCCGTTGCCGGTCGACCCGTAGGTGAGGGCGCCGGGCTTGTCCTTGGCGAGCTTCACGAGGTCGGCGGCGGTCTCGGCCGGGAGGTCCTTGCGGGCGACCAGGACGTGCTGGATGTCGGCGACGCCGGCCACGGGGGCGAAGTCGCGCGCCGCCTCGTAGGAGGTGCTCTTGATCAGGCTCTGGTTGGTGGCGTGGGTCTGGTTGGTGCCCAGCACCAGGGTGTGGCCGTCCGGCTCGGCGCGCGCCACCGCCTGCGAGCCGACGATGCCGCTGGCGCCCGCGCGGTTCTCCACGATGATCGACTGGCCGAGCTCCGTGCCGGCCTCCTGGGCGATGAGGCGGGCCACCACGTCGACCGGCCCGCCGGCCGGATAGGGGACCACCAGCGTGATCGTGCGGCTGGGAAAGGCTTGCGCCCGGGCGCCGCCGAGGGGAGCTGCGCAAGACAGCGCGCCCGCAGCCAGCGCGGCGGCCGCGATCGCGGCGCGACGTGAAAAGCCCATTCCATTCCTCCGTTTGTGCTTATTGATCACGGCTTTTGGCTGGACGTGACAGGACGTGCGAACTAGGGTCCGCCCCGTTCCGGGAGCGGCCGTTCCGGGAACGACCGCCACAGCCTGCTTCGGAGCCCGACCATGGCCTTTCTCGCCGACGCTCTCTCCCGCGTAAAGCCCTCCGCCACGATCGCAGTGACGCAGAAGGCGCGGGACCTGAAAGCGCAGGGGCGCGAAATCATCAGCCTCTCGGTCGGCGAGCCCGACTTCGACACGCCCGACAACATCAAGGCCGCGGCCGTGGACGCCATCCGGCGCGGCGAGACCAAGTACACGCCCGTCTCCGGCATCAACCCGCTGCGCGAAGCCATCGTGGCCAAGTTCAAGCGCGAGAACGGGCTGGAGTACAAGGTCAACCAGACCATCGTGTGCACCGGCGGCAAGCAGGTGCTCTACAACGCCTTCGTGTGCACGCTGAACCCGGGCGACGAGGTCATCATCCCGGCGCCCTACTGGGTGAGCTATCCCGACATGGTGCTGCTCGTCGGCGGCAAGCCGGTCTTCGTCAACTGCCCGATCGGGCAGGACTTCAAGCTGCAGGCCGCTGACCTGGAGCGGGCGATCACGCCGCGCACCAAGTGGCTGATCCTGAACTCGCCGTCGAACCCCTCCGGGGCGGCCTACACCCGCGCCGAGATGAAGGCGATCACCGACGTGCTGGTGCGCCATCCGCATGTCTGGGTGCTCACCGACGACATGTACGAGCACCTCGTGTTCGGCGACTTCGAGTTCACCACGCCGGCCCAGGTGGAGCCCAGCCTCATCGACCGCACGCTCACCATGAACGGCGTGTCCAAGGCCTATGCGATGACCGGCTGGCGCATCGGCTACGCGGCCGGCCCGCTGGAGCTGATGAAGGCCATGGACATGGTGCAGGGCCAGCAGACCTCGGGCGCGTGCTCCATCGCCCAGTGGGCCGCCGTGGAGGCGCTCAACGGTCCGCAGGACTACATCGCCAAGGCCCGCGCGGCCTTCGAGGAGCGCCGCGACCTCGTGGTCTCGATGCTGAACCAGGCCAAGTACCTGAAGTGCCCGACCCCGGAGGGCGCCTTCTACGTCTATCCGTCCTGCGCCGAGGCGATGGGCAAGACCGGCCCGAGCGGCAAGGTGATCTCCACCGACGAGGATTTCGTCTCCGAGCTGCTGGAATCGGAGGGCGTCGCGGCGGTCCACGGCACGGCCTTCGGCCTTGGCCCCAATTTCCGCATCAGCTACGCCACCTCGAACGCGCTCCTCGAGGAAGCCTGCAGCAAGATCCAGCGCTTCTGCGCCAGCCTGCGGTAAGCCTCCGCCGCGGGCCTTCGGGTCCGCATGCGGCCCCGGGGCGAGCCTGAAGGCTCGCGGTCCGGGGACTCTCATGTGCGCGGGCGCACAGGCGGGACGAGGCGGGGAGAGCATGGTCCCGGCCGTCGAGACCCGAGCCGAGACCCGCCATGCCCCGCACCCCGCGCACCGACGACCCGATCCGCCTGCCCCTGCCGGAGCGCCGGCTCAGCGTGTCGCGCTTCGAGGCGCGGCGTCAGCTGCGGATCTCGCTGGCGCTGCTCGCGGCGTTGCTGGCCGGAACCCTCGCGGCTGTCATCGGCGGCCCGGTGCGCTCCGGCGGAACGGCGATCGCCGCGGCGCCGGCCAAGGCCGCGCCTGTCCGGCAGGCGGCGGCCGCGCACGTCCTGCGGGCGGGGCCGTCCGTCTTCGCCATGCGCTGAAGCGGCCTTAGAGAGGCCCCTGGAAGATGAAGAACGCCCCGCCGGCGATGAGCGCAAAGCCCACGGCGTGGTTGAGGGTGAGCGGCTCCTTCAGCACCGTGACGGAGAACACCGCGAAGACCGCCAGCGTCACCACCTCCTGGATGGTCTTCAGCTGCGCCGCCGAATAGACCGCATGGCCGATGCGGTTGGCCGGCACCGCCAGGCAATATTCAAAGAACGCGATGCCCCAGCTCACCACGATGACGAGCGGCAGCGACACGGCCGGGAATTTCAGGTGGCCGTACCACGCGAACGTCATGAAGACGTTCGAGGCGATCAGCATCAGCACGGGCAGGACCAGGGTGGAGTGGGTCGCGAGCATGCGGGGGTCTCTCGGGGGGCGAAAGGAGAATGCCAAGTAGGCGGCGCCAGGCCGCCGTAAAGCCCCTTTCGAGGAGGGTCAACCGAAGCGCAGCTTCATGGCCACGATCACGGCCACCAGCGCGAAGGTGACGACGTTGGACCAGACCAGCGGGGCGATGCCCATCAGCACGCCGTAGACCAGCCACATGCCGACGCCGATCAGAAGCGCCACCTGGGCGGGCAGCGAGATGGCGCGCGTCTCCCGGGTGCGGATCACCCGCCAGGCCTGCGGGATCCAGCACAGGGTGGTGATCAGCGCCGCAAGGCTGCCGATCGCCTCGATCATCACGGGGTTCAGCACGGTCGGGCTCCGCTCGCCCGCACGGGCCGACGGCCCGCATGCGACGTTCGCGCCGTCCTGTCAATCCGCCGACGGCGCGGCCGGGCTCAGGGATAGCGCCGGGGCGGCGTGGGAGGCCAGGAGGGCGCGGTCGGCTGCGCCGCGAAGGGGTCGTCGTCGCCCTCGGTCGGCTCGTCCATGTCCATGCCCTCGGGCGTGCTCGCGCCCGCGCCGGGGAACTCGAGCTGCATCGGGCCGCCCGGGCGCAGGCCCGGATAGGTCGCCGGGCGGGGCTGGCCCGCCCCGGCCTGGCCGTATCCGCCCTGGCCGTTGGCGGGCGCCCGGGTAGCGCCGCTCTGCTGGCCGTAGACGGGCTGCGACAGCGCCTGGGCGCCGCCGAGCGGGACGGGGCGCCGGTCGGTCGGGCCGGGCAAGGGCTCGCCGTAGCGGGAGGCCGCCGCGGTCCCGTAGCCGCCGCCCATCGGCCGCGGCGTGACCGCGCCGCCCGCCGCCGCATAGGCGCCGAGGCGCGGCGCGAACTTGATGATGGGCTTGCACACCCGCCGCCCGCCCGAGTGGCGGGCGAGGTCGAGATGCAGGTGGTCGTCGTGCTGCGGATAGCCCGGGCCCAGCACCGTGGTGAAGCGCTCGCAGGAGCCGACGAAGACCTCGCGGAGGAACTCCTGGTCCGGCTGCTGGCCGCGCCAGCCGCGCGCCACCGAGACCTCGCGGCCGTCCGCCAGGCGGAAGGCCATCACGTCCATGGCGTTGCCGAAGGCGTGCTCGGAGCGCGGGCCGCCACGGCGGTTCATGACGCTGCGGCAGGAGTAGGATCCCGCCTTCAGCTCCACCACCCGGCTGCCATAGATCATCTCGGCCGCCGGCTGCACGACCTCGTTGACCCAGCCGTCGATGACGGGGATCACCGGGCAGGCCCAGGTGGCCTTTCTGGACAAGGCGACGGTTCCGTCCGCCACCGCCGAGACCCGGAAGGGCCGCAACATGCCGCAGGAGCCAGGGCCGGAGATCTCCCGGGCCGGCTCCACATAGGCGGTGACCTGCACGGCCCTGGAGGCGAGGCAGGCTTGCTCCGCCTCGTCTCGCCACGGGGCGCGCTGCTCGTAGACGAACATGCCGCAACCCGACAACAGACCGAGGACGGCGGAGCCGACTAGATACAGGGCTACTCCGCGTCTCATGATCGCGACAATGCGACCGGTTTCTTTAAGGACGATAAACGAAAGCGGAGCCGTGTCCTTTGGGCGTCAGGAATCGCGCCGCGCCCCGCCGCATCGCCCTGGAGGGCTTCGGTGGATATCCGAAACTTTCGGTCGAAAGCACGGTGAGACCGTGTAAATCTCGCCCCCGGCCGGCTCCCGACTCTCCTTGCCGACCGGCCTCCGCCCCACGGCGGATCGAATCCGCGCCGCTTTCGACGGCCCGGGGCGGGGACTGGGGGACGCCATGTGGGCACAAGTCTATAATCCGACCGGGAGCACCGTGCTCTCGACCTTGCTGGCGGCGCTGCCGGTCGTGGCGCTGCTGGGGCTGATCGCCTGGGGCAAGGTGGAGGCCTATGTGGCCGCCTTCATCGCCCTGATCCTGGCGCTGCTCGTCGCCATTTTCATCTTCACGATGCCGGCGGGCGTCGCCATCCGGGCCGCCGTGTTCGGCGCGGTGACGGGCCTGTTCCCGATCGGCTGGATCATCCTGAACGTCATCTTCCTCTACCGGCTGACGGTGGAGAAGGGCTGGTTCCAGATCCTGCAGCAATCCATCGGCGGCATCACGCCGGACCGGCGGCTGCAGCTGTTGCTGATCGCCTTCTCGTTCGGCGCCTTCTTCGAGGGCGCGTCCGGCTTCGGCACGCCGGTGGCGGTGACGGGCGCGATCCTGATGGGGCTCGGCTTCTCGCCGCTCGCGGCGGCCGGCCTGTCGCTGATCGCCAACACGGCGCCGGTCGCCTATGGGGCGCTCGGCACGCCCATCCAGGGCCTCGCCACCGTGACGGGGCTCGACCCCTATCTGCTCGGCGCGATGGTGGGGCGGCAGCTGCCGTTCTTCTCCCTGATCGTGCCGTTCTGGCTGATTTGGGCCTTCGCGGGCTTCCGCGGCATGATCCAGATCTGGCCGGCGATCCTGGTCTGCGGCGTCAGCTTCGCCGTGCCGCAATTCGTGGTGTCGAACTACATCAACCCCTGGATCGTCGACATCGCGGCCTCGCTGGTCTCGATGGCCTGCCTGATCGGCTTCCTCAAGGTCTGGCAGCCCTCCGAGCTGTGGCTCTCGCCGGCGCTGCGCACCAAGGACGACTCGGCCCTGAGCGCGCCCCCGCCGCCGCCCGCGATCCCGCAGGCGACGCCCGAGCAGGTGCGGATGTCCTGGATCCCGTGGGCGATCCTGTCGGTGGTGGTCATCATCTGGGGCGGCCAGTGGTTCAAGAACCTGGTCAACCCGATCTTCACCTGGAACTACCCGGTGGAGGGCCTGCACAACATGATCCAGAAGGTGCCGCCGGTGGTGGCCAAGCCCGCCTCCGAGGGCGCGGTGTTCGCCTTCACCTACCTGTCCTTCACCGGCACCGGCATCCTGATCGCGGCGATCATCGCCGGCTTCGTGATGAAGTTCACGCCCGGCCAGCTCGTGCGGGCCTATGGCCAGACGCTCTGGGTGGTGCGCTACTCGCTGATGACCATCATGGCCATGCTGGCCATCGGCACGCTGACCCGCTACTCGGGCCTGGACGCCACGCTGGGCCTCGCCTTCGCGGCGACGGGCGTGCTCTACCCGTTCTTCGGCACCTTGCTGGGCTGGCTCGGCGTGGCCCTGACCGGGTCCGACACGGCCTCCAACGTGCTCTTCGGCGGGTTGCAGAAGATCACCGCCGAACAGCTCGGCCTCTCGCCCATCCTGATGGGCGCGGCGAACTCGTCGGGCGGCGTCATGGGCAAGATGATCGACGCCCAGTCGATCGTGGTGGCCTCGACGGCGACCGGCTGGTTCGGCCATGAAGGCACGATCCTGCGCTTCGTGTTCTGGCACTCCATCGTGCTGGCCTGCCTGGTCGGCGTGCTGGTGATGCTGCAGGCCTATGTCTGGCCGTTCAGCGCGATGGTGATCCACTAGGGGCGCGCCGACGCCCCAACCCAGCCACGAAAAAGGGCGCGCCCGCGAGGGCGCGCCCTTCTTTCATGGGCGTGGCGCCGTCAGGCCTGGGGCTGGCCGGGAGCGCCCTGGGGGGCGGCGCCCTGCGGGCCGCGGCGGCTGGCCAGGAAGGAGTCGAACTCCTCCTTGTCCTTGGCGCGGCGCAGGCTCTCCAGGTGCTCGCCGAAGGCGCGCTGCTCCTCGACCAGCCGGTCGAACTCGGCCTGCAGGCGGGCGATCTCGGCCTGCTTGTAGTCCTCGAAGGCCGAGTTGCCGCTGTCGCGGCGCAGCTCGCGCCGGGGCCAGCCGGGGCCGGGGCCCTGGCCGCCGCCGCCGAAGCCGCCCCACTGCGCGCCGACGCGGTCGCCCCGCTCGGCGTCCTGGCTGCGGCAGCCGGCGAAACACCAGCCTTCCTTCCAGCCCTTCCAGGCCAGGATCGCCAGGCCCGCCGGCCAGAAGAACACGAAGCCGGCGATCATCGCGGCGAGCTCCAGCGGACGCCACCGGGCGCGTCCCTCGCGACCGCGCCAGTCGCGGCCTTCATATCGACCATAAGCAGCAGAGCAGGACATCCGTCCCTCCCATGTGAATGTAACGTTCATTCACATCGGATCGGCGCGCGCCAATGTCAAGGGCCGGAGCGACGGCCCCGGCCCTTGGTCGTCAAGCGGATGGAGGATGTCAGGCGCCGATCTTGCGCCGGGACCACTGCGCGAAGGCGAAGGCGAGGGCCTCGACCCGGCGGCGGTCGATATTGGGGTCGCGCCAGGAGCCGCCATTGCCGGAATATTGCTGCACCAGGAGCGGGAAGCTCTGGCCGCCGAGGCTGACTTCGCCCTGCAGGTAGTCGCTCTCGCCGCCTCCGCCGCCGCCCCGGCCCGCGCGGCCGCCCGCCGAACCGGCGGACGCGTTCATCGACAGGCTGGTGAGGGTCACGATCAGCAGGGGAGCGCGGCGGTCGCCGGTGATGCGGTCGCCGAACTGCGCCAGGAACTGGCGGTGGACCTCGGCGCCCAGCGCCTCGGCGAAGCCGTTGAGGCCGCGGGCCTCCAGCGGCCGGACATCGACCGACACGCCCCGGATGGCGAAGCCCTGGGCCTGCGCCGGCAGGGCGCCGGCGAGCGAGACAGTGGCCGCCGCGGCGGCGAGGCCGAGCCCCGCCCGCAGGACGCTGCGTCGGTCAGACGAAAGCGACATCCACGATTTCATAGCTTTTCCCTCCGCCGGGCGTGTTCACTTCCACCGAGTCGCCCGTCTTCTTACCGATCAACGCACGGGCGATCGGAGAGGTGATGCTCACTTTGCCGGATTTCACGTCGGCTTCGGATTCGCCGACGATCTGATAGGTCTTGGTCTCGTCCGTGTCCTCGTCGATCAGCTTCACGGTCGCGCCGAACTTGATGGTCGAGCCGGACAGCTTGGCGACGTCGATGATCTCGGCGCGCGACAGCTTGTCCTCGAGCTCCGCGATGCGGCCCTCGTTCAGGGACTGCTGCTCCTTGGCGGCGTGGTACTCGGCGTTTTCGGAGAGGTCGCCATGGGAGCGGGCCTCCGCGATCGCCTGGATGATGCGGGGACGCTCGACCTGCTGGCGGGTCTTCAACTCCTCCTCGAGGGCCCTGTAGCCCGAGGGGGTCATCGGAACTTTGTCCATCATTTCTTCCGTTCGATCTTGATCCGCAAGAGCCGCCAAACCCGAAAAGGCCGCCGTTCCGGGCCCCCCTTTCAGGGGCTCGGACTCATGCGGACCGCGTTCGGACAGTGAACCCCGCCGTCCGGCGGGTTTCAGTCACGGGCCGTGAAATAGTCCTGCAGCGCGCGAACCTGGAGATCGCCGCCCGCATAGGCCTTGATCCCCTGCGCCGCAGCCACGGCTCCTGCTAGCGTGGTGTAATATGGCACCTTATGCAAGAGGGCCGCCCGGCGTAGCGACCGGGAGTCCTGAAGCGCCTGCTTGCCCTCGGTGGTGTTGAAGACGAGCTGGATCTCGCCGTTCTTGATGGCGTCGACCACGTGCGGCCGGCCCTCCAGCACCTTGTTGATCTTGGCGGCGTGGACGCCGCGATCCTCCAGATAGCGCTGCGTGCCCGACGTGGCCACGATCCTGAAGCCCAGGTCCGCCAGCGTGCGCATCGTGTCGACGATGCGGGGCTTGTGGTCCTCGCGCACCGAAACGAACACCGTGCCGGCCTTGGGCACCGAGGCGCCGCCGCCGAGCTGGCTCTTGGCGAAGGCGATGCCGAAGGAGCTGTCGAGCCCGATGACCTCGCCGGTGGAGCGCATCTCCGGGCCGAGCAGCACGTCGACGCCCGGGAAGCGGGCGAAGGGGAACACGGCTTCCTTGACGCCGATATGGTCGAGCTGCTTGGGCTGAAGGCCGAAGCTCGCCAGGCTCTCGCCCGCCATGATGCGCGACGCGATCTTGGCGATGGGCTCGCCGATGACCTTGGCGACGAACGGCACCGTGCGGGAGGCGCGCGGGTTGACCTCCAGCACGTAGATGTCGCCGTCCTTCAGCGCGTATTGCACGTTCATCAGCCCGCCGACGTCGAGCGCCAGCGCCAGCTCGCGGGTCTGGCGCTCCAGTTCGGCGATGGTCTCGGGCGACAGCGAGTGGGGCGGCAACGCGCAGGCGCTGTCGCCGGAATGGATGCCCGCCTCCTCGATGTGCTCCATGATGCCGGCGATATAGACGTCCTTGCCGTCGCAGAGCGCGTCGACGTCGACTTCGATGGCGTCGGTCAGGTAACGGTCGAACAGCAGCGGGTTCTTGCCCAGCACCGTGTTGATCTGGCCGGTCTTGTCGTTGGGGTAGCGGGCCTTGATGTCGTTGGGCACCAACTCGGGCAGGGTGCCGAGCAGGTATTTGTCGAACATCGCCTCGTCATGGATGATCTCCATGGCGCGGCCGCCCAGCACGTAGGACGGGCGCACCACCAGCGGCAGGCCGAGGTCCTGCATGATCAGGCGGCTCTGCTCCACCGAATAGGCGATGCCGTTCTGCGGCTGCTTGAGGCCGAGCTTGTCGAGCAGGCGCTTGAAGCGGTCGCGGTCCTCAGCGAGGTCGATGGCGTCCGGCGAAGTGCCGAGGATCGGTATGCCGGCCTGCTCCAGCGCCTTGGCGAGCTTCAGCGGCGTCTGGCCGCCGAACTGCACGATGACGCCGACAAGCTCGCCGTTCTCCTTCTCCTTGAGCAGGATCTCGATCACGTCCTCGGCGGTGAGCGGCTCGAAATAGAGCCGGTCGGAGGTGTCGTAGTCGGTCGAGACCGTCTCCGGGTTGCAGTTGACCATGATGGTCTCGAACCCGGCGTCGCTGAGCGCGAAGCAGGCGTGGCAGCAGCAATAGTCGAACTCGATGCCCTGGCCGATGCGGTTGGGGCCGCCGCCCAGGATGACGATCTTGCGCCGGTCGGTGGGATGGGACTCGTCCGCCGCCACGCCCGCGAAGGGCGGCGCATAGGTGGAGTACATATAGGCGGTGGGCGAGGCGAACTCGGCCGCGCAGGTGTCGATGCGCTTGTAGACGGGGCGCACGCCCAGCGCCCGGCGCCGGCGCGTGACCTCCGCCTCCGACAGCCTGGCCAGCATGGCGAGGCGGGCGTCGGCGAAGCCCATGGCCTTGAGCTGGCGGAACGGGCCGGCCGTGGTCGGCAGGCCCAGCGCCTTGATCTTGTTCTCGGTCTCGACGATGGACCAGAGCTGCTGGAGGAACCAGCGGTCGATCTTGCAGGCCTGGTAGATCTGCTCGACGTCGAAGCCGTAGCGCATGGCCTGGACGACCTGCAGCAGCCTGTCCGGCGTCGGCGTGCCGAGGGCGGCCCGGATGGCGTTCTTGTCGTCGCCGAGGCCCAGCCCCTCGATCTCGATCTCGTCGAGGCCGCTGAGGCCCGTCTCCAGCGAGCGCAGCGCCTTCTGGAGCGATTCCTGGAAGGTCCGGCCGATCGCCATGGCCTCGCCGACCGATTTCATGGAGGTGGTCAGCGTCTTCTCGGCGCCCGGGAACTTCTCGAACGCGAAGCGCGGGATCTTGGTGACCACATAGTCGATGGTCGGCTCGAAGGAGGCCGGAGTCGCCCCGCCCGTGATGTCGTTGGCGATCTCGTCCAGCGTGTAGCCGACCGCCAGCTTGGCCGCGACCTTGGCGATCGGGAAGCCGGTCGCCTTGGAGGCCAGCGCCGAGGAGCGCGACACGCGCGGGTTCATCTCGATGACGATCATGCGCCCCGTTTCCGGGTCGATGGCGAACTGCACGTTGGAGCCGCCGGTCTCCACGCCGATCTCGCGCAGCACCGCCAGCGAGGCGTCGCGCATGCGCTGGTATTCCTTGTCGGTGAGCGTCAGCGCCGGCGCGATGGTGATCGAGTCGCCCGTGTGGACGCCCATCGGGTCGATGTTCTCGATGGAGCAGATGATGATGCAGTTGTCCGCGCGGTCGCGGACCACCTCCATCTCGTACTCCTTCCAGCCGAGCACGCTCTCCTCGACCAGCACCTCGTTGGTGGGCGACGCGTCGATGCCGCGCTCGATGATCTCGATGAACTCGGCCTTGTTGTAGGCGATGCCGCCGCCGGTGCCGCCCATCGTGAAGGAGGGGCGGATGATCGCCGGCAGGCCGATGTCGGCCAGGGCGTCGAGCGCGCCGGCCAGCGTCTTGATCTGGTGCGAGCGGGGGGTGTCGAGCCCGATCTTGGTCATGGCGTCGCGGAAGAGCTCGCGGTCCTCGGCCTTGTCGATGGCTTCGGCCGTGGCGCCGATCATCTCGACGTCGTATTTCTCCAGCGCGCCCATCTTCTTCAGCGACAGGGCGCAGTTGAGCGCCGTCTGGCCGCCCATGGTGGGCAGCAGCGCAAAGCCGCCCGGAACGGCGTAGCGCTCCTTGGCGATGATCTTCTCCACCACCTCCGCGGTGATGGGCTCCACATAGGTGCGGTGCGCCATGTCCGGGTCGGTCATGATCGTCGCCGGGTTCGAATTCACCAGGACGATGCGGTAGCCCTCTGCCTTCAGGGCCTTGACGGCCTGCGTGCCCGAATAGTCGAACTCGCACGCCTGGCCGATGACGATGGGCCCCGCGCCGATGATCAGGATGGTGGAGATGTCTGTCCGCTTCGGCATGTCGCCTCGTCATCATGGCTCGGCGCGAGGCGGGTGATCCCGCCTGGACGCGCGCACAAAAAAAGGCCGCGCTATGGGCCAAATCTACGGCCGGAGCGCGTCCTCGCGGGAACCTGGATCAGGTTTCGGGCGGGGACGCCGGTTATCGAGACTTCCCGCCGAAAGTCGCGTGTCATTAAACGAGAATCGCAGCCGTGGGAAGGGCCAAGGCCGCGCAGGCTGTGGACTCGGCGGCCCCGGCATTGACCGGGGCGGCGACACGGCCCAAAAGCGCCCCGTGTCCGAATTCCGACCGACGTCCCGCACCGCCGCCGCCGCCCTGTCGCGCCAAATCTCCGCCTTCGCCGGGGTGGGCGTGGCGGCGGCCGTCGTCCATTACGGGCTGCTCGTCGGGCTGGTGGAGCTCGCGGGCGTCCATGCGGTCTGGGCGACGCTGGCCGGCTATGTGGCGGGGGGCGTCGTCTCCTACGGGCTCAACCGCCGCTACGCCTTCCGCAGCGACCGGCCGCATGGCGAGGCGACATGGCGCTTCGCCCTGGTGGCGGGGGTCGGCTTCGGGCTGACCGGGCTCTCCATGGCGCTGCTGCACGGCCGGGCCGGGGCGCCTTATCTCCTGGCGCAGCTCGTCACCACCGGGCTCGTGATGGTGTGGAGCTTCGCCGCCAACCGCTGGTGGACCTTCCGCGGACGATCCGAGGTTCCGCCCGCGCCTCTGTGACGCGGGAGCGCGTCAGTCCGGCCGGGTCGCCACGAAGGTCATGCGGGCCTGGTTGTGGCCGATATTGGGGCGGCGGCGGCGCGCCTCGAAGCCGGCGTTCTCGAGCAGCGACAGCATGACGTTCTCGTCATAGGTGGACAGGCCGAGCTCGGCCCGGAGCCTGCGGTAGTCGGACAGGGCGGTGCGGACAAGCCCGGCGCCGGCCGCCGCCAGGAAGCCGCCCTGCCAGCCGAAGCGCAGCAGCGCGGCCGCGTCGGTCAGCGGGCTGACGTCGGGCGGAACCACGTCGCCGACGACGAGATGGCCCCCGGGCGCCAGCAGATCGCGCCAGACCTCCAGCAGCCGCTGGAGCTCCGCCCGCGGCAGATATTGCAGCAGCGAGTTGACCGCCACGACGTCCAGGCTCCCGGGCGCCAGCGCCTCGACCTCGCCGGGATCCAGGACGCGGATGCGCGGATCGCCGCGATAGCGCTCGCGCACGCGCGCCAGAACGGCGGGCGCGGCGTCCGACAGGATGAGGCTGGAGGAGACCCGCGCCACCTCCTGGGCCTCGGTCGCCTCGCCGCAGCCGAAGTCCAGCACGGTCGGCGGGCGGCCCGCCGCCGCCAGCGAGGCCACGATGGCGGCGACGTCGCGCGCGACCATGCGGTCGTGCAGCGCCTTGTGCCGCGCATTCACATAGATGGAATGTTCGCCGTCGAAGAAATCGCGCCACGACCTGGCCATGATGAACCGCGCACTCCCCGGGCCGACGCGGCCCGAACAAGGTTGTAGCGCGATTGCGCGGCCAGCGGGACCGGGACCTCGGATCAGGGCTTCGGCGGCGCCTTCGCCCGGGAGGGGGAGGCCGGTTTTTCGGGCGCGAGGCTCTTGATGTAGCCCACGAGCGAGTCGACCTGCTCCGGCGCGAACCGGAACTCCGGCATGTCGAGGCCCTCGTGGCCGACCGTGATTCCCTCCGCCAGCGCCTCCTGCAGCGAATCGATGGGATAGCGCTGGCTCAGCGTGCGGAAGGGCGGTGATTTCGGGTTGGGGCTCGCGCCCTTGGCCCCCACGGCGTGGCAGGGGCCGCAATTCTTCTGCGCCAGCGCGCGACCCTCCTTGAGAGAGGCCGCGCCGGCCGTTCCCGCGCCGGCCAGCAAGGTCGCGAGGACGAGGGCTGCTCCGCCGAGCCGCGCCGCATGGGTCATGGTTGCCTCTGGGTGTCGCGGATGGGGGAGGCCGCATCGTGGGCCGCCATCCCGGCGCTGGCAAGCCGGCGGAAATCTTCGCGCATGGCGTGTAAAGCGCCTCACACCCGCCCCGAACAGCCAGGCCTAGGCTTCGTCGGGACAGCGGTTCTCCTCCCAGGGCCGCTGTCCGACCGAAACCAGGAGGCGCATCATGGTCGACAAGTCAGCGTTCAATTTCCTCGCGCAGCTCATCGTCCGCATCCGGCCCGAGGCGGCCGACGCGGTGTTTCCGCATGGACCGATTGGCGCGCTGGGCGCCGCCGTGGAGCGGCGCGAGCACGCGCGCCAGCCGCAGCCCACCCGCGAGGTCGCCGTGATCGCGGCGGCGGACGCGCATCTGGCCGAAATCATCGCCCTCACCCGCACGGCCGAGGGCGTCGGGGGAGAGACAGGCAAGAACCTCGTGCGGCTTGCTCTGTCGAAGGTGGCCGATTTCGACGAGCTGTGCCCGCGCTGGCCGAAATGGCCCATCGGCTGGCCGCCGGTCGGCCACTGGCCGCCTCCGCCGCCGCCCCCGTGGTGGTGGGAGGAGAACGAGAAGCTCAACGCGGGCGAGCTCTTCCTCGCGGGGTCGCGCATGCTGGCGGCGGCCGACGCGGTGCGGGACGCGAGCGTCGGCGAGGCGCTCGCCAACGCCGGGCGCACGCTGATGGACAAGGGGCTCCAGGGCGCCCGCTGAGGCCTGCGCCTGACAGCGTGACGGACAGGGCGGCCCCCCGGGGCCGCCCTCGCGGCGGGAGCGAGGCTCAGCGCTTGTTGTCGTCCATGAGCTGGACGAAGCGGTCGAACAGGTAGTGGCTGTCCTGCGGGCCGGGCGAGGCTTCCGGATGGTGCTGCACCGAGAAGGCCGGGCGGTCCGTCAGCGCAATGCCGCAATTGGAGCCGTCGAACAGGGAGACATGCGTCTCCCGGGCGTTGGCCGGCAGGCTGTCGCGGTCCACCGCGAAGCCATGGTTCATGGACACGATCTCCACCTTGTCGGTGGTGAAGTCCTTCACCGGGTGGTTCGCCCCGTGGTGGCCCTGGTGCATCTTGGCGGTCTTCGCCCCGACGGCGAGCGCCATCATCTGGTGGCCGAGGCAGATCCCGAAGGTGGGGATCTTCTCGTCCAGCAGGGCGCGGATGACCGGGACGGAGTATTCGCCGGTCGCGGCGGGGTCGCCCGGGCCGTTGGACAGGAACACGCCGTCGGGCCGCAGGGCCAGGATGTCCTCGGCGGTGGCGGTGGCGGGCACGACCGTGACCTTGCACTCCCGGTCGGCCAGCAGACGCAGGATGTTGCGCTTCACGCCGTAGTCGATGGCGACCACGTGGCGCTTGGGGGCCTCCTGCCGGCCGAAGCCCTTGCTCCAGGCCCAGCTGGTCTCGTCCCAGTCGAAGCGCTGGGCGGTGGTGACCATCGGGACGAGGTCGAGCCCGTCCATGGAGGGCAGCGCCGCGGCCTGGCGCTTCAGCGCCTCCACGTCGAAGCTCCCCGACGGATCATGCGCGATGATCGCGTTCGGCATGCCCTTCTGGCGGATGAGGGCGGTGAGCGCGCGGGTGTCGATCCCGGTCAGTCCGACGATCCCGCGGGCCTTCAGCCACAGGTCGAAATGGCGGCTCGACCGGTAGTTGGACGGATCGGTGACGGCGGTGTGCAGGATGACGCCGCGCACGCCCGAGGACGCGGCCATGTTGATGGTCTCGACGTCCTCGTCGTTGACCCCGACATTGCCGATATGCGGGAAGGTGAAGGTGACGATCTGGCCCGCATAGGACGGGTCGGTCAGGATCTCCTGATAGCCCGTCATGGCGGTGTTGAAGCAGACCTCGCCGGGCGCTTCGCCGAGGGCGCCGACGCCGGTCCCTTCCAGGACCGTGCCATCCGCCAGAACCAGAAGCGCCGTCGCGCGGGGCTCCGCCCAGCCGCCATCGTCAGCCTGCCCGTGGGCCTGATCTTGAAGCTTCGCCATTTTCGTCCTAAATCCTGCCGCCCGGGCGCGGCGAAGACGCTGCGCTCAGGACACTCGACCGCCGGGAAGTCAACGCCGGGAACACGCAGCGCCGCACGCTATCGACCCGAGTCCGCAGGACCCGAGCGCCGGGCCGGCAAACTAGGACGCGCAACAGAGCCCGTCAACCCGAATTGCTTTGGGAATTCACAACAGGTTTCAGCCACTTAAGACCAGGCCTGCATCGCCGCCCCGAAGCCCGGGAGGCCGGCGCGCCGCCTCAACAGGAAAGACAAGCGCCATGCGCGAGGACTTCACCACGTCGCTGAAGGAGGCCATGAAGGCCGGCGACAAGCGCCGCATCTCCACCGTCCGGCTGATCACCGCCGCCCTGAAGGACCGCGACATCGAGGCGCGCGGGGCCGGAAAGGACCCGCTCTCCGACGACGAGATCCTCGGGCTGCTGCAGAAGATGATCAAGCAGCGCCAGGAATCGCTGAAGATCTACCAGGACAACGGCCGTCCCGAGCTCGCCGAGCAGGAGAGCGAGGAGATCGCCATCATCTCCAGCTTCCTGCCCAAGCAGATGGACGAGGCCGAGGTCTCCGCCGCCATCGACGCCGCCATCGCCCAGACCGGCGCGGCGGGCCTGCGCGACATGGGCAAGGTGATGGCCGCCCTGAAGGAGCGCTACGCCGGCCAGATGGACTTCGGCAAGGCCAGCGCGGCGATCAAGGCCAAGCTGCAGGGGTGAGGGCGAATGGGGAGCGGCGAATGGCGAGTGGGGTAAGAGATCGCCTCCACTCGCCGCTCGGGCATTTATCGGCGGCACAGCTTCGTGTCGGAGAGCCTCGCTGCGGATGACGGCCAGGAAACCTTGGTTTTCCTCAAAGGCGCCGCCTACCTTGAGGCCTGTGGATAGCGGGCGTAACCCGTCAATCATTCCGGCCGACTCGGCGCAGCCCTATATGAGCCAGGCATGAAATTCCCGCCCGGCATTCTCGACGAGATCCGCGCCCGGCTTCCCGTGTCGGAGGTCGTCGGCAAGCGGGTGAGGCTGGCCAAGGCCGGGCGCGAGTGGAAGGGGCTGTCGCCCTTCAACGCGGAGCGGTCGCCGTCCTTCTTCGTCAACGACCAGAAGGGCTTCTTCCACGATTTCTCCTCCGGCAAGCATGGCGACATCTTCGCCTTCGTGATGGAGACGGAGGGCGTCGCCTTCCCGGAGGCCGTGGAGAAGCTCGCCGGGCTCGCCGGCGTGACGCTGCCCAAGGCGTCCCGCGAGGCGGAGGAGCAGGAGCGCAAGGCCCGCAGCCTGCACGAGGTGATGGCCTTGGCGGCGGCGTTCTTCGAAAGCCAGCTGGAGAGCAAGGCGGGGCTGAAGGCGCGGGCCTATTGCGAGGGCCGCGGGCTTGGCGGCGAGATCCGCAAGCGGTTCGGCCTGGGTTACGCGGCGCCCGACAAGCATGCCCTGCGCGACCACCTCGCCGGCAAGGGCGTCGCCGTCGAGGCCATGATCGAGACGGGCCTGCTGGTGCATGGCGACGACGTGCCGGTGCCGTTCGACCGGTTCCGGGACCGGCTGATGTTCCCGATCTGCGACGTGCGCGGCCGCGTCATCGCCTTCGGTGGCCGGGCGCTGGCCGCCGACGTTCCGGCCAAATACCTGAACAGCCCCGAGACGACGCTCTTCCACAAGGGCGCGGTGCTCTACAACCACCACAACGCCCGCAAGCCCGCGCATGACAAGGGGACCGTCATCGCCGTGGAGGGCTATGTCGACGTGATCGCCATGGCGATGGCGGGATTTCCCCATGCGGTGGCGCCGCTGGGCACGGCGCTGACGCCCGAGCAGCTCACCTTGCTGTGGCGCATGGCCGACGAGCCGATCCTGTGCTTCGACGGCGACAAGGCGGGACGGCGCGCCGCCTTCCGGGCCATCGACGTCGCGCTGCCCTTGCTGGAGCCCGGCAAGTCGGTGCGCTTCGCGCTGCTGCCGGAAGGGCAGGACCCGGACGACCTCGCGCGGTCGGGCGGCGGCCAGGCGATCGCACGGGTGCTCGACGGGGCGTCCCCCATGGTCGAGATCCTGTGGACGCGCGAGGTCGAGGCCGGGCCGCTCGACACGCCGGAGCGCAAGGCCATGCTGGAGAAGCGCCTGCGGGCGCTGCTGGCCGGCATCCGCGACGAAGACCTGCGCAAGCATTACCGGGCCGAGATGGAGGCGCGCCTGCGCCAGCTCTCGCCCCGCAGCGGCGGCTATGGCCAGCAGTCCGGCCCGCAGCAGGGCGGCTATGGGCAGGGCGGCCGCGGGCAGGGCTTCGCGGCCGGCCGGGGCGGGGCGCGCGGGCGCGACCCTCGGCGCCAGGGCGGCTTCTCAGGCGAGCCGGTGCGGGCGTCCGAGAGCCTGTCCCGCAGCGCGCTCTTCTCCAAGACGCCGACCGTTTCGCCCCGCGAAGCCCTGATCCTGGCCGCGCTCGTGGCCCATCCGGACCTGCTCGCCAGCCAGGCGGAGGCCTTGCTGGAGCTCGATCTCGCCCATCCCGACACCAACCGCCTGCGCCAGGCGCTGGTCGACCTGGACGCCGACAGGGCGGCCGGCGGAGCGGACGTCTCGCGCGAGACTCTGGAGCTGCGCGGGATCGGCCCGCTGCTCGCCCGGGTTGAGGCGGCGGTGCGCCCCGGCGACCGGTGGTGTCTTGACTCCGGAGCCGATCCCGTCGAAGTGAGGGAAAGCCTTCGTCAGGCCACGACCTTGCATCACAAGGCGCGGACGCTACATAAAGAGCTCGGGATGGCCGAGATGGCCTTCGCCCAGGACGAGAGCGAGGCCAGCCTCGCCTGGATCCGAGACCTCCGGTTGCAGCTTTCCGCCATCGACGGGATGGAAGCCGAGATCGAGAGGGGCGGGCGGGACGACGACCTGACCTCCCGGCCATGACCCTCTGGCGCCCTCTCTCGGGCGGCCCGGCGGCCTGGCCCGGCGGAGATCTCATCCGCGGTCGGGCCTGCGTCGGGCGATGCGCAGGGGCGGCGTGACGACCGGAATGACGCGCGTGGTTAAGGGTGACGTAAACGATTCGCGACTTTGATCCGGATGACAAGACGATAAGGGCGGATGGACCGATGGTCCTTGCCGCCCGTTTCTGCGTTGAAGATTCACCCGCGGCGGGGCGGGACAGGCTTGGAGCGACCGGGCATGGCGACCAAAACGACTGAGAAGAACGAGGGCGACGTGGCTGAGGCGCCGCAGGTCGACAGCCCGCTTCTCGACCTTACCGACCAGGCCGTCAAGAGGATGATCAAGCTCGCCAAGAAGCGCGGCTATGTCACCTACGACGAACTGAACGAGGTCCTCCCTTCGGACCAGAACTCCTCGGACCAGATCGAGGACATCTACGCGATGCTCAACGAGATGGGCATCAACGTGGTGGAGTCGGAGGAAGCCGACACCGAGCGCGCCGAGGGCCAGGAGGGCGCCGCGGCGGCCGACGACGACGACGAGCCGGGCGACCTCGTGGAGGCGGCCCCGCGCGCCGTCGTGGCGCGGGCCGAGAAGGCCGAGCCGACCGACCGCACGGACGATCCGGTGCGCATGTATCTGCGCGAGATGGGCTCGGTGGAGCTGCTCTCCCGCGAGGGCGAGATCGCCATCGCCAAGCGCATCGAGGCCGGCCGCGAGGCGATGATCGCGGGGCTTTGCGAGAGCCCGCTGACCTTCCAGGCCATCATCATCTGGCGCGACGAGCTGATGGAGGGCAAGGTCCTCCTGCGCGACATCATCGACCTGGAAGCCACCTATGCGGGCCCCGAAGGCAAGGGCGGCCCGAAGGTCGAAGGCGAGGAGGGCGAGGCCGTCGACGGCGTCGCCGCGCCGCAGCCGGAGGCGCGCGCCGAGGGCGAAGAAGCGCCGATCCCCGAGGGAGACCTCGAGGAGGACGACATGGAGAACAACGTCTCCCTGTCGGCCATGGAGGCGGAGCTGAAGCCGAAGGTGCTGGAGACCTTCGACCGCATCGCCGACGCCTACAAGAAGCTGGGCCGCCTGCAGGACCAGAACGTCGAGTCCAAGCTGCAGAACACCTCGCTGTCGCCCGCCCAGGAGCGCAAGTACAAGAAGCTCAAGGAAGAGATCGTCACCGACGTGAAGTCGCTGTCGCTCAACCAGAACCGCATCGACGCGCTGGTGGAGCAGCTCTACGACATCAACAAGCGGCTGATCGGCCTCGAGGGCCGGCTGATGCGCCTGGCCGAAAGCTACCGCGTCTCGCGCGAGGACTTCCTGAAGAACTACCAGGGCTCCGAGCTCGACCCCAAATGGGTGCTGCGCGTCTCCAAGCTCGGCACGCGCGGCTGGCGCGAGCTGATCGCCTCCGAGAAGGACACCATCAAGGACATCCGCCAGGAGATCCACACGCTGGCGGCGGATACGCGCCTGGAGATCCAGGAGTTCCGCAAGCTCGTCCACATGGTGCAGAAGGGCGAGCGCGAGGCCCGGCAGGCCAAGAAGGAGATGGTGGAGGCCAATTTGCGCCTCGTCATCTCCATCGCCAAGAAGTACACGAACCGCGGCCTGCAGTTCCTGGACCTGATCCAGGAGGGCAATATCGGCCTCATGAAGGCGGTGGACAAGTTCGAGTACCGCCGCGGCTACAAGTTCTCGACCTACGCCACCTGGTGGATCCGGCAGGCGATCACGCGCTCGATCGCCGACCAGGCGCGGACCATCCGCATCCCGGTGCACATGATCGAGACGATCAACAAGATCGTCCGCACCTCGCGCCAGATGCTGCACGAGATCGGCCGCGAGCCGACCCCGGAGGAGCTGGCCGAAAAGCTCGCCATGCCGCTGGAGAAGGTGCGCAAGGTGCTGAAGATCGCCAAGGAGCCGATCTCCCTCGAGACGCCCATCGGCGACGAGGAAGACAGCCATCTCGGCGACTTCATCGAGGACAAGAACGCCATCCTGCCGATCGACGCGGCGATCCAGTCGAACCTGCGCGAGACGACCACGCGCGTGCTGGCCTCGCTCACCCCGCGCGAGGAGCGCGTGCTGCGCATGCGCTTCGGCATCGGCATGAACACCGACCATACGCTGGAAGAGGTCGGCCAGCAGTTCTCGGTGACCCGCGAGCGCATCCGCCAGATCGAGGCCAAGGCGCTGCGCAAGCTCAAGCACCCCAGCCGCAGCCGCAAGCTGCGCAGCTTCCTGGACAACTGAGCCGACCAGCCGTCCCCCGCGGGACCGCGAGCCTTCGGGCTCGCCGTCTCAGGGCTGGCCGTCTTTGGGCGATCGCCCGCGCCCGGCCGGAACGGCGCGGGGGCGGGGCGCGTTGGGTGTCGGGTCTGGCGCGGCCGGCGAACGGCCGCGCGACCGCAACGACATCCATGGAGCTCAACGATGCGCAGGATCCTCGTTCTGGCGGGCGTTCTCGCCTGCCTGCCGCTGTCGGCGCACGCCCAATCCGGCGCGCCCGACTGGGACCGCCGCGGCGACGTCATGCCCATGGGCGGCCATGACGACGGCGATTGGGACAGCGACCACGGCGACCGCGGGGGCGGCCGATCCGGCCGCAGCGACTGGAGCCGCCACGACGAGTCCGGCTGGCGCGGCCACGGCGACGCCGGATCCCGGTCCGCCCAGCGCGACGACAGCGGCGGCCGCGACGGCGGCCGGGACGAGACGTGGCGCAGCCGCGATTCCGGGCGGGGCGGCTGGCGCGAGCGCCGCATGGACGAGGGCGGCATGTCGCCCGAGCAGATGCGCATGCATGGCGAGATGATGCGCCGCATGATGCGCCAGGGGGAAATGGGCGGCGGCATGGGCATGGGCGGCATGGGCCGCGCCGGCGCCCGCTTCATGCTGCGGGCCGGAGACGTGCGCCTGGCCGTGCAGTGCAGCCCCGGCGAGCCCATGAAGGCCTGCGTGGACGCCGCGACCAGCCTGATGGACCGGGCCAAGACCATGGCGCCGTCCGGCTCCAGCTCGGGGACCGGCCCGGGCGCGGGCTCGACGGGCGGCTCGTCGACGGGCGGCGCGACGGGGTCCGAGCCCAAGCCGTGACGCCACGATCCGCGACGCCCGGCCCGGCGGTGAGGCGCGATGTCGCGCGCCGGGGACCTCCTGGCCGCCCAGCGCGTTGATCCTGCAACAGTCGTCGACACGACAGGAGCTTTGCATGACCATGGTTGTTCCCAGGACCACCCTGATGATCTTCGCGGCCGCCTCGCTGGCGGGCGCGACGATGGCGACGCGTCCGGCGTCCGCCATGCCGGCGGCGGGCGCGCCCGTCGCGCAGGCGGCGAGCGACGCCGCGTTGGCCACGCAGGTCCAGTGGCGCGGCGGCTACGGGCCTGGCTACGGCCATCGGGGCGGCTATTACGGGCGCGGCTACTACGGCGGCGGCTACGGATATCGCCGCGGCTGGGGCTATGGCGGGGCGGCCGCGGCCGCCGGCATCGCCGGCCTGGCGACCGGCGCGATCCTCGGCGGGGCCCTCTCGCAGCCGCGCACGACCGTGATCGAGGAGCCTGGCTACGCCTATGGGGGCGGCGGCGCGGACTATTGCGCCCAGCGCTACCGGTCCTACGACCCGGGCAGCGGCACCTTCCTGGGCTATGATGGGCTGCGCCATCCCTGCCCGTGAGGCGTTGCGGCGTGAACCAGGGGCTCGCTTCGGCGGGCCCCTTTTTCGTGGCCGGGACTTCGGCCCCTCATCGGCGGATGGCAGCCATGCCGCCGCATTCGCCTCTTTTTCGGGCGAACCGCCTTCTCGCAAGGCGCCCTTCTCTCTAGAACATCGCTGATGACCATCGCCGCCGTTTCCCGCCCGACCCGCGCCGCATGGGTCGGGGAAGTCCGCTCGACCCTGGCCCTGAGCTGGCCCCTGATCCTGACCAACCTCGCCCAGACCGGCATGACGGCGACGGACGTGCTCATGCTGGGCCGGCTCGGGCCGGAGGCGGTGGCGGCGAGCGCGCTGGGGGCGAACCTCTATTTCTTCTTCCTCATCTTCGGCATCGGGGTGATGAGCGCCACAGCGCCGCTGGTGGCGACCGAGAGGGGACGCAACCGGTTCGCCGTGCGCGAGGTGCGCCGCACCGTCCGCCAGGGCTTCTGGGCGGCGTTGTGCATCTGCGTTCCGTGCTGGGCGGTGCTGTGGAACGGCGAGGCCGTGCTGCTGCGCCTCGGCCAGGAGCCGAGGCTTGCCGCGCAGGCGGGCGCCTATCTGCACATGCTGCAATGGAGCATGGCGCCGTTCCTCCTCTATCTCGTCCTGCGCTCCTTCATGGCCGCGATGGAGCGTCCCGCCTGGGCGATGCTGGGCGTGTTCCTCGGGCTCGCCGCCAATGCGCTGTTCAACTGGCTGCTCATCTTCGGCAACTGGGGGGCGCCCCGGCTCGGCCTGACGGGCTCCGGGCTTGCGACCCTGAGCGCGACCATCCTGATGTTCGCCGTGCTGGCCGGCGTGGTCTCGCTGGACCGGCGTTTCCGCCGCTATCGGCTGTTCGGGCGGGCCTGGCGGGCGGACTGGCCGCGGTTCCGAACGTTCTGGCGCGTCGGCCTGCCGATCGGGGCGACGCTGATCTTCGAAGTGTCGATCTTCAACGGCGCTGTGTTCCTGATGGGGATCATCGGGCCGACCTCGCTGGCGGCGCACGCGGTGGCGATCCAGATCGCGTCACTCACCTTCATGATCCCGCTCGGCATCGGGCAGGCCGCGACGGTGCGGGTGGGGCGCGCCTATGGGGCGAAGGAGCGGGAGGCCGCCACGCTCGCCGGGTGGACCGCGTTCGGGCTCGGGGTCGGGGCCATGGTTCTGACCGCGACGGCGATGCTGGCCGCCCCGCGGGCGCTGATCGGCGTGTTCCTGGACGCCTCGGCGCCCGGCAACGCGCCGGTGGTGGAGACCGCGGTCCTGTTCCTGGCCTTCGCGGCGCTGTTCCAGGTCGCCGACGGCGCGCAGGCCGTCGGGCAGGGCATGCTGCGCGGCCTGCACGACACCCGCATGCCCATGATCTACGCGGCCATCGGCTACTGGGGCGTCGGGCTGCCGCTCGGCGCCGTGCTGGCCTTTCCGCTCGGCTTCGGCGGGGCGGGGATCTGGTCGGGGCTCGCCACAGGGCTTGCGATCGTGGCGGGACTCATGCTGGCGCGCTGGATGCGGCGGGACCGGCTCGGCCTGACGGCGGAGCTGCGCTGAACGGACGCTGGACGCCTCGGGCCGAGGCGCGGTACGGTCGGGGGCCGGCGACGAGGAAGCCCCCCATGCTCGTTTTCCCCTGGCTGACGCCCCCCTCAGGTGGGGCGCGCCGATCCTTTGAAAAATGGCGATATGGCCCGGAACCGCGCGGCGGGTTCGGCGTTAAGGGGATTGCGTTCGGACCGGAAGGGGCCGGACGACGCTGTCGCGCGACCGGCGACTGACCGGGACGCCGACGACGCGATGCTGCTGACGAGATTGCGAACCGAAACTCGCGCCGCGCATGACCGGATCGAGTCCGACCTGGACATGCTCGGGCCGGGGCTGACGCTGGAGCGCTACGGCGCGCTGGTCGCCCGTTTCCATGCGTTCTTCCGCATCTGGGAGCCACGCATCGGCGAGCTGGTCGGCGACGAGGCGTTCTTCGGCCCGCGCCGCAAGCTGCCGCTGCTGGAGGCCGACCTCGCGGCGCTCGGCCTGGCGCCGTTGCGCCAGACGCCCCGCATCCCGCGGCTGGACGACGTCGAGGAGGCCATGGGGTCGCTTTACGTGCTCGAGGGATCGACGATGGGTGGGCAGGTGATCGCCAAAAGCCTTGAGCGCCGGCTGGGCCTCGCCGGGCCGGGCGCGACCTATTTCGCCAGCTACGGGCGCGACGTCGCGGCGCGCTGGCGGGCGTTCCAGGACATCCTGGCGTCGCTGTCCTCGCCGGCGGCCGACGACCGCATCGTCTGCGCCGCGCTGGCGACCTTCGAGAGCCTGCAGGCCTGCCTGTTCGCGCCCGCGAGGACGCGCCATGGATGAGGCGGTCGGGACGACAGCGGGGGGAACTGGCGGGCGGACGCCCGCGGGCGGGCGCGCGCCGGTGACGGACGCCGTGCTCGACAGCTGCGCGCGCGAGCCGATCCGCACGCCGGGCAGCATCCAGCCCCACGGCGTGCTGTTCGCGCTCGATCCGGCCGACTGGACGATCCGGCAGGTCAGCGCCAACGCGGCGGCGGCGCTCACCGTGGACGCCGCCCAGGCGCTGGGCCGGCCGCTGGCGCAGGTGTTGCGCGACGGCGGCGCCGAGCTTCTGGAGGGGCTCGC
This sequence comes from Alsobacter sp. KACC 23698, assembly GCF_045348435.1. Lineage (GTDB taxonomy): Bacteria > Pseudomonadota > Alphaproteobacteria > Rhizobiales > Beijerinckiaceae > Alsobacter. The sequence continues at coordinate 3,777,049 of NZ_CP157484.1, read as the reverse complement.
CTCCGGGCCGGGTTCCTCCGGGCCGGGTTCCCCGGGGCCGGGATTCGCGCCGACGCGGGTCGTGACCGTCGGAGGGGCGGCCTATCACCCCGTCGCGCACCGGGCGGGCGGGCTGGTCGTGCTGGAGCTGGAGGAGGCGACCGGCGGCCCCCACCACGCCGACGACCTCTACGCCGACGTGCGGCGCCTGGCGACGGACCTGCAGGACGCGAGCACCGTGGCGGAGATCGCGCAGAGCGCGGCGGCCGCGGTCCGGCGCACGACCGGGTTCGACCGCGTGCTGGTCTATGATTTCGACGAGGCCTGGAACGGCGCGGTGCGCGGCGAAAGCCGCAACGACGCGCTGCCCTCCTATCTCGACCTGCGCTTCCCGGCGAGCGACATCCCGGCCCAGGCCCGCGAGCTCTACCGGCTGAACCGCGTGCGCCAGATCCCGGACGCCGGCTACACGCCGGTTCCGATCCTGCGCGCCGACGACGGCGGGTCGCCCGAGCCGCTGGACATGAGCTTCTCGGTGCTGCGCAGCGTCTCGCCGGTGCATCTGGAATACATGCGCAACATGGGCACGGCCGCGTCCATGTCGATCTCGATCGTGGTCAATGGCCGGCTCTGGGGCCTGATCTCGTGCCACAACGCCAAGAGCCGACGGGCGCCGCAGCCGGTGAGGTCGGCCTGCGACTTCATCGGCCAGCTCGTGGCGATGCGCCTGGCCGGGCTCAGCCTCTACGCCGAGGCGGCCGAGCGCGTGCGCCTGCAGGAGATCCACGGGCGGCTGCTGACCTCGATGGCGGTGGCGCCGCAATTCCTCAACGGGCTCACCCAGGACGGCGAGCGCCTGCTGGCGCTGACCGGAGCCACGGGCGCGGCCGTGGTGTCGGACCTGGAGGTGAAGCGGGTGGGCGAGACGCCCAGCCGGGACGAGATCCTGGCGCTGGCTCACCGGATCGGCCCCCATATCGAGGACGGCGTCTTCGCCACCGATTCCCTGGCCGGCTTGGTCCCGGACGCGGCGGCCCTGAAGGACCGGGCCAGCGGCGTGCTGGGCATCTCCATCTCGCAGATCCACGCCAGCTATGTGCTGTGGTTCCGGCCCGAGGTGATCCGCACCGTCCAGTGGGCGGGCGAGCCGCGCAAGATCGCCGAGCCGAACTCCGAGCGCCTGCATCCGCGCACGTCCTTCGAGGCCTGGAAGGAGACCGTGCGGCTGACGGCGATGCCCTGGTCCGCCGCCGAGATCGACGCCGCCCGCAACCTGCGCGGCGCGATCGTCGACATCGTGCTGCGCCGGGCCGAGCAGATGGCCGAGCTCAGCGAGGAGCTGGAGAAGTCCAACAAGGAGCTTGAGGCCTTCTCCTATTCGGTCTCGCACGACCTGCGCGCGCCGTTCCGCCACATCGTCGGTTACGCCGAACTGCTGCGCGAACGCGACGGCGACAAGTTCGACGAGAAGGCGTCGCACTACCTCTCCAACATCATCCAGTCGGCGTTCTCGGCCGGGCGGCTGGTGGACGACCTGCTCAGCTTCTCCCAGGCGGGCCGGGTGACGCTGCATCCCGTCCGCATCGACATGGGCAAGCTCGTCGAGGAGGTGCGCCGCCTGCTCTCCCCCGAGATGGAGGGCCGCGCCATCGAGTGGCGCATCGGCCGCCTGCCGCCGACCTACGGGGACCCGAGCCTGCTGCGGCAGGTGTGGCAGAACCTGATTTCGAACGCGCTGAAATACACAGCCCGCGAGGACGTCGCCGTCATCGAGATCGCCGGCGAGCGGCGCGACGGGGAGACGGTCTATAGCGTGCGCGACAACGGCGTCGGCTTCGACATGGCCTATGTGGGCAAGCTCTTCGGCGTTTTCCAGCGCCTGCACCGGGCCGAGGACTTCGAAGGCACCGGCATCGGGCTCGCCAATGTGCGCCGCATGGTCGAGCGCCATGGCGGCCGGGCCTGGGCCGAGGCCGTGGTCGACCAGGGCGCATGCTTCTTCTTTTCCTTGCCTCACATGGAGCGGCGCTGATGGCCGAACTGAGACCCATCCTGCTGGTGGAGGACAGCGCGCGCGACGTGGAGCTGACCCTGGCGGCGCTGGCCAAGTGCCAGCTCGCCAACGAGGTGGTCGTGGTGCGCGACGGCGCGGAGGCGCTGGACTACCTCTATTCCAAGGGCGCCTTCGCCCAGCGCGAGCCCGGCGAGCCCGCCGTGGTGCTGCTCGACCTCAAGCTGCCGAAGATCGACGGGCTGGAGGTGCTGGAGAAGATCAAGAAGGACGAGGACCTGCGCCCCATCCCGGTCGTCATGCTCACATCCTCGCGAGAGGAGCGCGATCTCGTCGCCAGCTACCAGCGCGGGGTCAACGCTTTCGTGGTCAAGCCCGTTGACTTCCAGGAGTTCTTCGAAGCCATCCAGGAGCTGGGAATGTTCTGGGCCATCCTCAACGAGCCGCCGCCCCCGGGGGCCCGCCGCTCCGCCGTCGGCAAGTGATGGAATGGACCAACGCGCGATGGTGAACATCCTACTCGTCGAGGACAGCGAGCTCGACGCGGACCTGGTGTCCGAATACCTGGCCAGGAGCGGGCTGACCTTCACGATCCAGCGCGTCGAGTCTCGCGAGGATTTCACCGCCCAGCTGCATGAGGGCGGCTACGACCTCATCCTGTCCGACTTCTCCCTGCCGAGCTTCGACGGCATGTCGGCGCTGTCGCTGGCGCGGGAGCTTTCGCCCCATACGCCCTTCATCTTCGTCTCGGGGGTGCTGGGCGAGGAGATCGCGATCGAGTCGCTGAAGCAGGGCGCGACCGACTATGTGCTGAAGCCGCGGCTGCAGCGGCTCGGCCCCGCGGTCGAGCGGGCGCTGCGCGAGTCGGAGGTGCGCCACCAGCGCCTGCGGGCCGAGGAGCGCACGCGGCTCCTGGTGGCCGAGCTGAGCCACCGGGTGAAGAACACGCTGATGACGGTGATCTCCATCGCCCAGCAGACGCTCAGGCGCAGCAGCTCTCTGCCGGAGTTCGAGGGCGCCTTCATGGGCCGCATGCATGCGCTGGCGGGCGCGCATTCGCTGCTGCTGCGGGCCAACTGGGGCGACATGGATCTCGACGAGCTGCTGGCGGAGGCGCTGAAGCCGTTCCGCCGCGGCGACGGGGGCCATGTGGTGCTGAGCGGCGAGCCCGTGCAGTTGCCCCCGCAGCACGCTCTCACCGTGAACCTCATCATCCACGAACTGGCCACCAACGCGGCCAAATACGGGGCGCTGTCGTCCGACAAGGGCCAGGTGTTCGTGGACTGGACGATCGGCGAAGCCGACGGGCGCGAGACGCTGACGCTGACCTGGCGCGAGCAGGACGGGCCGCCGGTGGCCGAGCCGCTGAAGCGCGGCTTCGGATCGACGCTCATCCAGCGCAGCGTCGGCTTCGAACTCGGAGGGTCGGTGAAGCTCGCCTTTCCGCCGACCGGCGTCGTATGCGTGCTGACGTTCCCGCTGACGCCGGAGCCGCGGGACATCCAGGTGCAGGCCTAGAGGCGCTGCATGTCCTGGCGATCGCGCAGCATGGTCCAGGGGTCAGGCCCGGACGGAGCCCTGCGCCCGGCCTTCCGCCCGCAGATGGCCGAAGGCCTTCTCCATGGCGCGGCGGAGCGCGCTCTCGTCATAGGGCTTGGCGACCTGCGGCAGGGCGCGGAACGGGGCGGGGAGCACGGCGGTGTCGGAATAGCCGCTGCAGAACAGCACCGGCACGCCCCGCCCGGTGAGAACCTCGGCGACGGGGTAGATGAGGCGGCCGCGCACATTCACGTCCAGGATCGCGGCGTCGATGTCTCGGGTGCGCGCGAAAGTCTCGGCTTCCTCGATCTGGGAGACCGGGCCTATGATCTCGCAGCCCATGTCGTTGAGAATGTCCTCCAGCGCAAGCGCAACCAGGAGTTCGTCCTCGACGACGAGGACACGCAGGCCGGAGAAATCCTTCATGGGTCGCATAACGCAGACCCGTCCTGCGGGTTCCGAGCTTTACGTCCGAATTCCAAGGCGGCAGCTTTCCCGCCTCTTCACTAGGGATCGGGTGTGGCCGATTCGCCCCACCCCGGAGTGACCCATGGCCAAAGACCGCGCCCTCGCGCACGCCCTCGACCTGCTCGACCGCATTCCCCTGCTCGACGGCCACAATGATCTGCCCTGGGTGATCCGGGCGGACCGAGACGCCAGGGGCGACGTCGCCGTGTGGGAGCCCGGGCGCGTGCACCAGGGCCACGACACCGACATCCCGCGCCTCAAGGAGGGCAAGGTCGCGGCCCAGTTCTGGGCCGGCTTCATCCCCACCCACTCGCCCCATCCGGGCCGCACCGTGATGGAGGTGCTCGACGTCACCCTGCAGATGGAGGAGCGCTACCCGGACGTGTTCCTGCCGGCCCGCAAGGCGTCGGACGTCGCCCGGGCCAAGGCGCTGGGCAAGATCGCCTCGTTCCTGACCGTGGAGGGCGGCGTGGGCCTGGAGAACAGCCTGTCGCCGCTGCGGATCTGGTACGGCGTCGGCATGCGGTTGATGACGCTCTGCCACAACGAGACGCTGGACTGGGTGGACAGCGCCACCGACGCTCCGCGCCATGGCGGCCTGACGGCCTTCGGGCGCGCGGTGATCGAGGAGCTGAACCGGCTCGGCGTGATCATCGACCTCGCCCATGTCGCGCCCAGCGTGATGCATCAGGTGCTGGACCTCTCCGAAGCGCCGGTGGTGTTCAGCCACTCCAACGCCTTCGCGCTGTGCGACCACCCCCGCAACGTGCCGGACGACGTGCTGGCCCGCGTCAAAGGGGCCGGCGCGGTCGTGATGGCGACCTTCGTGCCGGCCTTCATCAACCAGCAGGTGCGCGACTGGTACCGGCCGCTCTCGGACCCATGGGGCAAGGCCGCGCCCAGCCCGCCTCAGCCCGGGCCCGAAGAGGAGCATCTGCGCCGCAGCGGCGCCGCCCCGAAGGCGACGCTCGAGCAGCTGTGCGGCCATATCGAATACATCGTGCAGAAGACCGGCCTCGCCCATGTGGGCATCGGGTCCGACTTCTTCGGCGGGCGGGTTCCTGTCGGGCTGGAGAATGTCAGCCGGTTCCCGCATCTCCTGGCGGAGCTGATCCGCAGGGGCTGGTCGGACGAGGCCATCGCGGGCATTGCGGCCGGCAACTTCCTGCGCGCCTTCCGGCAGGTGGAGCGCGTCTCACGCCGGCTGCGCCGGACGCAGGCGCCGCGGGTCGGGACGGTGGCCGACTATGACGGGAAGGACGCCGAGAAGCGGGGCCGGCCAGCCTCGGCTCAGGCCCAGAGGACGGCGGCGTCGTAGGACAGGCGCAGGCCCCGGCGGGGCGCGGGCGCGCGCGCCGTCCTCATCACCGGCTGGGGAGCGGCGACGGCGCGGTGGTCGCCGTCGAGCGCGAAGGCGTCCGGATCATAGGCGAGGGCGCCGCCGGCGGCGGTGGCGATCACGCTGCGGAGACGGTCGAGGCCCTCGGCGTCGATGTCGATGGCGCGCGAATCCAGGTGCGGCATGTCGTTCCCCTCGTCTCGAGCGGTCGGCGAACCGACCGGACGGCCCGGCGCTGTTGCGCTCACGTCAACGCTGACGCCGGATCCTTGTTCCCTAACGATTGGTGAATTTCGCGGCCGCGCGGGAGGACGGCCGGAGGTTAGACTTCGCGTTGTGGCGCCGCCTCCGGAATGCTAGCTTCGCGCCCTCGGGACGGTCCCGGCCCGGCCCGAGACGGGGGCTTGCAGCATGGACGATCTGGGGCGTGAGCCGTCGAGGGCGGACATGTCGGTCGCGACGGTCGCGATCGCCGAGGACGAGGCGGACCTGCGCGAGGCGGTCGCCGAATATCTCAGCGGGCATGGCTACCGGGTGCTGTCGGCGCGGGACGCTGCGTCGTTCCGGGACCTGGCCGGCCGCGAGCCGATCCATGTCGCGGTGCTCGACATCTCCATGCCGGGCGAGGACGGGCTCTCGCTGGCCCGCTGGCTGATGGACCAGAGCTCGGCCGGGATCATCATCGCCAGCGCGCATGGCTCCGACATCGACCGGATCGTCGGCCTGGAGCTCGGCGCGGACGACTATGTGGTGAAGCCCTACGACCTTCGCGAGCTGCTGGCGCGCGTGCGCTCGGTCCTGCGGCGGCTGCCGGATCCGGCGCCCGCCGACCGGTGGGCCTGACTCGCGCCGCCGCTCACAACACGACGAGGCCCCGCGATGCGATGCAACCTGTGTGGCGGGAACGCCTTCTCCGACATGCCCAAGCGGCCCAAGGTCCGCTGCGAGTCCTGCGGATCGCTGGAGCGCACCCGGCTGGTGGGGCTGCACGTCCAGGAGCGCCTCAGGCTGCAGCCGGGCGCGCGGATCCTGCATTTCGCGCCGGAGCGGGGCCTGGCGGCGCTGCTGCGCGGCGTCGGGGGGCGGAACTACGAGGCCGCCGACATCGAGCCCGGCAAATATCCGGGGCTCGGGGCGCGGCACTTCGACCTCTGTCGCGACGTCTTCGACCTGCCGCGCGGGACCTATGACCTCATCGTCCACAACCACGTGCTGGAGCATATCCGCTGCAGCTACACGGTCCCGCTGGTGCGCCTGGCGCAGGCGCTGAAGCCGGACGGGGTGATGCTCTTCACGATGCCGATCCTGCCGGGCGGCTTCTCGGAGGAGCTCGTCGACCTGCCCGCCGCCGACATGATCGAGCGCTTCGGGCCCATGATCCATGTGCGGCGCTTCGCGCCAGACTTCATCCACGAGACGATCGGGATGATCTTCCGGATCCCGGCCCGCTACGACGCCACCGAGCGCTTCAACGAGGCGACGCTGCGCGACATCAACCTGCCCGAGCATCACTGGCGCAGCTGGACCGGGGCCAGCGTGTTCGAGGTCCGCCGCTCCGACCTGCGGGTCTGAGCGGCCGCGTCAGCCGCGGTTGTGCATGTGGCGGGCGAGGGCCTCGACGCGCGGCAGCACCGCCGCCGTCACGGCGGGATGGTCGATGGTCTGCGCCCAGGCCTGGCGGAAGCAGGCCAGCCAGCCCTCGATCTCGTCCGGGCCGATCGGAGCGTGCAGGTGACGGGCGCGCAGCATCGGCGGGCCGTTCTTCTGGACGTAGACCGGGGGACCGCCGAGCCAGCCTGTGAGGTAGTCGAAGAGCTTGGCCTCGCTGCCCGCCAGGTCGGCCGGGTGGATCGCCCGGCACGCGGCGGCCTCGGGCAGCTCGTCCATCAGCGCGTAGAACCGCCGGGTGAGTGCCCGGACGGCGGTCTCGCCGCCGATCAGGGCGTAGGGCGCGGCCGGGTCGCTCATGCGCCGTCCGTCAGCAGCGCGCCGACCTTCTCGGCGAGGGCCTCGGCGGTGAAGGGCTTGCCCAGCAGGTGCACGCCGTCGTCCAGCCGGCCATGGTGGATGATGGCGTTGCGGGTGTAGCCGGTGGTGAACAGGACCCGCAGGTCCGGGCGGCGCTTCAGCGCCTCGTCCGCCACCTGGCGACCGTTCATCGGCCCGGTCAGGACGACGTCGGTGAACAGCAACGCGACCTCCGGGTGGGCGTCCAGCAAAGCGAGGCCGCCCGGCCCGTCCTCGGCCGACAGCACCCGGTAGCCGGCCTCCTCGAGCGCGTTCACGGAAAAGTCGCGGACCAGCGGCTCGTCCTCGACCACCAGCACGGTCTCGCCGCGGCCGCGGGCGGCGGACGACGGGCGCGCGGAAGCTGTCGCGACGACCTCGGTGCGCGGTTCGCCGGCCTGCCTGAAGCGAGGCAGGTAGAGCTTCACGGTCGTGCCGTGGCCGGGTTCGGAGTAGATCGAGGCGTGGCCTTGGGACTGCTTGACGAAGCCATAGACCTGCGACAGGCCGAGCCCGGTTCCCTTGCCGACCGGCTTGGTGGTGAAGAAGGGCTCGAACGCCTTCGACATCACCTCGGGCGTCATGCCCGAGCCGGTGTCGCAGACCGCCACCATGACGTATTGGCCGGAGCGGACGTCCTCGCGGGTCGCCGCATAGTCGTCGTCCAGGTAGGAATTGGCGGTCTCGATGGTCAGCTTGCCGCCGTCGGGCATCGCGTCGCGGGCGTTCACGGCGAGGTTCAGGAGCGCGTTCTCGAGCTGGTTGGGGTCGACATGGGTGCGCCACAGCCCGCCCGCCAGCACGGTCTCGATGGCGATGTTCTCCGTCAGCGTGCGGCGCAGCAGGTCCGACATGCCGGCCACGAGCTTGTTGGCGTCGACGGGTTCGGGCGCGAGAGGCTGCTGGCGCGAGAAGGCGAGCAGCCTGTAGGTGAGGGCGGCGGCGCGGTCGGCGCCCTCCATGGCCTGGCTGATCAGCCTGCGGGCGCGGTCGTCCGGGCCGACCGCCAGCCGGCGCTTCAGCATATCGAGATTGCCGGTGACGACCGTGAGGAGGTTGTTGAAGTCGTGCGCGACGCCGCCCGTGAGGCGCCCCAGCGCCTCCATCTTCTGCGACTGGCGCAGCTGCTCCTCGGCGCGCTGGCGGCTGGCAGCCTCCGCCACCAGGCGCTCATTGGCGGCCGCCAGCTCCGACGTCCGCTCGGCGACGAGGCGCTCCAGCGTCTCGTTGAGGGTGCGCTTGCCTTCCTCGATGGCGAATTCCTGGGTGCGGTCGCGCAGGATGTTGAGGAAGCCAGAGGGCGCGCCCGCCTCGCCGCCGCGCATGGGCAGGAGCGCGCCGGCGGCGAAGAAGCGCGAGCCGTCCTTGCGCTGGAGCCAGCGCTCCTCGTTCGCCCGGCCTTCCGTGAGGGCGGCGCCGAGCGCGGCCTTGGGAGCGCCCGCGTCGCGGTCCTCCGGAGTGAAGATGATCTGGATGTTCTGGCCGATCGCCTCGGCGGGCTCCCAGCCGAGCAGGTTGCGGGCGCCGACGTTCCAGTGGGTGATCTGGCCGGTGAGGTCCATGGTGATGATGGCGCTGTCGGTGGCGCTCTCCACCAGGAGCCTGAGCCGGCCCTCGCTGGCGCGCAGCTCCGTCGTGCGCTCCGCGACGGTGACCTCCAGGAGCGCGTTGGCCTCCACCAGCTTGGCGCGGGCCGTCTGGAGGGCGGCGGTGGCGACGCCGTCCCGCCTCGCCTGGCGGAACCCCATCATGGTCAGGGCGCCGAAGGCGATCCAGCCGGCCCCGGCGAAGAGGCCGTAGGTGGTCACCCTCTGGGCCCACTCGGCCCGCAGCGCCTTCTTGGACACGCTGACATAGATATAGATCGGCGCATCGCCGGCCCGCTCATAGGCGCCGAGGCGCCCATCCCCGTCCAGGCCGCCCTCCTCGCCGACGAGGCCGCTCTCGGGCGACCGGGCCAGGGAGCTGCGCAGGAGGTCGGCGGGCGCCGGCGCGAAGGCCTGGCCCGCCACGGGGGCGGGATGCTGGGCCAGGATGTCGAGCGCCTCCTGGCGCAGGAGCGTCACCTGCGAATCGAAGGGCAGCCGGACCCGGTTCCAGTAGTCGTCGAAATAGTTCAGGTCGGCGGTGACCGAGACCATGCCCCGGAAGCTTCCGTCGGCGTGCTCCAGGCGGCGCGCCAGCAGGAAAGTGGGCCGGTTCGTCACCCGGCCGACGATCCGCTCGCCGAGATAGAGCCGGTCGGTCGGGTTACGCAGGGCCGAGAAGGGCTCGCGGTCCGAGGCGTTGGAGACGGGGGTCGGAAAGGCGTAGCTGGTGAGCTGCAGGACGCCGTTCGAATCGTTCAGCCAGACGTCCTCGACATAGGGCAGCGCCTGCCGGAGGGCCCTGAACTGGCGGAACAGGTCTTCGGAGCGCCGGATCGCGGCCCAGTCCATGTCCGCGATGGCGACCGTGGAGCTGCGCAGGGCGACGTCGGAGACCTCGAACAGGCGGCTCGCATGGTCGGCGAGCAGATAGGCGGTGGCCTGCAGGTCGCGGCTGGCGTTGCGCTGCACCTGCGAGCGCTGGTCGAGCGCCAGGAGCAGGAACGCGAACACGATCATGGCGAGGCCGGTCAGGCCCATGAAGCCGACGAACCGCCCAAGCGAATGCCAGCCCGCCGGATTGTCCGCGCGCCCGCGCGGCGACGACAGGTCCGCCTCGTCCGCACTGCCTTGCACCGGCGCGCGCCCCCTCGCCATCAACCCACCGCCAGCATGTAACCCACGCGGCCATTCTCGGCAATTCACGGGCATGAGGCCGTCAAGCCGAAGGAACCCGGCGCCCCGGCCCGGCATTCCCGTCTCAGGAGGACCGGCCATGACACAGACCCCGTCACCCAGGCGTCCCGCCCCAGACGACATCCCCCCGGACCAGCGCTCCGACGCGATCGAGCCGACGCTTCCGGTGGAAGACGAGGACGTCGATCCGCTGGAGCCCGGCGGCATCGCGCCCGGGAGTCCCCCCGGCGAGACCTTCGGCAGCACCGGCGCGGTTCCGATCCCGGAAGCCGAGTTGAGGGAGCGCGCCAAGCGGCGCAACGACCTGGGCTGAGTGCGCGACCCGGCTGGCTTTCAACCTATCCGGGTTATGCAATTGAAAATTGATTTACCGTAGTTTTACCAATTTAAGTTGTAATTGATTTTGACGATCTCATTCCATCAAAGGTGCAAATTGCCAGAACGGCTCGTGACATTCGAAACGAATGGACGCTCATTCGGCATAGACGTCTCCGCCGTCCGCGAGATCCGCGGCTGGCAGCAGACGACCCCTCTTCCGAACTCGTCCGATCACGTCCTGGGCGTGATCAACCTGCGCGGCGTCATAGTGCCGGTGATCGACCTGCGACAGCGCCTCGGCCTCGGCCCCAGCACGATCTCGCGATCGAGCGTGGTCATCGTGGTGGCCAACGGCGATCGGCTCGAAGGCGTCCTGGCGGACGCCGTCTCCGACAAATGTTCGTAATAACCATTGGCCTCGTAAAGAATTTTTCCATAGGGCCTTGTGGATTTCCCACCTTTTTCCCCACCTTTGGGCAGGCGCTCGTGAACAAAGCCATTAAGGCAGTCAAGGCCGCAGTGCGTGGAAGTCGTCGCGACCGAGTTGGACGACGGCTTCGCCACGAGCGCGCAGGACGCGCAGGAAAGTTGGCTTCGTTGCGCCCGTCCCGTGTTCCCCGCCGACCGCGTCCCCGAGGGCCCGCTCGTCCTCAGCGCGATCTCATGGCCTTCGACCCCCTCGAACTCTACGGTCGGTGCTTCGGTCGTTGCCACTGGAGAAGCGACGAGCCGAGCTGCGGCGCCTGCTGGAGGCGGGGCCGGAAAATGGGTCTCGTTCGTGGATGAGACTGACGAGGACGGCAAGGCCCTGTTCCTCCATGCGTGCCGGCTCGGCTTAAAGCGCATCGTCAGCAAGCGCCGGGACACTCCGTAACGGTTGGGGAGATTCGAGGCTTGGCTGAAGAAGAAATACGCCGGCCATGTCCGCCACCGAGGGCAGCAGCGCCCATCTCCCGCGGTATGCCGAGTCGGGCCCCCGGCATGGGACTGGAGAGCACCGATAGAGCGTTCGTAATGCTGCGATAAATCGATTTGGTGAACAAGTGTCGTGTCTAGTACGGATAATATTACAATTTCTAAATGGCTATTGTCAACGGTTCAGTCAAGTGTCGAACGCGGGCAGAGTGGTCCAATTGCGTAATCGCATCGCCAACAACGTACAGAAACAGAACACGTCGGCAATCCTCGGAGTTGCGCGCTGAAGTAATCGGTGCTTTTATCGTAGCTGGTCGCTCACAAGTAACAAGGTCGTACGGCTGGTGCGCGATTGCGTTTGGCCGAATAATGCTGAATACAGCTCAGGGTAGAGCAATTCAAGTTATTCTCTGAAGATGTCAGCTGCGCTATGGTGCTCCTGAGCAAGCGCGGTAACCGGTTTTTTTTTAAGCTGAAGTCGATTATCTCCGGACTGTAAACCTACATGTTGGCTCCAATGGAGGCGGCGAGCGGTGATGGGCGTACTCGCAGACATGCTTTCGCGGCTATCCGGAGAGACCGCACGCAACTACAGCCACGGATATGTCGGCCCAAAGTCAGCGCCGATCGCCCCCGACGGCGGATACGTCCGCGTCTGGCTCCGCAGCGCTCACATCACTGATGTGCGGCGATGGTCGCGCAAGTTCTATCCCACAGTTCATGCACGCTTCGTCCACGCCGACCCGACCGTCGGAATGCGCGAAGTCATGTCCGTGAGTTCGCCCAACAAGAATTTCCAGGAACTGGACGCCCGGCATCTCGACCGGTTCATCGTCGTGAACCAGTCCCTGCTCGGTCCAATCCCGTTCCGCGGCGAGCTGGTTAGCGAAATTGCCCTGTTCTCTGTTGTTGGCGACGACCTCGCTAAGCCATATTTGGACCTGCTCTCCGAACTCTCCGCTTCAGCCGTCGGGTCCACCTTTGCAGCCGTGGAGCCGTTGATCGCGCCACTGAAGCGCGGCGCCGAAGTACTCCTGATGGATCAGAACCGCGCAGAGCTTGAGATCGGGCTCGCCCGCACTGATACCGAACTTTCGGCCGGCAACATCGTCGTGGCGCGTACCGAACGATCTGGCACCGCGCTGAACGGGATGACGCTAGATCCCGACGACTTCCGGCTGCTGGACGCTGACGGGCACCCAGTCGACGCTTTTCCCTACATGGTGATCGGCATCGCATCCGATTCCCAGCGCACCGACTTCCGAACCATCCCGGACATCCGCGGTGCCTGGAAGGCCGTGTCGGACGCCGCGCATAAAGGCGAGCCGCAGGACACTGTCGTGGACGCATTCCGCGCCGTGATGCGGGTTGTCAACTTTAGCCCCGACCTCGTCCGCAGCGATCGGCGGAGGGTCATTGGCGTATTCGCCGACGAGCTGCGGCAGGCCGGCTATTCCCTCGACGCGATCCCCGGATTGCCCGCCGGTGCAGCGCCGGTCCTCGAGACCGCATTGGCCGCACTGCCGCTTACCGAGAGCGCAGCGGTGGCGCAGGCTTGGAAGCCTGAGTTCGGCCGCATCTCCATTTCTGACGCGCGGCGGATGATGACGGATCCGACAGTGCCGGAGCACGTCCTGCGCCAGCTCGTGATCCCGGATCCTGCCGCTTCGCGGCCCTTCGCCCCCGCCGTTCGATTCAATCCCGAGGTGGTTGCGATCGGCGAGGTGGAGCTCGGCGTCGAAAGCGCCCAGCTGATGAACTGGGCCAACGAGTTATCGCAATGGCGGCGAAACAACGCCTTCTTCGCCCGCATGAACGCCGGCGATCCGCGACCAGTCCTAGTTTCGGTGGGGGACAGCTGGTTCCAATTCCCGATCTTCCTCGACGACGTCATCGATCAGCTGGGGTCGGCATACTCGATCTGGAGCCTCGACGCTGCGGGCGACACGCTGTCGAACATGGTCGTTACGGAGAAGAGGCACCTCGCTGGGCTCAGGCAGTGGAGGGGCAAGGCTAAAGCGTTGCTGGTTTCCGGGAGCGGGAACGACATCGTCGGCGAGGACCCGGACGGCGTCTCGGTGCTGACCAAAATCTTGAGGCCCTTCACGCCTGGGAAGCCGGCGAGCTGGTATCTCGACACCGGGGAGTTCCGCCGCCGGCTGGCCGGCTTGCAAACGTGCTTCGCTACGCTGTTCGAGAATGTCGCGCAGGAATTTTCAGGGCTCCCCGTGCTCTGCCATGGCTACGACCACGCCTTACCGGCCGTTCCCGGCGACAAGCGCCACCCGCTCTGGGCCAAGGTGGACGCTTGGCTTGCTGGTCCCATGGGCAACCAGCTCGGGATACGGGACGCGAGCCTGCAGCGCGAGATCGTCGCCGAGTTGATCGATGCACTAAACGCGATGCTGATTGGGCTCTGCGGCGGCAATGCCGGCGGGCGCCACCCGAACGCGTACCACGTCGACCTCCGCGGCAAGGTGGGTATGCGCTGGGCTGACGAACTGCACCCGACGGACAACGGGTTCGCAACGGTCGGCGACCTGTTTCGTACCGTGCTGGATAGGGCGTTGAAGAGCAGCGAGACGGAGCCTGTCGCGGAAGTCGCACCGGCAATTGAGGCCGTTGCGGCGGAGACGGATGCGGCTCAGCTCGACCCGGCGACGGCCGAACTAGTAGAGCAGCGGGTCGAACTGCTCGCCGCTGCCCGGACCTTTGCCTCAGGTGGCACCGAAGCTGGCTCGGCGCTGCCGATTGTGTCGGGGCGATCGCGGAACCTGATCATCGACTACGAAACCGGCGGGCGCGCATTCTACGAGAAGGTTATTCGGCAGCGACCCATCTGGCCGCGCGGCAACTCGGGCATCACGATCGGCTTTGGGTACGACCTCGGCTACGTCAATGCGTCCGAGTTCGAGCGGGACTGGCAGGCCCTGCCACCGGCGGACCGCGGCCGGCTCGCGAAAATGATCGGGCGCCACGGAGGCCGGGACAGTGACGCGGATCTCAGAGCGCTGGTCGCCACGCTCGCCGACATCAAGGTCGGGTGGGACGACTCGGCAGCGGTGTTCGCCGCTGCGACGATTCCGAAATTCGTCGGTGCCACGGTCCGCGTCCTGGACAACACCGGTGCGCTCGCGCCCGACGCGTTCGGAGCGCTCGTCTCGCTGTCGTTCAACCGGGGTGCCGCCTATCGCAAGCAGCGCGATCCCGCTGACGCGCTCGACAGGTACCGCGAGATGCGTGCCATCGGCGTGGCCATGGCTGAGGCGCGCTTCGCGGAGATCCCGGGGCTGATCCGACTGATGAAACGCGTCTGGCGAGGAACAGCGGTCGAAGCCGGACTGACACGCCGGCGGGAGGACGAAGCGGTTCTCTTCGAAGCCGGGCTCACGGCAATGCCGGGGGGCGTTGCGAGCTTCTGATCGACGATGCCGGGAACGGTTGAGAACGAGCTAGGGAGGCGGAGCGATGGAGCTGAGATCGATTGACAGTCCGGTCCGAGAGCAGGGCCGGGGCGATAGCATTGAGGCTGGTGCGGCAACACAGAAGCAGTTCCAGGCGGTGCTGGAGAACCGGATAACGCCGGCTGCCGCCAACCCGCCACCGCTCTCCGACCTAGTGAGGCGGCGCCTCGTCACCGGCAAGTCGGCGCGACCGCTATTCAGGCCGGAGAGCTCGGGCTTGGAATCTGTTCTCGACGCGGACGAGCGGACGCGGATCGTCAACACGTCGGAGTCGCCGTGGCGCATGGTTTGCGCGCTCAGCATCGACTCCGAATGGGGCACCTACGTCGGCACCGGTTGGTTCGTGGCACCGACCACGCTAATTACGGCCGGTCACTGCGTGTTCGACAGGAACCAGATGAACGGCTGGGCGCGGCGAATCGCGGTGACGCCGGCGCGGGACCGGGAACTGACGCCGTTCGGATCGGCAGTGTCGACGCGCTTTTCCACTGTCGACCGATGGCTTTCCGACCAGGATCCCGACTTTGACATCGCGGCAATCCACCTCGACGAGCCAATGCTCACCGATCCCAGCGCGGTGTTCCGCGTTGGCGCCCTGACCGACGAGGAACTCGTCGACTACATGATTAACGTCAGCGGCTATCCCGGGACGCCGGGCGGCGGGCAGGAGCTCTACTGGGCCAAGAACCGCATCCGGGCGGTCACGCCGCGGCGCATCTTTTACGACGTCGACACGTCCGGCGGCCAGAGCGGCGGGCCGGCCTACATTTTCCGCGAGGGGGAAATCCAGCCGATCGTCGTCGGCATTCACGCCTATGGCCTCGGTGGAACACCGGCGAGCATGAATATGCGCGTCAACTCCGCGCCGCGGATCATACCGGCGGTGGTCGACCAGATCGAGCACTGGTGCCAGAACGGCGGTGCGGGCGGCATCGCAAACCTTGGCGGGATGGCCGGGGTGGGCGGCGGAGTCGGGTGAATGGGGGAGCCAGAATGGCTTCAGGGCGGGTGCTGCACGTTGGTCGCGTCGTGCGCGGCGACGGCATGCCGGCGGCCGGAGCCCTCGTCTGGGTAGCATCGGGAACCGCGCCAACCCCCGAGATTGCCGTCGTATGCGACGGCGAGGGGCGCTTCCGCTTGGCATTGCCGCCTGGGCGGTTCGAAATCAGGGCCCGCGCCGGCGACGGGGCGGAGGGCGCAATTGAGGCAACGGCCGGCACAGATCCGCTCCAGTTCGAGATCGAGGTGGGCGGGCCGGAACTCAAGGGAGGCTGACAACATGAGCGGCATGACCGGCGATACCGAATCGACCGAGATGGTGTTCCCGGGCGGGACCACGCCCGAGACGGAGCTGGCGCACGAGATTGGTCCGACCCCGGACGAAGATCTGCATGGCGATCCGGACGATCCGGAACCGCCGAGGCCCATGACGGAGGCAGGCGTCGCCAACTGGCGCGTCGCAAAATGCCTCCTGAAGCTGCGAGAGCAAGTCAACGCGTTGGCGCCGAGCCGCAGCAAGGCGAGCGACGGTACAATCGGCGATCCATCGCACCAGAGCCGGGCCTCCGACCACAATCCCTGGGTTCTCGACACTGGGATCGGCGTCGTGACCGCGATGGACGTCACTCACGACGCGCGAAACGGATGCGATGCGGGCGTGCTCGCCGAGGCCATCCGCAGCGCGGCCGACAGCAGGGTCAAGTACGTCATCTGGAACCGCAGGATCGCCAACTCGTCAGCAGTCGGCGGTGCGCCGGCCTGGGGCTGGCGGCCCTACACGGGCCGGAACCCTCACGACCATCACATCCACATCTCGGTCAAGCCCGACAAGGCCGGCTACGACTCGGCGGCTGCCTGGACGCTGCCGGCGTCCCTGGCGACGGCCGGATCATAGCGGCGGATCCCGGGGCCTGATCGCCGTAGACTGTGCGGCCGGGGCCGGGGCGAACGCCGCCTGGAAAAATTGGAGAGTACCGCGTGCCGAAGGCGAACGGGCTGTTCAATCCAAGCAATGCGACCCCGGCCATGCAGCGCGCCGTCCGGTCCGTCTGCGCGATTGTGTCGGGGCCTCACAGCGGTACCGGCGTGCTCATCGGGCCCGACCTAGTGCTGACGGCCTGCCATGTTGTTCAACACGTCCTCACGCCGGAGGACTACGGCGAGCTGAGGTGCATTTTTGATTACGTCGCCGACGGTTCCGGAGCAACTAATTCCGGGACCGAGGTGGGCGTCTTGGCCGGGGCTCTCTGCCGCAGCCTACCGTCGCCAGGCGATATGCAGGGTGGCGCCCCCACGTTCCTGCCCGATTGCCTTGACTTCGCGATCATCCGGCTCGCCAGTCCGATAGGCAGGAGGCCGACCCGTGACGGCTTGAGCCGCGGCTGGCTCCAGCTGCCGAAGTCGCCGGATTTGCCTGATAATGAGGATGAGATCTTCCTCTACCAGCATCCGACGGGCGAAAACTTTCAGAAGACACAGCAGCCTCTCCGTTGCGGGAGGGGCAACGTCGACGGTACGCTCGGGGACAATGCGCGCTTCGTGCACACGGCCGAGTCAAGGCCCGGCTCGTCGGGCGGGCCATGCTTCGACATGGACAAGGAATTCGCCTTCGTTGGCCTGCACAATTCTGGACACCGAAGCGGGGACAACAGTCAGAAGCGCTTCGTCCCGTTGTTGAAGATCGTTCCATACATCAGGCACAAGTTCGCTGCCGACGGCCTCCTGCAGGAATTTTTCCAGGATCCGCCGTCCCTGGGCCTACCGGACGGGGCTCGCGATGCGGAGGTGGCACGCCGGCGCAACGCGGCGCTTTGGCTGATGGACCGCATGACTGAGGAAATTCGGTTCCGACGGACGGCCGCGGCCAAGCCCGCAGCTCCAGCGATGCCCTTGCCGCGCGTGCACCTGATCGCCTGCCGCGACGACGACCTGCCCGAGTTTTTCACCAAGCGCCTGGAATTCCTGCCGCTCTACCCCACCCACAAGCTGCGCGAGGACGCCATCCTGACCGGCCTCGCCCAGGGCGAACTCGCACGCTCCTTCGACGGACGCGTCGAGGGTTGGCCGACGATCGACCACGCGGATCGGCGGAAGGCCGAGATTGACGTTCTGGTCTCCGACCTCGACGTCGACGGCCGGCAGTTGCTCGTCCTGAAGGGCGACTACACCGATGGGATGGACGCGACCACGGAACGGGAGCTCATGGCGCATCTCGCCAGCGCTCTTCATGCCCGGGTTGACGGTACCCCGGGTACCCTCCTCTGCCTTGTCTGCCTAACGGTCGACCATACGCGCCCCGATGCGGCGGCGATCATCGAGAGTTTCGCTGGCCTCTGGAACGATGCTTCGGCGCCCCCGGGATGCGGCCTTTGCATTCAGCTGTCCGATATTGGTCTCGCCGACCTCACGGGATGGCGTGTGGTGATCGAGACGGCCTGGGGAGAGAACCAGGTGCTTCGGCGCGAGATGGAGAGCCTGTTCAGGAACCAGACCCGGCTTCGAATGAAGCGGGTCGTCGACGAACTCGGTGACGACATCGACCTGGTGATCCGGAGTTCACGTCCTGCGGGGCAGGGGAGGCAGCCATGAGCTTCGGACGGTTGCGAGCATCGTGGACATCCGCCGCGAGCAAACGCCAGAACACGATGCTTCTGGAAAACGGGCGCCCGACCGAGAAGGGCAAGGGCTACCAGTTCAGCGCGGAGATGGTCGCTGCCGTTGACGTCGCCATTGAACTCGGTCGGCCGCTTCTCGTGTCCGGCGAGCCGGGCTGCGGCAAAACCGAGCTCGGATACGCGGTGGCCCGGCAGCTCGGCATCCAGAACCTCCACCTGTTCACCAGCAAGTCGAGTTCGGAGGCCAACGAGCTATTCTACGTCTACGACGCGCTGAAGCGCTTCCGCGACGCACAGATCACCACGCTTCACAAGCCCGGAGCACCGGGAGTCGCGCCGCCCGCCGAAACGGACGTTGGCGACTACGTCGAGTTTCAGGCGCTTGGCCGGGCGATCCTCGATGCCCACGACCGCGACGCGGTCGCCCACCTGCTCCGCGGCCGCAACGGCGCGATCCGGCCGCCCGGGTCGCCGCCGCGCCCTTCCGTTGTCGTCATCGACGAGATCGACAAGACGCCGCGGGACTTCCCGAACGATCTCCTGCAGGAGATCGAGGCGATGAGCTTCCGGGTGCGTGAGTTTCCGGCCGATCCGAAGGAGCCGGAGACGCCGCCCGGGAATGAGATCGATCGCACGATGAGGCCGATCGTGCTGATCACCTCGAATGAGGAGAGACAGCTGCCAGACGCCTTCCTGCGCCGCTGCGTCTTCTTCGAGATCCCGTTTCCGGACACCTGGCTGCTGAGTCGTATCGTGGACAGGGGCCTCGACGCCCGTCTCTCCCGCATGGGGTTGGTCCCCGCGAGCCATTCCCTCGATCCCGCCCGTAGGGCTGCACTCATAGATCTCGTTCTGCGATTCCGCGAGACGGACCCCGACAAGCGCCCCGGAGTCTCCGAGTTGCTCGACGCTGCAGCTATCCTGTCGGTGCACGACACCGGCGATCTCACCGTCACCGGTCCCGTGCTCGCCAAGCTCAAGCGGGACAAGGACATTCTCGCCAAGCTTTTCACCGGGGAAGATGGCTGACCGGTCCGGGAGGGGATTGGCAATGGACGAGATCCTGCTCGACCGCTCCAGTTTGGATCGGCTGATCAACACCTACGAGGACCTCCGCATCCATCGCGGGCTCGGAACCGCGTTGAACCGCGTCACGCCGGGGCAGCGGCTGGATGCGCTCCACATATGCCTCGCGGTGACGGCGGGCGGCATCGCCGCTGGCTCCGCGACACGCAGCTTTTGGCTCCGGCACCTCGCCCCGGTTCTTGCCGAGACGCGCGAGTCCGCCACGGCGCTGGAAGAGGCGCTGGACGTCACCTTCCGCAGTCGGGGCGCTCCGCAGGCGGATCCTCGCGAACGGTTCCTGGTGGTCGCGAAACGGTGGCTGGCGCGGGAATTCGGTTGGGTTGCGACGCGGCAGATGGCTGTCGTTGCCGCCCTGGCAGCTGCAGTGGTCTGCGCCGGGTATCTGTTGAGTCCGAGGCCGCCTGACCCCGTCATTGTTCATCCTCCACCTCCTTTTCCAGTCTCTCCGTCCTTGCAACCGCTAGGGCAACAGATCCCGCCCGACTCGTCGCCGCTCACCCGGTCTTATGTTAAGATTTTGACGGTCGCTGTCGCGTCGTTGAGCGAACACAAAGATGCATCGCCCCAAACTCTAGCCCGGGCGATGTCGGCCAGCTTTCCGCAGGCCGGCAAACCTGCCCAACTGCTTTCCGAAATGGTAAGCCGATTCCCGCTTTCACCCGACCAGCCAATACCGCATACCGCCGCGGGTGGGCTCGCCGTCCGGCATTACGCCCTCGTCGTCGCCGAGCGGCTGACGCCTGGATCGTTCGACGACATGGCGGCCCTGCTCTCGATCGGTGAGCGGGCTGCCGACACTGAAGTGGCGAAGTTCCTCGCCGCGTTCCAAGCTGAAAACGCGAACGCCGCGCCCACGGCTTCCCCTCCCGCGGCCTCCGGCCGGACGACATACCGCTATCTTCCTTTCCTGGTGCTGCTGCTTGGGTCGGTCTGGGCATTGCAGAAACCAAACCGGCCGCCGTCGGCCTCCTCAGCCGCTCGGAAGCGAGAAGTTGCCATTGCGCTACGGGACCAGTGTAGAGCCGCGGCAGGCTCTTGGGCGGAAGCATCTCTTGTCCAGACCGGCACGGCCGGGCTGCCGCCGCTACCGTCGGCCGGACGCGTGGTTCGAGCGCTGCTCGGATTCCGCGAGCCGCGGCCGGGCACCCGGCTCGATGCGGGCCGCAGTGTCCGCGCGACGCTGCAATCGGCCGGCGACCTCGTGCCCGTCCTGCAGGCAAGGAGCAGTGCTGTCGAGTTCGTCTTCCTCATCCGCCGCCGGCACCGCCACGACCACGAGCGCGCCCGCGCTTTGCGGCTCGTGAATGCGCTCGGTGATGCCGGCCTTGCGCTGACGGCCTACGACTACGCGCCGGACCCGCGCCGTCTTACGGCGACCAGCCGCGTCCGAGGAAGCAATGCGAGGCATGGCACGACCCTCGACTTGCGGGGTCTTCGCGAACGGCATTTCGGGGCGGTGCTGGTGCTAATCACCGACGGTGACGAACTGCTTGACCTCCTGACCGGAAGGCCGCTCGAAGTCGTCACCCAAGACATCGCCAACTGGCCTCGCCGGATGATCCTGACGCCGACCCCGGTGGCAGCCTGGGGAATCCGCGAATATCGCCTCGCCGTCGCGCTCGATTCTCCTATTGGCCGCGCGTCACTCGCAGGCTTCGCCGACCTCGCGCTCGTCTTCGACGACCGGTTCCCAGACTACACCGCCCGCCGTCCGCTGGTGACGGCGCTTGAATTACCCAACTTGGGCCGTCAGGTCGAGCGCTGGACATCCCTGATGGTCAAATCGCTGACCGACGACTTAATGCCAGCGCCGCCGCCCGTCCTCGTCGCGGACGAAATGATACTGCTCTCAGAGCGCGCGCCGTCGCAGCAGGCGATCGACACCGTCGTGCTCGCGCTCAGGGAGTGGCTCGGGCGGGGCTACGTGTGGTTCCTCGCGTGCGCCGTCCACCCCCAACTGCGGTTCGACGTCACGCTTTGGCTCGGAGCCAACCTGACGCGCAAGGTTGTGCCGGGCTCGTTTCTTACATTGGCCGACGCCGAGCCGCGGGCCGATCCGCCGCGCCTCGACCGCGCGTATTCGGACGCGCCATTATTCAGCGAAGCGCAGCTCGATCGCCTTTGCCAGCTAGTCTGGTTCCGGCAGGGTCGGATGCCGGCCTGGCTGCGGATCGCCGCCTTTGACAACGCGCGCGATCGCGATAAGGCGTCGGCGCGGGCTGCTGTGGAGCGGTTGCTTCAGCGGACTAAACCGGGCGAGATGGGCTCCGTAACATCACTGCCGGTCTGGCTCCCAGACTGGCGCGGTCAGAAGCTCGCCGCTGACGAGACGATGCTCGGCCTCAAGTCCGACTTTCCGCTCATTGCCGTCTCGGAGTTGACGCCGATGATCTCGCAGAAGCGCTGGTATTCGCTGGCGCTCGCCCGCTTCTCAATGCTCCTCGCGTGGGCCACGATTGCGTCCTGGCTTGTGCCAGGCGCTGACGTGCCGACTCCTAATGGTGCTTGGCTCCCCCTCGCGGCATACGTTGTGGCGACCTTCTGCTGCTGTGCGCTGCTTGTGATTCCGGCTGTGCGGGCGGCACCGGGGCGGATGTTGCGAGCAATGTCGTCACCCGAGGCCGTCACTGCCGCTTCGGCTGAACGAGTCGCGAAATGAACACGGCAGGCGACGAGCAGAAGCGCTTCGACGTGGAGCCGGGCAAGGGCTTCGAGAGCTTTTCTGCAGGTTCCTTGGGGCCCGGCCCGCCCGACCCAACCTCGGCCACGAGCGAAGACGGGAGTGTGCACCGCCCACCCGTCTCGGAGAGCGCCAACGTAGATGCAACACCGACCGACTCAAGCGGTCCGCGGGGCGCTTCAGGCCGCTGGAACATCGCTGCCTGGTTGCCGAGCTTCGCCGACGTTGCCCCGGTCGCGATGGGGGGCCTGGGAATGATTACTGTGTCGGCATTCCTTGCCTTTGCGGCGAGCCGATTCGGCCATGTGCAGACCGTGGTTTCCGATAAATCCGTTGCTATGGGCGCTTCGGCCGGGCGCGTGACCGCGATGGCGTGGTCGAGCCAAGAGGGCGGTCCGCTAACGATTGGAACGGAACGGGGATACCTCATCAACATCGGGCGTGACGGCGTGCCGGTCGTGCTTCCGTCCAGGCCGTATGCCCCGGGAGCAATGGTCAGGATCTTCCCGTCGGATGTCGACCACTCGGCCGAAGGGGTGTGGGCATCCGGCGACGGTGGATATGCAGGTTTCCGTGTTGGCACGGAGCCTACATACCGCGGCTTTGCATTCAGGGCAGGCGGCTCACTTAAGGGTATCCCGCCCACAGCCAACGGGGGATTAACTTCTAACCCTATAATCAGGACGATGCTACGAAACGCCTCGAATGCGATTATAGGCCCAACGCAGGCGACCAATACTCCATACTACGGGCCGGACCGGCTTTCCGCGATCGCCGGAGATAGCGGCGGGTCCAGCTCGTACGTGCTCGCTGGCTACGAGAGTGGCGCTGTGCTTGGTTTTCCGACCTCCGCCGCAACTCAGATCGCCCCGTCACAGCCACAGAACAGCAAAGGTATTGCAAGGATCCACTTAGGCCCCGTCATTGCGATCGCCGTCCGACCGTTTGCCCCCCAGCCCTCAGATCTGTTTGCCACCGGTGCGGCAGATGGCACGGTGGCTGTCTTTGGCCTGACAGGTTATTCCGTGGAAACGGCCGAAGGCCGGCTTGTCCTCTTCGAAAAGGGTGCCATCGACGGGGTGGCCGGATCTGCCCCGTCTGAACACGGGTCCGTGCCGACGCGCGACGGGTTGATGCTCGACCGCTCAGGCCGCGTGCTGCTCTTATGGGACCAGGAAGGGGAGATCTGGGTGGCGCGCCTGGGCTTGGAGGACACCCCGGTACTCCGTCGGTATTCGCTGAACCGTGTGTCGCAAACCGAACCGAACAGTTGGTCGCCGATTACTGCCGCCTCGCTCTCGCCGCGTGGTGACCTCTTTGCTGTTGCGGGGGGAGACGGCCGGGTGTGGATTGTGGTGCTTCCGACAGATCCCCGCTCGGCCCCGTCGTCCGCGAGAACCGTCCGCTTGCTTGGCCATGGAGCGCAGGTGATTAAGATTGCGATTTCGGTGGACGGGCGCATGCTAGCTTCGCTCGACGCAACGGGACGGCTGTTGCTCACGGACCTGGATAGATTCCTCAACATTGTAACGCTTCCACTGTCGGAATTCAGCACGGACAAGCCGCCGGACAATCTCACTCCTATCCCCCCGTCTGACGAGGCCTTACAACGCTTTTCCACTACCTCGACCACAGATGCTGACATGAATAGTGTCATTTCAATGCTGCGCGATGCAGTCGTTCAAACTCAGAAGATGGTAAAGCTAATGGTCCAGAGCTGCCCCGGCGGGGCGAACGGCCAAAATCCAAATCGCTTCGATGTGTTCGTATCTTTAGGTAACGACGTGCAAAATTTTCTCTTTGATCTGATTAAAACTTTAGAGAATGGTCGAGTTGAAAACGCTGGGACGCAATTGAGTGTGATCAAAGGTAGTTTAAATAACATGGTTCGAATTATGGCCAAACAATGCTCTGGTGGGGATCAAGGACGTGACCCACTTAACTACGATGAGCTGGTTGCTAGTGAACGGCGCGTTCAAGATAGCCTAGATCAGGCGAAGCAGAAACTGGCAAAGGGAAAATAGAACGCACAAAACGGGTCGGCCTCCGGCCAGAGATTTAACGGCTTCGTCAATCACGGGGATTTTGAAGGTCCACTAGGGCGAGATTGCGGTGTTGGACCTCTGCCGCACGCGCGGGATCAGCGACGCGACCTTACACACGTGGCGCATCAAGTACGGCGGGATGTAGGTCTCCGACGCCCGCAAGCTGAAGGCGCTTGAGGAGGAGAACCGGAAGCTGAAGAAGCTTCTGGCAGAGTCGATGCTCGACGTGGCGACGCTCCGCGAGGCTCTCGGAAAAAATGTATGGTCCGCCCCGTCGCTGCAAGGATCAGGCGCGGTCTGACGATCCAGTCTGCATAAATGTATCCGGCCTCTCGCGAGTGAGCCGCTGTTGCGGCCAGGCCATGATGAGATCCGCGCGCGCCGTTCCCGAATAACTGGCTACGCCCACATGTCAGCTTGCGGCCGCTTCTTCGGCGCCCCACTTTTCCCAAGGGGCCAGGAGGACATCCCATGTCCATGACCGAACACCCCTTCGAGGGCCCTCGTTCGGTGTCGCCGGGCGACTGCGTGCGCCTGCGTCCGTCCAGCGCCCACGCCGGGGGCGGCTTGTGCGAGGTCGTCAACGTCACTGCTGACGGCGTCGTTGCCCGCCTGGATGGCCGCGAACACCTGATCGAGTTCAGACACGTCGAGGCCGTTCTGAAAAAGCCAAAGGCTTCGTAGCCAGACGATATCCTGAGGGACGCGCCAATGAAGACTGATCTTAAGGACCCGCGCCCTTACCCGCCCGACGCCGCGCAGCCCGGCGAGGCCATGGTGCTCATCCGGCAGCAGAGGGAGGCGATCCTCGCCAGGACTGAACGTCTCCGCCGCGAGAGGCTCAGCCTGGCCCTCCAGGACATCGCCCACGCGCACCGAACGGGCGGGCTGAGCGGGAAAGCCAGCTAGACTGCTGCGCCGGAGTCGGCTGCCTCAGTCGCGCGGCCCGGCTTGCAACCAGCGGGTATCCGCCTCAGCCTCGGCGAGCCCAACCGCAAGCTCCTTGAGCAAGGCGTTGGCCTCGGCTGCGCTCGGTGCTGTGATATAGTCCACGACCTTGCCGTCCTGCAGGACGACAGCCAAGTAGGGCAGCCCCGGTTCAGGCGGCTCGTAGACCGCAAACCCGTAATCCATCGTCTCTGGCCTCGCTCGACTTTCTCACGACCGCACCTTACAGCCGCCCATGGCGGAAAGGACTAGGGATCAGGAAGCGGCTGCCACGGGTGAAGGCTTCTTTGGCGCGAAACGAAAAGCCCCCTGCAGCGGTACCGCAGGGGGCGTCGGTCGCGGGTGATCATGCCGGCCGGTTTCGTCATCGACTCAACGCCCCAAGCGGGGGCGTGTTCCAACTCCGGACAGGTAGGGCAGGCTGCCACGCATCTTCATGTGGCTACTCCACCCAGTTCGGCAGGCGCGCGAACACAACGCCTTAAGGGCTGGCCTTCCAAGTAATCAATCCCGGCATCTACAGCTTGGGCGACCAGGTGATCACGACTGCCGTCACGGCGCTGGTTCTGACGCCGGTCGTCGACCTCGACGGTCTGACCGCCATCACGCTCCAGGTCCGCTTCGCGCCCGTGAGCGGGGGCACGACCTGCAAGGCGTGGGTTCAGACCTCGCTCGACCAGGGGCAGACCTGGGCCGACATCTTCTGCGCCGCCTTCACCACGGCAGCCGGCTTCAAGATCGTCAACCTGTCCGGGCTGACGCCGCGCACCACGGTGCTGACGCCGACCGATGCGTCGCTCGCCGACGACACGGCGGAGGACGGAGTGCTGGGCGATCGTCTGCGCCTGAAGATCACATCCGCCGGCACATTCGGGTCCGGCTCGGTCCTCTCCGCCCGGGTCGCATGCCGATGACTCCCGAACGCATCTACGCGTTGATCGCCAGGTTCGGGCAGCCGGTGACCCTGCAGCGCCTCACCGGCACCACGACGCAAGTTCGGCATGAGGTCGTCTGTCAGGCCGTCGTGCGCGGATACGAGCCGGTCCAACTGATCGGGGGCATCACGCAGGGCGACCGGGAGGTGGCGATCACCAACACCGAGATCGCCGATGCGCAATGGCCAGGCCCGCCGCGAAATGGCGACCGCTGCATCATCGACGGGCGCACGACCACGATCCAGGCCTGCGACACCCGTCGTCTGCGCAACGAGGTCGTTCTGCATCTGATCCAGGTGCGCGGCTGATCGCCCCCAATTCCGGAGGCAATAACCGTGGGAGCTGTTGTGGCGGATCATCGGATCTACGCCGCGGCTCGCCGCCCTCGCGACAGCGTTGAGTTGGCTGGCGGCTTGCGCGACGGTCGGTTCTGAACCGAGCATCGTGCCCATCTGCCCGCCCGTCGTTGAGGACAGCCGCGAGTTCCAGGCCCGCGCGGCCGACGAACTCGTGCTGCTGCCCGAGCGGTCGGCAATCGCCGAGATGCTGAGCGACTACACCGTAATGGGGGATCAGGTGCGCGGATTCCGAGTTTGATCAACAGCGTATGCGCCCGCTAAGTCCTGCGAATGACCTTCGTCTCGATTAGGGCGTGCAGATGTGCGCGTAGGCCCGTAGGAATGTGCCCGCCGCTGATGACGACGCCTGCCTCCATGTTCTTCTCAAGGGCGTGCCCGGTCAGGTTTGCGCTGGTCAGGAATGCGGTACTCCCGTCGGCGACAGCCACTTTCGCGTGAACCCGTCCTTCGGTGAACGGTGCCGGCCGGTCTGTCCAGACGTACAAGCCTGCCGAAGGCACACAGCTCCGCATCGTGGCGATAGGATCGACCGACAGGCTCCCACCGTGGCTCGCGGAGGTTTCCAGCAGAATGCGAATCTCGATGCCGCGAGCAGCTGCGGCGTTCAATGCGTCAACCACCGAGGAGACATCATACGCGACGAAGCTGACGAGGAAGAGGTCGCTTTGAGCGTGACGGATGAGATCCAATAGCACCTGCTCTGTGCGACGGGTCGCGACGAAGGGTGTCGTCGGGCCTGTCCAGACGAGTTCGACGCTGATCTCGCGCTGTGCCTGTTGACGCGCATATGCCGCGCCAACCAAGATACCGGCCAACACATCTCCTGATATCGCCGTCTGTTCCCAAGTGGTGAGCAGACGATCAAGCGCTACGCGAGCCGCCGGCGTGGTCACAAGCTGGTGCAGGCTTCTATCTCTCTCGGCCGGCATCGAGCCGCGGACTCGATCCGCAAGCGCTTCGATCCTCGACGGAGACAACAGGGCGACGAGATCCGTGGCAGCGATCAGCATTGACTCCATCAGACGGTCTCGAAGAACGCTGCATCAGGGTTTTCGAGAGTGGGTACGACCAAGGAGCGATCCAGATGGCGATTTCCCCGCTCACATGAGGTTTCCGATACGAACGAACAGGCGTGACACGCTGCGCCATGCAGCGACTGATCCTTGCTCGGATCATGTTCTGCACAGAGGGGATCAGAGGCACAGATGTGGGCGCGGTCCAGTGATTGGCGTAGAAGTCGACCGAGATTTTCGGGCTTCCCGAGCTCTACCAGTCCCCCCAGGGTTCCATCGGAGTCTGCGGCGGCCGTGTAGATGAGAAATCCGGCTTGATCCCTTCCGTCCTCGACATCCGCATATATCCGTTCACGAATGCTCGCGGCATTGTAGCCGCACTCCAGCGCCAGTTCCCGGATCAGCATGTGCGCGAGGGTGTGGAGCATGACGTAGCGGACGCCTGGATAACCTTCGTTCGGGTCGAGGTTTCGCTTGTGACGCCATCCGCGGTGCCCCTGTCTGAGTCGAGCATCAAGCGATCTCACGGGGTCCTTGTCCGCCCAAGCCTTCAAAGCATCGACATTGAAACGGATGAAAATACCTTCCCCGTGAACCTGGGTGGCCGGCACCCAGTTAGGCGCGGCGCGTCCGAGTGGAGCACGTGGGGCCGCGTCGTCTCCCGTGCCCTCATCCGGGGACTCGACCCTCGTGAACCCGAGGAGTGCATTCACCTCACGAAGGCGCTCCAGCAAGAGGACGCGTGTGATCGCCGAACCAAAGCCCGAAGGAATGCCTACCTTCTTGCTCATGAAGTACGGATAGTCGGTCGGCGGGCTGTCGGCCGTCAGCACATCCCATTCCGGCCCCTTCAAATCACTCTGCTCGACGCTCGATCCACCATTGCGATGGACCTCTATGGCGGTCCAGATCTGATCGTCGGCGAACTGCTCGATCCCGGGCAACTGAGCGGTCTTCTTGAGGGTCTTGGCGACGAACGCGACCTCGGCAGCGGAACTGACGTCTTCGAAGAAGGTCCAGCCGTCCGCGACCAGTTGCGCCAAAGGACTTCCTGTTTGCGGGATGGCCAGGACCGACAATGTGACCGGGAACCAGCCATTCGTTGCCCCCAGAAGGATGGCACGAGGGTCTTCAGTGCAATCGTCTTCGAACTTGTCGATGTGCGGATGTCGCCCGCGGCACCCCGGTAGATTGTCTCGACCGGCCTGACCGAAAGCCTGCGCCATGTTCTTTGATGCGCCGCAACCGTCACACTTTACCCAAAGGTTCTCGGTTTGAAGCGATGCGCCGCTCTCGAAGAACCTCAGCGTCGCTCGGCATGTGCTCGGGCCACCATGAACAAACCAGTGCCAGGCAAAATCATCCAGATGGCCGGAACGACAGGCCATGAGGAAGCGGGCAGGAACCGCATCGGCATCCCTGGCCCTTTGATTGTTGCCCGAGCCTCGACATCCCTCGTGAACGAAGCGCGTCGACTCCGGCCGATACCTGTTCTCTTTCAGCTTGAACAATCCGGCGTCATAAGGTGACAACAAGCCGCATTTCACGCAGCGAAGCCATCTCGGGAAGGGCTTCACTGGGACGCCGATTAGTGCTGCAGCAGAAAAGGGATCCACGATGTCTCTTTCGCCGATCGGCGGCATGCGCAATGAATCGACCTGCGCTCCGAGAACGCTTCGGACATTGGCCAGCAATCGCGCCTCCTGGATAGGCTGGCATCTATCCTTCTCCCAGCGATCGATGCCCATCGTGACCACCGACATGTTCGGAAGGTCAATCAGAGCCCCTGGGCCATAGGTCCAGAGAAGCTGGCTCGGTCGGACCTCTCCTACGGGCGTCCTGCTCATTGCTGATCCTCCTCGGCTCTGGTCACCCTCGGTCGCCAAGTTGGATCACTGGTCGAGCGGTCGTCCTCCATCACGAGCCTCACACCGGGCTCGACCTCTCGCATCGACATCGGGACGGTCCAGTCGGTCCAGGGCTTGATGCCGGGTGCTGAGAGGAGCGGATAAGCGGTGGGACCCGCGCCGTGCTTCTGGTAGACGAGCGTGCGACCGCCAACGCCTGCTTCATTGGCCCAGTCGTCGGCACGGCTCTTCATCTCGGCTTCGGTCAAAGCCTTCTTCCCTGAATCTTCCGTCACTTCCCAGGTGCGTGCGGCGATGGCTTTGATTGTTTCGAGCATCTCGTTGAGGCTTGGACTGTTCATAGCGCCAGCCCCATCGTTCGCCGCAAAGGGATCATAGGTGTGACGCATGATGGAAAGCATCGCGCCAGTTAGACCTCGGTCCAGCGCTCGCGGTGAAAACGGGGTGACGGATTGGGCTTCGACATGCTGGTAGAATGTCGCGTGGTAGTGCTCGAACGTCTCGTAGTGCGACAGGTCGCGCGGCCGCGCCCAAGTCAGCACGGTCGCCACGAGCCCCGGCGGCGTGCGGCCCACGCGGCTGGTCGCCTGGATATATTCGGCCGTTCCCTTGGGCTGACCGTTTACAACCATCACTCCAAGGCGATTCACGTCCACGCCGACCGACAGCATGTTCGTCGCAAGAACGGCATCGATCGGTCGGGCCTCTCCGGGCTTCCTGTTGGTCACCCACTTGCCTTGGGCCGGATCAAAGGTTCCTTCGAAGGGAACCTCGAGCTGATCGAGGTATCGCGGAATGTCCTGACTTGAGACGCGCGACGTCAGTTCGCTGATCTCCTCGACACGCCGCTGGGAGAGCCCCGGCCGGTCCACCAAGCTCATGTTGACGCGGAACGAACGCGTCTGGACGTCGTCTTCCGCCAACCGCTTCATGCCGCCGAGTTCTCGCAGCGAGTTGAAGTAGCCGACGAGCGTCATGTAGGGGTCGGCCACCGGACCGAACCGATCGAACAGTGCCTGCGCGGCGGTCAGGAATGCAGTGTAGGTCCTGATCAGAACCGCAGGACGCGAGCTGCCCGGCGCACAGACGCCCATGTAGCGCCGCCCGGGTTTCTCGCCGATCGGTCGCTGTACGGAGAAGAAGTTATCCTCGACGTCCAATCCCGTGGGCGGGAACACCGAGATTCGGCGCATGAAGACATTGCGTACCTGATCATCTGCGCGCCGCACGGTCGCGGTGGAGGCGACGACTTTGGGGCGGACTTTCGTGTCGCCCAGAACCCAGCTGCTCAACTCGTCGACGGCCGTCTCGTACAGGCCCACCATCGTGCCCAGTGGACCGCTGATGAGGTGGAACTCGTCCTGGATGATGAGGTCTGGCGGCCTGATGGCGCGGACCGGCTTTACACTGGCGGCGGGATACGAACCCCTTGCCCTGTGTCCGGTGCCACAGTCGTGGCTAGGCCAGAGCAGGCCATGGCGTCCGCACTCCTGATCGACGCGGCCGAACAGGTTTCGAACCTCGGGGCGCCACGCCATCATCGCGAACTTGTCGACGGTCGCGATCATCATCGTCGGAGGGCGGTGATAGATCTCCTCGTCGACTACCTTCACCGGGAGCCCCGGGTGAGGTTGGCCACTCGATTTCGCTTTCGAGAATTCGCAACCGCCGAGCTTGTCGCCGCAGTGGATCAGCGTTCTTCCCGCGACCCTGTCCACCTCGATGTCGCGACCGCCGGAGATCTCCGAACCGCACCACGGACAGCTGGTCAGCTGTGCTGGCGAGGCAATGCCGGCCTTGTTGCGGTCGTTGTTTCGAATGGCCTCAATGGCCTGATGAGAGGCTTCCGTCGTCCCCGGAGTCACACGGTTGCCCACCCAGAGGCCGAGCGTGAACGGTTCCTTGCCCCACGTCTTGTCGTCCGTGCGGCGGATTACCTCCATCGCACAGAGCAGCGTCGTCGCCCGTTGGAACTGCTGCAGCGTCAGAAGTCTAAGGGTGTAGCGCATGATGACGGCGAGACCGCGGGAGGCGTCGAGGCCGCCCAGATCGTTCTTCAGCCGGCGCATGGCCATGGCGAAAGCCGCCACGCCGAGATAGGCCTCGGTCTTGCCGCCACCCGTCGGGAACCAGAGCAGATCAGCGAACGCCTCGACCGGCTTCGTCCGGTCCGGATGAGCGGGATCGGCCAGAGACGGAATCGACAGCAGCAGGAATGCCAGCTGGAACGGGCGCCACGACCTGTTCTTCGGCACGTCCAACGTGCCCACGTCGACAGTCTCGTTCCGTCTCCGCTTTAGGGCGTAGATGCTTCGGACACGCTGCATCGCCATGGACCGGTTGGCGAAGCGGAATGCCTCCAGCGCTTTCGGATCAGCAAAGAGAGTGTCCATGCCATCTCGGAGACGGCGCAGGATCTCCTCGCAACGCTCGATGACGTCTTTGCCCGGATCATCGAAGCCGGTGATCTCCGCACCAAGCCGGGTATTCTGTTCGCCGATCCAAACGGCGTAATCGTCGACGAGACACGAAAGGGCGTCGCGTAACGCGTCCGGCGCCATCTCCGCCAGCCGCGTCATGTCGAGCCAGCCCTCGTCGACCATGCGCCGCATGGCTGGGCGATCCCCGGGATCGAGACCGGGCGTTTCGGTGACGGCGACTTCGTAGCGCGGGATGATCTCG
Organism: Alsobacter sp. KACC 23698; assembly: GCF_045348435.1. Classification (GTDB taxonomy): domain Bacteria; phylum Pseudomonadota; class Alphaproteobacteria; order Rhizobiales; family Beijerinckiaceae; genus Alsobacter. The sequence continues at coordinate 3,744,996 of NZ_CP157484.1, read as the reverse complement.
GTTCTGACGCGATGGGCCTTCGTCGGCTCCTCGGGCGTCGTATCTGCGTGTACGGACACTCCGTGTCCGACCGCGAACTCGAGCCGGTTACGATAGATGAGGGCGAGACGGTCACGTTCCGGATCGTCGACCACCACTTCGTTGGAGGGGCGACGCCGAAAGACCGACCTGCCACCGTGATCTTCGGGGGCCTCGACGGTGATCTCCGGCTGGAACAGCCATGCGCGATCCTTGTTGTCGTCGGGCTCCAGCTGTCCGTTTACGAGGAACAGAGTGACTAGTCGTTCGCCCTTGGCGTTCGTCCGAACCGTGCCCTGAAGACGAACATCGGGCTGATCGGGGTCGGGAGTGGACGGTTTGATCTGACCGTCGACGAGTGACAGCGGGACCACACCACCACACGGGACGCGCCGCCAGACCCTGACCTTCACCTCTCCTTCTCGGCCGGTCTGGCGGTTTCGTCGGGTCTTGGTGATATCATGCTCTTCATTCGGGACGCGTTCGTAGCGACCCCAACGGGCATCTACCGCCAACGTCTGCACATCGGGCGCGACGCAGAAGGTCAGCCCCATGCTCGAAGGCACCAGTGACTGGTTGTTCGTGGTATCGATCTCGTCGAGCGCGTCGTCTTCGGGTTCCACCCGGCCGGTGGCACTGGGGAACTCTGCACCCGGCTCGTGCAACGAGGCGGTCCGCTCTTCCTCGAGGTCGCCTGCCTCATCGGCCGCGGAAGCCGGTTCCACCTGAGCGGTCTGATCGTCACCCGGCCGTCGGGGCGCGAGCTTGCCGACGAGATAACGATCGCGGACGCTCATGTCCTTGATCAACTCGTGCGGCCCTTCCGCGGGGCCGAGCAGGTCATCCCGCACGGAAAGCTCGAGAAGATCGCGAACGTAGATCACATCCTGGATCAGCGGCACCGCGTCGGGTGAGGCCGCGCCGAGCAACGGAAGGACGCGCAGGAAATCACCCCACGGCAGCCGTGTTGCCGGTGCGCTCGGCGCCGTGAGGCCGAGCGCACTCAGTGGGACTGCCGGCTGCACGGCCTGAAACTGGTCGAAATAGATGGTCCGACCATCGCCATCCGCCCGGATGCGCAGAATGCGGCCGACGATCCACACGGCATCGTCGGATCCTAAGACGACCGCCCAATCACCGGGGGCGACAGCGCTTTCGTCAGTAGGGCCAAGTCCGATCCGGACGGCATACCCGCTGGCGACATGCTCGCCGCGGATCATCCACGCGGCATGCTGGGGAGCGGCTTGCTCGATCAACTCGGTCATGTTCAATCACTCTCGGAAATGCGATAGAGGGTGCCGCGGCGTTCACCCTGACGCTCGACAATGCCACTTGCCAGCAGATCGTTGTTCGCGCCATTCAACTGGCTTTCAGGTTTGCCGGCATATGCAAGCATGTTCAACGTGTTTGGCCAGGAACGAAGCGCTCCAATTTGGACTGAAGCCGCTGCCAAAGCAGAAAGAAATCCTTACTCGGTCTAGGCATGGACAATTATCCTTCGTCGTCTGTTGCCGCTTGTTCGCCTTCTGTCTCAACGGCCTCACCAAAATTTCTTGCGAATGCTGCTCGCACACTCGATAGATCCACGGAGTACGCCCGGCAAATCGTCGCTTCGATCTCATCCAATGAGCATGTATCGAGCTCTTCCAGCTCCAATTTTTGGGGGATGGGGAATGCGGAGATTTGAGGGGGCCCAAATCTTAAATATCCCCCGGAGAGCGCAAGCCCGCTGTATAGCCCAAAGTAAATTAGAGCTCCTAGTCTTGAGTTCAGGATTGCAGTTAGAGAGCTTAAATTTACTTCCACCCTGGGGTCATATATTATTACAGTTGATTTCCCGGATAGGTACTCTCCATTTGTGTCATGAGCCGCAACGGGGCGCTTGGCCATTCCCGAAATGATGACTTTTGGCTTTAGCGCCTGCGCGTGGCGACCCTCCGGGATTTCGCTTAGGTTAGCGACCGGCCTTTCAAATCGACTTTTCAGATATTGGACGGGCGCAATATCCCATGTCGTGCGAAAAGGTCGGATGTTTCCACTTACGACGAACTTGCAGAAACCCGGCGGCACTTCTCCTGCGCCCAGCTCGCTTATTGCAGACTTCATTTCATAAGCTTCTGCTACGGTAGCCGCGCCCGAAACTGTAGCAACAGAGCCGAGCGGCCGCGTATCACGCAATGCGGTCTCAATAAGCTCTGCGAAATCTGTTAAGATAAACGCCCAAAGATATGAGGGCGCCTTTTTAAAGGCTGATTGGCCGACTAGGCGACGCGGCTCCTTTTGCATCACCTCAATTGAGCAATCGGCATCTGTCTTTTGTCTCCTTAAAACCAAGATTACTGGATATACGCTCGCAGAAAAGACTTTGATTGACGAGTAGTCAGAAATAGATTGTATTTCGGTATCTCTTATGAATATTCCCCGAAGTGTCTCCGCGTACTCCGCGCTCAATATCTTGTTTGGGACAATGAATCCAATTGTTCCCAGTCCTCCGCAAATGCGAATAGCTTGCTCAAAGAACAATATGTAAAGGTCGTAACTTCCTTTGGCGGACTCGTAATTCACCGTTAGGAACTTCTTCAGATCGCCAGACTCATCAGCATCGGACTGCACAACAGCATTAACATAAGGGGGATTGCCAATTATCGCATCGAAACCATGCTCGCCCTTGGCAAAAACCTCAGGATATTCCAGCGGCCAATGAAAGAAATGCTCTTTTCTTTCCCGCGGAGTCCTGCCACCGTTCGAGAACATTTGATCCGCGTCGGAGGCAAGAACCTGTAGTTTTGCTCGGAGTTCGCGCGCTTGTTTTGAGTGTTTGATGGAAGACTTGACCAGCCTGTCGGCTACCTGAAATGTTGCTTGTAGCGTTTCCCTCGTTTCGCCATCGAGTGCTGCCATTGCATCCACGTCACTGATGTCTCGGATTGGGATGGATCGCAGGCGTATGCGCAATTCGATGGCCTTTTCGACCGCTGCCTGAATGCTCCGCCCGAACAACCTGAGCTGTTTCGACCCTTTCGGGGTCATGCTGAGCTCAATCAGTTGCTGAATATCGTGGAGCCCGAGCAGGCTGTCGCCGCTGCGCAGGTTGTGGTCGAGGAAACCAAAGGGCCGCCCCTTGGACATGGTTGTAAGCCAGAGCGAAAGCTTGGCCAACTCCACCGCCAGCGGGTTCTTGTCTACGCCATAGAGGCACCGCTCCGCCACGAGGCGACGGGCGACGATCGCGCGTTCCTCCGCGTCTTGCGACAGTGGGTCGAAGCCCTCGGCGGCGGCGTCTTCGACGATGCGCCCTTCGCTGTCGATCTGCTTGCCGCTCGCCTCGGTAGCAGACCAGGCCTCGACAAGACGATCCGAGAGCCACCGGCACGCCTGCACCAGGAAGGCTCCGGACCCCATGGCAGGGTCACAGATTTTCAGGTCCAGCAGTTCTTCGGCACTCTTCAGTTCCCATTCCTCGGGCGCCTTGCCTTCGGCTGGGCCGCGGTAGGCGACCGGAGTCAGTGTTTCCTCGACGATTTTTTCCGTCAGGCTCTTGGGCGTGTAGTGCGTGCCGCTCTCGCGCCGGTCGGCGCCGAGCACGACAACGAAGGCGCCCTTGTGGTGCACGAGTGGATAGCCCCAGGGATCGGTCCGCAGAAGGGGCGCGCAGGGCAGAATTCGGTCACGCAGACCGATGTCGCCACGACAGACGGTGAGCAGACGTGCGGCGAGACGATCATCGGCCGCTCGCTCAAGGGCGTTGCGGATGGCGGAGTCCGAGCGTTCGCTCCGCTCCTTGAGCAGTTCGGCCACTTTCGCTGGGCCATCAAGCCGAGCCGACTCCATCTCGCCGAGCGTGACGCGCGGACTCTTCGCCTTCGCGCCGCTGTCGAGTTCCAGCGTGACGTCGTCGACGCGCTTCACCGTGCGCTCGAGGAGACCCTCATAGACGTGACCGATCTGCTCAACGTCGAGCGCCCGGTAGGACAGCGTGCGCCCCTCGAAGATCTGGATCGCGTCCAACAGCAGTAGAACGGTGCGGTCGTCGATCGGCAGGGGTTCGGCCGGATCGCTCCGCCAACTCGTACCCTTCTTCCGCCCTTCGAGAAATGGATAGCGATCCGGGTCGAACAGCGAACCGCCGAGCGCCGGAAGCCGCAGCGTCGGATGATCGATCCCGCCATATACGCCGCGAAACAGGGCGAGCAACCGCGACCAGGCGGATCGGCGACGCTCAAGGATCTCTTCGGAATCGGCGCGCAGCTGCATCCGGAGGCTGGAGATGGCGTAGAAGGAGTCGTAACGCGGATCGCTGAGCAGCAGCAGGGCGCGTTCCTCGGCCGCCAACAGGAAGACGAGCCGCATCATGACCGTCAGGCCGGCCTCGTAGAGCTCTCGCGGATCTACGTCGCGCAAGAGCTCGCGATTACGGTCCTGGTCGGCGCGGTCGAGAGCCTGAACGAGCACTTCGACGGCGCGCCGGACCTGCTCGCCGAGCGCTTCGGTGACGTCATCCTGGTGCTTCAGGGACCGCTCATAAAGCGCCGGCAGCTTGCCTTCGTCGGGCCCGAAGAAACGACGGACGCCCAGAAGGCTGACGAATGCGCGAAGCGTTTCCGGTTCCTGACCCCAGAGACGCGCATACCAGCTCGCGAAGCCTGCCACGGCGCCGACGGGCGCGTGTACGAGCATCCAGCGCTCGCCATTCGTAACGATTCCAGTGGAACATCCCGTCGCCCGGAGCAGAGCGACCATCCGGTCGGCCGGCGTGATTGCGAGGCCATCGAAGCGGCGCGTCGCGTCGAGATCAGTGTCGGGCGCGTAGACGTGGATGAGCAGGAGTGGTTCGTCGGAGTTCGTCGGATTCACGACCGCCAGATCGGGAGCAATCGTAACACCGTGTTCGGGCATTGAGATCGTCAGGCGCTCGGGCAGAGCCAGGTCCTTGCGCAACACTGCGCCATCCATCTCCAGCGCAGTAAGCAGTACGTCGTCGATCCAGGCCGCGTGCAGCGCCGAAAGGTCGAGGTCGTCCATGTCGACCGCGTCGCGCCATTCCTCATAGGTTCGACGCAGCCGCTGGGGCCGCCCGGAAGGCAGAGCTTCGAGACCCTGCGGAAAGACATCCCTCAGTACGGGCACCGCCAGGAAGGGCCCGGAGACTTCGACGAGGTTCAGCCATTCGTGATCGTTGCTCATCCGCGCTTCTCCGTCGCGAGGGAGTTCGGAACCAGCAGCACCACGGCCACAGGGAAAGTATGCTCGATGGCGTTGGAGTGCCGTTCCTCGATCGCTCGCAGTTCCTGCTCGCGCTCCTTCGGGATCCGGGCCAGCCGTGCTTCGAGGGCCGCCCGGTCGCGCTTGAGCTGAGTGCGTTCGTCCTCGGAGAACAGAGAGAGTTGCAGGGGTTGCTGTTCCGCGGCGATCTCGGTCTTCAGCGCTCGTTCGAGATCGTCCAGGACTTGGCGGATGTCCTCGGCCTCCTTGCGCTTCCGGGTATCGATCGTGTTCACGAGGAAACGCAATCGGTCCTTCGAGCGCGCCTCGACGGCCGCCAGAACGGAATCACGCTGCTTGTCGAAGCGCGTCCGCAAGGCGTCGAACGTCGCATCCGACAGGTCTGCGGGTTGCGATTCCTCCAGCCAGCGGCGAATCTCCGTAACCCGTTCCTCCCGCCGGAAGCCAGCATCTCGCAGATAGCCGCCGGCCTCCGTGAGCTCTTCATGCAAACGGTGATGGTTCCCGCCGGTCACGACGAGCCGCGACATAACCACGACGGCCGGTCCATCGATCCGCCCATCCGGAAGCGAGCGAACTGCCACACGGTGCAGCTTCTTCACGTCGTCACGCGCCCAGATCTCCGCGCGAAGTAGCCGGAGACTCATCTGTACCAACCGGTGGTTTAGGTGGACGAGGACGACGTCATCACGGCCCTTGGCGACATCATGGTCGAAGGTGATGGGGCGGACCTTCTGGGTATAGGGGTGTTCGAGCCCCTCGAGGCATTGAGACCAGGAACCCGAGAGCGGCGGCATTCGAAAGACCGTGCCATCCGATGCACCAGCCAGCGAAACGGGCTCCAAGTCGGGTTTGTCCGCGAGACGCAACGCGGTGCGTACCGCTCGCTCGATATGATCGGGCAGCAAGCTCTGCTCGCGCCGAGTCTCGTTCAGCCGGTCGTGAAGTTTGGCAACGCGCTCGCGAAGATCGCGCTCGACCTTCACGAAGCGGCGGGATTTCTCTATCCGGGCCTCGGCTTGCCGCGTGTCGAGATCGCGGCGGCGACCCTCGAGAAGGTCGGGCAGTTGAGGCGCGATGACCGGGTTCACGCTACCCATGTCGGCGCGCATCGAGTCCATTTTGCGAAGCGCACGCAAGATATCGTCCCCGTGGCTACCCTCGGTATCCACTGGGTGCCAGATGACGACTTCGCTGGCTCGTTGCCCATGACGGTCGATGCGGCCGTTCCGTTGCTCCATCACATTCGGGTTGTATGGAATTTCTAGGTGGATCATCAGATGGCAATGGTTCTGGAGATCGATACCCTCGGAGGCAGCATCGGTCGCTAGCAGAATTCTCACTGGGGAGTCCGATGGGTTGGCCTGGAACGCAGCTTTAACGGCCTCGCGTTCCTTCGGGTCCATGCCGCCATAGATCAGAGCCAGTCGCTCTGCCCCGAAACCTTGGGCCGCGAGGATCTCCTGCATCCACTGCTGAGTGGCGCGGTACTCGGTGAACAGGATCACCCGCTCGTTCGTCCACCTGTCACCTTCCTTCAGGTGTTTGGCCAGCCAGTCCAGCACGGCGGTAGCCTTGGCATCCGTTCGACGGGCCGCTTGTTGGGCCCATGAGCGCAGCCGGTCGAGCATGCGACGTTGTTCGTCGGTTGGTGGTCGAACGTGTTTGCCGGCTTCCTCGATCGCTTCGGCCTCGGCGGTGTCCCGCTGGGCGTCGTCCGCGTAGTCTTCCTCCGTCTTCGCTATCGCCCGTCGGAGGATACGGTCATCGAATTTCTTCTGGCTGCGCTCGCTGGACGCCCGTCCTTCGATCGTTGCGATATGCCGCTCCAGTGTGGCTGCGAACGCCGCAGGGGACGATGATAGGCGCTTGCGCAGCAATTGGTGCACGAAGTGATCGACGGCCCGTCCTCCATCGGCACCGCTTTCGCGGCTCTTGATGTATGCTTCCAGCTGCCGCCGGGCATCCCTCTCGTCTTCGCTATACTCCACCGGCAGCGCGTCGAGCCGCCGCTCGGGGTAAATGCGCTTGCCATTCGCATCGACCAGATCGCTCTTCAGCCGACGGACCATCACCCGGGCGAGTTGGGGATCACTTGGGAGGACGTTTCTCGCGAACCGCTGATCATCGAGGAGTTCGAGGAGTGCGGTGAAGGATTCGGTGTAACCATCGTGCGGCGTGGCGGTGAGAAACAGCTTGTGCTGGAAATGTGGTGCGGCCAGACGAACCAGCCGTGTCCTGAGGCTTTCGACAGCATAGCGCCCGACGGTCGGGGCAACATTGTGAGCCTCGTCGATTATCAGCAGGTCGAACTTCCTGGGATGGCTGACGTGCGGGGGCAATGCGTCCCGCAGAAGGCGCAAGCCTTCACCCTGCTTGGCCCAGTCCATCGACGTGATGAGACGGGGAAAAGACGTCCACGGATTGGCATGCAGGCCTCGCTCGCGGCGCAGACGCTTGACGTATTCCGTATCGACGATCCGGAACTCCAGTCCGAACTTCTCCTGCATCTCGACGCGCCACTTTTCCTGCAACGAGGCCGGGCAAAGCACGAGAACGGTGCGGGCGCGGTGTCGCAGCAGCATCTCTTGAACGACGAGTCCGGCCTCGATGGTTTTCCCGAGGCCGACGTCGTCGGCGATCAGCAGATTGGTGCGCGCCATGTCGATCGCGCGCACGAGCGGATCCAGCTGGTAGTCCTCAATGCTGACGCCGCTGCGGAATGGCGCCTGCAGATAGCCGCGATCCGCGTTCGTCGCAGCGCCCCAAACCACTGCGTCAAGGAAAGCCTGAAGCGTTGAGGGGTCGTCCAGACCGGTCATGCGCGGCAGTCCGGCCCGCTCAATCACATGCGCCCCGGGCTCCAGTTCCCAGAGAACTTCGATCTCTTCACCCAGCGCATCCTCGTCGATCGAAGCCAGCCGGACAAGATGCCGCTTGGGCAGTCCGGGGGCAACCGAACCGCCATCGACCTCGGAGACGATCCATTGGCGGCGGCGAGCCTCGACCAGCTGGCCAGGCTCAGGCGCAGTGGCGTGGGCGACATTGGCCACCATTTCATCCGCGGTCATCGACATAGATGGGCCCCATTCTTCTTGCGCGCGTCGACGAGTTCGGCGATGCGGTTCGCGGCTTCGCGGGCGTCTTCGTGTTCCCAGATCCGGACCGTCTTCCAACCAAGTGCGTTCAGCCGCTGATCGGTATCGGCATCCCTGGATCGATTGGTTTCGATCTTCTCCCGCCAGAAATCCGCATTGCTCTTCGGCCAAGATGCGTGCTCGGGACACCCGTGCCAGAAGCATCCGTCGACGAACACAGCGATCCTCGCGCTGGGGAAGACGATATCTGCGACGCGTCTCGGCTTCGTCAGGAGCGGAAGGTGGAGGCGATAGCGCAGGCCCTTGGCATGCAGAATCCTGCGGAGGTCGATCTCCGATCGCGTGCCTTTCTGTCGCACGCGGGCCATCCGACGACTTGCGTCATGCGACGAGGGACTTACGCGCGTCATCCGCCACGGCTCCCTTCTTCTTTCTCTTCGCCTTTTCGGCCTTGATCCCGAGATGGGCTGCGATGCTCCGGCCGATCACCTCGCCTAGAGTGACCGGAACCGCATTTCCAATCATCCGTCCCAAGGCCTTAAAATGAACGGGAGCCCCGTCGGGTATGAAGGAATAGGACTTGGGGAAGCCTTGCAGAATTGCGCCCTCACGCAGAGAGATCGCGCGGTCTTGCTCGGGATGTCCAAACCGTCCGTTCCCAAAGCCATAGAACTGGGTCGTCAAGGTCGGCGCGGGTTCGTCCCAGACCATCCGGCCGTAAACGCCCGGGTACGTATGGCCCGTCTCACGACGATGGCAGTCGGCGACGAGATACTTTGGCCAGTCACGCCACGTGCCGCCGGGACGAGACGCACGAATTCTTTCGAGGTTCAGGTCGGAGAGCTTTGACGCGGCATGCAGTGGATCCTTCGGATGGGTCCCACCCTGAGCTATCGGCGCGAGTTTGCCGATCGCCGCGCGAACGGTCGCCGGGCTATCATGCCTCGGGGCGACCAGCTCAATGGGGCCGCGTCGGGAGGCCAGCAGCACCATGCGCCGGCGGTTCTGCGGCAGCCCATACAGCGAGCAATCAACCACCCCTTGGTGGACGTGGTACCCAATCTTCTGCAGGGTCTCGACGAAGTCATCGAACACCGCGTGCTTGGCGACCGAAGGCACATTCTCCATCGTGACCAAGTCAGGACGTGTGGCTTTGATCAGTCGTCCGAACTGGTAGAGCAAGCCCCAGCGGAGGCTTCCGACGACATCATAACGCTGGGCATAGGTCGAGAACGGCTGACAAGGGGCGCAACCGGCGAGCACCCGGACTTCGGCATTACCGAACAACTCGTTGAGGCGCTTGGGAGCTAGGCGCCCCACGTCTTCGTTGATGAAGCGCGCTGCGTTGTTCGCTTCGAAGGGGTGGCGGCAGGCTTCATCGACGTCAATACCCGCGACGACCTTGACGCCCTCCGAGATCAGGCCATGCGTGAGCCCTCCGGCCCCGCAAAAAAGGTCGACGCACGCGACATCAGCCATCCGCTTTCTCTCCCCCCGCATGCTTCCCCTTCTGTGAACTGGCCTCGGCCGCTTCGCTTTCCTTTTGATCGTCCGATGCTTTTCCGTTCCTCACCCAATCATCGACTTCGTCTGTCTTGAACTTCCAAAGCCTTCCGACCTTGTGGGCCGGCATGTCCTTCTTCGCGATCCAGCCATAGACCGTGTCTTTGCTGACACCGAGATATTCAGCGATCTCCTCCACGGAGACCCAGCGATCGGACATGGTTCGGCCCTTCATCAGCCAGTCTGATTCAGGGTTCGAGCATCTCACCCTGTCGGCCGAAAGTAAACCGAAATGAAGCTGGTTTGCTCTGGTTTAGTGGAATTTGATCGGATTAGGGAGTTCGGCTGGCGCGGCTTGATGGGAGGCGCGTGAGACTAAGCGACCCGCGGGGCAAGCTCGACCACTTGGTCCGAAAATCGGTCTTGGCGAAGAGAGAAGCGGGGAATGAGAACGCTCGGCCCCGCAGCACGATCATGCCTATTTTTGCTGGTACTCAATCCGATACCATTCAGCCTGTGCATTTCTAGGCCATGTTGACAAAATGCCTGATCCAGAGGCGGATGGCCCCGATGAGGGCGATGTCGGCAGAGATCGCGCGAAGAGACTTCCCAGCCTCACGCGCCTCAGCCATCGCGCGGATCGCCTCCTGTTCGGCAGGGTTCTCGATCAAGGCTCCGGCGGCGACGCTGTAGCCGAAGGGGACGGAGCCACCAAGGTAGCGCTTTCTACTCTTCTGGTCGGCCTTGGCAGTGGATACGCGCTCGCGGATCCGGTCGCGCTCGGCTTCGGCTACGGCGGAGAGAATCGTGAATACCAGCTTGGCGATGCCGTTAACCGTGACGTCGCTGCCCAGGTCGATCATGTGGAGGTGCACGCCGAGCCGCGCCAGGTGCTCCAGGTTGCGCAGGGCGTCGTTAGCGCTACGAAACATGCGGTCAAGCTTCGGGGTGATCACCACGTCCCCGGCACGCAGGATCGCCAGCAGCTCGCCGCCGGCCGCGCGCTCGATCAGCGGCTTAGAGCCGGAGACGCCGCGCTCCACGAATGTCTGCTCCACCTTGAGCCCGAGCATCAGCGCATAGCCGCTGACCGTGCGCTCCTAGACGTCGAGGCTTTCGCCGTCGTTGGCTTGCCGATCGGTGCTGACCCGGGTGTAAGCGTAGACAGCCATCAGGACCTCTGGAAGCCTGTAAACGTGCGAATTCACAGTCTCACGAAGCACTCGGTTCGGCGGTTTCAGCAGCCCAACTTAGAGCGGTTGATTTTGGTCCTTATTGAAAATTATTTTTCTGAATTTCTTAATTTATCAGACAAATTTACGATTATAATCATGTGAGGGACGGGAAATGTTCTGTTGAGTTGCAATGTGTCCGGAGCCAGTGCGTGCTGCTCGCAATTGAGCAAGATGGGGCCGTGATGATGGCCGTGTGGTCCAAGGCGCAAGTCCGCGACTCTCCTGCGGCTTCGGGCTGCATTCTGTTTTCGATATGGGCGCAAGATACTGTTTCAAAATCGCACTCCACCCAGTGAGGTGGCGATATGGCTGAGGATATTCCGCTCGAGTCACTGCGGGCTCCCAGTAGGGCAAGGTGAGTGCGTCAGCCCTGTCTAGACTAGGCGAACGACCTCGTTGCCGCTGTGGTTGAAGACGTAGATCGAAACCGTGGTGCTCAACAGACGATGCATCGCAGCCGGGCGAATTTCCCCGTCTGCGAAAGACGCGTAGGCATCGCTCTCGTTTTGTTGCTTTTGGTTGATCATTGCGATCTCGTGCTGTGTCCAGGTTTCGTCAATGTCTGGCCGGGCTAAGAATTCGGAGTAGCGCGGTAACCTCGCGCCGCCGTTCTACTGCGGTTGAGGTTTCTCGACCATGCCTCGAAGCGCCAACCCTGCTTCACGACCGACGCGTGGGGGCAGGTCACCAAAACCCAACTTAGCTTAGTTTTTAAAACGGATTAGGCGCGAGCATGAGAGCGCCCTTCAGCTTCGCCAATCCTTCAAGTCGGCCTCGGGGACGCAGGGACGCAAGGTGACCCACCGAGCTTCGGACTGCTGAACTAAGTGAGATGGCCTCTATGGACTTTCGCGTCACCCTGCGTCCCTGCGTCACTCTGATCAGCAAGGAACGGGATCTATTACGAGTTGCGTCACCTTGCTGGGTCACTTTCCTCGCCATCGCCCACCAGCCCAGGTCCTCGGTTTGCGGCCGCGCGTCCGCATCAGCCGCGTAGACAAGATCCTCTTGTCAGGGAAGCTCCGACGCGCCGGTGGGCTCCTGTCAGGGGGAGCCTCGGTTCGCTACGTCTCAATCAGTAGGCCAGTCTGCGCCGTCCTTGCGTGACGGGACCCAATAGCGGCCTTCAGAGCCCGACTTGCGCCGCTCCCACCCTGAGCGCTCGAGCACAGCAGAGATTCGCCTTTGTTCACGCGTTCCGATCCGTGAGATATCGAAACCTAGAATTTCGCGCGCAATTCCCGTGACGGTGACTTTAGACACGCTTTTCAGATGATTCACGATTAGCTCTTCCCAAGGATCTATTTCCAAGCGAGCCTCCTGCTGTGGTGCTATATTCTCACGTTCGAACGCGTCGTCCGGCCACCACCGTCTTCCATCGCGATAAAGGCAGAGCGCTTCGGCGAACAACTGGTCTCGATCATGCGCCAGCGCTTCGGTATCGATTTGTCCGACCTTCACTGGCCAGAACCGACGCCCACCAGTTTTGTCTTGGAGATAAACTCCCTCATTTGTGGTGCCGATGAAGACACATTGGCGGGGCTGCTCAACCTCTCGACGGCCATAGCTAGGCCGGTATCGCTCGACAGGTCGGCTGATGAAAGCTTTGAGGCAGGCGCTCTCCGCGCGCGACATAGCGGACATCTCAGCCACTTCGATCAGCCATTTCCCAGGCAGATGTTGAGCCACATCTTTACCACTGGTGATCTCAGGCAAGCTGTCGGAGAACCAATCGCTGCCGAGGATTTTGCAGGCAGTTGATTTTCTTGTCCCCTGCGCACCTTCGAGCACGAGCATGTAGTCGCATTTGCAGCCAGGCTCAAACACCCGAGCTACCATTGCCACCATGAACATGATGCCCACTTGTTTGGCGTAAGCGTCCTCGATAACTCCGAGGTAAGTAGTGAGCCAAGTCTGAAGGCGGGACTGTCCGTCCCAATGCAAGGCGTTGAGATAATCTCGGACGGGGTGGGCGGCGCTTTCCTTGGCGCGGAGCTCGACCGCCTGGTGAACGGTGTCTTTGGTCAAGCGCGGGAGTCCGGCAAGCTGGAGATATTCCTGAACAACGCCGACGTCGAAATCCGTAACACGCCGCCGCTCGAATGGACTAGCTTCGGCCCAAGGCAACGGCGCGACCAGCATAGCTGCGCAAGCCATCTCGTCTTGAGCGAAGCAGTTTTCGAGAACTGGGTCTTCTCGCAGGGCGTGCAGCGCGTTGGCAAGATTGGAATGCTGCCGGTTAGACGTGTGGCAGCGACTTGGCCAGTCGCTCCTGACAAATACGACCGACGCTGGCGGCCGCTGCTTGCGATCGCGCATCTCTGCGGCTGCTGTGATCGGAATAACGGTGCCATGCGTGTTCAGAAGGTCCTCAGGGTTCGGAGACATCATCGGTCGTCCTGATCACGTCGTTCCAGTCCTGCCCAGGCGAACGCGGCGGGATGATCCGGCACTCACGACCAGCCTTCAGCCACCGCGTTGCGCAATCGCGAGCGGCGCTGAGTCCCGCCATGTCGTGGTCAGCAAAGATCGTCAGAGCCTCCACACCGGGGAGCACCGGGAAGCGGGCGATGGCTCCGGCGCTGCCCAGCGCCCAAACGGGTCTCCAGCCCCTTTGAACGAGAGTAAGTCCCGTCTCGACGCCCTCAGTGATCCCCAGGCCAGTGGTGACCTCTACTTCGGGGCAGAGGTCGACGGCGGTTCCGGATGAGGATCCGAGGACTCGCTTCGCGATATTCGCAATCTTTCGACCGTCGTAGCTCAGAAACGTCCGATGAACGGCACGCATTTGGCCCGTGGTGATGTCCACCATGGAATGGACCATGGCTGGGAAGGGCTCATAGCGCCCTTCTGAGACCTTCATCGCACAGGCGGCATGGAACCGAGTAGCTGTCGATGGTGAAAGACCACGCTGGGCCAAATAGGCTGCCGCGAGAGTGCCGTCTGCGCTGACGCTTTCCCTCCAAATTTTCAGCGCTAGCCGCAACCTACTCCGGCCTATGGACGCATCCACGTCCACCGCAGGGGAGTTTGCGTGTCTGGCCCCAACCGGCAGCCCCGCTCTCCACTGCTTGGCCCAAATCAGTGCATCGCGGAGGGTGCCGCCGGTCTCATGCTGGATGAAATCGAGCACATCTCCGCCATTGCCGAGCTCGAAGTCATACCAGCGCCACGAGCCGGACATGTACACCACCAAGCTTCCATAGGTGCCCCATCGGACCTCGCGCCGGCTCGGATTTCGGATGCTAGCCGGACCCCGGAAGTTCTGAACAACAGCGACCATGTACGGCGCGAGTTGCTGCGCGATTTCCTTCGCGCAACAGGGCCCCGCCGAGTGAAGGGGATATGCTGCCATGACGCCTCTGAGAATGGGCCCCGGGCGAAGTGCCTCAATTCGAGCGATGCTCGGAGGCGAAGTTCTGCTGCGGAAGAGGTACAGTTGGACGCGCGTTCAGCCGGACGGAGCGGACGTCATCGCACCACGAATATCATCGGCTCCGAGCTGGCCGGCGCGGTCCAGAAGTTCGAGGAGGGTCTCAAAGGCGGTTCCATCGAGTTCCCGACGGAGCAGTTCCACCGCGCGGTGAACGGCGGCTTGCCGATCGTCACGCAAGCCAGCGTCATTGGGATCTGGCGTTGGATCCTCATCCTGGCCGAGAGCCGGCTCACCTTTCGGTGGCGCTGCGGCTTTCCTGCGGACCTCCCCATCCTCGTCCTTTGCTTCACGGATGAGCTTGGCGACCCCCTTTGCGGTCAAGCGAGCTCCTGCTTCAGTCTCCTCGATCACCTTTTCCCGGACAGCCGCGGGTGTAGAAGGAGCAGCAAGGAGGTAGACGGTCGTAATCGGCAAATGCGCAAGGATTTCGTGTTTGTCGCCAAACTGAGTGAAGGCGCTCATGTAATTCTGCGCCGATCGCATGGTCATCCCAAACTCCAATTCGATCCACCGGCCGAACTGCCCATGAGGGAGCGTCTCCTTCACGGCGCAAAGTTCACGGCCAATCTCCAAGGTGGAGTTTTTGATTTTCGCCCGGACGGAGTCGGCTGCCCGCTTGGCCACCAAAGCAATCTCTTTGGGGAGGTTCGAATACTCGAACCCGCAGTTAGGGACTCCAGCCGCAAGAAGCATCGGGGGCTCACCTCGCGTTTTGGGCTCTTTTCGGATCATGCCGTCCTCCTGGGATTTTCAATCGATAGGTGACGCTGCCTCGCACTGGCCGAGTTTGTTTGTGGCCCGGAACAGGGGTCTCCTGTGCTGGGCATTGCAGACCAGCGGACCGGCTGGGTTGCATCCTTTCTGCGCAAAGCGGCGCACTGGGAGCGGGCCTGCCAGAGACGAGTTTGCGGCACACCTTATGGCCGGCGTATTTTGAGCGCGGGGAGGTCGATGTCGTCGAACTCGGGATACGGGGCTGGCGCGGGGCGCTTCGCTTAACCCGGCTTTAGATGCCGCAGCAGAGCGGACACGGCGCGCCGACCCTCCACTGCGGTTCGCGTTTCCTGGCCGTGCCGGTAGGCCCCGTTGCGGTCGCCGGTCGGGCCGCCGCTCCCAGGCGCACCGCCATGCAGCCGGCAGCGCTTCTTCCCTTTAATCGCCGGCTTCCGGCAGGGCTCGCCGGCGCGCGTCCTGGCTCCGCAACGTGGGGCGCTGCGCAAGCTGGCAGGCTCATTCGTCGGACGCTCCATGGGGTCGCCTCGCGAGTTTCTTGCCCCCCTCCGGGGCTGGCTGCGGTTGTTGATCAGCCCGACGACCGCTTGGCCCCCGGCCTCGACAGTTACCCTTTCCACCCGGACCGTCTGCACCGCCGGGCGGCGCAGCTTCGCGAGCGCCTCGACCTGCCCCGCGAAAGCCCTGAGGAATTTGGCTGTGACCACGCCCGTCGGAGCGAAGTGAGGGAGCGTTGGATCCGTTACGCTCGTGCGCCCGAGGAGGCGCATCGCGACGACATTCGTGAGGGCCATCTGCGTGGCCAGGACTGCTTCCAGCTCGCTTGTCGGCTGAATGCCCGAGATGAAGGCCAAGGCGGCATTCATCTCGATCTCATCCGTGCTCTCCCCGAACATCGCCGTCCGCAGACCGCGTGAAAGGAAGCGGAGCTGCGTTTGGACGAAGCTGTCGGACACGGTTCCGAAGGCTCGACGCGCGACGAGAAACCATCCCTCTATGTCGTCATGACGCGGCTTGATGATCGGCTGCCCTGTGGCGGTCTCGCCGAGCCGCACCTCCGGCACTTGGATGACGCTCTTCTTGAATCGAGCGTCGCGCATAGCGCGGCGTTCCGCCCGAGTTGTTCGGTGCGGCGGGGCTGGGCTGCGACCCTGAGGATCCCGCCCGAGCCGCTCGTTGCGCCGCGGGCAAAATTCGGCTGGCGTCGCTCTGGCTGACCGTTCTGAATTCGGCTGGCGCTGCTCAGCAGCGGTCAGGGCCACGGGATGGAGTTGTGGCGGCGAGCCGACGACACGATCGGTTGAAACGGTTTCGGCGATTGATGGCAGCGCGTCACGGTTCATTCGACACGGCCCCGCTGCTCAGGCCGGCCGCCCACCGCCGGTTCGAAGCAAGGAAGGCCTCGAGGTCGGAGCGGAGTATCAGGCGACGTCCGGCCGCTTTGATCATCCGCAGCTCACCTCGGCTTTCAAGTGAGTAAAGAGTAGAGCGACTGAGGCCAGAGTAACGCACAGCGTCGTTGATGCGGAATGCGAACGGGTTAATGTTGGGCTGAGTGAGGTGGCTCATACCGAACTATCTCCAGCTATATGAGACAGCTCTTTCTTATCCTCGGGTGAGCACCGTTGTCCAAATGTGCAAATGTACAACGGCAAAAACCTGGCACATTTTCCTGCACATTTGCTACAAGGCTCGCCGGCTTATCGCCTCTTCGGTGGCCTCCCCGCACGGCGCGCGCCGAAGAGCCTTTTAACCTCGGCGTACACAGCCTCTCTCTTGAACCGACCCGTCAGCTCCTTGAAAATTGCTCGTTTGCCGGTTTGGCGTATTCGGGATGAGGCATCGAGGACAGCATTGGTGATGCTTATGTCGGGCTGGAAATCTCGCGCGCGCGCGTCCAGCAGTTCTCGACGGCAGTCTCTTACAAACCTCTGGAATAACTCATCAAACCACAACGATGTTGGCTCAAATCCGGTTATGTATATGAATTTCTTTTCTGGCATTGTCAGTCCTCCCCAGACGCTTCCGACTGCAACTCCGGCATGCTACCGCGCCACGCACTCCCGAGAAACTCTGCCCAACTGTCCATCATGATCCGTCGCTTCTTAAGCGCGTCTCCACGGCGGTAAGCGCGCTCGACCTCGTCGCCAACCCTGTGCGCGAGGGCCATCTCGGCCACGTCGCGCTGGAAGTCAGTCGCCTCACCCACCCAGTCGCGGAACGACGACCGAAAGCCGTGGACCGTCGCATTCTCTACCTTCAATCGACGCAATGCCATCTCCAGCGCCGTGACGGAGAGACCGCGCTCGGCTCGACGGCCAGGAAAGACGTGCTCGTTGCGCTCGGTCCGGACGCGCTGCATAGCGGTCAGTATATCGACGGCGCGATGGGAGAGCGGCACCCTGTGCTCCTTGCCTGCCTTCATGCGGCCAGCTGGCACGGTCCAGATCTTGGATCTAAGATCGACCTCGCTCCACCTCGCGCCGAGCACCTCGCCCGAGCGGGCGGCGGTTAGGATCGTGAACTCCAAAGCGGCCGCAGCGACGCTCTCTGCCGCGCGTAGCTTGACGATTAGGGCTGGCACCTCGCCGAAGGCCATTGCGGCATAATGGCCCTTTTGAAGCTTCCCGCGCTTTGGCAGCAGCTTGTCGATGTGATGTCGCCACTGGGCGGGATTGGGACCCGACCGATGCCCTTTGGCCGTCGAGGCGGCGAGCACGGCCTCGATGCGCCCCCGGAGCCGGGAAGCCGTTTCGTGGCGACTGGTCCAGAGTGGCTTCAGAACCGCGAGCACGTGCTCGGTCGTCACTTGATTGACCGGGAGCGATCGAAGGGACTTCGCATACTCACGGAGCGTCATCTCCCACTGAGCCTTGTGTTTCGCATTGCGCCAATTGGCGGCCATGCTGGCGATCAGCGTATCAGCCTCTTCACCGAACGTAGGGACGGCGCCGGCGGGCTTCAGGATGGCTCTGGGGTCTCTCCCGTCGCCGACGGCTTCCCGAGCCAACGCGGCCCGTTCGCGGGCAGAGGCGAGCGACACCTTGGTCAAGGAGCCGAGGCCGATCTCCGTACGCTTGCCGCCAGCCTTCCACATGAAAACCCATGACTTCGCGCCGCCTGTCGAGACGCTGAGGTAGAGGCCCCCACCGTCTGCGTAGCGGCCCGGCTCCTTAGCTGTGGCAACAGTCCGAGCACTGAGCATTTTCTCGGGTCGAGCCATCGATCTTCCCTACCTTCTGCCCCACCCACATGGCTGGATTACTGCAACCAGCTATGGACAGAGTAGGATGAAATTCGTTGATACACTACGGTTTTTTCGGTGAACGTGGACGGGCTCGCACAGGCAAATACAGCAATATGGCGGACGCCGTCTCCGACATCGTCGACGTCTCGCCCGCCGAGCTGCAGGCCGCGCCGGCCATCGACGGAGACCATGACGACCTTGTCCGCACCCTCGCGGTGAAGGGCGGCACGATCGTGGCCCTGCTGGAGCTCGCCTCGATCGCGAAAGGAACCGGCGATGAACGCGCAAACGGTTAAGCTCGGCCTCGCGGCGTCGCTGGGGGCCGCCGCTCTCGCCGCCGCCTTCGGGACGTGGCTGCTGATCCGCGGCGGGATGGACCCGACGGCCGGCGGCTCGCTCCTGGCTTTCCAGCTTCTCGTGCTGGCGGCGGCCGCCCAGCTGGTGGCGCGCGGGCTGCTGGGCCCGCTGTCGCGGATCACGGCGCAGCTCGGAAGCTCCGCGACGGGCGGTGGGCTGGAGGGCGCGCTCGCCCATGCGGATGCGGGGCGCCAGGACGCCGAGCGCGCCGCCGCGGCGCTGCAGTGCGCCATCGGCAGCATCATGCTGGTGGACCCCGAGCACCGGATCGTCTTCATGAACACGTCGGTGAAGTCGCTGTTCCGGGAGCATGTGCAGGACTTCCGCACGGCCTTCCCGAATTTCGACCCGGACGACATCCTCGGCAAGTCGATGGGGGTGTTCCACAAGAACGCCGCCCACCAGGAGCGCATGCTGGAGCGGCTCAGCCAGCCCCACGTGACGCGGATCCGGATGGGGCGGCGCACCTTCGACCTCCTGGTCACCCCGGTCATTACAGCGAAGGGCGAGCGGCGCGGCGCCATGCTGGAATGGCGCGACATGACGGCCGAGGTCGCCATGCAGGACCAAGTGGCCCACGTGGCCAAGAACGCCGCGAAGGGCGACTTCTCCGGCCGGATTCCGCTGGAGGACAAGAGCGGCTTCATGCGCGAGATCTCCTCGCTGATGAACGAACTCTGCGCCGCGACCGACGCGGCGATCACCGACTTCACCCGCACCGCCACTCAAGGAGGCGCTGAACGAGACGATCACCCGGCTCGCCGACGCGGTGACCACCATCCAGACCACCGCCATCGATGTCGCGACCGCCTCGCGCGAGATCAATTCCGGCGCCGACGACCTGTCGCGCCGGACCGAGGAGCAGGCTTCGTCGCTGGAGCAGACCGCGGCCACGACCGAGGAGCTCGCCGCCTCCGTGAAGGCGTCGGCGCAGTCGTCCCGTCAGGCGGTGGACCTCGCCGAGGAGGCGACGCGCGTCGCCCAGACGGGAGGCCAGATCGTCAACGAGGCCGTGGAGGCGATGGCGCGCATCGAGGCGGCGTCGCAGAGGATCTCCGACATCACCTCCGTGATCGACGACATCGCGTTCCAGACCAACCTTCTCGCCCTCAACGCCGCCGTCGAGGCGGCCCGGGCGGGCGAGGCCGGCAAGGGCTTCGCGGTGGTCGCGTCCGAGGTGCGGACGCTGGCGCAGCGCTCCAGCGAGGCCGCCAAGGACATCACCGGGCTCATCACCTCGTCCTCCGCGGAGGTGGCGCAGGGCGTGAAGCTGGTGCGCTCCGCGGGCGACACGCTCGGGCGCATCGTGGAGGCCTCGCGCAAGGTGGCCGGCACCGTGTCGGAGATCTCCTCCGCCAGCGCCGAGCAGGCCAGCGGGATCGACGAGATGAGCCAGGCCGTCGCCCACATGGACGAGATGACCCAGCAGAACGCCGCGCTGGCCGAACAGAGCGCCGCCTCGGCGGGCTCTCTGACCAGCCAGCTGCAGCGGCTGAACGACCTCGTGGCGACCTTCCGCACCGCCCAGGCGGCGCGCGCGCCGATCGCCGCCATCGCGCCGTCGGCGTCGCCCGTGGGGCGGCCGACGATGAGCGAGCCGGCGCGCCTGCGACGCCTGGCGGCCGACGCCTTCGCGGCCCGAAGCCACGGCGACGCGGGCGGGGGCGCGAAGGCGCCGGTCGCCAAGCCGGCCTTCAAGGCGCCGCCCCCGCGCGCCAAGGCCGCCAGCGCCCGGCCCGCGCCCGCGCGGCGGACCGGCAACGACGGCGCCAGCTGGGAAGAATTCTAAGAGCAGCGCATCAGACGAGCGAATGGGGCGTCCCAGGCCGGGGCGCCCCTTTTGCGTGGGCGTGCGAGATGGCCGTTGCATCAGCCCGTCGTTCGTTCAGGATGCCCTGCAAGTCCGGGTTGCGCGCAGGCGCGGGCCGGGCAGGGGAGTCGGCCGCGACCAATGACGGACCGACACGGGGAGGAACCATGACACGCTTCACACGCCGCAGCGTGGTGGGCGGAGCGGCGAGCATCGCCGCGCTGCACGCCACCGGAGCCTTCGGGCAAAGCGCGCCGGCCGGAGGCCCCGTCGCGCTCAATATCGTGGACGTCGCCGGGAACCTGCAGCTCACGCAAGCCGCCATCGAGCGCTTCGTGAGGGAGAATCCGAAGCTCGTCTCGAAGGTGAACTTTTCGCGCGCGCCCTCGCCGGAGCTGCCGGCCAAGCTGAAGGCGCAGCAGCAGGCCAACCGCGTCGACATCGACCTCGTGCTGACCGGGCCGGGCGCCATGTCGGACGGCATCCAGCAGGGGCTGTGGGTCGACGTGTGGAAGTCGCAGGCCGCGCTGCTGCCCAAGGCCGAGGAGGTCTATCACGAGCAGGCCTTGATGATGCAGCGCAATTTCGGCCAGAACGAAGGCGTGGCGGTGGCCTATTCGCCCTCCGGGCCCCTCTTCGAATATGCGCCGGACCGGCTGAAGACCGTGCCCAAGACGGCCGAGGAGTTCCTGGCCTATGTGAAGCAGAACCCCAAGCGCTTCACCTATGCGCGGCCGGTGAATTCCGGGCCGGGCTGGACCTTCCTGCAGGGGCTGCCCTACATCCTCAACGACGCCGACCCCGCCGACCCGATGAAGGGCTGGGACAAGACCTGGGCCTATCTGAAGGAGCTCGGGACGGGCATCGACTATTATCCCGGCGGCACCACGCCGACCATGAAGGAGCTGGGCGAGGGCACGCGCGACGTGATCGTCTCCACCTTCGGGTGGGACATCAACCCGCGCGCGCTCGGCATCGTGCCCAAGGAGGCCGAGGTCTTCGTGCTGGCCAACACGCACTGGATCCCCGACACGCAGTTCATGTGCATCCCCAAGGGGACCGCCGAGGCGAAGATCCCGGTGCTGCTGGCGCTGATGTCGCACATGCTGAAGCCGGAAGCGCAGGCCGGCACCTACGACAAGGGCTATTTCTACCCCGGCCCGGCCGTGAAGGGCGTCACCCTGGCGATGGCCCCGCAGGAGAGCCGCGACGTGCTGAAGGAGTATGGCCGGCCGGCCTATGACGATCTGATCGCCAAGACGCCGACCAAGCCGCCGCTCACCCCGGAGCGGCTGGTGGCGGCGTTCCGGCGGTGGGACCAGGAGATCGGCGTCGGACACGGGGCGCCGAACTGATGCGGTTCGCCGCCATCGGGCTGGACCACCGGCACATCTTCCACATGGTGGGCGGCCTCCTCGACGCCGGCGCGACATGCGCCGGCTTCGACCCGCAGACGAGCGACCCGCGCGTGCTGGCGGGCTTTCGGGAGCGCTTCCCGGACCTGCAGCCGGTGGACCGCGACGCGCTGCTGGACGACGCCTCCGTCGACATGATCGTCTGCGCCGCCATCCCGTCCGACCGCGCCGCGCTGGCGGTGCGGGCCATGCGGGCCGGCAAGGACGTGATGGTCGACAAGCCCGGCGTCACCACTTTGGAGCAGCTCGCCGCCGTGGAGGCGGCCGTGGCGCAGACCGGGCGCATCTTCTCGGTGTGCTTCTCCGAGCGCTTCATCGTGCCGGCGACGATCGTGGCGGGAAAGCTGATCGCCGACGGGGCGATCGGCCGGGTGGTGCAGACCATCGGTCTCGGGCCGCACCGGCTGAACCGGGCCATCCGCCCGGACTGGTTCTTCGACAAGGCGCGGTTCGGCGGCGTCCTGACCGACATCGCGTCGCACCAGATCGACCAGTTCCTGCACTTCACGGGCTCGACGGACGCCGAGATCGTGGCCTCCGCGACGGGGCATTTCGGGCCGGACCTGCCCGACTTCGAGGATTTCGGCGAGATCCTGCTGCGCAGCGACCGGGCCTGCGGCTATGTGCGGGTGGACTGGTTCACGGCCGACGGCCTGCCCACCTGGGGCGACGGGCGCCTCACCATCCTGGGTACGGAGGGCACGATTGAGCTGCGCAAATATGTCGACATCGCCGGGCGGCCGGGCGCGGACCACGTCTTCCTGGTCGACAAGGCCGGCGTGCGCCACATCGACGCCTCGGGCGAGCCGCTGACCTATTTCCGAAACCTCGTCGCCGACGCAGCCGGCCGCACCGAGACGGCGGCGGCGCAAAGCCACGTCTTCACCGTATGCCGGCTGGCCCTGCAGGCGCAGGCGCGGGCGGCGCGGCTGCCCGCCGGCGCGGGCCGGCCCTTCCAGCAGGGACGCCAGACATGACCGCCACGATCGGCGTCGCCATCATCGGGCTCGGGCCGGCCTCGCTGCCGCATTCCAAGAGCCTCATCGACCTGCAGGACCAGGCGCAGGTGCGCTGGGCGGTGAGCCGCACGGCGGAGCGGGCGGAAGACTATGGCGCGAGATTCCCGTTCCGGACCACGACCGACATGGAGGCCGCGCTGGCCGACGAGGGCGTGGCGGCCGTGATCGTGCTGACGCCGCCGAGCAGCCATCTCGACGTCTCGGCGCTGTGCCTGGAGCGCGGCAAGCACGTGCTGGTGGAAAAGCCGCTGGAGCTGACCAGCGAACGCGGGGCCGCGCTGGCGCAGGCCGCGCGCCGCGCCGGCCGGACGCTGGGGGTGGTGCTGCAGCACCGGTTCCGCCCGGCGAGCCTGCGCCTGAAGGCGGCGCTCGACGCCGGCGAACTCGGCGCCGTGGAGGCCGCCTCCCTGGCGGTGCCGTGGTGGCGGCCGCAGGCCTATTACGACGAGCCCGGCCGCGGGACCTTCGCGCGCGACGGCGGCGGCGTGCTGCTGACGCAGGCGATCCATTCGCTCGACCTGTTCCGCTCGCTGGTGGGCGTGTCGCGCGTGGTCGCCGCGCAGGCGCGCACGACCGGGCTGCACCGGATGGAGACGGAGGACTATGTCTCGGCCCTGCTGGAGACGGGCGACGGCGCGCCGGCGACGCTGATGACCACCACGGCGGCCTATCCGGGCCATCCCGAGCGCATCGAGATCATCGGCCGCAAGGGCCACGCCTCGCTGGTGGGCGGGCGGCTGGAGCTCGCCTTCCTGGACGGACGCCGCGAGACCGTGGAGGCGGAGGGCGCCACCGGCAGCGGGGCCAACATCATGGACTTCCCGCATGACGCGCACCGCGCCGTCATCGCCGATTTCCTGGAGGCGATCCGGACCGGGCGCGAGCCCGTGGTGACGGGCGAGGAGGCGCTGGCCTCCCAGCAGCTCGTCGACGAGATCCTCGACGTCGCCGGCTTCCGGCGGCCCGGGCGGGGCTGACGCCGCCCGGGCGAAGGCCGGGACGGCGGGGCCATCCCGGCGCTCCGACCTCAGGGCCGCGCGCAAGCGCGCGAGGCTCAGGCGTCGCCCGTGCGGGCGTTGTGGCTGCGCTTGAGGTTGGGGGTGGAGGTCGGCTGCTTGCCGACCATCGTGTCGGCGCGGTTCACCTGCCCGCCCTTGGCCCCCACGCCGCCCTCGCGGGCGGTCTCGTGGTTCGGGATTCGGGTCTGCGGGCCCGCTTCGGTCTTCATGCGGAGCGCCTTGCGGGCGTTGGCGGTCAGCTCGCTCTCCTGACCGCCGGGGTTGTGCGGCTTGTCGCTCATGGGGTCCTCGCTCGCTGGTGGTTCACTTACTGTTGTGCTGGCCGGGGCCGCCGTCGCGGTGGGCCGGATGGCCGCCCTGGCCCTGGACGCGCGGCGCGCCGCCCGCGCCGTCGCCGCCGCCATCCTGGCGGCCGCGCCCGTCATGGCGCTCATCCGCGCCGGACCGCGCCTGCGTCCCCCCGCGCTCCGGCCCCTGATGCCCCTGGCTGGCCTCGTTCCGGTCAGTCTCCCCCTGCTTCAGCGGAACATGGCCCTTCTGCTTCTCGGACCGATTGTTGTGATCGCGTACCGTCATGGGCTCCTCCTCAGGGGAGGAAAACGCCGGGGGACGGGGCGGGTTCACGGGGGTGGGTGGTTTGTGCGGGGGGTAGACGAGTGGCGCGGTAAGGGCATGAGCCCACCTAAGAACCAGATTCCCAGTGGCCGTGCCGTTCTTCGAAATGCAATCAAAAACAACCTAGGGTTCATTTCGAAATATTCATTGATAAAGCTTATCCGTCTCAATTATGTACAGTGATACCATACGGGGTGCCTGGGCATGGCTGATCAAGGTCACGAATTCGGTGGAGTCTCCACCGATCTGAAACTGTCCATGGTGCAAGGTTATTTGGAAGCATTCACAAAGGCTCTAAGAAACAAGTTTCCTCAGCTTTGGTACATTGATGCATTTGCTGGCACTGGCGAGAGAACAGTCCGAATGGACGCAGCTCCCGCCACGTTATTCAATGATGAGACTCCAGAGCGAATTGAGCAGAGGCGAGGGTCAGCGCTAATCGCCATCGAAACCAAACCTGAGTTCAGCAGGCTTGTGTTCATGGAAAAGAAAACGAAACATTGCGAAGCGCTCCGCGCACTCGCTAGTGCTAACCGTCACCGGCGCATTGACGTTCTTCAAGGCGACGCAAACGAGGAAATCGCCCGACTAATCGATCAGCAAACATGGCGGTCGACACGCGCCGTAATGTTTTTGGATCCGTACGGTATGAGCGTCGATTGGGAAACACTGACGCGAATACGGGCCACAGAAGCAATCGACGTGTGGTATTTAGTTTCCTTGGCGGGGTTGTTTCGCCAAGCGCCCCGCGATGAAGCTGCGATCGACCTCAACAAACGCGCGGCGATTTCGCGTATGCTCGGTACAGAGAAATGGCAGGATGATTGGTATAATGAGGATAACAACTTGGATTTGTTCGGCGAAGCCCGAAGGTCGCGCTTTATGGAAATTCCAGACATGCAGAACTACATTCACTCCCGACTCAAAACGATTTTTCCAGCTGTCCTAAAGCCGCTCACGCTCAGAAACGACAGTAACGTACCTATGTTCGCGTTATTCTTCGCTATTTCGAATCCTAATCCCTCAGCAATAAGACTTGCTACTGATATAGCGGGCTATATTCTTAACTCGGGCAGAGAGTCCCAAGTCCTGCCGCGGTAAGTACGTCCGGCAGCTTTTTTGTTTCGGCCGCCCCATTGTTTAAAGAAAAATGCTGCTCCGGCTTTATCGCAGAGCTCTTTCACTTCATCTACCCAGATCGGGTCCATCTGCCGGGCCCGCGGCCCTGACTCGCCGCCGACGATCGCCCAGTCGATCTGAGCGAGATCAGCGCCTGAAACAGACCCTATCAAAGGCTCGAATGATACGAAACGCACTGCAGCAGGAACGCGGCGTAGATCTTCTAGGCGAAATAATACAGAAGCGTCCTCAACGCTAGTCCCTAGCCATACATGCGGCAAAACAGGGAGTATGTTCGTCTTAAGTAGGTCAGCCATTCGGTCTGGCCGCTTGGTCAATATCTGATAGGTATGCCGTGGTGTTTGGGCCATGATCTCCCATATTCGAGTCACGAAAGCGGCAGGCACTTTTTCTTGAAAAAGATCTGACATCGAATTTACAAAGACCCTGCGGGGCTTAGTCCAATTGCCTGGAATCGAGAGCGCCTTTTCATCCAGTGACACGCGCCCCGTCCACACGGCTCGCTTGCCGGTCCTGCGTGTCAAGGCGGCATACTTTTCTACGCCCATAGCCTCGAGTCTGGCCGCCATTCGCATGGCGTAGCAGTTGGTGCAACCAGCAGACATAATTGTGCACCCCGCAACTGGATTCCAGGTTGCGTCGGTCCATTCGATTGATGTTTCGCCCATTCAGGCCTCCCGGAGCAAACATAAAAATATATGCTTAACAAAATTTTGCCGATGTTATTTCTCCATCTTTTGTCTTTGCCGAGGAATGAGATCGCGGCGCAATCTGCTCCCCCTAAGTCACCCGACCTACCCCCCGCCATCCTGCCCGCTCTCCAGCGCCGCGGCGATGACGGCGGGGCAGACGTGGTGGGGAGGCGGCCCACCTCTCCCAGGACGAGGCCGGCGCTGTGGGGGAGGCGGCGGGCGGGCCAGAGGGCGTGGCGGCGCCGGGGGGCGACCTCGTCGCGGCCGCCGGCTGCGATGACGGTGCGCACCTCTCGTCGGCGCAGGCGCAGCGCGAGGGGGATAGCGCCTTGGTTGCAGGCGTTCAGCTCGGCCCCACGGGGGCGCGACGTCGCGGGCTCAGAGCGCCTGGGCGGCGAGGCCCTTCATCAGCACGGGGCCGGTGGGCCGGCCCGTGGGCGAGCCGCCGGCCGGCTCCAGGGTGACCTCGTAGAGCTGGTCGCGGGCGGGGGCGGGCAGGCCTTTCACGGCGAGGTCGACGCTGCGCAGCGCGTCCAGCAGGCCGACCGAGACGGGGCCGCGGGCGCGGTCCCACAGCGTCCAGACCTGCAGCGAGCGGCCGGGCGGCGCCGCGATCGCGTTCAGCGGCACGAGCTCGGTGCGGCCGTCCGCGAAGGCGTTGACGATGGCGGCGGGCCGGTCCGCCTCGCCGAGCAGGATGGCGACCAGCACGGGCGCGCGGCGGCTTTCGCGCAGGGCTGCGCCCAGGGCCAGCGCCAGGACGAGCGCGGCCGCCGCGCCGGCGAGGCCGACGCCGCGCCAGACGCGCAGGTCGCCCCACAAGGCGCGCCACCACGGGTCGGGCGGCGCCGCCGCGGGCCGCGCGGCGGCGGGGCGGGGCGCAGGGGAGGGGGCGGTCGCCGTAAGGCTGGCCTCGATGCGGCTCCACAGGGCTTCGGGCGGGGCGAGCGCGGGGGCGGCGCGGTCCATCCCGGCGAGGCGTTCGCGCCAGGCCTCGACGGCGGCGGCGAAGCCGGCGTCCTCGGCGGCGAGGCGCTCGCAGCGGGCGAGGTCCTCGCCCGTCGGGAGGCCGAGCGCGTATTCGGCGGCGAGGCCGTCGAGGTCGTCGGTGCGGGCCGGGGTCACGCCATGCACTCCCGCAGGGCCGCGAGGCTGCGGCGGATCCACGACTTCACGGTGCCGAGCGGCACGCCGAGGCGCCCGGCCAGCTCGCCGTGGGTCAATCCGCGCGTGTAGGCCAGCACGATGGCGTGGCGGCGCAGCGGCTCCAGCCGCTCCAGGCAGCGGCGCAGCGCGTCCGCGTCCGAGAGGGCCGACACCACGGCCTCCGCGTCGGCCTCGTCGGAGGCGACGTCGAGGCGGTCGTAGTCCTCGACGAGATCGGTGCGGGCCTCGCCGCGCAGCACGTTGAGGGCGAGGCGGCGCAGGATGGTGAAGATCCAGGTCGCGGGCTCGCCGCGGGCGGGGTCGTAGCTCGCCGCCTTCTCCCAGATGCGCATGAAGGCGTCGTGCACCACCTCCTCGGCCAGGTCGCGCCGGCGCAGGAGGCGCATCGCCACGCCCAGCATGCGCGGCGCGAAGGCGTCGTAGAGCGCCCGCAGGGCGGCGCGGTCGCCGCCGGCGCAGCCGCGCAGGGCCGCCGCCGCGTCGAACGCGTCGCCGGGATGCGGGAGGGGCGGCGGGCGCAGGGCGGCGGCCCCGCCGGGCGCTGGATCGAGCTGCATGCCTCCTGCATACACGCGGCGGGCCTCGCCGGATGCGTGCGCGGGCGGTCGAGGCGAAAATAAATCGCGTCCCCGCTGCATCCGCGCGCCCGGCCCGCGTGTAGCCGCACCGCAAGGCCGACGGGATCGGCCGAGGGAGAACGGCGATGAAGACATCCATGATGGCGCTGGCGCTGGCCGGCGGACTGGCGACGGCGAGCGGCGCGCAGGCTCAGACGGTCGCGGCCCTGATGGGCGACAACATGCTGGCGATGGTCGACGCCAAGGCGATGAAGGCCGGCAAGGCGATGAAGATCTCCGGCGTGGACGGCACGGTGCTGGGCATCGACGTGCGCCCGGCCGACGGCATGCTCTACGGCCTGGTCTCCACCGGCGCGGTGGTGACGATCGATCCCGCCACCGGCAAGGCGACGATGAAATCCAAGCTCGACGCGATGCTCCCGGCGGGCGTGGCCGCCACGGTGGACTTCAACCCCGTGGCCGACCGCCTGCGCGTGATCGGCGCCGACGGCGCCAACCTGCGCGCCAATGTCGACGACGGCAAGGTGACGACCGACGGCAAGCTGAAATTCGCCGAGGCGGACATGCACAAGGGCGAGACGCCCAAGGTGGTGGCCGGCGCCTACACCAACGCCATGAAGGGCGCGAAGGAGACCACCCTCTACGACATCGACGCGACCATCGGCGGCTTGCTCAAGCAGGCCCCGCCCAATGACGGCGTGCTCGGCGCGGTCGGCAAGCTCGGCGTCAAGGGCGCGGCCTACGCGTTCGACATCGCGGCGGGCGAGGGCGGCTCCAACGAGGGCTGGCTGATGGCCGACGACACGCTGCACAAGGTGGACCTCGCCACCGGCAAGGCGACGCCGGTGGGCAAGATCTCGGGCCTCGGCGGCGCGGTGACCGACATCGCCGTCATGCCGGCGATGTAGGCGGGTTTCGACGACGGCGCGCGGCGGGCCTTGCGCCCGCCGCCGTCACGCCGGCCGGGGCGCGCCCGCCTGGCGCAACGGATGGGCCCGCGCGAAGGCCTCGTGCGCCTCGCAGCGCGCCATGATGGCGTCCACGGTGGGGATGTCGGGGACCTCGATCTTGAACACCCGCATCACCGCCACGATGCTGGCGAGGCAGATATCGGCCATGGTGACGCTGTCGCCGTGGCAATAGGCGCCCGTCTGGGCCTCGGCGCCGAGGCGCGCCTCCAGGGCCTGCAGGCCGGTGGAGAACCACTGGATCTGCCAGCGCCGCCAGGCCGCGTCGTCGAAGCCGCCCTGGGTGGTGAGATAGCGCCGGATGCGCGGCGTGATCAGCGGATGGGTGTCGGAGGTGAGCCCCGCCGCAATGGAGCGCACCCGCGCGCGTCCGACCGGATCGGCCGGCAGCAAGGCGGGCTGCGGATGGGTTTCGTCGAGATATTCCAGGATGGCCAGCGACTGCGTGATCGTCGGCCCGCCCGCCTGCACGAGCGCCGGGATGGCGCCCATCGGGTTCACCCGCAGGAAGTCCGCGCCGCGCTGCTCGCCGGCGTCGAGATCGACGTTGCGCTCGCGGGCCGAAAGCCCCTTCAGCGCCAGGGCGACGCGCACCCGGTAGGTGGCGGAGGATCGCCAGAAGGAGAATAGTTCGTAGGTCGGCTCGTCGGTCATGCGGCGCGTCTCCGGTGGGGCGCGGATCGTGGCATGGCGCGGGCGCCGACGAAACCGGAGAGTGGGGGACGCGGCCGCGCCTGCGATGGTCTCATTCGACCACGTCGTCGGCGCCGCTGATGATCGAGGGCGGGAAGGCGAGCCCCAGCTTCTCGGCCGCCTTCACGTTGACGAAGAGCTCCACCTTGGTGACGAGCTGGACCGGCAGGTCGGTCGGCTTGGCGCCGTTCAGGATCTGCCCCACATAGCCGCCGGCGCGCCGGTGGGACTGCGTGAAGTCGCCCCCATAGCTCATCAGGCCGCCCGCGAGCGGAAAGTCGCGCGATTGCGTCACCGCCGGCATGGCGTGGCGCACGGCCGAGGCGGCGAGCTGATCGCTGCGGAAGGCGAAATAGGGATCCGACGTGAAGACCAGCCCGCCGGCGCCGAGCTGGACCGCGGCGGCGAAGACGGCGTCGAACTCCTCCTCCCGGCTGGCGCTCAGGACGTGGACGCCCACGCCCAGCTTCTCGGCGGCCGCGTGCAGGTTGGCGACCTGCGAGGTCGCGGTGGGGCTGGTGGGGTTGACGGCGATCGCGAACCGGGAGGCGTTCGGGATCAGCTCGCGCATGAACTCCAGGCGCTTGCGGGAGACTTCCACGCTGAGGCTGGAGACGCCGGTGATGTTGCCGCCGGGCCGCCCCAGGCTGTCGACGATGCCGAGCTGGACGGGGTCGCCCCCCATCTCGAAGACGATCGTGACGGTCGAGGTCGCGGCCCGCGCCGCCAGCGCGACGGGCGCGCCCCCGGCGGCGACGATGACGGCGACCTTCCGGCTCGCCAGCTCGGCGGCGAGGGCGGGCAACCGGTCGTAGTCGCCCTCGGCCCAGCGGTAGTCGATGACGAAGTCGCGACCCTCCAGGAAGCCGCTCTCGGCGAGGCCCTTGCGGAAGGCCTGGAGGCGGCTGGCGAACAGCTTGGGCGATTCAGGGCACAGATAGCCGATGACCGGCATGGCCGCCGCCTGCGCCCGGGACGGAAGGGTGAGCGCCGCCGCGCCTCCGGCCAGGAGGAGGACGTCGCGCCGGTTCATGGTCTTGCGGCTCCGGCGCCGGGGTCAGAGGCGGTCCGGGCGCCAGCCCTGGCTTCGGCCGTCATCACCGTCATGTCCTCCGGTCGGCTGGATTGCGACGAGGCCGCCGCACGATACCCGAAGCGCCGGCTCACCGACAACCGGACGACGCATGCGCCCGCCCGGACGAGGTCAGCGGGCGGCAGGCTCGCCGATGGCGATCCGGAACACCGCGACCTCCTCGTCATAGCCCTTGATGGGCAGCGCGCCGAGCGCGCCGACGGCGTGCTTGCCGCGCACGGCGTCGGCGACCGCGGCGTCCATCAGGATCTCCCGGTCGGCGGCCGAGGCGCAGAGCCGGGCGGCCAGGTTCACGACCGCGCCGATCGCCGTGTAGTCCAGCCGGCTCTCATACCCGATCCGGCCCACCGTGGCGGCGCCCATGCACAGGCCCACGCCGAACCCGATCAGGTAGCCGCGGGCCCGCCAGCCGACGAGCAGCTCCTGGACGTCGCGCTGCATCTCCACCGCCAGGTCGGCGCCCTGGAGGGCGGGATCGTCCACCGGGACGGGCGCGTTGATGAGGACCATGAGGCCGTCGCCCGAGTAGCTGATGAGCGTCGCCGCGTGGCGGGTGATGACCTTGCCCAGCGTCTCGTAATATTCGGCCAGGACGCTCATCACCTCCTCGGGAGACGACCGCGCCGAGAAGGCCGTGAAGCCCCGCAGATCGCCGAAGACGACCACCACATTGGTGCGGCGCCCGTCGAGGACGCTGTCGTCGCCGGTCCGGTCCACCAGTTCGGCCACCTGCGGGGCGAGAAACCGCCGGAGCCGGGCGATGCGCTCCTCGCGCTCCCGCGAGACCGCGAGCTCGGCGGCCATGATGTTGAACCGGTCCGCCAGGCGCTCGAACTCGTCGCCGGACGTTATGGAGATGCGGTGCTCGAAATCGGCCGCCCCGATGCGCTCGGCGCCCTGTTCGAGAAGCCGGATCGGCTTGGTCATCCTGAGCGCCAGGACATAGGCGAGCAGGCCCGCGAAGCCCGCGCCGGCCAGGAGCAGGCCGGCCGTCCGGCGCAGCGCGTCATAGATGGGGCCGAAGGCTTCGGACAAGGGCTGTTCGACGACGACGGTCCAGTCCGGGCCCGCCACCGGGGCCGCCGCGGCCGCCACGGCCGCCCCCAGGGCGTCCCGGCCTGTCGCGAAGCCGGCGCCCGCGCGGCCCACGGCCGCCCGGATGGCGCGGAACGGCTCCAGCGTGACCTCGTCGGCCCCGCGCAGGACCAGGCTGATGTCCGGATGGGCGATGAGCCGGCCCGGGCTGTCCAGCACGAAGGCGAAGCCGGTCTCGCCGACCTTGATGGCCGAGATGACGTCCCAGATCAGCTTGAGGTTGACCTCCGCGACGACGACCCCGACGGACCGGCGGTTGCCCCCGATCGCCATCGCCAGATAGGGCTCGGAGCCCCGGTTGTAGCTGACGTCCCCGTACCAGATCCGGGCCGCGAAGGCGCCCTTGACGGCGGGCTCGGCGGAGAGGTCGTCGCGGCTCTCGGTCCGGTTCAAGCCGATGCGCGACACGTGGAGGCGCTCGCGTCCCGCGCCGTCGACGATGGTCAGGCTGACGACGGCCGGGGTCTGGCGCAGGAGGCGCAGCGCGTCGGTCCGCCGCCGGTCGTCGGGCTCGTCGCTCCACGGCAGCTGCACGAGCCACCCCAGCTGGCTGGCGAGGCCGTCCAGGAAGCCTTCGATCCTGGCCGCCGCCGACGTGGCCTGCAGGCCGAGAAGCTGGTCCAGCCGCGCCCTCTGGTCGCGATAGCCGAGCCAGGCCTCGCTTGCGCCGTTCACCGTCAGGGGAATGACGACGGCCGCAAACAGCACGACCAGGTATTTTCGAAAGAGGCCGCGTTGGGGTCGCCACTTCATGAGGACCGGCTCGCGTGAGCGACTTCAACTCGACCATCCGGGCGCCGCCGCCGAAAGCCCGTCGGCCGGCGCGCCGACGTTTCGAGGCGCTCGCGCGCGCGACCTGAGGCGCGGGACAAGACGGTGTGACGGCAGAGTAGCACGAGTTTCGACCGGGATCGAAGCCGGGCCGCCTCGAGCCGGGAGGGCCACGGCTGTGACGCGCGGCACATCGCGGGCCCGGCGTCTCCGTCAGGCTCTCCTCGTCAAGGGAGGGTCACATGACCAAAACGCTTCGTCTTTGTTTCGGCGTCTTGAGTTACGCATTCTTCCTGCTCGTGTTCCTGTACGCTGTCGGGTTCACGGGCGGCTTTGGGGTTCCCAAGGGCATCGACGACGGCCCGGCCGAGCTGTCGGTCGCCAGCGTCGGCGTCGACCTCGCCCTGCTGACGCTGTTTGCGATGCAACACAGCGTGATGGCGCGGCCCGCCTTCAAGCGCTGGTTCACGCGGTTCGTCCCGTCGACCATCGAGAGGAGCGTGTTCGTTCTCCTCGCCAGCTCGGCGCTGGCGCTGCTGTTCTGGGGATGGCGCCCCCTTCCGGGCGTGGCCTGGGAGGCCCATGGGTTGACGGCGGACGCCCTGCGCGCGGGCTTCTGGCTCGGCTGGGGGATCGTGCTCGCGAGCACCTTCATGATCAGCCATTTCGAGCTTTTCGGCCTGCGCCAGGTCTTCGCCGGCTGGACGGGGCGGCCCATGGCCCAGGCGGCGTTCAGGACGCCCTACCTGTATCGCTGGGTCCGGCACCCGATCTATCTCGGCTTCATCGTCGCGTTCTGGTCGGCGCCGGTGATGACGACGGGACACCTGATGTTCGCGGCCGTGTGCACGGCCTACATCCTGGTGGGCATCCAGCTGGAGGAGCGCGATCTGCTGGCGTATTTCGGCAAGGCCTACGCGGATTACCGCCGGCGGGTCTCCATGCTGGTCCCGATGCCGTCGCTGGGCTCAGCGCGCCGGTCGGACGGGCCTGAGGTCCAGGGGCTCGGACCGGCCGCGCCCTCGACCGAGGGGTGAGGAGACCGCCGCGTCTCCGGAGGCCGGGGCGGCTGCGCCTCGGCCTTTTTCGCGTCAGCGCGAGCGCGGGTCGAGCGCGTCGCGCAGGCCGTCGCCGAGGAGGTTGAAGGAGAGCACGGTGGCGAAGATCGCGATGCCCGGCCACAGCGCCATCCAGGGCGCGTTGCCGAGGAAGCGCTGGGCGGAGTTCAGCATGGAGCCCCAGGACGGCGCGGGCGGCTGCAGGCCGAGCCCGAGGAAGCTCATGCTGGCCTCCGCGATGATGGCGGACGCGATCGTGAGGGTCGCCTGCACCATGAGCTGCGGCAGGATGTTGGGCAGGATGTGCCGCACCGCGATGCGCCATTGCGGATTGCCGACCGCGCTGGCGGCCTCGACATAGTCCTCCGCCTTCACGGACAGCACCTGCCCGCGCGTGAGCCGGATGAAGAGCGGCATCGCGGTGATGCCGATCGCCAGCATGGCGTTGAACAGGCTGGGGCCGAAGAACGCCGCGAACGCGATGGCGAGGATCAGGAACGGGCAGGCCAGCATGGCGTCCGTGAAGCGGCTGATCAGCCCGTCCACGAGGCCGCCCAGGAAGCCGGCCGCCAGCCCGAGCGGCACGCCGATCGCCATCGCGATGCCGACGGAGGTGAGCCCCGCCATCAGGGACGCGCGCGCGCCCCAGATAATGCGCGACAGCATGTCCCGGCCCGCCTCGTCGGTGCCGAGCCAATGGGCGGCCGAGGGCGCCTTGCGCACCGCCGTCCAGCTCTGCGCGATGGGATCGTAGGGCGCGAGCAGCGGCGCGAACAGGGCGACCACCACCATCAGGAGCACCACCGCGAGGCCGACCAGCGCGCTCTTGCGACGCGACAGCCGGCGCCAGAACCGGCTTTGGAACAGCCCCGACGCGGGCGCGGCCGGGAGGGTCTGGGAGATCGCCACCGTCAGCTCCTCAGTCGCGGGTTGACCAGGATGTAGCCAATGTCGGCCAGCAGGTTCAGGGTGATGTAGAACAGCGACGTGACGAGCACGACGCCCTGCACCACCGGGTAGTCGCGCGTGAACACCGCGTCGACGATCAGCTTGCCGAAACCCGGGATGGTGAAGATCTGCTCGGTCAGCACCGCGCCCGAAAGAAGCGCGCCGAACTCCAGCGCGCCCAGCGTGATGATCGGCGTCAGCGCGTTGCGCATGGCGTGCTTGATCACCACCACCCATTCGCTGAGGCCCTTGGCGCGGGCGGTGCGGACGTAGTCGCTCTCCAGCGCCTGCAGCATGGCGCTGCGGGTGTGGCGCATGATGACGCCCGCGATGGCTGTGCCGAGCACGAAAGCCGGCATGATCGTGGTGGCGAGGTTCATGCGCCAGTCCTCCCACAGGCTCACGAAGCCCGAGGCCGGCAGCCAGTTGAGGTGCACGGAGAAGAACAGGATCAGCATGATGCCGAGCCAGAAGTTCGGCACCGAGATCCCGGCCAGCGACACGATGTTGGCCGCGTAGTCCACGGGCGTGTTCTGCCGCAGCGCCGAGATCACCCCGCCCGCGATGCCCAGCACGAGCGCCACGATGATGCCCATCACGGCGAGCTGCAGCGTCACGGGCAGCTTCAGCAGGATGAGGTCGAGCACAGGGCGGTTGTGGCGCATGGATTCGCCGAGGTCGCCCGTAAGCACGCCCTTCACCCAGTACAGGTACTGGACCACGATCGGCTGATCGAGGTGGTACTGCGCCCGGATGGCGGCGAGCGTCGCCTCGTCGGGGTTCTCGCCCGCGAGCACGAGCGCCGGGTCGCCCGGCAGCATGTGCTGCAGCGAGAAGATGATCAGCGACAGGATCACGATGGTGGGGACCAGCTGCAAGAGCCGGCGCAGGAGCAGCGAGGACATGGTTCAGCTTCCCGCCGCTCGGGCGGCGGAGCGCGCCGCCATGGATTCAAAGGCCCCGAACAGGGCCTCGAGCTTGGGATTGCGCGGCTCGCGGATGCGCGCCGCCTCGTCTTGCGGCGGCAGCTCGCGCCAGAACGCGCAGGCGTTGGCGTGACCGCCGGGCTCGACGTCGAGGCTCATGTCCACGGTCTGGCAGGCCGGGCGAGCATGCGGGCAACGGGTGTGGAGGCGGCAGCCGGGCGGCGGCGCCAGCGGGCTCGGCAGGTCGCCCTGCAGGGCGGCGACGCGCCGGCGTTGCTGGCTCGGCGGCGCCGCCACGGTGATCGCCGACAGCAGCGCCCGCGTATAGGGATGGCGAGGCGCGCCGAAGATCTCGCTCGCGGTTCCGATCTCGACGATCTTGCCGAGATACATCACGGCGACCCGGTCGGCGATGTGCTTCACGACGCCGAGGTCGTGCGAGATGAACACATAGGCGAGGCCGAGCCGCTTCTGCAGATCCTTGAGCAGGTTGAGAACCTGCGCCTGGATCGAGACGTCCAGCGCCGACACGGCCTCGTCGCAGATGATGGCGTCGGGCTCCGGGGCGAGCGCCCGAGCGATCACCACGCGCTGGCGCTGGCCGCCCGAGAACTCGTGCGGGTAGCGGTTGGCGAGCTCCGGCCGCAGGCCCACCATCTCCAGCAGCTCGGCGACCCGTTTCGGGCGCTGCCCGGCGGGCACGACGTTTTGCAGCATCAGCGGCTCGGCGATGGCCTGCCCGATGGTCATGCGCGGATTCAGCGACGCGTAGGGGTCCTGGAAGATCAGCTGCACGTGCCGCCGTTGCTCGCGCATTTGCGCGTGGTTCATGGTCGTGACGTTGCGGCCGGCGATGAACACCTCGCCGGCGCTGGGCTCGATGAGCCGCATCATCAGCCGGCCCAGCGTGGACTTGCCGCAGCCGGATTCGCCCACGATCGCGAGCGTCTCGCCCGGCATCAGCGCCAGCGACACGCCGTCGACGGCGCCCAGCCGGGCCAGCGGCCGGCCAAAGACGCTGCGCTTCACCACGAAGCTCTTGCCGATGTCGCGGACTTCGATGATCGGCCCGGGGGCCGCCTGGAGGGGAGCGTTCACGGAACCAGGGTCTCCAGCGGCGCGCGCCAGCAGCGGCTGAAATGGCCGGGCGTGACTTCGGTGAGGGAGGGCGTCTCGGCGCAGCGCTCGATGCGGAACGGGCAGCGCGGCTGGAAGCGGCAGCCGGACGGCGGATGCGCCATGTCGGGCACCGTGCCGGTGATGGCGACCAGGCGGTCGCGCTTCTCGTCGAGCCGCGGCAGCGAGCCCAGCAGGCCGACCGTGTAGGGATGCTGCGGGAAGGTGAAGAGGTCCTCCACCGAGCACTGCTCCACCACCTGCCCGGCATACATGACGAT
The DNA here is from genome assembly GCF_045348435.1 of Alsobacter sp. KACC 23698. Lineage (GTDB taxonomy): Bacteria > Pseudomonadota > Alphaproteobacteria > Rhizobiales > Beijerinckiaceae > Alsobacter. The sequence goes on along the minus strand of NZ_CP157484.1, from coordinate 3,707,743 downwards.
CACGTCGTCGCTGGCTTCCGCCACCACGCCGAGGTCGTGCGTGATCAGGATGATGGCCGCGCCGGTCTTGCCCTGGAGCTCGCGCATCAGGTCCAGCACCTGCGCCTGGATGGTGACGTCCAACGCCGTGGTCGGCTCGTCGGCGATCAGCAGCTCCGGGTCGCAGGCGAGCGCCATGGCGATCATCACGCGCTGGCGCATGCCGCCGGACAGGTTGTGCGGATATTGCGCGTAGCGCGCCTCGGGCGACGGAATGCGCACGAGGCGCAGCATCGCGATCCCGTGGTCGGTCGCCTGCGCCTTGGTGAAGGGGCGGTGGCGCAGGATGACTTCGTTGATCTGCTCGCCGATCGTGTAGGACGGGTTCAGCGAGGTCATCGGCTCCTGGAAGATCATCGCGATCCGGTCGCCGCGCAGGTCGCGCATGGCGCTCTTCGGCTCGGCGAGGAGTTCTCGGCCCCCGAACGCGACGGAGCCGGCGATCCGGGCCGTGTGTTCCGGCAGGAGGCGCATGACGGCGAGAGACGTGACGCTCTTGCCGCTGCCGGACTCGCCCACGATGGCGAGCGTGCGGCCCTTCTTCACCGTGAAGCTGACGCCGTCCACGGCCGTGACGGTGCGCCCGTCGGACGTGAACGTCACGCGCAGGTCGCGGACGTCCAGCACCGTCGGGGCGTCCCCGTCGGCCCGCGGGGCGCGGGTCGGCGAGGTCTCGGGCGAGGCGGTGGAAATGCTCATTGGCCTCAGTTCGCGCGCTTCACGCCGGAAAGGCGGATGATGCCGTCCGGGGCCGGCTTCATGCCGGTGATCTTGGCGTTGTGGGCGAAGATCCACTGCGAGTGGTAGAGATACACGATCGGCAGGTCCTTCTGCAGGATCGCATTCGCCTTGTCGTACTCGACCTTGCGGGTCGCAGCGTCGCCGATGGAGCGCGCCTTGGTGAGGATCCCGTCGAGATCCTTGTTGCAGTATTTCGCGTCGTTGCCGGACGCGCCGCAGGCCAGCATCGGGGTGATGTTGAGGTCGGGGTCGACGCGCCCGCTCCAGCCCACGAGATGCGCCTCGAACTTGCCCTGCCGGGCGATGTCGAGCAGCGTCATCAGCTCGGTCGGCTTGATCGTCATCGTGATGCCGACCTCGGCCACCATGGCCTGAACGAGCTGGGCGACCTGCTGGCGCTCGGCGTCGGTAGGCACCAGCAACTCGAGGTTGACCGTTTTCACGCCGGCCTCGGCCATCTTTTTCTTGGCGGCCGCGACGTCGCGCGGCGGCACGGGGAACTTCTTGTCGTAGTACGGGCTCGTCGGCGGGAACGGCTGGTTGCCGATGCTGGCCTGCCCGTCGAACACCACGTTGCTGATGGCCTCGCGGTCGATCGCCAGGCTGAAGGCCTGGCGGACCAGCTCCTTCTTGCCGGCGTCGAGATCCGCGCCCTCGCCGTTGATGTCGAACGTGATGCCGTAATAGCCGAGGCCCACCACGGGCACGACCGTGAAGCCCTTGTCGGCCTTCACGGCCTTCACGTCGGTGGCCGCCATGCGCTCGATCAGGTCGAGCTGGCCGGACCGCAGGTTCAGCAGGCGGACGTTGGAGTCCGGCATGCCGCGATAGATCAGCCGGTCGAAGCTGAACTTGTCGGCCGCGTAGTACTGCGGAAACTTGTCCAGCACGATGCGGTCCTGGGTGACGCGCTCCACGAACTTGTAGGGGCCGGAGCAGACCGGCGCGTCGGTGAACTTCTCGCCCAGCGCCTCGCCCGCCTTGGGGCTGATCATCATGCCGGCGCGGTCGCTCAGCGCCGCCAGCAGCGGCACGGAGGGCTCCTTCAGGTTGATCTTCACGGTGAGCGGATCGACCACGTCGACCGACGAGATGGCGCTGATCTCGGCCTTGCGGCGGGAGATCTTGATGGTGAGCTCGCGGTCGAGATTGTACTTGATGGCCGCTGCGTCAACCTTGGTGCCGTCGTGGAACACGGCGTCGGGCCGCAGCTTCAGGGTGAGCGCCGTGCTGTCGGCGTTCCACTCCCAGCTTGCCGCCAGCATAGGGATGATCTGGCCGTTCTCGTCGATGTCGACGATCTTGTCGCACAGCGACTGCAGCACGTGCCGGCCGACGAAGCTCCAGTTGGACACCGGGTCCAGCGTGTCGGGATCGTCCTGAAGGCCGATGCGCAGGGTGTTCTGCGCGGCGGCCGGAGCCATGGCGGCCGCAAAGCCGCCCAGCGCCAGCGTGGCGGCAAGCGCGAGATGCATCGGTTTCATCAGGATCCCTCTCCGGATTGTGGGTGTTGTCTGGTTGTTCATCGCGCGACCGCGTAGCCTTGCACGCCGCGCGGGTTCGCGCCGGCTTTCACGAGCTGCACGTCACCGTCCATCTCGCGCGCCACGGCGGCGAGCCGGCCCTCGGACCAGGGGTCGTTCAGCGTGATCGCATGGCCGCGCCGGGCGAGATCGTTCTGCACGGCCTCCGGGTAGCGGGATTCCAGCGTCAGCGAGCCGAGGCTCACCTCGCGCGGCCAGAACGAACTCGGCAGGTGGTCGGTGTGGAACGAGGGGGCGTCGATCGCCTCCTGCAGGTTCATGCCGTGGTGAATGTGGCGCAGCAGCATGATGAGCTGCCACTGGTCCTGCTGGTCGCCGCCCGGCGTGCCGAAGGCCATGTAGGGCTTGCCGTCGCAGAAGGCCGTGGAGGGCGTCAGCGTGGTGCGCGGGCGCGTGGACGGCTTCAGGGAGGAGTTGAGCCCCTCCTCCAGCCAGAACATCTGCCCGCGCGTGGTGAGGCTGAAGCCCAGCCCCGGGATCACCGGGCTCGACTGGAACCAGCCGCCCGAGGGCGTCGCCGACACCATGTTGCCCCAGCGGTCCACGGCGCTCACCTGCACGGTGTCGCCGCGCTGCGCGCCCTCGGGCGTCAGGGCGGCCTCGCCCTGGCGGTCGATCGCGGGCGCGACCTGCCGGGCGACCGTGGGTTCGCCGCCGCCGAGGCCGGGCTGCGGGATGGTCCCGACCGGCCGCAGGGGCGGCAGGATCGGGGCGCGGCCGTCGGGCGAGCCGGGGCGGAACTCCATCGAAGCTTCTGCGCCGATCAGCGCGCGGCGCTGGTCCGCATAGGCGGACGACAGAAGGGCGTCGAGCGGCACGTCGGGGCTGTCGCCGTACCAGCATTCCCGGTCCGCCATGGCGAGCTTGGCGGTTTCGGCCAGGAGATGCACGAAGTCCGGGCCGTTGGGGTCGAGCCGGTCGACATCCGCCCCTTTCAGGATCTGCAGCATCTGCAGCAGCACCGGGCCTTGCGACCAGGCTCCGCACTTGAAGATCTCGTAGTCGCCATAAGCGACCGATACGGGTTTCTCGACCTGCGGCGTGTAATCCGCCATGTCCTGCGCGGTGATCAGGCCCTTGTGCCGGCGGCCGGAGACGTCCCAGACGTCCTGCGTGGCGCAGAACTGCTCGATCCGCTCGGCGATCGGGCCGCGATACCAGAAGTCCAGCGCCGCCTGGATGCGCGCCTCGCGGCTGCTGGCGCCGCGGGTCTGCTCCAGGATCTCGCCATACATGGCGGCGATGTGCGGGTTGCGGAACAGCCGCCCGGCCTGCGGGGCGACTCCGCCCGGCAGGTAGATCTCGGCCGAGCTCGGCCAATGCGTGGTGAAGAGCTCGCGCATCTGCGCGATCGTGTTGGCGATGCGCGGCACCAGCGGGTGGCCGGTGCGGGCGTAGGAGATCGCCGGCGCGAGCACGTCCTCGAGGTCGGCGGTCCCGTAGTCGCGCAGCAGCGTCAGCCATGCGCCGAACGCGCCCGGGATGCAGGCCGGCAGGAGGCCGGTGCCCGGAACGATGTCGAGCCCGAGCGACCGGAAATGCGCCACGGTGGCGGCGGCCGGGGAGGGGCCCTGGCCGCAGATCACCACGGGCGCGGCGGCGCCGGCCGGCGTCACGATGATGGGGACTTCGCCGCCCGGCCCGTTCAGGTGCGGCTCCACGACCTGCAGCACGAACCCGGCCGCCACGGCCGCGTCAAAGGCCGTGTGGCCCATCTCGAGGATCGCCATGCCGACCGTGGCGGCGAGCCAGTGGGTGGACGAAACGGCCCCGAAGGTGCCCCGCAGTTCCGGTCGCGTCGTGAACGTCATCGCACTTCCAGGTTGTTGGCCGCGGCGAAGGCGCGCGCGACGCCATGCGTATTTCAACGGAGGCGGTCGAGGTCAATGGCTTTGGCTCGATCTCGTCCCAGCATCGCGCGGAGCCGGTCAGCGCCGCGCGCAGGGCGTGTGGACCGCCGGCGTGTCGCCGGGCCATCATCGCCCCGGGCCGCCGCCTCCGGCGCCCGGAACAGCCATGAGCCCCCGATGACCCAAGCCGAAGACGACAAGGACGCCATCCGCGCCGTGATCGCCGCCATGCAGGACGCCTGGAACCGGGGCGACCTGCGCGGCTACATGGAAGGCTTCGCCAACCCGGACGTCATCTTCGTCTCGCGCGGCCGAATCCAGAAGGACTGGCAGGGCACGCTGGACCACTACATCGCGGATTATGGCGGCTCGCCCGGCTCGCAGGGCCGGCTCGCCTTCTCGAACATCCGCATCGAACTGCTGGCGCCCGACGCCGCCCAGCTGATCAGCGACTACGCGCTGGTGCGCCCGGCCGGCAACCAGACCGGCGTCAACACGCGCCTGATGCGCAAGCGCGACGGCCGTTGGGTGATCGCCCTCAACCACGTCTCGCAGATCGAGGGCCGGTAGCGGCGGGATCCACGCCTCCACATCGCAGGGCGGGCCGACAGTTTCGGGCCGCGCCGGCGAAACGCGCTGGACATCGACCAACTAGTTAGTCAATTTACAGCCAAGCCGAACGGGGGACCCGTCGCCAAGACGTGGCCGCTGCGCAGCCTTCGAACAAAAACAGGGAGGAGACAGACATGACGAGCATGAACGCCGTGCGCAATGCGGCCCTGGCCGTGGGAGCGCTGATCGGTCTGATCGGCGCCGCCGCGACGCCGTCCGTCGCGCAAACCATCGACAAGGCCAAGCAGGCCGGGGTGATCCGGATCGGCGTGATGGGCGAGCAGGCCCCCTGGGGCTCCTTCGACTCGTCGGGCCAGAATATCGGCTACGACGTCGACGTGGCCAAGCTCATCGGCGAGGAGCTCGGCGTCAAGGTCGAGTTCGTCCCGAACGTGGTTTCGGCCCGCATCCCCAACCTGCTGACCGGCAAGGTCGACCTGCAGATGGCCGTGATGGGCATGTATCCGGACCGCGCCAAGGCCGTGCAGTTCTCCAAGCCCTACGCCGGCCTGAAGATCATCCTTCTCGCCAGCAAGAAGCTCAAGATCGAGAAGATCGAGGACGCCCGCAACCTGCGCATCGGCGTGCCGCGCGGCGCCGCCCAGGACAAGGCGATCACGACGGCGCTGGGCGACATTCCCAACATCCGGCGCTTCGACGACGACAGTTCCAACATGCAGGCCCTGGTGTCCGGGCAGGTCGACGCCATCGGCGGCAACACCACCTACAAGATCAACCTCGACAAGGCCGCCCCGGGCAACGACTTCGAGCAGAAGGTGGTCTTCAACGAGCAGTGGATGGGCATCTGCAGCGTGCTCGGCGACGAGAAGACCAATGCCTGGCTGAACAGCTTCGTGGACAAGATCGTGGCCGACGGCCGGCTCGAGGCGATCAACAAGAAGTGGCTGAACGCGTCGGCGCCCGAGTTCCCGAAGACGCTGGAAGGCGTGCCCTTCACGGTCAAGAAGTAACGCGTCCCTCCCTTCAGAGAGGCTCGACGTCAGGCGACGCGGCGGTCTTGCCCGCCGCGTCCCGCGCTCTCCCCCGGAACACGCACGATGCCCAGGATCTTCATTCTCAACGGCCCCAATCTCAACCTGCTGGGGGAGCGCGAGCCTGAGATCTACGGGTCGACGACGCTCGACGAGATACGGTCCTGGTGCGAGGCCGACGCGAGGGAGCTCGGCCTGGAGATCGACTTTCGCCAGTCCAATTTCGAAGGCGAGATCATCGAGGCGATCCACGCCGCCCGGAAGCAGGCGGCCGGCATCATCATCAATCCGGCGGGCTACACCTTCACGTCCATCGCGATCCTGGACGCGCTGAAGATGTTCGACGGCCCGAAGATCGAACTGCACCTGTCCAACGTGCACAAGCGCGAGGACATCTACCATAAGTCGCTCGTGTCCCGGACGGCGACGGCCGTGATGGCCGGCTTCGGCGCCCTCGGCTATCGGCTCGCCCTGCGCGCCATGGCGGAGATGACGCGATGAAGCGGCTCGCGCTGGTCGGCGCCGGCCTGATCGGACGGGAGCACGCCGCTCTGATCGCCGCCCATCCGGGCGCGTCCCTGGAGGCGATCTGCGACCCGTCCCCCGAAGCCGCCGAATTCGCCCGGCGCATGGGCGCGCCATTCCATGCCGACCTCCAGTCCATGTTGGACGCGACGAGGCCGGACGGCGTCATCGTGGCGCTGCCAAACCAGTTGCACGAGCCCGTCGCGCTCGCCTGCATCGAGCGCGGGCTTCCCTGTCTCGTCGAAAAGCCCGTCGCCGACACGATCGAGGCGGCCTTCGCCATCGTGCAGGCGTCCGAGCGGACCGGCGTTCCGGTGCTGGTCGGCCACCAGCGCCGGCACAGCCCCGACATCCGGGCGGCCAAGTCGACGATCGACGAGGGGGCGCTCGGGCCACTGGTGGCCGTCAACGGCATGACGCTCTTCGACAAGCCGGACGGCTATTTCGTCGACTGGCGCCGCAAGGCGGGCGGCGGCGTGCTGCTGATCAACCTGATCCACGACATCGACGTCCTGCGCTGGCTCGTGGGCGAGATCGAGAGCGTGCGCGCCTTCACGTCGTCGGCGGTGCGCGGCTTTGAGGTGGAGGACACGGCCAGCCTCGCCATCCGTTTCGAGAACGGGGCGCTCGGGACCTTCGTGATCTCGGATGCGGCGGTCAGCCCCTGGGCCTGGGAGTACACGTCGGGCCAGGCGCTCTATCACCCGACCCAGCCGGGCGCCTGCCTGTTCCTGGCCGGCCGCAAGGCGTCGCTTTCGGTGTCCGACCTCTATCTGTGGCGTCACGACAAGCCGGACGGAGACTGGCAGGACCCGCTGCTGCGCGAGCACCGGGCGCCCGAGCGCTCGCGGACCTATGTGAACCAACTCGACCACTTCCTCGACGTGATCGGCGGCGACGCCGCCCCGCTCACCTCGGCGCGGGACGGGATGCTGACGTTGGCCGCCACCCTGGCGGTGGCCCGGGCCGGGCGGGAGAACCGCTCGGTCACGGTGGCCGAGATGCTGGCCGAGGCCGGGGCCCTTTCCTGATGCGCCAGTGGTCGCTGTCGTTCCTGACGTGCCTCGGCGCCGCGCCGGAAGACGCGGCGCGGGCGGCGGCGGAGGCCGGGTACGACTTCGTGGGCCTGCGTCTCGCGCCGGCCTCGCCGGGCGGCGTCGCCTTCCCGCTGATGGACCAGCCCACGCGGGTGCGCGACCTGCGCAGGCTGATGGCGGATCGCGGGATCGGCGTCTTCGACGTCGAGATGATCCGCCTGGGACCCGATTTCGACGTCGAAGGCCACCTGCGGCTGCTGGAGTGCTCCGCCGACCTAGGCGCCCGGGTCGTGCTGGTGGCCGGGGACGACCCGGACGAGAGCCGCCTGACGGCCTCCTACGCGCAGCTCTGCGCGGCGGCGGCGCCCTTCGGCCTCTGCATGGACCTGGAGTTCATGCCGCAATCGGAGCTTGGCGACCTCGCCGCCGCGCGGCGGGTGCTGGAGGCCGCCGACCAGCCCAACCAGGGCGTGATCGTCGACGCGCTGCATGTGTCGCGCTCGCGGACGCCGGTCGCCGACGTCGCGGCCCTGCCGCCGGCGTGGCTCCATTACGCCCAGATCTGCGACGGCCCGGCCGACATTCCGTCGTCCCGGGAGGCGCTGAACCATGCGGCGCGGCATGCGCGTCTGATGCCCGGCGACGGCGGCATCGACCTTGCGCCCATCTTCGCCGCCCTCCCGGCGGACCTTCCGATCGCCGTCGAGGTCCCCAACGACGCGCAGTCGGCCGGCTGGTCGGCGGCGGACTGGGCCAGGCGCGGACTGGCGTCGGCCAAGGCGGCGCTGGGCGAGCCGAAACCCCAGGACAGGCCGGAAATGTCGGCTAGACTGGACGCCGGCGCCGGGCGGTCGCAGGGGACGGGGGCAGGATCGTGAAGCTCGATTTCAGCGTGGTGTTCGACGCATGGCCGGCGATCCTGTCGGGCGCGCTCGGCACCATGTATCTGGCTTTATCGGGCATGACGCTCGCCCTCGTCATCGGCGTGCTCGGCGTCGCGGTGCTGCGGTCCCAGAAGGCGTTCCCGTCCCTGCTGGTGAACGCCTTCATCGAGGTGATCCGCAACACGCCCTTCCTGGTGCAGATCTTCTTCGTCTATTTCGCCCTGCCGCTGGCGGGCATCCGGTTCAGCCCGACAGTGACCGCCATCGTGGCGCTGGGGCTGAACGGCGGCGCCTACGCCATCGAGATCATCCGCGGCGGCGTGGAGAGCATCTCGAAAGGGCAGACGGAGGCGGGCCTGGCGCTCGGCCTTCACAAGCACGAGGTGTTCTGGTTCATCGTGCTTCGGCCGGCGCTGCGGGCCATTTATCCCTCGCTCTCCAGCCAGTTCATCCTGCTCACGCTGACGACCGCGATCTGCACCTCGATCTCCGCCTATGAGCTGACCTATGTGGGACAGCGGATCGAGGCGGAGACCTTCCGCAGCTTCGAGGTCTATTTCACCCTCACCTTCGTCTATCTGCTGATCTCGCTCGTCACGATGTGGCTCCTGTCCGGCATCGGGCGCTGGGCCTTCAGCTATCCCCAGCGCTAGGGCGGCCGCTCCATGGACTTCCAGCACGTCACCTATCTGCTGCAAGGGCTGGGCTGGACCCTCCTGTTGGCCGCCATGGGTTTTGCGGGCGGCATCCCGTTCGGCGTCCTGATCGCGCTGATGCGGGTGTCGCCATCGCCCTGGCTGCGCCTGCCGGCGATCGCCTGGATCGGGCTCTTCCAGGGCACGCCGCTGCTGATGCAGCTCTTCGTGGCCTATTTCGGCCTGCCGCTGCTCGGCTTCAATTTGCCGGCCTGGGCGGCCGTCGGCATCGCGCTGACGGCGCACGCCTCCGCCTTCCTGGGCGAGATCTGGCGCGGCGCGATCCAGGCCGTGCCTGGCGGGCAGACCGAGGCCGCCCAGGCGCTCGGTCTGCACGAGACGAGCCGCATGGTCGACGTGATCATGCCCCAGGCCTTCAAGCTGTCGCTGCCGGCCACCGTGGGCTTCAGCGTGCAGCTCCTGAAAGGCACGTCGCTGGCCGCGATCGTCGGCTTCATCGAGCTCACGCGCTCGGGCTCGATCGTGTCCAACCAGATCTACAAGCCCATCCTGGTCTTCGGCGTGGTCGGGGCGATGTATTTCGCCCTGTGCTGGCCGCTGTCGCTGTGGGGCCGGGCGCTCGAGCGCCGCATGTCGGCCGCGACGGCCAAGTGAGCATCAAGGAGTGACGACCATGACCCCCGCCGATGCCGTCGCGTCCACGCGCAGCGCCGCGCCGATGATCGAGATGCGCAAGGTCGACAAGTGGTACGGGACGTTCCAGGCCCTGAAGAGCGTCGACCTCACCGTCACGCAGGGCGAGAAGATCGTGCTGTGCGGGCCATCCGGATCCGGCAAGTCGACGCTGATCCGCTGCATCAACCATCTGGAGCCGGTGCAGAAGGGCGAGATCATCGTCAGCGGTCACCGGCTCAGCGACAGCCAGGCGGCCGTGGACGCCGTGCGGCGCGAGGTCGGCATGGTGTTCCAGCAGTTCAACCTGTTCCCGCACAAGACCGTGATGGAGAACTGCATCCTCGCGCCGATGCGGGTGCGCAAGCTCTCGCGTCCCGAAGCCGAGAAGATCGCGCAGAAATATCTGGAGCGGGTCCGCATCGGCGACCAGGCGCAGAAATACCCGGCGCAGCTCTCCGGCGGCCAGCAGCAGCGCGTCGCGATCGCGCGGGCGCTGTGCATGGAGCCGAAGGCCATGCTGTTCGACGAGCCGACCTCGGCGCTCGATCCCGAGATGGTCAAGGAGGTTCTCGACACCATGGTGTCGCTCGCCCGCGACGGCATGACGATGATCTGCGTCACCCACGAGATGGGCTTCGCCCGCCAGGTCGCCGACCGCGTCATCTTCATGGCCGATGGCGAGATCGTGGAGGAGAACGACCCGGAGAGCTTCTTCAAGGCGCCGCAGCACAAGCGCACGCGGGCCTTCCTGGGCGAGATCCTGCGGCACCACTAGAGCATGCTGCGAAAAGGGGGACTCCGGCTTTTCGCTGAAAGCATGCGACCACCACACAACCGAGAGCCTGCTGCGTTTCCTTTGGAACGCAGCAGGCTCTCGGCGCCGCAGGCCGGGGAGTGCGCCGTTTCAGGCGCCCACGTCGATGTTCGTGATCACGTGCTGCGTCCGGTAGAGCGTGGTCAGCGGCTCGCAGCCGAGCTCGTTTCGGACGCGCTCCACCACGGACGCGGCGGCGGCCTGCGTCGGGCTCAGGTCGAAGCCTTCCAGCAAGAGCGCGAACTCGACGGTGACGTCGCGGTCGCCCCGGCTCTCGCGGAACGTCTTCTCGGCGGTGGGCTGCTGGCCGAGCTGCGGGTCCCCTTCCAGCGCGTGGGCGCCGAGGACGCCGTTTTGGGCCATCACGCCGTCGATCCAGTCTCCCTGCGACCAGGCGCGCAGCTTCGCGCGGTCCACCTGGCGCAGCTGGAGAGTGGCCAGCCAGCCCCCGGCGCCATGCCCCCGGGTGGCGACCACGCGGCAGATCGTGCGCGAGGGCGCGATATAGGCCGACAGGATGCGGCGGGTCCAAGGCGTCGGATCGTTGAGGCGCGCGAGGTACGGGGCCGAAATAAAGATGTCGGCGTCCACCGCCTCGTACATCATGAAATATTTCAGCGCCGCGGGCGTCCCGTCCACGGCGACGCCGCGGCGGCCGCGGCGAAAGCCCGGCACGGCCAGGCGCTCGGGCATGTGCTCGCGGCTGTGCCACATGTTGTAGTCGTCTTCCTGCTCGGCGACGACGCCGCCCCAGTTCACCAGGGCGCCCTGGCCCATCAGTCCGCTCATCGTTGACGTCCCTGCTTAGAGTCCTGAAGTCGTGGAAGCCGCCCGGTCGCGGGCGCAGGCGAGGCTGCTCAGTAAGTCGCGCGGCCGCCAGAGATGTCGAAAACGGCTCCGGTGGAGAACGAGCAGGCCGGAGAGGCCAACCATTCCACCATCGCGGCGACCTCGTCAGGCTGGCCGAGGCGCCCCATCGGGATCTTGGAGATGACGAATTGCGTGAACTCCGGCGTCATCTGCCGCAGGAGTTCCGTCTCGATGGCGGCCGGCGTGACGCAATTCACCCGGATGCTGGTCTGCGCCAGCTCCTTGCCGAGCGACTTGGTGAGCGCGATCACGCCCGCCTTGGAGGCCGAATAGGCGGAGGCGTTGGCGTTGCCCTCCTTGCCGGCGATGGAGGCGAGGTTGACGATCCGGCCGTTCTCGCCCTTGAGCATGAAGGGCGTGACCGCGCGGCAGCACAGGAAGGTCCCGTCGAGATTGATCGCCATCACGCGCCGCCATTCCTCGAAGGAGTAGTCGGCCAGGAGCCTGTTGGGGCCGGTGATCCCGGCCGAGTTGACGAGGACGTCGATCGCGCCGAGGTCGTCCATCACGGCGCGGGCCGCCTGATCCACCGAGTCCTGCCGCGTGACGTCGACGACCGCCGCACGCGCACCCGGCAGGGAGGTCGCCACCCTGTTCACGGCGTCGGGGTCGATGTCCCACAGGACGACCGTGTCGCCTTGGGCGGCCAGGCGGCGGGCGATGGCGTAGCCGAGCCCGCCGGCGCCGCCAGTGATGACCGCGATCCGCGGCCGGGCGGAGCCCGCCGCGCTGAGCCGATCCGTCATGAGCGTTTTCTCCTGTACTCGTTCTTGCGAAGCCTCACACGGGCCAGCCGCGCGCCTGCAGGGCGGCCCGGGCGCGGACGAGCTGCGCCACCGGGTCCGGCGCGATGATCTCGGCGACGACCGGCCCCGCGAAGCTGAGCCGGGCCAGGGCGCCGCGCGCGGCGTCGAAGTCGACGGCGCCCGTCCCGATGGGGTCATGGCGCCACTGGCCTGCGGGCGTATCGGAGACATGGACCATAGCGAGGAACGGCTCCAGCGCGGCGAGCGCGGCGTCGGGGGCCTCGCCGATCGCGACGCCGTTCGCGAGGTCGTAGAGCGCGTCGACGCGCCCATGGCCCTCGCGGGCCAGGAAGGCCGCGATCGAGGCGGCGTCGGGCAGCAGGGTCTGCGGATGGTTCTCGATCAGCAGCCGGACGCCGGAGCGCTCCGCCAGCGGGACCAGCCGCTCCAGGGCGCCGCGGAAGACGTCGAGAAGCCGGTCGTCGCGCGGGGGCAGCAGCATGTGCCGGCGACCGGGCAGCACCACGACCCAGCGCGCGCCGATCTCGCCCGCCATGCGCAGGGCGGCTGCGTAGCTCTCGATGGTGAAGTCGACGAGGTCGGGCGACGTGCTGGCCAGGTTGACGTCGTTGCTGGGGAGATCGAGCGCCAGCGCCTCGCCATGCGCGGCCTCCAGGGCGCGCCGGATCGTCCGCGCCGCGTCCGGCGAGGCCCGCCGCGGATCGAGATGCGGGGCCATGGCGATGAACTCGAAGCGGGTGAAGCCCTGCTCGGCCAGCGCCCCCACGGCAGCGGCGGCGTCCATGTCCCAGACGCAGCCGAAGGTGTGCGCCCCGAGGCCGCCCTTGGCCATGTCAGGCGCCCTGCCCGGGCCGGGCCGCGGCGAGGACGCGCGCGGTCGCCCGATAGACCAGCGTCGCGCGCTCGAACGGGTCCGCGTCCGGCATGGACCGGCCAAGCGGAACCTCCGCGTCGATCGGACGATCCGGCCCGACCACGTCGAGGATGGCCCTCAGCGGGAGCCCTCCCTCGCCCGGGGGCAGGCGCTGCTCGCGCGCCTCCGTCGCCAGGTCGGCGGCGGCAGGCGGGATCGGGGGCGCGTCGCAGAGCTGGACGCAGCCGATGAGCCTGGGCTCGATCGCCGCGAGGGCGGCCGGGCCGCCGCCCGAGCGCATCAGGTGCAGCGCGTCGACCGCGATGGCGGCGTTGTGGGCGCCCGAGCGCAGGATCGTGTCGCGGGCCTGCTCCAGCGTCTTGAGCGCGCGGAACGGCATGAACTCCAGGTCCACGGTGAGGCCGAACGCGGCGGCGGCTTCGCACAGCTCGGCGAAGCGGTCGGCCACGACCGCGAGGTCCTCGTCGTCGCCCGAGCAGAGCACGCGGGTCGCCCCGATGGCGGCGCCGGCCTCCAGCATGGGGCGCACCGCATCGATGACGGTGTCGCGAAACAGGCTGACCTGCTCGACGCCGACCACGCGCACGCCGGTCGCCGCGATCGCCTCGCGGGTCTCGCGCAGCAAAGCGGGGTTCCGGTCCATCGGGTGCTCGACCCCTCCCGGGACCGCCGCCCGGGTCCTGATGCCGACGGAGCCGAAGCCGGCCGCGCCCGCCGTCCGCATGAAGGCCGGCGGCGAGAGATCGAGAAATCCGAGCGGCGCGAGGCCGATGGCGTGAGGCTGCATGGAATCAGGGTCCTGCTTGTCGGGGCGGCGCCTCGAGGCCCGCCCGGGTCCATCCGCGGCCTTCGTCGCCGAAGCCGACATGCCCGTCGGGCGTGATCGCCACGGTGTCCTCGATCTTGATGAAGCCGCGGCGGGGATGCTGCAGGGTCGTCTCGATGGAGAGGATCATCCCGGCCTCGAGCGGCAGGTCGGCGTCGTCCGCCGGATAGGAGATCGGACCCTGGGCGGTGAGCCTGGGCGCCTCGTGGCTCACCAGGCCCATGCCGTGCGCCACGAAGGTCGTGGATGCGGCGGAGGGCAGGGCGGCGAGGGCGGCCTGGGCGAAGGAGAACACGTCGCCGCCGCGAACGCCGGGCGCCAGGGGCTTTCGCGCCGCATCCTGCACGGTCCGCACCTCGCCCAGCAGGTCCTCCAGTTCGGCGTCGGCCTCCCCGAACACCGCCATGCGGCAGAGGTCGCCGATATAGCCGTCGAGATTGCCGCCCGAGTCGAGAGACATGATGTCTCCGTCCCGGCAGACCTGGTCGGACGGGGCGCGGTTGAGGCTCGTTCCTAGCGTGATCAGCGCATAGTCGAACAGGAGGCCGCGCGCCTCCTCCTCACGCCTGAGAGCGCGCTCGATGGCGCGCTTGGAGGTTCCCGGACGGGTCGACCGCATGACGGCCTGCATGGCGGCGACCACCCGTTCGGACGCCTCCCGCAGGCGGTCCAACTCCGCGTCGCTCTTCACGGCCCGCAGCCGCTCCAGCGGCCGGTTCGCGTCGACGAGGCCATGGGCCGGGAAGGCGTCCCGCAGCGCCTGCCCGGCGAGCCAGGGCAGGAAATGCGTCTCGACGCCGATCCGGCCGCCTGGGCCGCCGATGGCGCGGATGTGGTCGATCGCCAGCGCCACTGCGTCAGCGACGCCGGACGCCGCAGGGCGCACCGTCGCGGGCCACAGCGCGCGGCCCTCCAGGGCGCGGTTTTGCAGGGAGTCCTTCTCGTTGCGGAAGGCGATGTAGGCGGCCTCGTCCGGCCGCCCTTTCGGGTAGACCAGCAGCGGCAGGTAGCGGCTGACGCCGATCGCCTCGGCGGCTTCGAAGAAGTGGTGCCTGTGCCCGCCCAGCAGATAGGCCAGGTTGTGCCGGGAGCTGGAGATGAGAATGTCGACGCCGGCCTGCTCCAGGCGGTCGTCGAGCGCGGCGAACGAGAAGGGGAGGTCCGGCGCGGGGCTGGTCTGGATCATGGCCATGCGCCTCAGGCGCCCGACCGGCCGGCGGCCTGGTAGAACGCCATGGTGCGTTCGATCCCCGCGGCCAGCGAGGTGGTCGGCAACGGGCCGAGCACCGGGGCGAGGTCATGCGCCTCGATCTGCGACGTGATCGGGACGGGCGGGCCCTCGGCGGTGAGCCGCGCGCCTGGCGCGCGCTTGCGGATCTCGGCGATGATGGCGTCCACGCTGGCGACCTCGCCGCGCAGGTTGAACACATGGGCGCCCGTGATGGGGCGCAGCAGCGCCGCCGCGAACGCGGCCGCGACGTCGTCCACGAAGATCATGTCCGTCTCGCCCGTGAACGGGATCGCGTAGGGGCGGCCCTCCACGGCGTGGCGGCAGGCGAGGGTGGCCCCGGCCGTCGAGCCGACCTCGCGGCCCGGCCCGTAGACCACCAGGGGCCTGAAGCCGACGCTCGCCACCCCATGGTCGAGCGCATAGGCCCGTCCGACGCCCTCGCAGGCGAGCTTGTAAGCGCCGTAGAGCGTGCTTGGCGCGGGATGGACGCCATCCGCGGGGCCGAACACGCCGGCGCTGCTGGCGTAGACGACGGATCGCAGGCCGAGCTTCCGCGCCGCCTCGAAGACGTTCAGCGTTCCGTTGACGTTGACGTTCGCGCCCCGGATCGGGTCGGCCTGGCAGGCCGGCGTCAGCAGCGCCGCCAGATGGGCGACGCTGGCGCAGCCCTCGGCGGCCGCGAGGACGTCCGGGCCGCTGGTGACGTCGCCCGTGCGGAACTCGATGGCGTCGGCGGCCTCGCCGACGATGGCGCGCACCAGGCGGGGATCGTCGCTGCGGTCGAAGATGCGGACCTCGCAGCCCCCCTCGACGAGGCGCTTGGCGATCCAGGCGCCGAGGAAGCCGGCTCCGCCCGTGATCAGGATCTTCATGCGTTGCTCTCCCTTGTGACCTGGACTGCTCAGGCCTGCGCCGGCGCGTCGTCCTCGCCGCAGAGGAACTCCAGGACCATCGCGACGATCAGCCTGCGATGCCGCGCGCGCACGGCGTCGTCGGCAAAGTCGATGTCGAAGATCGCCTTGAAGGTCGCCCTGTTGGTGACCCGGAACAGGCACAGCGAACTGACGAAGGCGTGCAGGTCGACCGGGCTGACGTCGTGGCGGAAGAGCCCGGCCTTCTGGCCGGCCGTCAGCACCAGATCCCAGGCCGCGATCGCCGAGACGTTCTGCTCCTTGATGCGCGGCGCCTGCTCCAAATAGCGCGCCCCGTTGATGTTCTCGATGCTGATCAGGCGCCCGACATGCGGGTTCTTCCAATGGAAGTCGAAGGAGGCCTCCACCAGCGCGGTGACCGCCTCCCGGGGCGGCAGGGTCGCGAAGCGGGCGTGATCCTCGGCCGAGCGGATGGAGCTGTAGGCGCGCTCCAGGACGGCGATGTAGAGGCCTTCCTTGCTGCCGTAGTAGTAATAGATCATCCCCTTGGTCGTGCGGGTGCGCTCCGCAATGGCGTCGACGCGCGCGCCGCTCAGCCCGTTGGCGGCGAATTCCTCCGTCGCGACGCGCAGGATGTCGGCCTGTGGCCCTTCGGCCGAACCCGGGCGCCCCGCCTCGCCGGCGCCGGCGCTGCGGGGGCGGCCCGGGCGGCGGCGGCTCGTTCGCGGGTCGATTCGGTCCAGAGTCATCGACGCGTTCTCATCCTGCCGAGGCCGTATCCGGGGCGGCTGGCGCGCCGGCTCCAGGGGACGTCGTTTGACACTGGCGCCCTAATTCACTAACTAGTCAGATAATAAGCTGCGACGCAAGACGTTGGGACGTTCCGCGGCTTCGCGCAAGCGCCCCGGCGGGCCGCGTACGGCGCCGTCGCCATCCGGAAACGCGAAATGCCGCTGTTGGGACAAGCGCTGGTGGGGATCTGGCATGGCGTTCAGCCCGGCCAGCAGGACGAGTACCAGGCCTGGCACACCCACGAGCACATGCCGGAAAGGCTGGGCGTTCCGGGCTTCCTGCGCGGCCGCCGCTTCAGCGACTGGTCGCTCGAGCCCCATCCCACCTTCACGCTCTATGAGGGCGCGCATCTCGAAACCTTCCGCTCGCCCGGCTATCTGGCGCGCCTGAACAATCCGACCGCATGGTCCAACCGCGTGCAGCCGACCATGACCTCCTTCCTGCGCGGCGGCTGCGAGGTGCTGCTGACGGTGGGGCAGGGCGTCGGCGGCGGCATGGCCACCGTCCGCCTCGCTGGCCCCGACGGCGACCGGGCCCGCTTCGAGGGCGACCTCGCGGCGGCGGCGCTGCGCCTGCGCGCGCTCCCCGGCGTGACGGCCGTCCACGTGGCCAGGCACGAGGCGGCGGCGACCGGAGGCGAGACGGCGGAGACGCGCATGCGGCCCAGCGTCCACTCCGCATCCTTCACGCATCTCGTCCTGATCGAAGGCCTCGGCCCCGCCGTCCTGGCGCGGGCCGACGCCGACGTGCGGGCGATCCTGGCCGGGGCGGGGGCGCGCGACCTCGCGTCGAACGCCTATGCGCTGGAGTTCGAACTTCTGTCCCCGATGCGGTGAGGACGGCGCGGGATTCGCGCCGCCTCCAGGAGCGTGCAAGGTGCCTTTTCAACTCAGCGGCGCGACCCGCCTCAACATCATCGTCGGAGACCCGATCGCGCAGGTGAAGTCGCCGGCCGGCGTCACGGAGGCCTTCGCGGCGCGGGGCCATGACGGGCTGCTGGCGCCCGTGCAGGTGGGAACCGAAGACCTGAAGGCCTTCCTGGACAGTTGCGACCGGCTGAAGAACCTCGACGGGATCATCGTGACCGTGCCGCACAAGTTCGGCTGCTTCGAGCATTGCCGGACGGCGACGGACAGGGCCCGATTCCTGCGCGCCTGCAACATCATGCGCCGCAATCCGGACGGCGGATGGCACGGCGAGATGGTGGACGGCGTCGGCTTCGTCGGCGCGCTTCGCCAGCAGGGTTTCGACCCGGCCGGCCGCAGCGCGCTCCTGGTCGGCGCCGGCGGCGCGGGGTCGGCGATCGCGCTGGCCCTCGTGGAGGCCGGGGTGAGCGCGCTCGCCATCCACGACGAGGACGCGTCGCGTCGCGACAGCCTGATCGGCCGCCTCGACGGCCTCGGCCGAGCCAAAGTGAGCGTGGGTTCGCCGGACCCGTCCGGCTTCGACCTGATCGCCAACGCGACCCCGGCGGGCATGCGGCCCGAGGACCCGCCTCCGGTGGATCTCGACCGGCTGACCGCCGCCATGGCGGTGGGATGCGTGATCACGGTCCCGGCGGTGTCTCCGCTGGTGGAGGCGGCGCGCCGGCTCGGCTGCAGGACCTCGACCGGGACGGACATGTACCAGGCCCTGCAGGGAGCGATGGTCGATTTCCTCCTCTTCGCCGACCCGTCCTGAGGCCGCGCCCGTGATCCGGACGCTCGACCAGATCGTCGACGGGGCGGCCTATGACTGCGTCGTGCTGGGCGCCGGGGCGGGAGGCATGGCGGCCGCGGTCTTCGCGGCGCTGGACGGCGCCCGGGTGCTGCTGGTGGAGCGGACCGCTCATCTGGGCGGGACCACGGCCCTGTCCGCCGCGTCGGCCTGGGTCCCGAACTCGCTGCATGCGGCCACGGTGGCGGCGGATGATTCCGTCGAGAACGCGTCCCGCTACCTGTCGGGCGTGGTCGGAAACCATGCGCCGCGGAGCCTGCGTGACGCCTTCCTGGAGAGCGGCCCGGCCGCGATCGCGCGGCTCGAACGCGACAGCGACGTCCATTTCCGTCCCTATGCGACGCATCCCGACTACGAGCAGCAGCATGAGGGCGCGACCCTGCGGGGGCGGGCCCTCGAGCCCCTGCCGTTCGACGGGCGCGAGCTGGGCGACGATCTCGGGCTGATCCGCCCGCCGATCCCCGAATTCACCATCCTGGGCGGCATGATGGTGGACCGCACGGACATCGGCCACCTTCTGAAGCTCGGCAAGAGCTCCGCATCCACGCTGCATGCGCTGCGGATCCTCGGCCGATACGGGCTGGATCGGCTGGCCGGCCGCCGCGGGAGCCGGCTGGTCATGGGCAACGCCCTGGTCGGGCGCATGCTGCTGACGCTCCAGAAGCGCGGCGTCGACATTCTCGTCCGGACCGAGACGCGCGAGCTGGTCGCCGGTCCGGCCGGGGTGGAGGGCGTCGTGCTCGAAAGCGGCGGCGTGGTCCGGCGCATCCAGGCGACGCGCGGCGTCGTGCTGGCCGGGGGAGGCTTCACCCGCCACCCCGCCCGCCGGGCCGAGATGCTGCCCGCGCCCGCGCCGGCCGAGAGCCCGTGCGCGCCCGGCGCGACCGGCGCCCTGCAGGATCTCGCGCTGGGTCTCGGCGCGCGGTTCGGCGAAGGCGCGCAGGACCACGCGTTCTGGGCCCCGGTCTCGATCCGCAAGCGCGCCGACGGGAGCACGGCGGTGTTCCCGCATTTCGTGATGGACCGCAGCAAGCCCGGCACGGTCTGCGTCAACCAGGCCGGCCGGCGTTTCGTCAACGAGTCCGCGTCCTACCACCTGTTCGCGAAGGCGATGTTGGAGGCGGACGGGACCGCGCCCTGCATCCCGAGCTTCATCGTGACCGACGCGGCGGGCCTGCGGAAATACGGCCTCGGCATGGTCCGCATGGGCGCCCGGACGCTCCGGCCCTTCCTGGACGACGGCTATCTGGTCGAGGGCCGAACCCTGGCCGAATTGGCCGGCAAGCTCGGGATCGACGCGGCTGCGCTCGAGACCACCGTCGCGGCCATGAACGCCGCGGCCAAGACCGGCGTGGATCCCGACTTCGGCCGCGGTTCGACCGCCTATCACCGGGTCAACGGCGACGCGGCGGCGGGGTGGCCCAACCCCACCTTGGGGCGGATCGACGCCCCGCCCTTCTACGCGGTGCGGCTCTATCCGGCCGACATCGGGGCGGCGACGGGCCTGGCGGTGGACGCCTGGGCGCAGGTGCTGAAGGGCGACGACCGGCCGATCGGGCGTCTCTACGCCTGCGGGAACGAGGCGCAGTCCGTCATGGGCGGAACCTATCCGGGCCCCGGCGTCACCATCGGCCCCGCCATCGCCTTCGCCTACCGCGCCGTCCAACACGCCCTGGGACGCACGCCGGAGTGACGGGAGGGAGGGTGGTGGGCCCGGCAGGACTCGAACCTGCAACCAGACCGTTATGAGCGGTCGGCTCTAACCATTGAGCTACAGGCCCCCGTTAGGTTTCCTAGGGTTTCATGGCGCGCGGCGCAACCCCTGCGGCGCGGCGCGACGGTCTGAGAAGGCTACTCGTCGAGCGCCGTCTCCTGGGGCCGATGCGACGGCGGTCATGAGCGGCTCCCGGTCAGGCGGACGGCTCGAGCGACCTTTCTCGTCCTGCGCCCGTGGCGTCCGCGAGGGTCGCCCCGCGCGTCGGAGCGCCGGCCGGATGGAGGCGGGGCGGCGCTTCCGGCGCGTCTCTCGTCCGGGCTCGTCCGGGAGGGGCCTTGAAGGCGCTGACGACGAAGGCCGCCCCGAACAGGATGAGCTGACCGGCGACGTTGGCGGCCAGGACCGTCATCGCGGATCGCCCGGCGACATCCAGCGCCGCGCCCAGGACCTGGGCGGCGACGAGGCCGGTCAGGAAGACCGCCAGGGTCTGGCGGCCGATCCTCTGCAAGGCCACGGCCACCACGCCGGAGAGCCTTCGGCCGCCTTCGCCGACGGCCAGGTAGGCCAGATAGGCGGTCCCGAGGAAATGCGCGTAGCGCAGGGGGCCGAGCTGCGTCTTGGAGATCCATGGGCCCAGCGCGTCGTGCGCGTCCCCGAGCGCCGGGATGGCCCCGAAGCCGGCGTAGCACGCAAACTCTCGCTGGCAGCTGAAGGGAGCGCTCGCCGCCACGGCCACCAGGGCCGCGAGCATGAGCGCGCCGCTGCGGGGCGGCGGCGGCAGCCATCCCCGGGCGAAGGCGAAGCCCGTGAAGAACACCATCTGCCAGGCGAACGGATTGAAGAACCAGGGCCGGCCCGTGGCCGCGTCCGCCGTGAGTTCGAGCAGCCCGAGCTGGGCGCCGGTCCAGAGCGCCACCGAGGCCCCGATGGCCAGGAGAGGGCTGCGGCGGGCGAGCAGCATGGCTGCGGGCGTCATCGCCAGGATGACGAGATACATCGGCAGGATGTCGAAGTAGTTCGGCACGTAGCGCAGCGTCAGCAGGCCCAGCAGGCGAGGCCCGGGCGCGTCCAGCAACGGCTGGAGCAGGAGCTCCTCCCTGACATAGTGGTCGACCCCGAGCCTTTGGTCGATCCCGACCGCCACGGCCAGGACCACCAGCACCACGCCAACATGCGCCCAGTACACCTGCCAGAGACGGTGGACGATGCGGCGCGCGCCGGCCCACCAGCCATGGCGGTCGAACACGGCCCCGAACGCGATCGCGGAGGCCATGCCCGAGCAGAACACGAACATGTCCGCGGCGTCGCTGAAGCCGAAGCGCGCCGGAATCCAGTTGGTCCACGGATTCCACGGGATGTGCGCGATCAGGATGATGCACATGCCGAGGCCGCGGAAGAAATCGAGGCGAGGGTCGCGCGCGCGTCGGGCGGCTTCAGATCCGGTCGACATAGTCCTGGGCTTCGACGGTGCAGGCGATCAGGGTGAAGCCGGGGCGCGAGGCGGCGTCGTCGAGGGCGGCCCGAAGGGCGCCGCGATCGGCGCACAGCGCCGCGTGGCCGCCGAAGGCGCGGGCGATCGCGACGTAATCGGTCTCGCCCAGCCTCACGCCGGTCCGCGCCAGCCCGGCTGCGGACTGTTTCAACTCGATGAGGCCGAGACTGCGGTCCTGCAGGACGACGACGGTCACCGGGAGGCCGGCGTCCCTCAGCGTCCCGAGTTCGCCCAGGCTCATCTCGAGCCCGCCATCGCCCAGCACGGCGATCACGCGGCGGCCGGGCTGCTCCAAGGCCGCGCCGATCGCCAGCGGCAGGGCGCTTCCCATCGTGCACCAGCCGGCGGACTGCAGCAGCGCGAGGGGGCGGGAGGCCTTCCACATCTGGCTGAGGAGGATGCGGTGCGCGCCGCTGTCCACCGTCACGATCGCGTCCGCGGCTTCGGCCGCCTGCATCAGGATCTCGACGACCGCGTGCGGGCCCCAGGCGGCGGGACCGGCGAAGGCCTCGTCCAGGCGCCTTCGGGCCGCCTCCGGCTCGCCCGCCGGCCAGCCGTCGCCGGGGCTCGCGCCCTCCGCGAGGGCGGCGACCAGCGCCGCGGGATCGCCCTCGATCCACATGCCGGCCGCATGCATGGCGTGGTCCTGGCCTGTTCCCAGCGCGACGGCCTGCTCCGGGTCCATGAACGCGTCGAGCCAGCCCGGGCGCATTTCGATCGGGTCATAGCCGAGCAGGATGACGAGGTCCGCGCGCTTCACGACGTCCAGCAGGATGCGGTCGGCCAGCGGAGACAGCCCGGCGGCGCCGAGGCTGCAGGCCAGCCTATCGTCGACCAGCCCCTTCGCCTTGTAGGTGGTGACCACGGGGATCGGCCGTTGGGAAAGCAGGGCGGCCAGAGGGGCGGCGGCGCCCCCGCGGGCGGCCTCGTAGCCGGCCACGATCAGCGGCCGACGGGACGCCTGCAGGCGCGCGCGCAGGCCGGCGATGCGGGGATCGGAGGGATCGATCCTGGGCTGGAGCGCCCGCGGTTCGGGCCAGGGGAGGGGAGCGGCCGGCGCCGGCGTCTCGGCGACGGCGGGCGACAGGTCACAATGAACGGGACCACAGGGAGGCGCCAGCGCGAGGCGGAGCGCCCGGGCCAGGACGGGCTCGGCGTTCTCGGCCTCGATCTCGAACGACGCCTTGACGAGCGGGCGCAGCAGCGCCGCATGGTCGACGACCTGGTGGGTGTAGCGGCCCCGGATCGCGCGATCGACCACGCCCGAGATGACGAGCAGCGGCGCGCGCTCCTGCCAGGCGTCGGCGACGCCGTTGATGGCGTTCGCCAGTCCGGGCCCCAGCGTGGTCACGAGCACGCCGGGCGCGCCGCCCGCTGCGCTCGCGCCTGCGGCCATGATGGCCGCCGCCGTCTCGTGACGGGCCAGCACGAAGCGCACGCCCGCCCGCTCCAGGGCGTCGATGAAGGCGATGACCTCGCCGCCCGGCATGCCGAACGCGTGGCGGACGCCCGCGGCGCGCAGCCCTGCGGCCAGCCGGTCGGCGACGCGGTCGGGCGCAGATCCGGCCGTCACGCGACTCTCCGACGCTGCGCGGCCTCGGCGCGCGCCAGGCGGTCGGCGGCGAACCGGGCGAAGCGATCTTCGCGCCGCAGGCCGGACCGGCAGGCCAGAACCGTATCGTAGCCGGAGCGGTCTCCCCGGTCGGCGGCCGCCAAGGCCAGGATGCGCAGAAACACGTCTCGCTGGGCGTGGCTGCCGCCCAGAAGATGCAAGCGGCTCGCCACCGCCCGCGCCGCGCCGCCTCGATCCAGGCCGAGGATGACCCGCGCCACGTCGATCCCGGCGCGCTGCGCGACAACCGCCTGGTCCCCGCGGGGTTCGGCCTCCAGCGCCTGGACCAGCGCGAGCGCTTCCCCCCGCGCGCCGGCGCCGACCAAGGCGAGCAGATGGTGCAGGGACGCGAACACCAGCGTCACGTCCTGCGACCGCCGTCGCGCGATCATCGCCAACTCCGCCCAGCGGTCGCCGACCGCCACGCCTTCCTGCTCCAGCCTCCAGAGCAGGGAGGCGGCGTTGGCGACGTCGCGGAAGTCGTCGGTCGGGGTCGGCCGCACCTCCTCGTCATAGAGGGCGAGCACCCGGTCCAGCCGCCCCCGCTCGAGCTCGAACAAAGCGAGATGCCAGGACAGGTGGAAGCGGAAATTGTGGCAGCGGGACCAGCGCGGCCTGGACTGCTCCAGCCAGGCGACGCCTTCGGCGGTGCGCATCTGCGTCTCATGCACGTGCGAGACGGCGTGCATCGCCCAGGCGTCGTCCGGCTCCAGTTCGGCGGCCCGCAGGCCGATCCGCTCGGCGTCGGCGAGTTGGCCGGCTTCCTCCAGCCCGAAGGCGTGGCAGCCCAGCACGAAGCCGGCGCCGGGCCGCTCGTCCGTCCAGGAGGGCAGGACCCGCTGCGTCGTCGCCAGCATGCCGCCGAGGTCGCCCGCCATGAAGCGCAGCGCATTCGAGGCCTTCACCAGCAGAAACGCCGTCGGGCGGTCCTGAAGCGCCCTGTCGAGGATGTCGGCGGCCGCGAGCAGCCGGCCCTCGACGGCGTAGCCGAGCGCCGCGACGAGCGCCTTCTCGTCGTCGCTGGCGTCGGTTCGACGCTGCGCCAGCGCGTTGGCCTGCGCGTGGTCGCGGCGGGCGGCCTGCATGCATTCCGAGCGCGCCAGGAAGACGGAGGCGAGTCCGCGCAAGGCGTGGGCCGAGATCAGGTCCGGGTCGTTCGCCAGGGCCTCGGCGATCGCCTCGGCCGCGCCGGGCCGGTGGCGAGCGAGGCAGGAGACGGCCTGATCGAAAGCCGCGACGGCGGTTCGGGATGCCGTCGCGTGCCGGCCGCCATAGTGGTCGACGATCATGGGCGAAGTCCTCCCGCAACGCACAGCGCGCCCGCCGCAGAAGGGGAGCGCCGCGAACCTGCGTCGGCCACCCACATCGCCGTGAAGCGACGACACTTTCGCGTGAACTGCGCCAAGCTTTCGGCGACGCTCGCGTCGATGCTACTCTGCCGCGGCTTGGTCGGAGATGAGCCATGCGCCTTCTGATCTGCGCCGTCCTGCTGGCCGGCGCGCTGACGCCCGGGGCCGCCGGCGCATGCGACGCCCAGACCCCCTGCCAGACCGCGACGGGCGAGTATCTCGCACGCACGCCCCCGGGCTGGGATGGGCGCTCCCCCATGCCGGTCGTCGTCTTCTTCCACGGCTATGCGGGTTCGGCCCAAAGCGTGATGGAGGACCGCGATCTGGAGAGGGCGGTCGGCGACCTGGGCGCCCTCCTGGTGGCGCCGCAGGGGCGGGTCGAGAACGGCGCCGCGCGCTCGTGGTCGTTCCCGTCCAAGACCTTCGAGGGCCGCGACGACTTCGCCTTCGTGGCCGACGCGATGCGCGACGTCGAGCGACGCTGGCCGGTCGACCACGGCCGCGTGCTGGCCTCCGGCTTCTCGGTCGGCGGGTCCATGGTGTGGTACCTCGCCTGCCTGGCCCCGCAGCCCTTCACGGCTTTCGCTCCCGTGGCGGGCGCCTTCTGGGCGCCTGAGCCCGAGACCTGCCCCGGCGGGCCCGTCTCCCTGCGGCACGTGCACGGGACGGCCGACCAGACGGTGCCGATGTCCGGGCGCAGCCTGAGGGGCGGCGACCGGCGCCAGGGCGACGTCCTGAAGGGCGTCGCGGCCTGGCGGCGGATCGATGGCTGCGCCGCCGAGCCGGATCGCACGACGACCGAGGGGCGCCTCGCGTGCCGGACGTGGTCCGCCGACCGGTGCGCCAGCGGCCGGGAGCTGAACCTGTGCCTGCATTCCGGCGAGCACGAGATCGAGGCGGGCTGGATCGTGGACGCGTTTCATTGGATGGAGGGCCTTCCTGCACGGGCCAAGGGCTCCGCGGCGCGCTGAGGCGAGCGGGACGGGACCGCGATGCGGTCCTCGTCAGGCGCGCCGGCCCGCCTTGAGCTCGAACACCAGGGCCGCCACGAAGCCGAAGACGACGTGGCCCACATAGCTCATGAAGGACAGGCCGCCGCCCCAGGCGACGAGCAGGAACGGCAGCCCGGCCAGCGGGGCCATGACGCCCAGGGCGTTGAACCAGGTGAACGAGCCCCAGCTCAGGCAGTCCGCCACGAGGCCGTTGGGATTGATGAGGCGCGTGGCCGTCACCGCGCTGACCACGACCCAGAACAGGGCGACGCCTGCTGTGAGTTGTCCCGTGAAGGCCAGCATCGCCGAATACGCCGTGAAGATCGCCCAGACGCCGATGTCGAGCGTCACGGCCCAGTTCCTCAGGAATCGGGACACGACGTAATAGAGGATGGGATAGCCGAAGATCCCGATCGCGTAGTGGGCGGCCTCGGCCGGCAAACGTCCCAGCTCGTACCCGGTCCAGGTCCGGACCAGCGAGATGACCAGTTCGGCGGGTTCGAGGGGGCCGCCCAGGACCCAGGCCGTGATCAACCGGGCCCAGACCTCCCAGGCCATGAGGCCCAGGAACCCGCCGACGAAAAGCCAGGCGAGGGTGCGACGGTCGGGAATGACCGAGGCGGGGCCGTGCCGCAGGGTTGTGTCCATGGTCATGGGACGTCCTCCAATGCGCCGGGCGCGAGCGAATGCGCCGACATGCCAGAGGAGACCATCGGACGGCGGCCGCCGCCAATGCCGAGCGGCCATGGAGACCAAAGCCTCCAGCTATGGCGCGGGCGAGCCATCGTGTCCGGGACGGTGGGTTGCTCGTCGAACCGGCGACGAGGCGAAAACGGATCGATCCGGGATCGGATCAACTGCGGATCGCTCCCTTGTGACCGCCAAGGCCCTGCCGGAGAAGGCTTTCCGGTCGACGGCGGTCCGCCGCAGGAGCCATGATCCGATCATTCGTCCGCCTGCCGCTTCGAGAGGGGGCCTCTGTGGAGATGCACCAGATCCGCTACTTCCTCGCGGTCTGCGAAGAGTTGAACTTCACGCGGGCTGCGGAGCGCTGCCATGTGGCCCAGCCCTCCCTCACGCGCGCCGTGAAGCTTCTGGAGGAAGAGCTCGGCGGGCCGCTCTTTCATCGCGAGCGGGCCAACACGCACCTGTCGGAACTCGGCCGCATGGTGCGGCCGCATCTGGAGGAGGTCTACGAACGCGCCCAGCAGGCCAAGCGCGAGGCGCTGGACTTCACCAAGCTGAAGCGGACGACGCTGCGCATCGGCATCATGTGCACGATCGCGCCCGACCAGCTGGTGGACTTGCTGAGGGCCGTCCAGGCCCGTCACCCCGGCGTCGAGCTGCACATCGTGGACGCCGCCGCTCCCCAGCTCGAGGAACGGCTGGTGCAGGGCGACCTGGAGGTGGCGATCTATTGCCGGCCGAACCGCGATGGCGACGAGCGACTTCACCGGATCCCGCTGTTTCGCGAACAGATGATGATCGCGGTGGCTCCGCAGCATCGGCTGGCCGGGCAGAACATGGTGCGCGCGCGGGACCTTGACGGGGAGCGCTACGTCAACCGGGTCAATTGCGAGTTCACGGGCGTCGCCGGCCCGATCTGGCGGGAGCACGGCGCGACCTGCAGCCTCGTCTACAGGAGCGAGCGGGACGACTGGGTGCTCGCCATGGTGGCTGCCGGCCTGGGCTTCGGCTTCTTGCCGGAATCCGGCGTCACCCATCCGGGCGTCGTGGCGAGGCCGCTGATCGACCCGGAGTTCTGGCGCGAGGTTAACCTGGTCACGGTGCGCGGACGCCCGCATTCCCCCGCCGTGGGCGCCTTCGTGCGCGAGGCGATGCGCGCCCGCTGGCCAGGATCGCTGCAGCATTCCGAAGCCGGGCTGAAGCCGGACGCGGCGTGAACCGCGGGGCCGCGCGGCTGCGGCGCGCCCGGCGCGCCGGTTTCGATCCAGAGCCGGCGGCCTGCCGGGCCGGACGGGGCGCCTTCCGGGCGGAGCCGTTGCGGTTGCGTCCCTTGCCGGGGGAAGCCGCGATTGCTAGATAGGCCGCAATCCAGTCCCACTCGGCGCAGAACGGAAGGGCGGCCATGGCCTCCTATCAGTACGTCTATCACATGCAGGGCCTCTCCAAGACCTATCCGGGCGGGAAGAAGGTCCTCGATAACGTCCACCTGTCGTTCTACCCCACCGCCAAGATCGGCGTTCTGGGCGTCAACGGGTCCGGAAAGTCGACGCTCCTGCGCATCATGGCGGGCATCGACAAGGAGTTCGTGGGCGACGGCTGGGTGCAGGAGGGCGCGCGCGTCGGCTACCTCGCCCAGGAGCCGCAGCTCGATCCGGCCAAATCGGTGCGCGAGAACGTCATGGACGGCGTCGCGCCCCAGAAGGCCGTGCTCGACCGCTACAACGAGCTCGCCATGAACTACTCGGACGAGACCGCGGACGAGATGATGGCCCTGCAGGACGAGATCGAGGCCAAGGGCCTGTGGGATCTCGATTCCAAGGTCGACCAGGCCATGGACGCCCTGCGCTGCCCGCCCGACGACGCGGACGTCTCCAAGCTCTCCGGCGGCGAGCGCCGCCGCGTGGCGCTGTGCCAGCTCCTGCTGTCGCAGCCCGAGCTGCTGCTGCTCGACGAGCCGACCAACCATCTCGACGCGGAGTCCATCGCCTGGCTGGAAGGCCATCTGCGCGAGTATCCGGGCGCGATCCTGATCGTCACCCATGACCGCTACTTCCTGGACAACGTCACCGGCTGGATCCTGGAGCTCGATCGCGGCCGCGGCATCCCGTACGAGGGCAACTACTCGTCCTGGCTGAAGCAGAAGCAGAAGCGCCTGCAGCAGGAGGGCCGCGAGGACGAAGCGCGCCAGCGCGCTCTGGAGCGCGAGAGCGAGTGGATCCAGGCCTCGCCGAAGGCGCGGCAGACCAAGTCCAAGGCCCGCATCCAGCGCTACGAGGACCTCGTCGCCAAGCAGTCGGACAGGGCGCCGACGACCGCGCAGATCATCATCCCGGTGGCCGAGCGGCTGGGCAACAACGTCATCGACTTCCAGGACCTGTCCAAGGGCTATGGCGACCGCCTGCTCATCGACGGCCTGACCTTCAAGCTGCCGCCCGGCGGCATCGTCGGCATCATCGGGCCGAACGGCGCGGGCAAGACCACGCTGTTTCGCATGATCACCGGCCAGGAGAAGCCCGACGCGGGCTCCATCACGATCGGCGAGAGCGTCAAGCTCGGCTATGTCGACCAGTCGCGCGACGCGCTGGACGACAAGAAGACCGTCTGGGAGGAGGTCTCGGGCGGCAATGACGTGATCTATCTGGGCAAGCGGGAGTTCAACTCCCGCGCCTATTGCGCGGCGTTCAACTTCAAGGGCGGCGACCAGCAGAAGAAGGTCGGCATGCTGTCGGGCGGCGAGCGCAACCGCGTGCATCTGGCCAAGATGCTGAAGAGCGGCGCCAACCTGCTGCTGCTCGACGAGCCGACCAACGACCTCGACGTCGACACGCTGCGGGCGCTGGAGGAGGCGCTGGAGGATTTCGCCGGATGCGCCGTGGTGATCAGCCACGATCGCTTCTTCCTCGACCGCATCGCCACCCACATCCTGGCCTTCGAGGGCGAGAGCCATGTGGAGTGGTTCGAGGGCAACTTCCAGGACTACGAGGAGGACAAGAAGCGCCGCCTCGGCATCGACAGCACGATCCCGCACCGGATCAAGTACAAGAAGTTCTCGCGCTAAGGCGCGGGAGCGCTTCGTCCGGGATCGCGTCGCTCAGGCCGCGCGGTCCAACTCGGCCAGACGGGAGGCGACGCGCGACAGTCGCGTGACCTGGTCGTTGTAGTCGCTGAAGCTGCCCAGCTCCGCGCGCAGCTCGTCGAAGCGGGTGCGCGCCACCTCCAGCACGCCGCGCAGCTCCAGCTCCAGCCGCTGGCTGGAGCCGCGGGCGACGCGAACGGTCTGCGACGTGTCGTGCACCTGGCGCCCGACGGCGTCCACCGCCGACTGGATGAGCGAGATGGCTTCGCCGCCGGAGCGCTCCATGCCGTGGGCGGCCTTCTCCAGCGCGATCTTGGTGTCGGTGGAGAGCTTGCGGATCTCGTTGGCGACGACCGCGAAGCCGCGTCCGGCGTCGCCCGCCCGCGCCGCCTCGATCGTGGCGTTGAGCGAGAGCAGCGCCGTCTGGTCGGCGATGCCCTTGATGACGTTGAGCACCGTCTCGATGCCCCGGCCCACCTCGGTGAGCTTGCCGAGCTCGGCGTCGAGCTGCGCGCGCGACCTTTCGTAGACCCCCAGCGCCGAGGTGGTGTCGGTGAGCTTGGCCTCCACGCTGGCGATGTCGTTGGAGAGGTCTCCGACCTTCTGGCTGACGAGGTTGATCTGCTCCACCAGCCGCGCGCCGGCCTCCAGCTCATGCTTGAGCATGTCGATGAGCCGGCGGCGCGCCTGGCCGAGATAGTCGGCGTGAGCGACCCGGCGGTGCAGGAAATAGCTGGAGAAGCGGGCGTAGTGCACCGGCAGGTCGTCCACGTAGCGGTCGCGGAACGGCGTTCCGGCCGGGACGTGGAAGAACATGACGGCGCACAGGGTCTCGTTGATGTTGATGCCCAGCAGCTCGCCGAAGGTGGAGAACCCCGCCGTCGGAACGCCGTCGAAGAGGCGGATGCGCGCCAGGTCCGGCCCGTTGTTCAGCCGCCGGCAGATGCAGTCCGACAGGATGGCGCCGACCGGCCGCGGCTTGTCGCGCATGAACTCCGCATAGGCCAAGGCCGTGGAGTCGGCGATGTCCTCGCCCTCCAGCAGCCACAGCCGATCGCCTCGCCCGATGTCGCAGAAGAAGGCGATCGCGCCCTTCTCCAGGTCGATATTGGCGATGGAGCGCACATACATTTCGCCGTCGAGCTCGATGCCGAGCGTGCGCTTGCGCATCTTGGCCGCGAGCTCCGTCCGCGAGCATTTCAGCACCTTGCAGAGCGCGTCGATGATCGACGCCGGCTCCAGGTGATCCTCTCCGGCGACGAAGGACACGGTGCGCTTGGGCAGGTCGGACTCCAGCACCAGGAAGCTGGTGTTGGTGCGCCGGAAATTGTGCGTCTTCAGCACGCCGAAGCGGTATTGCGGCGCCACTTTCAGAAAGGCCAGGATGGCGACGTTCTGCACGGCGCGGCGGCCGTCATAGAGCCAGGTGTTCTTGAAATCGAAGGCGCCGCCGGCCGACCCGCCGGCGAACAGGCAGGGGAAGCGGCCGCTCTGGTAGATCGCCTCCATCAGGAAGCTTTCGCTGGCCGACAAGCCGTCGACCAGGGTCAGGGCCAGCGTGTCCTGCATGTTGATGGTGAAGCGGGGCGTAATCTGCTCCACCTCGCGGCGGATCAGCGCGACGCGCTCCGCCTCGGTGTGCCTGACCGCGCCCGCGCGGATGTCGCCGCAGTGGAGGTCGACGACCGCGATGGACACGTCGGCGATCATCGCCCGGGAGAAGGTCTGAAGGACGACGGTGTCCCACGGCGCGTCGGCCGGGAGATAGAGCGAGGCGTCGGGCGAGCTGCACAGCTCGCCCGCCGTCGAGACGCCCAGCAGCGTGGTCGTGGCGGGCGCGAGACGGCGCAGGGCGTCCATCGCGGCCGCGAAGTCGCCATGCGGGGTGACGAAGGCCAGCGCCAGCGCGGCCGGTTCGCCGTTCATGAAGAACGCGTCAGGCCTGAGCGTCGCAAGCTCCCGGATCCTGAGGACGTGGGTGGCGATGTGGATGGGGGCCGGCCGGGGCTCCTCGCGCGCTGCGTCCGGCTGGACGAGCGCCGCCGGCGGGGCGGGCGGGACCTGTGGCGAGAAGTGCTGGAAGAGGCGGGCGAGCATGGCGCATCCGGTTGTGTCGGTTGCACAAGGTGGCGCCAGAACCTGAAGATTTGATTGATAATTGTTAAATCACAGCCCGCGGCCTGTGATGGGCCCAGCCCGCTTTGACTTCCCCCCGCCGCCCGGGCTATCTGGCTGAGGAAACGCAAGCGAGGATCATCGTGTCCGTTTCCGGCGACGACCTGCATCACGACCAGCCCGCCATGCGCATCGTGGCCTCCGCCGAAGACGCAGTGGATGCGCTCGAGCGGCTCTATGACGCCGCGACGGCGGCCCTTCGCGGGGCGTTGGAGCGGTATCTGGCCCACGGGACGCCGCCCAGCGCCGAGGAGCGGCGCGCGTTCCGCTATCCGGCCCTGTCGCTGGTCTATGAACCGGACGGCGTGCCGGCGACCAACCGTCGGGCCTTCGCCAAGTTTCCGGCGCCCGGCGTCTACACGACGACGATCACCCAGCCGAAGGCGTTCAGGACCTATCTGCTGGAGCAGCTTCGGCCCCTGGTGAACGAGTTCGGGGCCGTGATCTCGGTCGGCCCGGGCGACCAGGAGATCCCCTACCCGTATGTGTTCGAGCGCGGCGACGAGCTGGGGCGCGGAGGCGTGACGGCGGCCGAGCTGGCGCGCTTCTTCCCGACCCCGCTGCTGTCGGCGGTGGGCGACGAGATCGCCGACGGTGACTTCGTCATCCGCGAGGGGGAGCCCCGGCCGCTGTCGTTGTTCGACGCGGTGCGGGTCGACTACTCGCTGCGGCGGCTTGTGCATTACACGGGGTCGGACTGGCGCTCGATCCAGCCCTGGATCCTGCTCACCAATTATCACCGCTATGTGGATCAGTTCGTCCGCTGGGGCGTGGAGAAGCTGGCGCAGGGCGCGGGGCCGCATGACGCGCTGGCGCTGCCCGGCGGCGGCGTGATCCGGCCCGGCATGCCGTCGGCGGAGGTCGACGCCCTGGTGGCGGACGCGCCCTGGCACCGGTTCCAGATGCCGGCCTACCACCTCACCGCGCCCGGCGGCATGGGGGTGACGCTGGTCAATATCGGGGTGGGCCCGTCCAACGCCAAGAACATCACGGACCACCTGGCGGTGCTGCGGCCTCACGCCTGGCTGATGGTGGGCCATTGCGGCGGGCTGCGGCAGAGCCAGGTGATCGGCGACTACGTGCTTGCGCACGGCTATCTGCGCCAGGACCGCATCCTCGACGCGCTGGTGCCGACGGACGTGCCGATCCCGGCGCTCGCGGAGGTGCAGGTCGCCCTGCAGGAGGCCGCCGCCCAGGTGACCGGGGATCGCGGCGAGGCGCTGAAGCGGCGCCTGCGGACCGGCACGGTCGTGACCAACGACGACCGGAACTGGGAGTTGCGCTGGACGCAGGAGCGACGGCGCATCAACCTGTCGCGGGCCATCGCGGTCGACATGGAGAGCGGCACGATCGCCGCGCAGGGCTTTCGGCTGAGGGTGCCGTACGGGACGCTGCTGTGCGTCTCCGACAAGCCGCTGCACGGGGAGATCAAGCTGCCGGGCGCCGCCAACGCCTTCTATGAGCGCGCCATCGGAGAGCACCTCAATATCGGAATCGCGGCGCTCGACATGCTCAAGAGCCAGCGCGAGCAGCTGCATTCGCGCAAGCTGCGCAGCTTCGACGAGCCGCCCTTCCGGTGAGCCGCGTCAGAGCAGCCGGCGGGCCTCGGGACTGAAGGGCGGGACCTCTCCCCGCCGCACCAGGGCGTCCAGGATGACGGCGGCCCCGATCCTGTCCGAGACCGCGCCCGGGTCCCAGCCGTCGGGCCCATAGGCGCCGGAGACGTAGTGCTGGCATCCGCACCACAGATGCGGCGCGAAGACGCCGTGCTGGCGGGATCCGAAGCCGCCCAGCGCCTCCAGGCGGTGCAGGATGCGCGAGAGCGACCAGTCGGGCGCCGGGGCGGCGAAGCCCAGCAGCTTGAGGGCGTCGACGGCGGATTCCTCCCACGTGAAGGGAGGCTGGCCCGCCAGCGGGCGGCCGCGAGGGGCGGTGACGGTCCGTCCCGTCAGGGGATCGCCATTGTGGAGATGCAGGTCGAGGTGCGACCCGTTCTGCAGCTCGGCCACAAGGGCCACGGCGTGCCACGGCGCCCCGCCGAGCTGCGCGCCGACCCGCTCGGCCGGCTCGCGCGATCGCAGCACCCTGTCGGTCGCCTCCTGGATGGCGGCGTGACGGCCGGGAGCAGGGACCAGGGACGAGAAGAGGGCCCGGTACTCCGCGCGGAGCTCCTGGAAATCGGTGGTCCTTGCCGGGGCCGACGGGCTCTGCGGCCGCTCCGAGGCGCTTTCCGCCGGAGAAGCCGCCCCCGCGCCCGCCGCCTCCTCGTCGCGCCCCGCCGCCAGCGCGGCTCGCGTCTCGGGGCCGGCCTCCCCGTCGACGATGAGGCCCTTGCTGGCCTGGAAGGCCGCCACGGTGGCCTCGGTGCGCCGGCCGAACAGGCCGTCGATCGGCCCGGGGTCGAAACCGGCGGCCATCAGGGCGAGCTGGATCTCGCGCACATCCGGGGAGGGCTGCGGGAAGGGCTCGACGCGCAGGACGGCGCCATGCTGGCGCGTCGCGTCGCGGCTGGCGTAGGCCACGGTGGGCAGCAGCACGCCGGCGTCCCAGCGGCGCCGCCCCATGGCGTCGCCGAGGATCACGCCGCGACGCTGCCCCGCCGCCTCGATGGTGCGCCCGTCGCCGCGCGAGATGGCCACGTGTCCGAACTCGGGCGGCCCCTCGGGACTGAACCGGAGCAGGATCGCCCCGGGCGTGCGGATCGCCTCGTCGACGCCGACCATGACGCCGCGATCCTGGGCGTCGTGCCGCCAGGCGCCCGGACTGGCCGTGCCCGGAGCGCCGGAGGGGTCGCAGCCGAAGACGAGGCCATAGGCCTGGTACGCGCTCCAGCTCGCCAGGTCGGCCGAGGTCCACCGGTTCGCCGGGACCGGCGATCGGTAGTTCACATGCGAGCCGGGGATGTGGTCGTCGCCGATCAGGCGCTCTGCGACGAGAAGGATGTCCATTCCATTCATGGCGGACCTCACGAAATCAATGCTGAAAACCGTTTCGGCGCTCGACGTGAGCGCCTAAAAGCAACAATGCCGACCCCCAATTCCATCATAAATCGGGGCAACGTACAATGCTTGGTTGCGGCCCCACAGAACTCACGTGAACGGACGAATGACCTCTCTGACCATTGAAGAGTTGACGCGCGACTTTCCGCGTTTTTCCACCGCAGTTGTCGTCGCAGAGGGCCTGTCGATCCCAGCCGAGCGTCCCCCTGCGCTCGCGGCCGAGATCGCCGAGCGCGAGGAGGCCTGCCGCGCGCGGTGGGGCGGGACGGAGCTGTCCGCCATCCCGGGCGTCGCCGCCTGGCGGTCCGCCTACCGGGCCTTCGGGATCAAAAAGACGAGCTATCGCTGCTCGGTCGAGCGGCTCGTGAAGAACGTGCTGGCGGGGCGCGAACTGCCGCGGATCAACGGCTTCGTGGACGCCTACAACGCCGTGTCGCTCGCGCATGTGCTGTGCGTGGGCGCCGACGACCTGGACAGGATCGCGCCGCCGCTGGCGTTCCGGTTCTCCCGCCCGGGCGACACCTTCATGGACATGGCGACCGAGCCCGGGGAGGACCCGAACGATCCGCCCAAACCGGGCGAGGTCGTCTACGCCGACGCCCGCCACGTGCTCTGCCGGCGCTGGAACTGGCGCCAGGACGCGCGCAGCATCATCACGCCCGACACCCAACGGGCGATCGTGACGCTGCAATCGAACGGCGAGGGAGCGGCGAGGGCCGCCGCCGAGGATCTGGCGGCCTGGCTGGGACGCATCTGCGGCGCAACCTGCCGGATCGCCGTGGCGGACGCGGCGCACCCCACGGTGGAGCTCTAGTCCGGCGGGATCCTGCTCCCGATGCGACGCGGCTTTACGTCCGGGCGACGTCGAGGCTTGCCAGGACCGTGATGCCGATATAAACATATCTTTATGTCAAAAGCGTTCTTGCCTCCGCCCCAGGACCCGCTCGTCAGCCTGCAGGATCTCGTGGGGTCGCTGCGGGCGGCCGGAGAAGACACCCGCCTGCGGGTGCTGGCCCTGTTGGCGGAAGGCGAGCTCAACGTCTCGGACCTCACCGACATCCTGGCACAGTCGCAGCCGCGCATCTCGCGCCATCTCAAGCTGATGGCCGAAGCCGGCCTGATCGAACGCCACCGGGAGGGCGCGTGGGCGTTCTTCCGCATCGCGGAGCGTACGCCCGCCGGCGCCCTGGCGCGGCTGCTCGCGGCCCGGCTCGACCCCGCGGATCCGGTGGCGGCGGCCGACAAGGCGCGTCTCGCCGCCGTGCGGGCGGCGCGCTCGGACGCCGCGCAGGCCTATTTCAACCGGCACGCCGTCGAGTGGGACAGGATCCGCTCGCTGCACGTCTCGGACGACCAGGTCGAGACGGCGGTGCTGGACGCGGTCGGGCCGCGCCCGATCCGGGCGCTGCTGGACCTGGGCACCGGCACGGGCCGGATGCTGACCCTTCTGGCGCCCCGGGCGCAGCGGGTCGTGGGCGTCGACAGCAACCACGCCATGCTGGCGGTGGCCCGCGCCAATCTGGAGCGCGCGGGCGTGCGCGGCGCGGTCCTGCGGCAGGGCGACATCTACGCCCCGCCGGTGGAGCGCGACGCCTTCGACCTCATCGTGGTCCACCAGGTGCTGCACTTCCTGGAGGATCCCGCCCGGGCGCTGCGCGAGGCGGCGGCGCTGCTGGCGCCCGGCGGCCGCATCATCGTGGTCGACTTCGCCCCGCATGGGCTGGAGTTCCTGCGTGAGGCGCACGCCCACCGGCGGCTCGGCTTCGCGCGCGACCAGATCGAGGCGTGGCTCGACGAAGCCGGGCTCGACGCCGTGTCGCATCGCGCTCTCGCCGGGCCGGGCGACGCGTCCGACCGCCTCACGGTGTCGCTCTGGGTGGGGCGCGACCGCCGCGTCGTCACCGACATGCCGTCACGCTCCAGCCAGGAGGTCGCCTGATGTCGCGCGCTCCCGTCCGCGTCAGCCGCCGCTGCGGCAAGCGTCCCATCCGGGTGTCGTTCGAGTTCTTCCCGCCGAAGACCGACGACGCCGAGGCCGCCTTGTGGGACTCGATCCACCGGCTCGCCCCGCTCGGGCCCGACTTCGTCTCCGTCACCTATGGGGCGGGCGGCACGACGCGGGAGCGGACGCAGTCGACCGTCACCCGCCTGGTTCGCGAGACCGCGCTGCTGCCGGCGGCGCATCTGACCTGCGTGGGCGCGAGCCGGGCCGAGGTCGACGCGGTCGTGCGCGACTACGCGGCCGCCGGCGTGCGGCACATCGTGGCGCTGCGGGGCGACCCGCCGGGCGGCGTGGGCGCGCATTACGCGGCCCATCCGGAGGGCTACCAGAGCACGGCCGAACTCGTGCGCGGGGTGCGCGAGGCTGGCGATTTCGAGGTGTTCGTCTCCGCCTATCCCGAGCGTCACCCGGAGAGCCCGTCCCTGCAGCACGACCTCGACGTGCTGCAGGCCAAGGTCGACGCGGGCGCGACGCGCGCCATCACGCAGTTCTTCTTCGACAACGACGTCTATTTCCGCTTCCTGGACAAGGTCCGGTCGCGCGGGATCGACATCCCGATCGTGCCCGGCATCGTGCCGGTGCAGAATTTCCGCCAGACCGCCGGCTTTGCGGCGCGCTGTGGGGCGAGCGTGCCGGCCTGGCTCGCGGACCGCTTCGAGGGGCTCGACGACGATCCCGCGACCCGCCGGCTGATCGCCGCCGCGGTGGCGGCCGAACAGGTCATCGATCTTCTCGACCGAGGGGTGCGGGACTTCCACTTCTACACGATGAACCGCGCCGACCTCGTCTACGCCATCTGCCACCTCCTCGGCATGCGGCCCCAGGCCGAGGCGGACCACGCCGGCGACGAGCCGCTGCCGATGGCGGCCCAATAGGCGACGAACGAAAGGCGCGGAGGGTGGACCTCCGCGCCTTTTTTCATGCTTCGACCAGGCCGTTCGTCAGAACGAGCCGGGGCCGCGGTTCTGGCGGAAGCGCTCGTAGACGTCGCGATCGCCGGAGCGCTCGGCCGCCAGGAAGGCGCGAAACGCGGCGATCTCGTCGGCCAGCTTCTGGCGATCCGCCTCCATGCGGGCCCACTCCTCGCGGACATGGGCGTCGAAGGCGGCGTTGCCGGTGGGAGCGGGCGCGCCGCCCGCCAGGCCTGCGGCCGAGAACGAGCCGAACAGGCTCTCGAAGCCGCGCTGGAGGCGCTCGAAGCCGGTCTGCAGCGCCTGGCCGAGGTCCTGCGGGACCGGCTGGCGGTCGTTCCACAGCTTCCAGGCGAGCACGCCGAAGCCCAGCGGCCAGTAGATCGCGAAGGCGATGACGAGCACGACGATATCGACGGGCTTCCAGCGCCAGCCGAAGCCGCCATTGGTCTGGTCAGGAATGGGATTCACGTTGGGCCTCCTCGCGGGCGAGATGGTCCGGGGGAACGGATCCGGACGAGCGCCGCAGATGGTGATCGATTGAGGCGCTCGCAAGGCGCGAAGAAAGCCGCACCATTGGCCCCGCGTTCAGGCGGAGGGCGGGGCCGGGCGAGAGCGGATTAGGTCCCGCAATGTCGTGATGGTGGAGGCGTCGGCCACCCCGTCGACCAGGTCCTGGCGGAAATGGCGCTGGAAGGCGGCGACCACCGCCTCGGTCCGGGCGTCGTAGACGCCCGTCACCTCCAGCCCGTAGCCATACATCCCGAACATGGCCTGCAGGGCCTGGATGGGCTGGCCTTCCTCGCCGGGCCCGAAGGAGCGGCCGTCGCCCAGGGGAGCGGGCTTCGTCCAATGGCCCAGGCCGGCGCGGTGGAGCCGCTCCCAGGGAAACTTCTCGCCCGGATCGAGCTTGCGGCCGGGCGCGACGTCCGAATGGGCCAGCACGCGGTCGGCCGGCATGCGCCAGCGCGCGACGATGTCGAGCCCCAGGGCCGTGACCGCCTCGATCTGGGCGTCCGGGAAGTCCGGATAGCCCCCGTCATGGCCGGGATTGACGAGCTCCACGCCGATGGAGGCGGAGTTCAGGTCGGTCTCGCCCGCCCATGAGGAGACGCCCGCGTGCCAGGCCCGGGCCGCCTCGGGGACCATCTGCAGAATGCGGCCATCCTCCAGCGCCACATAGTGGCAGGACACCTCCGCCAGCGGATCGGCGAGCCGCTGCAGGGCGGAGGCGGCGTCGCGCATGCCGGTGTAGTGCAGCAGCAGCATGTCCGGGCGCCGCCCGTCGCGGCGCTCGCCGGAGTTCGGTGAGGGAACGACCTTCTGGGCGAGGGGGCTATCGGGGACGAGCAGGGCCATCAGCGCAGTCCGCGCTCGAGCCGGATGGCGTCCCACGCCTCGTTGATGGCGGCGAGGCGCTGGGTGGCGATGCCGACGGCCTCGGCCGGAAGGCCGAGCGCGATCTGGCGATCGGGATGGTTCTCGGCCACCAGCTTGCGGCGCCAGGCCTGCAGCTCCTCGTCCGACCAGCCGCGCTCGGCGCCCAGGATCACGTAAGGGTCCGTCGGCACGCGGACGTGGCGGGCCTCAATGCGGGCGTAGTCGCGCGCGTCAAAGCCGAAGATGCGCGCCACCTCGGCCAGATAGCGGCGCTCCGCCTCATGGATCGCCCGGTCGGCCTTGGCGATGTGGAAGAGGCCGTCCAGCACGTCTTCCAGGAGCTCGGGCTTGCCGCGGAAATGCTCCGCCACCTGGCCCGCATAGGCTTCGAAGCCGGCTGAGGTCTGCTTGGCGAGGTCGAACAGGCGGGTGACGTGGGCGACTTCGGCGTCCGGGACCGACACGACCTGTCGGAAGGCCGCGATCTCGTCATTCGTGACGACCCCGTCGGCCTTGGCCATCTTGGCGGAGAGCGCGATCAGGCCCGTGGTGAACACGATCTCGGCGTCGCCGCCGAACAGGCCGTGCTCGGAATCCACCACCACATGCCCCGCCAGGGCGCCGATGAGCGCCCCGATCGGCCCGCCGATGGCGAAGCCGAGGCCCGCGCCGCCAAGCTTGCCCCACATCTTCGCATCTCCTCACGACAAAACGCCGGCTTGCGCCGGCGTTCGTCAAGTCGTCGCCGGACGTGCGCTCAGTAGCGCACCTCGCGGCAGATCTCACGTCCGTAATAGCGGCTGTAGTAGCACCGCACCTCGGGCGGGGGCGCAGTCGCCGCGCCCACCATGGCGCCGCCCGCGGCGCCGATGATGCCGCCCGCGACGGCGCCGCCGGCCCGCCCGGTCGCCAGCCCGCCGATCACGGCGCCGGCCGTGGCGCCCATGGCTCCACCGACGAGCGCCCGGTCGCCCTGCGTGCTGCCGCAGCCGGCGAGCGTGAGCGCCACGGCGCTGATCGCTATCCACTTCTTCATGACGATGTCCTCGGAACTGACACGGAGCGGCCCGCCTCGGCGAGCGCCTCTTTATAGCTCCGCTCCAGCTCGGCAACAACGGGTACTTACCTTCGGGCTCAACCGGAGGCGGTTCCCGGCGCAGTCCCGGCGCTCCGGCGGGCGCGAAACGGCCGGCCCGGGAGCGGGGGCGTCAATTCTTGCGATTGTTTAGGGGGTAAGTAGATGTCGATTCACGCCAAGCAAAGCGCGTGAATTCGGTAGATCAAACAACTTGTGCCTTAGGTTGCGCTGAATAGGTGAAAACCCCTGACGTAACGTCGGGGTTGCCAAGAGCCACATCTTGGCCTCATTCTGGCTTACCCTGCGCAGCGTCCTTCTAGGGAGCTAGTGGATGGTTTTTTGGCGAAAGGATCCACCATGATTGCCAGCGCGAAGCTGCCGGCGTTCGGCGCGAGCTTGGCGATGATCGCCGTCACGATGTCTCCCGCCCTGGCCGAGAGCCGGGCTGCGAAGCGCGCGACGGCCAGCCAGGAATCCACCGATGCGGCCGCAAAGCGCGGCGCCGACCAAGAACGCTCCAAGGACGCGGTTGTTCCCGCCAAGCCGTCCGCCGACGCCTCTCCTGTGGCCCCATCCCTCGCCGCCCTGTTCGGCGCCGCCCCGTCCGGGGCCAAGACGGACCAGTCCGAGCTGCGCGCCCGCCGCCTGAAGGCCGGCATCATCGCCAATGGCGAGACGCGCGCCGCCGCCGCCCGCTCCGCCGCCGCCGAGACATCCTCCGCCAAGCCCGCCGTCGTCGCGCTCGCCAAGGCGGAGGCCGTCCCGGCCGCCGCGCAGGCCGTGGCCGACGCCACCGACGCCGGCGCGATCCCGGCCGGTTCTGTGCGGGCGCTCATCGCCCAGCACGCCGCGCGCAACGGCATCCCGCCCGCTCTCGCCGACGCCGTCGTGCGCGTCGAAAGCCGCTACAACGCGGCGGCGCGCAACGGCGTCAATCTCGGCCTCACCCAGATCAGCCTCAGCACGGCCCGCTCGCTCGGCTATTCCGGCGCGGCGGGCGGCCTCCTCAACGCGGACACCAATCTTCAGTACGGAATGCTTTACCTCGCACAAGCGTACCGCCTTTCTGGCGGCGACACCTGCCGGACCATCCTGAAGTATCAGGCCGGACACCGGGCCACCTCCATGACGGGCGCCGCCCGTGCCTATTGCGCCAAGGTCAAGACCACGGTCGCAGCGGCGAACTAACCCCCTCTTTCGCAGATCCGGATCGTCGGCATCCCATCGCCGGGCGCGAACGCGCGTCCGCGGGGTCCACGGTCCGTGACGGTCGACGCCCTCGCCGGGAGCGCCAGAAGCGCGCGCCCGGATGGTCCGCTTGCGCTGCAGGGGACGGGGACGCCGGCCACCCCATGGGCGCCATGACGGCGTCCACCGGCAAGACAGGCCGCAGGCCTCGCCGGTTTTCTTCTCCCATTGGAGCGACTTGAATGAAGAGCACGATCGGGGCGGCGATTCTCGCCGCCTGCGCCATCACGGGCGTTTCGGCCACCCACGCGTCCGCCAGCCTGAACGACACGTCCAGCCCGTTGGCCGTCCTGATGCAGGAGGCGCGCAAGAAGGAAGCCGCCGCGGCCGAGGCGCCGGTCGAGAAGACGCAGGTCCACAAGGGCCGGGAGACGCGCGCCTCGAAGGCCGAGCGCCGCGCCGCCGCGAGGCTCGCCCGCGCCGAACGGGCTCGCGAAGCCCGCGCCGCCAGGGCCGCCGAGAAGGCCTCGCACGCCAGGGCCGTCACGGAGGCCACGAAGGCCGCCGACGACAAGGCCGCGTCCGCCAAGCCGATCGTGGTGGCCTCCGCCTCCGCCACGGACCTGCCGACCGCCTCCGCGGCGGTCGAGGCCGCCGCCCGGGCGAGCGGCAAGGAGCATGACGCCGTTCCCGGCAAGGCGTCGCGCCACGGCAAGGCGCTCGGTTTCGACGCCGAAGCGCGGGGCGGGATCAAGGGCCTGATCGCCAAGCATGCGGCGGCCAACGGCATCCCGTTCGCGCTCGCCGACGCGGTGGTGCGCATCGAGAGCCGCTACAATCCCGGCGCCAGCAATGGCGGCGCGGTCGGCCTCATGCAGATCAAGCCGCAGACGGCCCGCGGGCTCGGCTATTCGGGCGGCGCGGCCGGCCTGAAGAACGCCGAGACGAACCTGACCTACGGGATGAAGTACCTGGCGCAGGCCTACCGCATGTCGGGCGGCAACACCTGCGCGACGGTGATGCGCTACCAGAGCGGCCACTACGCCCAGCGCATCAACGCCGCCAACCGCGCCTATTGCGGCAAGGCGCGGGCCATCATGGCCAGCAACTGAGGCGGCGCGGACAGTGATCCTGGCCGGCGCGTCGCTTGACCGCGCCGGCCCGCTCCGCCATACCGGCGGTGCCAGTCGGCTGGACGGCCGCTCTCCGCAAGGAGGGAGGAAAGTCCGGGCTCCATCGAGACACGGCGCCGGATAACGTCCGGCGGGGGCGACCCCAGGGAAAGCGCCACAGAAAGCAAACCGCCTCGGCTCCGGCCGGGGTCAGGGTGAAAGGGTGCGGTAAGAGCGCACCGCGCGTCTGGCAACAGAAGCGGCATGGCAAGCCCCGCCGGGAGCAAAACCGAATAGGGGCCATGGCGGCGGGAAACCGTCGCGGGGACGTCTCAATCCCTTGTGGCCCGGGTTGGTTGCTCGAGGCGGTCGGTAACGATCGTCCCAGAGGAATGGCCGTCACGTCGCGTCGCGCAAGCGCCGCGGCCCTACAGAACCCGGCTTACAGGCCGACTGGCGTTCATCTTGCCCAAGCCGCCCCGGCGCGGACCTTGCGCCCTCGGGGAGCCGGGCCCATTGTCCCGGCATGACGGCGTTCGCACCACGCCTGCCGATCCCCACGCCGCGCGAGCGCCCGGCGGGACCCGCCGCCTTCCTGCTCGGCATCGCCACCAATCCGCTCAGCCTGTTGACCCGCAGGCACTACGAGGAGCTGTTCGTGCCGATGCGGGGCCTGCTCGGGACCACCGCGGTGGTGAGCGACCCGGCCGCGATCCGCCATATCCTGATCGACAACGCCGCCCATTATCGCAAGGACCCGTTGCAGCTGCGCGTCCTCAAACCGATCTTCGGCGAGGGGATGCTGACGGCGGACGGCGCGGACTGGCGCCGCCAGCGGCGCACCCTGGCCCCGCTCTTCACGCCGCGCCGCACGGCGCTCCACGCCCGCGCCATGCTGGAGGCAGGCCTGGCGTTCCGTGCGACCCTCGACGCCTATCCGGACGGCGCGGCGATCCGCGTCGACCAAGCGATGGCGGAGCTCACGCTGGACGTCCTCAGCCGCACCATCCTGCGGGGCGGGCTCGGGGCGGAGCCCAAGATCGTCACCGCGGCCCTGCGGCGCTACCTCGCCACGGCGGGCCGGGTCGATCCCCTGGACGTCCTCGGCGCCCCGGCGTGGCTGCCTCGGCTGGGCCGGACCTTCGGGCGCGGCGCCGTCCAGACGCTCGGCCGGGTCGTGGACGACCTCGTGGCGGCGCGGCGGGGCGAGCCCGGCGCGCAGGGCCGCGACGACCTGATCGCCGCGCTGCTCGACGCCCGTGACCCCGAGACGGGGCAGGGGCTTACGGAAAGCGAAATCCGAGACAACGTCCTGACCCTGATGGCGGCGGGGCACGAGACCACCGCGAACGCGCTCACCTGGACGCTGCTGCTGCTGGGCGCGCACCCGGGCGTCCGGGCCGCCTGCGAGGCGGAGATCGACGCCGCAGGGCCGCTCGACGACGATCCGGCGGCCGCGCCCGACAGGCTGCCTTTGGTCAAGGCCGTGATCGAGGAGAGCATGCGCCTCTACCCGCCGGCCGCGACGCTGAGCCGGGAGGCCATCGCCCCGGACGTCGTGGCCGGCCATGCGCTTCCGGCGGGCGCGACGGTCTTCATCTCGCCCTGGGTGGTGCACCGGCACAGGCGGCTGTGGGACGAGCCGGACGCATTCCGCCCGGAGCGCTTCCTGGGCCCGGCGCGCGACGCCATTCCCCGGTTCTCCTACCTGCCGTTCGGGGCCGGGCCCCGCATCTGCATCGGGGCGGCCTTCGCCATGCAGGAAGCCGTCATCCTGCTCGCCACGCTGCTGCGCAGCCACCGCTTCGAGATGCAGCCCGGAGAGGATGCGCCCGGACCCGTGCAGCGC
Source organism: Alsobacter sp. KACC 23698 (assembly GCF_045348435.1). Classification (GTDB taxonomy): domain Bacteria; phylum Pseudomonadota; class Alphaproteobacteria; order Rhizobiales; family Beijerinckiaceae; genus Alsobacter. The sequence continues at coordinate 3,663,807 of NZ_CP157484.1, read as the reverse complement.
GTCACGGTGCGGCCGAAGGGCGGCCTGACCCTGCGGGTCCATCGCCGGCCGGCCTGAGGCTATTTTCCCCGGAACGCCTTCGCGCGCTTGCGGTCCACCATGGATTTCTGCGTTCCCAAAGGGCGCGGCCCGGGCCGCACAACCGCGTCTTCAACCGTTCGTTAACGTTAAGCAACCGTAATGCCGGAGGTGGAATCGGTGCGTCCTCCGGCGACCCGCGTCCATTGACGACCATATGATCCCATGCTATCCCAAATCATCCCGTTCGAGACGTACGGATCCCATCCGACAGACGCTGGCGCGGCGGAGGCCGCCGCTCCCGTGAAGGTCGCTTGCGGCTCCACCGACGGCCGGGGTGCTGACGCCGGTTCAGCGTCTTCGGTCATGTGTGCGGGTCTGGAGTTCGATGGACCGCTTCGTATCCAGCTTCACCAACAAACTGGATGCGAAAGGTCGCGTATCGATCCCGGCGTCTTTCCGGTCCGTTCTGGCGAAGGATGGGTTCGAGGGACTTTACGTGCACCCATCGCTGGAGGCGGACGCGCTGGACGCCGGAGGCAACGGGCTCCTTCGGGAGATCGACAGCCTCATCGAGACGCTGCCGCCGTTCTCGGACGAGCGGGATCATTTCTCGACGGCGCTCTACGGCATCAGCGAAGTGCTCAAGGTCGACCCGGAGGGCCGGGTCGGTCTCACCGAAACGCTCAAGCTCCATGCTGGGATCACGGATGCGGTGACCTTCGTGGGGCTGGGGCACAAATTCCAGATCTGGGAGCCCTCTCGTTTCCAACGTCATCTCGACGAGGCCAGGCGAAAGGTGAGGGATCTCAAGAAGGAACTCAGCGGCGTCCTCAAGAAGGAGCCTGCCGGCGCGTTGCGGCAGGGTCACGACCCCGGAGCACGGGAACGATGACGGGTCGCGGCGGTCGGGTCACCGACGCCGCTGGCGGACCGGCTCGTCATGTTCCCGTGCTGGCGCGGGAAGTTCAGGACACGCTCTCTCCCCAGCCCGGCGGACGCTATCTGGACGGCACCTTCGGGGCCGGGGGCTATACGCGCGCCATCCTGGGCGCCGCGCCGGACCTGCGCGTCCTGGCGCTGGACCGCGACCCCGAGGCGATCGCGGCGGGCCAGGCGCTCGTCGCCGAGATGCAGGGCCGGCTCGTCCTGGAGCAGGCCCGCTTCGGCGATCTCGACGCCGTCGCGGAGCGGCTCGGCTTCACGCCGCTCGACGGCGTGGTGCTGGACATCGGCGTCTCCTCCATGCAGCTCGACGACGCCGAGCGCGGCTTTTCCTTCCGCTTCGACGGCCCGCTCGACATGCGCATGGAGAAGGCGGGCGACAGCGCCGCCGACCTCGTCAACCAAATGGAGGAGGGGCCCCTCGCGGACCTCATCTACCAGTATGGCGAGGAGCGGCGGTCGCGGGCGATCGCCAGGGCCATCCTGGCCGCCCGCAAGGAGCAGCCGATCACGACCACGAAGCGGCTGGCCGACATCGTCTCCTCGGTGGTGCGGCAGAGCCCCGACGGCATTCATCCGGCCACCCGCACCTTCCAGGCCCTGCGCATCGCCGTGAATGACGAGCTGGGCGAGCTGGAGCGGGCGCTCGAGGCCGCGGAGAGGGCGCTGCGCCCCGGCGGGCGGCTCGTCGTCGTCACCTTCCATTCGCTCGAGGACCGCATCGTGAAGCGGTTCCTGACTGAGCGCGCCGGCCGGGAGGCCGCGCCCTCGCGCCACGCCCCGGCCGTGGCGACCCAGGAGCCGACCTTCACGCTCGTCAACCGCCGCCCGTTGACCGCCCAGCACGACGAGCTCGCCGCCAATCCGCGGGCGCGCTCGGCCAAGCTGCGGGCGGCCGAACGCACCTTGGCTCCGGCTCCCGAGGCCGCTCCCCCGGGCGGTCCGAAGAAGAAGGGTCGCTGAATGCGCCGCTTTTTCCATCTCGTCGCGATCGTCGCCCTGATCGGGTCGGCGCTCTACGCGTACCGGATCAAGTACGACACGATCTACCTGTCCGAGCAGGTGACGAAGCTGAAGAACAAGATCTCGCGCGAGCGGGAGGCGATCGCCGTGCTGCGCGCGGAGTGGCAGTTCCTCAACAAGCCCGACCGGCTGCAGACGCTCTCGGACCAGAACACCGATCTGGGCCCCGGCGCGGTGCAGCAGATCGTCCGCTGGTCCGACATCCCGATGCGGCCGGCGCCGGTCGATTCCATCGGCAAGAAGCTGGAGGCGCTGGGCCTCGCGCTGCCGACCAACACGCCCACTCCCGAGCCCGGCAAGACCAGCGCCCGGACCGACACGACCACCACCACGTCCTCCACCCGCAAGAAGCAGCAGTGAGGATCGCATGAGCGACCACCAGGGTTCTCCCGATCCGATGGCCGGCCACGAAGCCGAGTTCGACCCTGCTCCCGGACAAGGCGGGAGCCGTCACGAAGAGGCGGCCGCGCCGCCGGCCGGGCGCGGCCCGCGCGGCGTGCTGGGCGCGGTGCACAACCTGTTCCGCATGCGCCTCGACAAGAGCGGGCACCGCGTCTTCATGGTGGCGGCCGGTTTCACCATCGTCTACGCGGTGATCGCCGGCCGGCTGGTGCAACTGGGGCTGAGGCCCGATCCGCCGACCAGCTACAAGCGCGCCCAGCAGGAGACCGCGGGCGTGCGGCCCGACATCGTCGACCGCAACGGCGAGATCCTGGCCACCGACATCAAGACGGTGTCGGTGTTCGCCGAGCCGCGCCGCATCATCGACAAGGACGAGGCGGTGGAGCTGATCACCGCGGTCCTGCCCGACGTGGACGCCCGCGACCTGCGCGAGAAGCTCGGGTCCAAGAAGGGCTTCGTCTGGGTGAAGCGCGAGATCACCCCCAAGCAGCAGCAGGAGGTCTACCGCCTCGGCCTGCCGGGCGTCGGCTTCCTGCCCGAGAACAAGCGCGTCTATCCCAACGGCCCGGCGGCCGCGCATGTGCTCGGCTTCACTAATCTCGACAACCAGGGCATCGCCGGCATCGAGAAGTGGATCGACGGCCAGGGCATGGCCGATCTCGGCCTCGCGGGGTTCGCCCGGCAGGCCACGGACCTGAAGCCGGTCCAGCTCTCGATCGACCTGCGGGCGCAGCATGCGCTGCGGGACGAGGTGTCCAAGGGGATCGAAAAGTACAAGGCCAAGGCCGGGGCCGGCATGATCCTCGACGTGACGACCGGCGAGATCGTCGCCCTGGCGTCGCTGCCGGACTACGACCCCAACAATCCCGTCGATGCGCTGGAGCCCAATCGCATCAACCGCATGACGGTGGGCGTCTACGAGATGGGCTCGACCTTCAAGGCTCTCACCACCGCGATGGCGCTGGACAGCGGCAAGGTCTCGATCAACTCCAGCTTCGACGCCCGCGGCGCGCTGGCCTATGGGCGCTTCCGCATCCACGACTACCACGGCACCAACCGCGTGCTCACCGTGCCGGAGGTGTTCATTCACTCCTCCAATATCGGCACCGCCCGCATGGCGCTGGCCATCGGCGTGCAGGGCCACAAGGAGTTCCTGAAGAAGATGGGTCAGCTCGACCGCATGCGGACCGAGCTGCCCGAGAGCGCCGAGCCGATCGTGCCGGCCCGCTGGGGCGAGCTGAACACCATGACGATCGCCTTCGGGCACGGCCTCGCGGTCGCGCCCATGCAGGCGGTGGCGGCCGTCGGCGCCCTGGTGAACGGGGGCAATTTCCTGACCCCCACGGTGCTCAAGCGCACCGCCGAGGACGCGGCCAAGCTCGGCCACCGGGTGATCAAGCCGGAAACCAGCGAGGCGCTGCGCTACGTCATGCGGCTCAACGCCGAAAAGGGCTCGGCCGGCAAGGCGGCGGTGCCGGGCTATTTCGTCGGTGGCAAGACCGGCACGGCCGAGAAGGTCATCGGCGGGCGCTACAGCAAGAACCGGCTGTTCACGACCTTCATGGCGATTGCGCCGGCCGACAAGCCGAAATACCTCTTCCTGGTCATCTATGACGAGCCGCAGGGGCTGCCCGAGACCTACGGGTTCGCGACCGCCGCTTGGAATGCGGGCGCAACCACCGGTAAGGTGATCGAACGCGTGGCGCCCATCCTGGGGCTGCCGCCCCGGTTCGACCCGCCTGTCGCTCCGTTCCCGGTCATGGCCCGCATGGGCGCGTGGGGGACGCGCTGATGAGATCGCCCAGATGAGACCGCGCCCATGAGGCTCGCAGAGCTCTTTCCGCACATGCCTGTGCCCGACGGCGAACGCCGGATCGCGGGACTGACGGCGGACAGCCGCAAGGCGGGCCCGGATTTCGCGTTTTTCGCAACCCCCGGCGTCAAGGCGGACGGGCTCTCCTTCGCGGCGCAGGCGGTCGCGAACGGCGCCACAGCGGTGGTCGGCCAGCCGGAGCGTCCGCTCGACCTCGATCCCTCGGTCGCCTATGTGCGCGTGCCGGACGTGCGGCGCGCCCTGTCGCTGGCCGCCTCGCGGGCGCATCCGCGCCAGCCGGGCGTGATCGTGGCCGTGACCGGCACCAGCGGCAAGACCTCGGTCGCCGAGTTCACCCGCCAGATCTTCGCCGCCTGCGGGCACAGGGCCGCCAGCCTCGGCACCATCGGGGTCGTGGCCCCGGGCGGCGCGGTCTACGGCTCGCTGACGACGCCGGATCCCATCACGCTGCATGAGACCCTGGACGGCTTGGCCGGGGACGGGGTGACCCACCTCGCCATGGAGGCGTCCTCGCACGGCCTCGACCAGCGCCGCCTCGACGGCGTCAGGCTGGCGGCCGGCGGCTACACCAATCTCGGACGCGACCATCTCGACTACCATCCCACTCTCGAGGACTACCTCAAGGCCAAGCTCCGGCTTTTCGACACCCTGTTGCCGGCCGACGCCGCCGCCGTGGTCAACGCCGATGGCGAGCACGCCGGCGACGTCATCGCGGCGGCCAAGGCGCGGGGCCTGCGCATCGTCAGCACGGGCCGGCAGGGCAAGACCCTGCGGCTCGCTTCGCTGCAGCGCGAGGGCTTCGGCCAGCACCTCATCGTGGAGGCCGAAGGCCGCCGTTTCGACGTGCACCTGCCGCTCGTGGGCGACTTCCAGGCCTCCAACGCGCTGGTGGCGGCGGGCCTCGCGCTGGCGAGCGGCGAGGAGCTGTCGCGCGTGCTGGCTGCCCTGTCGCGCCTGACGGGCGTGAAAGGCCGGCTGGAGCGGGTCGGCGAGAGCCGCGGCGCGCTGGCCGTGGTCGACTACGCGCACAAGCCGGAGGCGCTGGCGAGCACGCTGGCGGCGCTGCGCCCCTACGCGCCGGGACGCATTCTGTGCGTGTTCGGCTGCGGCGGCGACCGCGACCGCGGCAAGCGCCCCATCATGGGGGCGATCGCGGCCGAGCACGCCGACGTCGTCATCGTCACCGACGACAATCCGCGCAGCGAGGATCCCGCCGTGATCCGGGCCGAAATCCTGGCCGCGGCTCCGGGCGCGCGCGAGATCGGCGACCGCGGCGAGGCGATCCGGACCGCCGTGGCGGAGCTTCGGCCCGGGGATGTTCTGCTCGTGGCCGGCAAGGGCCATGAAACGGGCCAGATCATAGGCGACCGGGTTCTTCCCTTTTCTGATCACGACGCGGTCGCAGCCGCGCTGGCCGAGGCTCGACCGTGACCGCACCCTCCCATCCCGCCGCCGCCGCCCTCTGGCTGGCGGCCGATCTCGCCGCCGCCATGGAGGCGCGCCCCGTCGGAGAGCCGCCGGCGGCGGTGACCGGCGTTTCGATCGACACCCGCACGCTGCAGCCGGGCGAGCTGTTCTTCGCCATCAAGGGCGACGCCCGCGACGGGCACGACTTCGTCGCCGCGGCGCTGGAGAAAGGCGCAGGCGCGGCCGTCGTCGCCGAGGACCGTGCAGCCGGGTTCGCCGGCGCCGGCGCGCTCTTCGCCGTGCCGGACGTGCTGGCCGCGATGCAGCGGCTCGGGCTCGCCGCGCGCGCCCGGACCGACGCGCGCATAGCGGCGGTGACGGGCTCGGTCGGCAAGACCGGCACCAAGGAGGCGCTGCGCACCGTGCTGGCCACGCAGGGCGCGACGCACGCCTCCGCGGCGTCCTACAACAACCATTGGGGCGTGCCGCTGACGCTGGCGCGCATGCCGCAGGCCACCCGCTACGGCGTGTTCGAGATCGGGATGAACCACGCCGGCGAGATTGAGCCGCTGGTCGCGATGGTGCGGCCGCATGTGGCGCTGATCACGACGGTGGAGCCCGTCCACCTGGAGAATCTGGGATCGATCGAGGCGATCGCCGACGCCAAGGCGGAGATCTTCACCGGTCTGGGGGCCGGCGGGACGGCCGTGATCAACCGCGACAACCCCCATTACGAGCGGCTGCGGCGCCACGCCGAGGCTTCGCCGGCCGGCCGGATCGTCAGCTTCGGCGAGCATCCGGACGCCGACGTGCGGCTGACCCGGGCGATCCTGAAGCCCGACATGACGATCGTGGAGGCGACCCTGTTCGGCGAGCCGGTGACCTACCGGATCGGCAGCCCGGGCAAGCATGCGGCGATGAACAGCCTTGGCGTCCTCGGCGTCGTCGAGGCGCTCGGCGGCGACCTGGCGCTGGCCGCCATCGCGATGGCGGACGTCACGCCCCCGTCCGGACGCGGCGAACAGATCCGGCTGCCGGCGCCGGGGGGCGACATCGCCCTCTATGACGAGAGCTACAACGCCAACCCGGCCTCGGTGCGCGCCGCGCTCGGCGTCCTCGGCCAGGCCCCGGTGGGACTGCGCGGGCGCCGCATCGCCGTGCTGGGAGACATGCTGGAGCTCGGCCCCGAGGCGCCTGAGCTGCATGCGGGGCTCGCCTCGGCGGTGGAGGAGAACGGGGTCGACCTCGTGTTCGCGGCGGGTCCGTTGATGAAGCATCTCTGGCAGGCTCTGCCGATGGAGAAGCGGGGGGCCTATGCGGCCAACTCCGCCGAACTCGCGCCCCTCGTGGCCGGGGCGCTGCGCGCCGGCGACGTCGTCACCGTCAAGGGCTCCAACGGGAGCCGCACCGGCCTCGTCGTGGCCGCCCTCAAGTCGCGCTTCGCGACCAACGCCGCCTGAGGCCGCGACCCATGCTCACCTGGCTCTCCGAATACTCCGCTTCGCTCAGCATCCTGAACGTGTTCCGCTACATCACGGTGCGGACCGGCGGGGCGACCGCGACGGCGCTGTTCTTCGTGTTCTTCTTCGGTCCGCGGATCATCAACGGACTGCGCCTGAAGCAGGGCAAGGGCCAGCCGATCCGCACCGACGGGCCGCAGAGCCATCTCGCCAAGAAGGGCACGCCCACCATGGGCGGGCTGATGATCCTGTCGGGCTTCCTGTTCTCGACCCTGGTCTGGGGCAACCTGGCCAACCCCTATGTCTGGGTCGTGCTGCTGGTGACGCTCGGCTTCGGGGCGATCGGCTTTTATGACGACTACCTCAAGGTGACGAAGCAGAGCCATGCCGGCTTCGGCGGCCGCTCGCGCCTCGCCATCGAGTTCGTGATCGCTGGCGCGGCCTGCGTGGTGATCGCCTATCTGATCCCCAAGATGCCCGGCTATGGGGCCGTGCGGCTGGCCAGCGCGCTGGCGGTGCCGTTCTTCAAGGACGTGCTGCTCAATCTGGGCGTGTTCTTCATCGCCTTCGGGGCGCTGGTGATCGTCGCCGCCGGCAACGCCGTGAACCTGACGGACGGTCTCGACGGCCTCGCCATCGTGCCGGTGATGATCGCGTCGGCCACCTTCGGGTTCATCGCCTACCTGTCCGGCAACGCGATCTACTCCAACTATCTCCAGATCCATTTCGTGCCCGGCACCGGCGAACTCGCGGTGCTGTGCGGGGCCATGATCGGGGCCGGGATCGGCTTCCTGTGGTTCAACGCTCCGCCGGCGCAGATCTTCATGGGCGACACCGGGTCGCTGGCGCTGGGCGGCATGCTCGGCACCGTGGCGGTCGCCACCAAGCACGAGATCGTGCTCGCCATCGTGGGCGGCCTCTTCGTGCTGGAGGCGCTGTCGGTGATCATCCAGGTCGCCTCCTTCAAGCTGACCGGCAAGCGGGTGTTCCGCATGGCCCCCATCCACCACCACTTCGAGCAGCTCGGCTGGTCCGAGCCGCAGGTCGTGGTGCGGTTCTGGATCATCGCTATCGTTCTGGCGCTGGTCGGCCTGTCGACGCTGAAGCTGCGGTGAGCGGGATGGCGCGGCCTTCTAGGAGCTCCCCTGAGGGGATGATCGGGCTCAACCGGGAGCCTTGCGCATGACCCCGGTCGCCTCTTTCCGCGGGCGCTCCGTCGCTCTGTTCGGGCTTGGCGGGTCGGGCCTCGCCACCGCGCAGGCGCTTGCGGCGGGCGGCGCCCACGTGGCCGCGTGGGACGACAAGCCGACGTCGCGCGGCAAGGCGTTGGAGGCCGGCGTGCCGGTCGTCGACCTCACGGAGGCCGACTGGTCGGGCTTCTCGGCCCTGGTCCTGTCGCCCGGCGTGCCGCTGACCCATCCGGTCCCGCATTGGACCGTCGAGAAGGCGAGGGCGGCCGGGGTCGAGATCATCGGCGATGTCGAGCTGTTCTGCCGCGAGCGGGCGGCCACGGCCCCGGACGCGCCCTTTATCGCCATCACGGGCACCAACGGCAAATCGACCACGACGGCGCTGATTTCCCATCTGGTGCGCGAGGCCGGGCTGGACTGCCAGATGGGCGGGAACATCGGCACGGCGGTGCTCTCGCTTGCGCCGCCCGCGGCCGGGCGCGTGCATGTGGTGGAGTGCTCGTCCTTCCAGATCGACCTGGCGCCCTCGCTGGCGCCCACCGTGGGGGTGCTGCTCAACATCACGCCCGACCATCTGGACCGCCACGGGACCATGGAGAACTACGCCGCCATCAAGGAGCGGCTGGTCGCCGGCGCGGAGGTGGCGGTGGTCGGCGTCGACGACGACTGGTGCCGCGCCATCGAGGCCCGCCTGCGCGGCGCCGGCCGACGCGTGATCCCGATCTCGGTCGAGCGCGTGCTGGAGGAAGGGATCAGCGCCGAGGACCACGTCATCGCGCGCCGCCTCGCCGGCAAGCGCATCGTGCTGGCCGACCTCGCCGGGATCGGCTCGCTGCGCGGCGCACACAACGCCCAGAACGCGGCCGCCGCGATCGCCGCGCTCGAGACGATCGGCGTCGACGAGAAGGTCATCCGCAAGGGCCTGGCGAGCTTCCCCGGGCTGGCCCATCGCATGGAGCAGGTCCGCCGGATCGGGCGGACGCTGTTCGTCAACGACAGCAAGGCGACGAATGCGGACGCGGCCGAGAAGGCCCTCGCGGCCTTCCCGTCGGACATCCACTGGATCATCGGCGGCGTTCCCAAGGAGGGCGGCATCGCCCCGCTGGCTCCGCTCTTCGGCCGGGTCGCCAAGGCCTACCTGATCGGCGAGGCGAGCGACGACTTCGCCGCCACGCTGGAGGGCCGCACGGCTTTTACGCGCTGCGGCGCGCTGGAGGCGGCCGTGGCGGCGGCGGCGGCGGACGCCGCGGCCTCGGACGCTGCGGAGCCGGTCGTGCTGCTCTCTCCCGCCTGCGCCTCCTACGACCAGTACCCGAATTTCGAGGTCCGCGGGACGCATTTCCGCGACCTCGTGCTCGCTCTGCCCGACACGCCGTCGACCGACGCCTCCCCGCCCGGAAAGGCCTGACCCATGCCGTCACGTCTGGAACGCTCGCCCTTCGCTCATTGGTGGTGGACCGTCGACCGCATGCTGCTGTTCAGCCTGATGGTGCTGATGGTGCTCGGGATCGTGCTGTGCATGGCGGGCAGCCCGCCGGTGGCCGAGCGCCTGGGCCTGCCCACCTTCCACTTCGTCACCCGGCAGATCGCCTATCTGGCCCCGGCCTTCGGCATCATGCTGGTGGTGAGCTTCTTCAGCCCCCGCCACGTTAGGCGGGCGGCTCTGGCGCTCTACCTGGTCGCCATGGGGCTGGTGGTCTGCACGCTGCTGTTCGGCGCGGAGGTCAAGGGCGCCCGGCGCTGGATCTCCTTCGCGGGCATCGCCATCCAGCCCTCGGAGTTCGTCAAGCCCGCCTTCGTGATCCTCGCCGCCTGGGCCTTCTCGGAAGGCGGCCGCCGGCGCGACGTACCCGGAAACGTGGTCGGCTTCGCCCTTCTGGCCGGCACCATCGTGCCGCTCGTCCTGCAGCCGGACATCGGCCAGACCATGCTGATCACGCTGGTGTGGTGCGGCCTCGTCTTCCTGTCGGGCCTGCACCTGTTCTGGGTGGCGGGGCTGGGCGGCGTCAGCATGCTGGGCCTCTTCGTGGCCTATCACCTGCTGCCGCACGTGGCGGCGCGCATCAACCGCTTCCTCGATCCCGCCTCGGGCGACACCTTCCAGGTGGACAACGCCATCGACAGCTTCGTGCAAGGCGGCTGGCTCGGGAAAGGGCCGGGAGAGGGCACCGTCAAGCGCATCCTGCCGGACAGCCACACGGACTTCATCTTCGCGGTGACGGCCGAGGAGTTCGGGATCTTCGTCTGCATCGGGCTCCTGACGATCTTCGCGCTGGTGGTGCTGCGCGGCCTGGTGCTGTCGCGCCGCAACGAGGAGCCGTTCTGCCGGCTGGCGGCGGCCGGGCTGGTGATGCTGTTCGGGCTGCAGTCGGTCATCAACATGGCGGTGAACGTGCACCTGATGCCCGCCAAGGGCATGACGCTGCCCTTCATCAGCTATGGCGGCTCGTCGCTGATCTCGCTGGCGCTCGCGATGGGGTTCCTGCTGTCGGTCACGCGCCGGCGCCCGCGCTCGGAGTACTATGACCGCATCGTCCCGGCGCGGCGGGACGAGGAGGCCTACGCCTGATGGCGAAGGGCCTGATCCTGCTCGCGGCCGGGGGAACCGGCGGCCACCTGTTCCCGGCGGAGGCGCTGGCCAACGCGCTCGCCGCGCGGGGCCTGACGGTGCACCTCGCCACGGACGAGCGCGCGACGAAATACGGCAAGGCCTTTCCGGCCGAGGAGACTCACGAGATCCCGTCGGCGACGCCCAGCGGAGGCTCTCCGGGGCGGATGTTGGCGGCCGGCGCCCGGCTGGCGCAAGGCCTGATGGCGTCCTGGAGCCTGATCGGCCGGCTGCGTCCATCGGCGGTGGTGGGCTTTGGCGGATACCCGACCGTACCGCCGGTGCTGGCTGCGGCGTTGCGCGGGACGCCCGCCATCATCCACGAGCAGAACGGGGTGCTTGGCCGCGCCAACCGGCTGCTGGCGCCCCGCGCCAGGCTGATCGCGACAGGCTTCCCCGAGGTCCGGGGCGTCTCCGGCGCCTTGAAGGCCAAGCAGCGCGTGACCGGGAACCCGGTGCGCCAGCCCGTCCTGGACGCCGCCGCGACGCCATTCGAGCCGCTCTCTCCGGACGGAACGCTGCGGCTGGTCGTGTTCGGCGGAAGCCAGGGCGCCCGCATCATGAGCGACATCGTCCCGCCCGCGCTGGAAAGGCTCTCTGCGGCGGATCGGGGGCGGCTCGCCGTGGTCCAGCAGGCGCGCGACGAGGATCTCACGCGCGTGCGCGACGTCTATGTGCGGCTGGGGATCGCCGCCGAGGTCTCGCCCTTCTTCGGCGACATGCCGGCCCGGATCGCCCAGGCTCATCTGGTGGTCGCGCGCTCGGGCGCGTCGACGGTCGCAGAACTCGCCGTGATCGGGCGTCCGTCCATCCTGGTGCCGCTGGCCCAGTCGCTCGACGGCGACCAGGCCGCCAACGCGGTGACGCTCGCGGCCATCGGGGCGGCGACGGTGATTCCGCAGCCGGACTTCACGCCCGAGCGCCTCGCCGGCGAGATCGCCGCGCGTCTGCGCGACCCGTCGGGTTTGACCCGGGCCGCCGAAGCGGCCAAAAGCGCCGGCGTCCCGGATGCGGCCGAGCGCCTCGCCGACCTTGTGGTCGAGATCGCCGCAGCCGGTCGGACCCGCTGACACAGACGAGGATGGAGACGGAACCATGAAGCTGCCGACCGAACTCGGCCCTATCCATTTCGTCGGCATCGGCGGCATCGGCATGTCGGGGATCGCCGAGGTGCTGCACAATCTCGGCTACACGGTGCAGGGCACGGACGCGTCCGACAGCGCCAACGTCAAGCGCCTGCGCGAGAAGGGCATCGTGGTGCATGTCGGCCACACGGCCGAGGCGCTCGGCGACGCCGCCGTGGTGGTGGTCTCCACCGCGATCAAGCGCGACAACCCGGAGCTGATGGCCGCCCGCGAGCGCCGCCTGCCGGTAGTGCGCCGCGCCGAGATGCTGGCCGAGCTCATGCGCCTGAAGCAATGCGTCGCCATCGCGGGCACGCACGGCAAGACCACCACGACCTCGCTGGTCGCGACCCTGCTGGATGCCGGCGGCTTCGATCCGACCGTGATCAACGGCGGCATCATCAACGCCTACGGCACCAACGCGCGCCTCGGCGCGGGCGACTGGATGGTGGTGGAGGCCGACGAATCCGACGGCACCTTCCTGAAGCTGCCGGCCGACGTGGCCATCATCACCAACATCGATCCCGAGCACCTCGACCACTTCAAGACCTTCGAGGCCATCAAGGACGCGTTCCGGGCCTTCGTGGAAAACCTGCCCTTCTACGGCTTTGCGGTGATGTGCCTCGACCATCCGACCGTGCAGGAGCTGGTCGGCAAGATCGAGGATCGCCGGGTCATCACCTATGGGGAGAACCCGCAGTCGGACGTGCGGCTGTCCAACATCGACCTCACGGGCGGCCGCTCGCGCTTCAGCGTGCAGATCCGCGACCGCAAGACCGGCGAGGTCACGCGCATCGACGACCTCACCATGCCGATGCCGGGCCATCACAACGCGCTGAACGCCACGGCCGCCATCGCGGTCGCCTACCATCTCGGCATGACGCCCGAGAAGATCCGCGAGGCTCTGGGCGCCTTCGGGGGCGTGAAGCGCCGCTTCACCCGCACGGGCGATTGGAACGGCGTCGCGATCTTCGACGACTACGGGCACCATCCGGTGGAGATCGCCGCCGTGCTGCGCGCCGCCCGCGCGTCGACGACCGGCAACGTGGTCGCGGTGGTGCAGCCGCATCGCTACTCGCGCCTGTCGGCGCTGTTCGACCAGTTCGCGACCTGCTTCAACGACGCCGACGTGGTGATCGTGGCCGACACCTACGCGGCCGGCGAGCAGCCGATCCCGGGCGCGGATCGCGATTCGCTGGTGCAGGGCATCAAGGCGCATGGCCATCGCAACGTCATGCGGCTCAGCGGGCCGGCCGAGCTCGCCAGCCTGGTCTATGGCGTGGCCCATCCGGGCGACTACGTCGTCTGCCTGGGAGCCGGCACTATCACCAATTGGGCCTACGCCCTGCCGGGCGAACTCGCCGCGCTGGATGGCGCGAAGAGGTGAGCGCCGGGCTCACCTCATTCGACGATCACGTCGAGCGGCGCCTTGAGCGCCGCCGCGATGCGTTTCAACACCGAGACGTCGCCGGTCTTTTTCCGGTTCTCGATCTCGGAGAGGAACCCCTGCGTGATCCCGGCCGCCGCGGCGAGCGCCGTCTGGGTCAGCCCCCGGTAGCGGCGGATGGCCTCGATGGGGTGGGTTCCGGTCTCGATCTCGGTCCAGGTTTCGTCGGGGAGGAAGATCTCTTCGCCGCGGTCGAGCTTGGCCTGCGTCTCGGCGAACACGCGCTTCGCCCACTCCTCTTCGGCCTTGTCCTCGGCGTCGAGCTTCAGAAGGCGATCGTATTCGGTGCGCGGCAGGAAGACGTATTCTTCGCCTGCGTCGGTTCGGAAGACTTGCGGCTTACCCATCCTGCTGCCTCCTCAGCTGTAGATCTTGCTTCGATGGGCGATCGCCCGAACCCTGATTTGCCCGCCGATCTTGTCAAACAAGATCCGGTAGTCTCCGCACCGCAGCCGCAAGCCAGGCAGTCCGCTCATCGCTTTGACATCGCCAGCGCCGATCGCCGCATAACGTTCCAGCTTGTCTCTGACGGCGGCCTGGACAGGTTCGGGCAAACCGCGCAACTGTCGTCGCGCTTCTCCGGACAATACGATTTCCAACATCAATATATTCCGAAAAGCAATATCGCGCAAAGCTATTGCCTTCCTGCGGCGCGGCGCTACCAACCGGCGGCTGCATGAGCGCCCCGTTCCCAGACATCACAGCTGAGCTGCATGCCGCAGCGCCGGGCCTGAGAGGCTCGCTGGAGGCGAATGCGCCCATGGCGGGGATGTCGTGGTTCAGGACCGGCGGGCCCGCCCAGGCGCTGTTCCAGCCGGCCGACGAGGATGACCTCGCGGCCTTCCTGCGCGGCTGTCCGTCCGACGTCCCGATCCTGGTCGTGGGTCTCGGCTCCAACCTGCTGGTGCGGGACGGCGGGGTTCCGGGCGTGGTGGTGCGCCTCGGCAAGGGCTTCCAGGCCATCAATGCCGACGGCCTGCGCATTCGGGCCGGCGCGGGCGCGGCCGACGTGAAGGTGGCGCGCGTCGCCGCCGAGGCCGGCGTGGCCGGGCTGTCGTTTCTGCGCGGCATCCCGGGCGCGATCGGCGGGGCGCTGCGGATGAACGGCGGCGCGTATGGGGGCGAGACCAAGGACGTGCTCGTCTCCTGCCGGGGCGTGTCGCGGGACGGGACGGTCCGCACCTACGGGCTCGCCGACATGGGCTTCACCTACCGGCACTGCGGCGTCGCCGAGGACGTGATCTTCACCGAGGCGACCTTCGAGGGACGGCCGGGCGACCCGGCCGCCATCCTGGCCGAGATGAACGACATCACGCAGGCTCGGCAGGCCTCGCAGCCGGTGAACACCCGCACGGGCGGCTCCACCTTCAAGAACCCGCCGGGCCTCAAGGCCTGGGAGCTGGTCGACAAGGCGGGCTGCCGCGGCCTGCGTAGGGGGCACGCCCAGGTGTCGGAGCTGCACACGAATTTTCTGATCGCGCATCCGGGCGCGACCGCCGCCGAGGTCGAGGGCCTCGGAGAGGAGGTCCGCCGGCGCGTGCGCGAGACGTCGGGCGTGGAGCTCGAATGGGAGATCAAGCGGGTCGGGCTGGCGTAAGGCCAGCACGCAGGCCTTCTCCCCCGGAAAAGGGCCCCCGCCGCAGGCAACATGGGAGACAACACGATGACCAAGCATGTCGCGGTTCTGATGGGCGGGCTCTCGGCCGAGCGGGAGGTGTCGCTGAACTCGGGCGCCGCCTGCGCCAACGCGCTGGAGGGCGAGGGCTACCGGGTCACGCGAATCGACGTGGACCGCACCATCGCGGCCGTGCTGGCGGAGCTGAAGCCGGACGTGGCCTTCAACGCCCTGCACGGCCGCTGGGGCGAGGACGGGATCGTGCAGGGCATCCTGGAGATGCTGCGCATCCCCTACACCCACTCCGGGGTGCTCGCCTCGGCGCTTGCGATGCAGAAGGACCGGGCCAAGGCGGTGATGGCCGCCGCCGGCGTCCCGGTGCCTCGCGGCGTCACCGTGCACCGCCTGGAGGCGGCCAAGCGGCACGTGATGGAGCCTCCGTACGTCATCAAACCCGTTAACGAAGGATCCTCGGTCGGGGTCATCATCGTGCGCGAGGACCGGACCCACCCGCCGCAGGAGCTGGGGCGTGAGGACTGGGCCATCTCGGAAATGATGCTGGTGGAAAATTACGTGGCGGGACGGGAGCTTACCTGCGCCGTGATGGGCGACAGGCCGCTCGGCGTGATCGACATCCGGCCGGCCACCGGCATGTTCTACGACTACGACGCGAAGTACGCGAAGGGGGGGTCCATCCACGTCCTTCCGGCGGAAATTAAACCGAATATTTACCAACTGGTTCAAGAGTTGGCGTTAACGGCGCATCAAGCTCTTGGCTGCCGGGGCGTCAGTCGCGCTGACTTCAGATACGACGATCGGCCGGAAGGAACCGGCGAGCTCGTCTGTCTCGAGGTCAACACGCAACCCGGAATGACCGAGACCTCTCTTGTGCCGGAATTGGCGGCCCACGCGGGCCATAGTTTCGGTGAGTTGGTTCGATGGATGGTGGAGGACGCCTCCTGCGATCGGTAGCCGAGCCTTTCCAGGCTCCGCTCGCCGCACAGCAGGCCTATGCCGGCGCCGGCGCTGCGCTGGTCGCGCCGACGCGCGCCGTCGCTTCGCCGCGGGGCCGCTCCCTGGCGAAGACGCGCCAACCGGTGGTCCGCGCCTCCGAGCGCGCCGGGACCCGCGTTCCTCGTTTCGCCGGCACGCTCCTGCTGGCGGCCCTGTTCTCCGGCGTCGGACTGTTCGGCGCGGTCAAGGGCGGGCAGTACGAAACCTTCGTGGCCTATTACGGCGCGCCGCAGGACGTGCTGGCCCGGACCTTCGGGTTCACGATCAAGAACGTGTCCATCGCGGGCCTGGTCGAGCTGAACCAGACCGAGGTGCTGCAGGTCGCCGGCATCGACCCGCGCGGCTCGCTGCCCTTCTTCGACGCCGCGGCCGCCCGCGAGCGGCTGATGACCCTGCCGCTCGTGAAGGACGCCACGGTCCGCAAGCTCTACCCCAGCGGGCTGGCGATCACGCTGGTGGAGCGCGAAGCCTTCGCGCTCTGGCAGAAGCAGGGCCAGGTGTTCGTGGTCTCGGCCGACGGCACCGTGACGGACAGGCTGACCGATCCGCGCTTCAACCGGCTGCCGCTGGTGGTGGGCGAGGGGGCCAATCTGAAGGCCGCCGCCTTCACGCGGCTGATGGACGCCGCCCCCGACGTGAAGGCGCATGTCCGCGCCGGCGTGTTCGTCGGCGAGCGCCGCTGGAATCTGAAGCTCGACAACGGCGTCGACGTGCGGCTGCCCGAGGAGGGCGTCCGCGACGCGCTGGCGCGGCTCTCGGGCCTGATGAAAGACCAGAAGATCCTCGAACGCGACGTCCTCGCCATCGATCTGCGCATGCCCGACCGGGTGGTGATGCGGCTCGGGGAGGAGGCGGCGACCGCCCGCGCGGAAGCGCTCAAGGCCAAAAGCAAGATAAAGGGCAGCGCGACGTGAGCCATCGTCACCCCAGCCTGACTCCTCGCCTGAAGCCGCTCTCGCCGCGCAAGAGCATGGTGATGTCGATCATCGACATCGGCACCTCCAAGGTCGCGTGCCTGGTGGCGCGGCTCGATCCGGTGGCCGAGAGCGAGTTGCTTCGCGGCCGCACGCACCGGGCCCGCATCATCGGCATCGGGCACCAGCGGTCGCGCGGCCTCAAGGGCGGCGCCATCGTCGACCTGGAAGGGGCCGAGCAGGCCATCCGGCTCGCCGTGGATGCGGCCGAGCGCATGGCCAAGGTCGAGATCCGGGCGGCGATCGTCAATATGACGGGCGGCCGGCTCGGCTCGGACTCCTACCACGCCCATGTGGGCCTGCGCGGCTCGGCGGTGGGCGACAGCGACATCCACAGGGTGCTGGAGGCGGCCAGCACCACGGGCGCCCGGCCCGGCCGGACCGTGCTGCACTCGCTGCCGACGGGCTTCGCGCTCGACGCCACCAAGGGCATCAACGATCCGCACGGCATGGTGGGCGAGAAGCTCGGCGTCGACATGCATGTCGTGTCGTCGGACCAGAACGCCGTGCGCAACCTCATGCTGGCCGTCGAGCGCTGCCACATCGACGTGGAGGCCGTGGTCGCCACGCCCTACGCGGCGGGACTGGCCGCGCTGGTC
This sequence comes from Alsobacter sp. KACC 23698, assembly GCF_045348435.1. Lineage (GTDB taxonomy): Bacteria > Pseudomonadota > Alphaproteobacteria > Rhizobiales > Beijerinckiaceae > Alsobacter. The sequence continues at coordinate 3,646,147 of NZ_CP157484.1, read as the reverse complement.
GACGACGAGGCCGAGATGGGCGCCGTGGTCATCGACCTCGGCGGCGGCACCACCTCCATCGGCGTGTTCGCCGGCGGGCACCTGGTGCACACCGACGCGATCGCGGTGGGCGGCAACCACGTCACCATGGACATCGCCCGCGGCCTCTCCACCAGCGTGGCGCACGCCGAGCGGCTGAAGACGCTCTACGGCTCGACGATCGCGACCGCCTCGGACGACCGCGAGACCATCGCGGTGGCGTCGGTGGACGAGGACGACCGCGACGCCGTGAACCACGTGCCGAAGTCGCACCTGGTCCGCATCATCCGCCCGCGGGTGGAGGAGATGCTGGAGCTGGTGCGCGACCGCCTCAAGAACGCGGGCTTCTCGGCCGAGACCGGCCGGCGGGTCGTGCTGACCGGCGGCGGCGCGCTCATGACCGGACTGCCGGAGCTGGCGCGCACGCTCGTCTCCAAGCAGGTGCGCATCGGCCGGCCGCTGGGCGTCCAGGGGCTGCCGGAGGCCGCCAAGGGACCGTCCTTCGCGGCCCCGGTCGGCCTGCTGGTCTACCCCCAGGTGGCCGGGCTGGAACACTTCGTGCCGCGCCCGATGGCCTACCGCGCCACCGGGACGGACGGCTACTTCTCCCGCATGGGGCAGTGGCTCAAGGACAGTTTCTAAACAGGGATCGGGACGGCGGCGCGGCGGCCGCCTTCCCCACGTCAACACCGGCGCTGCGGGGCGCCCGACACATCGAGAGGCCAAGGACATGACCATCAATCTCAAGGTTCCGGACATTCGCGAACTCAAGCCCAGGATCACCGTGTTCGGCGTCGGCGGCGCCGGCGGAAACGCGGTCAACAACATGATCGAGCTGGGCCTGCAGGGCTGCGAATTCGTCGTCGGCAACACCGACGCGCAGGCCTTGACGATGTCCAAGGCCGACCGGGTGATCCAGATGGGGATCCAGGTGACCGAGGGCCTCGGCGCCGGCTCGCAGCCGGAAGTCGGCCGCGCGGCCGCCGAGGAGGTCATCGACGAGATCCGCGACCAGCTGTCGGGCGCCCACATGGTGTTCGTGACGGCCGGCATGGGCGGCGGCACCGGCACGGGCTCGGCCCCGGTCGTAGCCCGCGCGGCCCGCGACATGGGCATCCTGACGGTCGGCGTCGTGACGAAGCCCTTCCAGTTCGAGGGCGTGCGCCGCATGCGGCTCGCCGAGTCGGGCATCAACGAGCTGCAGAAGGCCGTCGACACCCTGATCGTCATCCCGAACCAGAACCTGTTCCGGGTGGCCAACGAGCAGACGACCTTCGCCGACGCCTTCGCGATGGCCGACCGCGTGCTTTATTCGGGCGTCGCCTGCATCACCGACCTGATGGTCAAGGAAGGCCTGATCAACCTCGACTTCGCCGACGTCCGCGCCGTCATGCGCGAGATGGGCAAGGCGATGATGGGCACCGGCGAGGCGACCGGCGAGAAGCGCGCGCTGCGCGCGGCGGAAGCCGCCATCGCCAATCCGCTGCTCGACGACGTCTGCATGAAGGGCGCGCGCGGCCTGCTGATCTCGATCACGGGCGGCTCCGACCTCACCCTGTACGAGGTCGACGAGGCCGCCACCCGCATCCGCGAGGAGGTGGACCAGGACGCCAACGTGATCTTCGGCGCCACCCGTGACGATTCGCTGGAAGGGATCGTGCGCGTGTCGGTCGTGGCGACCGGCATCGACAGCGACCTCCTGGAGAAAGGCTCCGCCCCGGCCGTCGACGCCGGCATCGCCGAGGTGGCCGAGCGGCTGCGCACGCAGGTCCGCACCCGCCACGAGCAGATGGCCCAGGCGCAGCGCCCGGTCGCCCGGATCGAGACGCAGCCGGAGCCCGCTCCCGCCCCGCAGGCGCATCACGTCTACGCCCAGCCGGAGCCCGCTCCCGCGCCGCAGCCAATGATGCACAACGACGTCACCCTGCGTCCGATGCAGCCGAAGCCCAACTACGAGCCCGCCCCGGAGCCGGTCCACGCGCCGATGCACGAGCAGGCTCCGCTGCCGGCGGCCTTCATCCCGCCGCGTCCCGAGGAGGTGGTGCGTCCGCCCCGCATGCCGCGCGTCGACGAGCTGCCGCTTCCCGGCCAGCGCATCATGGAGAATCGCGCCCCGGCCCCGCAGGCCGCTCCCGCTCCCCAGCTGGAGAAGAAGCGCGTCACCCTGATGGAGCGCCTCGCCGCAGCCGGCTTCGGCCGCCGCGACGGACGCGACGAGCCGGTCCCGGCGCAGGCTCCGGCGGCGCAGCAGCCGCAGCCCCGGCAGGCGCCCCCGCAGCAGCACTACGCGCCGCAGGCCCAGCCGCAGCATCCGGCTCCCGTCCACCAGGAATACGCCAAGCGCCAGGCGCCCCAGCCGCGCGCCCCGCAGGGCGGGCTCGACATGCACGGCCGGCCGAATCAGCGGATGGAGGACGACCAGCTCGAGATCCCGGCCTTCCTGCGCCGGCAGTCGAACTGACGGCCGGACGGCTTCTCAACCCCGCATCTCCCGAAAGCCCGGGGCCGCAAGGCTCCGGGCTTTCAACCTTTTGAAACCATGCCGCTTTGTTCCATTGCATTTGAAATAAATGCAATCTGAGCATGTGTTACAAAGCGTTAGAAAGCGTGATTTGGCCCGACTCCGGGCCTTCTGTATGTTCCGGATCGCGAGACGGGCCCAAGCGGCTCGAGAACAAAGAGCCTCAGAACTCTCGCAGGGGCGCGTCAAACAGAGCACGGACGGTCGACGGCGGCGCTTCAGTCGCGGACGACGGATGTGTGGAACGGAATGATGGCTGGTCAAAAACAAACGACGCTCATCGACCGCGTGGAATTCCAGGGCCTCGGCGTCCACTCGGGAGCCCCGGTCCGCATCATCCTCCATCCCGCCGACTCTGACACCGGAATCACCTTCCTCCGCACCCGCCTCGACGGCGGACGCGAGCGCCTCATCGAGGCCAAGCACAGCGCGGTGAGCGCGACGGAGCTGTGCACGATCATCGGCGACGCCGCCTCTGGCGCGGTCGCCACCATCGAGCACCTCATGGCGGCTCTCTCCGGCCTTGGCGTGGACAACGTCATGGTCGAGATCGACGGACCGGAAGTGCCGATCATGGACGGCTCGGCCGCCGCTTTCGTGGACGGCATCGACCAGGTCGGCGTCACCCGCCTGTCGGCCAACCGCCGCTACATCAAGATCCTGAAGCCGGTCCGCGTCGAGCAGGGCCGCGCCTTCTCCGAGCTGCGTCCCTTCGCCCGCGGCTTCCGCCTCGAGGTGGAGATCGATTTCGACACGCCGCTCATCGGCCGCCAGAAGCGCGTGCTCGATCTGGAGCCCTCCACCTTCCGCCGCGACGTCGCCCGCGCCCGGACCTTCGGGTTCATGCGCGACGTCGAGCGCCTCTGGAAGGCCGGCTTCGCGCTCGGCGCCTCGCTGGACAACACCGTCGCGCTCGGCGACGACGGCGTGATCAATCCCGAGGGCCTGCGCTATGCGGACGAGTTCGTCCGCCACAAGACCCTCGACGCGGTGGGCGACCTCTCGCTCGCCGGCGCGCCGATCCTCGGCCAGTACCGCTCCTATTGCGGCGGCCATCGCATGAACATCGCCGTGCTGCAGGCGCTCTTCGCCGACCGCTCGGCCTACGCGATCGTGGAGAGCGGCCGCCGTGAAAGCGGCCACGCCGAGGCCGGCGCAGCGCGGCCGGCTCTGGCCTTCGCCGCCGAGACCCACTGAGCCGACCTGTCCCGTGTGGCGTCGGCGCCCCGCCTCGGCGGGCGATGCCGGCGATTCACGTTTGAGCGGCGCTCACGGGTAGCGATCAGGATCGCCTTGCGCTACACAAGCGCGCGTCAACCGCGCTCCATGCTCTCCCCACTGGGGCGGCGTACACCTGAGGGCCTCGCTTTCATGCGCTTCCAGACCCGGAACCTCTCGCCGAAGGGCGCCCGCATCGCGCGTTCGCTGTTCGCGTTGGCGCTGATCCTTCCCATGGCGGCGTGCGACACCATCTCGAACTTCAACCCCTTCGAGAAGGAAGAGAAGTACAAGCCCGAGATCACCCCCTCCGTGCCGGCGGAGACGATCTACAACGAGGGCCTGGGCCTGCTGCAGAAGAACGAGTTCGACAGCGCGGCCAAGAAGTTCTCCGATCTCGACAAGCAGTACCCGTTCTCGGTGTGGTCGAAGAAGGCGCTGATCCTCCAGACCTACGCCTATTACACCGGCCGCAACTACGAAGAGGCGATCAACTCGGGCAAGCGCTACCTGACGCTGCATCCGTCGACGCCAGACGCAGCCTATGCGGCCTACATGGTCGGCATGTCCTACTACAACCAGATCCCGGACGTGACCCGCGACCAGGAGCGCACAGAAAAGGCGCTGCTGGCCCTGCAGGAGGTCGTGACCCGCTGGCCGCAGTCCGAATACGCGTCCGACGCGAAGTTCAAGATCCAGGTCACCAAGGACCAGCTCGCCGGGCGCGAGATGACGGTCGGCCGCTACTATCTGCAGAAGCGCAACTACACGGCGGCGATCAACCGGTTCCGCCTCGTGGTGAGCCAGTACCAGACCACGAATCAGATCGAGGAGGCGCTCGCGCGTCTCGCCGAGGCCTATATGGCGCTGGGCATCGTGGCCGAGGCCCAGACCGCGGGCGCCATTCTGGGCCACAACTTCCCGGATAGTCGCTGGTATAAGGACACCTACGCGTTGCTGCAGACCAAGGGTCTGGAGCCCCGCGAGGACGGCGGCTCCTGGATGAGCAAGGCCATGCGGGCGTTCCGCATCGGTTGATCCGCGCGGGCGCGACATCGTCTGCGGTTTCGGCTGTTGATTTTTCGTCGGCGGCTCGCGACACATAACGCATGCTCGTTCAGCTCGCGATCCGCGACATCGTCCTCATCGACCGTTTGGACATCCCGTTCGGGGAGGGCCTCAGCGTCCTCACCGGCGAGACCGGCGCCGGCAAGTCCATCCTGCTCGACGCGTTCTCGCTCGCCCTGGGCGGCCGCGGGGACGGCTCCCTGGTGCGGCACGGCGAGGATCGCGGGCAGGTGACCGCCGTCTTCGACCTCGGGGCCGGGCACCCGGCGCGAGCGGTCGTGAAGCGCCATGACATCCCCGATGAGGGCGACCTGATCCTGCGGCGCATCCAGTTCGCCGACGGCCGCACCCGCGCCTTCGTCAACGACCAGCCCGTCAGCGTCCAGGCGCTGCGCTCCATCGGCGCCGCGCTGGTGGAGATCCACGGGCAGCACGACGACCGGGCCCTGGTGGATCCGGCCGCGCACCGGGCCCTGCTGGACGCCTTCGGGGCCTGCGATTCGGCGGCCGTTGGCGAGGCGCACCGGGCCTGGAAGACGGCGCGCGACGCGCTCGCCGAGCAGCAGGCCCGCATCGACGCCGCCCGCAAGGAGGCCGACTTCCTGGCGCACGCGCTGGCCGAGCTCGACAAGCTCGCGCCGCTGGCCGGCGAGGAGGAGGAGCTCGCTGCCGAGCGGCAGCGCATGATGCAGGCCGAGAAGGTGGTCGGCGAGATCAACGAGGCCTATGAGGCGGTGGCCGGGCAGGGCTCCTCGGTGGCGACGCTGTCGGCCGCCCTGCGCCGCCTGGAGCGGCGCGGCGCGCAGGCCCCTGAGCTGGTGGCGCCCAGCGTCAAGGCTCTCGACAACGCCCTGAACGCCCTCGACGAGGCCCGGGTGGCCCTCGAGGAGGCGCAGCGCGCCGCCGACTTCGACCCTCGCGTGCTGGAGCGGGTGGAGGAGCGGCTGTTCGCCGTGCGGGCGGCTTCGCGCAAATACGACGTGCCGGCGGACCGGCTGCCGGAGCTGCGCGAACGCTTCCGGGGCGACCTGGAGAACCTGGAGCAGGGCGAGGAGCGGCTCGCCGCCCTGGCGACGGCCGCGCAGGCCGCCGAGGACGCCTATGTGGCGGCGGCCCGGGCCCTGTCGACGGCGCGACGCGCGGCCGGCTCGGCGCTGGAGGAGGCCGTGAACGGCGAACTTCCGCCCCTGAAGCTGGAGCGCGCGCGCTTCATCGTGCAGATCGAGACCGACGAGGCGAGCCGCGCCCCGGAGGGCTTCGATCGCGTCGAGTTCTGGGTGCAGACCAATCCGGGCACCCGGCCGGGGCCGCTGATGAAGGTGGCGTCGGGGGGCGAGCTTTCGCGCTTCATGCTGGCCATCAAGGTGTCCCTGGCCGACCGCGGATCGGCGCCGACGCTGGTCTTCGACGAAATCGACAGCGGGGCCGGCGGGGCCGTGGCGGACGCCATCGGGGCGCGGCTGGCGCGGCTCTCGGCGCGCGTGCAGGTGATGGCCGTCACCCATGCGCCGCAGGTCGCCGCGCGGGCGGAGAGGCACTTCCTCATCGCCAAGAACCCGGTCGAGACGCCCCAGGGCGGCGAAGAGCGGATCGCCACGCGGGTGCTGCCGATCGACAAGGCCGCCCGCCGTGAGGAGATCGCCCGCATGCTCGCCGGCGCGACCATCACGGACGAAGCGCGGGCGGCCGCCAGGCGGTTGCTCGAAGCCGCCGACTGACGTTCAGCCCGTGACAGCATCCAGGCCGGAGACCTGACCGAGACATGGCGAAGGGCGAAGCATTGAGGGCGCTCGCGCCCGACGCGTTGACGGCGCGCGAGGCCAAGGCCGAGCACGCCGCGCTGGCGGCCGAGATCGCCGAGCACGACGTCCTCTACCACCAGCAGGACGCGCCGACGATCTCCGACGCCGCCTATGACGCGCTGCGCCTGCGGGCGCAGGCCATCGAGGCGCGGTTCCCGGCGCTGAAGGAGGCGGACGGGCTCGACAAGGTCGGGGCGAAGCCCTCCGAGAAGTTCGCCAAGGTGCGCCACCGCGTGCCCATGCTGTCGCTGGCCAACGTGTTCTCGGACGAGGAGGTCGAGGAGTTCGTCGGTCGCGTGCGGCGGTTCCTGGACTGGCCGGCCGACAAGGCGCTGGCGGTCACGGCGGAGCCCAAGATCGACGGGCTCTCGTGCTCGCTGCGCTACGAGGACGGCGAACTGGTCGTGGCGGCGACGCGCGGCGACGGCGAGGAAGGCGAGGACGTCACCGTCAATGTGCGCACGATCGGCGAGATCCCCAACAGGATCGCGGACGCGCCCGAGGTCCTGGAGGTCCGCGGCGAGGTCTACATGACCAAGCCCGACTTCGCCGCCATGAACGCCCGGCAGGAGGCCGAGGGCAAGCCGCCCTTCGCCAATCCGCGCAACGCGGCGGCGGGCTCGCTGCGCCAGCTCGATCCCCGCATCACAGCCGCAAGGCCGCTGCGCTTCTTCGCCTATGCGTGGGGCGAGGTGAGGGGCGACATGCCCGCCCGCACGCAGTTCGGCATGGTGGAGGCCTTCGCGCGCTTCGGCCTGCCGACCAACCCGCTGATGCGGCGCTGCGAAACCATCGAGGAGATGCTGGCCCAGTACCGGGCCATCGAGGAGCAGCGGGCCAGCCTGCCCTATGACATCGACGGCGTGGTCTACAAAGTGGACGACCTCGACCTGCAGCGCCGGCTCGGCTTCGTGTCGCGCTCGCCGCGCTGGGCGACGGCGCACAAGTTCCCGGCCGAGAAGGCGACGACCGAGCTGCTGGACATCGAGATCCAGGTCGGCCGCACGGGTTCGCTGACGCCCGTGGCGCGGCTGAAGCCCGTGACGGTGGGGGGCGTGGTCGTCACCAACGCCACCCTGCACAATGAGGACGAGATCGCCCGCAAGGACGTGCGGATCGGCGACACGGTCACGGTGCAGCGCGCCGGCGACGTGATCCCGCAGATCCTCGGCCCGGTGCTGGAGAAGCGGCCCGAAAGCGCCACGTCCTACGCGTTCCCGCATCTCTGCCCGGCCTGCGGCAGCCACGCCGTGCGGGAGATCGATCCCAAGACCGGCAAGGAGGATGTGGTCCGCCGCTGCACCGGCGGGCTGATCTGCCCCGCCCAGGCGGTGGAGCGGCTGCGCCACTTCGCCTCGCGCAACGCCTTCGACATCGAGGGGCTGGGCGACCGCCAGATCGAGGCGTTCTACAGGGACGGGCTGATCACCCGCCCGCAGGACATCTTCACCCTGCAGGCTCGCGACGCGCGCTCCATGCGCCGCCTGAAGGACCGCGAGGGCTACGGGGAGACCTCCGTTCGCAATCTCTTCGCCGCCATCGAGGCGCGGCGCAGGGTGGCGCTGCACCGCTTCATCTTCGCGCTCGGCATCCGGCATGTGGGCGAGACGACGGCCAAGCTGCTGGCGCGTCATTGCATGAGCGCCGAAGCCTTCCGGGACCTCGCGACAGCGGCCGCCGACCCGGCGTCCGGCGCTCTGGCCGAACTCACCTCGATCGAGGGGATCGGCCCCGTGGTGGCCGAGTCGATCGTCGATTTCTTCGCCGAGCCGCACAATCTGGAGGTCGTCGCCGAGCTGCTGGAGCAGGTCACGCCGGAGCCGCCGGAGGCGGTGGCGTCGCAGAGCCCGGTCGCCGGCAAGACAGTCGTGTTCACGGGCGCGCTGGAGAAGATGACGCGCGAGGAGGCCAAAGCCATGGCCGAGCGCCTCGGAGCCAAGGTGTCGGGATCGGTCTCCAAGAAGACCAGCATCGTGGTGGCCGGCCCCGGCGCGGGCTCCAAGCTCGCCAACGCCCGCGACCTCGGCGTCGAGGTGATGGACGAGGACGCCTGGCTGAAGCTCGTCGGAGAGGCCGAAGCCTGAGGGCCGGCGCACCGGAACCGGGTGGACCGGGCCCTCCAAACCTCGCAATCATCCCCGCCCTTAACGCCGGTTACGCCATGTCTTCTCCTGTGCACGAGATCCGAGACGGTCTGCGGGACATCGCGCCCGCCATGGTCGCCGCCATCCCGATCGGGCTCCTGTTCGGGGCGCTTTGCGCCGGCAAGGGGCTGTCGCCGGCCGAGGTCGCGCTGATGGGCGGGCTCGTCTTCGCCGGCGGCGCGCAGTTCGCGGCCGTCGAGGTCTGGCGCACGCCCGCCCCGATCGGCGTGCTGGCTTTCTCGACGCTGCTGATCAACGCCAGGCACATCCTGATGGGGGCTTCGCTGGCGCCCAAGATCGCGCGCTTCGCGCCGTGGAAGCGGGCGCTCGGCGTCTTCACGATGGCGGACGAGAACTGGGCCATGGCGGAGCGGCGCGCCCTGCGCAGGCCGCTGACCTTCGCCTATTTCGCCGGGACGGGCGCGCTCTTCTGGCTCAACTGGGTGATCTGGACGACGCTAGGCGCGGTGGGCGGCTCCTTCCTTGGCGATCCCAGGCGGCTTGGCGCCGATTTCGCCTTCACGGCCCTGTTCATCGGCCTAGTGGCCGGCTTCTGGAAGGGCCGCGCCACCGCCGTCACGGTGGCGGCGAGCGCCGGCGCTTCGGCGCTGGCCTATGTCACGGCGGGCACGCCCTGGCATGTGGCGGCGGGCGCGCTGGCCGGGATCGTCGCGGCCTACTCCTACGGCGCCGCAGAGCCGGCGGCGGCCGCGACGGACAGCCCGGCATGACGGTGGATGCGACGACGCTGGCCGCCATCCTGGCCATGGCGGCGGTGACCTATGCGACGCGGGCGGCGGGGTTGTTCCTGGTCGGCCGGCTGAGGCTCGCGGGCCGGGCCCGGGCGGCGTTCGAGGCGATCCCGGCCGCCGTCCTGATCGCCGTGATCGCGCCGGCGCTGCTGGCCACCGGCAGGGCGGAGACCGCCGCGGCGGCGATCACCACCCTGGCGGCGACGCGCCTGCCCCTGCTCGGCGTGGTGGCCGTGGGCGTGACGTCGATCGTGGCGCTGCGGAGCCTCGGCCTCTAGCTCGCGATCGGGCGGGCGGCCTCTTCGAGCCAGCGCGCGGCGTCGCCGGTCACCAGCGGGCCGATCAGCTCGCGCACCTTGGCGTGGTAGGCGTCGAGCCAGGCGATCTCGGCCTCGGTCATCAGCGCCGGCTCCACCAGAGCGAGGTCGATGGGCGCGAAGCTGAGCGTCTCGAAGCCGTAGATCTCGCGCTCGGCGCCGGCGATCTCGCGGCGTTCGACGAGGATGAGGTTCTCGATGCGGATGCCGTATTCGCCGCTCTTGTAGTAGCCGGGCTCGTTGGACAGCATCATGCCGGCCTCCAACGGCGTGACCCCCAGTTTGGAGAGCCGCTGCGGGCCTTCGTGCACCGACAGATAGCTGCCGATGCCGTGGCCGGTGCCATGGTCGAAATCGAGGCCGGCGTCCCACAGCGGCCGGCGCGCGAAGGCGTCAAGCTGGGCGCCGGAGACGCCCTTGGGGAACACGACGGTCGCGATGGCGATGTGGCCCTGCAACACGCGGGTGAAGCGGTCCCGCATCTCGGGCGTGGGCGTCCCGACCGCGATGGTGCGGGTGATGTCGGTGGTGCCGTCCCGGTATTGCGCGCCCGAGTCGATCAGGAAGATCCCGGGCTCGATGCGGCGGTTGGAGCGCTCCGTCACTCGGTAATGCGGGATGGCGGCGTTGGGGCCGGCGCCGGCGATGGATGGGAACGAGACGTCGACGAGCTCCCCGGTGTCGCGGCGGAAGCCTTCGAGGGCCACGGTTGCGTCGATCTCGGTGAGCCGCCCCTGCAGCGCCTCGCGGGCGAACCAGGCGAGGAAATTGACCATGGCGGCGCCGTCGCGCCGATGCGCCGCGCGGGAGCCGGCGATCTCGGCGTCGTTCTTCACCGCCTTCATCAGGGCGACCGGGCAGGTCCCGACGTCGGCGGAGCCGCCCGCCTTCTCGAACAGGCTGACCAGGCGGCGCGACGCGGTGGCCTGGTCGAAGCGGGCCTTCTGCTTGGCGGCGCCGAGCTGGGCGAGCCGCCGGTCCAGCATGGTCTCGCCTTCCACCTCGGCGAGGTCGGACAGGGTGGCGCGCACCTCGTTGGAGAGCTTGCACTCCTCCACGAAGAGGCTCGGGCGCCCTTCGCGCGGCACGATCGCGTAGCCCATCGGCAGGGGCGTGTGGGAGACGTCGCCGCCCCGGATGTTGAAGGTCCACGCCATGGCGTGCGGATCGGTGATCACCAGGGCGGCGTCGCCGAGCTCCTGGAGGCGCCCCTGGATGCGGGCGAGCTTGTCGGCGGCGGAGACGCCCGCGAAGGCCGTCGGGTGCAGCACGATCGGCGCGAGCGGGGGCGCGGGGCGGTCCTCCCACACCGAATCCACAGGGTTGCCGACCACGGGGACGAGTTCGGCTCCGGCCTTGGCGCAGGCCTTCTCCAGCCGCTTCGCGCCGTCATGGGTGTGGAGGTTGGGGTCGAAGCCGAGCTTGTTGCCCGGCTTCAGGCGCTTCTCCAGCCAGGCCTCGGGCGGCGAGTCGATCAGGTGCTCCGGCGTGAAGACCGCCGTGTCGACCTGTTCGCGCACCTGGACGGTGTAGCGGCCGTCGACGAAAATCGCCGCCTCGTCGCGCAGCACGATCGCGAGGCCCCAGGAGCCGGTGAAGCCGGTCAGCCAGGCGAGGCGCTCCGAGCAGGCCGCCACATATTCGTTCTGATGCTCGTCCGTCCGCGGGATGACGAAGCCGTCCAAGCCGCGCCGCACCAGTTCGGCCCGCAATGCGGCGGCGCGCGACGCGCCCCGCGCGGGGTCGGCTTTCTCCTCGAACGACTGGAACACCGCTTTCGCCATGGCGCGCACATCCTCGCTGAACAGGCGCAAAGCCGTGCACGACAGGCGAGATGGCGTCAAGACGGGCCCGAACGCAGCGAAACGACGGACGCCCCGGTCCTCAGAAGCGGCGGGGAGCGGCCCTGCCGGCGCGCACCTGCAGGGTGGCCCAGCCCTCCAGCTCCATCCTGCGCACCAGATGCAGCCCCTGGGCCCGGTAGGCGGCCAGGACGCCCGGCACGTCGCGCGGGATGAGGCCCGACAGCACCACGTCCGCGCCGGGGGCCGCGACGGCCGCGATGGAGGGCGCGAGGCGCATCAGGGGCCGCGCCAGGATATTGGCGAAGACCAGGTCGTAGAAGCGGCGGGACTTCAGCGCCGGATGCTCCACCCCCTTGGCCACCACGGGCCGGAGATGGCCGCCGACGGCGTTGTTGCGGGCGTTCTCCCGCGCAGCCTCGACCGCGACGGGGTCGATGTCGCCCGCCGCCACCGGACGATGCAGGGCGCGGGCGGCCGCGATCGCGAGCACGCCCGTGCCGGAGCCGACATCCAGGACATGGCGCGGGGCGCGGCGCTTCAAAATGGCGTCCAGCATCAAGAGGCAGCCCCGGGTCGTGCCGTGATGGCCCGTGCCGAAGGCGAGCGCGGCCTCGATCTCGATGCCGATCGTGTTGAGCGGAATGCGGTCGCGGTCATGGCCGCCATGGACGGTGAACCGGCCGGCGCGCACCAGGCTGAGCCCCTCCAGCGAAGCCTTCACCCAGTCCTTCTCGCCGATGGTCTCGAAGGTGAGCCGCTGGGCCGCGTCCGGACCCGCGGCCGCGGCGATGAGCTCGCGCACCGAGGGCTCGTCGGGCGGCTCCGAGAAATACACCTCCACCGCCCAGGCGAGCGTCGTCTCGTTTTCGAAGGCCGCGGCGGCGGTCTCGGCCGGGTCGAACGTCTCGACGATGATGTCGGCCACGCTGCGCGCTGTCGTCTCGTCGGTGACGAGGCGCATGACGTGGGTCGGGCGGTGGGGAGGAAGTCCTTCGAGCATGGGTCCTTATACAGCGGCGCGCGGCGCTGTCACGGGCGTCGCCGCACCAGGATGGAACCTCGCTTCGTCAACAATCGTTTGCAGAGCCCGGCCTTTGCGGGGGACGACATGGATCCGCTTCATGCCTCTGTTCTCCCGCCGTCCCCGGACCCCGCCCAAGAGCCGCCCCGCGCCGCGTCGCCGGCGCAAGCGCTCGGCCCTGCGGGCGGCCGCCATCCGGCTGCTGGCGATGAGCGTCGCCGGGGCCGTGGCAGGGCTCCTGGAGCGGAACCCCGACGCGGGTTCCGCGGAGCGCGAGAGCGCCGCCGCCGACCCTCGCCGAAAGACGACGCATGGCGGCCCGGCCGATGTGGCCCAGCCCGGGCGGGGCCGCTCCGCCACGAGCCCGACCGAGATCCCGACGCCGGGCTGGAAGGACATCCTCTGGCGCACCTATGAGGAGATCAACAACGACCGCGTGATGGCGATCGCGGCGGGCGTGACCTTCTACGCGCTGCTGGCGCTGTTCCCGGCCATTGCGGCCTTCGTGGCGATCTACGGACTGTTCGCCGATCCGGCGACCATCCAGAGCCATCTCGACCAGGCCAAGGAGATCCTGCCCTATGGCGCGTCCGACATCATCGGCGAGCAGCTGAAGACGGTGACGGCCAAGGGCTCGAGCACGCTCGGGATCACCTTCATCGTCAGCCTGCTGATCTCGCTGTGGAGCGCCAATTCCGGCGTCAAGGCGATGCTGGACGCGCTCAACATCGCCTATAACGAGACGGAGAAGCGCTCCTTCATCAAGCTGAACGCCATCTCGCTCGTTTTCACGCTGGGCGGGTTCGTGTTCCTGATCCTCGCCATCGGCGCCGTGGTGGTGGTCCCGATCGTGCTCAACGTCCTGCCGCTGGGACCGGCGCTCACCTGGGTGGTGGCGATCGGGCGCTGGGTGGCGCTGCTGCTGGTCGTCGTGCTCGCGCTGGCGCTGCTCTATCGCTACGGGCCGAGCCGCACGGAGCCGCAATGGCGGTGGGTGACGCCGGGCAGCGCCGCGGCCGCGATCGTCTGGGTGGTCGCCTCGGGCGGGCTGTCGATCTACGCCTCGCACTTCGCCAATTACGACAAGACCTACGGGTCGCTGGGCGCGGCCATTGGCTTCATGATCTGGATGTGGGTCTCGACGATCATCATCCTGGCGGGCGCCGAGCTGAACTCGGAGATCGAGCATCAGACCGCGCGCGACACCACCGAGAAGAAGGGCGCCCCCATGGGCGCCCGCGGCGCGGTGATGGCGGACACGGTGGGCAGGTCGACGTGAGCAGGCCCGTGTCGGAGGCGCGCCGCAGCGTCCCCGCCCGCTGAACGTCGCAGCGACTACGAGCCGACGGGCGCAGGCGCTAACCCGCCCGCTGCACGAACCCGTCCAGCACCATCTTGCGGCCCGCCTTGTCGAAATCGATCGTGAGCTTGTTGCCGTCCACCGCCGCGACCGAGCCGTTGCCGAACTTGACGTGGAAGACGCGGTCGCCGCCGGAGAAGTCGCTGGTCGTCCCGGTCGACTTGGCGACGAGTTCGCCCTCGATCTGGAGCGGCCCGCGGCGCCCGCCGGACGAGGCGCCGTAGGCGGATTGGCTGCGCTCGCCGAAGCCGCCGGTCTCCCTGGCGCGGGCCTGGGCGCGTTGCCAGCCGGGGGTGTCGTAGGTCGACCCGAAAGGCTGCGTCCGCTCGAACCGGCTGCCGCCATAGCCGCCGTAATGGGCCGGCGCCTCGGTCACCTCGACATGATCCTCGGGCAGCTCGTCGACGAAACGCGACGGGATGGTCGACTGCCACATGCCGTGGATGCGGCGGTTCGAGGCGAAGAAGATCTTGGCGCGGCGGCGGGCGCGGGTCAGGCCCACATAGGCCAGGCGTCGCTCCTCCTCGAGACCGGCCTTGCCGCTCTCGTCCAGGGCGCGCTGGTTGGGGAACAGGCCCTCCTCCCAGCCGGGCAGGAACACGGTGTCGAACTCCAGGCCCTTGGCGCCGTGGAGGGTCATGATCGACACCTTCTCGGTGCTGTCGTTGTCGGTCGCCTCCATCACCAGCGACACGTGTTCGAGGAAGCCGCCGAGATCCGGAAACTCCTCCATGGAGCGGACGAGCTCCTTCAGATTCTCCAGCCGGCCGGCGCTCTCGGCCGTGCGGTCCTTCTGCCACATGTCGGTGTAGCCGGACTCCTCCAGAACCAGCTCGGCGAGCTCGTTGTGCTTCATGGCTTCGATCCGCCCGGACCAGCGGCCGAAGGCGGCGGTGAGATCGCGAAGGGTGGAGCGCGGCTTGGGCTTCAGCTCGTCCGTCTCGACGAGCAGCCGGGCGGCCTGCATCAGCGGCACCCGCGCCTTGCGCGCATAGACGTGCAACTGCTCGATGGTGGCGTCGCCGAGGCCACGCTTGGGCGTGTTGACGATCCGCTCGAAGGCGAGGTCGTCGGTCGGGTTGGCGACGCAGCGCAGATAGGCCAGCGCGTCCCGGATCTCCATGCGCTCATAGAAGCGCGGGCCGCCGATCACCCGGTAGGGGAGGCCCAGCGTGACGAAGCGATCCTCGATCTCGCGCATCTGGGCCGAGATGCGCACCAGCACGGCCATCTGGGCGAGCGACTGGCCCTTGTGCTGGAGCGCCTCGATCTCCTCGCCGATGAGGCGGGCCTCCTCCTCGGAGTCCCAGGCGCCGGTGAGCGTCACCTTCTCGCCGGCCTCGTCCTCGGTGTGCAGCGTCTTGCCGAGCCGGCCCTCGTTGTGGGCCACGAGGTGGGAGGCGGCGGACAGGATGTGGCCGGTGGAGCGGTAGTTGCGCTCCAGGCGCACGACGGTCGCGCCCGGGAAGTCGTGCTCGAAACGCAGGATGTTGTCGACCTCGGCGCCGCGCCAGCCATAGATCGACTGGTCGTCGTCGCCCACGCAGGAGACGTTGCGGCGGCCCTGCGCCAGCAGGCGCAGCCACAGATACTGGGCGACGTTGGTGTCCTGATATTCGTCCACCAGAATGTATTTGAACCGCTCCTGGTAGGACTGCAGCACGTCGGGCTGCTCCCGGAACAGGCGCAGGTTCTCCAGCAGGAGGTCGCCGAAATCGGCGGCGTTGAGCTGCTTCAGCCGGGCCTGGTAGGCGGCGTAGAGCTTGCCGCCCTTGCCGTTCGCGAAGGCGGCGGATTCGCCCGCCGGCACCTTGTCGGGCGTCAGGCCGCGGTTCTTCCAGCCGTCGATGAAGGCGGCCAGAGCGCGGGCCGGCCAGCGCTTCTCGTCGATGTTGTCGGCCTGGATCACCTGCCGCATGAGGCGGATCTGGTCGTCGGTGTCCAGGATGGTGAAGTCCGAGCGCAGCCCGACCAGTTCGGCGTGGCGGCGCAGGATCTTGACGCCGATCGCGTGGAAGGTGCCGAGCCACGGCATCCCCTCGGCGACCCCGCCCAGGAGATGCCCGACGCGCTCCTTCATTTCCCGGGCCGCCTTGTTGGTGAAGGTCACGGCCAGGATCTGCGACGGGTAGGCGAGGCCCGACGCGATGATGTGGGCGATGCGGGTGGTGAGGACCCGCGTCTTGCCGGTGCCGGCGCCGGCCAGCACGAGGACGGGACCCTCGGTGGCCTCGATCGCGCGGCGCTGCTCGGGGTTCAGGTTCGCCAGATAGTTCGCGGCCGCCCCGCCGGACACGCCGGCGCGCGCCCGGGAGGCCAGGCCGCCTGGGCGCGGGACATAGTCGTCGTCGAGACTGAGAGGGTTGCTCACGAATGCTTTCCGTCGGCGGGCGATCCGGCAAGGGCGTGACGGCGAGCCGAAGCTCGTGGCGGGCCGGAGCCGGGCCGCCGCGCCGTCCTGTCGATCGCGCATGGTTCCGATTCGTTCTTATCTCAAAATGGAGCGAAAGGGGGGCGAAGTCGATCCGGGCGGCTCGGCGCGTCGCTTTGGCTGTGGGTTCCGGGCGCGACGGGATGGGCCAGCGCCAAGACAGCTTGCGGCTTTCGCCGGAACGGGCCCATTCTCAAGCCTCTCCAGTCCGAGCGTCCCATGTCCTCTTCGCTGTTTCTCGCCACGGTTCTGGCCGGCTTCATCTACGCCGTCACGCCGGGGCCGGCGTTCCTGGCCGTCTTTTCGCTCGCCGCCCAACATGGACGGACAGCGGGGGCGCGCTTCCTGTTCGGCCATCTCGCCGGAGACATCGTGTGGGGCGGCCTGGCGCTGGCGGCGATCGTCGGCGTCAACGAGGTCGGGCCGGCGCTGTTCGACGCGCTGGGGATCGGCTGCGGCGTGTACCTCATCTATCTGGGCGCGAAGGCCGTCCTGGCCAAGGGCGGCGACGGCGGAGCGCCGGTGGGCGGGTTGAGGCCGATCCGGGCCGGGCTGGCCTTCGGCCTCACCAATCCTAAGGCTTATCCGGTGTCGCTGGCCGTGTTCACGGCGCTCACCGTGCGCCATGCGGCCGAAATCGCGTGGGACACGGCGCCCGGCCTGATGGGCGCCGCGATCCTGGGCTTTCTGCTGGGCTATCTGGTGATCCTGTTCTGGGCCGGCCTGCCGGTCGTGCGCCGGTTTTTCCTGAAGCACGGACGCATCGTGTCGCGCGTGGTGGGCGTCACCTTCATCCTGTTCGGGCTGAAGTCGCTGACCGATGCGGGGCGGAGCATCGCGGCGCGGGCGTGACGCGCCGTTTCAGTGCACGCCGGGCTTGGCCGCCAGCGCGCGGGCCGGGATGCCGATGACGCTGCCCAGCGCCTCGGGACGCGGCAGGCCGGAATGGGCGGCCTTCATGATCGCCAGGCTGGCGAGGATGTCGGGCGGGAACGGCGCGACCTTGCGCTCCGTCAAATCGATATGGAGCATCATGTTTTCGGAGGTGGCGGAGAGCCAGAACTCGGTCGCGTGCCGAAGCTCCATGTAGACATGCATGCGCTTCTGGTCGAATTCGATGAGTTGCATGGTCACCCGGACCGCGTCGGCCAGATGGACTTCGCGCCGGTACTGCACGTGGCATTCGGCCGTGAAGGTGGAGGCCTTGCGCTCCCGGACGTAGTCCTCGCCCAAGCCGATGCGGGACAGGGCCTCGTCCACCGCGCGGTCGAACAGGACGTGGTAGTAGGCCATGTTGAGATGGCCGTTATAGTCGATCCAGGCAGGCTCGATGCGCATCGTGGAGGACACGAAGGGCGCAAAGAAGAAGGCGGAACTCTCTGACGTCCTTGCCATGTGCTCCGTCGCCGACCGCTGACGCCGCGGCGCCTCAGGCGCCATGCGTCCATGGGCGCCGGCCATGCATCGGCGGCCGGCCATATTGCCCCCTCGGGCAAGCCGGTTAGGATGATCCCCCAAACGCCCCAGCGAAGGCAAGACGCAATGACGCAAGCGCCGCAAGACGCCGCACCCCCGAGGCTCAGCCACGAATCGATCGTATCGTTGACGCTCGACCTCAGCCGGCGGTTCGGCAACCGCGTGGTGACCAGCCAGGCGGTGCGCGAGCAGCACGCGAACACGCTGACCTGGACGGAGAACCAGCCGCCCGACATCGTCGTCTATCCGGAGACGACCGAGGAGGTCGTCGAGATCGTGAAGCTCTGCGCCGCGCGGCGGGCGCCCATCATCCCGTTCGGGACGGGCACCTCCTTCGAGGGCCACACCAACGCCCCTCTGGGCGGCGTCTCGATCGACACCAGCCTGATGAAGCGCGTGCTCGCCGTTCACGCCGAAGATCTCGACTGCGTGGTGGAGCCGGGAATCACCCGCAAGGCGCTGAACGAGCACCTGCGCGACATGGGGCTGTTCTTCCCGATCGATCCCGGGGCGGACGCCTCCCTGGGCGGGATGACGTCTACGCGCGCCTCCGGGACCAACGCGGTCCGGTACGGGACCATGAAGGACAACGTCATCGCGGTGACGGCCGTCCTGGCCAATGGCGAGGTGGTGAAGACCGCCCGGCGGGCCCGCAAGTCGTCGGCCGGCTACGACCTGACCAGGCTGTTCGTGGGCGCGGAGGGTACGCTGGGGGTGATCACCGAAATCACGCTCAGGCTGCACGGCATCCCGGAGGCGATCTCGGCCGGGGTCTGCTCGTTTCCCTCCATCAAGGCGGCGTGCGACGCCACGATCGTGACGATCCAGTCCGGCATCCCGGTGGCCCGCATCGAGCTCGCCGACGAGGCGCAGATCCGGGCGATCAACCTCTACTCCAAGCTCGACTTGCCCGAGAGGCCGATGCTGTTCGTGGAGTTCCACGGCACCGACCAGGGCGTGCGGGAACAGGCGGAGCGCTTCGGCGAGATCGCCGCCGACCATGGCGGGGGCTCGTTCGAATGGGCCACCAAGCCGGAGGAGCGGACCCGCCTGTGGCAGGCCCGCCACGACGCCTACTGGGCCGCGCACGCCCTGCGGCCCGGGGCGAAGAGCATCTCCACCGACGTCTGCGTGCCCATCTCCAGACTCGCCGAATGCGTCGAGGAGACCCAGCGCGACATCGCCGAGAGCCGGTTGCTGGCGCCGATCGTCGGGCATGTCGGCGACGGCAACTTCCACGTCCTGCCGCTGGTCAGCATCGAGGACGCCGACGAGGTGGCCCGGGTGGAGGGCTTCGTGAAGCGCCTCGTGGAGCGCGCGCTCGCGATGGAGGGCACCTGCACGGGCGAGCATGGCGTCGGCCAGACCAAGATGAAATATCTCCCTCAGGAGCATCCGGCGGCCACGCTGGACGCGATGAGGGCGATCAAGGCGGCCCTCGATCCCATGAACATCATGAATCCGGGCAAGATCCTGCCTCCGGCGCCCCTGGTTCATCCCGAGGTCCTCACCGCGTGAGGCGGGCTGCGACGCTTCCGGCGTCACCCTCGCGCCACGAAGTCGGCTAAGGTGGGCCGGTTTCTCCCCATGGAGCGAGACGCTGATCCTTGCGTGATTTTCTGACCGGCCTGGCGATCCTGGCGATCGCCGTCCTCGCGACGGCGCTCGCCGGACCCTATTTCGTCGACTGGACCGCGCATCGGGGCGCGATCGAGGAGAAGGTCGCGGTCGCCATCGGCGCTCCGGTGTCGATCGCCGGGCCGATCTCGGTGCGGCTGCTGCCATCGCCGCGGCTCGACGTGCAGGACGTCACGCTGAACCGGAGCGCGTCCGGCTCCGGGACCGGGCCAGTCGTCACGATGGGGCGGCTGGCCGTCGAAGTGGCCGTGATGCCGCTCCTGCGCGGCGAGGTGCGCGTGGTCGAGGCGTTCCTGGACCAGCCGCGCTTCGAGGCTTCCCTGTCGGCGTCCGGCGACGTGGTCGGGCTCTCGGACTTCGCGTCGGCTCTCGACTCCGTCCAGGCGGTCGCGGTCGAGCGGCTGGTCGTGCGCGACGGCGTGCTGAGCCTAAAGGACGAGATGACCGGGCGGTTGTCCCTGATTTCGGACATCGACGGAGAAGCGGACGCGCAGGCTCTCGTCGGGCCGTGGCGAGCCAACGCCCGCGCGCTGGTGGGCTCCACCCCGGTCGACCTGCGGGTCGCCACGGGCGCGCCGGAGCCCCAGGGCGCCAGGCTCAAGCTCGTCATCCAGGCCTTGAACGGCCATCAGCGCGGCGAGATCGACGGGCGCATCGCCGTCGATGGGTCGGGAGCCCACGCCTTTGACGGCCGGCTGCTCGCCGGCGGGCGGCTGCGCTGGCCGGACCGCGACGGCTTCTCGCAGAAGCCCTGGACCTTTTCGGCCGCGCTCAGGCTGAACGGCCGGACCGGCCAGCTCAGCCAGGCGGAACTGGAGGCCGGGGGCGAGGAGATCCCGGCCAAGTTCAGCGGAGACGGCCAGCTCGATCTCGGCGTCACTCCTCGCCTGAAGCTCGCGCTCGAGGCCAAGCAGATCGATCTCGACAAGCCCTTCACGCTTCAGGGCCGGACCGCGCCGCCTCCGGCCGAAGTGCTGGGCGCCTGGATCAACGCGTTCGGCCTCGACGAAGGCGGGCTTTCGCCGCCGCTGCCGATCGCCGCCACCGTGAAAGCGGGCTCTCTGCTGTTCGGCGGCGACGTGGTGACGGGCGCCAACGCCGACATCGTCGTGAACGGCCCGGCGATCGTCATCGAGCGCCTCCAGGCGGGGCTGCCGGGCGGATCGGACGCGCAGCTCTCCGGCCGGGCCGAACTGGCGAACGGGGGACGCTTCGAGGGGCATGTCCGCGTCGCGTCCAAGGACGGTTCGCGGCTGCTGGGCTGGGCCGAAGCGGAGCGGTCGGGCCGATCCGGCCGGCTCGGCGACGCCAAGGACGTCGGCGTGGAGGCCGACGTGTCGCTGTCGCCGACCGTGATGGCGGCGAGGGGACTGAAGCTGCGGGTCGAACGCTCCAACCTGCAGGGCGCGGTGCGGTATACGCCGCCCGAGGCGTCGGCGCGGGGACTGTTCGAGGCGCAGCTGACCTCCGACGGCCTCGCCATCGAGCAGGCGCCGGACGTCTCGACGCTCTCGGCGGCGGCGCAGGGCGTGGACGTCGCCGTGACGCTGAACGCCCGCAATGTCAGGGTCGGGCAGGCGAAGGGCCCCTCGGTCGGCGCCGGCCGGCTCGGCGTCAAGCTGTCGATGACGCGGGCGGGCCTGACGATCGACACGCTCGAGATCGCCGATGTGGGCGGCGCCTCGGTCACCGCCTCGGGCCAGGTGGGCGAGAAGGGCGGCAAGCTGGAGGCCGTCGTCGACGCCCGCAGGGTGGAGCCGCTGGCCGAACTGCTGCGCAAGGTCGCGCCGGGGCGATTTCCCGGACTGCTGGCCTCGCGCGCGGCCGCGCTCAGCCCGCTCAAGCTGAAGCTCACGGCCTTCCGCTCCGCGGGTGCGACCGGGCCGACCACGGTCTCGGTCGATGGGCTGGCGGCCGGGTCGCGGCTGTCCGGCTCCGCTCTGCTTGGCGGCGGTCAGTCCGCCGACAAAGTCACGGCCAGCCTGAAACTCGACGCCCCGGAAAGCGGGCCCTTCCTGCGCCAGCTCGGCTTCGACGCGCTGGCGCTGTCGGGGTTTGGCGCAGGGCGGCTCGCCATCGACGTGGACGGCCGGTTCGGCGGCGGGGCGACCCTGAAGGTGGCCGCCAGCGCGGCGGGCGCGTCGCTCTCGGGCGAAGGCCGGATCGGCCAGACCGCCCAGGATCCGGACGTGACGGGACGATTCACGCTCAGCGCCGCCGACGCCGGGCCGCTGATGCAGCTCCTCGCCGCGCCGGGACCCGACGTGCTCAGCCGTTTGCCCGTCGAGGCGCGCGCCGAGGTGTCGACGGCGGACGGTCGCTGGACCTTCGCCGATCTCAGCGGGACCGTCGCGGCGCAGCCCTTCGCGGGCCGGCTCGCGGTCGACCTGGAGAAAGACACGCTCGATGGCGCGTTGACGCTGGACAGGATCTCGGCGGCGACGGTTCTGGGCCTCGCCCTCGGTCCGACGCAGCCGCCCATCGCCGGGGCGGTCTGGTCGTCCAGCCGCTTCGCGTCCGTGCTGCCGCCGCCCTTCGCGACCACGATCGCCGTCAAGGGCAAGGCCCTGGACCTGGGCGATGGAGGCGTGGCCGCCGACCCGTCCTTCACGATGCGCTGGACCGCAGAGAACCTGGAGTTGGCCAAGCTGGACGGCGGTTATCGCGGGGGCCGGCTCGGCGGCGGGCTGACGATCCGCCGCCAGGGCGGGCTCGCCAACCTGGGCGGAAAGCTGACGCTCACGGGCGTGTCGCTGCCCGCGCTGTTTCCCGACGCCCAAATGGCCGGGACGGTGGACGCCGAGTTCGACGGCGCGGCGGCGGGCGAGACCGCGTCGGCGCTGGCCTCCTCGCTCGCCGGGGGCGGCCGCCTTCAGATCCGCTCGATGGTGATCCCGAAACTCGATCCCCAGGCTCTGCCCGCCACCGCGCAGGCGCTCGACGCCGAGTCCAGCTATCCGGACGTGCAGCGCGTCGGGGGAGCGCTGAAGGCCGCGCTGGAGCGCTCCGGGCTGATCGTGCCCACCCTCGACGCTCCGGTCACCATCACGGGCGGCGTGGTCCGGGCCGGGCCGGTCATGGTCGAGGGGCAGACCAGCCTGCAGGGGGCGGCCACCTTCGACCTCAAGACCGGACGCTTCGACGGCCGGGCCAACATGACCGCGCAGGCGCCTGCAGGCTGGCTCGGCCCCGCCCCGCAGGCCGGCGTGGTCTGGCGCAAGACGCGGACCGGTCCGGCCGAGCGCGAGTTCGACGTGTCGCTGTTGACCAACACTCTCACCACGCACGCCGTCACGCGGGAGCTGGAGCGCATGGAGGCCCTGGAGGCGGACCTGCGCGAGCGGTCCTTCTTCGTGCGCCGCCTGAAGGCCGACCGGGACCGGCTTGAGCGCGAGCGGCGCGAGGCCGAAGAGGCGAAAGCGGCCGAGGAGGCCCGGATCGCCGAGGAGGCGCGCAAGGCCGAGGAGGCGAGGCTCGTGGCGGAAGCCAGACGCGTGGCCGAGCAGAGGGCGCAGGAACACCGCCTCCAGATGCAGCGCGCCGAGGAGGAGCGGCTGCGTCAGCAGGCCCAGGAGGACGCCAGCCGCATCGTCGCCGAGGACGCGCGGCGGGCCGAAGAGGCGAGGGCGGCCGAGCAGGCCCGGCAGGCCGACGCGTCCGCAAAAACGCTGGGAGACGACGACCCCAACGGCGCCGCGGAGGCCGCGCACATCCTGGGAAGGGCGGCGCCTTCGGCGGCCATCGTGCCCCTGCCGCCGCCACCGCCGCCGCCGAGCATTCCGGCCGGAAGTCCCGGTCAGCCAGCAGCGCCCTGAGCCGGCGCCCCGGCGCTCTCCGTGGGGGGCGCGACAGGGGCCATGGCCCGGTAATGGGCGAGCACGGCGAGGCGGATCGCGGAGGACAGGTTTTCGCCCTGCCGGGCGGCGTCGATGCTGGTCACCAGCCCGTTGAGGCTCATGCCCCGCGCCTGGGCGATGACCTTGAGAGCGTCCCAGAAGGGCCCCTCGATGGAGACGCTGGTGCGGTGTCCGGAGAGCAGAACCGAGCGCTTGACGATTGAGGAGCGGGGGCCGCTCACGAGGGCTCGTCCGTCCGGCTCCCGGCCTCGTCGGTTGCGGGCTTGGACTGCACGTCGCCTGCGCCCAGGCGGTGACCCTCGTGGCGCCTCGCGGCGAGGTCGTCCACGGCCGCCCGCAGGTCGCGCTCCGCCTTGGGCCGGCCGAACTTGGCGCGGTTCTCTGCCGCGGCGGCGTCCGCCTCGGTTCGGGCCTTGGCCTTGCGGGCGCGCCGAAGATTGACGATGTCTGCGGTCATGACGCGCCGCGGCGGCGTTCAGGGCTTCTTGCGGAACGCATCGAGGCTGACCACCTCGGCGCCGCTGGCCGCCTTGTCGGCGTCCTCGCTCGCGTCGCCCTTGGCGACCGCCGATCCTGACTCCGCAGCCGGCTTGCCCGGGCTGGTCTTTGCGGGCGCGATCCTGGCGGGGCCGCTCTTCGCCGCGCCCTGCTTCGGGGAGGGCAGCGCGGCCGGGCCCTTGGCGGACGGGGTCGAAGGAGCGCCCGCCGGAGACGCTTCGGCATCGTCCTCTTCGCCCTCGTCATTGTCGGCGTCCTCGGCTCCGGAGAGCTCGAATTTCAGGCCGAACTGGACGGAGGGATCGAAGAAGCCGGTCAGCGAATCGAACGGGACCAGGAGACGCTCCGGCACGCCCGAGAAGGACAGCCCCACCTCGAAGGTGTGCTCGGTGAGGCCAAGGTCCCAGAACTGGTGCTGGAGCACGATCGTCATCTCCTCCGGATACTTCTCGCGAAGCCGGTTGGAGATGCGCACGCCAGGGTCGCCGGTGCGGAATGAGATGTAGAAATGGTGCTCGCCCGGGAGGCCATGAGCCGCCGCATCGGCAAGAACCTTGCGAACCACGCCCTTGAGCGCGTCCTGGACCAGAAGATCGTAGCGGATGAGGTCCTGCGGCATTCCTGAACCGGCGCAAGGAAGGGAAAGTGGAGGCTTCTGTTGCCAGGCGCCTCCGAGCCCCGCCTTACGGTGCTACCCGCAAGGGCTTTGTTTAGGCGTCAGAGACCGCGTTACGCGGCCACCGCAACCTGAGCATAGTTGTCGTTGGCAACTATAAGTTTAGCCCGATAACGGCGGTACCATGCCGAGCGAAAGAGCACCCTTTACACCCACGTCGATCCTATTTCGCCCCCGCCGGAGCCCAGCTCCGAAGAGCGGACGCTGGGTTCTGGTGGAGGCGCCGGGTACCGCCCCCGGGTCCGTAAGGCTTATTCCGATGACCGTTTATCGCTATAGACGCCCTTGCGGGCGACAACCGGAATATAGGGCCTCGCTCCCGCGAACGGAAGGGGCTGGGGGCGAAAGCGCTGCGAAAAGAGCGCTGGACAACACGTCTTGCAGGTTGCAGGGCCGCTGTTCGTCACAGTGAATCGGGTTAACCTCCACGCTCTCGGGGAGCGCCATGCACGCCTATCACGATCTCATGCGACGGATCCTCAACGAGGGAACCGCAAAGTCCGACCGGACCGGCACCGGCACCCTGAGCGTGTTCGGCCACCAGCTGCGCTTCGACCTCGCGCAGGGCTTCCCCCTGGTGACGACCAAGAAGCTGCACCTGAAGTCGATCGTGCACGAACTGCTCTGGTTCCTGGCCGGCGACACCAATGTGGCTTACCTGCAGGCCAACGGCGTGAGCATCTGGGACGAGTGGGCCGACGAGCAGGGCGATCTCGGCCCCGTCTACGGCAAGCAGTGGCGCAGCTGGGAGAAGCCGGGCGGCGGCACGGTCGACCAGATCCGGTGGGTGCTCGACGAGATCCGGCGCAATCCTGACTCGCGCCGCCTCGTGGTGTCGGCCTGGAACCCGGCCGACCTCGACAGGATGGCGCTTGCGCCCTGCCATTGCCTGTTCCAGTTCTACGTGGCGGACGGGCGGCTCTCCTGCCAGCTCTACCAGCGCTCGGCCGACGTCTTCCTCGGCGTGCCGTTCAACATCGCCAGCTACGCCCTGCTCACCGCCATGGTGGCGCATGTCACGGGCCTGCAGCCCGGCGAATTCGTGCACAGCTTCGGCGACGCGCATCTCTATTCGAACCACCTGGAGCAGGTGCGGCTGCAGCTGAGCCGCGAGCCAAGGCCTTTGCCGCGGCTGATCCTCAACCCAGACGTGAAAAGCCTTTTCGATTTCGCCTTCGAGGACGTTGTGATCGAAGGCTACGACCCTCATCCCGCCATCCGGGCGCCGGTGGCGGTCTGAGGCCGCCCGAAGCGCGAATTCAGAGCCGCCCATGACCCTTTCCGTTCGTCCCGCCGCTCTCGGCGATGCGCCCCTCGTCTTCGCCATGATCCGCGAACTCGGCGAGTATGAACGCCTGTCGCATGAGATCGACGCCACGCCCGAGATGATCGAGGAGGCGCTCTTCGGCGACGCGCCGAAGGTGTTCTGCGACATCGCCGAGCACCGGGGCGAGGCGGCGGGCTTCGCGCTGTGGTTCTACAGCTTCTCCACCTTCCGCGGCCGCTGCGGGCTCTACCTGGAAGACCTCTATGTGCGCCCGCAGGCCCGCGGGCACGGGCTGGGGAAGGCGCTCCTGGCGAATCTGGCCAAGCGCTGCGTCGCCGAGAGCCTGGCGCGGCTGGAGTGGCAGGTGCTCGACTGGAACGAGCCGTCCATC
Organism: Alsobacter sp. KACC 23698; assembly: GCF_045348435.1. Lineage (GTDB taxonomy): Bacteria > Pseudomonadota > Alphaproteobacteria > Rhizobiales > Beijerinckiaceae > Alsobacter. The sequence goes on along the minus strand of NZ_CP157484.1, from coordinate 3,619,887 downwards.
GCCTTCTACAAGGCGCAGGGGGCCGAGACGCTCGATGACTGGACACGGTGCCGCGTCACCGGAGAGGCGCTGTGGCGCCTCGCCGACCAGGCGCGGTGAGCGGCATGGCTCTGCCGCTCGTCAGCATCGTGGCCGCGGCCGAGAACGGCGTCATCGGCCGGGACAACGGCCTCATCTGGCGCATCAAGACGGACTTGCGGCGTTTTCGCGCGCTGACGCTGGGCCGTCCCCTCGTGATGGGTCGCAAGACGTTCGAATCGATCGGCAAGCCGCTGCCCGGGCGCGAGAGCATCGTCGTCACGCGCGATCCGGGCTTCGCCGCGCCGGGCGCGCATGTGGCGCACTCTCTGGATGAGGCGCTTCGCCTCGCGCAGGAGATCGGGGCCAGGTCGCAGGCCGACAGCGTCGTGATCGGAGGCGGGGCGCAGATCTACGCCGAGACGATGGATCTGGTCGACCGCATCCACCTCACCCTCGTGAAGGCCACGCCGGCCGGCGACGCGAGCTTCCCGCAGATCGATTCCACCCGGTTCCGGGAGGCCCGGCGCGAGGACCATCCAGCCGGCCCGGACGACGAATTCGCCTTCTCGTTCATCGATTTCGTCCGCCGATAGGGTCGCTCGCCCCCACCCTGCGCGATCTTCGTCAACCATCCGGCCGAGCCTCCGTTGACGAAGCGCACACGACACCCCACTTCCGTGCGATAAACGCGCCTTGGCGGGCCCATCGGGGCGAAGCCCAGGCATAACAACGACCAGAGCGGAAGAGGACACCTGGATGCCTTGGAGCAATCAAAGCGGAGGGGGAGGCCCCTGGGGACCCCGCAAGCAGGGGCCATGGGGCACCGGTCCGCAGGGCGGCGGAGGAGGCAACGGCTCTCCGCCTGACCTGGAAGAGCTCCTTCGCCGTAGCCAGGACAAGCTGCGCCAGGTGATGCCGGGCGGCGGAATGGGCGGGCGCGGCGTCGCCGCCATCGCGCTCGGCGCCGTGCTCCTGTGGCTGGCGACCGGCTTCTACACGGTGAGGCAGGAGGAGATCGGCCTCAACCTCGTGTTCGGCAAATATGTCGGCGCCACCCAGCCCGGCCTGAACTACAACTATCCGGCCCCGATCGGGCGCGTGGAGAAGCGCCCCGTCACCACGGTGAACACCACCGAGGTCGGCTACCGCAGCGCCGAGGGCAACCGCCGCAGCGGTTTCCGCGACGTGCTGGAAGAGAGCCTGATGCTCACCGGCGACGAAAACATCGTCGACATCGACTACGCGGTGCAGTGGCAGATCAACCCGGCCCGGGCCGCCGACTACGCCTTCAACATCCAGGCGCCCGAAGCCTCCGTGAAGGCGGTCGCCGAGGCCTCCATGCGCGAGGTGGTGGGCCGCCGCAACATCCAGCAGATCCTGACCACCGACCGCGGCGCGATCGAGACCGAGGTCCGCCAGCTGATGCAGGACGTGCTGAACACCTACAAGTCCGGCGTCGAGGTTCGTCTCGTGCAGCTCCAGAAGGTGGATCCGCCGCAGCAGGTCATCGACGCGTTCCGCGACGTCCAGGCCGCGCGCCAGGACCAGGATCGCGCCCGCAACGAGGCCGAGACCTACGCCAGCAAGGTGGTTCCCGAGGCCCGAGGCGAGGCCGCGCGCATCGTCCAGGAGGCGGAAGCCTATCGCGAGCGCATCATCGCCGAGGCCAACGGCCAGGCGAGCCGCTTCAAGCAGGTCTACGAGGAATACCGCAAGGCGCCCGACGTGACCCGCGAGCGCATGTATCTGGAGACGATGGAACGCGTCTTCGGCGGGACCGACAAGATCATCCTCGACAACAAGAACGGGAATGGACAGGGCGTGGTGCCATATCTGCCGCTCAACGAACTCCAGCGCCGTCCGACGCAGGGAGCGCAGAAATGAACTCGACCGTCCGTCTCGTCACGGCCATCGCGCTACTTCTGCTCGCCGTGCTGCTCTACAGCTCCACCTTCGTGGTGCAGCAGACCTCGCAGGCGCTGGTGTTCCGCTTCGGCAAGGTGGCGCGCGCTCCCATCACGGAGCCGGGCCTCTACTTCAAGGCGCCCTTCATCGATGTCGTCGTCGATATCGACAAGCGCATCCTCGATCTCGAGCTGCCCTCGCAGGAGGTCATCGCCTCCGACCAGAAGCGCCTCGTGGTCGACGCGTTCACGCGTTTCAGGGTCACCGATCCGCTGCGCTTCTACCAGAGCGTCGGGAACGTCCCGGGCGCGGCCTCGCGATTGACCTCGATCGTCAACTCGACCGTCCGCACGGTGCTGGCCGACGCCAGCTTCACCGCGGTGGTGCGGACCGATCGCCAGGCGTTGATGCACAAGATCCGCGACGACGTGAACCGCCAGGCCGGAGGCCTCGGCATCGAGGTCGTCGACGTGCGGCTGCGGCGCGCGGACCTGCCGGAGCAGAACAGCCAGGCGGTGTTCCAGCGCATGCAGACGGAGCGCCAGCGCGAGGCGGCGGACATCCGCGCCAACGGCTCGCAGATGTCGCAGACCATCAAGGCCAAGGCGGACCGCGACGTCGTGGTGCTGCGCGCCGACGCCACCCGCCGCGCGGACGAATTGCGCGGCAATGGCGAGGCCGAGAAGAACAGGCTGCTGGCCGACGCGTTCAACCGCGACCCGGACTTCTTCTCGTTCTACCGCTCCATGCAGGCCTATGAGGTCGCTATGAAGACCGGCGACACCCGCATGGTGCTCACGCCGGACTCGGATTTCTTCCGTTACTTCGGAAATCCGACGGCCAAGCCCAAGGAGCAGGGACGGTTGCCGGCCACGCTGGCCCCGGCGCCGCCTCCGGGCGTCTCGACTGCGGCGCCGCCCGCGCCGGGCGAGGCCAAGCCCTGACCGGGCGAGCCTTCCCTCCTGGCGGCGGCCGGGCGTCTGGCGATCCAGGCGGCCCGGGCGCCGCGGGAAGGTCCCGGGGCTCTTCGCCATCGGCAGAGGACCGGGCGTGACGGATTTCATGGCCGGGGTGGGCCTCGTCTTCGCCATCGAGGGCTTGCTGTTCGCTGCCTTCCCGGCCTTCGTGCGCAGCCGCATGACCGAGGCGCTCGAACTCGGCGAGGGCCGGATGCGCGTCGTTGGGCTGGTCAGCGCCGCGCTGGGCGTCGCGCTGGTCTGGCTGTGCCGGTCGGCCCTGCGCTGAGGCTGCGTGCGGCTTGGCGCGCGGCCGGCGTGAGTTTCTCGCCGCCTCTCGCCTGCGCCCGTAATCCGCCCTAAATTCTCTCTAACTCAGCGACCCACCCGCTCCCTTGCGATGGTCCGGCCTGCGGGCTCCCTCCGGCCTCTCGGCTGCGGACCATCACGCGAACGAACAGAGGACGTCCATGGCCCAGCCCATCCTGATCACCCTGAGGCGCACGGCGATCGCGGCGGCTGCGGCCGCGGCCCTCGGAGCCGGCTCGATCGCGGCCCCGACCCTGGCCATCGCCCGGTCCGCGCCGGAGTCCTTCGCCGATCTCGCAGAGCAGGTCACCGATGCGGTGGTCAACATCTCGGCCTCCACGACCGTGACGGAGCAGCGTTCGGTTCCCACGCCGCAGCTGCCGCCGGGGTCGCCGTTCCAGGAATTCTTCGACGATTTCTTCAACCAGCGGGGGCAAAACGGCGAGCAGGGCGCCCCGCGCCCGCAGCGCCGCTCCAATTCGCTCGGCTCCGGTTTCGTGGTCGATCCGTCCGGCCTCGTGATCACCAACAACCACGTGATCGGCGACGCCAACGACGTCACCGTGATCTTCAATGACGGCCGCAAGCTGAAGGCCGAGGTGGTCGGCAAGGACGCCAAGGTCGATCTCGCCGTGCTGCGGGTGAAATCAGACAAGCCGCTGAAGTCGGTGAAGTTCGGCGACAGCGACAAGTCGCGCATCGGCGACTGGGTGATCGCCATCGGCAACCCGTTCGGCCTCGGCGGGTCGGTCTCGGCCGGCATCGTGTCGGCCCGCAACCGCGACATCTCGGACCAGAGCTACGGCCACTACATCCAGACCGACGCGGCCATCAACAAGGGCAACTCCGGCGGGCCGCTGTTCAACATGGACGGCGAGGTCATCGGCATCAACACCGCCATCCTGTCGCCGTCGGGCGGCTCCATCGGCATCGGCTTCTCGGTGCCGTCCAACATGGCCAAGCCGGTCATCGACCAGCTCGTGCAGTATGGCGAGACGCGCCGCGGCTGGCTCGGCGTCCGCATCCAGAACGTCGATGACGCCATCGCCGAGAGCCTCGGCCTCGGGTCGCCGCGCGGCGCCCTGGTGGCAGGCATCGACGAGAAGGGCCCGGCCAAGCCCGCCGGCATCGAGGCCGGCGACGTCATCGTCAAGTTCGACGGCGTCGAGGTGAAGGAGTCGAAGGACCTGCCCCGCATCGTCGGCCAGACGCCCGTGGGCAAGGAGGTCGCCGTCGGGATCATCCGCAAGGGCAAGGAAGAGACCAAGACGGTGAAGCTCGGCCGTCTCGAGGACGGCGAGAAGCAGGCCAAGTTCGCCAGCAACGGCCAGGGCGGCGGCGAGCCGGAGAAGCCGGCGATCAAGAAGGCGCTGGGCCTGGAGCTCTCAGGGCTGACGGACGATTTGCGCCGGCGCTACTCCATCAAGGACAGCGTCAAGGGCGTCGTGGTGGGCCGGGTCGACCCGAACTCCCCGGCGGCCGACAAGCGCATCCAGCCCGGCGACGTCATCGTGGAGGTTCAGCAGGAGCCGGTGACCACGCCCGACGCCGTGGCGCGCCGGATCGACGCCCTCAAGAAGGACGGCAAGAAGTCCGCGCTCCTGCTCGTGGCCAACGCCCAGGGCGAAGTGCGCTTCGTGGCCGTCGGGCTGGACTGATCGACGCAGCCTCGATCTGCTCCCACTCCCCGGATTGGGGAGAGGGCTGGGTGAGGGTGGCCGGGCCGCTCCCCTCATCCGACCTCGCTTCGCCCGGCTGCGTTCTCCTCGCGCCGGGGAGAAGGGTACACGCGGCGCCGCAGCTGCGGTCGGCCCTCTCGTGCTGAGTTGGACGCGGTTCAGTCGGCGAACTCTTCGCGCCGGTAGCCCTGTGCGTAGAGGAGGGCGGTGAGGTCGGCGTGGTCGAGGCGCGCATGGGCGGACGCCGCGACGGCCGGCTTGGCCCGGAAAGCGACGCCGAGGCCCGCCTGCTCCAGCATGGCGAGGTCGTTCGCGCCGTCGCCGATGGCCAGGGTGTCGGCATGCGCCAGACCGAACCGGTCACGCAGCTCCAAGAGGGCGGCGAGCTTGGCTTCCTTGCCGAGGATCGGCTCCTCCACCCTGCCGGCGAGCTCCCGTCCCTCGGCGACCAGCACATTGGACCGATGCTCGTCGAAACCGATCATGCGCGAGATCGGGCCGGTGAAGACCGTGAACCCTCCCGAGACCAGCGCCGCATAGCCGCCGTCCCGCCGCATGGTCCGCACCAGGGCCGGGCCGCCGGGGGTCAGCGTGATGCGTTCGGCGATGATGCGGTCCACCACGCCGATGTCGAGCCCAGCCAGCAGCGCGACCCGCTCGCGCAGGGCGGGTTCGAAGGCGAGTTCGCCGCGCATGGCGCGTTCGGTGATCGCCGAGACCCTCTCCTTCAAGCCGACGAAGTCGGCGAGTTCGTCGATGCATTCCTGGCCGATCATGGTGGAGTCCATGTCGGCCAGGAAGAGCCGCTTGCGCCGCGTCGCGACCGGCTGGACGATGACGTCGACGGGAGCTCCGTCCAGCGCGGCGCGGGCGCGATCCGCCTGCGCGCGGGCGTCGTAAGGCTCGTCCGTCGCGGCCGCCGGGACGCGGAACGGGATGTCCGCCGCGAGCCCCGGATTCAGCATGCGAGGAGATTGCGCCCCGGGCAGGACTTGCGCGACGCGCGCAAGCAGCGCATCGGAAAGCGCCGGGCGTTCGGGATGGCAGACGAGCGTCGCGACGTGGTCGATCATGGCCTTGCAGGTGTTCAGCGGGTGACGCGCCGTGGCGCACGGGTTCCAGGCCATCCTCATCGCAGGACCGACCGCGAGCGGCAAGTCCGCCCTCGCGGTGAACCTGGCGCGGCGTCTTGGCGGCGCCGTGATCAACGCCGATTCCATGCAGGTCTACCGAAACCTGCGCATCATCACGGCCCGGCCCAGCCCTGACGAGGAGAAGGCGGCGCCGCACCGGCTGTTCGGCCATGTCGACGCGGCGGAGGCCTATTCGGTTGGGAAATGGTCCCGCGCGGCGGCGCTTGAGCTTGGCGCGCAGACGGCGGCCGGGCGGATCCCGATCGTGACGGGCGGGACGGGGCTCTACTTCAAGGCGCTGCTGGAGGGCCTGTCGGAGATCCCGGAGGTCCCCGAGGAGGTCCGCGCGGCCGTGCGGGCGGCCACCACGGATGTACCGGCCGACCAGCTGCACGCCGAGCTGGCGCACCGCGACCCGGACACGGCGGCCACGCTGCGGCCGAGCGATCGCCAGAGGATCGTGCGCGCCCTGGAGGTGTTCCAGGCCACGGGGCGGCCGCTCGTCCGCTTCCAGGGCGAACGGCAGGGGCGCCTCCTCGCGCCGGAGGCCTGTCTGCGGGTGTTCCTCGCCCCGGACCGGGACGAGCTCTACCGCCGAATCGACGCCCGCTTCGACGCCATGGTGAGCCTCGGCGCGCTCGAAGAGGTGAAGGCGCTCGCGGCGCGGGAGCTCGACCCCGCGCTCCCGGCCATGCGGGCCCATGGCGCGCCCTGGCTGATCAAGGCGCTGCGGGACGAGATGACGTTGCCGGAGGCGATCGAGCGGGCCAAGGCGGACACGCGCCACTACGCCAAGCGGCAGTTCACCTGGTTCCGCCATCAGGGCGAAGGCTGGCTCTGGGTCGACCCCGCCGAAGCCGAGCGGGCCGTGCTGGCGAGCCTCAGCTTCGTCGAGGGGCCGCCGGTGACGTCGCCATGAGGCCGCCGGACGAGGCGGCTCGGGCTCAAGCTCTCCTCGGAAAGCGCTTGACGGGTTTTCGGCGGGCGACTACGGTCCCGCACGTTTCGCAATCGAGGGACGCGCGCGTGCGCAACATTCTTATTGTAACCGAGGCGCCAGAGACGGGACGGTCGTAGACCGCAATCCCGACGATGGCGCCGTGTCCGAGGTCCCTTACCGGGGCCTTTTTTGTTGCCTGAACGTCCCGACCGACCACCCTTTGAACGAACCTGATGGGAGCTCACCGATGACCCGACAGATGACCGGCGCCGAGATGGTCGTCCAGGCGCTCCAGGACCAGGGCGTCGAGCACATCTTCGGCTATCCCGGCGGCGCCGTGCTGCCGATCTACGACGCCATCTTCCATCAGGACCAGGTGAAGCACGTCCTCGTGCGGCACGAGCAGGGGGCCGTTCACGCCGCGGAGGGCTACGCCCGCTCGTCCGGCAAGGTCGGCTGCGTGCTGGTGACGTCGGGGCCGGGCGCGACCAACGCGGTCACCGGCCTGACCGACGCCATGCTGGATTCCATCCCGCTGGTCTGCATCACCGGCCAGGTGCCGACGCACCTCATCGGCTCGGACGCTTTCCAGGAGTGCGACACGGTCGGCATTACGCGCCACTGCACGAAGCACAACTATCTCGTCCGCTCCATCGAGGACCTGCCGCGCATCCTGCACGAGGCGTTCTACGTCGCCTCCAACGGGCGCCCCGGGCCGGTGGTGGTCGATATTCCAAAGGACATTCAGTTCGCCAAGGGCTCCTACGCCAAGCCCATGTCGAACCAGCACAAGACCTATCGCCCTCAGATCAAGGGCGACATGAACCGCATCCGCGCCGCGGTCGACCTGATCGCCTCGGCCAAGCGGCCCGTCTTCTATACGGGCGGGGGGATCATCAACTCCGGCCCCGAGGCGTCCGCGCTGCTGCGCGAACTCGTGCGCCTGACTGGCTACCCGATCACCTCCACGCTGATGGGGCTGGGCGCCTATCCGGCGGCGGACCGGCAGTGGCTCGGCATGTTGGGCATGCACGGGACCTATGAGGCCAACCTGGCGATGCATGACTGCGACGTCATGATCTGCATCGGCGCACGCTTCGACGACCGCATCACCGGCCGGCTGGACGCCTTTTCGCCGCGGTCCAAGAAGATCCACATCGACATCGATCCCTCGTCCATCAACAAGAACGTGCGGGTCGACATCGGCATCGTGGGCGATTGCGGCCACGTGCTGGAGGACATGGTCCGGCTCTGGCGCACCCAGGCGCCGCAGGTCGACAAGGCCGCCCACGCCGAGTGGTGGAAGCGGATCGAGGGCTGGCGCGAGCGCAACTGCCTCGGGTTCCGCAAGGATCCGAAGGTGATCAAGCCGCAATACGCGGTCCAGCGCCTGTACGAACTGACCAAGGACCGGGACGTCTATGTGACGACCGAGGTCGGCCAGCACCAGATGTGGGCCGCGCAGTATTTCCACTTCCAGGAGCCGAACCGCTGGATGACGTCCGGCGGCCTCGGCACCATGGGCTACGGCCTGCCGGCCGCGGTCGGCGTGCAGATGGCCCATCCGGGCGCGCTCGTCATCGACATCGCCGGCGAGGCCTCGATCCTGATGAACATGCAGGAGATGTCGACGGCGCTGCAGTACCGGCTGCCAGTGAAGATCTTCATCCTGAACAACCAGTACATGGGCATGGTGCGCCAGTGGCAGGAGCTGCTGCATGGCGGGCGCTATTCGGAGAGCTACTCGGAGGCGCTGCCGGACTTCGTCAAGCTGGCCGAAGCCTATGGCGGGCACGGCATCCGCTGCTCGGATCCGGACGATCTCGATCGCGCCATCCTGGAGATGATCGACAGTCCCAAGGCCGTGATCTTCGACTGCATCGTCTCGAAGAACGAGAACTGCTTCCCCATGATCCCGTCCGGAAAGGCTCACAACGAGATGATCCTGCCCGACTTCGAGGGCGAGACCGGCGACATCATCGACGCCAGGGGGCGCGAACTGGTGTGAGGCGATCGGGGCCCCGCATCGCCTGCTCGCCGTCGACGTTCGGCGGCGATGCTGAAACCCTCGTCACGGCCGACCGCGCCCGCGCGGCCGGCGACCTGCCCGGCGCCCGGCGCGTCGCACTGCTCCAGGAACCCGCTTCATGAAGCTCGTCATCGCCAACAAGGCCTACTCGTCCTGGTCGCTGCGGCCATGGATCCTGATGCGGGCTCTGGACATCCCCTTCGAGGAAGACCTGATCCCGCTCGACACGCCGGAGTTCCGGCCCCGCGTCAGCGCCTATCAGGCTGGCTCGACGGTGCCGATCCTGGTGGACGGCGACGTCACCGTGTGGGAGTCGCTGGCGATCATGGACTATCTGGCCGATCGCTTCCCCGAGAAGCGGGTCTGGCCGGAGGACATCAAGGCCCGGGCCTTCGCGCGAACGATCTCGGCGGAGATGCATGCGGGCTTCCGGGGGCTGAGGTCGGCCTGTCCGATGAACCTGCGCAAGCGCTTCGCCGCGATGGACCGCGGCGAACTCGTCGCCAAGGACGTCGCCAGGGTGACGCAGCTCTGGTCCCGGGCGCGGGAGAGTTTTGGCGCATCCGCCGGCGGCCCGTTCCTGTTCGGCGCCTTCACGGCGGCGGACGCGATGTTCGCGCCCGTGGTGACGCGCCTGCAGACCTACAGCATCGCCGCGCCGGGTCCTGCCCGGGCCTATATGGACGCCGTTCTGGACCATCCGGCCTTCGTGGAATGGCAGGAGGCGGGAATGAGCGAACCGTGGGTCGTCGCTCACGACGAGGTCGATGAGCCCGCGATCGGGCCCTTCAGGGCCAAGTGAGCACGGGCGGCGAAACCGATGTGGAAGGGGCTACGATGAACATGCCGATGAAATCCCATTATTCCGACGCCCCGAAGACGCAGCCGCCGGCGCGCCACACCTTGTCGGTGCTCGTCGACAACGAGCCAGGCGTTCTCGCCCGCATCGCGGGGCTGTTCTCCGGGCGCGGCTACAACATCGAGAGCCTGACCGTCTCGGAAACAGAGCATGAGGCGCATGTCTCGCGCATCACGATCGTGACCACCGGGACCGCGCAGGTCATCGAGCAGATCAAGCACCAGCTCGACCGCCTCGTGCCGGTCCACCGGGTGGTGGACCTGACTGTCCAGGGCGAGGCGATCGAACGCGAGCTCGCCTTGGTGAAGGTCGTCGGCTCCGGCGAGAGCCGGGTCGAGGCCATGCGGCTTGCGGTGGCCTTCGGCGCGCGGACGCTGGACGCCACGCTCACCTCCTTCGTCTTCGAGCTCACGGGCGCGACGGAAGAGATCGAGCGCTTCCTGCGCGTCATGGCGGTGGTGGGCCTCGTCGAAGTGTCGCGGACCGGCATCGCCGCGATGGGGCGCGGCGCGGACGCGATCTAGACCCGGATATCCAGGAGAATTTTATGTCGCTGAAGCTCTATCATTCGCCGGGAGCGTGTTCGCTCGCCGCGCATCTGGTCCTCGAGGAGGTCGGCGCGACCTTCGAGCCTGTGCGGGTGAATTTCGCCGAAGGGGAGCAGCGTTCGCCGGCCTATCTGGCGCTCAACCCGAAGGGCCGCGTCCCCGCGCTGGTCGATGGCGATTGGGTGCTCACCGAAGTTCCGGCCATCCTGCGCCATGTCGCCCGGACGCATCCGGCGGCGGGCCTCTGGCCCGACGATCCCCGCGACGAGGCGCGCTGCGCCGAATGGCTGGCCTGGTGCTCGTCGACGGTGCATGTCGCCTACGCGCATGTGCGCCGCCCGGAGCGCTACGCCTCCAGCGACGCCGCCAAGGCGGAGGTCATGGAAAAGGGGCGCGAGACCTGCCTCGACGTCTGGTCGCAGGTGGATGCGCGCCTGGCCGGCCGCACTTTCGCGGCGGGCGACCGCCTCTCGGTCGCGGATTTCTACGTGCTGGTGTTCTGGCTGTGGGGTCGCGGTCCGACCCTGGCCTTCGACATGCCGGCGACATATCCCCATTGGACCGCCCATGCTCGACGGCTGGCCGAACGGCCGGCGGTCCGCCGCGTGTTCGAGCGGGAAGGGCTACAGCTTCCGTAACGGAGCGGTGCCTTCGGACCGGATCTGTCGTCTCAACTCCGTACGGCGACGGAACCCGTCGCCGAACGTCATCGCAGAGCAAGAATGTGTCGGCGGCCGCATGGCGTCCATGCGCGCGAACCTTGTGCGTGGGGCTTGTTTACGGGCCTTGCGACCAGTAAAGCACCGCCGGGACCTCCATCCACCACCCGGCCGGACGGAACACCAACAGGCAGAGGGCCGAACCGCCGGGGGCGGGAGCCCAAGAGAGGACGACACCCATGCGCGTTTATTACGACCGCGACGCGGACATCAACCTGATCAAGGGCAAGAACGTCGCCATCGTGGGCTACGGCTCGCAGGGCCACGCCCATGCGCTGAACCTGCGCGACAGCGGCGTGAAGAACATCGCCGTGGCGCTGCGCGCCGGCTCGCCGACGGTCAAGAAGGCCGAGGGCGAAGGCCTCAAGGTCATGACCGTGGTGGAAGCCGCCAAGTGGGCCGACGTGGTGATGATGCTCACCCCGGACGAGCTGCAGGCCGACATCTACCGCGACGAGCTCGCCCCGAACATGAAGCAGGGCGCGGCCCTGATGTTCGCGCACGGCCTCAACGTGCACTTCAACCTCATCGAGCCCCGCAAGGACCTCGACGTCCTCATGGTCGCCCCCAAGGGCCCCGGCCACACGGTGCGTTCCGAGTACCAGCGCGGCGGCGGCGTGCCGACCCTGATCGCGATCCACCAGGACGCATCCGGCAATGCGCATGACCTCGGCCTCTCCTACGCGTCGGCCAATGGCGGCGGCCGCGCCGGCGTGATCGAGACGACCTTCAAGGAAGAGTGCGAGACGGACCTCTTCGGCGAGCAGGTCGTGCTCTGCGGCGGCCTCGTGGAGCTGATCCGCGCCGGCTTCGAGACGCTGGTCGAGGCGGGCTACGCCCCCGAGATGGCCTATTTCGAGTGCCTGCACGAGGTGAAGCTGATTGTCGACCTCATCTACGAGGGCGGCATCGCCAACATGAACTACTCGATCTCGAACACCGCCGAGTACGGCGAGTACGTGACCGGCCCGCGCATCATCACCTCGGAAACCAAGGCCGAGATGAAGCGCGTCCTCAACGACATCCAGACCGGCAAGTTCACGCGCGACTGGATGCTGGAGAACAAGGTCAACCAGACCTCGTTCAAGGCCGTGCGCGCCCGGAACGCCGCCCACCAGATCGAGGAAGTCGGCGGCAAGCTGCGCGACATGATGCCCTGGATCAAGGCCAAGGCGCTGGTCGACAAGTCCAAGAACTAAGTCCCGCGCGGACCGACGGCCCGCGGCTGAAGCGTCACGAAAAAGCCCCGGCGGAGCGATCCGCCGGGGCTTTTCCGTTTAGAAGGTCAGCTCAGCGGACGACGGCGAGGTCCTTGATCGCCGTCTCGGCGTTGGACGGAATGACGTTGCGGGCCTGGAAGTCGGCCCAGTCCTTGAACTTGCCCTTGGCGCGCGCCTCGATGATCGCCTTGGACCGGGCGGGGCCGATCTGCGGCAGCTTGTCGAGTTCCTCGGCGGTGGCGGTGTTGAGGTTCACCTTGGCGCCCGTGACGGCGGCAGCCGGCGCCGGGGAGGCCACGGCGGGCTTCGCCGGAGCCGCGACGGTCGGAGCCGGGGCGGGAGCAGCGGGAGCCGCCATGGCCGGCTTCGCCGGAGCCGTCGCCGCCGGCGCTGCTGGAGCCGCCACGACCGGCTTCGCCGGCGCAACAGCCGCGGGAGTCGCCGGCTTGGCGGGAACGGCCGGCTTGGCGGGCGCTGTCGTGGCGGGCGGAACGACGGCCGGAGCCGTGGCCGGCGCGGTTTGCGCCAGTGCGGGACCGGCGAGGAGGCCGACGACTGCGGAAGCGGCGAGAAGGCGAGAGATGGACATGGTGGGTCCGGTCCTGGGGCCCGGCGAAGCGTATCCTCCAGGCCGGCCGGGCGGCGGCGACTGGCGGCGGCTCGTTGTCGAGCCGTGCATATGAAACGGTCACACCGTGACTCAAATTTGACTTTTTGCAAGCAAAGGTGCGCTCAAGCTGCTTTTGATCGTGGCGCTGGGCCCTTGCGCTCCAAGCTCTGCGGCTGGCGCAGCGCTCGCCTTCTCGGCCGGTCAGGCGGGCCGTTGTTCTTGCCCTCGTTGCCTCCGCTGACTACCGTGACGGCCGAAATCAGGCCGCATCGCCGGCCGAAATCGGGAGAGCGTCGGGATGGTGGTGTTGCGCGTGATTGAACGCGATGCGCCAGGAGCCAAGCCGCCGGCCGTGGCGCTGGACGGTGTGTCGATCGCGTATGGGGGCGGATCTCAGCCCGTTTACGAGGCCGTGGCGCCGACCACCCTGCGGGTCGCCGACAGCGAGTTCGTCGCCATCGTGGGGCCGACGGGCTGCGGCAAATCCACATTGCTGAACGCCGCAGCCGGCCTTCTGCGTCCGGCCGGCGGTTCGGTCACGATCTTCGGCGAGAGCCTGAGCGGGTTGAACGCCAAGGCCGGCTACCTCTTCCAGCAGGACGCGCTGATGCCCTGGAAGACGTCGCTGGAGAACGTCGCCATCGCGCTCGAGGTGGGGGGGCGCTCGTCCGCCGAGGCCCGCAAGCAGGCCAGGGCCTGGCTCGGCCGCGTGGGGCTGGCGGCGTTCGCGGACCGCTACCCGCACCAGCTCTCGGGCGGCCAGCGCAAGCGCGTCGGGCTGGCGCAGGTCCTCATCCGCGATCCCAAGATCCTGCTGATGGACGAACCCTTCGGACCGCTGGATGCGCAGACTCGGCAAATCATGGGGACTCTGCTGCTCGAGCTCTGGGCCGCCGACCGCAAGGCGGTGCTGTTCGTCACCCATGACCTGGAGGAGGCGATCGCGCTCGCCGACCGGGTGGTGATCATGTCGGCGGGGCCGAAGGCGCGCATCATCGGCGACCACGCCATCGACCTGCCGCGCCCGCGGGACGTGTCGGAGGTGAGGCTCGATCCGCGCTTCCACGCCCTCCACAGGGCCATCTGGGGCGAGCTGCGGGACGAGGTCGTGAAAGCCTATGGGGGAGCGGCGTGAGCGGTCCGAGCCGGACCCGGCTCTTCGTCCTGCAGGCCCTCGTCGCCGTCGTGGCGCTCCTGATCTGGCATGTCGGATCGACGGTGCCGATCGGCGGCGTCTACCTCCTGCCCAAATTCTTCTTCTCGACGCCGCTCGATGTGATCGGGCGGATCTGGAAGCTCTTCGCAGGCGGGCAGATCTGGAAGCACCTGTCGATCACGCTCAGCGAGACCGTGCTGGCCTTCCTGATCGGCTCGGTCGGGGGCGTGCTCTTCGGCTTCTGGTTCGCCCGCAAGCCGACCGTCGCCGCGGTGTTCGACCCCTATGTGAAGATGGCGAACGCCCTGCCGCGGGTGGTGCTGGCGCCGATCTTCATGCTCTGGCTCGGGCTCGGCATCTGGTCGAAGGTGGCGCTCGGGGTGAGCCTCGTCTTCTTCATCGTGTTCTTCAACGTCTATCAGGGGGTGAAGGAGGTGAGCCCGGTGGTCCTCGCCAACGCCAGGCTGATGGGGATGAACGAGCGCCAGCTATTTCGGCACGTGTACTGGCCTTCCGCGCTGAGCTGGATGTTCTCGTCGCTCCATACATCGGTGGGCTTCGCCCTGGTCGGCGCGGTAGTGGGCGAATATCTGGGCTCCGCGGCGGGCCTGGGCTACCTGATCCATGAAGCGGAAGGCGTCTTCGACGTCACGGGCGTCTTCGCCGGGATGGTGATCCTGGCCGCCTTCGTGCTCGTCATCGACTGGCTGGTGACCATGATCGAGAACCGGCTGCTGGTCTGGCGACCGCAGCCCGCCTCGCATGTGTGATGCAGCGGTTCAACCAGGGCGCGAAGGCGCTCCAGGATTACAACAACAGGGAGTGAAAACATGAGTCCCTTCAGGCTGATCGCGACAGCGGCTGCCGCGCTGCTTCTGGCGGGGAGCGCGGCTTTCGCGCAAGCGCCGGAGAAGAAGGAGGTCAAGCTAGGGGTCGGCGGCAAGGCGCTGCTCTACTACCTGCCGCTGACCATCGCCGAGCGGAAGGGCTTCTTCAAGGAGCAGGGGCTCGACGTCGAGATCTCCGACTTCGCGGGCGGCGCCAAGTCGCTGCAGGGCCTGATCGGCGGCTCGCTGGACGTGGTGACGGGCGCCTATGAGCACACCATCCGGATGCAGGCCAAGGGGCAGGACATCCGCGCCGTGCTGGAGCTCGGGAGGTTCCCGGGCATCGCCGTCGGCGTCGCCAAGGCCAAGGCCGACGCCTACAAGTCGCCGAAGGACCTCAAGGGCATGAAGATCGGCGTCACCGCGCCGGGCTCCTCCACCAACATGCTGGTCAACTTCCTGCTCGCCAAGGAAGGGCTGACGCCGCAGGACGCGTCCTTCATCGGCGTGGGCAGCGCGGCGTCGGCCGTGGCCTCCATCCGCAACGGCCAGCTGGACGCGATCTCCCACCTGGAACCCGTACTGTCCATGCTGGAGCAGTCGGGCGACATCAAGATCGTCGTCGACACCAGGACGGAGGAGGGCACCAAGGCGCTGTTCGGCGGCTCGAACCCGGCCGCCGTGCTCTACGCCAAGAAGGACTTCATCGACAAGAACCCCAACACCGTCCAGGCGCTCACCAACGGCCTCTACAAGGCCCTGCAGTGGATCCAAAAGTCCTCGCCCGAGGAGATCGCCGCGGCGGTCCCGGAGGAGTATCTGCTGGGCGACAAGGCGCTCTACGTCCTCGCGGTGAAGAACTCCAAGCCGACCTACTCGATCACCGGCGTGATCTCAGAGAGCGGAATGACCAGCACCAACGACATGCTGAAGCAGTTCGAGCCTGAACTGAAGGACGCCAAGGTCAATCTGGCCGACACCTTCGATCCCCGCTTCGCCAAGAAGGCGGCCGAGATGGTGAAATGATCGGCTCGAACCTCGCCTGAACGATTCGGCGCGGCCCGGATCCCTGAACGCCCCGGAGCAATCCGGGGCGTTATTGCTTTTAGCTCCGTTAAGATCTTCGCTCGCCTTGAATAGGCATGCCGCGCTGCAAAGCAATCGGAGGGCGTGGATCCGTGAACGTCTGTTCATGTCGCTCATGAATGCCTATTCAGAAAAGGCCGTTTCTTCAGGGACGTCGCCCGGCCTGGAACCGTCACCGCGCTTACTCGTTGTGAGGGCGGGGGCGATCGAGGAGAAGACGCCATGAATACGAAGCTTCTTTCGTGCGCCGCCCTGGCGGCGCTGATCGCCATGCCGATCGCCGCTCAGGCCCAGTCCTCCGGCGGCGCAGCCGCAGGCGCGACTGCGGGCGCGGTGGGCGGAGCCGTCGTCGGCGGCCCGGTCGGAGCCGTCGTGGGCGGGGCCACGGGCGCCATCGTCGGCGGGCTCGCCGGCCCGGACGAGACCCGGTTCAAGGAATATGTCGTGAAGGAGCACCATCCTTCCGTGCGCGTCCAGGAGAAGGTCGTCGTCGGCGAGAGCCTGCCGCGGAACGTGCAGATCTACGAGGTTCCGGCGAGCGCCGGCGTGAAGACCACCTACCGCTACTCGGTGGTCAATGACCGCACCGTGCTGGTCGACCCGCAGACCCGCCGCATCGTCCAGGTCATCGACTGATCCGGACTGAAGCTTCAAGCCGGCGCGGCGCCAAGGGCGCCGCGCCTGTCCCGCAACCGCGGACGGTGACGGCCTGCCGGGATCGCCGGGCCAGAGCCTCCCGTCCCTCAGAACGGAGTATGCAATGAAAATCGCCAGTCTCGGCCTCGCCCTCGCGCTGATCAGCACGACGGCGTTGGCGCAAACCAGCCCCTCCGCCGGCTCGGCCGGATCCAATACGTCCGGCGGTTCGTCCATGAGCGCGGGGTCCGATTCGGGCTCCAGCCTGCAGCGCCAGAAAGCCGGCGGCCAGAGCCGCGGCGAGCGGGGCGCGACGGCCCAGAGCGCCAAGTCGGAGTCGTCCGGGGCTGCGGCCACGTCGCGCTCGGAGACGACCGGAGGCTCGGCCCGCGCGGAGCGCTCCAGCACGCGCGTCGAAGGACGCACGACGGTCGGCTCACGGACCCGCGAGGACAGCGGGGTCTCGATCCGGACGCGCAGCCGCATCTCGGAGGGACCCAGCGTCTCCGTCCGGCATCGCTCCGTCACGCGCTACGAGGATGAGCCGAGCACGACCGTGGTGCGGCGCAAGAAGGTCGTCCACCGCATTCACGAGCCGTCCCGCAAGGTCGTGATCCACAGCAAGCATCGGCGCCACTATGTCGAGGAGCCGTCGATCACCATCAAGCGCAAGCGGCACATCGTCCGCAGCTACGAGGACGAGCCGTCCGTGTCGGTGACGCGCCGCAGCCGGACCGTGCATCGCTATGACAGCGAGCCGTCGGCCAGCGTCTCTGTGCGCAGCAGCCGGGTGCAGCGGGGCGAGGCCCGCTTCTCGGCGGAGCGCAGCACGACCCGCGGCGAGGCCTCGGCCACGCGCGAGCGCTCGCGCAACGTCGAGACCGGATCGGTCCGCCAGCAGGGCGGCGCGTCCGTGAACTCCCGGTCGTCGACCTCCGGCTCCATATCCGGGACGAGCGGCAAGGCGAGCGGTTCCATGGGCATGCAGGGCTCGGGCGGGTCGCAGAGCATGAAGCCGCAAGGCTCCGGCTCGACGGCGCAGTGACACTCGGACGTTGAATGCGGCGGCCGGGTCGATCCCGGCCGCTTTCGCATGTGGTTTCACGCGGATCGATCCCCGCCATCACGGGTTTTCATTTGTCGTGACAGGCGCCGGCGGCGATGTTCAGGGTATGAACATCCTATCCATCCAGTCCCATGTCGCCTATGGCCATGTGGGCAACGCCTCGGCCGTCTTCCCCATGCAGCGGCTGGGTTGCGACGTGTGGCCGATCCACACGGTGCAGTTCTCGAACCACACCGGATACGGCCACTGGACGGGCCGGGTCTTCGACGGCCCGATGATCGAGGAGATCGTCGACGGCATCGCCCAGCGGGGCGTGCTCGGCTCATGCGACGGCGTGCTGTCCGGCTATATGGGTTCGGCGGACATCGGCCACGCCATCCTGTCCGCCGTGGCGCGGGTGAGGCAGGCGAACCCGCAGGCGACCTATTGCTGCGACCCGGTGATCGGCGATGTGGGCCGAGGCGTCTTCGTGCGTCCCGGGATCCCGGAGTTCATGCGCGAGCAGGCGGTCCCGGCGGCCGACGTGATCACGCCCAACCAGTTCGAACTGGAGCTCCTGGCGGAGCGCCGCTGCGGGACCCTCGCGGAGGCGAAGGCCGCGCTGGAGGCGGCGCATCGCCTCGGCCCCAAGGTGGTGCTGGTGACTTCGCTCCTGTCGGAGGAGACGCCCGGGGACGCCATCGATCTCCTCGCCTCGGACGCGGAGGGAACGCACCGGGTGCGCACGCCTCGGCTCGGCGTCAGCGTCAATGGAGCGGGCGACGCGATTGCGGCGCTGTTCTACGTGCACTGGCTGAAAAGCCGATCGGCCGCGCATGCGCTGGGCGAGGCGGCGGCCTCCGTCTACGGCCTGCTCAAGCGGACCGAGGAGGCGGGTTCGCGCGAGATCCTGACCGTCGCGGCGCAGGACGAGTTCGTCTCGCCGACGCACCGCTTCCCGGTGGAGCGCGTTTGATCCCTGCACCCGGCGCTGCGCCCGCCAGCCTTGCCACCGCGTGCCCCGGGGTGGGATGAAGGGGCATGAAGCTTCGCGTCGCCACCTTCAACATCGAGAACCTTTCGTCGCGCTGGCGCTTCGCGGAGGCGCAGCGGGGCGACGTCACGGCGGCCATGTCGCTCGCCGAGTTCGCACGGCCGATCGAGCGCGAGACGGCCGAGCGCTCCGTCGGCCTCACGCTCGAGGACGACAAGCGCCAGATGACCGCGCTGGCGATCGCGGAGTCCCGGGCCGACCTGATCTGCCTCCAGGAAGTCGACAGCCTGCGCGTGCTGGAGGCGTTCTTCGCCAACTACGTCCACCGCATGTCGGACATCCGCTACGGCCACTTCAAGCTCGTGGAGGGAAACGACCGCCGCGGGATCGACGTGGCCTTCGCGGCGAGGCGCAGCCTGCTTGCGGCCGACCAGGTCAAGGTCACCTCCCATCGGGAGGCGACGTTCGGGGAGTTCGGCGTCTACGGGCCAGAGATCGCGGCCTTCGGCATCAGGGCGGACGACCGCGTGTTCAACCGGGACTGCCTGATGGTCGACCTCCAGGTGGACGGAGCGCCGCTGACGCTGTTCGTCTGCCATCTCAAGTCGATGAACAACGGCAAGGATGACGGCCGCGCGGCGACCATGCCGCTGCGCCGCGCCGAAGCCCAGGCCGTGCGCGCGCTGGTCCGCCGCCGCTTCGGCGAGCGCTGGCGCGAGGCGCACTGGATCGTGGCGGGGGATCTCAACGACTACCGCGAGATCATCGGCCCGGGCGGATCCGTGACCGCGCGCATTCCCTCGGGGCTGGACGGCCTCGTCGAGGGCTTCGGGGTCAATCCCGTCGCCGACCTGCCGGTCCATGAGCGTTGGACGCACTTCCACCGGGCCTGGTCGGAAACCGAGCAGCGGATCCGCGAAGAGCATGTCCAGCTCGACTACGTCCTGTTGTCTCCGGCGTTGGCGGCGCGCGGCGCGGCCGTTACCATCGTCCGCCGCGGCCTTCCCTACCGCACGCCGCTCGACCCGCGCGATCCGGACCGGTCCATCCCGTCGCTCGCCCTCAAGGGGGACCGCTATCCCCGTGTCGGTTGGGATCGGCCCAAGGCCAGCGACCATTGTCTGTTGGTCGTGGAGATCGATTTGCCCGCCCCTTCCTCGGCTCCCTGAACGGAGGTCGCCATGCGCCGTCGCTTCTTCACGCTGGATGTGTTCACCGAGATCGCGATGGCGGGCAATCCCCTCGCGGTGGTCCTCGACGCGCAAGGTCTCACCGACATGGCCATGCAGGGGATCGCCAGGGAGTTCAACCTGTCAGAAACCGTGTTCGTCCTGCCGCCGGAGGATCCCCGGCAGCGCGCGCGGCTGCGCATCTTCACGCCCGGCCGGGAGCTGCCTTTCGCCGGACATCCGACGGTGGGAACGGCGGTGCTGCTGGGCGGCCTGGACCATGGGGCGGGCCATGGCGTCCTGGGCTTCGGCCTGGAGGAGAAGGTCGGGCTCGTGCCCTGCGTCGTCGAGGTGAAGCACGAGGGCTGCGGGGAGGCGACCTTCACGCTGCCGCGCCTGCCTGAGGAAATCGGAGCGCCGGCGCCGGACCAGGCGGTCGCCGCGGCCTTGTCGCTCCAGGCGTCCGACATCGGCTTCGGCTCGCACCGCTGCTCGGTCTTCTCGGCCGGCAACGGCTTCACCTTCGCGCCGCTGGCCAGCCGGGAGGCGGTGGCGCGGGCCAAGCCCGATCTCACGCGGTGGGAGGAGGGGATGCGGCCAGCCGACCACCCCAACGCCTTCGTGTACACCCGGGAGACCACCCAAGCGGGGAGCGCCTACCACGCCCGCATGTTCGCGCCCGACATGGGCGTCATGGAGGATCCCGCGACGGGCTCCGCCGTGGCGGCCTTCGCGGGCGTCGTGATGCGGTTCGACCGGCCGGTGGACGGGGAGCATTCCATGGTGATCGAACAAGGCTACGAGATGGGCCGGCCCTCCCAGATCACGCTTGGGCTGTCGGTGGAAGGCGGCCGGCTGACGCGGGCGACGATCGGCGGCAGCGCCATCGTGATCTCCGAAGGAGCGCTGCGGCTGTGAATGCGCCGACGGGAGACCTTTGCGCCGCGCCGGTCATCGCCCGGGTCGCCGCCGTCGAGTGCCGGCTCGTGCAGCGCCCCTGGGCGTGGGCGGAGGGCGAGCGCGAACGCATCGACGCCCACTGGGCCGAGCTCGCAAGCCGCAATCCCGCGCTCTTCGACGGCCGCGTGCTGGTGCTGCATAGCGGGGGCGTCGAGGGCGACGTGTTCCGCGCCTCCTATCTGGAAACCGGCTTCTCGCGGTTCATCGCCTGGCGCGACTTCGGGTTTCCCGACCGGACCATCCGCAACGCCTTTGCGATGGCGGCTTTGCGCTCCTCCGACGGCGCCTATCTGCTGGGGGTGATGGGGCCGCATACCGCCAATTCCGGTAAGGTCTACTTCCCGGCCGGGACCCCTGACCTGAGCGACGTGGTGGGCGACGCCGTCGACCTCTCCGGCAGCGTCGCACGGGAGCTGGAGGAGGAGACCGGCCTCACCGCGGCCGATGTCGCCTTCGCGGATGACTGGTCCGTGGTCACGCATGGACAGCGGATCGCGCTCATGCGGCTGGTGCAGGCGCGGGAAGCGGCGGAGCCGCTGCGCCAGCGCATCCTGGCGGAGCTGTCGCGCCAGAAGGACCCGGAGTTGTCGGACATCCGCATCGTGCGCGGGACGGGCGACCTCGACGAAGCCGCCATGCCGCCCTTCGTCTGCGCCTATCTGCGACAGGCGCTGGGCGAGGCCTGAGCCGTCACCCCTGCGGGTAGCCGTGCCGGGCCTTGCTGGCTCGGATCAGGCCTTCGGCTTCGGCCTCCCGTCCTGCCGAGCAGGCCGCCGAAGCCTGGGCGATTTCGCCCTTGATCCGGTCGTAGACGGACTGGCTCGTGTGGCCGGAGTTCAGGTCGTTGTCCATGATGGCCGTGTAGCGGGCCACCGCGCCCGCGCATCCTGCGCCATCCGGCAGTCGGAAGCCCGGCGGCGAGACGCCGGCCGGGAGATTGGCGTAGGCCGACGCCGTCGGAGCGCTCGAGGCTGCCGGCCCCGGCGCCTGGGCGGCGTTGCAGGCCGACAGGGACGCGCAGAGAACGGCGGTGGCGAAGCGGCGGATCATCGCAGAGACTCCAGGTCGGAAGACCGTAGTGTCGAGAGTCGCGCCGACCCGTCAACCTGGAACATACCGGCGGTCCCTCCTGGAACCGCGGTCCTAGGCCTGCAGCCGGCACGCAAGGGCCCCGGAGAAGGCGGTGCGAATCGATCCGAGAATTGTTAGCCTCCTGCATGATTTTTATGGGGTACGGGCATGTTCCGAGCGCTCTACGTGAGCAGCCACGTTCTTCCGGTGCGAGAGGACGGGTCGGCTCAAGCCTTCAACGACATTTCGGTCGAGGCGATGCGCAACAACGCCATTTTCGGCGTGGACACATTCCTGCTATGCACGCCCCATTGGTTCTGCCAGCAGATCGAAGGTCCCGAAGGCGCAGTGCGCAGGATGCTTCACCGCATCGCCAAAGATCCCCGCCATTTCGACCTGCGGCTGATCGAGGCCCGCCCGGCGCCGCGGTTGCTTCGTGACGGCTGGCGATTTGCGATGGTCTACAAATCCATCGAGAATCGACTGGCGTTTCTGGAGCGGGGCTTCAGCCGCGCCATTGTTCCATATGACCGGTCAGCCGAAGATATCCTCGATCTCTTCGCCGCGATGAACGGGGTCCAGCCCTCGACGGTTCAAGCGGAGCCGGTCCTGGGCTTCGCTCAATAGCGGCGGCGACGTCGAACTGCGAGAAGGCCAGCTTGCCTAGAGCGGGCTGGATCGGTTATGAACGTGCGCTCGCGGCGTGTCGCTGCGATGAACGAGGACGCCGTGGCTCGATCCGCCACCTATCGCCGCCTGCAGACGGAGACCGCTTCGGTCCGTCCGACGGCTGCGCGCGCGTCGGCTTCGCTGCTCCTTTCCGGGCTTCTTCTCCTTAGCCGCCCCTGAGGGCCGGCCGGGCGCACGCGCCTTGGCGCTCAGGGGACAGCCGGAAGCCGAACACGAACGGCGCCCTGTTTCGCCCATGAGCGGCGGGCGCAAGCCACGAGAAGGAACACCCCATGACTGCGCCCCAGACCGCCGGCGACGCCACCCAGGATCGCGTCCTGATCTTCGACACCACTCTGCGCGACGGCGAGCAATCGCCCGGCGCCTCCATGACGCTGGAGGAGAAGCTGCAGGTGGCCGTGCTGCTCGACGACATGGGCGTCGACATCATCGAGGCGGGATTTCCGATCGCCTCGAACGGCGACTTCGAAGCCGTGAGCGAGATCGCCAAGCGCGTGAAGCGCGCCACTGTGGCGGGGCTCGCACGCGCCGGCCAGAAGGACGTCGACCGCGCCGGCGAGGCCGTGAAGCACGCCGTTAAGCCTCGGATCCACACCTTCATCTCCACCTCGCCTGTGCACATGAAGTACAAGCTCCAGATGGAGCCCGAGCGGGTCCTGGAGATGGTGACGGCGTCGGTCACCCGCGCCCGGAACTGGGTGGACGACGTCGAGTGGTCGGCCGAGGACGGCACGCGCACCGAGATCGACTTCCTCTGCCGCTGCGTGGAGGCCGCCATCCGGGCCGGCGCGACCACGATCAACATCCCCGACACGGTGGGCTACACCACGCCCGAGGAGTATGCGGCCCTGTTCCGGACCGTCCGCGCCCGCGTGCCGAACGCCGACAAGGCGGTCTTCTCGGTGCATTGCCACAATGACCTCGGCATGGCGGTGGCCAACACGCTGGCCGGCGTGCAGGGAGGGGCGCGGCAGATCGAGTGCACCATCAACGGCATCGGGGAGCGCGCCGGCAACGCGGCCCTGGAGGAGGTCGTGATGGCGCTGAAGACGCGCAGCGACGCCTATCCGTACGCCTGCGGCGTGGACAGCCGCATGCTCACCCGCGCCTCCAAGCTGGTCGCCGCGGTGACGTCGTTCCCGGTGCAGTACAACAAGGCCATCGTGGGCCGGAACGCCTTCGCGCATGAAAGCGGCATCCACCAGGACGGGATGCTCAAGAACACCGAGACCTACGAGATCATGACTCCCGAATCGGTGGGCGTGTCCAAGACGTCGCTGGTGATGGGCAAGCACTCCGGCCGCCACGCCTTCCGCGAGAAGCTGAAGGAGCTCGGCTACGACCTGGGCGAGAACGCGTTCGAGGACGCGTTCAAGCGCTTCAAGGACCTCGCCGACCGCAAGAAGCATGTCTATGACGAGGACCTGGAGGCGCTGGTCGACGACGAGATCCTGACCGCGCATGACCGCATCAAGGTCGTCGCCCTGACGGTGATCGCCGGCACCCAGGGCCCGCAGCTCGCGACCCTGACGCTGGACGTCGAGGGAACTCACAAGACCGTGCAGGCCAGCGGCAACGGCCCGGTCGACGCCTGCTTCAACGCCATCAAGGCGCTGGCGCCGCACGAGGCCCGGCTGGAGCTCTATCAGGTGCACGCGGTGACGGAAGGGACGGACGCCCAGGCCGAGGTATCCGTGCGCCTGTCGGAGGACGGCAAATCGGTCACCGCCAAGGCGGCGGATCCCGACACGCTGGTCGCTTCGGCGCGCGCCTATCTGGGCGCGCTCAACAAGCTGATGACGAAGCGGCTGCGCGGCAAGCCCGAGGCGCTCCAGGCGGGCTGAACGGGCCTTGGCGGGGCGGGGCGCCGTCGCGCTCCGCTCCCTTTTCGCAAGATCGAGCCCGGCCCGGTCCCGATCTTCACTAAAATGCGCCGAGGCGCTGGACACGCCCGGCGCCGTTTGCTAATCACCCCCTCGTCGCGGGGGCGAGGCCCTGTCGCTTCCTCTCCGGAAGCTTTCGTCCTCCCCGCCGGACCAGGCGATCGCCGGTTCGGATCAATCGCGAGACCTTGATGGGCGCTTAGCTCAGTTGGTAGAGCAGCTGACTCTTAATCAGCGGGTCGTAGGTTCGAGCCCTACAGCGCCCACCATCAAGGTCCCTTTCTCCGGGTTTGTTCTTCGCTCCTTCTTCACGGGCCGATCGTTAATCGAGCCGCCTGAGTGAATTCAGGCCGCCGCCAGACTTGATGTCTGACGGTATGATTGACATATGTCATTTCATTCTTGTTTGCCGTCTTGTGAACTCTCTGGATGCCTATGCACAAAATGTTCGTCCTCAGCATTCGCTGGGCCGCATCTCCCATCGATCCGCAGGCCATCGACGCGGCCTTGGGGCCCTACGAGGACTGGATCCGTCTGAATGGCCAGACATGGCTGGTGTGGTCGGACGCGTCTGCGGGGCGAATCGCAGAGTCGGTTCGGGAGAGTCTCCAGCCGGAGGAGTCGGTGCTCGTGTTCGGGGTGGACCCGTCTGACGCTGACGGTTGGGAGAGGACCTGGGTCTGGAACTGGATCGCCAGCAAACGCAAGGCAGGCGACGGGATGGACTTGAGACGCGTCCAGCAGGGCCAGGGCTGAGCGGCTCGCTGCGGCGGATCGTCAGGCGAAGAGCCCTACGGCCGCATAGGCTGCCGCGCTGATGGCGGCCGCCGCCGGCAGGGTCACCACCCAGGCCACGACGATGCTGCTCGCGACGTTCCAGCGGACGGCGGAAACCCGCCGGGCCGCTCCGACGCCCACGATAGCACCCGTGATGGTGTGCGTCGTCGAGACCGGGACGCCAAGCCAGGTCGCCAGGAACAGCGTGATGGCGCCGCCCGTCTCGGCGCAGAAGCCCTGCATGGGGGTCAGCCGGGTGATCTTCGACCCCATCGTGTGCACGATCCGCCAGCCGCCGAAGAGGGTGCCCAGCGCCATCGCGGACTGGCAGGACAGGACGACCCAGGTGGGGACGTGGAAGCCGCCCTGCATCATGCCCTGCGAGTAGAGCAGGACGGCGATGATGCCCATCGTCTTCTGGGCGTCGTTGCCGCCATGGCCCAGCGAATAGAACGAGGCCGAGACGAACTGGAGGGTTCGAAACGAGCTGTCCACCGCAAAGGGCGTGGCGCGTACAAAGACCCACGAGACGATCAGGACGAGCAAGAGCGCCAGCACGAAGCCGATGAGCGGCGACAGCACGATCGCGGCCGCCGTCTTGAGAAAGCCGCTCCACACGACCGCGCTCAGGCCGGCCTTCGCAATGCCGGAGCCCACCAGCCCGCCGATCAGCGCGTGGGAGCTGCTGGACGGAATTCCGAGCACCCAGGTGACGACGTTCCACACGATGGCGCCGGTCAGGGCGCCGAAGATCACGCGAGGCGTGACGATGTCGACGTCCACGATGCCCGTTCCGAGCGTCTGCGCGACGTGCAGCCCGAAGAACAGGAAGGCGATGAAGTTGAAGAAGGCGGCCCAGATCACCGCGTAGCGCGGCTTCAGCACGCGCGTCGACACGATGGTGGCGATCGAGTTGGCGGCGTCGTGAAGTCCGTTGAGGAAATCGAAGACGAGCGCGACTGCGATCAGCCCCACCAGGAGGGGGAAGGCGATTGTGGGGTCCATGGCGTTCCCGTCGGGTCAGACGTGCTCGATCACGATGCCGTTGATCTCGTTCGCCACGTCCTCGAAACGGTCGACCACGCGCTCGAGGTGCTTGTAGATCTCGGTCCCGACGATGAAGTCCATGGCGTTGCCGTCGCGGTGGCGGCGGAACAGGTCGCGAAGGCCCTGGTCGTGCAGGTCGTCGGACCGGCCCTCCAGAGCCGTGATCCGCTCGGCGAAGACGTTGATCTCCCCCGCATGGGTCCCGACATTGCGCAGCAGCGGCACGGCTTTGATGGTGAGGCGCGCGCAATCGGCGATGATGGCCGCCATCTCCTGCATGGGCGGATCGAAGACGCGCTGCTCATAGAGCGTGATCGCCTTGGCGGTCTGGTGCATCTGGTCGATGGCGTCGTCCATCGACTGGATCAGGTCCTTGATGTCGCCCCGGTCGAAGGGCGTGATGAAGGTCCGCCGCACCGCGAGCAGAACCTCGTGCGCCACCTCGTCGGCCGCGTGTTCGTGCCGGACGATCTCCTGGCACCAGTGCGGGACGGCGTCTCCGCCCTCCAGGAGCTTCTGCAGAGCTTCGGCTCCCGCCTCCAGCGTGCGCGAGTGCTGCTCGAACAGGTCGAAGAACCTGTCCTCGCGCGGCAGCATCGCCCTGAACCATTTGAGCATGTCGATCAGCCTCGGCCATTCGGATGGCCAGCTAGGCCAGCCCTGCGTCCGGCTGCAACAGAAATGTGACAGCGCGTCGGCCCAGGAGCCCCAAGGGGCCGTCAGGTTGCGCCAGAGCCGTGGGCCACCCTCTCGAAAAGATCCGGCGGTCCCATCTGGCCGCCCTTCAGGACGATGTCGAGGCCGTCGAGGCGAGGGTCATCGCTGCGCCCGCGGCAGAGCGAAACGCCGCTAGCGACCCGCGCCTCGTGCGACAGACCCCAGAGGTCGAGCTTGCGCACCGCGATGCTGGAGGTGTCGCCGCCCGCGATCGCCAGGCGGCCGATCGGCGCTTCGTCCACGACCAGGCGGAGGAGCTCCGCGGTGGCCTGCGCCACTTCGCCGGCGCGTTGAAGGGCGCCGTCCGGGCGGTCGGTCACCACCATGACGTTGCGGCCCTGCCGCAGGCGCTTCACGGCGTCGGCCCGCACGCTCTGCGCCAGCGCGGCGTCGTCGACGAGCCTCGACGCGTCGACGTCGATGCGCTCGAAGGATTCGGCGGCCTCGACCTGGGCGCGCGTGACGGGCGAAAGGCTGCCCACCATCAGGAAGACAGGACCGCCGCTCGCCGGCGCCGCGGCGCGGTCTGGCGGCGAGAGCGGTCCGTCGGGCCACGCCGCCGCGAGAGCCTGCGCGACGCTGCTGGCTCCGACGGCGAGGAGGCGGGTCCGCAGGGCGTGCGACCAGATCAGGCGGCCGATCACCGGCAGATCGTCGACCCGCGAGACATCCATCAGCACCGCGGGCGGGCCAGCTCGCAGCACATCCTCGAGCGCGCGCTCGGGGTCGCCCGCCTCATAGGCCCGATAGTCGAGCGAAGCCACGCCAGCGAGGCCCTGCTTGGCGAGATGGAGGCGCAGGTCGGCCTCGCCCATCGGCGTGACAGGGTGCGCCCTCATGGTGGGATGGCGGTCGATCCGCACGACCTCGCCCCCGGCGCCCACCGCCGCGAAGAGGGTGGCGAAGAGGCAGTAGCGGGCGAGGTTCGGCTGTCCGCCGACGATCGGGACGAAGGCGTTCGGCGTCACGGCGCGCAGCGTGGCGACGGCCGCTCCGATGCTGCCCACGTCCGGGGCGCTGTCGAAGGTGGAGCAGCATTTGTAGTGCAGCACCGAAACGCGGAGTTCGGCGAAGAAGCGCCCCACCGGGCCGAGTTCGGCCGCCATGGCGTCGGGCGCCATGGCGCGCGAGGCGCCGGCGACGCCGACCGCGTCCAGCCTGCCGGCCCTGGCGAGCCTTTCCGGCGTCGGGGAGCCCAGAAAAAGCAGGGCGCGAAGACCGTGCTCGGCCAGCGTCGACAGCGTGTCCGTGGCGCCAGTGAAATCGTCGCCGTACCAGCCCAGGCGCGGCGGGCGATGCAGGACGCCGCCCGTCATGGGGCGGGAGCCCCGAAGAAGGCGAGCGCCGCCGCGAGCTCCGGCATCCTCCCGGCGGCGGCCGGGAGCTCCTCGCCCGCTATCGCCGCCGCCCAGGCCTGCCGGATGCTGGCGACCCCCGCCGCGGGGCCTCCCGGATGGGCCATGACGCCGCCGCCGGCCATGAAGAGGAGGTCCGTCCCGCCCACGGCCTGAAAGGTCGCCGGGACGGTCCCGGCCCACTGGCCCGACGAGAAGGCGGGCAGAACAGGATCGTCGACGCCGTCCGCGAGAGGCGTGAGGCAGTCTTGCGCGGAGGCCACGACCTCCTGGTCGTCCTGGGCGAACTTGCCCTGCAGCCCGTGCACGTGCATGTGGTCGACGCCGGCGAGGCGCCACAGCGTCTGATAAGCCTGGAACGAGACGCCCAGCATGGCGTGGCGCGAGAACGCGCCATAGCCGTTGCGGTGCCCGTGCAGCGCGAGATCTGTGCTGCGGCGCAGGCTCTCGATGGCGGAGAACCCGCACCAGTTCAGGCTGGCCATCACGCATGAGCCTCCCTCGCGGGCCACGAGGTCGGCGTGGCGGCGCATCGCGTCCGTCTCGTCGGTGATGTTGAAGGCCACCATCACGCGCTTGCCCGTCCGGTCGGCGTGCCGGCGCACGGCGGCCATCACGGCGGGGATGCGGGTCGCGAGGGGCGCGTGGGCCGGATCGGCGCAGATCTCGTCGTCCTTGACGAAATCCAACCCGGCCTCGGCGAGCACGCCCACGAGCGCGGCGGTCTCCTCGGAGGACAGGCCGACATTCGGCTTGATGATGGAGCCGATCAGCGGCCCTTCCGCCACGCCGGCCAGCCTGCGGGTTCCGGCGACGCCCTGATCCGGCGTCGCGAACCGGCGCCGGTAGTCTCCGGGCAGGCGGATGCTGTCGAGTCTCAGCCCGGTCGTTTCACCAAGATCGAACAGATTGCCGGCGACGATGGACGCCAGGGTCGCCAGGTTGGCGCCGACATTGGCGGTGGGGAACGCGATGCGGACGCGGGCGCGTCGGTAGGGTCCGGACGCGCCGCGCCGCGCCAGCCAGGCGTTCGGCAGGCTGGGGACAGGCGCGGCCTCGAGTTCCTCGACGGCGATCACCTCTGCGGCGGCCCGCTCGCGCAAGGCGTCGGTCTCGCCATGAACGCGCGCGAAAGTCCCGCAGGACTGCTCGCCGGCCATGACCTGCGCGACCTTGACTGGGTCGAGCGGCGTCTCGATGAGGTAGGACGCTTCGAACCGTTCGCCCCTCATCGGATCAGAGCGCGCTGAGGTCGGGGAAGGGCCTGACCGGATCCTTGCCGTCCCACGTCTCGGAGGCCTCGCGGATGAGGCGGAACATCTCGCCCTTCGGGCCCGAGACTTCGGACAGCTCGATCACGGTGCCCGGATGGTAGTGGGTGTCGAAATAGACGAACCGCCCGCGCTCGCCGACTTCGCCGCTCATCACCGGCGTGAAGCCCTGGGCGGTCAGCCTCTCCATGTCGGCGTCGTAGTCCTGGGTCCAGTAGGCTACGTGCTGCAGGCCGCTATGGCCCGCCTGCGTGAAGTCCCGGTACATCGACGGAACGTCGTTGCGGCACTGGATCAATTCGACCTGCAATGGTCCGGAATTGGCCAGCGCGACCGAGTTGTGCGGCTCGTAGCTCTCGCCCCGATAGCGGTAGTTCCGGATCGGAACCTTGGGATTGTAGAAGAAGGGGCCGACGCCCAGCACCCGGCTCCAATAGTCCATCGCCGCCTCGATGTCGGGGACGATATAGCCGAGTTGACGGATCTGCCCAAAGAAGCGGCTCATGAGATGCTTTCTCGTGTTCGTGGATGTCGTCGGAGAAAGGCCGTTCAGGCGAGCTTGCCGACCGCGCCCTCCAGCAGCCCCCAGGCCTCGTCGCCGAAGCGGCCCTTCCACTCGCTGTAGAAACCGCCGTCGCGCAGCTTGGCGCGGAAGCTGTCCGGGTTCGTCTTGTTGAACGCCAAGCCCTTGGACTCCAGATCCTTCTGGACGGTGGCGTTCAGCGCCTTGATGTCCTCGCGCTGCTTCACGCCGGCCTCGTTGATGGCGTTGGAGACGATCGTCTGCAGGTCCGCCGGCAGGCTGCTCCAGGCGCGGCCATTGGCGATGAACCAGAATCCGTCCCAGATGTGGTTGCTCAGGGCGCAGTTCTTCTGCACCTCGTAGAGCTTCGCGACCTGGATGATGGGTAGCGGGTTCTCCTGCGCGTCGACGATCCGGGTCTGCAGCGCCGAGTAGACTTCGCTGAACTGCAGGCTAGCGGGAGCCGACGCCAGGGCCTTGAACATGGAGATGCTCAGCGGGCTGACCGGCACGCGGATCTTCAGGCCGTCCATGTCCTTGGCGGTCTCGATCGGCTTGCCGCTCGTGGTCATCTGCCGAAAGCCGTTGTCCCACATCTTCTCGAAGGCGAAGAGGTTCACCTTGGAGATCGCGGCCCTGACATGCGCGCCGACCTTGCCGTCCATCGCGGACCAGACCTGGTCATAATCGGCGAACGCGAAACCCACCGCGTTGATGGCGGCCACGGGGACCAGCGTCGCGATGACGAGAGCGGAAGGCGTGAAGAAGGTGATCGCGCCGTTGCGGACCTGGCTCAGCATGTCGGTGTCGCCGCCAAGCTGGTTGTTCGGGAAGATCTTGATGTCGACCCGGCCGTTCGTCTCGGACCTGATCCGGTCCGCCGCCTCCTGGGCGCGGACGTTGAGCGGATGGGTGAGCGGGAGGTTGTTGCCGTATTTCAACTCGAACTCGGCGGCCCTGGCGACCAGGGGCATGCCGACGACCGTCGCGGCTGCCGGCGCAGCGGCGAGAGCCCGGAGCACGGTTCGGCGGGTCAGGACGGTCATGGCTTCCTCCGTTGATGGTTTTTGATGTTTTGTTGTCTGTGCTTTCACGATAGGAAGGCTTCAGCCGAAGCGTCAAACGGCATTTCTGATGGAAATTGATGGACAACAGCAACCCGACCGCCACCCGTGAGGACCGCAAGCGGCTGCGGCTCATGTCCAGGATCACGGACGTGGCGCAGCGCGCGGGCGTGTCGACCGCGACCGTCGACCGGGTGTTGAACCGCAGACCCGGCGTGCGGGCCGGCACGGTACAGCGGGTGCTGAAAGCCGCCGCGGAGGTGGGCTATGACGTGAAGCCCGGCGGGCCGCCGCAAGGCGCGCTGGAGGCGATGCGCCTTGCCTTCCTGCTGCCGGCCGGGACCAACCGGTATCTGGGGATGCTCGGGCGCCTGATCGCCTCCTCGCAGGAGCGGCTCGCGTCGTCGAACATGCGGGCGCGAGTCGACTTCATCGAAAGCTTCAAGCCCGATCTCCTGGCGCAGCATCTGCGCCGCGCCGCCCGAGAGGTCGATGGGGTGGCGTTCATGGCGCTGGAGCACCCGGCGGTGCGCGAAGCCGTCAACGCGTTGGCCGAGCGCGGCGTCCCGGCCGTCACGCTGATCTCCGACATCGCCAACACCCGCAGGGTCGCCTATGTGGGCCTGGACAACCGGGCGGCGGGCCGGACCGCCGCCTACCTGATGGCGCGGTTCATCGGCGCCCGCTCGGCCAAGGTGGCGATGATCGCCGGAAGCCTGAGCTATCGCGCCCATGAGGAAAGGGAGATGGGCTTCCTGCATCTCTTCGAGGAGCTCTACCCTGCGATCCAGGTCGTGGGGCTGCGCGAAGGCCATGACGACGGCGCGAAGAACTACCGCCAGACCAAGATGCTGCTGGCCCAGCACCCGGATCTGGCCGGAGTTTACAATATCGGCGGCGGCGCAGACGGCATCGCCAGGGCCTTGTGCGAGGCGGGCCGCGAGCAGGAGGTGGTCTTCATCGGGCACGGCCTGACGCCGGACACGAGGGGCTTCCTCGTCGACGGCGTGATGGACGCGGTGATTACGCAGAACCCGCAGGACGCCCTGTTGGACTGCGTCACGATCTTCGGGAACCTGCGCGCCGGGCGGGACCCTCTCGACGGCGTCGAGCGGCCGAGGAGCGAGATCGTGCTGCGCGAGAACCTGCCCTAGCCGAGGCTCGCGCTTTGGGAAACCTCTGGAGACACTTCGTTCATGGATGAAGGCTGGCCCCGTCGCGCCGACTTCGATGAGACCAGACAGCCCACGTTCAGAGAGCGTCATCTGATGATGTCAGCGCCATGCAGGCTGCCTAATCTTGATCAAATGCATCAAGACTAGGGCCGGAAAAATACGTACGTCTCTCTGATGGTTTCGTAACCTTTTCATAGGGCATGCGCGGCTAGATTGCGTCTTCAGCGACATGCACGCATGCGAAATTCGCGGCTGTGCGTCGGTGGATGCAAGGACCGGGGCGACATGTTGGCACGCTTGAAAACACCACGTTTGACCGTGGGCCTGAAAATTGCGGCGATTCTCGCCGTCGTGGCGGTTCCGTTCGGACTGATGACGACGCTCTACCTGAATCAGGTGGACAAGGACATTCAGTTCGCAAGCGTCGAGAACGTCGGAGCTCGCTACGTCGACAGGCTCTGGCAGGCTTTCGTCTCGCCCGATCCGCAGGCCGGCGCGGTCGCGCTGGAGGCGGCGAGGGCGAGCGAGAAGGGCCGGGATGAAACGCTCAAGAGCACGGACGCGGTTGGCGCTTTCGTCGCGAGCCTTCGGGCCGGCGACGCCGCGGCGATCGCCGCCGCCGGTCAGTCCGCCATCTCGAAGGTGGCCGACGGGTCCAACCTGACGCTCGATCCCGATCTCGATTCCTACTACGTCATGGACGCCGTAACGGTGCGGCTGCCGGAGCTGCGTTCGGCGCTGCAGGCGGTTTCCGCCGCCGCCGCTCCCTTCGCCAAGGCCGGCAAACCCGACCTCGTCGCCTATCGGACCCTCGTCGACGCGACGACCCGGCTGAGGCTGGCCCGCTCGGTGGCCGCAGCCTCGCTCGGCTCCGCGATGGACGGCAACGCGGACGGGACCGTGAGGAAGGCGCTCGCCGACAAGGGCGTCGTTCTCGACAAGGCGGGCGCAAGCGTCACGTCTCTTGTCGAGACGTTGCTGACCGGCGGACAGGGCGCGGCGGTGAAAGACTTCTCCGCCGCAGTCACGGCCGAGGTCGCCGCCGTCGACGCGATCTGGCCGGCCGCGCAGAAGGAACTCGTGCGCCTGCTCGACGCCCGCATCTCGGGCCTCGAACATCAGCGCCTGACGAACATCTCCATCGTGGCCCTCTGCCTCGGACTGGGCGCCTTGATCCTGTTCCTGGTGATCAGGTCCATCCGGCGGCCGATGAATTTCGTTCTCACCGCGATCCAGCGTTTCCAGTCCGGCGACTTCATCACCGCTGTGCAGGGGACGGAGCTCAAGAACGAATTCGGCGACATCGCCCGTGCGCTCAAGCGGCTTCAGAGCATGACCGGCGAGCACGCGCTGACGACGGCCGGCCTGAATGGCTCCGGCGCGATGCTGATGATCACCGACACGAAGGAGCGCATCTCGTTCATGAGCTCCGGGCTCGTCGACCTCTTCATGCAGATCGAGCCCTATCTGCGAGAGGGCCGCGAGGACTTCTCGATCCAGGCGATGTATGGCGAGCACATCGACTACTACCGCCAGAACGTCAAACTGGGCCGCGAACTGATCTCCGACGACGGACGCCGCCGGCGCGTGCGCTACGAGGTCGGCGGGCGGGTGATCGACGTCGACATGAGCTATGTGGCGGACGCCAACGGCGTGAAGCTTGGCCATGCTCTCGTGTGGACGGACATCACCCAGGAGCTTGCAGCCGAGCGTGAGATCGCAGAGATCGTGCGCGGCGCCGCGATGGGCGACTTCACCCGCCGGGTGGACATGATCGGCAAGAAGAGCACCGCCCGCGAGATCGCGCAGGGGTTGAACTCCGTTTCCGATCTCGTGGTGTCCGCTGTGGAAGACTTCGGCGCCTCGCTCTCGGCCCTGGCCGCCGGCGACCTCACGCGCCCTGTCGAGGGCGACTACAACGGCGTCTTCGGCAATCTGAAGGCCAGCATCGACAACACGATCTCGCGTCTGGCCGATACGATCACCGTGATCCAGCAGACCGCCTCGGAGGTCGCGACCGCGGCGGCCGAAATTCGCGCCGGTTCGGAGGATCTCGCCGCCCGCACCGAGGATCAGGCCGCCAGCCTGGAGGAGAACGCCGCCACCACCGAGCAACTCGCCGCATCCGTGAAGGCGAGCGCGCAGTCCGCCAACCAGGCGGCCGGCCTCGCCGTGGAGGCCAAGCGGGGTGCAGAGGAGGGCGGCCGCATCGTCGGCGAAGCCGTCGAGGCGATCGGCCGCATCGAAGCCTCGTCGCGACGCATCGCGGACATCACGTCCGTTATCGAGGAGATCGCGTTCCAGACGAACCTGCTGGCGCTGAACGCGGCCGTGGAAGCGGCGCGAGCCGGCGATGCGGGCAAGGGCTTCGCCGTCGTGGCTTCCGAAGTCCGCACTCTGGCCCAGCGCTCCAGCGCGGCCGCCAAGGACATCTCCGGCCTGATCAACGCCTCCGTGGCGGAGGTCCTCTCCGGCGTGAAACTTGGCAACTCCGCCGGCGACGCGCTCAAGAACATCGTCCAGGCCTCGCACTCCGTGGCGGCGACGATCGCCGAGATCTCGTCCGCCACCAGCGAACAGGCGACCGGCATCGACGAAATCAGCCAGGCCGTCTCCTCTCTGGACAACGCCACGCAACAGAACGCCGCGCTGGCCGAAGAGAGCGCCGCCTCGGCCTCCATGCTCAGCCAGCAGATCGAAGGCCTCGAAATTCTCGTGTCCGGGTTCCGGATCAAGTCCGCCCCGGAGCGAGCCGCCCGCCAGCCCGTGCTCCGACGCGCCAGCTGACGTTCTTCCACCGTCACCAACCCACCTCGGCGCCCGCCCCCGGGACGCCGAGGACTTCACCGAAGGGGGAATTCAGCTTGGCCCTGAGAAGCAATCGCATTCTGATCGTCGACGACTACTCCACCATGAGGCGCGTGCTGACGTCGATGCTGCACGCGATCGGCTGCCGCGACGTCGACGGCGTGGCGGACGGCGCGCAGGCGCTGGCGCTCTTGCGGAAGAAGGACTACGGGCTCGTGATCTGCGATCTCCACATGGAGCCGATGAGCGGCGCTGAAGTGGCCAGGATCGCCCGCGCGAACCCGGCGACAGCGCAGATCCCGTTCTTGATGATCTCGGCGGACAGCAGGCCCGAGACCCGGGTCATGATCGAAGGGCTGAAGATCGAGGCCTTCCTGCTGAAGCCTTTCACGGCCGCTCAGTTGCAGGCGTGCATCGCAAAGGCGTCGCCCGCCGCTCCCTACCTGATGAGCGCCTGAACCGCGCTCGCCCGTCAGGGCTCATGCAAAGGGCGCCGGGCCGAAAAGCCCGGCGCCCTTTCTTTCGTCGTCTCAGGCCCGGGCGCGCAGGCGCGTGACCGAGGCCGCTCGGGCGGGCTCTGCGTCCCGGCGATCCGTCTTGAACGCCTCGACGAACTCAGCGAGTTGCTGGACATGCTGAGCGAGGGACGCAGCCGCTCCGGCGCCCTGTTCGGCCAGCGAGGCGTTCTGCTGGGTGATCTCGTCCATGTGGGCGATCGCCTGGCTCATCTCCTCGATGCCGCTCGACTGCTCGCCTGACGCGGCCGAGATTTCCGACACGGTGGCGGAGACCTTGTTGGAGGCGACCACGATCTGGTCGAGCGCCTCGCCGGCCCGCCGCACCAGGGCGACTCCGGTCGCCACCTCCGACGCCGCCTCGTTGATCAGCGCGGTGATGTCCTTGGCGGCGGTGCTCGAACGTTGCGCCAGCGTGCGCACCTCCGACGCGACCACCGCAAAGCCCTTGCCTGCCTCGCCGGCGCGCGCGGCCTCCACTGCGGCGTTCAGGGCCAGCAGGTTCGTCTGGAAGGCGATCTCGTCGATGACGGAGGTGATGTCCGTGATCTTGCGCGACGAGTCCTCGATGCGGCCCATCGCCGAAACGGCGCTGCGGACCACCTCGCCGCCGGCCTGAGCCACGCCGGTCGCTTCGGCCGCCAGTTCGGCCGCTTGTCGCGACGACAGGGCGGACGACTTCACGGAGGCGGCGAGCTGCTCGGTCGTCGCCGCGGTCTCCTCCAGCGAAGCGGCCTGCTGCTCCGTGCGGTTCGCGAGGTCCTCGTTGCCGGTGGCGATCTCACTCGACGCGCTCAGAGCGCTGCGCGATTCCTGGCGGACGGATTCGATGATCCCCGAGAAGGTCTCGAGCAACTGGTTGACGCCTTCGGCGAGGTTTTTCATCGCCCCTGAGGCGTCGTTCAGGTTGATGCGGGCGCTCAGGTCGTTGCTTTTCGCCGCGTCGACCACCGCGCTCGCCGCCTTCTCGATCGCCATGGATGCGCGGACCTGGGCGGTCACGTCCGTGGCGAACTTCACCACCTTGCAAGGCTTTCCGTCGGCGTCGAAGATCGGATTGTAGCTGGCGTCGATCCAGACCTCGCGGCCGCCCTTGCCGATCCGCCGGAACTGGTCAGCCTCGACGTCGCCTTTCCGCAGCCTGTCCCAGAAGCGCCGGTATTCCGCCGTCTGCGCCTCCGCGGGATCGACGAACATGCTGTGATGTCGGCCCTTGATCTCGTCCAGCGTATAGCCCAAGGCCTTCAGGAAGTTCGGATTGGCGGTGAGGACGGTCCCGTCGAGCCCGAATTCGATGGTCGCCTGAACCCGGTCGAGGGCGTTGAGCCGGCCGGTCATGTCCGCCATGGCGGTCTTTTCGGCGGTGATGTCGGCGGCGAATTTGACCACGCGAACGGGAGCGCCGGACTTGTCCAGGACGGGATTGTAGCTGGCCTGGAGCCAGACGCCGCGCCCATCCTTGGCGATGCGGCGATACTGGCCCGAGTCGAACTGGCCGCGGCGCAGCCTGTCCCAGAACTCGCGATAGGCGGCGGTGTCGCGCTCGGCGGGGTCGACCAGCATGCTGTGGTGCTTGCCGCGGATCTCGTCCAGCTCATAACCCATCGTCTTCAGGAAATTCCCGTTGGCGGTGATGATCTCGCCCGTGAGCGAAAGCTCGATCACCGCCTGCGATCGATTCAGGGCCGCGGCGTAGCCCTCGTCCGCTCCGCCGAAAAGTCTTCCAAACGAGATCATGCGTGCCCCCTCGCATTCGACGTCGCCGGCGGCGCGACCGGC
Source organism: Alsobacter sp. KACC 23698 (assembly GCF_045348435.1). GTDB lineage: Bacteria > Pseudomonadota > Alphaproteobacteria > Rhizobiales > Beijerinckiaceae > Alsobacter. The sequence continues at coordinate 3,582,411 of NZ_CP157484.1, read as the reverse complement.
CGGCGCAGAAGAGCGTCAATCGTCTCCTAAACTCACGATTGCATTTTACGACAAATGATAAGTTAACGAGTATCGTTCCGTTGACCCATCTTTGGCGAATTCGGACTCATTTCGGCCTGACGCGTACGCAAAAAAGCCGCCGCGCGGACGCGCGACGGCTTGGGCGATACCGGTGAAGGACGGGTGTTCTAAAGCGTCGTGCGCGCCCGGCGCCCGGCGATCATGCCCCAGATCACGAGCACGATGACGGCGCCCACCACCGCCCCGATCAAGCCTGCGCCCTCGCCCGGCCGGTACCATCCCAGCGCCTGGCCGAGATACGTGGCCACGAAGGCGCCGATGATGCCCAGGATCGATGTGAGGATGAACCCCGCCGGCTCATTGTCCCCTGGAGTGATGAACTTGGCGATCACTCCGGCGACGAACCCGATGATGATGGTCCAGATGATGCTCATCGTTCCCTCTGCGTGTAGCGCCGGTTGTCTGTTCAACCCTGCTTCTGGCGAAACAACAGGAATGAGCCCACGAAAGTTGCAGTTCGGCCCGGAAGACGCGTCTTTTTTACAGTGGATTCCGTCGAGGGCGCGTTCCGGCGACTTTTCAGGCCGGACTGACAGCCAGCCAAATGACGTGCCGGGCGCCGCGGCCCGTCTTTCCGTTGGCGCGGGGCCGCTCTTCGGTCACCGCGAACCCGACCCGCCGCAGCCGCTGCGTGAAGCCCGCATCGGGAGCGGACGACCAGACCGCCAGGACGCCGCCCGGCCGAAGCGCCGCCATCGCGGCGCCCAGGCCGGCGACGTCGTAGAGCCCGTCATTGGCGGACCGGGTGAGGCCTTCGGGCCCGTTGTCGACGTCCATCAGGATGGCGTCATAGGCCAGCCGGGCTTGGCCGATCACGGCCGCGACGTCCGCTTCATGGATCTGGACCCGCGGGTCGGACAGGCTGTCGCCGAACAGAGGCTCCATCGGCCCCCGCGCCCAGGCGACGACGGCCGGCACAAGTTCGACCACGTCGACATGGGCGCGTGGGCTCAGCGCCGCCAGGGCGGCGCGCAGGGTGAAGCCCATGCCGAGACCGCCGATGAGGACGCGACCCGCCTGTGCGCCGGGCGCCCGGGCGAAGGCGAGGGTCGCGAGCGCCTCTTCGGAGCCTCGCAGCCGGCTGTTCATCAGCTCCGTATGACCCAGCCTGATCGAGAACTCGGCGTCCCGCCGCATCAGCCTCAGTTCGCCGGCGTCGCCCGGAATGGGGGCGACGCCGAGATGAACCCAGGGCTTCATCGCGCGGGTCCTTGGGCGGAGGTGCGGTGCTGCAGGAAGAAGCGCAGCATCTCCCGGCTGGCGTCCGGCCCCTTCGGATCCGTGTAGGTTCCCGCCGGACTGCCGCCTGACCACGCGTGACCCGACCCGTGCAGGGTCCAGTGCTCCAGAACCGAGCGCCCGTCCGGGGCGGCGTGGATGGTCTGGGTGAAGCCTACCCCGCCGGGGGACGACCCTGTCCTGACCTCCACGGACAGCGTCCCGGCGTGGGGCTCGCCCGGCCGCGCTTGCGAGATTACGTGCTCACCATTGCTGGGGTGCACCGTTGCGTCCCGGTCCCCATGGAAGACGATCGCGGGCGCCGGCTGGCTGCGATCCCCCGGCTGGCGCGCGCCCGGAGCGGCGCCCTTGCGCATGGCCGCGAACGCCGTCGCGACATCCCGGGCTGAGCCGCCGGCCAGCCCCGAATGGACGCCGACCGCAGCGTAGAGGTCAGGATAGGCGACGCCCAGGATGGCGGCCTTGGCGCCGCCCGCTGACAGGCCGGCCGCATAGACCTGAGTCGGCTCCACCGCATAGTCGCGCATCACCTGTCGGGTCACCCCGGCGATGATGGACGGCTCGCCGCTGTCGCGGCGCTGGTCGGCGGGATTGAACCAGTTCCAGCACTTGGACGAATTCGCGGCCTTGGACTGCTCGGGGTAGACGACGATGAACCGCATGTCTTCGGCCAGGACGTTCATCCGGGTTCCGGCGGCGAAGTCATCGGCCGATTGAGTGCAGCCGTGGAGCATCACCACGAGGGGGACGGGGTCTCCGACATAGGAGGACGGGATGTAGACCTTGTAGGCGCGCGTCCCGGCGGCGTTGGTGAAGCTCTTGGTCAGGAAGCGCGCTCCGCCGGGCATCGGCTCGGGCGCGGGGCGGGGACCGCCATGGCCGGCGGGGGCGTTCGCCAGGCGCCGCAAGCGGCTCAGAAATCCCGTTCCGGGCTGGGCCTCGGGCGCACCCGCGGCGGGGCGAGCCTCCGGGCCCGCGCCGCCTCTCAGGACAGCCATGGCTTCCTGGAGCCGTCCTTCGCGGGTGAGACGGGTCGCCTCCATGATGTCGATCTTGGGCAGGCTGTTCATGAGCATGGTCCTTGAGGTCGCGACCGCGCGGAGCGGCGATCGTCGTGTCATTGGAAAAAGGGCGCCGCGGCTAGCCGATGCGGTCGCCCAAAGCGGCCTTCACGTCGGGGCTCGCCTGCAGAGCGCCCAACACGGTGATGGACGCGATCGTTTCGCGCGCGAGGTCCGGGGTGACGTCAGCGCCGATCACGGCTAGGCCGAGCACCTGGATCCGAAGCATCTCGCCGGAGGCCCGGGCCTGTTCGAGATCCTGCCGACTGTAATGGCGCAGGCCGAGGTCCAAACGGCGCCTGACCACCGACTTCTTCACCACCTCGGAGTGGCGATCGAGCTGGTTGCGGATGGCGGTGCGGATGAAGTCGGATCGATTGGAGTAGAAGCCGTCCTGAACGAGCAGGTCGACATGGCCCAGATCGACGAAGCCGAGATTGATCGTGATCTTCTCGCTGTCGGGCGTTCTCTGTCGTGCGTCCAGGGCCAAAGCGCCATCTCCTCACCATCCGTGTGGATGGTATATGGGGTCGACGGCCCAGGGAGCAAGAGGCGCCCGCGTTCCCTCAGGGTTTGCGAGGCAGGTTTGCAGGAGGCGGCTTGCGGGCGCCGAGAACAGGCCAGATCAAGGTGTCGAAGGCGTATTTCACCTGGGCGAATTCTCCCGGGCATTGTTCCGCCCGGTCGGCGGGCAGGTATCCGCGCGAGACGGCGTCTCCGAAGAATTTCGGGTCGGAGCCATAGGTGATGCAGATCAGGTTGAAGAACCGCTGTGCCGGCAAGCCGTGCTCATTCGCGAAGTCCTTCAGCTTCGGCGCGGCCTCGCGCGCTTCGGAGGCGTACATCACGGCGATGCTGGAGATGACGCGTCGGACTTCGTCGTTTCCGAACTGAAGGAGCACATAGGTCGCCACCTGGTCGGCTGCGTCTTCCTCGCGGCCCAGAACGGGCACCTTCCGCAGATCGAAGATGGCATGGGCCAACTCATGCAAGGTCACTTCGAGAAAGGGGCCGACGACGTAATTCGCCGGCGTGAGGCTTTCCTTGGCGGCGATGTCGGGCGGGATCTTCCCCGCCAGTTCCTGGATGTAGGCGAGATATTCGTAGCAGATGCCGATCGCGCTCTCGCCAGGATCATAGGCCGCGTTGATGTCGCCATCGCAGCCCTCCGTCTTCAGCAGCAAGGTGCGCGGCAGGGAGATCCCGGCGAGCCTGTCACGGATGCGCTCGAGGGCTTTCGCCTTGCGGAGCGTGTCGTAGATGCCCTGGTGCTCGGGGTTCTTGGGCGGGTCGTAGCGGATCTCGATACCCGCCTTGCGGGGCGCGGGCTTGGCGTCCGCTGTGGGCGCGGCGGCCAGGACTCCGACGACCGTCGTGGAGACGAGAAACAAGGGGGTCAGTCCTCGGGAGCGCATGGAGTCCTCCGTCGCTGTCCGCGCAGTCACGGTTACGCTGACTGTAATCGCAATCGTGGGTTGGTCCATCTCTGACGTGGATTGCCCGACCATGTGGGATTGTGTGGGATTTTTTGAGGTGCTATGAAGCATTGCAGCGGCTCGAAGAAGCCGCCTTCGGAGGAAACATCATGCTGCGCCGCAATGTCGTCGGCCTGGTCGGCGGACTGACGCTGTCTCTTCTCGCCGCCGTCCCCGCGCTCTCCCAATCGAAGCCCGTCACGATCCGCATCGCCAGCGCCTTCGACCAGAGCACGGACATGATGCAGGCCGCCAAGCGGTTCGGCGACATCGTCAAGGAGCGCAGTAAGGGCGCGATCGACGTGAAGATCTTCGCCGGCGGCCAGATGGGCGGCGAAAAGGACAATGTCGAGGCACTGAAGCTTGGCGAACTGGAGATGGCCGTCTTCGGCACCTATCCGATCGTCTCGCTCGCCCCGAAATACTCCTTCTTCGACGCGCCGTTCGTCTTCCGCGACAAGGCGCATGTCTACAAGACCTGGGACAGCAAGCTCGGCTCCGAGGTCAGGGACATCTTCTCCAAGTCGCACGGGCTCCACACCGTCGGCATGATGGGCCGGGGTTACAGGCACCTCACATCCAACAGCCCGATCAACAGCGTCGACGACGTCAAGGGCATGAAGCTGCGCATGGGGCAGTCGCGGCCCTTCATCGACGCCTTCACGGCCGTGGGCGCGGTGGTGGTCCCGATCGCGCTGCCCGAGCTGTTCACGTCCCTGAAGCTGGGCGTGGTCCAGGGGTCGGACGGCCCCTTCGACCAGATCTACACCTTCAAGCTTCAGGAGGCGCAGAAATACATCGCCATCACGGGGCACCTCTACGCGACGTCCCTGTGGCTGATGAACGACAAACTGTACCAGAGCCTGCCGGCCGACCAGAAGGCGATCATCGACACGGCCGCCAAGGAGGCCCTGGCCTATGGGGACGAGTTGTCGGCGGCCAGCGAGAAGGCGCTTGGAGACAAGCTGCAGGCGGCCGGGATGCAGTTCACCAAACCCGACTACGCGCCCTTCATGGCGAAGGCCAAGCCCGCGTTGGACAAGCTCTTTGCGGACCTGTGGTCGGTGACCTCCGCCGACGAGATCGCGAAAATCCAGTAACCGCGAACGCGGCGGCGCGGGGCTTCGGCTCCGCGCGCCCTTGCCCAGGCTTCCATCATGGCTCTCCTCAACCGCGCGCTGGACGTCATCGCGGCCCTGCTCTTCGCAGCGGCGCTCGCGCTCGTGAATCTCCAGATCCTGTGCCGCTTCGTGCTGTCCGTCTCGGTGCCGTGGACCGAGGAGGTCAGCAGGCTGGTCTTCGTCTGGCTCGCCTTCGTCGGCGCCGCCATCGGCGCACGCGAAGCCTCGCTGATCGTCATCGACACGCTGCCGGAACTGATCGGGCCGCGGTGGAACGCCGTCATGAGCCCGCTGGTGCGGATCGTGAGCCTTGCGATCATCCTGTTCATGTTCATGGCCAGCCTGCCGCTAGTGCAGTCGGTGTGGCCGACCACGCTGGCGACCGTGGACTGGATCTCCAATGGATGGGCCTACCTCGCGTTCACCGCCAGCTTCGGATTGATGGCGCTCTACAGCGTCGCGCCGCTCGTCACTGATGCGCGCCGGCTGATCGGAAGGCCCCGCTGATGGTCGGTCCTTATGTGTTCGCCCTGCTCGGGCTCTTCATCGCCGCCGTCCCGGTGGCCTATTCGCTGGCGGGCACGTCGATCCTGATCACCCTGATCGAGCGCGGCGTCGGCTTCAATCCGGCCTTCATGGTCCAGAAGGCGGTCTCCGGCATCGATAACTTCATGCTGCTGTCCGTGCCGTTCTTCATCTTCGCCGGGAAGGTGATGAATGTCGGCGGGGTGACCTACCGCATCTACAATTTCGCCAAGTCGCTCGTCGGCTCGATGCGGGGCGGACTGGCGCAGGTCAACGTCGTCGCCAGCATCATCTTCGCCGGCATGACCGGCACCGCCGTCTCCGAGGCTGCGGGTCTCGGCACGGTCGTGATCAAGTCGATGCGCGAGGAGGGCTACGAGGAAGACTTCGCGGTGGCGGTGATCGCGGCGTCTTCGACGATCGGACCCATCATCCCGCCCAGCGTGCCGCTGGTGATCTACGCCCTGATGGCGAACGTCTCCGTCGGCGGCATGCTGATGGCCGGGCTCATCCCGGGACTCCTGATGGGCGGCGCGCTGATGCTCTGGATCGCCGCTATCGCGCGCCGTCGCGGACTGCCGGGCGGGGCGGCGTTCCGCTGGGCGACCGTGTGGGCGTCCTTCAAGGACGGTTTCCTGCCGCTGATGACGCCTGTGATCCTGATCGGCGGCATCGTGTCGGGCGTGTTCACGCCCACCGAGGCGGCCGCCATCGCGGCGCTCTACGCCACGTTCCTGTCGGTCGTCGTGTACCGCGCCGTGAGCCTCGCCGACCTGATCGAGATCGCCCGGTCGACCGTCGTCGACACGGGCGTGATCATGCTCGTGGTCGCCATGGCGATGATCTACGGCTATCTGGTCACCCGGGCCGGCCTCACCGACGCCATGGTGGAATGGATGGCGGGCGTGTCGACCGACCCGAATGTCGTGGGACTGATGATCATCGTCTTCCTGCTGATCGTGGGCTGCTTCCTGGAGGCGACGGCGGCGATCATCATCCTCACGCCGGTTCTTCTCCCGATCATGAAGACGAGCGGCCTCGATCCCATGCATATGGGCGTCATCATCGTGCTCACGATGATGATCGGGCTTCTCACGCCGCCTTTCGGCATGGTGCTCTTCGTGCTGAACCGCATCTCCGGCATCAGCCTGCACCGGATCGTCGTCGCCGTGGCGCCGTTCCTCATCCCGCTGGTGGCGGTCGACGTCCTCCTTCTCTTTTTCCCCGTCCTGGTGCTGATCGTCCCGCGCCTGGTGATGTGAACAATCGGATCGACCATGACTGCAAGCCAAGCCCCGACCTCTAGCCGCGCCGCGACGCTGCGTCCCCTGGCGCCCGCCCTGACGGCGGCCGAGCAGGGCGGCTACGCTCTGGGGTCGTTCGCGCCCCGCTACACGAGCATGATCCGGCCCGTGCTGCGCGGCGCCATGCGGACCCGCTCGCCCTTGATCGTGCAGATCTCGCAGCGCGAGTTCGAACGCTACGGCACCACGCCGCGCCAGTTCGCGGAGGCGTTTTTCGACGCGGTCGCGACGGAGGGCCTCGACGTCCCCGTGGTGCTGCATCTCGACCATACGTTTGAGCTTGCGGTCATCGAGGCCGCGATGGATGCGGGCTTCACGTCGGTGATGATCGACCAGTCGGCCAAGCCGCTGGAGGAGAACATCGCGGTGAGCGCCGAGGTCGTGAGGCTCGCCCATGCGCGGGGCGTGTCCGTGGAGGCGGAACTCGGCAAGATCGGCACGACCGACTTCATCGAGACCGATGAGGACGAAGAGCATTTCACCGATCCCGACGAAGCGCTCCGCTTCGTGACCGAAACCCGGGTCGATGCCCTCGCGGTGGCGGTGGGCACGCTGCACGGGCACTACATCACGCGCCAGCCGCGGGTGGACCTCGCCAGGCTGACGGCGATCCGCGCGCTGACTCCCGTGCATCTGGTGCTTCACGGCGGGTCCGGCGTCCCGCCGCACATGATCCATGACGCGATCCGCATTCCGGGCGGCGGCGTGAGCAAGGTCAACATCGCCACCGATCTCGAGCACGCGATGCTGACAGCGCTGGGCCGCACCGAAAGGCTGACCGACGAGGCCTGCCGCGCGCTTCCCGCCGACCAGATGCGCCTCGCGCAGGACGCCGTCGAACGGACCGTCATGGACAAGATCGAGACTTATCTGCTCAGCGCCGGAAAGGCCTGAACCGCGTCGCAGCGCTTGAGCCGGCCTCGGGTCGCCACTATGGCGACGGCAGGCCCGACCAGGAGATTCGCCGGATGCTCAGCGCCGAGAGGAACCGCCGATTGCGACGCCGCCTTTTCGAGCGCGGCAGCATCCGCGTCTCCGAAGAGGCGAAGTCCTTCGGCGTGTCGGAAGAGACGATCCGGCGCGACATCAAGACCATGGCGGCCGAAGGCGTCGCCGACGCGGTGTTCGGCGGGGCGGTCCTGCGGCCCTCGACCACGCTCGCCGCCCTCGGGATCCCTCCGGTGGACCAGCGCGCGCAGGTGCAGGAGCGTTCGAAGGCGGCGATCGGCGCCGCGGCCGCAGCCCTGGTCGAACCGGGACAGTCGGTCATCATCGACGCCGGAACCACCACGCTGGCGCTTGCGCGATGCTTGAGGCGGCATCGGCGGCTGACCATCATTACGAACGCGATCCCGGTGGCGCAGGTCTGCGCCGACATTCCGGAATCGGCCGTCTATGTCATCGGCGGCAGGCTTGTGCCGGGCTCCCTCAGCATGATCGGCCCACAGGCGCAGCGCGATCTGAGCCAGGTCAGCGCCGACTGGGCCTTCCTGGGCGCGGCCGCCATCGACGCCGAGCGCGGCTTCACCAGCGCCGATCCGTACGAGGCCGAGGTGAAGCGCGCCATGATCGCCGCCGCGCGCGAGACGGTGATCCTGGCCGACGGCGCCAAATTCGGCTCCCGCCGTTTCGCGACCTTCGCCAGCGCCGGCGACGTGGCGCGGCTTCTGACGACCGCCGACGCGCCGGCCGAGGCCGTCGCCGTGCTGGAAAGCGCCGGCACGGCGGTCACGCTTTGCGATTCCGTTCTGGAGGAGACGCCGTCATGACCCACCCGAGCGTCGGGATCATCCACACCTCGCCGGCGACCGTCGACCTGTTCGGACGGCTGTTCCGCGAGGCCCTGCCGGGCGTCCGGATCGTCAACCTGCTCGATGATTCCATCTTGCCGGAGCTTCGCGACACGGGGGGCGACCTCTCCACGGTCTCTCCGCGGTGGACGTCCTACGCCAGGATCGCGGACGAGCGCGACGTCGACGTGATCCTCAACGCCTGCTCGTCCGTCGGCGAACTCGGCGCCGAGGCCCAGGCCGGCGTCAGGGCGCCCATCGTGCGGGTCGACGCCGAGATGGCCCGCGAAGCCGTGCGGCGCGGCGACAGGATCGCCGTCATGGCGACCTTGCCGACCACGCTCCGGCCGACCTCCGACCTGATCGCCCGGACGGCCGCCGCCGCGGGCCGATCGATCACGATCGAACGCATCCTCGCGCCGGGCGCCTATGAGGCCCTGATGAGAGGCGACCAGGCGGCCCATGACGACGCGATCCTGACGGCCATGAAGGAGGCCGCAGGCCGCAGCGACGCCATCGTGCTCGCCCAGGCGTCCATGGCCAGGGTGGTCCCGGGCTTGCCGGAAGTTGACCGCGGGAAGGTCCTGGCCAGCCCGCCCTTCGCGGTCGCGGCGACGCTCGCGGCCCTGAACGCTCGGCAGGGCTAGCTACGTCGGCTCCGTCGGTTTCGCTCCGATTGCGCCGGCGCCCTCCCGGAGCGCGCTCTCGCGCACTATCTCCGGGCTCAGGAGCAGCCCGATGACCCTGCGTTTTCCGTTCGACAACAGCTATGCCCGGCTTCCGGCTGGCTTTTTCGCCCGCGTCAACCCGACGCCGGTCGCCGGGCCGAGGCTGGTCAAGATTAACCGCGAGCTGGCCCGCGACCTCGGCCTCGATCCCGACGCGCTCGCCTCTCCGGAGGGCGTCGAGATCCTGGCCGGCCAGCGCGTGCCGGAGGGCGCGGAGCCGCTGGCCGCAGCCTATTCGGGCCACCAGTTCGGCCACTTCTCGCCGCAGCTCGGCGATGGGCGAGCCATCCTTCTCGGCGAGGTCGTGAATCGTTCGGGCGCACGCCGGGACATCCAGCTGAAAGGGTCCGGCCTGACGCCGTTCTCGCGCGGCGGGGACGGGCGAGCCGCCCTCGGCCCGGTGCTGCGCGAGTATCTGGTGAGCGAGGCCATGGCGGCCCTCGGCGTGCCCACGACGCGCGCCCTGGCGGCGGTGACGACCGGCGAACCCGTGCTGCGCGAAGAGGTGCTGCCTGGGGCCGTCCTGACCCGCGTCGCATCCAGCCATATCCGGGTCGGGACATTTCAGTTCTTCGCCTCGCGCCGCAATCTGGAGGGCCTGCGCCAGCTCGCTGACCACGTGATCGAGCGGCATGATCCGGAGGCCCGCATGGCGCCGCGCCCCTATCGGGCGCTGCTGGACGGCGTCATCGGCCGGCAGGCCGAGCTGATCGCCCAGTGGCTGCTGCTGGGGTTCATCCATGGGGTGATGAACACCGACAACATGTCCGTCTCGGGCGAGACGATCGATTACGGGCCATGCGCCTTCATGGACGCCTATGATCCCGCCACGGTGTTCAGCTCCATCGACCGCAACGGCCGCTACGCCTATGGCAATCAGCCCGGCATCGCGCAATGGAACCTGGCGCGGCTGGCGGAATGTCTGCTGCCGCTCCTGGCCGACGACCAGGATGAAGCGGTGGCGCAGGCGCAGGATGCCCTCGACCGCTTCGTCGACCTCTTCAACGACGCCTATCTGCGCGGCCTGCGGCGCAAGCTTGGCCTGGCCGGCGATCAGGAGGGCGACCTGGCGCTGGCCCAGGACCTGCTCGGCCTGATGGCGGAGGCCCGGGCCGACTTCACCCTGACGTTCCGCAAGCTGGCCGACGCGGCGGCCGGACCTACGCATGACGGCGAGCTGCGCGCTCTGCTGAGCGGCGCGACGGCGCTGGACGCCTGGCTGGCGCGGTGGCGGACCCGGCTGGCGTCTGGCGGCCGAGACCCGGCGGAAGCCGCCGGCGCGATGCAGCTGGCGAACCCCGCCGTGATCCCGCGCAACCATCTCGTCGAGGCCATGATCGAGGCCGCGGTGGAGCGGCAGGATTACGGGCCCTTCGAGGAGATGCTGGAAGCCGTGACGCGCCCCTTCGATCCCCGGCCGGACCATGCGAGCTACGCCGACGCGCCGCCCCGGAGCGACGTTCCTTACCGGACCTTCTGCGGCACCTGAGCCTCATCCTGGGTTGGCGGCGTGGCTTGCGCCGGCGTCGCGTTCGGATAAGGTCGTTGCACACGTTTGCAACGACGCCGTGGAGGGACGATGCGCTATCTCAAGCAGGGCAAGGACGCAGCTGCGCGCGAGGAGGTGGACCGCAAGGTTCGCGAGACGGTCGAGGCCATCCTGGCCGATGTGGACGCCCGCGGCGACGCCGCGGTCCGGGAGCTGTCGGAGAAGTTCGACGGCTACTCGCCCCGGGAGTTCTTCCTGTCGCCCGCCGACGTCAGGGCCGCCATGGACAAGGTCGCGCCTCGCGATCTGGAGGACATCGCCTTCGCTCAGAAGCAGGTGAGAGGCTTCGCGCAAAGGCAGCGCGCCTCCCTGCAGGACGTCGAAGTCGAAACGCTCCCGGGCGTGATCCTGGGCCACAAGCACATCCCGGTGAACGCCGTCGGCTGCTACGTGCCCGGCGGGCGCTACCCGATGGTTGCGTCGGCGCATATGAGCGTGGTCACCGCGAAGGTGGCGGGCGTGAAGCGCGTCATCGCGTCGGCGCCACCCCATCGCGGCGCTCCCCACCCCGCCATCGTGGCGGCGATGCAGATGGGCGGAGCGGACGAGATCCTGGTGCTCGGCGGGGTTCAGGCGGTCGCCGCGATGGCGGTGGGCACCGAGACCATCAAGCCCGTGGACATGCTGGTCGGCCCCGGCAACGCCTATGTGGCCGAAGCCAAGCGCCAGCTGTTCGGCAGGGTGGGCATCGACCTGTTCGCCGGCCCGACCGAGACGCTCGTGATCGCCGACGAAACCGTCGACGCCGAGATCTGCGCCACGGATCTGCTCGGGCAAGCCGAGCACGGCCCGACCTCGCCGGCCGTCCTGATCACCAATTCCGAGAAGCTGGCCCGCGAGACGATGGCCGAGGTGGAGCGGCTTCTCGGCGTGCTTCCCACGGGCGACGTCGCGCGCATCGCCTGGCAGGACTATGGCGAGGTCATCGTCTGCGACGGATATGAGGAAATGCTGTCGGAAGCGGACCGGATCGCGTCGGAGCACGTCCAGGTCATGACCGACCGGGACGACTGGTTCCGGGACAATATGACCAATTTCGGCGCGTTGTTCCTGGGGCCGCGCACCAATGTGGCGTTCGGCGACAAGGTGATCGGCACCAACCACACGCTGCCGACCAAGAAGGCGGCCCGCTACACCGGCGGCCTGTGGGTGGGCAAGTTCCTGAAGACCTGCACATGGCAGAAGGTGCTGACCGACGAAGCCTCCGCCATGGTGGGCGAGTATTGCTCGCGCCTGTGCATGCTGGAGGGCTTCGTGGGGCACGCCGAACAGGCGAATGTCCGCGTCCGCCGCTATGGCGGGCGCAACATCGCCTATGGCGAGGCCGCCGAATGACCGGGCTGCTCCGGACGCCGTCGTTCCGGCTGGACGGCAAGCGCGCGCTCGTCACCGGAGCCGGGCGGGGGATCGGGCTGGCCGCCGCCACCGCTCTCGCCGAGGCTGGGGCCGACGTCACGCTCGCGGCCCGTTCGTCCGACGAGATCGAGGCCGGCGCGGAAGCGCTCAGGGCCGCGGGCTTCCGGGCCGGCGCGCTGCGCCTCGACGTCACCGACCTGGCCGAGACCGAACGCCTGCTGGCCTCGGCCGGCGTCTTCGACGTCCTGGTGAACAACGCCGGGACCAATCGGCCCAAGCCGATGCGGGAAATCACCGCGGAGGATTTCGACGCCGTCATGGACCTGAATGTCCGCGCCGCCTATTTCGTGGCCCGCAACGTCGCCGGCGCCATGGCGGATGCGGGCGTGAAAGGCTCGATCATCAACGTCTCGTCGCAGATGGGCCATGTCGGAGGCGTGAAGCGAACGCTTTACTGCGCGTCCAAATTCGCCCTCGAGGGCATCACGAAAGCGATGGCCATCGAGTTCGGCCCGGCGGGAATCCGCGTCAATACGCTCTGCCCCACCTTCATCCTGACCGAGATGACCCGGCCCTTCCTGGCCGATCCGGCTTTCCGGGACATGATCCTGTCCAAGATCAAGCTCGGCCGCATGGGGGAGCTCGAGGATCTGATGGGCCCGGTCGTGTTCCTGGCGTCGGACGCCTCGCGGCTGATGACTGGATCGTCCCTCATGGTGGACGGCGGCTGGACCGCCGAATAGCCATGGCGCGCCGGGTCACGTCCTTCGAGGTGGCGCGGCGGGCCGGCGTGTCGCGCTCCGCCGTGTCGCGCTGCTTCACGGACGGGGCCAGCATCGCGCCCGAGACGCGCGACCGCGTCATGGAGGCCGCCACGGCGCTGGGCTACCGGCCCAACGCGATCGCGCGGTCGCTGATCACCAGCCGCTCGCGCATGATCGCGGTCGTGATGGGCCACCTCGCCAACCCGTTCTATCCAGACCTCCTGGCCCGCCTCTCCGCCGTGCTGCAGCAGCGCGGCTATCGGCTGCTGCTGTTCACGGGCGCGCCTGACGCGTCGGCCGATCCGCTGGTCGCCCAGATCCTGCCCTATCAGGTGGACGGCATCGTGCTGGCCTCCACGACCCTATCGTCGGGGCTTGCGGACGAATGCGCGGCGGCCGGGATCCCGGTGGTGCTGATCAACCGCACGGCGGACCGCGCGCATGTGTCGAGCGTGGCCAGCGCCAATCTCGACGGCGGGCGGCTGGTGGCGCAATTCCTCCTGGCGGGAGGGCATGAGCGTTTCGGCTTCATCGCCGGAACGGAGGCGTCCTCGACCAACCGGGATCGCGAGCGCGGGTATCGGGCCGTATTGACGGAGGCCGGGGCGGGACCGGTGGCCCGTGCCGTCGGCGCCTATTCGCAGGAGGGCGCCCGGGCCGCGGCGCGAGCGCTTCTCCGCGCCCGCCCGCTTCCGGACGCGCTGTTCTGCGCCAATGACCACATGGCGATCGCCGTGATGGACGTCGCGCGTCACGAACTGGGCCTGCGCGTGCCGGAGGATCTGTCGGTGGTGGGCTTTGACGACGCGCCGCCGGCCGCGTGGGCGAGCTACGGGCTGACCACGGTGGAGCAGCCGGTCGCCCCCATGGTGGACGCGGCGGTGGACATCCTGCTGGGCCAGATCGAGGGCAAGGAGCGCCCGGCGCACCATGTCGCCCTCGCCGGGGCCCTGGTGGTGCGCGACAGCGCCAGACGGCCGGCCTTCGGCCTGGTGCGCGACAATGACCGGACGATCTGGGCGCCGAAAGCCGGGGCCAGCCCGGCGGGCGAGGGGAGGACGCACGAATGAAACCGTTGACCATCATGGTGGCCCCGAACGGGGCCAGGCGCATGCCCAGCGACCATGCCAACCTGCCGATCACCATCGAGGCGACCGCGCGCGTCTGCGCCGAGGTCCACGCCGGCGGCGCCCAGGCGGTCCACGTCCATGTCCGCGACGCGCAGGGGCTGCATACGCTGGATGCGGACCTCTACAAGCAAGCGTCGCTCGCCATTCGCCGGGAGGCCGGGGACGACCTCGTCCTGCAAATCACCACCGAGGCGGTGGGCCGTTTCACGCCCGCCGAGCAGATCGCGACCGTCCGGGCTGTGCGGCCGGAGGCGGTCAGCATCGCCCTGAAGGAGCTCATCCCGGACGAGGCTGCCATAGCGGAGGGCGCGGAGTTCTACGCCTGGGCGCATCGCGAGGGCATGGCCGTCCAGCATATCCTCTATTCGGTCGAGGAGACCGAGCGCTTCGTCAGCCTCGTCGCGCGTGGCGTGCTGCCGGGAGAACGCCACTCGGTCATCTTTCCGCTGGGCCGCTACGCCACTGGCCAGGAAAGCAGCCCGGCCGAGCTCATCCCCCTGCTGGCCTGCCTCGACCGGCATGGCCAGCTGGATCGCACCGACTGGATGGTATGCGCCTTCGGCCGGGCGGAGACGCCTTCGCTGGTGGCGGCGGCGGCCTTGGGCGGCGAGTGCCGGATCGGCTTCGAAAACAGCTTCTTCAACGCCGACGGAAGCCGGGCGGAGAGCAACGCGGAACGGCTCGAGGACCTACGCCGCGGTCTGGCCGGCGTGCCGCGCCCGCGCGCGAACCGCGACGACGCGCTGCGGGCCCTGGGCAGGCCCTTCTAGGAACTCGAGGCGCGCCATCTCCGGATCGCGCGCCTCAAGGGGCCGAGGCCTACTTGATCGCCTGCGGGTTGATCGGCGAGCCGGCTCCGCCCGGCAGGTGCAGGGGAGGGGCCACGAAGAAGAACTCGTAGACCTTGTCCTGCGCGCAGTCCTCGGCGATCTCCTTGAGGTAGAAGATCTCTCCCATGGAGACGCCGATCGCCGGGATCACCACCCAATGCCAGGGCTGGTTGGCGTCCCTGGTCTCGTTCGGGCGGACCTCGCAGCCCCAGGTGTCGGAGCAGATCGCCGCGATGTCGTGCTGGCGGATCCAGTACGCCGTCTCAAAGGCGAAGCCCGGCGCGTCGCCGCCAGCGTAGCCGGTCCAGTCCTTCTGGGCGAGGCACCGCTCCTGGTGGCCCGTCCGGACGATCACGAAGTCGCCCTTGCGGATCTGGACGCCCTGGGCCTTGGCGCAGCCGTCCATGTCGTCATTGGTGATGGCGTAGCCATCCTCCAGCGATGCAACGCCCTTCCAGCGCGCCATGTCGAGCAGGACGCCACGGCCGACCATCTTGTCGCGGACATTCTCGATGCCGAGCTTCTTGGCGCCGCGGGCGTCGACGAGCTTGGCGTCGAAGCCGTTATACATCTTGTCGCCATTGAAGATATGGCACAGCGCGTCCCACTGGGTCGACGCCTGGCAGGGCATGTTGATCGCGTCGTCGGCGTAGCGAAGATAGGGGAAGGGCTCGTCCTGGTTGCCGGCTGCAGCGTCCGTGCCGGTCGCCAGCATGGTGTGGATAGGGTTCCAGCGACCGCCGAAAAGGCCGGACTGGATCGGCTCCTTCAGGGAGAGCCCAAGCGAAAACACCTTGCCCTTCCGGATCAGGCCCGCCGCCGCGACGATGTCGGAAGGCTCGATGTTGTTGAGCGTGCCGATCTGGTCGTCAGCGCCCCAGCGGCCCCAGTTCGACAGCTCCTTGGCCGCCCTGTCGATCGCCTCCCGGTTCACCGGCTTCGGCATGGTGTCTCTCCCCGTGTTGCGTGATCCGCGTTATTTATCGTATGAAAAATAAGTTCGCCAGGATGTCAACGGGCCGGCGGAAGGGGATTGCCCTGCATCGCGATCTGAGCTAATTTATCGCTCGATAATCAACGAAGGAGCGAGCCATGAAGGCGCTGGGCTTCAACCACCTGTCCGTCGGGGCCAAGAGCATGGAAGAGTCCGTGCGGTTTTACGAGAAGGTGTTCGGGATGGAGCGCATCCCGACCTACAATTTCGGGTTCAAGACCCAGTATCTTCGCTGCGGCGATCTTCAGCTTCATGTCTTCGAGCTCGAGGACGCTGTCCCGACCTTCCAGCACTTCGCGATCGACGTGGACGACTTTCACGCCGTGTACGAAGCGGCCCGGGACATGGACGCGCTCGATGGCAAGACCTTTCGCAACAGTGTGAACGAGCTGCCCGACGGATCCGTCCAGATGTATCTGCGTGACCCCGGCGGCAATCTCCTGGAAGTGGACTGGCCGGACGTGTCGACGCTCGACCGGTCGCGGATCCCGCACCTGAAGAGCCTCTCGCAATTCGCCGAGCAGCAGGGCGAGGCCCTGGAGGCGTCGCTCTATTACGACCGGCCGCATCTGCAGGGCCGCGCCAAGAGCGCCTGAACCGGGAGGACAGGATGATGGAGACGGTCGTGAAGTTCGACCCCAAGGGTCAGCCCGCCGAAGTGCATGACTATGACGCGATGCTGGAGCGCGCCCGCGCGCTCGTTCCCGTGTTGCGCGAGCGGGCCGCCCGGACGGAGGACCTGCGCCGCCTGCCTCCGGAAACGGAGAAGGATCTCCACGCCGCAGGGCTCTTCCGCATCGTCCAGCCCCGGCGCGTGGGCGGGTCCGAATTCGACTACGTGGCTCTCGTCGATTTCGCCGCCGAGCTGGCGCGCGGCGACGCTTCGGTCGCCTGGAACGTCGCCAATCTGGGCAGCCATCACTGGATGCTGGCCATGTTCGAGCGGGCCGCTCAGGACCTTGTCTGGAACCAAAACCCTGACGCGCTGATCGCCTCATCCTTCGTGTTCCCGGCCGGCCGGGCCAGGAAGGTCGACGGCGGCTACAGGCTCTCCGGCCGGTGGCCGTTCTCCTCCGGCGTCGAGCCGAGCGACTGGAACATGCTGGCCGGGATCACGGCGTCCGACGACGAGGCCGAGGCGAGCGAGTACCGCATCTTCCTCGTGCACCGCCGCGAGTATCAGATCATCGACACCTGGGACAGCGCCGGCCTGCGCGGCACCGGCTCCCAGGACGTCGAAATGTCCGACGTCTTCGTTCCCGAGCACATGACCCTTGCGGTCTCGGCCGTCGCGGGCGGGGCCACGCCGGGCAGCGCCGCCAATCCCGGTCCTCTCTACCGGTTGCCGGTCTTCGCGCTGTTTCCGTTCGTGCTGTCGGGCGTCGCGCTGGGCAACGCCCAGGGGTGCCTGGAGGACTACGAGGCCTCGGCCCGCAAGCGGGCCTCCAAATACAACCTGGCCAAGCTGGCGGACTTCCAGTCGATCCAGATAAAGGTGGCGGGCGCCGCCGCGCGGGTCGACGCGGCCCGCCGCATCATGCGGGGGATTTGCATCGAGGCGATGGAAGACGCTCGCGCGGGTCGCGTTCCGGACCTCAAGGTCAAGACCGCCTACCGGCGCGACGGCGCTTACGCGGTCAATTTGTGCACGGATGCGGTGTCGCTGCTGTTCCAGGCCAGCGGCGCGGGCGGGCTGTACCGGGCGGGAGCGCTGCAGCGGCAGTTCCGCGACGCGCACGCGGTCAACTCGCACATCGCTTTCAATTTCGACGCCGCCGGCTCGAATTTCGGCCGCGTCGCGCTCGGCCTCCCGTCCGAAAACCCCACGCTGTGAGGCGGCCATGACCCAGGCGACCGCCGCGGCGGAGACCTCTGAGGCGCTCGCCGCCCAGCAAACCATCGATCCCCGGGATTTCCGCAACGCACTCGGATGCTTCGGCACGGGCGTGACCGTGATCACCGCCGTCGCGGCGGACGGGCGTCGCGTCGGCCTCACGGCGAATTCGTTCTCGTCGGTGTCGCTCAACCCCCCGCTGGTGCTGTGGAGCCTGGTGATGCATTCGCCGAGCCTGCCGGTGTTCCAGGAGGCGAGCCACTTCACCGTCAATGTGCTGGCGCAGCACCAGGAGCACCTGGCGCGCCATTTCGCCCGCGCCTCCGATGACAAGTTCGCCGGGATCGCGTGGAAGCCCGGGCTGGGAGGAGCGCCCATCCTGGACGATGTCGTGGCCGAGTTTCAGTGCCGGAACGCCTATCGTTATTACGGGGGCGACCATGTGATCTTCCTCGGCGCGGTCGAATCCTATAGCTACGGGGGCCACGAGCCGCTGCTGTTCAGCCGCGGAACGTTCGGGTCCTTCACACCCGGCTCCTGATGCGGTCGCCATCCCTGGGCCGCTCCTGACCTGCGAGCACGAACGCGTGAGCACCGCCGACAGTCTGCCGGGCGCAACCCGGCCCAAGCAGAAGCGGCGTTCGCCCGAAGCGCGCCGTGAGGAGTTCATCCGCAAGGCGGCGGAGTTCTTCGCCGAGGAAGGCTTCGGCGGCGGCACGCGAGAACTCGCCAGCAAGCTCGGCGTGACGCAGCCGTTGCTCTATCGCTACTTCCCCAGCAAGGACGAACTGATCCAGGCCGTCTACCGCAGCGTCTATCTGGACCGCTGGAAGCCCGAATGGGACGAGCTGCTGGGCGACAGGTCGAAGCCCATCCGGTTAAGGCTGCAGCAGTTCTACGAGGCCTATACGGATGCGATCTTCACGCGCGAATGGATCAGGATCTATCTCTTCTCGGGCCTGAAAGGCGTCGAGATCAATCGCTGGTATGTCGGCGTGGTGGAATCGCGGATCCTGAACCGGATCGTCGAGGAATACAGGCACGAGGCCGGGCTTCCGGCCCTGAAGACTCCGCCATCGGCCGAGCTGGAGCTCGCCTGGGTGCTGCATGGCGGTATATTCTACTATGGCGTGCGCAAATACATCTACAACTCGCCCGTCCTGGAGGATAAGTCGCGCGTCATCTCAAACGCGCTCGACGTCTTCCTGGAAGGGATCGCGCGGGTCTTCGGCACCACCGTGAAGGCCCGTAACACGGCCGTGAGGCGGACCGGGGACGGCTGAGGCATTTCCGGCGGAGCACGAGGCGGCCGCCTTCTTCCGTAGGGGCGAAGGCGGCCTGTTCGCGTCAGAGCTTCAGTCCAAGCGCCAGGGCGGCGTTGCCCCCGCAGATGGCCGACATGGTGCGATCGTCCAGGTCCAGGCCGCCGATATGCCCGATGGGGTCGTATTCGGCCATGTCGAACGGATAGTCGGTGCCCATCAGGATGCGGTCCGGCCCGAAGAGTTCGATCATGTAGGCGAGTTGGTGGTAGGTGAACACCACCGTGTCGAGATAGACCTGCCGCAGATAGGTCGTGGGCGGCAGCGGCAGCTCCGCATGGCTGTCGTCACGCGCGCCCCAGGCATGGTCGATCCGGCCCGAATAGCCGGGCAGGAAGCCGCCGCCATGAACGGCCATCAGCTTGAGCTCCGGGAAGCGCGCCAGCGTTCCGGTGAAGATCAGGTTGTGCAACGCCATCGTCGTCTCGAGCGGATTGCCGATGACGTTGTTGAAGTAGAACTTCGTGAACCGCTCCCCATGGGTGAAGCCGTTCGGATGCATCATGATGAAGGCGCCGAGCTCTTCCGCCTTGGCGAAGAACGGACGGTATTTCTCGTGCGACAGCTCCTCGCCATTGACGCTGGTGAGGATCTGCACGCCCTTGAGGCCGAGTTTCGTGACCGCGTTCTCCAGTTCGCGGACGGCGAGTTCCGGTTCCTGCATGGTGGTCACGCCGAGGCCGACGAAGCGGTCGGGACGCCGGGAGCAAAACTCCGCCACGCCCTCATTGGCGAGCAGATGCGCCTTCTCGGCGATCTTCGGATCGACGCTGTAGTAGCACTGCGGCGGAACGGGCGCGACGACCTGGATGTCGACGCCCATGGCCTCCATGTCGAAAAGGCGGGCGTCCATGTCCACCATGACCTTGGAGCGGTCCTTCTCCTGCATTGCGTTGATCGCCTTGGTGGCGTCGTCGGCGAAGTGCGCCAGAGGCACCTTGGTGAGGTCGACATGGGGGCCGGCGACCTGGCCGGCGGCCGGGACCGCGATGTGGCAATGGATGTCGATGGTGGGCGTCGAGGGCCGGCGGGCGCGTCCCAGCGCCGTGTGCTGGCGCGCGGCGGTGCGGCCGTAGCGGTTCTTTTTGTCGTCGTACATGGACGTCTCCTGGCGGGATTTTTGCGTCAGACAGTTTCGATGCGGCCGCTGGCGGCCGAGCGGGTGACGGCCTCGAAGGCGCGGACATTGTCCAGCATGTCCTCGAGGGAGACCGGATAGTCCGCGCCGCCCGAGGCCGCGCGGGCGAAGGCCTCGATGTTGTCGCGCACGACGGGGTGCGGCGGCTGGAAGATGGTGGTGGGCGCCTCGCCCCGGCGCAGAGTGGTGACGTCCCAGCCGGTGGGGTTCTCCGGATGGGTGCGGTCGCGGATCTCCATCCAGCCGGTCGATCCATAGACGGCGAGGCGGCCCACGAAGGGCGTGGTCAGGATGGCGGTGATCTGGGCCGTGGCTCCGTTCTCGAATCCCAGCGTCACCGACAGCGTGTCGCCATTGTCGAAGCGCGTCGCGCGGGTGGCGAGACGGGCCCAGACCTCCTTGGGACGCCCGAACAGCATGATCGCGAGGTCCACCAGGTGGATGCCGGTCGCAGAGAGCGGCCCGACAGGGGCCTCGGTGGCGGAAAGGCGCCAGTTGTCCGGGGGGAGGGCCAGGAACTTGTCCTGGCTGAAATTGCCCTCCATTAGCAACGTCTCGCCGAACTCGCCCGCGGCGAACCGACGGCGCAGGTCGATGACGGCGGGCTCGAAGCGGCGCTCATGGCCGATGCCCAGCTGGACGCCGGCCCGTCGCACCGCCGCGATGGCTCGCTCGGCCTCCGCGGCGGTGACGCAGAGCGGCTTTTCGCAAAAGACGTGCTTGCCGGCGCCCGCTGCGGCGACGATCTGGGCGGCGTGGAACTTGTGCGGCGAGCACAGGATGACGGCGTCCACATCGGAGCGCTCGATCGCGTCCTCGAAGCGGGCCGAGACGGCCAGGCCCGCCGCCGCGGCGGCCTCGCGGCCGGCAGCATTGGGGTCGACGCCCAGCACCACCCTGACCGCATCGCTGTCGCGCAATTCGCGCAGGATGGTGCGGCCCCACCAGCCGAGGCCGACGATGGCGGCCCTGATCATGAGCGCGCACCCGTCTTTCCGGCCCAGCGCACCGGGACGCTGATCGCGTCCTGGCCTTCCAGCCCGCTCTGCGCGGCCTCCGTGAAGGAGCCGAGGGCTCCTTGCGCCGTCGGCAGCTCGAGGCCGAGCGTCCGGGCGTAGGCCACCATGGTGGCGAGGTCCTTTCGGGCCGCCCGCACGTCGAAGGCCGGGGCGCCGAGCGGCTGGCCCGCCAGCGCCTTGGCGATGTCGGGCGCGCGCAGCTTCATGCCGTTGGTCGTGCCCGACGTGTCCGCCATGATGTCGACGAGGCGCTCCGGCGGGAGGTTCAGGGGCTTGCACAGCGCCAGTGCCTCGCCGAGGGACTGCCAATAAACGAGGAGGGGCAGGTTGATCGCGAGCTTGAGGCGTGCGCCGGAGCCCACCGGCCCGACATGCTCGACGCGCCGGCAGAGCTGGTCGAGCACCGGGCGGAGACGGGCCACGTCGGCGTCCTCGCCGCCCACCAGGCCGAACAGCTTGCCGTCACGCGCGGGACCCACGGTGCCGCCGACCGGGCACTCCACGAAGGCCGCTCCCCGCGCCTGCGTCGCGGCGCCGATCCGCTCCTCGGTCTCGGGCAGCACCGTGCTCATGTCCATCACGGCCTTGCCGCCGAGGTCGGCCGACAGCACTCCGTCCGGGCCTGAATAGACGGCGTCGAGCGCGGCGTCGTCGAGCAGCATCGTGATGGTGAGGTCGCAGGCCGCGGCCAAGGCCGCCGGCGTGGAGGCCACGGCCGCACCGGCTTCAGCCAGCGGCTTTGTCTTCGCCTTGTCCCGGTTCCAGACCGTGACCGTGTGGCCGACGGAGAGCAGGCGGTGGGCGATGGCGGCTCCCATGCGCCCGGTTCCGCAGAGTCCGATGTTCATGCTGCGACCTCACATTGTTGATGCATGGATGGCGGCTTCGATCCGCTCCGGCGTGAGCGGCATATGGCGCACCCGGACTCCGAGCGCATGCGCCACGGCGTTGCCGATCGCGGCGGCCGTCGGCCCCGTCGCGCATTCGCCGGCGCCCAGCGGGGGTGCGCCTGTCGGCTCTAGGATGCGGACCGCGATGCGCGGGCATTCCGAAAAGCGCAGGATCGGATAGTCGGCCCAGGACCGAGTCGCCACGCCCTCGGCGGTCCAGCGGACCTGCTCCTTGAGGGTCCAGCTCGCCGCCTGGACGATCCCGCCCTCGATCTGGTTCACGAGGCCGTCGCGGTGGACGACTGCGCCGCAGTCGACGGCGGCGACGACATGCGTCAGCCTCACCGTCTCGGCGATCGCGACCCGGGCCACGATCGCGCAATAGCCGCCCATGTTCTTGTAGCGGGCGAAAGCGAGGCCGCGGCCTTCCCCCTCGCCGCCGGGCTCGGCCGGATCCCATCCGGCTTCCTCGGCCGCCGCCGCCAGTACGGCGCGGGCGCGCGGATCCTCCATGTGGGCCAGTCGAAACTCGAGCGGATCCCGACCTGCCAGGGCGGCGAGCTCATCGAGGAAGCTCTCGATGGCGAAGACGTTGCCATGGGCGCCGAGCGAGCGCAGCGCGGAGCTGCGCAGCGGCCCCTGCGGCAGGAGATGATGGACGACGCTGCGCCGGCCGACCCGGTAGAGCGGAACCGCGTTCCGGTCCCCGGCGCCGGACGGACCAGGGAACTGAACGACCGGGGATGGGGCCGAGCGCTTCGCAAGATGCTGGGCGGCCAGAAGGTTCACGCCGGAGCCGAAACCCGGCCGCGCGACATGCGGCGGGCTCCAGACCTCGTGCGTCCAGTCCACGATCGCGCCATGCGCGTCCAGGCCCGCCGCGAGCCGAATCCGCATCGGCGCGCCGAAGGGCGACCACGAGAGCTCGTCGGCCCGCGTCCAGCGGCAAAGCACCGGCGCCTGCGCGGCCCGGGCGAGGAGCGCCGCGTCCAGCGCGACGTCGTCGGCGCCATTGTGGCCGTAGCAGCCCGCCCCCATGGCGTGGACCACGTCGACCATCTCCGGCGCAAGCTCGAGCACCCGCGCGAGCTGGGCGCGCAGCGGATAGACGCCCTGGGTCTGCGACCACACCGTGAGGCGCCCGTCGAAGCTCCACTCCGCCAGCGCGGTGGAGGGTCCGATCGACGCGTGCGCGAGATAGGGGCGGGAATAGGCCGCCTCGTGGCGGCGCGCCGCAGGCGCGGCTTCGCCGTCGTCGCGCACGACCGGGATCGTGGCGACAGGCTCGACCCCCTCCATCCAGGCGCCTTCGTCATCGACAACCGGCAAGTCCGGGGCGGTCCATGCGGCGAGCCGTTGCGCGGCGGCGGCGGCGTGGTCGGCGTCCTCCTCGCGATCGGCGACGACGCCCACGAAGGAGCCGTCGACCACCACGGCCACGACCCCGGGCAGGGCGGCGACTGAAGCCCGGTCGAGCGAGACCAGTTCCGCGCCAGGCCGGGGAGGGCGGACGACGCGGCCGTGCCGTAGACCCGGGCGGTCGAGATCCTGGATGAACGCCGCGCCGGTCAGCTTCGCCCTGAGATCGAGCCGCGGCTGGCGCTCCGCGGCGACGCCGCCCAGGAGCTCGGGTACCGGCAGGTCCGCGGCGGACCGGTCGAGATCGACCTCCGGCGCAAGGTCCGCGTAGGACAGGCTGGCGTTGCGCCCGGGACCGGAGAACACCCCGTCCTGCACGATGACCGCGTCCGTGGCGCAGCCAAGCCGGGCCGCTGCGGCTGCGGCGAACAGGGTGCGGATCTGGGCGGCGGCGACCCGCATCGCCGCGCCGCCTTGCTCGACGGAGAGGCTTCCCGCCGTCATGCCTTCGTCCGGCGCGGCGCGCGTATCGCCCGCCACCACCCGAAGGCGCGAAAGCGGGACGCCGAGTTCGGCGGCGGCCAACGCCGCGATGGCGGTCACCGCGCCCTGGCCGAGCTCCACCTTCCCGGTGCGGATCGTGACCGCGCCGTCGGCCTCGACGGCGAACCAGCGCGACAGGAGCGGATTGAGAGCGAGGTCGGCGGGGAGGGCCGTCATTCGGGCGCTCCCACCTTGAGATCGGGCGAGCCGTGGGGGGCGTTCTCCAGCAGCCTGTCGACGGCCCGTAGGATGCGGGGATGCGCCCCGCATCGGCACAGGTGCCGCTCGTCCAGCGCCTCGATGACGGCCGAACGGCTGGGGCGTGGCCCGGCCGAGAGAAGGCCCGCCAGCGTCATGATGATTCCGTTGGTGCAGTAGCCGCACTGGGCGGCCTGCTCGTCCAGAAAGGCTTGCTGGATGGGGCCGGGCTCGCCATCCACGCCCAGGCCCTCGATCGTCGTGATCGACCTGCCGTCCACGGACCAGAGCGGCGTCTGGCACGACTGCATGGGGCGTCCATCGACCAGCACCGTGCAGGCCCCGCACTGGCCTTCGCCACAGCCGAAACGCGCGCCCTTGAGGCCGAGATGCTGCCGCAGGGCGGTCAGGAGCGGCAGGTCGGGCGACACGGCCAGGACCTCGGGCCGTCCATTCACCGTAAGCGAGAGGGGCGCGGCCATGGCGATCAATGGCCCTGGAACACGCCGAGATTCTGCGTCAGCACCGCCTCGTTGGCGCGGATCTCGTCGATGCCTCCGTCGAACACGCATTGTCCGGTGGTGAGGATCACCACCTGGTCGGCCAGGTCCAGGGCCAGGTTGCTGTTCTGCTCGACCAGGACGATGGATTGGCCCTCGCTTTTCAGCAGCGCGATCGTGCGGCCGACCTCGGCCACGATGAGCGGGGCGAGACCCTCGGACGGCTCGTCCAGGAGGAGGACGCGCGGGTTGCCCATGAGGGCGCGCCCCAGGGCCAGCATCTGCTGCTCTCCGCCCGAAAGGGAGCCAGCGAGCTGCCCGTGGCGTTCGCGCAGGCGGGGGAAGAGATCGTAGATCCGTTCCAGCGACCACGGCTTGCGGGAGCCGTCGCCGCTGCGGCGAGCCACGATGAGGTTCTCGCGGACCGTCAGCGATGGAAAGATGCGCCGTCCCTGCGGGACCAGCCCGATGCCTCGCCGGCAGATCGCCTCCGGGGTCAGCCCGCTGATCGGTTCTCCGAACAGCCGGATCTCGCCGCGGCGCGGCGTCAGAAAGCCGACGACCGTGCTGATGCAGGTGGTCTTGCCCGCGCCATTGCGTCCGAGAAGCGCCAGCACCTCGCCGGCCTTGAGGCTGAAGGAGACGCCCTGCAGGACGTGGCTGTCCCCGTAATAGCTGTGGACGTCCGTGAGAGTGAGCGCGTCAGTGGCCAAGATACACCTCGCGCGTCTGCGGATCCGCGATGACGGCGTCGCGCGGGCCGTCCACGATCACCTTGCCGTAGTGCAGCAAGGTCACGGTCTCGGCGAGGTCGAGGGCGGTGTCCATGTCGTGCTCGATCATGATCAGCGTCGTCTCCCGCGGGATGGCGGCGATGAGCTTTTTGATGGAGCCGCGCTCCTCGCTGGACAGGCCGGCCAGAGGCTCGTCGAGAAGCAGAAGGCGGGGCCTCTGGGCGAGGGCCATCGCGATCTCGACGCGCCGCTTCTCGCCATAGGCGAGCTCCGAAACCTTGCGGTCCGCCAGATGCTCCAGGCCCACCTGGGCCAAGGCGCGTCGGGCTTCGTGGCGCATGTCCGGGTAAAAGGACAGGGGCCGGAACATGTTCCACCGCGCCTTTCGCAGGCCGAGCAGGCCTAGCACGATGTTGTGCTCGAGGGTGTCCTTGGGAAACAGCGTGATGATCTGGTAGGTGCGCGAAAGGCCCAGATGCGCCCGCTGCTGCGGCTTCATCCGGGTGACGTCGTGCCCGAACAGCCTGATCGTTCCCGAACTGGGCAGGAAGTCGCCGGCGATCTGGTTGAACAAGGTCGTCTTGCCCGCGCCATTCGGCCCGATGATCAGGCGGCGTTCGCCCGGCATCACCCGCATGTTGACGTCCTGGGTGGCCGGGAGCCCCCCGAAGAACTTGCGCAGATCGATGATTTCCAGCGCCGGCGCGCCGTCGCTCTCCATCATCGCGCGCCTCCGCGGGCGCGGGCGTAGAGCCGCTTCACGCCGGGCACGATGCCTTCCGGCATCACGAGAACGATGAACAGGAACACGAAGCCGAGCAGCATGTTCCAGCGCTCGATATAGGCGGAGGCGTAGTTCTTCAGCAGCACCACGAGCGTCGCGCCGATCACAGGACCGCCGAGCGTGCCGGAGCCGCCCGCAATGACGCCGAGCAGCCCCTCGGCCGAGTTGGTGATGGAGAGCGCGGTCGGGTGGATGTATTTGTGATAGTAGATGTAGAGGAGGCCAGCCACGCCGCCCCAGAAGCCGGCATAAATGAAGGTGATCCAGCGGATCATCCACACGTCGTGGCCCAGCGCCGCCATCCGGCGGGCCTGATCGCGCGTGCCGCGCAGGCTGGAGCCGAAAGCGGACGACACGAAGACGCCCATCAGCAGGGCCGCGACGGCGGCCACCGCCAGCGTGAACCAGTAATAGGCCCCGGCGCTTTCGATGGAGACGCCGAACGGATGCGGGCGGCTGACGCCGGAGAGCCCGTTGTCGCCGTTGGTGACGGAGACCCAGCGGTAGGCGAGCCCCCAGAGCACCTGCGAGAGCGCCAGCGTGATCATCAGGAAGCCGAGGCCGGTGGCGCGCAGCGCGATCAGCCCGAAAAGGGCGGCCATCAAGGTCGTGATCCCGATGGCGAGCAGGGCCGCGGCGCCGTGGCCGAAGCCCAGCCGAAGGCTCGCCCAGGCGCACGCATAGGCGCAGAACCCGAGGAACGAGGCATGGCCGAGCGACGTGAGGCCGCCATAGCCGACCAGGAGGTTGAGGCTCATCGCGAAGATCGCCGCGATCAGGATCTGGCTGCCGAGATTGACGTAGAAGTCGCCCGCGACCAGCGGCAGCAACGCCAGGACGAGGAGAACGGCCGGAAGGACGATGCGGTTCATGCACTGATCCGTCCGAAGAGGCCCTGCGGGCGGTAGGCGATGACCACGATCATCGGCAGGAACAGGATGACATAGGCGAGGTCCGGAAAGAGCGCGGTGCCGAAGGTGTAGATCAGGCCGATGATGAAGCTGCCCACGAAAGCGCCGAGCAGGCTGCCGACGCCGCCCAGGATGACCACGATGAGGGCCAGGGGCAGCATGTCGGCGTCCAGACCCGGATAGGCGGACAGGATCGGGCCGCCCAGCACGCCGCCGGCGCCCGCGATGCCCGCGCCAAGGCAGAACACGGCGGTGAAGAGGCGCGACACCGGGATGCCGACCGCCCGCGCCATCTGCATGTCGTCCACGCCGGCGCGGATCATGGCGCCGAGGCGGGTTCGCTCCAGCATCAGGTAGAGCCCGAGCGCGGCCACCACGGCGGCGACCACGACGACGAGTCGATAGGTCGGGAAGGCGAAGCCGAAGAGCAGGATGGGGCGCGACAGGCCGGGCGGCGTCGGCACCGGGATGGGGTCGCCGCCCCACATCATCAGGCAGGCGTCGGCAATGATGAACGACACGCCCAGGGTGACCAGCACCTGCCCCAGCGAATTGCCGGCCAGCTGGCGCAGGACCAGCCGCTCGAGGATGCCGCCGGCCGCCGCCACGGCCAGTCCGGCCAGCAGGGCGGCCAGCCACAGATTCGCGCCTTCGTAGCTGCGCAGCACGTTGGCGCCCAGATAGGCGCCCAGCATGAAGAAGGCCCCATGCGTGAGGTTGGCGAGCCGCATCAGCCCGAAGATGAGCGAGAAGCCGGAGGCGAGCAGGAACAGCAGCCCACCGAGAGCCAGACTGTTCAAACCCTGGATGATCCAGAACTGCATGGGCGTCCCTGGGCGGGGAGGGAGCCGCGGCGCGGGGCGTCCGCGCCGCGGAGGGCGGGGCGCTACTTCTCGAGGTTCTTGGCCGGCGGATAGTCCCGCGAATAGACCGGATTGGCCAGGAACGCCTTCGGGTCGTAGGTCCAGAACTGGCTGACGTTCGGGTAGGTCTTGATGACCGAGTTGACCAGCCGTCCGTCCTTGCGGGTGACCTTGCGCAGATAGACGTTGCCGACCACGTTGCCGTACTCGTCGAACTTCACCGGCCCGCGGGCGGTGTCGACGTCGGTGGCCCGCAGCGCGGCCATGAAGGCCTTCTTGTCCTCGACCTTGCCGTTGACCGCCTTGACGGCCGCCTCCAGCACGGCGCCGTCCACATAGGTGCCGGCCGCGTAGAAGCCGGGATCGTACTTGAACTCCTTGCGGAAGGCCGGCGCGAAGGTCTGGTTCGGCTTGGCGTCGAGCTCGGCGGAGTACCAGCACGCGGTGATGATGCCCAGCGCCTCGTCGCCCATGTTGCGCAGCACGCCTTCGTCGAGGGCGGTCATGCCGCCGACCACTTGAATCTTGTCCTTGAGGCCGTACTCGACGAACTGGCGCAGGAAGCGGAAGCCGTTGGAGCCGGCGAAGCCGAGGAAGATGGCGTCCGCGTCGTTCTTCAGCTGCGCCACATAGGTTCCGTAGTCGGGCGCGGTCAGCGGCGGGAAGAGCTTCTGGATGATCTTGCCGCCGTTCTCCTCGAAGGTGCGCTGGAAGCCGCCGCACATCTCGTGGCCATAGGCGATGTCGTCCGCGATCGTGATGACGCGCTTGTATTTCAGCTCCTTGGCGCAGTACTCGCCCATCGGGTGGGCGCATTGCGCGGAGGTCGAGGTGGCGCGCACGAACCAGGGATTCGGATTGCGCTGCGTCATGTCCTCGGCGGCGGCGACGGAGAGCGTCGGCATCTGGGCCTGGCGCAGATAGTCGTCGATGGCCAGGGCCTCGAAGGCGGCCAGCGGGCCGATGATGCAATGGACGTTGTTCTTCTCGACCAGCTCCTGGGTCTTGGTGCGGGCGGTCGCCGGCACGCCGGCCGTATCGGCGACGATCAGCTCCACCTTGCGCCCGCCGAGCATGTTGTCACGCTCCTTCAGGTACATGACCAGGGCGCGCTCCATATCGATGCCGCCGGAGGCCAGCGGTCCGGTCTTGACGGTGAGCAGGCCGACCCGGATCGGGTCCGAGGACTGGGCGAGAACGGCCGGCGCGGCGACGCCGGTGAGCGCGACGCCGGCCGCGCCCTGAACGAATGTGCGACGTGAGATGGTCATGAATGGTGCCTCCCTTGAGGACGGATCTTCCCGGTAGCGTTTGCTTTGTTCTGAATCGCGAAGCTGGGTCTCTTCATGTTCAACTTGAGGTTGAACACACATGTTCAGTTGGCGCAGCGCCGGGCTTCTCAGTCCCGGTCGATGATGGGCAACAGGACGTAGCTCGACCCGTCCGGATCGAGATGCAGCGTGGTGGTTCCGCCGAAGAGCGCCGCCGGGCGGTCCCGCGGATCGTCGTGCAGAAAGGGGCCGCAACCGGTCAGTTCGTTCTTGAAGTTGGAGAGCCGGGCGCCGGTCGTCTCCTGCCACTTGTAGTCGCGGCCGCGGATTGAGAGCGCGATCCTGCATCCCGCCGGAACGACGATCGAGGTCGGCCAGATCTCCACGTCGAGATCGACCGGGCTCCCTGGCGTCAGGGGCTGGACCTCGTCATGGGCGTGGTAAGGCCGCCAGGGCTGCGTCAGCTGCGGATCGAGCTTGCGATGCGACGCCCGCAGCCAGCCCTGGGCTATCGGCGTATGGGGATCGATCGCGCCGACGAAGGTGATCTCGCGCAGGTCGGCGGTGAACACCCGGAAGACGAGGAAGATGTCCGCGTCCGCCGTCGACGACGACACCCGCAGGCCCGCCGCGAGGGGGCCGGTGATCTCCGTCTCCCGCTCCAGCGGCTCGGACATGAAGGTCAGGCCGTCGCCCATCGCGGCGAACGGGATGTCGGCTTTCGCCGAAGGAGGCGTGACGGACAGCGTCTGGCGATGGGGATCGAGATAGAGCTTCGTCCAGCGCGTGTCGGGCAGGGGCCAGGCCGTCGCGCCCTGCGGCTCGAACCGGTCCACGTGCCGAACCTGCAGGAGCACGCGGGGCTGTTCGGCCCAGCCGTTCCGCTCGCCCTTCAGGTAACAGTCGAAGAAGCGCTTCTGCAGGTCGCGGCCGTAGTCCGTGTAGAAATGCGTCCAGTGCTCGAGGCCGTGCGCCTCCAGCCATTTCTCCGTCGAGGCTGCGCGGGTGAAGCCCTCGAAATTGCCGCGGGGATGCAGGCCCTGTCCGCCCCAGTTCGCGGCGGAGAGGAAGGGCACCGTGATCTTGTCCCACTGGGGCGAGCGGTCGCGATGGTACTCGTCGTCCAACGGATGGGAGAGGATGTCGTCGCCGAAGCTGCAGCGGTTGCGCGCCAATTCCTCGTCCGACATCGTCTCGTCGCCGCAGACCAGCAGGCCCGACGCCTTGTTGCGCGGACCGCGTTCGCCCAGGCCGTACTGCACGGTCTTGACCTGCATGTCGTACCAGTTCGCCCAGAAGGTCGACAGGATGCCGCCGTGGTGGGTCATGTCGCGGTACCAGTCCGCCGAACCTTCCCAGATGCACATGGCGGCGAGGTGGGGCGGCTGGAGCGACGCCACATGCCACTGGTTGATGCCGTAATAGGACACGCCCGAGAGGCCGACCTTGCCGGACGACCAGGGCTGGACCCCGGCCCATTCGATGCACTCGTAGAAGTCGCGGGTCTCGCGGGGCGAGAAATGGTCGACAAAGCCCGGCGAGCGCCCCGTGCCGCGCGAGTCGACGCGTACGCAGACATAGCCGTGCGGCACCCATTTCTCGGGGTCCACCACCTCCCAGTTCTGGTGCTTGTTGGTCGACCCATAGGCCACGTCCGGGTGGCCGGCGACCATCTTTTGCCACGCGCTCGGATAGCCGTCCTGGAAGGCGAGGCCCTTGGCGTAGGGGCCATAGGTGAGCAGCACCGGGTAGCGCCCGTCGTCGACGGGCCGGAACACGTCAGCCTTCAGCACGACGCCGTCATCCGTGGCGATCTCGACGTCCCAGTCGATTCGCATGCCGTCCTGAATGGTCGTGTGGCCCATGCGGGGCGCCTCCCGTTCGAGGCCTTCGTTCCGGGTGCGGGACCCGGCGAGGCCGTTCTCGTTGGTCGAAAGTATTGACGGGCGGATCTAATTTATCAAACGAAAAATTAGAGCGAGTCCGTCTACGCGCGCTCGCTTTTGGCGTGCGCCGCCATCTGCCCGGCGTACCAGTCGCCGATCTCGCTCGCCGTCATGAAGGCCACGCCTTCGTGCTGGGCGACATAGTCCAGCAGGTCCTCCAGGTAGCGGATCCGGTGCGGGACGCCGGTGATGTAGGGATGGATCGAAATGGCCATGACGCGGGCGTTGTCGGCCCCCTCCTGGTAGAGGCGGTCGAACTGGTCCATGCCCCGGCGCAGGAACTGGTCGGAGGTCTGGTGCTGCAGGGCGAAGACCACGATGTCGTTGGTCTCGACCGTGTAGGGGATCGTCGTGATGGTCCCGTGCGGGGTGGCGACCTCCTGCGGCAGGTCGTCGATGACCCAATCGGCCACATATTCGATCCCGTGCTCGCGCAGGAGGTCCAGGGTCTCCTCGGTTTCGGTCAGGCCGGGACTTTCCCACGAGCGCGGCGGCTTGCCGGAGAACGCCGCGATCTCGTCCACGGCGCGCCGGATGGCGCCGCGCTGGTCCTCAAGCTTGTGCATCGGCCCCTGCAGGAAGCCATGGCCCATGAACTCCCAGCCGGCCTCCCGTGCGGCTCCGGCCACGCGCGGGTAGGTGAGGCAGACGCTCCCGTTCGTGGCGAGGGTCGTCGGAATGTTGCGGCTCGTCAGGGCCTCGTATTGCCTCCAGAAACCCGACCGCATCCCGTATTCGTGCCAGGACCAGTTCGGCACGTCAGGCAGAAGCGGCTGACCCATCGGGGGCGGCAGGACCGTGCGCGGCATGGGCCGCTCGATCCGCCATTCCTCGACATTGAGGATCACCCACACGGCCAGCCTCGCGCCGCCGGGGAGCGTCAGCTTCGGCCGATCGACGATGGCCTGGAAGGGGATGCGGTCGCTGAGAGCCATGGGGATCGTCCGGGGTCGGGGAGACGTCAAGCGAGGCCGAGGAAAGGACCTACGGCGGACGCGAAGGCGGCGGGGTTGTCGATGTTGGCCAGATGCGCCGCTCCGGGGATCTCCGCATAGCGTGATCCGGGCGTCGCCTCCGCCATCGCCCGCATGGCCGCGGGCGGGGCGGCGAGGTCGCTGTCGCCCACCACATACAGCGTCGGAATGCTCAGGCCGGGAAGGTCCTTGAGGTAGTCGAGGCGCTTCAGGGCCTCGGCGCAGCCGATATAGCCGTCGGGCGACGTCGCCGTAAACATTGCATGCATGGCGGCCATCAGATCCGGCTGCGCGTCCCGCGTCTGCGGGACGAACCAGCGTTCCATCGTCCCGGCGAGGATGGTGGCCATGCCCCCGTCGCGCACCGCGGCGATGCGGTCGGTCCACCCCTGGACGTAAGCCGGCGGGGCGTCCGCGCGTGCGTCGCAGCAGACGATCCGGTCGAAGCGGGACGGGTGGCGAAGGGCGAGCCCGAGCCCGGTCATGCCGCCGAGCGACAGCCCCATGAAGCTCGCCGTCTCGACGCCGAAATGGTCCATGAGGGCGATGACGTCCCCCGTCAGGTAGTCGAACCCATAGGGTCCCGCCGGAGCGTCCGATTCGCCGTGGCCACGCTGATCGTAGCCCAGCACGCGGAAGCGCCGGCCGAGCCAGGCGAGTTGGGGCGCCCACATGGCGCGGGAGGCCCCGAGGGAGTTCGACAGCACCAGCCATGGCGCGCCCTCGGGAGCGCCCGACAC
Organism: Alsobacter sp. KACC 23698; assembly: GCF_045348435.1. Lineage (GTDB taxonomy): Bacteria > Pseudomonadota > Alphaproteobacteria > Rhizobiales > Beijerinckiaceae > Alsobacter. The sequence continues at coordinate 3,549,438 of NZ_CP157484.1, read as the reverse complement.
CTCGGCGGCGAGCCGGAAGCCGCCGCAATCGACCAGGACGCAGCCGCTCATTCGGCGGCCTGCGTCGCGCGCGGCGAGGCGGCGTTCACCAAGGGTTGCACCTTCTCGGCGAGCAGGACCATCGAGCGCCGCCCGAGGGCCCGGTCTTTCCAGTCCTTGCCGGCGTAGAGAAGCGTGCCGAAATCGCCCACGGTTTCCCGGAAGGCCAGCAGGTCGTCCGCGACCTTGTCCGGGGTTCCATAGATGATCAGCCGATCGCAGACCGACTCCAGCGTCACCTCGTCGTCCGGCTGATCGCGCCGCGTCTTGAAGAGCTCGATCCGGCCGTTCTTCTTTAGCTTGGTGAAGAGGGACCGGTAGTAGGACACATAGGGGCCGTCCGGGTCCATCGCGTAGGCCTTGGCGGTGGCGGCGTCGTCGGCGACGAAGACGCTCTTGGCCACCCGCCAGTTCGCGGGATCGGCGGGGCGGCCGCCCTTCTCGCAGCCCTCGACATATTTGGGCCAGTGGCTCTTGACCCATTCGGGCATCAGGAAGTTGGCCGAGATCGGGTCCCAGCCGCGGGCCGCCGCTTCGGTGACGCCCTTCGAGAAGGGCGCGACCGCAGTCACGACGATGGGCGGATGAGGGCGCTGCAGGGGCTTGGGCATCGTGCCCTGCCCGATCTCCGGCATCATCGTGCGGGCGGTGGAGATCGTCCAGTACTTGCCCTTGATGTCGTAGGGCGCCTCGCCGCCCCAGATCGCCAGGATGGCGTTGATCGCCTCGAGGAACATTTCGTTCCGGTTCGCGTCGAGATTGCCGAACAACTCGGCGTCGGACAGCAGGCCGCCGGGGCTGATCCCGAAATTGAAGCGTCCGTCCAGCATGTGATCGAGCATGGCGATCTGCGCCGCCGTGGCCGCCGGGTGCGCGTTCGGCATGTTGACGGTGCCGGTGCCGAGCCTGATGCGCTTCGTGGCGGACGCGATCCACGCCAGGAAGGTGATGCAGGAGGTGATGTTCTCGGCCTTGTCGGTGACGTGCTCGCCGGCATAGGCCTCCACGAAGCCGAGTTCATCCGCCAGCACGAAGGCTTCGCGGTCCTCCGCCAGGCACTGGCGCCAATCCTTGTCGAGCGGGTGGATCGGCATCGTGAAGAAGCCAAGCTGCATCGGGCGCTCCTCGACCTGTCTGTCGTGTTTGGAGGGAGCCTAAGGCCTCGACCTCCAGCGCAAAAAATGATTATTCCTACTTCCTGGCATTATGGATCTTGATGCTCATGCAGTCCCTCAGGCAGATCCGGTCCTTCGTGGCCGTGTTCGAGGAAGGCTCCTTCACGGCCGCGGCGGAGCGGGAGGGAGCGACGCAGTCGGGCATGTCGCAGCATGTCCGGCAACTCGAGCAGGGGCTGGGAGCGCAGCTGTTTTCGCGCGATGGGCGGCTGGTCGCGCCGACCGCGGTGGGCCGTCGCTATTACGGCGAGTGCGTCGCCATCCTGCGCCGCCTCGACGAGGCGGGCCACGCCGCCAGCGAAATCGCGCGGTCGGGCGGAGAGGTCAGGGTCGGGCTGATGCCGACCTTCACGCGCGCGGTGCTGTCGCCGACCCTGAAGGCCTTCATGGCGCATGCGCCTGGCGCGGAGGTCCGGATCCTGGAAGCCTATTCGGCGGTGCTCACCGAGAAAGTCCGGCAGGGCGAACTGGATTTCGCGATCGTGCCCGCCTTCGAGGGCGACGTGGGGTTGACCACCACGCGCATCCTGAGCGACCGGGAGATGCTGGTGGCGGCCCGGGGGCGGGCGGGGCGGCATCTCAGCCCGGTGCGCCTCAGCGCGCTCGGCCCGATCGACATCGTCCTGCCGGGTCCCCAGAACACAAGGCGCCGCAACATCGAGACCTATCTGGCCACCAATGGCGTCGAGGTCCGGTCGCGGCTCGAACTCGACGCCATGATGGGAACGCTCGAATTCGTCGCCGCGAGCGAGTGGGTCGCCATCCTGCCCGGCGTCATCATGGCCGGCGACCTCGACGGCGCCCGCTACGACATCCGACCGTTGGACGAGCCCAAGCTCTCGGCCGAGTTCGTCCTGATCGAGCCCGCCCGCAAGGCGCTGGCGCCCGCCGCGCGGCTTTTCGCGGACCTGCTGACGGCGGAGTCCGCGCGAATCGCCGGCATCCTGCCGCGCTAGGCGTCAGCGGGTGAAGCCCGCCTTGTCCTCCAGGACCCGGCAAACGGCCGCCGTATCCTGGTCGCCCAGCCCCTGGCGCATGGCCTCGTCATAGATGGGCCGGGTGGCCGAGAAGCAGGGCGTCTCGCAGCCAAGCTCGCGCGCGAAGGCCTCGATCACCGCCATGTCTTTCTGCCAGGTCGAGACCCGCATGGTGGCGGGCTCATAGACGTCCTGCGCCATCATGGGAGCGCGAAGCTCGAACACGCGGGACGTGCCGGCGCCCGCGCCGATCACGTCGACCACGTCGTCCGGGTTGAGACCCGCCTTCATGGCCAGCACCATCGCCTCGGCGGAGGCCACGTTGTTCACCGCCACCAGCAGGTTGGCGATGAACTTCATCCGGCTGCCATTGCCGAAGGCGCCCAGATTGACGGTCTTGCGGCCGAAATCGCCGAAAAGCTGGGACAGCGACTGGATCGCTGCGGCGTCGCCGCTGGCGTAGACGACGAGATCCCGGTTCTTGGCCTGCGCCCCGGTGCCGCTGAGCGGGCAGTCGAGCGGGACGTGTCCGGCCGCCGCCAGCGTCTGCTGGAAAGCCAGCTTGTCGTCCAGCGCAAGCGTGCTCACCTCCGCCACGATCCTGCGCTCCACGCCGGCTTCGGCGATCTCCTTGGCGACGGCGGCCACGGCCTTTGGACTGGGCAGGCTGGTGAGGATCGTGGGCGCGGCGCGGGCGACGTCAGCCGCCCCGGCCGCGATCCGCACCCCGGCCGCGGACAGCTCCGTGCAGCGGCTCTGGTCGACGTCGGTCCCCACCACGGTCCAGCCGCGGTCGACGAGATTGCGGGCGATCGCGCCGCCCATGATGCCCAGACCGATGATCCCGACCGTCTTGTCCATGGACGCCTCTCCCGCTGACGGCCATTGCGTTCGCGGCCGCGCTGTCTAATGATCAAGCGATAAACGAGGTCGAACGGCGGCGCAACGGCGCGCGGCGCGGAGGAACGACATGAACCCATTGACCCTGGCCCAGGCCGACGAGATCGTAACCGTGGCGCTCAAGACCGGCCGCGACCGCAATTTCGAACCGCTGACGGTCGTCGTGCTCGACGCGGGCGGGCACCCCATCGTGGTCAAGCGCGAGGACCGGTCCGGCATCCTGCGAGTCGACATCGCCACCGGCAAGGCCTGGGGCGCGCTGGGGATGGGCTTCGGCTCGCGCGAGCTGTTCGGCAGGGCCGCGAAGGCGCCGGCCTTCTTCACCGCGCTCGCCGCGGCCAGCCAGGGCCGAATGGTGCCCGTCCCGGGCGGCGTCTTGATCCGCGACCAGGAAGGTACGATCATCGGCGCGGTCGGGATCTCGGGCGACATTTCTGACAATGACGAGATCTGCGCGGTGGCGGGCATCGAGGCGGCGGGGCTGAAGGCCGATCCCGGCGTCGCCAGCTGAGACTAATAATCGAGCGATAAACAAGCTTGACGACCTCCGGGGGGAACGCTCTACTCCCGCCCGGAGACGTGCAGGGATGGGAAGCCCACGATGAAAGCTGCGGCGTTCGACTACGCCCGGGCCGAATCGCTGCCGCATGCGCTGGAGCTGCTGGCGCGGCACGGCGATGGGGCGCGCTTGCTGGCCGGCGGGCAGAGCCTCGTCCCCGCCCTCAATCTGCGCCTGCTGGCGCCGGAGATCCTCATCGACATTTCGCATATCGGCGATCTCCGCGGCGTGCAGGACCATGACGGGACGCTGCGCATCGGCGCGCTCACGCGCCACGCCGACCTGCTTTCCTCCGACCTGATCGCCGCGAGGCACCCGCTCCTGTGCGAGGCGGTCCGCCATGTGGCGCACGCCGCGATCCGCAACCGCGGCACGATCGGGGGCAATCTCGCCCATGCGGACCCGGCCTCCGAGCTGCCGGCCTGCATGCTGGCGCTCGATGCGACGATCGTGGTCGAGGGAGCGGGCGGCGAGCGCAGAATTTCGGCGGAGGCTTTTTTCACGGGCATCTATGAGACCGCGCTCCAGCCCGGCGAGATCCTCACCGCGGTCGAGATCCCGGCGGCGCCGGCCGGGCGGACCGCCGGTTTCATGGAACTGGCGCGCCGCAACGGCGACTATGCGCTTGCGGGCCTCGCGTGCTCGGCCGTTCTGTCGGACGCAGGCGAGATGACCCAGGTCAGGCTGGCCTATTTCTCCGTGGGCGACAGGCCCATCCTGGCGAAGTCCGCCGCCGCCGTGCTGGAACAGGGAGAGCCGAGCCTTGAGGCCGTCGCAAGGGCGCGCGCCGCCCTGTCCCAGGACCTCGATCCGCCCGACGACCTCCAGGCCACCGGGGCGATGCGCCTGCACCTTGCGGGAGTTCTGCTCCACCGGGTTCTGGCCGGCATGGTCCCGGGCCTCGGCTCGCGGCAGGGGAGGGCGGCGTGACCGGCTCGACGATGGAAGTCGCCCTCACGGTCAATGGCGAGGCGGTGACGGCTCAGGCGCCGCCGCGCCAGCATCTGGCGGATTTCCTCAGGGAGCAGCTGGGCCTCACCGGCACCCATATCGGATGCGAGCACGGCGTTTGCGGGGCCTGCACCGTGCGGCTGGACGGAGACATCGTCCGTGGCTGCCTCGTGCTGGCCGTACAGGCGTCGGGGGGCGTGGTCGAGACCATCGAGGGCGTGTCGGACACCGGCGAGATCGCCGACCTGCAGGCGGCCTTCGAGGCGCGCAACGCGTTGCAGTGCGGCTATTGCACGCCCGGCATGCTGCTGACCGCCCAGGAGCTGCTGGCGGCCAACCCCCGTCCCGACAGGGACGCCATCCGCGACCACATGTCCGGGAATTATTGCCGCTGCACCGGCTATCACGCCATCGTCGACGCGGTGGACGCGACGGCCCGCCAACGGTCGGAGGGCGCCCGATGAGCGACGTCGTCGAACCAGGCCTCACGGCGCTCGACCGGCCCAACTCCTATATCGGCCGCTCGGTGCCGCGCCCCAATCTCGGCAGGCTGCTGCAGGGGCGCGGGCAATATGTCAGCGACCTCGTCCTGCCGCGAATGGCGCATGTCGCCTTCGTGCGGTCTCCCCACGCGCACGCCCGCATTCTCGGCGTCCGGGCGGACGTCGCGCGGGCGATGCCCGGCGTCGTGGCCGTGGTGACCGGGGCCGAACTGGCCAAGGTCTGCACCCCCTGGGTGGGCGTGCTGTCGCATCTCAAGGGCCTGAAATCGGCGCCCCAGCACGCCATCGCGGTGGACCGCGCCTGCTGGGTGGGCGAGGCGGTCGCTGCCGTGGTGGCGCGCAGTCGCGCGGAAGCCGAGGACGCCGCCGAACGGGTCGAGGTCGACTACGAGGAGCTCGAGCCCGTCACCGACATGGCCGCCGCGCTCGTGGCGGGATCGCCGGTGATCCATCCGGATCTTGGCGACAACCTGGCCTTCGAGCGCCGCCTCGACGCCGGGGCGGTGGACGACGCCTTCGCCCAGGCGGACGCGGTGGCGGAAGCCGAGTTCGTCTTCGGGCGGCACACCGGGGTCACGCTCGAGCCGCGCTCGATCGTGGCGGACTGGAACCCCGGCGAACAGCGCCTGACCGTCTACCAGGGCACCCAGGCCCCGCACATGATGCAGAATATCTTCGCGCTGCATCTGGGCCTTTCCGAACCCCAGGTGCGGGTGATCTGCAAGGACGTGGGCGGGTCCTTCGGCATCAAGGTCCATGTCTACGCCGACGACATGGCGACGGCCGCCCTTTCCAAGCTGCTGCGTCGGCCCGTGAAATTCGTGGCGGACCGGATCGAGAGCTTCGTCACCGACATCCATGCCCGGGACCACCGCTGCAAGGGGCGGATCGCGGTCAAGAGCGACGGCGAGATCACGGCTTTCGAGATCGACGACCTCACCGGCATCGGCCCCTACTCGATGTATCCGCGCACGAGCGCGATCGAGGCCAACCAGGTCGTCAACCTCGTGGGCGGACCCTACCGGACCCGCAACTACCGGGCCCGCGCACGGGTGGCGTTCCAGAACAAGAACGTCATGTGCCAGTACCGCGCCGTGGGGCATCCCATCGCCTGCTCGGTGACCGAAGGGCTCGTCGACCTCGCGGCCCGGGCGATCGGGATGGACCCGGTCGAGATCCGGCGCCGCAACCTCATTCGCGACGACGCCTACCCGACCGACTCGCCCTCCGGCCTGAAGTTTGAGGCGCTGTCCCATCACGCCGCGCTCGACAAGCTGCTGGCCATGATGGACTACGACGGGCTCAGGGCTGAGCAGGCCCGGCTACGCACCCGCGGGATTTATCGGGGGATCGGCCTTGCGAGCTTCATCGAGGTTACCAATCCGAGCGCGGCCTTCTACGGGGTGGGCGGCGCGCGGATCTCGTCGCAGGACGGCGTGACTGTGAAGCTGGACGCCACCGGCGCGGTGATCTGCCAGACCAGCATCACCGAGCAGGGCCAGGGCTCCGAGGCCATCACGGCCCAGATCGTCGCGACCGCCATGGGCGTCTCTATGGACAAGGTCCGGGTGATCCTGGGCGACACCGACAACACCCCCTATGGGGGCGGCACATGGGCGTCCCGCGCCGCGGGCATCGGCGGCGAAGCCGCCTGGCAGGCCGGCAAGACGCTGCGGCAGAACGTGCTCAAGGTGGCCGGGGCCGTGCTGCAGGCCGATCCCGACAGCCTGGACGTGGCGTCCGGACTGGTGGTGGATCGCGACACGGGCCGCGAGCGCATCAGCCTCGACGAGGTCGCCCGCATCGCCTATTTCCGCCCCGACACCCTGCCCGGCGACTTCCAGGCGGAGCTGATGGCGACGCGCCACTACGTTCCGCGGAAATACCCGTTCGCCTTCACCAATGGCGTCCAGGCGTCATGGCTCGAGGTGGACGTCGAGACGGGGTTCGTCACGCTGCTGCGCCACTGGGTCGTGGAGGACTGCGGCACCATCCTCAACCCGCAGCTGGTCGACGAACAGGTGCGCGGCGGGGTCGTCCAGGGCCTGGGCCCCGCCCTGATGGAGCACTGCCGCTATGATGATCGCGGGCAGCTCCTGAACGGCAACATGGCCGACTACCTCGTTCCCATGGCGGCCGGGATGCCGGACATCGACGTCGGCCACATCGTTTCGCCGACGGCCGAATCCGAGATCGGCGCCAAAGGCGCGGGCGAGGCCGGCACCGCTGGGGCGGCCGCCGCGGTCGCAAACGCCGTCAACGACGCCTTGTCGCCCTTCGGGGCGACGCTGACCGAAATTCCGCTCACGCCGGAGGCGATCCTGCGTGCGCTGAAGACGATCAGCTGACGAGAGACAGTGCTCAACGAACGCGCCCGACGAACGGGACGACGCCAGGAGGGAAGCATGACCGAGGACACGAAGGGACCGCACGGCTGGAACAGGCGCAAGGTGCTGGGGGCCGGGGCGGCGCTGGCCGCCTCGCCGTTCATGTTCAACATCGCGCGGGCGCAGGAAGGGCCGATCAAGGTCGGCTTCCCGGTGCCGCTGACGGGGCCCTACGGGGCTGAGGCGCAGGACCAGGTGCGCGCGGCCGAGGTCGCCATCGCCGAGTTCAACGAGGGCGGCGGCCTGAACGGCCGCAAGGCCGAGTTGCTCGTGCGCGACGACCGGCTGAACCCCGGCGAGGCGGCGACCCGCGCGCTCGAGCTGATCGAGAACGACAAGGTGCAGTTCATCGTCGGCAGCCTCTCGGCGGCCGTGCAGCTGGCGGTGAACAACGTCACCAAGGCCCGCAAGGTGCTCTACAACTCCATCAGCCAGTCCGACGCCATCAACGAGGCCGCCGATTTCAGCCGCTACACCTTCCATGAGGCGCTGAACCCGCACATGACGGCGGGCGCGGTCGGCCGCTACGCCTTCCCTAAATTCGGCAAGAAGGTCGTGTTCCTGACCGCCGACTACGCCTATGGGCACGAGATGGTCCGCGGCTTCCAGGAGGCCGGCAAGGCGTTCGGGGTCGAGACCCTCGCCGACATCCGCCACCCGCTGGGCGCGACGGACTTCTCGGCCCTGCTGCCCCGGATCCAGGCCCTGAAGCCCGACATCCTGGCGATCAGCAATTTCGGCCGCGACCAGCAGATCGCCCTGAAACAGGCGACGGACTTCGGCGTGAAGAAGTCGATCAAGATCATCACCCCAATCCTGCTCTATACGGGCCGCATCGCGGCCGGCGCCCAGGCGTTCGAGGGCGTCACGGGCGGCACGTCCTATTACTACGGGCTGGAATCGAAGCTGCCGTCCGCCAAGGCCTTCAACGACCGCTTCCGCAAGCTGCATGGCGGGCGCGTGCCGTCCGACTACGGCTCATTGGCCTATGGCGGCGTGAAGACGCTGCTGATGGCCGCAAAGGCCGCGGGCACGACCGAGCAGGAAGCGGTGATCGCCGCCATGGAGGCCCTGAAATACGACTATTACAAGGGCCCGCAATACTACCGCAAATGCGACCACCAGTCGGTCCAGTCGGTGCTCATCATCGAGTCCAAGGCGGCGGCGGCGAACGATCCCGACGTGTTCAACATCGTCGCGACCGACGAGCCCAACGAAGCCAATCTGCGCACCTGCCAGGCGCTCGGACACTCCTGACCACGGCCTGACATGGCGCGCACGCGATCGCGTGCGCGCCATCAAGCGGAGAACATCATGGCGGGCCTCTCGCTCGACCTCATCGGTCTGCAACTGTTCACCGGCGTGGCGCTGGGAGCCGTCTATGTGCTTTTGGCGATCGGCCTGTCGCTGATCTTCGGAATGCTCACGGTGGTGAACTTCGCCCATGGCGCGTTCTACATGCTGGGCGCCTATGTGGGCCTGTGGATGCTGATGCACGGCGCCAATTTCTGGCTGTGCCTCGTCGGCGTCCCGCTCGCGATCGGCGCGGTCGGGCTGGCGGTGGAACGGGTGCTGATCCGGCCGCTCTATGGGCGGGGCATCGACTATCCGCTGCTGCTGACCTTCGGGCTCAGCTACATCATGGTCGAACTGGTCCGCATCGCCTTCGGCAACACCGGATATCCGGTGGACACGCCCGAAGCCCTGCAGGGCGCGGTCGACATCGGCGTGGGCTATTTCCCGCTCTACCGCCTCTTCGTCATCGGGGTGACGGCCGTGATCCTGGCCGGCCTCTGGGTCTTCCTGGAGAAGACCAGCTATGGGCTCATCATTCGCGCCGGCGCCCGCGACCCGCAGATCGTGCGCATCCTCGGCGTCGACGTCTCCAAGGTCTGGCTCGTCGTGTTCGGGCTGGGCACCGCCATCGCGGGCGTGGCGGGACTGTTGGCGGCCCCTCTCCAGGGCGTGATCCCCGAAATGGGAGGCCCCATCCTGGCGGAGGCTTTCGTGGTGACCGTGGTGGGCGGCATGGGCTCGCTCATGGGCGCCGTCCTGGCCGGGCTGCTCGTGGGGGTGGTGGTGAGCCTGACCTCGCTGTTCGCGCCCGAAATGGCGAAGGTCTCGATCTTCCTGCTGATGGCGGTCGTGCTTCTGGTCCGCCCGCAAGGCTTCTTCGGCCGCGCCGGACTGATGAGCTGAAACGATGAGCCTGGACCAAACCTCACGCGCTCCGGCCGTCGCCGTCGCCCCGCTGGCGCGCATCCGCATCCTGGAGCTCGCGCGGCGCCACAGGGTGCTTCTGGCTGCGCTGTTCCTGCTCGTGTTCCCGCTCCTGGTGCCGTTCAAGGCGCTTGCGGTGATGATCCTGATCTACGGGCTCTACGCGCTGGGGTTCAACCTGCTGTTCGGCTATCTGGGCCTCCTGTCCTTCGGACACTCGGCGCTGTTTGGAACCGGGGCCTATCTGTGCGGCATCGCCATCGTGCATTTCGGGGCGCCCTGGTTCGTGGCCGTGGCGGTGGGGACGATCGCGGGCGTGATCATGGCCTGCGTCATCGGCGCCCTGGCGATCCGCACGCGCGGCATCTACTTCGCGATGGTCACGCTCGCTCTGTCGCAATGCGTGTACTACCTCTTCTACCAGGCCGTCGGCTGGACCGGCGGCGAGAACGGCCTTCGCGGCATCGACGTGCGGACGATCAACCTGTTCGGCCTCACCCTCGACTTCCTCAACCCGCTGACGCGCTACTACGTCATCGCCGCCTTCGTGATCGCGGCCATGTTCGTGCTGTCGCGCATCCTCGCGTCCCCCTTCGGGGCCGTCATTGAAGCGGTGCGGGAGAACGAGGCGCGCGCCAGGGCCTCGGGCTACGACGTCGTGAAGGCGCGGCTTTTGACCTTCGTCCTCTCGGGCGGATTCTGCGGCTTGGCGGGAGCGCTGCTGGCGCTGCATCTGTCGATCGTCCCGATCGAGACGCTGCATTACGAGACGTCGGGCCTCGCCGTGATGATGTGCCTGCTCGGGGGAATGGGGACCTTTTTCGGGCCGTTCGTCGGCGCGGCGGTGTTCCTGCTCCTGGAGAACCTGGTATCGATCTGGACGGTGCACTGGCAGCTTCTCGTCGGAGCGGCCTTCGTGGTCTGCGTGCTGTTCTTCCCGCGCGGGATCTGGGGCACGATCCTGCACTGGATGGAGCGTTGAGATGAGCGCGGCGTCTTCCGAAGCCATCCTGCGCACGTTCAAGGTCGGCAAGCGCTTCGGCGGCTTCACGGCCCTGAAGGACATCTCGGCCGAGTTCCGGCGGGGCGCCATCACGTCGATCATCGGCCCGAACGGCGCCGGCAAGAGCACCTATTTCAACCTGCTCTCGGGCGCGTTCGCGCCGTCCAGCGGCCGGGTGGAGTTCGAGGGCAAGGACGTCACCGGCCTCGCCCAGCACCAGTTCGCCCATATGGGCGTGGCCAAGTCGTTCCAGATCACCAATGTGTTCCCGCAGCTCTCGACGCATGAGAACGTCCGGGTGGCCGCGCAGGCGCTGACGTCCCGCTTCGACATCTGGCGGCCCAGGGCCGCCATGACCGAGCTCGCCGACAAGGCCGACCACTTGCTCGAGCGCGTGGGCCTCGCCGACCGCCGGACCCGCCCCGCGGGAAGCCTCGCGCATGGCGAACAGCGGGCCCTGGAGATCGGCATGGCGCTCGCCAGCGAGCCGCGCCTCCTCCTGCTCGACGAGCCGACCGCCGGCATGAGCCCGGAAGAGACCCGCACCATGATGGACCTCATCGTGCGGCTCGGGCAGGAGCGGACCGTCATCCTGGTGGAGCACAAGATGAAGCTCGTCATGGGCATCAGCGACCGCCTGCTGGTGCTGCATCACGGAGAACTCCTGGCGGAGGGGTCGCCTGACGACATCCGGCGCAACGAGACCGTCAAGCGCGTCTATCTCGGCCAGCGGGAGCACTAGGCGATGTTGAAGGTGAGCAACCTGCAGGCCTGGTACGGCTCCAGCCATGTCCTCCAGAGCATCGACCTTGAGGTCAAGCAGGGCGAGATCGTCTGCCTCATCGGCCGCAACGGGGCAGGCAAGACCACGACGTTGAAGTCGATCATGGGCCTGCTCGACAAGACGAAGGGCAGCGTCTCGTTCCTGGGCGAGGAGATGCTGGGCCGGCCGGCGCATGTGCGCTTCGGCAAGGGCCTCGCCTATGTGCCCGAGGAGCGTCGGATCGTGCCCGGGCTGACGGTGCGCGAGAATCTGAGGCTTGGACTGATCGCCTCGGCCAACAAGAGGCGCGAGGACGAGCTGATCGCCCGGACCGCGGAGATCTTCCCCCGACTGGCCGAACGGCTGGACCAGACCGCCATCACGATGTCCGGCGGCGAGCAGCAGATGCTCGCCATCGCCCGCGCGATGATCTCCGATCCCAAGCTCGTCATGCTGGACGAGCCGTCCGAAGGCATCATGCCTGTTCTGGTCGACGAAATGTTCGAGCTCTTCCGGTCCATGAAGGCCCAGGGGACGACCATTCTGCTCGTCGAGCAGAACGTCGAACTGGCGCTCGGCATCGCCGATCGCGCCTATGTGGTGGACCAGGGCGCCATCGCCCATCACGCGTCGGCGAGCGAATTGCTGGCGGACGCCGAGATCCAGGAGCGTTACTGCGCCGTTTGATGCGCGGGCGTTCGAACAGGGCCGCGGATTGGTTCCCGATAGCCTTCAATCTTGCAAAACTTTTATGCGGAACCGACCTTATGGGTCCGGGTTGAGCTTAGGCCTCTGGCGTGAACCGTCGCGCGAAGGGGCCTGAACGAGTGAGGCTCGACGCATGAAGATCGCACAGGTCGCCCCGTTGGCGGAGGCTGTTCCGCCGAAGCTCTACGGGGGAACGGAACGGGTGGTTTCCTGGCTGACGGAAGCCCTGGTGGCTGACGGCCATGACGTCACCCTCTTCGCCAGTGGCGATTCGCTTACGTCGGCGAAGTTGTGCGCCATGGCCCCCGAAGGACTTCGCCTGGCTGGCATCCGCGATCATCTGGCCAGCCACCTCGTGATGGTGGACCATGTGCGCAAGCGGGCCGCCGAGTTCGACGTGATCCACTTCCATGTGGACCTTATCCAGTTTCCGCTCTGCCAGGACATCGCCCACAAGACGCTGACGACGATGCATGGGCGTCTCGACCTGCCGGATTTCCACCCGATCTACCGGGCTTTCCCGGACATGCCCCTGGTCTCGATCTCCGACAATCAGCGGCTTCCGATGCCGGCCGGATGCAACTGGCGGCGGACGATCTATCACGGACTGCCGGCGACCCACTGCCCGTACAACGCCAAGGGCGGCGACTACCTCGCCTTTCTGGGCCGGATCTCGCCGGAGAAGCGGCCGGACCGCGCCATCGAGATCGCCATCAAGGCCGGGGTCCCGCTCAAGATCGCAGCCAAGGTGGACAAGGCCGACCAGGACTATTTCGACAAGGTCGTCGCTCCCCTGCTGGACCACCCGCTGGTCGAGTTCATCGGAGAGATCAACGATCGGGAGAAATGCGCGTTCCTGGGCGACGCCATGGCGCTGCTCTTCCCGATCGACTGGTGCGAGCCTTTCGGTCTCGTGATGATCGAGGCCATGTCGTCCGGGACGCCGGTGATCGCCTGGCCGCTGGGCTCCGTGCCCGAGGTCGTCGACGACGGGGTCACGGGCTGCATCGTGTCGTCCGTGGACGAGGCCGTGAAGGCGGTCGAGCGCGCTCGCTCCATGAGCCGGGCCGCCGTGCGGGCCCGATTCGAGGAGCGGTTCACGGCCACCCACATGGCGCGCGCCTATGTGGAGACTTATGCGGCGCTGCGTTCCGACACCGGCGAGGCCCGTGCGCCCGTGCCCCTGTTCGGGCGCGACGGCAGGCCGACCTTGCGGCCGGCGACCGTCAATGCGCCGCGTCCGGCCCTCGCAATGCCGCAGTCCATCCTGCGGGCGAACTGAGGCTTGCAGGACACGGCCCCGGATTAGTGGGGAAGCGCATGGTGCGGCCATCCTCCTGCCCGAAGCGCAGATGAGGATCCGCCCGCGATTCGTCGGGCGCATCTGCGCCCGGCGCCACAGAGACAAGGACCAAGCGCACTCATGATGGGACTTCCCAAGACTCGCGAAAGCGCCCCGGACCCGCAGGAGCAGCAGGACCACGTCTCGGAGCACTATATCGAGGCCGAGGTCTCCCTGGTCGACCGGCCGCTGCGAACCTTGAAACATGAGGACGCCTTCGCGGTCCTGGACGCCTATGGGGACATTGGTACGCGGCCCGGATCGCCGGAGGGCCTGTTCTTCCGGGACACCCGGTACCTCTCCCGGTTCGAATTGCGGTTCGAAGGGAAGCGGCCGCTGCTGCTGAGTTCGGTGCTGCAGGACGACAACGCGGCGCTGTCGGTGGATCTCACCAATCCGGACATCAGGCCGCAGGACGACGACGGCGTTCCGCGCGACACGATATCGATCGATCGCACGAAGTTCCTTTGGGACAGCGTCTGCTTCGAGCGCATCGGCCTGAAGAACTTCGAGAAGAAGCCCAGGACCTTCACGCTCGACATCCTCTTCGATTCGGATTTCCGCGATCTGTTCGAGGTGCGTGGCCTTGACCGCCTGCGCCGCGGGACCGTTTCGTCGCGCGTCGCGGGGCCGGACCGGGTCGAATTCGCCTATACGGGTCTGGACGGCGTCGGCCGGACGATGACCATGATCTTCTCCGACCCGCCCGCCAAACTGGATGTCGGGAGGGCGCGCTTCAGCCTCACCCTGCCGGCCGGCGGTCGCCGCTCCCTGGTGATCCAAGTCTTGTGCGAAGAGGAAAAGCGCGGCGCCCCGCCCGACTTCGTCACGGCGTTCCGGGACAAGCGACGCGCAGGACGCGCTGCGACGCGCGGGATCGCCACGGTCGAGAGTTCGAACGAGATCTTCAACGAGTTCCTCTGCCGCTCGACCTCGGACCTCTACATGCTGACGACCGACACCGAGCATGGGCTCTACCCCTATGCCGGCATCCCCTGGTACAGCACCGTCTTCGGCCGGGACGGCATCATCACGGCGATGCAGCTTCTCTGGATCGATCCGGCCGTGGCGGCCGGCGTGCTCAAATATCTCGCCGCCACGCAGGCGACCGAAGTCGATCCCCGGGCCGACGCGCAGCCCGGAAAGATCCTCCACGAGCGGCGCCAGGGCGAAATGGCCCGCACCGGCGAAGTGCCGTTCCGCCGCTACTACGGCACCGTCGACGCCACCCCGCTCTTCGTCATGCTGGCCGGGATGTATTACGAGCGCACCGGCGACATCGGGCTGATCCGCTCGATCTGGCCCGCGATCGAAGCCGCCATGGGCTGGTGCGAGACCTATGGCGATCGCGACGGCGACGGCTTCGTCGAATATTTTCGCGAAACGGAGCACGGGCTGGCCAACCAGGGCTGGAAGGATAGCCACGATTCCATCTTTCATGCGGACGGTTCGTCGGCCCTGGGGCCGATCGCGCTGGTCGAGGTGCAGGCCTATCTGTTCGCCGCGCGGCACCACGCCGCCAGAATGGCGGCCGCGCTCGGGCATCCGGGCGAAGCCAAGCGGCAATTGGCGGCCGCGAGCGCGCTGCAGGCCCGCTTCGAGGAGGTCTTCTGGTGCGAGGACCTGGGCACCTACGCGCTGGCGCTCGATGGCGACAAGAAGCCCTGCCGGGTGCGGACCAGCAACGCCGGCCATGCGCTGTTCGCCGGGATCGCCTCGCCGGAACGCGCGAAGCGCACGGCAGAGACGCTGCTGTCGCAGGACGGCTTCAGCGGCTGGGGCGTGCGCACGCTCGCGCGGGGCGAGCCGCGCTACAATCCGATGTCCTATCACAACGGCTCGGTCTGGCCGCACGACAACGCCATGGTGGCGATCGGCCTGAGCCGGTACGGCCTGAAGCGCGAGGCCGCCCTCGTGTCGCAGGCGATCTTCGACGCGGCCAACTACCAGGAGCATCGGCGCCTGCCCGAGCTTTATTGCGGCTTCCTCCGCAAGCGCCGGCGTGGTCCCGTCGGGTATCCTGTCGCGTGTTCGCCCCAGGCCTGGGCGGCGGCCGCGCCCTTCGGGCTTCTGGCGGCGTGCCTCGGCCTCGACATGTCGGAGCAGCGCAACGAGATCCGTTTGACCGATCCCGTGCTGCCGTCGTTTCTGGACGAAATCGTCGTTCGGGGTCTGCGCCTGGGAAGCTCCGTCATGGACGTCAGGATCCACAAATATAGCGGAGACGTGGCGCTCAACGTGCTGCGCCGGTCGGGCGGGGCGACGGTCCTCGTCTGCAAATAGGCCATCGACCGGGCGCGGGCGTCTCCCCGCCCGGTCGACCTGATGAGCTAACGGCCGGTCTCGTCGAGGCTGCTCTGGCTGGAGGCCTGAGCCGTCCCGGGGCCGCGCGCTTGCGCGCTGGATGGGGCGGTCGCGCCGGCGGGATCGGCCATGTGATTGGCGCTGTGGTCCTGAAACTGCTCGGTCTGGACCGCCTTGCCGTCGAGGCCGCGTTCACCGGTGTGGCGCGACTTGTCCCGGTTGCTCAGCACCATGTTCTCCTCGAGCTTGCCGTCCAGGATCGAGTCGTCCGTCATCGCGCCGACGCCGGCTCCCTTGCCCTGCGCGCCCGAGCCCATGGTGTTCTTGCTGGCGTTCGCCATCGCTCTCTCCGTCGATCGGTCATGGACCGGAACAACGGCGAGCGACGGCCATGGTTCTCCAGGATCGACGGACCGCGCTGGCCCGGACCGGAGAGGCCTCAGAAGGTAAGCTGGACCTTCATGGCGCGCGAGCGGTCGCCAGCCAGTTCGAACGC
This sequence comes from Alsobacter sp. KACC 23698, assembly GCF_045348435.1. GTDB lineage: Bacteria > Pseudomonadota > Alphaproteobacteria > Rhizobiales > Beijerinckiaceae > Alsobacter. The sequence goes on along the minus strand of NZ_CP157484.1, from coordinate 3,533,111 downwards.
CTCGATCGCGTTCTCGAACGGCAGGCTGGCGGTGAGGAGGGGCTTCACGTCCACCAGCCCCTTGTTCATGAGCTCGACGGCCAACTGAAACTCGGCGTCGAAGCGGAACGTGCCGCGAAGCTGAAGCTCCTTCGCCACGAGGGTGTTGAGCGGCAGCGTGGCGTCGCCGCCCAGGCCGACCTGGACGATCACCGCGCCGGGCCGAAGCACGTCGAACGCGCCGCGCAGCGCGGCCTGGTTGCCGGACGCTTCGAACAGGACGTCGAACACGCCTTTGTTGACCGCGTAGGGAGCCAGGGACTCGGGCGACTTGGCGACATTGATTGTGTGGGCGGCTCCCATGCGGGCCGCGGTCGCCAGCGGGGCGTCGGCGACGTCGGTGGCGACGATCTCCGCCGCTCCGGCCAGGCGGGCGCACAGGATCGACAGCGCGCCGATGGGTCCGCAGCCGGTCACCAGCACCCGCTTGCCTAGCAGCGGGCCGGCGATCCGCGCAGCGTGAAGGCAGACCGCGAGCGGCTCGGCCATGGCGGCTTCGGCCATGCTGACGCCGTCGCTCACCGGGATGGCCTGCAGGGCGGAGGCGGTCAGCTCCTGGCGAAAGCCGCCCTGAACATGCGGCGTGCGCATGGCGCTGCCCATGAAGCGCATGTCGGTGCAGTGCTGATGAAGGCCCTCGCGGCAATAAGAGCAGCGCTCGCACGGACGGCTCGGGTTGACCGCCACGCGCTGGCCGATGGCCAGGCCGGACACGCCCTCGCCCAGTTCGGCGATCGAGCCCGCGATCTCGTGGCCCAGAACCATCGGCTCCTTCACCCGGACGACGCCGAAGCCGCCGTCCTGGTAATAATGAAGGTCCGAGCCGCAAATGCCGCCCGCCGCGATCCGGATCCGCACCTCGCCCGGTCCCGGAGGCGTGACCTCCACGGTCTCGACGCGCAGGTCCCTGGCCGAATGAATACGAACGCCGCGCATGGGATCCTCCGCTGATCAAGCCGGCTCGCCGGCGCTGAGACGTCGGACTGCATAGCGCAAAACGCAGCGTGAACAAGCTTCGCGTCGGGGGACGGCGGCTCTGCGTCTAGTGGGTCGTCATCTCCAGCGCGAACTCGTAGACGGCGAAAACCACCGCCGTCAGCGCAAACAGCAACTCGGCCGAGATCTCCACAGCGCCCTCCAGGTTCGAAGGTTACAGCGTCAACGCGGCAGGCGGACCATTGTTCCTGCCCAGCTCTCCGAGCCAGGCTGCTCGCAAAACAAATGATTTTTTCTAAAAGAACGAGCCGCTTTGTGCATGTCTGGACCGGGCCTGCGCGGCGTTCTTCGTCGACAAGCGGTAGACTGCTTGCGATGCACGAGGGAGCGGGTTCTGAATGCTTGCGTCTTTCGCGCATCCCGAACTATGGTCGCCCGAATTGTTGAGCACGAGCCGAGCACCACGTCCCATGGTCGATCCAATTGGGCCCGATCGGGATGACGCGCCGGCGGCCCCGATCAGCCTGGAAGCCGAGATTGCGGAACTGCGTCTCGCCGTGGCGTCGCGGGACAACTTTCTCGCCCTTGTGGCGCATGAGCTTCGCAATCCGATGACGCCCATCCTGGCGCAGGTGCAGCGGCTGAAACGGCTCTCGGGCGAACCCACGACGAGCGCGGCCGCGGTTGGGGCGGCTGCGGAGCGGGCCGAGAAGCTGGTGCTGCACTACATCAAGCGCGTGACCATGCTGCTGGACGTGACCCGGATGAACGCGGGCAAGTTCCACCTGCAGCCCGAACTCCACGATGTCGTGGAGACGGCCCGGCACGTGGTGGAGAGCCTTGGTCCGGCGGCGGCTTATGCGGGATGCGCCATCACGCTTCGGGCCCCCGCCGCCTTGCCGGCCACGCTGGACAGGTTGGGGGCGGAACAGATCCTGGAGAACCTGGTGAGCAACGCCATCAAATATGGGGCGGGCACGCCGGTGACGGTCTCGCTGTCTGATGACGCGTCGAACGTCGTCTTCGAAGTGGCGGACGAAGGTCCGGGGATCAGTCCGGACAACCGGGACAGGATCTTCGAGCGGTTCGAGCGCGTCCTGGCCAGCGGTTCCACCGCAGGCGGGTTCGGCGTGGGTCTGTGGGTGGTCCGCCAGTTGGCGGAGGCGATGGGTGGCGCGATCGACGTGTCGTCGCAGGCGGGTGGGGGCGCGGCGTTCCGCGTGACGCTTCCCCGTCACGCTGACGGGACCGCGTCGTCGGGAGAGATGGAGGGGCGAGTATGAAGGATCGCGGACTGCCGAGGTCACCGACGTGCATCCCGGGTCTCGACACCCTGCTCGGAGGCGGCGTCCTGACGGGCGGGATCTATATCATCCAAGGCGCGCCCGGCGCTGGGAAGACGATCCTGGCCAATCAGATCTGCTTCGGCGCCGCAGCCACCGGCGGGCGGGCGCTCTATGTGACGCTCCTGGCCGAGAGCCACGCGCGCATGATCGGGCATCTGGGCGCGTTCAGCTTCTTCGACCCCAATCGGGTCCCCGACCAGGTGACCTATCTGAGCGGCTTCAAGACGCTGGAGGAAGACGGGCTGAAGGGGCTCGTCGACATGCTGCGCCGCGAAATCAGGAGCCGCCAGGCGACCACCCTCGTGCTGGACGGCCTCGTTTCAGCCGAGGAAACCGCAACCTCCCCCCGGGAGTTGAAGAAGTTCATTCACGAGTTGCAGACGCAGGCCGGCCTGACGGATTGCACCATGTTCCTGCTGACGAGCGCCTATACGGGTCAGCGGATGGTGTCGGCGGAACACACGATGGTGGACGGCCTCATCGAGCTGCAGAACCGATCCTATGGCCGGCGGTCCGACCGTGAGCTGCAGGTCCACAAGTTCCGGGGCGGCCCCATGCTCGGCGGCGTACATTCCTATGTGATCAACGATCATGGGGTGCAGGTCTATCCGCGCATCGAGGCGCTCTACGCCAAGCCGACCTATCTGGACGACGCTGACGGTCCGCAGATCGACACGGGCGTCGGGCTGCTGAACGAGATGATGGGCGGCGGCCCGAGCCGCCATTCCATGACGCTGCTGCTCGGCCCCGCCGGCATCGGCAAGAGCACGGTCGGGCTGCAATTCCTGGGCGGAGGGGGCAAGTCGGAGCCCGGGCTCTATTTCAGCTTCAATGAGAGCCCCCGCTCGATCGCCGTGAAGGCGAAGGGTCTGAAGCTACCCGTCGTGGACCTGATCGAGAGCGGCCATGTGGGCGTGCTCTGGAACCCCGTGACGGAGGGCGTCGTCGACGCGGTTTGCGATTCGCTTCTCGAGATCGTGCGCAAGCGCGGCGTGCGCCGGCTGTTCATCGACGGGATCGACGGCTTCGCCAAGCTCGCCAGCGAGCAGGGTCGGGTAGGGCCCTTGCTGACGGCGCTCAGCAACGAGCTGCGCTCGCGCTCCGTGTCGACGTTCTCGACGGCCGAGATGGACCTCGCCGGCATCGTTCCCGGGCAACCGCTTGCGGGACTCTCCGTCCGGGACATGTCGCCCGTCGCCGACAACATCGTCCTGATGCGCTTCGTCGGCACCCGCTCGCAGCTTCACCGGCTGATCGCCGTTCTAAAGGTCCGCGAGGCCAGGACCAGCCTTCAGTTCCGCCGCTACCGGATCGAGGAGGGCGGCCTGCTCATCGAGAGCGACGCGAGCGCCGCTGAACGGCTGCTGGGCGGCTTCTCGTCCATGTCCGACGGCGCCCAGGCGCTCTCCCCGGCCGCCGCTGCGCCGGACCAGCTCGGACGCGGAGACTGATCTTGCGCACAGTGCTGGTTGTCGACGACGAGTGGGCGATCGCCGAGGTGCTTGAGGACGTGCTCGGGGACGACGGGTATCGGGTCTCTGTCGCGAATAACGGCAAGGAGGGCATCGGCCGCGCCCTCTCCGACAAGCCGGACCTGATTCTGCTCGACTACATGATGCCGGTCCTGGACGGACCGAAGACGCTCGAAGCGCTCGCCCTCGACGAGCGGCTGAGGGACATCCCGGTGATCATGATGAGTTCCCTGCCGGAGCAGACCGTGCGGGAGCGCTGCAGCGGCTATGTCGTCTTCCTGCGCAAGCCTTTCTTGATCGGAGACGTGTTGCTCGCCATACAAAAGGTGCTGTCTCCAAAGTAAACGGCCCCGCGGATCCGAGATCCGCGAGGCCATTAGCTGATCATAGACTTTTGGTCTTCAGCGCCAGAACAGCGCCAGAAGAATAATGATCGGAAGCGGAATGCCGATCATCCAAAGAAGAGCTCCTTTTCCCAGACCCATTGTCGTCCTCCTGCGTTTCAACTTGCAAACATAACGGATACGCCAACGGTTAGGTTCCGGGACTTCATCATCATAACGTCCAACTTTCGTGAAAGGCGCGGTCGCCGTGCTTGCCAAGCGCTTCGCGCCGGGCGATGGAAAGGCCCCAGGGCTCACCATGTTCTCTCCGATCAGTTCGTCCATCATCCGCGCAGAGGACCTTCCGACGAAGGCTCTGAGGACCTTGGACGATCACTGGTCCGAGACGCGGTTCGGCGCTCTGCCGCGCCTGAAGGATCTCGATCCGGCGCTGGTCGGCCTGATGGCCGGACGCGTGCATCTCGTGCATGTCCAGCCCGGCGGGGCGTATCGCTTCCTCCATTACGCCCGGGCGACGACGAACCCTGACGGCCTCAACATGTCCGGCCGGACCACGGCCGAGTATGCCGACAAGGCTTTCGGCGCAATGGTGGACGAGCACTACGGCGAGGCCGTGCGGCTCGGCCGCCCTGTCTGCCGGAAAATCGCCGCCATCTGGCGCGGGCAGCCCTACGAGTATGTCAGGCTCACCATGCCCTATTCGGCGGATGGCGGTCCGACCGTCGTGTTCCTCGTGGTGGCCAGCCATCGGCTCACGGTTCCCGGCGAACTCGACCGGGACGACGGGCCTCCGGACGAGAACGAGTCGCAGCGGCTGGCGGCGACGATCGCATCCACGGCGCGCGCCAGCCAGCTCACCAGCGATCCGGAAATGCTGGCCGCGCTCGACGCCATCGAGGTTGCGGCGGAAATTCGCCTGGTCGAGGCTAGAAAACCGCCGGCCGCCGCACAGGACAGCTGATCCGGGCGCCTTGAAAAAAGCTGAACCTATGCGGGAACCGTCATCTTGGCTGCGAGTTTACGCTCAGCTGCGGCTTGGGTGAGGGGTCAGGGGCGGTCCTGCTGAACTTCCGCGTGGTTTCGACCATGCGTTTGGACGTGTGAGACAATCCGGCGCCTTCCCGCATCGGGAGACATGAGACATGGCCGTCACGGCCGATTGGGCGCGGATCGTCACTCAGCACGAAGCAGGCATTCTCCAAGGTTGGCTCAAGGCTCTCAGGGCCGACAGCACGCTTCAGACAGGCCGCATCAAGGATGCGGAGCTGGAGTCCGAATGCCGCAACTTTCTGGGGCTTCTCGGGTCGTATCTCGCCAAGGGTCCCGGCGCGGGATCGCCCGGCGACGCAATCACCGACATGCTGACGTCCCTGTCGCGTTCGCGCGCGGTGCAGGGCTTCACGCCCAGCGAGACGGCCAACTTCGTCCTGGCCGTCAAGGCGCCGCTGTTTGAGGCGCTGCGGGATGATGGAGACGGCGCCGCCTCGATGCTGGAGACCAGCAACGAAGCCATGAAGGCCATCGACGGGCTCGCGCTCCTGACGATCGAAATCTACCAGAAGAGCCGCGAGCAGGTGATCATCCGGCAGCAGCGGGAGATTTCCGAGCTGTCCACGCCGGTGGTCAAGCTCTGGGACGGCGTTTTGGCCTTGCCGCTCATCGGCACCCTCGACAGCGAGCGCACGCAGGTCGTCATGGAGAACCTGCTGCAGTCCATTGTCGATCACTCGGCCGAGATCGCCATCATCGACATCACCGGGGTCCCGACCGTCGACACCCTCGTCGCGCAGCATCTGCTGAAGACCGTCGCAGCCGCGCGCCTGATGGGCGCCGACTGCGTCGTAAGCGGCATCCGCCCCCAGATCGCCCAGACCATGGTGCATCTTGGGGTGGAATTGAACGTGGTGTCGAAGGCGAGCCTGGCCGACGCTCTCGCTTTGGCCCTGCAGCGGATCGGCAAGCGCGTGGTCAATGTCGGGGCTGCCGCCCCGGGCGACATGCAGCGGTGAGGACCCAAGATGGACCGTATCCCCATCCTCAAGATGGGCGACGCCCTGCTGATCACCATTCAGGTCGACATGCATGATCGTCTGGCCCTGGCGCTCGAGGAGGACCTCACCGCCAAAATCGCGGCCACCCACGCCAAGGGCGTCCTGATCGACATCTCGTCCCTGGAGATCGTCGACAGCTTCATCGGGCGCATGCTGGACAACATCGCAGCCGTCTCACGCATGCTCGACGCCGAAACCGTCGTGGTCGGCATGAGGCCGGCCGTCGCGATCACGCTGGTCGAACTCGGCCTCTCGCTCACCGGCGTGAAGACCGCGCTGAACGTGGAACGCGGCATGTTGCTGATTCAGAAACGCCTTCGGGGGCTCGGAGAGTTCAGTGGCCGTCATTCGTGACGATGTCATGCCCATCCGAAGTTCGGATGACATCGTGAGAGTGCGCCAGGACGTGCGCTCCCGCGCCATCGAGATCGGGCTGAGCCTCGTGGACCAGACCAAGATCGTGACCGCCGCCAGCGAGCTCGCCCGCAACACGCTCGATTATGGCGGGGGTGGCACGGCGCGGCTGCAGATCGTCCAGGACGGCGTCCGGCGCGGCGTCCGGCTGACGTTCGAGGACCAGGGACCCGGCATCGCCGACCTCCAGCTCGCCCTGAAGGACGGCTACACGTCGGGAAAGGGGCTTGGATTGGGATTGAGTGGAGCCAAACGGCTCTCCAACGAGTTCTCCATCGACTCCGCTCCCGGCGAGGGGACGCGGGTCACCATCGTGCGCTGGTCTTGAGGAACCCCCATGGCTACCCAGGCGATCAGCGTATCCGAGGCCAGCCAGGTGTCTGAAGTGCGCAGGGCCGCGACGGCTCTGGCGCAGCGCGTGGGATTCTCGGAAGTCGATTCCGGCCGGGCCGCCATCGTGGCCACCGAACTCGCCACCAACCTGATCAAGCATGGCGGCGGCGGCTCGGTCCTGGCGTCGCTGTTCTCCGAACAGGGCCGGGAGGGCGTCGAACTGATCGCCGTGGACCGAGGGCCCGGCATGCGGGACGTCTCGGCCTGCCGCAGGGACGGCCATTCGAGCAGCGGCAGCGCCGGGCAGGGTCTTGGAGCCATCGAGCGGCTCTCGCAGTTCAGCGACATCGCGTCCTGGCCGGGCCTCGGCACCGTCGTCGTGGCCAGGCTGGAGAAGTCGTCCTCGGCCGGCCAGGCGGCCTCGACGGCCGACAGCCGGATGTGCTGGGGCGCCATCTCCACGCCCAAGCCGGGCGAAGAGGCCTGCGGAGACGCTTTTTCGATCGCGTCCTTTCGGGACGGGCAGCCCGCCATCCTGGTGGCGGACGGGCTCGGCCATGGCGCGGCGGCCGCGGAGGCCTCCACCGCTGCCGTGCGCCTCTTCGCGGGCGCGGCCGGGAAGGATTCCGATCCGGTCGACAGCCTCGCGCGCATCCACGATGGACTGCGCGCCACGCGAGGGGCCGCCATTGCGGTGGCCTATGTGGATCTCGGCCGCGACCGCGTCCTCTTCGGCGGGATTGGAAACATTGCGGGCGCGATCGCGTCGCCCGGAGACGTGCGCAGGATGGTGTCGCACAATGGAACCGCGGGGCTGATGGCGCGGCGCGTCCAGGCCTTCGAATATGTCCTGCCGGCGGGCGGGCATCTCATCCTCCACTCGGACGGGCTTTCGACCAACTGGTCGCTGGACCGGTACCCCGGCATCCTCGCCGCCCATCCCAGCGTGATCGCCGCCGTTCTCTGGCGCGACCAGAACAGGGGACGGGACGACGCGACGGTGCTGGTCGCGAGGGCGCGGCCGTCATGACCCTGCCGATCCTGTCCACCCGCATTGCCAGCGAGACGGACGTGGTGTTCGTCCGCCAGCGGGCGCGGCGCATCGCCGAGAAGCTCGGCTTCGACGCGCAGGACCAGACCCGGATCGCCACGGCCGTGTCCGAGGTGGCCCGCAACTCTTTCGCCTATGCGGGGGGAGGGCGGGCGGAGTTCCTCGTCGATCTCGACCGCCAGCCCCAGGAAATGGTGGTGCGGATCGCCGACCAGGGCCCCGGCATCCCGCACCTCTCCACCATCCTCGAAGGCCGCTATCGCTCCCTCACCGGCATGGGCCTTGGGATCCTCGGCGCCAAGCGCCTGATGGACGGTTTCGACATCCAGACCGCACCGCACGCCGGGACGACGGTGGAGCTGCGGAAGAAGCGCTCCGCGAGGCTCGCCCGCTTGCCCGCCGCAGCGCTGTCGGCGGTGGCCACAGCCGTGGCGAAAGAGCTGGACGGCGACCCCATGTCGGCTCTGCGTGACCAGAACCGGGAGCTCGTGGCCAGCCTGTCGGAGCTGAAGGACCGCAACGAGGAGCTGGAGAAGCTCGGCCGCGAGCTGGAGGACACCAATCGCGGCGTGGTGGCCCTCTATTCGGAGCTCGACGAGAAGGCCGAGCAGCTGCGCCAGGCGAGCGAGCTCAAGACGCGCTTCCTGTCCAATATGAGCCACGAATTCCGCACGCCGCTGAATTCGATCCTGGCGATCTCGCGCATGCTGCAGGACAGGATCGACGGGGACCTGACGGCCGAGCAGATGCGGCAGGTCGGCTATATCCGGCAGTCGGCCGAACATTTGACCGAACTGGTCAACGACCTCCTCGATCTCGCCAAGGTCGAAGCCGGCAAGCTCGACGTCCGCCCGAGCCGCTTCAGCATCACGGAGCTGTTCGGCGGGCTGCGCGGCGCCATGAGGCCCCTGCAGACGACCGAGCGCGTGGCGCTGGTCTTCGAGGACGCGGACGGGCTGCCGCTTCTCAGCACCGACGAGGGCAAGGTCGCCCAGATCCTGCGCAACTTCATCTCGAACGCGCTGAAATTCACCGAGGCCGGCTCCGTCGTGGTGAGCGCATCCTGGGACGCCGGACGCAACAGGGTCTCGTTCAGCGTGGCCGACACCGGGATCGGCATCGCGGCCGAGGACAAAGGCAAGATCTTCGACGAATTCGTGCAGCTGGAGAACCGGTTGCAGGCGCGTTCCAAAGGCACGGGACTGGGCCTGCCCCTCTCGCGCAAGCTGGCGCAGTTGCTGCGCGGGGACGTCACGGTCGCGAGCGTCCCGGGCCAGGGCTCCACCTTCACGCTGACCATTCCGCCCAGCTACGCCGACCAGCCGTCGGCCGATGCGCAAGCGGGGGCGCCGCGCCAGGTCCTTGTCGCCGATGACGACGAATCCTTCCGCTACATCGTGCGGCAGCTGATCGGGTCCGACGGCCAGTTCGAACTCGTCGAGGCGCGCAACGGCGTGGAAGCCCTGCAGCGCATCCGGCAGACCCGTCCAGACGTTCTTCTCCTCGATGTGCAGATGCCCGAACTGGACGGTCCGGCGGTCCTGCAGGCCCTCCAGGACGATCCTGATACGCGTTCCCTGCCTGTGATCATGTCGACCTCGCACGTGATCGATCCGGAGCTGCGCAGCCGTCTGGCGCCGGCGAGGGCTCTCCTGAGCAAGGATGCGCTTTCACGCGAGGTGCTTCTCTCCCTGCTGGCCGGGGTGGCGGGACCACGCGCATGAGCCAGACCTCCGCCGAACCGCAGATCGTCCTGAACGTCGACGACACCGAGCCGCTCCGCTACGCCAAGACGCGCACGCTGCAGCGGGCGGGCTACGACGTCGTGGAGGCGGGAACAGGCGCGGATGCGCTGCGCATGGTCGCCGAGCGGCAGCCGGCGGTCGTGCTCCTGGACATCAAGCTTCCGGACATCAACGGCATCGAGATCTGCAAGCGGATCAAACGCGAGCACCCGCGCATCCTGGTCCTGCAGGTGTCCGCGTCGCTGGTGGCCAGCGCCGACCGGGCCAAAGGCCTGGACAGCGGCGCCGACGCCTACATGACCCAGCCTGCCGAGCCGGAGGAACTGGTCGCGGCGGTGGGGGCGCTGTTTCGGATCCGCAACGCCGAAAGCGCGCTGCTGCGCCTCAACGACACGCTGGAGAAACGCGTCGAGGAGCGCACCCGCGAACTTGCGGAGGCCAACGCGCGGCTCCAGGCCGAGATCGCGGAGCGCGCCAAGGCGGAGGCGGCGCTCGTCCAGGCGCAGAAGATGGAGGCGATCGGCCAGCTCACGGGCGGCATCGCGCATGACTTCAACAATCTGCTCGCGGCCGTCGTGGGCGGCCTGCACCTGATCCAGCGGCGGTCGACGGAGCCGCGCGTGGGCGAGATCGCCGGCCACGCCCTCCAGGCAGCCCAGCGCGGCGTCAAGCTGATCTCCCAGTTGCTGGCCTTCTCGCGCACGCAGGAACTGGAAGCGCGGCCCGTCGACATCAACCACCTCATCAGCGGCATGCAATCGCTGCTGCGGCAATCCATCGGGCCCATGGTGGAAATCCGCACCGAACTCGACCCCGCGGCCGGTCTGGTGCTCGCCGACGCCAACCAGCTCGAACTCGCTTTGGTGAACCTCGCCATCAACGCCCGTGACGCGATGGCCGGCGGAGGCCGCATCGTGCTCGCGACGTCCCGCACCACGCAGCCGGCGAGCGCTAACGCCGAAGCCTGGATCTGCATCTCCGTCAGGGACAACGGGCCCGGAATGCCCCCCGACGTGAAGGACCGCGCCTTCGATCCGTTCTTCACGACGAAGCCCGCCGGGCAGGGGACGGGGCTCGGCTTGTCGCAGGTCTACGGCGTCGCCCGGCAGCTCGGCGGCCACGCTACGATCGACACTCAGCCGGGAGAGGGAACGACCGTCTCGATCCTGCTTCCCGCCGCGGCGGCCACAGCCATCGAGGAGGTTGCGCCGCCGGAAAGTGAGCCTCAGCTGGGGAAGCAGGAAACGGTGCTGCTGATCGAGGACGACGCGGATGTGCGCTCGGTGATGTCGGCCGCGCTGCTGGAGCTGGGCTATCAGGTGGTGACGGCGGTCGACGGAGACGAGGCGTTGCGGCTGGCCCGGGTGATCCCGGTGGACATCGCCGTGCTGGACTATGTCATGCCCGGCCTCACCGGGGCGGAAACCGCCAAGCTGTTGAAGGAGTTCCTGCCCGACCTGCCGATCGTGTTCGCGAGCGGGCATGCGGACACCCGCGCGCTCGCCGGGGTGCCGGGCGCGCATCATCTCCTGCGCAAGCCGTTCGCCCTGCACGAACTCGCCTCGCGACTGCGCGACGAGCTGGGCCGCAGGGGCTGAGCCGCGGCGGCTGGACCGGGCGCAGGCTGGCCCTACATGCCAGCACGCAGCCCCGAGGCGCTTCTCCATGTCCATCCCCTCATCGTCCATCCCCTCATCGCGCATCGCCGGATCCGACACGCTCAACGACGTCGACGTCGTCATCGTGGGGGCGGGAGCGGCTGGGCTCGCGGCGGCTCGGGTCCTTCAGGCAGCGGGATCCGGCGTGCTGGTTCTCGAAGCGCGCTCGCGCGTGGGCGGACGGGCCTTTACGGACCGGTGCGGCGACACGCCATTCGATGCAGGCGCGGCCTATGTGCACTACGCCGACCGCAATCCGTGGGTGGACATCGCGCGCTCTCTCGAAACGCCGCTGCCGCCCCACCGCGGCTGGGGCGGCGGCGTCCCCTTTCGCGACGGGGTGCGCCTGGTCGAGCCGGAGCGCCGCCGACGCCGCTCGGGCTCCGACCGGCTCTGGGACCTCATGCACCCGTCCGACGACGGACCCGACCGCACGCTGGCCGACCTTGTGCGGGACGAGCCCGTGGAGGTGCGGGATGCGGCGGTCCGGTATGGGCGGCAGGCGATCGGGGAAGATCCGGAGCGGATCGGTCTGGCTGATCTCCGGCAACTCTGGGAGGGGCGGGACAGGACCGTTCCGTCCGGCTATGGCGCGCTCGTGGCGGCATCGTCGGCCGGGCTGCCGATCCGGCTCAATAGCCCCGTGTCGCGCATCGCATGGGGAGGCGCCGGCGTGGTCGTCGAGGGCGCCTGGGGCGCCATCCGGGCCCGCGCCGTCATCGTGACCGCCCCGCTGGGCGTGCTGGCCGGAGAGGGGATCCGCTTCGATCCCGTTCCGCCGGCGCCCGTCCGGGACGCCATCGGCGCGCTGCGGATGGGAGCGCTGACCAAGGTGGTCCTCGAATTCGACGGCGAGCGCTTCGACTGGCCTTCCCCCAGCGACATCTATCCGCTGGAGACGGGTTTCAATCTGGAGCTCTGGCCGTTCGACAGGAACATCGTGATCGGCACGATCGGCGGCACGCCCGCCCGGGAGCTGATCAACATGGGCGAGAAGGCCGCCGTCCATGCGCTCCTCGATACGTTCTGCGGCGTTGTGGGCGCCCGGGCCCGGGATCGCCTGCGCGCCGGACGTCTGTCGGACTGGGTGACGGACCCGTTCGCGCGGGGGTCCTACTCCTACGCTCCTCCCGGCGAAGCGGCGGCGAGGCAGGCGCTGGCGGAGCCGTTCGGCGAGCGCGTTTTCCTGGCGGGCGAGGCGACGTCGGGCGGGGGAGACACCATCGGCGGGGCGATGACGGTGGGCGGGGCCACGCTGGCCGGCCGCAAGGCCGCCGAAGCCGTACTGATGGCGGCCAAGGCCACCGGTTTCTAATCCGGCGCGTAACCGAGCATGTCGGCCTGCAGCGGCGCCGCGATCGGTCCATCCTGCTTCAATGTCTTCGACACGCGGGCCAGTGGGCTCTGGTTGTCGGTCCGCCATTGTTGAGGGCTCGCGCCGGACCACTCGCGGAACGCCCGGGTGAAGGCGCTCGCTTCCGAATAGCCGATCGACAGAGCGATTTCGCTCAGCGGAATGGCGGTGGAGCGCAAGAGCCGCTTGGCGACGTCGTATCGGACGGCCGCCAGCAGGGACGAGAAGCTCACGCCCTCGGCGGCGAGCCGGCGGCTAAGGGTCCGGCGGTTGAAGCTCATGGCGGCCGCTACCGCATCGACGGAGAGATCGCTGTCCTGCAGCCGCGTCCGAATGATCCTGCTGACCTCCTCCGACATCGAGTGCTCGGTCAACTCTTCCGCCGCTTCGATTTGCCCTCTCAGGAATCGGAAAAGCGCTTTGTCGGAGCCTGGCACGGGGCGGTCCAGCCAGGACGTCGAAAATTCGATCCCGGCCTCCTCGGAATCAAACCTCACCGGTGCCTCCAGCAGGTGCCGATAGGATCCGGCCTCCTCAGGACGGCTGCGGGACAGATCGATCTGGATGGCGCGCCAGTCCGGGCCGCAGATCGCCTTCAGGGTGGTCCAGGCGACGCCCAAGACCATCTCCGCCGTCTGGTTCAATCCGGCCGCCTGCGCGTGCAGCATCACGCAGTGGAGCGTGACCACGTCGTCCTGTTCGTCCACCAGGATGAGCATCCCGCGTCCCTGGTGGTGCATGAAGGCGCTGAGATTGGCCAAAGCGGAGCGGACGGTCGGCGCATGCTGGGCGAGGAAGCCGACCAACCCCAGCGAGGAGGGCGTGGCGGCGACGCCCACGAGAAGGCCGAAATGGGGAGCGCCGGACAGGGCCGCCCCAGCCTGCAGGAAGCGGCCGCAGTCCTCGAACGAGATGACTGAATCGGGATCGCGCAGCAGCTTGGCGCTCACTCCGGACGCCCGGCAGGCCTCCTCCAGGGTGTGCCCGAGGCCTGCAAGCACGTCCGAAGCGGTCGCCAGCGGGCCCACGCGCATGTACCCCGGCCTTAAAATGGGGAGGCGCCCGTGGGCGGGCGGGTCTCTTTGCGGACGGCTCTGGCGGATGCTGCTGACCATCGATGCGATTCTGAAAGCGACAGCCTACTTAGGCGTGCTACTCGCTTGTAGGTCAACCAAATGACTTCGCTCAATTGTGTTATCAATATTACGAGTGCTAAACCGTACGCTTGAAGCCTGACAAGGTGCGATTTCAGGCCGCAGGGCGGCCATTCGGCCGCCCGCGCGGGTCGATCCGTCAGTTCATCCGCGCCAGCGACTCAAGCTTGGCGGCGTCGGTGACGGTGACGAACGGGCCGTCGATCCGGCAACCGCTCTTCTCGATCTGGGCGAAGTTGCGGGACAGGCTTTCGGGCGTCATTCCCAGACGGAGCGCGAGCGTGCGCTTCGAATAGGGCAGCTCGAACCGCTCCGCCCCGCCGAAGTGGCGCTGCACGCGCAGCAGCCAGTGGGCGAGGCGCTCGATCGAGGTGCGCAGCTTCTGCTCCGCCAGTTCCTTGGCGAGACGGGTCGAGAGCGTCGACGTGATCACAGCGGCCGCCATGGCGAGTCCGGCGTCGCTGGCGAGCGCCGGCGCAAGGGCGCCTCCCGGGACCGCCAGCAGGCGGGCCGTGGTGAGGGTGCGCGCGCCATGCACCGGCTCGTCGCTCGACAGCAGCGCGTCCAAGCCTACGGCCAGGCCGTCGCGGACGGTGCACAACATGGCCTCACGGCCGGCTTCGGTCGAAAACAGCTCCACCGCGCCATCCAGGATGATGTGCACGAAGCCCGGCCGTTCACGGGCGCCGATCAGCTCCGTTCCGGACGGAACGCGCTGAACGAGGCACAGGCGTGAGAAGTGTTCGAGAGTTCCGGGCGAGGAGTCGCGGAACAAAGGCGTCGAACGAAGACCTTCGACGGAGTAGCTCTGCTGAATGGTCATCAACATAGAAGTGTCCTTCAAGACGAGGCGGTTGGAGCAGGGGGCCATCCACCGTTGGGGGCTAGGGAGCTTTTTCGCGGCTTAGGCGAATCACCCACTTGACCGTGCGTAGAAGTTGCGCCGTCATGCGTCGCAATGCATGACAATCCGAGACGCGATTTATCTCATAGGTTGTATTACAGAGTGTAAAGATCGAAAACCGGGAAAACGTGCGGCCGAATTATCCGGCGGAGCGTGAACAAGCGGCCTCTCCATGCGTTGTTGGCCGAGACACCACGAGAGGAGCGCAGCATGGACAAGCAGCACATCAAGGGCGCGGCCGACAAGGCCAAGGGCGCTGTGAAGGACGCAGCCGGCAAGCTCATGGGCGATGAGAAGCTGCAGGCCGAAGGCAAGGCCGACAAGGCGAAGGGCGAGGCCCGCAGCGCCGTCGGCGACGTCAAGGACGCAGCCAAGAAGGCCACCCGCTAAGGGCAGCCCACGGTATCGGACAAGGGCCGGCGCGAAGCCGGCCCTTTTTTCAGGCGTTCAACAACGAAAAAAGGCCGGCGAGCGCCGGCCTTTTCACGTTCCGGGCCGCGACGGTCAGTCGCAGCGGCGGATACGCTTGACGACCATGTCGCCGTCGAAATTGCGCTTGCGGATCGTCGTGGTGCGGCAACCGACCGAGCCGGTCTCCACGCGGCGAACCGAAACGTCGCGGTCGCGATGCATCCGGAAGCCCTCATGGCGACCGCGGTCCCATCCCCGGTGTCCGCCGGTGTCGATGGTGACGCTCTGCGCCATGGCGGCGGACGATCCGAGCAGACCCAGGGCGATGGCGATTGCAACAGTCTTCATCACGTTCCCTCGTTCATCATGCGACCACACGTGTTCGCTGTCCTGACAACGTCAGTCCGATCAATGCGTTCCGTGAAGACCGAGCTTGTCGGAGGAGTTTGCGCTGAGGGTCGCCGGGCTGGTGCGACACAGCCGTGAGTTGACGGGGCGGCTCCCGGCGTGCTGCAGTGCGGCAAGCTCGCTGTGCACTGCAGCACGCCGGGTTCCCCTCACTTTTGCAGTCTCTTGCACCTTCAGGAGGGCTTCGATGGCTTCTATCGATGACGATAAGATCAGGCGCAGGCTCGCGCCGTTCCTCGCGGAACAGAAAATCACCGAGCCTCGGATTTCCACGTCGCAGGCGTCGTCCCGGATCGTCGTGAGCGTGGCTCCGCGTGGCCGCGAGATCCTCCACCTCCAGGAGGAGCTGATCGCGGCGCTGGCCGATCTCGGCGACGGCGTGGTGGTGGAGTTGGCCCAGTCGGCCTGACGCACGTTCGGCGGCGCGCGACGACCCGTCGCGCCCGCCGGATGAGTGCCCTGTGGCGAGAACCCCGGAACGGTGATTGGATGACATCGCGCTGAGGGAGGCCACGGATGACCAGGTTCGCCACGGTGTTGTTGGCCTGCATGGGCGCGGTCGCCTCGACCCTCTCGCAAGCCGAGGAACGCCAGCCGCCCTGCACCGGTCTCGTGTCCTCGATGCAGCCCTTCATCCAGCCCGCGGCGCTCGGCGTCGGGCAGGTCGGCCTCACCTTCATCGGACACGCCACTTTCGTGATCGAGAGCCCGGGCGGGATCCGGATCGCGACCGACTATAACGACTATCTGCGCCCGCCCGGCCGGCTCGACGCCGTGACGATGAATCACGCCCACTCGACCCATTTCACCGACCGGCCGGACCCGTCGATCCCCATGGTGCTGAGAGGGTGGGACGAGAGCGGCGGCGCCGCCCGGCACGACGTCGTGGTCGGGGACGTGCACATCAGGAACGTCCCCACCAGCATCCGCGACTGGTCCGGCGGCACGGAACGGGACGGCAATTCGATCTTCGTTTTCGAGACGGGGGGCCTGTGCGTGGCCCATCTGGGTCACCTGCATCACACATTGCTGCCCGGTCATCTGAAGAACCTGGGACGGATCGACGTGGTCCTCGTGCCGGTCGACGGCAGCTATACGCTCGACCTTGAAGGCATGATCGAGGTGCTGGGCCAACTCAACGCACGGGTGATGATCCCCATGCACTATTTCGGCTCCGCCACTCTGGCCCGCTTCCTCGATCGCGCCGGCCGGCAGTGGCCCGTGGAGCGACGCGACGATCCCGTCCTCGTGGTGTCGCGCGAGACCCTGCCCGAGACGCCGACGGTGATCGTGCTGCCCGGGCGCTGAACGTCCATCGAGCTTACGTGATCGCCTGTCCGGCCTGCGCGATTGCTGCGCGATTGCTGCGCGCCCGGGCTGAGCTTATGGTCGCGACGACCCCCGATACCGTGCACGCGATTGATCAATGGCGAGACTCCAGATGGCTTGTTCCTGGCTTCGAACCTGTGCGGCGCTGGCGTTCGCCGCCTGCGGCGCTGTTCAAACGGCCCAGGCGAGTCCGCGCGTGGAGGAGTTGCTCTCGCGCATGACGCTGGAGGAGAAGGTCGGCCAGCTCAATCTGGTGTCGGGCAATCACGCGGTCACCGGGCCTTTCGCTCCGCAAAGCGTGCGCGACGCGATCCTGAAAGGGCAGGCGGGCGGCCTCTTCAACGTCTACGGGGCCGAGTACACCCGCAGCCTCCAGGCCATGGCGCTGACGGAGACCCGGCTCGGCGTTCCGCTCCTTCTCGGGTTCGACGTCCTGCATGGCTATCGGACGATCCTGCCCATCCCGCTGGGCCAGGCCGCCAGCTGGGACATGGAGGCCATCCAGGCCGGCGAGCGGGTCTCGGCGACCGAGGCCTCGGCCGCGGGGGTGAACTGGATCTTCGCGCCCATGGTGGACGTGACGCGCGATCCGCGCTGGGGCCGCGTGGCGGAGGGGAGCGGCGAGTCCGCCTGGCTCGGAGCCCAGATCGCCGCCGCCCGTGTCCATGGGCTGGAGGGACAGTCGCTTTCCGCGCCCGATTCCGTGGCGTCCTGCGTCAAGCACTTCGCCGGCAACGGCGCGACCGAGGCTGGCCGCGACTACAGCGCGCTCGATCTGTCGGAGCGGGCCCTGCGGGAGCAGCAGCTGCCGCCCTTCAAGGCCGCCGTGGACGCCGACGCGCGCTGCGTGATGGCCGCGTTCAACGCCGTGGATGGCGTGCCGGGCGTCGCCAATGAGCGGCTCCTGCGCGACATCCTGCGGAAGGAATGGGGTTTCCGGGGCATCGTCGTCAGCGACTTCGGCGCGATCGGCGAACTCCCGGTGCATGGGGTCGCCGAGGACGGCTTCGACGCCAGCCGGATCGCGTTCCAGGCCGGCACCGACATGGACATGGAGAGCCGGAGCTATGTCGGGTCGCTCCCGCTGCTGGTCCGGGAGGGGCTGGTCGACGGCGGACTGCTCGACGACTCCGTCCGGCGCATCCTGCAACTCAAGGAGGATCTGGGCCTCTTCGACCAGCCCTTCGGCCGCTCCGACGAGAAACGCGAAGCCGAGGTGATCGGGAGCGCGCAGCACAAGGCCGTCGCGCTCGCGCTGGCCGAGAAGTCGCTCGTGCTCCTCAAGAACGACCGGGAGGTGCTGCCTTTCGCCGTCACGGCCAAGTCCGTCGCCGTCATCGGGCCGCTCGGCGACGCCGGCGCCGACACCCTCGGGCCCTGGGCCGCGCATGGCGATCCTAACGCGGCGATCACCCTGAAAGAAGGGATCGCCCAGGTGCTCGGCCCGTCGGCGCGGGTCACGGCGCTGGCGGCGGGCTCGGTCGAGCGCTCCACGGCCGCAGACATCGCCTCGGCCGTGCGGCTGGCCGCGACGGCGGACGTCGTCGTGCTCGCGCTCGGCGAGCACGCCACCCAAAGCGGAGAGGCGGCGAGCCGGGCCTCCCTGGACCTGCCGGGCGACCAGCTCTCGCTGGCTCGCGCGGTGCTGGCCCTCGGCAAGCCAACCGCCGTGGTGCTGTTCAATGGGCGGCCGCTGACCATCGAGGATCTCGACCGCGACGCGCCGGCCATTCTCGAGGCCTGGTTCCCGGGCAGCGAAGGCGGCCTCGCGGTCGCCCGGACGCTGTTCGGGCTGAACGAGCCCACCGGGCGGCTGCCGATCAGCTTCCCCCGTTCGGTCGGCCAGATCCCGATCTACCACGATCACCTGCCGACCGGCCGGCCGGCGGCCGAGACCTACAAGCCCTACACCAGCGCCTATATCGACCTGCCGTCGACGCCGCTCTACCCCTTCGGCTACGGTCTTTCCTATGCGCGCTTCGAGATGGGCGAACCCCGACTCGACCGGCTGCGCATGGTGGGCAGCCAGTCGGTGCAGGTCACGGTCGACGTGACCAATGTCGGCCCGAGGCCGGGGACCGCGCAGGCGCAGCTCTACATCCGACACAAGGTCGCGCGCCTGTCGCGTCCCGTGCGGGAGTTGCGCGGAATGGGGCGCGTGACTTTGAAGCCCGGCGAGGCGGGCGTCATCTCCTTCACGCTGAAGGAGAGCGATCTCGCCTACTGGCAGCCCGGCGGCCGCTTCGCCGCGCCCGATGTCGGAGGTCCGGTCGAGGTCCATGTGGGACCGGATTCCGGCCGCACGCGGATGACCGTGCTCGAATATCGGCCGTCTTCCGCGATGGTCCAGCAGCCGGCCCGGGTCGACACGGCGCGCCCGACCCCATAGCCGCCTGCGCTTTCGAACGCGTCATCCGCGCGGCGGAACATCGCTTGCATTCCATCGTTAGGCCGGTTCTCCCAACCCTTGGAGGATGGACCATGACGATGGCGAGCGAAGGCGCGTCCGACACGATCCGATCGGAATTCGTGACCGGACTACGCAACGCCCACGCGCTGGAAAAGCAGGCGAGGCAACTGATCGAGCGGCAGCTCGAGCGGCTGGAGTCCTATCCGGAGGTGGCCCAGGCCCTGCGCAGCCACCTGCAGGAGACCAACCAGCAGGAAGAGCGCATCGACCAGCTCCTGGCGCGTTTCGATGAGAGCCGGTCGGTGATCAAGGACGCCGCCATGCAGTTCACCGCCAATCTGGGCGCGATGATGCACGCGACGGCGGACGACGAGATCCTGAAGAACACCTTCGCCAACTTGGCCTTCGAGAACTTCGAGATCGCGTCCTACAAGTCCCTGATCGCGATGGCCAAGGCCGGCGGCTTCACCCAGGAGGCGCAGGTCCTGGAGCAGTCGCTGCGCGAGGAGCAGCAGATGGCGTCGTGGATCGACCAGAACGTCGCCACGGTGACCACAAAATACCTGCAGCTGAAGGCCAGCGGCTCGCGGGCCGACCGCTGAGCCCTTGGAGGGCTCCGGCCGCGCCGGGGCCCTCCCAACGCATAGCGGCTATTCCGTTATAACGAACGTTTTTCCGTTTTGTCAGTTGCGTCTCTCGCGATTTCGGGTAGGTTCGCATCGCTGCAACGCGCTCGGCGTTGCCGCCGCGGGGATTTGAGCCAGCAGCTTGCGCCGCGTCACCAAACGCTAAAGCGCCACGACGACGTCGTGGGCTCCGTGACCGGGAGACCCGCATGCCGAACCCTTTAGATATCGCGCCTCGCATTGCGCCGACGCGTTCCGACCATCCGACGGCCCTGCGAGCCCGGCGCTAAGCCCGCTCGGCGCCCGGCCTTCGTCGTCGCGACCTTTCAGGGAAGATGATCATGAACGCCCCCTTGAGGGTCGCCCCGAGCGGCCCGCCCTTGCATGAGCTTCAGCCGGCCGCGGCTGCGATCCGCTTCGAGAAGGCCTCGAAGGTCTTTGGGCCGCGCCGGGGCCAGCCCGAGTTGACGGCGCTCGACGGCATCGATCTTTCGGTCCCGAAGGGCTCCATTATGGGCGTGATCGGCCGGTCGGGAGCAGGCAAGTCCACGCTGATCCGGCTCGTGAACGGGCTCGAGCGGACGACGGGCGGAGCCGTCTGGGTGGACGGCGTGAACGTCGCCGGTCTGGACGAAGCCTCGCTGCGCACCGTGCGGCGCTCGGTCGGCATGGTGTTCCAGCACTTCAACCTGCTCTCGTCCCGCACGGTCTTCGACAATGTCGCCCTGCCGCTCGAGATCGCGGGCGGCGACAAGGCGCAGGCGCGCAGCGCGGTCGAGCGCCTGCTCGCGCTGGTCGGCCTCTCCGACAAACGCGACCGGTATCCGGCGGAACTGTCCGGCGGCCAGAAACAGCGCGTGGGCATCGCCCGGGCGCTCGCCACCGATCCGAGCGTCCTCCTCTGCGACGAGGCCACGTCGGCGCTCGATCCGGAGACGACCTCCTCCATCCTGCACCTGCTCGGCAGCCTGAGGGACAGGCTCGGCCTGACCATCCTGCTCATCACGCACGAGATGCAGGTCATCAAGGAGATCTGCGACCGCGTCGCCGTGCTCGAGGCGGGCCGCATCGTGGAGGAAGGCGCGGTTTTCGATGTCCTCACGAAGCCCCGGCATCCCACGACCGCCAGCTTCCTGGCCTCGGTGACAGGGGTCGAGCCGCCTCCCGACATCGCCCAGACGCTTCGGCCGGAGGCTTACCCGGGCGGCAGCGCCGTCGTGCGGATCACCTTCACGGGCGAAAACGCCACGAGCCCGGTGATCAGTCGGCTCACGCGGGTTCTGGGCATCGATTTCAACATCCTGGCGGGGCGCATCGAACGCATCGCCGGCCGTCCCTATGGGAGGCTGCTGGTCAGTCTTCCGTCCGACGAGCCGGGGCTGTCGGCCTCTCTGTCGGCGCTTGCGCGCCTGGAACTCGGCTCGGAGGTCATCGGCCATGTCCCCTGAATTGCTGCGCCTCGTCTGGCAGGCGACCCTCGACACCCTGTCCATGGTGGCCGTCGCGGCCGTGATCGGCAGCCTGCTCGGACTGCCGCTCGGAGTCTTCCTGGCCGCCAGCCGCAAGGGCGAGCTCTTCGCCGCCCCGGCGGTGAACGCGGCGCTCGGCCTCGTCGTCAACGCGGCGCGGTCGACGCCCTTCATCATCCTCGTCGTGGCGATCATCCCCTTCACACGCTTGATCGCCGGCAGCTCGATCGGCACCGCGGCCGCGATCGTGCCCCTGACGGTGGCGGCGACGCCGTTCATCGCGCGGATCGTCGAAGGCGCGATCCGGGAGGTCGACCATGGCCTGATCGAGGCCGCGCGGGCCATGGGGGCGGCGCCGCTGCAGATCGTCGTGAAGGTGCTCATCCCCGAGGCGCTGCCCGGCATCGTGCTCGGCCTGACCCTCGCGGTCGTGAGCCTTATCGGCTACTCGGCGATGGTCGGCGCGGTGGGCGGCGGCGGCCTCGGCGATCTTGGAATCCGCTACGGCTACCAGCGCTTCATGCCCGAGGTGATGGCCACCGTGGTGGTGGTCCTGATCATCCTCGTCCAGGCCGTCCAGAGCCTCGGGGACAGGCTCGCCAAGCGCCTCAACCGGCGCGTGCGCCAATCCTGACTTTCTTCAGCACCGACCCAACGGAGATCCACCGTGTTTCAGTCTCTCAGCCGGCGAGCTCTGCTCGTCTCCACGCTCGCTGTGTCCCTGCTCGGAACGGCGGCCGCGCGCGCCGACCAGGTGGTCCGCATCGGCGCCACCCCCGGGCCGCACGCCCAGATCCTCGAGGCGGTCAAGCCGGTTCTCGCCAAGAAGGGGGTCGACCTCAGGATCCAGGAGTTCTCGGACTATGTCGTGCCCAACCAGGCGCTCGACGCCGGCGAACTCGACGCCAACTCCTTCCAGCACCAGCCCTATCTGGATAACCAGGTGAAAGACCGCGGCTACAAGCTCGTGAGCGTCGCCACGACGGTCAATTTTCCGATGGGCATCTACTCCAAGAAGCACAAGAGCTTCGATCAGATCCCGACGGGCGGCACGGTGGCGATCCAGAACGATCCCACCAATGGCGGGCGCACCCTGCTGCTGCTGCAGGACAAGGGTGTGATCAAGCTCAAGCAGGGCGTCGGCTTCAAGCCCACCGTGCTCGACATCGTCGAGAACCCGCGCAAGCTGAAGTTCATCGAGATCGACGCGGCCCAGGCTCCGCGCACCTTGGACGACGTGGACGCGGCGGCCGTCAACACCAACTACGCCGAGCCCGCGGGCCTGAGCCCGCAGCGCGACGCGATCCTGCTGGAAGAGCCCAAGGGCCCCTATGTCAACGTGATCGCGGTCCGGGCCGCCGACAAGGACAAGCCCTGGGTCAAGGACCTGGTCGACGCCTATCGGACGCCCGAGGTGAAGGCCTTCATCGAGACCAAGTTCAAGGGCGCGGTGCTGACGAGCTGGTGATCGCCTGATTGCCGAAACGCCCGGCTCTCATGGGAGCCGGGCCACATTTCGCCGCCTTGGACAGAAAGCGGCCCCACCTGCAACGGCCCACGCGTTTGGGTTGATCCCGGGAGCGCCCGGCCTATAGTGCCGCCCCTCGACGGCCTCCCGGCCGAACAGGCGTAAAGGCGCGACCATGTCCATCCGTTCCGGCGTCGTCGACGCCATTGGCGACACTCCCCTCATCGAACTCAAGCGAGCGTCCGAACGGACGGGCTGCCGCATCCTTGGCAAGGCGGAGTTCATGAATCCCGGCCAGTCGGTGAAGGACCGCGCCGCGCTCTTCATCATCCAGGATGCGGTGCGCAGGGGCGCCCTGCGGCCGGGCGGGACGATCGTGGAAGGCACGGCCGGCAACACCGGCATCGGTCTCGCGCTGGTCGCCAACGCGCTCGGCTTCAAGACGGTCATCGTGATCCCCGAGACGCAGTCCCAGGAGAAGAAGGACATGCTGCGGCTGGCCGGCGCGGATCTGGTCGAAGTGCCGGCCGCGCCCTACGCCAATCCCAACAACTACGTGAAGGTGTCGGGCCGGCTTGCCGAGCAGCTCAACGCCTCGGATCCGAACGGCGCCGTCTGGGCGAACCAGTTCGACAATCTCGCCAATCGCCAGGCCCATATCGAGACGACCGGGCCGGAGATCTGGGCCCAGACCGACGGAAAGATCGACGGCTTCATCTGCGCGGTCGGCACCGGGGGCACCCTCGCCGGAACCGGGATGGCGCTGAAGGAGCGCAACCCCGCGATCCAGATCGGGCTCGCCGACCCCATGGGCGCGGCGCTCTACAATTTCTATGAGCACGGAGAGCTGAAATCGTCCGGATCGTCCATCACGGAAGGGATCGGGCAGGGCAGGATCACGGCCAATCTGGAGGGCGCGCCCGTCGACGCGGCGTTTCAGATCCCCGACGAGGAGGCGATCCCGATCGTGTTCGACCTGCTGGAGCACGAGGGGCTGTGCCTCGGCGGATCGTCGGGCGTCAACGTCGCCGGCGCGATCCGGCTCGCCGAGCGGCTGGGGCCCGGCAAGACCATCGTGACGATCCTGTGCGACTACGGGACCCGCTATCAATCCAAGCTGTTCAATCCGGCCTTCCTGAAGTCGAAGGGCCTGCCGACGCCGCATTGGCTTGAAAAGGCGTCTCGCGTGACGGCGCCCCTGGTCTGAAGCCGCGTTTCAGGCCGCGACCGCCTCCGGTTCCGACCCCGGCGCAAGGCGCAGCCGCAATCCGTCCAGGTCCTCGCTCATGAGGATCTGGCATGAGAGGCGGGAATGGGCTTCCACAAGCGGCGCGTCGTCCAACCGGTCGACTTCCTCGTCGTTAGGCGGCGCCAGGCGGTCCAACCACTCCGGGTCGATATAGACATGGCACGTCGCGCAGGCGCAGGCGCCGCCGCATTCGGCCTTGATGCCAACGTCCCAGTCTCGGATCACCTCCATCACCCGCCAGCCATCGAGGGCCTCGAGCGTGTGCTCCGTTCCATGGTGATCGATGACCTTAATGTGCATGCCCGTTCCATCCTCGACGCCGGCGCTTCGGTTCATCCACGAACGCGCGATGGTCAGCATTGATCCGGCGCAAGGGCCGGAGCGTTCCGGCACCATGCCGCATGGGCGAGGTTATTTCAATTCTGTTCTGTGAATTTTTATAAAATCCAATTCCACACGTGTTTTATTACGCCAGCATCTCCGAGATGGGACGGAACGCCTTGACGAGAGCCTGGTCGAGCTTCGGCCCCATGTCCTCGAGCACCCTGAACGCCGCGGCGGGCGCCATCGGGGGCTTGTAGGACCGACGCTCCGAAAGGGCCGCGAAGATGTCGCTGATCGTGAGCAGACGGGTGAGGTCGAGCACCTGCGGCCCGGAGAGACCGTGGGGGTAGCCCGATCCGTCGAGAAATTCGTGGTGATGCTCGATGGCGTCCAGCACCGCCGGATCGAGCGGATCGCCCTCGGCCAGCATCTCGATGGCGGCGGTCGGATGCCGCTGAACGATCGCGAACTCCTCGGGCGTGAGCTTCAAAGGGCTGTCCAGGATCTCAACGGGGATCTTGGCCTTGCCGATGTCGTGAAGAGTGGCGGCCAGCATGGCCCGGGCCACGTCGCGGCGCGAGAAGCCCAGGCGGTCCACGAACGCCGCAACGAGGCCGTTCACCAGCATGCAGTGCTGGAAGGTGCCGTCGTGATGGCGGCGGACGCTTTCGACCCAGTCCGCCACGCCCGTCCGCCGGATGTCCTGGAACAGCTTGGCGTTAGCCTCCTCGATCTCCGTCACGGAGGCGATCGCGGCGCCCGAAAGGCAGCGGCGCAGCACCTCGTCGCCGCCGAACCTTGGGCCGCTCGATGAAACGTGCGGGTCCTCCGCAGGCGCGGCCATGTCCGTCGGACGGACGGCGGTGGACAAAAGCGAGTCGCTCGACCGCGGCGCGACCGACCACGGCGTCCCGGCGGTGGAGACTCTCGCCGCGGTCTGCCCGTTCGGGGCGGCGCGCGTCATCGGCGAAGAGCTGGATTTGAAGCGTTGCATGGGAGGGCGCCAGCTGAAGCTGAGGCGCAGCATGGCTAACAATGCATGACAAAACGTTACAATTCGAGCAGACGGACCGACGCCGGTCTTTTCTACTCTGAGTATCAAACAGTATTTACTCGCGTAAAACTTGCAAGAGCCATGTTTTCTTCGCGTATCCGAATGGCGAGCACGCCCGCATGGATGACGCTCGCGACGGCGGCGTAGCCCGGCATGTGCAGCGCCAGCGGCGCAACGGCGATCTCCGCGGCGACGATCATGTAATTGGGGTGCCTGAACAGGCGGTAGGGGCCGCGTTTCACGAGGCTTTCGCCGGGAACGACCAGGATGCGCGTGGTCCAGCGACGACCGAGCGTCGCCAGGACCCAGAGGCGCAGTCCCTGCAACGTCGCGAACGCCGCCGCCGCGGGCGTCCAGATCGGCTGATCGCGCCCCATGAGCCACAATCCGGCGAGCCACGCCGCATGGAACGCGACGATCAAGGGATAGTGCCCCGGGGCGAGTTCCAGCGCGCCCCGGGCGATCAGCCGTGTCGTGTTGCTGCGCGCCCAGGCGAGTTCGGCCAGTCGCTGGCCCGTGAGCGCGAGCAGCAGGATCGTCGCGGAGGTCACGCCACCCTCGCCAGGGCGCAGGCGGAGGCTGTGAAGCCCGGCCCCATGGCGGTGAGCACGGTGACGTCCGGTCCGGGCCGCTCCAGCACCCGGTCGAGGACGAAAAGCGCGGTCGGGGCGCTCATATTGCCGAACTCCGACAATACGTCCCGCTCGATGTCGAGTTCGCCCTGCGGCAGGCCGAGCGAGCGCTCCAGCGCCGTGATCACTTTTGCGCCGCCGGGATGGCAGGCGAAGCGCCCGACGTCCTCGCGGGCGAGCCCCATGCGGGCCAGCAGGCCTTCCATGGCGGCGCCGAGATGCTCCTCGGCGAAGGGCGGGATCGACTTGGCGAAGACCACGCCCAATCCCTCCGCGTCGACGTCCCATCCCATGATGTCGAGCGTGCCGGGCCACTGGTGTTCGGCCGAGCCGGTGATCTCCACCGCGCCGTCGCGGTCGCCGGCGCGCACGAGCGCCGCCGCCGCGCCATCGCCGAAGAGGGCGGTGGCGACGATGTTGGCCTTCGAGAAGGCTTCGCCCCGGAAGGACAGGGTGCAGAGCTCCACGCAGACGAGCAGCACGAGGCTGCCCGGGGTCGCCTTGGCGAGCTTGGCGGCGAGGCCCAGCCCGGTGACGCCGCCGGCGCATCCCAGCCCGAACACCGGGATCCGCGCGACGTCCGGCCTCAGGCCGAGGCGCTCGGCGGCGCGGGCCTCCAGGCTGGGCGTCGCGATTCCGGTCGACGAGACCGTCACCACCGTGTCCACGTCCGAGGCCTGCAGGCCCGCCTTGTCGAGCGCGTTCTGGGCCGCGGCGATGAAGAGGTCGCAGCCGCCCTCCAAATAGGCGCGCGTCCGCTCGGGCCAGCCGGCCGGCTCGGAGTACCAGGCGATGGGCTGGACCGAGCGGCGCGTTCGGATGCCGGCGTTCTCGAAAACGGGCGCGATGCGGTCGAACTCGCCCTGGCGACGTCCGAAGATGTCTCGCGCCCGCATCGTCACCTCGCTCTGGTGGAGCACGTGGGGAGGCGACGCCGTCGCGACGGACAGAAGGCGAGGGGACAATGGAGCGGTCATGCAAAGGCCTCGACAGTCGAAAGGGGCGACGCTGGCCGCGTCACGGGCACCTTACGAACGTGCGGGGCTTCAAGTCGCATCACCTTTGCGAGCGCACGCGCGGTCATGCCGCAGCGTCGAGCCTGTTTTCAGTCTCCCGGCGCCGTCGGCGGCGATCGTCAACGGTCCTCGGTGCCCGCCCGGGTGTACTGGCTGAGCGCCGGGCGCCAGCGCGAGTCCGGCCCGAAGTCTCCCACGGTGTTCACGGAGAGCAGTTCGGCCAGGCGATTGCGCGCCCTGTTGACGCGGCTCTTGATGGTGCCGACCGCGCAGCCGCAAATCTGCGCCGCCTCCTCATAGGAGAGGCCCGATCCGCCGATCAGGATCAGCGCCTCGCGCTGGTCGGGGAGGAGTTTCTGGAGCGCGGTGTTGAAGTCCGCCAAGTCCATGTGCCCGTCCTGGGCGGGATGGGTCGCCAGCCTGGCCGCCATCTGGCCGTCGGCGTCCTCGACCTCGCGGCGCCGCTTGCGGTGCTCGGAGTAGAAGACGTTGCGCAGGATGGTGAAAAGCCAGGCGGAGACGTTCGTGCCCGGCGTGAACGAGTTGCGGTTGCCCCACGCCTTGAGAAGGGTTTCCTGGACCAGATCGTCGGCCCGGTCGGGATTGCCGCAGAGCGACATGGCGAAGGCTCGTAGCGCCGGGACGGCGCCGAGCAGGTCGTCCTTCATTCGGCGGCCTGCGTCGTCCATCACTCGGCTTCCTTCTTCTCTCCCCCGGTTTTGACGTCCAGCTGGTTGAGAAGCTCCAGAAAGCGGTCTGGCACGGGCTGGTTGACGACGGATTCGTAGATGGATCGGAGCTGACGTCCGATCTGCGCGTTGACGTCCGGATCCAAAGCTCCACCCTGCGGCGAAACAGACGCATCGCCCGACACACCCATCTGCTGATCCATGCTGGTCCCTGTACGATCCCGTCGCCGGCGCTTCTTCTCGTCCATCCAGGCCTCCACATCGCGGATCGCGGCATTACATAGGGGGAATAGCGACCTCGGGCGTGGGACCCGGGGGACTAACGTCCCTTGAGCCGCCCGGTTCCGGGGGTCGCTCGGAACTTTTAGGGGGGAATGTCGTTACCGTGAGGTCAAGGTTCGGCTTGCCTCGGAATGGCTGACCGCCCGCCTCTTCATCGTCTTCTCAAGCTGTAAGGCTCGCCCATGTCAATTGCTCAGGCGATCGCACCGCATCTGCCCTATCTGCGCCGCTTCGCGCGCGCCCTGACGGGGACTCAGCAGGGCGGCGACGCCTATGCGGTCGCGACCCTCGAAGCGCTTATCGCCGATCCAGGTTCCTTCGACCGCGACATGGAGCCTCGCGTGGCGCTCTATCGCGCTTTCCTGAAGGTCTGGGGATCCATCGCGGTCAATCAGATGACCGACTCGCCCCTGACCACCGGAGGCATGACCCGCAATCTCGCCGCGCTCACGCCGCCTGCGCGGGTGGCCTTCCTGCTGAGCTCGGTCGAGGGATTCACCCACGACCAGATCGCCGGGGCGATGGGCCGCACGCCGGACGAGGTCTCCACCCTCATCGACGAGGCCGGCCGCGAAATCGCCCAGCAGATGGCGACCGACGTCCTCATCATCGAGGACGAGCCGATCATCGCGATGGATCTGGAGGCGCTCGTCGAGGGCCTCGGCCACCGGGTGATCGACGTCGCCCGCACCCGTAACGAGGCCGTCGAGGCGGTTCGCCGGCAGCAGCCGGGCCTCGTCCTGGCCGACATCCAGCTGGCGGACGGCTCGTCGGGCCTCGACGCCGTGAACGACATCCTGGAGAGCTTCGAAGTGCCGGTGATCTTCATCACCGCCTATCCGGAGCGCTTCCTCACGGGCGAGCGACCCGAGCCGGCGTTCCTGGTCACCAAGCCGTTCCGGGTCGAGACCGTGAAGGCCGTGATCAGCCAGGCGCTGTTCTTCGACCAGAAGTCGCACCGCAAGTCGAAGTCGGCGGTGGGCTGAACGCCCGGCGGCCCTGTCCTGAAACAAAAAGGCCGCGCACCCGTTGCGCGGCCTTTTCGCTGGCGACGTCGTCGCCTCTTCAGTCCTTGTCGAGAACCCGCCCGCCCACGAAACCGGCCAGCACGGAGAGCCCGAGCAGCGTCCAGGGGCTGACCCGGCTCGTGATCGACTGCGCGATCCCGGCCGCCATCCGGTCCTTGGCCCGGCCCACGCCCATGGTCCTGAGCAGCGCGGTGACGTCCAGCGCCGATCCGGCCGCCCGGCTCGCCTGCTCGGCCAGGCGCTGGCGTTCGCGCTCGGCTTTCTTCTTACGGGCCGAGTTGGTGATCAGACGAATGATCACAACCAGCACGGCGAGGCCCGCGAAGATCCCGGCCATGTACCCCGCCGCGTGCAGGGACCCGTAGCGGTCGGCGAACCAGATATAGAGCGCGCCGATGCCGAACCCGGCGGCTATCAGAGCCAGGATGACGATCAGGGCGATCTCGATCACGTCCTCGACGAGGTTGCTGACCATCGTGCGGACAGGGCGCAGGGCGCTGTCCTTGAGTTGAGCGAGCATCTGGATCATCAGCGTGAACGGCTCAGGAGACCGAGGACCAGGCCGATCCCGGCCGCGATCAGCACAGCCCTGATCGGGTTGCGCTCGATTCGGTTCTCGAACTCCGCATTGTAGTCCAGCAGCCGGTCGCGCGCCTCGCTGGTCAGCATCGCGCCGGCCTTGGTGATGTCCTCGGCGCGGCTGTAGACCTGGTCGCGCGCCTGGTCGACGACGCCGCGAACCGAACCCTGCGCGTCGCGAGACCGATGCGACACCATCCGGGAGACAGTGTCGGCGAGCCGCGCGAGGTCGTTGCGGATGTTCGTGAGATCCTCGCGAACGTCGGACATCCGGTCCTGACTGCCAAGCATGGGATGGAGCTCCTCTACATTACACGCTGACGCCGCGCGGGCGCAGGGCCGGGGCGCTTGCCCTGGACGTAAAGCTGCAACGCGAGCGTGGAACCGACGGTTCCCGGGTTCCGCCGCACAGCGCCGCACCGCAAAGAAAAACCCGCAACGACGGAGTCGTTGCGGGTTTCAGGAGGCGTCGGCTCGAGGGGAAGAGGGGGCATTCGTCCCGTCGCGTCGACGCTCCCGACCAGAACGCGTCTCCGGAAAACAAGTTCCGAGGCGCGCGTGAAAACTTGACGTCAGACCAGCCCTCGGCTCATGGCGCAGCGGTGGAGCGAGCGCCTCGCCCGAGCCAGTGCTTCATAGCCCTCCCGCTCGCGCCTCCAGCGGTCCGGCTCCGCATCGTCATCCAGCGCCATCAGGCAACCGACCAGGCTGACCATGTCCTCGAAGGCGCCGAGCAGATCCGGGGACCGCGTTCCGCGGCGCGCGAGCTCCTCCAGGAATTCGCTTCTGTTGCGCAAGGCGGCGGGGACGTGCGTGGGGGTATCCTGCGGAACCAGCGTCTCAGTACTCATGCAGCCCGCCTCCCAGGACGATTTCCGCCCTTTTCGCACCACGTTCACGCGGATGCGCTCTAACGTCGAAGGCGGTCGCGCAGTTCCAACCCGACGCATGCCTGCCGCGATCCTGGAACCCCATCGCACGGCCAGGTGTTGGCCTGCGCCTTCTCCAACGTCAGCGAGCCTTGCGTGATTCACCTTACGGTGCGCCACACCACCACCTACACCTATGCAAACCCGGTCCGCCTGGGCGAGCACCGCATGATGCTGAGGCCGCGCGACAGCCACGACCTGCGCCTCGTCAAGGCGGACCTGTCGATCTCGCCCAAGGCGACGCTCCGATGGATGCATGACGTGTTCGGCAATTCGATCGCGCTGGCCCGCTTCGACGAGCCCACGACGGAACTCCGGATCGAAAGCACCCTCCAGATCGAGCGTTATCCGGGCGATCCGCGGCGGGTCGAGGTGACGCCGGAAGCGCGGGTCTACCCGTTCATCTATTCCTCGGAAGACCGGCAGGATCTCGCAAGGCTCGTCGACCTGCACTATCCCGACCCGAAGGGCGCGCTCGCGGCCTGGGCGAAAGGCTTCGTCACCGCGCAGCCGATGGACACGCTGGAGCTGGTGTCGTCGATCAACTCTTCCATCCGCCAGCAATTCGGCTACGGCGTGCGCAACGAGGAGGGGACCCAGACGCCTCAGGAGACTCTGGAGCTCGGATCGGGGACGTGCCGGGATTTCGCGCTGCTGATGATCGAGGCCCTTCGCAGCCTCGGCGTCGCGGCCCGGTTCGTGTCCGGCTACCTTTACGATCCGGCCCTCGACGGCGGGTCGCACGGCGTCCGAGGCGCCGGCGCAACCCACGCCTGGGTGGAGGCCTACCTGCCGGGGGCGGGGTGGATCGAGTATGATCCGACCAACGGCATCATCGGATCCGACGCGCTGTTGCGCATCGCGGTGACGCGCGACCCCAGCCAGGCGATCCCGATCAGCGGCGAGTTCACGGGCCGATCGGGCGACTTCACCGGCATGAAGGTGGACGTGGACGTCACAACCCGCCGCTGAGTAAGCGCGTCAGGCCTGCGGTCCGGGAGGCAGGGGGTCGCCCGCGGGCGGCATGCCTGGGATCGGCCCAGGCGACGGGATGTCCGGCCCAGGCCCCGGATCCGGAATGTCAGGCTTGTTCGGCGGAATGCCGGGCGACGGCCCGGGAGCCGGGGTCGGGGGCGTCGGCGTCGGCCCTGGCTGCGGCGCGGGTTCGTTCGGCATCCGTGTCCTCCATGTGCCGGGGGCGAACGCGCCAGCCGCGACGGCGTTCCCGGCGCGCGGGTCGACGGCCGGCCTAGCTGGCCTTCTTGGCGCCGCCGCCCTGCTTCATCTCCTGCGGGGGAGGCGGGGGCATGTCCGCGGCCTCGGCCGCGGCGGCCGCGATGGCCTCGGACTCTTCCGCCGACATCTTGGCGTTGGGAACCTGCACGACGACTTGCGGTCGCGCGAAGGCGATGCCGTTCTTCTCGAAGGCGTCTCGGACCCGCTGATAGACCTCGCGGCGCAGGATGAACTGCTCGCCCGGCTTGGCCATGAACTTGACGCCGATGACCATGCCGATCTGCTCCATCCGGCGCACGCCCTGCGACTTCACCGGCTCGAGGAAGTGCTGGCCATACTCCTCGTCCTCCAACAGCTCCTTGCCGATGTCCTTGACGATCTTCTTAACCTTCTTCAGGTCGGTTTCGAAGGCCAGGAGGAACTCCAGCTTCAGGATAATCCAGTCGCGGCTGTAATTGGTGAGGCGCTGGATCGTGCCGAATGGCACGGTGTGCACTGCGCCGCGGTGGTGGCGAATGCGCAGGCTGCGGATCGAGATGCCCTCGACGGTGCCGCGGGTCTGGTCGATCTCGACATATTCCCCGAGCCGGAACGCATCGTCGAGCAGGAAGAAGATGCCCGACACGATGTCCTTGACGAGCGTCTGGGCGCCGAAGCCGATCGCGATGCCGATGATCCCCGCGCCAGCGAGGAGCGGGCCGGTGTCGACGCCCAGCGTCTTCAGGATCATCATGCCGGCGACGATGAGCACGAGGACGAAGAGGAACTTCTCGACGAGGGGCAGGAAGGTCTGCATCCGCGTCTGCGGCTTCATGCTGCCTTCCTCGAACGAGATCTCGGGCTCGTCAGGGTCGACCGGTTCGCCGACGGATTCGCTGCGGATGATGGCGCGGATGATCTCCCAGACCACATAGGCGAGCAGCAGGATGATGGCGACGTCGATGACCATGCGGGCGACGCTCTCGCCGAGCCGGTCGCTCGCATAGGCGAAGACGTCGAGGCCCCAGACGCGCCCCAGCCCATAGAGCGCCGCGACTGTCGCCAGGATGCGGGCGCAGCGCACGATGCTGGTGATCCAGGGCGGGTCCGACTTCTCGTCATGGCCCCGCTGCCGGGCGAAGCTGCGGCGCAGCACCAGCGTCAGCAGGCGCACGGCCGCGGGCGTGTAGGCGATCACGAACAGGCTCAGAACGCCGGCCTCGAACGCCATCGGGCCGGCCTCCAGGGCCGCCAGCACCGTAAACAGCCACACCGCGCCGATCACGCCCCGGGCCAGGCCGTACCAGTGCAGGCGCAGCCACCGGAAAATCACGCCCTCGCGGGCGAGAGGGCCGTCCAGGCTCAGCTTCGCGGTGATCGCCTTCAGGCGCCCGAGGCCGGCGAAGACGCACAGCCCCAGCACGCACCAGAGCGCGAGGCCCACGATCAGCCTCGCTTCGAAGGCGACGCCGGCGCCGCGCAGATCCGTCAGGATGAGCGCGCCCATGATGATGGTCGCATGGGTGCTGACCACGGCGAGCCGGACGGCGTTGCGCGGCACGCGGCGCTGGGCGCGCTCGGACGGCGGGACCAGATAGGCGATGCACAGATAGGCCAGCGTGTCGGCGAGGCGCACCAGCAGCGCCCCGGCCGCGATCGAGAGCGCGAAATCCTGCTGGATGGACGACATCGCGTGCGGAGCCGCCAGGATCAGGCCGGACGACACCGCCATGAAGGAGGCCAGTCCGACGCATCGCACGCCCAGCCTGCCGCCGTGACGCAGGGTCTGGGGCGGCGCGGGGAGGCCGCGCAGGCGCCGCCGTCGCGCCAGCAGGCGCTCGAACAGC
Source organism: Alsobacter sp. KACC 23698 (assembly GCF_045348435.1). GTDB lineage: Bacteria > Pseudomonadota > Alphaproteobacteria > Rhizobiales > Beijerinckiaceae > Alsobacter. The sequence continues at coordinate 3,499,345 of NZ_CP157484.1, read as the reverse complement.
AGGCGGACCAGATATTCCACCGCCCCGGCGGCGACGAAGGACAGCGCGATCCATCCCAGGAGCGCCACCAGGCCGGGCCGCGTCGCGCCGAGATACTCGGTGAGGCGCTCGTCGAGCGTGAGCAGCTGCGGCCAGGCCTGCGCCACCGTGACGATCCGCGCCGCATATTGGCGCGCTGCGGCGAGCACGCTCCCGAAGATGTCGCTGACGGTGTCGCGGTCCCGCGCCTCCTCGTTCTTGGGCTTGCCGCTCAGCGTGTCCAGGAGCAGAGCCCGGGCCTGCCGATCGTCGAGGCGGCTGACGAAATCCGGCACCTTGGCGGGGTCGTCGGGCGGAACGGCCTTGGCGTCGCCGTCCTTCTTGCCGGTGTTGAGCGAGAACGGAACCAGCGCCGAGCTGCTCGGCGAGGACGCCGCGGAGGCGGACGCCCACGGGGCCGCCGCCAGGAGCAACGCCACCAGCGCCAGCGCGGCGAAACCCGCCAGCCGGCGCGTCAGCCGGACCGGGTCACTCATCTGAAATGCTCAAGGCAAGGCTCCGCGCGGAAACGATCAATCCAACGCCGGCCCGGCGGCGGAGTTCCGGAGCGGCGGATCCGGGGGCGGCCGGAACCGTTCTCTTCATAGGACGTTTTGTCGGCCAAAGATGAACGTCCGAGCCGCGATGCGCCGGACCTGGAGTTGCGTTCCCCATGCGTCACGTCAGACCCCCGAGCGTCTCCGCAGGAGAGGCGCACCCCGCCCATGGGTTGGACCCGATCACCGAAGACCTCAGGTCCTACGCCCTCGAACTGGGCGTCGTCGGCGCCAGCGCGATGGACAAGGACGAACTGGTGGAGAGCCTGCGCCAATACTACGTGCTGCGGCTCGTGCTCGAAGCGGCGTTGCAGCCTCGCCCTCACGTGGCGCGCCAAGCCGAACCGATCGTCGCGTAAGGAGAAGTGCGACTACCCGTTGCGGTTGAATCCATGGATGCTTGCGTCCAGCGGGCGATAGGCGAATCGCCTGCTTGGGAGCGTTCTGGCGGTTGGCGTATCGGGATGGCACCGCGGAAGACTTGACGCCTGGCGCTTCGTTGCGGCGCAGCCGGCCTCTCTGACGCATGCGCGCGCTTCGCCTCCTCGTCATTCTCTCCGTGCTTGCGCCGGTCGTCCTCCTCGCGGTTCTCGGCTGGGTGTCCTACCGGACGGAGGTCCGAACGGCTCGCCGGGGGCTGCTGCAGACGCTCGATCTCGTCTACGAGCATGCGATCAAGACGTTCGACACCCACAGGCTGGTCGCCACCTACACGAACGAGGTCGTCCGGGGGCTGGCGGACGAGGAGATCCAGACACGCGAAGCCGAGTTGCGGCTGCAGCTCGCCAGGCTGGTCGCCGGCCTTCCGCAGCTCACCAACACATGGGTCATCGACGCCTTGGGTCAGCCGCTGGTGAGCGCCAGTCCCGTGCCGGCCGGCCTGAACGTCAGCGACCGCGCATATTTCCAGACCCAGCTGCAGCCCGGGGCCCGCCCGCATGTGAGCCAGCTTCTCCTGGGGAAAGCGACCGGATCGGTCTTCTTCCAGCTCGCCTGGCGCCGCGAGGACCCGGGCGGACGCTTTCGCGGGGTCACCGCGGTGTCTGTCGAGCCGGACTATTTCCGCGCCTTTCACGGCAGGGTCACGGCCGGCGCCGGCTACACCATGGGACTGTTCCGCAACGACGGCGTCGCCCTGGTGCGCTATCCGACGTCCACGGCTGACCTGCTGGGGACCCGCCAGCGCGCGACCGGGCTGGAGAAGGAGATCGCCGAGCGACCCGGTGCTGGGCTCTATTTCGGCACGTCGAACTTCGACGGGGAGAGACGGCTCGTCGCCTATCGCAGCATGCCGGATTACCCGATCTATGTGACGGCGGGACTTCCCTGGTCCTCGGTGGTTCGGGCGTGGCGCGGCGCGATGCTGAGCTATCTCGCCTTCGGGGCTCCCAGCGCGATGGCGCTGTTCCTGTTGAGCGTCTCGGCCTATCGGCAGGCCCGGCGGGAGAACGCCACCCTCGACAAGCTTCGCCAGGAGGCCAAGCGGCGGGAACTCGCCGAGGACGCCCTTCGCCAGAGCCAGAAGATGGAGGCGGTCGGGCGCCTGACGGGCGGGATCGCGCATGACTTCAACAATCTTCTGACGGTCGTCATCGGCAATCTGGAGATGCTGCTGCGCCGGCTCGGCCCCGAGGACGCGCGGGCGCGGCGGTCCGCTCTGCTGGCCAAGGAGGGCGCGTTGCGCGCCGCCATGCTGACACAGCGGCTGCTGGCCTTCTCGCGCCGGCAGCCTCTGGAGCCACGTCGCGTGGACCTCAACCAGCTCGTGCGAGGGATGACCGAGCTCGTGCACCGCACGTTGGGCGAGAAGATCTCGGTGCAGACGAGGACCGAACCGGATCTCCCGGCGGTCGACGTCGATCCGAACCAATTGGAGAGCGCGATCCTCAATCTCGCGGTGAACGCGCGGGATGCGATGCCGCAAGGCGGCGAGCTCGTGGTCTCGACGGCTCGGGTCGAGGTCGAAGCCGACGGCGGCGCCGCTCCTCCCGGCTCCTATGTGGCCGTCAGCGTGTCCGACACCGGCTCCGGCATCCCGGCCGAGTTGCAGGACAAGGTGTTCGAGCCCTTCTTCACCACCAAGCCGCACGGGCAGGGCACCGGCCTCGGGCTGTCGCAGGTCTATGGTTTCATCCAGCAGTCGGGCGGCCATGTGCTGCTGACCAGCGAACCGGGCCACGGGGCCACGATCACCATGCTGCTGCCGCTCGCCCCGCCCAGCCTGGATGAGGCGCCGACGCATGGCCCCGAGATCGTCGACGCTGCGCCGTCCGCTCCGACATCGACCATCCTCGTCGTCGAAGACCAGCCCGAGGTGCGGCGCTTCGCGGTCGAAGCGCTTCGGGAGCTGGGCCACCACGTGGTCGAAGCCGGAGACGCCGAGCAGGCCATTCGGATGCTCGGCGAGGGCCCGTCCGTTTCGCTGCTGTTCAGCGACATCGGCTTGCCCGGAATGGACGGACGCGCACTGGCGCGCCATGTCGCCGCCCATCATCCCCGGATCAGGATCCTGCTCACCACCGGCTATGCGAATTTGCGCGACGGCGCCGGGCCTGGCGATCCGGATCTTGATCCCCTGCCGAAACCCTACACGGTCGCCCAACTCGTCACGCGCGTAGACGCCGTTCTGCGGGGCCCTGAAGGAACCCTGGGCTAGCCGGTCCGTTTCACTCCACAACGGAGCCAGCGATGACCACCCAGAACACTGACGAGGATGCCCACCGCAAACTGAAAGGGGCCCCGGCCAGGCGTCCCGGCCAGCCCGGAAGCACGACCGAACAGGCCGCCGAAGCGCGCCCGGACGACCACACGCCGGTCGATGCGCCCCGTTCCACCGCCCCGGCCGAAGATCGACCGTCAACCAAGACGAAGCATCCTTGAGCTGAGTACGGTTCGGTACTCCATCGAACGCTGGAAACGCTGCAGTCGACGGGCTAGTCTCGGGACGTGGGTGTCGGGTTCGCGTAATCACGCCCGTGTCTCTTGATGAGGATCATCTGGGTTGGGCGGCGCGTCTTTGAAAATTTTGCTGGTCGAGGACGAGCCGCTGATCGCGCTCACTCTCGTGGACATGCTCGAGGAGCTCGGCCATCGGCCGCTCGAGGCGCTGAACGGCGACCAGGCGCTGACGCTGTTCGGCGAGCATGACGATATCGACCTCGTCATCACCGATGTCGGCCTGCCGGACATCTCCGGGCACAATCTCGCCGAGACGATGCGCAGCGGTTCTCCCGCCCTGCCGATCATCTTCGCCACCGGGCACACCGGCCAGGGGCCGCAGCCGATCACCCCAGAGCCGCCGACCGCGCATCTCGGCAAGCCGTTCCAGGTCGCCGAGCTTCAGTCCACGATCGATCGGCTGATGGCGGTGGCCCGCAAGGGCTGAGCCCGGGGCCGAACACGGCCTCAACCTCTCAACACGACGCATCAGGACCGCGCAATTCCGCGGGCGAACGCCTGCGGGGCGAAGGGCCCGGTCGGCGCCATGCTGGGTGCGGCGCGGCGCGCGCTCGTCCGACCATGAAAAAGGGCCCGGCGGAAGGTTCCGCCGGGCCCTCAAGCCTCAGAGTGAGCTGAGGATTAGAACTTGTAGTTCACGCCCACGCGAACAACGCCGAAGTCGTTGTTCTTGTTGGTCGCAACCGCAACGCCGGGAACGGCGAGGAGCACGCCGCCATTGTTGTTGCCGCGATCGATGTTGACGTAGAGGCCTTCGATCTTGGCCGTCCAGTTCGGGGTGAAGGCGTATTCGAGACCACCACCGACGGTCCAGCCGGCGCGGGTGTCGCTGTTGCTGAACACGTTCGAGCCGACGTCGCCGTAAGCCAGACCGCCCGTCACGTAGATGAGGGCGCGGTCGAACGCGTAGCCGAGACGGCCGCGGACGGTGCCGAAGTAGTTGCCGTTGTTGCCGTTGCCGCCGAAGTAGTAGGGGGCGAAGCCGTTGTTGTTGCCGCCGAGGTCGGCGTACTGGATGTCAGCCTCGACGCCAGCGACGAACTGGCCGAACTGCATGTTGTAGCCGATCTGGCCGCCGCCGACGAAGCCGCCGTCGCTGCCATTGCTGAAGGTGGCGAGGTTCGCGCCGGTCGTGGTGCTGTAGAAGGTGACCGAGCGGCTCTCCTGCCAGCCGTAACCGGCGTTCAGGCCGACGTAGAAGCCCGTCCAGGTGAACACGGGAGCGTATACGATCGGGGCGATCGGGGCGCCCTTGGAGGTGGGCAGGTCAGCCGCGGAAGCCGTTGCCGACATCACGGTCAGCGCCGTGGCGGCGAGGAGAAGATTACGGATCATTATTTCGCATCCTTATCGAGGAGTGAGTCTCGAGGCTTGAGCCTGTCAGACTGTACCCGCCACAACGGTGCTGTTCAATTCAGGTTGCGCCCCGGACGGGGTCTGAAGACGTTGAACGAGCGATGTGTGGTTTTTCAGTAACGCTCGTATCCAGCAACGTCCCGTGTTTCCGAGGGAAACAGGGCGGCTTGAGCTTTACGTTAACCAAGCGTTGACTATGCGGGACGGCAGGATATCGGCCGGATTGTGGCGGATGCTGGGCAGCCGCCCGGGACCTCAGCGTCGGATCTTGACCCATGTTATGATGGCTGCCGTCGGACGTTGGGTAGCGAATGAATCTGTGTCGTGGAACGAGTCCCGGACGACTCACGTTCGAGAGTCCGGCGAGCGTGATTCGCCGCGCAGGAGTTGGGTCATGGCGCCGCGTGCCAACTGGAAGGGATACCTCAAGCTTTCCCTCGTTTCCTGCGCCGTCGCGCTCTATCCCGCCTCGACGGCCTCGGCCCGGGTCGCCTTCCACACCGTCAATCGAGCCACGGGCAACCGCCTCCGGCGCCAGATGTTCGACCCCGATACGGGTGACGTGGTGGAAGCGGAAAATCAGGCCAAGGGTTATGAGGTCGCCAAGGGCGACTACCTCATCATCGAGGACGAGGAAATCGACGCGATCGCGATCGAGAGCAGCCATACCATCGACATCGAATCCTTCGTGCCGCGATCCGAGATCGACGAACTCTATCTCGATGCTCCCTATTACCTCGCCCCGGTCGACAGGGTCGCCCAGGAGGCTTTCGCGGTGATCCGCGAGGCCATGCGCGAGCACGACGTGGTCGGCATCGCGCGCGTGGTCCTCTATCGGCGCGAGCGCATCGTCATGCTGGAGCCCCGCGGCAAGGGGCTGTTCGCGGCCACGCTGCGCTACCCCTACGAGGTCCGTACGCCAGACGCGTATTTCGAAGACATCCCCGACATCGCGATCCCGCCGGACATGCTGGACCTCGCCGGCCATATCATCGGCCGGATGAAAGGCTCCTTCGATCCGTCCAAGTTCGAGGACCGGTACGAGAACGCCCTCGTCGAGCTGGTGAAGGCCAAGCAGGGCGGACGGGCCGCGCCCGCGGCGACGGCCCAGCCGAAGCCGAGCAATGTGGTCAACCTCATGGACGCGCTGCGTAAGAGCCTCGCGGCCGACGAGCGCAAGTCGCCGGAGCGGCGCGAGCCGCCGGAGCGGCGCGAGCCGCCGGAGCGAGCCGCCGCCGTGACGGAACCGGCCGCCGCCAAGAAGGCTCCGGCCAAGGCGCAAGGCAAGGCCCCCGCCGCGGCGAAAGCCCCTGCGATCGGTGGGGCGAAGCCGCTTGCGCCCAGCAAGCCCGTCGCCAAGGCGACCGGCAAGGCGAAGGACGAGGCCGCACGGTCCCCCGCCGTCAAGGGCAAGCCGGCGCGGTCCGGCGGAGCGAAACCGGCGCGCGGACGCAAGAGCGCCTGACGCGGAGGCGTGCGAATCGAAAGGCCGGAGGTGAACTCCGGCCTTTATCGTTTTGAGGCAGTCTGATCAGCCCAGCGTGCTCGCCGACGCCACGATCCGCAGGTCCGGCGCGCGTCCGGCCGACGCGCGCGGCGGCGGGGCGTGGGGAATGGACCAGCTCGGCTCCAGCACGCCGCGGTCCAGGCGCAGGCCATGGTCGGCAAGCCGGCCCGCGATCTTGTTCACCAGCATCAACAACGCGCGGCTCTGGACGATCTCAAGCTGGGTGGCGTGCGCCGCCGCGGCCTTGAACTCGCCGGCCTGCATGCAGGCGATCATCCTGATCAGGAGAAGCTCATGCTCGGTCGCCGAGGGCGCACCCTCCGGCATGCAATCAAAGGCGCCGCTGGTCCGCAGGCGCAGCTCGTTGTCGAGGAGCAGCGCGTCCGACATCAGGCCGTCGACAGCGCCGTCGCCCAGCCGCTCCCGAATGGAGGCCGCGGCGGCGTCCAGATGCTTCTGATCATAGCCGTGGCGGAAACGCTCGAACCGGCGCAGCACGTCGATGACGAACAGCGCGTCGGCCGGCAGCAAAATGCGTACGCCAGGAGGAAAGGCATGGATCGACATGGAGACCTCGAAACGCTCGACACCGTGACGGCATGGGCTGGCGAGGGACAAACGTGTTCCACTTCGATCCGTTCCCGACATCCGTTCGTTGCGCCCGCTACGGAACCCCGTCGCTCATGTGGACGTTTCGCAGGCTGACCGCCTGGGCGCGCCGTTCGCCCCTAGCCTGGAGATCCTGATGTCAGACCAGCTGCCGGACGAGCCGACCCGCAGTAACGAGACGCGCGCCCGGCAGGGCGTGACGGGCCACAATGTCCGGTACGTCCTCAGCATGGGCCTCGGCCTCGCGATCCTGGCCGGCGTTGTCTTGTATTTCACCGTGGGGCGTTGATCCCGGGCAGAGGTCGACATCATCGAAGAAGCACCCAAGCGGAAGCGGAACCTTTTCGCAGAACGGCGCGTTCAGGCGTCTGGCGGCCACGTCGCCGGACGGACGCATTGCGCTCGGGTCGGGGCAAAAGCAGACATGCAGCGATCGGGAGGAGACCCAGCGGCGCCTGCGGAGCCGTCGGATTCGGCTCGTGCAGCACGCGGGGCCGAAGCGAGCCGGACCGCGCCGACCTTTCGCCGGGGTGGCCGGGTGGCCATTTTCGCCGTCGCCGTCCTGGTCGCGGCGGCCGTCGCGGCCATGCTGGCCGTCCTCAACACCGACCGCATCGCCACCTTGAGCATGCGGGCCGCTGACATCCGCGAGAACGCCTACCAGCTCGAATCGACCTTCGCGGCGATCATCAGCGCCGAAACGTCCGCGATCATGCTGGGCGATGACGCCCAGGCGCTCCGCATCCGGGACCTCGCGCCGCAGGCCAAGGCCGCGCTCGCCACCCTGGAGGCGCGGGCGGATCCGGCGCAAAAGGACAGGCTCGAGCGCATTGGGGCGCTGCTGGAGCGCCGGCTCGCCGAGGCCGACAGGCTGGTGCGCCTGGCCCAGGCCGGGGAGCGCGAACAGGCGTCCGCGGAGTTGCGCCAGGCTTCGGGCCGCGCCGAGGAGGCCGAACTCCGGTCCAACGTCCTGGCGTTCATCGACGGCAACCGGTCCGACATCGCGCGCCTCGAGCAGGGCTATCGCAGCGCGGCCCGCCGTCAGCTCTTCCTGAGCGGCCTCGCCACGCTGGCGATCCTGCTGTTTGCTGTCCACCAGATCGTCAGCGCTTACCGCGCCCTGGGCGACGCCGCCCGCAACCGCGAGGGGCTGCGGCAGGCCAATGAGCGGCTGGAGGAAGACGTCTCGGTCCGAACGCGCGAGCTCGCCGGGACGGTGCAGCGCTTCGAGGTGGCCTTGCGGGCGGCGGACGTCGTCGTCTTTACGCAGGACGTCAACAGGATCTTCACGTGGATCAGCCGGGACGTCTTCGGCTACGCCCGGGACAAGATCATCGGCTCTCGCGAGGAGGACTTCCTGCCTGCCGAGGTGGCCGCCATCGTGATTCCGGCCAAGACGTCCGTGCTGGAGACCGGCAAGGCCCGGGACTACCAATACAGCGTCGACGTGTCCGGCGGGCGACGGTGGTTCCGCGTCAGGACCGAACCCGTCGTCGACGAGGCCGGCCAGCTCACCGGCCTCATCGGGGCGATCATCGATCTCACCGGCGAGCGGCAGGTGCAGCAGCAGTTGGCGCAGGTGAGCGACGAACTGCGCACCACCGTCCAGCGCTTCCAGGTCGCCCTGAAGGGCGCCGACATCACGGTCTTCGCCCAGGGTCCCGACCTGCGCTACTCGTGGATGAGCCGCGACTTCCACGGCCGCATCGCCGCCGATTTCGTCGGCCGGACGGATGCGGACGTCTTCCCGGCCGACCTGTCGCGCAAGCTCACCGAGATGAAGCAGGGGGTGCTCGACCTGGGCGAGCCCGCCGCCGGCGAGTTCAGGGTCGCTGTCGGAGGCGTCGAGACGTGGCAGCTCGTCCGGGTTGAGCCGCAGAGGGACGCCAGGGGCGGCATCGTGGGGATCCTCGGCGCCAGCGTCGACGTCACCGACCGGCGCCAGCGCGAGACGCACAACCGCATCCTCCTGCGGGAGCTCACCCACCGCACCAAGAACCTGCTGGCCGTCGTGCAGGCGATGGCCCGGCAGACGCTCACGACCAGCGTGTCCGCCCGCGACTTCGAGGCCCGCTTCTCCGGGCGGCTGCAAGGTCTGGCGAGTTCGCTCGACATTCTCGTCAACGAGAACTGGCAGGGCGCGTCCGTGTCCGAGCTCGTCCGCACGCAGCTCAGCCACTGGCGCGACCTGATCGGCTCGCGCATCCGGCTCACTGGCGAGGACGTGCGGTTCGAGCCCGAGGCGGCCCAGAACATCGGACTGGCGCTGCACGAGCTGTCGACCAACTCCGCCAAATACGGGGCGCTCTCGACGCCCGGCGGATCGATCGAGATCGCATGGTCGGCCGGGCCCGATGCCGATGGCCGCTTCGTGTTCACCTGGCGCGAGCGGAACGGCCCCCGGGTGGAGCCGCCGAGGCACAAGGGGTTCGGCCACGCCGTGATCGAGCGGCTCGTGCCCAGGGCCCTGAACGGACGCGCCCAGCTGGCCTACGATCCTGAGGGGTTCAGCTGGACGATCGACATTCCGGCCTCTCACATCCGGCCCCTCGGCGCCGAGCCGAGCGCGCCCAAAGTCTGGGCCGGCTGAAAGCTCCGCTCCGTTCCGCGCCGCCGGGAACGAACCCCGCATGGGCTCCGTTGGTCAACCACGCGACGGCGGAAACCCAGCGGATGAAACGCTCATCGGACCTTGTCGCGGCGCGCCGTCTGTCGGAGTGGCCGCGTTTCCTCATGTTCAACCTCGCGGGCGGCTTTGCTCTCGGGGCGGGCTTCACCGCAGCTCTCGTCGGGCTGGACGCCCAGGGGCTCGGACGTCTCGTCCTGACCAGCGACGCGCCCGGCCCGGCGCTCGCGCTTATCGCCAGCGTTTCGACTGGCCTCGCGGTATGCGGCCTGATCGGCACTGGCCTGGCCCAGCACGTCGACGGCTGATCGCCGCCGACGCACCACCCAGACATCAGCGACGGACCAAACATGCCCGACCAGACCCTCCCGCCCCAGCATCAGAAGAGCCAGCCCGGCCACGAGAGCGAGATGAACCCGAAACCGGACTACGCTCCCCGATTCCCGGGGGCGGGGCGGCTCGCCGGCAAGTCCGTCGTCATCACCGGAGGAGACAGCGGCATCGGTCGCGCCGTCGCGGTCGCCATGGCGCGCGAGGGCGCGTCCGTCGCGATCGTCTACAAGGAGGAGCACGAGGACGCGCAGGAGACGATCCGCCTGATCGAGGCGGAGGGGTCCCGTGGGCTGGCCATCGCAGGCGACGTCGGACAGGAGGCGCTCTGCCGGGAGGCGGTCGACAAGACGGTCGCGGCCTTCGGCGGGCTGGACGTGCTGGTCAACAACGCCGCCGAACAGCACCAGGTCGAGGACATCACCGGGATCTCCGAGCAGCAGCTGGAGCGCACCTTCCGCACCAACATCTTCAGCTATTTCTTCATGGCCAAGGCGGCGAGGCCGCACCTCAAGGCGGGCTCCAGCATCATCAACACGACGTCGGTGACGGCCTATAAGGGCAGCCCGCAACTGCTGGACTACAGCTCCACCAAGGGCGCGATCGTCGCCTTCACGCGGTCGCTTTCGATGGCCCTCGCCAAGGACGGCGTCCGGGTCAACGCCGTGGCGCCCGGTCCGATCTGGACCCCTCTCATTCCGGCGACCTTCGACGCCGAGAAGGTCAAGAGCTTCGGGTCCGACGTGCCGATGGCTCGCCCCGGGCAGCCGCGGGAGGTCGCGTCCGCCTATGTGTTCCTGGCGAGCGAGGACGCGTCCTATCTCTCAGGCCAGGTCATCCATCCCAATGGCGGGACGATCGTGAACGGCTGATCCGCTCCGACGTTCCGCGCAAGCTTTGTTGATCCCGGCAGGGAACTCCGGCCGGGGTTTGAACGTTTCGCCTGCGTCGATTTGCACTGATCAATCCTGTCGCACCGCCCGCAAGGCCGCTCACAGGCGTCTGCCCGCGTGCGCGGGCGCGTCATCGTCGAAAGGGTCGCCCCAGCACATGCCGTCCACGACCTCTCTCTCGCTCGCCCCGTCTTCCCCATGCGTTTCCCGTCCGGAGGACAAGCCTGTGCTGCTGTGTTTCCCCTACCGACGCTGGACCGACGAAGATCCGCGCCTGCGCGAGCTGATGACGCGCGCGGCCGCGGACTACAAAGTGGTGGTCTTCGAGGAGCCTCTCCTCGACGGCCAAGGCGCGGGCGAGCTCACGCACAGGAGGGAAGGCGACGTCGAGATCCTGCAGCCGCATTTGCCGCCGCGCCTCGCCGACCGCACGGCCAACGCTGCGCTGCGCAAGCTGCTCGACGACTACCAGGCCGGGACGTCGCCGGCCGAGATCCTGTGGCTGATCTCTCCCGCCGCGATGGCGTTCAGCTCGCATGTTACGCCGAAGCTTCGGATCTACGATTGCGTCGAGGACCTCGCGTCGCGCCCGAATGCGCCCGCCACCCTGCCGCTGCTGGAGCGCCGGGTGCTCGGCCGGGTGGACGTGGTGATTACGGCCACCAAGCCGCTCTTCGATCTGCAGCGCGCCAGGCACAAGGCCGTGAAGCTCCTGGCGCCCTCGAGCGAGACGCCGGAGGGCTGGGACGGGCTCTGGTCCGCCATGCGCTCGGAAATCCGGAGCCGAGTCTCTCATGCGGCCGGACAGGCCGACATCTCCCGCTCCACCGCGGCGGGCGGGTGACGGCCCGGCCGCCCCCTCGTCAGCAGGCCCATAAACCAGCCCATGAAAAAGGCGTCGATCCCGATGGCCGGAACCGACGCCTCTGACATTGATTTCGATGGACGGCGCAGGCCCTAACGGGTGGTGCGCTCGGCGTCCTTCATGCGACGGCTGTGAGACGCCTCGCCGCCTTTGCGGCCCGCCTCGGCGGCGAGCTTGGGATCGCGTGAGAAGCTTCTGGCCTCAGGAGCCACGCTGCGGCCGCCTTTACGCCCGGCCTCAGCCGCCAGCTGCGGGTTGCGCGAGAAACTACGCTTCTCATTCGGAACGCTTTCACCTCCCTTGCGGGCGATGTCCCTCTGCTTGCTTTCGTCCATCGAAGCGAAGCCCCGGTTCGACCGCTGCTGCTTGTCTGGCATTCCTGCGCTCCTCTGATTTGCTTTGTGTCCTCCAACGCTGGCAGTCAGGGTTGGTTCCGCGATCGGCAGGCGAGGAGGGGTCGGACGAAGCGCTTGTCGGAAGCGGATAATTCGCTGCTCCGCTGCGGGTTGTGCAGCCGGCCTCGCAACCTTTGTGGCTTGACATGCGTTTGACCCGCGCAACGCCGACGAACGCAGGGTCTTTGTGGACCGGAGCGGAAACGTAAGGTCGGCCACAAGGAGATGGCGATGAAGAAGATCCTGATGATTTCCACCGTTGCGCTTTCGCTCGGTGCGTGCGCCACCGAACAGGGTAATCGCGCCGCGACGGGCGCCGTCCTCGGCGGCGCGGCTGGTGCTGTCATCGGCGGAGCCGCCACCGGCCGCGGGAGCGGAGCGCTCGCTGGCGCGGCGATCGGCGCAGCCGGCGGAGCGGTCGTGGGCGCCGCCACCACTCCTCAGCGCGGCCGCGACTGCTATTACGACGCGTATGGCCGCCGGGTGTGCGACTACTACTGAGCGATCCAGAAGCTTCCCCATCAGGGTTGGAAAGGCCGGCGCGACGCCGGCCTTTTTTTTGCGCCTGGCGGCGAGCCGTACGAAAAAGGCCGGCCCCAGGGGGACCGGCCTCGTAAGACACTCGTGACGTCAGGCGATCAGGCGGCCTCTTCGTTGACCTCGCCCTCGGCGATCTCGGTCAGGAGCCGGTCGGCGTTCTTCTCCTCGTCGAGCGTCTCTTCGAGGAGGTCGATCACCTCGTCCATCTCGAGCTGCTCGGCCCAGGCGATCAGGGCGCCGTAGCGGGAGATCTCGTAATGCTCGACGGCCTGGGCGGCGGCGAGCATGCCGGCGTCCTTGACCTCCGGATCCTCGATCTCCTTCAGCAGGCCGTCGGCCTCCTTGATGATGCCCTCGATGGCGTCGCAGCGCTCGCCCTTCACGGGCGCGTTGCAGAGCTTGAACACCTGCTCCAGCCGCTGCACCTGTCCGCGGGTCTCTTCGAGATGCGTGTTGAAGGCCTGCTTCAGCTCCTGCGAGGTGGCTTCGGCGGCCATCTTCGGCAGGGCCTTCAGGATCTGGTTTTCAGCGTAGTAGATGTCGCCCAGCGTGTGGATGAACAGGTCCTGAAGCGTCTTCACAGCCATGATGGCCTCCTGTGTGGCTCGACCGTGAGGTCGGCTGGCGGTCCGGCCGGCGGCCGGCGCAGTGGATGGTGCAGAGGCTGTGCAACGTCAGCTTGGTGGCCTTCGTTCCCGCGGCGCGCCGGCAAGCATCTCTCTCCTTCCCGCAAGATCGAAAGCTGCGGGCTATTCGCCGAAGATCCCAAGGCTTGTGGGAACCGAGCCCGCCAGACGGCGTTGTTCCCGGGCAGATTCACTGGAGGCGGCAAGATGAACGCATCGCGGATACTTCCCACTCTCGCCTTTTCGGTGGCCGTGTCGTTCTTTTTCGTGCCGCCCGTGATCGCCATCGTGAAGAATGCGCCGGCGGCCCCCGCCTCCGCGCCGTCGTCCAGCCTCATCGTGGCGAGCACGCGCGTGTCGGTGAGCCAGCCCGTCACGATGCAGCGGGCCAAGCCCGCCGCCACCAAGGACATGTGCTCGCCGACGGAAGCGTCGTCCGGGACGACCTCGGGCGCCTCGTCGGGCGAGGCGGCTTCGGCTCCGAAGCGTTCTCCGTGGAACCGCTGGGTCGTCGCGTCGCTGGACGACCGCTGACGCCGTCGGCGCACGCAGCGCTCGCGCGCCGCACGTGTCCGGAACTCCAGGCCAGCCCTTTTCATTACGGTAGCAAGGCACGGTCCGGGCGTCTTCGCCCCCTCCCGCCCGATCGGACCGCGCCACGGGATCCGCAGCCGAGTCGCTGCGGATCCCGTTTCCGTTTTCGACCGAGCCGGCGAGCGAAGCTCGGCTGCTTGAGGAACTATCCGGCTGGCTGCAGCGTTGCGGCAGAATAGATCGAATGGGAATTCGATCCGTTCAATTCCGCGGCGTACCCTGAAGCCGGCGGCAAACGGGAGATCAGAACATGGCCATCGGCACGATCCTGCTTATCATCCTCATCCTGTTGCTTGTCGGCGCTGTCCCCAGCTGGCCCTATAGCCGCGGATGGGGTTACGGACCCTCCGGCATCCTGGGCGTTGTTCTTCTCATCGTGATCGTATTGCTGCTGACCGGCAGGCTTTGACGTTCCGAAACGGAAACCGTGCCCATGGGAGAGTTTCATGGCTGAGAACGACGTCTTTGGATCCACGCGCGTGGACGATGGAAGTCAGGAGGCCGTCCGGGAGGATCTGAACGCGCTCCGGTCCGACATCGCCAAGCTGAGCGAGGCCGTGGCGCTGCTCGTGCGCGAGCAGACCTCCGCCCAGGCCGAGAAGGTGCGCGAGGCCGTCGGGACGGCGCGGGAGACGCTGACGGGCGCAGCCGAAAGCTTCCGGCGGGCCGGAGTCGGCATCGCCGAAGACACCCAGGCCCGGCTCGAGACCTTGAGCTCGGAACTCGAAGAATCGGTCAAGCGGACGCCGGTGACGTCCGTCCTGACCGCCCTGATCGCCGGCGTGATCTTCGGAATCATCACGCGCCGATAAAGACTTGCCGGACAAACGAAAAGCGCGCGTCACGACGCGCGCTTTTTGCGTGTTGTCTTGAGGAACTTCGCTTATCGCGCGAAGTCGTGAAATCCCCGCGTGAGGTGGTTCACGCGGGGATTCATGTCGTCAGGCGCTGAGCGGAACCTTGTCCGTCCGCTGGGCGCGGCGCTGGAAGAAGAGAGCCTGGCTGATCACCGCCTTCACGGTGTCGGTGAGGAACGGCTTGGTGATCAGGAAGGCCGGCTCGGGCCGGCTGCCCGTCAGGAACCGCTCCGGATAGGCGGTGATGAAGATGACCGGCACTTCCAGGGTGCCCAGGATCTCGTTCACGGCTTCCAGGCCCGAGGAGCCGTCGGCGAGCTGGATGTCGGCGAGGATCAGCCCGGGCCGGAGCTTCTGGATCGAAGCCACCGCCTCGCGGTGCGTGCGGGCGATGTCGACCACGCGATGACCCAGGTCCTCCACCAGGCTCTGCAGGTCGAGCGCGATCAGCGGCTCGTCCTCGATAATCAGGACATCCGTCTTGATCTGGTCGGCGAGTTCGCGGCCGGCCGCGTCGAGCAGGGCCTGCGCCTCGCCCAGCGAGCAGTCGAGCGTCTGGGCGACCTCCGAGGTGCTGAAGCCTTCCAGCGAGCGCAGCAGGAAGGCGATGCGCGAGCGCGGCGTCATGGCGTCGAGGCTGCGCTGCGCGCCGAGCTCCACGGCCGGCAGCGCCGGATCGACCTGCGCGTTGATCGGCACCGAGCGCCAGACCTCCAGCAGGAGGCGGTAGAGCGAGATCCGCACGTCGCCGCTGGTGTCGATGCGGGTCGGGTCCGACACGATCGATTCAAGGGTCGCCTGAACGTAAACGTCCCCGATGCGTTGGTTGCCCGTCAGAGCGCGGGCGAAGCGCCGCATATAGGGAAGATGTGGTGAGATGGCCTGAGAGATCGGCATAAAGCCCCCAAAGATGACCGCGGCATGAGCTCGGCATTGCGCTCCAACGTACGACTGAAAAAAAGGTTCCCGCCATACGGGAACCGGGAGCGCGGCTGGGCGTTGGGTGCCGGTATCATAGCGTCGCTCGGGTTCACGTGGCCCGGGCATCCCGGAGGGTGGCGATGACGCAGAAGAAGAGTGCTCGGCACTCGGATCCCGAGATCTCGGGCCCGGGACAATCAGCGCATGATCAGGCGCCCGGGATGGTTCCCCAGATCCAGGACCATATCGGGCGGCAGTTGCGCGCCGTCTATGACGACGTTCTCAACCAGCCAGTTCCGGATCGGTTCCGCGAACTCATGGACAAGCTCGACGAGAAACTCGGAGACGCTGAATGAACCCGCAGGGCAGCAGTAGCCTTAAGGCCGAACTGCTCGGGGCGATTCCCAGCTTGCGCGCGTTCGCCATGTCGCTCTCGGGCAACATCGACCGCGCCGATGACCTCGTGCAGGAAACCCTCGTCAAAGCCTGGACCAATCTGGGCTCCTTCACCGAAGGCACGAACATGTCCGCGTGGCTGTTCACCATCCTTCGCAACATCTTCTACTCCGAGTACCGCAAGCGCCGTCGCGAGGTGGCCGATCCCGAAGGACAAATTGCGGCCCGTCTCGCCTCCGCGCCGTCCCAGAACGCCCATATGGACTTCCTCGATTTCCAGGAGGCGCTCCAGCAGCTTTCGCCCGACCAGCGCGAGGCCCTGATCCTGGTGGGCGCCTCGGGGATGTCCTACGAGGAGGCGGCCGACATCTGCGGCTGCGCCGTCGGAACGATGAAGAGCCGCGTCAACCGGGCCCGCAACCGGTTGGGCCAGCTTCTCGCCATGGCGTCCGAAGAGGGGTACGGCGGCGAAGGCCAGTGGCAGGCCGCAGAGTCGGTGGGAGACAAGCTGCTCCGGGCCGGGGAGTGACCCGGCTGCGGCCGGTCCGTCCGCCTCTCGTCACCACAGGCTGAATTCCGGGAGCGGACCGCGCGGTCCGCGGCCCGGACGCAGGCTTTCGCTCGGGCCGAATGTCGCGGCGCCGGGTTTGGACAATTTTGCTGCGCCGAAAACGAAACGCTCCTAGAGAAGGTCGCCCACTCTGGCGCCGGCTTGGCCATGGCCCCGACGCCGCCGGAGATGCGGCGGCGACAGGCGAGCGGAGACGGCGACCGTGCGATTTTCAGCCTTCAACCTGCTCAGGCAGGCGCTGACCGGCAATACCGGCTGGCCCGAGCAATGGCGTTCGCCCGAGCCGAAAGCGTCCTACGACGCCGTCATCGTCGGCGGCGGCGGCCACGGGCTGGCGACGGCCTACTACATGGCCCGCGACCATGGCATGCGCAACATTGCGGTCGTCGAGCGCGGCTGGCTTGGCGGCGGCAATACCGGCCGCAACACCACCATCATCCGTTCCAACTACCTCTGGGAGGAGAGCCAGGGCCTGTATGAGCACTCCCTCAAGCTGTGGGAGGGGCTGTCGCAGGACCTGAACTACAACGTCATGTACTCCCCGCGCGGGGTCATGATGCTGGCCCACAACACGCATGACATTCAGGTCGGCAAGCGTCACGTGCACGCCAACCGGCTGCAGGGCATCGACAACGAATGGCTCTCGCCGGCGGAGGCGAAGGCGTTCTGCCCCATCCTCAACATCTCGCCCGACATCCGCTACCCGATCATGGGCGCGGCCCTGCAGCGGCGCGGCGGCGTAGCCCGGCACGACGCGGTGGCGTGGGGCTACGCCCGCGCCGCCAGCGCGATGGGCGTCGACATCATCCAGAACTGCGAGGTCACCGCGATCCGGCGCGACGCCCACGGCGCCGTCTGCGGGATCGAGACCAGCAAGGGGCCGATCGCCACCTCGCGGCTCGGCGTGGTCGCGGCGGGCCACACCAGCGTCGTGATGAGCATGGCGGACGTGCGCATGCCGCTGGAGAGCTACCCGCTGCAGGCGCTGGTCTCCGAGCCGGTCAAGCCGCTGATGCCCTGCGTGGTGATGTCCAACACCATCCACGCCTACATGTCGCAGTCCGACAAGGGGGAGCTCGTCATCGGGGCCGGGACGGACGCCTACACGTCCTACTCGCAGACCGGCGGGCTGCATATCTCCTCGCACACGCTCGATGCGATCTGCGAGCTGTTTCCCATGGTGCGCCGCCTGCGCATGCTCCGGAACTGGGGCGGCATCGTCGACGTCACGCCGGACCGGTCCCCCATCATCGGCAAGACGCCCGTGCCCGGCCTGTTCGTGAATTGCGGCTGGGGGACGGGCGGCTTCAAGGCGACCCCGGGCTCCGGCAACGTCTTCGCCCACACGGTGGCGCGCGGGGAGCCGCATCCCATCAACGCCGCCTTCACGCTGGACCGCTTCCGCACCGGCCGGCTGATCGACGAGGCGGCCGCCGCCGCCGTCGCCCATTAGGTCAGACGCATCATGCTCCTCATCCATTGCCCGTTCTGCGACATGGACCGGCCCGAACTCGAATTCCGCTATGGCGGCGAGGCGCACATCGCCCGCCCGGCGGATCCGTCCGCCGTGTCGGACCAGGACTGGGCGGAGTTCCTGTATTTCCGCACCAATCCGAAGGGCGTCCACGCGGAGCGGTGGCGGCACGCGTCCGGCTGCGGGCGCTTCTTCAACGCGGTCCGGCACACGGTGTCGGACAAGATCCTGACCACCTACAAGCCCTCGGATCCGCGACCGGATCTTGAGGAACTGGCGCGGGAGACCGGGCGATGAGCGCTGCCTTCCGCATACCCGCGGGTGGACGGATCGACCGCTCGCGCGAGATCTCGTTCTCCTTCGACGGACGGCGCTTCGCCGGGCATCCGGGCGACACGCTGGCGTCCGCGCTGATCGCCAACGGCGTCCACCTGATGGGACGCTCCTTCAAGTATCACCGGCCGCGCGGGATCGTGGGCGCCGGCGCGGAGGAGCCGAACGCGCTCGTCACGGTGTCGAAGGGGGGAGGGCGGTCCACGCCCAATCTCCGCGCCACCCAGGTCGAGCTCTATGACGGGCTCGTCGCCTTCAGCCAGAACCGCTGGCCGACCCTGGGTTTCGACGTCGGCGAGGTGAACAATCTCGTCCCGGCCGGGGTCTTCAGCGCGGGCTTCTACTACAAGACCTTCATGGCCCCGGCGGGCGCGTGGGCTGGCCTCTACGAGCCGTTCATCCGCCGGGCCGCAGGCCTCGGCGTCGCGCCCTCCCAGGAGGACCCCGACCACTACACGCATCGCTACGCCCATTGCGACGTGCTGGTCGTGGGCGCCGGAGCGGCTGGCCTCGCGGCGGCCCTCGCCGCCTCGCAGGACGGCGCGGCCCGGGTGATGCTGTGCGACGAGCAGGCCGAGATGGGCGGCGGCCTGCTCGGAGAGCCGCATGTCGCGATCGACGGATCGCCCGCGCCGGACTGGGCGGCCCACGCTGTCGCCGAACTGGCCGGGCGCGCGAACGTGACGCTCCTGCCGCGCACGCAGGCCTTCGGCTACTACGCGCAGAACTTCCTCGGGCTGGCGCAGCGCCTCACCGACCATCTCGCGACGGCCCCGGCCGACGCGCCCCGGGAGCGGCTGTGGAAGGTGCGCGCCCGCCGGGTGGTGCTGGCCGCCGGCGCCATCGAGCAGCCGCTCGTCTTCCCCGACAACGACCGGCCCGGCGTCATGCTGGCCAGCGCGGCCCGGACGCTGGCGAACCGCTACGGGGTGAGGCCCGGCGCCCGCGCCGTGGTCTTCGCGGCCGACGACAGCGCCTATGCGGCGGCGGTCGACCTCGCGACGGCGGGCGTCGCCATCGGCGCCATCGTGGACATCCGGCCGGAGCCGGGCGAGGCCGCCGCCTTCGCGGCGAACTCCAACGCCCTGCGGGTGCTGGTCTCGACGGTGATCACCGGCGTCTCGGGCCGCCTGCGGGTCTCCGGCGTGGAGATCGGCAAGCTGGCGGCGGACGGGACCGTCAAGCCCACCGAGCGCCTCGCCTGCGACGTGGTCCTCATGGGGGGCGGCTTCGCGCCGGCCGTCCACCTGTTCTCCCAGTCGCGCGGGAAACTGCGCTTCGACGAGGCGCGGGGCGTCTTCCTGCCCGGCGCGGCCGCGCAGGAGCAGGCGTCGGCCGGGGCCTGCAACGGGACGTTCGGCATTGCGGCCGGCCTCGCCGAAGGCCATCGCGCCGGCCTGGCCGCGGCCGACGCCGCGCTGGGCCGGACGACGGCGACGGCCGACGTCCCGGACTGGGCCGTCTCCGGCGAGATCGCGCCGGTGGGCGGAGGGTTCCGCGGCGCTGTCCCGCATCACCGCGATCCCCAGAAGGTGAAGGCCTTCGTCGACTTCCAGAACGACGTCACCGCCAAGGACATCCGGCTCGCGGTGCGCGAGGGCTTCCGGTCCATCGAGCACGTGAAGCGCTACACCACGACCGGCATGGCGACGGACCAGGGCAAGACCTCCAACATGAACGGCCTGGCGATCGCCGCCGGCGCGCTCGACAGGTCGGTCCCCGAAGTCGGGCTCACCACCTTCCGGGCGCCCTATACGCCGGTGACTTTCGGCAGTTTCGCCGGCCACTCCCGGGGCGAGTTCTTCGACCCCGCCCGCAAGACGCCGACCCATCGCTGGGCCGCCGCCAACGGCGCCGTGTTCGAGGATGTGAGCCTGTGGAAGCGGGCCTGGTACTTCCCCCATGCCGGCGAGGACATGCGCGCGGCCGTGGCCCGGGAGTGCCTGGCGGTGCGGGAGGCGTGCGGGATCTTCGACGCCTCCACGCTGGGCAAGATCGAGGTCGTCGGACCGGACGCGGCCGAGTTCATGAACCGGCTCTACACCAACCCCTGGACCAAGCTCGAGACCGGGCGCTGCCGCTACGGCCTGATGCTCAGCGAGGCCGGGTTCGTGATGGACGACGGGGTGATCGGCCGGCTGGCGCCCGACCGTTTCCACGTCACGACCACCACCGGCGGCGCGCCGCGCGTGCTGGCCCACATGGAGGACTATCTCCAGACCGAGTTCACCGACCTCAAGGTCTGGCTCACCTCCACGACCGAGCAATGGGCCGTCATCGCCGTCCAGGGGCCGAACGCCCGCAAGGCGCTGGAGAGCCTGGTGGAGGGCGTCGACATGTCGGCGGGCGCCATGCCGCATATGAGCGTGCGCGAAGGAACGATCCTGGGCGTCCCCATGCGGCTGTTCCGGGTCAGCTTCACGGGCGAGCTCGGGTTCGAGGTCAACGTGCCGGCCGATCATGGCGAGGCCGTCTGGGAGGCGATCTGGGACGCGGGCCGCCAGCACGGCATGGTCGCCTACGGCACGGAGGCGATGCACGTGCTGCGCGCCGAGAAGGGCTACATCATCGTCGGGCAGGAGACCGACGGCACCGTCACGCCCAACGATCTCGGTCTCGACTGGGCCATCGGCAAGGCCAAGCCCGACTTCGTGGGCAAGCGCTCGCTCGTGCGGCCCGACATCGCCGCCCCGAACCGCAAGCAGCTGGTGGGCCTGCTCACCGAGGACCCGGCGGCCCTCCTCGAAGAGGGCGCGCAGATCGCCGCAGAGGCCACGCCGGTGCGGGGCGCTCCGGCGCTCGGGCACGTCACCTCGTCCTACCGGAGCGCGACGCTCGGGCGATCCATCGCCATGGGCCTGCTGTCCGGCGGGCGCGCCCGCATGGGCGAGACGGTCTTCATCCCCATGCCGGGCGGCGCCGTGCCGGCGGTGGTCGCCGCGCCGATCTTCTACGACAAGGACGGGAGCCGCCTCGATGGCTGACGCCTCTGCAACGCCGGCGCGCCGGGTCTCGCCACTCGGCGGTTTTCCGGCCGACATGGGCGCCTTCGGCGGCGTGCTGCTGTCGGACGGGGGCCCCGCGGCGCGCTTCATCCTGCGGGGCGAGGACGCCGCGGCCGCGGCGGGTCCGATCCTGGGCCTGAATGCGCCGCCGCCGCCGCTGCGCGCGGTCACGGGCGCCGGCTGGGCCGCCCTGTGGCTTGGGCCCGACGAGTGGCTGCTGATCGGCCCCGCGGAGGACGCGGCCGCGATCGGGCGGACCCTGTCGGAGCGCCTGGCCGGCGTCCCTCACAGCCTGGTCGAGGTCTCGCACCGGCAGACCGGCCTGATCGTCGAAGGCCCGGGCGCCGACCTCGCGCTGAACGCGGCGGTCCCGCTCGACCTTTCGCCCGGGGCGTTCCCGGTCGGCATGTGCGCCCGCACGATCTTCGAGAAGGCCGAGATCGTCCTGTGGCGGACGGATCCGGAGCGCTTCCATGTCGAGGTCTGGCGGTCTTTCGCGCCCTACGTGTATGGCCTGCTGGACGCCGTGCGCCGCGAGAACGCCGTGAGCTGACGCACGCCGCGGCCTGCGTCGGGCGATGCGCGGCCCCGCGCCTCGCCGCTCTGGCCAAGCGTGAGGGATCGTCTAAAGTCCGGGCCGAGACCACTTCGGAGCTTCCTGCATGTTTGGGTTCGGCCGCGCGGCGCCTCAGGTCGAGGATCTTGGCGTCGAGGACATCAAGGCGGGTCTCGCCAACGGGTCCATCCTCCTGGTGGACGTGCGCGAGCCGCATGAGTGGGAGGCGGGACATGTCCCGGGTTCGGTGCTGTTCCCGCTCTCCACCTTCGATCCCGCAGCCCTTCCCGATCCCGGTCCGCGCCGCCTCGTGCTGTCCTGCCGGTCCGGCAAGCGGTCGCTGACCGCGGCTGCGGCCGCCGCAGCGGGCGGGGTCAAGGCCGACGCGCATTACGCGGGCGGCTTCCTGGACTGGGTGGCCCATGGCGAGCCCGTCGAAACCGGCGCCTGACCCGGTCCGTTCCGCAGCCCTCCCGCTCATCCGCACGCCTCTCTCACGCCTTCGCTGAGGACCATCATGACCGTCAAGAAGTTCGGAATCGGCCAGCCGCTCCGTCGTGTCGAGGATCACCGCCTGCTGGTTGGCGGCGGCCGCTACACCGCCGATTACGCGCCCGAGAGGCAGCTGGAGGCGGTGGTGTTGCGCAGCCCCTACGCCCATGCCCGGTTCGCCTTCAAGGATCTGGAGACGGCGCGCGCCATGAAGGGCGTGAAGCTCATCCTCACCGCGGCGGACGTGGCTCACCTGGGCGACGTGCCCTGCCAGGCGCCGCTGCCCAACACGGACGGCACGCAGAACCTGGTGGCCCATATCCCGGTGCTGGCCAAGGGCGTGGCCAAGCATGTCGGCGACGCCGTCGCCTTCGTGGTGGCCGAGACCGCGAACCAGGCCAAGGATGCGGCCGAGGCGATCGCGATCGACTGGGAGACGCTTCCCGCCGCGATCGACATGCGCGCCGCCGTCAAGCCCGGCGCGCCCGCCGTGTGGGAGCAGCAGCCCGGAAACCTCGCCTATGATTCGGAGATGGGCGACAAGGCCAAGGTCGACGCGGCCTTCGCGGCGGCCGACAAGGTCGTGCGTCTGGAGATCGAGAACAACCGGCTGATCACCAACTACATGGAGACCCGCGGCGTCATCGCCGAGTACGACGCGAAGACGGCGAGCTACACGCTGACGCTGTCCAGCCAGGGCGTCCACGGCATCCGCGACACGCTGGCCGCGGGCGTCCTCAAGATCAAGCCGGAGAACATCCGGGTGGTGACGGGCGACGTGGGCGGCGGCTTCGGCACCAAGACCTTCTGCTATCGCGAGTATCCGCTCGCCGCGGAAGCCGCCAAGCGCCTCAAGCGCCCGGTGCGCTGGATCGCCGACCGCTCGGACCATTTCATGGGCGACGCCCAGGGACGCGACAACTTCGCCGTGGGCGAAGTGGCGATGGACAAGTCCGGCCGATTCCTGGCCATGCGCTTCGACATCCTGGGCAATATCGGCGCCTATGCGTCGCAGTTCGGCCCCTACATCCCCTTCCTGGGCGCCACCATGATGACCGGCGTGTATCGCACGCCCGCCCTGCATGTCCGGGTCCGTGGCGTCTACACCAACACGGTTCCGGTGGACGCCTATCGCGGCGCGGGGCGTCCCGAGGCGGCCTATTTGCTGGAGCGCCTGGTCGACCGTGCGGCGCGCGAGATGGGC
Source organism: Alsobacter sp. KACC 23698 (assembly GCF_045348435.1). Taxonomy (GTDB): domain Bacteria; phylum Pseudomonadota; class Alphaproteobacteria; order Rhizobiales; family Beijerinckiaceae; genus Alsobacter. Next base: position 3,475,662 of record NZ_CP157484.1, on the reverse strand, counting down.
CTCAGGCCCGAGCAGATCCGCCGCCGCAACTTCATCCCCGCCAAGGCGATGCCCTACACGACTCCGATCGGCGACCGGACCTATGACAGCGGCGACTTCGACCAGCACATGACCCGCGCCATCGAGGCGGCCGACTGGGCCGGCTTCAAGGACCGGCTGCGCGCCGCTCGCAAGGACGGCAAGATCCTCGGCATCGGCATGGCGACCTATATCGAATGCACCGCCTGGGGCGAGGGCGAGGACGTCGAGATCCGCCTGGAGACCGACGGCACCGTGACGGTCTATTCGGGCACGCAATCGAACGGCCAGGGACACGCCACGGCCTACGCCCAGTTCGCCGCCCAGCACCTCGATCTCCCGCTCGACCGGATCAAGGTCGTGCAGGGCGACACCCAGCAGATCAAGACCGGGCACGGCACCGGCGGCTCCCGCTCCATCCCGGTGGGCGGCGTCTCGGTCTATGTCGCGTCCGAGAAGCTGGCCGAGAAGCTGAAGGAGCTGGCGTCGCAGAAGCTGGAGGCCAGCGTGGCCGACCTCGAGGTCGCCGACGGCGGCGTGAAGGTGGTCGGCACCGACCGGCGCATCGACTTCGCCGAACTGGCGAACCTGCCCGAAGCGACCCGCGAGGCCCGCACCGGGGAGGGCGATTTCACCCCGCCCAATGCGACCTACCCGAACGGCACGCACATCGCCGAGGTCGAGATCGACGTGGAGACCGGGGTCGCCAAGGTCGTGCGCTACACGATCTGCGACGACTTCGGCATCGCGGTGAACCCGCTGCTTCTCGCCGGGCAGGTGCATGGCGGCGTCGTCCAGGGCATCGGCCAGGCGCTGCTGGAGAAGACGGTCTTCGACGAGGAGGGCCAGCTCGTGACGGCCAGCTTCATGGACTACTGCCTGCCGCGCGCGGGGGATGTGCCCTTCCTGCACTTCGAGACCCGGAACGTGCCCTCGACCACGAACCCGCTCGGCATGAAGGGGGCGGGCGAGGCCGGCTCGATCGGATCCTGCCCGGCCGTGATGAACGCCGTCGTGGACGCTCTCGACCGGGCCTACGGGATCCGCGACATCGACATGCCGGCCACCCCGGACCGGGTTTTCGCCGCGATCAACGGAGCCGACAAGGCCGCCGCCTGATCCGACGGATAACGCAAAGTTGAACTTGCGATTGTGCAAGTTCGGCTTTGCGCGTGCTGTCATCGCTTCCTCGCTCGGAAAGCTTCACCTTCCACCGCGAAGTCAACAGACCTCATGTGAATGAGGCAGGAGGAAGCTTTATGATTCGAGCCATCATCGCCGCGGCCGTCATCGCGACCGGCGCCACCGTCGTGTTCGCGCAGGGCGACGTGATCGCGCAGCGCCGCGACGTCATGAAGAGCGTCGGCGGAGCCACCAAGGACCCCGGCGGCATGCTGAAGGGCGAGACGGCTTTCGACCTGGCAAAGGTGCAGAAGGCGCTGGCCACCTACCAGGACGCGGCCAAGAAGATGCCGGGCCTCTTCCCGGACACCTCCAAGACCGGCGGCGAGACGACCGCCGCGCCGAAGATCTGGGACGACATGGCCGGCTTCAAGGCCGCCTTCCAGAAGTTCGAGGCCGACGCCGTGAAGGCGTCCGCGGAGATCAAGGACGAAGCCAGCTTCAAGGCGAATTTCCCGGCCGTGCTGAAGAACTGCGGCGGCTGCCACGAGACCTATCGCGTCAAGAAGAGCTGACCTGAGGGGCGGGCCCACACGGCTCCTTCTTTCGACCGGGCCGCGGACCTGAGCAGGGACGCGGCCCGCGCTTTTGCGTCGCCTGGAAGTCCCCGATGAAGAGATTCGTCTTCGCCATCCTGAGCATGGCCATCCTGGCCGGCGTCGGCTTTGGGGTCCTGACCGCGCCCTCGCTCTACGAACTCGTCCGGGGCGCGCCCGATACGTCCACGCCGGCGGTCGCCGATCTGGACAATGGCCGCGAGCTCTTTTTCGCGGGCGGATGCCCGTCCTGCCACGCCGTCCCGGGCCAGGACGACCGCACGAAGCTGGGCGGCGGGCTGGCGCTGCACTCGCCGTTCGGGACCTTCTACGCCCCCAACATCTCGCCCCACGAAGCCGACGGCATCGGCGGGTGGACCGTGGAGGCCTTCATCCGCGCCATGCGGGAGGGCGTCTCGCCCGACGGGCGGCACTACTATCCGGCCTTCCCGTACACGTCCTACCAGCGGATGGCTTCCGCCGACCTCGCCGACGTCTTCGCGTTCATCAAGACGCTGCCTCCGGCCGAAGGCCGCGTGCGCGACCACGACCTGCCGTTCCCGTTCAACATCCGGCGCGGCCTCGGGCTGTGGAAGCTCGCCTTCCTGGACGGACGCGCGATCCAGCCTGATTCGACGAAGAGCCCCGAATGGAACCGCGGCCGCTACCTCGTCGAGGGCCCCGGGCATTGCGCCGAGTGCCACTCGCCGCGCAACGTCGCGGGCGCGACCATCGCCGACAAGCGCTTCTCCGGCGGGCCGGACCCGGAGGGGAAGGGCTTCACGCCCAACATCACGCAGGACAAGGCGGGTCTCGCCTCCTGGTCGAAGGCGGACATCGTCGAACTGCTCAAGACGGGCTTCACGCCCGACTATGACGCGGTCGGCGGCTCCATGGCCCCGGTGATCCGCAACACCTCGCAGCTGACCGACGCCGACCGCGCCGCCATGGCGGAGTATCTGAAGAGCCTGCCGCCGGTCCCAAGCCCGCCCCGGCCGCCCAAGACGAGCGGCTGAGGCTTAGTCCATCACGGCCGCCTTGAGGATGCATACCATCGTGGCGTGGCTCGGCGTCGTGGCCACGCAACGCACGCTGTGGGGCCGATCGCACCGGTAGCGTAGGGTCTCGCCCGCCTTGGCGCGCTGGACCTGGTCGCCGACCTCCACCTCGAATTCGCCCTCGATGACCGACAGGCACTCGATGGAGCCGCGCTGGTGGGCGTCTGAGTCCAGCACGCCGCCCGGCTCGGCCTGGACGTCGTACCACTGGAGCCATTCCACCGTCTTGATCCAGCCGATGATGCCGAGGCGGACCTTGCCGTCGTCTGACATCAGGATGGGCGTGTCGCCCTTGGTGGTCTTGTCGATGAAGGGCTCGTCGTCGCCGCTCGACAGGACGCGCTCGATGGAGACGTCCAGCGCCTGCGAGAGCCGCCAGATGGTGGCGAGCGTCGGATTGGTCTCGTTGCGCTCGATCTGGCTGATGATCGACTTGGCCACGCCGGACTGTTCGGCGAGCTCCGACAAGGACAGGTTGTAGGCCTTCCTGAGGCGCTGGATCGTCTTTCCGAGCTGGCCGGACAGAGCGTGCGCGCCGATGTCCATCACCTTGACTCTGTCACGGCCTTCGACGCCCATACCGCGATCCTCCAGGAGCGGAGCGCCAGCCCGGCCAGGCGGACGCTGCTCGAAACCCGTTCGGAGTCTGTTTTGAAAAACGAACGACCGTTTGTAAAGCCGGATGATTCGCCCCGCCGCCTCTCCGGTCCGGCGACAGTGACGCGGCCGGCCGGCGGCGGCCCGTTCTGATGGGCGTCATCCACGTCATCGATCAAGCGGGCCAAAAACATACGCTTGAAGCCGCCGAGGGCTGGCGCGTCATGGAGATCATCCGCGACTGGGGCCTGCCCAGCCTGCCCATGGAGGGGCTGTGCGGCGGCGCAGCCGAGTGCGGCACCTGCCACGTGTTCGTTTCACCGGACTGGATGGCGCGCCTGCACCCCGCGAGGGACGACGAGGAGGCGCAACTGGACATGCTGCCGGCGGCGTCCGCGGCCTCGCGCCTGTCCTGCCAGATCCTCTGGGACGAGAGCCTGGACGGGCTGGAGGTCACGCTCGCGCCGGTCAGCGGCTGAGGGGAGGCTCCAGGGCGTCTCCGGCGCGCCTGCGGACCGCGCCCAAGACCAGCATCGCGCCGGCGGCCAGGATCCCGAGCGCGCCGCACAGCGCCACGGTGCCGTTGGCGCCCCAGCCGATCATGAAGACGGCGAACAGGATCGGCGCCGCCGATTTCGTGGCCAGGGCCGGCGCGGCGATCAGGCCCAGGACCTCGCCATAGCGGTCGCGGCTGAACAGGGCCAGCGGGACCACGCCGCGGGCGATGGTGATCAGCCCGTTCGAGGCGCCGTAAATCAGCGCGAACAGGATCGCGACGGCGGTGGAGGGCTCCGCCCCGTAGAGGAGCGCGAAGGCGAAAGGCAGCATGGCCGTGGCGACGACGCCGAGGCCCAGGGCGCTGAGCCGCGATCCGAACAGCAGCTCGAGGAGGCGCGCTCCCACCTGGGCCGGGCCGATGAAAACCCCGGCGATCACGGCCTGCCCCTCGCTCAGACCCAGCATGTCGAGCAGCCGGACGAGATGGACCGACAGCGCGCTGGTGACGAAGCCATGCGCCGCCACCACGAGGGCGAACAGCCCGAGCGCCGTCCAGTCCAGGCCCGCGCGGCGTGTCGAGGACCGCGCGCCGTCGTCTGGCGGCCGGGGGGACGCGGGCGCGGCGCCGCCGGTTCGCGGCCGCGTCGGAAGCGCGAAGGCGTGCAGCGGCGCGCAGAGCAGCGCCTGGCCGGCCGCGTGGACCAGCAGCACGTCGCGCCAGTCCAGGCGCCCCAGCATCCAGAGCGTGAGCGGCCAGGACACCGTGGAGGCGAAGCCGCCCGCCAGCGTCAGCAGCGAGATCGCCGTGCGGGTGCGCGGCCCCGCCAACTGGGCCAGCGTGGCGAAGGCCGGATCATAAAGCGCTCCGGCCATGGCGACGCCGATCACCGCCCAGGACGCCAGATACCAGGCGGCGCCGTGCGAGGTCGCCAGCAGCGCCAGTCCGGCGGCGCCCAGCAGCGAGCCCGCGGTCAGCACGGGCCGGCCGCCATGGCGGTCGATCAGCCGGCCGGCCAGCGGGGCGGCGAGGCCGGACGTCACCAGGGCGACGCTGAAGCCGCCAAAGACCAGGGTGTCGGACCAGCCCGTCTCCAGCCTGATGCGCGGGCCGACCAGCGCCATGGCGTAGAACAGGGAGCCCCAGGCGGCGATCTGGGTGATGCCGAGCACCGCCAGCGCCCGGGCCACCGTGCTGTCGGGGGCGGGCGCGTCCTTCATGTCGCGCGCTGGGCTCCGGTCTCGCGCTCGCGCTTGCGGTTCTCCAGCCCGAGCCGCCGCTCGCGCCAGATGACGAACAGGCCCGCCGCCACCACCAGCCCGGCCCCGAACACCACGAGGGGCTCGGGGATGTCGGAGAACACGAGGACGCCCACGATGAGGGCCCAGACCAGGGTGGTGTAGTCGAACGGGGCGATCACCGACGCGGGCGCGAAGCGGTAGCTCGACGTCAGCAGGATCTGGCCGATCCCGCCCATCACGCCGGCGAGCATCAGGATCGCCGCGTCGTGGCCGTTCGGCATGCGCCAGCCCAGGACCAGCGTGGAGGCGCCGATCACGGCCGCGGTCGTGGAGAAATAGAACACGATGGCGCCGGTCTTCTCCAGCTGGGCGAGCCGGCGCGTCTCGATGGAGGCGACGGCGCTGCAGAACGCGCCCAAGAGCCCGAACATGGCTCCCGCCGCCTTCCCCTCGGTGAGGCCGACGCCGCCCGCCTGGAAATAGGGGAGCATCATGATGATCATGCCCAGGAAGCCGACGCCGAGCGCGCTCCAGCGGTACACCCTGACGGTCTCCTTGAGGACGATCGCAGCGAGCGCGGTCGTGATCAGGGGCGTGGCGTAGCCGATGGCCGTCGCGTCGGGCAGCGGCAGCAGGGCGAGCGCCGTGAAGCCGCAGAACATCGCCATCGAGCCCGCGATGCTGCGGCGCAGATGCCCGAGCGGGCGCTTCGTGCGGACCGCGTCGATGAGTTCATGGCGCGACGCCAGCCAGACCAGCAGCGGCATCAGGGCGAAGAAGGAGCGGAAAAAGACGATCTGGCCCGTCGGGTACCCGCTCCCGGCCAGCTTGATCATCGTCGCCATCACGGTGAACGCGATCGTCGACACGATTTTGAGGGAGATGCCGAGGAGAGCGTTCACGAGCAGCCGGTGGGACGACGGACGCCGTCTAAGGATCACATTTGGCTGGCGGGGACAAAACTTCATTGTGCGCGCCGGCGTCCCGACATGCGCATGGCTGGCGGCTTATGCGAACAAAGCCAGTTTCTGCTCCGGCGCGAGCGCGTCGACGGCCGCAAAGGCGGCGACGCGGGCGTCCTGGGCGACGGCCGCCGGCTCCGGGGCGGGGCGGGCCACCGCAGCCTCCAGCGACGGGCCGCGATGATCCGTCGGCGTGTAGGTCTCGATGAAGGCGACGTCGTCCCGGATCGGCGGAGGGGACGACAGCCGCGAGGGTCCGGACGCGGGAGGAAGCGCGTGCTGGACGGGCGCGGACCGCGCCGGGCGCGGCTGCGCCTCGGCCAGGGAGGCGCCGAGCATGGACTGGATGCGGCTCTCGATGGAGCGCAGCACGCCGATGAGCGACCGCACCCGGGCGGTGGCGAGCGCGTGGCGGTTGGTGGCGCGGTAGACGTCGAGAGCGTGCCGGTCCAGGTCCTCGAGCGCGCCGATCACCTCGGGGTTCTCGGAGGTCTCGCGCAGCGACCACGCGATCTCCTGGATCTGCTCGGCCGCGTCGAACGCCTCCGTGTCCGCCTGCTCGGAGAGGGCCACGAGGTCTTCCAGCGCGGTCTCGGGAGTGGCGGAGCCGGAAGATCCGGCGGCGTCCGCCACGCTCTTGGCGATGTCGCGCTTGGTGCTGGCGATCCGGTCCGCCATGTCGGCGAGATCGCGCTGCAGGCCGACCCCGGAGGGGTCTTCGGGCCGGATGCCGGTCTCGCGGATGGCGACCGCGCGTTCGATCCGGTCCAGCGACGCGAGGAGGCGGTCGGTGTCGGCGTGGCGGTTCCGCCGGGCGAATTCGGCCATGAACCAGCGGCCGCGCGCCGTCTCCATCACGGCCGCTTCGATCGCGTCATAGTCTTCCCGGCTGATCGGCGTCTTCGCCGTGTCGTCGCCCATCGCACTGGAACCAGAGGAGGCGAATCAATAGCCTCCGAAGCATTCACACCACCACCGCTTGCAGCGCCGCTCAAGGAGAGAAAGCCCTTGCGGCCGCGCCGGCCGGTGGTTATGCGCCCCCATCGTCAGCCCCAGAGCCCCGGCGCGGGCGGGTAGACGAGGCCGCCTTCGTAGCGCAGGCCGGGCTCGCGGTCGCGCGCCAGCAGCAGGGGGCCGTCCAGGTCGACATAGCGGGCGAGGGGGCTCAGCAGCATCGCCGGCGCCATCGCGAGCGAGGTGCCGACCATGCAGCCCACCATGACGTCGAGGTCCGCCCGGCGCGCTTCGCGCACGAGGTCCAGCGCCGCGGTCAGGCCGCCGGTCTTGTCCAGCTTGACGTTGATGGCGTCGTAGCGCTCGGCCACCGCCCCGAGTTCGGCGACGCCGTGGGCGCTCTCGTCGGCGCAGATCGGGATGGAGCTTGCAAACCCCGCCAGCGCGGCGTCGTCGGCGGCCGGAAGAGGCTGCTCGACCAGCGCCACGCCCGCCGCCACGCAGGCGGCGAACTGGGCGGCGATGTCGTGCTCCCTCCAGCCCTCATTGGCGTCGACCACCAGGATGGCGTCCGGCGCCGCGTCCCGGACGGCGGCGATCCTTTCGCCGTCGCCATCCCCGGCCCCGAGCTTGACCTTGAGGATCGGCCGGTCGGCGGCCTTGCGGGCCGCCTCGGCCATCACGGACGGCGCGCCGAGGCTGATGGTGAAGCAGGTGGTCGCCGGCGCGATGCGGTCGATCCCGGCCAGCACGTGCGCCGGGACGCCGGCCGTCTTGGCCTCCAGGTCCCACAGGGCGCAGTCGACGGCGTTGCGCGCCGCGCCCGCCGCCATCCGGGCCATCAGTTCCTGCCGATCGCCGCCGGCCTCGATGAAGCCCCGCATGGCCTCGATCTGGGCCGAGACGCTGTCGACGCTCTCGCCATAGCGCGCATAGGGCACGCATTCGCCGCGGCCGCGGGCGCCGCGCTCCTCGATTTCGACCGTCACGACGACGGCCTCGGTGCGCGATCCGCGCGCAATGGTGAAGGCGCCGGCGATGGGCCAGCGTTCGACGGCGATGCTGAGGGCGCGGGCCATGGGAGCTCTCCTGGGACGGCCCGGCACATTTAGAACATGCGGCGAAAAGGTGGAAACCGGCTTTTCGCGTCCAAGCATGCGACCGCCAGGAAACGAGAGCGGCGCCACGCTGGCCATTCGGGCGGACGAGGTACGGACGTCACACCTTGGCTGAATCGGTGGGAGACCATTCCCGATCACGCCGCGAATGGTCTAAAACAACGTGCACGCGCATCGCGGGTGCGCGAATGAACCGGAATCACATGGATCCTGTGGCGAATGTCGTGGTGGAGCGCAGCGGCGCGGACGTGCGCCTGCGCTTCCTCGGCCGCTGGACCTCCGAGCAGGCCGAGGCGGTGGAGCAGAAGGCCGCCAGCCTGCCACAGGAAGCCGAGGGCGCCGGCCGCGTCCTGATGGACCTGTCCGGGGTGGACCGCCTGGATACGCTCGGGGCCTGGGTCCTGGACCGCGCCCGCACCGATTTCGTGAAGCGCGGGCAAGAGGCGGGGTTCGTCGGCGTGGACGAGCCCAAGCGCATCCTGCTGCACGAGGTCGCCTATCACGAATTCGGCGTGAAGCGCGCCGTCGGCGCATCCGCGGTGGTCGAGATCCTCTCGGATGTCGGGCAGGGCGTCGTGGGGGCCGGGCAGGACCTCGTCGGCGGCGTCAGCTTCCTGGGTTCGCTGGTGACGGCGCTGGGCCGGGTGATCCTGAACCCCTTCCGGTTCCGCTTCACCTCGCTGGTGTTCCACCTGGAGGCCGTGGGCTTTCGCAGCGTCCCGATCATCACGCTGATCTCCTTCCTGGTCGGCTGCATCGTGGCCCAGCAGGGCATCTTCCAGCTGCGCCGCTTCGGGGCGACGCCGTTCGTGGTCGACCTCACCGCCATTCTGACGCTGCGCGAACTGGGCGTGCTGCTCACCTCCATCATGGTGGCGGGCCGCTCGGGCTCGGCCTTCACGGCCGAGATCGGCTCGATGAAGATGCGCGAGGAGATCGACGCGTTGCGCGTGATGGGGCTCGACCCCGTCGAGGTGCTGGTGGTGCCGCGCATCCTGGCCCTGATGATCGCGATGCCGCTCCTCACCTTCCTGGCCGACATCGCGGGACTGTTCGGCGGCGGCGTCGTCGCCTGGATCTATGGCGGCATCAGCCAGGAGGTCTTCATCGGCCGCATGCGGTCGGCGATCGGGTTCAACACCTTCATGGTGGGCCTGATCAAGGCGCCCTTCATGGCGCTGGTGATCGGGCTGATCGCCAGCATCGAGGGGCTCGCCGTGCAAGGTTCGGCTGAGTCCCTGGGACGACAAGTCACATCATCGGTGGTCAAATCCATCTTCATGGTGATCGTGGTCGACGGCCTTTTCGCCATGTTCTTCGCGTCCATCAAGTATTGACGATGACGCTCACCGCCCCCGACTTTCCGCAGCCCGGCCATGATGAAGGCCTGAACGGCGCCTCTCAGCCCAGGGAGGCGATCATTTCCGTGCGCGACCTCGTGGTCGGCTTCGGAGACAAGCTGATCATGAACGGGCTCAACCTGGACGTTTACCGGGGCGAGATCCTGGGCTTCGTCGGCGCGTCGGGCACGGGCAAGTCGGTGCTGACGCGCACCATCCTGGGCCTCACGCCGAAGCGGCGCGGGGTGATCGAGGTGTTCGGGCAGGATGTGGACGAACTCAACGAGCAGGCCCGCAAGGCCATGGAGCGGCGCTGGGGCGTCCTCTTCCAGCAGGGCGCGCTGTTCTCGTCGCTGACCGTGCGCCAGAACGTGCAGGTGCCGATGCGCGAGCACCTCAAGCTCTCCGAGGAGCTGATGGACGAGCTCGCTCTCCTGAAGCTCGAACTCGTCGGCCTGAAGCCGGAGGTGGCGGAGCGTTTTCCGTCCGAACTGTCCGGCGGCATGATCAAGCGCGTGGCGCTCGCCCGGGCCCTGTCGCTCGACCCGGAGATCGTCTTCCTGGACGAGCCGACCTCGGGGCTCGACCCCATCGGCGCGCAAGATTTCGATGAGCTGATCGCCACCCTGCAGAAGACTTTAGGACTCACCGTCTTCATGGTAACGCACGATCTCGGCAGCCTTTATTCGGTGTGCGACAGGATCGCGGCGCTGGGCGAAGGGCGGGTCATCGCGCAAGGGCCCATCGAGACGATGCTGCGTTCCGAGCACCCCTGGCTGAAATCGTATTTCCACGGCAAGCGGGCGCAGCACCTTGCGCCGGCCGCCGAGGCGGGAAGGTAGCGTCATGGAAACCCGCGCGAACTACGCGCTGATCGGGCTCTTCACGCTGGCGGTGCTCACCGCGGCGTTCGGCTTCGTCTTCTGGTTCTCGGGCAAGGACGCGGGAGCCAAGCTGGCGACCTACCGCATCGTCTTCACCGGCTCGGTGTCGGGCCTCTCGCGCGGCTCGCAGGTGCTCTACAACGGCCTGCGCGTGGGCGAGGTGACGTCCATCCAGCTGCAGCCGAACGACCCCGGGAAGGTGGTGGCGCGCGCCGAAGTGGACGCGACCACGCCCATGAACGTCGACACCAAGGCGCGGCTGGAGTTCCAGGGCCTGACCGGCGTCGCCTCCATCCAGCTCTCGGGCGGGGGCCCCAACAGCGCCAAGCTGGAAAGCCAGGAGCCCGGCCAGCCGCCGGTGATCTACGCCGACCGCTCCGACTTCCAGGATCTTCTGGAAAGCGCGCAGCGCCTCGCCAAGAAGGCCGACGACGTGCTGGGCCGCGCCGACAAGCTCTTCGCCGACAACCAGGACTCGATCAGCCGGACGGTGAAGAACGTCGAGACCTTCTCGGGCGCCCTGGCCTCCAATTCGGAGGGCGTCAGCCGCTTCCTGTCCTCGACCGGCAATGCGGCGGACAAGATCGCCTCCCTTTCGGTCGACCTGCAGAAGCTCACCGAGACGGTGGACCGGGTCGTCTCCTCGGTGAATCCCGACGACGTCAAGAACGTGGTCGCCAACCTGCAGCAGATCACCTCCTCGGTGGCCGGCGAGAAGGACCGCATCGCCGCCCTGGTGCGCGACGCGGCCACGCTGGCCAGCCGCCTCAACGACAGCTCGGTCAAGCTCGACGGCGTGCTCACCGACGCGGGCCGCGCCCTGCGCGCCGTCGACTCGGAGAAGATCCAGCGCTCGGTCGACAATGTGGAGAAGTTCACCACGGCGCTGGGCTCCAACAGCGGCAAGGTCGACGACGTGATCCGCAACGCCAACGAACTCACCGCCAAGCTCAACAAGGCGGCCGACCAGGTCGAGGGCGTGCTCGCCAGCGTGCAGACCTTCCTCGGGTCGGGCGACACCAAGGCGGCGCTGGGCAGCATCGGCGACATGGCCAAGTCCGTGCGCGTCCTGGCCGACAACCTCGACAAGCGGACCGCCGACATCACCGCCGGCGTGAACCGCGTCACCGGGCCGGCGCTGCGCGACTACCAGGCGCTGGCGTCCGATGGCCGGCAAGCCCTCGGCGAACTCAACCGCACCCTGCGCAGCCTGCAGCAGAACCCCCAGCAGCTGCTGTTCGGCAACAAGCCATCCCTCCCCGAGTACCGGGGCCGATAGTGCGGCCTCCGACCCCACAAAGGCTGCCTCCCCGCATGTCCGCCCCCATCGCCGCTCCCGCCCCGGAGCCGAACCCGGCCCTCGCACCTCTCCGCCCGGCTCGCCCCTGGATCCTCGCCGGCCTTGTCACGGCCGCCCTGGGCCTGACCGGATGCGGGTCGTCGCCGTCCGAGACCTTCGACCTCACGATCCCGTCGGGCGCGGCGCGGCAGAATCCCGGCCGCAGCCAGATCGTGGTCGCCGAGCCGGTCGCGCTGCAGGCGCTGGAATCGGACCGCATCGTGGTGCGCTCGGCCGACGGGTCGGTCTCCTCCGTGGGCGGCGTGCAGTGGTCCGACAGGCTTCCGCGCCTGCTCCAGACGCGGCTCGTCCAGGCCTTCGAGAACGCCGGCCGCGCGGTCGGCCGGGCGGGGACCGGCATCAACGCCGACCAGGTGCTGCAGACCGAGATCCGCTTCTTCGGGGTCAGCACGGTGAACGGCGCCGAGGCGGTGGTGGAGCTGTCCGTTAAGGTCGTCGCCAGCGCCACGGGCAAGATCACGACCTCGCGCGTGTTCAAGGGCTCCGTCCCGCTCGCCGCCGTCGGGGGCCGTGAAGCCGCCGTGGCCCTGGACAAGGCCGCGCAGCGCGTGTTCGCCGACGTGGTGCGCTGGGCGCGCTGACCGCCTTCTCGCTCGCGTCACGCAAAAGGCCCGGGATCGCTCCCGGGCCTTTTGCGTCGAACCGTGACGGAGCCGTCAGTCGAACTTGCCGGCCGCATGGGCCAGGATCGTGTAGACCTTGCCCTCGTCGGAGGTGAGGATCGACTTCGACAGCGTCGAGTTGCGGTCGCCCGGCGCCACCTCGCGCAGCAACTCGTCGAACTTCTCCACATAGGCGTCGACCGTGTCGCGGAACTCCGCATCGCGGCGGTAGCGACGGCGGAACTCGTCGAAGCGCTCCTGGCCCTGCAGGGTGTAGAGGCGGCGCGTGAACACGTTGCGCTCGCCGCTGGTGTAGCGCTCCCACAACTCGACAGCCGCCTCGTGGTCGATCATCCGGGCGATGTCGGCGGAGAGAGAGCCGAGCGACTCGATCGCGTTCTCATGCGTGGTGGGCTGGCGGACGGGCGTCTTGGCCGGCTTGTCCTGGATGGTGGAGCGCAGCTCGGGCTTGCGGGCCGGCGGCTCCTCCTCGACGGAGGCGCGGGCCAGCAGCTCGGAGAGCCAGCCGGTGCTGGCGCGGTTGGCGAGCGCCTCGCGCGGCAACTCGGGCTGGCGGAACGAGGACGCCTTGGGCTGGGCCTTGGGCTCGATGCGAGCCTCGGGCTCGGGCCGGTCGTCCTGAGCGCCGCGGCGGTCCCGCGCGTCCTGGCCGCGCGCCTCTGCGTTACGCGCCGGGGGCGCGGGGCGATCGGCGGGCTCTTCGCGACGCGGCGGCGGGGTGACGAGCACGCTCGGACGAGCGGCGGCCGGCGGCGGCTCGGGCGCCCGGCGCGGCGGCTCGGGCGCGCGCACCACCAGAGGCGGGCCGCGATCGACCGGCGCGGCGCCGTTGGCGCGGCGGACCGGCACGTCGTCCTGCTCCGCGTGCTCCTCGGGACGGGCGACGTCGAGGCCGCGATCCGAGCGCGCCACGAGGGCGGTGAGCTCGTTCAGGGCCCGGATCTGGTCGCCGACGACGCGCCGCATCGCGGCGGCCGATTCCTGGGTTTCGCGCGGAAGCTCCAGCACGCCGCGGCGGACTTCGTTGCGGGTGGCGTCGAGCTCCTGGGCGACCGAGTAGCTCAGCTGCCGCATCTCGTCGGCCGCCTCGCGGAAGCGCTCGGTGGCCGAAGCCAGCGCGCCACCCATGTCGGTCATGACCTGCTCATAGGCGGCGCGCAGCGCGGCGGCGGTGCGCTCGCGCTCCTTGCCGGTCGTGGTCCTGATGAGGTCGAACTGCTCGCCGATGGCGTTGGCCGCCGCCTGGCTCGAATCGGCCAGGACGCCGCCGATCTGGCGCGCCCGGGCCTCCACGGCCTTCAGGCTGTCTTCGACCAGTCCCGTGAAGGACCGCGTGATCGCCTCGACGTCCTCGGTGCGGCCAGCGATGGTCTCCAGCATGGCGTTCAGCCCGTCGCTGCGGCCCTCGATGGCGGCGGAGACGCGGCGCTCGACATGCTCGAGCGCCAGGGCCACTTCGGCCAGGGCGCGCGCGTGCTCCTGCGTGGAGGACGCGACCGAGCGGCCCTGCTCGTCCAGGCGTTGGAACAGCCCGGCGGCGTCGCGCAGCGTCCCGGAGGAGAGGCTGCGCAGAGCCTCGACCTGGTCGGCGGCGCGGTCCGTCACGGCGCTGGTCTCGTGCGTGATCGCGTTCAGCGTGTCGCGCAGCGCGACCATGCGCTCGCCCAGCTCGCTCTCCAGCGCGCCGAGGTTCTCGCCGGCGCCCGAGACCGTCGCATGCAGCAGGCGGTTGGTCTCGCCCAGCCGCTCCAACCCGAGATTGATCTCGGACTTGAGCGTGTCGTTGGCTTCCACCAGGCTGGCGACGGAGCGGGAGGCTCCCTCCTCCACGGCCCGCCGCAGGGCCTCCGACGAGGCCTCCACGCCGCGCGCCAGGGCGTCGCTGCGCTCGCGCAGGCTCTCCAGGATGGTTTCGCTGCGGCCCTCGAGGGTCCTCAGAATCACGTCGCCCACATGGGCGAATTCGCGGGTGGTGTCCTCGCCGACCTTGGCCAGGCGCGTCGACGCGTCCTCGCCCTGGCTGGCGATGCCCTGGACGAGCTTGGCGCCGCGCTCCTCGAACAGGCGGGCGAGGTCGGACGTTTGCTGGCCGAAGGCGGTCGAGACCGCCTGGGTCCCGGCCTCCAGGGTGTTGGCGAGGGACTTGCCGTTGGTCTCGAACAGCGCCCGCAACTCGTCGGTGCGCTCGCCGAGCGAACTCGTGACGGCGCGGGTCCCGGTTGAGAGCGTCTCCTCCAGCATGCTGGCGCGGACGCCGAAGGCCTCCACGATCTCGCCGGCGCGGCCGTCCACGACCGTCGTGATGGACTGCGCCGCCTGCGACAGGGTGGAGTCGAGCTTGCGGGCGGCGTCCATGACGAGGCCGGTGATCTCGTTCGTCCGGCTGCCGAGGGCGGCCGTGACCGCCTCCGCGCCCATCGAGAGGATGCGGTCGAACTGCCGGCTGGAGTTGTCGAACAGCGAGGCCAGCTCGCCGGTGCGCTCGCCGAGCGCCGCCGTGACGGAGGTCGTGCCGCCCAGCAGCATTTCGCTGAACAGGCGAGCGCGCTCGTCCAGCAGCGCGCTGACGCTGTCGAGGCGATTGACCACGCGCTCCTCGAAGCGGGCGACCCGCCCGTCGAGCGTCTCGGCGATTGCGGTGGCCTGGTTTCCGAGCGTCACGTTGATCAGCTCGGCCTTGGCGCTCAAGGCCTGGGAGAGCCCGTCCGAACGGGCCGCGATGGCGGTCTCGACCTGCTCGATCTTGGCCTCGATGGCCGACGCGATGTCCTTGCCGCCGCCGCCGAGCACCTGGGCGATCTCCAGGGTGCGGCTGGCCAGCGTCTCGGTGAGCGCCTTGGCGCGGACGTCCAGCCCCTGGTCGATCCGCACGAAGATGTTGTCGAGCGTGCCGGCGACCTTGTCGCCGGACGTGATCGTCCGGGTTTCGAACTCGGCGATCTGCTCCTCGACCCGCCGCGCGGCCTCCTCGGCGCGGACGACGATGCGGTCCGCCAGGACCTCGCCCGACTTGCCGAACAGGGTCTCGATCTCGCCGAGGCGCGTTTCGACCGTTTGCGTGAAGGCTCGCGTATCGACGCCGATGCGCTCCACGAGTTCGCCGCCGCGGCCGAGCACGGCTTCCTCGAACGCGTCGAGGCGACCGGCGAGCGTGGTGGCCAAGGTGGAGCCGCGGTCCAGCACCTTGCCCTCGAAGCTGGAGATGGCGGTGGCGAGCGCGTCGTGCAGGGAGGCGGTGCGCCCGTCGACGACGTTTTCGAAGGCGCCGATGCGCGCCGTGAAGGTCTCGTCCAGCCTCGCGCCGACCTGGCCGATGACCGTCTCGAAGGCGTTGATGCGGTCGCCGAGCTTCTGCTCCAGCAACTGGCCGCGCTGCAGGACCGTCTCCTCGAACGCGTTGAGGCGGGCGCCCAGGCGCTCGTTGAGATTGCCGCCCCGGATGATGACGGTTTCCTCGAAGGCCCCGAGCGTCGCCGCCATGGCGCTGGCCAGTTCGCCGCCGCGCGACCCGATGGTCTCGGTGATCGAATCGGCGTTGCGCACGAGGGCTTCGTTGATGCGGGTGCTCTGCGTGGCGATGGCCATCACGGCGTCGCGGGCGATCGCGGCGAGGCGGGTCTGGACGGTCTCGCTGTGCTGCGCGAAGGCGTCCTGCGTCTCGGCGGCGCGCGCCACGAGGGCGCCCAGGACGGACTGCGCGGCCTCCTCGAAGGCGGCGCGGGTCTCCCCGGTGCGGTTGGCCAGCATGTCGGCGATCGCGCCGGCGCCGTCGGCCAGCACGCGCTCGGCCTCGGCGGTGCGCGCCGCCAGGGCGGCGGCCATGGATTCCGAGCTTCCCGTCAGATTGCGCTGCGCGTCCGCGGTGCGCTCGATCAGGGCCTCGATGCTGCCCGTGACGAGCCTCTCGGCGTCGGCCGTGCGGCCCAGCAGCGTGCGGCTCAGTTCGTCGGTGGAGCGGGCGATGGTGGCCTCGGCCTCGCCGGTGCGGTCCGCGAGCGCCTTGGTGAGGGCTTCGGCCGTGCGCTCGAAGCTGCGCTGGGCCTCCTCGGTGCGGCCCGCGAGGGCGTTGGCGACGGTCTCGGCCGCCTCGGCGAGCATGCGCTCGGCCTCCGCGGTGCGGCTGGACAGCGTGCGGGCGACCGCCTCCGAGCTCGCCGCCATGCCGGCCTGCGCCTCGGCGGCGCGGCTGGCGAGGGCGTCGGCGATCTCCTCGGCGCGGCGGGCGAAGGCCGCCTCCGTCTCCTCGCTGCGGGCCGCCAGGGCGCGCGTGGCCGCCTCGGCGCCCTGCGCCAGGGCGAGCTCGGTCGCGGCGGTGCGCTCCAGCAGCGCGTCGCGCACGGTCACGGCGCTGGTCTCGAAGGCGGTGCGCGTCTGGTCCACGCGCTCGCCGATGATGCTGGCGATCTGCGCCGCCGTCTCGGCGAGGGACTGCTCGAGGGTCGTGCCGTTGGCCGAGATCGTCGCGGCGATGCGCGCGCCGGTCTCGTCGAGGCGGCGGGCGACCTCGTCGCCGCGTCCGCCCAGCTCGGCCGTCAGCGTCTCGCCGGTGGAGCGCAGCGTGTCGTTGACCTCCATGGCCCGGCTGGCGATGGCCTCGGCCACGCCCGCGCCCGTCTCCGCGATGACGCGGGTGACGCGCTCGGAGCCCTCGTTCAGGCTGGCGGTGAGGATCTGGCTGGTGCGCTCCAGCGTCTGGGAGACGTGCGCGCCGCGCTCGGCGATCTGGTCGGCGAGCTGGCCGCCCGTCAGGGTCAGCGTCTCGGTGATTTCGCGGGCCCGGGAGCCCAGCGTCTCCGTCACGGACGTGCTGGCGTCGGCCAGCCGGCCGCTCACATGGTCGGTGGTCTCCGTCAGGCGGACGATGAGATCGGACCCCTTCTGGGCGATCTCGCCGATCATCCGGTCGCCGGTGCGGGTCAGCGTGCCGCTGATCTCCTCGGCCTTGGAGCCGAAGGACTGGGTGACGCGCGCGCCGGCCTCGCCGACAGCGTCCGAGATGCGGGCCGCCGTGGCGGCGAGTTCGTCGCGCAGGCTCTCGTGCGAGCCGGTGATCGAGGTGCGGACGCGTTCCGCGTTGGACAGGATCGCCTCGCGCTGGACGACGAGCTCGTCGATGAGGGCGCGGATGCGGATCTCATTCTCGCCATAGGCCCGCTCGAGCGTGGCGATCTCCGAATGGACGAGGGTCTCCAGTTCGCCGGCGCGCGCCACCGCGCGCTCGATTCCGTCGCCCATGGCGGCCACTTCGCGGCGGATCGCCTGAGACAGGCTGACCACGGCCTCGGAGGTGACGGATTCGGGCTCGGCCAGCCGAATCGCGACCTGCGTCATGGAGCGGGCGACCAGGCGCATCTCCTGCGCGCGCGCCGCCAGCGAGGCGAGCACGAAGAAGACGACGACGGGGGCCAGCGCCGCGAAGGCGGCGAGCCCGGCCTCGGGCGTCAGGAGGCGCTGCGCCAGGGGAACGTCGCCCCCGAGAACCTCGCTCCAGCGCGTCGCCGCGAAGGCGCCGAACACCGCCAGCCAGGCGAGGGAGGCGAGCCCCGCAAGCCAGTAGGCGCCTTTCGAGGGGCGCACCTGCAGCGTCTGCAGGATCTCGCCCACGGCGCGTCGGTCGTCATTGGCGGGGCGGCCCGGCTCCGGCCGGCGCTCGGGCGCGGAGGGGGCGAGATCGCGCTGGGGGCGGGCGCGGTCGCGCGGCTTTTCGATCCGGACTTCGGGGAAGATGCCGCTGTCGTCGACCTCGGGCAGCTTCGGCGCTTCGGCGCGGTCCATGACGTCGGGCGCCGTCGTCTCCGGCGAGACCGCGGCCGCATCGTCCGTCGCGGGCCCAGCCGCGGCTCCCGCCGGTGGTGATCCCGTGAGGTTCAACGCCTCCTCGATCGCCGAAAGCGCCGCCTCTGTCGGATCGGTGGCTTTGGTCTGGGTCGCCATCAGTCGCCTCGCATCGGTACGCGTCACTCAGCCGCTTCCGCGCGATCCCTGCGCCGGGGCGGTAATTCGCCTCGGCGAGCGACTCGCGGCGCCTCTCGCGGCGGCCAACCACCCCTGAAATTGGAAACGGTTAACCAATCTGCAGTCTAGTGTCCGGGCGTCCGGATGGGAACCCGCCGGGGCGCGCTGTCGCGAAACGTCGTTAACGGATCGGTTACCATAAGCGTCACCGTGAATTAACGCACCTGCGCCCGTGGCGGCCACCATGCGCCATCTGGTGTCGGGATGTGGAAAAATCGCGCCTTCTTGGCCGAAAGACTCTCCCTGCACCCTTGTCTTTCGACACTTTCACGCCCCAATCTCCATGACGATGTTCCCTGTGGAAACGATATCTTGGGGGACCTCCGCTATACGAGCGTTCGGGTCTGGGCCCTCGCGGCTTCCGGAAAGGGATTGAGTATGGTCGGCGTAAGTTCGGCGTTGCGGCAGGCGGAGGACGCAAGCGAGGAGCCTGTCGTGCTCGACCTGCGTCATCTCACGGCCCAGACCATGGGCGACGCCGACCTGGCGCGCGACGTGCTGGGGATGTTCTTCGAGCAATCCAACGACGTGCTCCGGAGCCTTCGCGATGCGCGCGACCCGCGCGGTCGCAGCGATGCGGCGCATCGGCTCAAGGGCGCGGCCCGCGCCGTGGGCGCCTTCGCGGTCGCGGCTCACGCCGAACGGGTGGAGGGCCTTGCGGACGAGGCCGACGAGGGCGCGGTTCTGGCCGTGGTGGCGGGTCTCCACGCCGCCGTGGCGGAGGCCCGGACGGTGATTGCGGCGCGCCTGCAGGATCGCCAGGTCGGCGGCCTCTGACCCGGGCCGGGCTCTACCCTTCCGATCTGTCTTGTCCTAAGTAGCGGCGCATCCCTCCATGCGTCCTCAGGCGCCAGGCCACCGGATCACTCATGACCAAGATCACCTTCATCGACTACCAGGGCGCGAGCCGCACGGTTGACGCCCAGGATGGGTCGACCGTGATGGAGAGCGCCGTCCGCAACGGCGTTCCGGGCATCGAGGCGGAGTGCGGCGGCGCCTGCGCCTGCGCCACCTGCCACGTCTATGTGGACGACGCCTGGAAGGAGAAGGTCGGGGAGCCCGCCTCGATGGAGGAGGACATGCTCGATTTCGCCTTCGACGTGCGCCCCACGTCGCGGCTGTCGTGCCAGATCAAGGTCAGGCCGGAACTGGACGGCCTCGTCGTCCAGACTCCCGAACGCCAGGCCTGACCTAAAACACATCGCCGGACGGGTGTGCGGCTTCGCCCCTTGCGCGGGCCGTGGATTTGCGTCACGAGACGTCGCTTCACGAAGGCAGAGCCGCGGCGCAGGCCGGGCCCGGGGACCGCGCCCTGGGCGCTGCACCGCGAGGGATGAGCGAGAATGGCCGTGACTCCGATCGAAACCATCGAGACCGACGTCGTCATCGTCGGGGCCGGCCCGGTCGGGCTGTTCGCCGTGTTCGAACTCGGCCTGCTCGACATCAAGGCGCATGTCATCGACATCCTGCCGAAGGTCGGGGGCCAGTGCTCGGAGCTCTATCCCGAGAAGCCGATCTACGACATCCCGGGCTTCCCCATCGTCACCGGGGCAGGGCTCATCGACAATCTGATGAAGCAGATCGAGCCGTTCGCGCCGACCTTCCACCTCAACCAGATGGTGGCGTCGCTGGAGACGCTCGGAACGCCCGAGGCGCCCAGGTTCCGGGTGACCACCGACGCCGGCGTGGAGTTCCTCTGCAAGTCTGTCGTGATCGCCGCCGGCGGCGGCTCGTTCCAGCCCAAGAAGCCGCCCATCGCGGGCATCGAGGCCTATGAGGAGCACAGCGTCTATTACGCGGTGCGCAAGATGGAGGCGCTGCGCGGCCGGACGGTGCTGATCGTCGGCGGCGGCGATTCCGCCCTCGACTGGACCCTCAACCTCCAGCCGATCGCCAAGCGCGTCACCTTGATGCATCGGCGCGACGACTTCCGCGCCGCTCCCCACAGCGTCGAGCAGATGCGCGCGCTGGTGGCCAGGGGCGACATGGACCTGCGCATCGGGCAGGTGACCGGCCTCAAGGGCGCGGACGGCTGGCTGTCGGCCGCGATCTGCCGGGGGTCGGACAACGCTGTCTTCGAGGTCGCCTGCGACACCATGCTGCCGTTCTTCGGACTGACCATGAAGCTCGGGCCGATCGCCGAATGGGGCCTGAACCTGGCCGAGAACCTGATCCCGGCCGACACCGAGAAGTTCGAGACCTCGACGCCGGGCATCTTCGCCATCGGCGACATCAACACCTATCCGGGCAAGCTGAAGCTGATCCTGTCGGGCTTCCACGAGGGCGCGCTCGCGGCCCAGAAGGTCCATCGCTACGTCTATCCCGAGAAGAAGCTGCTCTTCCAGTACACGACGTCGTCGACCAATCTGCAGCGCAAGCTCGGCGTGGCCTGAGACCGCCGGGCGCTCCTAGACCATGCTGTGTTTTGACGGAAACGCAGCATGGTCCAGGTTTTTGGGTTGTCGCATGCTTGGCGCGAAAAGCCGGAATACACCTTTTCGCAGCATGCTGTAGCGGTCACTCCGCCTTGATGCCGCCCTCGCGGATCAGGGCTCCCCACGTCCTGGTCTCCGACGCCAGGAAGGCGGCGAGTTCGTCCGGGGTGGACCCCACCGGGATCGCGCCCGTGGCGATCAGGCGGTCCCTCGCGCCCTGGTCGGCCACCGCCGCCTGGACGTCGGCCGCCAGCTTGGCCACGATCTGCGGGGGCGTCTTGCGGTGCACGAAGAACGCGAACCATGACGAGACGTCGAAGCCCGGCACGGTTTCGGCGACGGTCTCGTAGTCCGGGGTCACCGGCGAGCGTTTGGCCGTGGTGATGGCGAGCGCCCGCGTGGAGCCCGCCTGGGCGTGCGGCAGGGCCTGCGAGATGTTGTCGAACATCAGGTCGATGCGTCCGCCGATCAGGTCCTGCGTGGCCTGGGCGCTGCCCCGGTAGGGGACATGGACCATCTTGGTCCCGGTCATGCGCTGGAACAGCTCGCCGGAGAGATGGATCGACGTGCCCACGCCGGAGGAGCCGTAGTTCAGCTTGCCCGGGTTCTGGCGGGCGTAGTCGATCAGCTCCTTCACGGACTTGACCGGAACCTGGTTGGAGACGACCAGCAGGTTCGGCACCATGGCGAGCAGGCTCACCGGCGCGAAGTCGCCGACCGGGTCGTAGTTCAGCTTGGGATAGAGGAAGGGATTGGTCGCCATCCCGACCGAGCCGATCAGCAGGGTGTCGCCGTTGGGCTCCGCCTTGACGACCGCTTCGGCCCCGATGTTGCCGCCCGCCCCGGGGCGGTTCTCCACCACGATGGTCTGGCCCCAGATCTGGCCCAGCCGGTCGGCCACGATCCGGCCCACCACGTCCGTCGCGCCGCCGGGCGGGAAGGGGACGACCAGCTTGATCTGGCGGCCTTTCGGCCAGGGCTCCTCGGCGAAGGCGGCGTCCGGCAGCGCGAAAGCGGCTCCCAACCCCAGCGATCCCATCAGGACGGTTCGACGATCGAGGTCGGCGTGCGACACCGCGTTTCTCCCTGCTCGGCCTCTTGAAGGGCCGCGCGGCGATCGTAGGCGACCTCGTGCTTGAATGTCCACGCCGTCGCCTTGACCTTGCGCAACGCCGGAACGGGCGAGGCGCGCTAGCGTCGGACCGTTGAGGTGAGGAGCTCCCCCCATGTTCAAGTCCATCCTCGTTCCCGTCGACCTTTCCGAAATCGACATGGCGCGCCCGGCGATCGACAAGGCGATCGCGCTGGCGGGCGTCAGCGACGCGGCCCTCGAGCTCGTCTATGTGCGCTCCATCCTGCCCGTGACCTTCATGGAATATGTCCCGCCGTCCTTCGACGAGGAGCAGCAGTCCGACTGCGAGAAGAGGCTGGCCGACTTCGCCGCATCGCTGCGGGCGCCGGGCGGGCGCATCGCCACGGTCGTGCGCATGGGCGCGGTCTACAACGAGGTGCTCGCCGAGGCCAAGAAGGTCGGCGCGGACCTGATCGTGATCGGTTCGCACCGGCCCGGCATGGCGACCTATCTGCTGGGCTCGAACGCCTCCACCATCGTGCGCCACGCCGAATGCTCGGTGCTGGTGGTGCGCCAGTCCCCATAGGCTTCCTGCGACCGGGTCAGCCGGCCGCCGGCATCACCCGCTCGGGCGGCGCGCCCGGATCGAAGGATCCGGGCCAGTTGCGCATCGTCATGGCGTGGACCTGCCAGCCGAGCGGGGCCACGAACAGCGCCACCAGCAGGGCCGCCGACACGCCGCCCCGCTGGGACGCGGCGAACCCCATCGCCAGCAGGCCCGCGACCGCCAGGGCTCCCGCCGCCGCGCTGAGCGCCCAGAGCACGGGCGGCGTCCCGGTCCGGCAGGCCAGCCGCGGATTGGCGGCCGCGGCTCGCGCCAGGAGCGCCCTGACGAAGGGCGCGTAGGTCCGGTCCTGGCGGTCGAATTCGAAGAAAGTCTTCCAGGACAGATTGCCGAGTTTCAGCGTGCGGCCGTCCGCCAGCCGCAAAGCGAGGCGGTAGCCCTTCGTGGTGAAGTTGGTCGGCGCATAAGCCAGCCGGGCCGACGCGATCGACCGGTAGGGCACCGTCTCCTGCTTGCGGCCGGTGTCCACGAAGAGCCCGTCCGGGTCCAGCCGGTAGCTCACCTCGAAGCCGAAGGGCTTCGGGCGGTGGGCGTAGGCGATGGGGGCGAGGTCGTGCATGGCGTCCTTCCGGCTGCGGCGCAGCTATCGGGCCGTGCCGGCGCGAATGCAAGCCGCGCGCGACAAGCGGCCCTATTCGGGCACGAGCTCCACCTTGACGCGGCGGCCGACGGCGTGGGCGAACTTGCGCAGGCTGCGGATGCTGGGCTCCTGCGCGCCTTTCTCCCAGCGCGCCACGGTGGACTGCGTCGTGTCCATCCGCTCGGCGAGCTGCGCCTGGGTCAGTCCGGCCGCCCGCCGCGCGTCCGCCAGTTCGAAGGCGAGGGCCATTTCGGGCGCGATCTCTTCATGCCGGGCGACAAAATCCGGGTCGGTCCGCCACTTGCGGCGAAGCTCGTCGAACGGGATGGTCATCTGGACAACTCCTTCATTCGGGCTTCGGCGAGTTCGATCATTCGGCCGGGCGTCGTCTGCCGCTTTTTGATGAACGCGACCAGGATCACGATCCTCCGACCCTCGACGGCGACATACAGCGCCCGTCCTTCCAGCCGCTTTCCACTCGGGCGCATCTCCCACAGTTTCCCGCGGAGATGCCGGACCAACGGCATGCCGACCCGGTCCAAGCCATGGGCCTCGATCCGATCGACGATGTGCAGAAGCCGGCTCCTGAGATCCAGGGGCCAGGCGTCAATCTCCTCCGCGACCGAACGGTCGTAGATCTCCACTTTCCACGTCATCGCAATATCTCAAAAATGCTATAAACGCAATCCTTACCGCACCAGCTCCCGCATCGCGCCGT
Organism: Alsobacter sp. KACC 23698; assembly: GCF_045348435.1. GTDB lineage: Bacteria > Pseudomonadota > Alphaproteobacteria > Rhizobiales > Beijerinckiaceae > Alsobacter. The sequence continues at coordinate 3,451,848 of NZ_CP157484.1, read as the reverse complement.
CCAGCCCCTCCAGCGTCAGCGGAAACATGCGCTGGCCCATCAGGTCCTTGATCATCTGGATGGAGTGCGTGTAGCCCCAGTGGTTCTTGGGCACCGGGTTGAGCCAGATCGTGCGGGGGAAATGATCCAGCACGCGCTGGAGCCAGACCTGGCCGGGCTCCTCATTCATATGCTCCACGGCCCCGCCCGGCATCGCGACCTCGTAGGGGCTCATGGAAGCGTCGCCCACGAACACGACGCGGTAGTCCGACGGGTAGGTGCGGATGACGTCCCAGGTGGGCGTCTGCTCCTCGCGCCGGCGGCGGTTGGTTTTCCACACGCCCTCGTAGAGGCAGTTGTGGAAGTAGAAGTAGTCCATGTGCTTGAACTCGGTCTTGGCGGCCGAGAACAGCTCCTCCACCTGGGCGATGTGCCAGTCCATGGAGCCGCCGACGTCGAAGAACAGCAGCACCTTCACGGCGTTGCGGCGCTCCGGGCGTAGCTGCACGTCGAGGTAGCCGTGGGACGCCGTCTCCTTGATGGTGGCGTCGAGGTCGAGCTCCTCGGCCGCGCCCGTGCGGGCGAACTTGCGCAGGCGGCGCAGCGCGATCTTGATGTTGCGGGTGCCGAGCTCGACCGTGTCGTCCAGGTCCTTGAACTCGCGCTTGTCCCACACCTTCACGGCCCGGAAATTGCGGTTCTTGTCCTGGCCGATGCGAATGCCTTCGGGGTTGTAGCCGTAGGCGCCGAAGGGCGAGGTCCCGGCCGTGCCGATCCACTTGCTCCCGCCCTGGTGCCGGCCCTTCTGCTCCTTCAGGCGCTGCTGCAGGGTCTCCCAGAGTTTGTCCCAGCCGAGCGCCTGGATCTGGGCCATTTCTTCATCGGTGAGGTACTTTTCGGCCAGCCTGCGCAGCCATTCCTCCGGAATGCCGGTCGCCTCCACGGCGTCTCCGAGGCTGACCACGCCCTTGAAGGTCTGGCCGAACACCCGGTCGAACTTGTCGAGGTTGCGCTCGTCCTTCACCAGGCAGGCGCGGGAGAGATAGTAGAACTCGTCGACCGACTTGTCGGCGAGGTCGGCCTCCAGAGCCTCCATGAGCAGAAGATATTCCCGCAGCGTGCAGGGAACCTTGGCGGCGCGCAGATTGGTGAAGAAGGTCAGGAGCATGGGGGGAGTTTAGGGCGGCCCCGGCCTGGCGTCACCGGGGTTCGGCTGCTGATCCGCAGGTCGAGATATAGTCCTCCAGCTTTTCTCCGGGGTCGAGCATTGCGCGCGCATCGGCGTTCGCGAGAGCATAAATCCATTCTCCCCCTTCGCGAGCGCGCAGAAAAAGATCAAACCGAACAGGCCCGGCGGGAAGGGGCGTTGTGGCGCAAGCGGCGCCGTCCACCTTCCACGTCACATGTCCCCGGACGCCCGCGGCTTTGGCGCGGCGCAGTTCATCCTGCAGGTTGCGAGCGACATCGATCGCCCTGCTGTCCAGGCCGAAAACATGGAACCTGTTTTCAGCCTCTGAGGTCGGGGGCGAGTCGCTCGTCGGCCGCAGATGTAAGACCAGGTCTCGTCTCAATCCGTCAGACCGCGTGATGCTGAGCTTGAGGTTTTGGCGGCGCGGATCCGGTTGGATCTGCGCCGGTACGCCCACCGCGACCCTCACGGCGCCAGGGTCGAGCGCAAGCGGGTCCATGCGCATCAAGGTCGGCATCGAGATGATCGGAACCCCGCTGCAGGCCGCTACGACACAGGCCAACCCGGGAGCAAACTGAACACGCATGCTGAAATCTCTTTGTTGAATATTTTCTGTTTGACAGAAATTTTTTGCCTGTCAACTTAATGAAATTGCATCAAAGGAGAAAGACCATGATTGCCTTGTCGCCTTCTCACGCCGCGATGGCGTATGGACCGCAGCCGGCGTTGCAGCGCCGTATCGGCCTTTTGGCTGGGAACATGCAGGTCGGCGCCATTCTGTGGTTCGTGGCGGTGTTGCTTCAAACGCTGATTTTCTGGGGCCGTCCTCAGCACGTGCGAGAGGTCTATTCGCGCATCCTTGGCGTCGATGTCTCACAACAGAGTGTTTCGGCTTTCGCCGCGGCCGTCATGCTGGTTGGACTCGTGGTCCTGTGCGGCGCGTGGCTGGCCGTACGCGTCTGGCAGTTGGCCGGAACTTACCGGCGCGGCGGCGCCTTCACGGTGGAAGCCGCCACCCGCCTTCGGGGGCTCGCGCTGGCCGGCCTCGTTTCGCTCGGAGCGGATATCGTCGTGCGCCATCTCGTGGCGCCGGTCATGACGTTCGGCCTGCCGGGCGGGCCGCATTTCACGGGACCCTGGATAACGTCCCAGGATCTGCTGTACGGGCTCATGATCTTGTTTCTGTTCGCGCTTTCCGGGATTTTCCTGGCGGCGGCCGAGATGGCCGAGGATCAGGCGGCGATTGTCTAATGGCCATCATCGTCAATCTCGACGTCATGCTGGCGCGGCGAAAAATGCGGTCGCGAGAACTCGCAGCCTTGGTCGGCATCACCGAGGCGAATCTCTCGCTGCTGAAATCCGGCAAGGTCAAAGGCGTGCGCTTCGAGACGATCGAAAAGATCTGCGCGGCTCTGCGCTGCCAACCAGGCGATCTCATGGAGTACAGACCCGAAGAAGAAGGCGGGCCACAGAAGGATTAGCGACGCTCGTCGAGGACCCGGTATTCACCTTCGATGACGTCGGAAGCTGGTGGTGGCCGCCGGTCAAACGTCGACGCGCCAGCGCCGGCGCTCTGGCGCGCCTGCATTTCGCGCAGGGCTTTCTTGAGCCGCCAGCGGGCCAGCGCGCCGGCTGCGATCACGAAGGGGGCGAGCACCAGGATGAGGCTGAAGCCGATGATGGCGATCAGCAGCCCGACGCCGGCCGCCGCCGCGACGCCCAGCCATACGGCCCAGCGGGGCACGCTGGCGACGCGGGTTCCGGTGCGGTCGTTCATGATCAGGCGGATCACGGGCTTCTCCTCGCCCGCAAGGTGGGCCGGGGAGGCGGTGTTTTCAAGGCGGAACGCGGAGAGGGCGCCCTTGTGAGCCTTGCGGGCCGGACGCCGCCCGCGTACGCAGCGGGATGACCGAGACCCAGATCGCCGCTGCGCCGCCCACCCCCCTGCATGTCGCCATCGTGGGCGGCGGCCCAGCCGGGCTCATGGCGGCCGAAACCATCGCCACGGGGGCGGCCGGGCGCGTCGTCGTCACCGTGTATGACCACATGCCGTCGCTCGGCCGCAAGTTCCTGCTGGCCGGCCGGGGCGGGCTCAACCTCACGCATGGCGAGCCGATGGACGCCTTCGCGGAGCGCTACCGCGAGGCGGCGCCGCACCTGCGGCCGATGCTGGACGCGTTTCCGCCCGACGCGCTGCGGGCCTGGGCCGACGCGCTCGGGCAGCACACCTTTGTGGGCTCCAGCGGGCGCGTGTTCCCGAAGGCCATGAAGGCCTCGCCGCTGCTGCGCGCCTGGCTGCGGCGGCTCGACGGGCTTGGCGTGCGCGTCGCGCTGCGCCATCGCTGGACGGGGTGGGACGAGGCCGGGCGGCTACGTTTCGAAGGGCCCGACGGTGTCGTCGCCGTGGCGGCGGACGCCACCGTGCTGGCGCTGGGCGGCGCGAGCTGGCCGAAGCTGGGCTCCGACGGCGGCTGGACCGGATTGCTGGCGGCCAAGGACGTCGCGATCGCGCCCTTGCGCGCCGCCAACAGCGGCTTCGATGTCGCGTGGACCGACCTGTTTCGAGAACGCTTCCAAGGCGAGCCCCTCAAAGGCGCGGCCTTCACGGTGGGCCGCCGCCGCCTTAAGGGCGAGGCGGTGATCAGCCGCCACGGGATCGAGGGCGGCGCCGTCTACGCCCTGTCGGCGGAGCTGCGCGCCGAGATCGAGGCGCGCGGCGAAGCGGCGCTGTGGCTCGACTTGCGGCCGGACGTGCGCGCCGAGCAACTGGCCGAGCGCGCCGCCGCGATGAAGCCGGGGCAGTCCATGGCCAACGTGCTGCGCAAGGCGATGGGCGTGTCGCCCGTCGGCGCCGGCCTCCTGCGCGAGGCTTTCGGGCCCGACCTGCCGCGCGAGCCTTTGAAGCTCGCCCAGGCCGTGAAGGGCTGCCGGCTGCGCATCACGGGCGTCCGCCCGCTGGACCGAGCCATCTCGACGGCGGGCGGCGTGGCCTTCGAGGAGGTGGACGAAGCCTTGATGCTGAAGCGCCTGCCGGGCGTCTTCGTGGCGGGCGAGATGCTGGATTGGGAGGCCCCCACGGGCGGCTACCTGCTGCAGGCGTGTTTTTCGTCGGGCGTGGCGGCCGGGCAGGGCGCCTTGCAGCGGCTGGGGCAGGCCGGCTGAGCGACTGAGCGCGAACCCTCTCCCGCGCCAGCGGGGGAGGGCAGGGAGGGGGCGGTCGAGCGCCGCGCTCCGCCCAGCAATGCCGCGCGCGATCGCCCCCTCTGTCGGCTCCCGCCGACATCTCCCCCGCTTCGCGGGAGAGAGTTTGCCCTCGCGCCCCCGGGGATGACGCCGCAGCGAAATGCGCTAAGTTCGCCTCGACGCGTCCGCCCGGCGGACCCCAGAACCACCGAGCGGACCCCGCATGCGCTTTTCCGGCACCGAGCACTACGTCGCCACCGAGGATCTCAAGGTCGCGGTGAACGCCGCCATCACGCTGCAGCGGCCGCTGCTGGTGAAGGGCGAGCCCGGCACCGGCAAGACCGTTCTGGCCGAGGAGATCGCCAAGGCGGTGGGCGCGCCGATGATCACCTGGCACGTGAAATCCACCACCAAGGCGCACCAGGGGCTCTACGAGTACGACGCCGTGTCGCGCCTGCGCGACAGCCAGCTCGGCGATCCGCGCGTTTCGGACATCCGCAACTACATCCGCAAGGGCAAGCTCTGGGAGGCCTTCGAGAGCGACCAGCGGCCGGTGCTGCTGATCGACGAGATCGACAAGGCCGACATCGAGTTCCCCAACGACCTGCTGCTGGAACTCGACCGCATGGAGTTCCACGTCTACGAGACGGGTGAGACCATCCGGGCCGAGAAGCGCCCCATCGTGGTGATCACCTCCAACAACGAGAAGGAGCTGCCCGACGCGTTCCTGCGCCGGTGCTTCTTCCACTACATCAAGTTCCCGGACGTCGAGACGATGGAGCGCATCGTCGACGTGCATTTCCCCGACATCAAGAAGCGGCTCGTGGCCGAGGCCCTCAAGGTGTTCTTCGAGGTGCGGGACGTGCCCGGCATTAAGAAGAAGCCGTCCACGTCCGAGTTGCTGGACTGGCTGAAGCTGCTGCTGTCGGAAGACATCGGGCCCGAGACGCTGCTGGAGCGCGATCCCAAGAAGCTCATCCCGCCGCTGCACGGCGCGCTGCTGAAGAACGAGCAGGACGTGCACCTGTTCGAGCGGATCGCCTTCATGGCCAGGCGGGAGGGGCGCTCGGGCGCCTGAGGGACGAATGCCGCCCGGATCACCAGATCTTGGGCGGCGCCGGCCCATGCGCGTTCACGCCGGGCGAGCCCGGCGTCAGTCCCAGCAACGCCAGGCCGGCCCCGGTCAGGCCAAACGCCAAACCTGCCAGGACGCCGCTGTCCAGGAGGCTCGCCGCCGCCAGGAGGGCGGCGGGAAAGAGGGCGGCCCGGCCCCGGACCCCGATGTCCCGCAGGCGTCCTGCGGCCAGGATCGCCACAGCCGTCACGGCAAGGAGCAGGACGACGCTGATCGCCCACGAGGTGGAGCGCGCCGGCTCCGTGCAGCCGCCCAAATCGCCTGTCGCGACGAGGAACAGGGCGAGCGTGAGCGTTCCGGCGCCCAGCACGGCGAAGACGCCGACGCAAAATGTCGAGCGCTGCAGCCTTGCGGACAGGATGGAAGCAAAGGCCATCTGAAATCCATGAAGGAAAGCTAGGATCAAAACGGGAACACGCTAGCGCCCTGCGGAGGCTGCGGCAAGCTGTTCCACAATGCCCTGGCTGAACGCCCGAAGGGCCGTGCTAGACTCCCGCCTCCGAAACGTTGGACGCGCCATGCGACGCCTGATCATCTTCCGCCACGCCAAGGCCGTGCCGCATCACGCGGCGCCGGATTTCGAGCGGGCCCTGTCCGAGCGCGGCTTCGGCGACGCCGAGAAGGCCGGACGTTATCTGGCCGAGGAACACCTGCTGCCGGATCTGGCGCTGGTGTCGCCTTCGCTGCGCACGCGCCAGACCTGGCAAAAGGCGGCCGAAGCCGTGGGCGAGACGCCGGTCGTCCATGACGACCGCATCTACGAGGCCTCGCCGGAGGATCTGCTCGCGGTGGCGCGGGCCGCCGATCCCAAGGCGCGCACGGTCGTCATCGTGGGCCACAATCCCGGCATGGCGGAGTTCGCGCGGCGGCTGGTCGGGCATGGCGACCGCTACGCCTTCTCGCGCATGCGCGGCGGCTTCCCCACCTCGGCCCTGGCCGTGCTGGACTTCCCGGTCGACGGCTGGGGCGACGTGGATTTCGGCAAGGGTCGGCTCGACCGCTTCGTCACGCCCGGGTCGGCGGGAGATTAGGCCGTGACGAGCCGGACGCTCCCGTTCCAGGGCGGCGCCGGCTCGACATCGGGCTGCGACGGCCCCACATAAGCGGTCGCCCCTCCCTGGACTCCGCCCGCCCAGTGCCTCCATCCCTGTCCGATTTCGCCTTCGAGGCCCGCATCGCGGCGCAGTCGCTCGCCGACAGCCTCGGCGGACTGGCGCGCCCGACGGTCCGGCTCGGCGTGACGGGCCTGTCGCGGTCCGGCAAGACCGTGTTCATCACCGCGCTGGTGCATGCGCTCCTGCGCGGAGCGAGGCTGCCGGTGTTCCGGGCCCATGCGCAGGGGCGCATCCGCAAGGTCACGCTCGAGCACCAGCCCGACGACGCCGTGCCGCGCTTCGCCTATGAGGATCACCTGGCGGCGCTGTCGGGACCGGACCGGCGCTGGCCGGAATCGACCAGCCGCATCGCCGAGCTTCGCCTTGTCGTCGAATATGAGAGCGCGACGAGCTGGCTCTCCGGCCCGCGCACGCTGACGGTCGACATCGTGGACTATCCGGGCGAGTGGCTGCTCGACCTGTCGCTGCTCTCCAAGAGCTACGCCGAGTGGTCCCGCGAGACCATCGCGGCCTGCCGGGAAGGAGCCCGCGCGCCCGTGTCTGCGGCCTTCCTGGAGGCGGCGGGCGGGCTCGATCCGTTCCGTCCCGCCGACGAGGGCGCGGCGCGCCGCATCTCCGACCTGTTCAAGGAGGCGCTCGCCGCCGCCCGCGTCGAGCCGCTGTCCTTCTCGGCGCTGCCGCCGGGGCGGTTCCTGATGCCGGGCGACCTCGCCGGCTCGCCCGCCCTGACCTTCGCGCCGCTCGACTTGCCGGCGGACGGCGCGCCGCCCTCGGGCTCTCTCGCCGCCACCATGGAGCGCCGCTACGAAGCCTACAGGTCGCATGTGGTGCGCCCCTTCTTCCGGGATCACTTCGCCCGGCTGGACCGGCAGATCGTGCTGGTCGACGCGATGGCGGCGCTCAACGCCGGCCCCTCGGCGGTGTCCGACCTGGAGCGCGCGCTGGACGACGTGCTGCTGTCGTTCCGGACCGGGCGCAACACGCTGCTGTCGGCGCTGCTGAGCCCGCGGATCGACCGCGTGCTCTTCGCCGCCACCAAGGCCGACCACCTGCATCATTCCAGCCATGACCGGCTGGAGGCCGTGCTGGCGCTCCTGGTGGACCGGGCGCGGCGCCGGGCCGAGGGCCTGGGCGCGCGGGTCGACGTCGCCGCGCTCGCCTCCATCCGGGCCACCCGGGAGGCGCAGGTGCGCCAGGGCCGCGAGGAGCTCTCCGCCATCGTGGGCAAGCCGCTCGCCGGCGAGGTGATCGGCGGCGAGAGCTTCGACGGCGAGACGGAGGCGGCGGTGTTTCCCGGCGAGCTGCCGCAGGATCCCGCGGCCGCCCTGGCGAGCGCCGGCCAGGCTGACTACGGGCTTCGCTTCGTGCGCTTCCGGCCGCCTGCGGCGACCACCGGGCCGGACGGCCGGGCGGCGGCGCTGCCCCATATCCGCCTGGACCGGGCCCTCGAATTCCTCCTCGGCGACCGCCTGACATGAGCAAGACCCCGCGCGCGTTCCGTCTCGACGACCCGAATGTCCGGCTGGGTCCGCTGCCCCGGGCGGACGAGGCCATGGCCGAGCGGGCCGTCGCCATCCAGGACACCGACGACCAGGCGGTCTTCGAGGAGGCGGTGGTCGAGGAAGCGATCGAGGAGCATGAGGCGGAGCTGGGCCTCGGCAAGCGGCTTTTCGGCTGGGGCGGCGTGTTCGCCTCGGCGGCGGGCGGGCTCCTGCTGCTCTGGCTCAGCGTGGCCGTCGAGCGCTTCGTCGCCGACCTCCTGGCGAGCAGCCCGACCCTGGGCGCCGTGGCGCTGGGCCTTGCGGCGCTGGCCGGCGTCGCCCTCCTGGCCCTGGCGGCGCGGGAGCTGGGCTCAATCTGGCGCGGGCGGGCGATCGGCAAGCTGAAGGCCCGGGCCGAGGCGGCGCTGGCCTCCGACGACGCCCGGGAAGGGCGCGCCATCCTGGCGTCGCTCGCCTCGCTCTACGCCTCCCGGCCCGAGACCGCGCGCGGACGGGCGCGCCTGGAGGAGACCGCGCAGGACATCATCGACGGGGCGGATCTCGTCCGGCTCGCCGAGCGCGAGCTCCTGGCGCCGCTGGACGTCGAGGCGCGCGCCGCCGTCGCCGCGGCGGCGCGGCGCGTCTCGATCGTCACCACGATTTCGCCCAAGGCGCTGCTGGACGTGCTGTTCGTCGCCGCGCAGGCGCTGCGGCTGATCCGGCGCGTGTCGGAGATCTATGGCGGACGGCCAGGCTTCCTCGGCTCCATCCGGCTCGTCAGGGCGGTGGCGGGCCACCTCGCCGTCACGGGCGGGATGGCGATGGGAGACAGCCTCGTCCAGCAGGTGCTCGGCCATGGCGTGGCCGCGCGCCTCTCCGCCAAGCTCGGCGAGGGGGTGCTGAACGGGCTCCTCACTGCCCGGGTCGGGCTCTCGGCCATCGCGGTGTGCCGGCCGCTGCCCTTCTCGGACAGGTCCGCGCCCACCATCCGGGAGGTGGCCGGCTTCCTGTTCGACCGCGGAACCCCGGCAAAAACTGCCGGATGACGCAGGCTGCGGCGCTCAGCCGTTGCCGGGTTGAAAGCGTCTGAATCCAATAATTTGTTGATTATCAAAAGGCAAAGAACTGGCACGCCGGTTGCGACGCGGGTTGCACGACAGAATGTCGCGTTCAACCAGAAGGTTCGTTGCCATGAGTCTCTTCGGCGCCATGACCACCTCGGTCTCGGGTCTCCGCGCGCAGTCCTATGCGCTCGAGAACATCTCCGACAACGTCGCGAACTCCCAGACGGTCGGCTACAAGCGCGTGGATACGAGCTTCAAGGATATGGTCCCGGACTATCCGCTGGAGCAGCAGGTCGGCGGCTCGGTGATGGCCTTCGCCCGCGGCACCAACACGGTCACCGGCAATTTCATGTCGTCCGGCATCTCCACCAACATGGGGATCATCGGCGACTCGTTCTTCGTCGTCCGCAAGTCTGTCGGCACGTTGGACGGACAGCCCGTCTTCTCGTCGAACGATCTCTACACCCGGCGTGGCGACTTCACGCTCGACAAGGACGGCTACCTCGTCAACGGCGCGGGCCGCTATCTCTACGGCAACGCGCTCGATCCGATCACGGGCGCAGCGGTGGGAGCGCAGCAGCCGATCCAACTGACGGCCGGCGTGGTGCCGGCGCGCGCCAGCACGACCGTGCAGTACATGGCCAACCTGCCGTCGGTCCCGAAAACGGCGAATTACGATCCCAGCGTGCCCGGGAGCGATCTCTACACCGGCGCGTCGGCCGTCACCGCGGCGCTCGAGCCAAACTTCATGAAACAGACGTCCACGGGCGGCACCTTGACCTATTACGATGGCGTCGGCACGCCTACGACGGTCGAGATGCGGTGGGCCAAGACGGCCGCGAACACCTGGAACCTCTACTACCAGAACCCCATCTATGACGCGGCGACGAGCCCGAACAAGTGGATCGCGGCGGGCGGCGCCACGCCCACCCCCTTCACCTTCGACAGCCTGGGCAAGCTGACCGCGCCGACGGGCGGCTCGACCACCCTGACCGGCCTGACGGTCGGAACGACGGCGCTGAACCTCGATTTCAGCAAGGGCCTGACCCAGTTCAACGACACCAGCAGCGGCGGCGGCGTCAATGTCCGCGTGCTGAAGCAGGACGGATACGCCGCCGGCACCGTCAACAACGTCTCGGTGATGTCCGACGGGCGCATCGTGGCGAGCTACTCCAACGGCGTCACGTCGCCGCTGGCGCAGGTGGCGTTCGCCCATTTCAACGCGCCGAACTCCTTGAAGCGGGAGGATGGATCGACCTTCTCGACGACGCTGGAGGCGGGCACGCCCCTGGGCGGCCTGAACGGCGGATCCGTGATGGGAGGTCAGCTGGAGGGGTCCAACACCGACATCTCGGAGGAGTTCTCCAAGATGATCATCACCCAGCAGGCCTACTCGGCCAACACCAAGATCATCACGACCGTCCAGCAGATGATGCAAGACACCGTCAACATCATCCGCTGACCGGCCGCCATGACCCGCCCCCGTCCCACGCCTTCTCGACCCCTCCTCGCGGCGCTCGCCAGCAGGGATGGGGCGGGCGTGGGCCCGGCAGGATTTGCCGCGTCTCCCTACGGTTGTCGCTCATCTGGAATTGAAATCATCAGTTGTAAACCGTCTAAGTCGCTGTTTTTACGTGTAGCAGTGCGTGGCACACGCGTTGCGTGCCGTCTCGATGTCCATACGCCGCGACCGAGGGTCCGGCGGGCCATCGAGAGGCGGGTTTCCATGAGTATTTTCGGCGCGATGACCAATGCGGTCACGGGGTTGAGGGCGCAATCCTTTGCGCTCGAGAATATCTCCGACAATATCGCGAACTCCCAGACGACTGGCTACAAGCGCGTCGACACCAGCTTCCAGGATCTCGTGCCGGACTACCCGCTGAGCCAGCAGGTCGGCGGCTCGGTGATCGCCTCGTCGCGCGGGACCAACACCGTCGCGGGCAATTACACGAACACGGCGGTGTCCACCAACGTGGCCCTCAACGGCGCCGGGTTCTTCGTGGTGCGCGACCGCGCCGACACCCAGGCCGGCCTGCCGATCTTCTCGCAGCGCGATCTCTACACCCGCCGCGGCGACTTCTCGCTCGACAAGAACGGCTTTCTGGTCAATGGCGCGGGCCGCTACATGGTCGGCACCAATCTGGACCCGACCACCGGCGCGCTCACGGGCAGCCCGGGCGTCCTGCAGTTCAACGGCGGCTACGTCCCGGCCGTGATCTCCAAGCAGATCGACTACAAGGTCAACCTGCCGGCGATGCCGGTGACGGCGGCCTACGACCCGACCGTCGCGGACAGCGAGCTGCTGCCCGCCGCCTCGGCCACCGCCACCGTGACGGGGGCCAACGACGCCGCCTTCGAGCGCAACACCGTCTCGGGCGGGAACGTCACCCTCTATGACGGCCAGGGCGCGCCCGTCACCGTCCAGATCCGCTGGGGCAAGCTCGCCAACGGCACGACGACCCCGGCGGCCCCGGACCAATGGGCGATGTACTACTCCAACCCCGCCTATGACCCGAGCGCGGCGACGGCCGCGACGGACACCATGTGGTTCAGCGACAGCAACACGGCCGCCACCGCGTTCGAATTCGACTCCGCCGGCAAGCTGACCAAGCCGACCAGCGGGTCGATGGACATGACGAACCTGAAGATCGACGGCACGAACCCGATCAAGTTCGACGTGTCGTCCGGCCTCACCCAGTTCTCGGACGTCAGCGGGCAGGTGAAGAGCTCCTCGGTGCGCCAGGACGGCTACCCGGCCGGCAAGTTCGACGGGATCAACATCGAGAGCGACGGGCGCATCGTAGCCAGCTACTCGAACGGCCAGACCCAGGCCTTGGCGCAGCTCGAAGTGGCGCGTTTCAACGCGCCGAACGCGCTGAAGCGCAAGGACGGCTCGACCTTCGAGGAGACCCTGGAGTCCGGCCAGCCGCTCTACGGGCTGAACGGCGGGTCCATTCTCGGCGCCCAGCTGGAATCGTCCAACACCGACATCGCGGAGGAGTTCTCCAAGATGATCATCACGCAGCAGGCCTATTCGGCGAACACCCGGGTGGTGACGACGTCCCAGCAGATGCTGCAGGACGCCATCAACATCATCCGGTGAACCCCGTGAGGATCGGGTGATCTCATGAGCCTCTCCGGCGCCCTTGGAAACTCCCTCAGCGGCCTGCGCGCGACGCAGTCCGCCATGGAGGTGATTTCCAGCAACGTCTCCAATGCGGGCACGGCGGGCTATTCGCGCCGCAGCGTCGTCGCGGTCGAGACGGATAACGGCTCGGGCTCCGGCGGGGTGCGGATCGAGGGCATCATCCGCCTGTTCGACAGCATCCTCCAGAAGGAGCTGCGCACGGAGACGAGCGGGTCCGGCTACACGGGCGTCAAGTCCAGCATGACGACAGAGCTCTCGCGCCTGTTCGGCGCGCCGGGCTCCTCGACCGCGCTCGACACCATGATGAGCAAGTTCACGAGCTCCCTCCAGGCGCTCCAGACCGATCCGTCGAACGCCGTCGCGCGCTCCAGCGTGCTCAACGCGGCCGGGGATCTCGCTCACAGCATCAACAAGGCCTCCGACGGCGTCCAGGCGCTGCGCCAGGACGCGGAGTCGGCGATCGCGACCGACGTGGGCCGGGTCAACTCGCTCCTGAAGGAGATCAGCGACGCCGACATGCGCGTGCTGTCGACCCGGGGGACGGATCCGGCGGTGCTGGACCTGCGCGACGCCAAGATCACCGAGCTCTCCAGCCTCATCGACGTCAAGGTCACCGAAGGCCAGAACGGCTCGGTCTCGCTCGCCACCACCGGAGGGCTGAGGCTCTATGACGCCGGGGCGCCGGCGACCTTCAGCTTCGACCAGCGCACCATCGGGCCGAACAGCCTCTATGACACCGATCCGACCAAGCGCATGGTCGGCACGATCACCATGACGGACGCCTCCGGGCGGAGCATCGACGTGATCGGTCAGAAGCTGATCCGCTCGGGCGAGCTCGCCGGGCTCGTCGAGATGCGCGACAGCACGCTCGTGGACGCACAAAATCAGCTCGACACCCTGGCGGCGTCGCTCGCCAGCTCGCTGTCCGACCGCACCCAGGCGGGCGTGGCGGCGGGGGCGACCGGGTTCGACCTCGACACGACCGGGATCAGGCCCGGCAACGTGATCACGCTCGACGTCACCGTGGGCGGCGTCGCCAAGCGGGTCTCGATCGTGTCGCTGACCAGCGGGACCTTGCCGGCCGGCGCGACGCCGGACCCCAACGACATCGAGATCGGGGCTTCCTTCGCCACCGGACCGGCGGGCGCGCTGGCCTCCGTCCAGGCCGGGCTCGACGCCGCCTTCGGGCCAGGCAAGTTCACGGCCTCGAACTCCGGAGCGGTGCTGCGCATCGACGCCGCCGTCCCCACGACGGCCGTGACCGGGATGTCGGCCAAGATCACCGTCGCGTCGCCCATTGGCACGCCGGCCGGGAGCGAGTTGCCGCTCTTCGTCGACGCGGCGCGCGGCGGCACCCTCTACACCGGTTCCTTCGACGGGACGTCGCAGAAGGTCGGCTTCGCCAGCCGCATCGGCGTCAACGCGGCTCTCGCGCCCAAGGACCTGGTGGCGTATTCGTCGACCACGCCGGCCGGCGACGACACCCGTCCGAAATTCCTCATCGACGCCCTCACCAAGGCCACGACGACCTTTTCGGCGGCCGGCGGCGTCGGAACCGCCTCCGCGCCCTTCGCCGGCACGGTCACGGACTACGTCAAGCGGATCGTGGACGCGCAGGGCGCGAACGCGGCCTCGGCCCAGAGGCTCGACGAGGGCCAGCAGGTCGTCCAGACGTCGATCGAGAGCCGCTACGCCCAGACCACCGGCGTCAGCGTCGACCAGGAACTGGCCAATCTGGTGCAGATCCAGAACGCCTATTCGGCCAACGCCCGCATCATGAGCGCCGTGAAGGAGATGATGGATCTCCTGATGCGGATGTGACCAGGACGCCCCCATGAGCATTTCATTCCCAGGCGGATCCTCGATCGACGCCACCCTGTCACGCCACGGCGCGTCGAGGCTGGTGAGCATGAAGCAGCAGCTCGCCCAGCTGCAGGCGCAGATCTCCACCGGCAAGATCGCCGACAACTACGCCGATCTCGGCGCCGGGCGCGCCAGGAGCCTGGACGTGCGCCAGAAGCTGTCCACCATCGACGCCTATTCGGCCTCCATCACCGACACCACCATCCGCACGAAGGCCCTCGAGCTGACCCTCACCCGCATGGAGAAGATCGGGACCGACATGGCGGCGTCGTTGACCCCGTCGGCTTATGAGCTCGACTCCAACGGCCAGACGCTTCAGCAAAAGATCGCGAAGGGCAATCTGCAGGAGGTGATCGACCTCCTCAACCAGGACAGCGCGGGCCGGGCGTTGTTCGCGGGACGCAGCGCCGACAAGTCCGCCGTCACGGTGGACGCCGACGCGATGATCTCCGGCGTCCGCTCGGCCATCGCGCTGCGCAAGGCGAACGACGCGGGCGCGCCGGCCAATCTGGGCAGGCTCACGCTCACGGCCGCCGGTTCGACGGCGACGATCGCGCCTCCGGCCGCGGCGGTCCCGCCCGCGGTGACCTACGGGCTCGGCATGCCGGCCACCCAGACCTTCGACTTCACCACCACGCCGAGCGACGGCCAGACCTTCCAGGTCAACCTGACGATGCCCGACGGCGCCTCCAAGACGCTCACCCTGGTGGCGCGGACTACCGTGCCCTCGCCGGGCGCTCCCGCCGACGAGCTGTCCTTCGCCATCGGGGCGACCCCCGCCGCCACGGCGACGAGCTTCGTCGGGGCGGCGACCAGCGCGCTCACGGCGCTCACGTCCTCCAGCGAGTTCTCGGCCGCGTCCTCGGTCGCGGGCGCCAAGGACTATGTGGCCAACACGGCCAACTGGTACGGCGGCGACACCAGCGCGACGCCCCGGGCGTCGGCGTCGTCGCGCATCGACGACGACCAGACGGTCGGGATCGGGATGGAGGCGTCCGAGCCGGCGTTCCAGAACCTGCTGGCGCAGCTGGGCGTCCTGGCGGCCGAGAGCTTCTCGACCGCGACGGCCACCGACAAGGACCGCTACGCGGCGCTGACCTCGCGCGTCTCCGACCAGATCAAGCGGCCGGTCACGCCGACGAGCCCGGCCCCCGGCAAGGCCTACACGATCCAGTCCGCGCATGTGGACATCGGCCTTGCGGCCGTGACGCTGAAGAACGCCCAGCAGCGCCAGACCGACACCAAGGCGCAACTGGAGAACGTCCTCTCGGGCGTGGAGGACGCAAACCCCGAGGCGGTGGCCGCGCAGCTCATGACGCTGCAGACGCAGCTGCAGGCGAGCTACCAGATGACGTCCACGATGGCCAAGATGTCGCTGGTCAACTATCTTGGCTGACGCGCCGCTCGGGGCGGCATGCGGGCGGCGCGGGTCCCCTGCGTGCCTGGCGCGCCCGCGCGGCATGGGCATGGCCGCCGTCCTTTGCTAGACCTTCCTGCAGCCCGCGCCGCCGGTCGGCGACGGAGAAGAACGCTCAAGGGAGGATGCGGACGTGTCTCTGGCTGATCGCCTGGAAGCCTGTCACAGCTCGGTCGTTCATGACGTGATGAAGGACATGGGCCTGTCCATCCGCGTCCTGCCGCGCACCATCCTGGGGCTGGAGCCGTGGATGAAGGTCGCCGGACCGGTGTTCACCGTCCGCGGTCGGCCCGATCCGTCGCTCGACAAGCATACATCCCTGTTCGAGTGGTCCGGCCTTCTGTCGAAGTCGCCGGCGGGGCATGTCGTCGTGTGCCAGCCCCAGGACGACGTTCGGGCGCTGTTCGGCGGGCTCTCGGCCGAGGCGCTCAAGATCAAGGGCGTGCGCGGCTACATCGTCGACGGCGGCTGCCGCGACATCCAGGCGATCGTCGACCAGCGCTTCCCGGTCTTCGCGCGCTACGCCACCCCCATCGACATCGTCTGCGCCTGGCGGGCGGAGGCGTTCGGCGAGCCGGTGGCGATCGGCGGACACCTGGTCCAGCCCGACGACATGGTGCTGGCCGACCGCGACGGCGTGATCCTCATCGAGGGCTCCGCCGCCGAGGCGGTGGTGGCGGCCGCCGAGACCAAGATGGCGACGGAAGGCGAAATGGTGAAGGCCATCCGGGCGGGCGTCGATCCGCAGGAGGCCTATCTGAAATACCGCGTCTTCTGACCCGGCCATGTCCCGCAAGCTCAGATCCCAGGCCTGGTTCGGGGGCGATTCCAAGGACAGCTTCATCCATCGCAGCTGGATGAAGAACAACGGGCTGCCGAACGACGTCTTTGACGGGCGCCCGGTCATCGGGATCTGCAACACCTTCTCCGAGCTGACGCCCTGCAACGCCCATTTCCGGGGCCTCGCGGAGCACATCAAGGCCGGCGTGCTGGAGGCGGGCGGGCTGCCGCTGGAATTCCCGGTCTTCTCCTGCGGGGAATCGAACCTGCGGCCCACCGCGATGCTGTTTCGCAACCTGGCGTCCATGGACGTGGAGGAATCGATCCGGGGCAACCCGATGGACGGCGTCGTCCTCATGGCGGGCTGCGACAAGACCACGCCGTCGCTGCTGATGGGCGCGGCCAGCTGCGACCTGCCGACCATCCTGGTCTCGGGCGGGCCGATGCTGAACGGCAAGTTCCGGGGCGCCGACATCGGCTCCGGCACCGACGTGTGGCGCTTCTCCGAGGACGTGCGCGCCGGCGTGATGAGCCGGGACGACTTCATGGCCGCCGAGAACGCCATGTCCCGCTCGCCCGGGCACTGCATGACGATGGGCACGGCCTCCACCATGGCCTGCATGGCCGAGGCGCTCGGCATGGCGCTGCCGGGCAACGCCGCCTATCCGGCCGTCGACGCGCACCGCGCGCGGCTCGCCAGGCTGACCGGCAGGCGCATCGTCGCCATGGTCCACGACGACCTGCGCATGTCGCAGATCCTCACCCGGGAGGCCTTCGCCAACGCCATCCGGGTGAACGCCGCCATCGGGGGCTCGACCAACGCGGTGATCCACCTGCTGGCGATCGCGGGCCGCATCGGGGTGGACCTCACCCTCGAGGACTGGGACCGCTACGGCCATGACGCGCCCACCATCGTCGACCTGATGCCGTCAGGGCGCTACCTGATGGAGGACTTCTGCTACGCGGGCGGGCTACCGGCCACGATGGCGGAGATCGCCGACCTGCTCGATCTGGACGCCCTCACGGTGACGGGCCGGAGCGTGAGGGAGAACATCAGCGGCGCGGTGAACCACGCCCCGCAGGTGATCCGGCCGCGCGGCCAGGCGCTCGTCGCGCATGGCGGCGTCGCGGTGCTGCGCGGCAACCTCGCGCCCAACGGCGCCATCCTGAAGCCGTCCGCCGCGTCCCCCGAGCTGATGCGGCACCGGGGCAGGGCGGTCGTGTTCGCCTCCATCGAGGACTACAAGGCGCGGGTCGACGACCCGGCGCTCGACATCGACGAGAGCTGCGTGATGGTGCTGCAGAATTGCGGGCCGAAGGGCTATCCCGGCATGGCCGAGGTCGGCAACATGGCGCTCCCGCGCAAGCTGCTGGAGCGCGGCGTGCGCGACATGGTGCGCCTCTCCGACGCGCGCATGAGCGGCACCGCCTTCGGCACGGTGGTGCTCCACGCCGCGCCGGAGGCGGCCGTGGGCGGCCCGATCGCGCTGGTGCGCGACGGCGACATGATCGAGCTCGACGTGGAGGCGCGGCGGCTGCATCTCGACGTCCCGGACGAGGAGATCGCGGCGCGCCTGGGCGCCTGGCGCGCGCCCGCGCCGGCCATGACGGGCGGCTACCAGAGCCTCTATGTCGAGCGGGTGATGCAGGCGGACCGAGGCGCGGACCTGGATTTTCTCGTCGGGCGGCGCGGACACGACGTCCCGCGCGAGAGCCACTGACCCGGGGAGGAGAGGGTGGGCGTCAGGCCGCCTGCGACTGCACGCGCAGGCCGGCCGCGATCTCGCGGTTGATCGAGATGAGCGGAGCGAGCTTCTCGGGAGCGGGGGCGATCATCACGTCGATGCTGCGCCGGAACACGAAGAAGGCCAGGTTGGCGATGTTCTGCTTCAGCGCCGACGGAAGCGGGTTCTGCTCGTCCGTGGCCGAGGTGGCCAGGATGGTCCAGAGCTTGCGGTTGTAGGTCAGGGCCGCGTCGGCGTCCCCCTTGCGGGCCTCCCAGTCCTCCGTGAGGGCCTGGAGCCGGGACGCCGCCTTCAGGAGAAGGCCGGCTTCGAGATCACGGGGCGCAAGCGAAGCGGTTTGGGTCTTGGCGTACGCATTAGCCGCGTAATGCATGTTCCAGCAACTCCGCCTCGTAATCGATGAGCTTCTTCGAAGCCTTCAAAGCTTTGTAGATATCGCTACTTAAGATTAGGTTATTGATTTCCGCCACCAGAGGTAGAGCGCTGGGCGCGGCGCCGAGGAAGTCCCTCACGAGCTGGAAATAGGCGTCGTGGTAGCGGCTGGTGTCCTGGTCGAGGTACATGAGCTGCACGGCCAAGTAGATCTTCTTGGCGGGCGTGTCGGCGGTCTCGGCCGTGAGGATGTCCTTTTCGCGCAGGATGGGGGCGTGGCCCTCGATGAAGAACCGAATGCGGGAGTCGGCGTTGCGCAGCACCACGTTGCCGATGATGATCCGCTCGTTCGGCTTGAGTTCGACTTTCAGAGCCATGCTGTCCCTCCTGGACCCTTGATCGGGCCGCCCCGGCGGCGGCCCCCGCGTCGTTTGTCGATCAGCCGAACAGGCGCAGCACGCCCTGGTCCGCCTGGTTGGAGAGCGAGAGCGCCGTCTGCGACAGCTGCTGGCGCGTCTGCAAAGCCAGCAGGTTGGCGGCCTCGGCGTTCTGATCGGCGTTGACCAGGTAGTCCGCGCCGGTCTGCAGCGTGGTCACCATGTTACGGGTGAAGTCCTGCCGGGTCTGTGCGACCGCCAGATTGGAGCCGAGGTTCGACGCGGTGGACCGCAGCGAGGCCAGCGCCGTCGTCAGCGAGTCCGAGGCGGTCGTCAGGTCCACGTCGTTCTGGATGTTGAAGGTCGTGGCCGAGGTGGTCGTGCCGGCCTGCAGGATTCCCAGATTGGCCGCCGTCATGGTCGTGCCCTGGACGTCGAGCTTGTTCTGGTTCGACCCGGTCTTCTCGTTGAAGATGATCGAGAGCTTGTCGCCGTCGAGCAGGTTGGTGCCGTTGTAGCCGGCGTCCTTGGCGAGCTGGTCGATCTGGGTGCGCAGGTCGTTGAACTGCTGGATCAGGTTGGCGCGCACCGCCGAGGTGCCGCCCGCGGAGGCGACGCCGGTGGTGGCGTCGGCCGCCAAGAAGCCCAGCGCCACGTTGGCGCCGCCGGCCTGCGCGGCCGTGAGGGCGGCCGCGTTGCTGGCGCCCTGGCCGACGCCGATCTGCAGCGTGTTGGAGCCGGAGCCGGTGATGACCAGCTTGCCGTTATCGTCGACGCTGGCGCTGGCGATGCCGGACTTGTTGATCTCGGCGACGAGGTCGCGCACCGTCGAGGTGGTGCTGTTCAGCGCGTAGGACGTGTAGGTCGTCGTGCCGGAGGTCAGCGTCAGCGCCACCGAGGCGCCCGTGCCGATGCCGACCGCGCCGGCCGAGCTGGAAGTCGCGGCCGCGGCCGCGGCGCCGCCCAGCACCTTGTTGAGCGTCACGTCCTTGAGGCTCGATCCCGTGGCGGTGACTTCCGCGGCGGTCGCCAGGGCGGTTCCCGACTTGGTCGGCCGGTTCGCCAGCGCGTCCGCCTGGGCCTGCTTGATGGTGGACTGGGCCGACTGGATCAGCTTGGTGATCGAGTCGATGCCCTTGGAGGCGGCCTGGATGGTCTGCACCGAGTTGGACATGCCGTCGAGCAGGCTGGAGAGCTGGCTCGCCCGGTCGTTCAGGCCGAGATTGGTGAAGTAGTTGACCGCGTTGTCGACGGCCGAGTTCACCTTCTTGCCCGTCGCCAGCCTTTGCTGGACGGCGGTGGACTGGGCCGCCACGTCTTGCAGCGCCAGAAGATTGTTGCGAACTCCCTGAGACAGGACGGTATTGGCCATGGGCGTCGATCCGTTTCATTCTGACGGAGCGGGTGGTTGTGGCCCGCCGATCGACGCAATCATTGGTTGTTAACCCTAACCAAAGGTTAACCAAACTGTAGAAATGCAACCCCATGGCGCAATTGCGTGACGGCGCCGCCAAAAAGACGAAAGGCGAGGGTGGAGACCCCCGCCTTCCGAGCGCAGATGAGAGGCTTTCGAGGCCTTAGAAGAGCCGCAGGACGCCCTGCGCCGCCTGATTCGACAGCGAGAGAGCCGTCTGGCTGAGCTGCTGGCGCGTCTGCAGCGCCAGAAGGGTCGCGGCCTCCTGGTTCTGGTCGGCGTTGACGAGGCTGTCGGCGCCGGTCTGCAGGTTGCTGATCAGGCTCTTGCTGAAGTCCTGGCGGGCCTGGACGATCGACAGGCTGGAGCCCAGGCTGGAGGCGGTCGACTTCAGCGACGCGAGCGCGGTGGTCAGCGCGTCCGACACCGTGCTGAGGTCGGTGTCGTTCTGGACGTTGAAGGTGGTGGCCGTGGTCGTCGTGCCGGCCGTGAGCAAGCCCAGGTTGCTGGACGTGATGGTCTGGCCCTGGACGTCGAGCTTGTTCAGGTCGGAGCCGGTCTTTTCGTTGAAGGTCACCGAGAGCTTGTTGCCGGCGAGCAGGTTGGTGCCGTTGTAGCCCGCGTCCTCGCCGAGATTGTCGATCTGCGTGCGCAGGTCGTTGAACTGCTGGATGAGGTTCGAGCGCACCGCGGAATTTCCGCCCGAGGCCGAAACACCGGTGGTGTAGTCCGTGGTCGCCAGGCCGAACGCGGTGTTGCCCGTGCCGGCCTGGGCGGCCGTCAGCGCGGCCGCGTTGGTGGCGGCCTGGCCGTAGCCGATCTGGACCGTGTTGGAGCCGACGCCGTTGACGACCAACTGGCCGCTGTCGTTGATGGACGCCGTGGCGAGGCCCGACTTGTTGATCTCGTTGATGAAGTCGCGGACCGTCGACGTCGTGCTGCTGAGCGCGTTCGACGTGTAGGTCGACGAACCCGACACGATGGTCAGCGCGGTGGCGACGCCGGCGCCGGCGCCGAGGTTACCGGCCACGGAGGCGGTGGCGGTGACGGCCGACGCGCCGCCGATCAGCTTGTCGAGCGTGGTGTCCTTGATGCTCTTGCCGGTGAGCGCCGATTCCGCTGCGGTCGTCAGAGCCGTGCCGGTCTTGGTCGGGCGATTGGCGGTCGCTTCGGCCTGCATCTGCTTGACCGTCGACTGGGCCGACTTGATCAGCGTGGTGATGCTGTCGATGCCCTTGGAGGCGGAGTTGATGGTCTGCACGGCGTTGGACATGCCGTCGAGCAGGCCTGTGAACTGGTCGGCGCGCGAGTTGAGCGAGATGTTGGTGAAGTAGTTGACGGCGTTGTCCGTCGCGGTGTTCACCTTGCGGCCCGTGGCGAGATGCTGCTGGGCGGCCTGGGCGGCGTCGCCGACGGACGTGAGCGAGTTGAGGGCGTTGCGAACGCCGGAGCTGATTGCGGTGGCCATGACAGGAACCCTTCTGGTGTGGAGAGCAGCATTGCGCTGATCCGGTTGTTCATCCGGATGTCCACACGGTAGGGTCGAAATTATGAAGCGGTGCTTAAATGCTTGATTGAAATCATTTGTATAGCAACCTTCAGTGGTGTCCCTCACGTTTATGGTGAACGATAGCTTAATGCCGCTCACGCATCGCGTGAACGGCCTGCGGGCGCGCGGGACGGGTTTCGGCGGCGCTCGAGCGCCTTGGCGCAGAGCACGAAAAAGGCGGGGCTTTTGGCCCCGCCTGAAGACGTCGAGACGATCCGTTCTGGATCAGAACAGGCGCAGGATGCCCTGGTCCGCCTGGTTGGAGAGCGACAGCGAGGTCTGCGAGAGCTGCTGGCGGGTCTGCAACGCGAGGAGGGTGGCGGCTTCCTGGTTCTGGTCGGCGTTGACGAGGTTGTCCGCGCCGGTGCTCAGGGTGTCGATCATGGACTTGGTGAAGTCCTGACGGGTCTGGACGATCGACAGGCTGGAGCCCAGCGTCGACGAGAACGACCGCAGCGACGTGAGGGCGTTCGTCAGCGCCTGGCCGGCGTTGGCGAGTTCCGTGTCGTCCTGGAAGTTGGTCGCGCCGGCCGTGCCCGACCCGCCATTCGCCGCCGTCCCGATGCCCAGATTGGCGGACGTGATGGTCTGACCCTGCACGTCGAGCTTGTTCTGGTTGGAGCCGGTCTTCTCATTGAACACGATCGACAGCTTGTTGCCGTCGAGCAGGTTCGAACCGTTGAAGCCCGAATCCTTGGACAGCTGGTCGATCTGCGTGCGCAGGTCGTTGAACTGCTGGATCAGGTTCGAACGGGTGGTCGAGGTCGCCGTGGTGGCGAACCCGGTCGTATAGTCGGCGGCGCCGGCGAAGCCCGAGCCCGAGGGTCCGTTCAGCTTGGTGTTGGACGCGCCGTCCGTGGACGCGGCCGTGCCGACGCTGAACTTCAGCGTGCTGGAGCCCGAACCCGTGAGCGTGAACTTGCCATTGTCGTCGATCGAAGCGGTCGCGACCCCGGAGTTGTTGATGTTGTTCACGAGGTCGCGCACCGTCATGGTGCTGGTCGTCGCGAACTTGTAGGTGGTCGAACCCGCCGTGATGACCACGTCGCTGCTGGCCGCCACGCCGACCGAGCCGACGCTGGAGGCGGTGGCGGTGGCGACGGAGCCTTCGACGAGCTTGTCGAGGGTCGTATCCTTGACGCTCTTGCCCGTGAGGGCGGCCTCGGCCGTGCTCGACAGGCCGACCGAGCCGGACTTGGTCGGACGGCTCGCGAGAGCGTCAGCCTGCGCCTGCTTGATCGTGGACTGCGCCGACTGCACCAGCTTGGTGATGCCGTCGATGCCCTTGGAGGCGGCCTGGATGGTTTGCACCGCGTTGGACATGCCGTCCAGCAGGCCCGAAAGCTGGCTGGAGCGATCGCTCAGTCCGGCGGCGGTGAAGAAGTTGACGGCGTTGTCGACCGCCGAATTCACCTTCCTGCCCGTGGCCAGGTGCTGCTGGGCGACCTGGGACTGGGACTGCACGGACTGCAGGGAGGCGAGGGCGTTGCGAACGCCGGTCGAGATGGCTACGGCCATGATGTGTCACCCTTCTGGTTAGAACCGGCCTTCTGCCGGGCCGCGATACTCGCGACAGGGGACAACCTAGACGTGTAGGTCTGAAGGAGTGATTACTCGGAATGGTTGTGTTTGCGATTGTGGGGGTTGTGGGCGCAACGCGCAGTCAGAACCGCCGGTATGGTGAAGAGCGTGTGAAGCCCAAACGAAAAAGCCCGCGGCTCTGGCGAGCTGCGGGCTTGGGGTGGCGCGAGACGAGGGATCAGGCGTCCGCCGGGATTCCACGCAGGCCAGCGGCGATGTTTCGGTTGATCTCGGCGAGGGCGGTGAACCCCTCGGGCTCCGCGTTCTCGATCAGATCGATGGTCTTCTGAAAAATGAAGGCGCCGAGCTTCGCGACGTTCTGCTTCAGCGCGTCGGGCAGCTCGCTCTCGGGCGCGCTGGATGCTCTCACCAGGAGGCTCCAGAGCTTCCGGTTCTCCTCGAGCGCCTCCACCACCAGGGCGAAGTCGTCTGCGCGCCTGTCGCGGGCGGCCGCGAGGCGCGCCGCGCTCTGGGACAGAAGGGTCGCTTCGAGTTCGCGTGTGGGAAGGCCGGTCTTGCTGGTGCGGCCATAGGCCTGGGCTGCGATGTGCATGGAGTGTTCCGGATCGATCGTTGCTCAGGGGTGGGGGCGCGCCGCTTTCGCGCGCCCCCGTTTCGGCGTCAGCGCAGGAGCTGGAGCAGGCTTTGCTCCGCCTGCTTGGTGATCGACATGTTCGTCGTCGCGAAGCTCTGCTGGTTCTGCAGGGCTGCGAGCTTGCTCGCCTCCGTCGCCGTGTCGGCCGCCGTCATCTCGTTGGCGGTGGTCGTCAACGAGGAGACCATGACCTTGTTGTAGTCGAGGCGGCTCGACATGGAGGTCTTGGCCGCGGCCAAGACCACCTGGGCGGCCTTGAGGCCGGTGTAGATCTTCGAGACGGCTGTCAGCGCGTTGTCGAGCAGACCGTCGGTCAGGAAGTCATCGCCAGTGAAGCCGGTCGTCTGGTTTGTTGCATTGAACCCCACGCCCCACGTATTCGCTGTACCGAATGTTTGCGTAAAATCGATGGCGCTTGCGAGCTTCACCTGTTGCTGCAGCAGACCCGTCTCGTTCAGGTCCACTTTCAGGGTGTCGCCCCTGAGGACATTCCCGAAGCCCGGGAGGTACGCGTCCTTCACCATGGCGTCCAGGCCGACCATGGTCTGCTTGAAGAAGTCAGAGGCGTTCTTGCGCGCTTCGATCGTGATGGGGTCGTTGCCGGGGCCGGCGCTGGACGCGTAGGTATAGCTGGCCGCCGGGTTGGCGGATCCAAACTGGATCGCCGAGCCGATCGACGGCGAAGCGCCGAGCGCCGTCGGGCCGGCGTTAGCGGCGAAATTCTTGCCGAAGATGCTGCCAAAATCAGCCAGCGCGTTGGTCGTGGCGGCGGTGGTGGCCGACAGGTTGGCGTCAAAGACCTGTCCGAAGGTGAGGGACAGGTTGGGGCCAGCGAGGCTGAAACCGATCTTGCCCGTCGTGACGGGCGGGGTGGCGGCCGACGTGGTTTCCTTGTACTGGAAGTTTGCGTTCGCGACGCCGAACGCAGTCGTAAGCCCGGAGGCGAGCGTCGCCAAGTCGCTGAACTCAATGGCCGTATCGTTAGCCGCCGTGTAGGTCAGCGCGCCAGCCGGGCTGACCGCGACGCCCGAACCGGCGCCGTTTTTCGTCTGGTTCGGACCGGCGATCGAAGGAGCGACCGCCTTGAGGTAACGCGTGAGCGTGGTGTTGGTTTTCGTGTCGAGCACGTTGACCTGGATGATGTCGCCCACCTGAAACATGCTGCTGTTGTCGCCGTTGTCCGAGGCAGCACTGGTGTCGACGATCGAGCCCCTAATCGCCGGGACGGGCGGGGTCGCGGTGGGCGCGCCGGCCGTGACCGCGTAGGAGGTGCCCGTCGAGGTGCCGTTGGTTCGGAAAGTGTTCGCGGCATTGGACGGCGTCGTGGCCTTGGCGCGGGCGTCGCGCATGAGCTGCTGGGCGCCTTTGATGTTCTCCTGCATGTTCGAGAGCGCTTTGTCGACGATGTCGAGGTTGGCGACTGCTTGCGACACGTTCTTGTTCACGTTGTCGAGCTGCTCACCCTTGTCGGTGAAGCTCTTGGCCTTGAAGAAGACCGAGATGCTGTCTGACGCGGACGCAATGGCCTTACCAGTCGAGAGCCGGCTTTGAGTCCGGGTGATGTCATCATTTAGGGACAGCAGGTTGTTCAGACTGCTGGCCATCTGAGCTGAAATTGCGACCATCGCTTTGCCCTCTTCTTGCGCTTGCACGCTTCACCCAGCAGTAGCTGAGCTTCAGAAGGCTACGGTGAATGTTAACTCAGAATTTTTGGTAAACAATCTGAGGAGACCTACAATAAACATCCATTCGAGTTACACGGTTTGGTGGAAATTTTTGTCAATGCAACTTCAAGTGTACATGCCTTGCGGCGATATACTTGCATTAAATGGCCGATCTTCACGTCAGTGCTTTTTTTCGCGCTCGTCCCGCATCGCCTGGGCCAGGGATTTGTCGGCGTCGATCAGCGTTGTCAGACCCGCGACGCCGCCTGAGCGGGCGTAGTTCGCCGCCAGTCCGAGCACGTGCTTGAGGTTGGCGAGGCACTGCTTCTGGGCGCCGCTCAGCCTGTCCTCCGGCTCCTCGCTCGCGCCGGCGGCGAGCACGCGCCACACCGTGCTGTTGTAGTCGAGCGCGGCGTGGAGGTCGGCGCCGGGCTGGCCGGTCTGCACGTGGTAGAGCCGCGTCGCGGCGCGGACCAGGGCCTCGGCCTCGAGACAGCGGGGGCGAGGGGAGCGTTCGACCGCAGACGCATAGGCGCGCTGCGCGTAGGCGAGGCGTGCGGCCTGGGCGGCTGACACGTTCGCAAGCTCGATCTCGGTCTCGACCGGGCAAGCGGGGGCGAAGCGTCCGGCGGACGGCTGGGCGGCTGGCGACATCACGGGTCCTTGGGAACAGCAGGGGATCTGGCGGGGGCCGCGCAGGCCCCCGCATCAACGCCGGACGATGCGCTCAGCGCAGCAGCGACAGGAGGGCCTGGTCCATGCGCTGGCTCGACGTGATCGAGTTGATCGTGAACTGGGCGGAAGTCTCCGCCTGGTTGCGCTTGGCGGTTTCCTCGGCGATGTCGGCCGCCGTCAAGGCGTCGCTGGCCTCGGCGAGCGACTTCTGCAGGAAGGCGTTGTAGTCCGCGCGCATGTTGAGCAGCGAAGCGCGGTCCGAAATTTGCGTCTGCCTATCCTTTATCGTCGTGATCGCGGAGGTGATCTTCGTAATCGCGGTGGCCAACTCAGGATCGCTCTGGAAATCACCCGACGCCAAAGATGACTTCTTCGTCGTGGTGTCCCAGTTCAGGCCCAGAGTATTGGGGTCCGAAGCGCCGAACTGGATGTCGAACTTGGTCGTGTAGGATTCATTCAGGGCCACGCTGAGCTTGTCGCCCTTCAACATGTTGACGCCGCTGATCTGCGCGTCCTGCACGAGGTTGAACACCGAGTCGAGCGTATTGCGGAACAGATCGGCTGCAGTCTTGCGGGCGTTTGCGGAGCTGGTGGCCGAAGGAACCGCGAACGACACGACGTTGCCGCCCAGCGTGCCCGTGATGCCTGTCGGAGTGCTCACGCCCGAAACAGACAGCATTGAGCCAAGGCTCTGGGCCGTGCCGACATTCGCCGTTTGCTGGATGGTCATGTCCTGGTTCGAATTCATTTGCAGTCGGCCGCCCGAAAGCGATGCGGTCACACGGGCGCCGCTTGTCCATCCCGAGAATCCGTTGATCGTGTTGATCACGTCGGTGATGTTCCTGACCTCCAGCGGGTTTCCATCGCTGCCGTCGCCGAGTTGGCCGCCCAAGGCGCCGCCGAACGCCGTGACGACCTTGATGGACATCGACACCTGCGTCGTTCCGGCGCCCGCCGAGATCTTCAGGACGTCCCCGTCCTCGAACATTCCGGCGTTGAGCGCGGTGGCGCCAGTCACAGTTGCGCTGAACGA
Organism: Alsobacter sp. KACC 23698; assembly: GCF_045348435.1. Taxonomy (GTDB): domain Bacteria; phylum Pseudomonadota; class Alphaproteobacteria; order Rhizobiales; family Beijerinckiaceae; genus Alsobacter. Next base: position 3,424,489 of record NZ_CP157484.1, on the reverse strand, counting down.
CGCAGTGGAGACCGGTGCGGAGGTGGCCGAGGTCGAAGTAGCGCTCGCCGCCTGCATGGCCTTCTGCGCTTTGGTCAGATAGTCGACGATCGTGTCGCAAGAGGTTTCGGCGAGCTTGAGCGTGGCCATCGACGTCTTGATCCCGTCATTGACCTTGTTCAGCAGGCTCGCGCGGTCGTCCATGGTCTTGGCGAGCATGTAGGTCGCCGCGCCGTCCATGGCCGAGTTGATCTTCTTGCCGGTCGAAATGCGCAGGGTCGACTGGTTCGAGTCGTCCTGAATCTGAGACAGCGCCTTCAGGCTCTGGGTGATCGATGAGGAGAGAGTGATGGGCATGGTTGGTTTCCAATTCTTGGACTCGCACAACCGTCCTGGTTGTTGCCAAGAATTGATCACGCCGCGGTCTAACGCCTGTCAAAGAAATATCGTTTACGTCGGTTATGAATAACAAGACTTTGCAACAATCAACATGGTAAAAACAGATACCGGTAAGGTTAAAAATGCGCTACGGGTCATGCTCTCGTTTGTGAATACAGGGTTGCGGCGTCGCGGCTGCGGCGCATTCCTGCCGAAGGCCCGGATGCTTACCGTTTCATTTCTAGGCCGTCATCTCGGCCGAAGGCTTGGCTTCGCCGGCCTGGGCGTTCGCCCGCACATAGGCGCGCAGCTTCAGGAGCGCCTCGTCGGGGATCTGCTCCACCGTCTGGCCGGAGCGCGTGTCGACCGCCTTGTAGACGACCTGGCGGGTCTCGGGATCGAGCAGGAGGTTGCGCTTGATGGTCTCGCGCACGGCCACTTCGAGATCCTGGATGCTCTGCGAGCCGCGCGACAGGTCGACGCGCACCTGCGCGGCGTCGGGGGACGCCGTCACGGCGGCGGCAGGCGGCAGGTCTGTGGCGACGGCGTCAGGCGGCGGCAACGGCTCCGTGCGAACGGGCGTTCCGACGCTGGCGACCGGCCGGGGGGTGAGGCCGATATCCATGTCGAAATCCTCTCGACAAGCGCGACCCGATTCTGGGCGGCATAGACGCGACCTTAGCGTGTAAAACTGAATCCTAAGTAAGCAAAGATGGTAAAATACACGCGCGGCGAGTGTAAGCCGTTCGCTGCAGAAAAAGAATCGGCAAGGTCAGAGCGAGCGGGACACCAGCAGCGGCGTCGCCGCGGGCCGCGCCGGCCGGTTGGCCGCGCCCGCCGCGCCGTAGGTGGTGAGCGTCCGCGGGGCCGCGACCTCCTGGGCGAGGCTGCGCACGATCGTCTCCGAGACCGAGCGCGCGGTCGCGATCACGGCCATGTTGAGCTGCAGCGCGTCGGACAGGCTGGCCTGGGCGGCCTTGATCCGCGGCACCGCCGCCGGGGCCCATCGGGCGAGCGCGACGGCGTTGGCGCGCAGCGCCTCGAGGGCATGCACATAATGCCTGGAGGCGTCCGTCTTGGCCTCGGTCAGGCCGGCGGCCTCGCGCAGGCGGGAGGCCTTCAACAGTCCGGTTTCCTCGCCGATGACGCGCTGGAGCGACGCCATGACGTCGATCAGGCCGGCGGCGAAGCGGTCGGCCTCGGCGGCGGACGCGATGTTGGGGACGCGAGCGCGATCAGGCGCCATGGGAGCCTCCCAGGGTCGGGGCGGACGGGAGCGGCTGCGTCTGCGACAGCGACCGCGCGGCGGCGAGACCGGCGGAGGCGCCGCCGCGGCGGCCTTCCTGCATCTTCAGGAGCTCGCGATAGATGCTGTCGGACACGCCGACGCCGCCGGACTTGGCGACCGTCTTGGCGTATTCCTGCGTGAGCATGCCGCGATAGATGTCGGCGCCCGCGCCCGAGGCGCCGAGCGGGCCCTCGCCCTGCAGGCCCGCGAACATCTGGCTGAAGCTGTTCTCCAGGAACATGGTCTCGAAGTCCTGCGCGGTCTTCTGCAGCTTCGGGTCCCGCTCGGAAGAGAGGATCTTGCCCGAAGCCAGGGCGTGAGCCCCCGCGCCGGCGGCCGGAAGTACGAAGGACGCCATCACATCACCTCGATGTCGGCTTGGAGCGCGCCCGCGGCCTTGATGGCCTGCAGGATGGCGATGAGGTCGCGCGGCCCGATGCCGAGCGCGTTCAGCCCGTCGACGAGCTCGCGCAGGGTCACGCCCTCCTTGACCAGCGCCAGCTTGTTGCCCTCGCCGGTGTTCACCGTCACGCCCGTGCGGGGGACCACCACGGTCTGGCCGCTGCTGAGCGGGGCCGGCTGGCTGACCACCGGCTGCTCGGTGATGGTCACCGTCAGGTTGCCCTGCGCCACCGCCACGGTGGAGACGCGCACGTCCTTGCCCATCACGATGATGCCCGAGCGCTCGTCGATGACGACCTTGGCGCCCTGGTCCGGGTCGACGCGCAGCTGCTCGATCTCGGTGAGCAGCTGCACCATGTTGCCGCGGAAGTTCGGCGGGATCTGGATCGCCACCGTGGAGGGGTCGGTGGGTTCGGCAGCGTCGGCGCCCATGAAGTCGTTGATGGCGGCGGCCATGCGGCGCGCGGTGGTGAAGTCCGGATTGCGCAGCGCCAGGCGCAGCGTCTTTTGCGCCCGCAGCGCATATTCGATCTCGCGCTCGATCAGCGCGCCGCCGGCGATGCGTCCCACGGTCGGCACGCCGCGCGTCACCTTGGCGGCGTCGCCCTCGGCGGAGAAGCCGGAGATCGCCACCGAGCCCTGCGCCACCGCATAGACCTCGCCGTCCGCGCCCAGCAGCGGGGTCGCCATGAGGGTTCCGCCCTGCAGGCTCTTGGCGTCGCCCAGCGACGAGACCGTGATGTCGATGCGGGTGCCCTGGGCGCTGAAGGGCGGCAGGTTGGCGGTCACGATCACGGCCGCCATGTTGGCGGTGCGCATGTTCGCGCCCTTGATGTTCACGCCCAGCCGCTCCAGCATCGCGGTGCCGGACTGCTTGGTGAAGGGCGAGTTGTTCAGCGTGTCGCCCGTGCCGTTCAGCCCCACCACGATGCCGTAGCCGACGAGCTGGTTCTGCCGCACGCCCTCGATGGAGGCGATGTCCTTGATGCGCGACGACGCGGCCGAAGCGGGCCCCGCGGCGCATAGCGGCGCGGCGAGGGCGGCGGCGAGGCAGGCGAAGCGGGCGAAAGTGCGGATCATGGGGGCCACGTGTTCGAGACCCTGACGGGGTTGCGAGACGCGTGCCACCGTCGGCCGCGGCGCAGATCGTTGAAAATGCTCACGATCGTCGTAACCCGGCCTCAGCCAGGCCGGGCGGTCGCGGAGGAATCGGCGCCCCTGGGCGGCAGCTTTTGCCCTGCCTTTAACGCAGCCTTAACCATGGCGGCCAAAGGGTGGCGTCAAGGAGACCGTCCGCATGCGCATCGATGGCAAGCCGCCGATCGGAACGCCCGCCGCGACCCTCGGCAGGAGGGGAGGCGGGGCCGCTTTCGCGCTGGACGGCGGAGGGCCCGCCGCGCGCCCGGCCCAGGGCGCCGCCCCGGCGGCGTCGCTCGGCGGCATCGAGGCGCTGCTCGTGCTGCAGTCGGACGGCGACCCGCTCGTCCGCAAGCGCAAGGTGGCCAAGCGCGGCCGCGACCTCCTGGCATCGCTCGACCGGCTCAAGGCCGGCCTGCTGGCGGGCCGGATCGGCGCGTCCGACCTCGTCGGGCTCAAGCAGCAGCTGGCCGAGCGCCGGGACGGCACCGACGACCCCGGCCTTGACGACGTGCTCGCCCAGATCGAGCTGCGCGCCGAAGTGGAGCTCGCCAAGCTCGCCCGCGCCGGGGGGCAACGCGACGCCGCTTGACAGATCCAGAAAATATTCCTAAGTTGGCGTCGCTCCGGTCCACGGAGGGGCGTCTGCAGCGTGACGGATGTGGATCGGGGGCGGCGGCCGTCAAAGCCGGGCTCACGACCCGGTCGAGGCGGCGGACGAAAGACAAGGTCCGACTAGCGACAACGCGAAGGGGCTGAAAGCGCCCCGGGATCTTCCTGTCGTCCTCCAACGCTGCGCGCGGAGCGGCGGGGCCTGGCGGCCTCCCGGCTTCCACTCTACCCACCCCACTCGCCGTGGGGTCCCCAGCGTCGCCGCTCCGCGCCGCCCTCCACCTATCTCTCCGGGCCGAAAGGCCGCGGAGATAAACGTGCGTCCCGCGGCTAGGCCCTCAAAAATCCCCCGTCATCCCCGGCGCGCCGAAGGCGCGGGAAGGGGATCCAGAAAGGCCGGGCGAAGGGCGCCCCGCCCGAACCGTTCTGGATCCTCGTCCCGGCGCTGCGCGCCGCCGGGGATGACGGAGGCTGACCCGCCGCCCCTCACCCCAGCCCTCTCCCCGTTCCGGGGCGAGGGGGCGCAATTGCGGCCTTTCCCCACACCCCCGTCATCCCCGGCGCGCCGCAGGCGCGGGAAGGGGATCCAGAAAGGCCGGGCGAAGGGCGCCTCGCCCGAACCCTTCTGGATCCCGTCCCGGCGCCCCGCGCCGCCGGGGATGACGGGAGCGGCCAAGCGTTGCGGGGAAGTTGCGGGGCTCGGCCGAATGCCGTGCGGGGCTCGCCGTGGCGCTCGTCAAGGTTGACGCAGGCCGCCGTTTCGGCCCATCTGCGCCCGGCCCGCCGGGAGCGGTCGGGGCGGCGTCAAGGGCCGGCGCCATGGCGAGCGCGGGCGTGGACCAGACATGCTGTTCAACTCCTTCGTCTTTCTTCTCGGGTTCCTGCCGCTGGCGCTGGCCGTCCATGCGGCCGCGGCCCGCTACGCGCCCCAGGCGCGCCTGCCGGTTCTGCTGGCGCTGTCGGTGGTGTTCTACGGCTATTGGGACTGGCGCTTCATCCCGCTGCTCGTCCTCTCGGTCCTGATCAACTGGCTGGTCGCCCAGATTTTCGTGCGCAAGCGGGAGACCGGGGCCGGGAACGAGAACGGGCTGATCGTCCTGGCGATCGCGCTGAACCTGGCCGTGCTGGGCGTATTCAAATACGCCGGCTTCTTCGCCTCCCTGGCCAACCTGGCGCCGGGCGTCGCCATCCCCAAGCTGGAGATCGCCCTGCCGCTCGGCATCAGCTTCTTCAGCTTCCACCACATCATGTATCTGGTGGACCTCAGGGCCGGGCGGGCCCCGCGCTTCGACCTGATCCGCTACGGGCTCTACATCGCGTTCTTCCCGCAGGTGCTCGCCGGGCCGCTAGTCCGGTGGAGCGAGGTCATGCACCAGTTCGACCTCAAGCCCTATGCGCCGGGCTGGGAGGAGCGGGTGGCGCGCGGCCTCGCCATCCTGATCCTGGGCCTCGCCAAGAAGACGCTGATCGGCGATCCGCTGGCGGCCTACGCCGAGCCCGTGTTCAAGGCGGCCGCCTCGGGCGACCTCGTCACCATGAAGGACGCCTGGCAGGGCGTGCTGGCCTTCACGTTCCAGATCTATTTCGACTTCTCGGGCTATACCGACATGGCGCTGGGCCTGGCGCTGATGTTCGGCGTGCAGCTGCCCCAGAACTTCGAGACGCCCTACCGGGCGACCTCGCTGCAGGACTTCTGGCGGCGCTGGCACATGACGCTGTCGCGCTTCCTGCGCGACTATCTCTACATTCCGCTGGGCGGAAACCGCTACGGCCTGGCGCGGCAGATGCTGGCCCTGGTGGCCACCATGGGGTTGGGCGGCCTGTGGCACGGCGCGGGCTTCACCTTCGTGGCCTGGGGCCTGGCGCACGGGCTGGGCCTGGCGGCGGGCCTGCTCTGGCGACGCACCGGGATCAGGATGCCGGCGGCGGCGGGCTGGGCGCTCACCTTCGTGTTCGTCATGATGACGTGGGTGCTGTTCCGGGCCGAGACCTTCGGGGCGGCGCAGCGGATCTATGCGGCGATGTTCGGCTTCGCGCCGAGCGGCAGCGGGTTCAAATGGCGGGCGCTGGCGGCGGCGGCGGCGTTCTCGATGCTGGGACCGACGGCCTGGATGCTGAGCCAGCGCATGCGGCCGCAGCGGTGGGTCGCGGTGGCGCTGGCGCTGCTGTTCATCGTCGTGCTGCTGAAGATCGGCGACGACGCCAATTACGACTTCATCTACTTCCAGTTCTGACGCGGCCGCGAATCGCGGGCGGCGTCGCGGCCCGCAACCCGCGTCGCCGGCGCCGCTACCCCGGCGTGTGGACGGCGGCGAACGCGCCGAATGTCCTCACAGGGCCGCGAGGCGCCTTGTCCTTCGTCAAAACGCCGTGATTTCAGGCTTTACGTCACGATTTCGCACCCTTCTTCACGATTGCCCGCCGGTTGCCGCGAAGATATATAGGCGGCGCACCCGCGGGGGAGGCCGCGACGAAAGTCGGCAGGCTGCGGAAGCTGAAAGGGTACGATGGCTACCACGACTCTGGAGGCCGCTTATCGGCCGACCGATGACGAACCCTTCATGAACGACCGGCAGAAGGAGTATTTCCGCCGCAAGCTGACCGCCTGGAAGGAAGAAATTCTGCGCGAGAGCCGGGAGACCCTGGCGGCCCTGCAGAACGAGAGTGAAAACCACCCCGATCTCGCCGACCGGGCGTCGTCGGAGACCGACCGCGCCATCGAGCTTCGCGCCCGCGACCGGCAGCGCAAGCTGATCGCCAAGATCGACGCCGCCATGGCGCGGATCGACGACGGCACCTACGGATATTGCGAGGAGACGGGCGAGCCGATCTCCCTGAAGCGGCTCGAGGCGCGGCCCATCGCGACCCTCTCGATCGAGGCGCAGGAGCGCCACGAGCGCAACGAGCGGGTCTATCGCGACGATTGAACCTCCTGGGCTGATCGGCTGGGGACTGCGGCGGCGCTCCGGACCATTCGGAGCGCCGCTCGCCGTTCAGCGCCCCGGGAGTGGGGCGCCGAGGGCCGCCAGCGTGACTTGGGGAGCGTGCCGGCGTCCCGGGAAGACGGGTCAGAAGGGCAGGACGATGTCCATCATCTGCTGGCCGTAGCGCGGCTGCTGGACGTCGGTGATCTGGCCGCGGCCGCCATAGGCGATGCGGGCCTGGGCGATCTTGGCGGAATCGATGGTGTTGTCGCTGTCGATGTCCTCGGGCCTGATGACGCCGCCGACGATCAGCTCGCGAATTTCGAAATTGACGCGGATCTCCTGCTTGCCTTCGATCACCAGGTTGCCGTTCGGCAGCAATTGGGTGACGACGGCCGCGACGCTGGTGATCAACTCCTCCGACCGGCGCACCGATCCGGCGCCGGCGCTGGACGACGAGGAGTTCGCGTCGAGCAGCGAGCCGGGGTCCGTCTTGTCGTTGAGCACCTTCCCGACCTCGTTCTCGAAGCCGAAGATGTTGGTCAGGCCGAGCTTGTCGCCGGCCGCGCGGGACCGCTTCGTGGCGTTGTCGATGTTGGCCTTGTCGGTGACCTTCACCTTCACGGTCACGAGGTCGCCGATGTTGCGGGCGCGCTGGTCCTTGAAGAAGCCTCTCGCGCCCTGGCGCCAGAGCGAGTTGGGAGCGTAGGCGACGGGTTCGGGCTGCGGCATCGGCATCTGCACGGGCTTGTAGCCGGCCTGGGCGGTGGGATCCTCGATCGCCGACAGAGCGGGAGCCTTGCCGATGCTCGACACGCGGTCCAGCGAGCCGCAGGCGGTCAGTCCGCCGGCGAGCAGGGTGGCGGCGAGAAACCGAGCGGAGAGGCGACGCGGTGCGGACATGACGGAGAGGCCGTTCATTCGAGGAGAGGCGAGGGGCGAGGGAGCGCGGCGCGGGCTCATCGCACCACCTGCGCGGCGCCGTTCTCGGCCAGGCGGCCCGGGACGGCCATGATGACCTTCACCACGCCCGGCGAGATCGCCGTGGCGGAGAGGGTGCGCTTCGACTGCGGGTTCATGACCAGCACCGTGTCGCCAACGCCGCCGGCCTCCAGGGCCTTGCCGCGCATGGCCAGGGCGATGCCGGGGGTCTCGTAGAGCACCGTCACGGTGGCGTTCTTCTCGACGATCTCCTGCTTGACGACGTCGGTCTCGCGCACCGCCGAGCCCGCCTGCATGGCGTTGCGGGCGATGCGGCCGACCAGCATGGAGGGGTCGACGAAGCCGGCGGTCGGGTAGTCGGCGCGCGGACGGCGCTCGACCGTCACGTCGGCGGCGGTGACGCTGTCGCCGCGCTGCACGGTCTTCTGCAGCACCGGCACGGAGACCATGTCGACGGTCTGGCCCAGCACGCGGAGCGGCTTCAGCGTCAGGGACGCGCTGCCGGCGACGGTGAGGACCGCCTCGACGCGGCGGCTGCGCGGGTCGTAGACCAGCTCGGAGACCTTCAGCGGGCCGAGCGCGTCCGGCTCCAGGTGGACCGCCTGCTCGCCGGCCTCCAGGGCGAGGGCGACGTCGGGACGGTCGAGGCCGTAACGGTCGGTGAGCGCCTGGCTGACCACGGCCTCGATCTCGGCCTTCGGGGCCCGGCGCGAGGCGCGGCTGACGACGATCTGCGACACGGTCCCGGGGTCGACCGAGAGGCCGGCGCTGCGCGCGGCCTCGATCACCCGGATGGCCTGGATGGTGCCGGCCTTGCCCAGCGGCGGGGCGCGGAACACCGGGGAGGCGGCCGCGGCGCCGGCCCGCTCGACGAGGTCGCCGAGGGTGACCACGTCGCGCATGACGACGACATCGCCGCGCAGCGCCGGTTTCGGGGCCGACTGGGCGCCGGCCGGGACGGCCGCCTCCAGGGCGGCGAGGAGGGCCAGGCCGGCGAGGCCGGCGGCGCGCATCAGGGTCACGATCGCCATGGCTCAGCCCCTGAACATCTGGGTGGTGGACTGCAGCATCTGGTCCGTCGCGGTGATCACCTTGGAGTTCATCTCGTAGGCGCGCTGCGCCGCGATGAGGGAGGAGATCTCCGTGACGGCGTTGACGTTGGCCTCTTCCAGGTAGTTCTGCTGGAGATTGCCGAAGCCCTCGCTGGCGGGGTTGCCGCTGACGGCCGGGCCGGACGCCGCGGTCTCGACGAAGAGGTTGTCGCCCAGCGATTCCAGGCCCGCCTTGTTGACGAAACGGGCGAGCTGCAGCTGGCCGAGCAGGGACGGAGCGGTCGCGCCGGGCAGCGTCGCCTGCACCCGGCCGTCGGCGCTGATGGTGATCGCGGTCGCGTTCGCCGGCACGGTGATCTGCGGCGCCAGCGGATAGCCGTCATGGGTTACGAGCTGGCCGGTGGAATCGCGCTCCAGCGAGCCGTCGCGGGTGTAGGCGGTGCGGCCGTCCGGCATCGTGACCTGGAAGAAGCCTTCGCCCCGGATGGCGACGTCGTTCTCGTTCTCGGTGGTGGTCAGCGTGCCCTGGCTCATGACGCGGGCCGTCGACACCGTCTTGACGCCCGAGCCGATCTGCACGCCGGAGGGCACCTGCGTGTTCTGGTCGGAGGTGGCGGAACCGGCGCGGCGCAGGTTCTCGTAGAGCAGGTCCTGGAACTGGATCCGCTGGCGCTTGAAGCCGGTGGTGCGAAGGTTGGCGATGTTGTTGGAGATGACCTGGACGTTCATCTCCTGGGCGGCCATGCCGGTCGCGGCGGTGTAGAGGGCGCGCATCAGTCAGGCTCCTCAGGAGGGGATGGAGGCGAGTTTTTCGATGGCGGAGCGGCGCATGTCGTCATTGCGCTGGAGCATCGCCGACACGGTCGCGTAGGAGCGGTTGACCTCGATCAGGCGGCTCATCTCCAGCACCGGCTTGACGTTGGAGCGTTCCAGGGCGCCGGACTCCACCCGCGTCTCCTTGGGGGCGGGGCGCAGCGGGGCGTCGCTGGCGTAGAGATTCGCGCCCTCGTTGCGCAGGGCCTTCGGGTCGCCGGGCGAGACGAGCTTCAGCTTGCCCTTGGCGCCGTCCTCGGTGGAGATCGTGCCGTCCGGCCCGATGGCGATGAACTTCTCGGTCCCGGTGAACGTCACGGGGCCGCCGTCGCCGACGATCGGGAAGCCGTCGCTGGTGACCAGCGCGCCCCGGGAATTGATCTGCAGGGCGCCGTTGCGGGTGTAGCGCTCGCCCTTGGGGGTCGAGACCGTGAACAGGGCGTCGCCGTTGATGGCGACGTCGAGCGGGTTGCCGGTGCGCTCGATCGCGCCGCCGGACATGTCTAGCACGGTGTTCTTGTCCTGCACGTAGGACATGGGCTTGTCGGGACGCGGGAAGGCGTCGCCGCTGGCCTTCGGCATGAGGTACTCCTCGAACCGAAGCGAGCGGGACTTGAAGCCCGTCGTGCCGATATTCGCCACGTTGTTGGCGATGACGTCCAGCTCTCGCGATAGCGCGACCTGGCGCGACAAGCCGATGAGAAGCGCGTTCTCCACCGGATGATCTCCCGCTGGCGGCAGGCCTGGCCCGCCGCTGCCTCGTTCCCGCGGCCGCCGCGACGCTCCCCAGCGACGACGGCCACGCCCTTCCATCCGCAACGGGCGTGCCACTCGCGGCCAGTCATGAAAGATCAAGCCAATTCAGAGGCTTGAAGCTGTACGCGGAGGATGCGGGGCGCCGGCCGAAATCGCCGTCGAGTCGTTTCTCCCCGGCAAAACCTGCCGGGCGACCGCCGCATTTAAGCCTTCATTAACCCTGCGGGGCGATGGTCGCTTGACCAGACCGCGGGCCGACCCGCCAGAGATTCACCGAGATGGCCAAGAAGCCGAAGAAAGGCGCCGCTGACGCGACGGCGGAGGTTTCCCCTCCGGCCGCGGCAGGCGAAGTCGCTGCCGGCGGAGGCAAGAAGAAGCTCATCATCATCGTGGCGGCGGCCGTGCTGCTCCTGGGCGGGGGCGGCGGCGGGGGCTACTGGTGGTACGCCAAGAAGAAGCAGGCCGTCGCCGCCGCCGAGGCCGGCGGCGGCGACGGCCATGGCGGGCCGGCGCAAGCGGCCAAGAAGACCGCCTTCATCGACATGAAGGAGATGCTGATCAATCTGGGCGGCCAGAACACCCAGCAGACCGGCGAGCGTCCGCGCTTCCTGAAGATGAAGATCGCCCTGGAGGTTTCCGACCCCAAGATCGTCACCGAGGTGCAGCCCCTGCTGCCGCGCATCGAGGATACGTTCCAAGTCTATACGCGCGAGCTTCGCCCCAGCGACCTGGAAGGCTCGGCGGGGGTCTACCGCCTCAAGGAGGAGCTCCTGCGGCGCATCAACGTCGCGATCTATCCCTCCAAGGTCGAGGCGGTCCTGTTCAAAGAAATCCTCATCCAGTGAGCCGGCGCGCCCATGGCTGACGACAATCTGATGAACGGGGGCGATGCGGACGCGATCGCGGCCGAATGGACCGCCATGATCGAGGCGGCCGCCACCGCCAACGTGCCCGACACCGGCGTCGACCGGCTCCTCAACCAGGACGAGATCGACAACCTCCTCGGCTTCACCAACGAGGCGGAAACCGCCGGCGCACGCTCCGGCATCCGGGCCATCGTCGATTCGGCGATGGTCTCCTACGAGCGTCTGCCGATGCTCGAGATCGTCTTCGACCGGCTGGTCCGGCTGTTGACGACGAGCCTGCGCAACTTCTTCTCCGACAACGTCGAGGTGTCCCTGTCGGACATCACCTCGGTGCGGTTCGGCGACTACATCAATTCCATCCCGCTGCCGACGATCCTGGCCGTGTTCAAGGCCGAGGAGTGGGACAATTTCGGCCTGATCACGGTCGACTCGACGCTGGCCTATTCGGTCATCGACGTGCTGCTCGGCGGTCGGCGCGCCACCACGACGGCGCGGCTCGACGGCCGGCCCTATTCGACCATCGAGACCAGCCTCGTCCGGCGCATGCTGGACATCGTGCTGAGCGACACCGAGCACGCCTTCCGACCGCTGTCGCCGGTGCATTTCAACGTCGACCGCATCGAGACCAACCCGCGCTTCGCGTCGATCTCGCGCCCGGCCAACGCGGCGATCCTGATCGAGCTACGGATCGACATGGAAGGCCGCGGCGGCGCGGTCGAGATCCTGCTGCCCTACGCCACCATCGAGCCCATCCGCGAGCTCCTGCTGCAGAGCTTCATGGGCGAGAAGTTCGGGCGCGATCCGATCTGGGAGGACCACCTCGCCACCGAGATCTGGCAGGCCAAGAGCGACATCGACGCCATCCTGTACGAGACCCAGCTTCCGCTGCGGCGGATGATGGAGCTGAAGGTCGGAGACACGCTGATGTTCGACCTCGGCCCCGACGCGCCGGTCCGGCTGAAATGCGGCGACGTGTTCATCACGGAGGGCCGCATGGGCCGGGTCGGCGAGAAGATCGCCATCCGGGTGCTGCGACAGCTCAAGAAGTCGAAGACGACGTTCGCCGCCTACGAGGCGAGCGCCGCCGCACCGAAGGACAAGTGATGATCGGCGTTCTCATCGAACTCCTGGTGTGCGTGCTCCTGGCGACCACGATCGGCTACTGCATCGTGCTGGACCGGAGGCTGCGCCGCCTCAAGGCGGACGAGGCCACCATGCGCCGCACCATCATCGACCTGATGACGGCGACCGAGAACGCCGACCGGGCCGTGGCGGGGCTGCGCGCCGTGGTGGAGGATTGCGACAAGACGATCGGGGCGCAGCTGCGGGTCGCCGAGCAGCACTCCGCCGAACTCGCCGGACGCATCCAGTCCGGCGACGACGTGATCTCGCGCATCTCCCGCATCGTCGAGACCGCGCGGGGCGGGCTGGAGCCGGCGGGCCCCGCAGCCGCGCCCCGGACCGCTCCGTCCGTCGCTCCGCCGCCGCCGCCGGCCGTCAGCCCGCGCGAGGCGCCCGAGGTTGCGTCGAACGGCGCGAATTCGCGGCTCGCCGCGACGCTGGCCGCCGCCGAGGCGTTCGCCCAGCGCGCCCGCCGGCGCCTCGACAGCCAGGCCGCCTGATGCGCAACCCGAACCGCTTCGCGAGAGGATCGTCTCCGCCCGGCGCGCCCAAGCGATCCTGGGGGCTGCGGCTGTTTCCGGCGGTGGCCTGCGCGGCGGGCGCGCTGCTTGTGCTCAAGAGCATCGACGTGATGCAGAACCCGGGCGGCCGCTCGGCCCTCGCCGAAATGGCGGAGAAGCGCGCGGCGTCGAAGTTCGATCCTGACACCACGGGCTCGACCGCTCCCGCCAAGAAGAAAGAGGAGAAGGCGGACGCCAAGGCGGATCCCAAGATCGATCCGTCCACGGCCCCCGGCTCCAAAGCGGTGCCGCTCGACGGGCCGCAGCCGCTCTCGGCGGCCGAGAAGTCGCTGCTCCAGCGGCTCGGCGACCGGCGCGAGCAGCTCGACGACCGCCAGCGCGAGCTGGACACCCGCGAACAGCTGCTGAAGGCCGCCGACAAGAAGCTGGAGGCCAAGATCAACGAGCTGAAGGGCCTGGAATCTCGGCCGGCCGGCCAAGCCGAACCCGGTTCCGGCGCGGCTCCCGGCGCCGCAGCGGCGGCCGGCGCGCCCGCGGGCTCCCCCGAGCAGGGCGGCCTCAAGAACATCGTCACCATGTATGAGGCGATGAAGCCCAAGGACGCCGCCAAGGTGTTCGACAGGCTGGACCTGAAGGTGCTGGTTCCGGTCGTCAACGCCATGAATCCGCGCAAGATGTCGGAGGTTCTGGCCGCCATGTCGCCCGAGGCGGCCGAGCGGCTCACCGTGGAGCTCGCCAAGCCGAGCCTGCGCGGCGGGCCGCCCCAGGCCGGCTCCCGCGAGGCGCTTCCGGCCGGCGAGCTGCAGGCGATCGAGCCGCGCAAGCCCTGATCCGGGGCCGCAAGCCTCCCGCCGCGGCCCCCGGGGCGCCCGCGGTAAGGCCCCGTTCACCCTTTCTCCTTAGGGTCCGATAACCGTACCCAACCTCGGGCGACGGTCGCGGCGATACGGGACAGGATGGTTTTGCGTCGGTTCAGCGTGCTCGCATCGGCCGCGCGGCGATCCGCCAGCGCGAAGGCCCGGTCGCGCCTGCTGGCCACCTGCGCGCTCGGCGCGATCCTGCTCCTGCCGATCCCGGCCATGGCGGCGAAATCGACGCTGCACGGCTCCGAGATGAACGGCTATGGCCGGGCCGTGTTCAATTTCGAGGAGCTGCCCAAGGCCAGCGTCCGGCTGGGCGCCGGCATCCTGCTCGTCAGCTTCGACCGTCCGGTCGACTTCTCCATCGACAAGATCGCGCTGGAGCTGCCCAGTTACGTCTCGACCGTGCGGCTGGACCCGGATGGGCGGACGCTGCGCATGGCGCTGCAGAAGCCCGTGCGGCCCAACATGATGGAGGCGGGCGACAAGCTCTTCATCGATCTGCTGCCCGAGACCTGGCGGGGCCAGCCGCCGAGCCTGCCACAGGACGTCATCGAGGACCTGTCGCGCCGCGCCAAGGACGCGGAGGAGACGGCCCGGCGGCTCGTCCGCAAAAAGGCGAGCGAAGAGGTCCGCGACGTCACCTTCAAGGTGGGCACCACGCCGACCTTCTCGCGCCTGTTCTTCGAGGTGCCGGTCTTCGCGCCGATCGACATGGCGAAGCAGGACAACCGCGTCGAGCTGACCTTCCAGGCGGCGCTGCGGATCGACGCCAACCGGTTGCGCACCGCCCTGCCGGCGCTGATCAGCGCCGTGGAGACCGAGGCCGGTCCCGGCCTCCTGCGCCTCGCCCTCACGGTCCAGCCCGGCGTCGACGTGCGCGGCTTTCGCGAGGACGACAACTACGTCCTCGACCTCGCCCCGTCCAAGGGCGGCAAGGTGGGCAAGGAGCCGGCGAAGGAGTTGGCTGGGACCCGCGAGGGCGGCAAGGACGCGCCGAAGGCCGTCAGCCCGGAGCTGAGCCCCAGCCCGGATCCGGCCGGCGCGGCGCGCAGCGCCGGAAAGCCGGCGACGGGAGCGCCCACTCCCGCGACCCCCGTCACGGTGGCGACGCCGGGCTACAGGTCGCCGACCCCGGAACCGGCCGCGCAGATCGAGCCCGCGGAGATCAAGGTCGGCGTCGCGGCCGAGAGGGGCTCGGTGAGGCTGACCATCCCGCTGTCGCCTGCGACGCCCATGGCGGTGTTCGAGCGGGCCGGGTCGGTCTGGATCGCGGCCGAGACGACGGCGCCGTTCGAGCCCTCGCAGGTCGGCATGGTGGCGCCCGGCCTGGTGTCGGCCGTCGACGTCCGGCGCGTCGGGCGGCTCTCGATCCTGCGCCTGGCGCTGACCCGGGCGGCGCTGGTCCGCGCGGCGGCGTCCGACGGGCGCTGGGTGGTGACGCTCGGCGACGAGGTGGTGGCCCAGAGCGGGATCGTGGCCTTCGCGCGCGGCTCGGACCGCGACGGGCGCAGCATCGTGCGGGCGGCCTTCCCGGACGTGGGCGGCGTGCACTGGGTCGACGACCCGGACGCCGGCGACCGCCTCGCCATCGTGACCGCCCGCAAGTCGGTCCGCGGCGTCGTGAAGGGCCAGTCCTTCGTCGATTTCCGCGCGCTTCCCACCGCCATGGGCGTGGTGATCGCGCCGCTGTCCGACGATCTCGTCGTCAAGGCGGGCGTCGACGACGTCCTGGTCAGCCGCGACGGCGGGCTCTCGATTTCCGCCCTGCCGGAGATGGCGCTCGCCGCCAAGGCGAGCGGCGAAGGTCCGCAGCTGGTGATCGACAAGGAGGTCTGGGCCCGGAACCTGTCGGGAGCGATCCGCGAGCAGCGCCGCGCGCTGGAGCGCGCCGCCGCCGAGGCGCCGCGCAATGCGCGCCCCGAAGCCCGCATGGCGCTGGCCAAGCTGGAGCTGGCGGCGGGCCTCGGCCAGGAGGCGCTGGGCACCATCGCGGTGACGATGGCCGACAATCCCGACATCGCCAACGACCGCGGGCTGCAGATCCTCAACGGGATCGCCAACGTCATCGCCAACCGGGTCCCCGACGCCGCCAAGACGCTCGGCGCCGAGGCGCTCTCGTCGGAGCCCGAGGCGCTGTTGTGGAAGGCCTACACCGACGCGAAGCTGCGGCGCTGGCCGCAGGCTCTGGCCGGCTACCGCCGCGCCGCCCAGGTGCTGGCCGCCTATCCGGACGACCTGCAGGCCCGGCTCGCGCCAGCCTTCGCGGAAGCGGCCGTGGAGGGCCGGGACTTCAGCCTGGCGCAGCGCCTCCTCGACATGGTCGACGGGCGCGCCGCCGCGGAGCCCGACAAGGACTACGCCGCCCTGGTGACCGGCCGCATCGCCGAAGGCGTCGGCCGCGTCGATGAGGCGCTGCGGATCTACGACAAGCTGTCGAAGGAGGCGGTCCGGCCGATCGAGGCCGCGGCGCGCCTCTACTCCATCGCGCTGTCGCTGAAGGACCGCAGCATCGACCGCGGGGCCGCCATCGCGGGGCTCGAAGTGTTGGCCATGGCCTGGCGCGGAGACGACGTGGAGACCCGCACGCTGGGCCTGCTCGGTCGCCTCTACGCCGAGGACGAGCGTTGGCGCGAGGCGTTCACGGTGGCCCGCCAGGCCAGCGCGCTCTATCCGGACGCCGAGGTGACGCGCAGCCTCTATGACGAGGCCGCGAGCCGGTTCGAGTCGCTGTTCCTCGACGGCAAGGCGGAGACCATTCCGCGGCTGGACGCGCTGGCGCTCTATTTCGACTTCCGTGAGTTCACTCCCCCCGGGCGCCGCGGCGACGAGATCATCCGGCGCCTGGCCGAACGCCTCGTCTCGCTGGACCTCCTCAACGAGGCGACCGACCTGCTGCAGTACCAGGTCGACAACCGCCTGAACGGCGCCGCGAAGGCCAGCGTCTCGGCCCGGCTCGCGGTGCTCTACCTGATGAACAGGCAGCCCGCCAAGGCCGCCAAGGCGCTAAGCGAGAGCCGCCTGGCGGAGCTCCCGCAGGATCTCAAGCGGGGCCGGTTGCTGCTGGAGGCGCGCGCGCTCTCCGACCTGTCGCGCACGGACCTGGCCATGGAGATGCTGGAGCCGGAGGCCGGGCCGGACGTCAACCGCCTGCGCGCCGACATCCTGTGGCAGGGCCGCCGCTGGCGCGAGGCGGGCGAGATCTTCGAGCGGATCGTGGGCGACGCCTGGCAGGAGCCGGGGCCGCTGGACGACCGGGGCCGCGCCGATGTGATGCGGGCCGCGATCGCGTATGGGCTGGGGGACGAGAACCTCTCGCTCGAAAGGCTGAGGGCCAAATACTCCACCAAGATGGCCGACAGCGTCGACGCCAAGGCCTTCATGGTGGTGACCTCGCCGCAGACGGCGCGGCCGGCCGAATATCGCGACCTCGCCCGCAGCATCGCCACGGCCGACACGCTCAGCGAGTTCCTGACCGAGTACCGCAAGCGCTACCCGGACACTCCGGCCCTGCCGCCGCGGTCCAAGCGCAAGCCGGAGCCGGCGCCCGGCGGCCCGGCGGCGGGCGCGCCGCCCCAGGCGGAGAACGCCGAGCCGAAAACCGGCGATCCCAAGAAGGCCGAAGCCGATCCCAAGAAGGCCGACGCCGCCCGCGCCGGCGGCAAGGCCTGACGCGGCTTCCGCGCTAAAGGATGCTGTGTTCCGATGGAACCACAGCATGCTTTCGTTTCCTGGCGGTCGCATGCTTTGGCGCGAAAAGCCGGTTCCCACCTTTTCGCAGCATGCCCTAGCCGCCGTAGCTCTGCACCAGGCTGCCGGCGACCAGGCTCCAGCCGTCCACCAGCACGAAGAAGATCAGCTTGAACGGCAACGCCACCGTCACGGGCGGCAGCATCATCATGCCCATCGACATCAGGATGGAGGCGACCACGAGGTCGATGATCAGGAACGGGATGTAGAGCAGGAACCCGATCTCGAACGCCCGGCGCAGCTCGGAGATCATGAAGGCGGGGATCAGGGTGGTCAGCGGCGTGGCTTCGGGCGTCGCCGGGCGGGGTTCGCGGGACATGTTCATGAACAGCTCGAGGTCCTTGTCCCGGACATGCTGCAGCATGAAGGAGCGGATCGGCTGGGAGCCGCGCTCAAAGGCCTGCTGGGCCTGGATCTGGTTGGCCAGCAGCGGCGTGACCGCGGTGTCGTAGACGGTGCGCAGCGTCGGGGCCATGACGAAGGCGGTCAGGAACAGCGCCAGGCTGACGATGACGGCGTTGGGCGGAGCCGTCGGCGCTCCGATGGCCGAGCGCAGCAGCGACAGCACCACCACGATGCGGGTGAAGGACGTCACCATCACGATCGCGGCCGGCGCCAGCGACAGCATGGTGACGAGAAAGACCAGCTGCAGCGCGCGCTCGTTGACGCTCTGGCCGCCGCCCAGGTCGAGCGACAAGGTCTGGCCGCTCGCCGCTCCGGATGCGAGGAGGCCGGCCGCAAGCGCGCCGAAGCCCACGCACGCCGCAGCGAGCGAGACGCGCAGCGCCCGTGAGCGAATCCCTCGATCCATCCGCCAACCCTAGGAGAGTCGGACGGCCGCGGTCACCTGCGCGGGGCGGCGACGCTGTGGAGAACCGGCGCGACGCCGCGCCGGACGGGACGAAGCCTCAGGTCTTGGTGCTGACGTCGCGGCCGAGAAGACGGGACATCTCCGCCTCGAGCGAATCGAAATCCACGAGATCGGTCGGCTTGGCCGGCCGGGCCGGAGGCGGCGGCGGGGGCGGGGGCTCGGCCGCCTTCGCGGGAGCCGGCGGGGCAGGCTGCTGCGCCGTCGCGCCGGGCCCCGGACCCTGCGGGACCGCGATCGGCGGGCGGGGAGGCTCGGGCGGGCGCTGGGCCTCGGGCGGGCGCTGCGGCTCCGGCGGACGGGGCGGCTCCGGCGCGCGCTGGGGTTCCGGCTGGCGCTGGGGCTCCGGCTGGCGCTGGGGCTCCGGCCCACGCTGGGGCTCGGGCTGGCGCGGCGGCGGCGCGGCCACGGATGGCCCGGACGCGACAGGCGCGGGCCGGGCCGGCGGAGGGCCGTCGGGGGGCGGGGCGGCCGCGAAGGGGCGCTTCAGCGCCGCCTCGAGCTTCTTGGCCATGTCGGACAGCTCCGCCTGGGCGGCGGCGGCGGCGGAGGCGTTGCTCTCCGGGCGCGGCTCGGGCCGCACCTGCGGCGCCGAAGCCGGGCCGGCCGGAGGCCGCTGCGGTTCGGGCCTCACCTCCGGGGCGGGACGCGCGTCGCCCGCCGGGCGGAACTCGGGAACGGGGCGGCCCTCCGGAAAGGGCCGGCCTTCAGGCAGGGGCCTGCCGTCCTGGGTGGGCCGGCCCTCCGGAAAGGGCCTGCCCTCCGGCGTCGGCGCGGGATCAGGCGCGCGCTGGGGCTCGGGGTTCCGCGCCGGAGGAGGCGGCGGCGGCTCGGCGCGGACCGGCTGGGGCGGCGGCGCGGGGCGCTGCGGCGGCGGGGGCGGCGGGGAGCGGGACGGATCGGGACGCGACTCGGCGCGCAGCATGGGAGACGCGGGCTCGGGCCGGGAGACGGGCTCTGGCCGGGAGACCGGCTCCAGACGCAGCTCGGGCTCCGGACGGATCACCTCGGGGCGCCGCACCGGCGGCGGGGGAGGGGCGTTGCGGCTTGGGTCGGCGCCCTGGCGCTGCGGCAGCACGGCCACGGGCGGGACAGGCGCAGCCGACGCCGCAGCGGGCTGGCGCATCGGCGGCGCCGGCGGCTCGTAGCGGGGCGGTTCCATGCGAGCCGGTTCGATACGAGCCGATTCCTGGCGGACCGGCTCGGGCCGGCCCATGGGAGGATCCTGGCGCATCGGATCCTGGCGCATCGCTTCTTGACGCATCGCTTCCTGGCGCGGCGCCTCGGGTCGGGGGAGGTCGGGCCTGGGGAGGTCCTGCCTCGGGCCGTCCGGGCGGGGGGCCTCCTGCCGGGTCGGCTCGGGCCGCTGCATCTCGGGCCGCGACGCGTCGACCCTCGCCGGATCATAAGGATGCTCGCGCTGGACGGCCGGGCCGGCGCGCACGATCGTGTGCTCGACGACGAGATCGTTCGGACCGCCGATCATCAGCAGGTGCTCGACATTGTCGCGCCTGACGATGACGAGCTGACGCTGCCGGTCGAGATCATAGGCGTCGACGACGCCCAGGCGGGGTTGGCGGTTGCGATTGGCCGCACCCGGCATGTTCAGCCTCGCGCCCGCAATGCGGCGCAGCAGCAGCGCGAACAGGGCGAGCAGGATGAAAATGACGACGAACGCCACGGCCCAGACGGCCGGCGTCGGCAAGGTCATTCCGAAGATCGATTGCAACGCTCACACACTCCCAAGAGGGCCCGCAGGGACACCGTCCACGTGCTCTTCATAGCACGCCGTCCTTCGGATGGTTGCGTCAAGTCCCCCAACCGCAGCCCCCACGCAAGTTCGTTTACTCGACATTAACCATGCGGGCGGCATTTTTTGCCCACCGCCAGCGGAGGCCGCCATGAGCGGAATGGGACTGCCCCTCGTCGACCAGCTGAAGACCCGCATGCAGTGGCTGCAGACGCGCCAGAAGCTGCTTGCGGAAAACGTCGCCAATGCGGACACGCCCGGTTTTCGTCCCAAGGACCTGCAGGCGATGCCGACGCCCGGCGTCCCCGGCGGGGTGCGGATCGAGGCGACGGCGCCCGGCCACATCACGTCTTCGGGCGGGCCCGGCTCGCCCGGCCAGCGCGGCGGCGAGAAGTTCGAGACCCGTCCGTCGGGCAACTCGGTCACCCTGGAGGACGAGATGACCAAGCTGGCCGACACCCAGATGGACTACCAGGCCGTCGCGAGCCTCTACTCCAAGAGCCTCTCGCTCCTGAAGATCGCCATCGGCAAGCGGGGCTGACGCATCATGGATTTCCTGCGCTCCCTGGCGATCGCGGCGTCGGGCCTTAAGGCCCAGGCCGGCCGCATCCGGGTCATCTCCGAAAACATCGCCAACGCCGATTCGACCGCCCTGAAGCCGGGCGGCGACCCCTACCGGCGCAAGGTGCCGACCTTCGACCACAAGTTCGAGCGCGAGCTGGACGCCCAGACGGTGTCCCTCGGCCGGGTCAGCCGCGACAAGAAGGCCTTCGAGGTCCGCCACGAGCCCGGCCACCCGGCGGCGGACGGCGCCGGCGACGTGAAATACCCCAACGTCAATCCGCTCGTGGAGCAGATGGACATGCGCGAGGCCCAGCGCAGCTACGAGGCCAACCTGAACGTCATCAGCAGCACGCGCCGCATGCTGGCGAAGACCCTCGAGATCCTGCGCGCCTGATTCCGGAGAGCCCTGATGGCCAGTCCCACGCTCGCAGCCGGCGCCTATGCGGCGACCCAGCGCCTCGCCTCCCCGACGGCCGGCAAGGCCGTCGCCGGAGCTGGCGCGCCCAATTTCGCCGAGGCGCTCGGCAACGTGCTCCAGTCGGTGGCCGAGACCGGCCAGCGGGCGGACCAGCAGGCCGGCAGGGCCGCGGCCGGCAAGGCCGACATGGTCGACGTCGTCACCGCGGTGGCGGAGTCCGAGACGGCGCTGGAGACCCTGGTGGCGGTGCGCGACAAGGTCATCGCCGCCTATGAGGAAATCATGCGGATGCCGATCTGATGCGCACGGCCCCCCACCGACCGCGCCGGGAGCGCTCGCCGCGATGACCGGCCCGGAAGTCCTCGACGTCGCCCGCGACGGCATCTTCACCTTTCTGAAGGTGGCGAGCCCGCTGATGCTGGTGGCGCTCGTCATCGGCGTCGTCATCTCGCTGGTCCAGGCGCTCACCCAGATCCAGGAGCAGACCCTGGTGGCGGTGCCCAAGATCATCCTGGTCGGGCTCGCCATGCTGCTGCTGCTGCCTTTCATGGGCGACGCGATGGCGGGCTACATGACGAGAGTCGCCGCGCGAATCGCCTCGGGCGGGTAGGATGCGGGCGCAGGCGGGATTCGCCGTCGCGCCGGGAGCTTCAGCGGCCGGCGTTCGGGGCAAGGCAGGCATGTCGTTCACCTTCGGGCCAGCGGTCGCGGCGCTCTTCATGGTCGTGTTCGCGCGGGTCGGCACGCTGGTCATGCTCCTGCCGGCGCTGGGCGAGCGCTTCGTGCCGGCCAGGGTCCGGCTGGCGCTGGCCATCTTCCTCACGCTGGGCATGATGCCGCTGGTCCAGCCGCTGCTGCCGGCCGGCGCGACGACCGGGACGGCGGTGTTCACCACCCTGTTCCTGGAGATCGCGATCGGCCTGATGATCGGCCTCACCGGCCGGCTCGTCGTCTCCACTCTTCAGACCGCCGGCAACTTCGTCTCGCAGGCGCTGGGCCTGTCCTTCGCCGAGACCGTCGATCCCACCCAGGGCGGCCAGTCCGCCGCCATCGGCAATCTCCTGACCATGCTGGGCGTGACGCTGCTCTTCGCCACCGACGGCCACCATCTGGTGATCGGCGCGATCGGCGGAAGCTATGTGGCGCTGCCGCCGGCCGGCGCGCCGCCCACGGGCGACGCCGCCATGCTGGCGCTGTCCACCATGGGCAAGGGCTTCGGCGTCGCGGTGCAGATCGCCGCGCCCTTCATCGTCTTCGGCGTGCTCATCAATCTGGGCCTCGGCGTGCTGTCGCGCCTGATGCCGGCCCTGCAGGTGTTCTTCCTCGGCATGCCGGCCACCATCATGATCGGCTTCGTCATCCTGGCCGCCGTGATCGGCATGATGATGGGCCTGTTCCTGAAGGAGGTCTCCGACTTCCTCGTCCCCCTGGCGTCGCGGTAGGGCCCGATGGCGGACACGGACGACCAGGAAGACCGCACAGAAGACCCTTCCCTACGACGCCTCGAACAGGCGATCGAGCGCGGCGACCTGGCCAAGAGCCAGGAGATCAACACCTGGTTCGTGCTGGCGGGCGGCACGCTGGCGCTGGGCGCCGTGGCCGACGGCGCCGCCGGAACGCTGAAGACCATGCTGCAGGGCCTTCTCGCCCATGCGGGCAAGGTTTCGGCCGATCCCGGCTCGCTGCGCGTCTATGGCGAGCAGGGGCTGAAGGCGGGGCTCACGGCCCTCGCCTTGCCGCTCGGCGTCGTGATGCTGTGCGGGCTGGCCGGCGCGCTGATCCAGCATCGGCCGATGATCACCACCGAGCCGCTGGCGCCGCAATTCTCGCGCATCTCGCCGATGGCCGGCTTCAAGCGCGTCTTCGGCAAGGAGGCGCTGGCGCAATTCATCAAGGGCCTGCTGAAGCTCGGCGTCGTCGGCGTGGCGATCTTCATGGCGGTGTGGCCGGAGATGGCCAGGCTGGAGAGCTTCGCCACGCTCGACCCCGCGATGCTGCTTCCCGTCACCAAGGCGGAGGCCCTCAAGCTGATGACCGCGGTGCTGATCATCTATGCGGTGATCGCGGCCGGCGACTATGTCTACCAGCGCTTCTCCTGGTATTCGCGCCAGAAGATGACCAAGCAGGAGCTCAAGGAAGAGTACAAGGAGCAGGAGGGCAACCCGGAGGTGAAGGCCAAGCTGCGCCAGCTGCGCGCCAAGGCCGCCCGCAACCGGATGATGTCCAAGGTGCCCAGCGCCACGGTGGTGGTGATGAACCCGACCCACTTCGCGGTCGCGCTCCAGTACGAGCCCGGCATGCCGGCCCCGCTCTGCGTCGCCAAGGGCCTCGACGCCGTCGCGCTGCGCATCCGCGCGCTGGCCGAGGAGAACGGCGTCCCGGTGGTGGAGAATCCGCCGCTCGCCCGCGCGCTTTACAAGGCGGTTGAACTCGATCAGGACATTCCGGTCGAACATTACAAGGCCGTCGCCGAGGTCATCGGCTACGTGATGCGGCTGCGCCGGAGGCCGTCATGACGGCGACGGATGGATGGAACATGGCCAAGGCCGACAGGTCAGGACAGGACGCGATGACCACGAACGCGCCCGGCGCCGCCCTCGACCGGACGCAGCGCTCCGGCAGCGCCGTTCTGCTCCTCGCCCTGGCGGGCGTGCTGGTGGGCGCCGCGATCGCGCTGTCCCTGCTGGCCAGCGAGAAGGCCCAGCCGCTCATCATGGGGCTGCTCGCCCTCCTGGCCGTGATCGGCGTGTTCGCGCTCTTCGCCGGCGCGGTCGGCATCATCGAGTTCGCCGGCAAGGCCAGCCGCAACGACCTCACCAAGGCGGTGGTCGACACCGGCGCGGACGGCATGCTGGTGGTGGATGCGGACGGGCGCATCGCCTACGCCAACGACGCCTATCTGCGCTTCGCCGGGGCGCGGACGCTGGACGGGGCCCAGACCGCCGAGCGGCTCTTCACCGGCTCCTCCGACGTGTCGGAAGCCATCTACCGGCTGGCCCAGGCGGCGCGCGACGGCAAGATCGCCTCCGAGGAGATCCGCCTCTCCCCGCCGCTCGGCGCGCTGGAGGGCGTGGCCTGGTACCGGGTGCGGGTGCGCCCCGTGGAGCGCTCGACCGGGCGGCGGGCGACGCTGTGGACCATCGCCGACGTCACCCGCGAGCGGGAGCGGCAGGAGAACGTCTTCCAGGAGCTCCAGCACGCCATCGACTATCTCGACCATGCTCCCGCGGGGTTCCTCTCCGTCGACGCCGCAGGCGACGTCATCTACATGAACGCCACCCTGGCGGGCTGGCTCGACTACGATCTGGCGCAGTTCGGCTCCGGCGGGCTGAAGCTCGCCGACCTGGTGCCGGGCGACGGCGCGGCGCTGCTGTCGGGCGTGATCGGCGGCGCCGGCGAGGTCAGGACGGAGATCCACGATCTCGACCTGCGCCGGCGCGGCGGCCAGTCGCTGCCGGTGCGGCTCTTCCACCGCGTCGCCTTCGCGTATGACGGCGCGCCGGGGCCCTCGCGCACGCTGGTGCTCAACCGCTCGGCCGGCGAGGACGTGGCCGAGGGCCAGCGCGCCGCCGAGGTGCGGTTCGCCCGCTTCTTCAACAACACGCCGCTGGCCATCGCCACCATCGACCGGCATGGCCGGATCGCCCGCACCAACGGCCCCTTCGCGCGGCTGTTCGGCTCCGCCTTCAAGGGCCACGACGCCTCAGAGGCCCGCTCCATCCTGGCCGTGGTGGCCGAGCGCGAGCGCGAGCAGCTCACCGGCGTGATCAACTCCGCCGCAGCCGGGCGCGGCGACATCGCGCCGATCGACCTGTCGCTCACCGGGGAGGGCGCCCGCTCGGCCCGCTTCTTCGTCACCACGGTGGAGAACGAGGCGGAGGACGGCGAGGCCGCCATCGTGTACGCGCTCGACACCACCGAGCAGCGGGCGCTGGAGGCGCAGTTCGCCCAGGCGCAGAAGATGCAGGCCGTGGGCGAGCTCGCCGGCGGCGTCGCGCACGACTTCAACAACGTGCTGCAGGGCATCATGGGCTACGCCGACCTGCTGCTCGTGAACCACCGGCCGACCGACCCGTCCTTCCAGGACATCATGCAGATCAAGCAGAACGCCAACCGGGCGGCCGGCCTCGTGCGCCAGCTGCTGGCGTTCTCGCGCCGCCAGACGCTGCGCCCCCAGGTGATGCATTTCGGCGACGTGCTGTCGGACCTCGGCATGCTGCTGAAGCGCCTCCTGGGCGAGCGGGTGGAGCTCGACGTTCGCCACGGCCGCGACCTGTGGCCGGTGCGGGCCGACCTGACGCAGTTCGAACAGGTGGTCGTCAACCTCGCCGTCAACGCCCGCGACGCCATGCCGGAGGGGGGGCGGCTCTCCATCCGCACCAGCAACGTGCACGCCACCGAGCCGGTCGCGGCCGGCGAGCAGGTGATGCCGGCCGCCGACTACGTGCTGATCGAGATCCAGGATTCCGGCACCGGCATCCCGCAGGAGATCATCGACAAGATCTTCCAGCCCTTCTTCACCACCAAGGAGGTGGGCAAGGGCACGGGCCTCGGCCTCTCCATGGTGTACGGCTTCGTCAAGCAGTCGGGCGGCTACATCTTCTGCGACAGCGTGGTCGACCGCGGCACCACCTTCCGCATCTACCTGCCCCGCCACAGCGGCGAGGAGCACGCCGACGACCTGCCGGCCGCCAAGCCCGAAAAGGCCCCGGCGCCCGGCGCCAAGCCCAAGCCCACCGCCGACCTCACTGGCAACGGCGTGGTGCTGCTGGTGGAGGACGAGGAGGCCGTGCGCGCCTTCGGCGCCCGGGCGCTCGCCCAGCGCGGCTACACGGTGCTGGAGGCGTCCTCGGGCGTCGAGGCGCTGGAGGTGTTCGACGAGCAGCAGGGCAAGATCGACCTCGTGGTCTCCGACGTCGTGATGCCGGAGATGGACGGCCCCTCGCTGCTGCGCGAACTGCGCAAGCGCGACACCAAGGCCAAGGTCATCTTCGTCTCCGGCTACGCCGAGGAGGCCTTCAGCAAGAACCTGCCCGACGGCGAGGATTTCTCCTTCCTGCCCAAGCCCTTCACGCTGAAGCAGCTGATCGAGGCGGTGAAGACGGCGCTGGGGTAATGTCGAGCAATTCCGTGATTTCGATTTATGCGCGTTTTCTGCGCCTTTTCATTTCTATTGCGTTGTTGGTTGCCAGTATTTTACATGTGATATTTCGTATTTTAGTACTCAAAGGATTTGACCCATTGTTTGACTTGCCGTTCATTCTATTTTTCTCAATTATATTGACCAGATACATTTTCTTAAAAAGAACAGATCATGTCGTCTTCGGCTTGGGTTTAGTCTTGTTCGTCATGTGGAGCGCTCCCGTTTCGACGGATGTAAATGTGTTCCGCTGCTATTTCAAGCTTGCGGATGAATTTGCATCTTGTAATTCTCATCTTCGACGCTTGAGGTTTACTTATCTGTCTGGTCTATCTTTGCTTTTTATATGGCCTACCAATATAATTTTTGTTTCAAGCGCAGCGATGTATCTGCTCCGCGAGCGGGACCAGTCTCAATGAGCTTCTAACGACGGGCGCCCCATCGAAGTCGACATCGCCCGCACTCTCCGCTGGTTGCAACGGGTAGAACAAAAAAAGAACTTGCGGGTGAGAACAGAACGTGATCATGTTTGTCTCAGACGCAAGTTGAGACTCGTTTCGCGCTCGTGCCATAAGGATCCCCAGCAATGTCGCAACCCTCGCTCCGGCTCGTTGAAGGGCAATCCATGGACAAGGCCAAGGCGCTGGACGCCGCGCTCTCGCAGATCGAACGGTCCTTCGGCAAGGGCTCGATCATGCGGCTCGGCAAGAACGAGAAAGCGGTCGAGATCGAGACCGTGTCGACCGGCTCTATCGGCCTCGACATCGCGCTCGGCGTCGGCGGCCTGCCGCGCGGGCGCGTGGTGGAGATCTACGGCCCGGAATCCTCCGGCAAGACCACCCTGGCGCTCCACACCGTGGCGGAAGCGCAGAAGAAGGGCGGCGTCTGCGGCTTCATCGACGCCGAGCACGCGCTGGACCCGGTTTACGCCCGCAAGCTCGGGGTCAATCTGGAAGACCTCCTGATCTCGCAGCCCGACACGGGCGAGCAGGCGCTGGAGATCACCGACACGCTGGTGCGCTCGGGCGCGATCGACGTGCTGGTCATCGATTCGGTCGCCGCGCTGGTGCCGCGCGCCGAGATCGAGGGCGAGATGGGCGACGTGCAGCCGGGCCTGCAGGCCAGGCTGATGAGCCAGGCGCTGCGCAAGCTGACGGCGTCGATCTCGCGCTCCAACTGCATGGTCATCTTCATCAACCAGATCCGCATGAAGATCGGCGTCATGTACGGCTCGCCGGAGACCACCACGGGCGGCAACGCGCTGAAGTTCTACGCCTCGGTGCGGCTCGACATCCGCCGCATCGGCTCAATCAAGGACCGCGAGGAGGTCACCGGCAACACGACCCGCGTGAAGGTGGTGAAGAACAAGGTCGCCCCGCCCTTCAAGCAGGTCGAGTTCGACATCATGTATGGCGAGGGCGTGTCCAAGATGGGCGAGCTCGTCGACCTCGGCGTCAAGGCCGGCATCGTGGAGAAGTCCGGCGCCTGGTTCTCCTATGACAGCCAGCGCCTCGGCCAGGGACGCGAGAACGCCAAGACGTTCCTGCGCCAGCATCCCGACATCGCGGCCAAGATCGAGGGCCAGATCCGCCAGAACGCCGGCCTGCTGGCCGACCGCATCCTCGACAACATCGAGCCGACGGCGGAGGACCTGGACGAAGGCGAAGGCTGACAGCCTGGACGTCTGACCGGTTTCGATCCAGAGCGGCGGCGCCCCCCAGCGCCGCCGCTTTTGCGTTCCATGCCGGCTTCTGCGTTCCATCTCGCGCGCCCCTTCTCCCGGGGGAGAAGGACGCGCCCGGTGCGGCGTGAGCTCCGTCGAATGGACGCCTGCGAAAGCGGTTTCCAATGTGCAGGCGCATGCTCTACAAACGCGGCGAGATCAGCCAGCGGCCGCCAGCGGCCGCGCACATCGAGCGACAAATGAGCGGCGTCAACGAGATTCGGTCCACCTTCCTGGATTACTTCGCCAAGAACGGCCACGAGGTCGTTCCCTCCAGCCCGCTCGTGCCGCGCAACGACCCGACGCTGATGTTCACCAACGCCGGGATGGTGCAGTTCAAGAACGTCTTCACCGGGGTGGAGAAGCGGCCCTATTCGCGCGCCGCGACGTCGCAGAAATGCGTCCGCGCCGGCGGCAAGCACAACGATCTCGACAATGTCGGCTATACGGCGCGGCACCACACCTTCTTCGAGATGCTGGGCAACTTCTCCTTCGGGGATTACTTCAAGGACCGGGCGATCGAGCTCGCCTGGAACCTGATCACCAAGGAGTACGGCCTTCCGGTCGAGAAGCTGCTGGTCACCGTCTATCACGAGGACGACGAGGCCCACGCGCTGTGGAAGCGCATCGCCGGCCTGCCGGACTCCAAGATCATCCGCATCCCGACCTCGGACAATTTCTGGGCGATGGGCGACACCGGCCCCTGCGGCCCGTGCTCGGAGATCTTCTACGACCACGGCGATCACATCCCGGGCGGCCCCCCGGGCTCCCCCGACGAGGACGGCGACCGCTTCATCGAGATCTGGAACCTCGTGTTCATGCAGTACGAGCAGGTCGCCCCCGGCGAGCGCCTGCTGCTGCCCAAGCCCTCCATCGACACCGGCATGGGGCTGGAGCGCATCTCCGCGGTGCTGCAGGGCACGCACGACAATTACGAGACGGACCTGATGCGGGCGCTGATCCGCGCCGTCGCCGAGGCGACCGGGGTGGAGCCGGAGGGCCGCGCCAGCCACAAGGTCATCGCGGACCACCTGCGCGCCTCCTCGTTCCTGGTCGCCGACGGCGTGCTGCCCTCCAACGAGGGCCGCGGCTACGTGCTGCGCCGGATCATGCGCCGCGCCATGCGCCACGCCGAGTTGCTGGGCGCGCGCGAGCCGCTGATGTGGCGCCTCGTCCCGGCGCTGGTGCGCGAGATGGGCCACGCGTATCCGGAGCTGGTGCGGGCCGAGCCGCTGATCACCGAGACGCTGCGGCTGGAGGAGACGAGGTTCCGGAAGACGCTGGAGCGCGGCCTCGCCATCCTGGACGAGGAGACCCGCACGCTCGGGGCCGGCCAGAGCCTCAAGGGCGACGTCGCCTTCACGCTCTATGACACCTACGGCTTCCCGCTCGACCTGACGCAGGATGCGCTGCGCTCGCGCGACATCGCGGTGGATCTCGACGGCTTCAACGCCGCCATGCAGCGCCAGCGCGAGATGGCGCGCGCCGCCTGGGCGGGCTCGGGCGAGGCCGCCACCGAGACGGTGTGGTACGGCGTCAAGGAGAAGGTCGGCGCGACCGAGTTCCTGGGCTACGACACCGAGCGCGCCGAGGGCGTCGTCACCGCGCTGCTGCGCGACGGCCAGCCGGTGGACCGGCTGGACGCCGGCCAGGACGGCATCGTGCTCTTGAACCAGACGCCGTTCTACGCCGAGAGCGGCGGCCAGGTGGGCGACACCGGCCGTATGCAGGGCGCGGACGCGTCCGTGACCGTGCGCGACACGCAAAAGAAGCTCGGCGACGTGTTCGCCCATGTGGTCACGGTGGCGAGCGGGGCGCTGCGCGTCGGCGACGCGCTGGAGCTCGAGGTCGACCACGATCGCCGCGGCGCGATCCGGGCGAACCACTCGGCCACCCACCTCCTGCACGAGGCGCTGCGGCAGGTGCTGGGCGACCACGTCGCCCAGAAGGGCTCGCTGGTGACGCCAGACCGGTTGCGCTTCGACTTCTCGCACCCCAAGCCGATCAGCGAGGAGGAGCTCGACCGGGTCGAGGCCATCGTGAACGGCGTGGTGCGCGAGAACGAGCCCGTCGTGACCCGCCTGATGGGCGTCGACGAGGCGATCGAGACCGGCGCGCGGGCGCTGTTCGGCGAGAAATACGGCGACGAGGTGCGGGTGGTGTCGATGGGCCCGCCGCGCACGCCCGGCCACAACGGCCCGGCCTTCTCGGTGGAGCTGTGCGGCGGCACGCATGTGCGGCGCACCGGCGACATCGGCGTCGTCAGCATCGTGGGCGAGGGCGCGGTGGCGGCGGGCGTGCGGCGCCTGGAGGCCATGTCGGCGGAGGGCGCGCGGCGCCATCTCGTGGAGGACAGCAAGCGGCTCAAGGGCCTGACCGGCCTCCTCAAGGCGCCGGCCGCCGAGGCGGGCGACCGCCTGGCGGCGCTGATGGAGGAGCGGCGCAAGCTGGAGCGCGAGCTCGCCGAGGCCCGCAAGGCCATCGCGATGGGCGGCGGCCAGGCCGGCGACGCGGGCGTCAAGCAGATCGGCGGCGTCAACGTGATGGCGCGCGCCGTCACGGGCGTCGACATGCGCGACCTCAAGGGCCTCGCGGACGAAGGCAAGAAGCAGGTCGGCTCGGGGATCGTGGCGCTGATCGCCACGGGCGAGGACGGCAAGGCCGGCGTCGTCGTGGCGGTGACGGCGGACCTGACAGGCCGCTTCAACGCCGTGGACCTGGTGCGCGTCGCGTCCGAGACGCTGGGCGGCAAGGGCGGGGGCGGGCGGCCCGACATGGCCCAGGCCGGCGGTCCGGACGGGTCGAAAGCCAGCGAGGCCCTCGCCGCCATCGAGGCGGCGATCGGCGGGGCGTGACGGCCCGGGGGACGTCCCCCACGGCGCGCCCGGCGGACCGCCTGGCGGGGGCGCGGCGGCGCGCCTACGAGCTCTTCGAGCAGGCGGTGCCGGGAGACCGGCTCGCCCATCTGGTGCACGGCTTCCTGATCGTCTGGGTGGTGGCCAGCGTCGCCGCCGTCGTGCTGGAATCCGTGCCGGCGCTGCGGGCCGCCTATGATCCCGCCTTCCAGGCGGTGGAGACGCTCTCGATGGCGATCTTCACCCTGGAATATGTGCTGCGCTCCTGGGCCTGCGTGGAGTACCCCACGCTGCGCTCCCTTCCCAGGTGGCGGGCCCGCCTGAAATACGCGCTGTCGCCGGCCTCGCTCATCGACCTCTGCACGGTGCTGCCCTTCTACCTGGCTTTCGTGATCGCGGCGGACCTGCGTGTCTTCATCGTCTTCCGGCTCCTGCGCTTCATGAAGCTGGCGCGCTACTCGCCCGGCATGCGCTCGCTCTATGAGGCGATCCACGCCGAGCGGCGCGCCCTGGTCGCCTGCCTGGTCATCATCGCGTCGCTGGTGATCGCCATGGCGGGCGTCATGCACGTCCTGGAGGCGGACGCGCAGCCCGACAAGTTCGGCACCATCCCGGATGCGATGTGGTGGGCGGTGATCACGCTGGCGACGGTGGGCTATGGCGACGTCGTGCCGGTCACCCCCATGGGCAAGGTGGTCGCCGGCGTGACCGCCCTGATGGGCCTGGCCATGATCGCGCTGCCGGTCGGCATCATCGCGACGGCCTTCGCGGAGGTCATCCACCGCCGCGACTTCGTGGTCACCTGGGGGATGATCGCCCGGGTGCCGCTGTTCTCGGACCTGTCGGCGGAGGAGGTCGCGGCCATCATGCGGCTGCTGCGCTCCAAGGGGGCGCAGGCCGGCGAGGTGATCGTGCGGCGCGGCGAAGTCGGCCACAGCATGTATTTCATCGCCTCGGGCCAGGTGGAGATCGAGACCCAGCACGGCAAGCGCCACCTCTTGGGCGAAGGCCAGTTCTTCGGCGAGATCGCGGTGCTGAAGAACGCCCGCCGCACGGCCACCATCCGGGCCCTGGTGCGCACGCAATTGCTGGTCCTGGACGCGGCGGACCTGCGCGCCCTGGCGGAGCGGCGGCCGGACATCGGGGCGCGCATCCGCAAGGTCGCGCAGACCCGCTCCAGCCACGCCGCCCACACGGTGAGCTCCGACCTTTCCGACGACCTGCCGTTCTCGGACATCGATCCAGGGCCCCCATGAAAAAACCCGGCCGCGAGGGCCGGGTTTTCGGGGGCGTCGCGCCGGAACGTCAGGCGGCCATCGCCTTCTTCAGGTTCTCGTCGATCTTGTCGAGGAAGCCCGTGGTGGAGAGCCACTTCTGGTCGGCGCCGACGAGCAGGGCCAGGTCCTTCGTCATGAAGCCCGACTCCACCGTGTCGACGCACACCTTCTCCAGCGTGTCGGAGAACTTGGCGAGCTCGGCGTTGCCGTCGAGCTTGGCGCGGTGCGCCAGGCCGCGGGTCCAGGCGAAGATGGAGGCGATCGAGTTGGTCGAGGTCTCCTTGCCCTTCTGGTGCTCGCGATAGTGGCGCGTCACCGTCCCGTGGGCGGCCTCGGCCTCGACGGTCTGGCCGTCCGGGGTCATCAGCACGGAGGTCATGAGGCCGAGCGAGCCGAAGCCCTGGGCCACGATGTCGGACTGCACGTCGCCGTCATAGTTCTTGCAGGCCCAGACATAGCCGCCGGACCACTTCAGCGCCGAGGCGACCATGTCGTCGATCAGGCGGTGCTCATAGGTGATGCCGAGCGCGTCGAAGCGGGCCTTGAACTCGTTCTGGTAGATCTCCTCGAAGATGTCCTTGAAGCGGCCGTCATAGACCTTGAGGATCGTGTTCTTGGTGGAGAGGTAGACCGGGTACTTGCGGATGAGCCCGTAGTTCAGCGAGGCGCGGGCGAAATCGCGGATCGATTCGTCGAGGTTGTACATCGCCATCGCGACGCCGGCGTCCGGGAACTTGAACACCTCCTTCTCGATGACCGTGCCGTCGTCGCCCTCGAACTTGATCGTCAGGCGGCCCTTGCCGGGAACCTTGAAGTCCGTCGCGCGGTACTGGTCGCCGAAGGCGTGGCGGCCGACGACGATCGGCTGCGTCCAGCCCGGCACGAGGCGCGGCACGTTCTTGCAGATGATCGGCTCGCGGAAGATGACGCCGCCCAGGATGTTGCGGATGGTGCCGTTGGGCGACTTCCACATCTCCTTGAGGCCGAACTCCTTCACGCGGGCCTCGTCCGGCGTGATGGTGGCGCATTTCACGCCGACGCCGGCCTTCTTGATGGCGTGGGCGGAATCGATGGTCACCTGGTCGTTGGTGGCGTCGCGGTTCTCGACCGAAAGGTCGAAATATTGCAGGTCGACGTCGAGATAGGGGTGGATCAGCTTGTCCTTGATGGACTGCCAGATGATCCGGGTCATCTCGTCGCCGTCGAGCTCGACGACCGGGTTCGCCACCTTGATCTTCGCCATCTTGGAAAGCCTCTCGCGCATGAGGTCTGCTGTCGTGGTCCGCCCATGCGCCCCATCGACTGGAGCCGGACCGGACCGGTCGGCGCACCTCATAGCACCCGTCGCGAGGGCGGCAAAGCGCGCCTTTCGGAGGCGCCGGAGGCGAAACGGGGCCTATTCGGCCCCCGTTGCGAGGCGCTCGACGCCGGCCCGGTCGATCGCAGCCGCTGCGGCGCCGATGCGCTGGCCGCCGACGACGAGGTCCGGCGCGATCTCCGCCAGCGGGACGAGCACGAAGGCGCGCTCCAGCAGGCGCGGATGCGGCAGCGTCAGGTTCGGCGCCGCCAGGGCCGCGCCCTCATAGGCCAGGATGTCGATGTCGATCAGCCGCGGGCCCCAGCGCTCCGCCCGGATCCGGCCCATGTCGCGCTCCACCGCCAGGCAGAGCCGCAGCAGCTCGCGCGGCGGCAGGGCGGTGCGCACGGCCGCGCAGGCGTTGACGAACCAGTCCTGCGCGATCGGCCCCCAGGGCGGCGTGCGATAGTCGCCGGAGCGGGCGACCACGGCCACGCCGGCGCGCTCGAGGGCGCCGAGGGCGGCGGCCAGGTTGGCCCGCTTGTCGCCCATGTTGCTGCCGAGGCTGAGCCAGGCGTCAGGCATTCCGGCGGCGCTCGATCTCGACCGACACGGTGTCGAGGATATGCTCCACCGGCGCCTCGGGCTTCTCCACCTTGACGACGACGGCGGCCACGCGAGGCTGAGCGGCGAGGATCTCGGCCGCGATGGCCTCCGCCAGGCCCTCGATGATGCGAAAGCGCCGCTTGGTCGCGATGGCGACGACGAGGTCGGCCACGGCGCCGTAGCACACCGCCTGGCTGTAGTCGTCGCCGCGTCCGGCCGCCGCCAGGTCGGCCTCGCAGGTGACCGTGATGAAGAAGCGCTGGCCGAGCCGCTCCTCTTCGGGCAGCACGCCATGCCTCGCATAGATGGCGATCCGGGACAGGGTGATGCGGTCGGTCATGGGCGGTTCTCTCCTGGGGCCCCGGCGCGCCGGATGGCGTCCATCACGCACGCCAGGTCGACATGGGGCTTCACGTCGTGGACGCGGATGATGTCGGCGCCGCCCGCGATGGCGGCCGCATGGGCGCCCAGCGTGCCGAAGAGCCGGTCCTTGGGGGCGACGTCCTCGCCCAGGATGCGGCGCATGAACGACTTGCGCGAGGCGCCCACCAGCACCCGGAAGCCGAGCGCCTTCAGCTCGCCCACGCGCCGCAAGGCGTCGAGGTTCTGCTCATAGGACTTGCCGAAGCCGATGCCGGGATCGAGCACGATGCGGTCCTCGGAGACCCCCGCTGCGCGCGCCAGCGCCAGCGTGCGCTCGAAGAAGCGTTTCATGTCGTCGAGGATGTCGAGCGAGGCGTCGATGCTCTCGCGGTTGTGCATGACGACGACGTCGCATGCGTGCTCCGCCGCCACGGCCGCCATGGCGGGGTCGCGCTGCAGGCCCCAGACGTCGTTGAGGATGTGGGCCCCGAGCGCCAGCGCCTTTCGGGCGGTGTCGGCCCGGAAGGTGTCGATCGAGACCGGGATCGCCAGCGCCGGCGCCAGCGCGGCGATCACGGGCAGCACCCGCCGCTGCTCCTCCTCGGCGCCGATCGGCTGGTGTCCGGGGCGGGTGGACTCGCCGCCCACGTCGACGATGTCGGCGCCCTCGGCCGCCAAGCCGAGGCCGTGGCGCAGCGCGACGGCGGGGTCGAGGAAGTCGCCGCCGTCGGAAAAGGAATCCGGCGTGACGTTCACCACGCCCATGATCAGGGTCCGGGCGGCCGGCCGTGCGCCGGGGTGCGGGGAGGGGACGGGGGACGGGTCGCTCATCGGGGCAGCCTGGGGCGGATGCGCGCTTATCGACCGATTGGGCGACGATGTCGAGGCGGGCGATCGGCGGCTCCGCGCAGGTTGTTGGGGCTCCCCCTCGGGGCCTTGTTTCTGTATGGCTGCGCGCCAGAGCCCGCCCGCACCACCCCGCGAGACCCCGCATGCCCGGAGCCGGAACCGACCATACGCGCCCCACCCTGGAGGGCGGCCCCGTCGTGGTGCTCGTCGAGCCGCAGCTTGGCGAGAACATCGGCATGGCGGCGCGGGCGATGGCCAATTTCGGCCTCGCCGAGATGCGGCTCGTGCGGCCGCGCGACCGCTGGCTGAACCAGAAGACGCGGGCCGCCGCGGCGGGAGCGGAGTTCATACTCGACGGCGCCCGGCTCTACGGCTCGCTGCGCGAGGCGATCGCGGACCTGCAGTTCACCTATGCGACCACGGCGCGGGAGCGCGGCCAGGGCAAGGACGTGGTCGGCCCCGCCGAGGCGGGCTCGGCCATGCGGGCCCGCGCCGCGCAGGGCCAGCGCATCGGGGTGATCTTCGGGCGCGAGCGGACCGGGCTGGAAAACGACGACATCTCGCTCGCCGACGCGATCCTGACCTATCCGGTGAACCCGGCCTACGCCTCGCTGAACCTGTCCCAGGCGGTGCTGCTGGCCGGCTACGCCTGGATGTCGGCGGCCGATGCGCCGCTGCCCTTCGAGCGCAAGCAGAAATGGGGGCCGGCGACGCGCGAGATGGTGCTGTCCTTCTTCGACTATCTGGAGGACCAGCTGGAGGCCCGCGGCTTCTTCCGCCCGCCGCACAAGCGCCCCGTGATGAGCCGCAACCTGCGCAACATCTTCCACCGCGTGGGACTGTCCGAACAGGACGTCCGCACCCTGCGGGGCATGGTGGTGCGGCTGGTCGAAGGTCCCCGCGAGCCCCAGACCAAGAAACGCCGCGGCCCCAAGCAGCCCCCCAAGGGATACAAGCCGCCGGACGCGTGAAAGCGCCGCAGCTTCTCCCTCTCCCCGGCACGGGGAGAGGGTTGGGGTGAGGGGATTTGCGAAGCGCTGTAGCGGCGGGGACGTCCCCTCATCCGACCTCGCTTCGCTCGGCTGCGTTCTCCCGGTTCCGGGGAGAAGGGAAGGCGCGCTCTCGTCTCCCCGGGCCGGTGATTTTGCAACCGGCTTCGCGTCTGGTCTGTGGCGTTTGAACTCGCGCGGCGGGATGCTCGGTTCCCATGCGGGGACACTCGACCGTCCAAATCGGCAGGGCGCGGCGGCTTCTGCGAGAGCTGACGGAGGCCGAGCGCAAGTTGTGGCGTGCGTTGCGCGACCGCAGGCATGCGGGGCTGAAATTCGTCCGGCAGGAGCCGATCGGCTCCTATATTGCGGATTTCTGCTGCCGCGAGCGCCGGCTCGTGGTCGAGGTGGACGGCGGCCAGCACGCGGGAAGCAGGCGCGACCTCATCCGCGACGCCGCGCTCGCGGCGGCCGGCTACCGCGTGCTGCGGTTCTGGACCCACGAGGTGTTCCAGGATCTTACGATGGTGCTGGACACCATCTATGCCCGTGCGATGGAAGCGGGGTCCGCTCGCGCGTGAGCGCTCTCCCCCTCTCCCCGGGACGGGGAGAGGGCTGGGGTGAGGGGACTTCGAAGCGCTGCAGCGGCGGGGACATCCCCTCATCCGACCTCGCTTCGGTCGGTTGCGTTCTCCCCGTGCCGGGGAGCAGGGAGGGTTTGGGCTCCCCTCTCTCCCGGGACGGGGAGAGTGTTGGGTTGAGGGAACTTTTAAGCATGGCACAGGCGGGGATGTCCCCTCATCCGACCTCGCTTCGCTCGGCCACCTTCTCCCCGTTCCGGGGAGAAGGGAAAGTTCGCGCTCTCCCTCTGCCCGGCACGGGGAGAGGGCGGATCGTTACTGGGCGTTAACTCGGGCGGGTTGTACTGGATCGATACGTGAGGCGCGGGCGCGATGCGGGTCGATCTTTGGGCCGGGATTCAGTATCAGGGCGCGGCCATGACCCTGCCGCGTGCTCCTGTCATCCTCGTGTTCGATTCCGGCCTGGGCGGGCTGACGGTGTTCCGCGAGGTCGTGAAGGCACGGCCCGACGCGCGCTTCGTCTATGCGGCTGACGACGCCGCCTTCCCGTATGGCGGGCTGGACGAGGGCGCCCTGGTGGCGCGCGTGACGGCCGTGATGGACCGCCTCGTCGCCCTGCATGCGCCAGACCTCGTGGTGGTGGCGTGCAACACGGCGTCCACGCTGGTGCTGCCGGCGCTGCGGGCGCGTTTCGCCCTTCCGTTCGTCGGGACGGTCCCGGCCATCAAGCCGGCGGTCGAGCGGTCGGTGACCCGCCGGGTCGCCGTGCTGGCGACGCCCGGCACGGTGAAGCGGGACTACACGCAGGCGCTGATCGACGAGTTCGCCGGGGACTGCAAGGTGACGCTGGTGGGCTCGACCGCGCTCGCCGGGCTGGCCGAGGCGCAGCTGCGGGGCGAAGCCGTGGAGGACGCCGCCATCGCGGCCGAGATCGCGCCCTGCTTTCCGGACGAGGGCCCGCCCACCGACGTGGTGGTGCTGGGCTGCACCCACTACCCGCTGCTGCGGACGCGGATGGAGCGGCTCGCGCCCTGGCCGGTGGCGTGGATCGATCCCGCCCCCGCCATCGCCCGGCGGGTGACGCAGCTCCTCGGCGCGCCGCCGCCGGCGCATGACGGCGAGGAGGAGGCCGCGGCGCTGTTCACCTCCGGCCGGGCGGTGACGCCGGAGCTTCGCCGCGCGCTCGGAGCGTTCGGGCTGGCGCGCCTGCACATCGAGGCCATGCCGCTGGGCGCCTGAGTGCGGCGAAGCGGCGCCGGCGGCCTTGCTCCCGGTTTGACAGGACGACCCCGCTTCTGTATCAGCACCTCCGTAGCGCGGGCCGGATTTCGGCCCGCGATGCTTTTGACGCACCCGTGGTCTCGCGCGAACGCTCGCAACGGACCTGTCGGCCCCGCCTCACGGCGGAGCAGAGGAGGGCGCGTTCCTCAATAACCCTTAACACCAAGAGGAACCGCGATGACGAAGCGCGTTCAGGCCAAATACAAGATCGACCGCCGCCTCGGCCAGAACATCTGGGGCCGCCCGAAGAGCCCCGTGAACCGCCGCGAATACGGCCCCGGCCAGCATGGCCAGCGCCGCAAGGGCAAGCTCTCCGACTTCGGCACGCAGCTGCGCGCCAAGCAGAAGCTGAAGGGCTACTACGGCAACATTTCCGAGAAGCAGTTCCGCAAGTACTACGAAGAGGCGCTCCGCCTGAAGGGCGACTCGGGCGAGAACCTGATCGGCCTGCTCGAGCGCCGCCTCGACGCCGTCGTGTACCGCTGCAAGTTCGTCGCGACCCCGTTCGCGGCCCGGCAGTTCGTGAACCACGGCCACATCCGCATCAATGGCCGCCGCGTGAACATCGCCAGCTACCAGGTCAAGGTCGGCGACGTGATCGAGGTGAAGGACTCCTCCAAGCAGCTCGCCATCGTGCTCGAGGCCTCCCAGCTCGCCGAGCGTGACGTGCCGGACTACATCGAGGTCGACCACTCCAAGATGACCGCCAAGATGTCGCGCATCCCCGGCCTGTCCGAGGTGCCCTACGCGGTCCAGATGGAGCCGAACCTGGTCATCGAGTTCTACTCGCGCTGATCCGCGGCCTCGGCCGTTTTCGTTTCGGGGTCGCCGGGCAACCGGCGGCCCCTTTTTCGTGGCCGGTCGCGATGCATTTGAACGATTCCGGCGAGGGCGCCTTCAGATCCGTGGGTTACACACGGGACGGTTGCAATCGGAACAGCTCGATGCCCTCTCGTCTCCCCCGGATCTTCGCTCTGACCACTCTTGCGGCCCTGGTCTGCTTCGCGCCCAGCGCGCGCGCCGGGGATGATTGCGGCGACATCACCGCCGATCTTCGCGGCCTGACCTTGAAGTACCAGCGCATCATGGCCGAGATCGGCGACGCGCGGCGCCAGCTCGCCTATCTGCCCAAGGGCCAGGAGGCGGTGCTGCGGGCCGTCGGGCGTTTCGCCAGCCTGAGCTCGTCGGCCCGCGGCGAGCGCGAGCGCATCCTGCAGCTCTATCGGGACGCGGTGACGCAGGAGTGCTGGCAGTTCGAGCAGGCCAACCTGGACCACACCTCCGACGCCTTCGCCCGCGCCACGGCCGGGGAAGAGGAGACGCTGGTGGGGACGCGCCGGGTGATCTCCGGGCTCGCCACCGTGGTGAAGTAAGCAGGGCGACGCACGCCAGCCGTGTAAAGCCGGCGTCGCGCAGGCGATGCGATCATCAAATCTGAAACGAGCGGAAGACGGATTTTCAAAGGGTCGCCTGTAGGGTGGGTTCGTCCATCCCGGAACGGCCCATGACACGCCTTGCCTCGTCCCTCCTGATCTTCGTCGCACTCAGCGGCGCTGCCCATGCGTGCGGCGCCGAGCGCGCGCGGATCTATGGGATGACGCTGCAGTATCAGTCCGCCATGGCGCAGTTGACCCAGCGCCGGCTGGGAATGGGCCATGGCGTGGCGTCCGACAGCGAGGAGGCCGCGATGGAGGCGGTGCGCTATCGGGCGCTCCACCTCGACGTCCAGCGCAGGCGCGCCGCCATCCTGGAGCTCTACGTCGCCATGGTGGGAATGGAGTGCGAGCATTTCGACGCCACGAGCCTGGCGCAGACCCAGGACCGCTTCCGGGCCCTGGCCGCGGAGGAGCGCGCCTATCTGGACTTCAGGATGGGCCGCAAGACCGCGCGGCTCGATCTCGGCGACTAGACCATGCTGCGTGCGATAAGCCGGATTCCACCTTTTCGCAGCATGCTTAAGCTCAGAACCGCTGGATGTCGGGCGGGGCGCCGGCGGTCTCGAACTGCAGGCTGTAGCGGGCGCCCGCTCCGTCCTTGGCTTCGCAGCTCAGGCTCGCCAGCGCCTTGCCGTCCGGCCCGCGCGAGAGGCTGCAGGCCCCGTCGACG
This sequence comes from Alsobacter sp. KACC 23698, assembly GCF_045348435.1. Lineage (GTDB taxonomy): Bacteria > Pseudomonadota > Alphaproteobacteria > Rhizobiales > Beijerinckiaceae > Alsobacter. The sequence continues at coordinate 3,384,420 of NZ_CP157484.1, read as the reverse complement.
TCGATGTGCGGCGCGTCGGGGCTGCTGCCGACATAGACCCGAGAGAGCCTCAGATCCGGCAGGTCGGCCGCGGACGTCCTTGGGCCTTCGCCCACGAAAGTGAGGGCGGACTTGCCGTCGGCCATGCCGATCATCACCAGCGTGCGGTTGTTCTTCAGCCTGGTGACGAGCACGCCGGCCTTGGGCGAGCAGGCCGCCTCCTTGCCGGCGACCACGATGGCGGTGCAGCGGCCGTGCAGCGAGGCCATGAGGTCGAGCTTGATGTCGTCCGAGCCCTGGGCGGGCTGCCAGGCGGCCAGTCCGGCCGATCCCATCGCCAGGATCGCCGCAGTGGAGAGGAGGGTCCGCATCATCGTCTGTCCTTCCCGCGCCATTCGCGCTCGCCCGCCGCCCATTCCCGATTCCCGGCCCCGCGAGAAGGGCCAGGCCCGATATTCCCGGCGCCCTGGCGCAGACGCCCGGGAGCCGCGCCCTCGCCGCCACACCCCGGCATCGAAAGCACGGCCGCGACGCCGCCTCCGTGCGGCGGCGCACAGGCTGGCGCCACGCTGGCGTCGTCCCGAGCCCGGCCGCGGCGCCTGACGCCTTGCGCTTCACCTTGGCGGGAACCAATGTGGCCGACGCCCATGAATGTTTTACACAACGTCCGAGCCCGTTCTGGAGTGGCAAGCCGTGAAACTGCTCGTGATTGAAGATGATGTGGAGATGGCTGAAGACGTCGCATCCCGCCTGAGGGAGCTAGGCCATCAGGTGGAGGTGGTCGGAAACGGCCGGGAGGGCCTCGCCGCGGCCTTCGCCGACGCGTATGACGTGCTGATCGTCGACCGCATGCTGCCGGAGCTCGACGGCCTCACGCTGGTGAGCCGCCTGCGCAAGGACGACGTCAGCACGCCGGTGCTGTTTCTCACCACGCTGTCGGGCATCGACGACCGCGTGGAGGGCCTGGAGGCGGGCGGAGACGACTACCTGGTCAAGCCCTTCGCCCCGGCCGAACTGATCGCCCGCGTCAACGCGCTCGGCCGGCGCGCCAAGCTCGGGGCGGCCGAGACGGTGCTGCGGGTCGCGGACCTGGAGATCGATCTGGTGAAGCGCACCGTGGTGCGCGGCGGCCAGAAGATCGACCTGCAGCCGCGCGAGTTCCAGCTCCTGGAGTTCCTGATGCGGCACGCCGGCGAAGTGGTCACCCGCACGATGCTGCTGGAGAATGTCTGGGACTTTCATTTCGATCCCCAGACCAACATCGTCGAGACCCATATCAGCCGCCTTCGCAGCAAGGTCGACCGGGATTTCCCCGGCATGCTGATCCAGACCGTGCGTGGGGCGGGGTACCTCATGCGCGAGCCGTAGCGCCGTCATGCTGACCCGGACGAAAGCTGGCCTGAAGCCCGCCGAGACGTCGTCGAAATTCACGCACACGGCCGCATTCCGGCTGGCGCTGCTTTACGCGGCGATCTTCGGGCTCTCCACCTTCGTCCTGTTCGCGTTCACCTATTTCCGGGTGCAGGCCTATGGGCTGGACCAGATGCGGGCCTCCATCGGGACGGAGCTGAGCGCGCTCCTGGAGGAGGAGCGCAGGGCCGGCGAGGCCCGGCTGCGCGAGGAGGTCGCCGCGCGCGGCAGCTCGGCCGAGTCCCGCTCCAGCTTCTACCTGCTGCAGGACGCGCGGGGCGTGCGCCTGGCCGGCAACATCCCGCCGGTTCCGCCGGTCGAGGGCCTCTTCGAAATGCGGGTCGCGCCCACCCACACGGGCGCGGACGGCGGGCAGGACACCAGCCTGGCGATGTTTCGCGGGGCGGTCCTGCCGTCCGGCGGCTATCTGGCGATCGGCCGCAATCTCGGCGACCTCGACGACCTGAACACGCTCGTGCTGCGGGCCTTCCTGGGCTCGCTGGCCGTGACGGCGATCCTGGCGCTGGCCGGAGGCCTGCTGCTGGGCGCCGGCTTCGTGCGCCGGCTGGAGGCCATCAACCGCACGGCGCGCACGATCGTGAGCGGCCGCCTGTCGGAGCGCATCCCTCTGCAGGGCTCGGGCGACGAGCTCGACCAGCTCTCCGACAACCTCAACACCATGCTGGACCGCATCCAGACGCTGATGGAGAGCATGCGGCAGGTCTCCAGCGACGTGGCGCACGATCTGCGCACCCCCCTGGCGCGGCTGCGCCAGAGGCTGGAGCGGATGCGCCAGAAGGCCAAGGAGCCGGCCCAGCAGGACGACATGGAGGCCGCGCTCGGCGAAATCGACAACATCCTCGGCACCTTTTCGGCGCTGCTGCGCATCGCCCAGATCGAAACCGGCTCACGCCGCGCCGGCTTCCGGTCCTACGATCTCTCGGACGTGTTCGAGACGGTGTGCGACGCCTATGGGGCGGTGGCCGAAGATCACGCCCAGCGTTTCGAGAGCCGGATCGAGCCCGGCGTCATGCATGTGGGCGACCGCGAGCTGATGACGCAGATGCTGGCCAACCTGGTCGAGAACGCGCTGCGCCACTCGCCGCCGGGGGCGGCCGTGCGGGTGGAGCTGCGTCGGGGCGAGGGCGGGCGCCCGGAGGGTCTGGTGAGCGACGATGGGCCGGGCGTGCCCGAGGCCGAACGCGGCAAGGTGTTCCGGCGCTTCTACCGGCTCGAACGCAACCGGACCACGTCCGGCAACGGTCTCGGCCTCAGCCTCGTGGCGGCGGTGGCGGAGTTGCATGACATCAGGCTCAGTCTCGAAGACAACGAGCCGGGCTTGCGGGTCCGCATGGTCTTCTAGCGCGCACGAAAGATGAGGGGATGTTACTCTTTAAACGAGCATAGTCTGTCATTTTGCGTCACTTGATCACACAGCTGATCAATGTAGAATATTATTACGTTCGGCATTTGTTATTCCAATGTCTAAAGCAACGTCGTGGTCCGGCGCCTTGAAGAATTCAAGCTTCAGCTCCACCTCCAGGCGAGGTTCTTCACTCGAGGAGCCGTGATCATGCCGGGGGAGGCGGGCCGTCGCATGGGGATGCGGCGTAACGCACCGCTCTCTCGCCGGCGCGTGGGGGAGGGAACGACGATGACCATGCAGGCGACCGCCGCCATGGCGGTGGACCGCAAGAGGCCCATGACGCGCGAGGAAAAGCGCGTGATCCTGGCCTCGTCGGCGGGCACGATCTTCGAATGGTATGATTTCTACCTCTACGGGTCGCTGGCGGCGATCATTGGGGCGCAGTTCTTCTCCGCCTTTCCGGAAGCGACTCGGAACGTTTTCGCGCTGCTGGCCTTCGCGGCGGGCTTCCTGGTGCGCCCCTTCGGCGCCCTGGTGTTCGGACGGCTGGGCGACCTCGTCGGACGCAAATACACCTTCCTGATGACCATCCTGATCATGGGCGTCTCGACCTTCGTGGTCGGCCTGCTGCCCGGCTACGAGACGATCGGCTGGCTCGCGCCCGTGATCCTGATCGCGCTGCGCATGCTGCAGGGACTGGCGCTCGGCGGCGAATATGGCGGCGCGGTGGTGTATGTGGCCGAGCACGCGCCCCAGGGCCGGCGCGGCTTCTTCACCTCCTGGATTCAGACCACCGCGACGCTCGGGCTGCTGCTCTCGCTGATGGTGATTCTGGCGGTCCGCAGCTGGACCGGCGAGCAGGCCTTCGCGGCCTGGGGCTGGCGCATCCCGTTCCTGCTTTCCATCTTCCTGCTCGGCATCTCGGTCTGGATCCGGCTCCAGATGGAGGAAAGCCCGGCCTTCAAGAAGATGAAGGAGGAGGGCGCGCTCTCCAAGGCTCCGCTGTCGGAGGCTTTCGGCCAGTGGAGGAACGCGCGTTTCGCCTTGATCGCGCTGCTCGGCCTCGTCGCCGGCCAGGCGGTGGTCTGGTACACGGGGCAGTTCTACGCCCTGTTCTTCCTGCAGAACATTCTGCGGGTGGACATGTTCACCGCCAACGTGCTGATCGCCTGGTCGCTGATCCTGGGCACGGCCGGCTTCGTAATCTTCGGCTCGCTGTCGGACAGGATCGGCCGCAAGCCGATCATCCTGGCGGGCTGCCTGCTCGCGGCGCTGACCTATTTCCCGATCTTCGGGTTCATCACCCAGACCGCGAACCCGATGCTCGACAGGGCCCAGAAGGCGACCAAGATCGTCGTGCTGGCCGACATGGAGCAGTGCTCGTTCCAGTTCAATCCGACAGGCACCTCCAAGTTCACCAGCTCGTGCGACATCGCCAAGGCGCTGCTCGCCCGCAGCTCGGTGAGCTATTCGGTGCAGGAGGCGCCGGCCGGGTCCGTGACCAAGATCCGCATCGGCGACAAGGAGGTTGCGTCCTATGACGCGGCCGCGCTCACGGGCGACCAGGTGAAGGCTGTTCCGGCCGCCTTCACCAAGGCGGTGAACGACGCGCTCGGCGCGGCGGGCTATCCGGTGGCGGGCGTCGCCAACGCCGAGATCGTGAAGATGTCGGGCTTCTTCGACCTCTTCCGCGGGCAGGTGATCCTGCTCGTGCTGGCGCTCACCTACCTGGTGGTGCTGGTGACCATGGTGTACGGCCCGATCGCGGCGGCGCTCGTGGAGCTCTTCCCGACCCGCATCCGCTACACCGGCATGTCGCTGCCCTACCATATCGGCAACGGCTGGTTCGGCGGGCTGATGCCGGCGACCGCCTTCGCGATGATCGCCCAATCCGGCGACATCTATTTCGGCCTCTGGTACCCGATCGTGATCGCGCTCGGCACCTTCGTGATCGGCATGTTGTTCGTGCCGGAGAACAAGGACCGGGACATCTTCGTGGATGACAAGGCGGCCTGATCGCGGCCGCTGACCACAGGAAAGGGCCGGCGCGCGAGCAGCCGGCCCTTTCTTCGTTCTGGACGCGGCGGTTTTACTGGCCGGCCTGCACCGAGAGTTCGTTCTCGTCGCCACGGGGGCGGTCGACGGCGAGGCTCTCGCCGGTGACGAGGTAGTACACCGTCTCGGCGATGTTGGTGGCGTGGTCGCCGATGCGCTCCACGTTCTTGGCGCCGAACAGGAGATGCGTGCAGAACCCGATATTGCGCGGGTCCTCCATCATGTAGGTCAGCAGTTCGCGGAAGAGCGAGTTGTACAGGTTGTCGATGTCGCCGTCCCGCTGCCAGACGGCCAGCGCCGCCTGGGCGTCGCGCTGGGTGTAGGCGTCGATCACGCTCTTGAACTGCGTCAGCGCCATCAGGCTCATATTGTTGATGCCGGCCAGCAGCTTCTGCGGCGGGAACTGGCCTTCCATCGCGAGAATGCGCTTGGCCATGTTCTTGACGAGGTCGCCGACGCGCTCCAGGTCGTTGGCGATGCGGATCGTGGCGATGACGTCGCGCAGGTCCACCGCCATCGGCTGGCGCCGGGCGATGGTGAGGACCGCCTTCTCCTCCACCTCGCGCTGCAGCCTATCGAGGCGCGGGTCGGCGGCGATGATCTGCTGCGCCAGCCGGATGTCCTGCCGGGCCAGCGCGTCGATCGCGTCGGACTGCATCTTCTCGGCGATGCCGCCCATCTCGGCGATCGTGCGCTGCAGCTCCTTGAGCTCCTGGTCGAAGGCCGCGACGGTGTGGTTGGCCATGGTGATGTCCCTCGTCTGCGCGCTCAGCCGAACCGGCCGGTGATGTAGTCCTGCGTGGCCTTCTGCTTCGGGGCGGTGAAGATCTTGTCCGTCTCGTCGAACTCGATCAGCTCGCCCAGATACATGAACGCCGTGTAGTCGGACACGCGCGCCGCCTGCTGCATGTTGTGCGTCACGATCGCGATGGTGTAGTGCGCCTTCAGCTCGTCGATCAACTCCTCGACCTTGGCGGTCGAGATCGGGTCCAGCGCCGAGCAGGGCTCGTCGAACAGGATCACCTCCGGCTTCACGGCCACCGAGCGGGCGATGCACAGGCGCTGCTGCTGGCCGCCCGACAGGCTGAGCCCGGAGGCTGCGAGCTTGTCCTTGACCTCGTCCCACAGCGCGGCGCCGCGCAGCGCCTGCTCGACGCGGCCGTCCATCTCGCTCTTGGGCAGGTTCTCGTAGAGGCGGATGCCGAACGCGATGTTCTCGTAGATCGACATCGGGAAGGGCGTCGGCTTCTGGAACACCATGCCGATGCGGGCGCGCAGGAGATTGAGATCCTGCTTGGGGTCGAGGATGTTCTCGCCGTCCATCAGCACCTCGCCCTCGGCGCGCTGCTTGGGATAGAGGTCGTACATGCGGTTGAGCACGCGCAGCAGCGTGGACTTGCCGCAACCGGACGGGCCGATGAAGGCCGTGACCTTGCGGTCGTAGAGCGGCAGGTTGATGCCCTTCAGGGCGAGGTTGGCGCCGTAGAAGAACTTCAGGTCCTTGACGCTGACCTTTTCGGGAAGGGCGTTGGCGGCTTGCATCAGGAAGTCCTCGACGAGGAAAGGCTGCGGGCCGTGACGCTGAGCACGAGCACCGTCATGGTGATGATGATCGCGCCGGCCCAGGCGAGGCTCTGGGAGTCCTTGTAGGGGCTCGAGGCGAACTGGAAGATCACGTAGGGCAGGTTGGCGACCGGCCGCGTCATGTCCCATGAGAAGAACTGGTTGTTGAGCGCGGTGAACAGCAGCGGCGCGGTTTCGCCGCTGATGCGCGCCACCGCAAGCAGGATGCCGGTGACGATGCCCGAGCGGGCGGCCGAGTAGATCACCTTGCGGATCACCAGCGAGCGCGGCATGCCGAGCGCGTAGGAGGCTTCGCGCAGGGCCGTGGGCACCAGCCGCAGCATGTCCTCGGTGGTGCGCAGAACGACCGGGATCACGATCACGCCCAGCGCCAGCCCGCCCGCGATGCCGGAGAAGCGCCCGACCGGCTCCACCGCGATGGTGTAGATGAAGAGGCCGATCACGATGGAAGGCGCGCTCAGCAGGATGTCGTTGATGAAGCGCACCACGCCGGCGAGGCGCGAGCCGGCGCTGTACTCGGCCAGCCAGGTGCCCGCCATGATGCCGAGCGGCGCGCCGACCAGGACGCCCAGCGCGGTCATCATGAGCGACCCCACGATGGCGTTGAGCAGGCCGCCGGCGCTGCCGGGCGGCGGCGTCATCTCGGTGAACACGCGCGGGCTGAGGCTGGTGAGGCCGTTCCAGAGCAGCGAGCCCAGGATGAGGCAGAGCATGCCGAGGCCGAGCACGGTGGCGGCGACCGAAAGCGCCATCCAGACCGAGCTGGTCGCGGCGCGGCCGCGATATTTGGAGACGTCCTTCATGACTCAGGCTCCCGCCCGGCGTTCGAGGCGCATCAGCATCAGCCTGGCGCATGACAGCACCACGAAGGTGACCAGGAACAGCAGCAGGCCCAGCGTCATCAGCGACGAGGTGTAGAGGCCGGGCTCGGCCTCGCCGAATTGGTTGGCGATGGTGGCCGAGATGGTGGTGCCGGGATCCAGCAGGTTGGCCGAGATGCGGTTGGCGTTGCCGACCACGAAGGTGACCGCCATGGTCTCGCCGAGCGCGCGGCCCAGCGCCAGCATGACGCCGCCGATGATGCCGACGCGGGTGAACGGGATCACGACGCTGCGGATCACCTCCCAGCGGGTGCAGCCGAGGCCGTAGGCCGACTCCTTCAACATCGGCGGCACCGTCTCGAAGACGTCGCGCGTGATGGAGGAGATGAAGGGCAGCACCATGATGGCCAGCACGAGGCCGGCGGTGAACAGCGACAGGCCCGAGCCCAGCACCGACTGCAGGAAGGGGTTCAGGACGAAGAAGCCCCACATGCCGTAGATGATGGACGGGATGCCGGCCAGCAGCTCGATCGCGATGCCGACGGGCCGGCGCAGCGCCGGCGGGCAGAGCTCGGTGAGGAAGATCGCCACGCCGATCCCGACCGGCACGGCGATCAGCATCGCGATCGCGGAGGTGACGAGCGTGCCGTAGATCGAGGGCGCGGCGCCGAACTTCTCCAGCGGCGGGTTCCAGGACTGCGAGGTCAGGAACGAGAAGCCGTAGGCGCGCAAAGTCGGCATGGAGCCGATGATCAGCGACAGGATCACGCCCGAGAGGATCAGCAGCACCGTCATGGCGCTAAGGCGCGTGACCGCGCCGAACACGGCGTCCGACAGCTTGAAGCGGGAGAGCGCCTTGAGCCGGCTGTCGGCCGCCGGGGTCTCCGCGTGGGTGGCCTGCATGGCGAGATCGACCATCGGTGCGCCTCGTGGGGCGGTTGCTTCGGGGCGGTTGCTTCGAAGCGTTGTCGGACAGTCACCCGACGGCTCAACCTCTCGGCGTCATCCCCGGCGGCGCGAAGCGCCGGGAAGGGGATCCAGCGGGACCTTCGCCCAGCTTTCTGGATCCCCTTCCCGATCCGCTGCGCGGATCGCCGGGGATGACGGACGAAAGGTGGCTGCCGTCAGTGGCCGGCGGTGAAGAGCGGCTTGCCGGCCGAGTCCTTGATGCTGTCGGCCCAGGTCTTCTCCACCATGGTGACGACGGCGTCGGGCATCGGAATGTAGTCGAGCTCCTCGGCGGCCTTGTCGCCCTTCTTGAAGGCCCAGTCGAAGAACTTCAGCGCGTCCGTGGCGGCGGCCGGGTCGGCGGGCTGCTTGTGGATGAGGATGAAGGTCGCGGCCGTCATCGGCCAGCTGTCGGCGCCCTTCTGGTTCGACAGGATCACGCCGTAGCCGGGGGCGCTCGACCAGTCCGCGTTGGCGGCGGCGGCCATGAAGGACTTCAGCTCGGGCCCGACCGTCTTGCCGTCGGCGTTGATCATCTTGGCGTGCGAGAGCTTGTTCTGCTTGGCGTAGGCGTATTCGACGTAGCCGATCGCGCCCTTGGACTGCATGACATTGTTAGCGACGCCGTCATTGCCCTTGGCTCCGACGCCGACCGGCCATTCCACGGCGGTGGACACGCCGACCTTGGTCTTCCAGTCGGGGCTGACCTTGGCGAGATAGTCGGTGAAGTTGAAGGTCGTGCCCGAGCCATCGGCGCGGCGCACCACCAGGATGTTGCTGTCGGGCAGCTTCACGCCGGCGTTGAGCTTGGCGATGGCCGGGTCGTTCCAGGTCTTCACGGTTCCCATGAAGATGTTGGCGAGCGTCGGGCCATCGAGCACGAGCTGGCCGGGGGCGACGCCCTCCAGGTTCACGACCGGCACGATGCCGCCCATCACCATCGGGAACTGCACGAGGCCGCTCTTTTCGAGGTCCGCGCCCTTGAGCGGCGCGTCGGTCGCGCCGAAGGTCACGGTCTTGGCCTGGATCTGCTTCACGCCGCCGCCGGAGCCGATGGACTGGTAGTTGAGGCCGACGCCGGTCTCTTTCTTGTAGGCGTCAGCCCACTTCGCATAGACCGGGTACGGGAAGGTCGCGCCGGCGCCCGTGATGTCTGCCGCAAGCGCGGGAGCCGCAGCCGCCGCGAAGGCGAGGCCGGCGGCCGCGAAAAGGGTCTTGGTCTTGGTCGCGAGGGTCATGACGACTCTCCATGTCGGACGTGGGGAGGGGCCGCGCGTCCTGCGCCGCCGCGCCTCCATCGCGACCCCGGGGGCCGCGACGCCCTTTCGCTATGACATGGACATGACAGGTGGATGACACCTGAGGGGCTCGCAGGTCGCATGCGAGAAGCATCGCGCGCCTTGTCCCTCCCCTGCAGGGGAGGGTGGATCGCGCGCAGCGCAAGACGGGTGGGGCCTTTCAGCCTCACGCACGACATTTCCCCACCCACCGCCTTCGGCGGTCCCCCCTCCCCAGAAGGGGAGGGACGGGCGCCCTACGCCTCGCCGAACACGCGCCGGAAAATCGTATCCACGTGCTTCAGGTGGTAGCCGAGGTCGAATTTCTCCTCGAGTTCCTGCGGGCTGAGCGCCTTGGACACGTCCGGGTCGGCCTTGAGCAAGGTGAGGAAGTCGCCCTGGCCGCGCCAGACCGGCATCGCGTTGCGCTGCACCAGCCGGTAGGCGTCCTCGCGGGAGACGCCTTTTTGCGTGAGCGCCAGCAGCACGCGCTGGGAGTGGACCAGCCCGCCGAGGCGGTCGAGGTTCTTCTGCATGTTCTCCGGGTAGACCAGCAGCTTGTCGACCACGCCGGTGAGGCGGGCCAGCGCGAAATCCAGCGTCACGGTGGCGTCGGGGCCGATCATCCGCTCCACGGAGGAATGCGAGATGTCGCGCTCGTGCCAGAGCGCCACGTTCTCCATGGCGGGCAGGGCGTAGGCGCGCACCATGCGGGCGAGGCCCGTGAGGTTCTCGGTGAGCACCGGGTTGCGCTTGTGCGGCATGGCGGAGGAGCCCTTCTGGCCCTCGGAGAAATACTCCTCGGCCTCCAGCACCTCGGAGCGCTGCAGGTGGCGCACCTCGATGGCGAGGCGCTCGATGGAGGACGCCACCACGCCCAGCGTGGCGAAGAACATGGCGTGCCGATCGCGCGGGATCACCTGCGTGGAGACCGGCTCCACGGCGAGCCCCATGGCCTTGGCGACGTGCTCCTCCACGCGCGGGTCGATGTTCGCGAAGGTGCCGACGGCGCCCGAGATGGCGCAGGTGGCGATCTCGCGGCGGGCGAAAACCAGGCGCTCGCGGGCGCGGCTGAATTCCGCGTAGGCCTCGGCCAGTTTGAGGCCGAAGGTCACCGGCTCGGCGTGGATGCCGTGCGAGCGGCCGATGGTGGGCGTCATCTTGTGCTCGAACGCTCGGCGCTTCAGGGCCGCCAGCAGCGCGTCGATGTCGGCGATCAGGAGGTCGGAGGCGCGGGCCATCTGGACGGCCAGGCAGGTGTCGAGCACGTCCGAGGACGTCATGCCCTGATGGATGAAGCGCGCGTCCGGGCCGACGAACTCGCCCAGATGCGTCAGGAAGGCGATGACGTCGTGCTTCACCTCGCGCTCGATCGCGTCGATCTTCTCGACGTCGAAAACGGCCGCGCCGCCCTTTTCCCAGATCGTCTTCGCGGCTTCCCGGGGGATCACGCCCAGCTCCGCCAGCGCGTCACAGGCATGCGCCTCGATCTCGAACCAGATGCGGAAGCGGGTCTCGGGCGACCAGATGGCCACCATCTCGGGGCGGCTATAGCGCGGGATCATGCGGCGGTCCTTTCGGGTGCGCGTCAGAGCTTGATGTCGTAGGTCACCCACCGGGTGCGCTCGGCCACGCGATCATAGAGCGCGCGGGCGCGATCATTGTCTTCGGCGGTGATCCAGCGGATCACGGACCAGCCGCGCTCTTGGCCGAGTCGCTTCAGCTGCGCGATCAGCGCGGATGCGGCCCCTGAGCCCCTGGCCTGCGGGTCGACGAACAGGTCATCCAGGAAGCCGCCGGTCGTCGCCGAAAGCGGCCGCGGGAACGGGCGATAATGCGCCAGCCCCACCAAGCGCCCAGCGTCGAGCGCCGCAAGGCCGCCGACCTCGTGCGCAGGGTCCATGATCCAGCCCCAGACGCGGGCGCGCATCTCGGGCGTCTGCACGACCTTGTAGAATTGGGCGTAGCCCTCGTAAAGGCGCTCCCAGCCGGAACGATCCTGCTCACTCAGGGGGCGGATCTCGATCGCCATGGTCCGGTCCTTCCAGTCGGTCAGCCCTGCGTCCCGCCTACAGCGGTCCGGATGGCCGCGATGTTGGCCGCGTAGGCTTGCGGCGTGCCGCCCTTGAACACGGCCGAGCCCGCGACCAGCACATCCGCGCCGGCTTCGGTGACCAGCGGGGCGGTGTCGACCGTGACGCCGCCGTCGATCTCGATGTGGATCGGCCGGTCGCCCACCAGGGCCTTCACGCGGCGGACCTTCTCGACGATCTCGGGAATGAAGGCCTGGCCGCCGAAGCCGGGGTTCACGGTCATCAGCAGGATGAGGTCGAGATGCGGCAGCACGTATTCGAGCACGCTCTCGGGCGTCGCCGGGTTGATGGAGACGCCGGCCTTCTTGCCGTGATTGCGGATGGCCTGCAGCGAGCGATGGAGATGCGGCCCGGCCTCGGCGTGCACGGTGACGATGTCGCAGCCGGCCCGGCAGAAGGCGTCGAGATAGGGCTCTGCGGGGGCGATCATCAGGTGCGCGTCGAACACCTTGTCGGTGTGGCGGCGCAGCGACCGGATCACGTCCGGGCCGAAGGTGATGTTGGGCACGAAATGCCCGTCCATCACGTCGAGGTGGATCCAGTCGGCGCCCGCGGCGACGACGTCGCGGACCTCCTCGCCGAGGCGGGAGAAGTCGGAGGCGAGGATCGAGGGAGCGATCAGGAGCGGCTTCGTCATCCGTCGGCGGTATCACCGCCGGCGGCGTCAGGCAATGGCGCGGTTCAGGCGGACGCCGCCGTGGGCGCCGTTGTCGCGGCCGTCGTCGCGCCGGTCTGCGACAACGTGCGGCCATAGGCCTGGACGGCGCGCAGCGCCAGCGCCTCGAGGCTGGGCTGGGACGCGCCCGCCATGCTCTTGCGGCGCTCGTTCTGCGTGCGGGACGCGTCGAGCGCGGCGGAGATCTCGTCCTTGCTGATGGCGCCATCGCCGTTGGAGTCGAAGCTCGCCATCAGCTGGTCGGCCAAAGACCCGTTGGCGCGCGGCGGCGGCGGGCCGCGGCCGTCGTTCACGGCGGCGAGTTCGGCCTGCGACAGGGAGCCGTCGCCGTCGGCGTCGAGCTTGCCGAACAGGGACGCGGCGACGCTCTGCGTCGTGCCGCCGGAGGCCTGCGCCTGGATCCCGATCAGGCCGCCGGTCGACTTGTCGAGCGACTGCAGGAAGCTGGAGAACTCGTCCTTGGAGACCGAGCCGCTGGAGTCGCCGTCGACCTTCGACATCAGCAGGGCGGGGTCGAAACCGCCCTGGCCGGCGCTGCCGGTCGGCAGATTCTGCCCGGTCGCGTCCGTCTGGGACGTGGCGGAGGTTTCGTGCCTGGAATGGCCCTTTTTGTGCGACTTGAACGCGTCCATCAGGCTGGACAGGGCGTTTGCGGCTCCGGAAACCGCCAAAGCGGGGATCGTCATGGCTGAACCTCTCTCGCTGGCCCCCCTCGCGGGTCATGATGCGGGCCGGCCTCTCGGCCCTGTCTCGCAAGGGCGGCGCCAGAGCCGCGAGGTCAGGCGGTCCCGGGCGAGGGCGTCTTTCGGACGAGGCGCGCCAGCGGGGCCACGGCCAGCGGCGCGCAGTAGATCGGGAACTGCAGCAGCGAGAAGAACAGGTAGGCGTCGGGCGGGCAGGCGGCCCCCATGGCGATGATGAGCAGGCCGGTGTTGCGCATGCCGGAGCCCAGCCCGAGCACGAAGGCGTCGGCGCGGCCGAGCCGGCGCAGCGCCAGCATGGTGACGGCCAGCCCCAGCACGCAGCTCGCCGTGGCGACCAGAAGATAGAGCGCCACCTTGCCGGGCGACGCGACCGCGGCCGCGATGACGCCGTCCATCGCCGCGATGGCGAAGACGAGGTAGAGGATCACGAACAGGCCGTCGAACTGGTGCTTGAGCGCGTTCAGGCGGGCGTAGCCGAGCGCCCGGCGCAGCACGAAGGCGCCGATGAAGCTGCCGCCCAGCAGCCAGAGCAGGCGAAAGCCCAGCACCGCGGGATCGATCGGCACGACGCTGCCGGCCACGAGGGTCGCGAGCGGCGGCGAGACCAGCGGCGTCACCGCCATGGTGAGGACCAAGAGCGCGATAGGGACGCTGTTGTCCATCCCGAGCAGGGACGTGTAGGCCGCAAAGCCCATCAGGGGCGGCGAGGCGGCGACCAGAGCGAGGCCGAGGAGCAGGCCGGGATCGACGGTCCCGCGCCCGACCAGCGCCAGGCAGGCGAGAACCAGGAGGGGCGGGGCCGCGGTGATCCACGCCCAGCAAACGCCGAGCCGGCCGGGCTGGGCGAGGGCGCGCCGCACGCCGGCGAAGTCGGCCCGGGCGAAGGTCAGCGTGACGAAGCAGAAGATCGAGACGGGCAGCACCGGCCGCATCGTGGAGGCGAGGCCCGGAAGCGCCAGACCGACGAAGATGGAAACGGCGAAGCCCAGCGTCCCGTAGCGGCCCATGGCGGCGAGGGCGCGGGAGAGCGCGGCGAGGGCGGAGGGCATGGGGGAGGTGCTTTCCTCAAGCCAGGAGGCTGCGCTTTCGGGAGAGCGTCTTTTGACCGCTTTGCGGAACATCGACGCTTCAGAGTTGCGGAACGTCGTAGGATCTGCGGCGAATGAGGCATTTCCTGCAACGAAGAATATTCTATGTCATGACCTTGGGGGCGGCGCGTTCCTTGCTCGTCCGAGGAGGACGGGCGACGTGACGCGCCGGCGCGCGAACCTGTATCGTTCACGCGGCAATCGAGCATGGGGCGGTTGAAAGAGCAATGCAGCGCGACGTGGCAGTGTTGGGCGCAGGGATCGTGGGTCTCGGCGCAGCCCTGAAAATCCAGGAAAAGGGGCGTTCCGTCGCTCTCGTGGACCGCCGCGCGGCCGGCGAGGGCACGAGCTTCGGCAATGCGGGCATCATCGAGCGCGCGTCGATCTTTCCCTACGCGTTCCCGCGCAAGCTGTCGGACCTGATCAAATACGGCCTGAACAACACGCCCGAAGCCTATTACCACCTCTCCTATCTGCCCAAGATCGCGCCGTGGCTGGCGCGCTACTGGTGGAACTCCTCTCCGGCCGGCCATCTGGCCGCCATGCGGGCGTCGCTGCCGCTGATCGAGCGGTGCCTTTCCGAGCACGAGCCGCTGATCGAGGCCTCCGGCTCCGAGGCTCTCATCCGGCGCACCGGCTGGATCAAGATGTTCCGGGGCGAAGCCAAGTACAGGGCCGCCATGGAGGACGCCAAGCGGCTGACCCCCTTCGGGCTCAGCTTCGAGTTCCTGAACGCGGCGGGCCTGCGCGAGCGCGAGCCGCACATCAAGGAGACGGCCTTCGGGGCCATCCATTTCAAGGATCCGGCCTGCGTGTCGGATCCCGGCGCCCTCTCGCGCGCCTATCTGCACCTGCTGGAGAGCCGCGGCGGCTCCTTCCTGGCCGGCGACGCCCGCTCGCTGCAGCAGGATGGCGAAGGCTGGACCATCAAGACGGAATCGGGCGTCCTGCACGCCCGCAACGTCGTCGTGGCGCTGGGCCCGTGGTCGGACATCGTCTTCAAGCCGCTGGGCTACGACCTGCCGCTCGCGGTGAAGCGGGGCTATCACCTGCATTACCGCCCGGAAGGCAATGCGGTCCTCAACCACACGCTGCTGGACGCGGACAACGGCTATGTGCTCGCCCCGATGGCGCGCGGCATCCGCCTGACCACGGGCGCCGAGTTCGCCGACCGCGACGCGCCGCCGAGCCCGGTGCAGATCCAGCGCACCGAGCCGCGCGCCCGCGCGCTGTTTCCGCTCGGCGAGGCGGTGGACGCCCATCCGTGGATGGGCTCGCGGCCCTGCACGCCCGACATGCTCCCGATCGTCGGAGAGGCGCCGCGCCACAAGGGACTCTGGTTCGATTTCGGCCACGCCCATCACGGGCTGACGCTGTCGGCCGTCACGGGCCGCCTGCTGGCCGAGATGATCGCGGGCGAGACCCCGTTCACCAATCCTGAGCCGTACAGGGCCGGCCGCTTCCACTGAGGCCTGGCGCCGTCAGGGCGTGACCATGATGCGGCCGAATCGGTCCCGCCAGGCCGGACGCGCGCCCGGGAAGGGGAGCGCGACGGCCTCGAACACGGCCCGCGCGACCGCCCGGGCCAGGCAGTCGGCGGCGGCGACGGCGATCTCGTTCAGGCCATAGACGGGATCCGCCAGCGGCCGCCGGCCGGTCGCGGCGGCGAAGACGAGGTCGCCGTCGAGCGGCGTATGGGCAGGCCGGATCGCGCGGGCGAGGCCGTCATGCGCCGCCACGGCGACGCGCTTGCACTGCGCCTTGGTGAGGTCGGCGTCGCAGGCGACGAGCGCGATCGTGGTGTTCTCGCCCGGGCCGCCCTTCAGCCGCGGCTCCAGCGCCTCGGGCGGCACGCGCATGGGCTGGCCGAGGCCGCCGAACTCGCCGCCGCGCTCATAGGGGGCGGCCCAGAAATGCGGGCCGTCCCCGATCATGACGCTGCCGACGGCGTTCACCGCGACCACCGCGCCGACAATGAAGCCCGACGGCGTGACGGCGCTGGCCGAACCGAGCCCGCCCTTCATGTTCGCGGTGGCGGCTCCGTAGCCCGCGCCGGCGGTGCCCAGCGCGAAACGGTCCGAGGCGGCCTCGCAGGCCGCCATGCCGAGATCGAAATAGGGCGGCTTGCGGCCCCAGGCCTTGTCGCCGCCATTGGCGAGATCGAACAGGATGGCCTGCGGCACGATCGGGACCGTGAGGTCGCGGATGCGAAAGCCGCGCCCGCGCTCGGCCAGCACCGCCTGGACGCCGCCGGCCGCGTCGAGCCCGAAGGCCGAGCCGCCCGAGAGCACGACGGCGTCGATCTTCTCCACCGTCATCTCGGGGTCGAGGAGGGCGGTGTCGCGCGTCCCCGGCCCGCCGCCCTGGATGGCGACGCTGGCCGCCGCGGGCGCCTCGAACAGGACGACCGTGACGCCGGTGGCGCGGGCCGGATCGTCCGCCTGGCCGACGAGGACGCCGGGCACGTCGGTGATGAGGTTCAGCATCCCGCATTTGTCGCGGCGAACGCGGCCGGGCGCAAGACGTCCCCGGGGGCGCCGCTCGCGACATTGCTATCGGGGCGGATCCGCCGCGCCCCTGCGGAGGCTTGGCCTGCAGGCGCGAAGCCGCTACCACAGCGCCATGGCGGACGTCACATACCCGGCCGCGGTCGCCGCGGGCCTCCTCAGCTTCCTCAGTCCCTGCGTGCTTCCGCTGGTGCCCCCCTATTTGTGCTTCATGGCCGGGACCACCATCGAGGACCTCGCCGAGGAGGGCGAGAAGGCGGCCAAGCGCGACGTCATGCTGGCGTCCTGCCTCTTCGTGCTCGGCTTCGCCACGGTGTTCGTCGCGCTGGGCGCCACGGCCTCGGTGCTCGGGCAGGTCATCCGGCAATATTCGCAGACGCTCTCCCTGGTGGCCGGCGGGGCCATCGTGCTGATGGGGCTGCACTTCCTCGGCGTGTTCCGGCTCACGATGCTGTATCGCGAGGCGCGCGTGAAGGTGGAGAAGCCGGTGGGCCTGTGGGGCGCCTATGTGATGGGACTCGCCTTCGCCTTCGGCTGGACGCCCTGCATCGGGCCCGTGCTGGCCGCCATCCTGGCGGTCGCCGGCTCGGAGGACACGGTGCTGCGCGGCGCGACGCTGCTGGCGTTCTATTCGGCCGGCCTCGGCATCCCGTTCCTTCTCGCCGCCATGGCGCTGGGCCCGTTCGCGCATTTCATGCGCCGGTTCCGCCGCCGCATGGGGGTGGTGGAGAAGGCCATGGGCGTGCTGCTGGTGGCGACGGGCGTCGCCTTCCTGACGGGCTCCTTCACGCAGATCTCGTTCTGGCTGCTGGAGACCTTCCCGGCGCTGGGGCGGCTCGGCTAGAGCGCGCCGCGCGTTCAGCCCGCCGGGTGCTCGCCCAGGTCCAGCTTCATGCCCTCGTGGCTGGCCTTGAAGCCGAGCCTTTCGTAGAAGCGCATGGCGTCGGGCCGGGCCTTGTCGGTGGTGAGCTGCATGAGGCCGCAGCCGCGCGACCGGCACTCCTGGATGGCCCAGTCGAACATCTGGCGGCCCAGTCCGCCGCCCCGGTGGGAGGCGGCGATGCGGACGCTCTCGATCTGGCCGCGCCAGGCGCCGCGCCGCGACAGCCCGGGGATGAAGCTGAGCTGCAGGCAGCCGATCGGCTCGCCGGCGTCGCCGAGCGCGACCGCCAGGAGCTGGTTGGGATCGCGATCGATCGC
Organism: Alsobacter sp. KACC 23698; assembly: GCF_045348435.1. GTDB lineage: Bacteria > Pseudomonadota > Alphaproteobacteria > Rhizobiales > Beijerinckiaceae > Alsobacter. Next base: position 3,366,712 of record NZ_CP157484.1, on the reverse strand, counting down.
CGCGAAGGCGGCGGCGTATCGGGGGTCGCCAGGGCGCTCGCGCGCGGCGCCGAGCGCGTCGTCGGCGAGCAGCGCCACGAGGGCGGGCAGGTCGGCCAGGACGGCGCGCCGGATGCGCAGCGACGGCGTCATCGGCGGCTCAGGCCGCGTCGCCTTCGCGGCCGCGACGGCCCGAGCGGGCCCGGCCGGCCCCGCTCTTGGGCCGGGTGATGGGGCCGAGGCTCGCCTCGACGTCCTCGATGCTGGGCCGCCCCAAGGGCGTCGCGGGGGACGCCTGGAGCGCATCGATGGCGCCGCGCATCGCCGCGATGTGGGCGGGCGAGGTGCCGCAGCAGCCGCCCACGATGCGCGCGCCGGAGGCGACCGCGAGCCTGGCGTATTGCGCCATCAGCTCGGGCGTGCCGCCATAATGGACGTGGTCGCCGTGCAGCACCGGAATGCCGCAATTGCCCTTGGCGACCAGGATGTCGCTCGGGGCCGCGCCGCTCATGGCCAGGACGGAGGCGACGAGGTCTCCGGGGCCGATGCCGCAATTGGCCCCATAGGCGACGGGCTTGCGGGGCAGACCCTGGGCGAGTTCGGCCAGCGCCTCGGGCGTCATGCCCATCATGGTGCGGCCGGCGGTGTCGAAGCTCGCGGTGAACACGTAGGGAAGGTCCGCCTCGATGGCGCCGCGCGCGGCGGCCTCGAGCTCCTCGGGAGCCGACATCGTCTCGATCCATGCGACGTCGGCGCCGCCGGCCTTCAGGCCGCGCGCCTGGTCGGCGAAGGCGGCGACGGCGCTCGCCATGGTGAGCGCGCCGAGGGGCTCGAACAGCTCGCCCGTGGGTCCGATCGATCCCGCCACCACGACGGTCCGCCCGGCCTCGTCGGCGACCTTGCGGGCGATCGACGCCGCGATGCGGTTGAGCTCGGCCGCCTGGTCCTGCAGGCCGTGCAGCTTCAGCCGGAAGCTGTTGGCCCCGAAGCTGTTGGTCAGGACGATGTCGGAGCCGGCCTCGACGAAGCGCCTGTGGAGGTCGGCGACCTTCTCGGGCTTCTCCAGGAGCCAGCTCTCGGGCGCCTCGCCCGACATCAGGCCCATGTCGAAGTAATTTGTGCCGGTCGCGCCGTCGGCCAGGAGAATGCGGCGTTCGCCGAGGAGACGGGACAGGAGATCGGACATCGTGGGCCTTCATCGCGTGGCGCTGCGAACGCGACCCCTCCCTTAGCACTGCGGCAGGGTTTTTCAAAACGGACGTTACGGGTGGTTTGAGGAACGCTCCGACCCGTACAGACTTCGCCGCCAGGCGCGAGGGGCGGCCCGGTGCGCCTGGCCCAGCCGTTCTCGCGCCTTCCGAAACGAAAAGGGCGCCCGCGAGGGGCGCCCTTCCGGTCAGCCGTGAGGCTGCGCCTTACTTCATCTCGGCGTAGGAGATCTTGCCGTCGGCGCCCTTCTTCCAGACATACATCGTGTAGTCCGGACGGGTGATGTCGCCCTTCTTGTCGTAGGCGATGTCGCCGATGACCGTCTTGAACGCCTTGCCGGAGTGCATGGCTTCGGCGACCTTCTTGGGGTCGAGAGACTTCGCCTGCTCGGCGGCGGCGGCGATGATCTGCACCGCAGCGTAGCTGTAGAGCGTGTAGGCCTCGGGGTTGAACTTCTTGGCCTCGAACTTCTTGACGACGTCCTTGGCTTCCGGACGGTTGCGCGGGTCCGGCGGGAAGGTCATCAGGGTGCCTTCGACGCCCGGGCCGCCGATCGTGGCGAACTCGTCGGAGGTGATGCCGTCGCCGGACATCAGCACCGCCTTGACGCCCTGGTCGCGCATCTGGCGCACGATCAGGCCGCCTTCGGTGTGCAGGCCGCCCCAATAGACGATGTCGGCGCCGGCCGACTTGATCTTGGAGACGAGGGCCGAGTAGTCCTTCTCACCGGTGTTGACGCCCTCGTAGAGGACCTCCTTCACGCCGGCCTTGTTCATCGCCTTCTTGGTCTCGTCGGCGAGACCCTGGCCGTAGGTGGTCTTGTCGTGAACGACGGCGACCTTCTTGCCCTTCAGGTTCTTGGCGATGTACTCGGCCGCGACGGCGCCCTGCTGGTCGTCACGACCGCAGGTGCGGAACACGTTCCACATGCCCTTCTCGGTGATCTTCGGGTTGGTGGCCGACGGGGTCACCATCAGGATGCCGTTCTCCTGATAGACGTCCGAAGCCGGGTTGGTGACGCCCGAGTTGAAGTGGCCGACCACGAACTTCACGCCGTCGCCGACGAACTTGTTCGCCACGGACACGCCCTGCTTGGGGTCGGACACGTCGTCGCCGGTGGACAGCGTGATCTTCTGGCCGAGGATGCCGCCCTTGGCGTTGATGTCCTCGATGGCCTGCTCCACGCCGTTCTTCAGCTGAGCTCCGAACGCCGCGTTCGGACCGGTGATCGGACCCGCGACGCCCATCTTGATCTGGGCGCTGGCGACGCCCGAAAAGGCCATCACCGCGCTGAGCGCAATGCCGGTCAACAGCAGTTTCTTCATTGAACTTCCCCTCTGGTCGTATGGTCCCGCAGGACCCGGTTTCCCGGATTATCCTCACGAGGAAGGCGGATCATTGCGCCTTTTCCAGTGCGAGTCATCCGAAAAGCAAAGCGTTTTTCAGGCCTTTCGGGGCCTTTCTTCAAACGGCGGCAGGGCTTCGCTCACGCCACGAGAAGGGGCCCGTCTTCTCGTAGAGCCAGCGATACTGGGTCGTCATCTGCTGCGTCCGCTTGTAGCGGAAGCCGAGCGCTCCGGCGGCCAGGAGGATCAGCGTGTCGACCACATAGTAGTGGCCGGAGAGGAGCGTGCCCTCGAACAGCGCGAAGTGAATGAAGCGCACCGCCATGCCCAAAATCAGCATGTAGGGGACCACCATCCAGGCCGGACGCCATGTCTGCGCGATGGACTTGCCGGACGCCCAGGCGGCCGCGCCGCCCATGACGATGGAGACGAGGAGGAAGAGCCCGATGGAGCTTTCTTCGTAGAGGACGCCTTGCATGCTTTCCTCGGATGGAGCGTGTTCGCCGGAGCGGCGGAGGACGGGTTGGCGAGCGGCGCTTCGGCCGTTCAGTGGCCGCCGCCCTCCAGATAGGCGGCGCGAACCTGCGGGTCGGCCAGGAGCTCGCGGCCCGTGCCCGACATCGTCACGAGGCCGTTGACCATGACGTAGCCGCGATGGGCGAGCTTCAGCGCGTGATAGGCGTTCTGCTCGACCAGGAACACAGTGAGGCCTTCCTGGCGGTTCAGCTCGCGGATAGCGTCGAAGATCTGCTTGACGATGAGGGGCGCGAGGCCCAGCGAGGGCTCGTCGAGCAGCAGCAGCTTGGGGCGGGCCATCAGGGCGCGGGCGATGGCCAGCATCTGCTGCTCGCCGCCCGAGAGGGTGCCGCCGCGCTGGCCGATGCGCTCCTTGAGGCGCGGGAACAGCGTATACATGCGCGCCAGGTCTTCGTCGAAATGGGCGAAGTTGTTGATCGACGCGCCCATCTGCAGGTTCTCGTAGACCGTCATGCGCGGGAACACGCGCCGGCCTTCGGGAGACTGCGAGATCCGCAGGCGCGCGATCTCGTGCGTCGGCATGGACGTGATGTCCTGCCCGGCGAATGTGATGCGGCCCTCGCGCGCCCTCGGGCTGCCGAAGATCGTCATCATCAGGGTCGACTTGCCGGCGCCGTTCGCGCCGATCAGCGTGACGATCTCGCCCTGGTTGACGTCGAGGTCGACGCCCTTCAGGGCGATGATGTTGCCGTAGAAGGTCTTCACGCCGCGGATCGCCAGCAGCGGCTGGCCGGGGGCGGGCGTCGCCGCCGAACCCTGGCCCGGCGCCTGGACGGGGGCTTGCGCGAGAGTGCTCATCGTGTGTGCTCCGCGCCGGCCTGCTCGGCCACCACCTGTTCGGCCACCACTTCGACTTCCGCCTCCACCTCCTCGACCTCCTCGTCCTCGACGCCCAGATAGGCGGCGATGACCTTCGGGTCGTTCTGGATCTCCTTGGGCGAGCCGTCGGCGATCTTGGTGCCGTAGTCGAGCACGACGACATGGTCGGAGATCTGCATCACCACCGACATGTCGTGCTCGATCAGCAGCACGGAGGTGTCGTGATCGGTGCGGATCGAGCGCAACAGCGCGTTGAGCTCCAGGCTCTCACGCGGGTTCAGGCCGGCGGCGGGCTCGTCGAGGCACAGCAGCACCGGGTCCGTGCACATGGCGCGGGCGATCTCGAGGCGCCGCTGCGCGCCGTAGGGCAGTTCGCCGGCGGCGTCGTCGGCCCGGTCGGTGAGGTCGATCTTGTCGAGCCAGTATTTGGCCCGCTCGATCGCCTCCTTCTCGCGCGCCTTGTAGCCGCCGACCCCGAGCACGCCCAGGATGGTCATCCCGGAGGCGATCATCAGCGGGTTGTGCTGCGCCACGAGCAGGTTCTCCAGCACCGTCATGCCCTGGAACAGGCGGATGTTCTGGAAGGTGCGGGCGACCTTGGCCTTCCAGTTGATGCGGAAGTCCGGCAGCCGCTCCAGCAGGTAGTTGGAGCCGTCCGGATGGGTGAGGGTGATCATGCCCTCGGTCGGCTTGTAGAAGCCCGTGATGCAGTTGAACACGGTGGTCTTGCCGGCCCCGTTGGGGCCGATCAGGGCGGTGATGTCGCCGCGCCGCGCCTGGAAGCTGAGGTCGTTGATCGCCACGAGGCCGCCGAAGCGCATCGTGAGGTGATCGACCTGGAGCAGCGCGGCCGGGGAGGCGGCGGAGGAGGGAGAGGAGATCGCGGACGACATCAGCCGTGGCCCTCCTTCACGAGGGAGCTCGAAACGCTTCGGCGCTCCTTGAGGAAGGCGGTCGGCTCTCGGGTGGAGACGAGGCCGCGGGGCTTCCAGAGCATGATCAGCACCATGGCGAGCCCGAAGAGCAGCGTGCGGTACTGGGTGGGATCGAAGCTCTCGCCGAAGATCTGCTTCAGGAAGTCCAGCTCGCGCAGGATCTCAAAGCCGCCCACGAGCGCAATGGAGGAGATCACCACGCCGACGAGGCTGCCGGTCCCGCCCAGCACCACGATCGCCAGCACCTGCGCGGATTCGATGAAGGTGAAGCTTTCCGGGCTGATGAAGCCCTGGCGCGCGGCGAAGAAGCAGCCCGCGAAGCCGCCGAACATGGCGCCGAGCGCGAAGGCGGTCAGCTTCGTGTTGGTGGTGTTGATGCCCAGCGAGCGGCAGGCGATCTCATCCTCGCGCAGCGCCTCCCAGGCGCGCCCGACGGGCAGGCGGCGCAGCCTGAGCGTCACATAGGCGGTCAGCAGCGCCAGGCACAGGATGACGTAGTAGAGGAAGATGGTCCGGTAGATCGGACTGAACTCCAGCCCGAACAGCGCCGCGAAGCCGTCGTCGTTGGCGTTGAACGGCACCCCGAAGAAGCTCGGGCGCGGGATGGAGGACAGGCCGGCATAGCCGTTGGAGAAGTCCACCCAGTTGATCAGGACGAGGCGGATGATCTCGCCGAAGGCCAGCGTCACGATGGCGAGGTAGTCGCCGCGCAGCCGCAGGACCGGGAAGCCCAGGATGATGCCCCACAGCGCGGCGAGCAGCCCGGAGATGGGAAGGCAGATCCAGAACGACCAGACGCCCAGCGCCGGCAGCGTCTCGGGGATCACCTTGGTGGCGATGAGCGCGTAGCTGTAGGCGCCCACCGCGTAGAAGGCGACGTAGCCGAGATCGAGCAGGCCGGCGAGGCCCACCACGATGTTCAGGCCCCAGCCCAGCATGATGTAGATGAGGATCTGGATGCCGAAATTGTCGATCCACTTGATCGAGCCGCCGGGGCCGACGAGCGCCAGCGTCATCATCGGGTAGACGGCGATGAAGCCGAGCGCGACCGGGCCCACATAGCGCGACAGCGCCGAGATCCTGGCGCGGGTCTGCGCGGAAAGGGGCGAGGTGACGCCCTGGGTCTCGACGCGGCGCTCCCACAGGAGGCCGAGCAGGAGCAGCAGCACGCCGATGGAGAAGACCGTCGCGGCGAAGCCGTCGAAGGCGGCGTTGACGGCGCGGCCGAGCCCGCCGAGCAGCGTCAGGCAGCCCAGGATCAGCAGCGTCTTGGTGAGCTTGTTGATGAAGTAGATCTGGACGAAGCGGGCCAGGAACACCGCCACGCAGGCGAGGAAGACCCAGTTCCAGCGCGGCGCCAGGACCAGCTCGTTGGCCATGTTCTGCTCGGTGCGCAGCGCCAGGATGGGCACCGAGAGGCCGAGCATGACGACGGCCGCGAACCCGGCCTCGCGGGTGGCCCGCATCATCAGGCCCATGGCCGGCTTGGCCGGGACCTGGGTCTGGGGGACTCCTGTGTCGATGGTGGCGGTCATGCTCAGACCTTCTCGACTTCAGGACGGCCGAGGATGCCGGTCGGCAGGAAGATCAGCGTGATGGCGAGGATCGAGAACGCCGCCACGTCCTTGTAGTCGATGGTGAAATAGGCCGACCACATGGTCTCGATGAGGCCGATCAGCAGCCCGCCCAGCACCGCGCCGGGGAGCGAGCCGATGCCGCCCAGCACCGCCGCCGTGAAGGCCTTCACGCCCGGCACGAAGCCGTCGGAGAAGTTCACCACGCCGTAATACATGAGGTACATGACGCCCGCGACGGCGGCGAGCGCCGCGCCGATCACGAAGGTCAGCGAGATGGTGCGGTCGACGTCGATGCCGAGCAGCGCCGCCATCTTGCGGTCCTGCTCGCAGGCGCGCTGGGCGCGGCCGAGCGGGGTCTTCTGCACCAGCCACCAGAACACGGCGAGCAGCGCCACCGTGATGATCATGATGACGATCTGCTTGTAGGCGAGCACCACCGTGGTGGAGCCCTCGCCCATGAGGGTGAAGTTGCCCTGGATCATCGGCGGCAGCGGCTTGTTACGCGGCCCCTGGACCACCTGGACGAAGTTGGACAGGAAGATCGACATCCCGATGGCGGAGATCAGCGGCGCCAGGCGGAAGGAGCCTCGCAGCGGCCGGTATGCGACGCGCTCGATGGTCCAGTTCCACAGGCCGGTCAGCGCCATGCCGAGGATCAGCACCAGGAACAGCGCGGGCACCACCGCGACGCCGAGCCAGGCCGTGAACACCATGAACAAAATGAGGGCGATGAAGCCGCCGACCATGAACACGTCGCCATGGGCGAAGTTCACCATGCCGATGATGCCGAAGACCATCGTGTAGCCGATCGCGATCAGCCCGTAGATGGACCCCAGCGTCAGCCCGTTGATGAGCTGCTGGAGAAAAACTTCCATGTCGAAACGCCACTCCCCTCATTCGCCTTCCACGCTCTGACGGCGCTGTCGAAGGCGGCGGGGTCCCGCAAGCAAGGCGCGTGCCCGGAACCCGCATTCAGTCTGATCAAAGTCTTATCAAGGCCCCGCCGACGCTACAATCATCACCCGTCACAAACCCGACAAAAAGCATAAACCGCCAAAATGACAGGGGATAGCAGCGCTTTTCGCCGCACGATGCGCGCCCCGGCGCGTTGTGCGCAACGGAGTGCGGAGCCGGCGCCGTCCATGAGCCCCGCGCACGGCTGGCATGCCGGGCGACATCCGCGCCTGTCGGCTCAGCCAGGCTCACGGTCCATCACCTGGAAGCCGTGCGCCAGGGGGTCGCGGTCGTCGATGAAGATGGTGTTGTAGCCGGTCATCCGGGCCCAGCCCTCGATGGAGGGCACGATGGCGTCGAACCCTCCCACTTTCACGGCCTTCTCAACCCGTCCGTTGAAGACGGTGCCGATGATCGATTCGTGGATGAAGTCGTCGCCGACCTTGAGCCGGCCGAGGGCCGCCCACTGGGCCATGCGGGCGGACGTGCCGGTGCCGCAGGGCGAGCGGTCGATGGCCTTGTCGCCGTAGAACACCGCGTTGCGGGCGTGCGCGTCGGCGGAGGGCGTTCCGGCCCACAGCACGTGCGAGAGGCCGTTGATGGCCGGGTTCTCGGGATGCACGAAGTCGTAGCGCGCCCGGAAAGCCGCCCTCACCTTCGGGCTCCAGCGCAGGATGTCGGAAGGGTCGACATGCTCCAGGCCCGGGAAGTTCGGCTGCGGCTCCACGATGGCGTAGAAGTTGCCCCCATAGGCCACGTCCACGGTGAGCTCGCCAAGGCCCTCGACCTCGGCCGAGATCTGGCGCGAATGCAGGAAGGACGGCACGTTGGTGATGCGCACGCTGTCTACATAGGGGCCGTTCTGGACGTAGCGGGCCTCCACGAGGCCTGCCGGCGTGTCGATGCGCAGCACGCCGGGTTCGCGCGGCGTGACGAGCCCGCGCTCCAGCGCCATCGTGACCGTGCCGATGGTGCCGTGGCCGCACATCGGCAGGCAGCCCGACGTCTCGATGAACAGGAAGGCGATGTCGCAGTCGGCGCGGGTGGGCGGGTAGAGGATCGCGCCCGACATCATGTCGTGGCCCCGCGGCTCGAACATGAGCCCGGTGCGGACCCAGTCGAACTCGGCCAGGAAATGGGCCCGTTTCTCCACCATTGTGGCGCCCTCGAGCCGCGGGCCTCCGCCGGCGACGAGGCGCACCGGGTTGCCGCAGGTGTGGCCGTCGACGCAGAAAAACGTATGGCTCGCCATGAGGTTGGTTCCGAGTGGTGGAGTTCTGATTCAACTTGAAGGTGCGATGATCGGAGGCGTCCAACAACCCCCTCATCCGTCGAGACGCCCTGCTGGGCAGGGCTCCTCAGGATGAGGGGACTTCGATGAGCGCCCCCCCCGGTTTTCAGGCGAAGAGCATCGTGCTGCGTCAGGGCTTTGCTTCAGGTCCCATCAAAACCGCTGCGGGCTGAAGCGCGCAAGGTCGATCTGGGGGGTGCGGCCGGCGACGAGGTCGGCCACGAGGGCGCCGGTGGCGGCCGACTGGGTCAGGCCGTAGTGACCGTGACCGAAGGCGTAGATCACGTCCGCGGTGGCGCGCGCCCGGCCGATGACGGGCAGCGAATCCGGGATCGAGGGCCTGAATCCCATCCAGACGGAGCCGCTCTCGAAGGGCGGGACGTCGCGCAGGAAGCGCGTGGCCTTGGCGTGCAGCGCCCGGGTGCGGGCGTGGTTGGGCGGCAGGGACAGCCCGCCCAGCTCCACAGCGCCGCCGATGCGAAGCCCGCTGTCGAGCGGGGTCGCCACGAACCCCTGGCCGTCGAAGGACACCGGGCGGGCGAGGAGCCCCGTGACGCCGGGAAAGCTGACATTGTAGCCGCGTTCGGTGTCGAGCGGCACGGCGTCGCCCAGGGAGGCGGCGAGGGGCTTCGACCAGGCGCCGGCCGCCAGCACGATCCTGTCGGCGGTCAGCGCGTCCCCGGCCCGGGTGGCCATGCGCGCCGGCGGGCCGGCCTCCAGGGAAACGATGTCGGCCCTTTGAAACGCGACGCCGCGCTGCAGGGCGGCGTCGAAGAGCGCCTGCGTGACCTCGCGGGGGTCGCTCACATGGGCGGCGTCCGGGAAGAAGGCGGCGGCCACGATCCGGTCGGAGAGCGCCGGCTCCAAGCGCCGCGCCTCGGCGGCGTCCAGCAGCTGGCAGGCGATGCCGAGATCCCGCTGCTTGCGGAAATGCGCCTTGGCCCGCACGAAGGCGCCTTCGTCGTCGAATACGAACAGCCCGCCGCGGCGGTGGATGAGCGCCTCCAGCCCAAGATCGCCCGAAAGCCTGGTCCAGGCCGGCATGGCCAGCCGCTGCAGCTCCACCAGCGACTCGACCGAGCGGGCGAGGTTCTCGGGCCGCGAGGCCCAGACGAGGCGCGTCAGCCAGGGCAGGAGGGGGAGGAGGTAGCTCGGCCGGATGGCGAGCGGCCCGAGCGGATCGAGGAGAAATCCCGGCGCCCGGCGCAGCATCTTGGGCGACGCGATGGGGTCGATGTCGGTGTGCGCCAGCCAGCCCGCATTGCCCTGCGAGGCGCCCGCTGCCGGTCCCTCGCGGTCGACCACCGTGACGCGATGCCCCTCGGCCGCCAGCGCGTGCGCGCTGGCGAGGCCCACGAGCCCGGCTCCGATGACGGTGATCTTCATGGACGATCCCGATGGTTTTGCCCTCTCCCCGGCGCAGAGAGAGGGGGCCCATGGCGGCCGCGGCGCCGGGCGTTCCCTTCTCCCCGGCGCGGGGTGATGGCAGCCGAGCGCAGCGAGGCCGGATCAGGGGTTACGCCTCGCCCGTTACTCCGCGGCGAGCTTGGCGGCCGGCAGCTTCGGGCGGTTGGCCAGCGCCTTGGCGACGATGGCCTCGACCCGTGCGCGCTCGTCGCCGACGAGCGACATGCGCGGGGCGCGGCAGCGGTCGTTCGAGCCGGCCGCCAGCTGCTCGACCAGCTTGATGTTCTGGACGAGCTTGGAGGAGACGTCGAGGTCCAGCAGCGGCTGGAACCAGCGGTAGATCGCGACCGCCTCGGCCAGGCGGCCCTGGCGCATCAGCTCGTAGATCGCCACCGTCTCGGCCGGGAAGGCGCAGACAAGGCCCGCGACCCAGCCCACGGCCCCAACGGCGAGGCTCTCCAGCGCGAGGTTGTCGACGCCGGTGAAGATCTGGAACCGATCGCCGACAGCGTTGAAGATCTGGGTCACGCGACGGACGTCGTCGGAGGATTCCTTGACGGCGACGAAGAGCGGATCGGCGGCGAGCTCGCCCAGCATGGCCGGCGTGATGTCGACGCCGTAGCTGACGGGGTTGTTGTAGATCATCACCGGCAGGCCGCCGGCCTTCGCGACGGAGCGGTAGTGGGCCATCGTCTCGCGGGCGTCGGAGCGGTAGGGCACGCCGGGCAGGATCATGAAGCCCTCGGCGCCGGCCTTCGCGCCCGCCTCGGCCAGAGCCTGGGCGCGCCGGGTGGAGCCCTCCACCACCGTCAGCAGCACGGGGACGCGGCCCTTGGCGACCCGGATCGCGGTCTTGAGAACGTCGACCTTCTCATCCGGCTCCAGCGTGGAGGCCTCGCCCAGCGAGCCGCAGACGATGATCCCGTGCACGCCGGCGTCGAGCTGCAGGGCGAAGGAGCGCTCCATCTCGGCGATGTCGAGGCGGTCGTCCGCGGTGAACTTGGTGGTGACGGCGGGGAAGACGCCTTTCCAAACCTTCGCGCTCTCGGACATGGTGCTCTCCTGGGTTGCCGGCTGACGTCGTATATGCGTAATATATCACCGCAGAGGGGTCAAGCGGGCAGGGGAAGCCGGGTGTCGGACGCAGCGCAAGCGGACAGGGTCGAGAGCGATGTCTGGGAGGCGCGGGGCGCCGCTCCGGCAGGTCCCTGCCTGTCCGGAGCGGAGACCGAGACCCTCGCCGACCGGGCCTACCGCATCATCGAGGACCAGATCGTCCGGCTGGCGCTGGCGCCCGGCGCGCGCTTGACCGAGCAGGACCTGGCGGCCCGCATCGGGCTCGGCCGCACGCCGGTGCGCGAGGCGGTTCAGCGCCTCGTCGCGGACGGATTGCTGACGGTTTTCCCCCGCAAGGGCATGGCGGTGGCGGCCATCAACCCGCTCGACGTGCTGCTGGCGCTCGACGCCCGCGCGGCGCTGGAGCGCGTCATCGCCGCCGCGGCGGCCCGGCGGGCGACCCCGCAACAGCGCGACGCCCTGGTGGAGGCGGCGGGCGCGATGCTGGCGGCGGCCGAACGCGGCGATCCCGCCGACTACATGCGCCACGACCAGCGCTTCGACCATCTCGTGGGCGAGGCGTCCGGCAACCCCTTCGCCGTGCGGGCGCTGGCGCCCCTGCAATCCATGGCGCGACGGGGCTGGTTCTATTTCCGGCGCGAACGGGACCTCGTGGCCTCGTCCCGCCAGCACGCCGCCGTCGCCGCCGCGATCGGGGCGGGGGACGCCGACGCCGCCGCGCGCGCCTCCGACACGCTCATCGCCCATGTGCGGGACGGGTTGAAACAGGCGCTGGCCGATCTCTGACGCCCGGCGGCCGGCTTCGCGCCATTCTGGGACGATGAGCGGCCTTCCGGCGGCTTTGCAACTGGCGCGTGCATTGCCTTGACTGACTCAGAACCCTATCTTGGGACCTTGCGGAGCGCTCGCCGAATGACCCGACCCTTGCGTCCCCCGTCGCCTGGCGAGATGGCCGCCCCAGCCGTGAACGCCCGAGAGGCCGCGGGCGCGGCGCGCTCGCAGGCCTATCGCGACGGCATGGCCCGCATCGCCTCGGCTGTGCACGTGATCGCCACCGACGGGCCGGCGGGCCGGACCGGCTTCACCGCCACGGCGGTGACCTCGATCTCCGACGCCCCGCCGACGCTCCTCGTCTGCCTCAACCGCGCCAGCGCGTCCGCGGCGCGCCTCGTCGCCAACGGCGTGTTCTGCGTCAACACCCTGGCGGCCGACCAGGCCGGGCTCGCCGAGGACTTCGCCGGGCGCTCGGGCCTGCATGGCGAGGCGCGCTTCAGCCACGGCGTGTGGACGACGTTGGCGACCGGCGCGCCGCTTCTCGACGGCGCTCTGGCGAGCTTCGATTGCCGGCTGGTGGAGGTGCGCGATATCGCCACCCACCATGTGCTGGTCGGCGAGGTCGAGGCGGTCCGGATCGGGACCGCCGGCGAGAGCCTCGTCTATCTCGATCGCGCCTACCGGTCCGTCACCGGCGGCTGAGCCTCACCCGGCCAGCGAGAGGCGGCCCTGCCGGTCCACCACGACCCGCCGGTCGGCGATGCGGCGCTGGTCCTGCGCGCCGACGCGGAGCGCGGGCGGGGTGGCCCAGCCCATCTCCCGCGCCACCACGAGGCCGAGCAGCAGGATCGCGTCCGGCTCCGTCATCAGAATGGCGGCCGGGGCCTTGCCGGCGTGCACCAGTTCCAGCAGCACCGCGGAGGCGGAGGACGAGCCGATGGTGCCGGGCAGCGCCAGCACGCGGCCGGCAACGCATTCGCCGCGCTGCGGATGGCGGGCGTCGATGATGTCGCCGGTCTTCGGGTCGACGCCGCCCCAAAAGCTGATCGGGGCCGAAAGGGCCAGGACGACGCCCTCGGCGTCGCGGTCCTGGTCGCCCGGCAGCAGCACGTCGCAACTCAGCTCCACAGCACGTCCTCCCGAACGAGGCGGCCGGCGACCGCGCTCTCCACGCAGTCGGCCAGCGAGCCATATTGGACGGCGAGGCCTGTGTTGCCTGGCGCGTAATGGGCGAACTTGCCCGAATTAGTCATCAGCACGCCCTCGGCGCGCTCCAGGATGGGGGTGACCACCACGCAGGTGTCGGCCACGAAGGTGACGCCGCGGGACTCCAGCGCCGAGCGAAGGCCGCTCGCCTCGATGGCCTTGATCACGTGGCGCCCGGTGCAGGCGTAGAAGGGCACGCTCATGCGCCGGCCTCCGAGGAAGAGGCCGAGCGCCTCCACCTCGTCGAGCGAGAGATGCGGGCTGCCGATGGCGACGGCGTCCACGACGTCGCCGGGGCCGGCCGTCGACAGGCGCGCCTGGGCGGCCAGCATCATGTCCGGCGTCACGCTGACGCGCTCGGCCAAGTGGGCGGCCTCCGCCCCGCCGCACGCCGCCCCGACGGTGGGCGCCTCCGGGGTGACGCCGGCGATGTGAAACAGCCCGACCCCGCCGGACGACGCCGCGGCGGCGCCCAGCGCCTTCAGCCGGTCCTCGCTGGAGAAGCCCTCCAGTCCCGCGACGACGCCGATGGCCGAGCCCAGCGTCAGGCCATACCACGTCCCGAAGACGGGCCAGAACACGTCGGACGCGCGCAGGGCGGCCGACAGGCCTGACGCGTCGATCACCACCGTGGCGCGGCGGTTCTCCGCGCGGTGCAGGCCATAGTCGGGCGCGCGGCCGGTGATCGCGCAGGCGATGTCGAGGAAGTCGCCATAGCGGTTGGTGCGGGCGCCGAGCACCGAGTTGCAGAACACCACGGCGTTGGACTCGCCCCAGGCCACGTCGCTGCCCAGGGCCGGCCTGTGACCCGCCTGGTAGGGGGCGCATGTCCAGGTGGGGGCGCAGCCCATCGCCTCATAGGCGCGCATCATGCGACGGGCCATCTCGCGCTCATGGGGCGGCAGGCGCACCCGCGAGCAGCCGACGAGATCCAGCGCGCCGACATTGAGGGTCGCCTTCACGGCGGTCTTCGCTTCGCCGGCGACGAGGGCCTCGGCGAAGAGCGTGCCCGAGTCGCCGTGATAGAGCGCCCCGTCGATATGGGCGGAGGCGACCGGGATGAGCCGCGGCGCGCCCATCAGGCGGGCCGCCTCCGCGACGATCCGCATCGCGATGGCGTGTCCCCGGCCGTGTTCGCCGGCGGCGGCGGCCCGTTCTTCCGGCGTTAGCGCGAGCATGGCTCACCTGCGTTCGCGTCCGTTCGGCCCGATTGCGGCGGCGTCCGGGACATGGTCTGATCCGCGCGACTTTAACAGGGGCGCTCGCGCCGGGCGCAAGTCCCGGACGCAGTTCGGCGCCCTCTTTTCTGACGGGGGAGGAACTCCATGGCGATGACCATGTCCGGCGAATTCGTGCTGCCGGCCGACAAGGCGACGGTGTGGGCCAAGCTGAACGATCCGGACGTCCTGCGCGCCTGCATTCCCGGGTGCCAGAGCCTCGAGACCACGGGCGACAACGGTTTCGCGGCCGTCGCCAAGGTCAAGGTCGGGCCGGTGAGCGCCACCTTCAAGGGAAAAGTCACGCTGTCCGACATCGATCCGCCGAACGGCTACCGGATCACCGGCGAGGGCGAGGGCGGCGTGGCGGGATTCGCCAAGGGCGGAGCCGTGGTGAAGCTCGAAGACGCCGACGGCGGCGCAACGAAGCTGAATTACGATGTGGAGGCCCAGATCGGCGGCAAGCTGGCCCAGTTGGGCGGACGGCTCATCAATGGCGTCGCCAAGAAGATGGCGGACGAGTTCTTCGCCAACTTCGCCAAGGCGGTCGAGCCGCAGCAGGCGGCCTGACGACGTCCTGCGCGCAAGGCCGCTTCAGCTTGGCGCGCCGTCGCCGAAACCTTGGCGGCGCGCGTGCGGAGGGGAGCCCGGCCGCAACCTGAGCGGGCGACCTGCCGCGCGTCTTGCAACCTAAATCCGCAGCTGTCCGAAATTCGCGCGAAACGCCGCAGATTCGGGGTGCTTTCTCATCCTTTAAGTTGCTTGACCGGGTTTTCCGGGCGTACCAAACTGGAATCCTTCGAAGTTGGACAGTGATCAACCTGGGTGATCCGACCTGGGACATCTCGGTTTTCGCCGCGTCGAAGCGGCCAAGAACAGTCGTCGCATCCTCTCCGGACAGGACCGCGCTGCGACGCATCAGTGGAGGAAGGCATGACGACGATTTCGATGACGGTGAACGGCAAGGCCGTTTCCGGGTCCGTGGAGCCGCGCACGCTCCTGGTCCAGTTTCTGCGCGAGACGCTGCGGCTGACCGGCACGCATGTGGGCTGCGACACCAGCCAGTGCGGAGCGTGCGTGGTGCATGTGGACGGGGCGGCGGTGAAGAGCTGCACGATGCTGGCTGTGAGCTGCGAGGGTTCGCACGTGACCACCATCGAGGGGCTGGCGAACGGGACGGAGCTGCATCCGATGCAGGCGGCGTTCCGCGAGCATCACGGCCTGCAATGCGGCTTCTGCACGCCCGGCATGATCATGACGGCTGTCGACCTCGTGAACCGCAAGGGGTCGGTGCTGGACGAGCACACCATCCGCGAGGAGCTGGAAGGCAATATCTGCCGCTGCACGGGCTACCACAACATTGTCAAGGCGGTGGAGGCGGGGGCCCAGGCGATGGGCGCCGGCGGGCTGCGCGCCGCTGCCGAATAGGGGGAGAAGCGAGTCGCGAATGGCGAATGGCGAGTAGGGACGCCCTGTCCCCGCCTCTCCGCCTTTCCCATCGGCCACTCGCCACTCGCCACTCGCTATTCGCTCCATACCATTTGCGCGCCGTAGCCGCCCGGGCCTGACCCGAACCAGAAGCGGCCGGCGCCTCCCGAGGAGGAACACCATGACAGCCACCGGCATCGGCGCTCCCGTCCGCCGCAAGGAAGACTACCGGTTCATCACCGGCAAGGGCCAGTACACCGACGACATCAACCGCCAGGGCCAGACCTATGCGGCCTTCGTGCGCTCGCCGCACGCGCACGCCGCGCTGAAGGGCGTCGACGCCTCCGCCGCGCGGGCGATGCCGGGCGTGCTGGCGGTGCTCACCGGCCAGGACCTGGAGGCCGACAAGGTCGGCGGCCTGATCTGCGGCTGGATGATCCATAACAAGGACGGCTCGCCCATGAAGGCCGGCGCGCATCCGGCGCTGGCGGTGGGCAAGGTGCGCTATGTCGGCGACCATGTCGCCGTGGTGATCGCCGAGACGCAGGCCCAGGCGCGCGACGCCGCCGAGGCCGTGGTCGTCGACTATGACGTGCTGCCCGCCGTGGTCGACATGAGCGAGGCGCTGACCGGCAAGACCGTCATCCACGACGTCGCGCCCGACAACCGCGTCTATGACTGGCATCTGGGCGACAAGGCCTCGACCGACGCGGCCTTCGCCCGCGCCAAGCACGTGACCCGGCTCGACATCGTCAACAACCGCCTCGTGCCCAACCCGATGGAGCCGCGCGCCGCGATCGGCGACTACGACTCCGGGCAGGAGCAGTTCACGCTCTACACGACGAGCCAGAACCCGCATGTGGCGCGGCTCGTGCTGTCGGCCTTCATCGGCATCGCGCCCGAGCACAAGCTGCGGGTGATCGCGCCGGACGTGGGCGGCGGCTTCGGCTCGAAGATCTTCATCTACGCGGAGGAGACGGTCTGCGTCTGGGCGGCCAAGAAGGTCGGCCGGCCGGTGAAGTGGGTGAGCGACCGCACCGAGGCCTTCCTCAGCGACGCGCATGGCCGCGACCACGTCACCCACGCCGAGCTGGCGCTGGACGAGCGCGGCAAGATCCTCGGCCTGCGGGTGAAGACCAAGGCCAATCTCGGCGCCTATCTGTCCACCTTCTCCAGCTCGGTGCCGACCTACCTGTACGCGCCGCTGCTGTCGGGCCAGTACGACATCCCGGCGATCTACGCCGAGGTCGAGGCCGTCTACACCACGACCGCGCCGGTGGACGCCTACCGGGGCGCGGGCCGGCCTGAGGCCACCTTCGTGGTCGAGCGGCTGGTCGAGGTCGCGGCGCGCGAACTGGGCCAGGATCCGGCGGCGTTCCGTCGCCGCAACTTCGTGCGCAAGTTCCCGCACCAGACGCCCGTGATCATGACCTACGACGTGGGCGACTACTCCGCCTCGCTCGACAAGGCGCTCGAGATGGCGGACGTGAAGGGCTTTCCCCGCCGCAAGCGCGAAAGCGCCCGCAACGGCAAGCTGCGCGGCCTCGGCTACTCGGCCTATATCGAGGCGTGCGGCATCGCGCCCTCGCAGGCGGTGGGCTCGCTGGGCGCCGGCGTCGGCCTGTGGGAATCCGCCGAGGTCAGGGTCAACCCGGTGGGCACCGTGGAGGTGCTGACGGGCTCCCACTCGCACGGGCAGGGCCACGAGACCACCTTCGCGCAGCTGGTCTCCGACAGGCTCGGCGTGCCGATCGACCAGGTGGCGATCGTGCATGGCGACACCGACAAGGTGCAGTTCGGCATGGGCACCTACGGGTCGCGCTCGGGCGCGGTCGGCATGTCGGCGATCTCCAAGGCGCTCGACAAGGTGATCGCCAAGGGCAAGAAGGTGGCCGCCTACGCGATGGAGGCCTCCGAGGGCGACATCGAGTTCAAGGACGGGCGCTTCTCGGTGAGCGGCACGGACAAGTCGCTGGCCTTCGGCGAGGTGGCCCTTCAGGCCTATATCGCGCACAAGTTCTCCGGCCAGGAGCTGGAGCCGGGGCTGAAGGAGGGGGCGTTCTACGATCCCACCAACTTCACCTTCCCGTCGGGCGTGCATATTTGCGAGCTGGAGATCGACCCGGACACCGGCGTGACCACCATCGAGAAATGGACCGCCGTGGACGACTTCGGCACGGTCATCAACCCGATGATCGTGGAGGGGCAGGTGCATGGCGGCATCGCGCAGGGCGTCGGCCAGGCGCTGTTCGAAGGGGCTCGCTACGACGCCTCGGGCCAGCTGGTGACCGCCTCCTACATGGACTACTGCATGCCGCGCGCCGACGACCTGCCGAGCTTCCAGGTGGGCACGACGACGACGCCATGCCCGTCCAACCCGCTCGGCATCAAGGGATGCGGCGAGGCCGGCGCCATCGCGTCGCCCCCCGCCGTCATCAACGCCATCACGGACGCGCTCGGCCACGAGGACATCGCCATGCCGGCGACGCCCCAGGCCGTCTGGATGGCCGTCCAGCGGCGGCTGCCGGCCGTGGCGGCGGAATGAGGTGAGCGGTGAGGTCGTGAGGTCGTGAGGTCGTGAGGTCGGGGTTCGCCTCGACCCGCTCCGGCCTCCGCCTCCCATCTCACGATCTCACGACCTTACGAACCAACGACAACCTCCCAGCGAGGACATCCCATGTACGCCTTCTCCTACCACCAGCCCAAGACCGTTCGGCAGGCCGCCTCGCTGCTCGCCAAGAACGAGGACGGCAAGATCCTGGCCGGCGGCCAGACCCTGCTGCCGACGATGAAGCAGCGCCTGGCGGCGCCCTCGGCGCTGATCGACCTCGGCAAGGTCGAGGGCCTGTCGGGCATCGAGCTCAGGGGCCGCTCCCTCGTCATCGGGGCGACGACCAAGCACGCGCAGGTCGCCACTTCCGAGATCGTCCGCCAGGCGAACCCCGGCCTCGCCGACATGGCCGGCCTGATCGGCGACCCGGCGGTGCGCAACCGCGGCACCATCGGTGGTTCGGTCGCCAACAACGACCCGGCGGCGGACTATCCGGCCGCCTGCCTGGCGCTGGGCGCCACCATCGTCACCAACACGCGCAAGATCCCGGCCGAGCAGTTCTTCACCGGCCTGTTCGAGACGGCGCTGGAGCCCGGCGAGGTCGTCGTCAAGGTGGCGTTCCCGATCGTCTCCAAGGCCGCCTACGCCAAGTTCCGCAACCCGGCCTCGCGCTACGCCATGGTGGGCGTGTTCGTGTCCAAGCGCGGCTCGGACATCCGCGTGGCCGTGACCGGGGCGGGCGCCAACGGCGTGTTCCGCGCCGCCGCGTTGGAGGAGGCGCTGAAGAAGCGCTTCTCGCCGAAGTCCCTGGAGGGCGTCTCGGTGCCGGCGACCGGCATCAACGGCGACATTCACGCCTCGCCCGAATACCGAGCCCACCTCATCACCGTGATGGCCAAGCGCGCCGTCGCCGCCGCCATCGGCAAGTAAGGCGCTTTCGCCCTCACGGGCCGAGACGACCCAGCCCTCTCCCGCCCGGCGGGGGAGGGCTTTTCGTTCGGGGGGCGAAATCCCCGTCACGGCGCCTCATTTTGCGGCGCCCCAGCGTCTTGCGGGCCCATGTTCTCGACCCCCATTGCTGGCACGCGCTTTGCGGTTACTCTGGCGTTGCGGCCGCGTCGCGAGACGGGCCTTGAGGGGGACTGACATGGCGTCGGCGTTCGATGAGATGAACGGCGCGAATGGAGAGATCCGGGAGGCCTACACCGCGCTCAAGCGCTGGCTGGACACGGCCCCCCCAGACCATCTGGCCCTGCGGCGGAGCCAGGCTGAACTCTTCTTTCGCCGCATTGGAATCACCTTCGCCGTCTATGGCGACGCGGAATCGACGGAACGATTGATTCCGTTCGACATCATTCCCCGGGTCATCACCAAGCCGGAATGGACCAGGCTGGAGGAGGGGCTGGTCCAGCGCGTGACCGCGCTCAACGCCTTCCTGGCCGACCTCTACGGCCCGCGCGAGTGCCTGAAGGCGGGGATCATCCCGGAGGACCTGGTCTACCGCAACGCCGGGTTCCGGCCCGAGATGGCGGGCCGGCCCGTGCCGCACGGCATCTATTGCCACATCGCCGGCATCGACATCGTGCGGGTGGGCCCCGATGATTTCTACGTGCTGGAGGACAACGCCCGCACCCCGTCCGGCGTCTCCTACATGCTGGAGAACCGGGAAGTGATGATGCGGCTCTTCCCGGAGCTGTTCACCGAGAACCGCGTCGCCCCGGTTGAGAACTACCCCGACTCGCTGCTGGCGACGCTGCGCTCGGTGGCCCCACGCAACGGGGCCGGCGACCCGGTCTGCGTGCTGCTGACGCCCGGCCAGTACAATTCGGCCTTCTACGAGCACTCGTTCCTGGCCGACAAGCTCGGCATCGAGCTCGTGGAAGGGTCGGACCTCTTCGTGCGCGAGGACATCGTCTACATGCGCACGACGGAGGGGCCCAAGCGCGTCGACGTCATCTACCGGCGCATCGACGACGACTTCCTGGACCCGCTGGCCTTCCGGCCGGACTCGGTGCTGGGCGTGCCCGGCATCGTCAGCGCCTACCAGGCCGGCAACGTCACGCTGTGCAACGCCATCGGCACCGGCGTGGCGGACGACAAGGCGGTCTACAGCTACATGCCGGAGATCGTCCGCTTCTTCACCGGCAAGGACCCCATCCTCAACAACGTGCCGACCTACCGGTGCCGCGAGAAGGATTCGCTGTCCTACGTGCTCGACAACCTGACCAGCCTGGTCGTCAAGGAGGTCAACGGCTCCGGCGGATACGGCATGCTGGTCGGCCCGCACGCCAGCAAGCAGCAGGTGGAGGAGTTCCGCCGCAAGCTGAAGACGGCGCCGGACGGCTTCATCGCCCAGCCGACGCTGGCGCTGTCGACCTGCCCGACCTTCGTGGCGTCCGGCGTGGCGCCGCGGCACGTGGACCTCAGGCCCTTCGTGCTCACGGGGTCGGACAAGGTGCGCATCGTGCCGGGCGGACTGACGCGCGTCGCCCTGAAGGACGGATCGCTCGTCGTCAATTCCAGCCAGGGCGGCGGAACCAAAGACACCTGGGTGCTCGATGCTTAGCCGGACCGCCGACAACCTCTACTGGGTCTCGCGCTACATCGAGCGGGCCGAGTTCCTGGCCCGCATCCTGGACGCGACCGCCCGCCTCGCCACCCTGCCGGCCGCTTATGGGGGCGCGGGCAACGAGTGGCAGAGCGTGCTCCTGACCGCCGGGGCGGCGGAGACCTTCGCGGCGCTCTATGACGAGCCGACCGAGCGCAACGTCACCGAGTTCCTGGCTTTCAGCCCGGACAACCCGTCCTCGATCCGCAGCTGCCTGGAGCAGGCGCGCTCGAACGCCCGCGCCGTCCGCACCGCCATCACGGGGGAGATGTGGGAGGCGATCAACAGCGCCTATCTGGAGCTGCGGCGCTACGACCCCAAGACGATGAGCCGGGAGGAGTTCGCCCGCTTCCTGGAATGGGTGAAATCAACGTCGCTGACCTTCGACGGCTCCGCCTACCGCACGATGCTGCGCAATGACGGCTACTGGTTCTCGCGCCTCGGCGTCTATCTGGAGCGCGCCGACAACACCGCCCGCATCCTGGACGTGAAGTACCATGTGCTCCTGCCCGAAAACGAGCGGGTGGGCGGCAGCCTGGACTATTTCCAGTGGTCGACCATCCTGCGCGAAGTGTCGGCGCTGACGGCCTATCACTGGGTCTACCGGCAGAGCCTGAAGCCGTGGCTGGTGGCCGACCTCCTGATCCTGAACCGGCAGATGCCGCGGTCGCTCGCCTCGTCCTACGAGAACGTGGTGCGCTTCCTGGACGACCTCGGCGGCGCCTACGGCCGCCAGGGCGTCTCGCAGCGATTGTCGCGGACGATCCTGGCGCGGCTGGAGAACACCCGCATCGAGGAGGTGCTGAGGAGCGGGCTGCACGAGTTCATCTCGGGCTTCATCGCCGACAACGCCAAGCTCGGATCGGCCATCACAGACCAGTATCTCGTCTGACGCCGCCCCGGCCCTGGGCGGCCGGGCGGCGCGGGCGCACAGGGCGAGCCTCATGCGCATTCGCGTTTCACAGCAGATGACGTACCGGTACGCGCCGGGCGCGAAGTCGCTGATCCAGACCCTGCGGCTCACCCCGCGCAACACCGAAAGCCAGTTCGTGGTGAACTGGCGCATCGACGTGGACGTCGACGGGCGGCTACGGCCCGTGGAGGACGCCTTCGCCAACCTCACCCATGTGCTCTCCGTGGCGGGACCGGTGGAGCAGGTCACCGTCAACGTCCAGGGCACGGTGGAGACCTTCGACTCCGCCGGCGTGGTGCGGGGGGCGGTCGAGCGCTTCCCCGAGAGCCTCTATCTGCGCGACACGCCGCTGACGGAGGCCGGCGAGGCCGTGCAGGCCTTCGCCGAGGAAGCGACGGCAGCGGGGCAAGACGACCGCCTCGCCCGCATGCACCTGCTGATGGCAGCCATTCACCAGCGCTTCGACTATGACGCCTCGGAGAACCGCACGGCCCTCTCGGCCGCCGAGACGCTGTCGCGCGGCGCGGGCGCATGCCAGGACTTCGCGCATCTGTTCATCGCCGCGGCGCGGCACCTGTCCGTCCCGGCCCGCTATGTGAGCGGCTATGTGTGGCGCGGCGAGCCCGGCTCCAAGGAGCGGGGCGGCGGCGACGCCGGGCACGCCTGGGCCGAAGCCCATATCGCCGGCCTCGGCTGGGTGGCGTTCGATCCCGCCAACAAGATCTGCCCGGCGGGAGCCCATGTGCGGGTGGCGGCGGGCCTCGACCAGCTCGGTGCGGCGCCGGTGCGCGGGGCGCAATATGGCGGCGGCGAGGAGCGCATGGAGGTGCGGGTCGCCGTGGACGCGCTGGAGCCGTCGCAATCGCAGTCCCAGTCGCAATCGCAATCCTGAGCCTCATTGCGCTGCGGCGTCCGGGGCGCCTCGACCTCAGCCGTTCGCAGCCCTTCCAGGCGGGGCGCATGCGCGTATGATGGGCGCCGCGACGCAACGGCCCGCCGCACGGAGTCCTGCCCATGGAGACCTGTGCTAAGGCTAGACGGCGTCCCGTGCTCCTCGCGCCCGGGAGGACACGCCCTTGAACCCGGACCCACCGATGACCTATTGCGCCGGCATACTCGTTCGCGACGGCCTCGTGATGATCGCCGACACCCGCACCAATGCGGGGCTCGACAACATCTCGACCTTTCGCAAGCTGCACCTTTTCGAGCGCAAGGGGGAGCGCGCCATCGCGCTGGCCACCGCCGGCAACCTGTCGATCTCCCAGTCGGTCGTCAGCTTCCTGCATGAGGGCGTGGAGAACCCCGACACGGGCGAGGTCGAGACGCTGCTCGAGTCCCCGACCATGTTCAGGGCGGCGCAACTCGTCGGGCGGGCCGTGCACAAGGTGCGCACCGTGGATGGCCGCAGCCTCGACGAAGCGGGCGTCAAGTTCGACGTGTCGATCCTGATCGGCGGCCAGATCCGGGGCGGGGCGCCGCGGCTGTTCATGCTCTACGCCGCCGGCAACTTCATCGAGTGCGGGGTGGAGACGCCCTATCTCCAGATCGGCGAGCACAAATACGGCAAGCCGATCCTGGACCGGGCCGTCACCTTCAACACCAATCTCAGCGACGCGCTGAAGCTCGGCCTGATCTCGATGGATTCGACCATGCGGTCCAATCTCGGGGTCGGGCTGCCGATCGATATCGTGACGCTGCGGCGGGACGCCATGGAGCCCGACCTGGTGCACCGCATCGAGGCGGGCGAGCCCTATTTCCACGACCTGCGGGAGCGCTGGTCCGCGGCGCTGAGGGCGGCCCACATCGCCATTCCGCAACCTCCCTATAAGCCGAAGGCGTCTGCGGAGCAGATTGGTAAGAACTGAATGCGATAACGGCCTGTGTTACGGCCGGAATTGCGTAATGGTGTGGAGTATTCCCCGGCGGAGCCCAGCGACGGTGACGGCCAGGATCGTCTGGCCCGTCGCGGCGGTGCTTCTCTCTCTGCTGACCCTCGCGGTCGGCGGCCTTGTCCTTGCTGGCCAGCGCGCCAATGAAATCTCGTTGGACCGCCAGCGCGCCTCCCTGGGCGTGTTGCTGGATCACGAGCGCGCCAAGGCGCTGCGCGACCTCGCCGTGACGGTTTCGGGCGGAGAAGCCGCCGCGGCCCTCAAGCATCCGATGTCGCCGGACCGCGCCCAGCGCGCCATCGGGGCCGCGCTGGAGACGGCCTACGGGTTCGACCAGTCCTTCGTGGTGACGCCCGAGAACGTCGTCGTGACCGGCCGCGCGGACGGCCAGCCCGGCGACCAGCGCCGCTTCACCTGGGCGAAGCCGCTTCTGTCGGGACCCATCCAGGCGGTCCGCGACCGCGTCTCGCAGCTCATCCTGCGCCGCACCGACTGGGCCGCCGGGTCGGAAACCCCCGATGCGGCGGCGCTTCGCTCGGGCCACGCGCGCCTCGTCTTCGACGGATCCATGCTGCGGATCGTGGCGGCCGTGGCGCTGCCGACGACCGAGGGCGACAGCGCCTTCGGGGGCCTCGTGGCCGTCGCCTCGCTGCCGCTGGGGCCCGCCGCCCTGCAGCATCTCTCCCAGGCGAGCGGCCATGAGGGCCTGCGCGTCGAGGCCGGCGAGACCACGGGCTTCAACGGCCTGCCGGTCACGGACGAATACGGGTATGTCAAGGCGCAGCTGGTCTGGACGCCCGACCGTCCGGGCGACATCGTGCTGGAGCGGGTGCTGCCCGCCATCGCGGCCGCCCTTTTGGCGATCGGCCTGTTCTCGGCCTTCATGTTCGCCCATGTCCGCACCGTCACGACGGAGCTCGTCACCCGCGAGGCGGAGGCGACCCATCTGGCCAACCACGACCGCCTCTCCGGCCTGCCCAACCGCGCCTTCTTCTCCGACCGGCTCGACGTGGAGCTCTCGCGCCTGAAGGAGAGCGGCGAGGGCCTGGCGGTGATGTTCCTCGACGTCGACAAGTTCAAGGACATCAACGACAATTACGGCCACAGCGCCGGAGACATGCTGATCCGCATCGTGGCGCGGCGCATCACCGGCGTCCTGCGCGGCGCCGATACGCTGTCGCGGTTCGGCGGCGACGAGTTCGCCATCATTCAGACGGGCGTCCGCAGCGTCAACGACTGCGCCGCCCTGGCGCACCGCATCCTGGAGGCGATTCGCGAGCCGGTGGAGCTTAACGGCGCGCTGGCCTATGTGGGCGTGTCGATCGGCGTCGCCATGGCGCCTGACAATGGCGAAGACCGCGACATGCTGATGCGCCTCGCCGACGTGGCGCTCTACCGCGCCAAGCGCGAGGGCCGCAACCGCTACTCCTTCTTCGAGCTCGGCATGGACGAGACCCTGCGGATGCGCAAGATGGTCGAGGAGGACCTGCGCAACGCGCTCGAGACGGGCCTCGTCGACGTGGTCTACCAGCCGCAATTCTCGCCGGACGGACGCAAGGTCCTGGGCGTCGAGGCGCTGGTGCGCTGGACGCATCCGGTGCATGGGCCGATCTCGCCGGCCGACTTCATCCCGGTGGCCGAGCAGCGCGGCCTCATCGGCATGCTGGGCGAATATGTGCTGCGCCGCGCCTGCCGCGACGGCAAGCGCTGGAAGAACATCACCGTGGCGGTGAACGTCTCGCCCATCCAGTTCCGCCAGAAGGACTTCGTCGGCACCGTCGCCCGCATCGTCCAGGACGAGGGCATGGAGGCCGGCCGGGTCGAGCTGGAGCTGACCGAGGGCGTGCTGGTCGACGACGCCGACAACGCCGAGAACGCCATGATGGAGCTGCGGGCGCTGGGCCTGCGCTTCGCCCTGGACGATTTCGGCACGGGCTATTCGTCGCTGATCTATCTGCGGCGGTTCGCGTTCGACAAGATCAAGATCGACCGGTCCTTCCTGGAATCCATGGAGACGACGGGGGAGAGCGCGATCCTGGTGCACTCGGTGGTGCATCTGGGCCGGGCGCTCGGGCTCACCGTCACGGCCGAGGGCGTGGAGACGACCGAGCAGCAGCGCTTCCTGCAGGCGGTCGGTTGCCACCAGCTGCAGGGCTTCCTGTTCTGCAAGCCTGTTCCGGCGGCCAAGATCGACGAGCTGCTCGGGCTCACGAGCGAGCTACGCGCCCCCGGCAAGGCGTCCTGACCGCCGCCGCGCGGCGGGTCAGAAGATCGCGGCCGCGCTGGCGAAGATGGCGAAGAGGAAGCCCAGGCTCAACGTCGTGCCGACGAGGCCGAAGCTGAGGCCGGCGATGACCACGATGCCGTCGCGCTCCACCAAGCCCAGCCCGACGAGCACGACCGCAAGGCCGAGCGGGATCTGGCCGATGACCGGCGCGGCGAAGACCAGCGCCAGCGAGAAGGCCAGCAGCGCCAGCCCGACGAGCCGGAACGCGATCGCGCTCTCGAAGACCGACAGGCGCGGGCGCGCGACGCGCTCCAGCCAGCGCAGCCAGGGCACGGCGCGGTCCACCGCCTTGCGCAGGTCCTCCAGGGCGATGGTGCGCGCCAGGAGCCGGCGCGGCAGCCAGGGCGCCTGCTTGCCCAGCACGATCTGCGCCGCCACGAAGAGCAGCAGCAGGCCGCAGATCAGCGGGATGGGGGGAGGCATCGGCAGGCAGTTCGGCAGGCCGAGCACGACGACGAGAAGCGCATAGGCGCGCTCGCCCAGCGCATCCACGATGGCGCGCACGCTCACCCGGTCGGTCGCGCTCTCGCCGACGAGCCGCATCAGAATGTCGGAAGTGCGGGAGGAGCCCTGCTGCATGGCGCCGTCGAAGGAGGGATGGCCGGGAGCCGGCTGGGCGCCTGCATAGCCCAGTGGCGCGCCGGGGCCAAGGGCCGCCGGCGAAGGCTCCGCCGCCGGCCCGTCGGGACCTGTCGCCGCATGGCGTCCGAGCCGCCGCATGCGGTCCGCCCAGGTGCTCAACGGAAGAGGCTCATCGAGGGATGTGTCAGCGACGAACTCAACTCAACCTGCTCTCTCGGGCTTTCGGCGAAGGCGGACCGTCCGGCCGGCCTCCACGCGCGACGCCTGCTCTCTGGACGCCCCCAATGTGGCGATTGCGGGGACAGGATCAAAGGCCCGCGCCGCAAAACGATCTTCGGGCCAAAGCTTTACAGCGCCGCCGAAGAGGTGGCCAGATCCTGCCGGATGCTGCGAACCGCTTCGCGCAACGCAGGGTCGTCCCGACGGCGAGGGCGCGCCGCCTCGATCACCTGGGCCACCCGCAGCTCGCCGGGGGAGCCGCCCAGCGCCACGATGCGGTCCGCGAGGTAGACGGCCTCCTCGATGTCGTGGGTGACGAACAGCACCGTCTTGCCGGTGCTGTCGCGGATGCGCAGAAGCTCGTCCTGCAGCGCCTCGCGGGTCATCGCGTCGAGGGCGCTGAAGGGCTCGTCCATCAGCAGGACTTCGGGGTCGACCGCCAAAGCGCGCGCCAGCGACACGCGCTGGCGCTGGCCGCCCGACAGCTCGTGCGGGAAACGGTCGGCGTAGGAGGCGAGGCCGACCAGCGCCAGGGCCTCGCCGGCGCGGCGCAGCCGCTCGGCGCGGGGCAGGGCGGAGCGCTCCAGCCCGAAGGCCACATTGGCGAGCACGCGCCGCCAGGGCAGCAGCCGGCCGTCCTGGAACACCAGCGCCACCGGCAGCACGGCGCCGACCGCGGCGGGGGCGACCCGGACCGTCCCGGCGCTGGGTTTGGCCAGGTCGGCGATCACCCGCAGCAGCGTCGACTTGCCGACGCCCGAGGGCCCGACGATGGCCAGGAACTCGCCGCGGCGGACGGTGAGGTCCAGCCCGCGCAGCACCTCGGTGCGGCGGCCGTTGCGCTCGAAGGACAGGCCGATCCCGGAAAGCTCGATCACGCTTTCCATGCGAGGATCCGGCTCTGGACGAGGACGAAGGCCGTGTCGATGATCCCGTAGAGGGCGGCCATGGTGATCATGTAGACGACCACGATGTCCGTCGCGAGCAGGCTGGAGGCCTGCATCATGCGCTGGCCGAGGCCGGTGACGCCGAAGAGCTCGGCCGCCACGACGGCCATCCAGGCCTGTCCCAACGCGGTGCGCAGCCCCGCCAGGATGCCGGGCGCGGCGGCCGGCAGCACGATCTTCACCAGCTTGGCGGGCGCGGAGCGGTAGCCATAGGCGTCGGCCAGCTCCATCAGGTCGCGGTCCACGGAGCGCACCGCGCCCAGGGTCGCGAAATAGCAAATCCAGAACACGCCGACCCCGACGATGAACACCGCGCCGCCGGTGGAAACGCCGAACCAGATGATCGCGAAGGGGACCCAGGCGAGGCCGGGGATCGGGCGCAGCAGCCGCACGACCCAGGCGACGCTGGCCTCCGCGACGCGGCTGAGGCCGGTCACGACGCCCAGCGCGACCCCGAGCAGCGCTCCCAGCAGCAGGCCCATGAGATAATGGCCGAGACTCGACCGGATGGACGCGATCCAGAAGCCGGACTGGATCTCGCGCCAGAGCGCGGCCGGCAGCTGGCTCGGCGCCGGCAGCAGAGCGGGCGGCAGGACGCCGCTGCGCACCAGCCCCTCCCAGAGCAAGAGAAAAGCCCCGAGGCCGAGCGCCCCGAGGCCGATGGATCGCTGTACGGTCATGAGGCCTGCACCCCTGAAGCCGCGGCCCTGTCCATCACGGAGGTCCGGGCGGTCGGTTTCGTTGGCGAGCGGGTCAGCCCTCGACGGCCTTCTTGTAGAAGCTGCGGTCGAACAAGCCGTCCAGCGGATATTCCTTGTCGAGCGAGCCGAGCTTGACCTGGTAGGCCTGCATCTCGCGCGTGGCGTCCACGATGACGTCGGGATCGGCCACGAATTTCGACGCCGGCGAGGTCAGCGCCGCCTTGATGGTGGCGACGTCGACGATGCCCTTGCCGAGCATCGCCTCGATATGGGGGGCGGCCCTGTCGGGGTTGGACTTGATCAGCGCCACGGCCTTCACGACGCCATTGACGATGGCCTGGGCGGCCGCCCGGTCCCGCGCCAGGAAGTTGCCCGAGAACGCCACCACGGTGCCGGGCTGGTTGGGGAACATCGCGCCGCCCAGCGCCACCACCCGGTTGCGCGGGTCCCGCTTCGTCACGATGGTGACGGCCGGCTCGCGGATCGTCGCGCCCTCGACCGCGCCGGTGAGCAGCGCCTGCTGGGTCGCGTCGATGCCCATGGGCACGATCTCGACGTCGGCTTTCTGGGCCTTGGCGACCTCCCACAGCCAATGCTGCAGGGTCGTGTTGGGCACGGAGCCCGCGGGCTGCGTGGCCAGGCGCGCGGGCTTGCCGCTCGCCTTGCGGAAATTGGCCAGGGCCTCGGCGGGCGAGACGCCGTCCTTGAACTCGGCGGCGAGCTTGGGGCCGGCCACCATGGACATCTCCTCGATGGCGGTGGCGGTGGCGACCTTGACGTCGACGCCCTTGGCGCGGGCGACCGCGAGCGGCGCCACGCCGGCGACATAGACGTCGAGCGTGCCGGAGGCCAGCGCCTGGATCATGTTGGGCCCGGACTCGAAGGTGACGAAGCTGAGTTCGAGGCCCGCGTCCTTGCCCCAGCCCTCGCCGTTCATGACGATCGCCGGCGCCGCGCCCAGGACGGGGATGATGCCGACCCGGATCGGGGCGGCGGCCAGCGCTCGCCCGACGCCCCAGCGGGCGATGGCGGGCATGGCCAGAAGCGCGCCTGCGGCGGTGACGAAAGTCCGGCGGGTGATCATGGCGGTATCCTCGGCGGCAGTCCTGCAGGCCGTCGCAGCGACGGGCGAGACGGGATGTAATGCCGGGCGGCTCAAAAGACAACAATCGCCGTAGAAATCTGAAATTCACATGCAATTTCGGGTATTGCCCGGCGGACCGCCGAAGCGGCGGCGCACGCGGACAATGCCGTCGGCGTTCGCCCGGTTCCGCGGGCGTGCGTCCTTGGGAAGAACGGGCGAGGGAGCGCCCGGCGGCGTCAGTTCAGCACGAACTCGCCCGAGGCCAGCCTGAGCTCCGCCGGCTTGATGAGCTTGGCGTGCGCCACGCGGACCGAATGCAGCGGCCCTTCGAGGGACGTGCGCCAGAAGGTCAGGAAGGCGTTGAGCACCGGGAACTTGGGCGCGACGTCGTATTCCTGCCAGATATAGCTCTGCAGGAGCGAGGGGTGGTCGGGAAGGCAGTAGAGGATGTGGGCAGTCGTCAGGCCGTAGCCCTGGAGCTGCTTGATGAACGCTTCGTCGCAGGCGCGTGCAGGACCCATGGAACCTCCTTCTCGCCAAGGAAGGACCGGGACCGACGCCCCGGTTCCCTGGAGAACTTGTGGACGAGCCGAAGGTTCAAGATTCGCGCCAATTGGTAAATTGTTCGTTCGTTGTCAACAGCTTGGCAGCAAGCGTGCAGGAGTGCTAACAACGGCTCAGCCCTTGGTGCGCAGGCTGGAGCGGCCGCCGTCGACGCCGATGATCTGGCCGGTGATCCAGGACGCCTCGTCGGAGAGCAGCAGGGCGGCCAAGGGCGCGATGTCGACGGGGTCGCCCAGCCGCTGCGCCGCGTGCAGCTGCGCGATGGCCTCGGCCATCGGGGCGCTGGCGGTGAGCGGCGCCGCGAGCGGCGTGCGGGTCAGCGACGGCGCGATGGCGTTCACCCGCACCCGCGGGGCGAGTTCGGCCGCCAGCGAGAGCGTCAGGCCCTCGACCGCGCCCTTGGCCATGGCCACGCTGGCGTGGGCGGCGAAGCCCTGCGCGACGGCGACGGTGGAGAAGAACAGCACGGAGGCGACGCCGTCGAAGGCCTTGAAGCCGGGCAGGGCGGCCTGAACGGCGCGCGCGGCCCCCAGCGCGTTGACGCGGAAGTCGCGCTCGAAATCGGCGTCGGTGAGCCGGCCGATCGGCTTCAGCGTGATGGTGCCGACCGCGTAGCAAAGGCCCGCGATGGCGCCGCCGTGGCGCGCCGCGGCGTCCTGGATGGCGGCCGCGATCGCACCGTGCTCCTCGACGTCGGCGGCCGTGAAGCCGGCCCCGAGACGGGCGGCGGCCTCGGCGAGCCTGCCTTCGTGGCGGGCGATGAGGTGCACCGGCCGCCCGGCGTCCGCGAGGCGCTGGGCCACCGCCTGGCCGATCCCGCCCGTGCCGCCCACGATGACAACGACTCCCATGCCGACCTCCCGCGTCCGCCTCGCAAGAGGGATCAACTAAGGCTGGGCCGCCGGCCTGCAACCGCGTCCATGCGGCGCAGGGGCGTGGTCCGCTCCGCCGCGCGGCGCGTATCGGCGAGGGACGCGGAGGAGCCGCCATGGCGCGCATGCGCAAGACATCGGAATTGCCCAGCAAGACCTGCGCGGCCTGCGGGCGGCCCTTCGTCTGGCGCAAGAAGTGGCGCAGGGACTGGGAGGCGGTCCGCTACTGTTCGGACCGGTGCCGCGCGGCCGGCGCCTCGGCTGGAGCCGTCAAAGCCCCGACCTGAGCTTCTCCAGCGCGGCCGGCGTGTCGACGTCGACCGCCACGGCGGCGTCGGAGATCGGCGCCTCGATCACGGCGTCGCGGCGACGCTCCAGCAGCTTGCGGGCGCCCGAGTCGCCGGCGAGGCCTTCGACGTCGGCGAACAAAGCCCGGGCCAGCACGACGGGGTTGCCCCATTCGCCATCATGCACCGGGACGGCGGCGACGGAGCCGGGGGCCGCCTCGAAGGCGGCCACGATCCGGCGCACCACGTGGCAGTCGACCAGCGGCATGTCGCCGAGCATCACCACGACGCCGTCGACGCTGTCCGGCAGGGCGCGCACGCCGACCTTCAGCGAGGTGGAGAGGCCTTGCGCATAGTCCGGATTGCGGACGAGCGTCACCGCCAGGCCCGTGAGCTCGGCCTCCACCGCCGCGGCCTCGTGTCCGGTGACGACCACGACCGGGGCGGCGCCGCAGAGCAGCGCGTTCTCCACCGTGCGGCGGACGAGGCTCTTGCCGGCGTAGTCCTGCAGCAGCTTGTTGGCCCCGCCCATGCGGGTGGAGCGGCCGGCGGCCAGCACCAGGGCGGCGATGCGGTCCAGCGGCTCGGTCATGAGTCGTCGTCCTCGGCAGGATCATGGCCCGGGTTGTCGCCGGAGCGGGGCTGGCCGCGCTGCACGATCTCCATCAGGAGGCCGCCCACCCCCATGCGGGTGATCTCCGCCCGGCCCACCGGCAGGCCGGCGAGGAGGCGCTGCAGCGCCCAGTCGAAGCCGTTCTCGGCCGGGCTGCGGGCGCAGCCGGGCGCGCCGATGACAGGCCTGCCGGCGATGCTCCCCAGCAGCAGCAGGTTGCCGGGATCCACCGGCATGCCGAAATGGTCCACGACGCCGCCGGCCTCCTCGATCCCGGCCGGAATGACGTCGCGCCGGTCGGTGATGGCGGAGGCGCCGAAGACCACGATCAGCTGCGCGTCGCTGCGCGCCAAGCCGGCCAGCGCATCCGCGAGGGCGGCGGCCTCGTGCGGGGTCTCGACGTCGCGGACGATAGTGGCGCCGGCGGGCGCGATGCGCTCGGCCAGCGTCCTCACGGTCTTGCGCACGACGGTCGGCTTCAGCCCTGGCAGGAGCGTCGAGACGACGCCGATGCGCAGCGGCCGGAAGGCGGCGACCCGGATGAGGGGCGCGGCGCCGGCGGCGGACTGCGCGGCCGCGATGGCGCGCTCGGGCACGGCGAACGGGATGATCTTGACGGTGGCGATCATCTCGCCGGGCTCGACGGGCTTCCAGGCCGGCAGCGTCGCGACGGTGATCGCCTCGTCGGTCCCGTTCAGGCGGTCGATCGCGTCCCTGTCGACCACGAGGACGCCGGCCGCCTGGGCGAAGAGGTTGGACCGGCCCGTGAAGGGCTTCTCCACCCGCACATTCTCGCCGGCGGCGGCCTCGGCGAGCCGTCGGGCGGCTTCGTCCTCCGGCACGTCGCCGGGTTCGAGCCGGACGACCACGACCTCCCGCACGCCGGCGGAGCGCAGGCGCGCGATCCGCTCGGCGTCGAGCCGCGAGCCCTTCTTGATCACGCCGTCGGGCAGCCGCACGGAGTGCGCGGCGACGCCGCTCAGCGCATCTTCCAGCGGTACGGGCCCAAACAGCATGGCGGCCTCCTCAGGCCGCCGTCGAGGCGGTGGAGGCCGGCCTGGTGCGCAGCGCCGCCGTGATCTCGCCCATGATCGACAGGGCGATCTCGGCCGGGCTGATGGCGCCGATCGGCAGCCCGATGGGGGCGCGGATGCGGCCGATCTGCTCCTCGGTGAAGCCCGCAGCCAGCAGGCGCTCGACCCGCTTGGCGTGCGTCTTCCGGGAGCCGAGCGCGCCGATATAGAAGCATTTCGACTTCAACGCCTGGATCAGGGCGGGATCGTCGATCTTGGGGTCGTGCGTCAGCGCCACGAAGGCGGTGTAACGGTCGACGCCCAGCTTGGGCAGGACGTCGTCCGGCCACTCGGCGTAGAGCGGCACGTCAGGAAAGCGCTCGGGCGTGGCGAAGGCGGTGCGCGGGTCGACGATGACGATGTCGTGGCCGAGCAGCTGCGCCATGGGGGCGAGCGCCTGGCTGATATGGACCGCGCCGGTCGCCAGGATGCGGACGGGCGGGGCCTGAACGGTGAGGAAGACGTCGCCCCGCGGCGTCTCCGCCATGCCGCTCTTGCCCATGCGCAGCCGCTCGGCGAGCAGGTCGGCCAGGGGGTCGCCGGCGATGTCGGCCTCGCGCACGAGGCGCTGCGCGCCGGTCGCGATCTCGGTGACGAGGACGGCCGCCCGGCGCGCCTCACGCTCGGCGTTCAGGGCGGCAAGGATTTCGAGCTTCATGGTCGCCCTCCCGGGTTCATGTCAGTTCCGCTCCAGCGCCAGCCGCGCGCCGAGGCCGATGAGGAGCGCTCCGCCGGCGGCGCGCGCGAGACGCTGGGCGCGGCCGGCGCGCTTCAGCCGGCCGACGACCGCCGCCGCGAAGACGACCGTGATCAGGTCGGCCGACGAGAAGGCCAGGTTCACCACGACGCCCAGGATCAGGAATTGCGCCCAGACCGGCAGGCTCGCGGCGGGATCGACGAATTGCGGCAGGAAGGCGATGAAGAAGATCGCCACCTTGGGGTTCAGCAGCTCCACCAGGAAGCTCTCGGCCAAGGCCCGCCGCACGCTCTTGGGGGCCACCGCCGGCAGCTCCGCCCCGAAGCCGCGGTTGCGGATCATGCCGATCCCGAGCCAGACCAGATAGGCCGCGCCGGCGATCTTTACGGCGACGAACAGCTCCGGCACGTGCTGGAAGACGGCCGAGAGGCCCAGCGTGGCGGCGATGACATGGACATAGCAGCCGAGATGGATCCCGAGCGCCGCCATGAAGCCGCCCCGGCGGCCGCGGGTGAGCGTCTGCGCCGCCGTGTAGAGCAACGCCGGGCCGGGGAAATAGGCGAAGAGGGCCGTGGCGGCCGCGAAGGCGAGGAGGACGTCGAGCGAGGCCATCAGTCGACCCGCTCGACATAGACGCGGATGCGCCCGCCGCAGGAGAGGCCGACCTTCCAGGCGGTCTCGTCGGCGACGCCGAACTCCAGCATGCGGGGCTCGCCGGAGGCGATGACGTCCACGGCCTCGGTCACCACCGCGCCCTCGACGCAGCCGCCCGACACGGAGCCGAGGAAGTTGCCGTCGTCGTCGATGACGAGATGGCTGCCCACCGGCCGCGGCGCGGAGCCCCAGGTCTCCACCACGGTGGCCACGGCGACGCCCTTGCCCTCACGGCGCCAGGCCTCGGCCTTGTTCATGATGTCGTTGTCGGTCGCCAGCATCGTCGATCTCCGATTCTGTCACATCCGCCCTGCGGGCCTGAGGGCTCGCGGTCTTGCCTCAGGCGACTTTCGAGAGCCAGCGCCGGGGGTCGGCGTCGCCGGTTCCGGAGGAACTCAGCGCCTGAGCCAAGGTCTCCATGGACTGGAGATTATGGATCGGGCGAAATTCGTCCACATGCGGCAGCATGGCGCGAATGCCCTGCGCTTTCGCCTCGAAGCCTCCGAAGCGCAGCAGCGGGTTCAGCCAGACGAGCCGGCGGCAGGAGCGGTGCAGCCGGTCCATCTCCGCCTTCAGGTCGGCCGAGCCGTCGCGCTCCAGCCCGTCGGTGAAGAGCAGCACGACCGCGCCCTGGCCCAGCACGCGCCGCGACCACTGGCGGTTGAAGTCATGCAGGCATGTGGCGATGCGCGTGCCGCCGGACCAGTCCTGGACCTGCGCCGAGCAGAGCGCCAGCGCCTCGTCGGGGTCGCGGCTCTTCAGGGCCCGGGTGACGTTGGTGAGGCGCGTGCCGAACAGGAAGGTGTGCACCCGGCGCCGCGCGTCGGTTAGCGTGTGCAGGAAGTGCAGGAACAGCCGCGTGTAGTCCGCCATCGAGCCGGAGATGTCGCACAGCGCCACCAGGGGAGGGTGGCGGACGGCCTGCTCGCGGCGGGCGAGTTCGATCACGGCTCCGCCGGCCCGCAGGGACTGGCGCAGCGAGCGCCTGAGGTCGATGCGGCTGCCGCGCGAGGAGGCCGTCATGCGCCGGGTCAGCACCTCGTCGTCGGGCAGCCTTAGCCGCGCGATGGCGCGCTGGGCCCGGGCGATCTCCTCCGCGCTCATCTGGGCGAAGTCCTTCGCCTGCAGAATCTCGCGCTCGGACACGGTGAGGCGGGCGGAGAACTCCTCCTTCTGCTCCTCCTGCGGCTCGAGGGGCTTATCCTGCTTCAGGAGCGCCTGCGCGGCGCGCAGCGCCCCGGCGTCCGGCTTCTTCGTCTTCTCGTCCCGGGAGGGCGGCGTCGCCGGCGACATCGAGGCGATGATCTTCTCGATCAGGGCTCTGCGTCGCCAGAAGATGCGGAACGCCTGCTCGAACACGTCCGAATGCTCGTGCTTCTTCACGAACACCGCGTGGAGCGTCCAGTAGAAGTCCTCGCGCGTGCCGACGCGCGCGGCCTCGACCGCCGCGATGGCGTCGAGGACGGAGCCCGGCCCCACGGGCAGCCCCGCCTCGCGGAGCGCACGGGCGAAATAGGCGATGTTCTCGGCCAGGCGGCCGGTCTCGTCGGGGGCGGGCGTCGGTTCGTGCATGGTCATGCCCTCGGGCGGAGACCTTTCCTGGAAAAAAGCGTCCTCACCCGGCCTTGGCGGTCGCGCCGGTCTTGATCTCGTCCAGGATCGCCTTCACCCGCGAGCCCTGCATCTTCTGGATGTCGTCCTGGTATTTGAGCAGCACGCCCATGGTGTCCGACACCATGGCGGGATCGAGCGCGACGGCGTCGAGCTCGACCAGGGCGGAGGCCCAGTCCAGCGTCTCGGCCACGCCCGGGGCCTTGAACAGGTCCTGCGCCCGGATCGCCTGCACGAAGGCGACGATCTCGCGCGACAGACGCGCCGGCGCCCGGGGCGCCTTGGCCTTGAGGATCTGCAGCTCGCGCTCGGCGGTGGGGTAGCCGACCCAGTGATAGAGGCAGCGGCGCTTCAGCGCGTCGTGGATCTCGCGGGTGCGGTTGGACGTCACGATCACGATGGGGGGGTGCTCGGCCTTGATCGCGCCCAGCTCCGGGATCGTGACCTGGCTGTCGCTCAGCACCTCCAGCAGGAAGGCCTCGAAGGCCTCGTCGGTGCGGTCGAGCTCGTCGATCAGCAGCACCGGCGGGCCGGCGACGTCGGGCGCGAGGGCCTGCAGCAGGGGCCGCTTCACCAGATAGCGTTCGGAGAACACGTCCTCCTCGAGCCGGCTGCGGTCGACCACGCCCTCGGCCTCCGCCATGCGGATGGCCATCATCTGGCCGGCGTAGTTCCACTCGTAGACGGCGGAGGAGACGTCCAGGCCCTCGTAGCATTGCAGCCGGATCAGCTTGCGGCCCAGCACGCCGGCCAGCACCTTGGCGATTTCGGTCTTGCCGACGCCCGCCTCGCCCTCCAGCAGGATGGGCCGGCCCATGCGCAGCGCCAGGAAGACGACCGTCGCCAGCGAGCGGTCGGCCACATAGGCGCCGGCCGACAGGAGCTCCAGGGTCGCGTCGATCGAGGTGGGAAGCGAATGCGGGGTGCGAAGCGCCTGGGCCATGCGGGTCGTCGTCTCCGGATCGGCGGCGCAGGACGTGGTGCAGGGCGCCGCTCCGCAACAAACTAGCGCGCCGCGGCGCGAGCGCCACCGTCCAGAAGGAGGAGGCGCACCCGCCCGGCGCGCATGGCGCGCGAGCCCGGGTCGCCCGGCCGCCCTTGCTTCGCGTCAGATCAGCCGCAGGCCCTTCAGGCTCGCATGTCCGTTGCGGCCGACGATGATGTGGTCGTGCACGACGACGCCCAGCGGCTTGGCGATGTCGGCGATCTCGCGTGTCATCCGGACATCGGCGTCGGAGGGCGTGGGGTCGCCGCTCGGATGGTTGTGGACGAGGATCACCGCGGAGGCGGAAAGCTCCAGCGCGCGCTTGAGCACCTCGCGCGGGTAGACGGGCGTGTGGTCGACGGTGCCGGTCTGCTGCACCTCGTCGGCCAGGAGGCCGTTGCGCTTGTCGAGGAACAGGATGCGGAACTGCTCCTTGTCGGAGAACGCCATCGCGGCGCGGCAATAATCGATCACCGACGACCAGGAGGCGAGCACATGGCGCTTGCCCACCGCGCCCTTGGCCAGCTCGCGGCCGGCCGCCTCGACGATCTTGAGGTCGAGCGCGGCCGCCTCGCCGACGCCGTCCACCTCCAGGAGACGCGTCAGCGGCGCGCCGAGCACCTCCGCGACCGAGCCGAAGCGGCCGATCAGGTCCTTGGCGAGCG
The DNA here is from genome assembly GCF_045348435.1 of Alsobacter sp. KACC 23698. Lineage (GTDB taxonomy): Bacteria > Pseudomonadota > Alphaproteobacteria > Rhizobiales > Beijerinckiaceae > Alsobacter. The sequence continues at coordinate 3,329,154 of NZ_CP157484.1, read as the reverse complement.
GCTTGACGTCGCGCTGCGGGATGGAGCGGAAGAGGATCAGTTCCAGGAATTCATAGTCCGCGAGGGCCGCGCGCCCCGCGCGTGCGAAGCGATCCTTCAACCTATGGCGGTGTCCACGGCGATGATCGTCCCCGGAAGCGTCCTTGCCGGGGAGATCGCCGTGGCTCATGGGGCCTCTCAGCTGGCCAGATAGGGGGGCTGGTAGTAGCCCTTGGGGGAGAGCGTGAAGATCTCCACGCCTGTCTCCGTCACCCCCACGGTGTGCTCGAACTGCGCCGACAGCGAACGGTCGCGGGTGACGGCCGTCCAGCCGTCGCCGAGAACCTTCACATGGGGGCGTCCGAGATTGATCATGGGCTCGATGGTGAAGAACATGCCGGGCTTCAGCGGCACGCCTTCGCCGCGGCGTCCATAGTGCAGGATGTTGGGCTCGTCATGGAAGAGCCGTCCGAGCCCGTGGCCGCAGAAATCGCGCACCACCGAGCAGCGCTCCGCCTCCGCGAAGGTCTGGATGGCGGCTCCGATGTCGCCGGTCGTGGCGCCGGGCTTCACCTCGGCGACGCCGCGCATCAGCGCTTCGTAGGTCACCTCGACCAGCCGCGCCGCGCGGCGCGGCGTCTCGCCGACCAGGTACATGCGGCTCGAATCGCCGTGCCAGCCGTCGAGCACGAGCGTCACGTCGATATTGACGATGTCGCCCTCGCGCAGCGGCTTGTCGTTGGGGATGCCGTGGCAGACGACGTGGTTGATGGAGGTGCAGATGCCCTTGCGGAAGCCGCGGTAGAAGAGCGGCGCCGGGTAGGCCCCATTGTCCATCGCGAACTCGAAGATCAGCTTGTCGAGCGCCTCGGTGGCGACGCCCGGCTGCACGGCCGGGACGAGCAGGTCCAGCGCCTCGGCCGTGAGACGGCCGGCCCGGCGCATGCCCTCGAAGGCCTCCGGGCCATGGAGCTTGATCTCGCCTGTCTTTCGGCCGGCGGCTGCGGCGGCGTCGACGAACGTCATCGATCTATCCCTTGGGATCCTGCCCTTGGGATCCTGGTCGTGCGGGGGGAGAAGGGCGCGCGGCGCGCACCTCTCACATGGGCCATGGCGGCGTTTTGCGCAAGCTCGGGCGAGGCGCGGGACGGGGCGCCGGCCCCCTACGTGGAGGCCCGGGCTTCCTTTCCGCTTCGTAAACCGCTAGTCGTCTCGCCCAGAATGACGGATCCCAGCGTGACCGACACACGAACGCTCTCCCCCGACGAGGCCGGCGGCTTCGGCGCTTATGGCCCGCAGGGGCTGCCCAAGCGCCTCATCGACATGACCCGCCGCATGCCCCGCAGCTGGGCGGGGCGGCGCGCCGCCTATGCGCTGCGCCAGATCGCCATCTGGTGGCTGCGGGGACAGCCGGTCGACGTGCAGTCGCTCGGCGCCCGGATGCGGCTCTACCCCTACAACAATGTCTGCGAGAAGCGGCTCTTGTTCACGCCGCAATATTTCGATCCGGACGAGCGCGAATACCTGGCTGAGCGGATCCAGGACGGGTTCACCTTCGTGGACGTCGGCTCCAATGTCGGCGGCTACGCGCTCTTCGTGGCGGCGCTCGCCGGCCCGAGCGGGCGCGTGCTGGCCGTGGAGCCGCAGCCGGGCGTCTTCGAGCGGCTGGTGTACAACATCCGCCAGAACCCGTTCGGCACCATCAAGGCATTGGACTGCGCGGTGGCCGACAAGGCCGGCGAGGTCACGCTGTTCGTCGACCCGCGCAACCATGGCGAATCGAGCGTCAAGATCGTTGGCTTCGGCGAAGGCCAGGCCATCCGGGTGCCGGCCAGCACGCTGGAGCAGCTTTTGGTGAATGAAAGGCTGGAGCGGGTCGACGCGATCAAGCTGGACGTGGAGGGCGCCGAGGATCTCATCCTGGAGACCTTTCTGCGCAACGGATCGCCCTCGCTGTGGCCGCAGACCTTCATCATCGAGAACGGCGTCGGCCGCTGGCAGATGGACCTTCCCGGGCTGCTGGCCGAGAAGGGCTACCGTCTCGTACGCAAGACGCATGTGAACCTGATCTTCGAACGCAGCTGAGCGGCGCCGGCCGGCGCCGAAGGGCGGGCTATCCGCTTGAGCGCGGGGGCGCGGCGCGATACATGCGCTGATCACCGGAGCGCCCCCCATGCCAGAGACCGCCGACATCGTCACAGCCGCCGTCCTGGTGATCGGGGACGAGATCCTGTCCGGGCGCACCAAGGACAAGAACATCGGCTACATCGCCGAATATCTCACCGCGATGGGGGTCGACCTGCGCGAGGTCCGGGTCGTGCCCGACGACGAGACGGAGATCGTCGACGCCCTGAACGCGCTGCGCGCGCGCTACACCTATGTGTTCACCACCGGCGGCATCGGCCCCACCCATGACGACATCACGGCCGACTGCGTCGCCAAGGCGTTCGGCGTCGGCATCTCGCATGACGAGCGGGCGGTGGCGATGTTGCGCTCGCGCTACGAGAACCCGGCGGACCTGAACGAGGCGCGGCTGAGGATGGCGCGCATCCCGCACGGGGCGGACCTGATCGAGAACCCCATCTCGAAGGCCCCGGGCTTCCAGATCGGCAACGTGTTCGTGATGGCGGGCGTGCCGTCCATCATGCAGGCCATGCTGGACAACGTGGCCCCGAAACTGAAGACCGGCCGCACCATGCTGTCGGTGTCGATCGATTCAGGCGGAGCGCCGGAAGGCGTCTACGCCGAGGGGCTGGGCGCGGTGCAGAAGGCCCATCCGGGCGTGATCATCGGCTCCTATCCGTCGTTCAACGGCAAGACCTTCGCCAACCAGATCGTGGTGCGCTCGCGCGACGAGGCGACTCTGGACGCCGCCCGCCGGGCGGTCGAGGCGATGATCGCCGCCTTGCCCCCACGCTGAACCCATGCAGCCTCCGGAGACACCCATGTCGCAGCCGCAGCCGAAAGCCTTCCCGGTCTCGTGGGACCAGTTCCACCGCGACGCCAGGGCTCTGGCCTGGCGGCTCGCCGGCGCGGGGCCGTTCCAGGCGATCGTGTGCATCACCCGCGGCGGGCTGGTGCCGGCCGCGATCGTGGCGCGCGAGCTCGGCGTCAGGGTGATCGAGACGGTGTGCGTGGCGAGCTACCACGACTACACGTCCCAGGGCGAGTTGCAGGTGCTGAAGAAGGTCGCCGACGACATCGCGGCGCTGGGCGGCCCGGGCGGCAAGGGCGTGCTCGTCCTCGACGACCTCGTCGACACCGGCAAGACCGCCCGCGTCGTGAAGGACATGCTGCCCGACGCGCATTTCGCCGCCGTCTACGCCAAGCCGATGGGCCGGCCGCTGGTCGACACCTTCGTGACCGAGGTGTCGCAGGACACCTGGATCTATTTCCCCTGGGACATGGGCCTCGCCTACCAGGCGCCCATCGCCGAGAACCACAAAGGCTGAGGCGGCTCCGGCGGCGGCCGCACGGCCTGGCTCTGGCGTGAGCGAAGCGGCGGGGCTAGCGTGGGCGCCTGTTCCGCCTGGGGCTCTCGCGTGCCGCATTTCGATCCCGCCTCGACCCGCAGCACGCTGTTTCGCGCGCTGCTCGACGCCGCCGACCTGCACGGGCGCGGCGCGCCGATCCTCGAGGATCCGGAGCGCAGCCCGCTCAGCTATGGCCGACTGATCCTCGGGTCGCTGGTCATCGGCGGCCGGCTGGCCGCGCTGACGCGCCGGGGCGACACGGTGGGGGTGCTGCTGCCCAACGTGAACGCGGTGGCGCTCGTCCTGTTCGGGCTCAACGCCTTCGGCCGCGTCCCGGCGCTCCTGAACTTCACGGCCGGGCTGAAGAACCTGCGCTCGGCCGTGGCCACGGTCGAGATCCAGACGGTGGTGACCTCCCGGCGCTTCATCGAGAGCGGGCGGCTCGACGACGTCATCGCCGGCCTGTCGGAGCCGCCGGAGACGGGCAGGCCCGTGCGGATCGTGTATCTGGAGGACCTGCGCAAAGAGCTGACCTCGCTGGACAAGCTCAGGGGCGTGATGAGCTCCTGGTTCGCCCGCTGGACGCACGCCCGCCACGCGCTGTCGCCGGACGAGGCGGGGGTGGTGCTGTTCACCTCCGGTTCGGAGGGGCGCCCCAAGGCGGTGGTGCTCTCCAACGCCAACCTGCTCGCCAATGTCAGGCAGATCGAGGCGCATATCGGCGCGCCGCCCCTCGTCCCCTCGCAAATCGTGCTGAATCCCCTGCCGGTGTTCCACAGCTACGGGCTGACGGGCGGATTGCTGCTCGGCGTGCTGGTGGGGATGCGGGTCGTGCTCTATCCGAGCCCGCTGCACTACCGGCAGATCCCCAAGATGGCGAAGGCCGTCGGGGCGACGGTGCTGTTTGGGACGGACACCTTCCTGCAGGGCTGGGCCAAGGCGGCCGAGCCGGGCGACCTCGACAGCGTCACCCTCGTCGTCGCCGGCGCCGAGCGCGTCAAGGAGCAGACGCGCGAGATGTGGCGGGCCTCCGGCGCCGTCATCCTGGAGGGCTACGGCGCCACCGAATGCTCGCCGGTGATCGCCGTGAACCAGACCTTCGACAACCGCCCCGGCACGGTCGGGCGTTTCCTTCCCGGCATGGAGCACCGGCTGGAGGCGGTGGAGGGGCTGCACGAGGGCGGCAGGCTCTTCGTGCGCGGCCCCAATGTGATGGCGGGCTACGTGCTGCCGGATCGTCCCGGCGTCCTCGTTCCGCCTGCGGGCGGCTGGCACGACACCGGCGACATCGTCGGCGTCGACCAGGACGGCTTCGTCAGCATCCAGGGCCGGGCGCGCCGCTTCGCCAAGATCGGCGGCGAGATGGTGTCGCTGGCCGCCATCGAAACGCTGGCCCAGGCGCTGTGGCCGGGCGCCACCCATGTGGCCGTCAGCCTCGCCGACGCCCGCAAGGGCGAGCAGATCGTGCTCGTGACCGACCGCGCCGAAGCCGACCGCGCCGCGCTCGCCGCCTACGCCAAGGCGCAGGGCTATCCCGAGCTCTGGGCCCCCAAGGCCGTGCTGGTCACCGCTTCGATCCCGGTCCTGGGCTCCGGCAAGATCGACTTCGCCGGCGCGGCCGAGATGGTGAAGTCGCTGCGGCCGTTGTTGTAGGTCTCGCCGCTTGCGCCTGCGCGTCCCCGGCGTGCTAGGCTTGGGCCCAAGTTCAGGAGCCCGGCGCCCGCCGGGAGAATCGGGAAGGCGGTGAAACTCCGCCACGCGCCCAGCGCTGTGAAGGGGACTGCGGAGCAACGAGGCCACTGGTGAAAGCCGGGAAGGCGCTTCGCGGGTTGAACCTGAGTCAGAAGACCGGCCTGAACGCAGTGGGACGCCTTCGCGGACGGAAGGCGGCCAGCATCGATCCGTGAGGGGATGTCATGGATGCGAGCGGCCCGTTCTCCGACGAGGAGCGTGCGGCGGTCTATCGTTGCATTTATAGCCGGCGCGACGTGCGGGGCGAGTTCCTGCCCGACGCCGTGCCGGAGGACGTGCTCCAGCGTATCCTCCGGGCGGCCCACCATGCGCCGTCCGTGGGGTTCATGCAGCCCTGGGATTTCATCATCGTCCAGAGCCGGGCCACGAAGGCGCGCCTTCACGAGGCGTTCCGGGTAGCCAATGACGAGGCTGCGGCGCAATTCGAGCCGGATCGCGCGGCGGCTTATCGGCGGCTCAAGCTGGAGGGGATCAGGGACGCGCCCGTCGGGGTTTGCGTGACATGCGACCGAAACCGCGCGGGAGCCGTCGTCCTGGGGCGAACCCACCAGCCCGACATGGACATCTACAGCACCGTCTGCGCCGTCCAGAACCTCTGGTTGGCGGCGAGAGCCGAGGGCGTGGGAGTCGGCTGGGTGAGCATCATCCGCCCCGAAGACCTTCGCGACGTCCTGGGCATCCCGCGCGAGATCGTCCCCATCGCCTATCTTTGCCTGGGATACGCCAGCGCGTTCCACGAAAAGCCGGAACTGGAGAAGCGCGGCTGGGCGACGAGGGCCGATCTCGATCAGCGCCTCGCCTGGGAGAGGTGGGGCGGCGCCCGCACCGGCCCCGACCATGACGTGTGAAACGCGCCGTTCTCTCCGGCAGGCGGCCGCGCGCCTGGTGGCCCCGGTCGGATTCGAACCGACACTGGAGCGATTTTAAGTCGCCTGTCTCTGCCATTGGACTACGGGGCCAGCCGTCTCTCTTTGCCCAGCGCCGGCCGGGAAAGCAACCTGCGCGGAGCGCGAAGGCTCACGCGCCCTCCGGCTTCCAGCCATAGAGCCAGTCGTAGCGCTTCAGCATGCCCTGGCCGGAGAGGCCGCGCAGGACGAGGTCGCGGCCCACCGTGAGGGGGAAGCCCATGTGGTAGGCGCGGCCGTTCTGGCGGGCCGCGGCCTGCACCTGGCGGGCGCGGGGCCTGCGGTCGGCCTGGTAGGCTGCCAGCGCCGCGGGGACGTCTTGGGGCGCGCGGGCGAGTTCGCGGGCCAGGACGGCGGCGTCCTCGATGGCGAGCGCGCCGCCCTGGGCCAGGAAGGGCAGCACCGGGTGGGCGGCGTCGCCCAGCAGCGCGACGCGGCCCGCGGCCCAGGTCTGGCGCGGGGCGCGGTCGAAAAGGGACCAGACCTGCCACTCCGGCGCGGCGGCCAGCAGGTCGCGAAGCTCAGGCGCCCAGCCGCGGAAGCGGGCGGCGAAGACCGCCGGGTCCCCCGGGCGCGACCAGCCCCGGGCGGCGTCGCGGTCGCGCATGACGGCCACGATGTTGACCACCCTGCCGCCGCGCAGCGGGTAGTGCACCACATGGGCGTCGCGGCCGAGCCAGAGCCCGGTCTCCTGCGCGCGCAGCGCGGCCGGGGCGGCCTCCGCCGGCACGGTGGCGCGCCACGCCACATGGCCGATGAACTCGGCCTCGGTGTGGTCGCCGATGGCGGGCGCGACCCGCGACCAGAGCCCGTCGGCGCCGATCAGCAGGGACCCGCGCACGGTCTCCGGGCCGCCGGCGGCCTCCACGGCGACGGAGACCTCGTCGCCCTCCGTGTCGACGCTGGACACGGTGCGGCCGAAGGCGAGGCGGATGTTGGGATCGCTGCGCGCCACGTCGAGAAGCGCCATCTGCAGGTCGGCCCGGTGGACCAGCAGGTAGGGCGCGCCGTGGCGCCGCCGCATGGCGTCGCCGAGCGGCATCTCCGACAGGACGCGGCCGTTGCGGCCGCTGCGCACCACGAGGCGCTCGGGCTCGCCGGCGGCGCGCGACAGCGCGGCCCCGAGGCCCAGGCCCACCAGCACCCGCGACGCGTTGGGGGAGAGCTGGATGCCGGCGCCGGCTTCCTCGACGCGGGTGCGGCGCTCCAGGATCGCGACCTGCCGTCCGGCGCGCGCCAGCGTGATGGCGGCCGTCAGCCCGCCGATGCCCGCGCCGGCGATCAGGATCGGCCGGGCGCCGCTCGTCTCAGATGTCATCGGGTCAGGTCCGTCGGGGGGACCGCGGGGGAGAGGGAGGGGCGCCTCGGCCGGCTCGCCTGGGCGGGATCAAGCGGCCTTCGGCGTCTCATAGGCGCAGCCCGGCGGGACCGTCTCGGCGCCGTGCAGGGCGGGATCGAACTGGTAGAACGTGGAGCAATAGCCGCAGATCGTCTCGTTCTCGTCGCCCATGTCGAGGAACACGTGGGGATGGTCGAAGGGAGGACGCGCGCCGATGCACATGAACTCCTTCGCGGCGATCCTGATGACCGGCGCGCCGACATCGTTCTGGAAATGCGGAACGCCGGTATCGGCCATGGTCGTGCTCCGGTCTTCTCGTGCGTGGCCCCGGCGGGGCGATCGCGGCGCACCATAATGGCTCGCCCCTGCGTTCGCTAGGGGTCGGTTGGGCCCCTCGGCAGCCGTCGCGCGCCCGGCGGAAGGTCGCGGCGACGATCCTCGGGTTGCAGGGTTGGGACCTTATCGCCTAGACCACGGGAGCGCTCGCCGCCTGGCCCGGGCCCGGACCCCGGCCGGCGGCGCAGCCGTCCCACGCAGCCGTCCCACGACGGAGTGAGCATGCAGACCTTCGATTCCGCCGGCGTGCCCATCGCCTATCTCGATTCGGCCCCGGAGGAGGGCGCGGGCGAGCCGATCGTGCTCGTCCACGGCTTCGCCTCCAACCACGCCGTCAACTGGGTCAACACGCTCTGGGTGAAGACGCTGAACCGCGCCGGCCGGCGCGTGATCGCGCTCGACAATCGCGGCCATGGCCAGAGCGGCAAGCCGCGCGATCCGGCGGCCTACGCCTCCGGCGTGATGGCCGAGGACGTGCGGCGGCTGATGGACCATCTGGGCGTCGAGCGCGCCGACGTGATGGGCTACTCGATGGGCGCGCGCATCACCGCCTTTTTGGCGCTCGCGCATCCCGGGCGGGTCCGCGCAGTGATGCTGGGCGGCCTCGGCATCCATCTGGTGGAGGGCGTCGGCCTTCCGGTCGGCATCGCGGACGCGCTCGAGGCGCCGTCGCTGGCCGACGTCACCGATCCGATGCAGCGCATGTTCCGCGCCTTCGCCGAGCAGACCGGCGGCGACCTCCAGGCGCTCGCCGCCTGCATCCGCGGGTCGCGCCAGACCCTGACCGCCGAGCAGGCCGCCGCGATCCGCCAGCCGACGCTGATCTGCGTCGGCACGAAGGACGACGTCGCGGGCGACCCGCATGCGCTCGGCGCGCTGATCCCCGGCGCGCAGGTGGTCGACATCCCCGGGCGGGACCACAATCTCGCGGTGGGAGACCGCGTCCACAAGGAAGCGGTGCTGGCCTTCCTGGAGCGCCGTCCTTGACGGCAGGCGCCCCCAGGGGCGAGAGGCTCGTCTTCCAGGGGGCGGACCTGAACCGGCTCGTCGGGACGGTCTACCGCGGCGGGGCCCGGCCCGTGCTGCTGCTGCATGGCGGCGGCCAGACCCGCCACGCCTTCGACGACGCGGCGCGTCGCATCGCCGGGGCCGGGTTCCTGGCCGTGACGCTCGACCAGCGCGGCCATGGCGAGAGCGAATGGGTGGCGAACGGCGCCTACGCCTTCGCCGACTATGCGCGCGACGTGGAGGCCGTGGCGGCGGCGCTGCGACGCGAGAGCGGCCTCGCGCCGGTCGCGGTCGGCGCATCCATGGGCGGCATCGCGTCCTTGTCGGCGCTCGGCCGCAGCCCGGACGCGCTGGCCGGGCTGGTGCTGGTCGACGTGACGCCGCGGCTCGACCGCAGCGGCGTGGAGGCCGTGCTGGGCTTCATGGCCGAGCGGGCCGAACTCGGCTTCTCCTCCATCGAGGAGGCGGCGGACGCCATCGCGGCCTATCTGCCGCATCGCGAGCGCCCGCGTTCGCTGGCGGGCCTGCGCAAGAACCTGCGCCGCTCCGACGACGGACGCTGGCGCTGGCATTGGGATCCCCGTTTCATCCACGGGACGCGCTCGATCGACCAGGACGCCGCCGCGACCGAGACGGCGCTGCTGGCCGCCGCCGCAGGCCTGCGGGCGCCGGCGCTGCTGGTGCGCGGCCGCTCCAGCGAGTTGGTGACCGAGGAGCATGCGCGCGAGTTCCTCGCGCTGGCGCCGGACGCCGAATACGCCGACATCGCCGGCGCGCGCCATATGGTCGCGGGCGACCGCAACGACGTGTTCACGGCGGCGATCCTGGACTTCCTGACGCGGCGCTTCGGAGCGGCTGCGCGCGCGCTCAGCGCGGCGGATTAGGTTTTCCCGAGAGCGCCGAATCGGTTGTGCTCGGTTGTTGACGCCGCGCTTCGCCGGCTTCGCGTGACGCTCGAGCTCGGCCCGCCTGAAATCGCTGGAGAGATCCATTGGCAAAGGCGTCCGATGCGCCTAGCTGTATGGCTTGCGGGCGCAACGGCGCCGCGCGACGCATGGGCCGGGACGGCCCGGCGCCACCCCCGCGCGGTCGGTCGGCCGCGCCATCAGGCGGAGGACTCATGTCCGCTCACGGTTATGGTCAGGGCGCCGTGCGCAGCCCGCGAATCGATCGGGTCGACCCGGTGTGGAGCCGCATCCGCGAGGAGGCCGACGAGATCGTGCGGCGCGAGCCGACGCTGGCGAGCTTCGTGATGGGGACCGTGGTCAACCACGACACGCTGGAATCGGCGGTGGTCCACCGCATCGCGGCGCGCCTGCATCACGCCGCCGTGCCGAGCGACCTCATCGCGCAGACCTATATGGACGTGATCCATCACGATCCCACGCTGGCCGAGGCGTTCCGCGCCGACATCATGGCGGTGGCGGACCGCGACCCCGCCTGCAGCCGCTTCATCGAGCCGATGCTCTACTTCAAGGGCTTCCACGCCATCCAGACGCATCGGCTGGCGCATGCGCTGTGGACCGCCGGGCGCAAGGACCTGGCGCTCTACCTGCAAAGCCGCTCGTCCGAGGTGTTCCAGACCGACATCCACCCCGCCGCCCGGCTGGGGCGCGGGCTCTTCCTCGATCACGCGACCGGGCTCGTGGTCGGCGCCACGGCCGTCGTCGAGGACAATGTCTCGATGCTGCAGGACGTCACGCTGGGCGGCACCGGCAAGGAGCATGAGGACCGGCATCCCAAGGTCCGGCAGGGCGTCCTCATCGGAGCCGGCGCCAAGATCCTGGGCAATATCGAGATCGGCCAGTGCGCCCGGGTGGCGGCGGGCTCAGTGGTGTTGAAGCCGGTGCCGCGCAACACCACGGTGGCGGGCGTGCCGGCGCAGGTGGTGGGGACGGCGGGCTGCGCCGAACCGGCGCGCAGCATGGACCAGCTCCTTGCCGACAAGATGCTCGTCGGCAAGCCCGAGGCCTGAGCCCGGCTGCGGACGCCTGACGGGGGAGGGGCCCGCCCGGCCTTGCGGGGACGGGCCCGGCGTGGCAAGTCCTCTCCGGGAAGCGCCGGCGCGCACGCCGTCGCAGAGGTCAAGACGCAATGGACAAGACCGAACTCGCCAAGCTGCAGAATTATCTCCGGCGGCTGTTCAACAACAACACCATCAAGGTGGTGGCGCGCCCGAAAAAGACCGATTCGGCGGAAGTGATGGTCGGCGATGAGTTCGTGGGCATCATCTCGCTCGACGACGAGGACGGCGACCGCTCCTACGCGCTGAACATGTCCATCCTGGACGTCGATCTCGAAGACCAGTGAGCGACGTGCTGCGCTGACCGCGTCCGTTCAGCCGAGCATTCCATCGAGCAGGCGGCGCACCCTTGCGTCGATCGCCTCCCAGTGCTGCAGGAGGGGCTGCTCCATCCGGATCTGGAGATCGAGGCCGTTGCGCCGGATCTCCGCGATGCAGACGTCCGGCAACCCGTCCGGCGTCCTTTTCTCCCCGTCGCAGCGCGCCGCGAAGCGCCGCCCGTCCGGAGCCGCCAGATACAAGGTCTCTCCCGCATAGGGCGACTTGTCGCGAAAGCGCCTCTGGATCAGGCCGCCCGGCCCGTCCTCGACGGCGCTGTCCAGGTAACGCCCGTAGAGCTGCGCTGGCCTCGTCTCCGGATCGGGGCTCTCGTCGGCGGGCAGGATCGTGACCAGGACCACGTCGCCCAGCGACATCGTTCCTCCAGGCGAGACGCGCGGCGCTGCCGGCTCGAAGTTCGGCCAGGCGACCGCGAGGTCGAGCCGGGGCTTGGGGCCGTCGCGCCGCTGGCCCGGGTCGCGGACGAGGGGCGAGCGCACCGATAGCGCCGCATCTCCGACCGTGACGGCGAGCAGGCGGGGGCGCTCCGGTTGCAGCGCCGAGACGAAGAAGGCGATCGATCCCGCCGCGAGCCCGCCCAGCAACACGAGGGCCGCCGCCTTGAGGCCCTGGCCGTGATGATGGCCTGCGACGTCCTTCGCCGTGGCGGTCTGGGAGGCGAGCGCCTGGGTCGAGGCGGCGCGGCGCCCGTAGGCGACCGTGTCGGCGACGTCCCGGGGCGACGCGAAGGCGCGGGCGGGAAAGGGGGACGCATCGGAAAAGGGGGGCATGGGCGCGCGACTCCACCGCATTTTAACCAAACATGAAGGAAGTCCTTTAACCGACCGTTAAGGCTGCCATAACTCGGGGCGGTCCGGTGCGGGCCGCGGAGGCCCCGGCATGTCCATGCTCGTCGATCCCCCCACGCTCGAGGCGTTCCAGGCGCTGGCGCTCGGGCTCGCGGCGGCGGGTGTGCTGGCGACGGGCTTCGAGGCGATGACCGAGCGTCGGGCGAGCTTCACCTTGCTCGAGACCGGAGGGCCGGGCGCCGTCGCCTCCGTGCCGCTCATCGTGTTCAGCGCGCCTTTCATCATCCTGCGCAACACCGTCCGGGGTCGCCGTTTCGAGCGCCGCCGCGTGAGCTTCGTGGCGCTCGCCACGGTCATCGCATGCCTCTGGGGCCTGGCCTGCGGACGGGTGCTGATGGAGCTCGTGGCGCTGCTGACCGCCTGATCCACGCTCCCGCCCGGGCTTGACGCGACGGCCGCCGCGCCGTCTGCTCGTCCGACACAGGGAGACCCCGATGCCGATCTACGCCCTCGACGACCGCCAGCCCATCCTGCCGCCCCCCGGCCAGTACTGGATCGCGCCCGACGCGCATGTCATCGGCGCGGTCGAGATCGGCGCGGAGGCCAGCGTCTGGTTCGGCTCCGTGCTGCGCGGCGACAACGAGCTGATCCGCCTCGGCGCGCGCTCCAACATCCAGGAACATTCGCTGTTGCACACCGACATGGGCTACCCGATGGAGATCGGCGCCGACGTGACGGTGGGTCACCACGCCATCCTGCATGGCTGCACGGTGGGCGAGGGCGCCCTGATCGGGATGGGGGCGACGGTCCTCAACGGCGCGCGCATCGGCCGGGGGGCGCTGGTGGGCGCCAATGCGCTCGTCACCGAGGGAAAGGAATTCCCGGAGTTCTCGCTCATCGTCGGCGCGCCGGCCCGCGCCATCCGCACGCTCGACGAGGCCGCCGTCGCGCGCCTGCGGGCCACGGCCGCGCACTACGTCGCCAACTGGCGCCGCTTCCAGGCCGGGCTGAGACGCGTCGACGCCTGAGCGGACTCCGCCCGAAACCCCGGCCCTCTCCCGGTTCCGGGGCGAGGGTGCGGCTACGTTCGCCTCTAGTGGCCGGCGACGATGAGGGTGCTGGGGGCGGGCTCGCCGAGCTTGACCCAGACATTGGGGTGCTCCTGCGACTGGCGCTTGATGAAGCCGTATCCGGTGGCCTCCCAGGCCAGGATGCGCGAGGTCTTGCTGTCGAGCACGAAATCGCCGCGGTCCGTCACGACCGTGAGGACCGCATGGCCCGCTCCGGTCTCATCCCGCACGACGGTCATCAGCAGCGCCTGGCGGGGCATGCCTTCGCGCATCAGGATGCGGCGCTTCAGCAGCGCGATGTCCTCGCAGTCGCCCTTGCCCTCGTCCGGGTAGGTCCACTTCTCGGAGACGCCGTAGAGGGCGATGTCCTCGACCTGTTCGATCTGGGCGTTGACGCTCTGGTTGACCCGCACGAGTTCGGACCACGCGCCAAGCGTGAGGTTGATCTTCTTGGCGGGAAGAGGCGCGACGTCGCAGTCATCAGCGTGAGACGGGCAGAAGTCGATCCAGCCGATCGGCGGCTTGACCTCGTCGAGAATGGGAGCCGCGGTGGTCGCCACCGGCAGGACGCGCGCCGCGCCAGACGGCTGTGCGCTCGCGCTCGCAGCCATACCCAGGCATACGAGCCCGAGAACTACGCCCCCAAAATGCCGCATCTGCCACAGCCCCGCCCAATTCAAGGTTAATGGACGGTAAAGAACCCCCTTCGGGCGTGCAACCCTTTGGTTAGGACATCGTTAACGCACTCACGCGCTTTCCACCGCGAGATGCACGCCAGGGTCGGTCGTCGGTTGAAAAAAGAGCCGGCCCTCCTGGGAGGACCGGCTCAAGCAAGGCCCGGGCGTCAGGACGGGGTTGGTCGGCGCCGGGGCTTGGCGCAGGGAACCGCGCCGTCGCGCGAGGGCGACCCGCGCAGATTGGCGCCCACCGGTTGAGGGCCGCTCAACCGGATCGTTCGGATTCGACGGATCGGCCGCGCAGAAGCCTAGAGCTGGACGTTCTCATCAAAGCTCTGGTCGCCCAGGATGCGCAGGAATTCGATGGCGATGCCGCCCTCGAAGGAGCGCACGACCTTGCCGTGCGTCGCGCCGACCGTCACCCTCGACCCGAGTTCGGGCTTGACGTTGGTCGAGATCGCCGCGCCAGAAAGCGACACGTCGATGATCCTGACGCCGACCTCCTGACCGTCGGCGAGCCGCATGATCGCGCCGGTGAGACGCGGCTGGATGCGCTCGTGGCGGCGATCCTCGGGCAGGCCCAGGTCCTGGCGGTTGGCGAACCAGGTGAGCTGCGAAGCGAGCTTGTCCTGCTTGCGCTTGGTCGCCAGCAGGGCGACCGCGAAGCCGCGCTCGAAGTCGCGAACGATCTTGCCCTCGACCCGGCCCAGATGCTCCAGATAGATGACGACCCGCTCGCCGAGCGCGCCCTGGACGGGCGCCAGCAGGGCCAATCCGCCGGGAGACATGTCGACGGTCTGGCAGGCGAATTCCTGCCGGTTCTCCAGCATGTAGCGGCCCAGCAGCACGACGCGGACGCGCTGATGGCGGCGCCGTTCGAGCGTGCGTGGATTCTCCCGGAGTGCCTGCATGACCGCCATCGTTGAACAAAGCGCTGCGACAGCAGCCTGAAATCCCAGGCTAGTATCGGCCTGCTAGGTTAACGGCGGTTTAGCGGCGTCTTCCGCCCCGTCAATTCGGCCGCCGGCAAAGACGAACAGGTGACCGCGGCGGATCGGCGCGACATTCCCCAGGCGCTCGCGCGGAGGGCGCAGGGCAGGCGTCCCCGCATCCACGGCGTGGATGATCCTGCGCGAACGCACCTCGAAGCCGGCCACAGGGTCGAGGCCCAGCCGCGGCGGGGCGGCGAGGGGGGACAGGGCGCCGAGCAGGCGCGAGTGGGTCTTGCCTCGGTGGCGAAGCGGCAGCAGCAGCAGTTCAAGGTCGTGCACGCGCCCGTCGCGGCTCGAGCCCGTCACCGAGGCCACCACCGCGCAGGCGTTGTTGACGGCGCCGTCGACCAGCGCCACCGCGTCCTCGCGAAACTCGTCGCGCCACAGGGCCATGAAGCTCGCGCCCTTCAGCTCGCGTCCGGCCAGGGCCGAGATCCTGGCCCCGGCGAGGCGGACCGGACACAGCCGCTCGTCGTCGACCTCGATGATGAAGGTGTCGGCGAGGATGTGCCGGATCCGGCCGGGGTCGACCTCGGAGCGCTCGGGCGCGCTGCGCTCTCCCCGCAATTCATTCCAGTACGCGAACAGCGACTGTGTGACGCCGTGTTTCATAATTTGTTATCCATCGCCTCGCTGGTCCCGCTTCGAGACGTTGCGCCGGCTCCGCCCCAGCGAACGCCGCGTCCCTCCGCATCCCGGGGAGGGGATTTGCACCGGGCGTGCCACGGCCCGGCCTTAACCTTAACGCGGGGTTGACGTTGCGTCCGGGCGCCTCGGGGAGCATGGTCCTCCTGCATCCTTTGCGGTCGACCGTGGCTCCTGTGTCGAACGCGTAAACTGGGACAAGGCGAGGTGGAGCGGGCTCTCAAACCTGCTCTGCGCTTCGGAGCGCACCGCCGCGTAACGGGGAGAGTCTTCGGGCTCTCCCCCTTTTTTTGCCCCGGATTCGACTTGCGCGAGGCTTTCGCCCGGACAATGTTGCGGCTCCCGCGACAGCGCGCCCCGGATGGTCCGCCGCGCCGATGCGTCCGGACAGAGGGATCGTCCCCCGTGAAACCAGCCCTGGACGCGGAGTATCGCGAGCCGGTCTTTAACGTGCCTTTCGTGGTCGTCGCCGTGATCCTGGCGCTGGCGGGATTGCACGCCCTGCGCGCATGGGGGGTCGGCGAGGACGCTCTCGTTTACGAATTGGCCTTCTTCCCGGCCCGTTTCACGGCGCTGTTCGGGGCCGACCCGATCCCGGCCTTGACAGAGAGGCTGGCCGCCAATCCCGGCGACACAGACCTGATGCAGCGCCTCGGCCTCGCCAGGGAGCTGATGGAGAGCGGCTCCGCGAAGCCCTGGACGCTGGTCACCTACGCGCTGCTGCACGGCGGGTGGACCCATCTCATCCTGAACTCGGTCTGGCTGCTCGCCTTCGGGGCCGCGGTGGCGCGGCGGTTCGGGTCGACGCGGTTCCTGGTCTTCCTGGCCGTGACGGCCCTGGGCGGCGCGCTCGGCCACCTCGTCACGCATTATGACGACGTCGCGCCCCTGGTCGGCGCCTCGGCGGCGATCTCCGGCTGCATGGCGGCGGCGGTCCGGTTCGTGTTCCAGCCCGGCGCGCCGCTGGGCGCCTACCGGCTGGAGGAGGAGCTGAGCTACCGGCTGCCCGCCTTGTCGCTGCCAGAGGTTCTGCGGGACAGGCGGGCGGTGACGTTTCTGGCGGTCTGGTTCATCCTCAACTTCGCCACCGGGGTGGCGGGGATCGGGCTCGGGATGACGGACGCCGCTATCGCCTGGGAGGCCCATGTGGGCGGGTTCGTCACCGGCCTCCTGGCCTTCCGCCTGTTCGATCCGCGGCGCGGGCGCCGCGTCTGAGCCTTGCGCCGGCCATTGCGCGTTCCGGGCTTTGAGCGCAGTCTCAACCCCTGGGCCGAGGCTGCGGACGCCCCGGGCGCGCATGGAGCGGCCGGCCAGGCGCAGGCGAACCGACGGCCGCGAAGGCCGTCTCCGGGATGGACACGAAAGGAGGGACGCATGACCGTCTCCCGCATACTCACGACCAAGGGTCGCGAGGTCGTCACGATCCAGCCGCATCGTACATTGTCGGAGGCCGCCCGGGTGCTGGGCGAGCGCAAGATCGGCGCGGTCGTGGTGACCGGCGCGGACGGACAGGTGCTGGGCATCCTGTCGGAGCGCGACATCGTCCGGGCGCTGGTCCGGGGGCCCGAGTCGCTCCAGGACGCCGTGTCGGCGCACATGACTGCGGAGGTGATCACCTGCGCGCCGGACATGCTGATCGTGGACGTGATGGAGGAGATGACCTCCGGCCGGTTCCGTCACATGCCCGTGGTGGAGCGCGGACGCCTCTCCGGCATCATCTCCATCGGCGACGTGGTGAAGCACCGCCTCACGGAGATGCAGCACGAGACCGAGGCGCTGCGCGAGTACATCACGGCCGGCTGAGACGCCGGCCCGTCAGTAAGGGCCCGGCAGCGATTCGAGCGTCGTCTCGAGGTCGGCGAGGCATTGCGCCATCGCCTCCTCGCCCAGCGCGATGCTTTCCTGGGCGCGGTGGAAGTCGAACAGGCCCACCCGCCCCAGCCGCGGCTTGACGTGCACGTCCGGCGGATCGCCGGCCAGCCGCGACCGCGCGATGCGGTCCTGGGTGATGTTGAACGCGTCCACCATGACGCTGGCGAAGCCCGGTCCCGCGCCGCGGTTGACCATGCGGCGAAGTCGGTTCGCCGCGCCCAGCACCGGCGAGAACAGCCCCTCCGCAATGGTTTCGGCCATCTCTTCGGTGGGCGGCTCGGCGCCTCCGCCATGGTCCGGGATCACCGCTCCGCGGCCGAAGAGGTCGGCGTTGAGGTTGACGGCGATGACGAGCTCCGCCGACAGCGCCCGCGTGGTGGTGACCGGGATCGGGTTCACCAGGGCGCCGTCGAAGAGCAGCCGCCCGCCCAGCCGCACCGGGTCGAACACGCCGGGCAGGGCGTAGGACGCGCCCAGCGCCTCCACCATCGGGCCCTTGGTGAGCCAGATCTCATGGCCGGAGCGTAGCTCGGTGGCGACGGCGGCGAAGCGGATGGCCGCGTCCTCGATGCGCATGTCGCCGAGGTCGCGCTGCAGGAGGCGCTTCAGGCGGTCGCCGCTGATCAGGCCCGATCCGATGTGGAAGTCCATCAGCCAGAGCACCCGGCTCTTGGTGAGGGAGCGCGCGAAGGCTTCCAGCTCGTCGAGCTTACCGGCGGCGTAGCAGCCGCCCACCACTGCGCCGATGGAGGTGCCCACCACGATCTCGGGCGCGTAGCCGGCCCTCTCCAGCGCGCGGATCACGCCGATATGGGCCCATCCACGGGCGGCGCCTCCGCCCAGCGCGAGTCCGATCCGGGGGCGCTTGCGCGTCACGGCGTCATGTCCTTGCGTTCTGGCGGTCGTCGGAGCCGGCGGGCCCCCGGCGGGCGAGCCCCCGGAGGTCCCGGCGCCTTCGGCGCGGGCCGGCGTGGTCAGGCCGAGCAGTTCCTGGAGCATGGTCGATCCCCGTCGCTCCTCTCATGGACGGCAGCATAGCGCACGGCCTGTTACCGCCGACTGAAGAGCCCATGACAACGGCCGAGCCCATGTCGGGTTTCAATGCGCCCGGAGCGCCTTGCTCACGCCGCCACATGGGCGAGCGCGACCGGGCGCTGGCGCTCCTCGGCGCCGTCGCCGGGCAGCTCGACCCGGCGGTAGAAGCAGGAGCGGCGGCCGGTGTGGCAGCAGCCGCCGTCGCCGGCGACGTCCACTTTGAGGACGAGGCAATCCTGGTCGCAGTCCACGAGGATTTCGCGCACCGTCTGGACCTGGCCGGAGGTGTCGCCCTTGCGCCAGAGCGAGGCCCGCGAGCGGGACCAGTACCAGCCTTCGCGGGTCTCGATTGTCCGGCGCAGGGCCTCCTCGTTCATGTGGGCGACCATCAGGATCTGGCCCGAGGATGCGTCGACCGCCACGGCGGTGAGGAGGCCGGCGGCGTCGAATTTCGGCGCCAGCAGGAGACCTTCCTCGACGGCGGCGGCGTCGCCACGCGGCGACAGGCGGACGGTGGACGGGCTCATGCGGGGCCTCCGGAACGCAAGCGGCCGGCTCTCGCCGGCCGTTTTTCATAGCATGGGGAGCTTTCGCGACGAACGCCGATCAGCGCAGCCCGCGCACCATGGTGAGGAAGCGCGCCTGCTCGGCGGGGTCGTCGCGGAAGACGCCGGTGAACTGCGTCGTCACCGTCATGGCGCCCTGCTTCAGCACGCCGCGCATCGACATGCACATGTGCTCGGCCTCGATGATGACGGCCACGCCGCGCGGCTTGAGGGCCTCGTCGACGGCGCCGATGATCTCGGCCGTCATGGTCTCCTGCGTCTGCAGCCGCCGGGCGAAGACGTCCACCACGCGGGCGAGCTTGGACAGGCCGACCACGCCCTCGGACGGGTAATAGCCGATGCTGGCGCGACCGACGAAGGGCACCATGTGGTGCTCGCAATGGGAGTGGAACGGGATGTCGCGCACGACCACCATGTCGTCATAGCCGCCGACATCCTCAAACACCTTGGAGAGAACCTCCTGGGCGTCGACGCCATAGCCGGAATAGAGCTCCTCATAGGCCTTGACCACCCGCTTGGGCGTGTCGCGCAGGCCCTCGCGAGACGGGTCGTCGCCCGCCCAGCGAATGAGCGTGCGGACGGCCGCCTCGGCCTCCTCACGGCTCGGTTTCGTCGCGACGTCCGCAGCCGGCTTCAGCGCCGGTCGCGGGGACAAGGTCTTGACCACGGCGTCCATCATGGAGCCTCCCGCCTGGATAATCTCAGCACCCTATACGGCTCGAGCTTCGGCGTGGACCACCGGCGCCGGCCCGCCTGCGGCGAAACGCGCAGGGGAGGCGGCTGAGAACGCGAGCGTCCGGCGGAACGAATTCGTGAGCGGCCGTCTCGCACCCGCGCGACGTCCGCCCTCGCACCCCAGCGCCAGGACGCCTATATATGGGAACGAAATGGTGGTGGCTTCATGCTGAACGACATCTACAACGCAAAAATCCTCGAATTGGCGGCCAACATCCCGCGCCTGGGCCGGCTCGACGCTCCCAAGGCGACCGCGAAGGCGCATTCGAAGCTCTGCGGATCGACCGTGACGGTGGACCTTGCGATGGAGGGCGACCGGGTGAGCGACTTCGCCCATGAGGTGAAGGCGTGCGCGCTCGGCCAGGCCTCGTCCTCGGTCATGGCGCGCCACGTGGTCGGCTCGACCGCGCAGGAACTGCGGGAGCTGCGCGACACGATGCGCAAGATGCTGAAGGAGAACGGGCCGCCGCCGTCCGGCCGCTGGGCGGACGCGGCCGTGCTGGAGCCGGTGCGCGACTACAAGGCCCGCCACGCCTCCACCATGCTGACCTTCGACGCCGTGGTGGACGCGATCGGCCAGATCGAGGCGGCGCGCCAGGCTCAGGCCCAGGCGGCCGAATAGGCGGAAGGGTCGCACGCGGGGCGGGGACGCCTAACGGCGCCAGCCGCCGCCGCCGAGCTGGAACGAGTAGCTCGCGCTTGCGCCGACCGTGAACTGGTCGCGCGAGCCGAGGTTGCGGGTGATCGGGCTATCGGCCGCCGAGCCGACGAGGCGGTCATAGGCGCCGCGCACCGTCGTCGCCCACTGGTCGTTCCACTGATAGGTCGCCGACGCCGCCACACCGATGGACTTGACGCCCGCCTCGGCCTTGTAGGGCGTTACGAGCCCGTTCCACAGCGCGTCCTGGCGGCTCACGCCGAAATAGGCGTCCATGTATTCGCCGCCCGCGAAGGCGAGGCGGGGACCGGCCGCCAGCGTGAACTTGCCGAGCCGCTGGACGTAGTCCATCGACAGGTTGCCGACGAAGCCGCTGTATCCGTTGAAGCCGTAGCGCAGCTCGCCGCGCAGGCGCAGCGTGTCCGCCAATGGCCAGAACTCGCCGAAGAGGCCGGGCTCGGCGGCCCATTTGGCGTCGTGAACGCCAAACAGGCTACGGTCGTCCTGGCGGTAGCGGCCCGGCTGGTAGCGTCCGACCACGCCCACCGACCAGCGGCTGTCGCCGAAGAGCGCGAAGCTGATGCCGTCGTCGGGCGCCTTGAAGGCCTCCGGATCGTCGGTGCGGCGGAAGCTCAAGGACGGATAGGCGATGAAGCCGTAGTCCTTCGCTCCCGGGAAGTTCGGGGCGACGATTACGTTGCCGCGGATGGTGACCAGCCAGCCCGCGGGCTGCGAGCCGGGCGCCGGCGCGGCTTCGGCCATCATGTCGGCGAGTTCGGCGGTCTGGAGCGCATCGTCGGCGGGAGCGGCCTCGGCGGCGCGAAGATCGGACGGCGCCGGCTTCGGCGGCTCGGCCGCATGGAGCTTGGCGGCGGCCTTTCCGGTCGCCGCCGCCTTTCCTGACGCGGCAGTCTTGGCGGCGCGGGACTTGGACGCGCTCGCCTTGACGGGAGCGGCCTTGGCCTTGGCGACGGCATGCCGGGTCTTCGCCGACGCAGCGTCGGACAGGGTAGCCGAGAGTGGGAGGGTCAGCGAAAGGCCGAGCAATCCTGGCCCGACGATCGATGCGGCCACGCGAAGGCTGCGTGCGGCGACGGATCGAACGCGATACACCATGGGAAAGGTGAGCTCCGTGTTGCGGGCCGCCGGCAAGCAGCATCGAACCGCGGACGGGAGAGGGATACCCAGTCGGCGGCGTCCATGCAAGCCGGGGCTGGGGCCGGCACGCGATGGGAACGCGGAACAGGCTCTCAGGGTGAACGCGTGAAGTTAACGAAGCCTTTACGTCCCGGGGTCGCGGCGGCTCATCTGCTGATCCGCGGCTACCAATTGACGCTGTCCGGGCTGATTGGACGGCAATGCCGCCATTGGCCGAGCTGCTCGGCCTATGCGGATGAGGCGATCGGCCGCTACGGCTTCTGGGCCGGGGGCTGGATGGGCGCGGCCCGGCTGTGCCGCTGCCAGCCCTGGGGCACCGAGGGCGTGGACCTCGTGCCGGCGGCGTTGCCCGCCTCGGCGGCCTGGTATAGACCGTGGCGCTACGGACGGTGGCGTGGCGTGAATGCGCCGTCGCCCATCGTCTGCGAAGCCGTCGCGCCCGACCGTGGACCGGCTCCGCCCACCCAGCCCTGATCCGGCCGCCAACGTCACCGGGGCCGGTTCCGCCCCGACCCATCGCTTACCTGCACCTGTTTGCAGGAGTGAGCAGGAGACCTGACCCATGATCCACGTCACCTTCCCCGACGGCGCCGTCCGCGAATTCGCTCCCGGGACCACCGGGCTCGACATCGCCAAGGGAATATCGCCCTCGTTGGCCAAGCGCACCGTCGCGATGACGCTGGACGGCGCGCTCACCGACCTCGCCGACCCGATCGACCGCGACGCCCGGCTGGAGTTCGTGTCCCGGGACGACCCGCGGGCGCTGGAGCTCATCCGGCACGACGCCGCGCATGTGCTGGCCGAGGCGGTGCAGACGCTGTGGCCCGGCACGCAGGTGACCATCGGCCCGGTGATCGAGAACGGCTTCTACTACGACTTCGCGCGCAACGAGCCCTTCACCCCGGAGGACTTCCCGGCGATCGAGGCCGAGATGCGCCGCATCATCGCGCGCGACAAGCCGTTCACGAAGGAAGTGTGGAGCCGCGAGAAGGCCCGGCAGGTCTTCGGCGACAAGGGCGAGGCGTTCAAGCTCGAGCTCATCGACGCCATCCCGGAAGGGCAGGATCTCAAGATCTACCGCCAGGGCGACTGGTTCGACCTCTGCCGTGGCCCGCACATGACCTCCACGGGCAAGATCGGCGACGCCTTCAAGCTGATGAAGGTGGCCGGCGCCTATTGGCGCGGCGACAGCAACAATCCGATGCTGACCCGCATCTACGCGACCGCCTTCGCCAAGAAGGAGGATCTGGAAGCCTACACCCGCCAGCTGGAGGAAGCCGAGAAGCGCGACCACCGCCGGCTGGGCCGGGAGATGGACCTGTTCCACTTCCAGGAGGAGGGGCCGGGCACCGTGTTCTGGCACCCGAAGGGCTGGACGCTGTTCCAGTCCCTCATCTCCTATATGCGCCGGCGCCTGAGCACGCTGGGCTATGACGAGGTCAACGCGCCGCAACTCCTCGACAAGTCTCTTTGGGAGACGTCCGGCCACTGGGGCTGGTACCAGGAGAACATGTTCGCGGTGAAGTCGGCCCACGCCTTCATGCATCCGGAGGACCAGGACGCCGAGCAGCGCGTCTTCGCCCTGAAGCCGATGAACTGCCCTGGCCATGTGCAGATCTTCAA
Source organism: Alsobacter sp. KACC 23698 (assembly GCF_045348435.1). Lineage (GTDB taxonomy): Bacteria > Pseudomonadota > Alphaproteobacteria > Rhizobiales > Beijerinckiaceae > Alsobacter. Next base: position 3,306,181 of record NZ_CP157484.1, on the reverse strand, counting down.
GCACGGGCTGAAGAGCTATCGCGACCTGCCCATGCGGCTGGCCGAGTTCGGCGCGGTGCACCGCTACGAGCCGTCCGGCGCCCTGCACGGGCTGATGCGGGTGCGCGGCTTCACCCAGGACGACGCCCACATCTTCTGCACGGACGAGCAGATGGAGGCCGAGTGCCTGGCCATCAACGACCTGATCCTCAGCACCTACAAGGATTTCGGCTTCGACAAGATCGTCGTGAAGCTGTCCACGCGGCCCGAGAAGCGCGTCGGCAGCGACGCGCTGTGGGACCGCGCCGAGACCGTGATGATGCGTGTGCTGGAGAAGATCGCCGCCCAGTCGGGCGGGGCGATCGAGACCAGCATCAATCCGGGCGAGGGCGCGTTCTACGGGCCGAAATTCGAATATGTGCTGCGCGACGCCATCGGCCGCGACTGGCAGTGCGGCACCACGCAGGTGGACTTCAACCTGCCGGAGCGGTTCGGGGCGTTCTACATCGCCGACACCGGCGAGAAGACCACGCCGGTGATGATCCACCGGGCCATCTGCGGCTCCATGGAGCGGTTCACCGGCATCCTGATCGAGCACTTCGCCGGGCACTTCCCGCTGTGGCTGGCGCCGCTTCAGGTCGTCGTGTGCCCCATCACGCACGAGGCGGACGGCTACGCCAAGGAGGTGCTGGCCGCCGCCCGCCGGGCGGGACTGCGCGCCGAGGCCGATCTGCGCAACGAGAAGATCAGCTACAAGGTGCGCGAGCACTCGCTGGCCAAGGTCCCGGTCATCCTGGCCGTCGGCAAGAAGGAGGCCGCCGAGCGCACGGTGTCGGCGCGCCGCCTCGGCTCGCCCGACCAGACGACCCTGTCGCTGGACGTCGCGCTGCGCAGCCTCGCGGCGGAAGCCGTCGCGCCCGACCTGAAGCGCGACGACGAGGAGCGCATGGCGGCCGAATAGGCCGGCGGCCTGCGGCTCAGCGCTTCACGGTCTTGATATAGGCGACGAGGTCGGCGACCTCGCTGCGGTTGAGCTGCATGTCCGGCATCTTCGGATGCGGGTTCATGAGGAACTTCTCCAGCGGGACGGAGCCGGCCGGCCGCGTCGCGATGGTGGCGAAGGGGGGCGCATCCGTCTTGGCGGAGGTCTGCCCGGGCGCGACCACGTGGCACTCCGCGCACCAGCGCTTGGCGATCCGGGCGCCGTTGGCGGCGTCCGCGGCCTGGGAGGAGCCGGCGCTCGCGACGAGGGACGCCAGTCCGGCGAGAGTCGCGGCGACTCGGAATGCGGAACCATGGGACATGTGGGCTCATCCGGATTGCGAAGGCCCACAGGCTCGCGCATTCCGGGCGCCGCGTCGACGATCTTGATCAATGGAGCCGACGAACCGGGTCTCGGTTTTTTGGTTGTCGCATGCTTCGAGCGAAAAGCCGGACTCCACCTTTTCGCAGCATGCGCTAGCCGGCCAAGGATGCGGCGTGCGGGGCCGGATCCTGCGCCGATCCGCATTCGAGCGAGCGGCGCAGGTCCTCGATCTCCAGCCTGATGGTCTGAGCCTCCGCTTCCAGCATGGTGGTGGTGCTCAACAGGTCCGAGGCGCACCGGTCCGACAACTCGGCCGCCTCGCGAATCGCATTGGCGCTGCGTGAGGCCTTGGCCGCCATCTCCGCCGCGGTCGCGATCGTCATGGCGATGTCGGTGGCGGTGTTGCTCTGGCGCGTGACCGTGCCGGCGATGCCCTGCGTGGTGTCGCGCGTGATCTTGAGGCCGTCCAGCATTCCCCGCACGCTCTCGATGGAGGTGCGCCCGGCGCGCTGGATCGCGGTGAGCTGGGCGCTGATCTGGCCGGTAGCGTCGGAAGTCTGGGCCGACAGGAGCTTGATCTCCTGCGCCACCACTGAGAAGCCGCGGCCGGCCTCCCCGGCGCGGGCGGCCTCGATGGTGGCGTTGAGCGCCAGCATGTTGGTCTGGTGCGCCACAGCCCGGATCATCTGCACGACCCGGTCGATCTGCCGCGTGGCGTTGTCGAGGTCCGAAAAGGCCTCGCTGCTGCGCCCCGCCTGGGCGATGGCCTCGTCGAAGGTCTGCAGCGCGCCGGTGACGGCCCGTTCGGCTTCGATGCCGATGTCGGAGATGGTGGCGGCGCTGACGGCGATGTGGTCGACGTTCTGGGCCGAGGCGTTGGAGATGTCGGCTGCGCCGGCGCTGCCGTCGCGGGCCCGCGCGGCGGCCTCGTTCATGCGCGAGCATTGCACGGAGATGTCGGCGATGATCCGGCCGAGCGTGTCGATGGAGCCGCCCAGCCGGCCGCCGAGCGCCTCGACATGGGAGAGGATCTCGGCGTCGCGGTTGAGCATCGCCTCGCGCTGGTCGCGCAAGGCGAGCTCCGCCTGCTGGGCGGCGGCGGTTCGGCTGGCTTCCTCCAGCGCGAGCCGGGTGATCCTGGCGCGCGCGACGATGATCACCACGGCCCCGATCAGGGCGGTGCCGACGAGCCCGATCAGGACCAGGGCCAGCGCCTGTCGGCGGATGACCTGCATGGTCTCCTCGGTGGACAGGCCGACGGCGACGATGAGGTCATGCCCGACGACGCGCTTGAACGCGCCGGAGCGCTCCACGCCGTCGATGGGGCTCGCCATCCGGAAATTGCCTTGCGGCGCCGCCGTGATCGCCTGAAAGAAGGGCGTGCCCAGGATGGACGCGCCCGTCGAGTTCTGCGACGTCGCCCGCCGGGAGCGGATGAGGCCGTCCACGCCCACCAGGGTGACCACGCCCCCCTGGCCGAGATCGACCGCCTCGTACAGCCTGGAGAAATGGTCGGGGTCGGCGGAGGCGACGATGACGCCGGCGAACCGGCCCTGGCGGTCGGTGATGCGGCGCGTGAGCTGGATCGACCAGCGTCCCGAGGCGCGCCCCAGCACTGGCTTGCTGACGAAGAGCTTGTCGTCGGCGCTGTTCTTGTGGACCAGGAAGTGCTCGCGGTCGCTCAGATTGACCGCCGGCGCCGTGGTCGGGATGTTGCTGGCGCGCAATTCCCCATCGGCTCCAATGATCGCCATCTGGAAGATCATGCTGTCGAACTGGGCCGAGCGCTTGGAATAGGCGGCGGCCATGAAGTCGCTGGGGTCGTCCTCGTAGAGAGCTCTCAGGACCAGCAGGGACTTGTCCACCTCGCGGATCGCCCGGCTGGCGTTTTCGGAGAACAGGGTGGCCAAGTTGGAGGTGGTGCGGTCGACGAGGGCCTGCGCGTGATCATATTCCGACCACAGCATCGCGGCGATGCTCATCCAGACCACGAGACCCATCGCGACGCCGAACTGGATCGGGGTCGTCGTGAGTCTCTCAATCCAGCCGGGCGACGTTGTGGACGACAAGGCTTGCTCCTTCGCGCCATTGTCATCTGAAATTGTAATTTTGCGATTAACAACCCTAAAGACGTCAAGTGCTAGGGTTCGCCCTCGGCCGGACCGGCCTCCTCAGCGGGCGAGCACCTCGATGTCGCGATCGAGGCCGGACTTCACGCTGAACTCCTGCGTGTAAACCTTGCCTCCGTTGCGGGCGATGGCGACGTATTCGCCTTCCGCCAGCGTCATGGACGGGAAGGCGCCGATGGCCTCGCGGATCGTATCGCCGCCGGGCGTCAGCACGCTGAACGCCGTATTGGCCAAAGCCTCGCTGCCGGGCGCGGTGACGAGCTTCAGGATGATGGTCGCCGCCTTATGGCGCAGCGTCGCCTCGGTGATCCGGCCCGCCTCGACCTTGAGGTCGGCGGACATGATCGCGTTGCTGTCGCCATAGGTGGACACCACCCGGTAGCCGCCCTCCGGCAGGCGCAACATGGCGCCGCCATGGGCCGCCTCAACGACCAGGCGCCCTTCCGGATCATTGCCCAGCGGCAGATAGACGTTGAAGCGCAGCTTCTCCGGCGGGATCGTCGAATCGCCGATCACGCCGCCGAGGATCAGCCCGCCGGCGTTGATGACCAGGCTCTCGCTGGTCGACGCGCCGCCCATGACGACGCGCTTGACGGCGCTGGCCAGCCCATAGGCGGCATGGACCGTGTAGACGCCCGGCTCCAGCGACAGCGTGGGGGCGGCGGCGCGGGATTCCTGCAGCAGCGTGGCGGGGCCTCCGTCCTGCGGATCGGAATACACGCGCCACACGACGCCGGAGCGGATCGGGCCCGCCTGTCCGCCCAGGACGGCGCTGAGGCTCAGGGTGCCGCCGTCGCGATGCACCGAGGACGTGGAGGGGCCGCGCGGGATCGCGCTGGACGGGGCCGGGGCCCCGGGCGCCGGCGCGAGCGGAGGCTGGGCCTGGTCCGGCGCGACCAGGGGGAAGGGGAGCGCCGGAGAGGCAGGCAGCGCCGGGCCGCGCTCCTGCGGGGCGGCCTGCGGCGGCGCGTTGACCTGCGCCCCCGCAGGGGCTGAGGCCAGCATGGCGAACCCGGCGAGGGCGAGGATGAGCGCGGTCTTCATGTCGTCCTTGGCCGCCGGCGGGCGGGGAGGTCTGGTCATGGCGACCTTCTGCACGGCTTGCGCCGTCTGGCAAGCCGGCCGGCGCGAAGCGCCCGTCGGCCGCGCTAGCGGGTGGCCGTCTCCGCGGCGCTGTCGCGATGCACGAGGTCCGTCGCGGCGGTCAGGAGGTTGTCCGCCGAAAGCGGCCGGAATGTGAACTCGACGGTGTGTTCGCCGGCCGGGACCTCGACGCCCCTGAACAGCAGGTTGGCCTTGAGCACCGTCTTCTCCTCGCCGTCGACGCTGACTTCCCAACCCGGATAATAGAGATCGTGCAGGACGAGGACGCCAGCTTTCTCGGTGGAGACGATCAGCTTCACCGCGTTGCGCTTGTAGGACTGGATCGTCACCTTCGCGGCGTTCGGCCGGTCGTCGGCGGAGGGATCCTCGGTCGTGTAGTTGGCGTCCAGAAGCTCCATGTCGGACTTGTCGATCAGGGCTTCGGTCGTGCGGTCGAATTCGGGCAGCTCCTCGTCAGACAGCACCTCCTCGGTCTCGACCGGCTTCAGGCGCGTCGCCACATAGGCGCGGGGCGCGGCCGGGGCCAGGCGATAGATCCACATCGCGTCGGAGGCGTAGAGGAGGGTGGCCGAGCCCAGCCGCGGGAAGTGGCGCGGCAGCTTGTCGGCCGGCCGGTCCAGAACGAGATATTCGAGGCCGAGCAGGCGGGCCAGATTGCAGCGGTAGCCGCGGAACGTGCCCGGGAACTGGCGCAGGCGCAGTTCGACGGCGTTCTCGCCGGGGCCGACCGCCTTCTCGTATTCGGCGATGCGCAGGGCGTTGTAGCCCACCGTGTCCTCGATGCCGAGCACCATGGAGGCGTTCTGCCAAGCGCCGGTGAGGCCCAGGATCTCGACCCGGGGCCGCTCGCCGCGGGCGTGGCGTTCATCGAGTTCGCGCTTCAGCACGTTGAGGCCAGCGAAATCGGCCGGCTTCAGGTTGTTGTAGATGGCGTAGCGGCTGGCAGGCTCGGCGTTGAGCGCCGAGGCGGCGTTGCGCCAGACCAATTCGCCGCCGGTGGCCGCGACGAGCAGAGCCGCCGCGATGGCGCGGGTGCGCCGGCTCGTCTGCTGCATGGCCAGGCTGAGCCCCACCGCGGCGATGGCCACGAAGAGCGCCACCTGCACGCTGGCCTCGGTGAGGTGGCCGACGCGACGGGAGAACACGAGGCCGGACACGACGAGGCCCAGCGGGATCAGGATCGCCGCGCCCTGCCGCAGCCGCGCGATCCAGGGCCGGATCCGCTCGGCCGCCGCGCCCGCCCCGTCCGTCACGTAACGGTGCACGCAATAGCCGGCGCAGAACGCCAGCGAGATGTTGATCAGGAAGGTGGCGTCCGCGGGCCTGCGATAGAGCGAGATGCCGGGCACATGGTCGAAGAGCTGGACGAAGACGGGAGTGTAACGCCCGAGCGCATAGATCACCGCGAAGACGCCGACGAGGCCGAAGAAGCGCAGGTCGCGCGTGAACAGCCGGCCGCGGGCGACGCCCTGCCAGAGCAGCAGCACCGCCGGAATGGTGCCGGCGAAGATGTAGTTCACGGCGCGGTCGGTGTAGGTGCCCTCGGGGATCGTGTCCCACATCGGGCCCCAGTAATCATAGGTGTGGTTCAGCGTGCCGAAGATGTTGGGCGCGAGGAGCGTCACCAGGCTGGACGGCGGCAGCGAGTTCATCGCCGCCACGCCGTAGCTGATGGCCGGGCGATTGGAGTCGGCCAGGAGCTGCATGGTGAGCAGCGCCGGAATGGCCAGCATGGCGACGATCACCACGGCCGCGAAGGCGAGCAGGGGCGCCCGGCTGGCGGCGAAACGCAGCGGGCGCTCCGCCGCGAGGCTCTGGTCGACGACGGCGGCCGCAATGGCGAGGCAGCACAGGAACGCGACCTGGTCGCGCCCTAGCGCCATCAGGCCGGCGCAGACCGCGAATGCCAGCGCGGCGCGCCAGGATTTCCGCTCCAGCGCGATCTCCACGAAGAACAGGGCCGGCAGGAAGAACGAATAGGAGAAGATCATGCCCGTGTGCTGCAGGCGGGCCGCGGCCGAGCCTCCGAGCACGATCATCATGGCCGCCGCGACCGCCCCGATGGGGTGCCAGCCGCGCCGCCAGAAGAGCCCGAGCGCCGCGAAGGCGGGCAGCAGCAGATGGGCGAAGACGACCCCGTCGAAGAGCTGCATCGACGCTTGCGGCGCCAGCCAGGCGAACAGCGCCATGGTGGGCGTGAACAGTAGCGACTGCGGGTCCGCCACCGAGGGATGGCCGCTGAAATGGAAGGGGTTCCAGAGCGGCCACTCTCCCTGCGCCAGCGCGGCGCCGAGATAGCGGAACATCGGATAGAAGTGGTTCTTGGAGTCCCACGGCACGACCGAATCCGTAGCCCACCAGGCGGCGGCCGCGAGGACCCAGAACGCCAGGACGGCTGCTACGGCGCGAAGCGTCGTGGGCGCGTCCCAGAGGGAGGCGGTGGGCGTTCTGCCGGGATCGCGCGTCATGGTGTGCTGAACTCTGCCTCGTGCGGGGGCGGGTGCGCCGATCTTGACGTCGCCTTGAGCCGGCTCTAGCTCTCGGAAACCTCTCGCCCGGTCGCCCGGCCTTCTGCGCCCCATCTTCTTGGTTCCGCACTCAACCATGAGGCGCATGAATGGCCCATGAATGCTTCGCTTCCGCCGCTCCCGCGGTGTTTGCCCGCCTTGTCCCGACCCCGACCAGGATCCTCCTGATGACCGACGCGCTGACCCTTCTGGAGACCCGCCGCTCGCTGCCTCCGCAGCTGATGACCGGACCCGGGCCGACCGCGGCGGAGCTGGAGACCTTGCTGCGGATCGCCACGAGAGTGCCCGACCACGGCAAGCTCGCGCCGTGGCGCCTCATCGTCATCGAGGGCGAGGCCCGCGACCGTCTCGGCGCCGAAGTCGGGCGCATCTTCGCCGCCCAAAACCCCGAGGCCGACGCGGACCGCGTCGCGGTGGAGCGCGGCCGCTTCAGCCGCGCGCCGCTGGTGATCGCCGTCGTGAGCCTGGCCGGCCCGCATGTGAAGATCCCCGAATGGGAGCAGACCCTCTCGGCCGGCGCGGTGTGCATGACGCTGTGCGTCGCCGCGAACGCGATGGGCTTCAGGACCGCCTGGCTGACCGAATGGATGGCCTATGACCGCCAGGCGCTCCAGGTGCTGGGCGTTCGCCCGCAGGAGCGCGTCGCCGGCTTCGTCCATATTGGCCGGGGCGAGGGGCAGGCGGACCGTCCGCGGCCCAATCTCGACGATGTCGTCACGCGCTGGGGCGCATGAGATTCACGAGTCGATTCAACCTGCAGGGGCGTCGCTTTCATGTTCTACGATACTGTCAGCTACGCCCACGGTTTGCCGCACGATCCGCTGAAGGCCATCGTGGCGCCGCGCCCGATCGGCTGGATCAGCGCCATGAGCGCCGACGGGGCGGTGAACTTGTCGCCCTACTCGTTCTTCAATGCGTTCTCGACCCGCCCTCCCATCGTGGGCTTCTCGTCGGAGGGGCTGAAGGACGCTGTCGCCTTCATCAGCGAGACGAAGGAGTTCGTCTGCAATCTCGCCACCTGGGACCTGCGGCATGAGATGAACGCCACCTCGGCGACGCTGCCGCGTGGCGAAAGCGAGTTCGCCCATGCCGGGCTGGAGCAGGAGGCGTCCCGGCTGGTGCGTCCGCCCCGGGTGAAGGGGGTCGCGGCCGCGCTGGAGTGCCGCCTGTCCGAGATCGTGAAGCTGAAGACCTCCACCGGCGAGGAACTCGACCGCTGGCTGGTGCTGGGCCATGTCGTCGGCGTCTATATCGACGAGCGCTTCATCCGGAACGGGCTCTTCGACATCACGGCCGCCCAGCCGATCGCGCGCTGCGGCTATCACGACTACGCGGTCGTGAACGAGGTGTTCTCGATCGTCCGGCCGCAGTGACTCAGCTCCTCCGCCCGCCGCGCTCCAGCGTGCGCAGGGCGCGGCGCAGGTGAGGGCGGTCAAGCATTTCGCCATCCAGGCCGATGACGCCCGCCCCGGGCTGGGCCTCGAACAGCGCGACGATTCTGGCGGCTCTTTCGAGGGCCTCGGCCGAGGGCGTGAAGACGCGGTTGATCGTGGACACCTGCCCGGGATGGATCGCCATCTTGGCGGTGAAGCCGTCTCGGCGCGCCGCCTCGCATTCGGCCACAAGGCCCGCCTCGTCCCGGAAATTCGTAAACACGGTGTCGATGGGCGCAGCGTCGGCGGCGTTGGCGGCGAAGAGCGTAAGCGTCCGCGCCAGCCGGTAGGGATCCGCATAGGTTCCGTCTTCGGCGCGGTTGGTCTCCGCGCCCAGGTCGGCGGAAAGATCCTCGGCGCCCCAGGTGATGCCGGAGAGGCGATGGCTCGCCCCCGCATAGGTGCCCATATGGAAGATCGAGCGGGCCGTCTCCGTCGCGATGGCGACGATGCGGGTGGCGCCGTCCTCCAGCTCGCATTCGGCCTCACGCACCGCGAGCTTGGCGGCGGCGTGCTGGACGTCGACGCCCGACGAGGTCTTGGGCAGGAAAATCCCGTCCGGAGCGCCCGGCATGACGGCGTCGAGGTCGAGGTCCGTGAGGCCCGTGTCGAGCGCGTTCACCCGCACATAGAGCCGCGGCCGTCCGGGCCGAGCCCGCGCGTCGCGCAGGACCGCGAGCACGGTTCGGCGCGCCGTGGGCTTGGCCTCCAGGGCGACGGAGTCTTCCAGATCGAGGATCAGGGCGTCGGCCTCGCTGGCCAGGGCCTTCTCCAGCTTGCGGGGGCTGTCGCCCGGCACGAACAGCAGCGAGCGCATCGGCTCAGGCCCGAGGCTGCTTGCGCATGAAGGCCTGCCGGCGGCATTCGGCCACCAGCGTTCCGTCCTGCTTGAAGGCGCGATGCACGAAATCGACGATGCCGGCGTCCGGACGAGACCGGGATTCACGCTTGGCCGCCACCTCGGTGACGCAGCGCACGGTGTCGCCCTCGAAGAGCGGGGCCGGGAAGCGCACGTCGGTCATGCCCAGATTGGCGATGGTGGTGCCGACCGTGGTGTCGTTGACGGAAATGCCGATCATCAGCCCAAGCGTGAACAGCGAATTCATGAGCGGCTGCCCCCACTCCGTCTCGGTCGCGCAGAAATGGGCGTCGATGTGCAGCGGCTGCGGGTTCAGCGTCATGTTGGAGAACAGCATGTTGTCCATCTGGGTGACCGTGCGGGTGAGCCGGTGCTGGATGGTCTCGCCGACCACGAAATCCTCGAAATAGAGCCCTCCGCGCGCGTGGCGCCGCTGCTCGCGGGCCGGATCCACCGCCACTGTCGCCTCAGACATGTCTTCGCTCCCTCTGACACACGCCGGCGCCGCCGCCGCATTGACTGAACGTTTACCATAATCGCTCACGGTGAAAGGCCAGACAGCCGGCCGGCTCGCGCCGGCGCGCTTGGAGTCACGATGTTCCTGTTCACCACCCCCACGGCGACGCCCGAGACGCGGGCCCAGAGCCCGGTCGTGGACGCGATCAGGCAGGGGTCCGAGCAGACTGGGACCAGTTTCGGCTACCTTCTCCAGACAGCGCAGCGCGAATCGTCGCTGGATCCGGCCGCGAAGGCGAAAAGCTCGTCGGCCTCAGGGCTGTTCCAGTTCATCGAGCAGACCTGGCTGGGGCTCATCAAGACGAAGGGGGCGGAGCACGGGCTCGGGCCGCAGGCGCAGGCCATCACGCAGTCGCAGCAGGGCCGCTACGACGTGCCGGACCCGGCCGCGCGCCAGCAGATCCTGCAGCTGCGCAACGACCCGCAGACCGCCGCCGTGATGGCGGGAGAGCTAACGCGCCAGAACACCGCGGCGCTGACCTCCGCGCTGGGCCGGCCGCCCAGCTCCGGCGAGCTCTACGCGGCGCATTTCCTGGGCGCGGCAGGGGCGGGCGAACTCGTCAAGCGCGCCCAATCCACCCCCCAGGCCAGCGCGGCCGAGGTGTTTCCGGACCAAGCCGCCGCCAATCGCGCCGTATTCACGGACCGGGCGACCGGACGGCCGAAGACGGTCGGCGAACTCTATGCGTCGCTGGCCAGGGCCGGCGCGCCGCAGGCCATTCCGGCCGACCCCGCCGCCTGGGGCGCGGCCGGCCAGCAGCCTCAAAGCACGGCGCTCGCCTATGCGCGGCAGGACGGGCCGCCCATGCACGGCCTGTTCAGGACCGAGGGCAGCCGGGCGCCGATGAACCAGACCGTGGCGCGGCTCTGGGCGGGGCTTCCCGCCGCCAGGGCCGCGGACGACGCGCCGCGATTCTACCCGCGCACCGCCTCGCTGGGCGCAAGCTCCACGGCGTCGGACGCCGTTCCGGCGGGCGTCGCGACCATCGTCACGACGCCGGCCGCGCCGGCCCAGGCCGCAGCTGTTCCGATGCCGCCCGAACGCCCGGCCGAGTTCGGCCCCTCGGTCAGGACCGCCGACCAGACGGGCGTCGATCCGGCCAAAGCCGGCGGCCGGCGCGCCCGCGCGCCGCTGGACCTGCTCTCCTTCATGAAGAAGGCCGTCCCATGATCATCCGGCGCTTCCTGGCCTGGACCCGCACGGCCCCCGCCGAACCGCGCGCCGCCGCCACCGGGGCGCTCGCCCGGGCCTATCTCACGGCGGACATGGACGCCCACGCCAAGGCCGAGGCCGAAGCCGCCCTGACGCTGGCCCTCGACGACCCTTCGCCGCTGGTGCGCGCCGCCTTGGCTGACGCCCTGGCCGGAGAGGCCGGCGCGCCGCGCCACCTTGTGGCCGCGCTGGCGTCCGACGCGCCCGAGATCGCGGCGTTGATTCTGGAGCGGTCGCCGCTGCTTTCCGACCCGGAGCTGATCGACCACGCCGCCATGGGATCGGCGGCGACCCAGGCCGCCATCGCCCGGCGGGCGGACCTGTCTCCCGCGGTCGCGGCGGCGTTGGCCGAGGTGGCGGAAGCGGACGCCGTCCTGGCCCTGGTGAGCAACGCGGGCGCGGTGATCCCCACCTTCTCGCTGGAGCGGATGATCGAACGGTTCGGCGGCGACGCGGACCTGCGACGCGCGCTGCTGGAACGGCCTGACCTGACCATCGGGGTTCGCCTGTCGGCGCTGCTGGCCGGGGTGCGTGCTCCCGGCGCGGACGCCGCTTCACGCGACGGACTCTCGCCGGCCCGATGCGAGCAGCTGCAGCGGGACGAGGAGGAGAAGATCGTGCTCGCGCTGGCGGCGCGCAGCGACGACGACGAACTCACCGGGCTGGTCGCGCATCTGCGGGCGGCTGGACGGCTGACGCCCGGGCTGTTGCTGCGCGGGCTTCTCTTCGGCGAGCAGCGCCTCGTCGCCGAGGCCGTGGCCAATCTGGTGCGGCTGCCGGCGCGCCGCGTGGCCGCCCTCATGGCCGAGCCCCGCTCGGGAGGCTGGCGAGCCCTCCACCGCAAGGCGGGGCTGCCGCAACTCCTGCTCGGCGCGTTCCAGAGCGCGATCGAAGCCGCGCGCGCCGAGGCGGGGAACGACGGATGGTCAGGCGGGCCGGCTTTGGCGCGGCGGGTCATCGGCCGCGTCATCGCCGATTGCGTGGCGATGGGCGAGGATACGGGCGGCCGCGTGCTCGTGCTGCTTCGCCGATTCGAGGTGGACATCGCCCGGGATGAGGCCCGGTGGGCCGCCGACGCCATGCTGGCCAGCATGGCGCAGGAGAGCGCCTCGGCGCTGGCCATCGCCGCTCCGGCCAACGCCGATCCTGCGGCTGAGTCGGCCGACCCCTTTGGCGCTCTCGGCGCGACCGCCGCCAATGACGGCCCGGCGGAGCCGGACTTCCTCGATGCATCCGAAAGCCCGCAGCCGAGCGAGCACGCGGCGCCGGATGGGGCCGTCCTGGAGAACGGTTCCGACGCGGAGCCGCAAGCTCCGCGCACCGGGAGGGCCATCTTGGAAGACGACCCAGACTTCAAGGCGTTCTTCGCCAAGGTCAGGGCCGAGCTCGTCGCCAAGGCGGCCTGAGCGGATTTCCTCAGTCGTCCGGAAAATTTTTCCCCGCCGCCGGCTCCGTTCTGGCGCGTGGCGCAGCGTGGTCGAGATGCAGCAGCGCGGCGTGCAGCTTGCGGAGCCAGTCTTCGGCGACCTTCGCCCGTTCCTCCGCCTCCTGAGCTTCCCGCTCGGCCTGCGCCACGCGGGCGAGCAGCTTTTGCTCCTGCGCCTGTCCGTCGCGGGCCTGACGCTCGAGTTCGCGGGCTCGCACCTCGGCGACGCGCACGCGGTTCTCCGCCTGTCTCTGCAGCTCGGCGTTGCGGATTCGGTCCTGGTCGATGATGCGCAGAAGTTCGTCCGCGCGCGCCTCCCACTCGGCCGAGCGCTCCGCCGTCGCCCGCGTCCGTTCGGCGGCCGCCTGTACGAGCTTCAGCGTCTCGGACCAGTCCCGGCTGGGATCGAAGGCCTCGAGCCGGGGGAGGTCTGGCCCGGCCTCCGGGGCCAGGGAAGAGCCCGGCACGGCGGCTCGGTGCACTGTGGAGGCGCGTCGCATCAGCTCCAGGACAGGGGCGCGCCGATCGGGAAGCGACATGTTGGCCTCAAGCCGGATGAAGAGAGGAGCCCGGGTCCCACCGCCGGGATCGGCCCGTCCAAGCCTGGGACATCACGAGCGGCCGGACGATGCTCGTCGGCGGGGGTCGAAGCCTTCGACGACCGCAGTGTGGAAACGCTCCAACCATGTCTCGGCCTCCGTGGCGCGCGTTTCGGCGAGGACGATTCGGCTCTCCAGCGCGGCGATCCGCTCCTGATAGGCCAGGGACTCCGCCCGGTGCAGCCGGCGCGCTTCCTCGGCCGCCGCCTCCAGCTGCTGATTGTGACTCTCGGCGACCCGCACGGCCTCGAACGCCTCGTGCAGCATGTCGAGCGCAGTGCTCCAGTCCCGCTGGGGCTGGCTCGGCTCCTGTCCGTCGAGAACCTCCGGCTCGGGTTGCGTCTGCGGCTCGGCCTGCGCGACGGCGGGGGAGGGCTCGTCCGCCTCGGGCGGCGCTTCCGCCAGGCGGGCGACCGGAACGGGATCCGGCTCACCCTCCAGGCGGACGGGACGGAGCGGGAAGTGAAGCGGCTTTTCGATCGGAGATGACATCACGCCTCCAGGGTCTTTGCACGGCCGGGGGAGCCGGCCTACGCGCTTACGGTCAGCTTGGTTGCGGGTTCTCGGCGGGCGGGAAAGCCCGCACATTGGTGTCCGTCGCGGGCTTCTGCTCCTCCGCGGCGGGCGGGTCCTTCGGCGAGTCCGAGCCGGCGTCCTGCGCCTCCATCTCGGCTCGACGGCGCAGATTGGCGAATTGCGTCTGCAGCTTGGCGCGGCTTTCGCGCGCGATGGTGAGGGCTCCCTGCGCCAGCGTCCGCTCGGCCTTTTCGCCCTGAAGGGCCTCGCTCAGCTTGCGGTTGGTGGCCTCGAGCGCGGCGCGCTCCTGTTCGAAACGCTGGCTCAGCTGCTCCAGCCTCTCCGTCAGGGCCTCGATCTTGCCGTTGGCCCCGTCCAGATGGGCGCTCTTGGCCGACAGCGCCTTCGTCAGCATGTCGCAGCGCTCTTCCGCGGCCTCCTTGGCGGCCTGGGTCTCCTGCCCGGCCTCATGGGCCCGGCGGGCCTCCTCGAGAGCGGCGGCGAGCTTGCGCTGGGCGCCGTTGGTCTCGATCCGGGCCTCGCTGACGGCGCGTTCGGCGGCCTGCAGGGCGTCCATCTTCTCGCGAACCTGTTCGCGCATCTGCGCGAGCGTGCGCGTGGTGGTGGCGAGGCGCGACGTGAGGCCGTCAACCTTCAGGGAGAGGCTGGCGGCGTTGACCGAATGCGCCGTCCTGTCGGTCTCCCGGTCGGCCTCCGCCTTGTCCCGGCGGGCCTGCTCGGCGCTGAGCGCCGTCTCGAGCGTCGCGTTGACCTCCAGGGCGGCCTCCAGCTTGCGCTCGAGCTCCTCGCATCGCGTGGCCGTTTCGGCGAGCTTGCGCGACTGGTCCTCGGTGGCCTGCTGCAGCCGGTTGTTCTCGCGTTCCAGCAGATGGACCTGGGCGTGCGCCTCGCTGAGGTTTTGCTCCAGGCGCAGGTTGATCTGGTCGGTCGACTGCGCGTGCTGTCGCAGAACCCGCGATTCGTCGGCGAGGGCCTGAGAGCGCTCCGCCTCGGCATAGAACTGCCGCTCGATGTGTTCGGCCCGAGCGGTCGTCTCGCGCATCAGAGTGCGCAGCTCCGCCAAAGCTTCCTCGCTGTCGCGAAGCATCGCTTCCTGGCGGCTCGCGGTGGCGACCGCCTGGGACAGCTCGTCGGAGGCCGCCGCCCGCGCGCTGATGGCTTCGTCGCGCTCGCGGCGCAGCAGCCTCGCCTGGTCGGTTTCGCGCTTGAGGGCCGCCTCGGCGTCGAGCATCCGGGCCTGAGCCTTCGGATATTCCACGAGGAATTCGTCGAGCGGCGTCCGAAGGCGGGAAAAGTCTTCCGAGAGCGTTTTGATTTCGTCGAGCCGCGCGGCGATATGGGACACATGGACGCGGACCAGCTCGGTCTGCTCGCCGGTGACGTCGAGCGGAGACACGCGGGGCGGAGGAAGGGCCGGGAAGGTCGGAATGGGCCTCTCGCGACCTTCCGACGCCGCGTCGGGCGCCTTGGCCTCGGCCGGTTTCAGCTGCTCGCCATTCTGGCTGCTTTCACGACGCGCCAGAATCGACCACCCCTTCATCATCGTTTCCTCGATCCCGCCGAAATCCCCGCCGGAAAGTGGACGGTTTTTTAAATTTTATCAATTAAAAACATGATCAAGTTCACAACCTAAGCGATTGCATGTCAAAAACTTCGCGTTATTGTAAGACGAGTTCGCGGATGAAGGGCCGATCGGGCGAGGTCATGAGATTGAGGCCGATAGGAGGATCATCGCAGCCGGCCAAGCCCGATCCGAAGTCCGAAACGGATGAGGAAGCGGTCCCGCCGGCAGCGCGCGAGACTCCGCCCTGGAGCGGCACGCTCGGGCTGGCCTTTCGGGCTGGCGAGCGGATGCGGGCCGAGAGCGCACGACTGAAAGAGCTGGAGTTGCGCACTCGCGACCTGCATCGCGCCTTCATGCAGGAGCGGCACAGCGCAATGGCCCGACTGCACGAGATCAGGGCTCGGGCCGAAGCGGCCGACATGCGGGTCAGCGCGGCCGAGAAAGAGGTCGAGCAGGTTGGGGCTTCTGTGGTGGATGCGACCGCGCGGCTGGCCGCCACCGAGGAGCGGGTCCGCGACGCCCGGGAGCGGATCCGCGACGCCGAGCATTGGCTCAGGCGAATCCACAACGCCATCGAGGCCACGCCCTTCACCGGGCCGTCATCCGCGCCGTTTTCGGAGCCGGACGACGATGTGACGGGCGCCCCGGAAGCCCCGAAGGCATCCAGCGCGAGGGCGGCCTTGTCCGCCTAGTAGCCGAACTGCTCCAGGAGGATCCGCTCCTCCAGGCTGTGGCCGGGATCATGCAGCATCACCAGGTCGACGGTCCGGTCCATCGCCACTTCGACCCGCCGGATGTTGCGGTGCTCGAAATGATCCGCCACCGCGCTCACGGGACGCTTGGCCGGCTCCAGCACGTCAATGGCGATGCGGGCATGATCGGGCAGCAGGGCGCCGCGCCAGCGACGCGGCCGGAAGGCGGAGATCGGAGTAAGGGCGAGCAGCGGCGCGTTGAGGGGCAGAATCGGGCCGTTGGCCGAGAGATTGTAGGCGGTGGAGCCGGCCGGCGTCGCGACGAGGACGCCGTCGGCCACGAGCTCCGGCAGGCGCGGCTTGCCGTCGATGGTCACGCGCAGCTTGGCGGCCTGGTAGGACTGGCGGAACAGGTAGACCTCGTTGATGGCGCGCGCCGTATGGGCGACGCCGGCCGCGTCGGTCGCCACCATCAGGAGGGGATGCACGATGCTGCGCTCGGCGCGCTCCAGCCGCTCGAGCAGGTCTTCGTCGCCATACTCGTTCATCAGGAAGCCGACGGAGCCGCGGTTCATGCCGTAGATCGGCTTTCCCGAGCCCATGAAGCGGTGCAGCGTCTGCAACATCAGCCCGTCGCCGCCGAGCGCCACGATCACGTCGGCCTCGAGCGGATTGACGTCGCCGTAACGCGCCGCGAGGCTCTCGCCCGAGAGGCGCGCGTCATCGGTGTCGCTGGTGACGATCGCGATGGTGTTGAAGCGGCGCACGTGACAGGTCCAGGCCAGCGGCGGCAGGTCGCCGGAAGCGTTGCTTAGCATGGATGCGGAGGGTTGCGGAACCGCACGGCTTGCGCGCCGCGGCGGCGGCGTTCACGCTTGGCGGACAACAACCGGATCTCCCATGCGCCGCCACGACCGCTACGACTACCATCCCATGCCCGAGCGGGCCGATTATTCCTGGCCCGATGGCCGCAGGCTCGCCGTCTATCTGGCGCTCAACCTGGAGCATTTCGCCTTCGGGGAGGGGCTCGGCGCGGAGCTCGCCCCTGGCGGGCCGGCGCCGGACGTCCTGAACTACGCCTGGCGCGACTACGGCAACCGCGTCGGCGCGTGGCGGCTCCTGGCGATGTTCGACGCCCTCGGCCTGCCCTGCTCGGTGTTGGCCAACACCGCCATGTACGACTATGCGCCGGCCCTCATGGAGGCGTTCCGGGCCCGGGGCGACGAATTCGTGGGGCACGGGCGGACCAACAGCGAGCGCCAGGGCGTCCTTTCCGAAGCCGAGGAGCGCGGCCTCATCGCCGAGTGCGCCCGGGTGATGACCGAGCACGAAGGCAGGGCGCCGACGGGCTGGCTCGGCCCGTGGATCTCGCAGAGCCACGCCACGCCGGATCTGCTGGCCGAGGCCGGCTTCACCTACCTGCTCGACTGGTGCCATGACGACCAGCCGATATGGTTCAGGACGCGACGGGGAGGGCGCATCCTGTCGGTGCCCTATCCGCAGGAGCTGAACGATATTCCCCAGATCGTCGGGCGCAAGCAGGAGGGCGACGCCTTCGCCGACATGATCGTCGACGCCTTCGATGAAATGCTGGAGGAGAGCCGCGACCGGCCGCTCGTGATGGGGGTGGCGCTGCACCCCTATCTGGTCGGCTGGCCGCACCGCGCCCGCCATCTGCGGCGGGCGTTGCGCCATATCGTGGACTACGCCGACGGCCGCGTCTGGCTGACGACGGCGGGCGCCATCGCCCGGCATGCGGCGGAGCTGCCGGCCGGGACCGTGCCGGGGGAGGCCGCGCCGCCCCTCTAGCCGCCTGCCAGGGCGAGGCGCACCGGTTCGCCGTCGGCGAGGTCGGCCGCGGTCTTTCCGTCCTTGTCGCGCAGCGCCGGATCGGCGCCTGCGGCCAGCAGCCGGCGCACGATCACGGCGTGGCCGAGTTCGGCGGCGTTCATCAGCGCGCTGCGGCCGCGGTCGTCCACGGCGTTCACCGGCGCCCCTTTTTGCAGCAGCAGCTCGACGATCTGCAGCCCGTCGCTCTCGGGCGCGTCAAGGGAATGGCCGGCGGCCCACATCAGGAGCGTCAGCTCGTTGGCGTAGCGCTGGTTGGGATCCACGTCGGCGTCGAGCAGCCGCCGCACGATGGGCAGGAAGCCGCGCGCCGCGGCGTACACGATGGCGGATTTCCCGGTCGCGTCCCGACCGGATGGATCGGCGCCGCGGGCCAGGAACATCTCAAGCAGGCGTAAGTTGCCGTTGAAGGCCGCGGCGCTGAGGGGCGAGACGCCGCTTCGGCCGGGCGCGTCCGTCTTGGCGCCCGCTTCCGCCAGGATCTGGACGATCCGGGTTCGATTGGCCTGCGTAGCGACGAAGAGCGCCGTCGCGCCCTGCAGGTTGCGCTGCTCCGCGTCGGCGCCGCGCGTCAGGAGGAACTGCACCGTCGAGGCGTGGCCGGCGCGCGCGGCCCGGGCCAGAGCGGTGTCGCCCTCGCGGTCTCGCGCCAGCGGCGTCGCGCCGGCGTCGAGGAGGCGTCCCAGCAGCGCGTCGCAGCCGTTGTCGGCCGCGACGAAGCTCTGCGAGGCGATCTCGATCGCCACCGCCGTCGCGCGCACGAGGTCGTAGCGGCGCTCGAGATCCTGGCACGGAATGGCATCGGCCTTGCAGATGGCGGGCAGGGCCATCGCCAAGGCGAACAAGGCGGCCGCCGTCAGATGGCGGGAGTTGAGGGGAGCACGCGAAGCGGGAGGCTGGGCGGAGAGCCGAGCCAGCAAAGGCGGGAGAGCGCAATGCGGCAGGTCATGGGCGTGCACGTCGTATCCCCCCGGTCGTCCTCTTGGTTCCGGCCATGGTGGCCCGAACGGCGGACGGCGCCAACCCGGCGGCCGCATCCGGCCCCGCTGGCGCCGCGCGGCCTGCGCGCGGCCGGGTTGGCGCTCCTGGGAACGTGGCTGGGCGGGGCCGCCGCAGCGCCGGACCTGCACGAGCCTCCGGGCCAGATGGTCCAGACCGCCGACGCGCGCTTGCACCTCCTGTGCGCCGGCCAGGGGTCGCCCACCGTCGTGCTGGAGGCGGGGCTCGGCGGCAACCACCTGGACTGGACGCTGGTGCAGCCGCAGCTCGCCCGCCGCAGCCGCGTCTGCAGCTATGACCGGGCGGGCTCCGGCTTCAGCGACCAGCCGACGCGGCCTCGCACGCTGGCGAATTTCGCGCAGGACCTGGAAAGCCTGCTGGCCAGCGCCGGCGTGGACGGGCCGCTGGTGTTGGTCGGCCATTCCTTCGGCGGCGTGCTGGCCGCCCATTTCTCTGCGAGCCACCGCGACCGCGTGGTCGGGCTGGTGCTGCTGGACAGCATGCATCCGAGGGAGTTCGAGCGCTTCACGGCCGCCGGCGTGACGCTGCCGCAGGATGGCGGCGTCGCGAACCGGACTCCTCCGGCCGCGGCGGGCTACGGCCTGCCGGCGGAACTCCAGCGCCTCGCGATCGACCTCGCCAGCGCCGACAAAGCGCGAATTGCGATGGTGCGGGAGTTGCGGGCCGTGCCGGCCAGCCTGGCCGAGGCCGACCTGACAGGATATCGGCCGATTCCGGCCCGGGTGCTGGTGCATGGCGACGGCGAGTGGAACGGCCTCTATCCGGACGGCCGAATGGAGACCGCATGGCGGGCCATGCAGGCCGATCTTGCGGAGCGGCTCGGAGCGCCGGCTCCCCAGGTGGTGGCGAATTCGGGCCATCAGATCCCGCTCGACGCTCCAGCCTCGGTCGTCGCGGCGGTGGACGACGTCATGCGCGAGGGCCGTCAGTGAGCCAGGGGCCCGCGTCGCGCTTGATCCCACGCGGCGGCGGCCCCACGATGCGCCAGCGTCGGCGAAGCCCGCGCGCGGCCTCGCGCCGCATGAAGCCACGGCTCCGTCCGTGGACGGACACGGGCGGAACGACATGAGGCGAAGCGCATCGGGCTTGGGGCGAAGCGCAACGGGCGCCATCGGCTGGGCGGCGGGATTGAGCCTCTTGCTCGCGGCGGTCGCCGGGCCGTCGCTGGCCGGCACTGGGCTGGTCTTCGTCTCGCACGAGCGGTCCGACAACATCGTGGTGCTCAACAGGGCGGACGAGGTGGTCGGGCAGTTCAAGACCTGCGCCCGCCCGCGCGGGATGCGGCGGACACCGGACGGCAAGAGCCTCATCGTCGCCTGCGGGAACGACGACACCATCGCAGTCTACGACATGGCGACCCGCACGCTGGTGAAGCGCTTCCGCGACATCCCGGACCCGGAGACGTTCGACCTGCATCCCAATGGGCGCGACCTCTACATCTCCAACGAGGACGACTCGGAGGCGACCGTGCTCGACCTGGAGACCGGCGAGGTGAAGGCGCATTACGCCACGGGTCCGGAGCCGGAAGGCGTGCTGGCGACGCCGGACGGCAAGCGCGTGTTCGTCGCCTCGGAGGCCGCCAATCTCGTCCACGTCATCGACGTGGAGAGCGGCAAGATCGTCAAGGACATCCTCACCGCGACCCGCCCGCGCCGCTTCGCGCTCTCGCCCGACGGCCGCGAGCTGTGGGTTTCCTGCGAGCTGTCCGGCATCGTCGACATCATCGACACGGCGTCGCTGCAGAGCAAAGGGCAGATCGCCTTCCTGCCCAAGGGCATGCGGCGCGAGCAGGTGACGCCGGTGGACCTCGTGATGAGCCGCGACGGGAAGACCGCCTATGTGGCGCTGGGACGCGCCAACCACGTCGCGGTCGTCGACGTCGCGTCGCGGTCGGTGAAGGACTACATTCTGGTGGGGCGGCGGCCCTGGGGCCTGCGCTTCTCGGCCGACGAGAAGACGCTCTATGTCGCCAACGGCCTCTCCGACGACGTCTCCATCATCGAGACGGCGACCCAGAAGGTGCGCAAGACCGTGCCGGTCGGCATGGTGCCCTATGCGGTGGTGATCGATGACTGACGGCGCGCCCGGGCGTGCGGCGCGGCTGGTGCTGGCGGCCGCCTCGCTGCTGGCGGCCCTGGCGGGGCCGGCCTCGCCTCAGAGCTTGGCCGCAGCGCCGCAGGACCGCGTCATCCTGTTCGTCGAGCGGCAGGACGACCCGTGGCGCCAGACCCTGAGCGCGCATGACGGGGTGATGCGTCCGAGCCATCGCTCGCCGTTTCCGGGGGCGGAGCTCGCCGCCAAAGACGGGCGCGCGGCCGGCCGGGCGCTCGGGTTGGCCTTCAAGGTGGTGCGGCGAACGCTTCGCGCCGACGAACCCGTCGAGCAGGCGCTGGCGTCGGCCGCCGACCAGGGCGTCGCGGCCGCCATCCTGGACCTGCCGGGCTCGGACCTCCTGGCCGCCGCCGCCTCGGGGCCGCCCTCGCTGGCGCTGTTCAACGTGCGCGACCCGGACGACCAGCTGCGCGCCGACGCGTGCCGGGGCGCGCTGTTCCACGTCGTCCCGACCGTCTCGATGCGGACCGACGCGCTGGCGCAGTTCCTGGTGCGGCGCAACTGGAAGAAGATCCTGGCGCTCGAGGGGCCCGAGCCCGAGGACAAGGCTTTCTCGGCCGCCATGAAGGCTTCCGCCCGCAAGTTCGGCGCGCGCATCGTCGATACGCGCCCCTTCGCCATCACCAACGACCCGCGCCGGCGCGAGCAGGTGAATGTCGGGCTGCTGACGGGATCGGAAGACTATGACGTCGTGTTCGTCGCCGACGTCGTCGGCGAGTTCGCCCGCATGATCCCCTATCGCACCGTCCTGCCGCGGCCCGTGGCGGGCTCGGAGGGCCTGCGGCCGCTCGCCTGGCATCCCTCGGCGGAGCGCAATGGCGCGCCTCAGCTCAACCGGCGCTTCGAGCGCGACGCCGGCCGGCCGATGGAGGAGGAGGACTGGGCCGCCTGGGCGGCGGTGCGGGCCGTCATCGACGCGGAGTTCCGCAACGCCCGGGACGGCGCGGCCTCGCCCCTGCCCAAGCTGCTGGCGCGCGCCGACATGACGCTCGAACTCTACAAGGCCTATCCGGGCTCGTTCAGGCCGTGGGACCACCAGCTGCGGCAGGCCATTTTCCTGGCCACCTCCAATGCGGTGACGGACATCGCCCCGATCGAGGGTTTCCTGCATGAGACCAACATCCTCGACACGCTGGGCCGGGCGGCGAACCAGTCGCCCTGCGGCGCGCCATAGTCTTGCTCCGGGAACAAGATTGGCGTCATTCGTTCCGTAGCGGCTAAAGTGTGTTCGCGAGAGCCCGCTTTCTGGCGGAAGCGGAACGTGTTCTAAAGCCGGCACATTTCAGAGGCGGACCTGTCGAACGGTCCGGCAGGGAGTTGAGAGATGATCAGCGTCGGTAGCCTTCAGGTCGCGCCCGTCCTGCACGACTTCATCACGCGGGAAGCCCTGCCCGGATCCGGCGTGAGCGCCGAGGCGTTCTGGGCCGGGCTGGAGGCGCTCGTGAAGGAGTTCGGGCCGCGCAACCTCGCTCTGCTGGAGACGCGCGACCGCATCCAGGCCCGGCTCGACGCCTTCCACGAGGCGCGCGCCGGCAAGCCGCTGGACCAGGACGAATACCAGGCCTTCCTGCGCGAGATCGGCTACCTGGTCGAGGAGCCGGCCGCCTTCAAAATCGGCACCAGCAACGTCGACGAGGAGATCGGCCATATCGCCGGGCCGCAGCTCGTCGTCCCGGCCTCGAACGCCCGCTACGCCCTGAACGCCGCCAATGCGCGCTGGGGCAGCCTCTATGACGCCTTGTACGGGACGGACGCGCTGCCCGAGACGGACGGCGCCGATCGCGGCCGCGGCTTCAACCCGGTGCGCGGCCAAAAGGTCGTCGCCAAGGCGCGCGCCATCCTGGACGAGGCCGCGCCGCTGGCCGGCGGCAGCCACGCCGAGGTGAAGGGCTATGCGGTGCAGGACGGCGCGCTGGTCGCCAAGTTCGGCGACGGCGGCACGGCCGGGCTCGCCGACCCGGCGCAGTTCGTCGGCTTCACGGGCGACACGCTCTCGCCCAAGTCGATCCTGCTGCGCCACAACGGGCTGCACCTGGAGATCGTCATCGACCGCGGCAACCCGATCGGCGCCACCGATCCGGCCGGGGTCGCCGACCTGATCCTGGAGGCCGCGGTCACCACCATCGTCGACCTGGAGGACAGCGTCGCCGCGGTCGACGCCGAGGACAAGGTCGAGGTCTACCGCAACTGGCTCGGCCTGATGAAGGGGGACCTCGTCGCCACCTTCCCGAAAGGCGCGGGCACGGTGGAGCGCAAGCTGAACCCCGACCGCGTCTATACGGGCGCGAAGGGCGGAACCGTCACGCTGCACGGGCGCAGCCTGATGCTGGTGCGCAATGTCGGGCACCACATGTACACGGACGCGGTGCTGGACGGGAACGGCGCCGAGATCCCCGAGACCATGCTGGACGCCGCCGTGAGCGTGCTGATCGCGCTGCACGACCTGCGCGGCGGACACGCGCTGCGCAACAGCCGCCGCGGCTCGGTCTACATCGTCAAGCCGAAGATGCACGGGCCCGACGAGGTCGCCTTCGCGGACGCCCTCTTCGGCGCGGTGGAAGACGTCTACGGCCTGCCCCGGCACACGCTCAAGATGGGCATCATGGACGAGGAGCGCCGCACCACCGTGAACCTGCGCGCCTGCATCCGAGCCGCGCAGAACCGCGTCGCCTTCATCAACACGGGCTTCCTGGATCGCACGGGCGACGAGATTCACACCTCGATGGCGGCCGGCCCGATGGTGCGCAAGAACGACATGCGCAAGACGGCGTGGCTGCAGGCCTATGAGGACGCCAATGTCGACGCCGGCATCGCCTGCGGGCTGCCCGGCAAGGCGCAGATCGGCAAGGGCATGTGGGCGGTCCCCGACCGGATGGCCGACATGCTGGCGCAGAAGATCGCGCACCCGATGGCGGGCGCCAACACCGCCTGGGTCCCGTCGCCGACGGCGGCCACCCTACACGCGCTCCACTACCACCAGGTGGACGTGGCCAAGCGGCAAGCCGAGCTGGCGGGGCGCAACCGCAAGCCGCTCTCCGACGTGCTGACCATCCCGCTCGCGACGGGCCCGTTCGACGCCGCCGCGATCCGCGAGGAGGTCGACAACAACTGCCAGAGCATCCTGGGCTATGTGGTGCGCTGGATCGACCAGGGCGTCGGCTGCTCCAAGGTGCCGGACATTCATGATGTCGGCCTCATGGAGGACCGCGCGACGCTGCGCATCTCCTGCCAGCACATCGCCAACTGGCTGGCGCATGGCGTCGTCGACAACGCGCTCGTGCTGGGCTCGCTGAAGCGCATGGCCGAGGTGGTGGATCGCCAGAACGCCGCCGACCCGCTGTACCGGCCCATGGCGCCCGGCTTCGACGGACCGGCCTTCCGGGCCGCCAGCGACCTCGTGTTCAAGGGACGCGAGCAGCCCAACGGCTACACCGAATGGGTGCTGCACGCCTATCGGCGCGAAGCCAAGGCGCAGGCCGCCAAGGCGTGATCCCGCGCGCCGCGCCGCTCAGGCGGCGTGGCGCTTGCGGATGCGCCGGACCAGCCAGGCCACGGCGAGCAGCGTGACCGGCAGCGC
The DNA here is from genome assembly GCF_045348435.1 of Alsobacter sp. KACC 23698. Classification (GTDB taxonomy): domain Bacteria; phylum Pseudomonadota; class Alphaproteobacteria; order Rhizobiales; family Beijerinckiaceae; genus Alsobacter. Next base: position 3,281,739 of record NZ_CP157484.1, on the reverse strand, counting down.
GATGGCGGTGCCGACGTTCGGGTTGACGGGGAGCCCCGCCTGATGCGCGCCGTCCAGCATCAGGTGGATGAGGTTGACGACGTAGTAGGTGATCGCCGCGATCGATAGGCCCTCGACCGTCTGCTGCAACCGCAGCTGCAGGTGCAGGCGGTCGTTCATCACCTGCAACTGATCGCGGTTCTGGCGCTCCAGGTCGACGTCGACGCGCGTGCGCAGCAACTGCGCGGCCCGCGACAGCTTGCGCGACAGGTTGTCCTGCCGTTCCTGCGTGGTCACGCAGGTGCGGATGGCGGGGCTGAGCCGCCGGGCCAGGAAGGACGACCAGCCCACATGGCCGGCGATCGGCTCTTCGCCGATGGCCTCCATCCGCAACTGGACCAGTTCGTGATAGGCGCGCGTCGCGCCGAAGCGGTAGAGGCTGGCGGCGGCCCCGTGCTCGAGTTCGGCGGCGAGCGCCGTCAGGCGATCCAGCGCGCGGTGGTTGTCGTCGAAGTCGTCGCGGCCGCGCATCTCGTCCAGGATGCCGGGCAGCTCGGTCTCGATCCGCCGGATGATGGGCGCGAGGGCCTGGGCCTCCGGCAGTCCGAGCAGCGCCAGGGTCCGGTAGGTCTCGATCTCCAGCAGGCGCTGGACCAGGGCGCCGGCCTGCGTCTCGGTGAGGCTTCGGCTGACGACCAGGATGCGGACCAGGCCGAGCGGATCGGCCTTGAAGTCGCTCGCCACGCGCGCCGCGCCATGCTCGGCCGACGAATAGGCCAGCGAATCCGCCGCGAAGACACCCTCGGCCGCGGCGGAGCTGTCGCTCTCCTCCGCGAGGACGAGATCGACGGCGACGATGAGGAGGCCGGGAGGAGCGACCTTGCGCATATAGGCCATCAACCGGTCCGGCGGGGTCGCGAAAGGGACGCCCGGCGCGGCCGCCTCCTCCCAGGTGAAGGTGGAGAACTCGCTGTGCATCTCGAAGCGCAGCCGGACGCCCGAGAGGCTGAGGCGGTGATGCTTGGCCCCAGGGGCGGGGCCTTGCTCGCCCAGCGAGGCGCAGAACCGGTCGAGCGCCTCCGCCGCGGCGGCGGCGTTGTCGCCCTCGTTGAGGAAGGCGAAGTGCAGAATGCGGGTGGGCGGCGAGAGAGGCGCGAAGGGTCTCGCATGCAATTCGGCCAGAACGCGTGAGCGGAGCGGGTGCTGCTGGAAGTCCATGAAGGACGTTCTCCCGGTCGCCGTCCGCCCGTCGGGCCGACGCTCGGCGCAGCTTAAGTCACCCGCGCGGGAGACCGCTAGTGCGGGCTGGCGCGATTGGCCGGTTGAACGTCCTCCGGGAGGCTGCTACTGACCCATTCGGGCCGGTGTAGCACAGCGGTAGTGCAGCGGTTTTGTAAACCGAAGGTCGGGAGTTCGATCCTCTCCACCGGCACCAACGACAGTCTTAAAACCGTTAGTTTCCATAATCTTGCGTGCTGAATCGCTCTTCGGTCCCACATTTCCCACTGTGCGCGACGCCCACGAGTCGGCGAGACGATGGGCGGGGACTTAAGGACGCAGGGTGATCGGCGTCACGACGTCACGCGGCGACCATCAGCTCCATGTCGAAGGACGCGGAGTCAGCACACTCAACCTAAATTGATGGCGCCACGCCGGTAGCCAGATAGGCCGCGACAATCTCCAGGAGGCGGTCTGCGGTCGCTGGCCTCTCGAACACGGATTGACCGAAATCGACCGCCAGCGCGTACCGCCGCTGGGCGCCGGCGTTGACGGGCCATATGTCGAACTTCGACATGTCGTGGGGATAGGTCTGAGCCCGCATCGGAGTTTCCTGCGCCAGGGCGTCCTCAGCAGCCTGCATGTCGGTCTGCGACAGTTTCGCTCCGCCACAGCTGGCCAAGACTTTGAGGCGGCCGTTCTCTTGCGAAAGCACCGCGGCGGGCGCTGCGAACATTCGCCCGAGGGCGGCCGCGGCCGCGTGGGCGACTTCGGGGTCGCCTTCTATGATGGCGTGCGCCAATGCGTGCAGCCCTTCCGCCTGTTCGGCCGCGCGGCGAGCTTCAAAGGCGCGTCGCCGAGATTGCCAGGCGACCACGCCAACGATGGCCGCGGTGATCAGGAGGAGGCTCGCGGCCCAGATCTCGGCCGGATCCTCTATGCGCAGGCTGTAGTAGGGTTGCGTGAAGAAGAAGTCGAAGACCAACACTCCAGCGGCCGCCGCCACCAGCGACGGTCCCCATCCGAGCCACGCACCAGCTATCACCACCGGCAGGACGAATATGAGCGTGAGGCCAGGGGCGGGAACGTACTGGCTGGCGACGACCGCAATGATGGCGGCCACGACTACGAGCAGCAGCGCGGCCCCGTATTGCGCGACGGGTGGGATGAGGAAGTCGGGATCGGTGGATGCATCCACCTCGCGACGGATCGCTATCACGTTGTCCAGCGACTTGGCCATGACTGTCACTCCAACGTCTTGTTCGGCTACGTCTGCCGACTTCCATCATACGCCCTACCGGCCGGTTCATTGCGCCCGCAAGTCGACTGCGACTTGCGTTTCCGCGGGGAGCTCAGCGGATTGGATCGGCATGCTGGTATCCGGCGCGCGCAGGCGATAACCCACGCCTGTTTCGGTGATGATGTAGGAGGGCTGGTCCGGGTTGGGCTCGATCTTGGAACGCAGCTGCAGAAGTGGTCGCCGGCGTTGCGCGCGAGGCGGATGAACAACGTCTCCCGCCAGCGCGGCAGCTTCGGCCCAGGGGGGACGGCGATCAGGCGAGGTTGTCGCGCAGGAAGATCTCGATGCGGATCCGCTCCTGGTCAGGATAGATCAGCTGGCCGGTGCACAATGCGAGCAGGATGCGGGCGGCCGAGCGGGCCTCGTGTCCGGCGTCCTGGTTGATGATGGCGTCGATCGTGCCTTCCAGCACCAGACGGCGCGTGTCGGCCGTGAGTTCGTGCGCGATCCAGACGATGTGGCCGGGACGCCCGGCCTCGCGCAGCGCCGCGGCGATGCCCTCATTGCCCGCGCCTGCATTGTAGAGGCCGACGAGATCGGGATGCTGCGCCAGCAGCGCCCGGGCGATCTCGTAGTTTCGATCGCTGTCGTCCCTGCCTTCGGCAGGCGGCAACGCCAGCAGGTTGGGGTATTCGGCGGCGAGGACCTGGCGAAATCCGAAGTGGCGCTCGGCGTGGTCACGCAGCGAAAGCGATCCGGTGATGATCCCCACGGGGCCCTTTCGGCCATGCAGGAAGCGGCCCATCAGGGAGCCCGCCGTGCGGCCGGCGGCGGGGTTGTCGATCCCGACATAGTTCGGCCGCCGCGAACCCGGCGCATCCGACACGAGGGTGACCACATGGACGCCGCGAGCGACGAGGTCGTCCATGGCGGCGCGCACCCGTGCGTCGTCCAGGGCCACCACCGCCACGCCCTCGTAAACCCGCGGCAGGTTCCACAGCGCATCAGCCAGCTTCACCGGATCGAAGACGTCGACCCGCAGGACGTCGATGAAGCCGTTCTGCTGAGCCAGCCACTCCGACGTCCGCCCGACCTGCTCGGCCAGGTGGGCCATGAACGCGTTGGAGTTCTCCGGCAGGATGAAGGCGAAGAGGTAGGTCCTGTTGCGCGACAGGATCGCGGCCGCCGCATTGGGCCGGTAGCCCAGCTTGGCGATCGCGGCCTCGACGCGCCGGATGGTCTTCTCCCGCACCCCATCCCGCCGATGCACGACCCGGTCGGCCGTCGCCAGGGAGACGCCGGCCTCCCGGGCGACGTCCTCCAGGGTCGATCGGCGCAGGAGGCGGTGCTCGGTCATGAGGTCAGCGGGCCGCCCACAGGAAGCCGCGCGTCATGAGCGTGCGGATCTCCGGCACGTCAAGCTCGTAGGCCCGGTGGCCAAGGGCCGAGTAGAAAACCCGGCCCTGGCCGAAGCGCTTCTTCCACACCACCGGCATGACGACGCCGTCGATCCAGGGCGCATGCTCGCCCGTGAAGGTGGTGGTGGCGAGCACTTCGTTGGCCGGGTCGACATGCATGTAGTACTGCTCCGAGCGGTGCTCGAAGCTCTCGATGCCGGCCATGATGGGATCGTCCGGGCGGGTCACGTCGACCTTGTAGTCGATGATGTTGCCCGGATGCGCGACCCACTGGCCGCCGCACATGAACTGGTAGTCCACCGCCTCCCGGAACGCGTCGCCCATGCCGCCGTGGTGGCCGGCGAGGCCGACGCCGCCCTTCACGGCCTCGCACAGGGCGGCGGCCTCGGGCTTCTCGATCTTCGCCATCGTGTAGATCGGGATGATCAGCGAGTAGTCCTTGATGGCGGGGTCGAGGAAGACCTCGGTCTTGGTCTCAACCCGCACCTCGAAGCCTTCGCGCTTCAGCCAGCCCCGGATCATGGAGGCGCAGAGGTCAGGGTCGTGGCCCGCCCATCCGCCCCAGACGATCATTGCAGTCCGCATGGTCATGTCCTCAATCGAGCTGGCCGGTGGGCAGGCCCGGCGGCAGCATGGCCGGGCGCTCCACGGTGGTTTCGAGCTTCACGCGCCGTCCCTCGTCGGACGAGGTCTGGAAGGCCTCCATGGCCTCCAGCGCATGCAGGGCCAGCGCGCCGCTGGCGCGGTGCGGCCGGTTGTTCTGGATGGCGGCCGCCATGTCGGCGACCCCAATGGAGCGGTACTCGCCCTCGGCGTTGCCGTGCGTGGTCGGCATGGCCTCGAAGTCGCCGCCGAGCTTGGCGACCATGACCTCGCCGCCGAAGCGGTTGGGATCGGGCACCAGGATGCTGCCCTTGGTGCCGTAGATCTCGATGGGCGTATGCCGGTGCTTGGGCACGTCGAAGCTCATCGCGATGGTGACCAGCGCGCCCGAGACGAACTCAAGCGTGCCGGCCACATGGGTGGCGACCTCGACCGGGATCATCTCGCCGTTCATGGGCTCGCTGGTGACGAGCCGCTCCTTGCGGAGCATCGAGACGGAGCCCATCACGGACGCGATGGGGCCGAGCAGCTGGATCAGGTCGGTGATGTAGTAGGGGCCCATGTCGAGCATCGGGCCGCCGCCGCGCAGGTAGTAGAAGCCGGGCGCCGGGTGCCAGCGCTCGTGGCCGGGGCACATGAAGAAGGCCGAGCCCGCCACCGGCGTCCCGATGGCGCCGTCGTCGATGAGCTTGCGGGCCGTCTGGTGGCCGCCGCCCAGGAAGGTGTCGGGCGCGCAGCCGACGCGCAGGTTCTTTTGCGCCGCGAGGTCCATCACCTTGCGGGCCTCGGCGACGTTCACGCCGAGCGGCTTTTCCGAATGCACGTGCTTGCCGGCGTTCAGCACCGCGAGGCTGACGTCGGTATGGGCCAGCGGCACCGTCAGGTTGACGACGATCTCGACGTCGTCGCGCTTCAGCAGCTGGTCCACCCGCATGGCGGGGACGTTGAACTCGCGGCCGCGCACGTCCGCCACGGACTGGCGCATGTCGGCTACGGCGCGCAGCTCGATATTGGGGAATTGCCGCATGGCGGTCATGTATTTCTGGCTGATGTTGCCACAGCCGATGACGCCGATCCCGGTCTTGCTCATGGGTCGCTCCGGTTGGTTGTTCTCGTCGCCGCTTCCGCTCAGCCCTTCACCGCGCCGGCCGTGAGGCCGGCGACGATGTGCTTTTGGGCGAGCAGGAACAGCAGGATGGTGGGAAGGATCGTGAGGGTGATGAAGGCCAGGATCAGGTGCCACTCGGACGAATATTCGCCCTGGTAGATCATGATGCCCAGCGGCCAGGGATAGCGCTCGTCGCTGTTCAGCATCACGAGCGGCACCAGGTAGGCGTTCCAGGAATTCACGAACGCGATGGTGCCGACGGTGGCCAGGATGGGCCGGGACAGCGGCAGCGTGACGTAGCGGAAGTAGTTGATATAGCTGCAGCCATCCACCAGCGCGGCCTCCAGCAGCTCCACCGGCAGGTCGCGGAAGAAACGCCGCAGCAGCAGGATGCTCATCGCCAGCGCGAAGGCGACCTGCGGCAGCACCACGCCGAAATAGCTGTCGAGCAGGCCGAGGTCCCGCACCTTGATGAACAGCGGCAGGATGGCGGTGGCGGCCGGGAACAGGAGCCCGAGCGTGATGTAGTTCAGCAGCATGGCGCTGCCGAAGAAGCGGACGTGCGCGAACACGAAGGCCGCCATGGAGGCGACGATCAGGGTGAGCGCCACCGTGAGGCTGGAGATCACCAGCGAGTTGCGCAGCAGGATCCAGTAGCGCGGCGAGCGGAGAATGCCGGCGTAGTTCTCCCACTCCCACACCTGCGGCAGGCCGAACGGGTTGGTGCGCAGCTCGCCGAGCGACTTGAAGCCGCCCAGCAGCGTGGCGACCAGCGGCGTGGCGACGAACACCACCACGACGGCCAGGAACAGGCCCTTGTAGAGCGCGGCGGGGTCGAAGGGCTTTCCGACGGCGGGCGAGGAGCTATTCATCGCGCATGAACCACCGCTTGTACGTGAACGCGAAGGTGACGCAGATCACGAAGAGGATGACGCCGACCGCGCTGCCGAAGCCCACCCGCATGCGCATGACGCCGAAGCTGTAGAGGAAGCTCACCAGCGTCTGCGACGAGTCGGCCGGGCCGCCGCGCGTCAGCGGCATCACGAGGTCGAAGAGCTGCAGCGAGCCCACCACGGCGAAGAAGGCCGAGAGCCGGATGGTGGGGTAGAGCAGCGGGATGATGATGAGCCGCACGGTCTGCCAGCGGGTCGCGCCGTCGATGCGGGCGGCCTCGATCAGGTTGCGATCCATGCCCTGCAGGGCGGCGATGAACAGCATCATGTGGAAGCCGAAATACTTCCACACCACCACGATCAGCACGGCGAGCATGGAGGTCTGCGTGCTGGCCAGCAGGTGAGGGGCCTCGGCCCCGAACTGGCGGTAGATGGCGGCCAGGAGGCCGTAGTCGCCGTCGTACACGAAGCTGAAGATCAGGCCCGTGGCGATCTCGGCCAGGATGTAGGGCATGAAGAACAGCATGCGCAGCGCCACCGCGCCGCGGAATTTCTCGGCCAGCAACAGCGCCAGCGTGAGCGCCAGCGGCAGCTGGATCAGCAGCGACACCGCGATGATCAGAAGGTTGTTGCGCAGCGCCAGGCCGAAGGCGCGCGTCTCGAACACGAAGCGGTAGTTGTCCCAGCCGACCCAGTTCTTCGGGCTGCCGAAGCCGTTCCAGTTGTAGCCGCTGTACCAGGCCGCCTCGGCGATCGGCAGCACCACGAAGATCGTGAACAGCAGCAGCGCCGGCGGCAGAAACAGCGCGATGGCGGTGAGCTTGCCGGATTGCATGGACCGGCGCGCCACGGTCGCGAGCATGGGCTTATTCCCGGGCATCTGTCGTGGGAGGCGAGGAGGCTGAGCCTCCCGAGGAGGCGTCGCCCTCGCGGGCGAGGTCGCCTCCCACGACGCGCTCAATTGCCCTGCCTCACGGCGTCCTGGATCGCCTGCGCAACCTGCTTGGCGTCCATGGAGCCGCCGGCCATCTCGGTGGTGGCGTCGTTCACGACGCGGCCGACATTGGGGCCGAGGTCCTGGTCATAGAAGTTCTGATGGTACTTGGACTTCGCCAGGTTGGCGGCGATCTGGCGCATGAACGGGCTGGCGAGCCCTTCCTCGGCGCCCTTAAAGGTCGGGATCAGGAAGTTGCCGGCCGCGAGGCGCTTCTGCACGTCGAGCGAGACGAAGTGCTTCAGGAAGGCGACCGCTTCCTTGGGAGCGCCCTTGGTGACCAGCCAGCCGTTGATGCCGCCGAGCGTGTCGGTGGGATCGCCCTGGCCGCCCGGCACGGTCGGGAAGTCGAACCAGCCGATGTTGTCGTCCGCGATGCCCTTCTTGTCGGCCGCGAGCGCCTTTTGCGTGTGGTAGAACGAGCTGATCGCCAGGATCATGGCGGCCTTGCCGTCGCCGAAGGCGCCGACCGCTTGCGGGTTCTTGAAGCCGAGGAAGCCGTTCTGGAAGGGCTGCAGGTCGACGAGCTGCTTGAAGAGCTCGCCCGACTTCAGGAACACCGGCCCGGCGAAGCCGCCGTTCTCGCCCTTCAGCGCGGCCTGGAAGGCCGGCTTGCCGCCCAGCCGCACGGCGAGGTTGGTCCAGTAGAAGTGCAGCGGCCACTTGTCCGCGCCGCCCGCCACGATGGGGGTGACGCCGGCAGCCTTGAGCTTCTTCACGGCGCCGAGCAGGTCGTCCCAGGTCTTGATCGCGGCCGGGTCGACGCCGCCCTTGGCCATGAGCTCCTTATTGACCATGAAGCCGACCTGCGACTGCGCATGCGGCACGCCGTAGATCTTGCCGTCCACCGTGAAGGCTGCGACGGCTGCTGGCGCAAGGTTGTCCTTGTACCCCTGCATGGACGCCGTGAGGTCCTCCAGCACGCCGGCCTCAACCTGCGACTTCAGCACGCCGCCGGCCCAGCTGTAGATGATGTGCGGGCGGTCCTTCGACTGCAGGATGGTCGGGAGCTTGGCCTTGTAGGCCTCGTTCTCGAGGAACTGCATCTCGACCTTGACGCCGGGGTTCTTGGCCTCGAAGTCGCGCGCGACCTCCTCCCAGATCTTCACCTGGTTGGGGTTCACCTCGATGTGGAGCCACTTCACGGTGGTCTGCGCGGCGGCCAACCCGGCCGTCATCACAAGCCCCGCGGCCGCAAGCGCAGCGCGCCTCAAAATGCTCATCGCGTCCTCCCCGGCAGTGGCGTTTCCCGCCCTGCCGGCGACCTTACCTCAGAATTTGAGGTACGCCACTCAAATCTGTATGGCGTGAGCGGTCGTGCGCGGGGCGCGGTGTACGAGGGGGAAAAGGCGGCCCGGGCTCGCGCGGGTTGAAGTTTGGGCAGCAGAATCGCGCACCGGCGACGCCACACTCTCCGTAGTAGTGCGTAGTCGGGCCGAATTGGGTGCGAATCTGCGCGAACAGGACGCGTTCGACGTCGGGCCGCCGCTGAGATGCGGTATGCTGGCTGATGCGTTCGATCAAGGAGATCACGGACTCGCGCGCCGAGATTGAACGGGCCCGGGACCTCATCGCGCAAATCCAGGCAGCCTGCGATCGCGCGCGGGTCGTGATCGCGGATTCCAAGCGCATCATGCATAAGAGCGCTGAGCGTGAGCGGATCGACCGAGAGCGCCAGCGTAGCGTCGCGGCGAGCAAGCGGGAACGCGAGCGGGCGGCGTCGAGACCCTAGCCGGCCGGCGCGGGTGCGTCCGCCACAATCCGGCCTCAGAGCATTCATGCAGGGTTCAGACCCTAAGCTCTAGGGTGCCAGCGTTGGTTGACCGGTTCCGGGCCGACCGCCGCGATGCGGAAGGGCGCCTGGGGCGGACAGTGGAGCATAGAATGAGACACCATCGCATCATCGCCGGAGCGCTCGCGGCCCTGACGATCGGGGCCACGGTGGCGGCCACCGCCACGCCGGCATCGGCTGACTACTACCGCTACGGCTATCGCCGCGGCTTCAACCCCGGGGCGGCCGCCGCCATCGGGGCGGTCGGCGGGCTGGCGCTCGGAGCCGCCATCGCCGGCTCGCGCCCGGCCTATGGGGCGCCCGTCTACGGCGCGGCTCCGGTCTATGGCGCTCCGGCCTATGGCGTCGCGCCGGCCTACGCCGAACCCGTGAACCAGTGCTACGAGACGCGCCGGCGCGTCTGGGTCCCCGGCTGGGGCTGGGATGTCCGCCGCCAGACCGTCTGCGACTACTGAGCAAGCCCGCGCATCATCCTGAACGAAAAAGGCCCCGCCGGATCGGCGGGGCCTTTTTCATGAGTGTTCGCCGGGTGAGCCGCGGGCGGGGAAAGCCGCCCGCGGCCAAGCCGATCAGTCGTCCGCGTAGATGTCGCGGTCCTTGGTCTCGGGGACCAGGATCAGGCCGAGCACGAAGGTGATCAGCGCGATCACGATCGGGTACCAGAGGCCGTAATAGATATCGCCGGTCTGGGCCACCATGGCGAAGGCCGTGGCGGGGAGAAGACCGCCGAACCAGCCGTTGCCGATGTGGTAGGGCAGCGACATGGAGGTGTAGCGGATGCGGGTCGGGAAGAGCTCGACCAGGGCCGCCGCGATCGGGCCGTACACCATCGTCACATAGACGACGAGGACGAACAGGATCGCGATCACCTTGAAGGGCTGCGGGCGGAAGATGTCGAAGGGATGCGACATCTTGACGATGCTGGGATCGCCCGCCTTCGGATAGCCGGCGGCCACGATGGCGGCCGTCAGGTTCTTGGTGAGGTCAGGCGACGCCTTGCCATCCGCGAACACGGCCACGTCCGTGCCGTTGACGTTGATCTTGGCGGGCTGTCCGGCCGGGCCGGCTGTGGTCGAATACTTCACGGCGCTCTTGGCGAGGGCGTCGCGGGCGACGTCGCAGGAGGACGTGAACTTGCGGGTGCCGACCGGATTGAACAGGTCGCCGCAATCGGCCGGATCGGCCACGACCTGGACCTTGGCGGTCTCGATCGCCTTCTCGAGCATCGGGTTCGCGGAGCCGGTCAGAGCCGTGAACAGCGGGAAGTAGGTGAGGGCGGCCAGCAGGCAGCCGGCGAGGATGATCGGCTTGCGGCCGATCTTGTCCGACAGCCAGCCGAACAGGACGAAGCCGCCGGTGCCGATGAGCAGCGACCAGGCGATCAGCAGGTTGGCCGTGTAGCCGTCGACCTTCAGGATAGATTGCAAGAAGAACAGCGCATAGAACTGGCCCGTGTACCAGACGACGCCCTGGCCGGCCACGAGGCCGACGAGCGCGATGATCACGACCTTCATGTTCTTCCACTGGCCGAACGCCTCCGACAGCGGAGCCTTCGACACGGTGCCTTCGGCCTTCATCTTCTGGAAGGCGGGCGACTCGTTGAGCTGCAGCCGGATCCAGACCGAGATGCCGAGGAGGGCGATGGAGACCAGGAACGGCACGCGCCAGGCCCAGGCCGCAAAGGCCTGCTCGCCCGCGATGGTGCGGGTGAACAGGATGACCAGCAGCGACAGGAAGAGGCCGAGCGTCGCGGTCGTCTGGATCCACGACGTGTAGAAGCCGCGGCGGCCCTGGGGGGCGTGCTCGGCCACATAGGTGGCGGCGCCGCCATATTCGCCGCCGAGCGCGAGGCCCTGCAGCAGGCGCAGGCCGATCAGAATGATCGGGGCCGCGATGCCGATGGAGGTCGAGCTGGGCAGGAGGCCGACGATGAAGGTCGACAGGCCCATGATCAGGATGGTGACCAGGAAGGTGTATTTGCGCCCGACGAGATCGCCGATGCGCCCGAACACCAGAGCGCCGAAGGGGCGAACGATGAAGCCGGCCGCGAAGGCCAGCAGCGCGAAGATGTTGCGGGTCGATTCATCGAACTGGCTGAAGAACTGCGCGCCGATGATCGTGGCGAGCGACCCGTAAAGGTAGAAGTCGTACCACTCGAAGACTGTGCCCAGCGATGATGCGAAGATCACTCGCTTTTCGTCGGCCGTCATCGGCCTTACGCGTTCTGCCCCAGCGGGGGCGGCTGCCATGGTCATGCCCTACTCCTTGCTTTCCCCTTGCCAGCCTGCGGGACGCGTGCGCCCTCCAGGCGCGCCGGCGAGGGCGCGTCCGATGAGCAGGACTGGCGATCCAAGTTGTTCACGGTCGCCTCCACGGAGCGCAAACCGGGTCTTTCCCCCACATGCGCCGCAGCGGCGCCGTTGTCCCAAGTCGCCCGCCGGCGCGCCGGTCGGGTGCTTCGTTGTTCTTGTTCGACTCGGATTCACACACCGAGGCGGTTGAATGGACGATACAGGAGCCCGACGAAGCCCGGGATTCAACCTTCGTCTAGAAGAGGGGGACTTCGGCCGCGGCGGGACCGTCCTCAAGGACGATCAACTTCGGCAGGAACTCCGCCCCTATCGGCTTTATAGACCGAGACCCGCCGGCTGATCAGCCGTGCTTTGGTCTTGCGACTATGGTTTTGCTTGAAGAGGAGCATCCGCGCCAAAGCCGCGTCGGGCCCGCTGCGGCCGGCGGCAGGTCGGGCTGAACGGAAAAAACGCTGGGAACTCAGGCGTTCATACACTATTTGTTAAGATATGTGCGGCGTTGCGTTCAGGAGTCACTCGATGAAGTCCAATTGGCGTTTCATCTTGGGAGCATCGACCCTCGCGGCCGCAGCCGCCTTCGCCGCCTTCCCCGCGCAAGCCGGCGCTGGCCCGGGGCGCTCCATCGCGGTCCGCGCCTCCGCCACGGCGCCGGGAGCCGTCGCGCCGGTTCGGCCTGGGGCCGCGGTCGCAATGCGCAAAGCCGGGCAGGGGTGGGATCGTCCTCGCTGGGGCCATGGCCGGGAGGCGTGGCGCCACGACCACGGCCGTCCCTGGCGCCGGGACCGGGCCTGGGGCCTCTACGACGCCGCTGGGTACGGCTATGGCTATGGCTATGGCTATGGCTACGGCTTCGGTCCTGCCGCCCCGGCCTATGGGGCGGGCTTGCTCGACGGGCGCCTGCTCGAGGCCACGCCGGAGTTGCAGTTGCCCACCAAGTTCGATCTGCCGAGGGTCGCGGGTTATCACAGCGCCGAGGCCGCGGCGCCGATGTTCTATGCGATCGACGACGGCTTCGAAGGCGCGCCGCCCCGTTTGGCCGCCCGCGTCGGCGTCGCGCCGTCCGCCCGCATCGTCACGGTCGGGGTGGACCAGGGCTTCGCCAGCGGCCGGGCGAGCCCGCGCATCATCTCCGTCCCGGCGCGCTGAGCCGCAGACGCTCCGGGCCTGTCTCAGCCTGCGGCGCCGAGCGCCCTCGTGATGGCGTAGAGCGCCACAGCGGCGGCGTTGGACACGTTCAGGCTCTTGATGGCGCCCGGCATGTCCAGCCGCGCGAGCGCGTCGCAGCGCTCGCGCGTCAGGCGCCGCAAGCCCTTGCCTTCCGCGCCGAGCACCAGCGCGATGGGACGCGTCGCGACAGCCTGCTCCATGACGACCGGACCTTCCGAATCCAGCCCGATGCGCCAATAGCCGAGGTCCCCCAGGACCGTGAGGGCCTGGGCGAGATTGCCCACCGTCATGATCGGCACATGCTCGAGGCCTCCCGACGCCGTCTTGGCGAGCACTCCGACGGCCTCCGGGCTATGCCGATCCGTCATCACCAGCGCGGTGACGCCGAAGGCCGCGGCGCTGCGCAGGATGGCGCCGACATTGTGCGGATCGGTGACCTGGTCCAGCACCAGCACCAGCCCGTCTTCCGGAAGGTCGTGGATGTCCAGCGGCTGAAGCGGCTCGACCTCGGCGACCACGCCCTGGTGGACCGAGTCCTCGCCCACCATGCGGTCGATCTGCTCCGGGCCCACGATGGCGGGCGCGACCTTGGGATCCGGGACCATGAGGGCGAGGCGCTGCGCCGCGTTCTCGGTGGCGAAGACCGCATGGACTTTCCGGCGCGGATTGCCCAGCGCCTCGGCGACGCTGTGGAAGCCATAGAGGCGCTGGCGCCCGTGCGGGGCCTGCTCCCGCTCCGGCCTGCGCGGCCGCGCGGCGTCGCGACCCGAGGGTTCGCGTCCGGCCTGCGCACGTTCCGAGCCAGGACGCGCGTCCGCCGGGCGCCCCGGCCGACCCGCGCGGCCGTCGTCCTTCGGGCGACCGCGGCTCTCCTTGCGGGGATCCCAGCCGCCCTGGGCGGCCGCAGGCCGCTGCGGTGGTTTGCCCGAACCGCGTTTGCTCATGTCGTTCTCCTCGCGGCCGGGTGTGACATGGACGGAGTCAAGGCGCAACGGTGCGGATCCTCGCGTGTCCTGCCCGATATCAAGACGGCGCTTAACGTCATTTTCAGCCGACTGGAGGAGACTTCGGGCTTGAGGCGCCTGCGCCGCTCTCGCTGGAAGGTTATCCTGCATGAAAGCCCTCACGGCGCGCCAGGCGCTCTGGATCGCGCGCAGCTTCGTCCTGCTCGTGGGTGGGACGGTGGTCAGCGCCAAGCTGATGGACCGGATGGCGGTCATGGCGCTTCCCCTTGGTCTGCGCAACCAGGCCTTCATCGGGACCGATTTCTCGAGTTTCTATGGCGCGTCCTTGCTGATCCTCGATGGCCGGCCGGCGAGCGTCTATGACGTCGCTCTGCACAAGGCCGCCCAGGTTTGCGCGCTGGGGCCGCTGGCGGATTATTATCAGTTCTTCTACCCGCCGATGTTCCTGCTGGCCGTCGCGCCGCTGGGGTTGCTGCCCTATTTGACCTCGGCGGTCGTCTGGTGCCTGGCGACCCTGGCGCCATGCGTCTGGGTGCTGCGCCGGTGGGCCCCGCCGCAGATCGACGTTCTGGCGATCCTCCTGTTTCCCGCAGTCACGATCACGATCGTCCATGGCCAGAACGCCTTTCTGACGACCGCGCTGTTCGGCGCCGCCATCCTGTATCTCGACAAGCGTCCGGCGCTCGCGGGCGTGTTCATCGGCCTCCTGGCGATCAAGCCGCATCTCGGGCTTCTCTTCCCGATCTATCTGCTGGCGATGGGACGCTGGTCGACGATCCTTTGGGCGGTCACGACCGTGCTGGCCCTGGCGCTCGCGACCACTCTGGCGTTCGGCGGCGACGTCTGGGCCGGCTATGCGGGCATCCAGGAGTCGGCGAAGCTCTTCCTGGAGACCAGGCATGTCCATACCGGCAAGATGCAGAGCCTCTTCATGATGGCGCGCAGCCTGGGGGCGTCCACAGCCATCGGCTATGGCGTCCAGACCCTGGCGGGTCTCGGCGTCGCCGCCCTGGTCGTCGTGGCGGCGCGCCGCAAGCGGGCGGACACGTTGGCCATGGGCGCCTTGCTGGCGTCGGGATCGCTCCTGACCACGCCCTTCCTGTTGCGCTATGACCTGATGCTGCTCGCCATCCCGCTCATCTGGCTGGTGAAGGCCGGATTGGAGAGCGGCTTTCGTCCAGGCGAGCTCGCGGTCGTCGCGCTCTCCTTCATGACGCCGATGATCCCGCCGGAATTCGCCCAGAGCACGGATGTCCTGCTGGCGCCGCTGCTGAACGGCTTCCTGTTCGCGGTCGTCGCGCAGCGGGCGCTGACGGGGACGTCGCCCGGCCTCGCATCGAATCACGTCGGCGGCGGATTTCCCGCCCGGAGCGCGGCACCGAGGGCCGAAACGTCGGCCGCGTGAGCGGCGGCGCCGGAGGGCTCGGGAAAAATCCCGGCCGCGCCTGTGGCTTCGTCTTTTGAGTGTTGACAGTGCGGCGAGCGGCCACCATAAGACGCCCCGCAGACGGACCCCGGGCGGTGCGACTGTTCCGCGTCTCGTGTAGCGTTCCTTCGCGCACGGATCCGGGCGTGGAGGAGTGTCCCGAGCGGCAAAGGGGGCGGACTGTAAATCCGCTGGCTAAGCCTTCGTAGGTTCGAGTCCTACCTCCTCCACCATTTCCCCTCCCGGTTGGCCACCTTTCCGGCGCCGAGGATGGGTCGGCTAGACTGCGAACCATGCGCATCCTTCTCCCCGCCGTCATCGTCGCCGCTTGCCTGACTGGGGCCATCGCGGCCCGAGCCGACGCGCGGCAGGCCGAATCCTGCGCCTCGCAGCTTGGACCGGAGCCGCGCCTGATCTACGACGCCAGCGCCTCCGGGGCGGCCGGGGCGACGGACCTGAAGGCGTTCCTGATCGGAAAGGTCAAGTCGCTCGTCATGCAAGGCAAGGTCGCCAGGGCCAGCGCCAGGGCCTCTGCGGAGGCCGCGGGACCCTGCCTGGCGGCGCTGCGGCGGTAGGCGGGGAGGCCGCGGCGAGGCGCCGGGAAGGATCGCGGGGCCTGCGCCCGGTGCGGCCGTCCCCCATTGCCAAGCGCAGCCAGACACGGCATAAACCGCGCCGCGGGCGGGTGTAGCTCAATGGTAGAGCAGCAGCCTTCCAAGCTGAATACGAGGGTTCGATTCCCTTCACCCGCTCCAATCTTCACCCTCACGAGAACTGGCGATCCTGCGGTCGGGCGCGTTTGCGTGCGTCGCGCTTGCGGTTTTGAGCAAAACGCTCTAATCGCACGCCCGTTTGATCACCCTTGCCGGCGTCGTCCGGCTGTCGAGGACTGAGACACGGCCATGGCCAAGGAAAAATTCGCGCGGACTAAGCCGCACTGCAACATCGGCACGATTGGTCACGTCGACCACGGCAAGACGTCGCTGACGGCGGCGATCACGAAGGTTCTGGCCGAGTCGGGCGGGGCCACGTTCACGGCGTATGACCAGATCGACAAGGCGCCGGAAGAGAAGGCGCGCGGCATCACGATCTCGACGGCTCACGTGGAGTACGAGACGAAGAACCGCCACTACGCGCATGTCGACTGCCCCGGGCACGCCGACTATGTGAAGAACATGATCACGGGCGCGGCGCAGATGGACGGCGCGATCCTGGTGGTGTCGGCGGCCGACGGCCCGATGCCGCAGACGCGCGAGCACATCCTGCTGGCTCGCCAGGTCGGCGTTCCGGCGCTGGTGGTGTTCATGAACAAGGTCGACATGGTCGACGACCCGGAGCTCCTGGAGCTGGTCGAGCTGGAGGTGCGCGAGCTCCTGGCCAAGTACGACTTCCCGGGCGACGACATCCCGATCGTCAAGGGCTCGGCGCTGGCGGCGCTGGAGAACAAGACGCCGGAGATCGGCCATGACGCGATCCTGAAGCTGATGGAGGCGGTCGACAGCTACATCCCGCAGCCGGAGCGTCCGAAGGACCAGCCCTTCCTGATGCCGGTGGAGGACGTGTTCTCGATCTCGGGCCGCGGCACGGTGGTGACGGGGCGCATCGAGCGCGGCATCGTCAAGGTGGGCGAGGAAATCGAAATCATCGGCCTGAAGGCGACCGTGAAGACGACGGTGACGGGCGTGGAGATGTTCCGCAAGCTGCTCGACCAGGGCGAGGCGGGCGACAATGTCGGCTGCCTGCTGCGCGGCACCAAGCGCGAGGACGTCGAGCGCGGCCAGGTTCTGGCCAAGCCCGGCTCGGTGAAGCCGCACACGAAGTTCACGGCCGAGGCCTACATCCTGACCAAGGAGGAGGGCGGGCGCCACACGCCGTTCTTCACCAACTACCGTCCGCAGTTCTATTTCCGCACGACGGACGTGACCGGCATGGTGAAGCTGCCCGAGGGCACCGAGATGGTGATGCCGGGCGACAACGTCACCATGGAAGTCGAGCTGATCGCGCCCATCGCCATGGAGGAGAAGCTGCGCTTCGCCATCCGTGAAGGCGGCCGCACCGTCGGCGCCGGCGTGGTGGCGAGCATCATCGCGTAAGCGGCCCGTCGCCGTCAGGCTTGTCGGAAGGGGACGCAACTGCATCCCCTTTTCGCATCAGGACAAGGGTCCGGTCGGCGCGCCAGGGGCGCGTCGAAAAACGCTTCCGCAGACGCGGTCCCTCTTGCATCGGGCGCAAAGATGCGGCATCTACGCGCCGTGGCCGCCTGCGGCGGCCGCATAGGGGCTTAGCTCAGCTGGTTAGAGCGGCGGTCTCCAAAACCGCAGGTCGAGAGTTCGAGTCCCTCAGCCCCTGCCAATTCGAAAAGCCCTCGGACCTGCGTCCGGGGGCTTTTCACGTTCAGGCGCGTGCTAGCACGAGACCATTCTGTTCGACCCCAACCCAGCCGAGCGCGCGGCGGGTGACCAGCACGAACAGCGCGATGATCACAAGCGGCGCGATCAGGACGCGCCCGTGAAGCGCAATCTCGAGCGGCGCCATCGGGAGCATGAAAGCCAGGATCCCGATCGCGGCCTCGTTGGGCCGAAACCCTGTCCGTTTCGCTTCGCTGTACATCCAGAGCATGGGGACAGAGAGCAGCATGAGATCGTAGCGCAGCATGAAAGGGGTGATCAGAAGAGCGCCGGCGATCGTCACCGCACCGACAGCGCGCGGCGAGCGGACCTTCCAGGCGACCCAAAACACCGTTGCGGCGACGACAACCGCAACTGCGCCCTGCGCGGCGTAGGCGAGCGAAACGGGGCTTCCCAGAATGCGCATCATGGCGAAGACGCTCTGCATCTTCTCATCGCCGATATGATTCTGCTCCAGGGCCAAGGCGGCCTTGGGGGCGAGGACCAGATAGGCTCGCCATGTTTCCAGCCCGAAGACGGCGAGGGACGCCAGCGCGAAAGCCGCAACCGTTCCGGCCGCCGCAAACACCGTGCGCCACCGCCCGGACGCGACGAGGACGAGCGGAATCAGGATGCCGAAATGCGGCTTGAACGCCAGGGCTCCAAACAGGATCCCGGCCAGAACCGGCCGACGGTCTAGGATCAGGAACGCCCCTCCCAGCAGAACGGTGGTGAGAAAGGCGTTCTGCCCGTGCGCAATGGTCATCATGACGGCCGGAAGGCTCGCCAGATGCCAAATGCTCAGTCCGCTCGGGGCCCAGCGGCGCAGCATCGCGAAGCACGCACCCATGGGCGGGGTCAGCCAGGCCGCGAGCGCCGCGAAATAAGAGAGCTTGGCGAGCGGGTAGCAGATCAGCAGGAACAGCGGCGGGTAAAAGAAGGCGTAGTAGCCATCGCCTTTCGGAAAGACCGCAAGTTGGGCCGCGCTGTGCTTGTCCATGTCGTACACGTCCGCCGGCCGGCCCGCCAAAGCGAGATCGGAGGCGGAGTAGAAGCTTAGGAAATCGGTCCCGAGATATCGATGCCAGCCGAAGTCGACCGTTTTATCCCATTGCATCGCGGGAAGAATGAACGCGCCGAACCACGCCGCCACTCCGACCAGGATGCAAAATCTCAGCGCGATTTTTTCGTCGAAAGGCCGGTCCTTTCTGAGCCAGACGGAGAGGTCGGCCCAAATCGCACTACGGGTTGCGGTCATGCCCATGGCGGCCTCGTCAGCGTCGGTTGCGGGTGTTTGGGGCGGGAGAAGGCGACTGACGCGTCACTTGCGCCAGACGAGGCGGGCGCTGACGGCGTAGTTCCAGGTCGCTCCCATGACGATGCCGGCGAGGCCTGCCGCCCACCAGGTCTGATCGTGCTCGAACAGCCAAGTGGCGACCCCGATATTGGCGAGCGCGCTCAGCGAGCAGATGCCGCAGAACATCGCCAGCCCGCGCAGCCAGGCCCAGCCGCGCAGGCGGGCGTTGCGGTAGGTGGTCAGATTATTGACCACGAAGTTGCACGCCATGGCGACGAGGGTCGCCAGCGTCTGGGCGGCGAAGAATGTCAGGCCCGCCAGAAGCGCCACTTTCAGGGCGGCCAGGTGGAGCACGACGCCGACGCCGCCGACCAGCAGGAAGCTGACGAAGCTGACCGGCACGACCCCGCGGGTCAGCTTGCTGACGATGAGGCCAAGGAAATCGAGCGCCACTTTGGCGTCGAACTTGGATACTCCGGCGTGACGCTGGCGGAACTCGTATCCGAGTTCCTTGACGCGCGTCGTCTCGGGGCTCGAGGCCAGGATGTCAGCCAAGATCTTGAATCCTTCCGGGCAAAGCTGGGGCGCGGCGTCCTCGACGACCTCGCGCCGGAGCATGAAGAAGCCGCTCATCGTGTCCTTGACCGCGGTGCGCAGCACGGCTTGCGCGAAGCGCCGGCCCAGCTTGCTGATGACCTGGCGCGTCGCGTTGAAGCCCGCGTCCGCCGCGCCGCCTTCGACGAAGCGGCTGCCCACCACGATCTCGCAGCGGTCCTCGCGCAACTCCGTCAGCATCTTCGGCAGGAGCGTCTCGTCATGCTGCAGATCGCCGTCGATCACGGCGACGTAGGGCGCAGCCGAGGACAGGATGCCTTCGATGCAGGCGCCGGACAGGCCGCGACGGCCGACCCGCCGCAGGCACCGGATCCGGCTGTCGCGACGCGACAGGCTCTTGGCGAGCGCGGACGTCCCGTCCGGACTGTCGTCGTCGACGAACACCATCTCCCAGTTGACCCCGTCCAGCGCCACATGCAGCCGGTTGACGAGTTCACGGAGATTCTGGCGCTCATTGTAGGTCGGGACCACAACGGTCAGAATCGGCGGCAGGGTCCGCAGAGGCGCGGAGGCGCCGGCCGGGACTGCGTTCGGGAGCCGCATCGAAGCGGCCGCTGCAATGTCTTTCGTCATGAGCGCAGCATGGGGCCGCACCGCTTAACAATCGACAAAACGGGAGCCGCCTTCAGCCCCCGATCCCGCCAACATCCTTGCGGAAGCGTGAAGGCGTCGCGGCGATCGCTTGACCCGCGCGTCGCTTTGCCCTAATCGGTCGGCTCTTCCCAAGACGTTTCGTGTTCTCGCGGCCACCCGGCCCCCGAGCGCTTGGTCGAGAGGACGGGGCGGTCTTGCCGCCTCACGCTTCCGGTGGTGTGCATGGCCAAGACCAGTCCGTTCGAATTCATCCAGCAGGTCCGCTCCGAGGCCGAGAAAGTCACTTGGCCGACCCGCAAGGAAACCCTGGTGACCACCGGCATGGTGTTCCTCATGGTCGTCCTGGCGAGCGTGTTCTTCCTGTTTTCCGATATGATCATCCGCTGGATCGTCGCGCTCGTGCTCGGCGTAGGGCGGTAAGGAGAAACGCGCGTCATGGCCATGCGCTGGTACATCGTCCACGCCTATTCGAACTTCGAGAACAAGGTCGCGCAGTCGATCCGGGATCAGGCCGCCCAGCGCCATCTCGAGGAGAAGTTCGAGGAGGTGATGGTGCCGACCGAGAAGGTCGTCGAGGTGCGCCGCGGTCGCAAGATCGACACCGAGCGCAAGTTCTTCCCCGGCTACGTGCTGGTGAAGTGCGACATGACGGACGACGTCTACCATCTCATCAAGAACACCCCGAAGGTGACGGGCTTCCTCGGCACCGACAAGAAGCCGATGCCGATCCCCGATCGCGAAGCCGAGCGCATCAAGGGCCAGGTGGCCGACGGCGTCGAGCGTCCGAAGCCCTCCATAGCCTTCGAGATCGGCGAACAGGTGCGCGTGTCCGATGGGCCCTTCGCGTCGTTCAACGGCGTGGTCGAGGAGGTCGACGAGAGCCGCGCCCGCCTCAAGGTCGCGGTCTCGATCTTCGGGCGCGCCACCCCGGTGGAGCTCGAATACGCCCAGGTGGAGAAGGTCTGAGGCTTCGCCGCGGGATCGCCGGTTCGCTCGTCCTCGCGAGATGGCCCGACCCTTTGCTTGAATTTCCCGGCCGTGTCGGCTAGGGAGACGCGCCCCGGTTCGCCGGGGCGATCCACGCCCCGGTTCGCCGGGGCGTTCCACTGCGGGAGGCATGCCCGGTCGCCAGCCGGGAGACCATGCCGCACCGCGAACTGCAAACCCGGCGCGGAGGGCCCATCGCCCGACCGCGCCAGCCGGCGTTCCCGAGAGGGCCGCCGGTCTTCCGAGGAGCAGCCATCATGGCGAAGAAGATCACGGGCTACGTGAAGCTTCAGGTTCCGGCCGGCGCGGCGAACCCGTCGCCCCCGATCGGACCTGCGCTGGGTCAGCGCGGCCTGAACATCATGGAATTCTGCAAGGCCTTCAATGCGCGCACCGCGCAGATGGAGAAGGGCACCCCGATCCCGGTGGTCATCACCGCGTATCAGGATCGCTCCTTCACGTTCGAGATGAAGCAGCCTCCGGTCACCTACTTCCTGAAGCGGGCGGCCAATCTCAAGCTCGGCAAGAAGCCCGCTTCCGGGCACAAGACCCCGGGCCGCGGCTTCATCGGCAAGGTGACGCGCGAGCAGATCCGCGAGATCGCCGAAAAGAAGATGCCTGACCTCAACTGCTCGACCATCGAGTCGGCCGCGCAGATGATCGAAGGCTCCGCCCGTTCCATGGGCCTCGAGGTGGTGGGTTGATCATGGCGAAGATTGCAAAGCGCGTCCGCTCCACCCGTGAGGGCATCGACCGGGTCAAGCTGTACCCGATCTCCGACGCCGTGAGCCTCGTCAAGGAGCGCGCCACGGCCAAGTTCGACGAGACGATCGAAGTCGCGATGAATCTCGGCGTCGATCCGCGTCACGCCGACCAGATGGTCCGCGGCGTCTGCAACCTGCCGAACGGCTCGGGCCGCGACGTCCGCGTCGCCGTGTTCGCGCGCGGCGGCAAGGCCGACGAGGCGAGGGCCGCCGGGGCCGACATCGTCGGCGCCGAGGATCTCGTCGAGATCATCAACTCGGGCAAGATCGACTTCGACCGCTGCATCGCGACCCCGGACATGATGCCGCTCGTCGGCCGCCTGGGTAAGGTGCTCGGCCCGCGCGGCCTGATGCCGAACCCGAAGGTCGGCACCGTGACCCCGGACGTCGCCGGCGCGGTGAAGGCCGCCAAGGGCGGCGCCGTCGAGTTCCGCGTCGAGAAGGCGGGCATCGTGCACGCCGGCGTCGGCAAGGCCTCGTTCGACGCCGACAAGCTCATCGAGAACATCCGCGCTTTCGCCGACGCCGTGTCGCGCGCCAAGCCGGCCGGCGCGAAGGGCACCTATGTGCAGCGCATCGCGATCTCCTCGACGATGGGCCCGGGCGTCAAGATCGACCCGTCCAGCGTCATCGGCGGAGCGACCCAGGCCAACGCCTGATCGCCTGACCGCTCTCGAATGGAGAAGGGCCTCGCTTCGGTGGGGCCCTTTTCGTTTCCGGCGCTTGCACAAACCCTGGCTCCCATGTGCACGCTGAAGGCTCCGGAACCGCCGGGTCAGCCGGGCGGTTCTGGCCGCGGACCCTCCCATGCGTTCCGGCCTCCGGCTTCGGCGGCCGGGTTTCGCCCCCTCGAACCCAAGAGCAGCGCCATGGCCAAGAAGAGCAAGAAGCAGAACGATTCGGAGTTCGTGCTCTATAACGTCACCTATGAGGACGGGACCCTGAGCTCGAACCGCAAGGTGCCGCGGGAGGCCGTCAGCAGCCTCGACGCCGACAAGGAGATCCGCGCCATCATCGAGGCGCAGGATCGCGAGATCGCCGAGAAGTCGGGCCGCTCGCGCGGGCCGGTCAAGAAGGTCGCCCGCGTCCCCAGCTGAGCGCGTCCGCGCCGCAGATCGCGCCTACCGGACGCCTTCGCGGATGCGGCGGGAGAAGTCCGGGTCGTCCGCCGGCCCTGGCGCTTTTGCGGCGATGTGCGATTGGGCGACGAGGCTTTTCAGCGGCGCGTCACGGCGCAGGAAGCCGGCGTCGTATAGATAGCCGGGCAGATAGCCCGAGAAGAGCACGCGCCAGTCGCGCGGGACGCCGGGATCCAGCACCCGGGCCATGCCGAAGATCACGGTCGTGCAGTTGGTCGTGAGCGAGTTGTACCAGCGCGGGCTCGCCGCCGCCTCGTTGGCCATGGCCACATAGGACATCAGCAGCCGCCGGGCGGTCTGGGGCCGGATGTCGATCCTGTAGAGCCGCACGTCCTCGTGGCGAACCGTGGCCCGCACCTTGACCACGTCGCGTTCGTCGGCGGCGATGAAGGCGAGTTCGTAGCGTCGGAAAAAGCCCGCCACGGACGAGAACTGCTCGCCGCGCCGGCGTCGGATCTCGATGGAGAAGGCCAGGGGAGGGGACCCGTCGAAGGCGAAGCTCACGATGGCGTGGGCGATGGCTTCGCCAGCCCAGTAGGACAGGAAGAGGTCGGCGCCGGCGATGCGGTCGAGGTCGTAGCGGCGTGTCTCCCACCGCTCGTCGAAGTCCTCGTCGGTGCGCCAGACGAAATCGCGCACATTCTCGACCACCAGCGTGGAGCCCTCGACGCGGGCGGTGACGGTTCGGGCGACGTCGGGCGCCCAGTCGCGGTCGTTGGAGGGCAGGATCGTCGACCACCAGGCCAGGATCGCCACGGCGAGGCCGGCCAGCGCCGGCCAGGCGAACCGGGCGCGGCCGCGAAGCGCCATGGCCAGCAGGACCACGACGGCGATCGTCCAGATCGCCGGCGGCGCGGCGCGGCCCGCCTCGCCGAAGGGGGCCTGAAACCAGAGCGCCAGGGCGCCCCACGCCGCCATGCCCAGCGTCGCGAGCGTCGAAGTCACGATCAGGAGCAGGCCCGCCGCGCGTCTCATGCCGTTCTCCGTCGCCTATCAGACCCGCGAGGCCTTGATTCGGCAAAGCGCAGGGTCCATATCGGCTTTCCGGCGCCTCATCGCGACCGTTTCGCCCCTGGGCCTGTGGCGTTGCGCCGCCGCCGCCCTGTGGAACACGTTCATTGTTTCGCCTTTTGCGCTTGGCATTCGTGTCCAAAGCGTCTATGGACACTCGATGAGTTCCAGACATCGCGTGCAGATCATGCCTTTTGGCCCGTTTTGCACGTCCAAGTTTCCGGTCAGGTAACTGGCCGGGACGGCCGGCAAGCCCAAGGGGAAACCCTCTGGTCTTGGCCGGCCATGTCCTGTCCGAGACTGCAGGCGCCTCATCTTCGGATGAGCATAATTCAAGCGGCTTCGGCCGTGCGGGCCTGCACAGACGGGGAAGACCAGTTTTGGGGACCGCAAGGTCCTGAGTTGGTTCGAACCTTCAGACCGGGTAGGGGTCGCCGCGAGGCGGTCCAGATCCGGGGACAGGCACGTCGGAAGCGTCGTCGGCCGGGCTCGCCCGGAAGGCGGCATTCAGCAACCGGCGGGACATCTGTCCCCGCCAACCGGAGAGAGCCCCGTGGAAAAAGCGGCTAAGCGTGAGCTCGTCGGCACGCTCAATACGGTCTTCAACGAGACCAGCGTCGTCGTCGTCGCCCACTACGCCGGCCTCACGGTCGCCGACATGCAGAAGCTGCGCGCGCAGATGAAGCAGGCCGGCGCATCCGTGAAGGTGGCGAAAAACCGCCTCGCCAAGATCGCTCTCGAAGGCACGGACGTCGCTTCGATCGGAGCCCTCCTGAAGGGCCCCACGCTGCTGGCTTACAGCAGCGACCCCGTTGCGGCTGCCAAGGTCGCCGTCGACTTCTCCAAGACCAACGACAAGCTCGTGATTCTTGGCGGAGCGATGGGTAAGACCGCTCTGAACACGGATGGCGTCAAGGCTTTGGCCACGATGCCGTCCCTGGACGAACTGCGCGCCAAGCTCGTCGGCCTCATCCAGGCTCCGGCGACGAAGATCGCTCAGCTCTCCACCGCGCCGGCGGCCAAGCTCGCCCGCGTGTTCGGAGCCTATGCCAAGAGAGACGCGGCGTAAGGCCGTTCCGTCCCATCTCGCACCAGAAGCTGGTTCGAACACCAACTCCAAGGAAGTACAACTATGGCTGATCTGTCCAAGCTCGTTGACGAGCTCTCGTCCCTGACCGTTCTCGAGGCCGCCGAGCTCGCGAAGCTCCTCGAAGAGAAGTGGGGCGTCTCCGCCGCCGCCGCCGTGGCGGTCGCCGCTCCGGCCGCCGGCGCCGCGGCTCCGGCCGCCGAGGAGCAGACCGAGTTCACGGTCGTCCTCGCCGCCGCCGGCGAGAAGAAGATCGAGGTCATCAAGGAGGTCCGCGCGATCACCGGCCTCGGCCTCAAGGAGGCCAAGGACCTGGTCGAAGGCGCTCCGAAGCCCGTGAAGGAGTCGGTCTCGAAGGAAGAGGCCAACAAGCTCAAGGAGCAGCTCGAGAAGGCCGGCGCCAAGGTCGAGCTCAAGTAATCCGCGCGCCGCGCATGCGGCGCGTCGTCGAACGCGCAGCCTAGCGGCTGCGTCGCGGTCCCGGGGCCCGTCGCCCCGGGACCTTCTTGCCGTCGAGGCGACCACGACCAGCGGTTCCGTCAACCGTTGGCCGCTGCGGCGCCGGGCGGACCAGGCAGGGCCGGAAGGCCGATATCACGGACGCCGACACCGACCGGCATGGGCTGCGGCGCCATGCGGGGGATGACGGGGCGGTCGATCCGAAGGAGTGAGGAACGAGATGGCTCAGACGTTCACCGGCCGGAAGCGTGTGCGCAAGTTCTTCGGACATATCCGCGAGGTCGCGGAGATGCCGAACCTCATCGAGGTTCAGAAGGCGTCCTACGACCAGTTTCTCCAGGTCGAGGAACCTGCGGGCGGACGTCCGGACGAAGGCTTGCAGTCCGTCTTCAAGTCCGTGTTCCCGATCTCCGATTTTTCGGGCGCGTCCTTGCTGGAATTCGTCAAGTTCACGTTCGAGCAGCCGAAATACGACGTCGACGAGTGCCGCCAGCGCGGCATGACCTTCGCGGCTCCCCTCAAGGTGACGCTGCGCCTCATCGTGTTCGATGTGGACCCCGACACCGGCGCCAAGTCCGTCAAGGACATCAAGGAGCAGGACGTCTACATGGGCGACATGCCGCTCATGACGTCGAACGGCACCTTCATCGTCAACGGCACCGAGCGCGTCATCGTCTCGCAGATGCACCGTTCGCCGGGCGTGTTCTTCGACCATGACAAGGGCAAGACCCATTCCTCGGGCAAGCTCCTGTTCGCCGCCCGCATCATCCCGTATCGCGGCTCCTGGCTCGACATCGAGTTCGACGCCAAGGACATCGTGTACGCCCGCATCGACCGGCGCCGGAAGATCCCGGCGACGTCGCTGCTCTATGCGCTCGGCATGGACGGCGAGGAGATCCTGAGCACGTTCTACAAGCACGTGCCCTACACCCGCGAGAAGTCCGGCTGGCGCGTGCCTTTCGACGCCGAGCGGATGAAGGGCATGAAGGTCGTCAACGACCTTATCGACGCCGACAGCGGCGAGCTGGTGCTCGAAGCCGGCAAGAAGCTGACCGTGCGTTCGGCCCGCCTCATCGCCGAGAAGGGCGTCAAGGCCCTGCGGGCGACCGACGAGGACCTCTACGGCCAGTACATCGCCGAGGACCTGGTCAATCCGTCGACCGGCGAGATCTTCGCCGAGGCCGGCGAGGAGATCTCGGAGAAGTCGCTGAAGGCCCTGATCGACGCCGGTTTCGACGAGATCCCGGTGCTCGACATCGACCACGTCAATATCGGCCCGTATATCCGCAACACGCTGGCGGTGGACAAGAACTCCTCGCGCGAAGAGGCGCTGTTCGACATCTACCGGGTGATGCGCCCGGGCGAGCCGCCGACGGTCGACACCGCCGAGGCCATGTTCCACTCGCTGTTCTTCGACGCGGAGCGCTACGACCTCTCGGCCGTGGGCCGCGTGAAGATGAACATGCGCCTGGACCTCGACGCCGAGGACACGGTGCGCATCCTGCGCAAGGCCGACATCGTCGCGGTGGTGCGCGGCCTCGTGGATCTTCGCGACGGCAAGGGCGAGATCGACGACATTGACCATCTCGGCAACCGCCGCGTGCGCTCGGTCGGCGAGCTCATGGAGAACCAGTACCGCGTCGGCCTGCTGCGCATGGAGCGCGCCATCAAGGAGCGCATGTCGTCCGTCGACATCGACACCGTGATGCCGCAGGACCTGATCAACGCGAAGCCGGCGGCTGCCGCCGTGCGCGAGTTCTTCGGCTCCTCGCAGCTGTCGCAGTTCATGGACCAGACGAACCCGCTGTCGGAGATCACCCACAAGCGCCGCCTGTCGGCCCTTGGACCGGGCGGCCTGACGCGCGAGCGCGCCGGCTTCGAGGTGCGCGACGTGCATCCGACGCATTACGGCCGCATCTGCCCGATCGAGACGCCGGAAGGCCCGAACATCGGTCTGATCAACTCGCTGGCGACCTTCGCGCGCGTCAACAAGTATGGCTTCATCGAGAGCCCCTACCGCAAGGTAAAGGACGGCGAACTCACCTCCGAGGTGGTCTACATGTCCGCCATGGAGGAGGGAAAGCACTACGTC
This sequence comes from Alsobacter sp. KACC 23698, assembly GCF_045348435.1. Lineage (GTDB taxonomy): Bacteria > Pseudomonadota > Alphaproteobacteria > Rhizobiales > Beijerinckiaceae > Alsobacter. The sequence goes on along the minus strand of NZ_CP157484.1, from coordinate 3,254,192 downwards.
GCCCAGGCGAACGTGTCGGTGGACGCCGCCGGCAAGCTGACTGAGGATCTCGTGGTCGTGCGTCACGCCGGCGACGTCATCGTCGTGCCAGTGGACCGCGTGGACTACATGGACGTGTCGCCCAAGCAGCTCGTCTCGGTGGCGGCCGCGCTCATCCCGTTCCTGGAGAACGACGACGCGAACCGCGCCCTCATGGGCTCCAACATGCAGCGCCAGGCCGTGCCGCTGGTCCGCGCCGACGCCCCCTTCGTGGGCACCGGCATGGAAGCCATCGTGGCGCGCGACTCCGGCGCGGCGATCGCGGCCCGCCGGGCCGGCGTGATCGACCAGGTGGACGCCACCCGCATCGTCATCCGCGCCACGGACGACCTCGATCCGTCGAAGTCGGGCGTCGACATCTACCGCCTGATGAAGTTCCAGCGTTCCAACCAGAACACCTGCATCAACCAGAAGCCGCTGGTGTCGGTGGGCGACGTGGTCCGCAAGGGCGACATCATCGCCGACGGCCCCTCGACGGAGCTGGGCGAGCTGGCGCTCGGGCGCAACGTGCTCGTCGCGTTCATGCCGTGGAACGGCTACAACTTCGAGGACTCGATCCTGCTCTCCGAGCGGATCGCCAAGGAGGACGTGTTCACCTCGATTCACATCGAGGAGTTCGAGGTGATGGCCCGCGACACCAAGCTCGGGCCCGAGGAGATCACGCGCGACATTCCGAACGTGTCGGAAGAGGCGCTGAAGAACCTCGACGAAGCCGGCATCGTCTATATCGGCGCGGAAGTGAATGCGGGCGACATCCTCGTCGGCAAGATCACCCCGAAGGGCGAAAGCCCGATGACGCCGGAAGAGAAGCTGCTGCGCGCCATCTTCGGCGAGAAGGCGTCCGACGTCCGCGACACCTCGCTCCGCGTGCCCCCGGGCGTGCAGGGCACGATCGTGGAAGTGCGCGTGTTCAACCGCCACGGCGTGGACAAGGACGAGCGCGCGCAGGCGATCGAGCGCGAGGAGATCGAGCGTCTCGCGAAGGACCGCGACGACGAGCTCGCGATCCTCGACCGCAACGTCTATGCGCGGCTCGGCGAGACGCTGCTCGGGCAGTTCGGCATCGCGGGTCCCAAGGGCTTCAAGAAGGAGTCCGAGATCACCCGCGAGGCGCTGGACCAGTCGCCGCGGTCTCAGTGGTGGACCTACGCGGTGTCGGACGACGCCGTGATGTCCGACCTGGAGGCCATGCGCAAGCAGTACGACGAGGCGAAGAAGGGTCTCGAGCAGCGGTTCCTCGACAAGGTCGAGAAGCTGCAGCGCGGCGACGAGCTTCCCCCCGGCGTGATGAAGATGGTCAAGGTCTTCGTCGCCGTGAAGCGCAAGATCCAGCCGGGCGACAAGATGGCCGGCCGGCACGGCAACAAGGGCGTCGTCTCGCGCATCGTTCCGATCGAAGACATGCCGTTCCTGGAGGACGGCACCCATGTGGACATCGTGCTCAACCCGCTGGGCGTGCCGTCGCGCATGAATGTCGGGCAGATCCTCGAGACCCATATGGGCTGGGCCTGCGCGGGCCTCGGCAAGAAGATCGGCGATGCGGTCGACGCCTATCGGCGCGCGGCCGGCATCGGCCAGCTGAAGGACACGCTGAACGACGTCTATGGCGACCACGAGACCATCCAGTCGCTGGACGACGAGGGGCTCGTGACGCTCGGCGAGAACCTGCGGCGCGGCGTTCCGATCGCCACGCCGGTGTTCGACGGCGCCAAGGAGAAGGACATCGAGGAGATGCTGGAGAAGGCTGGCCTCAACCAGTCCGGCCAGGTCACCCTCTATGACGGCCGCTCCGGCGAGACCTTCGACCGCAAGGTCACGGTCGGCTACATCTACATGCTGAAGCTGCATCACCTGGTGGACGACAAGATCCACGCCCGGTCGATCGGTCCGTACAGCCTCGTCACCCAGCAGCCGCTGGGCGGAAAGGCGCAGTTCGGCGGCCAGCGCTTCGGCGAGATGGAGGTGTGGGCGCTGGAGGCCTATGGGGCGGCGTACACCCTGCAGGAGATGCTGACCGTCAAGTCGGACGACGTCGCGGGCCGCACCAAGGTCTACGAGGCGATCGTGCGCGGCGACGACACCTTCGAGGCGGGCATCCCGGAGAGCTTCAACGTGCTCGTCAAGGAAATGCGCTCGCTGGGCCTCAACGTGGAGCTCACCAACTCCAAGAAGGCGGCGAACGACCTCCCGCCGTCCGAGGCGGCCGAATAAACGACAACGACAGGGCGCCGCGCGATCCCCGCGCGCGCCCCGACACCGCCGGGCGGACGGCCGCCCGACGCCACTGAAGAATTGTTCCGGCAGATCCCCACCGCGGCGGCGGCGGATCTCCGCAGAGCCAGGAGACGGCGATGAATCAAGAGGTCATGAATCTCTTCAACCCCGTGGCTCAGCCTCAGACCTTCGATCAGATCAAGATCTCCATCTCGAGCCCCGAGAAGATCCTGTCGTGGTCCTTCGGCGAGATCAAGAAGCCCGAAACCATCAACTACCGGACGTTCAAGCCCGAGCGTGACGGCTTGTTCTGCGCGCGCATCTTCGGTCCGATCAAGGACTACGAGTGCCTGTGCGGTAAGTACAAGCGCATGAAGTACAAGGGCGTCATCTGCGAGAAGTGCGGCGTCGAGGTGACGCTGTCGCGCGTGCGCCGCGAGCGGATGGGCCATATTGAGCTCGCCGCCCCGGTCGCGCATATCTGGTTCCTGAAGTCGCTGCCGTCGCGCATCGGCCTGCTGCTCGACATGCCGCTCAAGGACCTCGAGCGCATCCTGTATTTCGAGAACTACGTGGTCATCGAGCCCGGCCTCACCCCGCTGAAGGAGCACCAGCTCCTCAATGAGGAAGAGTATCTGCGGGCCCAGGACGAGTATGGCGAGGACTCCTTCACCGCGCTGATCGGCGCGGAAGCGATCCGCGAGATCCTGCGCGCGCTCGACCTGGAGAAGACCGCCGCCGACCTGCGCGTCGAGATCGCGGCCTCCAAGACCGAGCTGAAGCCCAAGAAGCTGGCCAAGCGCCTGAAGATCATCGAGGCCTTCATCCAGTCGGGCAACAAGCCCGAGTGGATGATCCTGACGGTCGTCCCGGTGATCCCGCCGGACCTGCGCCCGCTGGTCCCGCTCGACGGCGGCCGCTTCGCGACCTCGGACCTGAACGACCTCTACCGCCGCGTCATCAACCGCAACAACCGCCTCAAGCGGCTGATCGAGCTGCGCGCGCCGGACATCATCATCCGCAACGAAAAGCGCATGCTGCAGGAGGCCGTCGACGCGCTGTTCGACAACGGCCGCCGCGGCCGCGTCATCACGGGCGCCAACAAGCGTCCGCTGAAGTCGCTCGCCGACATGCTGAAGGGCAAGCAGGGCCGCTTCCGCCAGAACCTGCTCGGCAAGCGCGTCGACTACTCCGGCCGCTCGGTCATCGTGGTCGGCCCCGAGCTGAAGCTGCACCAGTGCGGCCTGCCGAAGAAGATGGCGCTCGAGCTGTTCAAGCCGTTCATCTATTCACGGCTCGACGCCAAGGGCCTGTCGGCGACCGTCAAGCAGGCCAAGAAGCTGGTCGAGAAGGAGAAGCCGGAAGTCTGGGACATCCTGGACGAGGTCATCCGCGAGCATCCCGTGATGCTGAACCGCGCGCCGACGCTGCATCGCCTGGGCATCCAGGCGTTCGAGCCCACCCTCATCGAGGGTAAGGCGATCCAGCTTCATCCGCTCGTCTGCGCGGCCTTCAACGCCGACTTCGATGGCGACCAGATGGCCGTGCACGTCCCGCTGTCCCTTGAGGCGCAGCTGGAAGCGCGCGTGCTGATGATGTCGACCAACAACATCCTGCACCCCGCGAACGGCCAGCCGATCATCGTGCCGTCGCAGGACATCGTGCTCGGGCTTTACTACCTCTCGCTGATTTCGGACGGCGAGCCGGGCGAGGGCATGATGTTCGCCGAGATGGGCGAGATCGAGCACGCCATCGCGGCCAAGGCCGTCACGGTGCACAGCAAGATCAAGTACCGCTATAGCTCCGTCGACAATGACGGCAAGCCCTACACCAAGATCTACGACACCACTCCGGGCCGCGCGATGCTGGGGCAGCTTCTGCCCAAGCACGGCAAGGTGACCTTCGACGTCGTGAACAAGCTCATGACGAAGAAGGAGATCTCGAACATGATCGACACCGTCTACCGCAACTGCGGTCAGAAGGAGACGGTCATCTTCTGCGATCGCACCATGCAGCTCGGCTTCACCAATGCGTTCAAGGCCGGCATCTCGTTCGGCAAGGACGACATGGTGGTGCCGGAGAACAAGTGGGAGATCGTCGACGAGACCCGCGCGCTCGCCAAGGACTACGAGCAGCAGTTCAACGACGGCCTGATCACCCAGGGCGAGAAGTACAACAAGGTCGTCGACGCCTGGGCCAAGTGCTCGGACCGCCTGGCGCAGGAGATGATGGGCCGCATCTCGGCCGTGCAGAAGGACGAGAACGGCCGCACCAAGCCGATCAACTCCATCTACATGATGTCGCACTCCGGCGCCCGTGGTTCGCCCGCGCAGATGAAGCAGCTCGCGGCGATGCGCGGCCTCATGGCCAAGCCGTCGGGCGAGATCATCGAGACCCCGATCATCTCGAACTTCAAGGAAGGCCTGGACGTGCTCGAGTACTTCAACTCGACGCACGGCGCCCGCAAGGGCCTCGCCGACACCGCCTTGAAGACCGCGAATTCGGGCTACCTGACTCGCCGCCTCGTCGACGTGGCCCAGGACTCGATCATCAACGAGCGGGATTGCGGCTCCGACAACGGCATCCGCATGCGCGCCATCATCGACGCCGGCCAGGTGGTCGCGTCGCTGGCCACCCGTATCCTGGGCCGCACCGCGGCCGAGGACCTCGTCGACCAGGCGGGCGAGATCATCGTACCGAAGGGCACGATGATCGAAGAGTGGCACATCGACCGCATCAACGCGGCCGGCATCCAGGAGGTGAAGATCCGCTCGGTCCTCACCTGCGAGACGGCCGACGGCGTGTGCGGCACCTGCTATGGGCGCGATCTCGCCCGTGGCACGCCCGTCAACATGGGCGAGGCCGTCGGCGTCATCGCGGCGCAGTCGATCGGCGAGCCGGGCACCCAGCTCACGATGCGCACCTTCCACATCGGCGGCGCGGCGCAGATCGCCGACCAGTCCTTCATCGAGTCCAACTTCGAGGGCACGGTGCGGATGCGCAACCGCAACGTGGCGCGCAACTCGGAAGGCGAACTCATCGCGATCGCCCGGAACATCGCGGTCGTCATCGTGGGGCCGGACGGAGCGGAGCGGGCCGTGCACCGCATCCAGTACGGCGCGCGCCTCAAGGTCGATGAGGGCGACACCATCAAGCGCGGCCAGCGCATCGCCGAGTGGGATCCCTACACCCGGCCGATCGTGACCGAGGTGGACGGCTTCGTGGCCTATGAGGACCTCGTCGAGGGCGCCTCGGTGGTGGAGACGGCGGACGAGTCGACGGGCATCACCAAGCGCGTCGTCACCGACTGGCGGACCAACACCCGCTCGGCGGACCTGCGTCCGGCGATCACCCTGCAGGACGGCAAGGGCAAGGTGCTGAAGCTGCCGCGCGGCGGCGAGGCGCGCTATCTGCTGCCGGTCGACGCGATCATCGCGGCCGACCCGGGCCAGCAGATCAAGGCGGGCGACATCGTCGCGCGTATCTCGATGGAGAGCGCCAAGACCCGCGACATCACGGGCGGTCTGCCGCGCGTGGCGGAGCTGTTCGAGGCGCGTCGGCCGAAGGAAGCCGCGATCATCGCCGAGAAGTCCGGCACGATCCAGTTCGGCCGCGACTACAAGAACAAGCGCCGCATCACGCTCACGCCGGCGGATGGCTCCGAGACGGTCGAGTATCTCGTCCCGAAGGGCAAGCACATCTACCTGCAGGACGGGGACGTCGTCGAAAAGGGCGACTACATCGTCGACGGCAACCCGGCGCCGCACGACATCCTGGCGATCAAGGGCGTCGAGGAACTCGCCGCCTACCTGGTCAACGAGATCCAGGAGGTCTACCGGCTGCAGGGCGTGAACATCAACGACAAGCACATCGAGGTGATCGTTCGCCAGATGCTGCAGAAGGTCGAGATCGACGATCCGGGCGAGTCGGAGTACCTGGCCAACGAGCAGGTCGACAAGGTCGAGATGGACGAGGTGAACGTGAAGCTCGTGGCGGAGGGCAAGCGCCCGGCCACCGGCCATCCCGTGCTCCTCGGCATCACCAAGGCCAGCCTGCAGACCCGGTCCTTCATCTCGGCGGCCTCGTTCCAGGAGACCACCCGCGTCCTCACCGAGGCGGCGGTCAACGGCAAGACCGACGATCTTGGCGGCCTGAAGGAGAACGTCATCGTCGGCCGCCTCATCCCGGCCGGCACCGGCGCGATGATGAGCCGCCTGCGCGAGGTGGCGACCCGTCGTGACGAGATGATCCTGGCGCAGCAGGCGACGGAGTCCCAGACCCCGACGCCCGCCAACCAGCCGGCGATCGAAGGACCCCAGGCGGCCGAGTGATCCGGGCCGTCGACCACCCTTGACAAAGGCCGGCCCTCGGGCCGGCCTTTTTGTTTTCAGCGATGGTGGAGACTGAATTTTAAGCGGGTCGGTGCAGGGTGGGTGCGCCAAGTTTTGAGAACCGCTCCGCCATGGTTGACGTCTCGATCGTAATGCCCTGCCTGAATGAGCGGGAGTCCCTGGCCCACTGCATCGCCAATGCGCAGGAAGCTCTCGAGCTCCTGGCGACGCATCATGGCCTGGTTGGCGAGATCGTCATCGCCGACAACGGCAGCACGGACGGGAGCCAGGAGATCGCCGCGGAGCTCGGCGCCCGGGTGGCGCCGGTCAGCCGGCGGGGCTATGGCGCGGCGCTGCGAGGCGGCTTCGAGGCCGCGCGCGGGCGCTATCTCGTCATGGGCGACGCGGACGGATCCTATGACTTCCGCGATGCGGTCGCGATGGTGGCGGCCCTCGCCGGCGGCGCGGACATCTGCATGGGCTCGCGCTTCAAGGGCGGCATCGCCCCCGGCGCCATGCCCTGGAAGAACCGCTATATCGGCAACCCGATCCTCACCGGCGTGCTCAACCTCTTCTTTCGCGCGTCGGTCTCGGACGCCCATTGCGGCCTGCGGGCGCTGACCCGGCGCAGCTTCGTGCGCCTCCAGCTCTGCGGCGACGGCATGGAGTTCGCCAGCGAGATGGTCGTGAAGGCCTGCCTTCTGGGCCTGAAGATCGCCGAAGTCCCCGCGACCCTGTCGCCCGATCTGCGGAACCGGCCTCCGCATCTGCGGCCCTGGCGGGACGGCTGGCGCCACCTGCGCTTCCTGTTGCTGATGAGCCCGGCCTGGCTGTTCGCGGCCCCCGCCGCGGTGCTCGGCGCCCTCGGCGCCTTCCTGATGATGGGGTCGCTGGTGGCGCCCCTCGTCGGCCTGCCCGCCGCGTTCTTCGGGGCGGCCTGGACGATCTTGGGCGGCGCGATGGTCACGCTCGCGCACCAGACGTTTCTCTTCAGCCTGGCGGCGCAGCACGCCAGCATCCAGGCCGGAATCAGGCCTGCCTCGGCGAAGTACCGGCGCTGGAGCGAGGCGTTCACGCTCGAGAGGCTGCTCATTGGCGGCGCGCTGATCAGTGGCGCGGGGCTGCTGGAGTTGGCGTCCGTCACGGCGTTCTGGAGCGCGCATGACTTTCGGCCGCTGCCCCACGTATTGCCGGCGGTCCTGGGGACGACGCTGCTGGCGGTCGGGTTCCAGACGATGATGTGCGGCTTCTTCGTGTGGAGCATGATCGACGGCCGTCCGCAGGTCCAGGCGCAACCCGCCGCGGAGCCGGCGCCCGTGCCGGCCGAGGCGCCATCGGCGGCGAGCGCCCGGCGCAGCGCCTGAGGCGCTCTTCCGTCAGTTCAGCCGTTCTCTCGTGAGGTCGAGCTGCTGGTCCAGAACGCCGCGAAGGCGCTCGGCGAAGCGATCCTTGCTGAAGCGCTGTGCGTTCTCGGCGCAGGCCTGGGCGCTGAATGTGCTCTCGATTTCGACGAAGCGCTCCACGGCCTGCTGGATTTCGGCGGGTCCGCGCTGTGCATAGAGGAGCCCGTGCGCGGGATCCACGATGATGTCGCGGATGCCGCCGCGGTCGTAGCCGATGACAGGCGTTCCGCAGGCCTGGGCCTCCACGGTGGTCAGGCCGAAGTCTTCGATGCTGGCCAGCACAAGGGCCCTGGCGCGCTGCAGGTGGTCCTTGACCACGTCGTCGGGCTGGCGACCCATCAGTTGGATGTTCGGGCAGCCTTCGGCCAGGCGTGAGAGCAGGGCGGCGTCTTCGCCCTCGCCGATGACCACGAGGCGGCGGTTCGGCATGCGGCGGAACGCCTCCACGATCATCCCGGCCTGCTTGTAGCGCACGAGTCTGCCGAGGCAGAGAAAGAAGTCATCCTTCTCAGCGCCAACCGAATAGGCGTCCAATTCGGCGGGCGGATGGATGATCGTCGCTTCGCGACGGTAATACTTGCTGATCCGCTGCGCGACGAAGCGGGAGATGGCGATGAAATGGTCCACGCCGAAGGACGCCTGCACCTCCGACCGGCGCAGCCGATGCAGCGCGTAGCGCCCGAGGGGACGCAGGGGGGCTGGCACCTTGGACAGGTATTCCTCCCGCAGGTCCCACGCCGCCCGCAGCGGGGAATAGCAGTAGCAAAGGTGAAGCTGCTCCGGTGAGGTCAGGACGCCCTTCGCGGCGGTATGGTGCGAACTGATGACGACGTCGGCCGACGACACGTCCAGCGTCTCGATCGAGAGAGGCATGAACGGCACGTAGAGGGACGGAAAGCGCGCGATGCCTGGCGCATGCTGGAGCCAGGTGGTCTCGACGGGTGGAAGGCCGAGTTGCGCGATCTGGGCCGCATCGAGCTTGCAGAACTGGGCATGCAACTTCGCCTGCGGCCAGATTTCGAGCATCTGCTTGACGACCTTCTCGGATCCGGCGATCTCGAAGAACCAGTCATGGACGATCGACACCTTCACCGGGACTCTCCGATGCGGCCGCCGTCCCACGCGCGGTCGCTCAGGTGGTCAGAGGCGCCGAAGGTGAACACCGCATGGCCCAGGTAGTTGAAAAGGCCGAACGGCAGCGTGATCGCCAGGCTGGCGATCAGCGGATGAAGCCCGAAGCCGCCGACGAGCACGCTCATGAACAGCAGATTGAAGGCGAGACTGACGCCCGAGACTGCGAAAAAGCGGGCGAGTTCCGACCAGCGGATGCGATCGTCCAGCAGGAAGGCGAGGCGCTTGTTCAGCACTGCGGACAGGGCCGTGAGCGCGATGAACGCGATCGCGCACGCCGTCAGGTAATGCAGCTGCAACACCGAGACGAGTGCGAACAGGACCGCGGCGTTCAGGCCGGCCATTCCCGCCCCGACGCCGGCGAAGCGCAGGAACTGCGCGTTCAGGATCAGCCGCGCCGCCTTCGAGATCACGGCTTGACCGCCTCAACCAGCAGGCATCCCGCCTTGCCGGGAGCATCGTCCCCCGCGATCGAGCAGCCGAGGCCCAGAAGGGGCGCCAGCCGGTCGCCCAGAGCGCCGGCCAAGCCAGGCTCCTCCCGCCTCATTCTGAACAGGCGCTGCACCTCGATCGGACGCCGGGTCTTGCCGAACACCCGATAGGCGAGCCCGCCGGTCCAAGTCGCCAGGGTCTCCCAACGCCGCACCTGCCCCTCGGTGAGATACGGTCGCGCGGTCACCAGTTCGAGACCTGCATTCGCCAGCTCGCCCCGCCAGTCGGCTTGCGACCAGTAGCGCAAATGGGCGCAGCGCTCGTCCGTCTCGTGCAGATAGGCGGCGCGGCCAGCCGGGCTGGCGCCGCCTCCGGTGAGGCAATCGTGGAACCCCGGGCCCGGCACGGTCGCGATGAAGCGGCCCCCGCGCTTCAAGACGCGCGAGGCTTCGCAAAGCACGGCCCGGATCGGCTCGACATGCTCCAGAACCGAGTTCGAGAAGGTGAAGTCGAAGCTCTCATCCGGCTCGTCGATCCGGTCGGCGGAACCGGTGTGGACCCGCGCATAGAGGCCCATGGACCTGGCCAAGGCGGTCTCGGCCGGGTCGATGTCCACCCCAACCCAGGTCCGGTCGGCGGCGTCGCCGCACATCTCGTCGAGGATGGCGGTGAGCTTGCCGTCGCCGCATCCCAGATCGAGGCCGAGGCCCCGGGGCAGGCCATGGCGCCGGACCATATCCAGCTCGATCACCCGCCAGAAATTGGTGGCCGGCTGAAAGGGGGAGGTCCGCATCAGGCGGCGGAGCACGTCGATGGGCTTCAGGCCCGCGGCGGGGGCGCCCGGCGTTCCGGTTTCGACATCCTTCTCCACGGCCGTTCTCCGATTGGTTTGATCCCTGGCCGAGAAGCCGTCGCCAAGAGGTTGTCCGACGGTTTGGGATAGGGGCGTCATCGCCGTCTTCCTTGTTGGTCCGGCCCAGGGCCGAGTTGCGCAGCGCGCGTGACGGGGCGGCTCATAGAATCCGAGCCTTGCATTGCGCGTCGAAGGCTTCGCGCATCGGCGACCGCGGCTCCGGACCATTGGCGCCGATGAAGCCCAGCCGCGTCGCAGCCCCGGCGTCGAAGACGGCGATGGATCCGCGGCGGCAGAGCTCGGGCAGCGCGGCGGGCGGGATTTTCTCGAGACTGAGGATCTTCGGGGTGTTTCGCAGATCCGGCCGATTGCGGGCGAGATCCTCGCCGAAGCTGACCGCATCCCCGTCGACGACGACCAGGTCCGTCCCGGCGCCCTGGATCAGCGCCAAAGCATCCCTGATCGGAGCCGCGAACCGGGCCGCATGCAGGGCGTTGAGAGGAAACAGCAGCAGGAGGCTGCCCAGGCTGGCCCCGGCGACGATGGAGCTCCACTCGCCGCGATCGGGTCGCTCCGTCAGGTTCAGCCACGCCATGGCTCCCACCAGCGCCATCGATCCGAGCACGCCGTGGCTGTAGCGCCAGCCCCAGCCATGACCCTGATAGGGCAGGGCAAGGGTCGCCGCAGCCGCCGTCAGCAGAACGCTCGCCAGGATGGCCCGGGGGAGGGCGCCTTTCGCCAGGGCCAAGGGCGCGCCCACCGCGAAAAGCAGGATAAGCGCGGGATTGAGCCACGCCGCCAGCCGCGCCAGATTCAGAACGGTCAGTCCGAAGGCCACGCCATGGCCAAATCGACCTTGGCCTGCTCCATCCGCCCAGCGGTCCACCAGCAAAGCGCGGATGGGGTCGCTTGGTCCGGCTCCGGGCGTCTGGAGCCAGGCAAGCCAGACCGGGTAGAGGCTCCACGCGGCGAGGGCGACGCCGTAGCCGGCCATGTAGAAGGCGGCGAGGCGGACGCGCTTCTGGCACAGCAGCATGAGGATGAACGGGGCCACGAACAGCGGGTGGAACACCACCTGGTGGAGGCCGACGCCAAGGACGCCGACCGCCATGGCCCCCGCATGGGCGAGCGGCCTGTCCTGCAGGAACAGGCGGAGCCAGAGCATGTTCACAGCGAGGTGCGCCGTCATCGCATAGGGCGTCATCGCCGTGACCAGCGCCTGGGACGAGGTCCCCAGCAGCAGGACGGCGATGAAAGCCGCGTCTCGCCTGTCGGGCCACAGCTTCCTGGCGACCCCATAGGTGGAGGCCAGCCCCACGCCCAGCAGCGCCGGGCTGCACCAGGCCATCCCGATGGTCGAATCGAAGAGCGCGCGCAACGCGGCGTTGCCAGGCCAGTAGGCCGAAATCCAGGCCGCCCCATCTGGGATCCGCAGGAAGAAAAGGGGACCTAGCGCCGCGATGAACGGTCGCCAGGCTTCCGGAACCGGGTATGCGAGCTTGCCCGCGGCGAAGACCCGGGCGTCGAAATCCGCCTGCACTTCGTCATAGGAGACGGGCGTCGCGCCGAAGATGAGGTGCGTCCCGGCGAACGCCGCCAGCACGGCCAGCGCCAGCATCAGCAGCGGAAGTCGCTCGCTCGCGGCGAGTCGATCCAGCAGTCCCGCGCCGCAGCCGCGTTGCGCAAGCGCCGCGACCCCCATCATGAGGACGACGGCGAGGAGAATCGTCCAGCGGTCCTGGATCAGGTAGTACACGGCGAGCTGAAAGGGTCCGACCTCGACCTGCGCGCCGATGAAGAGCAGCGCGAGGACGCTGATGCGCCAAACCCAGGAGATTCGCCCCGGCGTCCACGCGCGAGACGTCTTCGAGACCGGAAGCGTCGAGGCGTTGAACATGCGTCTCCCCGTGAACCGACGCCGCCGCCGGGCCTTCGCGCGCAGCAGCTTGCCCGACGGGGGAAGAAAATTCGGTTAAGCCGAGACTGATCCTCGCGTTCACGCCAGATGAGGGTTGACGGCCTGCGACTCCAACGGTACAACCCGCGAACTTTCCGGCAGACGGTCGATCGCATTGTTCCTGTGCGCCAAGCGCGGAACCCACGCAGTCGATACCTTGCGGGGCCATCAACGACTGAGAAGTCGCACGATCGGGTCAAGACCGCGGCGAGAGCTGTGGTCCTCTGATAAGCACGCGCCAGCGGTAATCACCGAAGGCGCGGATTCGTTTTGCGTGCGATTCAGCGCCGAACGACAGATTTTAACCGAGCGAAAGCTCAAGGCCTAGCCTGGACTGGAACGAGCAAACGATGCCGACCATTAGCCAGCTCATCCGCAAGCCGCGGAGCCCCGTGAAGGCCCGGAACACGGTTCCGGCCCTCGAGGCGAGCCCGCAGAAGCGCGGCGTGTGCACGCGCGTCTACACAACGACGCCGAAGAAGCCGAACTCCGCGCTCCGCAAGGTCGCGAAGGTCCGTCTGACGAATGGCTTCGAAGTCATCGGCTACATCCCCGGCGAGGGGCACAACCTGCAGGAACATTCGGTGGTCGCGATCCGCGGCGGCCGCGTGAAGGACCTTCCGGGCGTGCGCTACCACATCATCCGCGGCGTGCTGGACACCCAGGGCGTCAAGAACCGCAAGCAGCGCCGTTCGAAGTACGGCGCGAAGCGGCCGAAGTAATCCGACGGAGACCCGGACATGTCGCGTCGTCACCGCGCCGAAAAGCGTGAGATCATCCCGGACCCCAAGTTCGGCGATCTCGTCGTCACCAAGTTCATGAATTCCATCATGTACGACGGCAAGAAATCTGTCGCCGAGCAGATCGTCTATGGCGCTCTCGAGATCGTCGAGACCAAGCTCAAGGCCGATCCGCTGCCGATCTTCAAGACCGCTCTCGAGAACGTCGCTCCGGCGATCGAGGTCCGGTCCCGCCGCGTCGGCGGCGCCACCTACCAGGTTCCGGTCGAAGTCCGGATGGAGCGCCGTCAGGCTCTCGCCATCCGCTGGCTCATCCAGGCCGCCCGGGCCCGCAACGACAAGACGATGGTCGATCGTCTCTCCTCCGAGCTGATCGACGCCTCCAACAACCGTGGAAACGCCGTCAAGAAGCGCGAAGACACGCACCGGATGGCGGAAGCCAACCGCGCGTTCTCGCACTACCGCTGGTAATCGGCGCCCCCTTCGGCTGAATTCAGGATCGCTTCCATGCCCCGCAGTCACGCCATCGTGGATTATCGTAATTTCGGCATCATGGCCCACATCGATGCCGGGAAGACGACGACCACCGAGCGGATCCTCTACTACTCCGGCAAGTCGCATAAGATCGGCGAGGTGCATGAAGGCGCCGCGACGATGGACTGGATGGAGCAGGAGCAGGAACGCGGCATCACCATCACGTCTGCGGCTACGACGACGTTCTGGAACGGCAAGCGCCTGAACATCATCGACACCCCCGGCCACGTGGACTTCACCATCGAGGTGGAGCGCTCGCTCCGCGTGCTCGACGGCGCGGTCTGCGTGCTCGACGGCAACCAGGGCGTGGAGCCGCAGACCGAGACGGTCTGGCGCCAGGCCGACAAGTACAACGTGCCGCGCGTCGTGTTCGTCAACAAGATGGATAAGACGGGCGCCGACTTCTACAACTGCGTTCAGGAGATCATCGATCGCGTCGCCGGCAAGCCGGTGTGCATCCAGCTCCCGATCGGTTCGGAGTCCAACTTCAAGGGCATCATCGACCTCGTCCGCATGAAGGCGGTCGTTTGGGAAGACGAGGGCCTGGGCGCCAAGTATCACGACGAAGAGATCCCGGAAGACCTCGCCGACAAGGCCAAGGAGTACCGGTTCAAGCTCGTCGAGGCGGCCGTCGAACTCGACGACGACGCCATGGCCGCCTATCTGGACGGCCAGGAGCCCTCCGAGGAGACGCTGAAGGGCCTGATCCGCAAGGCCGTGATCGGCCGCGTGTTCAACCCGGTGCTCTGCGGTTCGGCCTTCAAGAACAAGGGCGTCCAGCCGCTGCTCGACGCGGTGGTCGACTACCTGCCGTCCCCGCTCGACCGCGAGGCCATCAAGGGCATCGACTACAAGACCGAGGAAGAGGTCGTTCGCCTCCCCGAGGACGACGAGCCCTTCTCGATGCTCGCCTTCAAGATCATGGACGACCCCTTCGTCGGCACCATCACCTTCTGCCGCGTCTATTCCGGCAAGGTCGATTCCGGCACCACGGTCATGAATTCGACCAAGGACAAGAAGGAGCGCGTCGGGCGCATGCTGTTGATGCATGCGAACAACCGCGAGGACATCAAGGAAGCCTTCGCCGGCGACATCGTGGCGCTGGCTGGCCTCAAGGACACCCGCACCGGCGACACGCTCTGCGACATGCAGAAGCCCGTGATCCTGGAGCGCATGGAGTTCCCCGAGCCGGTCATCGAGATCGCGATCGAGCCGAAGTCCAAGGCCGACCAGGAGAAGCTCGGCGTCGCGCTGTCCAAGCTGGCCGCCGAGGACCCTTCCTTCCGCGTCTCGACGGACATCGAGTCCGGGCAGACGATCCTGAAGGGCATGGGCGAGCTCCACCTGGACATCAAGGTCGACATCCTGCGCCGCACCTACAAGGTCGACGCGAATATCGGCGCTCCGCAGGTGGCGTATCGCGAGACGCTGACCCGCAAGACCGAGGTCGACTACACCCACAAGAAGCAGACCGGCGGCACCGGCCAGTTCGCGCGCGTCAAGTTCGTCGTGCAGCCGAACGAAGTCGGCAAGGGCTACGAATTTGAGTCCAAGATCGTCGGCGGCGCGGTGCCGAAGGAGTACATCCCCGGCGTCGAGAAGGGCCTGAACAGCGTCATGAATTCGGGGCCGCTCGCCGGCTTCCCGGTCGTGGACGTCAAGGTCGAGCTCATCGACGGCGCGTATCACGACGTCGACTCGTCGGCGCTCGCCTTCGAAATCGCGTCCCGGGCGGCGTTCCGCGAGGCCCTGCAGAAGGGCGGCGCGGTCCTGCTCGAGCCGATCATGAAGGTCGAGGTCGTGACCCCGGAAGACTACACCGGGTCCGTCATCGGCGATCTGACCGGCCGTCGCGGCCAGGTGCAGGGGCAGGACATGCGCGGCAACGCCATCGTCATCAACGCCATGGTGCCGCTGGCCAATATGTTCGGCTACGTGAACAACCTGCGCTCGATGTCCCAGGGCCGCGCGACGTTCACCATGCAGTTCGATCACTACGAGCAGGTCCCGTCGGCGATCGCCGCCGAGGTCCAGGCCAAGTACGCCTAACCGCATACCCCTGATCGCTCGACCCCATTCATTCTTCGGATCCACGGAGTACGGCCATGGCCAAGGAAAAATTCGCGCGGACTAAGCCGCACTGCAACATCGGCACGATTGGTCACGTCGACCACGGCAAGACGTCGCTGACGGCGGCGATCACGAAGGTTCTGGCCGAGTCGGGCGGCGCCACGTTCACGGCGTATGACCAGATCGACAAGGCGCCGGAAGAGAAGGCGCGCGGCATCACGATCTCGACGGCTCACGTGGAGTACGAGACGAAGAACCGCCACTACGCGCATGTCGACTGCCCCGGTCACGCCGACTATGTGAAGAACATGATCACGGGCGCGGCGCAGATGGACGGCGCGATCCTGGTGGTGTCGGCGGCCGACGGCCCGATGCCGCAGACGCGCGAGCACATCCTGCTGGCTCGCCAGGTCGGCGTTCCGGCGCTGGTGGTGTTCATGAATAAGGTCGACATGGTCGACGACCCGGAGCTCCTGGAGCTGGTCGAGCTGGAGGTGCGCGAGCTCCTGGCCAAATACGACTTCCCGGGCGACGACATCCCGATCGTCAAGGGCTCGGCGCTGGCGGCGCTGGAGAACAAGACGCCGGAGATCGGCCATGACGCGATCCTGAAGCTGATGGAGGCGGTCGACAGCTACATCCCGCAGCCGGAGCGTCCGAAGGACCAGCCCTTCCTGATGCCGGTGGAGGACGTGTTCTCGATCTCGGGCCGCGGCACGGTGGTGACGGGGCGCATCGAGCGCGGCATCGTCAAGGTGGGCGAGGAAATCGAGATCATCGGCCTGAAGGCGACCGTGAAGACGACGGTGACGGGCGTGGAGATGTTCCGCAAGCTGCTCGACCAGGGCGAGGCGGGCGACAATGTCGGCTGCCTGCTGCGCGGCACCAAGCGCGAGGACGTCGAGCGCGGCCAGGTTCTGGCCAAGCCCGGCTCGGTGAAGCCGCACACGAAGTTCACGGCCGAGGCCTACATCCTGACCAAGGAGGAGGGCGGGCGCCACACGCCGTTCTTCACCAACTACCGTCCGCAGTTCTATTTCCGCACGACGGACGTGACCGGCATGGTGAAGCTGCCCGAGGGCACCGAGATGGTGATGCCGGGCGACAACGTCACCATGGAAGTCGAGCTGATCGCGCCCATCGCCATGGAGGAGAAGCTGCGCTTCGCCATCCGTGAAGGCGGCCGCACCGTCGGCGCCGGCGTGGTGGCGAGCATCATCGCGTAATGCACTGAAGGAGCGCGCCCGCGGGATGTCCTGCAGGCGCGCTATCCATCCGGACGGGATCTGCCCGAGGGCTCACGACAATGAACGGCCAAAACATCCGTATTCGCCTCAAGGCGTTCGATCATCGCGTGCTCGATTCGTCGACGAGCGAGATCGTGTCGACCGCTAAGCGGACCGGAGCGCAGGTGCGGGGACCGATCCCCCTTCCGACGCGTATCGAAAAATTCACTGTGAACCGCTCTCCGCACGTCGACAAGAAGTCGCGGGAGCAGTTCGAGATCCGCACTCACAAGCGCGTTCTCGACATCCTCGACCCGACCCCCCAGACCGTCGATGCTTTGATGAAGCTCGACCTGGCGGCCGGCGTCGATGTCGAGATCAAGCTCTAAGCGAGCGGGACACGGGGACCACACCATGCGGTCAGGCGTCATCGCCCAGAAACTCGGCATGACCCGCATCTTCACGGATGCCGGGGAACATGTGCCGGTCACCGTCCTCAAGCTGGACCACTGTCAGGTGGTCGGGCACAGGACGGAGGACAAGAACGGTTACACCGCGCTGCAAGTCGGCGCCGGTCTGGCCAAGGTCAAGAACGTCTCGAAGGCGGAGCGCGGCAATTTCGCGATCGCCAAGGTCGAGCCGAAGCGCAAGCTCGCCGAGTTCCGCGTGTCCACGGACACGCTGATCCCGGTCGGCGCCGAGATCACCGCGGACCACTTCGTGGCGGGCCAGTTCGTCGACGTGACGGGCACCTCCACGGGTAAGGGCTTCGCGGGCGGCATGAAGCGCTGGAACTTCGGCGGACTTCGCGCCTCCCACGGCGTGTCCGTGTCGCACCGCTCGCTCGGTTCGACCGGCGGCCGCCAGGATCCGGGCAAGACGTTCAAGAACAAGAAGATGGGCGGCCATCTCGGCGTCGAGCGCGTCACCACGCAGAACCTGCGTGTGGTGCAGACGGATGTCGAGCGCGGCCTGATCCTCGTCGAGGGCGCGGTCCCCGGCGTGAAGGGCGGTTGGATCTTCGTGCGGGACGCGGTCAAGCGCGCTCTCCCGGCCGAGGCCCCCAAGCCCGGCGCGTTCCGGCTGCCGAACGGCTCGGAGACGGCGGCTCCGGAAGCGGCTCCCCAGGCGACTGAAGGGGAGATCGCGTGATGAAGCTCGACGTCACCAATTTCGATGGCGGCGCAGCCGGCTCTGTCGAGCTGTCGGACGAGATCTTCGGTCTCGATCCCCGGCAGGACCTGATCCAGCGTTACGTGCTGTGGCAGCTCGCCAAGCGGCAGGCCGGCACGCACAAGACCAAGGGTCGCGCCGAGATCTGGCGCACCGGCAAGAAGCTCTACAAGCAGAAGGGCAGCGGCAACGCTCGTCACGGCTCGGCCCGCGTGCCGCAGTTCCGCGGCGGCGGACGCGCCTTCGGACCGGTTGTCCGCTCGCACGAGCATGACCTGCCCAAGAAGGTCCGCGCGCTGGCGCTGCGTCACGCCCTCTCGGCCAAGGCCAGGGACGGCGGCATCATGGTCGTCGACCAGGCCTCCGCGGCCGAGCCGAAGACCAAGGCGCTGCGTGACCGCTTCACGGCTCTCGGCCTCGGCAACGCGCTGATCATCGACGGCGCCGAGCTGAACGTAAACTTCGCGCTCGCTGCGCGGAACATCCCGAACATCGATGTCCTGCCGGTTCAGGGCATCAACGTCTACGACATCCTGCGGCGCGAGAAGCTCGTGCTGACCAAGGCGGCCGTGGATGCGTTGGAGGCGCGCTTCAAATGAGCACCGATCCGCGGCACTACGACATCATTCTCGGCCCGGTCATCACCGAAAAGGCGACGACCCAGTCCGAGCAGAACAAGGTCGTCTTCAAGGTTCGCAAGGACGCCTCCAAGCCGCAGATCAAGGCGGCGGTGGAGAAGCTCTTCGACGTCAAGGTCGAGGCCGTCAACACCCTGATCCGCAAGGGCAAGGTGAAGCGCTTCAAGGGGACGGTCGGAAAGCAGTCGGACGTGAAGAAGGCTGTCGTGACCCTGGCCGAGGGCCAGTCGATCGACGTCACGACCGGGCTTTGAGCGAGAGGATCAGATAATGGCGCTCAAGACCTTCAAGCCGATCACGCCGAGCCTTCGCCAGCTCGTGATCGTCGACCGCAGCGAGCTCTACAAGGGCAAGCCGGTCAAGACGCTCACGGCCGGCAAGTCCGAGGCGGGCGGCCGCAACAACACCGGCCGCATCACCGTCCGCTTCCGCGGCGGCGGGCACAAGCAGACCTACCGCATCGTCGACTTCAAGCGTCGCGAGCGGATGGGCGAAGTCGCCAAGGTGGAGCGGATCGAATACGATCCCAACCGCACGGCGTTCATCGCGCTGCTCCGGTTCCCCGACGACGGCGTTTCCTACATCCTGGCGCCGCAGCGCCTGGCGGTGGGCGCGCAGGTGGTGGCGGCCGAACAGGCCGACATCAAGCCCGGCAACGCCATGGCGATCGGCAACATCCCGGTGGGCACCATCGTCCACAACGTGGAGATGAAGATCGGCAAGGGCGGCGCGCTCGCGCGTTCGGCCGGCACCTACGCCCAGATCGTGGGCCGCGACCAGGGTTACGTGATCGTCCGCCTGAACTCGGGCGAGCAGCGCCTGATCCATGGCGGCTGCTTCGCGACGGTGGGCGCGGTGTCCAACCCCGACCACATGAACACCTCGATCGGCAAGGCCGGTCGTCAGCGCTGGCTCGGCCGTCGCCCGCATAACCGCGGCGTGACCATGAACCCGATCGACCATCCGCACGGCGGCGGCGAAGGCCGCACCTCGGGCGGCCGCCACCCGGTCACCCCGTGGGGCAAGCCGACCAAGGGCAAGAAGACGCGTTCCAACAAGCGGACCGACAAGTTCATCGTGTCGTCCCGCCACGCCCGCAAGAAGAAGTAAGGGGGTCCACGATGACTCGTTCCGTATGGAAGGGCCCGTTCGTCGACGGCTACCTCCTGAAGAAGGCGGACGCCGCGCGAGCCGCCACCCGTTCCGAGGTGATCAAGATCTGGAGCCGTCGCTCCACGATCCTGCCGCAGTTCGTCGGCCTCACCTTCGGCGTTTACAACGGCCAGAAGCATATCCCGGTCAATGTTTCCGAGGAGATGGTCGGCCACAAGTTTGGCGAGTTCGCCCCGACCCGTACGTTCTACGGGCATGCGGCGGACAAGAAAGCCAAGAGGCGGTAAGCCATGGGCAAGGCTGCAACTCCCCGCGCGCTTCCGGACAATGAAGCGAAGGCCGTCGCCCGGATGCTCCGGGTGTCGCCGCAGAAGCTGAACCTGGTCGCCGGTCTGATCCGGGGCAAGAAGGTCGCCACGGCGCTCGCCGATCTCGAATTCTCGAGGAAGCGCATCGCCCGTGACGTCCGCAAGTGCCTGGAGAGCGCCATCGCGAACGCCGAGAACAACCACGACCTGGACGTCGACGACCTCGTCGTGTCGCAGGCCTTCGTGGGCAAGGCGCTCGTCATGAAGCGGTTCCACGCCCGCGCCCGCGGTCGCGCTGGTCGTGTCGAGAAGTTCTTCTCGAACCTCACGATCATCGTGCGCGAAACCGAAGCCAAGGCCTGAGGAGAGAACCATGGGTCAGAAGGTCAATCCAATCGGCCTGCGCCTCGGCGTCAACCGCACGTGGGACAGCCGCTGGGTCGCCAGCAAGGGCGAGTACGGCCGGCTGCTGCACGAGGACATCGCGATCCGCAAGGCGTTGATGAAGACGCTGAAGCAGGCCGCCGTCTCCAAGATCGTCATCGAGCGCCCGCACAAGAAGTGCCGCGTCACCATCTACTCGGCCCGTCCGGGCGTGGTGATCGGCAAGAAGGGCGCGGACATCGAGAAGATGCGCAAGTCCGTGACGAAGATGACGAACTCCGAGGTCGTCATCAACATCGTCGAGGTGCGCAAGCCCGAGGTCGACGCGACGCTCGTCGCGGACTCGATCGCCCAGCAGCTGGAGCGCCGCGTGGCGTTCCGCCGCGCCATGAAGCGCGCCGTTCAGTCGGCGATGCGTCTGGGCGCGGAAGGCATCCGGATCAACTGCTCGGGCCGCCTCGGCGGGGCCGAAATCGCGCGCCAGGAATGGTACCGCGAGGGACGCGTTCCGCTGCACACGCTGCGCGCGGACGTGGACTACGGCGTGGCGACGGCGTTCACCACCTATGGCACCTGCGGCATCAAGGTCTGGATCTTCAAGGGCGAGATCCTCGAGCATGACCCGATGGCTCAGGACAAGCGCATGGCCGACGAGGGTGGCCAGCGGTCCGGCGGCCGCCGCGACCACGCGGCCTGACGGACCGGTTGAGGAATCACAGACATGCTTCAGCCCAAGAAGACGAAGTTCCGCAAGCAGTTCAAAGGCCGCATCAGCGGCGCTGCGAAGGGCGGGACCAACCTGGACTTCGGCCAGTTCGGCCTGAAGGCCATGGAGCCTGAGCGCGTCACGGCCCGCCAGATCGAGGCGGCCCGCCGTGCTCTCACCCGCCACATGAAGCGCGCCGGCCGCGTCTGGATCCGCGTGTTCCCGGACGTCCCGGTCTCGTCCAAGCCCACGGAAGTGCGTATGGGCAAGGGCAAGGGCGCGCCGGAGTTCTGGGCCTGCCGCGTCAAGCCCGGCCGCATCATGTTCGAAATCGACGGCGTCTCGGTCGACCTCGCTCGCGAGGCCCTGACCCTGGCGGCCGCCAAGCTGCCGATTAAGACGCGCTTCATCCAGCGCATCGCCGAGTAAGGAGGGCGACATGAAGACGAAGCAGAGGCTCTCCGACCTCACTGCGATGTCGAAGGACCAGCTTCAGGACGAGCTCCTGAAGCTGAAGAAGGAACAGTTCAACCTGCGTTTCCAGAAGGCCACCGGCCAGCTGGAGAACACGGGCCGCATCAAGGAAGTCCGTCGCGACATCGCGCGGATCAGGACCACGGCGGCCGCAAAGCTCGCCGAAGCTGGCAAGGCTTGAGGAGAGACCGATGCCGAAGCGCATACTGCAGGGCGTCGTCGTCAGCGACAAGCAGGACAAGACTGTCGTCGTGAAGGTCGAGCGCCGGTTCACGCATCCGCTCTTGAAGAAGACGGTGCGTCGGACCAAGAACTACCACGCTCACGACGAAGCCAACCGGTTCAAGGTCGGCGACGAGGTGCGCATCGAGGAATCGAAGCCCATCTCCAAGCTCAAGACCTGGGTCGTGGTCGAAGAAGCGACCGCGTCCTAAAAAGAAATTTCGAAAATCAGAGCGTTTGGCCGCGCTGGTGGGTTCCCACGGGCGCGGAAAAATGCTCTTGAGTGCGCGCACAAACGGGGGACGCAGATCCCCGTCAGGCGAAGTCCGGCGAGCCTGAGATCGCCGGAAACCGGTCTGAGACACAGAAAGGATCAAGACCATGATCCAGATGCAGACGAATCTCGATGTCGCCGACAATTCCGGCGCCCGTCGTGTGATGTGCATCAAGGTCCTCGGCGGCTCCAAGCGCAAATACGCTGGAGTCGGTGACGTCATCGTCGTTTCCGTGAAGGAGGCGATCCCGCGCGGCCGCGTGAAGAAGGGCGACGTCATGAAGGCGATCGTCGTTCGCACCGCCAAGGACATCCGTCGCGCGGATGGTTCGGTGATCCGCTTCGACCGCAACGCGGCCGTGCTGATCAACAACCAGAAGGAGCCGATCGGCACCCGTATCTTCGGACCGGTGCCCCGCGAGCTCCGCGCCAAGAATCACATGAAAATCATTTCGCTCGCGCCTGAGGTGTTGTGATGGCCGCGAAGATCAAGAAGGGCGACAAGGTCGTCGTCATCACAGGCCGTGACGCGGGCAAGACCGGCGAGGTCGTGCAGGTCATGCCGAAGGAGACCCGGGCCATCGTGCGCGGCGTCAACCTGGTGAAGAAGCATCAGCGCCAGACCGCGAACCAGGAAGGCGGGATCATCTCGAAAGAGGCTCCGATCCAGCTGTCCAATCTCGCGATCGCCGACCCCAAGGACGGCAAGCCGTCCCGCGTCGGCTTCAAGGTGCTCGAGGACGGGCGCAAGGTTCGTTTCGCCAAGCGTTCGGGAGATCTGATCGATGGCTAACGCGAATGTTGCGGGCCCTGAGCCCCGCCTGAAGACGATTTACACCGACGTGGTCCGGCCGAAGCTCATCGAGGAGTTCGGCTACAAGAACGTCATGGAAGTGCCGACCATCGAGAAGGTCGTGCTCAACATGGGCGTCGGCGAAGCCACGCAGGACACCAAGAAGGTTCAGTCGGCCGCGGCCGACCTGGCCCTCATCGCCGGCCAGAAGCCGGTGATCACCAAGGCCCGTCAGGCGATCGCGACCTTCAAGGTGCGCGAGAACATGCCGATCGGCGCCAAGGTCACGCTCCGCAAGGTGCGGATGTACGAGTTCCTCGATCGTCTCGTGAACATCGCTCTCCCGCGCGTCCGCGACTTCCGGGGCTTGAACCCCAAGTCGTTCGACGGCCGCGGGAACTTCGCGATGGGCATCAAGGAGCACCTGATCTTCCCGGAGATCAACTACGACAAGGCCGAGGCCGTGTGGGGCATGGACATCATCGTCTGCACCACCGCCAAGACCGACGACGAGGCTCGCGCCCTGTTGCGCGCCTTCAACTTCCCGTTCCGGCAGTAAGAGCTCGCTCTTAAACGCGGAAACCAGGAGAAACACATGGCCAAGAAGAGCTCTGTCGAGAAGAACAAGCGGCGCATGAAGCTCGTCAAGCAGTATGCTGGCAAGCGCGCGCGTCTTCTCGATGTCGCGAACGACGAGTCCAAGTCGATGGAGGAGCGTTTCGGCGCCCGCCTCAAGCTGTCCGAGCTGCCGCGCAACGCGAACCCCACCCGGGTTCGCAACCGCTGCGAGATCACGGGCCGTCCGCGCGCCTACTATCGCAAGTTGAAGATGTCCCGTATTGCGCTTCGCGAGCTCGGCTCGCAGGGCGTGATCCCGGGTCTGACCAAGTCGAGCTGGTGAGGAGGATCGACCATGGCGATCAATGATCCCGTCGGTGATATGCTCACCCGCATCCGCAACGCCCAGATGCGTCGCAAGGGCAAGGTGACGAGCCCCGGCTCGAAGCTGCGCGCCCGCGTGCTCGACGTGTTGCAGTCGGAAGGCTACATCCGCGGCTATTCGACGACCGAGTACGGCAACGGCCGCACGGAGTTCGAGATCGAGCTGAAGTATTTCGACGGCGCCCCCGTCATCCGCGAGATCGCTCGCGTGTCGAAGCCGGGCCGCCGCGTGTACTCCGCCGTCGACTCGATGCCGCGCGTCGCCAACGGCCTCGGCATCACCATCATCTCCACGCCGCAGGGCGTCATGGCCGATCACGAGGCCAGGGAGAAGAACGTCGGCGGCGAAGTGCTCTGCACGGTCTTCTGATCGGCAATCAGCGCAACGCAGTCACGGGGAGACCACAATGTCTCGTATTGGAAAGAAGCCCGTTGCGGTGCCGGCCGGCGTTACGGCCAACCTCGACGGAAACCTGGTGAAGGTCAAGGGAGCGAAGGGCGAGCTGTCCTTCCTGGCTCCCGAGGACGTCACCGTCACGCTCGAGAACGGCGCCATCACGGTGACGCCGCGCACCGAGACCAAGCGCGCCCGCGCGATGTGGGGCATGTCCCGCTCGCAGGTGGCGAACCTGATCGATGGCGTGACCAAGGGCTATGAGAAGAAGCTCGAGATCACCGGCGTCGGCTACAAGGCCGCGGTCGCCGGCAAGGTCCTGAAGCTGTCGCTCGGCTACAGCCACGACGTCGACTACGAGATCCCGACCGGCATCGCGATCACCACGCCGAAGCCGACCGAGATCCTGGTCACGGGCGTCGACAAGCAGCGCGTGGGCCAGACCGCCGCCGAGATCCGCGACTTCCGCGGTCCGGAGCCCTACCAGGGCAAGGGCGTCCGGTACTCGGGCGAGTTCATCTTCCGCAAGGAAGGCAAGAAGAAGTAAGGACCGGCCATGCCTAAGAACCTCGAGGCCGCCGAGCGCCGTCTTGCTCGTGTGCGCCGTTCCATCAAGAAAGTGTCGAACGGGCGTCCGCGCCTGTCGGTCTTCCGCTCGTCGAAGCAGATCTACGCCCAGGTCATCGACGACGCGCAGGGCGTCACCCTTGCGGCCGCCTCCTCGCTGGAGAAGGACCTCAAGGGCGGCCTGAAGACCGGAGCCGACACCGACGCCGCCAAGGCCGTCGGCAAGCTCGTGGCCGAGCGCGCCAAGGCCGCCGGCGTCGACAAGGTCGTGTTCGACCGCGGCTCCTACATGTATCACGGCCGCGTCAAGGCGCTGGCCGAAGCCGCCCGCGAAGGCGGCCTGGACTTCTGATCGCCGTCCCGGCGCCGCGCGCCGGGCCGACGGTCGTCCGAAAGACGCGGCGGGCCACCCCAAAAGGGTGGCCTTCCGCCGTCGGTCCCTGTAAAGGGTCCGCACATCCCATCATCGAGCGAGCGGCGGGCCCGGAGGGTTCGTCCGCGCAAGTGAGAGAGAGATCATGGCTAGAGAGCCCCGTCAGGGCCGGGATCGCGAAGAGCGCGATTCCGAGTTCGTGGACCGCCTGGTCCACATTAACCGCGTCGCCAAGGTGGTGAAGGGCGGCCGTCGCTTCGGTTTCGCCGCCCTCGTCGTCGTCGGCGACCAGAAGGGACGCGTCGGCTTCGGCCACGGCAAGGCCCGCGAAGTGCCGGAAGCCATCCGCAAGGCCACGGAAGCCGCCAAGCGCGCGCTCATCCGCGTGCCGCTGCGCGAAGGCCGCACGCTGCATCACGACGTCGCCGGCCGCCACGGCGCCGGCAAGGTCATCCTGCGCGCCGCCCCGGCCGGCACCGGCATCATCGCCGGCGGCCCGATGCGCGCCGTCTTCGAGGCGCTCGGCGTCCATGACGTCGTGTCGAAGTCGCTCGGCTCGTCGAACCCCTACAACCTCGTGCGCGCCACGTTCGACGCTCTGAAGAGCGAAGACTCGCCGCGCTCGGTCGCGGCCCGCCGCGGCCTCAAGGTCAGCGTCCTTCAGTCCCGCCGCGGCGACGCGGACGGCGCTGGCGCCGACGCCTGAGGAGGGAATGATGGCTGACAAGACCGTGACGGTCGAACAGACCGGTAGCCCGATCCGCCGCGACGCCAGCCAGCGCGCGACGCTGGTGGGCCTGGGGCTCAACAAGATGAATCGCCGTTCGACTCTTGCCGACACCCCTTCGGTGCGCGGCATGATCGCGAAGGTGAAGCACCTCGTGCGCGTCGTCGATTGAGGAGCGCATCACCATGAAGCTCAACGAAATCTCTGATAACGAAGGCGCCAAGAAGGGCCGGATGCGCGTCGGACGCGGCATCGGCTCGGGCAAGGGCAAGACCGGCGGACGCGGCGTGAAGGGTCAGAAGGCCCGCACCGGCGTGGCCGTGAAGGGCTTCGAGGGCGGCCAGATGCCGCTCTATCGTCGCCTGCCCAAGCGCGGCTTCTGGAACCCCTTCTCGACGGACCTGAACGAGGTCAATCTCGGGCGGATCCAGGAGGCGGTGGACGCCAAGAAGCTCGACGCGGGCCAGCCCGTGACGATCGAGGCCCTCGTGGCGGCGGGCGTCTGCTCCAAGCCGCGCGACGGCGTCAAGATCCTCGGCGTCGGCGACCTCACCGCGAAGCTCTCCTTCGAGGTCTACGGCGCTTCGAAGTCGGCTCAGGCCGCCATTGAGAAGGCCGGCGGATCGCTGAAGATCCTCGCCGCCGCGGTGGCGGAATCGGCGGCCTGATCCTATCTCAGGATCACGCCGTGATGGTATGACGCCGGGCGGCGGACCATGTCCGCATCGCCCGGCGTTGCTTTTTTGGGGGCTGGCGCCTCCCACCTTTTCCGATATCGGAGCGCAGTATGGCATCCGCGGCTGAACAGCTTGCAGCGAACCTGAATTTCGGCGCCTTGGCGAAGGCCGAGGAACTCAAGAAGCGGATCTGGTTCACGCTCGGCGCGCTGCTGGTCTACCGGCTGGGGACCTACATCCCGCTGCCCGGGATCAACATCGATGCGCTCAACGACATCTTCAAGCAGCAGCAGCAGGGCGTGCTGGGCCTGTTCAACATGTTCTCGGGCGGCGCCGTCGGCCGACTGGCGATCTTCGCCCTGAACATCATGCCCTACATCTCGGCCTCGATCATCATCCAGCTCCTCACGTCGATCGTGCCGAGCCTGGAGGCCTTGAAGAAGGAAGGCGAGGGCGGCCGCAAGGTCATCAACCAGTACACGCGCTACCTCACGGTCGTGCTGGCGACGTTCCAGGCCTACGGCATCTCCAAGGGCCTGCAGGGTTCCTCCAACGTCGTGGCCAATCCGGGCCTGTTCTTCGAGATCTCGACCACGATCACGCTGGTCGGCGGCACCATGTTCCTGATGTGGCTGGGCGAGCAGATCACCGCCCGCGGCATCGGCAACGGCTCCTCGCTGATCATCTTCGCTGGCATCGTGGCGGAGCTTCCGTCCGCCGTGGTCGGCACCCTGGACCTCAGCCGCCAGGGCGCGATCCCGGCCATCCTTCTGCTGGGCGTCGTGCTGATGTCGGCGGCGGTGATCGCCTTCATCGTGTTCATGGAGCGGGCGCAGCGCCGGCTGCTGATCAACTACCCCAAGCGCCAGGTCGGCAACCGGGTCTATGAGGGGCAGACCTCGTTCCTGCCGCTGAAGCTGAACACCTCGGGCGTCATCCCGCCGATCTTCGCCTCGTCGCTGCTGCTGCTGCCGACGACGATCGCAGGTTTCTCGGCCCAGTCCGGCGGCACCGGCTTCCTGGCCAACATGGCGGTCTATCTGGGCCACGGCCGGCCGCTTTTCATGCTGCTCTACGCCGGCCTGATCGTGTTCTTCGCCTTCTTCTACACGGCTATCGTGTTCAATCCGCAGGAGACGGCTGACAACCTGAAGAAGCATGGCGGCTTCATTCCCGGAATCCGGCCGGGCGAGCGCACCGCCGAGTTCATCGACAAGGTGCTGACGCGCATCACCGTCCTGGGCGCTGGCTACCTCGTCATCATCTGCATGTTGCCCGAACTGCTGATTTCGCAATTCGCGCTGCCGTTCTATTTCGGTGGAACGTCGCTGCTGATCGTCGTGAGCGTCACGATGGACACGGTGGCGCAGGTTCACGGCCATCTGCTGGCGCATCAGTATGAAGGCCTCGTGAAAAAGGCGAAGCTGCGGGGGAGGCGTCGTTGAGGTTGATCTTGTTGGGACCGCCCGGGGCGGGCAAGGGCACGCAGGCGGTCCGGCTGGTGGAGAGGTTGGGCATCCCCCAGCTGTCGACCGGCGACATGCTCCGCGCCGCCGTTTCGGCCGGCACGCCGATCGGCCTCAAGGCCAAGGCGGTCATGGAGGCGGGCGGGCTCGTCTCCGACGACATCGTCATCGGCATCGTGGCCGACCGCATCGAGGAGGCCGACGCCAAGCGAGGCTTCATCCTGGACGGCTTCCCGCGCACGGTCGCGCAGGCCGAAGCCCTGGACAGGATGCTCGAGGCGAAAGGCCTGAAGCTCGACTCGGTCGTCGAGCTGGTGGTCGACCAGGATGCGCTGGTGCACCGCATCGTCAAGCGCGCCGAGGAGACGGCCGCGGCCGGCCTGCCGGTGCGCAAGGACGACGATCCGGAGGTCTTCAAGACCCGCCTGGCCGCCTACAACCGCGACACCGCCGTGGTGTCTCCCTATTATGAGAAGACCG
This sequence comes from Alsobacter sp. KACC 23698, assembly GCF_045348435.1. Lineage (GTDB taxonomy): Bacteria > Pseudomonadota > Alphaproteobacteria > Rhizobiales > Beijerinckiaceae > Alsobacter. Next base: position 3,225,551 of record NZ_CP157484.1, on the reverse strand, counting down.
ACCGCCTGAAGCGCATCGACGGCATGCAGCCCATCGACGCGGTGACAGAGGCCATGAAGGCGGCGATCGGGGGTTAGGCTTAAGTCCCCCACCGGGACTGACCCTGCCGTGACACGGCAGGGTTGGTCACCGGTCAGCCGGCCGGAGAAAAAGGCCTTTGTCTTGTGACCAATCCAGCATCTTGCCTGCGAAGTGGTCAAAGTGTTTTTCAGTGATGAAAAAGACGAGCTTTCTGTTTCCGAACACGCCTATCGCGTCCTGTGGAATCTGTTTCAATTGCGCAGACGTGTACGCCCCGATGAGGAGTCCTTCGTCTGGAAGCGCACCCTTGGGTCTTATTCGCCCCCAAGCGAGACAGAGGGCGGCGGGTTCTTGGAGCGTTTTTTCCTGAAATCGTGCCTCGATCCCTCCTAGAGCTTGCTCGGCAGCAGGAGAAATTGCGAAGTTCTTCAGAATATCGGAAAGACTGACCATTTCGTCCTCAGCGATTGTCGTTGAGAAGGATCCCATGCGAAACGGCGGCAGGCGTCGTCCAAGTTGGGCACGCGAAGCGGGCCGGGCCTTCCGCGATGACATCGCCGAAGGAAAAGCGATAAACGCAGAGCCTGCCGCCGCTATACGGAACCTCGGCTATCAAGCTGCCGAAGTCGTATGAGATTTGCAGGATCAGATCGAGTGGATCGAGTTCGACGCCGTTCGGCGCGTCTGTCCATTGGCCTGCGCCTTGTTGGCCTGCCGGCGTCCTTGGTTGCGCCGGGGAATACTTCAAGACTGACCTGGATCGCATGGCAACCTCCAAATTAGGAACATATTCGTATATTTGGCTATCAGTGTCAACTCACTGCGCGGCTTGACACCGCCGCCTCAATCCCCTAACCACCCGCTTATCCGGTTTCATGAATTGGACTCCCGAGGCCTCCTGGCGGGGCGGCGGGGGTCTGTTCGTTTGTGAAGCCAACCGCGCAGGGGCCGGCCTCCACCGGACGCGCGGGACCAGCAACCGCCGGGACCAGCCCGGCTCCGGGCGCGAGCCCGGCGACATGGAGACGGCCGAAATGGCACGTATCGCAGGCGTCAACATCCCGACGAACAAGCGCGTCGTGATCGCCCTTCAGTACATTCACGGCATCGGCGCCAAGAAGGCCGAGGAGATCACGACGGCTGTCGGGATCCCGGCCGATCGCCGCGTGGCGCAGCTCACCGACAACGAGGTGCTGCAGATCCGCGAGATGATCGACCGCGACTACACGGTCGAGGGCGACCTGCGCCGCGAAGTGGCGATGAACATCAAGCGCCTGATGGATCTCGGCTGCTACCGCGGCCTGCGCCATCGCCGCAACCTGCCGGTCCGCGGCCAGCGCACGCACACCAACGCGCGCACCCGCAAGGGCAAGTCCAAGCCGATCGCCGGCAAGAAGAAGTGACCTGACGCGCGCAGCGCGGCAGGTCATCCCCGGCGGCCCGCAACGCGGGCCGGGAAGGGGATCCAGCAACAGGCTGCGAGCCTGAAGGCTCGCGGTCCACAATCGACCACCTCCATCCCGAGCGCCTGGCATGACGGGCGCGCAAGAAGGATCTCGATCCCATGGCCAAGGAAGCAACCCGCGTTCGTCGCCGCGAACGCAAGAACATCGTGTCGGGCGTCGCTCACGTGAACGCCTCGTTCAACAACACGATGATCACGATCACGGACGCGCAGGGCAACACCATCGCCTGGTCGTCGGCTGGCATGATGGGCTTCAAGGGCTCGCGCAAGTCGACCCCGTACGCCGCCCAGGTGGCGGCCGAGGACGCCGGCCGCAAGGCCGCCGAGCACGGCATGCGCACCCTCGAAGTCGAGGTGACGGGACCCGGTTCGGGCCGTGAGTCGGCGCTGCGCGCCCTGCAGGCCGCCGGCTTTACGGTGACCTCGATCCGCGACGTCACGCCGATCCCGCACAACGGCTGCCGCCCGCGCAAGCGTCGTCGCGTCTGACGCGACCCAAGACTGCGTCTCCCCGTCCGACGGGGCAGGGAGACGTCACCATCCGCCATCGTGAACGCGAGGCCAGGGTCGACGGACCGATATGCCTCGCGCTCTTTCATGAGGGACAACACCCGTGATCCAGAAGAACTGGCAAGACCTGATCAAGCCGACGAAGCTCGAAGTCACCGCGGGCGACGACGGCAAGCGGGTGGCTACGCTCGTCGCCGAGCCGCTCGAGCGCGGCTTCGGCGTGACGCTCGGCAACGCCCTGCGCCGCATTCTCCTGTCCTCGCTCCAGGGCGCGGCGATCACCTCCGTCCACATCGACGGCGTGCTGCACGAGTTCTCGTCCATTCCGGGCGTGCGTGAAGACGTCACCGACATCGTCCTGAACATCAAGGCGATCTCGATCAAGATGCAGGCGGAGGGCATGAAGCGCCTGACGCTGCGCAAGCAGGGCCCCGGCCAGGTCAAGGCCGGCGACATCCAGACCCCCGGCGACTGCCAGATCCTGAACCCCGAGCTCGTCATCTGCACCCTTGACGAGGGCGCGGAGATCCGCATGGAGTTCACGGTCAAGATGGGCAAGGGCTACGTCGCGGCCGACCGCAACCGTCCGGAAGATGCGCCGATCGGCCTGATCCCGGTCGACAGCCTCTACTCGCCGGTCAAGAAGGTCAGCTACCGGGTCGAGAACACCCGCGAGGGCCAGATCCTCGACTATGACAAGCTGACGCTGGTCGTCGAGACCAACGGTGGCGTGTCGCCCGAGGATTCCGTGGCTTACGCCGCCCGCATCCTGCAGGACCAGCTCGAAGTGTTCGTGAACTTCGAGGAGCCCCGGCGCGAGGAAGAGAAGACCGCGATGCCGGAGCTCGCCTTCAACCCGGCGCTGCTCAAGAAGGTCGACGAGCTGGAGCTTTCGGTCCGTTCGGCGAACTGCCTGAAGAACGACAACATCGTCTATATCGGCGACCTGATCCAGAAGACGGAGGCGGAGATGCTCCGCACCCCGAACTTCGGCCGCAAGTCGCTGAACGAGATCAAGGAAGTGCTCGCGGGCATGGGCTTGCATCTCGGCATGGAAATCGCCGGCTGGCCGCCGGAGAACATCGAAGAGCTCGCGAAGCGCTTCGAAGAGCACTACTGAGCCGATCGTTCTGCCGGGCGGGCGACGGATCAACCGTCGCCTGACCCACAATGAAGACGGCCGACCCTTGGCACGGCGGCCGAACCATCAAGGAGAGATCCTATGCGCCATGGATTTAGGGGCCGCCGGTTCAACCGCTCGGCCGAGCACCGCAAGGCCATGTTTGCGAACATGTGCCAGGCTCTGATCAAGCACGAGCAGATCATCACGACGCTGCCGAAGGCCAAGGACCTGCGTCCCGTCATCGAAAAGCTGGTGACGCTGGGCAAGCGCGGCGACCTGCACGCCCGCCGCCAGGCGATCGCGCAGATCAAGGACGTGCAGCTCGTCAAGAAGCTCTTCGACGTGCTGGGCCCGCGCTACGCGGAGCGCAACGGCGGCTACACCCGCATCATGAAGGCCGGCTTCCGCTTCGGCGACAACGCCGCCATGGCGGTGATCGAGTTCGTCGATCGCGACGTCGATGCGCGCGGCCAGGACTCCGGGCCGAGCCAGAACGCCGGCGGCGACATGGAGGAGGCGGCGTAAGCCCCCTCTCATCTCCAGCGACCTTCAGGGCGGCTCTCGGGCCGCCCTTTTTCGTTCCGGCCAGCGAGGCCATGGCCGCGGCGCGTGCGCGACCGCTCTTTCTCGCGCCCACGGGGCTCGCTATATGCGCTCTCACCTTCAACCCTGATGGGAATCACGCCATGCGGACGATGATCAAGCCACTGCTCGGCGCGGCGTTCCTCATGCTGGCCTGGGGCGGAGCCGGCAAGGACGCCTCGGCGCAGGGCCTGCAGGCGCCCGTTCCACAGACCATGGCGCAGGCCAAGGCGAGTTTCGCGCCGCTGGTGCATCGCGTCAGCCCCGGCGTGGTCAATGTCTACGCCACCCGCGTGCAGAAAATGCCGCGCAATCCTTACCTGGACGATCCCATCTTCCGCCGCTTCTTCGGGGGCGGGGCGGACCAGCCGCAGGAACGGGTTCAGCGCTCGCTCGGGTCCGGGGTCATCGTCGATCCGTCCGGCTTCGTGGTCACCAATCATCACGTCATCGAGGGCATGACGGAGGTGAAGGTGGCGCTCGCCGACAAGCGTGAATTCGAGGCCGACATCGTGCTGCGCGATCCGCGCACGGATTTGGCGGTGCTCAAGATCAAGGGATCTGAGCCCTTCAAGGCGCTGGAATTGGGCGACTCGGACGCGCTGGAGGTCGGAGACCTTGTCCTCGCCGTGGGCAACCCGTTCGGGGTCGGCCAGACCGTCACGTCCGGCATCGTGTCCGCGCTGGCGCGCACCCAGGTGGGCGTCTCCGACTACCAGTTTTTCATCCAGACTGACGCGGCCATCAATCCGGGCAATTCCGGCGGGGCCCTCATCGACGTGAATGGACGGCTCATCGGCGTCAACACCGCCATCTTCTCCCAATCGGGCGGCAGCCATGGCATCGGGTTCGCGATCCCGGCCAACATGGTCAAGGTGGTGGTGGCGTCCGCCAAGGGCGGCAGCAAGAGCGTGCGGCGGCCGTGGTTCGGCGGCAAGCTCCAGGCCGTCTCGTCAGACCTGACCGAGAGCCTGGGCCTGGACCGGCCGACCGGCGCCCTCGTGGCCTCCGTGGTGGACAAGAGCCCGGCCGCCGAGGCGGGGCTCAAGGCCGGCGACGTGATCCTGTCCGTCGACGGGCAGACCGTCGACGATCCGGACGGCTTCGGCTTCCGTTTCGCCACCAAGCCCTTGGGCGGGACGGCCTCGCTCAGCGTGCTGCGGGCGGGCAAGAAGATCGTCATGCCGGTGAAGCTCTCTCCCGCGCCCGAAAGCCGCCCCCGCGACACGGTCGTGCTCAAGGGGCGTTGGCCGCTGGCCGGGGCCACGGTGATGAACGCTTCGCCCGCCGTGGCGGAGGAGATCTCCGCCGAGATCGGGCTGGATGGCGTCGTGGTGGCCGACGTCGCGCCCGGATCGCAGGCCGCGGAACTCGGCCTCAAGAAGGGCGACGTGATCCTGAACGTCGACGACAACCCGGTGAAGTCCACCCGCGAGCTGGAGAAGCTCGCCAAGCCCCGGCAGTATTACTGGAAGCTGGTCGTGCAGCGGGGCGGCGAAGTCCTCACCACCGCGGTCGGGGGGTAGGGGCGCCGGCAGGCCTCGAGGCCCGCGCTGCGGGGGATGGCGTCCTGGCCCTGACGTCGCTATCTCTGGCTCATGTCCACTCTGTTCGAAGCCGCGGGCCTGGAGAAGGGCGCGCCCCGTCCCCTGGCCGACCGGCTGCGCCCGACGACCCTCGACGAAGTGGTCGGCCAGGAGCATCTGGTCGGGCCGGAGGGCGCGCTGACGCGGCTGGTCGAGTCCGGCTCGCTCGGATCGCTCATTTTTTGGGGGCCGCCCGGCACCGGCAAGACCACCGTCGCGCGCTTGCTCGCGCATGAGACGACGCTTCACTTCGAGCCGATCTCGGCGATCTTCACCGGCGTCGCCGATCTCAAGAAGGTCTTCGAGGCCGCGCGGGGGCGCCGCGCGACCGGGCGCGGCACGCTGCTCTTCGTCGACGAGATCCACCGCTTCAACCGCTCGCAGCAGGACGCCTTCCTGCCCGTGATGGAGGACGGCACGATCACCCTCGTGGGGGCGACGACCGAGAACCCGTCCTTCGAGCTCAACGCCGCGCTTCTGTCGCGGGCGCGCGTGTTGACCTTCCGATCGCTGGACGAGAGCGCCATCGCGCGCCTTCTGGCGCGCGCCGAGGCCGTGGAGGGCATGCCGCTTCCTGTCGACGCGGAGGCCCGGGCCGCCCTCGTGGCGATGGCGGACGGGGACGGACGGGCGTCGCTGACGCTCGCCGAGGAGCTCTGGCGCGCCGCCAAGCCCGGCGAGGTCTTCGACGTGGCCGGGCTGTCGCGCGTCGTCCAGAGGCGGGCCCCGATCTACGATAAGGGCCAGGACGGGCACTACAATCTGATCAGCGCGCTGCACAAGACCGTGCGCGGGTCGGATCCCGACGCGGCGCTGTATTACCTGGCCCGCATGCTCGACGCCGGCGAGAACCCTCTCTATATCGGCCGGCGCCTCGTCCGGATGGCGGTCGAGGACATCGGGTTGGCCGATCCCCAGGCCCTGGTGATCGCCAACGCCGCCAAGGACGCCTACGACTATCTGGGCTCGCCGGAGGGCGAGCTCGCGCTGGCCCAGGCCACCGTCTACCTGGCGACAGCGCCCAAATCCAACGCCGTCTACACCGCCTACAAGGCCGCGCTGCGGGCCGCCAAGGAGGGAGGCTCGCTGACGCCGCCCAAGACTATCCTGAACGCGCCGACGAAGCTGATGAAGCAGGAGGACTACGGCGCGGGCTACCGCTACGACCATGACGAGCCGGACGCCTTCTCGGGCCAGGATTATTGGCCGGAGAAGCTCGGGCGCCAGGCTTTCTACGAGCCCGTGGAGCGGGGTTTCGAGCGCGAGATCCGCAAGCGGATGGAGTGGTGGGACAAGCTGCGCGGCGAGCGCGGCGGGTGATCCGCGCCCCGCCGGGGTATTCAGGACCGGCCGGCGGTGCTACCACCCGCTCTGGCTGACGGGACCGCGAGGTCTTGCGGCGGGGCTGGACGGACATGCAGTCGACATTACTGGTTTTCATCGGAGGCGGGCTCGGGGCGGCGCTGCGCCACGCGTCGAATGTCGCCATCGCCCGAAGCTTCGGGACGGCGTTTCCGTGGAACACGCTGGCGATCAACGTGGCCGGTTCAGCCGCCATGGGTCTGTTGGCGGCGTTTTTCGCGTTCAAGGCCGGCGAAGGCTGGTCGCAGCCGGCCAGGCTGTTCCTGACCACGGGCGTGTGCGGCGGGTTCACGACCTTTTCGGCCTTCTCGCTCGACGCCGTCCTGCTGTGGGAGCGGGGCTCGACGAGCCTCGCCATCGCCTACGCGATCGCCTCGGTCGTGCTGTCCATATTGGGGCTGCTCGCCGGCCTCGCGATCGTCAGGAGCTTGACATGAAGAGCGGCGGACCCAAGAGGCCGGGCGGCGGCCGCCCGAGCGCCGGCGCCGGCGCGGGCGGACGGGCCGGACGGACGCGGCCGGGAACGGCGGCGCCAGCCGGCGGCGCGGGCAAGAGCGCGGGCAGGGGCGCGGGAAAGCGATCCGGAGCGCCGGCTCAGCAGGACCGGCCCTCCCGCGACGCAGGCAAGTCCTTCGGCGCGGGCGGACCGTCGGGCGCCGGCAAGGCCTCGCGGTCGGCCAAGCCCTACGGGACGGGAGCGCCCCTCTTGGCGGGGCGGACCCGCCGGCGTGGGGACGAGAGCGGCGGAGAGCCCTTGCGGTTCATGCCCAGCGAAACCTCCGCGCCTCGCCGGTCCCGTGGCTGGACCGGCGAAGCCGCGTCTCCGCGTCAGATCGAGCAGGCCCAGCCGGCGCCGCGTGAGCCGGCTCGGGGAGAGCAGGGCACTCCGGAGGCAAAGGAGGCCGCGCCGGCGATGACCGGCGTGCAGACCGTCGCCGTCACGGCGGACGAAGCCGGAATGCGGGTGGACCGCTTCCTGGAGGCGCGCTTTCCGGGACTGTCCTTCAGCCACATCCAGCGGGTCGTCCGCAAGGGCGAGTTGCGGGTGAACGGCAAGCGGGTGGAAACGAAGGACCGGCTCCTGGAGGGGCAGGCCGTCCGGATTCCGCCCCTGTCGCTGGAGCCGCCGAAGACGGGGCCGCGCGCCTCGAAGGCGGACGAGGAGACCCGGGCCTTTCTGAAATCGATCACGCTCTACGAAGACGACGACATGCTCGTCATCGACAAGCCGATGGGTCTCGCGGTCCAGGGCGGGTCGGGCATGACGACCCATGTGGACAAGATGCTGGAATCCCTGACCGACGCCAAAGGCCAGACGCCCCGGCTGGTGCACAGGCTCGATCGCGACACCTCAGGCTGCCTTGTGATCGCCAAGACGCGCTTCGCGGCGTCCACCATGGCCAAGAGCTTCCGGTCGCGCGACACCCGCAAGACCTATTGGGCTCTGGTCGCCGGAGTTCCGAGGGTCAAGCAGGGCCGCATCTCGACCTATCTGGCCAAGGGCGAGGACGACGAGGGCGACGCCAAGATGCACGTGGCGAAACACGGGGCCGAAGGGGCCACGCATGCGGTCACCTATTACGCGGTGGTGGAGACGGCGGCGCAAAAGCTCGCCTGGCTGTCGCTCAAGCCGGTCACCGGCCGTACGCACCAGTTGCGCGCCCACACCGTCCATATCGGCCATCCGATCGTGGGCGATCCGAAATATTTCAACATCGAGAACTGGGAGTTGCCGGGCGGGATTCAGAACCGCCTGCATCTCCTGGCCCGGCGGATCGTGATTCCTCATCCGCGGACGGGCAAGCCGATCGACATCACCGCGCCTTTGCCGCCGCACATGCGGCAATCGTGGAACCTGCTGGGCTTCGACACGGCTCGCTACGACCCGATCGAGGAGGCGCCGGAGGCGTGAGGAAGGTCAGGTTCATTTTAACAGGATCCGTCAGCACAATTGTGGACGTCGGTGGCGACGTGGCCGAACATGGCTTTCACGCTGTTCTTGTAAAGGCCCGCACCGACGACGAGCCCGGCGGCCAGAATTGCTGACATCACCACATACTCTATGGCTGTCGCGCCCGACTCTTCTTTCTGGAGGAAACGACGTATCGCGATTACCAAACGGCGCATCATTGGACGCCTCACGGGTTCGTCTAGCGAAAGACCCCGGCGTCGCCGCCGGGGTCCTCTGTATCAGCCGAGCGAATACGCTGCGAAAATCAGCAAGTGCCGTCGTTACACTTCTTGAGGTTGCCGCCCAACGAGTTGAAGTTCGCGTTGACGCTGTTCTTCAGGACGTTGGCGCCCGCGACGATGCCGATGCCGAGGATGCCGGCGATCAGGCCGTACTCGATCGCGGTGGCGCCAGACTCGTTACGAGCGAAAGACTTGATGAGAGAAAGCATTGTTTGGCTCCTGGTTGTCGAATGCCATTCGTTGTGGCATGAGCAAACCTAGCCGCGGCCCCTTAACCGATGATTATTTTCAAGAAATGAGATGACAATTCTGGATGCTTGAATGACATATGGTAAATTATCGCTTCTCTGGTTGCGCTGGGTTGCCAGTGCGCGCGAGCGCCTCTCGGCGCGGGGCGCGTGAGCCATGCGCGCCTACCTTTTCGATATGGATGGAACGCTCGTCGACAGTGCGTCGACGATCCTGGCGTCGCACGCCTCAGCCTTCGCGGCGCTCGGCATGGAGCCGCCAGCCCCGGCGACCTTGCTGGCCCTAGTGGGCGTGTCGCTGATCCCGACCTACGAGGCGCTGGTGGGGCCGGACGGGCCGGTCGAGGACCTGGTCGCGCGCTACCGGGATGCGTTTCGGTCCCGCGTTTCGGCTCCTGGCCATCGTGAGCGCCTCTTTCCCGGGGCCGATGCGGTCCTGAGGCGGCTCGCCGCCCGGCCCGGGACGGCGCTGGGCCTCGTCACCGGCAAGTCGCGCCGGGGCGTGACGCGGATTCTCGACGCGGAGGGATGGGGCCCGCTCTTCGCGACCGTTCAGACCGCCGACGACGCGCCCTCCAAGCCTCATCCGGCCATGGCGCTGCAGGCTCTCGCCGCGATCGGCGCGGAGCCGGGCGACGCGGTCGTGATCGGCGACACCACCTTCGACGTCGAGATGGCGAGGGCCGCAGGCCTGCGTGCGATCGGGGTGGATTGGGGCCATCACGGCCCGGACCTGCTGCGGGCCGCGGGCGCGGAGCGGATCATCTCCAGCTTCGACGAACTGGACCCCTGACGACGGCGGCCGTTCGACGGGCGCACGGCACTGGACAAGGGACGGTCGGGGCTCCACATCCAAGCCCATGACTGACGATGCGCCTGCCTGGTTCCCCCCCGAAGACGAAGCGCCCGATCCCCGGCGGTCCGCCCGGATCGGCTCAAAGCCCGTTCCGCCGCGCCGCTTCTACAGGGAGGCGTCCACCAAGCCATCCGAGGCCGGCTTCGTCCTGACGCTGGACGATCGCCCCGCCCGCACGCCCGCCAAGGCGCCGCTCGCTCTTCCTACGGCCGCCGCCGCGGAGGCCGTCGCGGCCGAGTGGGCGGCTCAGGGGGCGGAGATCGACCCCGCCCGGATGCCGCTCACCCGCCTGGTCAATTCAGGGCTCGACGGCGTCGCCCGGATGCGCGAGGAGGTCGTGGACGACATCGCCCGCTACGCCGGTTCGGACTTGCTGTGCTACCGGGCCGGCGAACCGGCCAGGCTCGTCGCCATGCAGGCCGACGCCTGGGACCCGGTGCTGGACTGGGCGCGCGAGGCGCTGGGCGCGAGATTCTTCCTGACCGAGGGCGTGGTCTTCGCCGAGCAGCCGCCCGGCTCAGTGGAGGCGGTGCGCGGCGCTGTCGCGTCCATTCGGGATCCGATCGCGCTGGCGGCTCTTTCCACCATCACGAGCCTCACCGGCTCCGTCCTGCTGGCGCTGGCCGTGGCCATGGGGCGCCTGTCGGCCGTCGAGGCCTGGGCGGCCGCGCATGTGGACGAGGACTTCCAGATGGAGGTCTGGGGCATGGACGACGAGGCGCTGGAGCGTCGGGCAAGGCGATGGACGGAGATGGAGGCGTCGGCCCGGATGATCCAGCTGATCGGTCTGGCCTAGACGCCTCGCGGCCGCGGGGGTGCCGGCGGGAAGCCGCGCCCTATTTGGGTCTCGTGATCCGCTGGCCGACGCCGGCGCAACAGGAGACCTCCCCCATGGACCAGCCAAAAGTCGTCTACACCGCCCATGCCTCCGCCACCGGAGGCCGCGACGGCCGGGCCGTGTCGTCCGACGGCGTCATCGACGTCAAGCTCTCCGTGCCCAAGGAGATGGGCGGCGCCGGCGGAGCCGCGACGAACCCGGAGCAGCTGTTCGCGGCCGGCTATTCGGCCTGTTTCCTGGGCGCCATCAAGGCCGTGGCCCGCAAGAGCAGCGTCAAGATCCCGGACGACGCCAAGGTGTCGGCCGATGTGGGCATCGGCCCGATCCCGACCGGCTTCGCCATCAAGGTGGACCTGCGCATCTCGCTGCCCGGCATCGAGCGGGCGCAGGCCGAGACCCTGGTGCATGACGCTCACATCGTCTGCCCCTACAGCAACGCCACGCGCAACAATGTCGAGGTCAGCCTGACCGTCGAATAGGCCCTCGTCCATCCGTCGAGTTCCACCGGGCGGCAGGCGCGTGCTAAGCAGCCTGTCGAGGATCATAGTCCGTCTCCGCCGGCCTCCATGGCGGCGACGGGCCGGCGGGACGGGAAGGACGGGGTTCGATGAAGGACATCCTGGAGAGGCTCGACGCGCGGCGCGCCGACGCCAAGCTCGGCGGCGGCGCCAAGCGCATCGAGGCGCAGCATGCGCGCGGCAAGCTCACCGCCCGCGAGCGCATCGAGCTTCTGCTCGACACCGGGTCCTTCGAGGAGTTCGACACCTTCGTGCAGCACCGCTGCACGGATTTCGGCATGGAGGCCAGCAAGGTTCCAGGCGACGGCGTCGTCACCGGCTGGGGCACCATCAACGGCCGCACCGTCTTCGTGTTCGCCAAGGACTTCACGGTGTTCGGCGGCTCGCTGTCGGAGACGCACGCCGCCAAGATCACCAAGATCCAGGATATGGCGCTGAAGATGCGCGCTCCCGTGATCGGCCTCTTCGACGCCGGCGGCGCCCGCATCCAGGAGGGCGTGGCGGCGCTCGGCGGCTATGGCGAGGTGTTCCGCCGCAACGTGATCTCGTCCGGGGTCGTTCCGCAGATCTCCGTCATCATGGGGCCGTGCGCCGGCGGGGACGTCTATTCGCCGGCCATGACGGACTTCATCTTCATGGTGCGCGACACGAGCTACATGTTCGTGACCGGGCCGGACGTGGTGAAGACCGTCACCAACGAGACCGTGACGGCCGAAGAGCTTGGCGGAGCCAAGGTCCACACCACCAAGTCGTCCGTCGCCGACGGCGCCTGGGACAACGACGTCGAGGCGCTCCTGCAGGTGCGCCGCCTGATGGATTTCCTGCCCTCCAACAACACCCAGGGCCCGCCCTCCTGGCCGAGCTTCGACGCGGAGGACCGGGTCGAGATGTCGCTCGACACGTTGGTGCCCGACAACCCGAACAAGCCCTACGACATGAAGGAGCTGATCGCGAAAGTGGTCGACGAGGGCGACTTCTTCGAAATCCAGGAGAGCTACGCCAGGAACATCGTCACCGGCTTCGCCCGGATGGAGGGGCGCAGCGTCGGCGTCGTCGCCAACCAGCCGATGGTTCTGGCCGGGGTTCTGGACTCCGACGCCTCCCGAAAGGCGGCGCGATTCGTGCGCTTCTGCGACGCCTTCAACATCCCGATCGTGACCTTCGTGGACGTCCCGGGCTTCCTGCCGGGCACGGCGCAGGAATATGGCGGCCTCATCAAGCACGGCGCCAAGCTGCTCTTCGCCTATTCGCAGGCCACCGTGCCGCTCGTCACCGTGATCACCCGCAAGGCCTTCGGCGGCGCCTATGACGTGATGGCGTCCAAGCATGTCGGCGCGGACGTGAATTACGCCTGGCCGACCGCCCAGATCGCCGTCATGGGCGCCAAAGGAGCGGTGGAGATCATTTTCCGGCAGGACATCGGCGACGCCGACAAGATCGCGGCGCGCACCAAAGAGTATGAGGAGCGCTTCCTCTCGCCCTTCGTGGCGGCCGAGCGCGGCTATGTCGACGAGGTCATCATGCCGCACGGCACGCGCAGGCGGGTCGCCCGGGCGCTGGCGATGCTGGCGGACAAGAAGGCCGAGCAGCCCTGGCGCAAGCACGATAACCTGCCGCTCTGACGCGAGCCGACATCGTTTGAACGAAATGGGGGACGAAGCCGTTGGTTTAACGGGGTCGTAAGCATGAGCCGTCATGGCTCGCGACCCTTAACCCGCCGCTGACCCGCACGAGGGATGCTGGCGGGAACAACCGTACTTCCTTCAGGAGTTCAGCAGTGCCTTGGTCTGCGTATGATCCCGATTTCTGCGTTCCCGCTTCCCCCATGCGCCAGGACGACGGCGCGGCGGCCTGCCTCTCCGGCCTGAGGCAGGCGCGCGAGGCGGTCCTCTCCGGCTCGGCGCTCGAAGTCGTGGCCGCAAGCGCGGCCGAGGCGCTGCGAAAGGGCGGAAGCGGACCGGTGACCCGGCGCGAAGCCGAGGCCATGTGGGACCTCGCCGTCGCCGCCGAGGGCAGGGCGGATCGCGGTCCGGTCGAGGCGCTGTTCCTCGCCGCCGTCGCCAGCCACCTTCTGTCGCTTTCGACGTCCGTGGGCCCGGCGGCCGCTCCGGCGCTGGCGCGCGGCGCCTGGATCGCGCTGGCGCATGCTCCCGTCGCCAGCCTGGGCGCGTGCTTCGCGCGCGTTCTCACCGCGGTGCTCTCCGAAGACGCGATCTGCGCCGAAGAGGGCTGGGCGCCGCGCGCCGCCGCCGATTCGGCGCTCCGCGAACTCGCGGCCGGCGTCCCGGCGGGGAACTGGGTGGCCGAGCGCCTGTCGCGGACGCCCGCGGCCTCGGCGGTCGAGACGCGGCTCGCCGCTTTTCTGGGCGAACTGGCCCGGCCCCGGGCCGCGAGACTGGCCCAGGCGGCCTGATCCGGCCGCAAGCGCCGGCGGGGCCGAGCGGCCCCGCGCGAGGCGTCAGTCGCCGCGGGTCGCGGCGGCGAAATCCTGGAACGTTCCGACGAAGCCCAACTCGGTCGCGTCGTCGTAGCGCAGATTGAGCCTGCGCTTGGCGGCCAAGCCGCGGATCGCGGCGGGCCGCAGCGCGTCCGGCAGGCCGTAGCCGTCGCCCCTTTCGAGCCGATCGATGTAGCTGGCGTAGGCCTCGTCGAAGCGCATCGCGACGCCGGGCTGGTGGCAGATGGAGCCGACCGCGACGTTGTAGACGTAGCTGCTCTCCGGCACGACGGGCAGCCTGCCGATGCGCCCGATCAGCTGCATGTTGGCGATCACGTCCTCGGCCAGCTCGACGCCTTCGACGCGCGGCGTCATGCAGTCGCGACGCACCAGCGGAACCACGGGCGACGTCAGGCCCATCATCCCCTCGATGTCCAATTCGACCTGGGCGGTCGCATCGCCCAGCACGCGGTAGAGCGTCTCTGCGGTCCCGGCGTCTCGCAGGACGAGGTTGTCGGCCGCCGCGCCGCGCTCGCGCGCCAGCGGCAGGAGACGCTCCAGCCTTTCGGGCGTGATCTCGTCGTCCGCGTCGAGCTGCGTCACGAAGGCGCCGGAGCAGGATTCCAGCCCGACATTGCGGGCCCGGTGACAGCCTGAGCGCACCTTGCCGGTGCTGACCTGGCGGATGCGCGGATCCGCGACGCCCTGGGAGGCGAGGCGGGCGAGGTAATCGCGGCCGTCATCGGACACGATGATCGCCTCCCAGTCCGGATAGGTCTGGGCGAGCACGCTGGCGAGCGCGGCCCGGATGCAGTCCTGCGCGTCGCAGGCCGGAATGACGATCGAGACGAGCATGGCGCGGATCCTGTCCTCTTTGCATCTCTAGCGCTGCGCCCAGGCCGGCGCCAGCCAGGGCGACGTGATTTACATCCAAGAAACCAATGATCGTCAGCGCCGTTTAACCTGAACAATCGTTAGGATCTCCACGTTAACCAGCGCTCCATTCAGGTGGATCAATAGTTACTGCACAAGAGAGACAAGAGCGGCGCAAATAAAGCCGCGGAGGAGCGAGCAGATGAAGGCCAATCGCATCCAGAATATCGTGATCCGCACGATCGAGAAGCAGTCCATCACGCTGGACGACGTGCGGGAGCTGCAGCTGGCCCTGGAAGAGGGCGGCGTCTCGCAGCAGGAAGCCGAGGCCCTGATCCGCATGGAGCGGACCGTGGCCGACTGCTGCGACGCCTGGGGCGACTTCTTCGTCGACACGCTCACCGCCCACCTCGTCTGGGAGCGCCGTCCGACCGGCGTGCTGCGCGACGAAGACGCCGCCTGGCTGCTCACCTGCCTGCAGATGACGCGGACCGGCCCGGCCCGCCATGTGGGGCCGCTGCTGGTGAACCTCGTGCGCGAGGCCGACCGGGTCGACCAGGCCCTGATCGCCATGGCGCTGCAGGAGAACCGCTCCTTCGCCAAGGAAGGCGAGCCCGTCGTCACCGTCATCCGCCGCGCCGCCTGACGCGCCTTCCGCCCTCCGCCGGAGCGGGCGTGCGCAATCGGCGCCGTCTCCGCCCTTCGGTGAGTGGACGCCCCCTCCGGTCCATCCTAGAAACGACCCTGGCTTAGCGGGACCTCGAGCTCGGGACAGGGCATGTTCGAAAAAATCCTCATCGCCAACCGGGGCGAGATCGCCTGCCGCGTCATCAAGACCGCGCGGCGCATGGGCATCAAGACGGTCGCCGTCTTTTCCGACGCGGACCGGGACGCCCTGCATGTCGAGATGGCCGACGAGGCGGTGCATATCGGCCCGCCGCCCGCAGCCCAGTCCTACCTGCTGATCGACCGGATCGTGGAGGCTTGCAGGGCGACGGGCGCGCAGGCCGTGCATCCCGGCTACGGCTTCCTGTCCGAGCGGGCGGCGTTTCCGCAGGCGCTCGAGGCGGCGGGCGTCGTCTTCATCGGCCCCAATCCCCGGGCCATCGAGGCCATGGGCGACAAGATCGAGTCCAAGAAGGCGGCCAACGCCGCCCGGGTCTCGACCGTGCCCGGGCATCTCGGCGTCATCGAGGACCCTGCCCACGCGGTGACGATCGCCGACGAGATCGGCTATCCGGTGATGATCAAGGCCTCCGCGGGCGGCGGCGGCAAGGGCATGCGCATCGCCTATTCGGCCGACGAGGTGGCGGAGGGATTCGCCCGCGCCCGCTCGGAGGCGGCGTCCTCCTTCGGCGACGACCGGGTCTTCGTCGAGAAGTTCATCGTCGACCCGCGCCATATCGAGATCCAGGTGCTGGGCGACAAGCACGGCAATGTCATCTATCTGGGCGAGCGCGAGTGCTCCATCCAGCGCCGCAACCAGAAGGTCATCGAGGAGGCCCCGTCGCCGCTGCTCGACGAGGCGACCCGCCGGCTGATGGGTGAGCAGGCCTGCGCGCTGGCCCGGGCGGTGGGCTATGATTCGGCCGGCACGGTCGAATTCGTCGCCGGTCAGGACCGCTCCTTCTTCTTCCTGGAGATGAACACGCGCCTGCAGGTGGAGCATCCCGTCACCGAAATGATCACCGGCATCGACCTCGTCGAGCAGATGATCCGCGTCGCCGCCGGCGAGAAGCTCTCGATCACGCAGGACGATGTCAGGCTGAATGGCTGGGCGGTGGAGAGCCGCGTCTACGCGGAGGATCCGACGCGGGGGTTCCTGCCGTCGACGGGCCGCCTCGTCAGCTATCGCCCCCCGGCGGAGGGCGTGGTCGGCGACGTGACTGTGCGCAACGACACCGGCGTCTATGAGGGCGGCGAGATCTCGATCTACTACGATCCGATGATCGCCAAGCTGGTCACCCACGCGCCGACCCGGCTGGAGGCGATCGCCGCGCAGGCGAGGGCGCTCGACGCTTTCGCCATCGAGGGCATCCGCCACAACATCCCGTTCCTGTCCGCCCTGATGGACCACGAGCGCTGGAAGTCGGGACGGCTGTCCACCGGCTTCATCGCCGAGGAATTTCCCGACGGCTTCAAGCCGATCCAGCCGGAAGGCGAGACCGCCCATCTGATGGCCGCGGTGGCGGCCGCGATCGACCACAAGATGAACCAGCGCAAGCGCGGGGTCTCCGGCCAACTCCGGGCGGCCGAGCCGGTCAGGTTCGAGCGCGAGCGGGTGGTGCAACTTGGAACGCAGCGCTTCCCGGTCGTCGTCGAGGACATGGCCTACGCCACGGTGGTGCGCTTCGGCGAGGGTCACTCGCACGAGGTCTCCTCGGGGTGGCGGCCGGGCGAACCGGTCTGGCAGGGCGCGGTGGACGGCGTCGAAGTCGCCCTCCAGGTGCGCCCGCTGCTCAACGGGGTGGCGCTCTCCCATGCCGGCGCCGCCGCCGCCGCCCGCGTCTACACGCGTCGGGAGGCCGAGCTTGCGGCGCTGATGCCCGAGAAGGTGGCGGCCGACACGGGCAAGTTCCTGCTCTGCCCCATGCCCGGCCTCGTCAAGACCATCCTGGTCAAGGAAGGCCAGGAGGTGAAGGTCGGCGAGATGCTGTGCATGGTCGAGGCGATGAAGATGGAGAACGTGCTGCGCGCCGAGAAGGACGCCAAGATCTCCAAGATCGTCGCCAAGGAGGGCGAGAGCCTCGCGGTCGACGCGGTGATCATGGAGTTCTCCTGACCGCCCGATGCCGCTCTATTTCGCCTATGGGTCCAATATGGACCGCGCCGCCATGGCGCAGCGCTGCCCGGGGTCCCGCCCGGTGGGACTGGCGCGCCTGCCGCGGCATCGGTTCCTCATCACCGTCGACGGCTACGCGTCGGTGGCGCGCGACCCGCGCCGGACCGTGCATGGCATGCTGTGGGACCTCGCGCTTTCGGACGTGCCCGCGCTGGACCGCTACGAGAGCCTGCACACCGGCCTTTACGCCAAGATCAGCCAGCCTGTCGTGACGCAGGGCGGCGCCAGGCGCGCGCTCGTCTATGTCGGCCGCAGCGCCAGGCCGGGGAAGCCGAAGCCGGGCTATATGGAGGGCGTCCTTGCGGCCGCCCGCGACGCGGGGCTGCCGGCGGAGTACCTGTACGAGCTGGAGCACGGAGAGCCTGCGCCGCGCAGGCCCGGAACGCCGCTCTTCAAGGCGCCGATCTGAAGCCGTGAGCCATCGCGCGGCCTCTCACTCCGGATAGAGATGACAAGCGACGACGCGGCCCGGGGCCGCCTTGCGCGGCGCGGGCGCGACGCTGCGGCAGACCTCCATGACGTGCGGGCAGCGCGGGTGGAAGTGGCAGCCTGAAGGCGGGTTCACCGGGGAGGGCGGCTCGCCCTCCTGGAACGTCATCGCCACCGCGGCGTCGGGGTCGGGCGAGGGCGACGACGCCTTGAGGAGCTGCGTGTAGGGGTGCAGCGGATCCTCGAAGATCTCCGGCACCGGACCGGTCTCCACCACGCGGCCCAGATAGAGCACCACCACGCGCTTGCAGAAGTGGCGCACGACGCCGAGGTCGTGCGAGATGAACACGAAGGCGAGGTTGCGCTCGGCCTTCAGCCGCTCCATCAGCACCAGGATCTGGGCCTGCACGCTGACGTCGAGCGCGGAGACCGGCTCGTCGGCGAAGACGATGTCGGGGCCCAGCGCCAAAGCGCGCGCAATGCCGATGCGCTGGCGCTGGCCGCCGGAGAACTCGTGCGGGAACCGGTCCGCGGCGACCTTGGGCAGCCCGACCTCGTCGAGCAGGCGCTCCACGACCGTGCGCACGTCGCGCCGGGCGGCGAGGCCGTGGACGCGCAGCGCTTCGCCCAGCGCCTCGCCCACGCGCTGGCGCGGATCGAGCGCCGAGGCGGGGTCCTGGAAGACGATCTGCATGCGCCTGCGCAGGCGGCGCAGGTCGCCCTTGGAGGCCTGCAGCACCTGCGCGCCGTCAAAGACGACGTCGCCGCCGTCGGCCTCGATGAGCCGCAAGGCGAGCCGCGCCACCGTCGACTTGCCGCAGCCGGACTCGCCGACGACGCCGAGCGCCTCGCCGCGGCCGACCTCGAAGGACACATGGTCGACCGCCCGCACCGCCACCGTCTTGGCGACGGGCCAGCCGCGGCGGCTGAGGAAAGTCTTGGACAATTCGCGGACCTGCAGGAGCGGGCTGGCGATGGGGGGCGCGTCCGTCATGCCGCCGCCTTCGCCCAGCAGCGCACGCCATGCTGTGGATCGGAGGGCAGGGGCGCGAGCGGCGGTTTCTCGGCGCATTTATCGAAGCGCAGCGGACAGCGCGATTGGAAGCGGCAGCCCGCCGGCATGTCGGGCAGGGTCGGCACCTGTCCCGGGATGGGCGCCAGCGGGATCGACCGATCCACCCGCGGCATCGCGGCCAGCAGGGCCTGGCTGTAGGGGTGCGTCGGAGCCTTGAAGAAGGAGCGCACGGGCGCGCTCTCCACGACGTCGCCGCCATACATGACCATCACCCGGTCGGCCACCGAGGCGACGACGCCCAGATTGTGGGTGATCAGCAGGACGGCGAGGCCCTCCTGCTTCTGGATCTCCGCCAGCAGCGCCAGGACCTGCGCCTGGATGGTGACGTCGAGCGCCGTGGTGGGCTCGTCGGCGATCAGGACGCGCGGCGAGCACGCGAGCGCCATGGCGATCATGACGCGCTGGCGCATGCCGCCGGAGAACTGGTGCGGATAGGCGTCCAGCCGCTCCGTCGCGGCCGGGATGCGCACGCGCTCCATGAGCTCCACGGCGCGCTGGCGGGCCTTCGCCTTGCTCATGCCGCGGTGCTGGAGGAGCGCCTCCGAGATCTGGAAGCCGATCGGCAGGACCGGGTTGAGGGAGGTCATCGGCTCCTGGAAGATCATGCCGATGCGGTCGCCGCGCATCGCCTGCCTCTCGGCCTCGCCCGCGGCCGTCATGTCGACCCCGTCCACCACGATCCGGCCTTCCGAGACGCGGCCGACCCCCGCCGGGAGCAGCCCCATGATGGAGAGCGCCGTCAGGCTCTTCCCGCAGCCCGACTCGCCGACGAGCGCCAGCGTCTCGCGCTGGCGCACCGCAAACGAGACGTCGCGGACGGCGTCGAACCAGCGTCCGGCGATGCGGATCGACGTGGTCAGGCCCTCGACCCGAAGCGCCTCGGGCTCCCGGTCGGCGGAGGTGAGGGCGGCTGGGGCGACGGCGCTCACTGCGGGGCCCTCGGGTCGGTGGCGTCGCGAAGCCCGTCGCCGATCAGGTTCAGGGCGATCATGACCAGCAGGATGGCGAGGCTCGGGAACACCGAGAGCCACCAGGCGTCGAGCAGGTTGTCGAACCCTTCGCGCACGATGCCGCCCCAGGTGGCGGTCGGCGGCGGCACGCCCAGCCCGATGAAGGCGAGCGTCGATTCGGTGCGGATGGCGGTCGCCAGCCACAGCGACGCCATGACGACCACCTCGTCCATGATGTTGGGCAGCACGTGCAGGAACATGATGCGCAGGTCGCCATAGCCCAGCGCCCGGCAGGCGTCGACGAAGTCGCGCTCCTTCATGGCCAGGGTGGAGCCCCGCGCGACGCGGATGAAGGCCGGGATCGCGGTCACGGCGATGGCCAGGATGAGGTTGCGCAGGTTGGGGCCGAGCACCGCGACCAGCATCAAACCCATGATGAGCTGCGGAAAGCTCAGCAGCACGTCGGTCGCCGCCGTGATGGCCTTGTCGATGGCGCCGCCGTAATAGCCCGACACGACGCCGATCACCGTCCCGATCACCACGCCCGCCAGCGTCGCCACGAAGCCGACGAAGAGCGAGATCCGGGCGCCCCAGATGACGCGCGAAAGCACGTCGCGGCCGAAAGCGTCGGTGCCGAACCAGTGCTCGGCGGAAGGGCCGACCAGGTTGAGGATCACGTCCTGGTCGTCCGGATCGTAGGGGGCCACCTTGGCGGCGAAGGCCGCGATCAGGATCATGGCGGCCACCAGCACGACGCCCAGCAGCAGGCCGCCGGAGCGCGTCGCGCGCGTCCAGGCGGAGGGCGCCGCCAGCGACACGGGCGCAGGGGCGAGCGGGGCGGGAGCCGCCGGAGGGGAAGCCGCGGCGTCGCTCATGCTGTTTTCACCCGTGGGTCGACCAGCCCGTAGGTGAGGTCCGTGAGGATGTTGGCGACCACGATGGCGAAGGCCGACACCACCATCAGGCCTTGCAGGAGGGCGTAGTCGCGCTGGTTCAGGGCGGTGACGATCAGCTTGCCGAGGCCCGGCCGGTTGAACACGATCTCGGTCACGACGGCGTTGCCGATGAGCACGCCCAGATAGAGGCCCACCACCGTCACGATCGGGATCAGCACGTTGCGCAGCGCGTGCCGCCAGACGATGAGCCGTTGCGGCAGCCCCTTCGCCCGGGCCGTTCGGATATAGTCCTCCCCCAGCGCCTTCAGCATGCCCGAGCGGGTGACCCGGGTGACGTAGGCCACCATGATCAGGCCCAGATTGAAGGCCGGCAGCACCAGCGCGCGCAGGCGCTCGGCCGGGTCGGCCGCGTTGGCGGTCGAGATCACCGGGAACCAGCGCAGCTGAACGGCGAAGACGATCAGCAGCAGGATCGCCGACACGAAGGCCGGGAAGGAGAGGCCCGCCAGCGAGAACATCCGGGCGAACCAGTCGGCGAAGCCGTCGCGGTTCTGGGCCGCCATGACGCCGAGCGGCACGCCGATCACGACCCCGATCGCCAGCGCCGCCAAGGTGAGCTCGATGGTGAAGGGCAGCACCGCCCAGACATCGGTGACGATGGGGCGGTTGGTGACGAGCGAACGACCCAGGTCGCCATGCAGGATCTGGGTCATGAAGTCCCAGTACTGGGACAGGAGCGGCTGGTCGAGACCCAGCCTCTCGCGCAGCGCCGCGCGCGCCGCCGGGCTCGCCTGGTCGCCCAGGATCACGATGGTGGGATCGCCGGGGACGATCCGCACCAGCACGAAGACGAGCGTCAGGACGGCCCACAGCGTCGGGATCGCGAGGGCCAGCCGCTTGGCGACGAAGCGCAGCATCGGCGGCCTTACTTCTTGGTCGTCGCTTCGGTGATCACCGGTCCCAGATGGATGGCGTCCTTCAGGTCGTAGCCGAAGTCGACATTCGTCTTGTGGGCCCAGATCTGGAGCTGCTCGAACAGCGGCACGGCGCAGACCTCCTCGACGATCTTGGTCTGCGCGGTCGCCCAGAGCTCCTTTTGCTTGGCGAGGTCGGGCTCGCTGCGGGCGGCTTCGATCTCTTTGTCGGCCACGGCGCAGTGGGAGAAGTTGGTCACGGCCGTCGGCGTGCCGACGATCGACTTGGAGGAGAAGAACTGCGTCAGGTACACGTCCGCGACCGGGAAGCGGGCGGCCGAGTAGTAGGTCACGCCGCTGAGATCCTTGCGGATGTTGGCGTGGTAGGTCTGGTGGTCCACCACCTCGAGCTGCAGGTCGATGCCGGCCTGCTTGAGCTGGCTCTGCACGATCTGCATCGAGTTCAGCATCGTGGGAAGGCTGGTCTGCACCGACTTCACCTGCAGGCCCTTCTCGAAGCCCGCTTCCTTCAGCAGGGCCTTGGCCTTGGCCACGTCATGGGGGTAGAGCGGCGCCTTGGTGGTTCCCAGATAGCCGTTCGGCACCACGGAGACGGGCGGCTCGGCCGTCAGCTCGCCCTTGAACTGCACCATCTGGGGACGGTTGATCGCATAGGCGATGGCCTGGCGGACGCGTTTGTCGTCCAGCGGCTTCATGGCCATGTTCAGGTGGATGACCGACAGCTCGGCCGGCCGCAGGACGTCGACGACGACGTCCTTCTCCTTCTTGAAGCGCTCGGCCCATTTCTGGTCCTGCCGGCCATAGACCACGTCCAGCTCGCCGGACGCGAAGGCGAGGTCGCGGGCCGAGTCGGCGGGAATGAAGCGGTAGACGATCTTGTCGAGCTTCGGGGCGCCGCGGAAATAGCTCTTGTTGGCGACCAGCGTGAGGCTCTCGTTGGGCTTGTACTCCTGGAACACGAACGGCCCGGTGCCGATCGGCTTCAGGCGGAAGTCGGCGCCCAGCGCCTCGACGGCCTTCTTGGAGACGATGTTGCCGCCATGGTAGTTCGTCACGAGCCCGAGCAAAGACGGGATCGCCTGCTTCAGCTTGATGCGCACGGTGAGCGGGTCGACAGCCTCGATCGTGTCGATCGCCGCGTAGTCGGCGGCGAAGGAGGAGGTCTTCGTGTCGGCGGCGCGCTTGAGCGAGAACACCACGTCGTCGGCGGTCAGTTCGCCGTAGTCGCCATGGAACTTGACGCCCTTGCGCAGGGTGAAGGTCCAGGTGAGCTTGTCGGGCGAAGCCTCCCATTTCTCAGCAAGATCCGGCTCCAGCGTCTCCAGGCTGGCCGAGCCCGGCTTGAAGCGCACCAGGCCGTTGAAGATCCAGGACACGACCGGCTTGTCCTGGGTGGTGGTGGCGCGGTGCGGGTCGAGCTGGCCGACATCGGCCGCCGCCATGCCGACATTCAGGGTTCCCTGGGCGTAGGCTCCGGGCGCGGTGGAGGCCAGCAGCAGCAGGGCGGCGGCGGCGATCAGGCTCTTGCTCATGTGTCGATAATCCCTCTGTCGACCGGCGTGTCGGAATTCGGTTCGGGCCGATTTCCATTTTATCGCTGTAGATCGTAGCCGGGTTTGCCGGGCGCCGACTAGCGTTGTCGTCAATGCTCGGTATGCGTGTCCCCCGCAACGTTCGCCGCGGCGCTCCCGTGCGCGAACCGCTCGATCGCAAACGGCGCGATCGGGGTGGGGGTGCGGCCGTCCAGCACGAGTTCGGCGATCACCTCGCCGACCGCGGGGCCGAGCTGGAAGCCGTGCCCGGAGAAGCCGAAGGCGTGCACGAGCTGCGGCGCCGTCGCGGAATGGCCGATCACCGGGATGCGGTCCGGCGTCTGGCCGTCGATGCCGGTCCAGGTGCGGATCACCTGGGCGTTGCCGAGCGCGGGCACGAGGTCCAGCGTCCGGTTCATGCCCGCGAGCGACTGGTCGGTGAGGGGGCGGGACACCGCCAGGTCGGCGTCGCCCCAGCCGCGGCCGCCGCCGAAGATGACGTTGCCGCGCCCGGTCTGGCGCAGATAGACGTCGCCTCCGCACACGCCGATGGAGCGGCTGACGAAATAGGGCAGCGGCTCGGTCACCAGCATGTTGGGCATGAGCGGCTCCACCGGGGCGGTCTCGCCGAACCACGAGGCCACGGCGCCGCCGAAGGCGCCGGCCGTGTTCACCAGCCAGGCGCTCTCCACGGTCAGCGCGTCGCCCGCCTCCACGGCGAAGCCGCGCTCGGTGCGGCGCGCCGCCGTCACGCGGCTGTTCTCGCGGATCTCGGCCCCGAGCCGGCGCGCCAGCCGGGCGAAGGCCGGGCCGACGACGCGCGGATTGGCCTGCCCGTCCTGCGGCGACAGCGAGGCCCCCACCACCGTGTCGCCGAGCCAGGGGATCTCGCTGCGCACGCGGTTGGAGCCCAGCATCTGCAGCTCCAGCCCGTAGTCGCGGGCGTCGCGGGCGTAGCGCTCCAGCTCGGCCATGTCGGCCTCCGAGCGGGCGAGCTTGATATGGCCCGAGACGTCGAGCTCGACGTCCTGGTCCAGCAGGGCGGACAGGCCGTCCCAGAGGGCGCGCGCGCGCCGGGCGAGCGGCAGTTCGTGAAGATTGCGGCCTTGCTGCCGGACGCCGCCGAAATTCACCCCGCTGGCCCCGGCGCCGCACAGCCCGCGGTCGAGCACCGCCACCGTCATGCCGGCCTGGCGCAGCCGCACGGCCGCGGCGCAGCCGGCGATCCCTCCGCCGATGACGCAGACGTCGACTGCGAGGCGTTCGCTCATCGGGGCGCTCCGAGGACCGGGATGGGCTTGACCGGGGGCTGGCCGCGCAGCCGGCCCGCTTCGGCGGGCGGGCGGCCAAGCTCGCGGGCGACGAGTTCGGCGGCCGCGTGGCCGCAGACGCGGCCCTGGCAGCGGCCCATGCCGATGCGGGTGAAGGCCTTGACGCGGTTCACCTCCGTGGCCGACTTGCCGCGCACCGCGTCGCGCAGCGCGCCGGCGGTGACGCCCTCGCAGCGGCACAGGATCTCGTCGTCGGGGAGCGCGGCGATCAGGTGGTCCGGATAGGGATAGGCCGCTTCCAGCGCCGCGCGGAACCGCGCCTGCCGGGCCAAGGCCTGGTCCAGCCTGGCGACCTCGGCCGCGTGGACGGGGCGGCCCATGTCCTCCAGCACGGCGAGCGCCGTGCGCCGGCCCTGCAGCTCCGCCACGTCGGCGCCGCCGACGCCCGAGCCGTCGCCCGCCAGGTACACGCCAGGCCGGCTGGAGCGGCCGTCGGGCTTGCGCTGCGGCGTCCATTGCCGGGTTTGCTCGTCGAAGGCGAAGCGGCAGCCCGCAAGGTCGGCGAGCTGGGTCTCGCTGCGCAGTCCGAAGGAGGCCCCGACGGCGTCGCAGGCAACGCGATGCTCGCGCCCGTCCGCGCCCACCCAGGAGAGCGCCTCGACGCGGCCGGCGCCCTCCGCCCGGATCGCCCGGACGCCGCTGGCCCGCCTCGCGCCGCGCAGGGCCGTCCGCACCGTATAGTAGAGCCCCTTGGCCAGCGTGAGGGGCTCGGCGGCGAGCCCGGCGGCGTTGCGCAGCTTGGCCGAGAAGGGCGTCGCGTCCAGCACGGCCGCGATCTGCGCGCCGGCCTTGGCGTATTGCCAGGCGACCAGCGGCAGCAGCGGTCCGGCCCCGACCAGGGCGACCCGGCGGCCGATCGAGACGCCCTGCGCCTTCAAGGCGATCTGCGCGCCGCCGAGGGTGAACACCCCGGGCAGCGTCCAGCCCGGGAAGGGGATGACGCGGTCCATCGCGCCCGTCGCCAGGATCAGGCGGTCGAAGGCCAGCTCGCCGAAGGCGCCGTCGCACAGCGTGTCCAGGCGGTTCTCATGGACGTTCCACACCAGCGTCGACGCCCGGTGGTCGATGCGCTCGCCCAGCGCGGGCAGGAGCGCGTGCAGGGCGGCGGCCTTGCCGGCCTCCAGGCCGTAGAGGTCGCGCCCGGGGCGCTCGGCGCCGGGCGGCGGGCGGCGGTAGATCTGGCCTCCCGGCCGGGGGGCCTCGTCGAACAGTACCGGACGCAGGCCCGCCAGGGCCAGCGCCTCGGCCGCGCGCAGCCCCGCCGGGCCGGCGCCCACGATGGCGACCACGGGGCCGTGGTTCGCGGCGTCAGCCATGCGGGCCGCCCTCGATCACGACGGCCATGCCGTCCTCCACCAGCGTGGTGCAGGAGCGCAGCCGGCGTCCGTCCGCCAGCGTCACCCAGCAATCCTGGCAGGCGGCCATGAGGCAGAATCCGGCCCGGCGTCCCTCGCCGAACTCGAAGCGCCGCAGCGCTGAGCCGTTCAGCAGGATCGCCGTGAGGAGGAGGTCCCCGGCCTGCGCGGCCGCCGGCGCGCCGTCGATGGTGAAGGTCACGGAAGGCCCGTCGCGGGGGACGAGCCGGTGGAAGAGCGGCGCCGGGGGGGTCGGCATCTCAGAGCATGTGCTCGTAGCGGCAGTTCACCAGAACCTCTGCGATCGCGGCGTTGTTGGGAAGCTGCAGGACCAGGGCGACGATCCGGGCGAGGTCCTCGGGCCGGGTCATCTCCTCATGTGGCAAGTCCTGGACCTGGGCGGTGAGATCGGTGTCGACATAGCCCGGACAGAGCGCGGTGGCGCGGATCCCATGCTCCCATCCGAGCCGGCGGACGCCATGCGTGAGCGCCACGACGGCGTGCTTGGACATCTGGTAGCCGACATTGAGCCCCATCACGCGCTTGCCGGACAGCGACGCGACATTGACCACGCGCCCGGCGCCCGACGCCTTAAGGTGGGGCAGGGCGGCCTGGATCAGCCGGAAGGGCCCCTTCACGTTGACGTCGAAGAGAGCGTCCAGGTCCTCCTCCGCTCCGTCCTCGAGGCGCACCTGCGGGGCGATCCCGGCGTTGTTGACGAGCGCATCGATGCGCCCGAAGCGGGCCGCCGTCGCCTCCACCCAGGCGCGGGCGGACGAGCGGTCCGTGGCCTCGTAGCGGTGGACCAGCGCGTCGCCGCCCTGCGACAGCTCGGCCGGCGCGCCCTCCGGCCGCCGCACGCCGAGCGACAGGGCGAAGCCGGCGGCCTTCAGCTCGCGCGCCACCGCGAGGCCGATGCCGCGATTCGCTCCGGAGACCATGGCGACGCGCATGGGAAGGGCTTTCACTCGATCGGAAGCGGGAGCGCCTGCCGGGCGGCGTCGCGGGCGAAGAGCCCGGCGTACCAGGCCTCAACATGCGGGCGGCTCTGGCGCGCGGCGGGCAGGTTGAGCCAGCGATGCACGGAGGGGGCCACGACCATCTCGGCCATCGTGATCGTCTCGCCCGCCAGATAGGGGCTGCCGGCGAGGTGGGCCTCCAGAATGGCCAGCATGGTCTCGCTCTTGGCCAAGGCCGCCTCGGCGGCCGCCGCGTCGCGCTGGTCCGGCGGCAGGCGTACGAGGTTCATGAAGGCGGGCCCGATGGCGGGGTTGAGCGAGGTCTGCTGCCAGTCCATCCAGCGATCCGCCAGGCCCCGCTCGGCCGGGTCCTGCGGCCACAGCGAACCCTGGCCGTAGCGCGCCGCGAGATAGCGCACGATCGCGTTGGACTCCCACAGCACGACGCCGTCGTCCTCGATGGTGGGAACGAGCGCGTTGGGGTTCTTGGCCTTGTATTCGGGCGTCTGCACCACGCCGAACTTTCCGCCCGCCTCCCGCCTCTCGAAGGCGAGCCCCAGCTCGCCGGCGGCGAACACCACCTTCTGGACGTTGACGGACGAGATACGGCCCCAGATCACGAGCATCGAGCGGGTTCCTTGTCAGAATGCGCCCGATAAGACGCCCGTCACGGGCGTCCTGTCCAGAGGTTGTGTCCGTCGAACGTCGATTCGACGACAGCTCCTTCACGCCGTCTTGGCGAACAGCTCGCGGCCGATGAGCATGCGGCGGATCTCGCTGGTGCCCGCGCCGATCTCATAGAGCTTGGCGTCGCGCAGGAGGCGGCCCGTGGGGTAGTCGTTGATGTAGCCGTTGCCGCCCAGGAGCTGGATGGCGTCGAGCGCCATCTGGGTGGCCTTCTCGGCCGCGATCAGGATGGCGCCGGCGGCGTCCTCGCGGGTGGTCTCGCCGCGGTCGCAGGCCTTGGCGACGGCGTACACATAGGCCTTGCAGGCGTTCATGGTGACGTACATGTCGGCGAGCTTGCCCTGGACGAGCTGGAACTCGCCGATGGGCTTGCCGAACTGCTTGCGCTCATGGACGTAGGGCATGACCACGTCGAGCGCCGCCTGCATGATGCCGAGCGGGCCGGCGGCCAGCACGGCGCGCTCGTAGTCGAGGCCCGACATCAGCACGTTGACGCCGCGTCCCTCCTGGCCGAGCACGTTCTCCTCGGGGATCTCGCAGTCCTCGAAGACGAGTTCGCCGGTGTCGGAGCCGCGCATGCCGAGCTTGTCGAGCTTCTGGGCGGTGGCGAAGCCCTTCATGCCCTGCTCGACGATGAAGGCCGTGATGCCGCGCGGGCCCGCCTCCGGATCGGTTTTGGCGTAGACGATGAGGGTCTCGGCGCAGGGGCCGTTGGTGATCCACATCTTGGAGCCGTTGAGGACGTAGCGGTCGCCTTTCTTCTCCGCGCGGGTGCGCATCGAGACCACGTCCGAGCCGGCGCCGGGCTCCGACATCGCCAGCGCGCCGACATGCTCGCCGGAGATGAGCTTGGGCAGGTATTTGCGCTTCTGCGCCTCCGAGCCGTTGCGACGCATCTGGTTGACGCAGAGATTGGAGTGGGCGCCGTAGCTCAGCCCGACGGAGGCGGAGGCGCGGCTGACCTCCTCCATGGCGACGACGTGCTCCAGATAGCCCAGCCCGGACCCGCCATACTCCTCCTCGACGGTGATGCCGTGCAGGCCGAGCTCGCCCATGCGGGGCCAGAGGTCGCGCGGGAACGTGTTGGACTTGTCGATCTCCTCGGCCCGGGGGGCGATCTCGGACTGGGCGAAGCCCGCGACGGTCTCGCGGATGGCGTCGGCGGTCTCGCCGAGATCGAAGTTGAAGGGACGCGGAGCGTTGGCCAGCATGGCGGATGCGTTTCCTCTTGTGCGACTGCGCTTGGCTGCAGGATAACCCAGGCGCGCGCGGCGTGTAGAGGGCCGCACGAACAGGGGGATCAGGGATGGCGCAGGACTTCGGCGAGCGGCCCAACCAAATCCCGTGGCCGCCGCTGATCTATTCGGGCGCGCTCCTGGTCGCGTGGGGGCTGGAGCAGGTCGACCCGTTCGTCTGGCTCGACAGCGCGCTCGCCATCGTCCCGGCCTGGCTCGGCATGGCGCTGTTCGCGGCGGGCGTGGCGGTGGATTTCGGCTGTTTCCTCGTGCTGCGGCGCCAGGGGACCACCGTGCTGCCGAACGCGCCCAGCCGCAAGCTGGTGACGACCGGGCCCTATCGCTTCTCGCGCAACCCCATCTACCTCGCCAACACGGCGGCGCTGGTCGGCTTCGCCATCGCGCTGCGCTGGGGCTGGCTGCTGCTGCTCGCGCCGGTCACGGTCGCGGCCGTGAACTGGCTGGCGATCTCCCGCGAGGAGGCCCATCTGGAGCGCCGGTTCGGCCAGTCGTGGCGCGACTACGCCGCCAAGGTGCGGCGCTGGATCTAGGCGGGCCGCCGGCTCAGAAGGGCAGATAGCTGCGGACCGAGGCGGTGGCCTCGACCTCGGCGACCGCGGCCGGGGGCGTCAGGCCGGGCGAGGGCAGGTCGGGCGCCGGAGCGCCGGGCTGGTCGTCCTGCCGGCGCGACCGGTCGAGGAAGGCCACCCACTGCCTCTCGGTGCCGTGGAAGGCGTTGCGGTCCACGTCGCCCTTGATGCCCGGCACCCGCCCCGTCGTGGTCCACTGCCACAGCGCATAGGGCCGGCTGGAGTAGCGCTCGTGCGGCTCGGCCGCGACGCTGCGGATCCAGAACGGATAGTCGTTCAGCTCGCCGCGCAGCACCTCCTCGTGGAAGGTGATGTCGGTGTAGATGATCGGCTTCTTGCCCGTGTGCCGCTCCAGCTCCGTCAGCATCACGCGGATCTTCTCCAGCGCGATGTCGCGCGGGATCTTCTTCGGGCAGGTCTGGGACGAGCCGTTCCACTCCACGTCGAGGACGGGGGGCAGCGAATCCGGGTCGGTCGGGATGTGCTGCACGAACCACTTGGCCTGCTCCTGGGCGGAGCGGCACCAATAGACGAAGTGATAGGCGCCGACCGGCACGCCGGCGGCCTTCGCGCCGGTCCAGTTGCGGTTGAAGGCGGGGTCGAGGTGGTCGCCACCCTCCGTCGCCTTGACGAAGGCGAAGCGGGTGCCGGCCTCGCGCACCGAGTTCCAGTCGATCTCGCCCTGCCAGCGCGACACGTCGATGCCGTGGATCGGCAGCGTCTTGGCGCGCGCCACGCCGGCATGCGGCTTGGCGTCCCCCTTCCGGGGGTAATAGTCGGGCGCCATGGTGCAGCCCGCGCCCGCGAGGGCGAAAGCGAGGCTGGCGGCGAGAAGGCCCTTGGCCTGGAGAACGCGGGTGAGGATACGCATCAAGGCTCGCCGCTTCGTGGACGGGAACGCGATACCCAGCAATTCGACCAAAGGTCTTAAGAAACAGGAAATACGAAGCTGAAGCTGATTGCAATCACCCCAAACCGAACCAAAGCGTTGCTATGCCCAGGAATGCGAAGAAGCCGACGACATCGGTGACGGTGGTGACGAAGACTCCGGAGGAGACGGCCGGGTCGGCGCCGAACTTCTCCAGCGTCAGCGGAATGAGAATTCCGCCGAGCGCGCCGGCCACGAGGTTGACCACCATGGCGACGCCGATCACGACGCCCAGGTTCCAGTCCTTGAACCAGAGCGCGGCCGCCAGGCCGGTGAGGACCCCGAAGCCCGCGCCGTTGACGAGCCCCACGAAGGTCTCGCGCAACGTCACCCGGAAAGCGTTGGCGGCGCCGAGCTCGCGCACCGCGAGCGCCCGCACGGCGACCGTCATGGTCTGGGTGGCGGCGTTGCCGCCCTGGCTCGCCACGATGGGGGCCAGCACGGCGAGCGCCACCATCTTCTGGAGCTGGCCCTCGAAAAGCCCCAGCACGGCGGAGGCCAGGAAAGCCGTGATCAGGTTGACGAAGAGCCATACGAAGCGGCTGCGGGCGATCGTCCCGACGGTGTCGGACAGCTCTTCCTCCGAGCTGACGCCGCCCAGCGCCTTCACGTCCTCGTCCGCCTCCTCCTGGATCACGTCGACGATGTCGTCGATGGTGACGACGCCGACCAGCCGCTCGGCTTCGTCCACCACGGGCGCGGAGACGAGGTTGTAGCGCTCGAAGAGCCGGGCCACCTGCTCCTGGTCGTCGGTGGCGTGGACGCGCCGGCGGTCGGTGCTCATCAGGGCGTCGACCCGCTCGCCGCGGGGGCTGCGCACCAGCTTGTCGAGGAAGATCTGCCCGAGCAGCCGGTGGCCGGGGTCGACCACGAAGACCTCGTAGAAGCTCTCCGGCAGGTCGACGCTGGCGTGGAGGTGGTCGAGCGTCTGGCCCACGGTCCAGAAGGGCGGGGCGGCGACCAGCTCGGTCTGCATCAGGCGCCCGGCGGAATCCTCCGGATAGTCCAGGCTCTTCTGGAGGGCGACGCGCTCGGAGGCCGGCAGGCCCTCGAGGATCTCGTCCTGGTCCTGCTTGTCGAGGTCCTCCAGGATGTAGACCGCGTCGTCGGAATCGAGGTCCTTCATGCCCTCGATGACGGTCTGCGTTGGCAGCTCGTCGAGGATCTCCTCGCGGGTCGAATCGTCGACCTCGGTCAGCGCGGCGAAGTCGAACACGTCGCCGAGCAGGCCGATCAGCCGGGCGCGCAGTTCGCTCGGGAGCGCCTCCAGCAGGGCGCCCTGGTCGGCCTCATGGAACGGCCGGACCAGTTCGCGCAGCTGTTCGGCGTCGCCCGCCTCGGTCGCCTGGACGACGGCGGCGACGAACGCCTGGCTGACGTCGCCGTCCTCGTTCCGGAAAGCGAGGATGCGATCGGCCGACTTGGTCTGGTCGTCGAGATCCAGCATGCGACGGTCCGCGTTTTTCGTGAGATGGCCTGGCGCCTTGTAGCACTCGCGCCGCCGCGCGCAACGCGCCAGTCCGGGTCGCGCGCCTTCCGGTTTCAAAACCTTAATCGGAGGGGCTCAAGATGGATCCGCTGAACCGCGCGAGGGTCCCTGCAGCGTGACGAGCCTTCCCAAACATATGCCCGCGCTGGACGGCTTGCGGGGCGTGGCGATCCTGATGGTGATCCTGCACCACGCCGCGCAGGGCGCTTACGGGGCGCTGGCCATCTTCCAGCCGGTCGGTCCGGAGGCCATGTTATCGCTGCCTGCGTGGCTGGTCTCCATCGGCTCCACGGGCCAATACGGCGTCGAGCTGTTCTTCGTCGTCAGCGCCTTCACGCTGACCTGCCGGATGAGCGACCATCCCGGCGGGCTGGGATGCTACGCCCTGCGCCGGCTGGCGCGGATCGCACCCGGCTACTGGGCCGCCCTGCTGGGCTACACGGCCCTGGCCGGCCTCGGGCCGAGGCTGTCCGCCGAGGAGGGGCTGACCGTGGCGGACGTCGCAGTCGCGGCCGTCTTCGGCAGCGCGTGGCGGGGCGACGCGTCGGTCGCGGTGGTCCCGGGCGGCTGGTCCGTCGCGTGCGAGGTCGCCTTCTATGTCGCCTTGCCGCTGCTCCTGGCGATCATAGACGGAAAGCTCCTGCGCAGCGCGCTACTCACCGTCCTGGCCATGCTCGCCGCCGAAGCGTTCCGCCGCCAGGCTTTGCTCGCCGGGACGGCGGAATTCGCGATCCACATCCACCCGGCGACCCAGGCTCCCGTGTTCCTTCTGGGCGTCACGGCGGCGCTGGCCGCCCGGCGCTTCGCGGCGCCCCCGGGGCAGGGCGCCATCCTCGCCCTGCTGGTCATGATCGTGCTCGCGCCCGCGCCGGAGCTGCTCTTCGCGGCCGGCGCGGCGGTGGTGACCGCGTGCGCGGCCGGGAATCCGCCCGCTTTCCTCGCCAGCCGGCCGATGCGGCGTCTCGGCGAGGTGAGCTACAGCATGTATCTGGCGCACTTCGTTCTGCTGCTTCCATGCCTCAGGCTCGCCGAAGTCGTGGCGCCCCATGCGGATGGGTGGACGCTTCTGGCGCATTATCCGCTGGTCGTGGCCTCGGCCTTCGTGGCGTCGCTGGCGACGCATCGGTGGATCGAGACGCCGTTCATCGCCTGGGCGGCGCGGCTGACGCCGTCGCGCGCGGCGCTCGCGCCGGCCTGACGGTCGCCCGCCGCCCTTTGCGGCCTCAACTCCGGAGCTTCGCCGCGCATGACACGCCTCCCCACCCGCCGCGCCGTCGCGGCCGGCCTGCTCGCCGCAGCCGGGGCCGGTCCGGCCTGGGCCGGCGCCTGCGCGCCGGACCGGCTCGGGACGGCCCGCATCCTGCCGGTGGGGACCCGAGGCGGGCTCCAGGTCGGCCTCAAGACCTATCCGGCCGCCCTGCCGCTCGGGCCGAAGGAGGTCGTGCTGACCTTCGACGACGGGCCGGCGCCCGGGACCACGCCGCGCGTTCTCGACGCGCTCGCCTGCGAGGGCGTCCGGGCGACGTTCTTCCTGATCGGCCGGAACGCCGCCGCGCACCCGGCGCTGGTGCGGCGCATGCGCGACGAGGGGCATAGCCTCGCCTGCCACACCTGGTCCCATCCCTGGACGATGCGCGATCTCGGCGAGGCGGCCCAGATCCAGCAGGTCGAGCGCGGCTTCGCCGCCATCTCGGCGGCGCTGGGCGAGCCCGACGCCAGGCCCGGCCAGGGCGGCGTCGCGCCCTTCCTGCGCTATCCGGGCTTCGCCGACACGCCCGCGACGAACGCCTGGGCGGCGGAGCGCGACATCGGCGTCTTCGGCTGCGACCTGTGGGCGTCGGACTGGGTCCGCATGGCGCCCGACTTCCAGCTCAGCCGCATGCTGGAGCGGCTGGCGCATGCCGGGCGCGGCATGATCCTGCTGCACGACATCCAGCCGCAGACGGCCGCCATGGTGCCGGCCTTCCTGCGGGCGCTGAAGAGCGAGGGCTATGCCGTGGTCCACATGGAGCGCGGCTCGGGCGCCGCCGTCACCGTCCCGGCCCGGGCCGGGTGGTCGAGCGAGACGGAAAAGATCATCGCCTCGACGCGTCGGCGCCGGGCGGTGTGACCGCCCCCAAAACGAAACGGCGGCCCGGATCTTTCGATCCTGCCGCCGTTCGGAGCCCGGGGGCTCGAAAGAGAGTGGTGCGGTCGAGAGGACTCGAACCTCCACAACGGTTAAGTTACTAGCACCTCAAGCTAGCGCGTCTACCAATTCCGCCACGACCGCAACGTGTTCCGGGAAGAAGCCCCAAAAGGCCGCCCGACCGGAACGGCGCTCCGTGTAACAGATCGATTCCGGCTCGACAAGCGACCATTGCCCGGCGCGGGGGAAAACCCGGCGCGGGGCTCAGCCGCCGATTTTTTCGCTGGGCGGGCGGCGCAGCAACTCCTTGACCTCGACCGTGATGGCGGCGCCGCTGACGACGACGTTTCCGCGCGCGATCGGCAGGTCGTTGGCGAGGATCTCGACCTCGTCGCCCTCGGCCGAATCGAGCGCGATCACCGCGCCGCGGCCCATGCGCAGCAGCTGGTGGATCGGCATCCTGGAGCGGCCCAGGACGATGGAGATGTCGACGCCAACGATGTCCAGACCAGATGCCACGAAGCACGCTCCACGAGAACTCAAGGTCGATGCAGGCGGCCGCCGGACCATTCCGGTGGAAGCGGCCGCGAAGGTTGTCTAAGGCTGGGGCGACGGAACCGGGGAGGGCCCCCGGCTCCGGTCCGTTCGCCGTCTCAGTGAGCGGTCAACAGGGTTAATGCGCGGTGAAGATCAGGGAAGAGCTGGCCGGACGGTTGTGGGCGGCCGAGGGATCGGGGCCCGTCGAGTGGGTCACGAGCCCCGGCCTCACCGGCTATGAGGACGCCGTTCGCGTCATGGAGGCGCGGGCCGAGGCCATCGCGAAGGGGCGCGCGCCCGAATGCGTCTGGCTGGTCGAGCATCCGCCGCTCTACACGGCCGGAACCTCGGCGCGCGACGAGGACCTCGTGGACGCCCGCTTTCCCGTCCACCGCACCGGCCGGGGTGGGCAGTTCACCTATCACGGCCCGGGCCAGCGCGTGGCCTATGTGATGCTGGACCTGAAGCGCCGCAGGCCGGACGTGCGGGCCTTCGTGGCCGCCCTGGAGGCCTGGGTCATCGAGACGCTGGCCGCGTTCACCATCCGCGGCGAACGCCGGGAGGATCGCGTCGGCGTGTGGGTGAGGCGGCCCGAGAAGGGGCCCGGCGCCGAGGACAAAATCGCCGCGCTCGGCATCCGGGTGCGCCGCTGGGTGACGTTCCACGGCGTCAGCCTGAACGTGGAGCCGGACCTCGCGCATTTCGGCGGCATCGTGCCGTGCGGCATCGCCGAGCGGCGCTACGGCGTGACGAGCCTCGTCGATCTCGGGCTCCCGGTGACCATGCAGGACGCCGACGCCGCGCTGCGCGCCGCCTTCGAGGACGTGTTCGGCCCGACCGCGACGTCCCTGGCCGGGTGAGCGCGCCCTTCCGGGGGTGACAAAGGCCCGCCTCGCCCTAGGTTCTGGATCCGACCCAGCAGGAGACCTCCTCATGTCCCAACAGATCATCGTGGACGCCAACGGCGCCCGAATCCCGGCGCTCGGCCTCGGCACGTTCCGGTCGGAGGGGCAGGCTTGCGTCGACGCCGTCGCGACGGCTCTGAAGGTCGGCTACCGGCACATCGACACCGCCGCCATGTATGGCAACGAGGCGGAGGTGGGCGAAGGCATCCGCGCCGGCGGCGTGGCGCGCGACGAGGTGTTCGTCACCACCAAGGTCTGGTGGAGCGAGATCGGGCCCGGAGCGCTGCAGCGCTCCGCCGAGGCCAGCCTCCGCAAGCTCGGGCTCGACGCGGTGGATCTCCTGCTGATCCACTGGCCCAACCCCGAGATCCCGCTGGCCGATTCCATCGGGGCGCTCTGCGACGCGAAGCGCCGCGGACTCGCCCGCCACATCGGCGTGTCGAACTTCACGGTGGCGCTCCTGGACGAGGCCGTGCGACTCTCGACCGAACCGCTGGCGGCGCTGCAATGCGAGTATCACCCCACGCTGGGGCAGCACCGGCTTCTGGAGGCCGTGCGGCGCCACGGCATGGCGTTCACCTCCTACGCGCCGATCGGCAAGGGGGCCGACACGGAGGACAAGACCGTGCAGGAGATCGCGGTGGCGCACGGCAAGACCGGCGCGCAGACGGTGCTGCGCTGGCAGGTTCAGCAGGCAGGCGTCTGCGCCATCCCCAAGTCGTCGCATCCCGGCCGCATCGCCGAGAATTTCGACATCTGGGACTTCAGCCTCTCGCCGGACGAGATGGCGGCCATCTCCCGCCTCGCGCGGGCGGACGGGCGCATGATCAATCCGGCCTTCGCCCCGACCTGGGACGCGTGACGGGCGAAGCCGGCGAGCGGGCGAGGCTTGGCCGGGCGAGGCTTGGCCGCGCCGGGACCCAGCCCTGCCCGCCACGCCTTGCGCCGCCCGCCCTGCGGTGACACTCTCCGCGGCCTTTTCGCGGGACACCCGACATGAAGCTCGACGCTGACACGCTCGCCGCCTTCGAGACGATCTCGACGGCCACCATCACCACCGTCCTTCTCAAGAAGGGCTTGCGCCGGCTCTGGATGCGCGGCCCGGCGCCGCTGCCCACCGCCGAGGGCAAGCGCATCGCCGGCCGCGCCTTCACGATGCGCTTCGTGCCGGCCCGCGAGGACCTCGCCACGCCCGAATCCTGGTCGTCGCCGCGCTCCACCCGCGCCGCCATCGAGGACATGCCGGAGGGCTGCATCGCCGTGGTCGACGCCATGGGCGTCACCGACGCCGGCATCTTCGGCGACATCCTCACCGCCCGCATGGCCAAGCGGGGCGTCTCGGCGCTGGTCACCGACGGGGTGATGCGCGACATCGCCGGCGTGCTCGGGACGGGGCTGCCCACCTGGTGCCGCGGGACCGCGGCGCCCGCCTCGGTGGCGGGCCTGACCTTCGTGGGCTGGCAGGAGCCGATCGCCTGCGGCGGGGTCGCCGTGTTCCCGGACGACGTGGTGGTGGCCGACGCCGACGGCGCGGTCTGCATCCCGGCCGCCTACCTGGAGACGGTGCTGAAGGAGGGACCGGAGCAGGAGCGCCTGGAGGCCTGGATCATGACGGAAGTGGACCGCGGCCTGCCGCTGCCGGGGCTCTATCCGCCCAACGCCGAGACCAAGGCCCGCTACGAGGCCTGGAAGGCCAAGGGCTAAGGCCCGCGGGCCTCATTCCTCCCGGGGCGCGCCGAGGCGGTATACGCCCTTGAAGTCGTCCGGATCGACGGGCTTGCCCTTGCGGTAGATGACGATCTTGCCCTCATGGGCGAGGCGGACGGCGACGCGGCGGACGGGGACCATCAGCGGCCCCCAGCCATCGGGGTGCGGTCCGCCCAGATGGCGCGCCACCTCGGACGGGCAAATCGTCTTCTCGGAGCCGCGCTGCCGGGCGAGGTCCAGGATGGCGGCTTCCAGCGCCTCGGGCGGCGCGGACACGGTGGGTTTCGCGTTCATGCGTCGTGCGTGCGCCCGGCGCGGGCGTTCGTCAAGCCGCAGGGGTCACACGCCCTTGGGGTCGTAGGCGTGGCTCACGGCCCTCAGGCCGTCCGACCGGAACTGCCGCGCTCCCATCACGACCAGCACGGCCGTGGTGGACCCGATGAACACAACGGGCGACCAGAACCATCCCAGATAGCCGAGCGCGAAGAAGAAGGCGCGCTGGCCGCGGTTGAAGTGCCGCCCCGCCGCGGTGGTCATGCCCGCGGTGCGATGCGCATGCCGCACGGCGGCGGCCGTGTCCGCCTCCTCGTAGGGCGGCGTGGCGCCGAGCAGGATCGCCGCATAGTTGAACAGGCGGTAGCTCCAGGCGAACTTGAAGAAGGCGTAGACGAAGATGACGGCCAGGCCGATCACCTTCAGCTCCCACAGCCCACGCTGCGTCGCGATGCCGAGCGGCAGATCCGCGAACACCCGCAGCACGTCGTCGGCGGCGCGCAGCAGCGTCAGCGACCCGCCGACGGCCAGCAGCGACGTCGAGGCGAAGAACGCCGTCCCGTTCTGCAGGCTGGCCATGATCTGCGTGTCGATGATGCGCACCTCGCGCGCCAGCATCCGCTCCATCCACCGGGTGCGGAAATCGTGCATGATCCCGTTCAGGCTGTGACGCCCCAGCCTGTGGCCCTCCACCACGAAGGCGTAGCCGAACCACGAGACGACGAAGAAGGCGAGAGCGGCGATGTCGAGCGGGGCGAGGATCATGCGTGCACCTTGGGGCGGCCGCGGGGCGCCATGCAAGGGCCGGGCCCGGCTCGGACGGGTTTCCAGGGGCCGGCCCTCTTAAAGCAGGGCTTGAGGCGGTGTTAACGAGGCCTTAAGAGAGCGCCGCCGGTGAGGACCGGACGGGATCGCGGCCCTGCCGCAGGATCCCGGGACGCCACCCTGACATCGCCCATGATCCTTGAAGCCCAGCCGCGCTCCTGCTGGAGCGTCGCCGCCGCGACGCTCGGCCTCTTCGCCGCCCTCGCGTTCCTCGCTTATCTGCTCGGCGGGCTGGACGGGGCGACGCCGACCCGTTGACGGTCGGCCGTTCGGCGCGACATCCTGACCCCTCATCGGAGGTTCCATGTCGCAGACCATCAGCAAGGGCTACAAGGCGCTGCTCGCCGAGGCGAACGCCATCGTGGACACGATCCCGGCCGCCGACGCCGTGGCCCTCGCCGGGCGCGACGACGTGGTGTTCGTCGATCTGCGGGACCCGCGCGAACTGGAGCGGGAAGGGCGCATGCCCGGAGCCTTCCATTGCCCGCGCGGCATGCTGGAGTTCTGGATCGATCCGGAGAGCCCCTACCACAAGCCGGTCTTCGCCGAGGACAAGCGCTTCGTGTTCTTCTGCGCGGGCGGCTGGCGCTCGGCGCTGTCGGCGCGCACGGCTCGCGAGATGGGGCTGAAGCCCGTCGCCCATCTGGGCGGCGGCTTCGGGGCCTGGAAGGCCGCCGGCGGCCCCGTCGAGCCGCCGACGGCCGAGCCCAAGCCGGCGCGCCAGGGCTGACGCCGGCCGGCCGATTCCGCGAGTCGGGTCAGAGGGTTTTCAGGGTCTGCTCGAGGTCTGAATCAGGGGCCTGACCCTGCATGACCGCCCCGAGCAGCAGCCCGCCGAAGGCGTCGTCGAGCAACGCGGACCCGGCCGCCCAGGCCAGCAGGCCCAGCGCGCGCGTCAGGCCGGCGGAGCCGGGCCGACGCATCGACCAGCCTGCCCAGCCGCAGAGAGCCGCGATCGCGAGCGCTGCGAGTTGGTGATGCATGGCGCCCTCCTGACTGCAGCATAGCCCGCGGACGGTTCGCAAAGCGTTGCGCCCGGAGCGCGTCGACGGGGCGTGCGGCTGCGATTGCGTTCGCGCCGGCTTCCGGCATGATCTGCGCGCCCGAACCTGGACCGGGCCTCAGGGGATCTTGCGTGGCCGTTTTGTCTTCCACCCTCGACCGTCGTTCGCCCGAGTTCGACGCCAACGCCGCCCAGTGGCGCCAGCTCGCCGACGAGCTCAGGAGCCGTCGCGCCGAAGCGGCCCTGGGCGGCCCGGCGCGGGCCCGCGAGCGCCACCTCGCCCGCGGCAAGCTGCTGCCGCGCGAGCGGGTGATGCGCCTCCTGGACCCGGGATCGCCTTTCCTGGAGATCGGCGCGCTGGCGGCCTTCGGCATGTATGACGACGCCATCCACGGCGCCGGCATGATCGCCGGCGTCGGCCGGGTCGAGGGCCGCGAGGTCATGGTGGTGTGCAACGACTCCACCATCAAGGGCGGCACCTACTACCCGATGACGGTGAAGAAGCACCTGCGCGCCCAGGAGATCGCGCGCGAGAACCGGCTGCCCTGCGTCTATCTGGTCGATTCGGGCGGCGCGAACCTGCCGCATCAGACGGAGGTCTTCCCGGACCGAGAGCATTTCGGCCGCATCTTCTACAACCAGGCGACGCTGTCCTCGCTGGGGATCCCGCAGATCGCGGTGGTGATGGGCTCGTGCACGGCGGGCGGCGCCTATGTGCCGGCGATGTCGGACGAGACCATCATCGTGCGCAAGCAGGGCACCATCTTCCTCGGCGGGCCGCCTTTGGTGAAGGCCGCCACCGGCGAGGAGGTCTCGGCCGAGGATCTGGGCGGGGCCGACGTGCACGCCCGCGTCTCGGGCGTCGCCGACCACTACGCCATGGACGACGCCCATGCGCTCGCGATGGCGCGCCGGATTGTCGCCAACCTGAACACCCGCAAGCCCGACGACCTGCCGATCGCCGAGCCGGAGGACCCGCGCTACGACACCCACGAGCTCGAAGGCCTGGTCCCGACGGATCTGAAAAAGCAATACGACATCCGCGAGGTCATCGCCCGGCTGGTCGACGGCTCGCGCTTCGACGAGTTCAAGGCGCTCTACGGAACCACGCTGGTGACCGGCTTTGCGCGAATTTGGGGCATCCCGGTCGGCATCCTCGGCAACAACGGCATCCTGTTCTCCGAATCGGCCTTGAAGGGCGCCCACTTCATCGAGCTCTGCGCCCAGCGGCGCATCCCGCTGCTCTTCCTGCAGAACATCTCCGGATTCATGGTCGGCCGCCAATACGAGGCCGGCGGCATCGCCAAGGATGGGGCGAAGCTCGTCACCGCGGTGGCCTGCGCCAGGACGCCGAAGATCACCCTGCTGGTGGGCGGCTCCTTCGGGGCCGGCAATTACGGCATGTGCGGGCGCGCCTACGGCCCGCGTTTCCTGTTCTCGTGGCCAAACTCGCGCATCTCGGTGATGGGCGGCGAGCAGGCCGCCAGCGTGCTCGCCACGGTGCGGCGGGACAATATCGAGGCGGAGGGCCGCAAATGGCCGGGGCGCGAGGAGGAGGCCTTCAAGGCCCCGATCCGGGCCCAGTACGAAACGGAGGGCAACCCCTATTACGCCACCGCGCGTCTGTGGGACGACGGGATCATTCTCCCGTCCGAAACGCGCCGCGTCCTCGGGCTGGCCTTTTCGGCCTGCCTCAACGCTCCCGTCGAGGAGACGCGCTTCGGCGTGTTCCGGATGTGACCTTTAGAGTTTTTTCAGCACGCAACGAGGATTGCAGCGATGCCAGAGCCAGCGCAAGCTCATGACATGATGACAGTGGCCGAATTCATCGCCTTTGCGGACGCGCAGCCCAGCCAGCGCTTCGAGCTGCTGGCCGGCGCTCCGGTCGCGATGGCCCCGGCGACTTATCGTCACCAGAAGATCTGCACCAACATCGACCGGGCGCTGGGCCCCAGACTCGCCGGGCGCGGTTGCGAGGCGATGCGGGAACTCGGCTTGGCGCGCAGCCAGGATGACGATTTCCTGCCCCAGCCTGACGTCACCGTGCGATGTGGCCCCGCCAAGGAGACCGGGCGCTGGTTCGATGACCCCGTGGTGGTGATCGAAGTTCTGTCCCCTTCGACCATGGCCGACGACCGTGGCTACAAGTTCAAGCAATACCAGACGTTCCCCACTCTCCGACATCTCGTGCTGGTCTATCAGAGCGAGATGAGAGTGGAGCATTGGTCCCGGGCCGAAACGGGAGAATGGAGCGAGGGCCCCGGCGTCCTGCACGAGGCGCTCGACGTCCTGGCTCTCCCTGCCGTGGGCGTCGAGCTCCCGCTCTCAGTCGTCTACGAAGGCCTCAGCCTGACCTGATCACCTGCCTCCTCCGACGCGGAATAGACGCAAGCATGTTCTCCTCCGTCCTGATCGCCAACCGCGGCGAGATCGCCTGCCGCATCATCCGCACCGCCAGGCGGCTGGGGATGCGCACCATCGCGGTGCATTCGGACGCCGACGCCGACGCGCTCTTCGTGCGCGACGCCGACGAGGCCTATGCGATCGGGCCGGCGCCGGCGCGCGAGAGCTATCTGGTGGGGAGCCGGATCCTCGAGGTCGCGCGCGACGCGGGGGCGGACTGCATCCATCCGGGCTATGGCTTCCTCTCCGAGAACGCCGAATTCGCGGAGGCCTGCGCCAAGGCCGGGGTGACGTTCGTCGGGCCGCCGCCGTCGGCGATCCGGGCGATGGGCCTGAAGGACGCCGCGAAGACGCTCGTCGAGCGGGCCCGCGTTCCGGTCGTGCCCGGCTATCACGGGCACAAGCAGGATCCCGCCTTCCTGCGGGAGAGGGCGGCCAATATCGGCTTTCCGGTGCTGATCAAGGCCGTCGCGGGCGGCGGCGGCAAGGGCATGCGCCGGGTCGACCGGCTGATCGACTTCGAAGAGGCGCTGCTCGGCGCGCAGCGCGAGGCCGCCAACGCCTTCGGCGATCCCCGCGTCCTCGTGGAAAAATACGTCCGCTCGCCCCGGCATGTGGAGATGCAGGTCTTCGCCGACCGGCACGGAAACGTGGTGCATCTCTTCGAGCGCGACTGCTCGCTGCAGCGCCGGCACCAGAAGGTCCTCGAGGAGGCGCCGGCGCCGGGAATGACGGCGGAGGTCCGCGCCGCAATGGGCCAGGCGGCCGTCGACGCCGCCCGGGCGGTCGGCTATGTGGGCGCCGGCACCGTCGAGTTCATCGCGGACGGCTCGAACGGCCTCACGGCGGACAGCTTCTTCTTCATGGAGATGAACACGCGCCTGCAGGTGGAGCATCCAGTGACGGAGGCGATCACCGGGCTCGATCTGGTCGAACTGCAGTTTCGCGTCGCCGCAGGCGAGCGGCTGCCCTTCGCGCAGGGCGATCTCGCCATCCAGGGCCACGCCGTGGAGGCGCGGCTCTACGCGGAGGACCCGGAGCGCGGCTTCCTGCCCTCGACGGGGCGGCTGTGGGCGCTGCGCTTCCCTGAGGAGAGCGACCGCCTGCGCATCGACACCGGCGTCGCGGAAGGCGACGAGGTGAGCCCGTTCTACGATCCCATGATCGCCAAGGTGATCGCCCATGGCGACACCCGCGCGCAGGCGCTGGACCGCCTCGCCGACGCGCTGGCGCGCACCGTGGTGGCCGGCCCGCGCTCCAATGTGGCCTTTCTGGAGGCGCTGTGCCGTGCGCCGGAGTTCCGGGCCGGCCGTTTCGACACGGGCTTCATCGACCGCAATCTCGAGGCGCTCGGCGCGACGGCCCGGCCGTTTCCGGCCGCGGCCGCCGCGGCCGGGGCGCTGGCGCTGGTGGGCCAGGCGGTCCGCCGCAGCATCGCGGCCGCCGCCGTCGCCAGCGGAGGCGCGCCGTCCCCCTGGGACGCGGCCGACGGGTTCCAGCTGTCCGGGGAACGCCAGATCGGCCTGCCGCTCCTGATCGAGGGCGAACGCCTGGACGCGGTGCTCGGCTGGGACGCCGAGGGCCCCAGCGTGGAGCTTCCCGGCCACGCCGTGCCGCCGGGCTCGCACGAGCTCGACATCGTCGAGACCGAGGACGGCCTGATCGTGCTCGACCATGGCCGCCAGACTCATGTGCGCCTGTTCGACGCGCTCGACATGTCCTTCGACGAGGCCGACGCCGGCGGCGTCGTGAAGGCGCCGATGCATGGCAAGGTGGTGGCCCTCTTCGTGACCGAGGGCGAGACGGTGGAGAAGGGCCAGAAGCTCGCCATCGTCGAGGCCATGAAGATGGAGCACGCGCTTGTGGCGCCGCGGGCGGGCGTGGTGACCGAGATCGCCGTCGAGGCCGGCCAGCAGACGCCGGAGGGCGCCAGGCTCATCGTGATCGGCGACCCGGACTGACGGCCGGCCGAAACGCCGGCCGTTGTCCACAGGGCGCCGCGACGCCGCGTTGGCGGGAGGCGACGCCCGCGCTAGGAGTGGGGCATGGCCCTGCACATCCTGAAACTCTGCGTCGGCTGCGACTCGATCGCAGATCTGGAAGGCTGGATCGAGGAGAACGCTGCGATGGCCCGGCGCCTGAAGCGGCCCTACGAGCAGGCGCACACGACCCGCATGGTTCCCAAGAGGGTCGACGAGATCGTCGACGGCGGGTCGCTGTTCTGG
Source organism: Alsobacter sp. KACC 23698 (assembly GCF_045348435.1). Lineage (GTDB taxonomy): Bacteria > Pseudomonadota > Alphaproteobacteria > Rhizobiales > Beijerinckiaceae > Alsobacter. Next base: position 3,181,700 of record NZ_CP157484.1, on the reverse strand, counting down.
GTCATCAAGGGCCAGATCGCGTGCCGGCAGCCCATCCTGGAGATCCGGCCGTTCAAGGACGCGGACGGGATCGGACGCTGCCACCTGGTGCTCGAGCCGGTGGTCACGCCGGTCGACCCGCGGCCGTGCCGGCCTTTCCAGGGCTGGCGCTATCTGGAGGCCAGGTCCGCTCCGCGCGACCTCGGCGACTTCGGCGTGGGCCTCGCCGCATTGCCCGAAACGCTACGCCGCGAGCTCGCCGAACTGGGGCTGATCTGACCGTGCGGTTCCCGAATCTCGCGCCATGTCACACAATCTCCGCAGTTCGGGCGCTCGGCTGTCTGCAGCGCATCGAGGGGCGATTCATGCGGATGTTGATTTTGGCGGTGGGAGCGGTCGGGGGCCTGATGTCCTCGGGATCCGCTGACGCCATGGACCGCGCCTGTGCGGTGACGGAGGTCGCCCCGGGAGTGAAGATGCGCTCCGGCGCCTGCTCCAACCTCTTCGAGACGCATCCGCAGCGCCGCGCCGAGCCGACGAGCGCGATCCCCTATATGAGCGGCCAGCCCACCGGCATGCGGTTCGGCGACACCGAGATCCGCGTCGGAGGATCGGCGCGCTTCGAGATGCAGCAACGCGCGAGGCCCTGAGGGCCCCCCCGTCACGGCCGCGCCTGTTGCAAATCGCCGCCCAACCGCCACATTGACGGCGGAACGGAGTCGGCATGAGCGGCCAGTCATGAGCGGGGACGACAGCAGCGGGATCGCCCCGAAGAGCGGGCGAGCGCTCGACGCCCGCACGGACCCCGCCGCCGTGGACGCCTTCCTGCAGGCCGCCAAATCCCTGTCGCCGCGACGCGACGGAAAACGGGGCCGGCTGGTTTTCGCGCTCGACGCCACCATGAGCCGGCAGCCTACCTGGGACCTCGCCTGCCGCCTGCAGGGCGAGATGTTCGCCCAGGCGGCGCAGGCCGGCGGGCTCGACGTCCAGCTCGTCTATTTCCGCGGCTTTTCCGAATGCCGCGCCTCGCGCTTCGTGGCCGATCCCCGCGCCCTCACCGGGTTGATGGAGCAGATCGGCTGCCGCGGCGGCCACACGCAGATCCTGAGGGTGCTCGACCATGTCCGGGGCGAGACTCGGGAGCGGGCCGTGCACGCCCTGGTCTATGTGGGCGACGCCATGGAGGAACGGCTCGACGACCTGTGCGCCCTGGCGGGCGAGCTGGGGCTGTCGGGCGTCAAGGCGTTCATGTTCCACGAGGGGCGCGATCCCGCCGCCGAGCGGGCCTTCCGCGAGATCGCGAGGCTCACCGGGGGCGCGTATGCGCGCTTCGACGCGTCGGCTCCGGCCGAACTCGCGGCCCTGCTCAGGGCGGCCGCCGCCTATGCGGCCGGGGGCCGGATCGCGCTCGAGGACCTGGCCCGGCGCGACGCCGGCGCCCAGCGCCTGCTGGGTCAGATGAGGTAGGAACACAGTGGCGCTGCTTGTCGGGGCTGCGGTCCTGTTCATCCTGTGGTGGGTCGGCAAGAATTATTCCGCCGCCAGCCCGAAAGCGCTCGCCAAGCTGGTGCGCCAGATCGGAGGCGTGGCCTCGCTGGCGCTCGCGGCCTTCCTGCTGTTCCGGGGACGACTGGACGTCGCCATTCCGGTCGGCGGCTTCGGGGCCTATCTGCTCGGCCTGCGCGGCTTCTCCGTGCCGGGCTGGGCCCAGCGGACGCAGGCGACGCCCGGCGCCCAGTCGCGCGTGCGCTCCGCCCTGCTGGAGATGACGCTGGACCACGACACGGGGGCGCTCGCCGGCCATGTGCTGGCCGGCCCCTTCGAGGGCCGCAGCCTGGACGAGCTCGACGAAGCCCAGCTCGCGGATGTCGCCGCGCTCTGCCTCAACGCCGACCCGGACGGCTCACGGCTTCTGGAAGCGTATCTGGACCGCCGGTTTCCCGGACGGCGCAAAGCAGCACAGGACGACGCGGATGCGGGGCCGCGCGTCGGCGGGGGCCGCGGCGCGGGCGCTCCGACCGAGCAGGAGGCCTACGAGATCCTTGGCCTTCAGCCGGGGGCGGGGGAGGACGAAGTCCGCCGCGCGCACCGCGCGCTGATGAAGAAACTCCATCCCGACCAGGGGGGCTCGACGTATCTGGCCACCCGGGTGAACCAGGCCAAGGACATTCTGCTGAACCGGCATCGCTGATACTCCACGCGCGTTCCGGTGGTTACGTCCGTCTGTCGACAGGACCGGGTGAAACGCGCCCGGTCCCTTCGCCGCCTTGCGGAGGCGCTCTCTGTCCCTCGCGCCGCTTTGCGCGGCGTCTTCGGGCGGCGCTGACCGCCGCTCCGATGTGGTCCGGGTTCTCTCCGGCCGGCCTTTCGACCGACCGCATCTTGACTGGGAAAGGTGGCTCAGCCCTTAACGGCGAAGCACGAGAAGCCGCTGCGCTTGAGTTGCTTGCAGGCCGACTGCGCGTCGTCCTCGTCGAAGCCCGAGAAGCGGGCCCGATAAAGCGTGGCGCCGTCCTTGTTGACCTTCTCGGTGAAGGGCGCGGCCTTGGCCATGAACCGGCCGCTCGCCTTGGCGCGGGCCAAGATGTCCTTGGCCTTGTCCTCCTCGTCGGTCGCGCCGAGCTGGATCACCCAGCCGGAGACCGTCAGGCGGGGCGCGGCCTTGGCGTCGGACTTTTCGACGCGGCTCTCCGACCTGTCGGCCCTGGCCTCGGGCTTCGCTTCGAGCTTCGGTTCGGGCTTCGGTTCGGCCTTGGGTTCGCCGCGCGGGGCTTCGAGCCGGGCGGTCCGGGTCTCGGTCTCGGGACGCACGGTCGACGGGGCGCCGACGACCCAGCGCATGCCGCTGGACGGGGTGGCCGTCGAGGCGCCCAGCGCGGAGGCGACGACCGGCCGGGCGGCGGCGACGTCGACGGTCCGGTGAACGTGCGCCGAAGGGGAGGGCTGCAGGGCGGCGGCGTCCTGGCCCGAGCGGGCCACGTCGGCAGGCGGGCGCAGCCCGGAGCGCGGCGACACGGTCGAGGTCGTCATCGGCACGCTGTCGTCCACCGAGGCGACCCGGACGCGCGGCGCCTCGCGGGCCGCGTTGCGGGCGGCCTCCTGTCGAAGCGTCTCTTGCCGGAGCGTCTCTTGGCGGAGCGTCTCTTGGCGCGCGAACTCCTGGCGGGTGAACTCCAGCTTGGCGGCTTCCCGCGCGGCGGTGAGCTCGGCCTCCTTGGCGGCCTCGCGGGCCGCGACGGCTTCCTTGCGGGCCGCCTCGAGCCGGGCCAGCTCCTGCCGGGCCGCCTCCTGCTTGGCGTCCTGCTTCGCCGTTTCCTGGCGGGCCGGCTCCGCGGACGCGACCGCCGTCGTGTCCCCGACCGGCGGAGCCGTGCGGGCGCCCGCATAGGCGCGCTCAAGCGTGTCGTCCAGGAGCGCCACCATCTGGCGGTCGCGCGCCGCGGCGGAGCGGCCGCCCAGCACCACGGCGACCACGTGCCGCCCTTCGGTGCGCACCGAGGTCAGGAGGTTGAAGCCGGACGCCCGGGTGTAGCCCGTCTTGATGCCGTCCATCCCCTCGACGCGGCCGAGCAGGTGGTTGTGGTTGCGATGCGACGCGCCCGCATAGGTGAAGGACGGGGTCGAGAAATAGCGGTAGTAGCGGGGGAAGCGGTCCTGCAGCGACCGGGCCAGCGTGATCAGGTCGCGCGCCGTCGTCACCTGGCCGGGATTGGGCAGGCCCGAGGCGTTGCGGTAGGTCGTGCGGCTCATGCCGATCTGGCGCGCCTTGCGGGTCATCATGTCGGCGAAGGCGCTCTCGGACCCGCCGATGTTCTCGGCGACCGTGGCGGCGACATCGTTGGCCGACTTCGTCACCAGCGCCTTGATGGCGTCCTCCACCTCGATGGTGGAGCCCGGCCGCAGGCCCAGCTTGGACGGCGCCTGGGCGGCGGCGTGCGCCGAAACCCGCAACGGCGTCTCCAGGGTGAAGCGGCCCTTCTCGAGCTGCTCGAAGAGGAGATAGAGGGTCATCACCTTGGTGACCGAGGCGGGATGGCGCAGCGCATCCTCGTTCTCGGCGTGAAGGACCCGGCCGGTCTTGGCGTCCAGCGCCATGGCGGCGTAGGGGGGACTGTAGCCCCCGCCATGGCCGTGATGCCTCCGGCGAGCCTCGGCCGGCGACGACGCGACGGCTGCGATGAGGGAGGCTGTCGCGACCACCGAGGCGAACGTTCCGAAACGCCCCGCGATAGAACCCAAACACGCACTCATACCACTCGTCCCCGTCTGTCCGGCCTGTTGACGCAGCCGGGGCCTGGATCTGCGCGGCGGGCGAGGGGAGCCCACACTGTCGCATCCGCGGCACAGTCTTGGACGGTATCGAGTTGGGGTTACGCGGGAGTTAACCGCTCAACCGCCGATTGACCCAAGACGAGAATGGTGCGGTGCAACATTTTTGTTGACGGCGTTGTGCGCTGCATATAAAACAGGCGCATCGGGTTCGCCGGTCCGGCGTTGAGTGATCAGGCCAGGAACCCTGTTTCAGGCGCCCAAGGGCGCGTTCATTAAGGGGTGCACCATGGCTACGCAGTTCGAAGATTTCCAGAAGCTCGGCAAGGAGAACGTGGACGTGGCGATGAAGAGCCTCGGCACCGCCTCCAAGGGCGTGCAGGCGATCGCCGCCGAGACCGCCGACTACTCCAAGAAGGCCTTCGAAGGCGCCTCGGCCGTGGCCGAGAAGCTGGTCAGCGTCAAGACGCTCGACAAGGCCTTCGAGATCCAGAGCGACTACATGAAAACCGCCTATGAGGGCTTCGTGGCCTACGCCTCCAAGGTCGGCGAGCTCTATTCCAGCCTCGCCAAGGACGCGGTGAAGCCCTACGAGACCCTGTTCGCCAAGGCCACCGCCGCCGCGAAGTAATCCGTCTCCGTCCTTCGACGGCGACCGCAAAGGCCCGGGGCGTTCCCCCGGGCCTTTTTGCGTTCTCGACGGCTGCGCCGCGGCGCCTGCGCGCCCTGCGTCACAGACGCCGCCGCGATCGCCTGAAGTACGGTCTGGCGGAGCGGCCCGGGTAACACTAGATTAACGGAACCGGCCGTGACGCTCTCCCGTTGGGCTGCGGTCGCCGCCCCCGGTCGTCCGGCCGGGGTCGAGCCGATCACCCGAATGGGACCGCCGTTTTCGCGATGGACCTCAAGCTGATCTTTCCCGACATGGTTCTCCGCCTCAAGCGTGCGCTCCTGCGCGGCAGGCACCTCGCATCCGGCCTGATCCGGACAGACCCCCTGCGTTCGGCGGAGCGCAGGCGGGGTCCGGGCAGACCGGGCGACGGCGGCTCGGGCACCGCCGTCATCACCCAGACCAAGACCAGGACCAAGCGCCCCAACCTGTATCGCGTGCTGCTCCTGAACGACGACTACACGCCGATGGAGTTCGTGGTCCACGTGCTCCAGCGGTTCTTCAACAAGGATGCGGACGAAGCCACCCGCATCATGCTCCATGTTCACCAGCACGGTGTCGGGGAGTGCGGCGTTTTCACGTACGAAGTCGCGGAGACCAAGGTCACGCTCGTGATGGACTTCGCGCGAAAGCACCAGCATCCTCTGCAATGCGTGATGGAAAAGAAGTGAAAGGCTGAGGCCCGATGCCGTCCTTCTCTCGCAATCTCGAACAAGCTCTTCACCGGGCCCTGGCGCTCGCCAACGAGCGCCATCACGAATACGCCACCCTGGAGCACCTGCTCCTGGCGCTCGTGGACGACCAGGACGCTGCGGCCGTGATGCGCGCCTGCAACGTCGACATCGACGCGCTGCGTCGCAACCTGACCGAATATGTCGACGCCGAGCTCGGCAACCTGATCACCGACGGCAGCGACGACTCCAAGCCGACCGCCGGCTTCCAGCGCGTCATCCAGCGCGCCGTCATCCACGTGCAGTCCTCCGGCCGCGAAGAGGTCACCGGCGCCAACGTGCTGGTCGCCATCTTCGCCGAGCGCGAGAGCCACGCCGCGTATTTCCTGCAGGAGCAGGACATGACGCGCTACGACGCCGTGAACTACATCTCCCATGGCATCGCCAAGCGCGCGGGCATGTCGGAAACCCGTTCGCCGCGCGGCGCCGAGGAGGAGCAGACGGAACGGTCCAGCGGAGGCGAGGAGGGCGGCGCCGGCCCGAAGAAGAAGGGCGAGGCCCTCGAGGCCTATTGCGTCAACCTCAACAAGCGGGCCCGCGAGGGCCGCATCGATCCGCTGATCGGGCGCGAGCCCGAAGTGCAGCGCACCATCCAGGTGCTCTGCCGGCGACAGAAGAACAACCCGCTCCTGGTGGGCGATCCCGGCGTCGGCAAGACCGCCATCGCCGAGGGCCTGGCGCGCAAGATCGTCACCGGCGAAGTGCCGGAGGTGCTGGCCGACGCGACCGTGTTCGCGCTGGACATGGGCACGCTGCTCGCCGGCACGCGCTATCGCGGCGACTTCGAGGAACGCCTCAAGCAGGTGATGAAGGAGATCGAGAACCACCCCAAGGCGATCATGTTCATCGACGAGATCCACACGGTGATCGGCGCCGGAGCGACCTCCGGCGGCGCGATGGACGCCTCCAACCTGCTCAAGCCCGCGCTGGCGCAGGGCACGCTGCGCTGCATCGGCTCGACCACCTACAAGGAGTACCGCCAGTACTTCGAGAAGGACCGGGCCCTGGTGCGCCGCTTCCAGAAGATCGACGTGAACGAGCCGTCGGTGCCGGACGCCATCGAGATCCTCAAGGGCCTCAAGCCCTATTTCGAGGAGTTCCACCACATCCGCTACACCAACGACGCCATCAAGGCGGCGGTGGAGCTGTCGGCCCGCTACATCCACGACCGCAAGCTGCCGGACAAGGCGATCGACGTGATCGACGAGACCGGCGCGTCGCAGATGCTGCTGCCGGAGGGCAAGCGCAAGAAGCAGATCGGCATCAAGGAGATCGAGGCCGCCATCGCCACCATGGCGCGGATCCCGCCCAAGACCGTGTCGAAGGATGACGCGGAGGTGCTGAAGGCCCTCGACGAGACCCTCAAGCGCGTCGTCTACGGCCAGGACGCCGCCATCACGGCGTTGTCCTCGGCGATCAAGCTCAGCCGCGCCGGCCTGCGGGATCCGGAAAAGCCGATCGGCAACTATCTCTTCGCCGGCCCCACGGGCGTCGGCAAGACCGAGGTGGCGCGCCAGCTCGCCGCCAGCCTCGGGGTGGAGATCGTGCGCTTCGACATGTCGGAATACATGGAGCGGCACACGATCAGCCGCCTCATCGGCGCGCCTCCCGGCTATGTCGGGTTCGACCAGGGCGGCCTGTTGACCGACGGCATCGACCAGCATCCGCATTGCGTGCTGCTGCTGGACGAGATCGAAAAGGCCCATCCGGACCTGTTCAACATCCTCCTGCAGATCATGGACCACGGGAAGCTGACCGATCACAACGGCAAGCAGGTCGACTTCCGCAACGTCATCCTGATCATGACGACGAACGCCGGCGCGGCCGAGCTGGCCAAGCCCGTCTTCGGCTTCACCCAGTCCAAGCGCGACAGCGGCGACAACGAGGCCATCACCCGCCTCTTCGCGCCGGAGTTCCGCAACCGCCTCGACGCGATCATCTCCTTCGGCCAGCTGCCCAAGGAGGTCGTCTCGAAGGTCGTGGACAAGTTCGTGATGCAGCTGGAGGCGCAGCTCGCCGACCGCAACGTCACGATCGAGCTCACCGACGGGGCGCGCGAGTGGCTGGTCGAGCACGGCTACGACGAGACGATGGGCGCGAGGCCCATGGCCCGCCTGATCCAGTCCACCATCAAGACGCCGCTCGCCGACGAGGTGCTGTTCGGGCGCCTGAAGAATGGCGGCGCGGTCAAGGTCGTGGTCGAGGAGAAGGAGGGCAAGAAGGCGCTTGGCCTGGAGTTCCCGGCCGGCCCCGTCACGCCCAAGCCCGAAAAGGACGTCGAGGAAGCCACCAAGATCCGGGAGAAGCGCGCCACCCGCAAGGCGGCGGCCTCGCCCCGCAAGGTCTCCCGGCCCAAGAAGGACCCGGGCGGCCCCGCGCCGGCCGGCCCGGCCGCCGGGGGCGGCGGCGACGGCAAGCCGGTCCGCACCGTCCCCAAGGTGCCGCTGGTCCGCAGCTGAGGCTCCCTCGCTTCGACATCGCCGACCCGGATCATGCGCTGCATGGTCCGGGTCGTTTCGCATCCGCCTGGTCCCGGCCGCGGCCCAGCCGGGCGTCCAGAGCCGTCCAGTTCCGACGGGGGCGCGCGCTTCGGCGGTTTCGGCCGCAGTCATGTTGCGCTAGAACGGACCGAGACGGACGGGCGGGGCGGAAGCGCTCCGCCCATCCTCATGTTCGGGGCCGGAGGCGGCCGGCGTCGGGAGGGGACAAGTGGCCTCGTGGTTCGAAAAGCGGCGGCAACGCAGGCGCAAGCGCGAGCGGCTGGAGGAGTTGATCGCCTGGATTTTGGTGCCGGCGATGGCGTTCGGCCTCTATTGGGGCTGGCTGCAGGTGCGCGACCAGATCAAGGCGACGCCCCTGATGGGCATCCTGACCGGCAAGGACAAGGGCGGCCCGTGAGCGGCGGCGCGGTCCCGTGGAGCTGACGCCCGCGCAGGAGCCCTCCGGGGACGCACGCTGGTTCTTCAAGGGCGTGCGCGACGCCCTGGCGCTGCCGGCCTGGGTGGTGGCGTTGTCGCTGGTCGGCGTCGGAGGACTGGCCCAGTCCGTCGGACACCCGGTCGGCGCCGCGATGGCCTCGACGCTGCTGATCTGGGCCAGCCCGGCGCAGGTGATCTTCTATGGCGGCGTCGCGGCCGGGATGACCCCCTACGCCATCGCGGCCGCGATCGGCTTCTCGTCGGTGCGGTTCTTTCCCATGACGGTGGCGATCCTCCCGCTCTTGCGTCGCCCCGGCCAGCGGCTCTCCACCCAGATCGCGTCCGCGCATTTCATCGCCGTCACGGTGTGGACGGAGTGCCTGCGGCGGCTGCCCCATCTGCCGACGGCGGCCCGCGCGCCCTATTATTTCGGCTTCGCCGCCGCCTGCATCCTGCTCAGCACGGCTTCGACGGGCGTCGGCTATTTCTTGGTGGCGTCGCTGCCGCCGGCGCTGGCCGCCGCGATCCTGTTCGTCAGCCCGATCTATTTCACCATCTCGATCAGCGCCGGCGCGAGAGTCCCGGCCGACTGGATCGCGATCGGCCTCGGCTTCACGCTGGAGCCGCCGATCCGCGCCGTGCTGGGCGACGGCTTCGACCTGCTGGGCGTCGGCCTCATCGGCGGCACGGCCGCCTTCTGGGTCGGGCAGGGACTGGAGCGGCGCCGATGAGCCTCGATCTCGCCGTGGTGCACGGTCCCCTCTGGCCCTATGTGCTGATCGTGATCTGCGGCATGGCGCCGACCGAGATCTGGCGCACGCTGGGCGTCTTCGCCTCGCGGGGGCTGTCGGACGGATCGGTGTTTTTGGTCTGGGTCCGGGCGGTCGCGACGGCCCTGCTGGCCGCCGTCGTCGCCAAGCTGCTGCTCACGCCCAGCGGCGCGCTGGCGCTCGCGCCCTGGTGGGGCAGGGTCGGCGGCGTGCTGGCCGGCTTCGTCGCGTTCTTCCTCTTTCGCCGCTCCTTCTTCGCCGGCGTCATCGTCGGCGAAGCCGTGCTGATCGCGGCGGCCTATGCGGCGATGCCCTGAGGCTCACTTCCCCAGCGCGGCGCGGATCCGGTCCGCATGCGCCTTGAGGGCCTCCGGCTTCTCCATCTGGCCCGTGTGGGGGCGCAGCGGCACGCCGTCCCACCGCGGCAGGACGTGAACATGCATGTGGAACACGACCTGGCCGCCGGCGCTCTCGTTGAACTGCTGGATCGTCAGGCCGTCCGCCGCCATGCCGGCCTTCACCGCCTTGGCGATCGTCTGGACGGAGACTATCAGGCGCGACAGGTCCTCGGGGCGGATGTCCAGGATGGTGCGGGCCGGCGTCTTGGGGATCACCAGCACGTGCCCGTCGGCGCGGGGCATGATGTCCATGAAGGCGAAGGTCGCCTCGTCCTCGTAGACCTTCTCGCAGGGCAGTTCGCCCCGGAGGATCCTGGCGAAGACGTTCTGGTCGTCATAGGTCGTCATCGGTCCGCCCCGTCGCGCGCCCGTCCGGCACCGTCCCGGATGTCGCGCGCGCAGGGCGCGCCGTCAAGCCGCCCCGGCCTGGCCGGCGGCCGGCTCAGTCATCGAAGAAGCGGTCGAAGGTGGGATCGAAGCACACATAAAGCAGGCAGGCGGGCTGGTCGCGCGTGGGCACGAACTGGCGCTTCAGCGCCTGGCCGGGCAGGCAGGCGCTGGCGTCCCTGACATAGCGGTCATAGGTGTAGCCGCCCGTGCCGAGCACGATCCCGCCATTGGCGGCGACGATGCTGCGCGTCTGCGCGCAGGTCATGGCGGGGGTCTGCGGACGGCCTTGCGCCATCGCCGGGACCACAGCGGCGACGGCTGCGCCGGCCGCCGTCAGGACAAATAGAGTGCGCCACATCGCCAGACTCTCCTGCCTGCGAGCGCCGCCCGGGCGCCTGTCGTCGATCCATGCCCCGCTCGAGCCGGGCGTTCCGGCGATCTGGCGCCGATCACGCCTTCCTGAACGGCGCGTGCTCCTCGTATTCCTCGTGCAGGCTCGCCACGTAGCTGCGCTCGCGCGCGAGGTAGTCCGCCACCGCCTTGCGCAAGGACGGGTCGGCGAGGTCGTGCGCCGAGTAGGTGGTCACGGCGCGGTAGCCGCGGGCCAGCTTGTGCTCGCCCTGGGCGCCCGCCTCGACCCGGGAGAAGCCCCGCTCGATCGCGAATTCGATGGCCTGATAGTAGCAGATTTCGAAATGCAGGAAGGGGTGATCCTCGATGCAGCCCCAGTTGCGGCCATAGAGGGCGTCGCCGCCGATGAAGTTGATCGCCCCGGCCACGTAGCGTCCGCCGCGCCGCGCCATCACCAGGAGCACCTTGTCGGCCATGCGCTCGCCGATGAGCGAGAAGAAGGCCCGGGTCAGGTAGGGCCGGCCCCATTTGCGCGAGCCCGTGTCCATGTAGAACGTGAAGAACGCGTCCCAGTGCGCCTCCGTGATGGCGGCGCCGGTCAGGCGCTCGATGACGATGTCGTTGGCCACGGCGTCGCGGCGCTCGCGCCGGATCGCCTTGCGCTTGCGCGACGCCAGCGCCTCCAGGAACCCCTCGAAGCTCGCATAGCCGTCGTTGAGCCAGTGGAACTGCTGGTCGGTGCGCTGCAGGAAGCCGCGCGCGCCAAGGTCGTCCCAATCGGCCTTCGGCAGGAAGGTGAGGTGGATGGAGGACGAGCCCGTCTGGGCGCGGAGCGCCCGCAGGGCGCCGATGGCCGCCTCGCGCGCGAGCGCCGCCCGCGGGCCGGGGCGCACCAGCAGGCGCCGCCCGGTGGCCGGGGTGAACGGCACGGAGACCTGGAGCTTCGGATAGTAGCTGCCGCCGGCGCGCTCATAGGCGTCGGCCCAGCCGCTGTCGAAGACGTATTCGCCGCGCGAATGGGACTTGCGGTAGCACGGCGCGCAGGCGAGCAGCTGGCCTTCCCCGTCCTCGACCAGCACATGGGCCGGCGCCCATCCGGTGCGGGCCACGGCCGACCCGGACTCCTCCAGCGCCGACAGGAAAGCGTGCGAGATGAACGGGTTGGCGGGATCATCCTCAGACGCCGATTCAGGCGCGCCCTGCGGATGGGCGCAGGCGTCCCACGCAGCCGCATCCACGGCCTTGAGGCTGGAGGCGACTTTCAGGACGAAATCGGCGGGGATGTCAGGCGGGGAGTGTTCGGCCATGTCGCCAGTTCGAACCGGGCAGCTTCCCCCAAGCTAGGCTTTGCAGGCCCGAGGGCAAGCCGGGCGCGTCGTCGCGGACGCGCGTCAGGGCAGGAAGCCCTCGAAGACGATCTGGTCGGCCCCGGCCCTGGCCTGCGCCAGCTGCTCGGGCGTGCGGACCGTCCAGGTCATCACCGGCAGCCCCACCGCCTTGCGGCAGAGATAGGGCGCGGCGCTCTGCAGGTCCTTCACCTGCCAGGACAGGAAGTCCGGCCGGCTGCGCTCGTAGTGGAGCAGGTTGGACATGGCCCGCTTGGTCTCGGCGGACAGCCTGGCGTATTCGCCGTGCTCGTAGTCGTTCTCGGCCACGATCCCGCGCGGGCGGTCCGGGGCGAGCTCGCGAAGCAGGGCGACGATGTCGGGATCGAAGCTCTTGATCGCGACCGGGCCGTCATAGTCCTTCAGCACGTCGACGACCCGGCGGGTGAGCCGCATGTCGCCCTCGAAGGCGCTCTTGATCTCCAGCACCAGCGGCGTGCGGCCGCCCAGCACGGCGAGGAACTCCGCCAGGGTCTGCACCCGGTCCGCCGTATGCTTCAGCGACAGCGCGGCCATCTCGGCCGCCGTGCGGTCCGCGACGCGGCCGGCGCCGTCCACGGTCAGGCGCTCCAGCGCGTAGTCGTGGAAGACGACCGCATCGAGGTCGCGGGTGAGCTGGACGTCGCACTCGATGGCGAAGCCTTTCTCGATGGCGGCGCGGGCGGCGGAGGCGGTGTTCTCGACGACCCCGCGGGCGCGGTCATGCAGGCCGCGATGCGCGATGGGGCGGGCGATGAGCCAGGCAGGGGCCGACATTCACGCCACCTCGAACATGGCTTCGACCTCCACCACGGCGTCGAGCGGCAGTTCGGCCACCCCGATGGTGCTGCGGGCGTGGCGGCCCTTGTCGCCCAGCGCGGCGACCATGAAATCGGATGCGCCGTTCATCACCGGCGCGATGGCCCCGTAGGTGGGGACGCAGTTGATGAAGCCGCCGAGACGCACGCAGCGCTGGATGGCGTCGAGCGAGCCGAGCGCGACCTTGGCCTGGGCGAGAATGTTGATGGCGCACAGGCGCGCCGCCTCGATGGCGGCCTCGGCCGCAACTTCGCCGCCGAGCTTGCCCTTGTGGGCGTCCGCGAGCTTGCCGTCCGCGCCGAGGCAGAGCTGGCCCGACACCACCAGGAGCGAGCCGGTGCGCACGCAGGGCACGTAGTTGGCGATGGGCGCGCCCGGCGTGGGCAGGGTGACGCCGAGTTCTTTCAGCTTGGCTTCGATGCTCATGGGATCCTCGCTCGTTCGGCGGCGTTGGCGACAGGCGCGGCGAACGGCCGCCGCAGCCGTTGTGGCGCATCGCCCGGCCCTCGGCAAGCATGCCCCGCCAGCGCCGCATTGCTGGCGCCCATGGCGACGGCTATCGTTCCATGGACGCCGCGCACCGTCGCGGACCAAAGGAGTTTCGAATGCGCGCGCGCTTCATCTTCGTCGGCCTGTGCCTGGCGACGGCCCATGCGGCGCCGGCCGCGGCCGGCCCCCTCGCGATGGCGCCGCACCGCGCCAGCTACGACCTGTCGCTGGCCAAGACCGGCGGGGCCAAAGGCGTCGAGTCGGCGCGCGGGCGCATCGTCTTCGAGTTCACGGGCTCCGCCTGCGAAGGCTACGCCCTGACCTTCCGACAGGTGACGGAGCTGACCGGCGGCGACATTGGCTCGCGGCTCTCCGACATGCGCACCACCACCTTCGAGGAGGGCGACGGCAAGACGTTCCGCTTCAACACCGAATCGCGCATGGGCCAGGCGCCGACGGAGGCCACCGACGGCACGGCGGAGAAGATCGCGGACGGCATCGCGGTGCGGCTGAAGAAGCCCCAGCCCGGGCGCGCGACGCTGAAGGGCGACATCGCCTTCCCGACGGCGCAGATGCGCATGCTGATCGAGGCGGCGCGGGCCGGCGCCAGCACCTCCTCGGTGAAGCTCTTCGACGGCTCCGAGGGCGGCAAGAAGGTCTACGACACCTTCTCGGTCATCGGGAAGCCCGTCCCGCATGAGCGCGACGGCGAGCTGGAGCAGCCGCTGCGCGACGCCGGATGGGACAAGCTGGCGCGTTGGCCGGTGTCGGTCAGCTATTTCGAGGAAGGCACGCAGGATAGCCAGCGGCCGGTCTACACGCTCTCCTTCGAGCTTCTGGAGAACGGCGTGTCGCGCAAGCTCAGGCTCGACTATGGCGACTTCAGCCTGTCGGGCGACCTCAAGCGCCTCGACGTCATGAAGGCGCAGGACTGCCCGCAGTAGCGGCCGTCACTCGTCTCCGGACTTGCGCTCCCGCTCGCGACGGGCGCCGAAGACGAGGCCGCGCATGACGGCCTCGCCGCCGAACTTCTCCCGCAATTTGTCGATGGCGCGCTCCACGCCGGCGTCGCGCGGCGCGGTGACGTCGATCAGGTCGCCGCGGTCGGCCTCCGCGCCGGGCCCGAGGTCCGACGCGCCGATGCCGATGAGGCGAAAGCGCGTGCCGTCGCACTCCTTCAGCAGCATCTCGCGGCCGGCCTCGAAGATGCGGGAGGCGAGCTGCGTCGGCGGGAAGCCGGAACGCGCCCGCGTGCGGGTGCGGAAATCCGCCGTCTTCAGCTTCAGGGTGAGCCCGCGGGCCGAGAAATCGGCCTTGCGCAGGCGCAGCGCCACCTTCTCGGAGAGGCGCAGCAGCACCGGGACAAGCTGCTCGGGGTCGGCGATGTCCTGGTCGAAGGTGGTCTCGGCGGAGACGCTCTTGGTGTCCCGCTCGGGCTTCACGAGCCGGCGGTCCTCGCCGCGGGCCAGCCGGGCCAGGCGCAGGCCCTCCTCGCCGTAGCGGCGGGCGAGATCGGCCTCGGGGCGGCGCTGGATGTCGCCGATGAGGCGCAGCCCGTCGCGGGCGAGGCGCTCCTGGGTGACCTTACCGACGCCCGGGATGATGCCGATCGGCCTGTCGGCGAGGAAACCCGCCACCTCGGCCCGGCCGATCACCTGGAAGCCGCGGGGCTTGTCGAGGTCGGACGCGATCTTGGCCAGGAACTTGTTGTAGGAGAGCCCGACCGAGACCGAGAGGCCCAGCTCCTGCTCGATCCGCCGGGCGAAGCGCGCCAGCGTCTCGGCCGGGCTCGCCCGGTGCAGGCGCTGCGTGCCGGAGAGGTCCAGGAAGGCCTCGTCGATGGAGATGGGCTCCACCGCCGGGGTCAGGTCCAGCATCATGGTGCGGATCTGCCGGCCGACCCGGGAATATTTCTCAATGTCGGGCCGCACCACCACGGCGTGCGGGCAGGCCTTCAGGGCCTGGAACATCGGCATGGCCGAGCGCACCCCATAGGTGCGGGCGATGTAGCAGGCCGTGGAGACCACGCCGCGCCGGCCGCCGCCGATGATCAGCGGCTTGTCGGCGAGCGACGGGTCGTCGCGCTTCTCGATGGCGGCGAAGAAGGCGTCGCAGTCGATATGGGCGATGCAGAGCTGGTGAAGCTCGGGATGGGCGAGCAGGCGAGGGGAGCCGCAGGCCGCGCAGCGTCCGACGCGTCCGGGGCGGGCCGGGGAGGCCGACAGGCAGTCCCGGCACAGGCGCGCCGGCGCGGCGGCGGCGTCGCTCCCGGCCAGGCCCTTCGGGTCGTTCCCGGACGCGCCCCCCATGGCGTCAGCCCTCGCGAAGCCCCATGGCGTCGGGCCCGGCCAGCATGTCGCGCGCCGCCAGCACGTGCTCGGGCGGCCGGCCGGCGTTGGCCGCGAAGGCGAGCAGCTGCGATTCGTCGCCGGCGAGGTGGTCCAGCACGGCCACGAAGAACCCCGGCTCGCCGGCTGCGCCGCGCAGCGTGTCCGGCGTCAGGCCCGTCAGGGCCATGAAGCGCTCCAGCCTTTCGGGCTCCGCCGCCAGGTATCCGAGCGCCTCGATGGCGAGCGCTTCGGCGAGTTCGCGGGTCATCCGGCCCGGCCTGTCCGCCCTGGAGGGCCCGGGTTTGTGTTTCATCAACATGTATCAGCTATATCGTGAGAGACGGTCCGGGACGAGGTCGACGCCGAACCCTATGATTGTGGACGGCGTGCGAGGATATGCCAATGGCAAAAACTGTTCTGATCGTTGAGGACAACGAGCTCAATATGAAGCTCTTCAACGACCTTCTCGAAGCCCACGGCTACCAGACCCTGAAAACCGCGAGCGGCGTCGAGGCGATCGAACTTGCGCGCAAGCATGCGCCCGATCTCATCCTGATGGACATCCAGCTGCCCGAGGTCTCGGGCGAGGACGTCACGCAGTGGATGAAGAGCGACGAGGAGCTGCGCTCGATCCCGATCATCGCCATCACGGCCTTCGCCATGAAGGGCGACGAGGAGCGGATCCGCCGCAAGGGTTGCGAGGCCTATCTCTCAAAACCGATCTCGGTCGGCAAGTTCATCGAAACGGTTCGCATCTATCTTGGCGACGCCTGAGGGGGCTGCCGTTACATGACCGCTCGCGTCCTGGTCGTCGACGATCTGCTGCCCAACGTCAAGCTCCTGGAAGCTCGGCTCACGGCCGAGTATTTCGACGTCCTGACCGCCACGAACGGGCCTGACGCCATCGCGATCTGCGACCAGGGCCTGTGCGACATCGTCCTCACGGACGTGATGATGCCGGGCATGGACGGCTTCGAGGTCACCCGGCGCATCAAGTCCAACCCCATGACGGCGCATATTCCCGTCGTGATGGTCACGGCGCTCGACCAGCCGAGCGACCGGGTGAAGGGGCTGGAGGCCGGCGCCGACGACTTCCTGACCAAGCCGGTCAACGAGATCTCCCTCATCGCGCGCGTGCGCAGCCTCGTGCGGCTGAAATCCGTGACCGACGAGCTGCGCAGCCGCGCCGCCACCTCGCGCGACGCCGGCATGGGCGATCCGCTGGTGCAAGCCGTGGCCGACACCGGCGCGGGCGGGCGCATCCTGCTGGTCGACGACCGCCCGGGATCGTCCGAGCGGCTGATGTCGACGCTGTCCCAGCACCATGTCGTCACGCTGGCGACGGACCCGCAGCAGGCGCTGTTCGCTGCCTCCGACGACACGCCCGACCTCGTGATCGTGTCGCTGGACCTCGCCTCTTATGACGGGCTGCGCCTGTGCAGCCAATTGCGCTCGGTCGAATCGACCCGGCATATCGGCGTCCTGATGCTGGCCGAGGCGGAGGACAACGCCCGGATCCTGCGCGGCCTCGACCTTGGCGTGAACGACTACCTGGTCCGGCCCATCGACCGGAACGAGCTTCTGGCCCGCGTGCGCACCCAGGTCCGCCGCAAGCGCTACGCCGACCGGCTGCGCGAGACGGTGCACGCCACCATCGAGCTCGCCATCGTGGATGCGCTCACCGGGCTGCACAATCGACGCTATCTCGACAGCCATTTCGGCGCGCTGGTGGAGGACGCGCTCAACCGCGGCCGCCCGCTCTCGGCGCTCGTCCTCGACGTCGACAAGTTCAAGGCCGTCAACGACACCCACGGCCACGACGCCGGCGACGAGGTGCTGAAGGAGTTCGCGCTGCGCGTCCGAAAGAGCCTGCGCGGTCCGGACCTGGTGGCCCGATTTGGCGGCGAGGAGCTCGTCGTGGTCATGCCCGACACGCCCATCGAGACGGCCCAGCTCGCCGCCGAGCGCATCCGCAGCCGCATCGAGCAGGACCCCTTCTCGATCCACAAGGGCGCGGACCTGATCCCGGTCACGGTCTCGATCGGGGTCGCGGCCGTCACACGGCTCGATGAAACGCCCGAGACTTTGCTCAAGCGCGCCGACCAGGCGCTCTACCAGGCCAAGGCCGAGGGCCGGAACAGGGTCATTCTGGGCCGTGCGGCTTGACGCGGAGGCGTCGGGGCGCGATCCTTTACCTTAACGACGAGTAAACGGACCCCATCATCGGGTGAGAGTGGACTTCGGCGTTCCATACGTTAAATTCTTCTCATGCAGCGAGGACGGCTCGACCGATCGGTCTCCTCCTCGCCACGACTACCCCTCGGAGTGCTCAGGTCCGCCGCATCTCCTGGGTTCCGCGGGGTTCGGCCGGCTTGGAATTGGACGGAGTGGCCTCCTCGCGGTCCAATTCCAGCCGGCCACCTTCACCCGCCTCATCGGCGACACGAAAAGGCCCGCGCTGGACGCGGGCCTTTTCGATTCCACTCAGCCGGCTCTGCGCCGTCGCGTCCCAGCAAAAAAGCCGCCCCGAGGGACGGCTTTGAAGCAGTTCCGGCCCGGGCGCGGCCCGGACGGCCAGGATCACTTGATCTTGGCTTCCTTGAACTCGACATGCTTCTTGGCGACCGGGTCGTACTTCTTCTTGGACAGCTTGTCCGTCATCGTCCGAGAGTTCTTCTTGGTGACGTAGAAGAAGCCGGTGTCGGCGGTCGACACGAGCTTGATCTTGATGGTGGTCGCCTTGGCCATGGCGGTCGTCCCTTATCGTGATGCCGCCGGCGCGGCGTGCGGTCGAGGCGGTTTGAGCCCAGCGGGCTCGACCCTCATCAACCCGTGTCCATGAAAGAAGCGGGCCGGTCTTTAGGACCGGCCTCGTGTGCTGCGCAACCTACGCATCGCGGCCCGGATGTCAAGAACGCCGTGAGACCCCACCTTCGAACACGCCGGCCGCAGCTGCATTCTTGGGCTTGATCAATGTCTTCTCTCGCGCTATCTTTTTTTGTGGTGATGGCTCTTGTCAGTCGTCCGTTGTTCAGAGAGGCGGCGCCCCCGGGGCCCCGCCTCTCAGCTTTTTGGGCCGCCATCTTGGCTTTCCACGTCTCGGTTTTCCACCGGAGCCAGACGCGCCCAAATTCTCTCGAAGTCCAGCGCGAAGGCCTGGGCAACAGAGGGAGAGTTCCGCAACAGCAGACGGGACTCCGCATGGCGCCGGCTCGAGTCGGGCGTGAAGTTCGCCGTGCCGGTCACCACCAATTTTTCCGCATCGAGGATCATGTACTTCTGATGCATGAAACGGTTGGCGATGCGCATGTCGATGGGCAGAGCCTTGCGCCGTGTCAGGTCCAGCACATCGCCGGCCAGTCCTTTCGACGAGCGTCGGTCCAGGATCAGCCGGATGCCGACGCCGCGGCCCGCCGCTTCCAACAGCGCGGAATATTCCGGCGCGCGTCGGGACATGGCGAACATCGCGATCCGGAGAGTGGACCCGGGCTTCGCACGATTGAACCCCTCGAGCGCCAGCGCCTCGAGGGTGAGGGGCGCTGTCTTGATCCGCCCGGATGGCTTGGCCAACGCGAATGCTCTGCCCCGATTGGCGGCGGCGAAGCCCCTGCGCGGGAAGCTCTCGGAAGGCGGTCCACCCGAGAAGGCGACTTCGATGTCGCCCGTGGCGATCGGCGGCGGGTCCGGCCGGATTTCCGGCAGCGGCTCGTCCGGTGGGCGTCCCTGTTCCTGACCGGCGAGAATCGCCGCTTGCAGCCGCTCATGGTCGGCGCCGAGTTCGTTGCCTCTGGCGAAGAGTTCGGACGACGTAGCGGGGTCCACGCTGCGGCCCGGCTCGTTCCAGGCGGCGCGGAATTCTTCCAGATGGCGCCAGATCACCACCGCGAGATCGGCGTCCGCCGGCCGCAAGACCAACAGGTTCTCGTATCCAGCCGCCGCGCGAGCGGTCCAGTTGTAACTGCCGGTCGCGAGGGCGACGGCCCTGCCGTCGACCATGAGGCAGAGGCTCTTGTGATGGCACAGGCCAAGGCTCGACGGATAATGCCAGCGTAGGCCGCCGTCTCGCCACTGGTAGGGCCAATCGAGCTGGTACCGGAGCTGGACGGACGGATGATCGCGCAGGCGCTTGGCCTGCCGGCCAGAACCAGGCCCGCCCTGGCACCAATCCAGCAGCAGGCGCAGCGTCACTCCCGGTCGGTCGGCAAGTCGGATCAACGCCTCGCCAAGAACCGGATCGGTGAGCGAGAACAGGTGGATACGGACCGCCACCGCCCGGCCGGCGTCGGCCAGCTCCGCCGCCTGCGCCAGAAGCGACAGGATCGCTTCGCGAGGATGGTGGAGAGGATCGCTGGTGAAGAACGCCCTGACCGCGTCAGTCACGCGGACTCAAGGCTCGTAGTCTTCGTCTTCGTTCTTCTTTTTCTCGGCTTCGATCTCGTCGGCCGCCCACACGAGGATACCCACGCCAACGACCAGCACGGCGATGGCGAGCCCTGGATAGAGCAAAGACACAACGAGGCCCGCAGGCGCGGCGAACATGCGCGGACCCACGGATGGACTCGCCGCGGAGAGCGTGAGCTCGGGTCCGTCCGTTGCTTCAATCTGCGCGAATTCCTGCGCCAATCGCCCCAGCGCAGACCGGACATCATTGTCCTGCATCAGATCCCGCGTGATCGGCCCGATCAATTCGAGCAACACGCCCAGAGTGGCGGCTTCGTCGTCGCGACCATCAGCCCTGGGTGGGCGCGCTTCTTTCAACCTCGCCTGAACGGCGCGTGTCAGAACCTTGAATTCGGCGGGCTTGCGGTCTTGCAGCCTTGCGATCATGTGCATCGAACCTGCAGAGATTGCTTGCAGATCCTTGATGGCCCTATCGGCGGACCCGATCGTGGGGATCATGAAAAGAACTCCAGCTGAAATCATCCAGAGAATTGCAATTGATCAATATTAAAAATCCAAATGTCTTGGAGATCAAGGCCGCGTTCGCGTTGCTGTGTTTGAGCCGTGGGCGGAGTCGGGGCGTCAGAGCTCGTCCCGGCGGAACTTGCCCTGCACCTCGTAGTAGAACGGCACCGGCATCCAGGGCGCCATGCCGCCGTCGAGGCGGGTCTGCAGCTCCTTGAGGATCACGCCCGTGATGGTGGGCAGGTCGAGGCGCTGCGCTTCCTCCAGGTCGACCCAGACGAGCTCCACCAGCTCCGAATCGGGGCCCACGACGCCCTCCACCCGGTGGGCGATGTCGGCGGCCTCGGCGGCGAAGAAGCGCGTGTCGAAGCGCTTGGGCCGGCGCGGCGGCGTGATCGCGCGGGCCACGAATTGCAGGTTCTCGAGCGTGGGATAGACGCCGTGTCCGGCGAAATCGGCCCACGGGCCCTCGGGGCAGGCTTCCGGGGCGCCGTGCTCGGTGGTGCCGAGCAGCATCCCGGTCTCCTCGAAGGTCTCGCGGATCGCCGCCAGCGCCAGCGCGCGGGCCCGCTGCAGGCTGGGGCGCTGGACGCGCGCCATCAGCCGCTCCTCGACCTTGGCGTCGAGCGCGCCGGCGGCGGCCATGCGCCGGTCGCCGGCCTCGATCCGTCCGCCCGGGAACACGAACTTGCCCGGCATGAACTTATGGCCCGCGTGGCGGCGGCCCATCAGCACCTTGGGGGAGGGGCCCTGCCGGTCGAGCAGGATCAGGGTGGCGGCGTCCTTGGGCCGGACATTCGGCCATCTGCGCTCGCGCTCGGCGCCCGTGAGAGTGACGGCGTGGGCTTCGCTCATCGGGCCGCGTCCCGGTGCGGCTGCAGGACGGGGAGGTCGTCGCCGTCGGGCGTCGCGCTGAAGCCATGCATGCGGTTGGCCCATTGCAGGCCGACGATCGCGCCCTTGATGGGCTGGATGATCGCGAGGGACAGGACGATCGTGAGCAGCGGCCACAGGATCACGTGCCAGAGGATCGGCCAATCGCCATAGGTCTCGGCGTAAAGCATGCCGCCGACCACGACATGGCCCACGATGCTGATGGTGATGTAGGCTGGCAGGTCGTCCGCCCGGTGGGCATGGAACTCCGCGCCGCACGCCGCGCAGCGGTCCGTGACCTTCAGGAAGGCGCGAAAGAGCTTGCCTTGACCGCAATGCGGGCAGCGGCCCGCAAAGCCGCGGCGGAGGGCCAGCCCGAGGTCGCGCCGGGGGAGCGCCTGGGGGTCGGCGGCAGGGGCGCCGTAGTGGTGAGTGTGCGACATGGGGCTTTCTTGCCTTCAGAATCTCTCGATTGTGCGGCGGGTCGGGACAGGCGGAGGCGCTCTCACCGCCGCACCTTGACGCGGCTCTTGCGGCGCGGGGCGCCTTCGGCTCGATCGGCGACGCGGACGGTCGGGCGCGGGGCGGAGCGGCCGCGGCGGCCGCGGGCGGAGCCCTCCCGGCCTTCGGACAGCATCTCGAAGCGCAGCGCGCCGGCGAGCGGGGCGGCCTCCACCAGCTTGACCCGGACCTCGTCGCCGAGGCGGTAGGTCTCGCCGCTGCGGTCGCCCACCAGCGCGTGCAGCGCCTCGTCGTAGCGGTAATAATCCGCCCCCAGCGTCGCGGCGGGCACGAAGCCGTCCGCGCCGGTGTCGGCGAGCTTCACGAACAGTCCCGAGCGGGTGACGCCCGCCACCCGGCCGGTGAATTCCGCGCCGATCTGGTCGACGAGATGGTGGGCGATCAGCCGGTCGACGGTCTCGCGCTCGGCCGCCATGGCGCGCCGCTCGGCGGCCGAGATCTTGGCGGCGATCTCCGGCAGGTCCGGGATGACGCCGTCGGGCAACCCGTCGCGGCCCGCATGCAGCGCGCGGATCAGCGCCCGGTGGACGATCAGGTCGGCGTAGCGGCGGATCGGCGAGGTGAAATGCGCGTATTTGCGCAGGTTCAGGCCGAAATGGCCGTAGTTCTCGGCCGTGTACTCCGCCTGGGCCTGGCTGCGCAGCACCACTTCGTTGATCAGGGGCTGGTGCTCGGAGCCTTCGACCCGCTTCAGGATACGGTTGAAGAACTCGGGCCGCAGCGCGCCCTGGGCGGTGAGCTTGATGCCGATGGAGGCCAGGACCTCGCCGAGCCCGCGCATCTTCTCCAGCGTCGGCTCGTCATGGGCGCGGTAGAGCAGGGGCGTCTTCTTCTGCTCCAGCGTCTCGGCGGCGGCCACGTTGGCCAGGATCATGAACTCCTCGATCAGCTTGTGGGCGTCGAGGCGCGGCGGGACCACGACGCGGTCCACGCCGCCGTCCTTGTTGAGGATGATCTTGCGCTCCGGCAGGTCGAGCTCCAGCGGCCCGCGCTCGTTGCGGGCGCGCGTGGCGCAGCGATAGGCGTCCCAGAGCGGCTTCAGCACCGGCTCCAGCAGCGGCGCCGTGGTCTCGTCGGGCCGCCCGTCGATGGCGGCCTGCGCCTGCTGGTAGGAGAGCTTGGCGGCCGAGCGCATCAGCACGCGGTGAAAGCTGTGGCGCAGCTTGCGCCCGTCCGCGGCCAGCACCATGCGCACCGCCATCGCGGGTCGGTCCTCCTGCGGGCGCAGGCTGCACAGGTCGTTGGAGATCCGCTCCGGCAGCATCGGCACGACCCTGTCGGGGAAGTAGACCGAGTTGCCGCGCACCAGCGCCTCGCGGTCCAGCGCGGAGCCGGCGCGCACATAGGCGGCCACGTCGGCGATCGCGACATGGACGACGAAGCCGCCCTCGTTCTTGGGGTCGTCGTCCGGCTCGGCGTGGACGGCGTCGTCATGGTCCTTGGCGTCGGCCGGGTCGATGGTGATGAGGGGGATGTCGCGCCAGTCCTCGCGCTCGCCCAGCGTGGCGGGCCGCGCCTGCTCGGCCTCGTCCAGGACCGCCTGCGGGAACTCGTGCGGGATGCCGTGGGTGTGGATGGCCACCATGCTGATGGCCTTTTCGCTCTTCAGCGAGCCGAGCTTCTCGCGCACCTTGGCGACCGTGGCGCCGAAGCGGCCGATCTTGGTGAGCGACACCGCCACGAGGTCGCCGTCGGCCGCGTCCTTCTCGTCGCCGGGCGGGATGGGGATCTCGCGGCCGAGCGACTTCTTGTCGACCGGAGCAAGCCGCCCGCCGCCGCCCGGGACCGCGCGAAACACGCCGATCACCTGCGCCTGCGCGCGGTCCAGCACCTTGACGACGCGGCCCGCATAGGCGGTCCCGTCGCCCTCGCGGTCGGCGTTGACGCGCAGCAGCACGCGGTCGCCGACGCCGGGGACCTTGAGGCCGGGCTTGGGCTTGCGCGGCAGATGGACATGGATGCGCGGGGTGGGGCCGAGATCCTCCTCGTCCCACTCCACCGGCACGGCCGTGAACTCGCCGTCGCGGTCTCGCCCGGTGATGTCGGCCAGCACCACCGGCGGCAGCGCGCCGGTTTTGGCCAGCGACTTGCCTCGGCTCTTCACGGCGCCGTCCTTTTGCAGGTCCTTCAGCATCGCCTTCAGGGCGATGCGGGCGTCGCCCTTGATCGAAAAAGCCCGCGCGATCTCGCGCTTGCCGACCTTGTTGCCCAGCTCGCCCTCGGACTTGATAAAGGCGACGAGGGCTTCCTTCGAGGGAAGGCGATCGCCGCCCTTCATGGCGTGGGGGTCTTGGGGCACGATGTCGGTCCGGCTCTGGGGCGGTGCGTTCACCCGCTATACATGGGGTTTTCGGGGCCGAAGTTCCATCGGAAGTTTTCGGGCCGCCCCCATGCCCCTCATCCTGAGGAGCCCCGCGCAGCGGGGCGTCTCGAAGGAGGAGGCAGCCAGAAGGCTGAATGCCCGAGCGGGCTGGAGACCCTCGTCCTTCGAAACGCAGGCCCAAGCGGGCCTGCTCCTCAGGATGAGGGGACTGGCGAGGCTGCGTCTTTGTCGTCGCCAGCCAGAGTCGACTTGGCCGCAGCCGCGCCGCATCACCCTGCCGCTTTGCGCTTTGCAGGGGCGCCGGCCTTGCCATCCGCGGCGCTCTTGGCCTTCGCCGGCGCCTTCGCTTTGGCCGGCGCCTTCGCGGCCTTCGCGCCCGCGGCCTTGCTCTTCGCCGCGGCCTTGGCGGGCGCCTTGCCGGCGGCTTTCTTCGCGCCCTTCTTGGGCGGCGCTGCGGCCGCGCGGGCGGCGATGAGCTCGAGGGCCTGCTCGAGCGTGACGGCGTCGGCCGCCATGGTCTTGGGCAGGGTGGCGTTGACGGACCCGTGCTTCACGTAGGGGCCGTACTTGCCGTCATGCACCGTGACGGGCCCGCCATCCGGATGGTCGCCGATGACGCGCCCCGCCGTGGCGGCGCTGCGGCCGAAGCGGCCGGCGCCGCTCTCCTTGGCGACGATGAGGTCGATGGCGCGGTTGCCGCCGATGGTCAGCACGTCGTCGTCCTTGCCGATATTGGCGTAGACCTTGCCGTGCTGCACATAGGGCCCGAACCGGCCGATGCCGGCCAGGATGGGCTCGCCGGACGTCGGGTGCCTGGCGACCTCGCGCGGCAGGGACAGCAGCGACACGGCGAAATCGAGGTCGATGGCGTCGCGCGGCGTGCCCTTCGGGATGGTCTGGCGCTTGGGCTTCTCGCCCTCGCCGAGCTGGACGTAGGTCCCGAAGCGGCCGTCGCGCAGGGTGACGTCGAGGCCCGTCGCCGGATCCTTGCCGAGCGTCTTGGTCCCGCCCGCGCCGCCATCGGCCGAGGAGGCCTCGCCGTCGCCGGAGCCCGCCGAGAGCTGGCGGGTGTATTTGCACTCCGGATAGTTCGAGCAGCCGATGAAGGCGCCGAACTTGCCGAGCTTCAGCGAGAGCTGGCCAGAGTGGCAGGTGGGGCAGAGCCGCGGGTCGCCGCCATCCGCCTTTTGCGGGAAGATGTGCGGCCCCATGATCTCGTTCAGCGAATCCAGCACCTCGCTGACGCGCAGCTCCTTGGTGCCGTCCAGCGCGGCCGAGAAATCCTTCCAGAAGCGCCGCAGCACCTCCTTCCAGTCGATCTCGCTGTTGGAGATGCGGTCGAGGTCGCCTTCGAGGCCCGCCGTGAAGTCGTATTCCACGTAGCGGTCGAAGAAGCTTTCCAGGAACGCCGTCACCAGCATGCCCTTGTCCTCCGCGTGGAGGCGCTTCTTGTCGATGCGGACATATTCGCGGTCCTTCAGCACCGCCAGCGTCGAGGCGTAGGTGGAGGGACGGCCGATGCCGAGCTCCTCCATGCGCTTCACCAGCGAGGCTTCCGAATAGCGCGGCGGCGGCTCGGTGAAGTGCTGGTTGGCCTCGATCTTCTCCTTGCGGAGGTCGTCGCCTGTTTTCATGGGCGGCAGGCGGCGCGAATCCTCGTCGTCGCCTTCGTCGTCCTTGCCTTCCTGGTAGAGCTTCAGGAAGCCGTCGAACTTCACCACCTGGCCGGTGGCGCGCAGCTCCAGGGTCTTGCCGCCGGCCTTGGCCGTGATGTCGACCGTGGTGCGCTCCAGCTCGGCCGATTCCATCTGGCTGGCGACAGTGCGGATCCAGATCAGCTCGTAGAGCTTGGCCTGCTCGGGCTCGAGGAACTTGGCGACCTGCGCGGGCAGGCGGCCCATGTCGGTCGGGCGCACGGCCTCGTGCGCCTCCTGGGCGTTCTTCTGCTTCGTCACGTATTTGCGGGGCGTCGTCGGCACGTAGCGGTCGCCATACTCCTTGGCGATGGTCTTGCGGGCCGACGCGATGGCCTCGGGCGCCATGTCGACGCCGTCGGTACGCATATAGGTGATGAGGCCGACGGTCTCGCCGCCAATGTCGGCGCCCTCATAGAGGCGCTGCGCCACCTGCATGGTGCGGGCCGGGGCCATGCCGAGCTTGCGGCTGGCTTCCTGCTGCAGCGTCGAGGTGGTGAAGGGCGGGGAGGGGTTGCGCCGGGCGGGCTTGGCCTCGACATTTGCCACCGTGAAGCGGGCGGCGTCGAGGTCGCGCTTGAAGGCCTCGGCCTCCTCGCCCTTGCCGATGTCGAGGCGGGTGATCTTGCGGCCGTCGGCGCCGACGAGCCGGGCCTCAAACAGCGCGTTGGCGGGGGTGGCCAGCGTGGCGACCAGCGACCAGTACTCGCGCTTGACGAAAGTCTCGATCTCGCGCTCGCGGTCGCAGACCAGCCGCAGCGCCACCGACTGCACCCGGCCGGCCGAGCGGGCGCCGGGCAGCTTGCGCCACAGCACGGGCGAGAGGCGGAAGCCCACCAGGTAGTCCAGCGCGCGGCGGGCCAGATAGGCGTCCACCAGCGCCTGGTCGATCTGGCGCGGGTTGGCCATCGCCTCCTTCACGGCGTCCTTGGTGATGGCGTTGAAGGTGACGCGCTCGATCGGGACGTCCTTCAGCACCCGGCGGGCCTTCAGGGCCTCCAGGATGTGCCACGAGATGGCCTCGCCCTCGCGATCCGGATCGGTGGCGAGGATCAGGCGCTCGGAGCCCTTCACGGCGCTGGCGATGTCGGAGACGCGCTTGGAGGCCTTCGCCTCGATCTCCCACAGCATCGAGAAGTCCTGTTCGGGATCGACCGAGCCGTCCTTCGCCGGGAGGTCGCGGATATGCCCGAAGGACGCGATCACCTCGTAACCGGGGCCGAGATACTTGTTGATCGTCTTGGCCTTGGCCGGCGACTCGACGACGACGACTTTCATTGCAACGCCTTTCACGACGGCTGCGCGTTCTGCGCGCCGCCCAAGCCCCCGAAATGTGTCGAGCAAGCCCTAATCGGGCGGAAAGTGGGTCATCTGACTCGGCGTTGTCAAATGAAGTGGGGCGCCCCGCTTTGCAAGAGCCCGGCTGCGGGTCGTTGGCGCCACACTTCGGTTGCATTCGATGCATCCTGGAGTTGTAACTCCTTTCCGGCCGACAGACGTCGCGCATGGACTTGACAGATCCAGAAAATATTCCTAATTTGGCGTCGCTCCGGTCCACGGAGGGGCGTCTGCAGCGTGACGGATGTGGATCGGGGGCGGCGGCCGTCAAAGCCGGGCTCACGACCCGGTCGAGGCGGCGGACGAAAGACAAGGTCCGACTAGCGACAACGCGAAGGGGCTGAAAGCGCCCCGGGATCTTCCTGTCGTCCTCCAACGCTGCGCGCGGAGCGGCGGGGCCTGGCGGCCTCCCGGCTTCCACTCTACCCACCCCACTCGCCGTGGGGTCCCCAGCGTCGCCGCTCCGCGCCGCCCTCCACCTCCGGGCCGAAAGGCCGCGGAGATAAACGCGCGTTCCACGGCTGGGCCCCCAAAAACCCCCGTCATCCCCGGCGCGCCGCAGGCGCGGGAAGGGGATCCAGAAAGGCCGGGCGAAGGGCGCCCCGCCTGAACACTCCTGGATCCCCGTCCCGACGCCGCGCCGCCGTCCCTCAGGACGGTTCATCGGGCAGATCAAAGGGACAGGGCGAAGCTTGCCGCGTCGCGGAACCACGAGCTCTGGCATTCCGGCCGACGGACGCCTATCTGCGGCGGAGCCGCAACTTCGCCGAGGTTCTCCCGATGGTTAAAGCCGTACCCGCACCGCTCAGGCCGCTGCCCGCCCTGATCTTCGGATCCCGGTGGCTGCAACTGCCACTCTATCTCGGGTTGATTCTGGCCCAGTGCGTGTACGTGTTCAAATTCATGAAGGAGCTGATCCACCTCGTCTCGGAGGCGACGACCTTCAGCGAGCAGCAAATCATGCTGATCGTGCTGGGCCTGATCGACGTGGTGATGATCTCCAATCTGCTCGTGATGGTGATCGTCGGCGGCTACGAGACTTTCGTGTCGAGGCTCGGGCTCAGCGGGCATCCCGACCAGCCCGAGTGGCTGAGCCACGTCAACGCCAGCGTGCTGAAGATCAAGCTCGCCATGGCGATCATCGGCATCTCGTCCATCCACCTGCTGCGCACCTTCATCGAGGCCGGCAATCTGGGATCCAGCAAGGCGGCCTATACGCAGGAAGGCATCCTCTGGCAGACGATCATCCACTGCGTGTTCATTCTGTCGGCCATCGGCATCGCGTATGTGGACAAGCTGTCGACGGCCTCGTCGGCGGCCTCCGCGGCGCGTCAGCAGCACTGAGGCGCTGGGCCGCGGAACCCTCTCCCGCGCAGCGGGGGAGGGCAGGGAGGGGGCGGTCATGCGCCGGGCTCTCGACCCGTTCAGGGCTGCCCCGGCGCCCCCTCGGCCGGCTGCGCCGACATCTCCCCCGCTGCGCGGGAGAGAGTTGCGCGCCCTGCCTGTTGATACCCGCCGCTTCTGCGCCGCCGCAGCTTGCCGCCTTCGGCCCGTGCGCCTATAGAAATCGCTTCAAATGACATCGTCAGCGCTCCGGCCCCGGTACCCGCATCGCCATCTTCTCGGCATCGAGGGGCTGACTCCGCACGACATCACGGCGCTGCTCGACATGGCCGACGAAGCGGTCGACGTGTCGCGGCAGGTGGAGAAGAAGAAGGCCACGCTGAGGGGCCGGACCCAGATCAACCTTTTCTTCGAGGCGTCGACCCGGACGCAGTCGTCCTTCGAGCTCGCCGGCAAGCGGCTGGGCGCGGACGTGATGAACATGTCGGTGGCCTCGTCCTCCATCAAGAAGGGCGAGACGCTGATCGACACGGCCATGACGCTGAACGCCATGCGGCCGGACCTGATCGTGGTGCGCCACCATGCGGCGGGGGCGGTGCACCTGCTCGCCCGCAAGGTCGACTGTTCGGTGATCAACGCCGGCGACGGCGCCCACGAGCATCCCACCCAGGCGCTGCTCGACGCGCTGACCATCCGCCGCAACAAGGGCCGCGTCCGCGGGCTGGTGGTGGCGATCTGCGGCGACATCCTGCATTCGCGGGTGGCGCGCTCCAACATCATCCTGCTGAACGCGCTGGGCGCCGAGGTGCGGGCCATCGGGCCGTCGACCCTGCTGCCGCCGGGGATCGAGCGCATGGGCGTGAAGGTGTTCACCGACATGCGCAAGGGCCTCGCCGGGGCCGACATCGTGATGATGCTGCGCCTTCAGCGCGAGCGCATGAACGGCTCCTTCGTGCCGAGCGTGAAGGAGTATTTCCGCTATTTCGGCCTCGACGCCGAGAAGCTCGCCATGGCGAGGCCCGACGCCCTCGTGATGCATCCGGGGCCCATGAACCGGGGCGTCGAGATTTCCTCCGAGGTCGCCGACGGCGCCCAGTCGCTCATCCGCGAGCAGGTGGAGATGGGCGTGGCGGTGCGCATGGCCGTGCTGGAGGCGCTGGCCAGCCACCTGCCGAACCAGGTCCCAGGATCATGAACCAGGCCGGTCCCCCGCTCGTCCTGGCCAATGGCCGCTTCATCGATCCGGCCTCCGGGCGGGAGGAGGGCGGCGACCTCGTCGCGGAAGCGGGCGTCATCCGCGGCTTCGGCCATGCGGTGCGCGGCTCGCGTCCGGACGGCGCGACGGTGGTGGACTGTCGCGGCATGGTGGTCGCCCCGGGCCTGATCGACATGCGCGCCTTCGTGGGCGAGCCCGGCGCCGAGCATCGCGAGACGCTGGCCTCGGCCAGCCGGGCGGCCGCGGCGGGCGGCGTCACGACCGTGGTCTGCATGCCCGACACCCATCCGCCGGTGGACGATCCCGCCGTGGTGGACTTCCTGATCCGGCGCGCCCGGGACGCCGCCATCGTGCGCATGCTGCCGGCGGCTGCGCTGACCAAGGGGCTGAAGGGCTCCGAGATGGCGGAGATCCGCCTCCTCACCGAGGCCGGCGCCGTGTTCCTGACCGACGGCGCGCGGTCGGTCACCAACGCCCAGGTGATGCGCCGGGCGCTGACCTATGCGCGCGATTTCGGCGGCCTCATCGTGCACCACTGCGAGGACCCCGACCTCGTCGGCGACGGCGTGATGAACGAGGGCGAACTCGCCAGCCGGCTCGGCCTGCACGGGATCCCGCGCGAGGCGGAGACCATCATGCTGGAGCGGGACCTGCGGCTGGTACGGCTGACCGGCGGGCGCTACCACGCCGCCATGATCTCCTGCGCGGACTCGCTGGCCATCATCGAGCGGGCCCGGTCGGACGGGCTGGACGTGACCTGCGGGGTCTCGATCAATTCGCTGACCCTGAACGAGAACGACATCGGCCCTTACCGGACCTTCCTGAAGCTCTCGCCGCCGCTGCGGCATGAGGACGACCGGCTCGCCATGGTGGAGGCGCTGGCGGAGGGGCTCGTCGACGTGGTCGTGTCGGACCACAATCCGCAGGACGTGGAGACCAAGCGGCTGCCCTTCGCCGAATGCGCCGACGGGGCGATCGGCCTGGAGACCATGCTGGCCGCGGGTCTGCGGCTGGTCCATGCGGGAGAGCTGGAGCTGGCGGCGCTGCTGCGCTCGATGTCGACGCGCCCGGCCGAGATCCTCGGCTTGCCGCAGGGGCGGCTCGCCAAGGGAGCGCCGGCGGACCTCATCGTGTTCGATCCGGACGAGCCCTTCGTGCTCGACCCCGCCACGCTGCATTCGCGGTCGAAGAACACCCCGTTCGACGAGGCGCGCCTGCAGGGCGTCGTCCACCACACCGTGGTGGCGGGCGCGGTGGTCTATTCGGCCGGCTGAACCCGGGCGCGGCGGCGTGAGCCGATCGTCAGCTCCTTGGCCCAGCGGTTCATCGGATCCTCCACGAAGCGCCTGAGCAGGATGGAGCCGACCACCGCCAGCACGGCCGAGACGATCCAGAACAGGCCGAGCGGCGGCTCGAACCGGTCCCACACGACCCGGAGGGACCGCAGGATGAAGGGGTGCAGCAGATAGAGGCTGTAGGAGGCGGCGCCGATCTCCACGCCGATGCGGGCGAAGAGGCCGTCGCGGGCGGAGGGCGACAGCGCCGCGCCGGCGACGACCAGCAGCGCCGGAAGCCCGACGCTGGCCAGGGGCAACCAGGAGTCCCGCTGCGCGGCGGCTTCGCCCGAGAGGAGCAGCAGCACGAGGCCCACCGCCACCAGCGCGCCGCCCTGGGCCGACGTGAGCCGCAGGCCCCGCCGGTAGGCGGCCGCGCAGCCGACGCCGAGCAGGAACTCCAGGATGATCGGGCTCGACCAGAACTGCAGGGCGACGCTGGACGGCCGCCAGACCTGGCCGGCCGTCACGACGCACAGCATCAGCGCGGCGAGCGACGGCACGGTCCAGCCCCGCGGCAGCATTAGGGCGAGCGCGAACAGGGCGTAGAAGAACATCTCGTATTCGAGCGTCCAGCCCAACGCCAGCACGGGGCGGATCTCCTCCCCGCGCAGCGACGGCCAAAAGGCGTAGGAGGCGAAGACATGCGGCGCGTCGCCGATCGGCACGTGCAGCATGCCGGGCAGCGCCAGCGAGCCCAGCACGAGCGCGGTGGTGAGGAGCCAGTAGAGCGGCGCGATGCGGGCGATTCGCCGGCCCATGAAGGCCGCCGCCGCGCCCGGCCGGCCGGCCTCGTCGCCCGCGGTGGCCAGCATCAGGAAGCCGCTGAGGACGAAGAAGACGTCGACGCCGGTGGCCCAGGGGGTGATCTCGAAGTTCGACGCGACCCCGCGGCGGCCGGCGAGGTCCACGACCTCCGTGCCGATATGAGACGCCAGGACCATGCAGGCGGCCACCGCCCGCAGGATCTGGATGTTCTCGAGCTTGTCCCGCATCGCAAACGTCATGTAATGGACCAGGGTTAAAGGCCGGTAAGATTTCACCGCAAATCCCGGGCCATTTCTCGTTTTGCGTGTATTTTCTGTTTCGGTCGCGAAATTGAACGTAGCCCAGACCGCGATTGACGGCGGCGGCCGGGACGGCGACTGTCGCAGGGCTGATCGATCCACCGTGTCCCGCGCATGCTCCTCATCCTTGTCTTCCTCGCCTTCGGCTATCTCCTCGGCTCCATCCCGTTCGGCCTGATCCTCACCCGCGCGGCGGGCACGCAGGACATCCGCTCGATCGGGTCGGGCAATATCGGCGCGACCAACGTGCTGCGCACCGGCCGCAAGGGCCTGGCCGCCGCCACCCTGCTGGGCGACGCCCTGAAGGGAACGGCCGCGGTGGCGATCGCCTGGCGCTGGGGGCTGGAGCCGGCGCTAGCGGCGGCGGCGGGCGCCTTCGCGGGCCACATCGCTCCGGTCTGGCTGGGCTTCAAGGGCGGCAAGGGCGTCGCCACCTTCCTGGGCGGCCTGATCGGGCTGGGCTTCACGGCGGTGGGCTGGGCTCCGGCGCTGGCCTTCGCGGCCCTGTGGCTGCTCTGCGCCTTCCTGACCAAATACTCGTCCGCCTCCGCGCTGCTGGCCAGCGCGGCTGCGCCGCTCGTGATGCTGCTCGTCGGCCAGCCGCTCGGCGCCGCGGTCTACGCCGCGCTGGCGGCGGTGCTGTGGTGGAAGCACGCGGCCAACATCCAGCGCCTCCTCGCCGGGACCGAGGGGCGGATCGGCGGCAAGGGATGACGCCGGGGTCGGGCCGCGCGGCCGCGCCGGACCTCACGGACGCCCAGCGTCTCGACTGGCTGCGGCTGATCCGCTCCGAGAGCATCGGCCCGCGCACCTTCCGGGCGCTGGTGAACCTGTTCGGCGGGGCCGGCGCGGCGCTCGCCGGCCTGCCGGACTATCTGCGCAGCCGCGGCGCCAAGCCGGTCCGGCTCTGCACCGTGGCGGAGGCCGAACGCGAATGGGAGGCGGCGCGGCGCCTGGGCGTGCGCTTCATCGCCTCGGGCGAGGCGGCCTATCCGCCCGCGCTGGCGGCGACCGATTCGGCGCCGCCGCTGATCGGCGTCCGCGGCCGGGCCGAGGCGCTGCTGCGTCCCTGCGTGGCCGTGGTGGGCTCCCGTAACGCGTCGGCCAACGGCCAGCAGATCGCCATCCGGATGGCGCGCGACCTCGGCGCGGCGGGTTTCACGGTCGTGTCCGGGCTGGCGCGCGGCATCGACGCCCGGGCGCATGAAAACACGCTGGAGACCGGCACGGTCGCGGTCCTGGCGGGCGGCCACGACAAGCTCTATCCGGCCGAGCACGCCTCCCTTCTGGAGCGCTTGCTGGACCGCGGCGCCTGCGTCAGCGAGATGCCGATGGGCTGGGAGCCGCGCGGGCGGGACTTCCCCCGGCGCAACCGCATCGTGTCCGGGCTCGTGCTCGGCGTCGTGGTGGTGGAGGCGGCGCGCAAGTCAGGCTCGCTGATCACGGCGCGCTTCGCGCTGGAGCAGGGCAGGGAGGTCTTCGCCGTGCCCGGGTCGCCGCTGGATCCGCGCGCGGCCGGAACGAACGACCTGCTGCGCCAGGGCGCGACCTTCACGACCTCGGCGGAGGACGTCATCGCGGCGCTGCTGCCGCTCATCGAGACGGGCCCGCCCCCGCGGGACATGCGCGACGGCGGCGACGCCGCGCCCCGGCAGGAATCGCTCTGGGACGAACTGGACCTGTTCGGCGCCGCCGGAGCCGCGCCGAAGGTCGATGTCGAAGGCTACGCCTTCGAGGAGAGCGGCGCGGCCTTGCAGGCGCCGCCGGCCTCCCAGGACGCCGGCGCGATCGTGGCGAACCTGCTCGGCCCGGCCCCGATCGCCCTCGACGACATCGTGCGGGCATCCGGCCTGCCGGTCGCGACGGTGCGCTCGGTCCTGCTGGACATGGAGGTCGCCGGCGTCATCGAGCGGCACGGCGCCGGGTTGCTGTCCTTGCGGCCGGGCGGCTCCGTCACGCCGTGAGGCTGCTGCGGCGGGCGGTCACGTTCGCCTCGATCTTCGCCATCTCGAGGAAATAGGCGAGCAGGTCGAGATTGGCCGAGCGGGCGATCAGCGCCATCTCGGTGGTCATCTGGGCGATGTAGCGGGCGATGTCCTCGGTCCCGGCGGGCTCGGGAGGAGCGGGCGTATAGCCGCGCGCACGGCCGTTCGAGGCGATGGGCGTCGGCGTGGTCATGGTCGACGTGGAGGGCTTGAGGGCGGGCATCGCGGGCTCCCGGACAGGTTGCATGTCGAAGGCGTCTACAAGTGCGTTCTTGCGAACTGCAGGCACCTTCACCCAACAATTATCAAATGTATAGACCCCACTTGGGTCTCTCAGGTTGAAAAGTGCAATTCTCCGGTTGGCCTATCATAAACATGCAACCTGATTGCCGCGCCGGGTTGCAAATCCCCAAGATGCTCGCCCGATCGCGGCGGTTCAGGCCAGGAGAGCCAGCGCCAGCGGCAGCGTGAGCATCGCCAGCAGGGTCTGGACGGTGAGGATCTCGGCCATCAGGGGTGAGTCGCCGCCCATCTGCCGGGCCAGCATGTAGGAGCCGCTCGCCGTCGGCACCGCCGTGCACAGGACGGTCACGGCGAGCCCCGTCCCGGTGACGCCGAGCAGGCGGGCGAAGCCGGCGGCCAGCACGGGCAGGACGACAAGCTTGAGGGCCGTGGCGAGAAAGAGCGCCGGGCCGGGGCGGCGCAGCCGCGACAGGTCGAGGCCGGCTCCGACCACCAGCAGCCCGGCCGCGAGCGACGCCCGGCCCAGGATGTCGGCGAAGGACATCAACGGCGCCGGGATCGGCGGGCGCAGGACGTTCAGCGCCAGCCCGATGGCGCAGGACCAGATGAAGGGATTGCGGGCGAGCGTTCCCAGGAGCGCGCCGGTGGAGAGCCGGGCGGGGGCGGCGTAGCGCGACAGCACCAGGACGGCGATGACGTTGAGCAGCGGGATCATGGCCGCGATGGCCACGGCGCCCAGCGTCGTTCCGGCGGGACCGTAGAGGCTGCCGGCCAACGCCAGCGCCACGAAGGTGTTCCAGCGCGTCGCGCCCTGCATCACCGACGTGAAGGCCGGCCCGTCGATCCTCCAGCGCTCCTTCAGGACAGGGCGAAGCGCCAGCAGCAGGCCCGCCACGATCAGGATGGAGGCGACCAGCGTGCCGCCGACCGGCAGGAGCGGCACGGTCCTGAGGTCCGTCCTGGCGAGGGTTTCGATCACCAGCGCGGGAAACAGGACGAAATAGGTCACGCGTTCGAACCCGGCCCATTGGACCTCGTCGATGACGCGGGTCACCCGCGTCGCCCAACCGGTCAGCAGAAGCAGGAAGACGGGAATCAGGCTGGCGGCGACGACGGGCATGGCGGGGCGCTCTCGGGGGGCGCACGCCGAATAGAGCATCGGGCGGCGCTGCGAAAGCGAAGATGCGGGCGCCGCTGCGGGGAAGGGCGCGTCAGCGCTCCGGAATCCAGCCAGGCTGCTCGTCGGCCGCCGCCTGCCGCTGCATCGCGGCGAGCCGGTCGAGCAGGCCCTGCAGGATGTAGGCGGCGGCGAGCTTGTCGACGACTTCGTCGCGGCGGGCGCGGGACGCGTCGGCGGCGATCAGGGTGCGGGTGACGGCAGCGGTCGACAGGCGCTCGTCCCAGTAGAGGATCGGCAGCGGCGTCAGCCGGGCGAGGTTGCGGGCGAAGGCGCGGGTGCTCTGCACCCGGGGGCCTTCGGTGCCGTCCATGTTGAGCGGCATGCCCATGACCAGCGCGGCGACGCCATGCTTGCCCGCATGGGCGAGGAGGGCGGCCGCATCCGCCTGGAACTTCGTCCGGCGGATCGTCTCCAGGGGCGTCGCGATCCGGCGCTCGACGTCCGACAGCGCCAGACCGATGGTCTTGGTGCCGAGGTCAAGCCCCAGAAGCCGCGCGTGGCGGGGCAGGGAGAGCAGGGTGGTGATGTCGGCGCCGGGTTCGGTCATCCGCTGTTCTTGGGGCCGGAACGTCGTTTGAGCAAGGCCGAGTAGCCCCGCGGGTCCGCCTGCTCCAGCCTGTCCAGCGCCAGCTCGGCTTCGGCGCCGGGCTCTCCGGCGACCGCCTTCTTGACGGCTTCGATCCGCTTCGCGATCCCGGCCAGCCGGTCCCGGGAGCGGCTGGCCTCGGGCGAGAGGCTCGCCTGTCCGGCCAGCGCCAGCACCACTTCGGTGATGAGCCCGAGCTGCCTGCCATAGCTCGCCACGTCGGACACGACCCGCGTCTCCACCGGCGCGCTGCCCGCGAAGGTGATCGTGGTGGGAAACCAGACCGGGCGGATGTCCTGCGTGACCGGGACGGACACGCCGCCGCCGAGGCGGCCCAGCATGTCGAAGGGATCGAAGATGTTCGGGACGGGCATGGCGACCTCCTGCAGGGACGGGGAGCGATGCGCGGTGGAAGCGGCGATTGCCTGCGGCGGCTCGGCCGCTACATTCTGAGCCGACCCTTGGGGACGCGTCGAGGAGACGACCATGAAGATCACCTGGTTTGGCCATTCCGCCTTCCGCCTCGATTTCGCCGGCAAGGCCGTGCTCATCGATCCCTTCTTCACCGGCAATCCCGCCTTCACGACCGACCGCGCCGCGGCCGTGGACGGGGTGACGCACATCCTGGTCACCCACGGCCATGGCGACCATGTCGGCGACACGGTCGCGATCGCGAAGGAGACCGGGGCCAAGGTGGTCACCAACTACGACCTGTGCATGTATCTGGCTTCACAGGGCGTGCAGAATTTCGATCCCATGAACACGGGCGGCACGATCGACGCCGGCGGCTTCCAGGTCTCGCTGGTGCGGGCGGACCACTCGGCCGGGCTCGTGGAGGCGGGCGTCGGCTTCCCGCTCGGCAGCCCCAACGGCATCGTGGTGCGGGCGGCGGGCGAGCCCACCGTCTACCACATGGGCGACACCGACATCTTCGGCGACATGGCGCTGATCCACGAGATCTACGCGCCCAAGATCGGCCTCGTGCCCATCGGCGACCGCTTCACCATGGGCGCCGCCTCGGCCGCGCTGGCCTGCCGGCGGTTCTTCCAGTTCGAAACCGTGATCCCGTGCCACTACGGCTCGTTCGGCATCATCGACCCGAACGCGGAGAAATTCGTCGCCGCGATGGCGGGAAGCGCCACGAAGGTGGTCGTGCCGGAGAAGGGCGTGGCGGTGGGGGTGTGACCGCGTAGTGGAACCCTCTCCCGCGAAGCGGGGGAGGGCAGGGAGGGGGCGGTCCAGCGCCTTGATCTGAAGACGGTGGCGGTGCGCGACCACCCCCTCTGTCGGCCGGCGCCGACATCTCCCCCGCTGCGCGGGAGAGAAGTGCGCCCGGCGACCGAGCGGGCGCGCGTCCCCCTGTTGCGGCTGGCAGGCGCGCGGGATAGAAACCGCAGCGGTCGGGCGGGGGCTCGGCTACTCGATTTTCAAGAGGTCCGAATGTCCGTCGACCAGGCGACCGTCCGGCGCATCGCGCATCTTGCGCGGGTGGCCGTCACCGAGGAGGAGGTGCCGCACCTCCAGGGCGAGCTGAACGCCATCCTGGCCTTCGTGGAGCAACTCGACGAGGTCGACGTGTCGGGCGTCGAGCCGATGACCTCCGTGACCCCCATGGTGATGAAGAAGCGGCAGGACGAAGTCACGGACGGCGGCATCGCCGACATCATCGTCGGCAATGCGCCCATGACCGAGGACCACTACTTCATGGTCCCCAAGGTGGTCGAGTAACCACCCGTCCTTTCCGCCGCCCTGCGGCGACCTGCTGCGCCCTGTCGCGGGCGGGAGAACCAGAGTTCAGCCATGACCGACCTGACCGACCTCACCCTCGCCGACGCGCGCGACGCGCTGAAGGCGAAGCAGTTCTCCTCCGTGGAGATCACCGGCGCGTTCCTGAAGGCCATGGAGGCCGCACGCGGCCTAAACGCCTATGTGCTGGAGACTCCCGAGCAGGCGCTCGCCATGGCGAAAGCCTCGGACGAGAAGCTGGCCAAGGGGCAGGGCGGGGCCCTCGAGGGCCTGCCGCTCGGCATCAAGGACCTCTACGCCACCAAGGGCGTGCGCACGACGGCGGGCTCCAACATCCTCGGCAACTTCGTGCCGGCCTACGAGTCGACCGTCACGTCGCAGCTGTGGCGCGACGGGGCAGTGATGCTGGGCAAGCTCAACAACGACGAGTTCGCGATGGGCTCGTCCAACGAGACCTCGGCCTTCGGGCCGGTGAAGTCGCCGTGGCGGCGCGAGGGCTCCAACGCCGCGCTGGTGCCGGGCGGCTCCTCGGGCGGGTCATCCTCGGCCGTGGCGGCCCGGCTGTGCCTGGGCGCCACCGCGACCGACACGGGCGGCTCCATCCGCCAGCCGGCCGCGTTCACCGGCACGGTCGGCATCAAGCCCACCTATGGCCGCTGCTCGCGCTGGGGCATCGTGGCCTTCGCGTCGTCGCTCGACCAGGCCGGGCCGATCGCCCGCACGGTGCGCGACAACGCCATCCTGCTGCGCTCCATGGCGGGGCACGACCCCAAGGACACGACCTCCGTCGACATCGCGGTGCCGGACTACGAGGCGGCGGTGGGGCGCTCCATCAAGGGCATGAAGATCGGCATTCCGAGGGAATACCGTGTCGACGGCATGCCGGCTGAGATCGAGGCGCTGTGGGGCAAGGGCGCGGAGTGGCTGAAGGCGGCGGGCGCGGAGCTCGTCGACGTGTCGC
Organism: Alsobacter sp. KACC 23698; assembly: GCF_045348435.1. Taxonomy (GTDB): domain Bacteria; phylum Pseudomonadota; class Alphaproteobacteria; order Rhizobiales; family Beijerinckiaceae; genus Alsobacter. The sequence goes on along the minus strand of NZ_CP157484.1, from coordinate 3,142,905 downwards.
TGCCGCACACGAAATACGCCCTGCCGGCCTACTACATCGTCGCGCCGGCCGAGGCCTCGTCCAACCTCGCGCGCTATGACGGCGTGCGCTACGGCCTGCGCGTGCCCGGCAAGGACATCCAGGAAATGTACGAGAAGACCCGCGCGGCGGGCTTCGGCAAGGAAGTGCGCCGACGCATCATGATCGGCGCCTATGTGCTCTCGGCCGGCTACTACGACGCCTACTACGTCAAGGCGCAGAAGATCCGCACGCTGATCAAGCGCGACTTCGAGGAGGTCTACGCCCAGGGGGTGCACGCCATCCTGACGCCCGCGACGCCGTCGGCCGCCTTCGGCATCGGCGAGAAGGGCGGGGCGGACCCGGTGGAGATGTACCTCAACGACGTCTTCACCGTAACGGTGAACATGGCCGGCCTGCCCGGCATCGCGGTGCCGGCGGGCATGTCGTCCGAGGGGCTGCCGCTCGGGCTGCAGCTCATCGGCCGACCGTTCGACGAGGAGACGCTGTTCTCCGTCGCGGAGGTGATCGAGCAGGCGGCGGGGCGGACGAGGCTTCCCGACGCGTGGTGGTGAGCCGTGTTCAGCACGGCCGTCGCCTTCGCGTGCCTCGTCGTGCTGCGATGGTTGTTCTGGGCCACCGCCGCCCTGCTGGTGGTGTTGCTGGTTGTGCAATTCTTGCGCGGCGACGCTGACGCCCGGCCGCTTGCCACGGCCGCGATGGCTGCCGCCATGGCGGCGCTGGGCTGGATCTTCGGCGCCGCCGGCCGGCGGCTGATCGCGCGCTGACATCAGGACATGCTCATGCCCCCGCATTTCTGGCAGGACCTCGAGCCCTATCGCTGGGTGATCCTGCTGGCCTTCGTCGACCCCGTGGTAGTGGCGATCGGCCTGTGGATCGGCTGGAAGGCCGACCAGGCCGCCAAGCTGCTGCTGGCCGGCTTTGCGGCCGTGATCGCCGCCGTGGCGGTGAGCTTCCTGCTGCGCTTCGTCGGGATCAGCTGGTTCGAGGGCGGCTACTTCTTCGGCGGCGCGCACGCCCTGGCGCGGTTCATCGCCGGGGTGCTGTGGGCGGTGGCGGGGTATGGGGCGCGGCGGGCGAGCGGGCGGTGATCTTCGATTGACGGAGAGCCTCAGGCCACTGTGACGCGGCGATAGATCTCGGCGAGGGGCAAATCGAGCCGCAGATGCGGCAGGCGCGCGCTGCCGTCCAGGCTGTTCAGGATCTCAGGATCCTTGGGCCAGCCCTCCTGCGGGTCGCGCAGCCAGAGCCAGACGGCGGCCTTGTCCTGCGCGCAGATCATGTAGGCGTCGACGCCGTCCAGGGCGCCGTATTCGATCAGCTTCTCGCCGAAGGCGACATGCTCGGTGCTTTCCGACAGCACCTCGACGACGAGCGGCGCGACCACCGTGTGGCGGCCTTTCGGGTCCTGCACGAAGGGGCAGACCATCACGTCGGCGAAGCGCACCGAGCGTGGGCCGGTCTCGATGGCGAAGTCGCCCTGCATGATGTCGTGCACGTCGCGGTCGAGATGGGCCGCGAGCCACGCCACGAGGTTCGTGCAGATGCGGGCGTGGTTGGAGGTGACCCAGGGCAGCATGCGCGGAACTCCGTCCGCCAGCTCCCAGCGACGCTCCTGCCGCTCCAGCCAGCGATAGAAGGTCGCCTTGTCCATGGGCGGGGCGGTGCGGATGTTCATCGCGGCCTCACTTGGGGTTGGCGTCATCCTAGCATAGAGCCAGCCGGTAGCGCAGGTGAGCGAGCGGAGGTTGCGGCCGGTTGGTGATTTGCGCCCCCTTGACCCCGCGCGCCGCAGATCCGAAAAGCGGGGTTCGGCCTCATGGCCCGTCCGACACGAGAGATCCTCCGATGAACGCCATCGTCGACAGCCGCACGCTCGACCCCAAGAAGCTCATCAAGGGCGCGACCGGGGATTGGGAAATCGTGGTGGGCATGGAGATTCACGCGCAGGTGACGTCGAAGTCGAAGCTGTTCTCGGGCGCGTCGACGGAGTTCGGCGGGGAGCCGAACGACCACGTGTCGCTGGTGGACGCGGCGATGCCCGGCATGCTGCCAGTCATCAACGAGGAATGCGTCAAGCAGGCGATCCGCACCGGGCTGGGGCTGAAGGCGCAGGTGAACCTGCGCTCCACCTTCGACCGCAAGAACTACTTCTACCCGGACCTGCCGCAGGGCTATCAGATCAGCCAGTACAAGAGCCCCATCGTGGGCGAGGGCGAGGTGGTGGTGGACCTGCCGGAGAGCGGCGGGCAGATCACGGTCGGCATCGAGCGGCTCCATCTGGAGCAGGACGCCGGCAAGTCGCTGCACGACCAGCACCCGACCATGAGCTTCGTGGACCTGAACCGCTCGGGCGTGGCGCTGATGGAGATCGTGTCGAAGCCGGACATCCGCTCGTCGGAAGAGGCGCGCGCCTATGTGACCAAGCTGCGCACCATTTTGCGCTACCTCGGCACCTGCGACGGCGACATGGAGAAGGGGAGCCTGCGCGCCGACGTGAACGTCTCGGTGCGGCGGCCGGGCGAGCCCTTCGGCACCCGCTGCGAGATCAAGAACGTGAACTCGATCCGCTTCATCGGGCAGGCGATCGAGACCGAGGCGCGGCGGCAGATCGGCATTCTGGAGGATGGCGGGACGATCGACCAGGAGACGCGCCTGTTCGACCCGGGCCGCGGCGAGACGCGCTCGATGCGCTCCAAGGAAGAGGCGCACGACTACCGCTACTTCCCGGACCCGGACCTGCTGCCGCTGGAGTTCGACCAGGCCTATGTGGACGCGCTGGCGCAGCACCTGCCGGAGCTGCCGGACGCCAAGAAGGCGCGCTTCATCGCCGACTACGGGCTCTCGCCCTATGACGCCGGCGTGCTGGTGGCCGAGCAGGAGCAGGCGGCCTATTTCGAGGCGGTCGCCAAGGGCCGCGACGGCAAGGCGGCGGCGAACTGGGTGATCAACGAGCTCTTCGGCCGGTTGAACAAGGAAGGCAAGGACGTCACCACCTCGCCGGTGTCGCCGGCGCAGCTCGGCGGCATCGTGGACCTCATCGGCGAGGGGGTAATCTCGGGCAAGATCGCCAAGGACCTGTTCGAGATCGTCTGGACCGAGGGCGGCGACCCGCGCGCGCTCGTCGAGAGCCGCGGCATGAAGCAGGTCACCGACACGGGCGCGATCGAGGCGGCCGTGGATGCCGTGATCGCCGCCAACCCGGACAAGGTCGCGCAGGCGCAGGCCAAGCCCACCATGATCGGCTGGTTCGTCGGCCAGGTCATGAAGCAGTCCGGCGGCAAGGCCAATCCGCAGGCCGTGAACGACATCCTGAAGGCGAAGCTGGGGATCTGAGGGCATGATTTCTCGCCGTCATCCTCGGCCGAAGCCGCGCAGCGGCGGAGGGGAAGGGCGCTTTTCGTCAAAGCAATCCAGTGCTATACGTGTATAGCACCAGGAGGGTTCGATGCTTGCTCTTCGTTTGACGCCGGACCTCGAAAAGAGACTGGAGGCGCTCGCCCGTCGCACGAACCGCACAAAAAGCTTCTATGCGCGGGAAGCCATCGAGCGTCATCTCGACGATATCGAGGACGGTTATCTCGCGCTGGAGCGATTGCGGCGTGGCGGGCCGACGGTTAGCCTTGAAGAACTGGAAGCCGAGTCGTCTGGCGACGCCGAACCCTCGTGATTTGGCGTGTCGTTTTCGACGCAGCCGCCGCCAAGGAACTGCGGGTGCTCGGCCACGCCGAAAGGCTGAAGGTCGAGAAATACCTGCGTGACAGGATCGCGACAGCCGAGGATCCACGTCGTTTCGGAAAACCTCTTTCGGGAGATCTTGCGGGTCTTTGGCGTTACAGAGTCGGGGATGTCCGCATCATCGCTTCGATTCAGAACAATGAATGGATTGTTCTCGTGCTTCGCGTCGGACATCGAAGCAGGGTCTACGACTGAGCAGGCCGCTAAAACCACCCCTTCAACGCCTCGACCCCGAACGCGCCGGCCCCCAGCGTCCATGTCGCCCACGCGAAGGCCGAGAGCCAGTTGGCGAGCTGGAAGGACCATTGCGGCATCTGGCAGGCGCCTGCGACCAGCGGCACCGCGGCGCGCAGCGGGCCGAGGAAGCGGCCGAAGAATACGCCGGCCCAACCCCACTTCTCGAAGGCCGCATGGCCGCGCGGCAGCAGGTCCGGGTGCTTGCTGAGCGGCCACATGCGCGAGATCGGCTCGTGATAGTGGTAGCCGAGCCAGTAGGACAGCCAGTCGCCCAGCGCCGCCCCGACGGCGGCGGCGAGCCAGAGCGGCAGGAAAGCCATGCCGCTCGCCCCCACCATCACGCCGATGCCCCACAGGATCACGGTGGCGGGGAGCAGCAGCGACACGAAGGCCAGCGACTCGCCGAAGGCCAGCGCGAAGACGATCGGGATGGCCCAACCCTCATGCGTCTTGATGAAGGACAGGATGGGCTCGACGAAGTCAGGAACGGTCAAAGAGGCGTCTCCCGGAGCATGGATCAACGAAGGGGAGGCGTCCCGTCGAACCGTATGCAGGCTGCGATCTCGGCGCAGAGGTGGTGAGCGTCGGCCTGAAGTCAACCGCGCAGCCGTCTTGCGGCGCGCCTGCGAAGCTGTAGGCTCCGCGCCTTGGCTTCATCCCCTCGCATGAGGACGTCCATGACCGCGCGTTTCACCCTTCACGGCATCTATCTCTCGGGCCCCACCTACAAGGTCGGGCTGGCGCTCGCGCTGGCGGGCGAGCCGTTCGACTATGACCACGTCAACCTGCGCGCCGGCCAGCACAAGTCGCCGGAGTTCCTGGCCAAGAACCGCTTCGGCCAGGTGCCCTGCCTGACGGACACGTCCAACGGCCGCAACCTGTGCCAGTCGGCCTCCATCCTCGAATACGTCGCCGACAAGACCGGCAAGTTCGGCGGCGCCACGCTGGAGGAGCGCATCGCCGCCCGCGAATGGATGTTCTGGGTCTGGGACAAGCTCGCTGCCCCCGTGTACCGCACCCGCGGCGCCAAGGCGGGGTTCCGCACGTTCGACGAGGCCACCCTGCAGATGTACGCCGCCGAGGCGACGGCGGCGCTGAGCTTCCTCGACAAGGCGCTCGCCGGACGCGACTGGCTGGTGGGCGAGGCGCCGACCATCGCCGACATCGACGTCTATGGGGTGGTCCACTATGTCGGCGAGGCCGGCTTCGACCTGGCGCCGTACCCGAACCTGACCGCCTGGGTGGCGCGCATGCGGGCGCTACCGGGCTTCGGCGACCCCGCCGACATCCTGCCGCCCGAGACCCGGGCCGCCGCGTGAGCGCAGCGGCCGGCGCCGTCATCCGGGAGGCGCGCCTCGCCGACCTCCCGGCCATCGTGGGGCTGCACGCGGCGGACCAGGGCTTCGGCCAGGGCGACGCGTGGAGCCCGGAGGCGGAAGCCGACTACCGCCGCGCCTTCCAGAGCCTGGCCGACCATCCCGACCACGTCCTCTATGTCGCCGAGGACGCCGGCGAGGTGGTCGGCTCGCTGCTGCTGAGCTTCATGCCGGGGCTGACCGGCCGGGGTGCGCTGCACGCCGTGCTGCGCTCCGTGCAGGTGCGGGGCGACCAGCGGTCGCGCGGCGTCGGGGCGCGCATGGTGGCCGCCGCGGAGGCCGAGGCGGCGCGCCGGGGCGCGCGCGTCTGCGAACTCATGTCGAACGCCGGACGCACCGACGCGCACCGCTTCTACGAGCGGCTCGGCTACGCCAAGAGCCATGCGGGCTTCAAGAAGCGCCTGCCCGCCGCGGCGACGTTCGTCCCGGGCTAAAGCAAGCTCAGCAGGCTCTCCTGGATCGGAAGGCCCCCGAAGCGGGTTCGGGGGCCTCGGGGCGCCGTATCGGCCGCCTGTCGGGTCACTTCTTCTTCAGGCACTCGCTGGAGAACTGGCGCCAGGTCTTGCCCTCGGTCTTGCCGGCCTTCTTCATGGTCTGCCACTCGGCGCCGCATTCCTTCATGCGGTTGCGGGAGGCCATTTGCGCCTCGGACGGCTTCTTGGCTTCGGTGGCGGGCGCGGCGGTCGCAGGCGCCGCCGGGGCGGCCGGGGCCGCAGCCGCGGGCGCAGGCTTCTTCAGGGGGTTGGTGGAGGTGGTCTGCGCCGAAACGGGCAGCGCGGCGGCGATGAACAAGGCCGTGAATGCGATCAAGCGGGTCTTCATGGGACTTCAATCCTCCAGGCGCCTGGGCGGTCCGCTCCCGGCGCGGCGTTCTTCGAGCCGGCCGGCGCAGCCGGGTTCTCCGGCTGCGTGGCGCATCCGCAATCGGATCACAAAAAACATCAATTACAAGTTGGAACTTGGAAATGGCGCGTTTCGCACCGCAGCGGGGCGCGCATTCGTGATCCCGCGCCGGCCTTCCGGTCGCGGCCGGTTCGCCCTACCTTGCGCCCATCGTCACACCCGAGGAGCGCACGCGCATGGCCGCAGCCGCCGGAACCCCCATCGACCTCTATTACTGGCCGACCCCCAATGGCTGGAAGATCAGCATCATGCTGGAGGAGACAGGGCTGCCCTACACGGTCCACGCCGTGAACATCGGCAAGGGCGAGCAGTTCAAGCCCGAGTTTCTGGCTATCTCCCCCAACAACCGCATGCCGGCCATCGTCGACCCTGACGGACCGGGCGGCCAGCCGATCTCGGTCTTCGAATCGGGCGCCATCCTGCAATATCTCGGCCGCAAGACGGGCCGGTTCTATCCCGCCGACGAGCGCCAGCGCGTCGCCGTCGAGGAGTGGCTGTTCTGGCAGGTCGGCGGCCTCGGGCCGATGGCCGGGCAGGCCCACCATTTCCGCATCTACGCTCCGGAGAAGACGCCCTACGCCATCGCCCGCTACACCAACGAGGTGAACCGCCTCTATGGCGTGATGAACACGCGCCTCGCCGACCACGACTACCTGGCCGGGGACTACTCCATCGCCGACATGGCCTGCATCGGCTGGGTGCGGGGCTGGGAGAGGCAAGGGCAGGTCATGGACGACTTCCCGCACCTGAAGCGCTGGTTCGAGGCCGTGATGGCGCGTCCCGCCGTCCAGCGCGGCGTCGCCGTGATGGCCGAGGTGCGGGCCCAGAACGACCTGTCGAAGGACAAGGACGCCCAGGCCGTGCTGTTTGGCCAGCGGGCCCGCTGAGCGGCCGGCCCAGCCCGGGCGGAGCGCAACCGCTCCGCCCGAGGGGGCGCGTCACTCGACCCTGGAGAGCGTCTCGGCCTTGCAGATCATCCCGCCGAGGACGCAGCCCTCGAGCTTCAGCTCACGCGGGCCCAGGACGGTGAGATAGCCCGAATAGGTCTTTCCCTCGTCGGCCTTGTAGACCTCGCCCTTCCACTGGTCGGCCTTGCCGGTGGGCTTCATGCCCAGGATGACGGGCAGGCCGAGCGCCGGGCGGCCGCGCTTGGCGGGGTCTGGATTCTGGTCGTCGACGCGGGGCTTGCCGTCGGGCCCGTTCGGCTCCTTCAGCCAGGTGACCGTGCCGCACAGCGCGCCGCCGCAATTGACGATCCTGATCCGGGCCGTCCCGGTGCCGCGCAGCCACAGGCCCGTGGCGTCGGCCGCTTCGGCCGCCAGGGGCGCGCCCCCGAGCGCCAGGGCCACGCCGATCCATCCCGTCTTGCGCCATCCAGCCATCGTCCGCGTCCTCCCGTCGGCGCTCCGGCGGCGCCGTTCAGGGCAGTCTAGAGCATGCTGTGTTTCGACGGAAACACCGCATGCTCTCGTGTCCTGGCGGCCGCATGCTTTGGCGCGAAGAGCCGGTTTCCACCTTCTCGCAGCATGGTCGAGCAAAGCGAAGCGCGCCGCGACCTGGGCCGCGGCGGGCGCCGGCTTCGCGATCCAGAGTCAATGAAGCGTGAAACGGCGCAGGACGCGCCGATGCGCCCGGACGCGCGGGACCAAGGCGTTTCCTCAGATTCGGCGCGCGCCCATCGTCAACGCCGGGTGAACTTAATCTCTTCGTATGGAATCGAAAAGGAACGATTCACGCTCCTTATTAGGGCGCTTTTGAAGAAAAAGCGATCAACTGTGATTGTTCAAGGCGACATCGAGCATCCATTGATGGCGCCCCAAGTATTCAGCCCCCAAGAGGGGCCCGACAGGGAATCAGGACCATGGCTCGCTTCGAAATGTCCACGGCCGACATGGCCTCGATCGCTTCGCCCGAGATGGACGGCGTCGCCTTCCTCGAACTCGGGATGATGTACGCCGCCGGCCGCTCGGTGGAGGTGGACCGCATCGCCGCGCACAAGTGGCTCAACATCGCGGCCGTCCGCGGCTGCCGCGACGCCCTGGCGCTGCGCGCCGAGGTGGCCGCCGAAATGACCGCCGCCGAGATCGCCGACGCCCAGCGGGCCGCCCGCATGTGGCTGCAGTTGCACTGAGCCGGCGGCCCTCCGGCGCAAGCCGCGTTTGCGCCGTTGACCCCACCGCGATGATCGCCTAGAGGTTCCCGCGCTGGAGACGTGGCCGAGAGGCTGAAGGCGGCGGTTTGCTAAACCGTTATAGGGTTGTAAAGCCCTATCGAGGGTTCGAATCCCTCCGTCTCCGCCATTTTTCTAAGTCGTTGATTTGTATTTGGAATTCCGGCTCATACCCCACACGCGGGGACGGCCTTATACCCCACACGCTGTGCTGCTTCTGAAAACGAACAGATCGGAAGGGCAGGGGAGGAGCCCGAAGGACCTCTCCCCAAGCCTTAGTGACGGGCATTGGCCTCGTTCTTCTCAGGCAGTTCGTGGACCGCCATGGCGAACAGCTCACTGAGCCCGAGTTGAGCGTTGGCCCCAGTTGAACCATCCGGGGCTGGCCCGCATGATGGTTCATGCGTTGGCAATCCACCCCCGTCCGAGCACGCCGCCCCCCTCCAGCGGCCTTCGTTCCACTCTGTCAGCCGATCCTCTCCCACAAGGTCCCTGAAGGCCCACAGTGGCAGCATGAGGTGAAGTATGACGGCTATCGTATGTTGGCCCGACGGCAAGGTGACCGCATAGACCTGTGGAGCCGTCATGGCCTGTCCTGGACACAGGCGTTCATGGGGGTCGCTACCGACCTCTCACACCTCGCGGCTACGTCGATAGCTATTGATGGTGAGATGATCCTTGGCCACGAGAGCGGCCTTCAGGACTTCCACGGGCTCAGGTCGACGTACAGACAGCCCGAAGCGGTGCTGGTCGCCTTCGACCTGTTGGAGCTCGATGGTAGCGATCTCCGCTCGCGTCCATTGGTCGAACGTAGAGCCCTGCTTGAAGAGGCAGTGAAGGGCAGCTCGGGCCACATCCTCTTCTCAGAGGCCCTGGACGGACCTACCGGATCGGCCCTACTTCGCCACGCCTGTGCCATGGGGCTTGAGGGTATCGTATCGAAGCGCCTGGACGCGCCGTACAGAGCTGGGAGAGATCCACGTTGGCTCAAGATCAAGTGCCCTAACTACGAGCGCCAGGGCTGATGCCTGAGCGCCTAAGCGAATGGACACGGCAGGAGCCATCACCAACGATCATAGTGTCGAGAGCGCAACTGTTCGGGGCGTGGCGGTAGGTTGGGCGGCGCAGGAGGGGAAATGGCGGAAGACGGGAAGCCGAAGAAGCGTGACGAGGCCGCACGTGCTTGGCTCCATTACGGCGACGCATACTTCTATGACGCGGCCCTATTGCACAGGGAAGAGAAGCCGGATCGAGGCTTCTTCAACGCCCCGGTCGCCTATCTCTACTTCCACGCAATCGAACTGTATCTGAAGAGCTTCCTTCGTCACCACGGCGTCTCCGAGGAGAAGCTCGGCTCTCAGAAGTTCGGGCACCAACTCGCCAAGCTGCTGAAACATTGCCGAAAGCGAGGTCTCCCCAGGATCAAACGACTGGAGGACATCTGTGAACGGGCAGTTCTCTACGACCAACCCATTCGAGCGCGGTACATCACCACGGGATGGGCGGTTAGTCCGAAGCTGACCGCCCAGCACGAAGCGTGTTGGAAGCTCAGGACGTTGGTAGCTCGGGAGCTTGAACCAGTGGTCACGATCAACGAGCTGCCCAAGATGCCGGTGGTCCATCCAGAGGTCTTGAGCTTCAAGCAGGCACTCAGGCGCATGGAGCGCATCGAGGAGTAGGTTCCCAAGACGGATGGCTACTGCCTTGCAGGTTGGCCTTGGGAACCGGCCATCAAGTTCGAGCAGCGTCCAGCAGAGCGAAAGCCCCGATTGGTTGCTGGCGGGTGTGCGACAACATCGATCTCATCGAGATCTGCTTCCGCCCAAGTCCGATCCGCAATTAGTCTCCACGGATCACTCGTTGCGTGATCTCGCGCGGGGCATGTCTTCAATGACGTGACGCTTCCCCCCGACCGGGAGTATGATCGAACAGTTATCGGCGTGATGGCTCAGGCTTGAGGCAATGCGCGTCATCGACCACGGGGGACAGGAGCGGGCGCTGTGGAGACCCGGCGTTCTCACGCGTATGCGCATTTCGACCGCAACGGGTGCGGAGCAACTGTGTGTCTTCGAGCAATGGTGTGACCCTGGTTGCGGCGCGCCTCCTCATCTTCACACGGTCGAAGAGGTGCTGACCGTTCTGGCTGGCCGCGCCGAAGTCTGGATTAATGAGGAGCGCGCTGCCCTGACCGCCGGACAATCTGTGATCGTACCAGCGGGCCATCGACATGGCTTCCACAATACCGGTGAGACGGTACTCCACATGGAAGCGATCCTTGCCGCGCCAATGTTCGGTCCAGCCACACAGCGCGAATAACCAGTCCGATGGACGGGCTTAGGCGAAGCCGCCGAAAGACCGATCCCCTAAATGTAGAATGGCTGTCGGTCGAGGTTCGGGTGGAGGTGGTAGCCAACGAACTTGGAATGCCTCAGCCCTCTCGGCGGTGGTAGCCCGTTGCCTATCTTTTCGACTTGCCACGGTCAGCTTTTGTAGCAACCTCAAGGTCGGGGGCGCAATCAGTCCCACGGGAGGACGCGCCATGGCCACACAGAACAATCAAGATCGCGACCAGCAGAACAAGCGCAGCGGTCAGCAAGGCGGGCAAGCCGGTCAACACGAAGACCGCAATCGCAATGACCAGCAGAGCCAGCGCGGCGGTCAGAGCGGACAGCAGGGCCAGCAGGAGCATCGGGACGAGCAGAAGGGGCGCTCCGGTCAGCAAGGGGGCGGTCAGGGCTCTCGGCAAGGCTGACTAGCGCAGCGCGCACGAGGTATCGGAAGAGCCTCGTGCGCGTGTTCCGTTCTGCATCACGTACCGTTGGGAGGCGCGGATGTTCCGCAGCCTGGTAGGCATGCCTGTGCTATGGCTGCCCTCGGTCGCCTATGTCTTTCCGCTCGCCGGAACTGAGTGGCTTCCGATGCAACCCCTCATCGCAAGAGCCGAAAGCGAGCCCCTGTCCGAGGAGTACTTCTGGGAGCTGTTCGCAGATCGCGGAGTGCCCCCTTTTCCTGAGCCATTTTCATTGGACGACCGTCGCCGCCGTGCGGACTTCTACTACAACGGCGTGATGACAAGCGCGGGGGGCATGGCGCGTCCGCAGTAGTTGCGCTGCCAGTCGCTTTGCCGAGCCGCGACGACGAGGTCTATCTACTCAGCCGGAACCGCCGAACGCACCTCGCCAGCCCGGTTCCGCCGGTACACCAGCCAGCCAAAGAAGGCCATGTCACCAAAGACCACCAGGGACGAGACGGCGGCGATAGGATCTCCCGCTGTCCGACCGGTATGAATGAGGCCAACCCCTACGACCAGGACCACTGTGGCGACGATCCAGGTCCAGACCTGTACGAGCGCCGCTCGGCTCCGATCCAGGTTCGGGTGGAGGTGGTAAAAGATGCCGAACAGGAACAACGAGACCCAGCCCAGAAGGTTGAGGTGCGCGTGAGCGGGCATGGTTGAGTGGTCGCCAGACGCTGCCATCGCGATGCCCCACCCCATTCCGACCAGGACCAACAAGACGGCTGCCTGGAAGCTCAGAGATGACGCTTTCATGTTCCCCTCCTGTTGTCTGCTGCGTGAAGGGCAAAGGCGCATGTAGAGTGACCCTATTTCGCGTCCCGCGCCATACGTCGACCGGGTGGATCCCCAGCCCACCCGTTCACAGTTCTTCCGGGTGGCCGGTCAAGTAGACAGATCGGGGGTGCTGTCCAAGCACGCCAGCTTGAACGCCTTGCACTGTCGATCATCGGAGGGCTCCACCAAGGCGCGACGAGGTCGCCTCGGATCCCACGCGTAGTCGACATGCTGCTCATGCAGCATCTTTCGCACTGATCCGGGCTCTCGACGCACGATCTCCTCACGGTCGAACAGACCCTGAGCGAGCTTGTTGTAGTCGAAGAGGAGGTCACCCTTGTGGGTCTCGATGAGCAGGTAGCGCATGGCGTCACTCCCGCTGGGCGAAGCTCGGATGTTAACGAGCCAGGCGGTCACGACAAGCGTGTTTAATGAAGTGTAGTGGCTCGGGACTACCGGGTGCCATGTTGCAGGGCGCATCCTGCTGCTCAAGGGGAGGGGAGAGGCCATGCATGGCAGCCTCTCCCTCTTGGGTGGGCTACAGGAGCCCCTTCAGGACCGCCTCACGTCGAAGGAATGGATGTCGGTCTTCACGCGCGTGCGAAGGACGAAGTCCAGGAACTTGACGTGAGGCGGCGTGAGATGGCTGGACTGCTCCAGCATGTCCTCACAGTCGCCGATGAAGTTCGTGGCGTCAGCGCCATCGATGTTGCGACCGGGCTTGACCAGTCGCGCGAACTCTCTTCGCCGCATGAGAGCCCCATCTTTCGGATTGATGTAGCTGATCATGCGGTCGATCTCGTCGCGAACGATGCTCTGTTCGTACTGAGCAAGGCAGGTTTCTTTATCGGGTGTCATCAGTTGTCTCTGTGTTGTGGTGTTTGGTGTCGAGTTCACGCCGCATCTCGTTAAGGCGACGGGTGTTGGTCCTTCGACTGTACTGACGTTGCTTCCTGGCAGAGGCCCGCTGGTTGGCGCGTTGGGCCTCCATCTCGGCGGACGGAGCTGTCCGCCAGTGATTGCAGTGGCCCTCTCGCCACCGAGCTGCCAGCTCAGGGGCCATTTCCCAGGCCCACTTCATGAAGGTGGTCGGGGAGATGTTCAGGTCATGTGCTAGGAGGTAGGCGGGCATGAAGAAGCCGCACGAGGAGACGTGCTCCCCAGCTTCGATCAAGGCCCTCATGGCGGCCTTCTTGGCCTCGACAGTGGCCTTGTCGTTCTTGCCACGGGCTGCCAGCGCAGCGGCGTAGTCAGGACAGTGCTTGTCGATCCACCGCTTGGCTGTGGACCCTGGAACGTCTAGGAGCCGACCAAGGTAGTAGGTGCTCATCCACTTCCCGGTCTTGGGGTCGATGAGGTGGCCTTCCTTGTAGAGGCGAAGGAACTTGGCTCGTACAGTCGCGAGGTGGCGGCGGCGGGGACAACCCCCACCGTTGGTCTTGGTCATTGGTCTTTGTCTTTGAGGTTAGGAAAGGTGGAAGGAGGAGATCTTCCAGGGTTGAAAAAGGTTGTTAGCGTCGAATTTGCACAGCCCCCGTGGGGGTGAAGACCATCTCGGTTGACTTGATGAAGTCGTGTTTTCACCAAGGCGAGTGCTTGGGTAATATAGTCCGATCAACTGATCAAAGCCCTGAGGGCTTCGCCTTAGGCTGCCTTCAGGGTTTCTTGCGTCCAGACATCACCCTCGATCCCATACAGGTCAAAGGCGACAGCCTTGGATTGGTTGAAGAAGCGAGGGAGGATGGACAGCCCCACATGGGCGGCCTCCCTCATCTCCTTCTCAGTCAAAGACCACCCAGCATCATCAGGGATCCGGGGTAGCTCCTTAGTCTTCTGCCTCGTCAGGTACTCCCGCTGCTCCCTGCGGAGCTTGGCGTACTTGGAGACCAGCTTGAGGTCAGAACTGGTGATGAGGGAGACCTCCGAGAGGGTCAGGCTGGGGTGATGGTCCAGGAGCCAGCAGACCTGTTCCTGTACGGTCATCGTCCTCCGTCTCCCTTCCGCGAAGGACCACAGACGGGCCTCAGCGGCTCTCACAGAAGGCTTGCTCCTCTTCGCAGCTTCGACCTCAGCCCTTGCCTCATCCCACAGGGAGGCAATGAGCGCCTGACCCAGGGGGGAGATCACGTCGAAGGGGTACAGCTTGCCGTTCTTGGTCCTCTTGGGGGTCAGCCTCTTGCCATAGCCCATGGCCACAGCTTCGTGGGTCAGCCTCTGCCATCCATGTCTCCCCTCTGAAGCGAGAAGGTTCATGGCCTTCAAGATCACCCGGAACTCACGAGGGCCACACTGGTAGTCGGTGGCCAGCTCGGACACGGTCTTCCAGACGCCAAGTGATGTGGTGGTGAGGTCGCCCGAACGACGGTCGAGGGTCTCTGCGGTGTACTCCTGGGGCATGGTGGTCTCCTCGGGTTCGGGATGGTGTGTGGTCAGCCGTCATCGTCCTCGTGGTGGTGGCCACGGGGCTGTTTCTCTGGGAGGGTGGGGCAATCAGGGGTGAGGTCGTCTGGCTGGTCAGGCCAGTTCGCTCAGGGCCTCACGGAAGTCCGCCTCAGCCCTGCGCTTGATCTCAACTTCACGGTCTTCAAGGTGCTGGAGGTGGACCCCTACGGGGCCGAGGGTCTGAACGATCCACTGAGCGAAGAACTCAGCGGCCTTCGGGTGGAGGTCCTTGTAGACCAGCCGGTTTCCGTTGGCCTTGGCGTCCCAGTAGCTGCCAGCATTCAGCTTCGTCAGTCCTCGCACCCTGCGGGTGATCTGGAAGCGCAGCGCACGGTCGTCCTGGAAGAAGTGAGGGTTGTCCCTTTCCAGGAGGTAGAGGGCCAACACGGTCTTCACGACGGTCATGGGCTGGACGTTGTCAGCCAGCTTCAGAACGGAGGCAGCCGCCTCACGCTCCCAGCCTGACCCAGCCTTCCCGGCGTAGAAGTCTCCCCAGATCCGCTTCGCGTTCTCGACGTTAGCAAGCCACCGGGCTTCCACAGCGGACCAGATGATCTTGTCCTGGTTCTTCTCGATGCGCTCTTCCACCCGCTTCACGTAGGGCTTGAGCATGTGCTTGGTGACAGCCTTCTGGAGGCTGTGTCCGTGGCGACGGTGCGCCTTCTCGTGAGCGTGGCAGCGGATGCTCCAGCGTCCAGTCACGGCGTTGGCGCAACCCGCCACGCAGCATGGCTTGTTCATGATGATAGGTCCCGAAATGTCGGAGGAAGAGGCAGTAATGGTGCCCTGAGCGTCGACGCCAGATGTCGGCTTGTGGTGGCTCAGGGGTGTGAGAGATCAGTCAGCGTGGCTGCTGAGGGTCGCGAAGAATGGTCTGTTATTCCGATAGGGGGCCGTAATCGGATGCGGCGTTACGCCCGCCTCGGCCTGGGGCGGATGAGCGCGACGGCTGACCGTCATACGCCCAGATGGCTTCAGAGCCGGAGGCGTATTTCACATTTTCATGAAGTGTAATTGGGGGTACACCCGACCACACGCAGACGCTCGATCCACCGCGCGTCTTTTTCCGATAGGGCGGGGTAATCGTCCGGGGGTTTACCGATAGGTGGGGGTAATCGTCGGGGGTATTCCGATAGCCAGTTGGCTCACTATCCCGATAGCCCGCCCTAATCAGGCTGTGGGTTTACCGATAGGTGGCCGTAATTGGCGCTGGTCCGTCCCCGCCACCAAATCCCTCACAGCCTCTCCAGCAGGTTCAGGACGCTCCTGGCCGTCCACTTTCCACCCCGTGCGGTGCTCACGTCGGCCTCGTTCAGCGCCTTCGCTATGCCGTTGGCTGACGTGATCCCCTTGGCCTTTAGGTCCTCAACGATGGCCCTGAGCGCCCCTGCACGATCATCAGCGCCTCTCCTGATCGCGCTCACCGCCTCCACGTTGCCACGGCCCTTGAGGTGAGTAGCCCCCAGAGGGTTGCCCAGCTTCACTCCACGGGCCTTGGCAGCCGTCAGGGCAGCCTTGGTCCGCTCAGAGATCATCCGTGCCTCCTTCTCCGCGATGGCCGCGTAGATGTGCAGCATGAAGGGATCTGCGTCAGGACCAAGCTCGGTGACCACGAACGGAACACGGTGGCGCATGAGACCGGAGATGAAGTGAACGTCACGGCTGAGGCGGTCCAGCTTGGCCACGATCACGCGACAGTCCTTGCTTCGCTGAGCTGCCCCGATGGCAGCCGCAAGCTGGGGACGGGCCTCAAGCGCGTCTGACCCCTTACCTGTCTCCACGTCCGTGAACTCAGAGACGATCTGGAGGCCCTCAGCCTCAGCGAACCTGCTCACGGCCTCCCGCTGAGCTTCCAGGCCAAGCCCTGACTTGCCCTGACGCTTGGTGGAAACACGGAAGTAGGCGACAGCGGCTCGGGTCATGCTGGTGTCCTAGGTGACTTGCACAATCACCATACCAACGTTTGGCAATTATGCAAATCAATTCAGATGTCCCTATCGCATCGTCAAGCTCACCAAGGCAAAGGCCTTCTGAGGGCCTCTCGCGAGGCATTCGGAGCCCCCATGGGGGGTGAAACATCGCCCCGCTTTCGTGGATGCGGCCTCAGATGCGGGGCGGAAACAAAAGGGTATTCAGGCCGCTTGTCACGGGATCGTGGACCGACGATTAGCCTTCAACGCGTCAAGTTCTCAGGTATAAGCCAGGTAGCACGACACTAATCTGCCTTGTGAAACGCGCGAGACGGTCGAGCTTCGTTGCCACGACCTTGGCTTGGGCGACGCGCGAAGGCGACGAGTGGACGCCAGTTCGACTTGGCCCTCACTGAGGCCCTTTCTCATTGTTCCTGGCTTCGAATGTCTGCACCAGAAAGGCACTGAGGCTGCCAGCTAAGTTCACCGCCAGTTCGGCATGGCGCGGGGCTGGCCTGACTTGTCGTGCAACTTTCCCGTGCGCGTCACCAACCTTGTTCCGCAGTTCACCAAGGTCTTTAACAACCGTCATGCAGCTCTGGAGAATGGATTTGAAGACCTGTTCGGTGTGCTGCGTAGGGGCCAAATTCAGCCTCTCCGCCGTCTGTCGGTAGAGCTTCGGAAGGTCAGCCCCGTCGTCCACAGATCCGGTTAGCTCCTCCACGATCCGCTTGCACACGGTCTCCAGGAGGGTCCGCGCGGCAGTGATGGCTCCCTCGGGATCTTCCGCGCGACGACTGAGAGCCTTCTCCCATGCAGCGTGAACGCCAGCTTCGTCGAAGGTCTTGAGGGCTTGTGAGGTGCCCTGGTCGAGCGGCGCGGCATAGTCGAACTCAAGGTGCTTCAGGAGAGGCTGAAACACGTCTCTGATGAACACACGCCGTTGAGCGTAGGTCCCGTATCGTGGCTTCACCCAACTCCAGACCGCCGAGAGCGAGTGGCTGTCGATCACAAAGCCCGGGAGCAGGGACTTCACTCCTTGCCGCGAGCACAACTCCTTCCGCATCGAGACGTAGGCATCGTTGTTACCAGAGCCGCCGGTAACATGATCAACGAGCATCTCCTGAAGGTCGAGGGCGAGGGCGAACAGGTGCTCGGAGGGCGGTTTCCGGGTCATGGTTCAGAGCGCGTAAGGGGGGCATGGGGGGAGCCGCCGACACACGTTTGTTGATGCCTCGAAACGGTTTTTCGCCAGAAGGACACCATCACACACCGCCAATCCCTTTCTCATTATATTGTTCCCAGGCCCATCTAGCCACTTTGATGTCTTCCTCACGTTCTGCGATTGCTAAGTCCTGTCGGTAGTCTTCCGCAGCTTCTTCAATCAATCGTTTCTGCACCCGAACGAATTTGTCGAGCCGCTTCCTGCTCCAAGCGTCCCCCCATTCTCCCATGTAGAGTGCGTCCTTCACCGGCGGCAAGGTCTCCGCCGAGAGCAGGAAGAAGATGATCATTATGCGGATCTGGGCCGGTTGCCCCTGCGTCCGTCCAACCCTGTAACCCAAGCACTTCAGGAGCCCCGGATCGGGCCGTTCACGGTCGAAACCAGGGGGTAGGAAGTAGGCCTCATCCCTCCACACTCTCTCGATCCGGTTGAGAACATATGAGGCCTCTGGTTTCGCTTCGAGCCTCGCCAGTGTAATTGCCAGAAAATCGCCACGCTCAAGCGGGTCCATTCTCCGAATTGCAGCTTCCAACTTGTCCAGGTCAGCCATCTCACTTTGCCCTGCGGTCAGCTTCCCTTCGACCTCTCTAGGTTCAGCTTCAGCAGCCGCTCCAGAGCGTCCTCCTCGCCAATGTCCTCAGGCCACCCGTAGGCAGCTGCAACGGCAGCGTCGAGTTCCGCGTGTGCGTTGGCGAGCCACGTCGGGCGCTGGTTATAGAGGCTCGTGAGGGTGCGCTTCTTGAGGACTTCGGCGGCGGCGGCGTTCACAGGGAGGATCCTGTCGGGGAAGCCGGGCACAACCTCCGGGACCCGCTTCACGAGGTCTGAGGGGTTCAGCCAGTTCTCTCGAAGGCGGTTGAGGGTCTGCGCTGCTGATGCAATTCGAATGGCTCGTGGATCCGTCGCATACGAGGCGGCGGGCCGGTCAGGGGTAAGGCCAGCGGGGAAGGGAAAGGTCTCGAACGTGGATGTCGGCGTGTACGTAGGATCGTTTCCGGCTCCGACAAACGCCCCCCTGACCAGCGACCAACGCTCGTGAAAACGAGAGTGCAGGACGCCAAATGTAGTATCGTCATCCCTGGCGATCGCTATCACCAAGTTGTCTGGTGCAACCCTGGGATGGAGCCACAAGAAAACGCGGTGGCGTGAGACCTTTGGCGTCACGATGCACCGATTGAGCGTGGCCGTCGCTTTTCTCAAGCCGGGTCGAGCCTCTGCAAAAATCCACCAGCGGTCACGGTAGATCGGGCGTTTGTTGAGGGCGCGGAAGGGCTTCACGACCTTCGCGATTTGCTCGAAAGGAGATTGGTACAAAGACGCGGCGTCTTGGGTCTGGCCTGAAAAGTCTACAACCCATGCCTCTTCGCGGCGCTTGACCAGATCGCCGCCGCTTTTGATTGGA
Source organism: Alsobacter sp. KACC 23698 (assembly GCF_045348435.1). Classification (GTDB taxonomy): domain Bacteria; phylum Pseudomonadota; class Alphaproteobacteria; order Rhizobiales; family Beijerinckiaceae; genus Alsobacter. The sequence goes on along the minus strand of NZ_CP157484.1, from coordinate 3,123,913 downwards.
CGCAGAACGTCTGCGTTTCCGCGTCCGTTTGGGTTCACCGGTTCCAACAACCACTGCCGGGCCGTTAGCCCATCAATTTCGAAAGGACCACCCTTAGTGAACCCCTGAAAAGAGATGCCGGTATTCTCATGAAGCGATCCTGCCAGGGTCAGGTCACTCGCCAGAGCGGTCAAGTCTGCGTTGATTACCGAAACCGAATTTCCGTTGAGCCGGAGGTTTTGCTTCTCCCGTCCACAGCAGACCAAGGAGACACGGACTGCGGCACCGTCCACCACCCAAGGCTCGTCGGACCACGCCTCGAAGATCGGAGCAACTTCAATCAACCGCTCAAGTACTCGGCGGCTTGCTCCGTTTCGGATGGAGTTTGTCGATACCAGTCCGACCCTATTGGCGGCTCCAGCCTTGAGTTGCACTTGTGCTTTCTCGAATTAATAGGCGACAAGGTCCGCCTCGGGAGACACGCGGTTGTCATACTGGTCGAACAACTGATCAACGTAGGTGTCACCAAGGCCGCGCCGTAGCAGTTTGCTTCCGAGAAAGGGTGGGTTGCCGATGATGCTGTCAGCCGTTGGCCACTTTGCTTCGCTGCCGTCACCGTTCAGCAGCGCGTCTCGACACTCAATCGTCACAAGCGGCTTCAGGATCGGATCTCTGGAAACATTGAAGCCATTACGCTGCATCCACTGGATCTCACCGATCCAGATGCTCACGCGGGCCAGTTCAGCAGCATAAGGGTTGATCTCGATCCCCTTCACCGACCCCGGCCCAATGTGCGGAAACTCGCGTGCGAAGATGCGTGGGCTGAGGGCTTCAGCTTCCAGGCTGACCTTGTGCTCCAGGTCCTTCAGCGCCAGGAGGGCGAGGTAGAGGAAGTTCCCCGAGCCACACGCCGGGTCGAGAACCGTGAAGCTCCTCAGCCGCCCCAGGAAGTCTCTCAGGAGGCGAACGGCTTCTCCTTCCGCCTTCGTCTGGGTGGACCGGCTCTTGGCCTCCTGGGCCTTCTGAAGGGCCGCAGAGAGCCTCCCCTTAGTGCCCTCCCACTCAGCAGTTAGCGGCTCGACGACCACCGCATCCACAATGAGCTTGATCTTGTCCCTGTCGGTATAGTGAGCACCAAGCTGGGATCGCTTGTCGGGATCCAGCCCGCGCTCGAAGAGGGTTCCGAAGATGGACGGGTCAATCTCAGCCCAGTCCAGATCCGCGACCTTCAGCGCGAGTTGAACATCCTCCTTCGTGAGGGGGAGGGCGGTGTCATCGTCGAAGAGCCCACCGTTGAACCAAGCGACATGCTCGAAGCCGATCATGCCACCCCCACGCATGGCCCCGAACAGCCCTCGGGCCATCGTTGCAAAGCGGTCAGGGGCGCTCAGGCTGGCGTCGAGCATCCGCCTGAACATCTTGTTGGGCAGGAGATCCACGTCTTCCGCGAACATGCAAAAGACCAGCCGGTTGACGAAGTGGGCCACCACGTCGGCGGGATGGCCCTGCTCACGGAGCCGTTGTGCCAGCCGGGCGAACTCTCCAGCCGCTTCCTCGGTGAGCGCCTGACGTGTCTTGCCGGGACGGAGGTTGTCGGGTGCTGATAGGACTGACTTCAGCGCATCCCGAGCATCCGGCTTGCTGAGGTCGTCCAAGTGGAACTCGTAGACCTTGCTGACCGTGTTGGTCCAGTTGGTCGCAATCCTGAACCGTTCGATGTCCGAGACGACCAGGAGTGGAGGGTTCTCAAGGGCCAAGGCGTACTGCTGGAGTTGTACGAAGGCAGCGTTCAGGTCCTTGCGCTTGCCCTTGTACTCCCAGGCGAAGCATCCGCGCTTCCATACGTCTGCCCAGCCTTCGCCTCCGGTGGTCTTCGTGGCTCCCTTCTCGAAGGCGTACCAGTCCCCTTTCGGATCAACGTCGGTGGGAGCGGGCTCATCCAGGAGGCGGCAGAGGTCGATGAAGTGGGACTGAGCAGCGGCCCTCTCGCCTACTGCAACGGCCTTCCACTTCGAGATGAACTGTTCGGGGGTCATACGGAAGCGGTCAGGTCCTGTTCCCAGATCCATCGCTCCCGGAGAGGAAGGCGGGTCGGCTGGATCTCCACCGTAGCCTTGAAGTCCCAAGTGTGAACAGCCCAGAAGGACCAGGACCCCGCAGAAGCCGACCTGCGATGCCTAAGGGCAACGCTTATCCAGCTCGCGTGGCAACTTCGAGAGGCTTATCATCGCATCTCGACCCATAGCGGGGAGGAGACCATGGCCGAGAGCGTCTACAAGGTCATCGAACTCATCGGGTCCAGCACAGAGAGCTGGGAGGAGGCTGCCAAAGCCGCCGTTGAACGTGCAGCGGTCTCCCTGCGTGACCTCCGGGTCGCGGAGGTGGTTGAGCAGGACGTGCTGATCGACGGAGGCGGACGGATCGAGGCCTACCGGACCAAGGTGAGGGTGTCGTTCAAGTACGAGAAGAGCGGCCCTGAGGGGCTGGCGTAAGAGCGGCTTGAGTTATCCTGCAGGAAGCCCGGAGAAGCCCACTGAGGGCACTCTGAGCCGCCTGGCTACTCAGAGGACGTCGCTTCAGTCGTGTGTGCGGGTAAGCGTACCGCCTCCACACAGGCTCTCATCAGGACCGCTCCTGGCCCATCCGAGTAATCATCAAGCGTGATGGTGCCGCGCTTGTGGCCAAGCACCGAGGCTATGGTGTCCCCGGATTGGCCCGCCCGCTCGGCTTGGGTGGCGAACCATCGGCGGAAGCTGTGGAAGTTGGTGAGGCTCCTACGCTTCCCGGGCACGATCACCTCAAGGCCAAGAGCCCGCAGGTACCTTCCGAACCTCTTCGACACGGGCATGGAACGTTCTCGCTGGGAGCCGGGCGGGGGCGTCTCAACCTCATCGAAGATAAAGGATGTGTCGTCCTTCCCACTGACCCGTTGCTGGACCAGTGCCACGAGGTCGGGGTGGAGCGGTACCAGTCGGGCCTTCTTCTCACCCTTCTGAGGCTTGAACCGGAGGAAGCCGCCCTGGCAGTCCTTGACCTTCAAGCTGATGATCGCATCCAACCGCGCCCCGCTCAGCGCGCCGATCCGCATGGCATCTCGCAGGAGAGGGACCGTAGTCCCCTTCAGCAGCTTGATCATCTCTTCTTCACTGAAGGCGCGCTCGTCTGTGTCGAGGTCGTGATCTAAAGCAGATGCTCTGGGCCTGGGAGGCGTCTGATTTTGCCATGGGTTGATCTCTACATGCCCCTTGTTGATCAGGAACTGCCAGTATGAGGACAACGCTGAAATGTACTTGACTAGGGTCGCGTGGTCTCCCGTCCATGTCTTGTCGCGATGGGTCATCATGTATGAGACATACTGACCCGCACGCTTCCGCGTGACCTCTTCGATGGTACTGACACCCCACGCCTCCAGCCGATCAAGTGCGCGGAGCCGGTCACCAGCAGTGCGGGCCTTGAAGCGGCGCTCCATCACCCACGCGTCGAGGTAGGTCTTGAGAGGTGTTCCCTGACCGGTTGCCACGACCGTGAGAACGCCAGCGGCCTCATGTCCGAGTTCGTCTCTCACGGCGTCAACGCGATCATCGAAGGCGTAGGACGTAGGGTCATCGGGATCGCCCGTCTCGCTGCCCTTGGCCAGTGCTTCACGCCAATCCAGGCCTTCTTGGATGAGCCTTCGCCGGTCCTCCGTAAGAGGTTCGCGCCGTTGCCGTGGGGTGGGGTGCGCCCCGTGAGCCTCCGACGGCCCCTTCCGGGCGTCCTCAATCTCCCTCTTGAGTTCGGCTACCACCTGCCAGCGCCTGTCCCGAGCCACAGCAAGGTCTCTGGTCTCCAAGGATCGGATGAGCCTCTTCTTGCCAACCTTCTCTCGGAGGCTAGGGGGCACCTCAACGACTGCGTAGTAGGTCAGGCGTCGTCGTTCGATGTAGCGGCTCATAGCAGATCACTCAGGATGCGATACCCCACACGATACCCCACACGGTATACCCCAGCAATCACGAATGTCTGCAAAGACTTAAGGCGCGGAAAGGGATTGTCCACCCCATGTCAGACACTCCCTCCGTCTCCGCCATTTCTGACTCTTCCGGCCGAATTCGTCGTCATCCTCAAGTCGAAGGACATCCGCCGCTCGCCGTGGGCGAGCGACGCCGGGGTCGCGCTCCGGCGATTCGCGGCGCGGGCCCTGTCCCGTGAGCCCGCCTCCGTCAGGTCCACCCGCCGCGTCGTCCGGTGGAACAGCGTGGCGTCGATCGGGCGCTGCTCGTGAAGCGCGCCGCCAGCGCGCCAGCGCTCGCCTAGACGCCCTTGCCTTTGAACACGATGTCCGCCCTGAAGTGGCCAGGCTGATCCTGTGCGAGGTCCCAGAAGGCGTCGGCGATGTGGTCGGGGTCGAACGGCGTGCCGGGCTGGACCATGCCGGCGACCGTGACGGTCCCGGCGTGGATGCCCTGGGGCGCCAGCTCGGCATTGAGCGCCTGGGCGAAGTTGCGCAGCGCGGCCTTGCCGGCCGCGAGCGAAGCGGCTGCGAGCCATCCCGTGGGATCAAAGGCGAGGCCTCCTCCGGTGAACAGGATCGCGCCGGTCCCGCGCGTCCGCATGCCGGGGAGAACGGCGCGGACGGACGCCAGCGCGCCGGCGAGGTTGACCTGCATGTCGGCCATCAGGTCCTCGGGGGTCAGGTCGCTCGGGCCGGCGGCAGGCGTCATCCGGTAGGCGTTGAAGACGAGCGCGTCCACCCGCTCGCCCGAGAGGGCCGCCGATAGGGATGACGGATCCGACGCGTCCGCCTGACGGAGCTCGACAGCGCCGGCGGGACCGTCCGCCCGGCGGGACAGGCCGAGGACTCGGTATCCTGCTTGGGCGAAGCGGCGGGCGACGGCCGCGCCGATGCCTGGGCCATAGCCGACGATGGCGAGGGTTTTTGCGTCCGACATGTGGATCTCCTGTGCGGTGGATGCGACTGGCGGGCAGGTCTAGCCGTGCTGACCGTATCTGTGAAATCGATGCTTCGTATGATATTCATCGATATGATGGATATCAGACCGGCTGACCTTGGACTGCTCGTGGCGTTGCAGGCGCTGCTGACGGAGCGGAGCGTGACGCGCGCCGCCGACCGGCTCGGGCTCAGCCAGCCTGCCATGTCGGCGCAGTTGGCGCGCCTGCGCGATCTCTTCGATGACCCGCTGCTGGTTCAAAGCGGCCGGCGCATGGTTCCCACGGCGCGCGCTGCGGATCTGGAGGAGCCGCTGGGTCGCCTGCTCAAGGATCTCGGCGCTCTGGTGCGCGAGCGCCGGCGTTTCGAGCCGGCCGTATCGGACCGGGTCTTCCGCGTCATGGCGACGGACTACATGCACCGGCTTTTCACGCTGCCCGTCCTCAGCGCGGCGGCGCCGCTTGCTCCAGCGGTCCGGATGGCGATGCTTCCGCAGGAGGTCGGGCGCGAATGGCGCGTCATGGAGGATGACAAGGTCGATGTGCTCGTCGCGTCCGAGCGCCTGACGCCCCCCGAGGCGCGTTCGCGCATTCTGGGCGAGGAAGGCGTCGTGATGGTCCAGCGCAAGGGACATCCGCGCGGTTCGGCAGCGCCCGACCTCGACGCTTTTTGCGCGCTCGACCATGTTCTCGTCTCTCCGGACGGCGGCGGGTTCGTCGGCGCGACCGACACGACCCTCAAGGCGCTGGGGCGAAGCCGCCGCGTCGTTGCGTCGCTGCCGAGCTTCCTGCTGGCCGCGCCGCTCGTCGTCTCCTCGGATCTCGTCGCTGTGCTGCCGGAAGGGCTCGCCCGCACGATGACGCGAGAGCTCGACCTCTTCCCTTTGCCGTTCGCCTCCGCGCGATTCAGGATCGTGCTGTCCTGGCATGCCCGCGCCCAGAATGACGAGGGGCACCGATGGCTTCGCGACCTGTTCACGACCGCGCCCGGCGGAGCCCTGTCTTGACGGACTGAGCGCGCGGTGGAGCGGCCGCGACAGCGGCTACGACAAGGGCTGCCACCAGCGCATCGAACACGGTCCTGACGCGGCCGACCTTTCTTTGGTCGGGGCAAATCCGCACCAGCCCGTCACGCTTGGCGATTTCGGCTTGCGTGACGCTCACGCCCAATCCGGCGCGCAGGGCCGCCAGCCGCGCCACGTCGTCGTCGTTGCGTTTCGGGCGCTGGCGGCGCCCGTTCGCTTCGCGACCTATCTCGGGCTGCCGCTGTCGGACGAGGGGGATGCGCCGCTCGTTCAGGTCTACGGATTGCGGGCGCTGTTCGTCGGATGGGTCATCATGATCCTCCTGGCGAACGGTGGCATGCGCCGCCTGGGCGCGGCGGCATTCGCGGCCGTCGTCATGGCGGTCGGGGACGCATGGCTGACGATCCGCGCGAAGGCGAGCAGGGCCACCATCACGCGACACCTCGCGATCGCGACGGCGTTGGCCGCGGCGGGCGTCCTGTTGATGTCAGGATGAGCCGTGGCGCTCGGGGCGCCGATCTGTCCGTTCGAACGGCGGTGCACGACACGCACCCTAAGCGACGTCGGCCGGCCCATGGGCGTCGGAGTTCAGGCCATGCTCCTCGCGGCGTCGTGGACGGGTTCAGATATCCTGCCCCTTGAAGACGTCCGGCGGGACCCGCTCCGCCGGAACGGGGCGGTCGGGGCCTCTCGGACGGGCGAGTTTGAGAAGGCGCCCGTCGATGGCGGCCAACCCGGCGCCGATGAGGGCCATCCCGACGACGTGCTTGGGGTCGAGGCGTTCGCCCAGCACGAGCGTGCCGAGCAGGATGGCGCTGACCGGAATGAGGAACGTGACGAGCAGCAGGTTGGTCGCGCCGGCCGTGGCGAGGATCCGAAAATACAGGACATAGGCCACTGCGGTGGACAGCGCGGCGATGGCGCCGATCGCGAGCCAGGCAGAGGCGCTGGGCGCGGCAAGGCTCCAGGGGCGGTCGACCAACAACGCGACGGGCAACAGCATCACGGTCGAAGCGGTGACCTGGCCTGTTGCGGTCGCCATCGGCGGAACGCCCATCCGCTTGAAGCGGCGGCCGAACACGCCTGCGAACGCGTAGGATAGGGCCGCCCCCAGGCAGGCCAGCTGCCCAACCACGTTCGCGCCTCCTCCGGTGAGCGCCTCCGGTCCGATCATGACGGCTACGCCCACGAGACCGAGGAGGACTCCGGCGAGACGATCGCCCGTCATCGTCTCGTCCGGCGTGAGGACATGGGCCACGACCACCGTGAACAGCGGGGTCGTCGCGTTCATGATCGACGCGAGCCCGCTCGCGATGTGCGTCTGCCCCCACACGATGAGGCAGAAGGGGAGCACGTTGTTCAAGAGTCCCATGCCGGCGAACGCGACCCAGATCCGGAGTTCGGACGGCATCTTGATCCCCAGGATCCGCAGCAGCACGAGGAGCAACACGGCAGCCACGCCCACGCGCAGGACCACGATGGTGAGGGGAGGGAGCTCCTTGACGGCCACGCCCGTGAAGAAGAACGATCCGCCCCACAGCACCGACAGGGCCAGAAGCATCGCCCATTCCAGGGGCGTCATGGTCCGGTTGATCGCAGGCTGGTTCATGGTGGTCGTCCTCGGCCGGTCTCGGACGAACGAATAGGGGTCCGGGCCGAACTCCGCGACCCGGTTCCTGCGATCGCAGCCTCGCCGCGCTCGTTTGGAGATTCCGGGTCGCTGCAAGCCAAGCCGGAGATCGCCGATCCGCCGCTCGTCCATGGGCTCGGCGCCCCGAGCGGTGGGCCTGCTCCCGCGGCGTTGTCCACGGACGACGTGCTGAAGCGCTTCCAGTCGCTCGTCGGCCCGCAAGACGACGAGCCGCCCGCGCTGACCATCAAGTAGAGATCGACCAGCGCGCGCGGGCTGCGGCGCGTCCTATCGCAAGAGCGACGAACCGGTCGTAACGTGGGCTTCCGGCCCCAGATGCGGGCGCTGCGGGTCGTGCGTGTGCGTCGTCGTCAGGGCGGGAGCGTCGGTCCGGCCCGCGGCTCCGTAGAGGGCGATGTGGGATCCCCAGTAGCCGGCGACGAACAGGACGAGGGCCGCCGCCAGGGCGACGGGGATCGCGGCCACCCGCCGCTTCAGCGCCGGCGCGAAGTGGATCTCGCGCGTGTGGTCGGCGGCGATCAGGACGATGATGGCCATGATCAGCGCGTGGCCGACCATGTCGATCCGGCCGAAGGGATAGACGGCCGCGTTGAAGATGACGAACAGCGACACGGCGGAGAGCCGCCGCACCAGCGGCGTCCACAGGAAGGCGAAGCCCAGCGTGAACTCGGCGACCCCGGCCATCGGGATGAACGCATCGCGCGGGATGCCGAAGGTGAGGAACGGCTTCTCCGCCACGAGCGGGTAGAACCACTCAGGGTAGGCGAACTTCTCCAGGCTGGACCACATCAGCGCGATCGCCACGCCCCAGCGCAGGACCTCGAAGCGGTGCTTGCGCCAGTCCTCGTTCGAGGACGCCTCCAGCACGAGATAGGCCGCGACGGCGAGGCCAAGGGCCAGGTAGTCGAGCAAATGGAAGAGGTCGTAGTCACGCAAGGCGAGCGCCCACAGGGCGACGATGCCGGCCGCGGAGAGCGGCATGGTCCGGCGGGAGAAGACGCCGGCGGCGATCAGGAGCTGCGCCCAGGAGACCCATTCGGCGGGCGTCTTCAGATCGGGCGTCAGGTAGACGCCGCCGACCGCGAAGATGGCGACGAAGAACGCGCCGGTCGTCACGCGCATGAAATCGTCGGCGCGGGACCAGAGCGGGTCGAACACGCGGTCGAATCCGGCGAGCACGGCTTCGCCGACGCGCGTGCGTTCGATGGCGCGGGTCGCCGCGAAGAATACGGTGACCAGGACGATCGCGGTCCAGAACCAGACGTCGTGCAGGGTGGCCGACACGGGACGCGGGGCGGCCCCGACGATGTAGGGGGCGAACCACTTCACATGGGCTTCGGCGAGGGTGGGAGCGGCGACCATCGTCGCCGCGGCGGCCGCGACGAGGCGGCGGGCGGTGTTGGCCATCGAGGCCTCCGAGCAGCGCCCTGCCGGCGCGTTGGGGGGAATGGCAGGACCGGAGCGGGCCGCAGCGCGATCGATGAGCGCGACGCCTCGCCGGCGCCCTGGGTCTACGCTGCTATTCTCCAGACGGCATCCGTAGAATGTGCAGTCCGTAGCCTTACGGACCACGGCCCGCGGCTGCTCTCCGTCGCGTCATCGCCATGTGTTTCAGTCCGTCAGCATGGCGCGACGAGCCGGGGCGCTGCGAGGCGCCGTGGCCGGAGCGGCGGCGGCGATGTCACATCGCGGCCCGCGATCTCGTCCTGGGGGCGCCGACGGTCGACTGACGCGTCGCAAGGGCCGGACGGCCCTGTCACCATGGAGACGACGATGACCCTGCGCCTCAACTACGCGAAGCTGTCCCCCGACCTTTTCAAGGCGCTCTCCGACCTCTCGACGTCGGCCAAGAAGGCGCTCGACCCGACCCTGGTCAGCCTGGTCGAGATCCGCGCGTCACAGCTCAATGGCTGCGCCTTCTGCGTCGACATGCACGTCAAGCAGGCGAAGATCCACGGCGAGCGCGAGCTGCGGCTCCACCACGTCGCCGTCTGGCGCGAATCGCCCCTGTTCTCGCCGCGGGAGCGCGCCGCGCTCGCCTGGACGGAAGCGCTGACCCAGTTGCCGCCGCACGGAGTGCCCGACGACCTCTACGGGATGGCGCGGGACCAGTTCACCGAGAAGGAGCTGGCGGACCTGACCTTCGTGGTCATGACCATCAACGCCTGGAACCGCGCCAGCGTGGCGTTCCGCGCCGAGCCGGGTGCGGCCGACAAGATCTTCGGGCTCGACCGGGCCGGCCTGTCCTGACCGGCATGGAGACCGGGGTGTGGCTGGCGGGTGTGGTCACGCACGGAATCCGCGCCGCCGGGAGCGCACTCTGCGGACAGGATCGCAGGGGAGGGCGACATGCCCCTTTACACCATCGCACTGTACCGGGACGAGCGCTGCGCCTGGCTCGGCGCCGAGCGGGCGTTCCCCGACGATGACGAGGCGCTCTGCGCGGCGCTCGCCGAATATGAGTGGTTCCTCGGGATGGACGAGGATCCCGCCCCTCAGGGGTGGCGCATCGAGGTGTCGGATGGGCGCGGCGAGCCCCTGCGGTTCAGCTGCGAGGCGCAGGCGCGTCCCACGTTTCACTGAGCAGGCCGGCCAAGGCGCTCGTGCCGGGCCGGCCGGAGGAGTACCATCCGGTCTCGCCTTCGACGGGAGGAGACCATGGCCGAGAGCGTCTACAAGGTCATCGAACTCATCGGGTCCAGCTCGGAAAGCTGGGAAAAGGCGGCCAAGGCCGCCGTCGAACGGGCGGCGGCGTCGCTGCGAGACCTGCGCGTCGCGGAAGTCGTCGAGCAGGACATGCTGATCGACGAAGGCGGGCGGATCGAGGCGTATCGCACCAAGGTCAGGGTCTCGTTCAAATACGAGAAGGGATCCCAGGATCCGCTGGCGGACGAGCGCCTGGAATGACCGCCTGAGCTTCAGCCGGGGGCTGGGCCTTGCAGCCGTCGCCGCGCGCCCGGCGGCCGCCTTCGCATGCGCGCCTTGCAGGCTCGCGCGGCGCGTGGAATGACGGGCGCTCGGCCCCGACAGGGGGAGGCCAGGAGACCCAGCCATGGACACGCGTGAGAACGGAACCCCGGTCAGGGTGGCGATCGTGGCCGCAGGCGGAAGCGGCATGGGCGCGGCGGCCGCGCGCAAGCTGGCGGCCGAAGGATGCAAGGTCGCGATCCTGTCCTCGTCCGGAAAGGGCGAGGCGCTCGCGGCCGAACTGGGCGGCCTCGGCGTCACCGGGTCGAACCAATCCCCCGACGACCTGAAGCGCCTCGTCGACCAGACGGTCGAGCGGTGGGGCCGCGTCGACGTGCTCGTCAACAGCGCCGGCCACGGGCCGCGCGCGCCGCTCCTGGAGATCAGCGACGAGGATTGGCGACGCGGCATGGAGGTGTATTTCCTCAACGTGGTCAGGGCCACGCGGCTGGTGACGCCGGTCATGGCCGCCCAGGGCGGCGGCGCGATCATCAACATCTCGACCGCATGGGCGTTCGAGCCGAGCCCGATGTTTCCCACCTCGGCCGTGTTCCGCGCCGGCCTCGCCGCCTTCACCAAGCTCTTCGCGGACCAGTACGCGCCGCAGAACGTGCGCATGAACAACGTCCTGCCCGGCTGGATCGACAGCCTCCCGCAGACGGAGGAGCGCCGCCAGGGCGTTCCCATGCAGCGCTACGGCACGAGCGAGGAGATCGCCGCCACCGTGGCCTTCCTGGCCTCGCCGGGCGCGGGCTACATTACCGGCCAGAACATCAGGGTGGACGGCGGGCTGATGCGCTCCGTCTGAGGGGGCCCACCCCGCGCGGGTGAGCGCCTCGACGAAGTCCTGCGGATAGGCGCGGTCCTGGTCGACCTTGCGGTGATACTCGGGCGGGAACCCGGCGCAGAGGGCGCGGACGGCTTGCCGGATCTCCTGGTGGTCGTGGCGGGCGGATGCGGGCATGGGGGAGGGTCCTGTCGAGCGGCCCTTCTCCATGCTATGGCGAGCCCGGACGGGGAACCGTCGCCGCCGCCTCAGGAGCGATGCTGGAGGGTGGCGGAGGGGGACCGCCCGTAGAGCTTGCGGTAGGCCACCGAGAAGCGCCCCAGCTCCCAGAAGCCGTGGTCGGTGGCGACCGCCGTCACGCTCGTGCTGGCCGGGTCGGCCCGCCGCAGCGCGCGGTGCGCGAGGTTCATGCGGCGAAGCCACAGATAGCGGATGGGACCCATGCCGAGCTGCTCCTGGCAGCTGACCCGCAGCGTGCGCTCGGGCACGCCGATGGCGGCGCAGACCTCGCTCAGATAGAGCGGCCGGTCCGGCGCCATCTCGGCGGCCTCCTCGAGCCGACGCACCACCATGCGGTGATGTCCGCGCGCCAGGCTGGTGCGGACGGGCGCCGCCTCGTCCAGGCAGAGCGCCAGCGCGTGCTCGACGCCGCTCTGCAGTCCCCGGGCGATCCCGGCGTCGGACAACGCCTGCGGGGCCACCCTGGCGAGGCGCATCACCGTCGCGTGCAGCCGCATCAGCCGCAGCCAGGAGGAGGGCGGCGGGCGCAGGATGTGGGTTTCGGGCCAGGACGGCGGGTCGCGGCCGGTCACCGCGCGGAAGACCTCGTCGAGGCGGTCCGGGGCGAGCGCCAGGCTCGCCCAGTCGCAGGGGCCGGCGGTCTGCTGGGAGTTGAAGGTGCCGGGCCGAAACGCCACGAGTTCGCCGGGCGACAGCGCGGCGCCGTTGTTCTGGAGCGGAGACTGATGCTCGTCGGCCAGGAAGAAGATCGACGCCTGGTCTTGCGGGGCCAGGAACGCGAAGGTGCGCGGCAGGTTCTCCGAGCCGCTCTGCAGCGTGAGCCCGTCCAGATCGACGCTGGCCAGCGTCGCCCGGAAGTCGCCGTCGCCGATGAAGACCGCCTTGACCTGCGCGGCGTGGATGGCGTCGTGATAGGCGTAAGGATCGCTGAAGCTGGTCACCGCGCTCGGCACTGCACCCACCGTGACATCGTGTCGTCATGGCATGGTTGCAGCGCCGTTGCGCGCCCGCATTGATAAGCGTCAGGTCAGCGCGCCCTTTCGGCGGGCGGTCGGCCGAAATCGCATAGCCGGTCGGCGGCGGACCGTGCAGTCGAGGCGGATGAACCCGCTCTGTGACCTGACCGCCGGGGCGCGGCGCCCCATCTCGCGCGTCCTGCGCGCCTGGGGCCGCGACGGCGTCCGCACCACGCTGCGCTGCGCTCTGGCGGCCATCGCTCTTTCGACCGCCGCCTGCGGGACGCGGCCGGAGTCGGGCTTCCTGACGCCCGTCGCCAGCGTCGATCCCGGCGCCAGCGCCCATACGCTCCTGGTCGCCACCACGCGCAGCCGCGACGAGCGGCCGGGGACGCTGTTCAACGGCGAGCGCGCCGCGCCGCTGGATTTCGCCAGGGTCGAGGTGGTCGTCCCGCCCCGGCATGCGCCTGGCGAGGTCGAGTGGCCCTCGGCCGCCCCCGGCGACCCGCGCACGGAGTTCACGGTGCGCAGCGCCTCCTACCTGAACGAGGAGAAGGCCTTCGTCACGGCCCTGAACGCCCAGCTGGCGTTGCGGCCGCCCGGCAAGCGCAACGTGCTGCTGTTCATCCACGGCTACAACACGCTGTTCGCGGAGGGCGTCTACCGCTTCGCCCAGGTCGTGCATGATGCGAAGGCGCCCGGCGTGCCGGTGCTGTTCACCTGGGCCTCGCGCGGCAAGCTCGGCCAGTATGTCTACGACACCAACAGCGCCACGACGGCGCGCGACGACCTGGAGCGCACCATCCGGCTGGTCTTCGCCAGCAACGCCGAGCAGGTGAACATCCTGGCGCACTCGATGGGCAACTGGGTCACCGTGGAGGCGCTGCGGCAGATCAAGATCTCCGGGCGGATCCCGCCGATGGAGAAGCTCGGCACGGTGTATCTCGCCGCCCCGGACATCGACGTGGACGTCTTCAAGTCGCAGATGCGGCGGTTCGGCAAGCCGCAGAAGCCGTTTTTCATCATCCTGTCCCGCGACGACAAGGCGCTCGGGGCGTCGCGCTTCATCGCCGGCGGAGAGAGCCGCGTCGGGGACGACGCCAACGAGGCCGAACTGGCCGCGCTGGGCGCTGTCGTGGTGGACCTCACGGATCTGAAGTCGGGCGATTCCACCGGGCACGACAAATTCGCAAAACTGGCGCAGGTCGCGCCCGAGATGCATCTCGTGCTGCAGCGAGGCGTCGGCGGCGCAGGGCCGGCCCGCTCGCAGGCCGCGCTGGGGACGTCGCTCGGCGCGATCGTGTCGCTGCCGGTCACCCTCCTGGGCGCGCCCGTGAGGCTCATCACCGAGCGGTGAGGGCCGCGGGCAAGGCGGCGATCTGCCGAAATCGCATAGGCCGGATCGTACGGCGGGAGCAGCCTGCCGGATGCGCCCTCATGGGAGCGCAATCGGGAGTGGGCCATGAAAATCGTCTGGATCGCCGCATCGATGGGTCTGAGCCTCGCGCTCAGCGTGCTGGGCAGCGTGCTGATCCTGCCGGCGACGACCACGGAGGCGGGAGCGGTGACCTGCGCGCGGGGCTATTACCGCGCCGGGTGCGTCGGGCCGCGCGGGGCCGTCGTGGCCCGCAGGCCGCCGGTCCGCGCGGTGCGGGTCCGGCGCTACTAGGCCGCTCGTCATCGCCGTCCCGGGGAAGCTCCGAGCCCCGTTGAAGCATCGGAGGGGCAGGGGGCCCGCGCGTGAACCCGTTCCGATATCTGGTCGCCTGCCTCGGAGTCTGCGGACTGCTGGGGCTGTCGGCGTCAGCCGGCGCGATGGCGCAGGCGCAGACGCCGCCCTCCCTGCCGCAGGGCTTCACGCAGGAGCAGTATGACGGGCTGGTGGACGCCATCAGCCGGGCCGTGGCCAAGCGGCTGCGCGAGGAGCCCGCGCCCGGCGCGACGCCCGCGGCGTCCTCTACTCCCGCGTCTGTGGCCGCGCCCGCCGCGAGCGCGAGCGAGGACGGCGTGCTGGCGCAGGAGGCGGCCGCCTTCGCCGAGCGCGCCGGCGCGGTGATGCGCGCGTTCCCGGATCTGATCGGCGCCTATCGCGCGCTTCCGGCCGCCCTGGACAGGTCGGCCCAGGGGGGCAGAGGGCTCTGGTCGTTCATCGCCATGGCGGTCGTGGCGCTCGGCCTCGCCATCGGGTCGGAGCGGGCCGTCGCCGCGGCGCTCGCGCCGTTCAGGGCCAGGCTCGTCAGCGGCGCCGCCGCCGAGGCGGGCCGGGGCGGCCTCGCCCGCCTCGCCGGTCTGGCGCTCCTCGACCTGGTCGGCCTCGCCACGGTGTGGGCCGCGGCGGGCGTCCTGTCCGGGCTCTGGTTCGCCGGGTCGGACGGGCAGGCCCGCCTGGGCGCCGCCCTGCTGTCGGCGGCGTTCGCCTGGCGGCTCTACATGCTGGCGTTCAGGATCGTGCTGCGGCCCGCGACCCCGCAGGCGAGACTGGCGGCGATGTCGGACGAGGACGCGCACGCCGTCTATACGCGAGTCTCGGCCATCGTGCTGCTGATCCTGGCGGGGCGCATCGCGCTGCGCGTGGCGGTCGCGCTGCAGGCGCCGCAGGACGCCGTCGCGGCGGGCCAGATCGTCCAGAACCTGGCGCTGCTCGGGGTGTTCCTCTGGGTCAGCGTCGCCAGCCGCCGCGCCGTCGCGGGCTGGTTCGTGGGCCTGGCCGGCGCGAGCGGCGCCGGACAGACGCTCGGCCGCCATTGGCTGGCGATCGCGGTTCCGTTCTTCGTCGCGCTGTGCGGCGCGCAGGTCTATGGGGCGGTGCTGCGCAAGCCCGCCATTCCGGCGGCGATGCTGTTCACGCTCAACGCCGTGCTCAGCGTCATCCTGTTCCGCACGCTGGTGGAGGCCGTCGAGCGCCGGGCCGCCCACACCTCACGGGAAGCCGCGTTCGGCTTGCTGGCGCGCTGCCTCACCGTCGCCGTCCTGATCGCGGCGGGCGTGCTGATCGCCCAGACCTGGATCGTCGACGTGCTGGGCCTCGTCGACGCCAAGGGCTGGCGGGCCCTGACCCGGTCGTCCCTGACGGCCGGGCTGACGCTCTTCATGGCCTATGTCGGCTTCGAGCTGGTGGGCTTCTACACGCGCCGCTACGAGACGACGCAGGGTCCGGGCGGGCCCGCCGAGGAGGACGAGCACGCGGCGGCGGCGTCGCGCGTCGCCACCCTGATGCCGCTGATGCGAACGGCGCTGCTGGCCTTCATCGGGGTGATCGCGCTGCTCGTCGTCCTGTCCGAATGGGGCGTCAACATCACGCCCCTGATCGCCGGCGCGTCGGTGTTCGGGCTGGCGCTCTCCTTCGGCAGCCAGACGTTGGTGCGCGACATCGTCTCCGGCGTGTTCTACCTCGCCGACGACGCCTTCCGGGTGGGCGAATACATCGACTGCGGCAAGGCCAAGGGCACGGTCGAGGGCTTCACCCTGCGCTCCATCCGGCTGCGGCACCAGAACGGGCAGGTGCACACCATCCCGTTCGGGCAGCTCGGCCAGATCACCAATTTCAGCCGGGACTGGACGACGGTGAAATTCAACCTGCGCTTCGCCCGCGACACGGACGTGGAGAAGCTGCGCAAGACCGTGAAGAAGATCGGCCAGGAGATGCTGGATGATCCGGAGATGAAGGACGAGTTTCTCGCGCCGCTCAAGCTGCAGGGGGTCGCCGACGTCGCCGACAACGCCCTGATCATGCGCTTCAAGTTCACCGTCCGGCCAGGCAAGCCCTCCTACATCCAGCGCGAGGCCGTGAAGAGGATGGTGCGGGCGTTCCCGGAGCTCGGCATCGAGTTCGCCAACTCCATGGTCTCGGTGCAGGCGCTGGGCGAACACGTCGACAGCGCGGCGGCCGGCGCCGCCGTCACGTCGCTCCTGCAGAGGGTCAAGGCGGCCGAAACCACCGGCGCGGGATGACGGCCTTGCGACGAAGCCGGCCTCGACCTGCACAGGTTGTGTTGCGTTGCGCAAAAAGCTTGGGCGCTGCAGCATGCTCGGACTTGCGGCGGGGGTCTTCGGGAGGCATCCTTGGAGGGCCCCGAGACCGAGTCCCGCCAGAGTGTCCGAGCCTTTGACATCGTTCGCGGAATGGCTCGAGCGCATCGGCCTCGCCGAGCTCACGCCCCTCCTGGCGGCCCAGGACGTCGGGTTCGACACCCTGGGCGACATCACCGAGAACGACCTCAAGGACCTCGGCCTCACCTTGGGCCAGCGCAAGCGCCTCCTGCGCGCCGCGGCCGCCATCGGCGGGGCGGACCAAGCCGCCGCGGTGCATCCGGAGCTGCAGCCGGAGAGCGTCACGGAGCGGCGCCACCTCACCGTGATGTTTTGCGACCTGGTCGGATCCACGCAGCTGTCGAACCGGCTGGAGACGGAAGATTATCTCGCGATCATCCAGGCTTACAGGGCGTTCTGCACCCAGGTCGTGAACCGCTACGAGGGCTTCGTCGCGCGGTTCATCGGGGATGGCATTCTCTGTTATTTCGGCTATCCGATCGGGCATGAGAACGACGCGGAGCGCGCCGTGCGCGCCGCGCTGGACATCACCCGGGGGCTGGGCGACATCCCGACCGTCGACGGGACCCGGCTGCAGGCGCGGATCGGCCTGACGACCGGCGTCGTCATCGTGGGCGACATGTTCAGTCCGGGCGGTCCCGAGCGCCAGGAGATCGTGGGTTCGACGCCCAACCTCGCGGCCCGCATCCACTCCGCCGCCCATCCGGACGAGGTGCTGCTGGCGGAGAGCACCTGCAGGCTTGTGCGCGGCGTCTTCGCCTGCGAGTTCCTGGGCCGCCAGATCTTCAAGGGGTTCTCGTCGGAGACGGCGCTGTGGCGGGTGCGCGGAGAACGGCGCGTGCCCAACCGGCTCCGGGCTCGCCGGGGGCGCCGCGCCATCCCGCTCGTCAACCGCGCGGCCGAGCTCGAGCTGATCCGCACGCGCTGGAGGCGGTGCCTCGTCGGCGAGGGCGGCGGCCTGGTGATCGTGGGCGAGGCCGGCATCGGCAAGTCGCGCGTGGTGGAGCATTTCGCGCAGGCCGTCGAGGGCGTCGAGGCGGAGGTGCACCGCTATACGGCCAGCCCCTTCGCGACCCAGAGCCCGCTCTACCCGGTCATCGAATTCCTGACCCGATCGGCCTCCATCCGACGGGGCGACGACGCTGCGGCCCGCCGGCGCAAGCTGGAGATGCTGATCCGGGGCGACGACGACGAGAGGCGCGAGGGCGCCACCGTCCTGGCCGACCTGCTCTCGATCCCGCTCGACCATACGCTGGATCCGGATCTCACGCCCCGGCAGGTCCGCGACCAGATCTTCGCCCTGCTGGGCGACCAGATGCAGCGCCACGCCGACGTCACGCCGCTGCTGATCGTCGTGGAGGACCTGCACTGGCTGGACCCGACCTCGCTGGACCTGCTGGAGCACGCCATCCCGCGGATCGCCGGACGCCGCATCATGCTGATCGTCACCTGCCGCGACGACGAGCAGGCGGAGTGGATCGAGCAGTCGGGGTTGCCGGTGATCCGGCAGGGGCGCCTGCTGCCCGAACACGCCCGCGAACTGATCCGGACGGTGCTGGGCGAGCGGCGGCTCGATCCCGTGTTCGAGGCGCAGATCGTCAGCAAGACGGACGGCATTCCGCTGTTCCTGGAGGAGTTCACCAGCACGGTGCTGGACGCCGTGGAGGACGCCGCCGACGCCGGGCGCTTCGTCGCGCCCACGATGCCGGCCATCCCGGACTCGCTGCACGAGATCCTGGTGGCGCGCCTGGACCAGGCCGGCGAAGGCAAGACGCTGGCCCAGATCGGCGCCGTGCTGGGCCGCTCCTTCCGGCGCTCGCTGCTGGAGGCCGTGGCCGCGACCGAGGTCGCCGACCTGCGCGCCGGGCTCGGGGCGCTATTGTCCTCCGGCCTGCTCTTCGAGGACGAGGACCAGGGCGAGCCCGTCTACAGCTTCAAGCACGCGCTAGTGCAGGACGCGGCCTATCGCACCCTGCTGCGGGACCGCCGGCGCCACCTGCACGCCATCGCGGCCCAGGAGATCCGGCGCATCACCCCGCAGGTCGAACGTGAGCAGCCCGAGATGGTGGCTCACCATCTCACCGAGGCCTGCCTGTTCGAGCCGGCGGTCGCCTGCTGGCTCAGCGCGGCGGAGCGCAGCCTCAAGCGCTCGGCCCTGGCGGAGGCGGTCAACCAGCTGCAGCGCTGCCTGGAGGCCCTGGGGCATCTGCCCGATGAGCCGGAGCATCTGGAGCAGCGCCTGAAGGTGCTGGTCCTGCTCGGGCCGGCCCTGATCTCGCTGAAGGGGCCGGGCTCGCTGGAGGTCGAGGACGTCTACACCAGCGCCTACCAGACCTGCCAGAAGCTGCCCGAATCGCGCTCGCACTACCCGGTCTACTGGGGCTGGTGGCGCATGTCGGAGGACTACAACGACAAGACGCGGCGGTTCGAGGCGCTGCTTCAGCGCGCCAGGGCCCGTTCCGACGCCGAACTGCTGCTGCAGGCGCATCATTGCGGCTGGGGCAGCTATTTCGGTCTGGCCCAGTTCGGCGCCTGCTGCGAGCACATCGAGAAGGGGCTGGCCATCTACGAGGCCGGCGACTACCGCCACCACGCCACCCTTTATGGCAATCACGACGCCAAGGTGTGCGCGCTGGGCGAGCGGGCCCTCGTCTACTGGCTGCAGGGCGCGCCGGAGAAGGCCGTCGAGCAGGAGCGCCTCGCCATGGCGTGGGCGGCCGAACTCGACCACGACGGCAGCTACAGCCATTGCATCGACATCGCCGTCATGCACAGCGCCTACCGGCGCGACATCCCGGCGGTGCGCGAACGCGCCACGACCATGCTGAGGCTCGCGGAGGAGAAGGGCTTCTCCGACCACCTGTCCAAGGGACGCATCTTCCTCGGCTGGACCACGGCGCTGGGCGGCGACCCCGAGACCGGCCTCGCCATGCTGACGGAGGGACTGGCGCAGCAAAAGGAGAGCGGCACCTCCGAGGACTTCCCGATCTACACCTGCATGCTGGCCGAGATCCTCGAGCTGTGCGGCCGCCCGCAGGAGGGCCTGGCCGAGCTGGAATCCATGCGCGAGGTCGCGCAGGCGGCCGGGCTCCGCATCTGGATGCCGGAGGTGCTGCGCCGCATCGGCGAGCTGCTGAAGCGCACCGGCGCGGGAGCGGCGCAGGCCGAAGCCGTCTTGCGCGAGGCGCTGGATCTCGCCGAGGCGCAGGCCGCGCGGGCGCTGGCGGTGCGCGCGGCGCTCAGCCTCGCCCGGCTCCGGCTGGCGCTGGGCGACCGGGACGCGGCGGCGGCGCTGCTTGGCCCCTATCTGGACGGACCGCCCGAGTGGCGGGCCAAGGCGGACGTCCAGGCCGCGCACGCGTTCGTGGCCGCCGTGACCGCGGGCCTAAGCCCGGCGGAGATCGGCGACGCGGACCTCGTCCTCGACGGAGCCAGCGCGTGAGCGCGGCGCGGCGTCTCGCGGGGCTCCCGGCGGACGTCGCGCACGCCAAGGCCTACACGGCCGGGGCGCATCGCCTGCGCAGCCCGGAGGAGACCTACGCCCGCTTCGCTCCGCTGGCGCGGCGCATGGGCGTCACCCGCGTGGGCGTGATCACCGGCCTCGACACGCTGGGGATCCCGGTGTGCTTTGCGGCGCGCCCGAACTCCCGCTCCATCGCCGTGTTCCAGGGCAAGGGCCTGACCCTGGCGGCGGCCAAGACCTCCGCCTTCATGGAAGCCTGCGAGACCTTCCACGCCGAAACGGTGCTGCAGCCGTGCCGGATGGCGCGGGCGCGCGACCTGGAGGCCGCCGGCTTCGACTGCGTCTGGCGCGGCCTTGCGCTCGACAGGGCGTTCGACGCCGACCAGCCCATCCCCTGGATCGCGGCGCGCGACGTCGTCACGGGGGCCGAAGCGCTGGTCCCCCTCGAGGTCGTGTCGGCCGACTACACCCCCGCTGCGGGAGATCGCGCGGGGCGCTTCTTCGAGGCCCACACCAACGGGCTGGCCTCCGGCAACAGCGTCGCCGAGGCGCTCGCGCATGGCCTCTACGAGCTGGTGGAGCGGGACGCCGTGTCGCTGTGGCGGGTGCGCGGCGGCCATCGCGAGCCGTCGCTCGACCTCGCCGCGATCCGCGATCCGGGCTGCCGCTGGCTGCTGGAGCGCTTCGCGGCGGCCGGCGTGGCCGTCCGACTCTGGGACGCGACGTCCGACGTCGGGCTGCCGGCCTATCTGTGCCTCGCGACGGACATGGCGGCGACCGCCACCGATCCGGAGATCGGAGCGGGGTGCCATCCGAGCCCGGCCGTCGCGATGACGCGGGCCCTCACCGAGGCCGCGCAGGCGCGCACCACCTGGATCGCGGGAGCGCGCGACGACTTCGCGCCCGCCCTCTACGAGGAGGCGGCGCGCACCCACCGCCGCCGCGCCAGCCGGCTCTGGATGGAGGGGCCGGCCAGCGCCCCGCCGGACGCCAGGCCGGACCTTTCGACCGACAGCGTGGCCGGCGACCTGGAGGTCGCGGTCGACCGGCTGGCCTGCGCGGGGATCGGCCGCGTGCTTTATGTCGACCTCACCCGCGCCGATCTGGGCCTGCCTGTGGTGCGGGCGATCGCGCCGGGGCTGGAATCGCCGCTCACCGGCGAGGAGCCCGGGCGGCCGGGCGGCGAGCGCGCGGCGCGGGAGCGGCTTCGGGCGGGACCGCCAGGCGGAGGCGCCGGCGCATGAGCGGGCTCATCTTCCTGGGGCCGACCCTGGCGGCCGAGGAGGCCCGGGACATGACACGCCTTCGCGTGCTTCCGCCGGCCGCCCAGGGGGACCTCTACCGCGCGGTGCTGGACCATCGGCCGCGCGCGGTGGGCCTCGTGGACGGCTATTTCCACCAGGTCCCGTCCGTGTGGCACCGCGAGATCCTGTGGGCGATATCGCAGGGCGTCGCGGTGTTCGGCGCGGCCAGCATGGGGGCGCTGCGCGCCTGCGAGCTGCAGGATTTCGGCATGGTCGGGGTCGGCCGCGTGTTCGAGGGCTTCGCGGCCGGGCGCTACGCGCCGTTCGGGGACGACTTCGAGAACGACGACGAGGTCGCGGTGCTGCACGGGCCGCCGGAGACGGGGTTCCTGCGGCTGAGCGATGCGCTGGTCGACCTGCGGCAGGGCCTGGCGGAGGCCGAGGCGGCGGGCGCGATCGGCCCCGCAGACCGCGACCGGCTGGCCGCGCGGCTGCGCGAGCTGCCCTATGGCGAGCGCA
Source organism: Alsobacter sp. KACC 23698 (assembly GCF_045348435.1). GTDB lineage: Bacteria > Pseudomonadota > Alphaproteobacteria > Rhizobiales > Beijerinckiaceae > Alsobacter. Next base: position 3,102,103 of record NZ_CP157484.1, on the reverse strand, counting down.
GCGCCGACGCCGTCCTGGAGGCGGGCGTGCTGACCGACGTCGCCGCGGCCCGGCTCCAGGCCTGGTGGCGGGCCTCCTTTGAGTCCCAGAAACGACGCGACGCCGTCGCGCTCATCGCTCGAATGGAGGCCTGGCTGGCGAGCGGCCAGACGCCCGCGCCGCCCGGCTTCGTCTTCCAGCGCTCGGGCGTCTGGGAGGCCTTCGTGGCGGACGAGGCCGCTCGCCGCGCGGCCGCGCTCACGCCGGACGAGGCGCTCGTCGTCGACGACCTGCAACTCGATCCCGAGCGCTGGGCCGGCCTGTGCCGGGCGGCCGGGCGCGACGGGGCGTCAGGCCGAGAGGCCCGCGTCGTCTTCGACGAGTGGCGGCGGCGGCGCGGGCTGGATTCGCGCGCGGCGCTGCTCGGCTGGATGGCGGAAAACGGCCTCGACGAGGCGGGGCTGACCGCGCTCTTCGATCGCGTGGCGCGCCGAGGAGGCGTCCATGTCACGCCGGCGGGTCCGCGCGAGGCGATCGACCACCTGCGCATCGCGGGAGACTTCGCGACGGCGCTGGGGGGCGCGCGGCGGCGCGCGGCGCTCCTGGCCGGGGCGCCGCCGGTCCCGGCTGCGGAGTCGCGCCAGCTGCGCGCCATCGCCGAGCGGCGCGGCCTGATCGACGATTCGGGGCTCGCTGTGGAGCCGCTCGCCGAGGCGGCGGAGCGCCTGTGTTATCCCAGCGAGCAGGCCTTTGCGCGCGCCCTGTGGAGAATGTACCATCTCGAACGCGCTGGCGGCCAAACGCCGGGCGGGGCGGACGGGGGCTGAGATGCGGGGCACGCTGTTCCGGTTGTTTCCTCAGGCGACCGACGCCTATCCGGAGCCGGAGCTGATCGAGGTGTCGCCGCTCGCCGGCACGGTCGGGCCCGGCCCGTCGGACCAGCGGCTCGTGGTGGTCGACGCCATCGACAAGGCGCCCTACGACCCGCCGATCTCGACGCCGCCCTATCGCGGGCCGGTTCGGCCCCCGGCCTGGCCGGACGCCCATGGCGACTTCGCCTCCATCCCGGTCGACACCCAGCAATTCCTGCAAGCGCATCTCTATGGCTGCGTGCGCCTGACCCTCGACGTCTGGGAAAAGTATCTCGGCCACCCGGTGCGCTGGCTGGACCTGGTCGGCGACGAGCGGGTCGAGCTGACGCCGCTGGTCGCATGGGCCAACGCGCAGTCCGGGCCGGGCTTCATGGAGATGGGGCGCCAGGTGAACGACGAGGGCGAGCTGCGGCTGTTCTGCCTCAATCTCGACGTCGTCGCCCACGAGACCGGCCACACGGTGCTGTTCGCCGAACTGGGCACGCCCGAATCGGGGCGCGTGACGCCGGACTTCCTGGCCTTCCACGAGTCGGTCTCCGACCTCACGGCCATGCTGACGTCCCTGCATTTCCAGGCGGTGGTCTCGCATGTGCTGACGCAGACCAACGGCAATCTCTACGTGCTCAACGACAGCAACCGCATCGGCGAGCTCTCGGGAGCGCAGCAGATCCGCATCGCCGACAACCTGACCCGCATCAGCGACGTCGCCGACCTGCGGATCGGGCCGGACGGCGAGTGGATCGACCCCACGGGACGCGGCCGCAACGCCCATGCGCTGGCCCAGCCGCTGACCGGCGCGCTGTTCGACTTCCTGATCGACCTCTACCAGGACAACCTGGTGTCCGAAGGGGTGATCGGGCCCGACCTCGATGCCCGCGGGTGGGACCGGGACGAGGTCGACCAGGCGATGGACGCGCTCGCGGCCGCATTCGGGACCCGGCTGGAGAGCCTGCGGGGCGATTTTCGCGCGGCGCTCCTCGACGCCCGCGACGCCTTGGGCCGCGTGCTGGGCGAAATGCTGAACCGGGTCGAGATCGAGGATCTCACCTTCGGGCGCGTCGCCGGCGTCCTGCTGGACGTCGCGGCCGAGCTGGTCTCGCCCTACGCGGCCGACATGCTGGCGGAGAACCTGCGCTGGCGCGGGATCGAGCCGGAACCGACCCATCGCGCGGCGGCGCGGAGCCTGCTGGCCCGGGCGCAAACCTACAGGGCCGGCGTTCCCTTCGCCGAGCAGGTCGGGCGGGTGCGGGCGCTGCGCCGCGTGGCGTGCTGCCTGCCGGGCCGCCACCATGAAAGCCTGCACGCCGCCGGACTGGGCCAGATCATCCGGGCCGAGCATCGACGTCCGGCGTGAGTGTGATCTGCTTCACACACGCTGGCGGGAGTCCGGTCCACGCTGCGCCGTCACGGTGGAATCAGGGCGACGGCCCCGGGGGCGGTCGGGACGGCTTGGACGCGAGCAGAGGAGGGGCGCATGGCGGATTTGAATGAGACCTTGATGGCCAGTTCGGTGATCCGCCTGTTCGGGCGCAAGATGACCGACCTGAAAGTCGAGGGAGAGAGCGCCAAGGGCGGCGCCGTCCTGGCCCGCATCTACGGGTTCAGCTTCGAGGGCCAGTATTACAAGCTCGCCGCGCCCAGCATCTTCAAGGTGCACGGCGACGGAAAGGCCGTCACGCCCGGCCAGGATCCGATCGACCTCGGCATCGTCGGCATCGAGCTGAAGAGCGACGTCTTCGCCAACAACGTCACGATGTGGGCGCATGACAAGACAGACCATTCCGTGCGGCTCGACAGCGTCGCCGGGACGCTCGCCGACATCCTGCTCACGCCGGAGCTCTCCGACGACGGCGTCACGGCGCGCGCCCAGCTGACCGGCCGGGCCCAGCTGACGGGGCGGGCGCAACTGACCGGCCGCGCGCAGCTGACGGGCCGCGCCCAGATGACCGGCCGGGCGGAGTAGGCCGCCCGCCCAGGCGGCGCCTTCTCGCGGGCTAAGGGCGACGGGCGTACGTCTCGGGTTCCGGCTGCGCCCCCCTGTATCGAGGCGGCGGCGCGGGGCGGCTTTTTCGGATAGCGTTCGGCGGGTCGTTCCGATTCCCGCAGGAGTCCGCCTTGCCCGCCTTGCCCCGCATCCAGGCTTTCGCCGACGAACTCACCGCCATCCGCCGCGACTTGCACGCCCATCCGGAGATCGGCTTCGAGGAGGTCCGGACGTCCGGCGTCGTCGCCGAGAAGCTCGCCTCCTGGGGCGTCGAGGTGCATCGCGGGATCGGCCGCACCGGCGTTGTGGGCGTGCTCCAGGGCCGGGGCGGGCCGGGCCGACGGATCGGACTGCGCGCCGACATGGACGCGCTGCCGATGGACGAGACCACCAACCTGCCGTTCCGGTCCACCGTGCCGGGCCGCTTCCATGGCTGCGGTCATGACGGCCACACGACCATGCTGCTGGGTGCGGCGCGCTATCTCGCCGAGACCCGCGACTTCCCCGGCACGGCCGTGTTCGTCTTCCAGCCGGCCGAAGAGGGCCTGGGCGGCGCGCGCGCCATGCTGGCCGACGGTCTGTTCGAGCGCTTTCCCTGCGACGAGATCTACGGCCTGCACAACGCGCCCAATCTCGCCCCGGGCCAGATCTCGGTGTTTCCCGGTCCCGCCATGGCGGGCGCCGATTTCTTCGACATCAGGGTGAAGGGGCGCGGCAGCCACGGCGCCATGCCGCATATGGGCAACGATCCGGTCGTGGCCGCCATCACGCTGGCCGGCGCGCTGCAGACGATCGTCAGCCGCAACGCCAACCCGCTGGAGGCGGCGGTGCTGTCGATCACCCAGATCCATGCCGGGTCGGCCTATAACGTGATCCCCGAGGAGGCGACGCTGGCCGGCACGATCCGGACCTTCTCGCCGGCGCTGGCCGAGATGGTCCGCAAGCGCACGCGCGAGATCGCGGCCGGCGTGGCGCTGAGCTACGGCGTGGAGATCGACGTCGACATCCGCTCGATCTTCGACGTCCTGGTCAACCATGAGGAGCATGCGGCGGCGGCCGCCGAGGCGGCTCGCGAGATCGTCGGCGACGCCGGCGTGCTGACCGAGGCGCGGCCGATGATGGGCAGCGAGGATTTCGCCGACATGCTGCGCGTCGTTCCCGGCGCCTATTGCTGGGTCGGGCACGCCGGCGACACGCCGGTCCACAATCCCTCTTTCGTGCTGGACGACGGGATCCTGCCGGTGGGTGCGAGCCTGCTGGCGCGCATCGTGGAGAGGCGCCTGGCGATCCAGCCCGCGACGGCGGCCTGACCGGGCGAGACCCCAAGCTCTAGGAGACGGCTTCCTCGGCCGCCGCGGCCGCGCGCTTGGCCACGCGCCGCTCGGCCTCGTTGGCGGCCTCGGCCGCGTCCGACAGCCGGTCGGCGCGCGCCCTCGTTTCGCAGCGGCTGCGCAGGTCCTCGAGTTCCTCCTCGGTCAGCCGCTCGATGCCGATGTAGCGGTTCTGGGCGGCCCCGACCCGGATCAACTCGTCGAGCTTGGCCTGCAGCGCCGCGCCGTCGCGGTTCTGCGTGTTCTGGATGAGGAAGACCTGCAGGAAGGTGATGATCGTCGTGCTCGTATTGATGACGAGCTGCCACGTGTCTGAGAAGTGAAAGACGGGGCCTGACGCTCCCCAAACCAGGATGGCGACAAGGCACAGCACGAACGTGATGGGCTTCCCGGTAGCCTTTGATACGTTCGTCGAGAACGTGGTGAAAATACGAGAGAAACTCATCTATGCGTCCTCCGGGGCGGAGCGGTATAAGATTACATTCTTGTATAGTTCTTGCCGTTTTCCCAATGTCCAAACGATATTTGCTGGTCGATGGTTCCCTCAGGGCAGATCAGACCGAAGGAATGACCCTGAAGCGTTCGCGCGGACATGCGGGAGCGCTTCGAATACTGGGGCTGAGAGGAACAGACGAATTGCGGACCATGGTCCCGGCGTCAGGCCGGCCCGGTTGCCCGTTGGAAGCGGGGTCCGCCGCGTCGCGGCAGCGGCGGCAGGTCCCAGTCGCTGAAGCGGGCCCGGAAAGCGTCCTCGGACAGGGGCGCGGCGTCGAGCGCGGCGGCGTGGGTGAGGCGGGTCCAGGGGAGGCCCTTGTCGGCGAGCACGTATCGCGATCCCGCGACGGCCACCGCGGGTCGGTCAAGCCAATCCATGTACTGGACGTTCATCATGGATCCTGGAAATCGGAGCGACCGAAGGCCCCCGAGCCGTCGGTCGCTCCTGGCGTCGCCTACGCCCCCGTCGGCGACGTCAGGATCATGCCCGGGCCTGCTCCGGCGCGCGAGATGGGCGCATTGCGGATCGTGCTTTCCCGTAGCCGCGCCATCGGCGCGGAGCGTCACGTCGCGAGGCGAGCGAGGTAGAGCGCCACGCCCGCCGCCGAGCAGGCGGCCAGGGTCGTCAGCATGCCGGCTTTATAGCGAAACACCGCGACCGCCGCCGCGACCGACAGGGCCAGCGCCCAGGGGTCGACGCTGGCCAGGACCGGCGCCTCGAAGGCGCCCCAGCCGAGCGAGACCGGACGGGTCTGGCGGAAGACGGTGTGGATCGCGAACCATATCGCGAGATTCAGGATGACCCCGACCACCGAGGCGGTGATCGCCGACAGCGCGCCGGTGAGCGCCTTGTCGCCCCGCAGCACCTCGACAAAGGGCGCCCCGAGAAAGATCCACAGGAAGCAGGGGGCGAAGGTCACCCATGTGGCGAGCAGCCCGCCCAGCGCTCCGGCGAGCATCGGGGGCAGGGCGCCGGGGTCGCGATAGGCCGCCAGGAAGCCGACGAACTGCAGCACCATGATGAGCGGGCCCGGCGTCGTCTCGGCCATGCCCAGCCCGTCCAGCATCTCGCCCGGCGCCAGCCAGCCGAATTTTTCGACCGCCTGCTGCGCCACATAGGCCAGCGCCGCATAGGCCCCGCCGAAGGTGACCATCGCCATCTTGCTGAAGAAAATGGCGATTTGGCTGAACACGTGACCGGGACCCAGCGCCAGCAGCAGGAGCGCGACGGGAACCAGCCAGAGCGCCAGCGACACGGTCGCCGCGGCGCTCGCCCCGGCGCGGCTCGGGCTCGCAAGGCCGGGCGTATCGTCGTCGATCAGGCTCGGCCCCACATTCTTGGCGGGACCCGAGGCGCCGTGGCCGCCGCCCACCGCGAACTGCGGGAGGCCGGCGCGCCCGCCCGCATAGCCGATGAGGCCCGCTCCCAGGACGATGACCGGGAAAGGGGTGGACAGGAAGAAGATCGCCACGAAGGACGCCGCCGCGATGGCCAGCATCACGCGGTTCTTGAGGGCCCGCCCGGCGACCCGGATCACGGCCTGGATGACGATGGCGAGAACCGCGGCCTTCAGCCCGAAGAACAGCGCCGTGACCACGCCGACATTGCCGAAGGCGGCGTAGACCATGCTGAGCGCCATGATGGCGACCACGCCGGGCAGGATGAACAGGCCCCCGGCCAGGACGCCGCCACGGGCGCCGTGCAGCAGCCAGCCCACATAGGTGGCGAGCTGCTGGGCTTCGGGACCGGGCAGCAGCATGCAGTAGTTGAGCGCATGCAGGAACCGGTTCTCGGAGATCCAGCGCAGCTCCTCCACAAGGATGCGGTGCATGACGGCGATCTGTCCGGCGGGGCCCCCGAAGGAGAGCGCGGCCACCCGCGCCCACACCCGGGCGGCCTGCCGGAACGACGGGTGAGCCGGGACGCCGGGGGGCGTCTCGGCTCGCGAGGCGAGGTCGGTCATGTCAAGACGCCGGCTTTCTGGAGGGCCAATCGTGGGTTTCCTCGGTCGCGTCGCGGCACCAGCGATAGAACGCGTCATAGAGCGTCAGGCCGGCGTCGAGCTGGGCGAGGTCGTTGGCGTGCATGCGCGACAGGCCGAGCGATGCGGCGAGGAGGCCGGCCGCCTCGGGCGCGAGGTCGAGCCGGGCGGTGTCGGCGGCCCGCACGATCGCCGCCAGCCGGGAGAGCGCCGGCGTGGCGAGGCCGAACTCCTCCACCATGGCGTCGAAGGTGCACGCCTCGCCCCGGTGGCTCCAATGGACGCCCTCGACATCGAAGGGCGTCGCGCCGAACCGGTCGGCCACGCCCAGCACCTCGGACGGCTTGACGAAGAGGAACGCCGCATCGGGGTCGACGAAGCGCCGGATCAGCCAGGGGCAGGCGATCCGGTCGATCTTCGGCCGTTCGCGCGTCACCCAGAGCGTGCGGCCGCCGGCGTCGCGCGGCGGAATGCGGGAGACCGGCACCCGGGGCAGGGCCGAGCGGGCCCACTGGTCGGTCCCGCCCTCAAGCGATTCGGCCGGGACGCCGGCGAGCCGCAGCAGCGCGGCGACGCCGTGGCTGAGCTTGAGCCCCTTCTGGCAGATCACGACCGCGGTCCGGCCGGCGAGCGCGCCGGACCAGTCGGCGGTTTCGGCGTGGGACCGTCGGACCGCGCCGGGAATGAGCCAGGGTTCCGCGGCGAAGTCCTCGGGGGTTCGGACGTCGACGAGGACCGGGCAGCGGGGCGTGCCGATGAGGCGGGCGAGCTTGTCGGTGGAGATGGAGCTGATGGAAGACATGGCGCGTGCGTCCTGGATGGCGGCCGCCGGAATCGGACGGCCTGGACGCGATGCTTCGGCTGGCGCCTCGTGGGGAGATCGCAGTCCCCATGCGGCCATTCAGGGCGAGCGCGGCCCGGGTGTCAAGCCGGCTCGACGGGCGGAGCGGCGCCGCGCCTGAACCCCTCGGAGGCCTGCATCAGGCGCCGGGTGTAGGGGTCCGCCACGCGGCGATGGGCGAGGTCGCCGGACGAAAGCTCCTCCACCCGCCGCCCGCGCTGCATCACCATGAGGCGCTCGCACATATGGGTGACCACCGCGAGGTCGTGGCTGACCATCACGAAGGTGAGCCCATGGCGGCGGCGCATCTCCTCCAGCAGGTTGAGCACCTCCGCCTGCACGGAGGCGTCCAGCGCCGAGGTGGGCTCGTCGAGCAGCAGGATCTGCGGCTCCAGAATCAGCGCGCGCGCGATCGCGACGCGCTGACGCTGGCCGCCCGAGAGCTGGTGCGGATAGCGGAAGCGAAAGCCCTTGCCGAGGCCGACCTCGTCGAGGGCGCGCTCGATCCTAGTCTCGGCCTCGCCGATTCCGTGGATGGCGAGCGGCTCGGCCAGGATGCGGTCGACCGTCTGGCGCGGATGGAGAGAGCCATAGGGGTCCTGGAAGACCATCTGCACGCGCCTGCGGAACTCGCGCGAGCCGGGCGCCGGCAACGCGCCCGCAGGCTCGCCGGGGGGCGCGATGAGCGACACGGTCCCGGCCGACTTCGGGGCCAGCCCGCAGACGGCGCGCAGGATGGTCGACTTGCCGGACCCGGACTCGCCGACGATTCCGTAGCTCTGGCCCGGCTCGACGCGCAGCGACACGTCGTCGACCGCGACGAAGTCGTCGAAGACGACGCGCAGGCCCTCGATGGCGAGGCCGGCCGCGGACGGACGGGCGGTCACAGCGCCCACTCCGGCTTGCGGTCCAAAGTGGGCAGCGGATGCCGGTCCTCGCCCAGCCTCGGCAGGCAGTTGACGAGGCCGCGGGTGTAGGGGTGGCGGGCGTCATGGAGGCCGCCGGCCGACACCTCCTCGACGACCTTGCCGGCGTACATCACCAGGATGCGGTCGCAGAAGGTGGAGACCAGCCTGAGGTCGTGGGAGATGAAGATGAGGCCCATGCCCCTGTCGGCGACCAGCCGGTCGAGGATCGCCAGCACCTGCAGCTGCACGGTGACGTCCAGCGCCGAGGTGGGCTCGTCGGCGATCAGCAGGTCGGGGTCGGCGATCAGCATCATGGCGATCATGGCGCGCTGGCCCATGCCGCCGGAGACCTCGTGCGGGTAGAGGTCGAACACGCGGGCGGGATCGTCGATCTGCACCTGGCGCAGCGTCTCCATGGCGCGCTCGCGGGCCTCGCTGCGCGACACCCTGACGTGGGCGTCCAGCGTCTCGACGATCTGGTCGCCGATGCTCATCACCGGGTTGAGGGAGAATTTCGGGTCCTGCAGCACCATGGCGATGCGGCCGCCGCGCAGGCTGCGCCGCTGCCGGCTCGAGCTCTTCAGGAGATCGATGCCGTCGAATTCGAGCTTCTTGGCGGTGACGCGTCCCTCCGGGGCGGTGAGGCCCAGGATGGCGCGGCCGGTCTGGGACTTTCCCGAGCCAGACTCGCCCACGATGCCGAGCCGCTCGCGGCCCAGCCTGAAGGAGACGCCGCGCACGGCCTCGGTCATGCCGCCGTCGCGGTTGGGGAAGGACACGCGCAGGTCGTCGACGACCAGCATGTCGGGAGCGCGAGGGCCGCTCATTTCACACCCTTGGGATCGAGGGCGTCGCGCAGGCCGTCGCCGAGGAGGTTGAAAGCGAGGCTGACCACGAAGATGGCCGCGCCCGGGGCGGCGGCGACCCACCACTGGTCCAGCACGTAGAGGCGGCCATTGGCGATCATCGCGCCCCATTCGGGCGTCGGCGGTTGCGCCCCGAGGCCCAGGAAGCCGAGCCCCGCGGCGGTGAGGATGATGCCCGCCATGTCGAGCGTCACGCGCACGATTACGGAGGAGACGCACAGCGGCATGATGTGGCGCAGCACGATCCGCCACGGCGAGGCGCCCATCAGCTGCACGGCCGCGATGTAGTCCGCCTGCCGGATGGTCAGCGTCTCGGCGCGGGCGATGCGGGCGTAGGGCGGCCAGGACGTGATCGCGATGGCGATCACGGCGTTCTCGATCCCGGGCCCCAGCGCGGCCACGAAGGCGAGCGCGAGGATGAGCCGCGGGAAGGCCAGGAAGATGTCCGTGATGCGCATCAGCGCCGCATCGATCAGGCCGCCCGAATAGCCCGCGACCGTGCCGACGGCGAGGCCGATTGGCGCGGCCAGGATGGCGACGAGCACGACGACGAAGAGCGTGATCCGCGATCCGTGGATGATGCGCGAGAGGATGTCGCGGCCCTGGTCGTCCGTGCCGAACCAGTGGGCCGCCGAGGGCGGCAGCAGCCGGGTCGTCCGGAGGTCGCCGATATAAGGCGAGTAGGGGGCCAACTGGTTGGCGCACATCGCCACCAGCAGCAGCGCGATCACGATCGCGAGCCCCAGCATGGCCAGCCGGTTGCGCGAGAAGGCGCGCCAGCCGCCATAGGCGCGGCCGAGCGCGGCCTGCCGGCGCGACTGCGGCCGATCCGACATCAGCCATTCGCGCCAGCCACCGGGCGCGGGAGCGTTGACGGCGCTCATCGTGCTTTGGTCCTGGGATCGAGCAGCCGGTAGAGGATGTCCGACAGCAAATTGAGGCCGATGAAGATGGAGCCGACCACGATGGTGCCGCCCAGCACGGCGTTCATGTCGGCGTTCTGCAGCGAGTTGGTGATGTAGAGGCCGAGGCCCGGCCAAGCGAACACGGTTTCGGTCAGCACGGAGCCTTCGAGCAGGCCCGCATAGGAAAGCGCGATCACGGTGACGAGCGGCACCATCGCGTTGCGCAGCGCATGGCGCCAGATGATGCGCGTCTCGGTGAGCCCCTTAGCGCGGGCCGCGACGACGTATTCCTGGTTCAGCTCGTTCAGCATGAAGGAGCGCGTCATTCGGCTGATATAGGCGAGCGAGAAATAGCCGAGCAGAGACGCCGGCAGGATGAGGTGCGAGAAGGCGTTGCCGAAGGCTTCCCATTCGCCTGCCATGGCGGTGTCGAGCAGCATGAAGCCGGTGACGGGCGTGAGCGAATATTCGTAGGCGACGTCGATGCGGCCGGGGCCGCTGACCCAGCCGAGCCGGGCGTAGAACACGAGCAGGCCCATGAGGCCGAGCCAGAAGATCGGCACCGAGTAGCCGACCAGCCCCATCACGCGCACGAGCTGGTCGGCGACGCCGCCGCGGCGAACGGCGGCCCAGACGCCGAGCGGCACGCCGAGGCCGGCGCCCATGATGGTGCCCAGCGTGGCGAGCTCGATGGTCGCCGGAAAGGCGCGGCGGATGTCCTGCATCACCGGATTGGAGGTCAGCACCGAGGTGCCGAAGTCACCCTGCAGCACCTTGCGGCAGTAGATGAAGAACTGCTCCCACAAGGGCTTGTTGAGGCCCATCTCCTCCCGCACGCGCTGGATGACGTGCTCGGGCGCGCGGTCTCCCACCACGGCCAGCACGGGGTCGATCGGGATGACGCGGCCGATGAAGAACGTCACGGCCAGGAGGCCGAGATAGGTGAGGAAAATCACGAGCAGGAAGCGGCCGACCGTATCGGCGCCGCGCAGGAGGCGGGCGCTTCTGCGCCCGCCTCCCCGGGTCTGTTCCGCGATGGTCATGACGCCTTACTGCTTCGTCACCTTGAACATGTAGGTGGCGTCCGAGGTCGGGCCGATCTTCAGGTTCTCGACATTGGCCCGGTAGCCGGCCACTTCGTTCATCTGGTAGATCAGCACGAAGGGGCTGGTCTGCCGGAACTCGGCCTGCATCTCCTCGTACATGCCCTTGCGCTTCTCGGTGTCGCGCTCCAGGGCGGCGGCGTCGGCCTTCTTGGTCAGCTCCGGGATGGCCCAGGCGTTGCGCCAGGCCAGCGGCTTGGACTTGGCGTCGTCCGAGTTGTCGGGGTTGCGCGCGAAGGTGTCGGCGTTGGTGTGGGGGTCCCAGTAATCCGCGCCCCACTGGCCGATATACATGTCATGCGTGCGGGCGCGGTACTTGGTCAGCGTCTGCTTGCCGTCGCCCGGGATGATCTCGATGTCGATGCCGGCGCGCTTGGCCGTCTGCTGGACGGCCTCGGCGATGCCCTGCACCGGCTGGACGGTGCGCACGTCCATCGTGACCTTGAAGCCGTTCGGCAGGCCCGCCTTCGCGAGCAGGCCCTTGGCCTTGTCGACGTCGAGCTTGAAGGGCTTCTCGGTGGAGGCGCCGAGCAACCCGACCGGCAGGAAGTTCTGGTGGACGATGCCGATGTTCTTGATCAGCGTGTCGCCGATGGCGTCATAGTCGACCAGCCATTTCATGGCCTCCCGCACCTCCGGCTTGGCGAGGTTCGGGTTCTTCTGGTTGAGGCTGATATAGTAGACCGTGCCCTTGGGGGTGCCGGTCTCCTTGATGTCCTTGTTGGCCTTCAGGGCGTCGAGATCCTGCGGCGTCAGGTTGCGGGCGATGTCGGCGTCGCCCTTCTCCAGGAGCAGGCGCTGCGTGGCCGCCTCCTTGACGTGGCGGTAGATCACGCGCGCCAGCTTGGACTTCTCGCCGTAGTAGTTGTCGTTGCGCTCCATCGCGAGGATCTCGTTGGCGCGCCACTCGCGGATCTTGAGCGGGCCGGAGCCGGCGTAGTTGGTCTTCAGCCAGGCGTAGCCGAGATCGCCGTTCTGCTCCTTCGACATCACGAGCTTCTTGTCCAGGATGGCGGCGACGTTGGCCGTCATGCAGTTGAGGACGAAGCTCGGCGCGTAGGACTTGTCGGTCTCCAGCGTCACGGTGAGCGGGCCTGTGGCCTTCACCTTGTCCTTTACGTTGTCCTTGGTGAGACCGAACTGGGTGAGGATGAAAGCCGGCGTCTTGTCGAGGATCACGGCGCGCTGCAGCGAGAAGGCGACGTCCTCGGACGTGACCGGATTGCCGGACGCGAACTTGGCCCCGTCGCGTAGCTCGAACGTGAAGGTCTTGCCGTCGGGCGAGACCGTCCACGACTTGGCGAGGTCGGGAATGAGCTTGGAGGGATCGTTGACGTCGTAGCGCAGCAGCCGGTCATAGGAATTGCCCATGAACTCGCCGGCCGAGATTTCGAAGGATTCGGCGGGATCCATGGTGATGGTGTCGTCGAAGGCCCAGACCACGACCAGCGTGTCCTTGGGCGTGGCCGCCAGCGCGGAACCGGCGAGCAGCGTCGCGAACGCGGCCGCCCCGACCAGGCGCGCCGCGCCCCGGATCGTCGAATGCTTCATCGTCATGTCCTCCTTCTTGCCCGGCGTCCAGACGACGGGGGTATCCCTGCGGGCGGCAGCGTATTCACTCCTTCGCCCGTCCACCACCACTATCGCGCGAGTTCGCACATGGGAAAGCGCCCCCCGGCGAAGGAGGGCGCTGGATCGCCCGCAGAGGCGATCGTCCCCGCGTCAGGCGACCTCTTCGAGGCCCCGCCGGGCGGGCTCGATGCCCCAGAGCGCCACCACGGCGATCTGAATGACGAGCAGGCCGATCATGAAGGTGGTCACGCCCGACACCCCGTAGCCCTTGAACAGCGCCACCACGATGAAGGGGGAGACGATGGTCGCTCCGCGGCCCAGCATGTTGCAGATGCCGTTGGCCCGCAGGCGCACCTCGGTGGGGAACAGCTCGGGCGTGTAGACGCCGTAGAGCAGCGCCACCAGCACATAGATGGCCAGCAGCAGCACGAAGCCGGTCGGGATGAGGAACACCGGGTCCAGCGCATAGGGGTAGAGCGCCCCGAACAGGATCGCCGCCACGGAGGCGCCGATGATGGTCGGCTTGCGGCCGAGGCGGTCGGCCAGGAACGCCCCCATGGCGCAGCCGATCGGGGCGGCGAGCGAGATCGCCACCGTATAGTTGAAGGAGCGCACGAGCGTCAGGCCCTGCTGGACGAAGAAGGTCGGCAGCCAGGTCACGAAGCCGAAGATCAGCGTGTTGATGACGATCAGCACCACCGAGCCCACCACCATGCGGGGGAAGAGCTTGGCGCCGAAGAGGTCGCCGGCCGCGGCCTGCCGGGCGGGGGCGGGCGCGGGCAGGATCGGGCGCTCGGCGACGCCGGACTCCCGCTCGATGGACGAGACCAGCTCCTCGGCCTCCTCGACGCGGCCCTTCGACTCCAGCCAGCGCGGCGATTCCGGCATGGACTTGCGCATCTGCCAGACCACCAGGGCGCCGACGCCCGCGATGGCGAACATCGGGCGCCAGCCCAGATTCGGGATCACCACGGCTCCGAGCAGCGTCGTCACCGGCAGGCCGCTGACGACCACCATGGCCATGAAGGACAGCCATTTGCCCCGCTTGGCCGGAGGCACGAACTCCGAGAGCGTCGAATAGCCGACCACGATCTCCGCGCCGAGCCCGAGCCCCATGAGGAAGCGCGCCGCGATCAGCCAGTCCATGTTGGGGGCGAAGGCGGCCGCCAGCGAGGCCACGCCGAAGATCAGCAGGTTGGTCTGGTAGGTGAAGCGCCGGCCATAGGCGTCGCCCAGGAAGCCGGCGATGAACGCCCCGATGGTCATGCCGACGAAGGTCATCGACACGAACTGGGCGTTCTGCGCCAGCGTCGAGAAGCCGCTCGCGACCGTCGATCCGAGCACGCTCGCGCCGACATAGAGGTCGTAGCCGTCGAAGAACATTCCGGCCCCGATGAGCCAGAAGATCCGCCGATGGAAGCTGGAGATCGGCAGCCGGTCCAGCCGGAGGCCCGACTGCACCGATGCGATCGGGTGTTGCGGCGCGACGTTCATGGTGGTCCCCTCCCTGCGCCGGCCGGGCCTCTGCCCGGCCGGGCGTCATTGTCGTTTGTCGAGCAGAGCCGCCACGTCCTGCGGGGCGATCGGATGGGCGCCCATGAAGGGCGCGGACGGACCCAGCGCGTTCTCGACGGCGGAGATCACGCAGGCGGCGGCCGGGATCGTCCCGCCCTCGCCCGCGCCCTTGACGCCCAGCGGATTGCGCGGCGAGGGCGTCTCGATGTGGTGGATCTCGATGCGCGGCGTCTCGGTCGCGATCGGAAGCAGGTAGTCGGCGTAGGTGGTGGTGAGGGGCTGGCCCTCGGCGTCGTGGATCATGCGCTCGAACAGCGCATTGCCGATGCCGTGAACCACGCCGCCGATGATCTGGCCGTCCACGATCTGCGGGTTGATGAGCCGGCCGCAATCATGCGCCACGACGTAGCGGACGACGCGCACATCGCCCGTCTCTGGGTCGATCTCGACCTCGCAGGCGTTCGACCCGTAGGAGAAGGTGAGCCCCTCGGATTCGAAATAGGCCGTGGCGGCGAGGTCCGGCTCCAGCCCATAGGGCATGCCCATGCCCGGCGCGCCGGCCAGCGCCTTGGCGATGTCAGCCAGCGCGATCCCGAGGCCGGGCACGCCCTTCACGCTCACGACGCCGTCGACGAGATCCAGGTCCTGCTCGCCGGCCTCCAGCCGGTGGGCGGCGAAGCGCATCGCCTTGGCCCGCACCTTCTGGGCCGCCATCTCGACGGAGGACCCCGCCGTGACGGCGATGCGGCTGGCGATGGTCGAGATTCCGAGGGGGAAACGGGCCGTGTCGGCGGCCTCGACGAGGACGTCGGCGATGTCGACGCCGAGCGCGTCGGCGGCGATCTGGGCGAACACGGTGCGATGTCCCTGGCCCTGGCTCGACGCGCCCGTGGCGATGACAACCTTTCCGGCCGGCGTGACCCGCACGGTGGCCCCCTCGAAGGGGCCGAGGCCGGTGTCCTCCACGCAGGACGCCATGCCGAGGCCCAGAAGCCTGCCGCGGCGGCGGGCCTCCTCCCTGCGCGCCGGGAAGCCGGCGGCGTCGATCTTCTCCAGCGCGAGGTCGAGCGCGCGGCGGTAGTCGCCGCTATCGTAGGAGATGGGCGAGCCGTCGCGCGCCTTGCCGCCCGTCACATAGGGCATCTGGTCGGCGCGCACGAAGCTGCGCCGCCGCACCTCCTCGCGGGGGATCCCGAGATGCGCGGCGACGCGGTCGGCCATGCGCTCCAGCACGAAGGCGATGGTGGGCCGCGACGCGCCGCGCACCGGCGTGGTCGGGACCATGTTGGTGAGCACGACGTCCAGGGAGACGTCGAGCGCCTCGAACGCATAGGGGCCCGGGAAGCAGCCCAGCGCGTTGGCGGCGAGGATCAGCCCGTAGGGCGCATAGGCGCCGTTGTCGTGGACGCCGCGCCCGCGAAGGCCCAGCATCCGGCCCTCGGCCGTGAAGGCGACGTCCACGGTCCAGATCTGGTCGCGCTGCTGGGTGGTGGCGAGGAAGTGCTCCTGGCGGTCCTCGATCCACTTCACCGGCCGGCCGAGCTTCAGGGCGGCGAGCGCGGTGGCGAACTCCTCCGGGTAGACGTTGGCCTTCGGCCCGAAGCCGCCGCCGACATCCGGCGCGACGACGCGCACGCCGCTTTCGTCCCGGCCCAGATAGGCGGCCAGGAGGCGGCGCACCAGGAAGGGCGACTGGGACGAGGTGTAGACGGTCAGGTCGTCGCCCAGCGGGTCCGGCAAAGCGAGGACGCCGCGGCACTCCATGGAATGGCAGCCGCCGCGGTGGGTGACGATGGTCTCGGTGACGACATGGTCGGCCCGGGCGAAGACGCCGTCGGGGTCGCCGAAGCTCGCCTTCAGGGTCGCTGCGAGATTGTTCTCGCGGCCGGCATGCGCCAGGGGAGCGCCGGGCTCCAGCGCCGCGACCGCGTCCGCGATGGCGGGGAGCATCTCCATCTCGACCATGACGGCCGCGGCGGCGTCCTCGGCGACGCCGCGGCTTTCGGCCACCACGATCGCGATCGCCTCGCCGACATGGCGCACCTCGTCCACGGCCAGCGGATGATAGGTGAGGGGCGTCTTCAGCAGCGGATGCGGCGCCAGCGCCGGCATGGGGCCTGCCGCGATGGCGGCGAAATCGCCCATCACGAAGACGGCCGCGACGCCCGGCATGGCCGCCGCCGCGGCGACGTCGACCGAAAGGATGCGGGCGTGCGCGGCCTGGGAGCGCACGAAGGCGGCGTGCAGGAGCCCGGCGGGGTGAAGGTCGTCGACGAAACGGCCCTGGCCGGCCACGAGCCGGGGATCCTCCAGCCGCGCCACCGCGGCCCCGAAATAGCGCGCGCTCATCGGCCGGCGCCCTTTCCATCGGTCCGGGCGTCGGCGGCGGCGAGCGCCGCATCGACGATGCCCTGGTAGCCGGTGCAGCGGCAGATGTTCCCCGAGATGGCGATCCGGATCTCTTCCTCGGTGGGGCGGGGCGTCTCGCGCAGGAGCGCCTCCAGGGTCATCAGCATGCCGGGCGTGCAGAAGCCGCACTGCAGAGCGTGGTGGTCCGAGAAAGCCCGCTGCAGCGGCGACAGGGCGCCGTCGGCTCCGGCGAGGCCCTCGACGGTTTCGACCACGCATCCCTCGGCCTGGACGGCGAGCATGAGGCAGGAGCGCACCGGGCGGCCATCGACGATGACGGTGCAGCTGCCGCAGACCCCGTGCTCGCAGCCGATATGCGTGCCGGTGAGACCCGCCGCATGGCGCAGGAAGTCGCCCAGATGCAGGCGCGGCTCGGCGGCGTGCGCCACGGGACGGCCATTGAGGGTGAGCGCGATCACGCGCGCGTCGCGCGTTCCGGCGGGGGTCATGTCCGGTCCTTGGTCAGGCGCCGGGCGGCGTCGCCCAGCGCGCGCTTCGCCATGGCGACGGCGAGCCTGCGACGGTAGGCGGCGGTGACGTGGATGTCGTCCATGGCGTCGAGGGCCTCCGCGGCGGCCAGCACGGGAGCCGGATCGAGCGCCTCGGCCGGCTGGCCGACGAGCGCGGCCTCGGCGGCGGCCAGGCGCACGGGCGAGGGCTCGACGCCGAAGATCACGACGGCGGCGCGGGCGATGCGCCCCGCCGCATCCGTGTCGAGGAGCGCGCCGCAGCCCACGATGGCGAAATCGCCATGGCGGCGGGCATATTCGGCGAAGCCGTAGCCGGAGCCGGGCCGCCAGGGCTCGAAACGGATCGCCTCGAGATATTCGTCGTCCTCAAGCGCCGATTGCAGCATCCCGGCGCACCAGTCGGCGGCCGGCACGGTCCTGCGGCCGCGGGCGCCGGCGACCTCGAAAATCGCGTCATGCAGCACCGCCATGGCGGGCTGCTCGGCCGAGGGGTCGAGATGGCAGCAGCTGCCCCCGATGGTGCCGCGCGACCGCGTCTGCATGTGGCCGACATGGACGAGCGCCTCGGCCAGCGCGGGCAGGCGCTCCCGCACGATGGGCGAGGCCAGGAGGTCGCTCTGGCGGGTCATCGCGCCGATCACGACGGCGTCGCCCTCTCGCCGCACGCCGGCCAGGCCCTCGACGCGGTTGATGTCGATGAGGTGGTCGGGGAACAGCAGCCGCAAATTCAGCATCGGCATGAGCGACTGCCCGCCGGCCAGCACCTTGGCGTTGTCGAGCGACGCCAGGAGCCCGGCGAGCTCCTCGCGGGTCGTGGGGCGGTGATAGGCGAAGGGCGGAGCTTTCATCGCGGGAGCGCCTAAGGAACGACGGCGAGGCGGGAGAGGGCGGCCAGGACGCGCTTGCGCGCCCGGGCCACGTGATCGGCGAGGAGGCGTCCGGCGGCGCGGCCGTCGCGCGCCTGCAGGGCGTCGATGATCGCGCCGTGCTCGGCGATCAGCCTCTCGCGCCCCTCGGGCGAGGACTGGTTGACGCTGACGATCACGAGCCGGTCGAACTGCTCGATGAGGTCCACGGTCGCGTCGCGCAGACGGCGATTCGCCGACAGGGCGGCGATCGCGATGTGCAGGTCGCGATTGTAGACCACGAAGGATGGGGCGGGGTCGTTCCCGGGAAGTCCCGCATAGCGCTCCAGCGAGCGGTAGGCGTCCAGCCTGGCGAGGGACTCGTCGGTCGCGCGGCCGACCGCGTCGCGGGCGCAGGCCGGCTCCAGGACGGCGCGCAGGTCGAACAGGTCCGCGGCGTCGGAGAGCGAGATGGCCGCGGCCTGGTAGCCCTTGCGCGGATGCACGACCACGAGGCGCTCGGTCTCGAGCCGCAGGAGGGCGTCGCGGATGGGCGATTTGGAGACGCTGAAGCGGTCGGCCAACTCGCCTTCGCGCAGCTCCGCGCCGGGCGCGATGGTGCAATCGAGGATCTGCCGCCGCAGCTCGCGGTGCACCTCATCGCGCATCAGGGACTGCGTTTGCGTCGACATGTGGAATATCATACAAGCGAATTCGGCTCGCACAAGGGGCGGATCGGAATTGACCGGGACGTTCCTGGATTGAATTCGCCAGCATCGGCCTGGCGTTTGGGAGCGCGCGGCCCAGGCCGGTGAAATATCATGCTAGGAGCAAAGAGGACGATGATGGACGTCAGAACGATCGAGATCAGCGGATCCGGCCTGACGGCCGCGCAGACCGGGGCGGGCCCGGACCTGCTCGTCATCCACTCCCTCCTGGCGGATCGGGCGGCCTTCGACGCCGTGCTGCCGTGGCTGGCCGAGCGCTTCAGGGTCACGCTCGTGAACCTGCCGGGCTTCCATGGCTCGCGGGTCATCGAGCCGGGAATCGACGCCTATGCGGACCATGTCGCGACCGTGTTCGAGGGCGCGGGCATCGCGCCGGGCGCGACCGTGCTGGCCAACGGCTTCGGCGGCACCGTGGCGCTGGCGATGGTGCTGCGCCACCCCTCCCTGGTCGGCCGCATGGTGCTGTCGGACGCGGCCGCCGGCTTCCCGCCCGCCGGCGCGGACGCCTTCCGGATCATGGCCGAGAAGGTGACGACGGAGGGGATCGCCTCGGTGGCGACCATCTCGGCCAACCGGGTCTTCCACCCGGCCTATCTGGCGCAGCACCCCGAAGCGGTGGACGAGCGCCGCGCCGTCCTGCTGGCGATGCAGCCGGCCGCCTTCGTGGCGGCCTGCAGGACGCTGATGGGAACCGATCTCGTGCCGGAGCTCGGCCGGATCCAGGTTCCGACCCTGGTGGTCTGCGGCGAACTCGACGCCGCCACGCCGCCGGCCCTGTGCCGGCAGATCGCCGACGGCGTCCCGGGCGCGACCTATGTCGAGCTGCCAGGCTGCGGCCATTGCCCGCCGCTCGAGCAGCCTGAGGCCTTCATCGCGGCCGTGCGGGACTTCCTGGCCGCGGCGGCCTGAAGCTCCGCTTCGCCGGGCGTCCGGCGCGGCTCAGTGCACCGCGGAGCTCGTGGGCGCGGTCGCCTCGATCTCGGCCTCGACCGCCTTCGCCAAGGCCTCGGCGGTGACGGGCTCGGCCATCATGACGGTGGTCAGGCCCCGGCGCTGGGCCTCCATCAGGGCTTCGACCAGCCAGGTGGTCAGCGCCTCGTCGTCCATTTCGTCGAAGGCGGGCATGGATCGTCCTCCGGCCGACGTCCCGGATCGGGACGTCCACAACGGCTGTGGCGGGAGCGAGGCAACGCGCGTGCCGCTGCCTCGCGTCCGGGCGGGTCAGCCCAGCCGGGGCGCCGCATAGGGAGAGATGTCCCGCTTCAGGAATTCGCCGCGCCCGACCGCGCCGACGACCTTGCCGTCGTCGAAGACGACTTCGCCGCGCAGCAGCGTCTTCACCGGCCAGCCGGTCACCGCATAGCCCTCCCAGGGCGTGTAGTCAGCGCCGTGGTGCATCAGCTCCTGCGAGATGGTGACCTTTCGGGCGGGATCCCAGAGCACGATGTCGGCGTCGGCCCCGACCGCGAGCGAGCCCTTGCGGGGGTAGAGCCCGTACATCTTGGCGTGGTTGGTGGAGGTGAGGGCGACGAACTGCTCCAGGGTGATGCGCCCCTTCACGACGCCTTCCGAGAACAGGATCGGCAGCCGCACCTCGACGCCCGGGATGCCGTTCGGAACCCAGCGGAAGGAGGAGCGCCCCTTGGCGGACAGCTTGCCCTGCGGGCTGTCATATTTGTAGGGGCAATGGTCCGACGAAAAGGTCTGGAAGACGCCCGTCGTAATGCCTTCCCAGATCGCCTCCCAGCTGGCCTCGTCGCGGGGCGGCGGAGAGCAGACATATTTGCCGCCGGTCTCGTCCATGTCGACGCCCTTCAGGTCGTCGGCCGTGAGCGAGATGTATTGGGTGCAGGTCTCCCCATAGACCTTGAGCCCGCGCTGCTGGGCCCAGCGGATCTGCTCCATCGCCTGCCGGCCGGAGACGTGCACGATCATGATCGGCACGTCGAGCAGCTCGGCGTGGGAGATCGCCCGGTGCGCCGCCTCGCGCTCGACGCTCTCGGGGCGCGACGCCGCGTGATAATAGGGCGCTGTCTTGCCCGCCGCCTCCAGGCGCTCGGTCATGAACTTGATGGCGTCGTAGCCCTCGCAATGGACCATCACCAGCGCCTTCTCGCGCCGGGCGACTTCGAAGACCTGCAGCAGCTGGCGGTCGTTCAGGACCATGTCGTCATAGGTCATGAAGACCTTGAACGAGGTGTAGCCGTCCGCGACCAGCGCCGGCAGCTCCTGGCCGAGCACGGAGGGCGACGGATCGGTGATGATGAGGTGGATGCCATAGTCCACGTGGGACTTGCCCTGCGCCTCGCGGTGATAGTTGACGACGCTCTCGCGCAGCGAAGCGCCCCTGGGTTGCACCGCGAAGGGGATCAGGGTGGTGTTGCCGCCTGCGGCCGCCGACGCGGAGCCTGTCTCGAAGCCGTCGGCCATCACGGCCTCGCCCGACGGCTGGGCGAGATGGACGTGGCTGTCGATGCCGCCCGGCATCACCAGCAGCCCGGTCGCGTCGATCGTCCGGGCGGCGTCCGTCACGGCCTCGGCCAGGATGGCGATGCGGCCGTTGCGCACTCCGATGTCGCAGCGGGTGACGTCGGCGGCGGTGACGACGGTTCCGCCGCGGATGGCGAGGTCGTAAGCGGGCATCGAAGGCTCCACGTCAGGGGGCGGGACGCCCCGGGGAGGATGGCGGCTCCCGGTCAGGCCAGCGCCTGGTCCAGCGCGCCGATCAGCCGGTCGACTTCGTCCAGCGTGTTGTAGTGCACCAGGGACGCCCGGATCACGCCGGAGCCTTCCGCCAGCCCGAGATTCTCCACCAGCCTGCGCGAGTGGAAATCGCCGAAGCGGATGCCGACCTTGTGCGGATCGACCGCCCTGACCACCTCGGCCGAATCCCGGCCCGTCGCCTTGAAGGAGATGGTCGGCGCGCGCACGGCGCGATCGGACGTGCGGGGACCCACGATGCGGATGTCGTTGCGGGCCCGGAGCCACGATAGAAGGCGCTCGGCCAGGGCCTCCTCGTGCCGGGCGATGGCGTCGAAGGCGCGGACCACGGCGGGCCGGCCCTCACCCCCGCCCAGCTTCTCCAGGTAGTCGACGATGCCGACGCAGCCCCAGGCGAGCTCGTAATTCGTGTTACCGGGCTCCAGCTTCCCGGGCACTTTGTCCTTGCCGTAGAACCAGTGATAGAGCCCGTCGAGCTCCAGCAGCTGCTCATGGCGTCCCCACATCACGGCGAAGTGGGGCCCATAGACCTTGTAAAACGAGAAGACGTAGTAGTCCGCCCCGGACGCAACGACGTCGACGGCGCGATGCGGCGCATAGGCGACCGCGTCGACGCAGAGCTGCGCGCCCGCCGCATGGACGCGGGCGGCGATCTCCGCGATGGGGTTGATGGCGCCCAGGATGTTGGAGGCGTGCGTGACGCAGACGAGCTTCGTGCGCGCGTTCAGGAGCGCATCGAGCTGGCCGAGGTCGATCTCGAAGCTGCCGGGGTCGATCGCCCAGGTGCGGAAGACGACCCCGCGCTCCTTCAGCTGCAGCCAGGGACCGATATTCGACTCGTGGTCGAAATCGGTGACGATCACCTCGTCCCCGGCCTGGAACTGGCTCGCCATCGCGGCGCAGAGATTGCGCATGAGTTGCGTCGTCGACGGCCCGAGCACGACCTCGTCGGCCCGCTCCGCGCCGATTAGGGTGGCGATGCGGGCGCGGGCCTGGGCCAGCCGCTCCGTGGCGTGGACGGAGGCCTCGTAGCTCGCGCCATGCTGGACGCTGGTGGTGAGCAGGTAATCGGAGATGCGGTCCGCCACGCCCTTGAGCACGAGCGACCCGCCGGCGTTGTCCATATAGGCCCAGTCGCCGAGCGCCAGCGCGGGGAACTGCGAGCGGACGAAGTCGAGGTCGAGCGTCGGAGGCGAGGTGTCTGGGCTCATGGCGGGGGTCCGTGGTGCAGGGTGGGGCGGCGAGGACGGCGCCGGATCAGCGCCGGCCGATGGCCCAGCTCTTCTCCATGTGGCCGACGAGGCGCACAAGGGGCAGCAGAATGAGGATATAGATGCCGGCGGCGGCCATCAGGGGCGTCGGGTTGGCGGCCAGCGCCTGGGCCTGCGTCGCCTGCTTCAAGAGGTCCGGCATGGCCACCACCGAGGCGAGCGCGGTGTCCTTCAGGACGTTGATGGCGTTGGACGTCATCGGCGGCACGACGATGCGCAGCGCCTGGGGCAGCACGACCTTGGACATCACCAGCCAGGGCGGGAGCCCCAGCGCGCGCGCCGCCTCGAACTGCCCGGAGGGCACCGCCTCGATGCCGGCGCGGAAGATCTCGGCGCTGTAGGCGGCCGCCACCATGGAGATCGCGGTCATCGCCGAGGTGAAGGCCGCCAGCCGCAGCCCGGCGAAGGGCAGGGCGTAGTAGATGACGATCAGCAGCACCAGGATCGGGATCGCCCGGAAGAGGTCGATATAGCCGATGGCCAGCAGGCGCCACGGCGTCGCGGCGTAGAGGCGCACCAGCGCCAGCGCGAGCCCGAGCAGGAAGCCGGCCACGATGCTGCTGACGCCGAGCAGCAGCGTGGTGCTCAGGCCCGACAGGATCAGCGGCAGCGTCTCCAGGAAGACGCGGCCGTTCAGGAACGTCTCGAAAATGTCCATGCCGGGTCCTGGCGGCCGGGGGAGGGCGCAAGGCCCGCCCCGGCCCGCGTCGGTTCAATCAGAGCTTGGGGATCTCGAGCACGGTGGCGGTGGCCATGCCGACATCCGGGTCGGTTCCGAACCACTTCTTGTGGATCGCGGCGAGCGAGCCGTCCTTCTTCATGGCCGTGATCGCGTCGTTGATCTTGGGCAGGAAGGGCGAGTTCTTGGCGGTCATCACCGAGTATTGCTCGGTGGTCTTGATCCGTTCGACGACGGCGAATTGCGGCTTGTCCTTGATGTAGTAGAGCAGCGCCGGGATGTCGGAGACATAGCCGTCGATGCGGCCGGCCGCGAGGTCCAGCATGGCCGGGTTGAGACCCTCGTAGCGGCGGATCTCCTTGACCTTGGTGGTCGCCTGGTTCTGCGTCGCCCACATGTCGCCGGTCGAGCCCGTGTCGACGCCGATGACCTTGCCCGCGAGGCCGGCCACGTTCTTGACGCCCGACGCCTTCGTGACGGTCAGCGACTGGTCGCTGTCGTAGTAAGGCTGGGCGAAGGCCACGCT
This sequence comes from Alsobacter sp. KACC 23698, assembly GCF_045348435.1. GTDB lineage: Bacteria > Pseudomonadota > Alphaproteobacteria > Rhizobiales > Beijerinckiaceae > Alsobacter. The sequence goes on along the minus strand of NZ_CP157484.1, from coordinate 3,078,101 downwards.
CTCCAGGCGCTTCTTGGTGATGGTGATGGACGAGACCGCCGCGTCGATCTGGCCGGACTGCACGGCCGCGAACAGGCCCTGGAAGGGGATGTTGACGATTTCGGCCGTCATGCCGTTGCGCTTGGCGACCTCGTTCACGAGGTCGATCTCGAAGCCGACGGACTTGCCCTGCGCGTCCTGGAACTCCCACGGTACGTTGCCGATATTCGCGCCCACCTTGAGCGTGGACTGGGCGTTCGCCGATCCCGCCAGCCCCAGGGCGATCGCGATGGCGACGGTTGCGGTTTTCCAGGCGTGCCCCAGCGTGGCGTGGCGCATGTGAAAGTCTCCCCTCTCGCCGGCACTGGTCTGGCCGGTCTGACCAGTGCATAGTGATGGCCCCGGACCGGTCCGGTCAAGCCGATAGACGCGTCAGGCGGCGCCTCCCCGGAGCGCAGTCCGCCTTCGCGCCGTGCACAGGAGGACCCGCGCGTGTTGGATGCGTTCGTGCCCCATCAGCGGCGGAGCTCCAGCAAGACGCCCCATGACGTCGCGGCCAGGATCCAGCAGCAGATCGTGGACGGCACGCTGCGGCCCGGCGACCGGCTGCCCGCCCAGCGCGGGCTGTCGGAGAGCATGGGGGTCAGCCGCGCCTCGCTGCGGGAGGCGCTGTCCGTGCTGGAGACGCTGGGGCTGATCGACATCAGGCCCGGACTGGGCGTCTTCGTCGCCCATCCGGCGTCGGGCGGTCCCCGCGGCCGAGTCCTGGACGCCGGATCGGCGCGCGACGTCTACGAGGCGAGGCTCGCCCTGGAGGGCTCTGCGGCCGCGCTGGCGGCCGAGCGGATCGAGCAGGAGCAACTGGCGCATGTCGCCGCGCTGGTGGAGGACATGACCGAGGCGATGAGCCGTTCGGACCTCGTCGCCATGGCGGCCTGCGATTCGGCGTTCCACGACGCCATCATGGAGGCGGCGCGCAACCCGCTGCTGGCGGGCATGTACCGCTCCGCCCGCGCCGCCATGGAGGAGACGCAGCGCGCCCCGATGGCCGGGCGCGCTACGCTGGCCGACACCGTGGCGGAGCACCGGGCGATCGTGATGGCGCTGGCGAGCGGCGACCCCGCGGGCGCGATGGCGGCGATGCGGCGCCATATCGCCGGCTCGGCCCGCCGCCTCGGCGTGGCGCTCTCGATCTGAGGCCTCAGCGGTAGCCGGCCGCCTGCAGCTCGAAGAGTTCGGCGTAGCGGCCCTGGGCGCGGACGAGGTCGTCATGCGAGCCTTCCTCGACGACCCGGCCGCCCTCCACCACGACGATGCGGTCGGCCATCCGGACGGTGGAGAAGCGGTGCGAGATCAGCACCGCCGTCCGCCCGCGGCTGAGGTCGCCGAAGCGCTGGAAGACCTCGAATTCGGCGCGCGCGTCGAGCGCCGCGGTGGGCTCGTCCAGGATCAGGATGTCGGCGTCCCTCATATAGGCGCGGGCGATCGCGATCTTTTGCCATTCGCCGCCGGAGAGGTCGTAGCCGTCGCTGAAGCGCTTGCCGAGCGGCTGGTCGTAGCCTTGCGGCAGCCGGGCGACGACCTGGTCGGCCAGGCTGCGCTCGGCCGCGTCGCGCACGCGGATTTGGTCCTGCGCCTCGGCGATGCGGCCCATGCCGATGTTCTCGCCTGCGGTGAAGTGGAACCTCACGAAGTCCTGGAAGATCACGCCGACATGGCTGCGCAGCTCCGCCAGGTCGTAGTCGCGCAGGTCCCGGCCCTCGAGGAGGATGCGGCCTTCCGTCGGGTCGTAGAGCCTCGCCAGCAGCTTCACGATGGTGGTCTTGCCTGCGCCGTTCTCGCCCACCAGGGCCAGGACCTCGCCAGCCTTGAGGTTCAGGTTCAGGCCCCGGACGGCCCACCGGTCGGTGTCGGGATAGCGGAAGCCGACATTCTCGAAGGTCACCCCCCGCCGGATCGGGCTCGGGAAGGGCAGCGCATGGGCGGGCGAGAGAATGTCCGGCCGGATGTCGAAGAAGGAGAACAGGTCGTCCAGATAGAGCGCCTGCCCGGCGATCTGCGAAAAACCGAGCAGCAGGCCCTCGAGCAAGGTGCGCAGCCGCAGGAAGGAGCCCGCCAGGAAGGTGAGGTCGCCGAGGCTGAACTGCCCCTGCACGGTCCGCAGCGCGATCACCGCATAGGCGACGTAATAGGCGAGCGCGCCGAGGGCCGCCAGGCCGCCGCCCCAGGCGGCGCGGCGCACCGCCAGGCGGCGGTTGTCCCGGTACATGGCGTCGGCGTAGCGCCTGAACCGCTCGACCAGGAAGTCGTTCAGGCCGAAGAGCTTGACCTCCTTCACGGTCTCGACGCTGGAGCCGAGATAGCGCACATAGTCCAGCTTGCGGCGCTCCGGCGTGCGGAAATAGTTGAGCCGGTAGCCCTGCGCGTTGAAGTGGATCTCGCCGATCAGCGCCGGCGCGAGGGCCGCCAGCAGCATCAGGATCAGCAGCGGCTCATAGGCCATCAGCCCGGCCGCCAGCGAGGCGACGGTGACGAGATCCTGCGCCTGGCCGAAGAGCTGGGTGAGCAGGGTGGTGCGCCCGGTGACCTGCCGCCGGGCCCGCTCCAGCCGGTCCTGCTGATCGGTGTTCTCGAACTGGGCGAGGTCCAGCGTCGCCGCATGGCGCATCAGCCGGATGCTGGCGTGGTTGCTGTAGAGCTCGGCGAGAAGGCTGTCGACGAGGTTGCTCGCCCGGGCGAGGGCGTCCGCCACGATGGCGAGGCCGAACTCGGCGGCGACCAGCAGGCCCAGGCGCGCCAGGCGTCCGCTCGCCAGCCAGTCGGACAAAGCGGGGCCCGGAGCGCCGGCGCGGGTCTGGAGCACGACCTCGTCGATGATCAGCTTGCCGACGTAAAGCGCCGCCACGGGCAAGAGCGCCCGGCTGAGGCGCAGGATCATGCTGCCGAGGGTGAGGGAGGGGCTCGCCTCCCAGACGAGGCGGAACAGGGCCGGGATCCGCCTGAGCGCGCCGAGGCGGGCGCGCCAGGTCTGCGTCCCCGGCGGCGGCGGACGGTCCGCGGCCGGGGGACGCGCATCGGGGGCTGGAGAGCTGGCGTGAGCTGACGTCATGGACGCCCTAAGGTGGGGCTGCGGCGACGCCTTGTCGACCGGCGCACGAAAACACGCGGTTCACGCGCGATTTTGACTGAAACGCGCGCAAATCGAAGCTATGGTCGCACAGAAGCCGGAGGGAACCGGATGCAGACCCTGTCGCCTCGCCAGAGCGAGATCATCGGGCTCGCGCGCATGCAGGGGCGGGTCAGCGTCGACGACCTCGCGCTGCGCTACGAGGTCAGCCCCCAAACCATCCGCAAGGACCTGAACGAGCTCTGCGACCAGCGGATCCTGTCGCGCGTGCATGGGGGCGCGGTGGTGGCGTCCAGCGTCGAGAACCTGGCCTATGAGGCGAGGCGCTTCATCGCGCGGGACGAGAAGGCCGCCATCGGGCGCGCGGCGGCGTCGCTCATTCCCAACAACGCGTCCCTGTTCATCAATATCGGCACGACGACCGAGGAAGTCGCGCGCTGCTTGAAGGATCACGCCGGACTGCTTGTCATCACAAACAATCTTCACGTGGCCACGCTGCTGTATCCGCATCCCAAGATCGAGGTGATCGTGGCGGGCGGGCCGGTGCGACGGTCGGACGGCGGGGTCGTGGGCGCGGCGGCCATCGACCTGATCCGACAGTTCAAGGTGGACTATGCGGTGGTCGGGACCTCCGCGATCGATCCGGAAGGCGTGCTCCTGGACTACGACTACCGCGAGGTGCGGGTGTCGCGCGCCATCATGGAGAACGCCCGCAAGACGCTGCTGGTGGCCGACAGCCTGAAATTCGAGCGCTCGGCCCCGGTGCGCATCGGCCATCTGGGCGACGTGGACATGTTCGTGACGGACCGCGTACCGGTGGAGCCGATCCGCGAATTGTGCCGCCGGGAGTCGATCGAGGTGATCGAGACCGGCCCGCCGTCGCCGGGACATGGCGCCGCGGTGGTCGACTGATTTCGTTTCAAGTTTCGTTTTGCGATTGCGCGCAACCTCGACACTGGTAGTCTGGCGGTCAAGCGAGGGCTGACTCGCACAGAATGGTGCAGGGAGAACGCTGAGTGACGGACGAGACGTTCGATCTCGCCATCGTCGGAGGCGGCGTGAACGGCGCCGGGATCGCGCGGGACGCGGCCGGCCGCGGCGCGTCCGTGGTGCTTTTCGAGCAGAACGACCTCGCCAGCGCCACCTCGTCCGCCTCGACCAAGCTGATCCATGGCGGGCTGCGCTATCTCGAATATTACGAGTTCCGTCTGGTGCGGGAGGCGCTGAAGGAGCGCGAGGTGGTCTGGGGCATCGCCCCGCACATCGTGTGGCCGCTGCGCTTCGTGCTGCCTCACCACGCGGGCCTGCGGCCGGCCTGGCTGCTGCGGCTGGGGCTGTTCCTCTACGACAATCTGGGCGGCCGCAAGCTGCTGCCCCCGACCCGGACGCTGGACCTGACGCGCGATCCGGCCGGACGCCCGCTGAAGCCGATCTTCGCGAAAGGTTTCGAATATTCCGACGCCTGGGTGGAGGACGCGCGGCTCGTGGCGCTGAACGCCATGGATGCCGCCGAGCGCGGCGCCTCCATCCGCACCCGCACCCGGGTGGTCGGCGCCCGGCGAGCCGAGGGGCTCTGGCGAATCGAGACCGTGACGCAGGACGGCGAGAGCGCCGTGACGTTCGCCCGGACCCTGGTCAACGCCGCGGGTCCCTGGGTGGCGGAGGTCGCCAACGCCACGCTCGGATCGAACATTCCGGCCGCCGTCCGGCTCGTCCAGGGCAGCCACGTCGTGGTGCGCAAGATCTTCGACGGCGACCAGTGCTACATTTTCCAGAACTCCGACAACCGCATCGTCTTCGCCATTCCGTATGAGCGGGACTTCACGCTGATCGGGACGACCGACAAGGACTTCTCGGGCGACCCCTCGACGGTCGCGGCCAGCGAGCAGGAGGTCGAGTATCTCTGCCAGGCGGCCAGCGAGTACTTCAAGGCGCCGGTGAGCCGCCAGGACGTGGTGTGGACCTATTCGGGGGTGAGGCCGCTCTACGACGACGGGGCGTCCAAGGCCCAGGAGGCCACCCGCGACTATGTGCTGACGCTGGACGCGCCCCCCGACGGCGCGCCGATGCTGTCGGTGTTCGGCGGCAAGATCACCACCTATCGCAAGCTCGCCGAGGCGGCTCTGGCCAAGCTCGACGGCCTTCTGCCGGCGGCCGCCAAGCCCTCATGGACGGGCGGCGCGCCGCTGCCGGGCGGCGACTTCCCCAAGACCGGCTTTGACGACCTCGTCGCCGAGACGGCGCGGCGCCGGCCCTGGCTGCCGGCCGGCCTCGCCCGCAGGCTCGTGCGGGCCTATGGCACGCGCACGGAGCGGCTCCTGGGCGACGCGCGCAGCCTCGCTGATCTCGGCCGCGTCTTCGGCGCGGACCTGACCGAGCGCGAGGTGCGCTACCTGATGGACGAGGAGTTCGCCCGGACGGCGGCCGACGTGCTCTGGCGGCGCAGCAAGCTCGGCCTGCGGCTCACGGCCGATGAGCAGGCCGAACTGGCCGCGTTCATGGATCGTCGCCGTCCCGCCCCGGCGAGCCAGGCGGCCGACGCCGAAAGGCAGGCCGCGCCATGACGCTCGAACTCCAGTCGGTCGGCAAGGACGTGGGTCCCGACACCCATCTCGACGACATCTCGATGACGCTCGAGAACGGCTCGCTGAACGTGCTGCTGGGCGCGACCCTGGCCGGCAAGACCTCGCTGATGCGGCTGATGGCGGGGCTCGACGCCCCCACCCGGGGCCGCATCCTCGTCGACGGCCGCGACGTGACCGGACTGCCGGTCCAGAAGCGAAACGTCGCGATGGTGTACCAGCAGTTCATCAACTACCCGGCCATGACGGTGTTTGAGAACATCGCCTCGCCGCTGCGGGTCGCCGGGCGGAGCGCGGCGGAGATCCGCGCCAAGGTGGGCGAGGCGGCCGCGATCCTGAAGCTCGAACCCTATCTGGACCGCAAGCCGCTGGAGCTTTCGGGCGGCCAGCAGCAGCGCACCGCCATCGCGCGGGCGCTGGTGAAGGGCGCGGACCTAGTCCTCCTCGACGAGCCGCTCGCCAATCTGGACTACAAGCTGCGGGAGGAATTGCGCGAGGAGCTGCCGCGCATTTTCGCCCAGTCGGGCGCAGTCTTCGTCTATGCGACGACCGAGCCGTCCGAGGCGCTGCTGCTGGGCGGGGCGACCGCGACGCTGTTCCAGGGTCGGCTGACCCAGTTCGGCCCGACCGCGGAGGTCTATCGCCGGCCGCACGACCTCGTGACCGCGCAGGTCTTCTCCGATCCGCCGCTGAACCTGATGACCGGCGCCCGCCATGGCGGGATGGTGTCCCTCAGCACCGGCCAGGTGGTCGCCACATCGGGTCCCTTCGCCGGCGTTCCCGACGGGCGCTACGAGCTGGGCTTCAGGGCGCATCACCTGGGCCTCGAGAGGACCAGCGCCGACGCCATCCCGCTGGCCGCCACGGTCTCGGTGGTGGAGATCACGGGGTCCGAAAGCTTCGTCCACATGGATGTGGGCGGGCACCGTTTCGTGGCCCTCGTCCCCGGGGTGCACCGGCTGGAGCCCGGCTCCACGCTCACCGCCTATGTGGAGCCGCGCCGCCTGTTCCTGTTCGATCCGTCCGGCCGCACCGTCGCGGCCGATTTCGCACTCGCCGCGTGAGGACGACGCCTTGGCCCGCATCACGCTCGACAAACTGGCCCACTCCTACAAGGCCAACCCGCGCGGCCCGGAGGACTTCGCCCTCAAGGAGATAGACCATGTCTGGCGCCAGGGCGGCGCCTATGCGCTGCTCGGGCCCTCGGGCTGCGGCAAGACGACCTTGCTGAACATCATCTCCGGGCTGGTCGAGCCCACCCACGGGCGCATCCTGTTCGACGACCGCGACGTGACGCGGCTGCCCACCGAGGCGCGCAACATCGCGCAGGTGTTCCAGTTCCCGGTGGTCTACGACACCATGACGGTGCGGGAGAACCTCGCCTTCCCGCTGAAGAACCGCGGCGTCGACGCCAGGGCGGCCCGGGTGCGGGTGGAGGAGATCGCCCAGCTCCTCGACCTCACGCCGCATCTGGACCGGCGGGCGAGCGGCCTCACGGCGGACGCCAAGCAGAAGATCTCGCTTGGCCGCGGACTGGTGCGGCCCGACGTCGCCGCGATCCTGTTCGACGAGCCGCTGACGGTGATCGACCCGCATCTGAAATGGCAGCTGCGGTCGACCCTGAAGGAGCTTCACCGCAAGCTCGACCTGACCATGATCTACGTCACCCACGACCAGACGGAGGCGCTCACCTTCGCCGACACGGTCGTGGTCATGCATGACGGCGCGGTGGTGCAGACCGGCGCGCCGGACGAGCTCTTCGACCGGCCGGAGCACGTCTTCGTCGGGCATTTCATCGGCTCGCCCGGCATGAACGTGCTGCCCTGCCGGGTGGAGGGCGCGACGGCCTATGTCGACGGCGCGGCGACGCCGCTGTCGCGCAGCTATCCCAGGCTGCCCGACGGCGCGCGCATCGAACTCGGCGTGCGGCCGGAATTCGCCACGCTGGAGCCGGGCGGGGAGGGCCTCGCCGTGCGCATCCGCCGGATCGACGACCTCGGCCGCTCGCGCATCGCCAGGGTCGAATTGGGCGGCAGGACGATCGCGGCCTCGGTGGCGGAGGACGCCAGCTTCGACGGCGAGCGGGCGGTGCTGAGGCTGGACCCGGCCAGGATCCACATCTACGCGGACGGGCGCCGCGTCGCCGGCGAGGGGGGCGCGGCATGATCAAGCCCGTCAACCAGAAGGCGTGGCTGCTGGTGCTGCCGGTGATGCTGATCGTGGCCTTCTCGGCCGTGATCCCGCTGATGACGGTGGTCAACTACTCGGTCCAGGACACGTTCGGGAACAATCAATTCTTCTGGAACGGGGTCGGCTGGTTCGTCGAACTGCTCGATCCCTCCACCGATCTCGGCGGACGGTTCTTCGCCTCGCTGTGGCGCAACCTGGCCTTCTCGGCGATCATCCTGGCCATCGAGGTGCCGCTCGGCATCGTGATCGCGCTCTCCATGCCGCGCGCGGGCTGGCGCGTGGCCGCCACGCTGGTGCTGATGGCGCTGCCGCTGCTGATCCCGTGGAACGTGGTCGGCACGATCTGGCAGATCTTCGCCCGCAGCGACATCGGCCTGCTGGGCGCGGCGGTGAACAAGCTCGGGATCGACTACAACTACGTGTCGAACCCGCTGCACGCCTGGGTGACCATCGTCACCATGGACGTCTGGCACTGGACGTCGCTGGTCGCGCTGCTGTGCTACGCCGGCCTGAAGTCGATCCCCGACGCCTATTACCAGGCGGCCCGGATCGACGGCGCGTCGCGCTGGGCGGTGTTCCGCACCATCCAGCTGCCCAAGATGCAGCGCGTGCTCCTGATCGCGGTGCTGCTGCGCTTTATGGACAGCTTCATGATCTACACCGAGCCCTTCGTGGTGACGGGAGGCGGGCCGGGCAACTCCACCACCTTCCTGTCCATCGAACTGGTGAAGCTGGCGCTCGGGCAGTTCGACCTCGGCAAGGCGGCGGCGCTGTCGATCGTCTACAACCTCATCATCCTGGCGGTGTGCTGGGTCTTCTACACGGTGATGACGTCGGCCGACGCCAAGCAGGGAGCGGCCTGATGCGCGGCGGACGGTTCATCATCGTGCTCTACATCGTGCTCCTGATGGCGCCGATCTACTGGCTCATCAATATGAGCTTCAAGACCAACACCGAGATCACGACGACGCTGACCCTGTGGCCGCATGGCCTAACCTTCGACAACTACAAGAAGATCTTCACCGATCCGAGCTGGTACAACGGCTACATCAACTCCATCAAATATGTGGCGCTGAACACCGTTCTGTCGATCTCCTTCGCGCTGCCCGCCGCCTATGCGTTTTCGCGCTACCGCTTCCTGGGAGACAAGCACCTGTTCTTCTGGCTGCTGTCGAACCGGATGGCGCCGCCGGCGGTGTTCGCGCTTCCGTTCTTCAACCTCTACTCGGCGATCGGGCTGTTCGACACGCCCTGGGCCGTGGCGCTGGCGCATTGCCTGTTCAACGTGCCGCTGGCGGTGTGGATTCTGGAAGGCTTCATGTCCGGCGTGCCGCGCGAGATCGACGAGACGGCGGCGATCGACGGCTACTCCTTCCCGCGGTTCTTCGTGAAGATCTTCATCCCGCTGATCGCCAGCGGCATCGGGGTGGCGGCGTTCTTCTGCTTCATGTTCTCCTGGGTCGAATTGCTGCTCGCCCGCACGCTCACCTCCGTCAACGCCAAGCCGATCGCAGCCACCATGACCCGCACCGTCTCGGCGGCGGGCATGGACTGGGGCGTGCTGGCCGCAGCCGGCGTGCTGACGCTGATCCCGGGCGCGCTCGTGATCTGGTTCGTCCGCAACTACATCGCCAAGGGCTTCGCCCTGGGGAGGGTGTGATGGATTTCGCCTGGATGGCGTGGACCTGGCAGACCGCCCTGTTCTTCGCCGGCATCGCTCTGGCTTTGCTGACCATGACGGCTCTGGGGATCCTGCGGCCCGAGCGGGCGCGCGTGGGGGTGCTGACCTTGCCCACGACGCGGGGCGACCGGCTGTTCATCACGCTGCTCGGCGCCGCTTTCCTTCATCTGGCCTGGCTCGGCTTCGTCGGCCACGACGTCTGGGCGGCCTCCATTCTCTCCCTTCTCTACGCCGCAGCGGTGTTCCGCTGGGTCTAGAGCGGCTGCAACGGTTCAAGACCGCCAGAAAGGCGGCGTTCAAAAATGATGCTTTCACAGGAGGAACGACGATGACGACGCGGATTGACAAGCGTGGTTGGATTGCGGGGGCGAGCCTTTTGGCCTTGATGCTGGGCGCCGGTTCGGCATGCGCCGGGATGGACGAGGCCCGCAAATGGGTGGACCAGGAGTTTCAGCCCTCCACCCTGACCAAGGAGCAGCAGCTCAAGGAGATGGAATTCTTCGTCAATGCGGCGAAGCCCTTCGCCGGGATGGAGATCAACGTGGTCTCCGAGACGATCACGACCCATGAATACGAATCCAAGGTGCTCGCCAAGGCTTTCAGCGAGATCACCGGGATCAAGTTGACGCACGACCTCATCCAGGAGGGCGACGTCGTCGAGAAGATCCAGACCCAGATGCAGTCCGGCAAGAACATCTATGATGGCTGGATCAACGACTCCGACCTGATCGGCACCCACTTTCGCTACAAGCAGGCCGTGCCCCTGACGGACTGGATGGCGGGCGAGGGCAAGGACGTCACCAATCCGGGCCTCGATGTCGACGACTTTATCGGCAAGTCCTTCGGCACCGCGCCGGACGGCAAGCTCTACCAGTTGCCCGTCCAGCAATTCGCGAACCTGTACTGGTTCCGCTACGACTGGTTCCAGCGGCCGGAGTTCCGCGAGAAGTTCAAGGCCAAGTATGGCTACGAGCTGGGCGTGCCAGTGAACTGGTCCGCCTATGAGGACATCGCCGAATTCTTCACCAACGACATCAAGGAAGTCGACGGCGTCAAGGTCTATGGCAACATGGACTACGGCAAGAAGGACCCGTCGCTGGGCTGGCGCTTCACCGACGCCTGGCTGTCCATGGCGGGCAACGGCGACAAGGGGATCCCGAACGGCCTGCCGGTCGACGAGTGGGGCATCCGCATGGAGGGCTGCCGCCCGGTCGGCTCCTCCATCGACCGCGGCGGCGACACCAACGGCCCGGCCGCCGTCTACTCGATCACCAAATATATCGAGTGGCTGAAGAAGTACGCCCCGCCGCAGGCGCAGGGCATGACCTTCGGCGAGGCCGGCCCGGTTCCCGCCCAGGGCAACATCGCCCAGCAGATGTTCTGGTACACCGCCTTCACGGCCGACATGGTCAAGCCCGGCCTGCCGGTGATGAACCCCGACGGCACGCCCAAGTGGCGCATGGCTCCCTCGCCCAAGGGCGCCTACTGGAAGGACGGCATGAAGCTGGGCTACCAGGACGCCGGCTCGGCCACCTTGCTGAAGTCCACCCCGGTCGACCGCCGCAAGGCGGCCTGGCTCTACCTGCAGTTCATCGTCTCCAAGTCGGTGAGCCTGAAGAAGAGCCATGTCGGCCTCACCTTCATCCGTGAGAGCGACATCTGGGACAAGAGCTTCACCGAACGGGCGCCCAAGCTCGGCGGCCTGATCGAGTTCTACCGCTCGCCGGCGCGCGTGCAGTGGACCCCGACGGGCAACAACGTCCCCGACTACCCGAAGCTGGCGCAGCTCTGGTGGCAGAACATCGGCGACGCCTCGTCGGGCGCGAAGACGCCGCAGCAGGCCATGGACGCGCTCGCGGCGGCGCAGGACGCCGTCATGGAGCGCATCGAGAAGTCGGGCGTGCAGGGAGAATGCGGCCCGAAGCTGAACCCCAAGACGTCGGCCGAGGAGTGGTTCGTGAAGGCCGAGAAGGCCGGCACGATCGCGCCCCAGCGCAAGCTGGCCAACGAGAAGCCGAAGGGCGAGACGATCGACTACGACACCCTGATCAAGAGCTGGCCGGCGACTCCGCCCAAGAAGGGCTGAGTCAAAGCCCCGTCCAACGCGGGGCCGTCCAGAACGATGCGAGAGCGAGGGCCGGGGGGCGAGTCTCCCCGGCTTTTCGCGCTTGGGATGTTGTTCCATCAAGGCTGCTCAAAGCGCGAAATTGCGATGTGCGACGAACGTCGTTCGCCGTGACCGTGGCTCGCCTTCAAATCATCAAGGTCTTGCGTTTGGATAAGCAGCTTGGACGAAAGGGGGCCGATGCGCCTGATTCGGTTCGGGTCCGTACGCCTGCGGACACAACCTTCAATGTCGAGAGAGGTTATCCACGATTAAGAGAATGTGTGGGCTGCGTTCTCGTGGCTTCCGGGGCAACACGGGGAGCATAGGGTGAAAGCGTGATCCAGACACCGAAACGCCGCGTGTTGGTCGTCGAAGACGACTTCTTCATCGCCTCCGATCTCGCTTCGGCGCTGCGAGGAATGGGCGCGGAGGTCGTCGGGCCAGCCCCGAATCGCAACGCCGCGATCGAACTCATCGACAAGCAGCCGGTGAATGCGGCGGTCCTGGACATCTGCCTGGACGGCGATCCCGTCTATCCGCTGGCGTCCGAGTTGCGGACCCGCGGCATCAATTTCGTCTTCGCGACAGGCTACAGCGACACCGTGATCCCGGCCGAGTTTCGCGGCATCCCGTGTTTCGAGAAGCCGATACGGCCGCTCGACCTCGCCAGGTCGATCCTCGACAACACCTCCGCCAGCCGGGAAGTCGACGTCCGCGCGAACACGCTCCTGTCGCGCATGCCGGACGACGAGTTCGACCGCTTCCGCCCGCATTTCAGCTGCGTCCAGACCAGGAAGGGCGCGACGCTCTTCCACCCGGGCGACAAGATCGACCAGATCTTCTTCCCGCTCAGCGGCGTCTGTTCCCTGGTGGTGGGCGACGACCCGGTGGCGATCGAAGCCGGGATGATCGGGCGCGACGGCATGCTCGGGGCCTCGTTGCTGATGGGCGTGACCCGGCTGCCGATGCGCTGCGTGGTCCAGATCGAAGGCGAGGCGCTGGCGATCGCGGCCGACCAGTTCCTGGCCCGCCTGCGCAACTCGCCCCGCTCCTGGGCGCTGCTGCTGCGCTATCAGCATTACCTGCATCTGCAGACGACCTACTCCCTGCTCGGCACGGGCGCGGGCAGCATCGAGCAGCGCGTGGCGCGCCTCCTCCTGATGCTGTGCGACCGAATCGGCGACGACATCCCGATCATCCACGACGTCATGTCGACGATGCTTCACGTGCGCCGCGCGGGCGTCACCCAGGCTCTCCACATCCTGGAGGGCAACGGCGCGATCAGGGCTCGCCGGGGCAGGGTCAGCATCCGCTCCCGCGAAGGGCTCGAGCAGGTCGCGGGCGTGTCCTATGGTCCCGCCGAGGCGGAGTATGAGCGGCTGATCGGCGTTGCGCTTCGCGCCGGCGGCCAGGCCTCTCGCGAAGGCGTCGACCGCGCCCAACCCGCAACCGGGCAGGATCGCGCCTCCGCGCGGCATGGACTCGCCTGATTCAGAGCCCCGTCGAGCGCCGAAACACCCGTAGATCTGCAGGATTGGCTGATCGGCGGCGCGACCACTTCTTCGCTTCACTCCCGACAGCGCCAAATTGACGCGGAGAATGCGCAGAATCTCTCGAATTTGCGTTCTGACCCCTATTCATCTTCTTCGTCCGGGCCTATAGAGGCGCTCTCAACATAGGAGAGCGAAGTGTCCGACGACACCAATAACAGGCTCGACTTGGTCGCCGACATCGTTTCGGCCTACTTGTCGAACAACATGCTTCCCGCCGCCGAGATCGCCGGGCTGATCGCTTCTGTTCACACCGCCATGCAGGGCGTCATGAACGGCAAGACCGAAGAGCCAGTCGTCGAGCTCAAGCCCGCGGTTCCGATCAAGAAGTCGGTGACGCCGGATGCGATCATCTGTCTTGAGGACGGCAAGGCGTTCAAGTCGCTCAAGCGTCACTTGATGACGAAGTACGGCATGACCCCTGCCGAATACCGCACCAAGTGGGGCCTGCCCAAGGACTATCCCATGGTGGCGCCGAACTATGCCGCGGCCCGCTCGGCCCTGGCCCGCAACATGGGCCTGGGTCTGGACCGCCGCAAGGCCGCCGAGCCGGAGCCCGTCGCTCCCGCTCCCAAGGCCAAGAAGCCCCGCAAGGCCAAGGCCGACGCGTAAAGGTTGAGCGCGGGCGCCGAGCTCCGGCGCATCCGCGCCTGACGCCGCGACCGCGCGCATCGTTCCGGAGCCGCCACGGCGGCTCCGGACCACTTTCGACTTCGCATCCGCCGCGATCCCGTCCATTGTCCGCTGGCTGCGCCGCAGAGCGCACGACGCCATCGACGACGGGAGAGACGCATGAAGGCCCTGACCCACGGTCGCATCCTGGGGCGGGACGGCCCCTGGGCGCTCTTTGGGCTCGACCACGGGGTCGAGCTGCGCGTCGCCATTCTCGAACGTGACATCGGCCGGGTTCTGCTGAAGCCGGCAGGCGGTTATCGGCTCGACCGAGGCTGGTCCATCGCGCCCGGCCGACTGGAGCCGGCCTATGCGGGCCGGCTGCGGGAGGACCTGACGGGCTTCGCCTGCCCGCCGGCGTCGCTCGTCGAAGAGCACGGCGTCGCCACGCTCTCCGTGGAAGGAGGGCTCTCGGCCGTCGTCACGCTGGAGCCGTTCTCGATCGCCTGGCGCCGCGCCGGAGAGGATCGGCCCTTCCTGCAGGACCGGCGCACGCAGGCCTATTTCGCCTCGCGCCAGACCAAGGCGCTCTCCCACTTTACCGCGCGGGACGCCGGCCACCGGCATCACGGCCTCGGCGACAAAGCCGGTCCGCTCGACCACACCGGGCGACGATTCAAGATCGACGCCGTCGATCCTTGCGGGTTCGACGCGGAGTTGAGCGATCCGCTCTACAAGGCGATCCCCTACGTCCTCGTAGAGGACGGCTCCGGCGCGCACGGCCTCTATTACGACAACCTCGCGGTGGCGGAGGTCGACCTCGGCGCGACCATCGACAACTATCACGGGCTGTTCCGATCCTACGCGGCGCAGGACGGCGATCTCGACGTCTACGTACTCGCGGGGCCGAGCGCTGCCGATGTGACGCGCCGCTTCTCCTGGCTCACCGGCGGGCAGGCTTTCCCGCCGAAGTGGTCGCTCGGCTTCGGCATGACGTCGATGACCATCGCGGACGCGCCCGACGCCGACGCGCGGGTCACCGGCTTCATCGAGACCTGCCGGCGGCACGACATCCCGTGCGACAGCTTCCATTTCGGCTCGGGCTACACGTCCATCGGGACGCGGCGCTACGCCTTCAACTGGAACCGCGAGAAGTTCCCGGATCCCGCCGGAACCATGGAGCGGCTGAAGCAGGCGGGCATGCAGCCGGTCACCAATCTGAAGCCCTGCCTGCTGGATGACCATCCGAGGCTGGACGAAGCGCGCCGCATGGGCGTGCTCGTGACCGACGGCGAGACCGGGGAGCCGGCCGAGGCGCAGTTCTGGGATGGCCTTGGCTATCATGTCGACTTCACCAACCCGGCCGGCCGCGACTGGTGGCGGACCGGGATCCAGACCGCGCTCCTCGACTACGGCGTAGTTTCCGTGTGGAGCGACAACAACGAGTATGAGATCTGGGACGAGGACGCCCGGTGCCATGGCGACGGGCGGCCGTTTCCGCAGCGTCTCGCCCGGCCGGCGCAGCCTTTGCTGATGACCAAGCTCGCCTTCGAGGCGCAGGCGGCCCAAGCGCCGGGCAAGCGGCCCTACACGATCACGCGAGGCGGCGCGGCCGGCATCGCGCGCTACGGGCAGACATGGTCCGGCGACAATGAGACGGCGTGGAAGACGCTGCGCTTCAACCTCGCCCAGGGCCTCAATATGAGCCTCTCGGGGCTCTACAATATCGGCCATGACGTCGGCGGCTTCCACGGGCCGAGCCCCGGGCCCGAGCTGTTCTGCCGCTTCGTGGAGTTCTGCTCGCTCTGGCCGCGTTTCGTGATGAATTCGTGGAAGGACGACGGCGTCGTCAACCTGCCCTGGATGCACCCGCAGGTCTTGCCGCAGGTGCGCGAGGCCATCGCGCTGCGCTACCGGCTGGCGCCCTATCTCTACACCTGCCTGTGGAGCGCCGCGACGCGCGACGAGCCGGTGGTGCGCCCGTTGTTCCTGGCCTTCCCGGAGGACGCCGGCGCGGCGACCGTGCAGGACAGCTTCATGCTCGGGCCGGACCTGCTGGTCGCGCCCGTGCTGGAGGAGGGCGCGGTCGCGCGGGAGGTGTATTTCCCCGCGCATCCGGGAGGGTGGCATGATTTGCGCGACGGCCGGGCCTATGCGGGAGGCGAGGTCGCGGAGGTCGAGGCGCCGCTCGGGCGCCTGCCGGTGTTCGCCCGCGCGGGGGCTTTGACGCCCGTCTGCGTCGCCGGCGGCGCCATGGTTCCGGCGCGCGACGTCGGGCGTGAGCTTCTCGTCTTCGGGGACGATCCGCGCGGGTCGACCGCCGCGCTCTACGAGGACGACGGCGAGACAGCCGCCTGGCGGGATGGCGACGGCCTCGCCCTGCGGTTCACGCTGACGCGCGACGGGGACGCGCGCCGGCTCACGATGACGGCCGACGGACGGGGGCGGCCCGCCTTCGACCGCATCGCCGTGCGGATCATGGCCGGGCCGGCCGACGTGCAGTGGTCGGCCGAGCCCACCGGGCCCGTGCGGCTGGACGGCGCCTGAGGCAGGCCGGCCGCCGGCTCAGCGGTAGTGGCGAGCCCGGTGGTGCTTCACCCGGTGGGACCGGTAGGAGCGGGTCGCGGTGCGCTGCGGCACGCCGAGCACGCCCTTGACGCCGCCCGCCACGCCGCCGACCACGCCGCCGCCGACCGCGCCGACAGCGCCGCCGACCGGACCGGCCGCGCGATTGCCGATCGCCGCGCCTTCCTGGGCGCCGCGCGGGATGCCCTGAGCCTGGAGCGAGGCCGGAGCCATGGCGGCCGCAATCGCGATCGCAATCCAATAACGCGTCTTCATGTCTGAACCTCTTGACCCTTGTACCTGATGGCAACAGGCGCGGCGGGGCTTCGGTTCCGTTCAGGTCTCCTGGATAAAGCGCACGACGTCGTCGAGGACCGGCGCGCGCTCCCGGAAGGGCCGGGAGAGGGCCAGGAGCAGGCCCACATGGGTCTCGCCCTCATAGACGCGCTCCACCACGGGGACGCCGAGGCCCCGCAGCTTGGCGGCGAGATTGCGCGTGTTGCGGGGATAGACGGTCGTGTCCTGCGAGCCCGTGGCCAGGAAGGCGGCCGGGGCGCCCCGGCTCGCGACCGAGACGGGCTGGGTCTCCTCCAGGCGGGGCCACTGGCCGAAGGCCGCGACCGTGGCGGACGCGTCGAGCGGCAGGAAGTCATAGGGACCCGCCAGCCCGACTAGGCCGCGATAGGGCCGCCCCGCCAGGCCGGCGGCGCGCGTGAAGCGGGGATCCAGCGCCGCCATGGCGGCCGAATAGGCGCCGGCCGAGTGACCCATCGCGAAGACGCGCCTGGGGTCGCCGCCGTGGCGGCCGATCTCGGCCTTCACCCAGCGCGTCGCGAGAGCCACGTCCTCGACGAAGCCGGGGAAGCGCACCTGCGGCACGAGGCGGTAGTCCATCACGACGGCGACGACGCCCCGCGCGGCGAGCGCCCGGCCCACAAAGGCGTAGTCGCCGCGGTCGCCGCTGTTCCAGGAGCCGCCATAGACGAACAGCGCCACCGGCGCTCCGCGCCCGGCTGCCGCGCCCGGACCATAGACGTCGAGCCTGTGCCTGGGATCGGGCCCATAGGCGACGCCCGACGCCTTGAGGCTCGCGCCGTCGTCGGCCGGGATCACGGCGTTGTAGACGCCCAGGGCCGAGCAGCCGGAGAGCGCGGGGGCGAATAGTCCGGACAGGAGCAGGGCGCGGCGGTTCAGGTTCGGCACGGGACGTCCTCTGGGGGCGTCCTGAGTACGGGCTAAAGCCCCGAACGGTTTCAGGCCGCCGCCGGGGCGTCGCCGTAGCGGGCTTCCAGGTGGCGCAGATAGGGCGCGGGATCGAGGCCGCGGCCGGTGGCGTTCACCAGCAGCTCCTCGCGCGAGCGGCGCCGTCCGTGGCGCCAGACGCGCTCGCGCAGCCAGCCGGCGAGGGGGGCGTAGTCGCCCGCCTGCAGCCCGTCCGTGACGGCGGCGTCCCGCGTGGCCGTCTCGAAGAGCTGCGCGGCCATCACGTTGCCGACCGTATAGGTGCAGAACGACCCGATCATGCCGGACGACCAGTGAATGTCCTGCAGGACGCCCTGCCGGGGATCCGGCGCATTCCGGCCCAGCCGCGCCTTCACGGCGGCGTTCCACGCCTCGGGAGCGTCCGCCACGGAGAGGCGGCCATCCGTGAGGGCGGCCTCCAACTCGACCCGCAGCATGATGTGGAGATCGTAGGTGAGCTCGTCGGCGTCGGTGCGGATCAGGCCGGGGTTCACGGTGGTGACGGCCCGGTGGAAGGCGCCGGCGTCGACGTCGGACAGGGCTTCCGGAAAGAGCGCCCGCAGCTCTTCGAAATGCAGCTCCCAGAAGCGCCGGCTGCGGCCGACATGGTTCTCCCACAGCCGCGACTGGGACTCATGCGCCCCGAAGCTCGTCCCGCCGACGGCGTAGAGGCCGACGAGATCGCTGGCGAACACCGTGCGGGTGAAGGCCGGGTCGACATTCTGCTCGTAGAGCCCGTGGCCGGTCTCGTGGAAGGCGCCGAACAGCGCGGGGCTGAGGAAGTTTTCGTTGTAGCGGGTCGTGATCCGCACGTCGCCACGCGTGAAGGAGATCTCGAAGGGGTGGACGGTGCTGTCCAGCCGGCCCCGGTCGAAGTCGTAGCCGAACCGGCGCGAGAACGTGAGCGCGGCCTCGCGCTGCTTCTCGACGGGAAAGCGCCGGCGCAGGATGGCGGCCGCGTCCTGGGGCCGCCGGCGGGCGCCTTCGAGGATGCGGGCTTCCCCGGCCTCCAGCGTGGCGAAGAGCCGGCGCAGGCTGGAGAGGGTCTCGCCCGGCTCGTAGAGGCCGAGCAGGGCGTCGTAGGGGTGCTCGGTCCAGCCCAGGGCGTCGGCGTAGTCGCGCGTGTTGCGGACGGTCTCGGCGAGCCAGGGCTCGAAGATGGAATAGTCGTTGCGCTCGCGCGCCTCCACCCAGGCGGCGTTGGCGCGGGCTCGCACGGCGGCCCGCCGCTCGATGAGGTCGGCGGGAATGCGGCGGTGCAGGTCGACCGCCCGCCGGACCTGGCGCAGCGCCTCGCGGTCGTCGTGGTCGTCCGGCAAGGAGCGGGCCTGCGCCTCGGCGGCCTCGAGGTCGCGCAGCATCCCGTCCGAGGCGAGCTCGTCGCGCGCCAGGCGGGTGATGGTGGCGATCTGCCGGCCTCGGCTCTCCGCGCCGCCGGACGGCATCATGGTGCGGGAATCCCACACCAGGAGGTTCAGCGTGCAGAGCAGGTCGGAGACGGTGGCGATGCGATGCTGGACGGCTGACAGGGTCATGACTTCCGACTCGGGTCTGGCGGGGGGCTCAGGCGCTCACGGCGGCGCGGGCGGGCGCGGACGCGACGTCGCCGGCCAGGTGGCAGGCCACCTCCCACGCGCCGCCCCGCGGGTCGAGCGCCGGGACAATCTCGCGGCAGCGCGGCTCGGCGATGGGACAGCGCGGATGGAAGGGACAGCCCGGCGGCGGCGCGACGGGACTCGGCAGCTCGCCGCGGACGGCTTCGCGCTGCGACCTCAGCCCCACGGCGACCTGCGGTACGGCGGACATCAGCGCCCGCGTATAGGGATGGCGCGGCGCGTTGAAGAGCGCCTCCGTGGCGCCGGTCTCCACGACGCGGCCGAGATACATCACCGCGACCCGATGGGAGATGTGGCGCACCAGGCGAAGGTCGTGCGTGATGAACAGCAGCGCGAGGCCGAGCCGCTCCTGCAGTTCCAGGAACAGGTTGACGATCTGCGCCTGCACGGAGACGTCGAGCGCCGAGACGGGCTCGTCGGCGATGATCACGGACGGCTCGACGGCGAGCGCGCGGGCGATGCCGATGCGCTGGCGCTGCCCGCCGGAGAACTCGTGCGGGTAGCGCGAGGCGGCGTCGCGGGGCAGGTGCACGAGGTCGAGCAGCGCGCCGACGCGGGCAGCGATCTCTCCAGACGGCACGATGCGGTGGACCGAGAGGGCCTCGCCGAGGGCGTCGCCCACGCTGATGCGCGGATTGAGCGAGCCATAGGGATCCTGGAAGACCATCTGGACGCGGCGGTTGTAGGCCCGCCTGTCGTCGCCCGAGAGGGCGAGCGCATCCTGCCCGCCGAAGCGGACGGAGCCGGCGTCGGGCTCGTAGAGCCGCACCAGGCAACGCGCCAGGGTGGACTTGCCGCAGCCCGACTCGCCCACGACGCCCAGCGTCTCGCCCCGGGCGACCGACAGCGAGACGCCATCGACGGCGCGCAATGTCTTGACGGGGCGGCGCATCAGCACGTCCAGCGTCGGACGGCGCAGGGCGAAGCTCTTCTTCAGTCCCTCGACGACGAGGATCGGCTCGGCCGTGTCGGCGGTCCCGATCATGCGCCCATCTCCCGGGCCGCCAGCCTGTCGGCCGCCCAGCAAGCGGCCCGGTGGTCGGGCGCGACCTCGGCGAAGGGCGGCGCGATGCGGCTGCAGCGCTCCTCCACGAAGGAGCAGCGCGGCGCGAAGGGGCAGCCCTCGATGGGCCTGTCGAGCCGCGGCGGTTGGCCCGGGATCGGCGTCAGCGGCTGCCGCGCGGCCAGGCCGTGCGGCATGGAGCGCAGAAGGGCGTCCGTGTAGGCGTGCCGCGGATGGGCGAAGATCGTCTCCACCGGACCCGTCTCGACCACGCGGCCGGCATACATGACGCTGACGCGGCCGCAGGTCTCGGCCACCACGCCGAGGTCGTGGGTGACGAGGATCATGGCCATGCCGAGATCCTGCGTGAGCCGCACCAGCAGCTTGAGGATCTGGTCCTGGATGGTGACGTCGAGCGCCGTCGTCGGCTCGTCGGCGAGGAGCAGTCGCGGCTCGGCTGCGAGCGAGATGGCGATCATGGCGCGTTGGCGCATGCCGCCGGAGAATTCGTGCGGGTAGCTCGCCAGCCGCAGCTCGGGCGAGGAGATCCCCACCAGGTCGAGCAGCTCCCGGGCGCGCCGGCGACGGGCGGCCTCGTCGAGCGCCGTGTGGGCGACGAGGCTCTCGTCGATCTGCGCGCCGATGGTGAGCACCGGGTTCAGCGCCGTCATCGGCTCCTGGAAGATCACCGCGATCTCGCGCCCGCGGATCTCGCGCAGGCGCCGCTCCGGCGCGGCCAGGAGATCCTGTCCCCGCCACATCACCCGCCCGGTCGCGCGCGCGTTGGAGCGCAGCAGCCGCAGGATCGCCCGCATGGTGACACTCTTGCCCGATCCGGATTCGCCCACGAGGCCCAGCACGTCGCCCGCCGCCAGGCTGAGGTCGACGCCGTCCACCGCGCGGACCACGCCGCGGCTGGTGTCGAAGGCGACCCGCAGGTCCTCGACGCTTAGCATGGGCTCTGCGGCCGACGTCGCGGCGGAGCCGGCGGGCGTTTCCATGACGCTCATCGCTTGACGTCCAGGAGATCGGCCATGCCGTCGCCGACGAGGCTGAAGCCGATGCCGCAGAGCACGATGGCGAAGCCCGGGAACACCGTGATCCACCAGGCCTGGGTGAAGAAGTTCTTCCCGTCGGCGATCAGCACGCCCCATTCGGCGGCGGGCGGCTGCGCGCCGAGGCCCAGATAGCCGAGGCTCGAGCCGAGCAGGATGGCCAGCGCCATGTCGGTCATCCAGTAGACGAGCACCGGGCGGGCCGCGTTGGGCAGGATGTGGCGGAACAGGATCCGGGCCTCCGAATAGCCGAGCACCTTGGCGGCCGAGACATAGTCGTGGCCGCGCAGCACCAGCACCTCGCCGCGCATGAGCCTGGCGTAGAACACCCAGCCGACCACGCCGACCGCGATATACATGTTGAGCAGCCCCGGCCCGAGCACGGCCACGATGGCGATGACCAGCACGAGAAACGGGAACGTGACCACGAGGTCGACGAGCCGGCCGAAGACCGCGTCCGCCCAGCCGCCGTAATAGCCCACCAGGAGGCCGATGATCGTGCCGATCGCCAGCGGGCCGACGGTGGCGAAGAGCGCGATCTGCAGGTCGATGGTGGAGGCCGCGATGGTCCGCGAGAGGATGTCGCGGCCGAACTGGTCGGTGCCGAAAGGGTGAGCCGCGCCGGGCGGCTGCAGCAGGGCGCCGTAGTCGAAGGCGAGCGGGTCGTAGGGCGCCACCCATTGGGGCGCGACGGCGCAGATCACGAAGACGAGGACCAGCGCGGCGCCCAGCGCCAGGGAGGCGGGCGTCCTGCGCCAGGCGAGCGCGACGGCGGTCATCTGGCCACCCGCGGGTCGAGCCACATCTGCAGGAGGTCGGAGATCAGGAAGGCGATCGAGACCACGACGGCCAGGATCAGCGTCAGCGCCTGGATGACCGGGTAGTCGCGGGCGAAGATGGAATCGACCATCAGGCGTCCCACGCCCGGCACCGCGAAGACGCTCTCGGTGATGACGGCGCCGCCCAGCAGCGACCCGACATGCAGGCCCACCAGCGTGACGGTGGAGATGAGCGCGTTGCGCAGCACGTGCCGGACCAGGATGACGCGCCGGGGCAGCCCCTTGGCGCGGGCGAAGTCGACGAATTCCGAGTTCAGCACGTCCAGGATCGAGGCCCTGAGATTGCGCATGATCACGGCCGAGAAGCTGAGCGCCAGCGTGACGGCGGGCAGGAACAGGTGCCACAGATTGTCGAGCAGGCCGTCGCCATAGCCGCCCACCGGGAAGATCCGCAGCCAGGCGGCGAAGACGGTGAGGAGCACGAGGCCGACATAGAACACCGGCGAGGACAGGCCCACCTGGAACACCGAGCGGATCAGGTAGTCCGGCCAGCGATTGGCGTTGAGCGCGGCCACAAAGGCGAGCGGGACCGCCATGAGGAGCGCGAACAGCGTCGCCAGCCCGGTGAGCATCAGCGTCACCGGCAGCCGCTCGACGATGATGGAGGTGACGGGCACCCGGAACGCGATCGAAGTCCCGAAATCGCCCTTCAGCATGCTTTCCGCGAAGATCAGGAACTGCGTCCAGATCGAGCGGTCGAAGCCCATCTGCTGGCGCAGGCGCGTCACGGCCTCGTCCGAGGCCCGGTCGCCCAGCATGGCGCTGACCGGGTCGCCGGGCAGCAGGCGGGCGAGCACGAACACCACCACGCCGATGGCCAGGAATGTGGGCGCGATCTGGAACAGCCGCGCCGCGATGACGCCGGCGCGGTTCACGTCGTGGGGTCCGCGGGAGCGGCGCGCGCCGCTCCCGGAGCTTCAGCTGGCGACATCACTTCTCGACGTAGGCGGCTTCGAAGAGGTTGTTGCCGAGCGGGATCTGGACGAAGCCCTTGGCGTTCTTGCGGAACGCGACCGGGTAGGGCGTCTCGTACAGGTACACGATCGGAGCCGCCTCGTTGTAGCGCTGCTGGATCTCCTTGTATTGCTCCGCACGCGCCTTGGGGTCGATTTCCTGCTGGCTCTTCTCGAAGAGCTCGTCCACCCGCTTGTCCTGCCAGTTGGAGTGCAGCGAGTGGATGTTGGGCCAGTACGCGAAATAGGACGTGATCTGGCTCGGGTCGGAGATGTCGTTGGTCCATGCGGAGGTCCGCATGACGAAGTTCTCCTCGCGATAGCGCGCCGTGCGGGTGGCGTTGTCGACCTGATCGATGCGCAGCTTGACGCCGACTTGGCCCCACATCTGCTGCACGGCCGCGAGGTCGTTGGCGTCGTCGCCGTTGCCCGACAGGCTGTAGATCGAGATCTCGAAGCCGTTGGGGAAGCCCGCCTCGGCGAGCAGCGCCTTGGCCTTGGCGAGATCGTATTTGTAGAGGTCCTGGCCGACGAAAAGCGGCGTCGTCGAGGACATGTAGGAGCGCATCGGCTTGCCGAGGCCCAGCGTGGTGATCTGGATGATCGCGTCCTTGTTGACGGCGTAGTTCAGCGCCTGGCGCACCTTCGGATTGGAGGCGGGGTTCGGCTTGCCGTCCTTGAAGGTCGGGCCGGCGTAGAAGGTGAGGTAGCGCACGCGGGTGGACGGCCAGAGCTCCATGCGCAGGTTCGGGTCCGCCTGCAGCTCCTTGACGCGCGCATAGGGGATGAACTCGGTCCCGTCGACCTCGCCGGCCTTCAGCTTCAGGAGCCGGGTCGCGTCGTCCGGGATGATCTGGAATTCGAGCTCGTCCAAATAGGGCAGCGCCTTCCCGTCGTCGCCCTGCTTCCAGTAATAGGGGTTGCGCTTCAGCGTCATGGAGACGCCGCGCTTCCAGGCGGTCATCACGAACGGTCCCGTGCCGATCGGCTTCTCGGCGAAGGCCTTGGCCTTCTCCTCCGGCGTGGCGCCGGCGGCGGCCTCGAAGAGCTTCTGCGGCAGGATCGCGCTGTTGAAGGTCGCGAGCGCCGGGATCAGGGTCGGGTCGGGGTGCTTCAGGGTGAGGACGACGGTGTCGGGCTCCTTGGCAGAGATCGACTCGATGGAGGCCAGCGACGACGACCAGGCGCCCGCCTTCGGATCGCGGGCGCGGTCGAGCGACCACTTCACGTCCTGGGCGGTCAGCGCCGATCCGTCGGCGAATTTGACGCCTTGCCGGAGCGTGACCGTGAGTGTCTTGCCGTCGGCGCTCGGCTCCCACTTGGTGGCGAGGCCGGGCTGGACGCCGAGGCCGTCATTGGTGGGCTGGAGCAGCGTGTCGTAGAGGTTGGTGAGCACCCAGATGTCGACGTTCGCGTCGTTCAGGACCGGGTCCAGGAACAGCGAGTCGGTGTAGCGCGCGTAGACCATCTTGCCGCCGCGGGTTGCGGCTTCGGCCGAGAAGGGCAGGCTGTGCAGGCCGGCGCTCAACGCGATGACAGCGAGGCTCGCCTTCAGGAATGTGCGTCTCATCACTTTTCTCCCCTCGTGGCCTTTTCGGCGACTGTTCTTATGCCTTAGGATGCTAGAAGGACGGCTGGTTGTACGTCAACAGCCAGTTCAAGAAATACCCGCCCGATTGCAGCGCCTTGGCGCGGATCGCCTCGCAACTGTGCTAAATGCCTAATACAATGCCAGGCTCTGCACTCCTCAACGACATCGCCAGCGCGCTGGACCGCTCGCTGCCCGTCTCCCTGAGCCTGCAGCTCAAGGGGCTGATCGAGTACGGCATCGCCTGCGGCGAGTTGCCGGCCGGCGCGAGGCTGCCTTCCGTGCGCGAGCTGGCCGACGCGGGCGGCATCGCCCCGATGACGGCGGCGGCGGTCTACAAGGATCTGCGCCGGGCGGGCCTCATCGTGGCGCGGGCCGGGTCCGGCACTTTCGTGGCGGACGGCGCGCGGCCGAACTCGGCGCCCGAATTCGCCCGCATCCAGGCCCATCTCGACGCCGCGCTGGCCGAAGCCGAAGCGCTCGGCGTCGGCGCGAACGAGGTCGCCGCCCTGCTGAGCGCGCGCATCGGCCGGGGACGGGCCCGGGAAGGGCGGTCGGTCCGCATCCTGTTGGTCGGCGTGTTCGAGGACGCCACGCGCGCCTATGCGGCCGAGATCGGGCGCCAGCTGAAGCAAGGCGACGCCATCGACGCCGCCACCCTGGAGAGCCTGAGGCAGGGACGGCACGAGCCGGCCGACATCTATGTGACGCTGGCCAACCGCCGCGCCGAGGTGGAGGAGATCGTGGGCGCGCGCGCGCCCGTGACGACCGTCAGCTTCATGCCCTCGGAAGAGACCAGGGCGAGGCTGGCGGCGGTCGATCCCCTGGCGCGGGTGGGGCTGGTGAGCGTGTTTCCCGAATTCCTGGCGCTGATGAAGCCCGGCGTGCTGCGGTTCACCCCGCATGTGCGCAGCGTCGACGCGGTGCTGCTCGATGACCCGGACCTGCCGCGCTTCCTCGCCGAGGTCGACGTGGCGGTCTATGCGACCGGCGCCCAGGCGGCGCTGGAACGCGGGCCTCCGGGCCTCGTCGCCATCGAATACCGGCACGTGCCCGATCCGCACGCGGTCAAGGGCGCGCTGCTGCCCCTGATTGAGAGCATTCGCAGCGGCGCCGCGGCGGCCATGGGCCGGGACGCGTTTCCGAGGGAGAACATCGGATGAAGATCACCGACATGAACTGGATGCAGGTCGAGGAGCGCGTGAAGCGCGACGACCGTTGCGTCGTGCCGCTCGGATCCACCGAACAGCACGCCTATCTGTCGCTCTCGGTCGATTCGATCCTGTCGGAGCGCGTCGCCACGGAGGCGGCCGAGCCGCTGGGCGTGCCGGTCTTCCCGGTGCAGCCCTATGGGCTGACGCCCTATTTCATGGCCTTCCCGGGCACCGTGACGCTGCGGCTGGAGACCTATGCGGCGGTGATCCGCGACATTCTGGACTCGCTCTATCGCACCGGCTTCCGCCGGATTTTGCTGTGCAACGGCCATGGCGGCAATTCGCCCGCCCAGACCGCCGCGGTGGAGTGGATGGGCGACAATCCCGGCGCGTCCGTCCGCTTCCACAACTGGTGGAACGCGCCCCGGACCTTCGCCAAGGTGCAGGAGATCGACAAGGTCGCCTCGCACGCGTCCTGGATGGAGAACTTCCCCTGGACGCGGCTTCCCAACATCCGCGGGCCGGAGGTCCAGAAGCCCATGGCCGATCTCGAGTTGATGCGCCTGCACGACCCCGCCGGGGTCCGTGAGGTGCTGGGAGACGGCAATTTCGGCGGGCTTTACCAGCGCTCGGACGAGGACATGCTGGCGATCTGGTCGGTCGCCGTCGAGGAGACCCGCGCCCTGATCGAGGGGCCATGGCCGGAGCAGTCCGGGGCGCAGGCCGCCGCCGCCGGGCGGTCCAGCCGATGAGCGCCGGGCTTCAGCCGTCCGGGCGGGATCCCATCCTGATCTGGGGCGCGGGCGCGATCGGCGGCACGGTCGGGGCCTATCTGGTCCGGGCCGGGGTTCCGGTGGTCTTCGTCGACCGCGACCTCGACCACGTCGCCGCCATCAACGCGAAGGGGCTGCACATCGAGGGGCCCATCGAGGAGTTCACGGTCCGCGCGCCGGCCTATGGGCCGGACGACGTGCCGGGCGTGTTCCGCCGCACGCTGCTTTGCGTGAAGGCGCAGCACACCGAGGAGGCGGCCCGCAGCCTGGCGAAGCACCTGGCCGAGGACGGCTACGTCGCCTCGTTCCAGAACGGGCTGAACGAGCTTGTCATCGCGGACGTCGTCGGGCGCGAGCGCACCCTCGGCGCGTTCGTGAATTTCGGCGCCGACTACATGGCGCCGGGCGTGGTGCAGTTCGCCGGCCGCGGCGCGGTGGTGCTGGGCGAACTCGACGGCGCGATCACGCCGCGTCTGCAGGACCTGCACGCCCTGATGCTGCTGTTCGAGCCGAACGCCATCACGACCTCCAACATCATGGGCTATCTGTGGGGCAAGCTCGGCTACGGGGCGCTCCTGTTCGCGACGGCGCTCACCAACGCCTCCATCTGCGAGGGGCTCGGCGCGCGCGAGCCGCGGGCGCTCCTGCGGGCGCTGGCCGGCGAGGCGGTCGAGGTCGCCACGATGCTGAAGGTCGACTGCCTGGGGTTCAACGGCTACGACCCCGCCGCCTTCGCGCCCGGCGCGTCCGACGCGGCGGCGGACGCGTCCTTCGACGCCATGGTGGCGCACAACGCCAAGTCGGCGAAGACCCATTCGGGCATCTGGCGCGACCTCGCGGTGCGCAAGAGGCGGACCGAGGCAGACGCGCAGCTCGGACCCATCGTGACCTTCGGCCAGCAGGTCGGCGTGCGCACGCCGGTCACCAGCAATCTCATCGCCATGATCCACGAGATCGAGGACGGAACGCGGCCGCTCGCCTGGGAGAACCTTGACGAGCTCGGACGCCGCGTCTGGCGCGCGGCCTGAACGGAGACCACACCCATGCAGATCCACTTCGAAGGCCGGCGCGCGCTGGTGACGGGCGCGGCCCACGGCATCGGCAGGGCCATCGCGGCGGCGCTCGCCGCGGACGGGGCGCAGGTGACGGCGGCCGACATCCTGGCCGATGAGCTCCAAAGCGTCGTCGCCGACGGCGGCGGCCGGATCACGGCGGCGGCCTGCGACCTCACCCGCAAGAGCGACGTGCAGGCGCTGGCGGCACAGCATGGCCCCTTCGACATCCTCGTGCACAGCGCCGGGGGCGTCTGCGGGCAGGCCGGCCGGCCGCTGGAGGAGATCGAGGAGGGCGACTGGGACGCCATCGTGGCCATCAACATGAAGGCCGCGTTCCTGCTCGCCCAGGCCGTCGCGCCGGGGATGAAGCAGAAGGGCTATGGGCGCATGGTGTTCATCTCGTCCGGCGCGGGCCTCGGCGTCAGCCTCACCGGCATCCAGGCTTATGCGTCCGCCAAGGCGGGCGAGATCGGCCTGACGCGCCAATTGGGCCACGAGCTCGGCCGCTTCGGCATCACGGTCAACAGCGTCGCGCCGGGCTTCGTGCGCTCCAACCCCAGCACGGAGCGGCAGTGGGAGGCCTACGGCCCGGACGGCCAGCGGGCGCTGGTCGAGCGCATCGCCACGCGCCGGCTCGGGCGCGCCGACGACATCGCGAACGCGGTGCTGTTCCTGGCCAGCGAGCAGGCGAGCTGGATCACCGGGCAGACCCTGCCGGTGGACGGCGGCAAGTGAGCGGCGCCGGCCAGGGCTCCGGCTGGGGCGTCGACGTCATCGAGGCGCGCCTGCGCGCCGGGCTGCCGGAGCTGATCGAGACCCTGAAGGCGTTCGTCCGCATCCCGAGCGTCTCCACCGATCCCGCCTATGCGGAGGGGATCGCCGCCGGGGCGCGGTTCGTGGCGGACCAGCTGCGGGCCGCCGGGATCCCCGACGTCGCGATCCGGCCCACCGGCGGCCACCCGGTCGTCACCGCCGCATGGCGTGGCGCGCCGGGCGCGCCCACCGTGCTGGTCTACGGCCACTACGATGTGCAGCCGCCCGACCCGGTCGCGGCCTGGCGCTCGCCGCCCTTCGAGCCGGAGATCCGCGACAACCGGCTCTACGCCCGCGGCGCGTCCGACGACAAGGGGCCCATGCTGATCCCGATCGCGACGGCCGCCGCCTTCATGGCGGAGGAAGGACGGTTGCCGGTCAACATGGTCTTCCTGTTCGAGGGCGAGGAGGAGGTCTCCAGCGCCCATCTGGAGGCCTTCGTGGCCGCCCACGCCGACCTGCTGCGGGCGGATTACGCCCTCTCGGCCGACGGCGCGCAGTGGCGCGCGGACCTGCCCAGCGTGATCGTGGGCAGCCGCGGCATCTGCGCCCTGGAGGTCGTCGTGACCGGCGCGGCCAAGGACCTGCATTCGGGCCGCCATGGCGGCTCCGTCGCCAATCCGATCCAGGCGCTGGCGCGCCTGATGGCGAGCCTCCACGCCGACGACGGCTCCGTCGCGGTCGCGGGGTTCTACGACGATTGCGAGCCCGTCACCGCGCAGGAGCTCGCCGCCATCGAGGCGATCCCCTTCGACGAGGCCGCCTATCTGGCCAGCGTCGGCGCGCCCGAAGGGGCGGGGGAGGCGGGCTACACCATGCTGCAGCGCAACTGGATCCGGCCCACGCTGGAGTTCAACGGCGTCGTGGGCGGCTATACGGGCGCGGGCAAGAAGACCGTGATCCCCTCGCAGGCCTCCGCCAAGATCAGCTGCAGGCTCGTGCCCGGGCAGAAGCCGGAGCGGATCGTGGCGCTCATCGCCGAGCATCTGATGCGCCGGGCGCCGCGCGGGGTGCGCGTCGAGGTGCGGCCCGAGACGGGCGGAGCGCCGGCCTCCGCCGTGCCGGGCGACCATCCGGGCCTCGCGCTGTCGGAAGACGTGCTGGAATCGGTGCTGGGCCGGCGCCCGGTGCGGGTGAGGATGGGGGCGACCATCCCGGTCGGCGACATCTTCAAGCGCACGCTCGGGCTGGACACGGTGTTCTTCTCCTTCGCCACCGTGGACGAGGACTACCACGCTCCCAACGAGTTCTTCAGGCTGAGCAGCCTGGAGCAGGGCCTGACCGCCTGGGCGCGGTATCTGCGGGCGCTTGGGGGAACGTCGTCCGGCTTGAGGAATCGAGTCACGATTTCTCCGTAACCGCCTTCGCTGCCTGGCTTTTCTGGCCCGGCCGCGCCCGGCGGGGCAGCGTCAGCGCCAGGACCGCGGCCGCCAGCGCGAAGGCCATGTTCATCGCGAGGGCCCAGGCGAAGGCGCGCGAATAGGCCTCGCGCATCGCGGCGCGGATCCGCTCGGCGGAGTCGCCGCCGACGTCGGGAGGCAGCGGCGCGTCCAGGAGCCGGTTCGCCTGGGCCAGAATCTGGCGGGCGGCCTCCGGGTCCGACAAAGCCGGCAGCGTCCGGGCGAGCGCGCCGGCGAACAGGGCGGCGACGAGCGAGACCGTGACGGCGACGGCGAGGAGACCGGCCGTTCGGGCCGCCGCGTTGTTGATCCCGGACGCCGCGCCGCTGAAGCGGTCCGGCGCGGCGTTCATCACGCCGGTGGTCAGCGGCGAGATGACAGCCGCCATGCCGAGCGCGACGCCGGCGATGGGGCCGAACACCCCCGCCCAGTAGCCGCCGGCGGCCTGCGTCCAGGCGAGCCAGCCGATCGACCCGGCCACCACGGCCGCGCCGCCCGCGATGGGGGCGCGCTGGCCGATCCTGTCGCTCAGCCCGCCGAACCAGCGCGACAGCACGCCGATGATGACGCCGAGCGGCAGCAGCGCCATCCCGGCCTCCGCAGCGCCGTATCCGAGCTGCGCGATGAGCGTGTAGGGCGTGAGGAACAGCACTCCGGAGAGCGCCGCGTAGAGCAGCACCGTCACCACGTTGAGGGTGGCGAAGACGGGGTCGCGGAACAGCCCAACGGGCATCATCGGCGAGGCGGCGCGCAGCTCCCGAAGCACGAAGAGGGGCGCCCCCAGAAGGGCGACGACGGCGCAGGCCAGCACCAGCGGGTCCGTCAGGCGGTGGTCGGACAGCGAGGCCAGCCCAAGGGTCAGGGCGCCCAGCGTGACGATCGCCAGCGCGCCGCCGAGGACGTCGACGGGCCCGGCGTCCGGGTCGCGGCTCTCCGGCACGCTGCGCAGCGTGATCCACAGCACGACGGCGCCGATCGGCGCGTTGATCAGGAAGGCCGAGCGCCAGGAGAGGACGTCGACCAGCAGGCCGCCCAAAGGCGGACCGAGCGCCGTGGTCAGGCCCGAGGCCGCGGACCAGGCGCCGATGGCGCGGCCGCGGCTCTCCTCGGGGAAGAAGGCGGCGATGATGGCGAGGCTCTGGGGAACCATCAGGGCCGCGCCGAGGCCCTGCAGGGCCCGGGCGGCGATCAGGGTCGGGGGGCCCGGGGCGAGCCCGCACAGCACCGACCCGATGAGGAAGACGGATGTCCCGAGCACGAAGACGCGGCGCCGGCCGAACCTGTCGCCGCACGCGCCGCCGACCAGCACGAGGGCTCCCAGGACGAGCGTGTAGATGTTGACCACCCATTGCAGGGCGGCGAAATCCGCTCCCAGGCTGGTCTGGATGGCCGGCAGCGCGATCTGCACCCCGCTGCCGTCGATGAACGCCATCGAGGACGCCCCGATGGTGGCCACGAGGACGCCGACGGCGGCGGCTTTCTCGGACGCTTCGGGCGCCGGCCTTTGCGGCTGAGTGTCGTCGCGCACGCCCTCGCCCTTTCCTCAGCGGGTCAGGACCGGCCCATGCTGGGGCGGAACAGGCGGCCCTTCTCGGCGTAGAGCACGCACACCAGGGCCAGCACGCCGCATCCCGAGAAGCCCAGCGTGAGGGGCGCGACCGTGCCGTTGAAGCGCTGGCCGATGAAGAAGCCGATCAGGGCGCCGCCGATCGTGGTGATGAAGCCCTGCACCGACGAGGCCGTGCCGGCGACATGGCCCAGCGGCTCCATCGCCATGGCGCCGAAATTCGGACCGATGAGCCCGAAGGCGAACATCGTGCAGGACTGCAGGGCCGCGAAGGTCCAGAGCGACTCGTGGCCGGCGAGCGCCACGGCCGCGTGCAGGCTGGTGAAGCCGATATAGGCCAGCAGCGCCGCATGCGAGACGCGTCGCGTCCCGACCGCGCCGACGATGCGCGAATTCAGGAGCGACGCCAGCGCGATGAACACCGCCACGAGGGCGAAGACGGTGGTGAACAGGTGGGCCGCATGAAAGGCCTCGGCGAAGACCTGCTGGGCCGAGTTGATGAAGCCGAACAGGCCGCCCAGCACGAAGGTCATCGCCAGGATGTAGCCCATGGCGATCCGGTTGCCGAGAATGATGCGGAACGAGCCCGTCACGGCCGCGAAGGAGATGGGCTTTCGGTCCTCCGGATGCAGCGTCTCGGGCAGCCGGATCGCCGACCAGAGCGCCACCGCCATCCCGAAGGCGGCGAGCAGCCCGAAGATGCCCTGCCAGGGGGTGAACCACATGATCGCCTGGCCCAGCGACGGCGCGATGATCGGCACGCCGAGGAACACGATGAAGGCCAGCGACATCACCCGCGCCATGGTGCGGCCCGAATAGCAATCCCGGACGATGGAGACGGCGAGCACCCGCGTCGCCGCGGCGCCGATCCCCTGGATGACGCGCGCCAGCAGGATGACCTCGAAGGAGCTGGTGAACACCGCCAGGAGGCTGCCGAGCACATAGATGACGAAGCCCGTCATCAGCACGGGCTTGCGGCCATAGCGGTCGGCCAGGGTGCCGTAGATCAGCTGCGCCGCGCCGAAGCCCAGCAGGTAGATGGTGACGATCCACTGCCGGTCGTTCGGGTTCTGGATTCCGAGCGTGTCGCCCATGGCCGGCAGGGCCGGCAGCATCGCGTCCACGGCGAGCGCGTTGGTGGCCATCATGGCGGCGGTGAGCGCGACGAATTGCCGGAACCCCATGCCGGGGTGGGGGACGCCCGACGGGCCTGGGTGTGGCTTCACATGCGGCTCTGCGATTGGGGGATGGGTCTCGTGCCGTTGTAGCGCATGCGGCCGCGAAGCAAACCCGCGCCAGCGCATGGCCCCCATCCAGGGTCGGCGGCGCGGTGGGTCCGCGCCGCCGCCCGAGGACTACGCGGCCGCCGCGGGCGAGCCGCGCCGGATCCGCCTCAGGCCGACATACTCGGCTTCGGCCAGCCCGAGCACGAAGAGCGCCTGGGCGATCACGAAGGCGGTCCCGAGGGCGTTCGGGGCGATCCAGCCGGTGGCGAGCATCAGGAGGCTCTCGGCCGACCAGGCGAGGTTCAGCCCGATGACGGCCCAGACGACGCGTCGCGACGGCTCCGGGCGCGAGGCCAGCCAGCCGACGACGGCCGCGAAAGGCAGAAGCAGCAGGCCGGCCTCCCGCAGGAGCGCCACGGGCAGGTTCAGAAAGCCGGAGAGCGGCGAGGCCGCGGCGGCGAGCAGAACGCCCATGGCGGCGCTGGAGACGGCGTCGATGGCGAGCGCGGCGCGCAGGAAACGGTGGGGGGCGGCGACTTGCATGATCGGATCCTCCGTGAGTGACCCGTGAAGCCTGTCGTCCTCGGCGAGGCGGGTCGATTACCTGGCGGGTCATGGCGCCGCGCCGGGCCCCGGCTATGCTGGCGGCATGACGATTCAGCACGTGTCTTCCTTCGGCGACGGGCTGCGCAAATGGCGCCAGCATCGCCGCCTGAGCCAGCTCGATCTGGCGCTCGACGCGGAGGTGTCGCAGCGCCATCTCAGCTTCGTGGAGAGCGGCCGCGCCTCGCCCAGCCGCGAGATGGTGCTGCGGCTCACCGAGCGACTCGACCTGCCGCTGCGCGACCGCAACGCCCTGCTGCTCGCCGCCGGTTACGCCCCGATCTTCCCGGAGCGGCCGCTCGACGATCCCGCGATGGGGCGGGCCCTCGACGCGATCCGGCGCCTCTTGAAGGGGCACGAGCCCTATCCGGCGCTGGCCGTGGACCGGCTCTGGCGCATGGTGGCCTCCAACGCGGCGGTCGCGCCGCTGCTGGCCGGGGTGGCTGACGCGGCGCTGCTGGCCCCGCCCGTCAACGTGTTGCGGCTCAGCCTCCACCCGGGCGGCCTCGCGCCCAGGATCGTCAACCTGCCGCAGTGGCGCGAGCATGTCCTGGACCGCCTGCGGCGGCAGGCCGACGCCGCCGCGGACGGGGCCCTGCTGGAGCTGTTGCGGGAGCTGGAGAGCTATGCGCCGCCGGCGAGGCCGGCCCGGCGCCGGCCCGCCCGGGAGGAGGGGCCGCATTGGATCGTGCCGCTGGAGATCGAGACGCCGGCGGGCGTGCTGTCCTTCATCTCGACCACGACCGTGTTCGGCGCGCCCATGGACGTGACGCTGGCGGAGATCGCCATCGAGGCCTTCTTTCCCGCCGACGACCGCACCGCGCAGGCGTTGCGGTCCGGCTGATTCGCCTCAGGACTGGACGGGCGGGGTGCCGTGCGTGTGGAAGGACGGGACCGTCTGCAGGCCCCAGGCCTGGCCCTTGCGGCGCTCCGCCTCGGTCCAGACGATGGGCTTCCAGTCGGGCGCCAGCATCAGGCGCGCCCCGGCGTTGGCGAGTTCCACCCGGTTGCCGCCAGGCTCGTAGACATAGAGAAAAAAGGTCTGCTGCACGGCGTGCTTGTGCGGGCCGGTCTCGATGAAGACGCCGTTCTCGAGGAACACGTCGGCGGCGCGCAGGATGTCCTCGCGCGAATCCAGCGCGTAGGTGACGTGGTGGAAGCGTCCCGACGTTCCCGTGTGGTCCTTCGTGAAGGCGATGTCGTAGGTCTTGTTGGTGCAGGTCATCCACGCGCCGGCCTCGACGCCGCTGTCCAGGACGATCTGCTCGGTGAGGCGCATGCCGAAGCCGCGGGCGAGGAACTCGCGCGTCGCGCCGACGTCGACCACCAGCAGGTTGAGGTGATCCAGCCGGCGGGCGTTGCACCCCCGCGCCGGGTAGCGCATGGCCTGGTTCTTCAGGGCCGGCTTCAGATCGTCCGGCGCCTCGTACCAGCGCGTGTCGTAATAGAGTTCGAAGACGTGGCCGTCCGGCCCCCGCGCCCGGAACGCCCTGCCGTGGCCGAGGTCGCCGTCCGTCCACCCGATCCCGCGGCCCATGGCCTGCAGCTCGGCGACGCGCCGCTCCAGCGCCTGAGGGCTTGCGGCGCGGAAGGCGACATGGCCGACGCCCGACGTGGCGGAGGCGGTGAGCTTCAGCGTGTGGAACTCGTAGTCGTCCCAGCCGCGCAGATAGACGCTGTCGCCCTCGCGCCCGCTCTCGGTGAGGCCGAGCACGTCGACGAAGAAACGCAGGCTCTCCTCGGGCTTGGGGGTGAACATCTCGACATGGCCCAGATGGGCGAGGTCGCGGCAGGGCTCTGGCGTGGTCTGTCCGACGGACATCGGCGGGTCCTCTGGGATCCCTCCAGACATGCCCGCCGGCCCGGGCTTGAATCAAATCTGAAGTTTGTCGACATTGATGAGATCGGCGCACCAATATCGGCGCGCCCGGGATCCGGCGATGCGCATCGACTATCTCGGCCTGGAGGCTTTCGTCAGCATCGGCGACCGCGGCAGCTTCAACCGGGCCGCGGCTCATCTCAACCTCTCGCAGACGGCGCTGAGCCATCGGCTCAAGAAGCTCGAGGACGACCTCGGCGTGAAGCTCCTGGCGCGCACCACGCGCTCCGTCTCGCTGACGCCGGCCGGCCTGGAGCTGCTGCCCAAGGCGCGCCGGCTGATCGAGGACCTGCAGGCGTCCTTCGAGGACCTGCGCCGGCAGGGCAAGGAGAAGCAGCAGCGTCTCGTCGTCGCCTGCCTGCCGACGCTGGCCGTGCACTATCTGTCGCGCGTGCTGAAGGAGTTCGGCGACGCGCATCCGGGGCTGTCGGTTCGGGTGCATGACAACTCCGCCAGCGAGATCGCCGAGCTGGTCAAGTCCGGCCAGGCCGAGTTCGGCCTCACCATCGTGTCGGCCAACCGCTAGGACCTCGACATCGAGCCGCTGGTCAAGGAGCCCTTCGTGCTGGCCTGCCCCAAGGACCATCCGCTCGCCGCCCAGGCGGTGGCATCGTGGGGCGACCTGGAAGGGCTGCCGCTGGTGCGCATCAGCGCGCAGACCGGCAACCGCACCCTCATCGACGACGCGCTCGGGCCCCGGCGCGAGCAGATGACGTGGCGCTACGAGGTCCAGCATCTGGCCAGCGCGGTCAGCCTGGTGGCGGCGGGCGTCGGGCTCGCCATCGTGCCGCGGCTGGCCGTCAGCGAGGCGGATACGCCCGGCATCGTGGCGCTCACCTTGCGCAATCCGGGCGTGAGCCGGACCCTGGGGCTGATCACCCGCCGCGGCCATCCGCTCTCGCCGGCCGCCTCGGCGCTGCGCGGCCTGATCGAGCGCCGGATCCGCCAGGAGGCCGGCCGCGACTCCGCGAAGGGCAAGTCAGGCCGAAAGCCCGCCGCCGCGGAGGCGTGAACGGGACCGCATTGGTGCACCGGACGCATGAAACCGTCCGGTCTGATCATTTGAGCGCGCCGCCCGGCTCCCCCAAGGTCTGCCGACACGGAGGACCGCATGGCGAACGACACCGCCGCGACGACGCGAATCGGCATCATCGGCTTCGGCGAGGTGGGCGACCTGTTCGCCCGCGGCCTCCTGGCCAGCGGCCGCGTCGCCATCGCGGCCTATGACCTGAAGCTCGACGATGCGGCCCAGCGCGGGGCGATGGCGGAGCGCATGCGCCGGGCCGACGCGCGGGTCGCGTCGACGGCGCAGGAGGCGGCGGCCGACGCCGATATCGTCCTTTCGGCGGTGACGGCCTGCGCGGCCGTGGATGTCGCGGCGGGCTGCGCCCCAGCCCTTCGGCCGGGCGCGGTCTTCTTCGACGTCAACTCCGCCGCGCCCTCGACCAAGTGGCGCGCGGCGACCTGCGTCGCGGCCCATGCGGGCGATTATGTGGAGGGCGCCGTCATGGCCCCCGTGAAGGGTCCCGGCCTTCGGGTCCCGATCCTGACGGGCGGGGAGCGAGCCGCCGAACTGTCGGAGCGGCTGAACGGGCTCGGCATGAACCTCACGCCGGTCTCCGAGGAGATCGGCCGGGCCTCCGCCACCAAGCTGTGCCGCAGCATCGTCATCAAGGGCCTGGAGGCGCTGCTGATCGACTGCGCCGCCGCCGCCCGCCGCTTCGGGGTCGACGAGGACGTCTTCGCCAGCCTCGCGGCGACGTTCCCGTCCATCGACTTCGCGGCGCTGGCGGACCTGATGGCCGGCCGCGTGGCCCAGCACGGCTTGCGCCGGGCCGCCGAGATGCGCGAGGCGGCCGAGATGCTGGCCGACGCCGGGTTCGACCCCGCGCTGAGCCTCGCCATCGCGGCGGCGCAGGAGCGGGGCGCGGCGCGCGGCCGGGACGAGCGGAGGGGCTGATGCAGGCCAGGATCCGCTGCGCCCTGATGAGGGGCGGGACCTCCAAGGGCGCCTATCTGCTGGCGGACGACCTGCCGTCCGATCCGGCCGCGCGCGACGCCGTGCTGCTGGCCCTGATGGGCTCGCCCGATCCGCGCCAGGTGGACGGCCTGGGCGGCGCGCACCCGCTCACCAGCAAGGCGGCGATCGTCAGCCCGTCCTCGTCGCCCGACTGCGACGTCGACTTCCTGTTCGCCCAGGTCGGCGTCGCCGAGGGGCGGGTCGACGTCACGCCGAATTGCGGGAACATCCTGGCCGGGGTCGGTCCCTTCGCGATCGAGCGCGGTCTCGTCCGGGCCGGATCGCCGGTCACGCGCGTCAAGGTGCGCACGCTCAACACCGGCACCATCGCCGAACTCGCCGTCGAGACGCCCGGAGGGGTCGTGCGCTACGACGGCGACGCCCGGATCGACGGCGTCCCGGGCTCGGCGGCGCCGATCGCCATCGATTTCCTCGACGCCGCCGGGTCCGTCTGCGGCGCGCTGCTGCCGACCGGATGCGCGGTGGACCATGTCGCCGGCGTCGACGTCACGCTGATCGACAACGGCATGCCGGTGATCGTGCTGGCGGCCGCCTCGGTGGGGCGCACCGGCCGCGAGAGCCGGGACGACCTCGACCGCGACACCGCGCTGAAGGCCAGGCTCGAGGAGATCCGGCTGGCGGCCGGGCCGCTGATGAATCTCGGCGACGTCTCGCGCAAGGTGGTGCCCAAGATCGCGCTCGTGTCGCCGCCCCAGGGCGGCGGCGCGATCTCGACCCGCAGCTTCATTCCGCATGAGTGCCACGCCTCCATCGGGGTGTTCGCCGCCGTGACGGTGGGAGCCGCCTGCGTCTTGCCGGGCTCCCCCGCCGCGCGCGTCGCGCAGGTCCCCGAGGGCCGGACGAAGACGCTGTCGATCGAGCATCCCACGGGCGAGTTCACGGTGCGGCTGGAAGTCGGCGGCCCGCCCGAGCGCCCGATCGTGGAGCGGGCGGGGCTGCTCAGGACCGCCCGCATGCTCTTCGACGGCCACGCCTTCCTGCGGCCGGGCGTCTCGCCTGCGGGACCCGCCGCCGCGCCCCATCCCGGAGACCGGAATGCCTGACCCAAGCTCGCCAGCGGCCCCCAAGTCGGGGCTCGTGATCACCGCCCATCCGGGCGACTTCGTCTGGCGCGCGGGCGGGGCCATCGCGCTGCACGCCGCCAAGGGCTACCGGATGAAGATCGTCTGCCTCTCCTATGGCGAGCGCGGCGAGAGCCAGTTCGCCTGGAAGACGGCCGGCGTGCGCCTGGAGGACGTCAAGGCGCAGCGCCAGCGCGAGGCGGAGGAAGCGGCCGCGATCCTGGGCGCGGAGATCGAGTTCTACGACGCGGGCGACTATCCGCTGCGGATCACGCCCGAGATGCTGGACCGCACCATCGACGTGTTCAGGGCCGAGCGGCCGTCCTTCGTGCTCACCCACGCGCTGGCGGACCCCTATAATTTCGACCATCCCACGGCGGCGCATCTCGCCCAGGAGGCCCGGATCGTCGCGCAGGCGGCGGGCCACAAGCCGGACCCCGATCGCGCCTACGCCGCGCCGCCCCTGTTCTGCTTCGAGCCGCACCAGCCCGAGCAGTGCGGCTTCCAGCCCAACGTGATCCTCAACATCACCGACGTGTGGGAGACCAAGCGCCGGGCCTTCGAGATCCTGGCGGCGCAGAAGCATCTCTGGGAGTACTACACCCGCGTGGCGCTCAACCGCGGCGTCCAGGGCGGCCGCAACTCAGGCCGCACCATGACCTATGGCGAAGCCTATCAGCGCATCTTCCCGTCCGTGCTGGAGGAGCTCGCCTGACGCTCCCCGGCCCGCCGTCGCCGCCCTCCAGCAAGCTGTGTTTCGACGCAAACACAGCGTGCTCTCGCTTCATCGTGGTCGCATGCTTGGGCGCGAAAAGCCGGATTCCACCTTTTCGCAGCATGCCCTAGTTCAGGGACATGCTTCCCGTCGTCCATCACCCGGCCTACACCGCCGACATCCCGCACGATCACCGGTTCCCGATGGGCAAGTACCAGCGGTTGGCCGAAATCCTCGTGGAGGAGGGGGTGGTGAGCCCGGGCGGCTTCGTCGAGCCCGAGCCGGCCTCCTTCGAACTGCTGGCCCGGGTGCACGCCGCCGACTATGTGCGGCAGGTGTTCGAGGCGCGCGTGCCGCGCGAGATCGAGCGCCAGATCGGGCTCCCCATGACGGCGTCGGTCGCCCGCCGCGCCCGTGCGGCGACGGGAGGCACGCTGCTCGCCGCAAGGCTGGCGCTGCGGCACGGCCTCGCCTGCAACACGGCGGGCGGCAGCCACCACGCCTCGGGTCCGCACGGGGCCGGGTTCTGCACCTTCAACGACGTGGCGGTCGCGGCCGCGGCGTTGCTCGACGAAGGGGAGGCGGGCCGGGTGCTGGTCGTCGACCTCGACGTGCACCAGGGCGACGGCACGGCCTCGATCTTCGCCGACGACCCCCGCGTCTTCACCTTCTCGATGCATGGCGAGAAGAACTATCCCGTGCGCCGGGCGCGCAGCGACCTCGACATCGACCTGCCGGACGGGACGCAGGACGACGTGTATCTCGACGCCTTGCGGAAGGTCCTGCCCGACCTCCTCGACCGCGTGCGGCCGGACCTGGTGTTCTATAACGCCGGCGTCGATCCGCACCGGGACGACCGGCTGGGGCGCCTGGCGCTGAGCGACGACGGGCTCGCCGAGCGCGACGCCTTCGTGCTGCGCGCCTGCCTGGGCAAGGGGCGCCCGGTCTGCGGCGTCATCGGCGGCGGCTATGACCGAGACGTCGAGCGCGTCGCCCGCCGCCATTCCATCCTGCACCGCACGGCGGCCGGCTTCGTCCGCCGCGCACGCTGAGCGGGCCCCGGCCTGGAACGACAAGGCTCAGGCGCGGGTTGTCACGGGCCTTCAGGACAGCACGGGGACGGATCATGGACCAGGATTTCCACTCTGAGACGCGGCAAACCACCGCGTTCTTCGCCACCCGGGAGGCCGCCGACAAAGTCGTGCGCGACCTCGGCGCCATCGGCTACGGGCCCGACCGGGTCAAGCTGGAGGCCAGCGCCGCCGCCGAGGGCGGGCTCGTGCAGTCCGACGCCGAACGCGGCGAAGCGGGCGCGTCGAGCCACGGCTACATCGTGCGGGTCACGGTGACCAACGCCGACTTCGAGCGGGTGACCGCGATCCTGGACGACGACGCCACCGTCACGCTCGACGCGCGCACGGCGGTGCGCACCGGATCCCGGTCGTTCTCGGGCCAGCAGGGCGGCGGCTCGGCGGGACGCATGGCGTCGCGGCAGGGGACCGCCAACCCGCTGGCGTCGCTGAACGTGGACGCGGTGGTGGACTACATCCGCGAGAAGCCGCTGCAGGCGGTGGGCTTCGCGTTCGGGATCGGGCTCTTTCTCGGTCGCCGCTGAGCCGACTGGATCTCACCCGGCGGCGGGCGCTCCGCCACGCCGCCGGGTGCGGCGCTCTGAACGAGCGCTTTCGTCCGGCGCAGTTCAGTTCGCGGCCGCCCGCTTCGCCTCCGCTTCGGCGCGCGCCAGCAGCGCCGCGGAGGGATAGCCGTCCGAAGGCGCGTAGCCGACCCGGCGCTGGAAGGCGTGGATCGCCTCGCGGGTGACGGGGCCGAACCGGCCGTCCACCACCCCCTTGTAGTCGCCGAGAGCGACCAGCAGCCTTTGCAGGCGCTCGCGATCCTGCTGCGGCAGGATCGTCTCGCCCTTGGGCCAGGGCGCGCGTACGCCGGGGCGCCCGGCGATCCGGTCGGCGAGGATCGAGGCCGCCATCGCGTAGCTGTCTGAGAAATTATACGCCTTCAGCACCCAAAAATTCGCAAACAGCAGGAAGGCCGGCCCGCCCGCGCCCGAGGGCAGGAACAGCATCGCCTCGCCGGAGGCCGGCATCGCCGTCCCATCCGCGGGGCGCAGGCCCGCTCGCGCCCAGGCGGCGGCGCCCTGGCGCAGGACCGGAAAGTCGAAGCCGGCCGGCAGCATCACTTCGAGCGCGGCCGGCGCGCCGGGCGTCCAGCCCGACTGCCGCAGGAACGATCCGATCGAGGCGAGGCTGTCGGGCACGGAGCTCCAGATGTCGGGGTTCTGGCGGCCCTCCAGCGACAGCGCATATTTGAGATAGGCCGAGGGCAGGAATTGCGGGTTGCCCATGGCGCCGGCCCAGGAGCCGCGCAGCCGCTCGCGGGCGACGCCGCGCTGGATCATAACGAGCGCCGCCACGACCTCGTCCCGGAAGCTCGGCGTCTGCGGACGCGCATAGGCCAGCGTCGCCAGCGAGCGTAGGACGTCGCGCGAGCCCTGGTCCCGGCCGAAGTCGGTCTCCATGGCCCAAAGCGCCAGCAGCATGGAGCCGGCGACGCCCGTCCGGGCCTCGGCGGCCGCGATATCCCCCGCCCATTGCGCGGCGAACTGTCGCCCCCGCGCGGCGCGTCCGGGCGACGCGGCGTCCGCCACATAGGCCTGCAGCGTGCGCGAAAACTCCGGCTGCCGGGTCCCCTCCACCAACAGCGACGGGTCGGGCGTCAGGCCCCCGAGGTTCTGGTCGATGACGGCCTGGCTCACCCCGGCCGCGAGCGCCTGCTGGCCGATCTGCTGCAGAACGCTTTGAAACGCGGCCGTCGACTGGGCGGCGACGGGCGTCGCGGCCGTCGGGCCCGCCAGTGCGGCCGAGAGGCTCAGCGCCATCGCCAGGGCGGACAGCTTCGATCTCATGCGGACATCCTCGTGAGGCGCGGCCGGCGCGCCGCCGATCGCAGGGAACGCCCGCAGCGGCCGAAACTCAAGAGTCGCCCGCGGCCCAAAGGGGTATGCTGGGTTGCAAAGCTCATGTTCGTGCTAGACTGCGCCGCGCGATCCCAACGCTGGCTGCCGCCTTGAATCTCACACTCCGGCAACGTCTTTTCGCCCTTGCCGTCGTGGCGCTCGTCCCCGCGATCGCAATCATCGTCTTCAACGAGATCACCCTGCGCCGCTCGAGGGTCGCCGAGACCAACGACATGGCCCTGCGAAGCGCCCGCCTGGCCGCTTCGGAACTCGACCGGGTCATCGAGGGCGTGAACGGGCTGCTGCTGGCGGTCAGCTCGGCGCCGGCCGTCCGCAACCTGGACGCCGAAAACTGCGCGGATTACCTCAGCCATCTCCAGAACCAGGTGACGCTGGTGACGGGCATCGTCGCCATCGACCTGCAGGGCGGGCTGCGCTGCAGCCGCAATCCCCCCCGCCCGCAGCAGAACTACGCGGATGCGCCCTTCTTCAGGTCGGCGCTGGAGAGCGGCAAGCCGACCGTGGGCGGATACGCGGTGGGGCGCCAGAGCGGCCGGCCGACGCTGCCCGTCAGCTTGCCGATCCGGGGCGCGGACGGCGCCGTCATGGGCGTTCTGGCGGCTGGGATCGATCTCCAGGCGCTCGGCCAGCGCCTGCGCGAACGCGGGCTCTCGCCGGGCGGCGCGCTCACGATCGCGGACGCCGAGGGCGTGATCGTCTTCCGCGAGCCCTTCCCGGAACGGTTCCTGGGCACGCGCATCCCGGACGCCTTCCAGCGGCTCGTGCACGCGCCCTCGCCCGGCGTGGAGACCGTCGTCAGCCAGGACGGGACCACGCGGGTGATCGGCTACATCCCGGCCACGCCCCGCCTCCCGCTCTACATCAGCGCGGGGCTCTCCTCCGACGCGAGCTTCGAGGCGATCGACCGCGCGACGGGCGTGGGGCTGCTGATCGCGCTGCTGGGCGTCGCCGGCGCTCTGCTCGGCGCCAGGGAGTTCGGCGAACGCTTCGTGCAGCGCCCCATCGGACGCATCCTGGACGCCATCCGCGCCTGGCGGGGCGGCGACCTGACGGCGCGGGTGGGCTCGAGCCCCGAGCAGGGCGAGATCGAGGCGGTCGGCGCCGCGTTCGACGGCCTCATGGACGAAATCGCCCGCAGGCACGAGGAGCGCGACCTCCTCATCCACGAACTCGACCACCGGGTGAAGAACAATCTCGCCATCGTGCAGGCCCTCGTCACGCAAACGCTGCGTCGGGAAGGGGTGAACCCGGCCGTCGCGGCCAAGCTCGACGACCGCCTGGCCGCGCTGGCCAAGGCGCATGAGCTGCTGCTGCGCGAGAGCTGGGAGAGCGCCGGCCTGGACGACATTCTGGAGGCCGTGCTGCGCCTGCAGCCGCCCGGGCAGCGCGAGCGGATCGTCCGCGGCGGCCCGCCGGTGCGCCTGGAGCCGCGCGCCGCGCTCGCCGTGTCCATGGTGATGCACGAGCTGCTGACCAATGCGCTCAAATACGGCGCGCTCTCCAACGAGACCGGCCGCGTCGCCATCAACTGGACCCTGGAGGACGGCGCGCTGCGGCTGGAATGGCTGGAGCGGGGCGGACCGTCCGTCGTCAGCCCCACCCGCAAGGGATTTGGCGCGACCATGATCGAGCGGAGCCTCGCCGGCGAAGCGGGCGGGGCGGTGAGGATCGACTACGAGCCCGCCGGCCTGCGCTGCGTCCTGTCGTTTCCGGGCGGCGCCGGCGCCTCCGAGATGCTGGCCGCCGAGTAGGCGATCCGCGCTGGCGCGGCGCTGCGCAGGATGGCATGGAAGGGCGGACCGGGTCGGAGGCTGTCGCTCATGAAGAGCTGTGGGTCCTGCACGCTGTGCTGCAAGGTTCTGAGGGTCGCGGAACTGGACAAGCCCGCGGGCGCATGGTGCGGCCATTGCCGCAAGGGCGTGGGCTGCGGCGTCTACGAAACGCGGCCGGGCGAATGCCGCACCTTCGGGTGCCTCTGGCTGGCCGATCCGCAATTTCCTGCCGAATTGAAGCCCGAGAGGTCCAAGGTGGTCTTCGCGCTGGAGTTCGGGGGAGGGCGCGTCAGCGCCTATGTGGACCCCGACTATCCGGTCGCGTGGCGGCGTCCCGACATCCTGGCCATGCTGAAGCGCATGGCGGCCGTCCAGGCCGGCCGCCGCGGGCAGGTCATCGTGTTCGTCAAGGACCGCGCCGTGGCGATCCTTCCCGACCGGGAGGTCGACCTCGGCGTGATCGACCAGGCCGGGCAGGAGATCCGCTACAGCGAGAATCCCGCGACCGGCCGCATCGACGTGCGTGTCGTCGCCCCCGCCGTCTGAACCCGGTTGCAGGTCTGATTCTCACCAGCTGAGGTCGGTAGACCGGACGCGCTCGCGGCGTAGGCTGAGCGCGTTTCAGGCCCTTTTCGGGGCGTCCTTCATTTTGAAGCGTTGGCCGTCGCATGGTTGCGCGTTGGCTATCTGTTTGCGTGTGTTTCGCCATTCTCCCGGCGATGGTCGGGGCGGGGAGGGCGGAGCCTCGGGCCGCGGCGCCAGCGCCTGACGCAGTCC
Source organism: Alsobacter sp. KACC 23698 (assembly GCF_045348435.1). Taxonomy (GTDB): domain Bacteria; phylum Pseudomonadota; class Alphaproteobacteria; order Rhizobiales; family Beijerinckiaceae; genus Alsobacter. The sequence continues at coordinate 3,033,581 of NZ_CP157484.1, read as the reverse complement.
TGCGGCCCTGTCCGGATTTCGGCGCCGGCTTCTTCCAGTCGCCCGGGAATGCGTTCTGCCTGAAGATCAGCGGCCGGATCCGCCACGATTTCGGCTACGACCAGACGGCGCGCCGCGCCGACGACGCGTCCTGGACCGAGACGCGCGGCACGCTCGGCCTCGACGCGGCGGCCTTGACCGACCAGGGCCCGGTCCGCGCCATCCTGCGCATGACCTTTCGGCGCGCGCCGACCAGCTGGGTCGAGTTCCGCCCGCCCGACTTGGAATACGCCTCCATGGAGTGGTCCGGCCTGACCGCCGGGCGCGCCTGGTCGTTCTTTGATCGCGGCTTTCCGAATGGCGGCGTCACCCTGCTGGGCGGCGGGGCGAACGGGCGGGGCTCGGACCGCGGCGCGGTGGCGCTCGTGGGGTACAGCCGACCGCTCTGGGACGACTGGTCCGCCTCGGTCTCGCTGGAGGACGGGTCCGAGCGGCGCGTCGGCGTCGCCGGAGCGGCGCCGGCGGGCGCGCGGCGGCCCGATGGCGTCGTCACCCTGGGCGGATCCGCCTGGGGGCACCGGCTCCACGCCGCCGGCGCTCTGCATGAGACCAGGCCGGACCTGCCCGGCGCTCGCGCGGTCCATGGCTGGGCGGCGCAGATCTCGTGGGAGACTCCGCCGTTCTGGCCGGAGGGCAGGACGCGCTTGCGCGCCCAGGCCGCGTTCGCGTCGGCGGCGAGCGACTATGTCGGGTGGGGCTATGCGGGCGTGGCGGGCGTAGTCCCCCGGACCGCCGACGCCTGGGCGACGCGCGCGGGCGCGGTCTCCAACCGGGCCTGGAGCGCGGGCGTCAGCCTGATCCACGATGGGTCGCCGACCTTGCGCCTGGCGGCCTTCGCCGTTTGGGCCGGGCAGGACGGGCCGTCGCGCTACGCCTCGGCGCGGATCGGGACGGTGGGGGCCAACGTGGTCTGGACGCCGGTCCGCAACAGCCAGGCGGCGGCCGAGATCCTCTGGCAGTCGATCGCCGTGGCGCAGCCCCTGTGGGATGTGGTCGCTCGGGGGCGCACGGGAAGCTCTGCGTGGACGGGCCGCATCAGGCTCCAGCACGATTTCTGAGTCGGCGGCGGGTTCGAGGCTTCGCCCCGGCCAACTCAACCCGCTTTGCGCGCCATCGATCCATTTTGCGTGTTGTGGTTGCGTGAATTGTCACTTTTTAAGCACAGGCCTCATGGCGCTGCTTGATAATGGCTAAATTACGAACTGACTTTGTTGTGTCCTGCGCCGTCATCCGACAACGTGAGGGCGTGAAGGAATGCCGCTGAGGGGCTGACTCCGGCGGGGCATTTTCAGGAGCACATGATGAAGTTTTCCTCCGTCCTCTTCTCGTCGGCGGCTCTGCTGGCGACCGGGGTCGCGGCCCAGGCGGCCGACCTCCCCAGCAAGAAGGCGGCTCCCGTCGAGTACGTTCGCGTTTGCTCGACCTTCGGAGCCGGCTTCTTCTACATCCCGGGCACTGACACCTGCATCCGCGTCGGCGGCCGCGCCCGGTTCGAGTACCAGTACAACCAGCCTTACGAGCGCGCCAACAACCTGACGGGCTCGCGCGCCGTCGGCCGCATGTTCCTCGACGCCCGCACCGCGACCGAGTACGGCCTGCTGCGCGCCTATGTGCGCTATGAGCTGCATCGCCGCATCGGCACGCTCTCGTCCGGCACGACGAACCGCATCGGCCAGGGCTTCGCCGGCACCTCGACGGACTTCACGGCCGCGCAGACGGGCGTCTACCTCGATCGCGCCTTCATCCAGTTCGGCGGCCTCACCGCCGGCCGCACGCAGTCGGCCTTCGAGTTCTACGCCGGCGACCTCGAGTTCAACGGCGTGACCGCCGGCTCGTCGCTCGGCCCGACAAACCTCCTGTCCTACACGGCCTCGTTCGGCGGCGGCTTCTCGGCCACCCTGTCGATCGAAGACGGCGTCGAGCGTCGTGAAGCCATCAGCGACCTGACGGCGGGCGGCTTCGGCGCCCCGGCCGGCGGCTTCGGCTATGCGGGCTATTCGGGCAACAGCGCTCCCGACGTCGTCGCGGCGCTCAACCTGACCCAGGGCTGGGGCTCCGCCCAGCTGTCGGGCGCGCTGCACCAGATTCGCATGGCGGGTCCGGCTGCGACGGGCGGCTACGCTCCGAGCACCGAGTACGGCTTCGCCGTCAATGCGGGCGTGAAGATCAACCTGCCGATGCTGGCTGCGGGCGACGCCCTCTACCTGCAGGGCACCTACGCCAAGGGCGCTTCGACCTATGTGACGTCGAACGCCTTCGGCTTCGGCAAGGCGCTCTGGGGCGTCGGCGCCTTCGGCGGCTCGGCTCCCGACGCCGTCGTCGTCGCCAATGGCGGCGCGGGCAACCTCGAGCTCACCACGCAGTGGGGCCTCACGGCCGCGATGCTGCACTACTGGGCGCCCACGGTTCGCCAGGGCCTCTTCGCGTCCTACGTGAAGACGGACTTCAGCAACGCCGCCAGCAACGCCGGCGCCAAGTACGCTCCCGGGATCGCCGCCAACTTCAACGGCAACACCTTCCGGGATTGGGATTACTACGCCATCGGCACGAACCTGATCTGGTCGCCGGTCAAGGATCTCGATATCGGCGTCGAGGTGGAGTATGTCCGCGCGAGCGGCAGCTACACGCTGACCCAGTTCAAGAGCGATCCGACCGGCAAGCTGGTCAACAAGGACGATCAGATCATCTCGCGCATCCGCATCCAGCGCGACTTCTGATCTCTTTCTTCCAACGCGGAAAGGCCCCGGCGTGTCCGGGGCCTTTTTGCGTTTTGGGGTCGCAAAAGACCGTCCGCCCGGGTGTGCCCGAGTTGCAACACCGGCTTTCCAATCAAGGCGCTGCATAGCAATTATCAAATTAACAATTGCGATCAGGCATGCCGGCGCGCAGTGTCGCTTCAGGCGACAGCCAAAAAGGGGACTGATTCAAATGCGCTTTTCTAACCTCCTGCTCGGGTCGGCGGCCATTCTCGCCACCGGTTCCGCCTATGCGGCGGACCTCCCGTCCAAGAAGTCCGCTCCGGTGGAGTTCGTTCGCGTGTGCTCGGCCCAGGGCGCCGGCTTCTTCTATATTCCCGGCACCGACACCTGCATCCGCATCGGCGGCCGCGCTCGCTTCGACTACGGCTATGGCCAGCCCTTCACCCGCGGCGACAATGTCACCGGCATGAAGTCGCTCGGCCGCATCCAGGCCGACGTTCGTAACGCCACCGAGTACGGCCTGCTGCGCGCCTATGTGCGGCTCCAGCTCGGCCGCGGCAACGGCGCTCTCGCCAGCGGCACCGGCAACGGCACCGCGATCGTGGGCTCTGCGGTGCCCAGCACCTCCACCTCGATCGAGCTCGACCGCGCCTACGTCCAGTTCGGCGGCCTGACCGCCGGTCGCACGCAGTCGTTCTTCGACTTCTACGCCGGCGACCTGGAAGTGATCGGCACGACGGCCGGCGACGGCTCCGCCCACAACATGCTCGCCTACTCGGCCAGCTTCGGGAAGGGCTTCTCGGCCACGATCGCGCTCGAGGATCCGATCGAGACCCGCAGCGGCGTGACGGTCGTCACCGGCCCGACGATCGGCAAGTACGCCGGCGCGGGCGCTCCCGACGTCGTCGCCAACCTGCGCGTCGAGCAGGGCTGGGGCGCTGCGCAGCTGTCCGGCGCCGTCCATCAGGTTCGCGTCGTGAACACGACGGCGGCCATCGGCGGCTTTGCTCCGAGCGCTGAGTACGGCTTCGCCGTCAATGGCGGCGTGCAGTTCAACCTGCCCTTCGCCGCTGGCGATCAGCTTTGGTTGCAGGGCACCTACACCAAGGGCAACCCGAGCCGCGTCACCGGCAACGGCATCTCCACCGGCGTCGGCGCCATCGGCTTCGGTCTTCCCGACGCCTTCACGACCGCCAATGGCGGCACGGGCAAGCTCGACCTCGTGACGGCCTGGGGCCTGACCGCCGCCGCGATCCACAACTGGACGCCGACTGTCAGCACCTCGGTGTTCGGCAGCTACGCCAAGGTCGATGTGGGCGGCTCGACGTTCACGGCCGCCGGCGGCGCCACCGGCGCCAACAGCGTTCGCGATTTCACCTACTGGACGGTCGGCGGCAACGTCGCCTGGTCGCCGGTCAAGGACTTCGTGATCGCGGCTGAGGTCGACTACCTCCGCGTGGAAAGCTCGAACGGCGGCGTCTTCTCCGGCCTCGCGAACTCCCCGCGCGTGCTCGTGAAGTCTGACGACGCGATCATCTCGCGCCTGCGCATCCAGCGCGACTTCTGATCCGACCACTCTCCGAAGAAGCCCCGGCGCCCTGCGCCGGGGCTTTTTTGATTCGGCGTCGCCGCTGCGCCCGGCGACTTGCCGGCGGCGACGCGCCCAATCGCTAGGCAAGTCGCGCAATCCTTTGGCGCCTCTCGGCTTTTCGCCCTCACGATTGTTGCCGCGCCGTCACACCCAGGGCGGAACCGCGCCGCGCTAGACCTCAAGAACGCAATCGCAGGTTGTATGCTGCGGGTGCGAACGACATGCTCCGTCCCATCGAGATATGAAGGCCGTTTGCGCCAAAGGGGACTGATCGATGCGCGTTTCCACCCTCCTGCTCGCCTCGGCGGCGGCTTTCATGACGACCGCGGCGGGTGCGGCGGATCTTCCCTCCCGCAAGGCGGCGCCGGTCGAGTATGTCCGCGTCTGCTCGACGATGGGCGAGGGCTATTTCTACATCCCCGGCACGGACACCTGCATCAAGATCGGCGGCCGCGCCCGCTACGAGTACCAGTACGGCCAGCCCTTCGCCCGCAACGACGCGACGACCGGCTCGCGCAGCACCGGCCGCATCTTTATCGACGCGCGCACCGCCACCGAGTACGGCACGCTGCGCGCCTATGTGCGCTACGACGTGTCCCGCCGCATCGGCCAGATCTATTCCGGCTCCTCGGCCCGCCAGGGCGTCGCCTTCACGGGCACGGGCGTGGACTACGCCGGCCAGGCGCAGACGGAAGTCGCGCTCGACCGCGCCTACATCCAGTTCGGCGGCCTCACGGCCGGCCGCACCGAATCCTTCTTCGACTTCTACGCCGGCGACCTCGAATATGTGGGCACCACGGCCGGCTCGGCGCTGAACACCAACCTGCTCGCCTACACGGCGTCCTTCGGCAGCGGCTTCTCGGCCACGCTGTCGATGGAAGAGCATGTCGAGCGCCGCCAGTCGATCTATGACCTCGTCGGCGGGGCCAACCCGTTCTACGCCTATACGGGCGACACCATGCCGGACGTCGTGGCCAATCTGCGCGTCGAGCAGGGCTGGGGCACCGCGCAGGTGTCGGGCGCGATCCACCGCGTGCGCGTCGGCCAGGTCGGCTCGCTCGCCACGAATAACGGCCTCTCGCCGGACAGCAAATACGGCTTCGCCTTCAACGCCGGCGTGACCTTCAACCTGCCCTTCGCGGCGGGCGACCAGCTGACCTTCCAGGGCACCTACACCAAGGGCGCGGCGAGCTACATCGCCTCCAACCCCTTCGGCATCGCCACCTCGTTCGGCTCGGGCGTCGGCGGCCTCGGCAATCTCGCCCTTCCGGACGCGACCTTCTACGCCACGAGCCCGTTCAACGGAAAGCTCGACCTGACGACCGCCTGGGGCCTCACCGCCGCCGGCCTCCACTACTGGACGCCCACCATCCGCCAGGCGCTGTTCGCGTCCTACATCAAGTCCGACGTTCCCGGCGGCGCCTTCCTGGCCGCCGGCGGCGCGACCTTCGGCAACCCGCTGCGCGACTTCGACTACTGGACGGTGGGCACCAACGTGACCTGGTCGCCGGTCAAGGACTTCGACATCGGCGCCGAGGTCGACTATGTGCGGATCAAGTCCAACAACGGGCCGATCTTCACCGCCATCTCGACCGATCCCGGCGCCCGGCTCTACAGCCAGGACTCAGCCTTCATCGGCCGCCTGAAGATCCAGCGCGACTTCTGATCTCCCGCCTCCGGCGAGGATTTCTCGACCCCGGCGCGCCAGCGCCGGGGTTTTTCGTTATGTGTGCCGCCGCGAGGATGTCAGGCCGCGACGGCCTCGCCGTCCTCCACGGCCGCCACGAAGCCGGCGATGCGGGCCATGGTGGGCGCGTCGCGCAGGAGCGGCGCATGCCCCTGGCCCGGAACGATCCAGCGCTCCATGCCGGGATGCGCGGCCTCCATGGCGTCCAGCGTCTCGGGCGAGAGCAGGTCCGACCGCTCGCCCCGGATGGCCAGCAGCGGGAGCCGCTCGAGGGCCCCGAACAACGGCCAGAGCGTCGGCAGGGGCGCCTCCAGGTCGAGGCCGGCCAGCGGCTTCATCAGCGCCGGGTCATAGCTCGGGCGCAGGACGCCCTTGTCCTCCACGAAGGAGCCCGACGCGAGCACGCGCCAGTCCTCGTCGGAGAGCGCCGGGAAGCGCGCGTCGGAGATGCGCTTCAGCAGCTCCGCGGCCTCGTCCATGGTGCGCGGGGTCGGCAGCTTGCCCACATAGGAGCGGATGCGGATCAGGCCCTTGGCCTCGATCACCGGCCCGATGTCGTTCATCACGACGCCGCGCAGGAGGCCGGGCCGGGCCGCCGCCATCGCCATGGCGATCAGCCCGCCGCGCGACGTGCCCACCGCGACGGCAGCCTCCACGCCGAGCGCGGCGAGTTGGGCCAGCACGTCGCCTGTCTCCACCTTCACGTCGTAGTTCTTCCACTCCGGATCCCATTCGGAGAGGCCGCGCCCGCGATAGTCGAGGGCGACCACGCGCCGGGGTCGGCGCCGATGGCGGGAGAGCGCCAGGGCGAGGTCGTGGAAATCGAGCGCGTTGCGGGTCAGGCCCGGCAGGCAGACCACCGGCAGGCGCTCGCCGGCGCGGTCGCCATAGTCGCGGGCGTGCAGCCTCAGCCCGTCCTGGGCGCTGGTGAAGACGCTTTCGAAACCCTCGGCGCTGCTCTCGGCCATGTGGCGGCGTCTCCCCAGAATCGCCCCGCATCCTGCAAAGGGGAGACGCGCCTGTCGAGAGGCGAGGGGATCAGCGGTTCACGCCGCGCTTGAAGTCGTCCCCGATCAGCAGCGTCGAGCGTTCGGTGAGCCGGCAGCGATAGACCTGCAGGTTCTCCATGACGCGCTGGACGTAGTTGCGGGTCTCGGTGAACGGAATGCGCTCCACCCAGTCGACCGGGTCGATGGCCGACGACCGGGGGTCGCCATAGGCGTCGATCCACTTGCGGACATTGCCGCCGCCGGCGTTGTAGGAGGCGATCGTCAGGACGTACGATCCCTTCCAATCGCCGACGAGATCGCCCAGATGCGCCGCGCCGAGGCGGGCGTTGTAGCCGGGGTCGGCGGTGAGCTTGTCGGCGTCGTAGCCCACGCCGGTGCGCTGGGCGGTCTGGCGCGCCGTCGCCGGCATGAGCTGCATCAGGCCCCGGGCGCCGGCCGACGACACCACCTTGGGGTCGAAGGCGCTTTCCTGCCGGGCGATGGCGAAGACGAGCGGCTTCTCGACGGCGTTGGCGGCGAGGTTCAGCTCCGGCACCCCGATAGTCGGGAAGGCGTGCTCGTCGAGCGGGAAGCCGCGCTGCGTGGCGGCCTTGCCGACGATCAGGAGCCCGCGCGCGTCGCCCTTCTCGGCCGGGATCCGGGCCAGCGCGTCCAGCTCGCCCGGGTCCTCCAGCGTGTTGGCGAGGTCCGCCATCAGCGGCTGGGCGACGTCGCGGGCGTCGGCCTCGTACAGCATGCGCACGGCCCGCAAGGCGCCGACCGAGTCGGGCAGAGTGAGTTCGCCCCGCAGCACGCGGCGCACCGGAAGGTCGCGCCAGTCCAGCCGGGCGCGGGCGAGCTGCCCGTAATAGGTGATGCCGTGCTGGGCGGCCTTGCGGTAGTGCTCCTCGGCGGGCTGGCCGGCGGCTTCCGCGGCGCGGCCGAGCCAGTACTCGGCGCGGGCCGTCGTCATCGGGGTCGAGGCCGCCTTGGCGATGTCGGCGAAGTGCTTCTCGGCCACGAGCGGCTGGTTCAGGAAACGAAGGGCGATCCAGCCGGCGTGGAACTCGGCGTCCGTGCGGGTCTTGGCCGGGGCGTCCGCCGGCATGCCGCTGGCGACATCATAGGCGAGCTTCTGCTCGCCGAGGTCGAGGAGCTTGCGGGCGACCAGGCGCCGCTCGGTCCACCATTCGTCGGCGGTGTCGGGTCGGACCGCCTCGCGCGGCGTCGCCGTCAGCGCCTTGCCGGCGTCGACGAACTTCTCCTGCCGGCGCAGGAACTGCGCCCTGGCGAAGAGATAGGCGGGATCCTTGCGCAGCTCCTTCGGCACCTCCTCCAGGGCCTGCGCGGCGTTGGAGGCGCTGCGGCCCACGGCGGCGCGCGCCTTGGCGAGCTTCACCGCGTCGCCGCCCGCCTTGTTGGCGACCCGCAGCGCGCCGGCCCAGTCCTCGGCGAAGAGCAGCGTCTCCATCCGGGCCCGGTGGTCGGCGGCCTCCAGCAACTCCGGGAAGGTCTCCAGGAACCGGCTCTCCATCTCCTGGCCGAAATTGTCGTTGCGCCAGGCGGAGCGCACCAGCGCGGCCGCTTCCGCGCCTTTGTCCTCTTCGATCAGGGCGCGGGCGAGCGCGATCTTGCCGCCGGCCGTCAGCGGCGCGCGTCCCTTGAAGAAGGCGCGCACGACGGCAGCCTTCTGGCGCTCGGCGACGAGCGCCTCCTCGGCGCGGCGGCGCATCAGCTTCTGGGTCGGCCAATCGGGGTTGGCCCGGATGAAGGCGTCGATGCGGGCGAAGCCCAGGTCGCGGGCCATGTAGCGGATGGCGACCCACTCCAGCAGCCGCCGCGACGTCGCGTCCGGGATGGCGGCGGCGGCGGCGTCGGCCGCGGCGAGGTCGCCCTTGCGGTAAAGGTCGACGGCGCCCTTCAGCGCCGCAAGGTCCATGGCGGGCTTGGGAGGTTCGGCCAGCGCGGGCGCGGCCGCTCCGGTGGCGGACGCGCCGGGGGAGGCGGGAGCGGCTTCGGCGTCGCGCCGCAGGTCCGGCGCGGCGCCTGGGGCCGCGACGGAGGCCGGCTCGGCGGCGCTGGAACCGGAGGAGGCCGGAGCCGTTACGGCAGGGACGGCCGCGTCCGTGGAAGCTGGCTTCTCCGGCGCGGGCGTCTTTTCAGGGGCGACCGTCACGGGCGCCGCCGGGCTGGAGCCGATCGAGGCCAGCACGCTGGCGAGCGGATGGATGGCTGCGGAGATGTCCGTAGCTCCGCCGTCCGCAGAAGCCATCATCAGGATGGAGTCGTCCGCCGATCGGGTCGAAACGCTCGATGCGGGTATCACCGCACAGGCGAACAAGGCGGCCGTCAGCCGCGCAGTCCGAGATCGGGCCATCGCATCACCTGCAAAAGCATGCCCCCGCCCCACTCTGGGCCGGTCTCGTTAGCGAATGGTGAACCAAAAGCCCGGGCCTGTGAAGCCGCCCGGGTCTGGCGACCATCTTCATGCTGTGACGGAGGACCGTGGCCAGAAGGCGGCGAAGCCCGTCGGCGACCGGCCCGATCCCGAGGCGAGCCGTCGGCAGGGCCGAGGCGGCGGCCGCGTCTGTTTCTCTTTTCCGGGACACGGCTTGCGGTTATGTGTGGGCCAGCGCAGGTCTCGCCGGCGCAAGCCTTTCGACACAAGATCATGCCAAGCGTGTCTGGCCGACGCGAAGCCGGACGGAAGAGGGAAACGCCCGAATGACCAAGAGCCGCTTGTTCCAGGGGTCCTACACGGCTCTGGTCACGCCCTTCCGCGACGGCAAGCTGGACGAGGCGGCGTTCCGCGCCCATGTCGACTGGCAGATCGAGAACGGCACGCACGGGCTCGTCCCGGTGGGCACCACGGGCGAGAGCCCGACCCTGTCCCACCAGGAGCACCGGCAGGTGGTGGAATGGTGCATCGCCCAGGCCCGCGGCCGCGTGCCGGTGATCGCCGGGGCCGGCTCCAACAACACCCAGGAGGCGATCGAACTCGCCCGCCACGCCGAGAAGGCCGGCGCCGACGCCGTGCTGGTGGTGACGCCCTACTACAACAAGCCCGGCCAGGAGGGGCTCTACCAGCACTACAAGGCGGTCAACGACGCCATCGGCATCCCGATCATCATCTACAACATCCCGCCGCGCTCGGTCATCGACATGTCGGTCGACACGATGAAGCGGCTCTACGAGCTCAAGAACATCTGCGGCGTGAAGGACGCGACCGCCAAGATCGACCGCGTGAGCCTGCAGCGGCAGGCGATGGGCCCGGATTTCGTGCAGCTCTCGGGCGAGGACGGCACGGCGCTCGGCTTCATGGCGCAGGGCGGCCATGGCTGCATCTCGGTGACGTCGAACGTGGCGCCCAAGCTGTGCTCTGACTTCCAGAAGGCGTGCATGGCGGGCGACTACGCCGCGGCCCTGACCATCCAGGACAGGCTGATGCCGCTGCACACCGCGCTCTTCCTTGAAACGAACCCGTCCGGTCCCAAATATGCGCTCTCCGCGCTGGGCCGCATGTTCGACGAGGTCAGGCTTCCGATGGTGCCGGTGAGCGAGCCGACGCGCGCCGCCATCCGTTCCGCCCTGACCCATGCCGGGCTGCTGAACGGCTGAAAAACGACAGGAAACCATGTCCAAATCGAAGGACGCGACCGAGTTCAAGATCGCAGCCGACAACCGCAAGGCGCGCTTCAACTATCATATCGGCGAGACCTTCGAGGCCGGCATCATGCTGACCGGCACGGAGGTCAAGTCGCTGCGCGGCGGCAAGGCGACCATCGGCGAAAGCTATGCGGGGGAGAAGAACGGCGAGATCTGGCTGGTCAACGCCTATATCCCGGAATACCTGGAGGCGAACCGCTTCAACCATACGCCCAAGCGCCCGCGCAAGCTCCTGCTCCACAAGCGCCAGGTGAACCGCCTGACCGCCGCTGTGCAGCGCGAGGGCATGACGCTGGTGCCGCTGAAGATCTATTTCAACGAGAAGGGCCGCGCCAAGGTCGAGCTCGCGCTCGCCAAGGGCAAGAACGTCGCCGACAAGCGCGAGACCGAGAAGAAGCGCGACTGGGACCGCGAGAAGGCCCGCGTCATGCGCGACAAGGGCTGAAGCGGCGGCTCAGCGCCAGCCCATGCGGCCCTTCAGTTCGTCCCAGGCGCCCTCGAGCGGGCGGAAGACGAAACGCACCTCGTGCGCGCCGGGCCCGACCGGGACAGCCCGAAAGATGACGTTGGCGCGCAGCAGCGGGGCGGGCTTTCCGTCCACCTCGGCATACCACCAGGGGTGCCAGCTGTCGTTCAGCACCACATAGCCGCCCGCCGGGGAGGAGGCTGAGACCGTCACCTGCGTGTTGGCGTAGCCCCGCAACGTGGCGGTGCCCGGCTGGTCGGCGTCAGGCCCTGGCGGGGCGGCCGGCCGCTCCAGCAGCACCATGCGGGCCGGGTCGAAATCCGCCGGCCAGGCGCCGGTCCGCAGCAGCGCCTCGAAGTCGGCCTGTCTCGCCTGCGTGGCGAAGAGCACCCGGGGGAGGGCGCGGGGATTCTCGTAGATCCGGCCGTCCGGCGTGCGGGCGATCTCGATCAGGTCGCCAGGCGCCAGGGTGGGATCGATCTCGGCCACGTCGCCGCGGGTGACGATGAAGCGCAAGCCCAGCATGTCGGCGAGCAGCGACCGGTAGGACGGCATCAACGGGGCGAAGCTGCGCTGGCTGGGCAGGGCGACGTGGTCCTGCGCCCCGGTGGCGCGGCTGTAATGGTCCAGGCGGATGGGGTTGTAGCCCAGCGTGTTGTCGAGCCCGTGCGTCATGCTGGCGTTGGGCCAATGGAAATCGACCCCGGCGAACTCGATCCTGTCGCGCCGGTCCGGCGCGGCGCCTTCGGCGAGCTTCGCCTTCAGCAGCGCGACGGTGGCGTTGCGGCTGTCGGGCCGCAGCACGTCGTAGGTCTCTGGCGGGAGGGCGGTGGATTCGTTCGGCCCGTTGCTCAAGGCGAGGTCGCCTGTGAGGACGGCGGCGAGCAGCGCGGCGGCCGCGAGGGGCCGGGCGGGCGAGAGCTGGGCCGCGGCCCAGAGCGCCGCCGCCGAGGCCGCCACGAGTGCGACCCCGAGCGCCAGAGACCCGGCTGCGGCCGCAAGGCGATCCTTGGCCATGGCGACCACGCCGCAGAGCAGGAACCCCGCAGCGACGAGGCCGGCGCCCGCGGCGAGGCGGCCCAGGGTCGCGGGGCGCAGCGTTCCGGCGAGGAGCCGGTGCACGCCGTAGCCGGCCAGCACCGCCGCGACGGCGCCGAGCGTGAAGGTCGCGTCGGCGGGCCGCCGGAACAGGTTGGAGCCCGGCAGGTGGTAGAGCAGCGCGAAGCCCGGCGTATAGCGCCCAAGCGCGTAGACGAGCAGGGCGCCGAACGCCGCCACGGCGAAGCGGATCTCGCGCGCCGCGAAGGCGCCCCGGGCGAGGCCGAGCGCCAGCAGGGCCAGGAGCGGGATCGCTCCCAAGTAGACGTCGCCCATGTTGCGCGCCAGATAGAGGTCCACCGGGCCCCAGGCGGGGCTGGGCGGCCCCCAGAAGTCGACGAGAGGGCCATCCGTGCCGAACAGGTTCGCCGCGAAGGCGGTGAGCAGGGAGGCGGGGTGGAGGGAGCCCTTGGCCGCGCCCTCGTAGTCGATGGCCGGTCGGTTGGAGTCGCCCGCCAGGAGCACCGTCATCAGCAGCGGCAGGCCGGCGGCCAGGACACCGCCCGCCACGCCGGCGCCGAGCGGAGCGAGGCTGGACCGGACCGCCGCGCGGACGTCGCCGGAGGCGGCCCAGAACCAGGCCACGACGCCGACCAGCAGCCAGGCGCCGAGCCAGGCGACCTGGTCGCGGCCGAGCACCATCATGCCGGCCACGAGGCCGGCCGAGAAGCCGTAGCCGGCGCTCCGGCGCGCCAGAGCCCGGTCGAGCAGCCACCACGCCACGGGCAGGTAGGAGAGGCTGAAGATCTGGCCCGTATGCTGGATCCGCCAGGCCGCCGACGCGCCGAAGGCGAAGGCGATCGCCGCCGTCACTGCGCCGCCCTGGCGCCAGCCGCGATCGCGGAAAATCAGCACGACGCCAAGCGCGCCGAAGGCCAGCATGCCGAAGGCCAGCGCGTCGGCCGCGCGCAGGCTCGGGGCCGGATCCAGCAGCGCGAGCAGCAGATGCGGGGGCGAGAAGATCAGCGACTGCGGGTCGGCGATCTGCGGCGAGCCCGCGAACACATAGGGGTTCCAGAACGGCGCCTCGCCGCGGTGGAGGCTGGTCGCTAGGAACGAGAGCTGGGCCTGGAAGTGGGCCTTCGCGTCCCACGGGATGGTGACCCGGCCCGACAGCCAGGGCCAGGACAGCGCCGTCCAGGCCGCCGCCACGATCAGCAGCACCGGGCCGAGCGGCCATCGCGCGGCGGGGGCCACGTCAGTCCTGGATGGGCAGGTGCGCGGCGAGATCGTCGAAATCGATGTAGTGGCCGGCGCGGTCGCGCTTCGACGCGAGATAGAGGACGTTCTCAGCCGTCTGCCGGCCATAGGCGCGGCGGTCCTCCACCACGTCGAGGCCGGCCCGCTGCAGGGCCGCGATCTTCAGGGGGTTGTTGGTGTAGACGGCGACCTGCGCGACGCCGAGCAGCTTCAGCATCTCGGCCGCGAAGTCGAAGCGCCGCTGGTCGAAGCCGAAGCCCAGCACCTCGTCGGCGTCATAGGTGTCCCAGCCCTGGCTCTGAAGCTGGTAGGCGCGCATCTTGTTGGCGATGCCGTTGCCGCGGCCTTCCTGGTCCAGATAGAGCAGCACGCCGCCGCCGTTCTCGGCCATGAAGCGCACCGTCCCGCGCAACTGGTCGCCGCAGTCACATTTCAGGCTTCCGAACAGGTCGCCGGTGAGGCAGGCCGAATGCAGCCTGACCGGAACCGGCTTGGCGAAGTCAGGCGTCCCGACGATGATGGCGACCTGGTCGCGCAGGCCCTCTCCGCCGCGGAAGACCACGAACTCGGTCTCGGGCGCGCCGTCCAGCGGCACCGGGGCGCGGCTGACGATCTTGATGGTCCGGGCGAGGCCGCGGCGGTAGCAGCGCACCGCCTCGGCTTCGACGCTGAGCAGCCCCGCGGGCGCGCTCCCGGCGTTCAGCGGCACGGCGATCACCGCCGGCAGCAGGAGCGACAGCGAAGCGAGCTCCAGCGCCACGGCGTCCAGGGGGCCGGCGGGGCCGACCGGCGCGTCGATGCGGGCGTCGATCTTGAGCGCCAGCGTCTCGACGCGGGCGAGGTCCACCGCCGGCAGCGCGATCATGCCGGGCGCGGCGCGCTCCACGCCGAGGCGGCGCAGGCGGGCGGGCGGCAGCACGAGATGGGCCGGGCCGAGCCGTCCCAGCGCGGACGCGAGGGCGGGTTCGAGCGCTTCCACGCCCGTGGCGACCAGGGCCTGGTGCCCGTCCACGATGACGATGGGGCGCCCGGCGCGGAACTCCGAAATGGCCCGTTCAACGCTGGCGTTTACTGGATCGCCGAAAAGCGATTCGACGTCGGTCCGGCTATCCATGACTCTTCCGCGAACCTTTCCGACCCGTCTCGTCCTAGACGCGTTCCCGCCATAGGTTAGGCTTCGCGTCCGAGCTTTCAAGCGGTTGCGCCCATGGCGCAACCGGCCCGAGGTGACACCGCCGATGCCTGACCCCGATTCACACGCTTCCTTCGGGAAAATCAACCCGGACGGAGATCACGGTCAGGAGAACGAGCGGGACGCGCTTCTCGGCCCCCTCCGAAGCGCCCCTCGGGGGCGGGCCTTCGTCGTCGCGCAGCTCGGCCAGTCTCTCGACGGGCGGATCGCGACGGTGTCGGGGGAATCCCGCTACATCAACGGGCGGGACGCGCTGGACCACCTGCACCGCATCCGGGCGCATGTGGACGCCGTGGTGGTGGGCGTCGGGACGGTGCTGGCGGACGACCCCCAACTGACCGTGCGCCGCTGCGCCGGCGCCAGCCCCGCCCGCGTGGTGATCGACCCCGATGGCCGCCTGCCGGCAGGCATGCGCTGCATGGGCCAGGACGGCCCCCGGCGCATCCTGGTCCGCCGCCGCGCCGGTCCGACGCCGCCGGGCGCCGAAGAGATCGTGATCCCCTGCGAAGGCCCGATTCCGCCCCGCCAAATCGTGGATGCGCTGTTCAGTCGCGGGCTGGGCCGGATGCTGATCGAGGGCGGAGCGCGCACCATCTCGCACTTCATCGACTCCGGGTGCGTCGACAGGCTGCATGTGCTCGTGGCGCCACTCATCATCGGGTCGGGGCGCACGGGGCTGGAGCTCAGGCCGGAGCCGGACCTGACGCGGGCGCTGCGTCCGCCGGCCCGGGTGCACCTGTTCGGCGACGGCGACGTGTTGTTCGATTGCGACCTGGCCGCGCTGCGGTCCGTCGCGGGGGAGGGCGGACCATGAGGAACGCGCGGGAGGCCGGCTATTCCACACCCGCCCGGTGGCTGCACTGGCTGACGGCGCTATGCGTCTTCATCCTCGTCCCGGTGGCGGTGGCGATGACCAATCTGGGCGAGGGAGCGCTGACCAACGCGCTTTACGAGATCCACAAGTCGGTCGGCGTGATCGCCTTCGCGATCGTGGTCGTGCGGCTCGCCTACCGCCTCCTGCGGGGCGCGCCGCCGTCCGAATCCGGGCTGACGCCCTTCGAGCGCGTGGTCTCGCGCTGGACGCACCGGGCCCTCTACGCGATCGTCTTCGTCATGCCGATCCTGGGCTATGCGGGCACGTCCATGTGCTGCGCGCCCATCAATCTGTTCTGGACGATCCCCATCCCCATCACGGTCACGGGAAGCGAGGAGGCGACCAAGCGCATCCTTTCGATCCACCAGGCGCTCGGCTTCGCGCTCACCGGGCTGGTGGCGCTGCACATCGCCGGAGCGTCGTATCACGCCCTCATCAAGCGCGACGGCGTGCTGCGGCGGATGCTGCCCAGCGCCTGACGGAGCGTCAGCGCGGGGGCGTGGCGAAGAGGTCCTGGTGGCCGACGAGCACGCGGCTCGCGCCCCCCCGCGCCTGCGCCCAGCCCTGCGCCTCCTCGGGCGTCAGGTCGCCCGTCTCGACCGCCGCCTGGGCGATCCCGGCTGCGAGTTCGCCGATCAGCTCGGACTGCTGCGGCCCCAGCACCCAGGCGCTGTCGGCCGTCGCGACGGCGTAGCCGGCCCGCTCGAACGCGGCCGCGAGGGCTGCGACGGAACCCGGGCCGGCGGCCGGGCCGAATCCCTTGTCGCGCCCCTGGTGCCGATGGAACGCGGCCAGGATCCGCTCGTCCAGCAGGTGCCCGGGGCGCCAGATCTCCCGTCCGTCATAGGTCAGCACGGCGTAGAGGGGCGCGCCGCAGGCGGCCAGATCGCGGGCGAAGCCCTCCATCCAGGACGCCGAGACGAGGTCGAACAGCGCCGCCGCCGTGACGAGGTCCGGGGTCGGCGACAGCAGCGCGGCGACGCCGGACCTCAGGTCGGCCTGCTCGAAGGCGACCCGGATGTGCTTCTCGCCCTTCTGCAGGTGCAGGTCGCCGCCGGACTTTCGCTCCGAGGCGTCGGCCCAGCTCTCCAGCCGGTCGCGGGCGGCGTCGAGCAGCGCGGCGTCGTGGTCGACGAGGCGCCAGAACTGGTGATCGGGCAGCGCCGGCGCGAGGGCCCGCAGGTTCGACCCCGAGCCGCAGCCGAGATCCAGCACCATGGCGTTGTCGCGCTCGCCGAGCCGGCCGGCGACGAGGTCCTCGATCTCCGGGTCGCGCGCGTCGTGGTCGGCCGGCTCGCGCAGGGCGAGCCAGGATGGGTTGAAGCCGCTCATGAGGCGCGTCTCCCGGCCTGAGGGGGCGCGGCGCGGCGCAGCGCGCCGGCGACCGCAGCGGCGGCGTCCCGCCAGCGCGGCAGGGCCTGGCCGGCCGCCCAGGAGGCGTCCGCGCAACGGCTGCGGCGGGCGGGGTCGTCCAGCAAGGCTGCGAGAGCCTCGCGCAGGGCGGCGGCGTCGCCTGGCGCGACCTTGAGGCCCGCCCCGTCCGGGACCGTATCGGCCGCCGCGCCGCCCGTGGTGGACACGATCGGCAGGCCGCGCGCGAGGGCTTCGGCGAGGGCCATGCCATAGCCCTCATACAGGGCGGGATGGACGAGGAGGTCGGCGCCCGCGAAGGCGGCGTCCAGCTCGGCGGCGCTCACGGCGCCGTCCAGCGCGACGCGGTCCGAGAGGCCCGCGTCTTGGATCAGCGACGTCACCCGCGCCGTTTCGTCAGGGTCGCGGTCCGTCGCGCCGACGATGCGGGCTGTCCAGGGGCGGTCCCGCAGACCGGCGAGCGCCTCGACCAGCACGCCGTAGGCCTTGCGGGGCGACACGGCGCCGACGCTGAGCAGGACGGGCGTCCGCGATCCCGAGCCGGGCGCGCGTGGCGCCGGGTCGGCGCCGGGCTCGGCGATGGTCAGCGCCTCGGGCGCGACGCCGTACTCCTCCACCAGCAGCCGGCCGGTGGCCCGGCTGGTGGCGATCACGCCGGCCGCCCGGGCGAGGGCGGCGCGTTCGCTGCTGAAGAGCGCGCGGCGGCGGCGCTCGGGCATGCCCGCCTCCATGGCCAGCGGGTGGTGGACGAGCGCCACGATCGGGCGGAACACGCTGTTGAGCACCAGCTCGGTCATCGAGCCGTAGGCGAGGCCGTCGATCAGCAGCACGGCGTCCTCCGGCGTGCCCTGCAGCAGACCCTGCGTCTCGGCGAGGTCCGCCACCGAGGCCCACGGAAACGAGCCGGGCAGCGCCAGATGGCGCACGGCCACGCCCTCGCCGGGCAGAAGCTCCAGGATGCGACGGTCATAGGCGTAGCCGCCCGTCGGCGCCTGGATGTCTCCCGGGATGGCGAAAACGACCTCAGGCACGGGCGACCGGCCCCTCGAACCAGGCCCGCGCCACATGGGATTCGTGCAGCTGGACGCGGATCTTGACGATGCCGTCCGACCCGGGGCCGAGGTCGCCCGCCCGGCAGGCCTGCGCCATGCGGTCGAAGATGTGGCGCGACAGGAACTCCGTCGTGGTCTGCTGGCCGGCGAATTCCGGGACCTCGTCGAGGTTGCGGTAGTTGAGCGGACCCAGCACGGCCTTCAGCGCGTCATGCGCCCGGCCGATGTCGACCACCACGTTCTCCGGCGTCAGGCTGTCGCGGAAAAAGGCGACGTCGACGACGAAGGTCGCGCCGTGGAGGCGCTGGGCGGGGCCGAACAGCTCGCCCTGAAAGCTGTGCGCGATCATGATGTGATCGCGGACCTCGACGGCGTACATGCGGGACTTCTCCGGTCAGTAGCGGATGGCGGTGGCGAGGCCGGGGGCGCCCGGGGCCAGGATACGCGCGAGCGCGGCGGGCAGATCGGCGAAAGCGACCTCTTCGGTGATCAGGGCGTCAAGCCGGTCGTCCCGCAAGAGGTCGAGCGCCGCCGCGAGCCGGCGGGCGTGGGTCCAGCGCGGCCGCCGCGAGGGCGACACGGCGCCGACCTGGGAGGAGACCAGCTTCAGCCGGCGGCTGTGGAACGCCCCGCCGAGGGGCGCCGGCACGTCGCCTTCGCCATACCAGCTCATCTCGACGACGCAGGCCTCGGTCCCGGCGCAGGCGAGCGCGGTCGCGAGGCCGGCGGGCGAGGCGCTGACATGGAAGGCCACGTCGGCGTCCCGGGGGGCGTCCCGCGGAAGCGCGAAACTCGCGCCGAGCCGCCGCGCCATCTCGGCGCGGGCCGGCTCGACGTCGACGACGGTGACCTCGGCGCGGGGCAGCCCCGCCGCCAGCGCGGCGACCAGCAGGCCCACGAGGCCGCCGCCGACGACGACGATCCGGTCGGCCGGCCCGGCGCCCGAATCCCACAGCGCGTTGAGCGCCGTCTCCATGTTGGCGGCCAGGATGGCCCGGCGCGCCGGAACGCCGTCCGGCAGGGGAGCCAGCATCGAGACGGGCGCGACGAACCGGTCCTGGTGCGGATGCAGCGCGAAGACCTCGCGGCCCAGGAGGTCGTCCGGGCCGTCCTCGACCACCCCCACGGCGCAATAGCCGTATTTCACCGGGAACGGGAACTCTCCCTCCTGCAGGGGCGCGCGCATCCGGCCATGCTCGCCGACCGGCACCTTGCCGGCCGCGACCAGCCGCTCGGTGCCGCGGCTGACGCCCGACCAGAGGGTCCGCACCGTCGCCTGGGCGGCGGGATCCTGGGGCAAACGCAGAGGCGACGCGCGCAATTCCGCCCGGCCGGGGGCGACGCACCACAGCGCCGTCGCAAGCGGCTCGCGAGCTTTTGACGGCTCTGCGTCAAAACTCACCAGACTTACCCCCTTGTCGACGGACGGGCTTTGACGTCATCTGCCGGACATTCCTTCCCACTGCGTCCGGGCGCGATGCTCGGCGATCCCGCCGCGCTCACCTCACGGACCGCATGTCATCGACCACTCCCACGGGCTCGCAGTCAACCCGCGATCTGGCGGCGCGCCGCCAGATCGTCGCCGTTCTCAACCTCGCCACCTTCGCGGCGCTCGGCCTGGCGCTGGCGAGCGTTCTCGGCGCGGGCGGCTGGACGGTCGTCGACGTCCTGATGATGCTGTGCTTCGTCATGGCCGCGCCGTGGAGCGTGCTGGGATTCTGGAACGCCGTCATCGGCCTGTGGCTGCTGCATGGCCGGCGAGACGGCCTCGCCGAGACGTCGCCCTTCGCCTATGTGGGCGAGGCTGACGAGCCGCTGCGGGCGACCACCGCCGTTCTGTTGACGCTGCGCAACGAGGATCCGGCCCGCGCCTTCCGCCGGCTCGCCATCGTGAAGGCCAGCCTCGACGCGACCGGGGAGGGCGCCCATTTCTCCTATTTCGTGCTCAGCGACACCGACCGGCCGGACGTGGCCGCCGCCGAGGAGCGGAACTTCGCCGCCTGGCGGGCGCAGTCCGACACGCCGCACCGCCTGCATTACCGCCGCCGGGAGACGAACGAGGGCTACAAGGCCGGCAACCTGCGCGACTTCTGCCGGCGCTGGGGCGGCGACTTCGATTTCATGCTGCCGCTGGACGCCGACAGCCTGATGTCGGGCGAGAGCATCGTGAAGCTCGCGCGCATCATGCAGGCCTATTCGCGGCTGGGCATCCTGCAGAGCCTCGTCGTCGGGCTGCCGGCGCGCAGCGGCTTCGCCCGGCTGTTCCAGTTCGGGATGCGCCAGGGCATGCGGCCCTACACGATGGGCTCGGCCTGGTGGGCGGGGGATTGCGGACCCTTCTGGGGCCACAACGCGCTGGTGCGCATCGCCCCCTTCATCGATCATTGCGACCTGCCGACGCTGCCCGGCAAGCCGCCCCTGGGCGGGGCCATCCTGTCGCACGACCAGGTTGAGGCGGCGCTCATGCGCCGCGCCGGCTACGAGGTCCGCGTCATCCCCGTGGAAGGCGGCAGCTGGGAGGAGAACCCGCCCACCGTGCTGGAATTCACCCGCCGCGACCTGCGCTGGTGCCAGGGCAACATGCAGTATGGCCGGCTGATCGGCCTGCCGGGACTGCGCGCCATGAGCCGTTTCCAGCTCGCCTGGGCGATGCTGATGTTCCTCGGGATTCCGGCCTTCACGCTGATGTTCGCGCTCGCGGCGGTGAAGCCGCTGGAGACGGCGGATCTCGCCCCGGGCTACCCGACGGGGACCGCCATCGCGGTCTATCTGGCGTTCCTGGGAATGTATCTGTCGCCCAAGCTGGCGGGCTGCGTCGACGTGCTGCTGACGCCCGGCGCGGCGGCGCGCTATGGCGGCGCGGGCCGCTTCATGCTGGGCGTCGGCGCGGAGCTCGTCTTCTCCTTCCTGCTCGGCGCCGTGACGACCCTGCGGGTGAGCCTGTTCATGGTCGGGCTCCTGTTCGGCAAGTCGGTGGGCTGGAACAGCCAGGAGCGCGACGCGCACCGCCTGTCCTGGGGCTCCGCGGTCCGCGGGCTGTGGCCGCAGACGCTGTTCGGCTCCGCCGTGATCGTCATGCTGGCGCTGCATGCGCCGCTGGCGCTGCTGCTGGGCCTGCCGCTGCTGGCGGGCTTCCCGCTCGCCATTCCGTTCGCGGTGCTCACCGCCGATCCGCGCTTCGGCGCGTGGCTGGCCGCCCGGGGCGTGGGCTCCATCCCGGAGGACATCGCGCCGCCGGCCGAGATCCTGGCGCTCGGGGCGGTCGCCGCCGCCGAGCCCGCCCGCGAGGCGGCGTGAGCCTGTTCGGCCCCTGGGCCGGGCTGTGGCGCTCCATCCGGGTCTATCATCTCGACCGGGCCCATCACCGCGCCATGGACGCGCTCTATGCGCGCTTCGTCCGCCCGGGAGACCTCGTCTTCGACATCGGCGCCCATGTGGGGGACCGCGTCTCCAGCTTCCGCCGCCTCGGCGCGCGGGTGGTGGCGCTGGAGCCGCAGCGCGGACCGGCCGCCGTGATCGGCCTGCTGCACGGCCTCGACCGGGAGGTGACGATCCTGCGCGCCGCCGCCGGCGCCGCCGAGGGCTCGCTGACGCTGCAGGTCAACAGCCGCAACCCGACCGTCACCACCGCCTCGGCCGACTTCGTCCGCTCCGCGGCGGGCGCGCCGGGCTGGGACGGCCAGGTCTGGGACGCCTCCGTGACCGTCCCGATGGTGACGCTGGACGGCCTGAGGGCGCGGTTCGGGGAGCCGGCCTTCGTCAAGATCGACGTGGAGGGCTTCGAGGACGAGGTTCTGCGCGGCGCGGTCCGGCCGCTTCGGGCGCTGTCCTTCGAGTTCACCACCATCCAGCGCGACGTGGCGCATCGCGCCCTGGACCGGCTGTCGGCGCTCGGCCTCTACCGGTTCAACGTGGCGCTGGGCGAGACCCAGACGCTGGCGCTGGCCGCCGACGTGACCGGCCCGGAGATGTCGGCCTTCATCGACGGCTTGCCAGCGCAGGCCAATTCGGGCGACGTCTATGCGGTCCTGAACGGATGAGCCGGGCATGTCGCTCCGGCCCGGGGCCGCACGCAAGGGAGGCGTTTCGCGCATGGGGCTGATCACCCGCCGTTCCTGCCTGGCGGGCGGCATGGCCGGGCTCGCCGCCGGCCTGCTGCCGCGCGGAGCCTTCCCGACCACGGCCGCCGCCGCCGAGCTCGCGGTGCGGGTGAGCAATCTCAGCGAGCCCGTGCTCTGCGCCGAGAAGGACAATGTCGACCTGCGCTTCGCCTCGCCGCAGGTGCGCGGCATGCGGATCCACGCCGTCCACCCCGCCTATATCGGCGCGCTGACGGCCGACCGCTGGGCCCCCGACTTCACCAGCTGCGACATGTCCTCCGACCCGTCCTTCGCCGCCCAGGCGCGCCGCGTCACCTTCTGGGAGAGCACGGAATTCTGGCTGACCGGCTACACCTATCCGTCCTTCTGGCGTCCCGCCGCGACGCCGTTCCGCGTCGGCGACCGGGTCGAGCACGGGCTGCACGTCGTGCAGCTCTGGATGCTGCACCAGGAGCGCGCGGAGGAGATCCTCGTCGTCTATCCGCCCGACGGCTACTGGCGCGCCCGGCCGCTGCCGCCCGCCCATATGCGCTGGAGCGCCTATGGCAGCTCCTTCCTGGTCGGCCCGGTGGAGGTGCAGGAGCGGCCGATCGTGGCGCTGCGCGAGATCGCCTTCGATCCGTCGACGCGCAGCTTCACGCTCTCTTTCGCCCAGGGCGGGTCCGCCACGCTGCGGCTGGACACGATCGATCCCGATCGCCAGATCCTCGATGTCGGCTTCGACGGGCCGATGCCCGGCGGCGCGCCGTTCGCCGCGCTGCGCTCGATGTATGCGACGAGCTTCAACTGCGACGTGGCGCGGACGGCGTGGCGCGCTCCCGGCGCCGCCGCCTGGGGCGAGAGCCCGATCATGGACTGGAAGGGCGGGGACGCCACCGAGGTCTGGGCGGGACGGCTGACGCCGTCGCGGCACAACACGAGCGCGCCCGACATGGTCTTCGGGAGCTTCAGCGCCGTCCGGCCCGAGCCGCCCGCGGCCGCGTCGGACGCCAAGACGCCCCGCAAGGGGTGAAACGCAGGACAGGCGGGAGAGAACCATGAGCTCATCGCAACCGGGCGACGCCGCCGCCGCAGCGGCGCAGACGCCCTCCCACGACGTGCTGCCCGCCGATCTGCCGGTTCCGGTCAACGACGGGGCGACCGACCACCTGCGCGCCATGCAGCTTCCGCAGATCGCGTTGCCGAGCACGTCCGGCGGCGCCGTCTCGCTCGGCGGCCTGAACGGCCTGACCGTGGTCTACGCCTATCCGCGCACCGGCGAGCCGGGCAAGCCCTCGCCGGACGGGTGGGACGCCATCCCGGGCGCACGGGGCTGCACGCCCCAGTCCTGCTCTTTCCGGGATCATTTCGCGGAGCTGCGCGGACTTGGCGTCGACCACGTGTTCGGACTGTCGACGCAGACGACCGACTACCAGAGCGAGATGGCCGAGCGGCTGCACCTGCCTTTCGCCATCCTGTCCGACCACGCCTTCACGCTGACCGACGCCATCCGCCTGCCGACCTTCGAGGCCGGCGGCATGCGTCTCCTCAAGCGCTTCACGCTCGTGATCGACAATGGGCGGGTGGCCCACGTGTTCTATCCGGTGTTCCCGCCCGACCGCAGCGCGCAGGACGTGGTCGACTGGCTGAAGGCGCGGGCCTGAGGCTCAGCCCTCCTGGTCCAGGAAGGCGCGGACGCCCGCGAAGACCTCGCGGAACATCTCCGGCGTGAGACGCCGTGTGGAGGTGTTGTAGCGGGAGCAGTGATAGCTGTCGAACAGCGCGACGCCGCCGCCCATCTCGTGCCGCGCGTTGTGAGCGAAGCGGTGGTCGTCCTGGCGGCGGGCCAGCGCGCGCAGCGTCGATTCGTGGGCGATTCGGCCGAGCGCCACCACGGCGCGCAGGCGCGGCAGCGCGTCGAGCGTCCCGGTCAGGAAGGGTCGGCAGGCGGCGATCTCGGCGCCGACCGGCTTGTTCTCGGGAGGCACGCAGCGCACCGCATTGGTGAGGCAGCAGTCCACGAGCCTGAGCCCGTCGTCCGGGCTCGCCCGGTAGATCCCCTCGGCGAAGCCGAAGGCGAGCAGCGTCTCGTAGAGGAGGTCGCCGGCGAAGTCGCCCGTGAAAGGCCGGCCGGTGCGGTTGGCCCCGCGCAGCCCCGGCGCGAGCCCGACGACCAGGAGCCGCGCGTTCGGATCGCCGAAGGACGGAACGGGCCCGTTCCACCATCCTGGCTCGCGAGACCTGGCGGCCTGCCTGAAGGCGACGAGCCGCGGACAGATCGGGCAGTCCCGGTCAGGATCGTGCCGGTGAAACGAAGAACCCCCGGCGCCGTGAGGGCCGGGGGCTGAAAGCGGAGAGGCCATAAGGCCTGATTACACGTCCTGGCTCGGATCGTCGATGGCGCCCGGATCGCGATGCGGGCGGCGCTCGAAGGTCCGGGCGGGGCGCTCGGCGCGCTCGGAGGGATCGCGCCCGATCTTGGGAACCAAAGTGACGATGTCGATGAACTCGTCGGCCTGCCGGCGCAGCTCGTCGGCGACCATCGGGGGCTGGGAGGTGATCGTCGAGACCACCGACACGCGCACGCCCCGGCGCTGCATCGCCTCGACCAGCGACCGGAAGTCGCCATCGCCGGAGAACAGCACCATGTGGTTGATGTAGGGCGCGAGCTCGAGCGCGTCGATCGCGAGCTCGATGTCCATGTTGCCCTTGACCTTGCGGCGCCCGGTGGAGTCCACGAACTCCTTGGTCGGCTTCGTGACGACGCGGTAGCCGTTGTAATCGAGCCAGTCGATCAGCGGCCGGATGGAGGAGTACTCCTGGTCTTCGATCAGGGCCGTGTAATAGAAGGCGCGGACCAGATACCCACGGGTGTGGAATTCCTTCAGAAGCCGCTTGTAGTCGATGTCAAAACCCAGCGCCTTGGCGGTCGCATAGAGATTGGCGCCATCGATAAAAAGTGCCGTGCGCTCAGTCTGCATGATGTTTCCCAAATATCCGGCGGCCATCGGCTGTCGACACCCAAATCGCGCGCGGCCTCGATGTCACTTTCTCCGCAGCGCCTGCAAGGTCGCCGTCAGGATCATCGAAAAGCGCAAAAAATGCGTAAGCCTATGGCTGTTCAACCATTAGTTGCGCATTTTAGAGATGGGCGGGATCAGCAAGTCAAGCCGCAACCGGAACGATCTATAGATATGGCAAACGGGGGGGATTTGCCGGACATGGATGAGTGACGCAGAATCCCGCGACGGGCTTCGCTTGCGCGAGCCGCCGCAAGAGTGTATCAGCCGACGCTCCGCTTCAAGCGCTGTTTCACCTCTGGCCCACCTTCAGGCCCCACGGAGCGTTCATGGCTCGCGTCACCGTCGAAGACTGCATCGACAAGGTCGATAACCGATTCGAACTCGTCCTGCTCGCCAGCCACCGGGCCCGGATGATCTCGTCCGGCTCGCCCCTGACGGTGGACCGCGACCGGGACAAGAACCCCGTCGTGGCGCTGCGCGAGATCGCCGACACCACCATCTCGCCCGAGGATCTCCAGGAGGACCTCATCCACTCGCTGCAGAAGCATGTGGACGTGGACGAGCCGGAGCCTGAGTCGGTGCCGATGATCGGCGCGTCCGCGGACGCCGGCGGCGGCGGCGAGGATGCGGCCGTCGAGTTCGACCGCATGACCGAGGAAGACCTGCTGCGCGGCCTCGAGGGCCTCGTTCCCCCGGCCGAGACCGACGACGAAGGCGAGTGAATCGCCCTTCTTCCAACCTTTAGTTGCAAAGCCCGGCCCTCGCGCCGGGCTTTTTTGCGTCCGCGGTGCGGCCCCGCTCCCCGGGCCCAGGCGCCGGCTGGGCGCATAGCGGCCTTGTGTCACGTTTTCAGATGCTTAGGTCGGCGACGTGTTGCGGAGGCCGCTGCGGGCCCCGATACTAAGCGCGTGGGACGCCGCGCGTCGCGCCGGATCGCGGATTCGGCCGGGCGCGAAGCGTCGAGGATGCGCGAGGTGCGCCGCCCATGATGCGGCAATACGAGCTGGTCGAGCGGGTCAAGAGCTACAATCCGAACGCCGACGAGGCGTTGCTGAACCGCGCCTATGTGTACGCCATGAAGGCGCATGGGACGCAGAAGCGCGCCTCCGGCGATCCCTACATGTCGCATCCGCTCGAGGTCGCCGCGATCCTCACCAAGCTGCGGCTCGACGACGCCACCATCGTGGCGGCGGTGCTGCACGACACGATCGAGGACACCGAGGCGACGCGCGAGGAGATCGACCACCTCTTCGGCCACGAGATCGGCGCGCTGGTCGACGGCCTCACCAAGATCAAGAAGCTCGACCTCGTCTCCAAGAAGGCCGCGCAGGCGGAGAATTTCCGCAAGCTGCTGCTGGCGATCGCCGACGACGTGCGCGTCCTGCTGGTCAAGCTCGCGGACCGCCTCCACAACATGCGCACGCTGCATTTCGTGCCGCCGGAGAAGCGCACCCGCATCGCCGAGGAGACGCTCGACATCTACGCGCCGCTGGCCGGCCGCATGGGCATGCAGGAGATGCGCGAGGAGCTCGAGGACCTCGCCTTCCGGCATTTCTCGCCCGAGGCGCACGGCATGATCCAGGCGCGGCTGGACGAGATCTCCAACAAGAGCGGCGGCGTCATCGAGGAGATCGAGCGCGAGCTCACGGCCAAGCTCGGCGCCCACGGGCTCAAGGCCAGCGTCAAGGGCCGGCGCAAGCGGGCCTACTCCATCTGGAAGAAGATGGAGCGCAAGTCGGTGTCGTTCGAACAGCTCTCCGACATCTTCGGCTTCCGCATCATGGCCGCCGACGTGCCCTCCTGCTACGCGGTGCTGGGCATCGTCCACACCACCTGGCCGGGCGTGCCGGGGCGGTTCAAGGACTACATCTCCACCCCCAAGCAGAACGACTACCGCTCGCTGCACACCACCGTGGTGGGCCCGGGCCGCCAGCGCGTCGAACTGCAGATCCGCACCGAGCAGATGGACCGGATCGCCGAGTTCGGCATCGCCGCCCATGCGCTCTACAAGGACAACCGCGCCGCCGACCGCTCGGCCCTGGCGCGCGAGAGCCGCGCCTATGAGTGGCTGCGCCGCACGGTGGAGACGCTGGCGGAGGGCGACAGCCCCGAGGAGTTCCTGGAGCACACCAAGCTCGAGCTCTTCCACGACCAGGTGTTCTGCTTCACGCCCAAGGGCCGCCTTATCGCGCTGCCGCGCGGGGCGACGCCGATCGACTTCGCCTATGCGGTCCACACCGACGTCGGCAACACGGCGGTCGGCTGCAAGGTCAACGGGCGCATCGTCCCGTTGCTGTCCGAGCTGCACAATGGCGACGAGGTGGAGATCGCCCGGGCCCCGGGCCAGACGCCGCCGGCCGCCTGGGAAGCGATCGTGGTGACCGGCAAGGCGCGGGCCGCCATCCGGCGCGCCACCCGGGCCGCCGTGCGCAAGCAATATGCCGGGCTCGGCCGGCAGATCGTCGAGCGCGCCTTCGAGAGGGGCAAGAAGCCCTTCTCGGAGGAGAAGCTGAAGGCGGCGCTGCCGCGCCTGGCCCGCACCTCGCTGGAGGACGTGCTGGCCGCCGTGGGCCGGGGCGAGATCTTCTCCGGCGACGTCGTCAAGGCCGTGCACCCCGACTACAAGGAGGAGCGCGCGGCGGGTCCCGAGGCCGACCGCACCGAGGGCGGCTGGTTCGGCATCAAGAAGGCCGAGGGTCTCGTCTTCAAGGTGCCGGGAGCGGGCACCGGCGCCGACGCCCGGCGCTCCATCCCGATCCGCGGCCTCAACGGCGACCTGCCCGTCCGCTTCGCGCCCAATGGCGGCGCGGTGCCGGGCGACCGCATCGTCGGCATCCTGACGCCGGGCGACGGCATCACCATCTATCCGATCCAGTCGCCCGCCCTGACGGCCTTCGACGACCAGCCGGACCGCTGGCTGGACGTGCGCTGGGACATCGACGAGACCGAGCCGCAGCGCTTCCCGGCGCAGATCGCCATCACGGCCATCAACGAGCCGGGGACCCTGGCGCAGATCGCCCAGATCATCGGCGATAATGACGGCAACATCGATTCCATCTCGGTGACGGGCAAGAGCACGTCCGACTTCCGCGACGTCGTGATCGACGTGGAGGTCTGGAACCTCAAGCACCTCAACGCCATCATGAACCAGCTCAGGGCCAAGCCCGTGGTGAGCGACGTCCAGCGCGTCAACGGCTGAAGGCGGGTCAGGCCGGGGGATCTTTCGCCGCGACGGCGCTCGCCGCCGGGGCTCTTGCAAGGCTCCGCGCCTTCTGCGATGGCAGAGGCGCTGAAGGGGTGGCGCATGATGACCAAAGACGAGGTTTTGGCTGAGTTCCGCGACGCCGGAGCGCTGCTCGAGGGGCATTTCATTCTGTCGTCGGGCCTTCGCAGCCCGGTGTTCCTGCAGAAGATGTTCATCTTCCAGGATCCGGTGCGCACCGAGCGCCTGTGCAAGGCGCTGGCCGAGAAGGCGCAGGCGGCCTTCGGCACGATCGACGTCGTGGTCTCGCCCGCGGTGGGCGGCATCGTCCCGGGCTACGAGACCGCCCGCCATCTCGGGGCCAAGGCGATCTTCGTGGAGCGCGAGGACGGCCGGTTCCGGCTGCGGCGCGGCTTTGAGATCCCCGAGGGCGCGCGCGTCCTGATGGTGGAGGACATCATCACCACGGGGCTCTCCTCCCGCGAGTGCATCGCGGCCATCCGCGAGCATCCTGGGACGCTGGTCGGCGCGGCGTGCCTGATCGACCGGTCCGGCGGCTCGGCCTCGATCGGGGTCGACCTCGTCAGTCTCGCCCAGCTCGACATTCCCACCTATTCTCCCGACGCGCTGCCGCCCGAGTTGGCCGCCATCCCGGCGACCAAGCCCGGCAGCCGCGGATTGAAGGCCTGAGCCATGCCGCTGCCTCCGCTTCGCCTCGGCGTCAACATCGACCACGTCGCCACCCTGCGCAACGCGCGCGGCGGCGCGAGGCCCGATCCGGTGCGCGCCGCCCTGCAGGCCATCGCGGCCGGGGCGGACGGGATCACGGCGCATCTGCGCGAGGATCGCCGGCATATTCGCGACGAGGACATCCGGCGCCTGCGGGCGGAGATCTCCAAGCCGCTGAATTTCGAGATGGCGGCGACCGACGAGATGGTCGCCATCGCTCTGGCGGTGAAGCCGCACGCCGTGTGCCTCGTGCCCGAGAAGCGGACCGAGCGCACCACTGAGGGCGGGCTCGACGTCGTGAAGGGCCACAACGAGCTCGCGCCCATCGTGCGGCGTCTCGGCGAGGCGGGGAGCCGGGTGAGCCTGTTCATCGAGGCCGACGAAGCCGCCATCCGCATGGCCGTCCAGCTTGGGGCGCCGGTCGTCGAGCTGCATGCCGGGTCGTGGTGCGACGCCGTCGAGCATGGCGAGGCCGACCGCGCCGAAGCCGAGTTCCAGCGCCTGGCGCGCGGCGCGGCGCTGGGCGCGTCTCTCGGCCTGGAGATGCACGCCGGGCACGGGCTCGATTTCGACACGGCCGAGCGGCTGGCCGGCGTGCCGGACTTCGTGGAGTTCAACATCGGCCATTTCCTGATCGGCGAGGCCGTGTTCGTCGGCCTCGACGCCGCGATCGCGCGGATGCGCGCCGCCATGACGGCCGGCCGGGAGCGGGCGACCCGGGCATGATCATCGGCATCGGCTCGGATCTGTGCGACATCCGGCGGATCGAGCAGACGCTGGAGCGCTACAAGGACCGCTTCGTCGCGCGCTGCTTCACCCCCGTCGAGCAGGCCAAGGCCGAACGCCGCGCCGACCGCGCCGGGACCTACGCCAAGCGCTTCGCTGCCAAGGAGGCCTGCTCCAAGGCGCTCGGCACGGGCTTCCATCAAGGCGTGTTCATGCGCGACATGGGCGTGGTGAACCTGCGCTCCGGCGCCCCCACCATGGCGCTCACGGGCGGCGCGGCGGAGCGCCTGAAGGCGCTGACGCCTCCCGGCCACGAGGCCGTCATCCATGTGACGCTGACCGACGAGCACCCGCTCGCCCAGGCCTTCGTGATCATCGAGGCGCGGCTGGTGGCGCCGGCGGGCGCCTGAAGGCGGACAGCCGCCCGGCATCCCGCCGGGATCCCCGAGGCCGCCGCGCCCAGCCGCGTTGCC
The DNA here is from genome assembly GCF_045348435.1 of Alsobacter sp. KACC 23698. GTDB lineage: Bacteria > Pseudomonadota > Alphaproteobacteria > Rhizobiales > Beijerinckiaceae > Alsobacter. The sequence continues at coordinate 3,003,425 of NZ_CP157484.1, read as the reverse complement.
TTGGGCCGAGGCGAGGTCTATACCGGCGCCGGGCGTCCCGGGTGCGGCAGGCCGCCGGACCGGCCATCGTCAGGACGACAGTCTCGCGGGGTCTGTCCCGGGACGTGCGATCGGGGCGCGATGAGGACGCATGATGACGGAGCCGACCCGCGTGGCGAAGACGACGAAAACGGCCGATGAGGGCGGCGTCCTCGAGACGATCAAGGTCGTCGTCCAGGCGCTCCTGATCGCCCTGGTGGTGCGCACCTTCCTGTTCCAGCCGTTCAACATTCCGTCCGGGTCGCTGATCCCGACCCTGCTGATCGGCGACTACCTGTTCGTGTCGAAATACAGCTACGGCTATTCCAAATATTCGTTCCCATTCAGCCCGCCGCTCTTCAACGGCCGCGTCTGGGCGGCGGAACCTCAGCGCGGCGACATCGCGGTGTTCAAGCTGCCGCGGGACAACTCGACCGACTACATCAAGCGCGTCATCGGCCTGCCGGGCGACCGCATCCAGATGGTCGACGGCATCCTCACCATCAACGGCCAGGCCATCAAGAAGGAGGCCGTCGGCAAGCAGGACGTCTCCGCCGGCGCCGGCTACCGCGACCGGGCCACCTTCTATCGCGAGACGCTGCCCAACGGCATCAGCTACGTCATCCAGGAGCTGGACATCTACGGCAACAAGCTCGGCCGCAACACGCCGGTCTACCAGGTGCCGGCCGGCAATTTCTTCATGATGGGCGACAACCGCGACAACTCTCTCGACAGCCGCGACATGACCTCCCAGGGCGTCGGCTACGTGCCGTTCGAGAACTTCGTCGGGCGCGCCGAGATCATCTTCTTCTCGGTCAACGAGGAGGGCGCGGCCTGGAAGGTGTGGGAGTGGCCCTGGACGGTGCGCTGGAACCGCCTGTTCAAGCCCGTGCACTGAGGGTCCATGGCCCGCCGACCCAAGCCCGACCTCGCCGTCCTGGAACACTCCATCGGCCACGTCTTCAAGGACCGCGCGCTCATCGACCGGGCGCTCACCCATATCAGCGCGCTCCCCGGCACGCCGGCGAACGGACCGCACTACCAGCGGCTGGAGTTCCTGGGCGACCGCGTGCTCGGCCTGGCGGTGGCCGAGATGCTCTACCGCGCCTTCCCGAAGGCCAGCGAGGGCGAGCTCTCGCGCCGGCTCGGCCATCTGGTCCGCAAGGAGACCTGCGCCGAAGTCGCCCTGCAGTGGGACGTCGGGCCTTTCATCCGCCTCGGGATCGGGGAAAGCCAGTCGGGCCTGCGCAAGAAGGAAGCCATTCTGGGCGACGTCTGCGAGGCGGTGATCGCTGCGGTTTATCTGGACGGCGGCTTTGAGGCGGCGCAGGCTCTCGTGGAGCGCGCGTTCGGGCCCAAGATGAGCGAGCCCGGCCGGGCGACCCGCGATCCCAAGTCGATGCTGCAGGAATGGGCGCTGGGCCTCGCGCGTCCGGTGCCGGTCTATGAGGAGCGCGTCCGGTCCGGGCCGGACCACGCGCCGATGTTCCGGATCGCCGCCGTCGTCGCGGGCTTCGAGCCCTGCGACGGGGAGGGGCGGTCCAAGAGGCTGGCCGAACAGGCCGCCGCCGAAGCGTTTCTGCGCCGCGAAGGCGTTCTGAAGGATTGAACGATGACCGATGAACCCGCCACGACCGAGCCGCGGGCGCCCGCCTCCGAGACGGAGCGCGAGGGCAGCCGTTGCGGCTTCGTGGCCCTGATCGGCGCGCCGAACGCCGGCAAGTCGACGCTGATCAACGCCCTCGTGGGCGCGAAGGTGTCGATCGTGTCGCGCAAGGTGCAGACGACGCGCGCGCTCGTGCGGGGCATCGCCCTGGAGGGCGCGTCGCAGATCATCGTGGTCGACACGCCCGGCATCTTCGCCCCGAAGCGCCGGCTCGACCGCGCCATGGTGACCTCCGCCTGGGGCGGCGCGGGCGACGCCGACGTGGTCGCCCTGTTGGTGGACGCCCGCAAGGGCGTCGACGAGGAGGTCGAGTCGATCCTGGAGAAACTGGGTGAGCTGAAGCGGCCCAAGGTGTTGATCCTGAACAAGATCGATACCGTGGACCGGACCCGGCTGCTGGCCCTGGCGCAGGACCTCAACGCCCGCCACGCCTTCCGCGAGACCTTCATGATCTCCGCCCTCAACGGCGACGGGGTCGACAAGGTGCGGCAGGTGCTGGCCGGCATGATGGCCGAGGGGCCATGGCTCTACCCCGAGGACCAGGTCTCGGACGCGCCGCTGCGCATCCTGGCCGCGGAGATCACCCGCGAGAAGATGTTCGAGCGCCTGCATGACGAGCTGCCCTACCAGTCCACCGTCGAGACCGACCAGTGGACGGTGATGAAGGACGGTTCGGCCCGGGTGGAGCAGACGATCTACGTGACGCGCGAGAGCCAGCGCAAGATCGTGCTGGGCAAGGGCGGGCAGACCATCAAGGCGATCGGCGAGATGTCCCGCAAGGAGATCGCGGAGGCGGCCGAGACGAAGGTTCACCTCTTCCTCTTCGTCAAGGTGCGGGAGAACTGGGCCGACGACCCGGCCCGCTACCGCGAGATGGGCCTGGAGTTCCCGCGCGGAGGCTGAGCAGACCATCAGGGAGGCCCGCCGGCCTTGGAGTGGCGTGACGAGGGCATCGTACTGGGCGTGCGCCGGCACGGGGAGGGCAGCGCCCTCGTCGAGCTGATGACGCGCGAGCACGGCCGCCATTCGGGCCTCGTGAGGGGCGCGCGGTCGTCCCGCATGGCCCCGGTGCTGCAGGCCGGGAACGCCGTCCAGGCGGTGTGGCGGGCGCGGCTCGACGAGCATCTGGGCTCGTACCAGATCGAGGGCGCGAGCATGAGGGCCGCCCAGTTGATGGGCTCGCCGGCCGCGCTCTACGGCCTTTCGGTGCTGGGCGCCCTGGTGCGGCTCCTGCCCGAGCGAGACCCGCATCCGGCCGTCTACGAGGCGCTCGGCGTCGTGATCGGCGCGCTGGACGACCCGGCGCTCGCCGCTGCGCTCGTCATCCGCTTCGAGCTCGCGATCCTGACCGAGCTCGGCTTCGGGCTCGACCTGCTGCAATGCGCCGTCACGGGCGGCCGCGACGACCTCTCTTACGTGTCGCCCAAATCGGGAAGGGCGGTCAGCGAGGGCGCCGCGGGGCCCTGGCGCGACAAGCTGCTGGCGTTGCCGGCTTTTCTGCGCGACGGGCAGGGCCGGCCGCTGCCCCGGCGCGAGGAGCTCGCCGCCGGCTTCGCACTCACGGGCCATTTCCTCGCCCGCCACGTCTACGAGCCCCGCGGCCTGGCCGCGCCCGAGACCCGCGCCGCCTTCATCGCGGCGGCCCTGGACACGGGCGAGCGCGAGGCGAAGCGCGGTGGATAACGGCGCTCGCGCAGGGGGGCGGCGGCTTGCGCCGACTCTGGACGTTCGCTAAGCGTTCACGGTGGTCCGTCCCGCTGCGGGACGAAAGAGGGTCGCATGGGCAAGCCGGTCGAGCCGCCTCCCGGGGGAGGGGTCGAGAGCATCAGTCTGAAGGAGGCGCTGGAAGAGCGCTACCTCGCCTATGCGCTCTCCACGATCATGCACCGCGCCCTGCCGGACGCCCGGGACGGGCTGAAGCCGGTGCATCGGCGCATCCTGCACGCCATGCGGCTCTTGCGGCTCGATCCGGGGACCGCCTTCAAGAAATGCGCTCGCATCGTCGGCGACGTCATCGGCAAGTTCCACCCGCATGGCGACCAGGCCGTCTACGACGCGCTGGTGCGTCTGGCGCAGGACTTCGCGCAGCGCTACCCGCTGGTCGACGGCCAGGGAAATTTCGGCAATATCGACGGCGATAACGCCGCCGCCTACCGCTACACCGAAGCCCGCATGACCGAGGTGGCGCGGCTGCTGCTGGAGGGCATCGACGAGGACGCGGTCGACTTCCGCGACACCTATAACGGCGAGGACGAGGAGCCGATCGTGCTCCCGGCCGCCTTCCCGAACCTGCTCGCCAACGGGTCGCAGGGCATCGCGGTGGGCATGGCGACGTCGATCCCGCCGCACAACGCCGCCGAGCTCTGCGACGCGGCGCTCTACCTGATCGGCCACCCCAAGGCCACCTCCGAGCAGCTCCTGACCTTCGTGCCCGGGCCCGACTTCCCGACCGGCGGCGTCATCGTCGAGCCCCGGCCCAGCATGCTGGAGACCTACAAGACGGGCCGCGGCTCGTTCCGGGTGCGGGCGCGCTGGGAGAAGGAGGAGACCAGCCGGGGCAACTGGGTCGTGGTGATCACCGAGATCCCCTATCTGGTGTCCAAGGGCCGCCTGATTGAGAAGCTGGCGGAGCTGCTGAACGAGAAGAAGCTGCCGCTCGTCGGCGACGTCCGCGACGAATCGGCCGAGGACGTGCGCGTCGTGATCGAGCCGCGGGCGCGCACCGTCGACCCGGCGATCATGATGGAATCGCTGTTCCGGCTGTCCGAGCTGGAAAGCCGCATCGGCATGAACATGAACGTGCTGTCGGGGGGCGTCATCCCCCGCGTGCTCGGTCTGGCCGAGGCCCTGCGCGAGTGGCTCGACCACCGCCGCGTCGTGCTGCTGCGGCGCTCGCGCCACCGCCTCGCCCATATCGAGAAGCGCCTGGAGATCCTCCAGGGCATGCTGATCGTCTATCTGGACCTCGACCGGGTGATCAAGATCATCCGCGAGGAGGACGAGCCGAAGCTCGAACTGATGCGCGTCTTCGAGCTGACCGAGAACCAGGCCGAGGCGATCCTCAACACGCGCCTGCGGTCGCTGCGCAAGCTGGAGGAGATGGAGCTCAAGCGCGAGCTCACCAGCCTTGAGGCCGAGAAGGGCCAGATCGAGGCGCTGCTCGGCTCCGAGGACGCCCAGTGGAAGACGATCTCGTGGGAGATCCGGGAGGTCCGCAAGACCTTCGGGCCGGAGACCAAGATCGGCAAGCGCCGCACCAGCTTCGCCGACGCGCCGGACGCCTCCACGGTCGACCTCGCCGAGGCCATGGTGGAGCGCGAGCCGCTCACAGTGGTGGTCACCCAGAAAGGCTGGATCCGCGCCCTGAAGGGGCATGTCCAGGATCTCTCGTCGCTGCAGTTCAAGGGCGACGACGCTCTGCACACCTCCTTCTTCTCCGAGAGCACGGCGAAGATCCTGGTGCTGGCGACGAACGGCAAGGTGTTCACCCTGGAGGCCTCGCGCCTGCCGGGCGGGCGCGGCTTCGGGGACCCGGTGCGCCTCCTGGCCGATATCGACCAGGGCGCCGAGATCGTGCATGTCTGGCCTCATCGGCCGGGCGCGAAGCTGCTGTTCTGCTCCACCGAGGGGCGCGGCTTCGTGGCGACCTCCGACGACGTGGTGGCCAACACCAAGAAGGGCAAGCAGGTGCTCAATGTCGACGACCCGCATCGGGCGGCCCTTGTCGTCCCGGCGGAGGGCGACCATGTCGCCGTCGTCGGCGAGAACCGCAAGCTGCTGGCCTTCCCGCTGTCGCAGCTGCCCGAGATGGGCCGCGGCAAGGGCGTGCGCCTGCAGCGCTACAAGGACGGCGGCGTCTCCGACGTGAAGGTCTTCCGCATCGCCGAAGGCCTGACCTGGCTCGACACCTCGGGCCGCACCTGGACGGTGGCGAAGCCCGAACTGGACGGCTGGCTCGGCAACCGCACCGAGGCCGGGCGCCTGCCGCCCAAGGGCTTCCCAAAGAGCAACAAGTTTAGCGGGTAGGCGGGAGCCAAGGCTCGACTCGGCTAACGCACGGCCTCGCGCTCGATCACGGACGCGATCCACTTGTTCAGGCTTACGCCGGCCCGCTTGGCGGCCGTGACGGCGGCGCGGTGGACGGGTGGCTCGACCCGCACCACGAATTGACCCGAATAGGGCTTTTCCGGCTCTTCCCCGCGCTCCTTGCAGAAGGATAGGTAGTCTTCTACGGACTCCTCGAGCGCTTTCTTCAGCTCGACGACCGAGCGCCCTGCGAACGTGATGACATCCCGCAGGTTCATCACCTCGCCGTGGAAAATCTCCGCGTCCTCGTCATAGGCCACAAGAGCCTCGTAGCCCTTGTACGACATGGTGTTCATGACCCGAAACCTGCTTCGGACAAGAAGCGCCGTACTGACTTCAGCGCGCCCTTGTCTGTTTCCTTGTGCGGATGCGGCCGATGGAAGATCGCTCGCACGCCATTCAATGCGATGCGAACACGCGACCCGCTTCCTTCACTGACCTGTGCGCCACATGCCAGCATGAGACTCTCGATGTCGCGCCACGCCACGTCTGCACGAACGGGATCGGCGTAGACCGCCGCCAAAGTCGCGCGGTCCTTGCTGCTAAGAGCCATTCAGTATCACAATTCAGTATCAAATAAAAGCTGACTCGGAGGGCCGCTGCTGGCCTGATGGGACTATTCCACCCGCTGCCAGCCATGCGGCAGCAGCCGCTCCTGCGGGGTGAAGCGGGCCTTGTAGGCCATCTTGGGCGAGCCCTCGACCCAGTAGCCGAGATAGACATAGGGCAGGCCCATGCGGCGGGCGCGCTCGATGTGGTCGAGGATCATGTAGGTGCCGAGGCTGCGCTCGCCCTCGTCCGGATCGAAGAACGAGTAGACCATCGACAGCCCGTCGCCGAGCACGTCGGTGAGGCCGCAGGCGAGCAGCGGGCCGACGCCGCGGCCATTGATGCCCGTGTCGGGGCCGCGGCGGCGGAACTCGATCATGCGCGTCTCGACATGCGAGTCCTCCACCATCATGGCGAAGTCGAGCGCCGTCATGTCGGCCATGCCGCCCGAGGCGTGGCGTGAATCCAGATAGTGGCGGAACAGGGAATACTGCTCGGAGGTGGGTGTGTTCTCGCGCATCTCGCCGACGAGGCCGGCGTTGGCGTCCATCACCTTGCGCATGTTGCGGGAGGGCCTGAACTCGTCGACCAGCACGCGCACGGAAACGCAGGCCCGGCAGCCGTCGCAGGCCGGCCGGTAGGCGATCGTCTGCGAGCGGCGGAAGCCGCCATGGGTGAGGACGTCGTTCAGTTCATGGGCGCGCTTGCCGATCAGGTGGGTGAACACCTTGCGCTCGAGCTTGCCCTTCAGGTAGGGGCAGGCCGTCGGCGCCGTCAGGTAGAATTGCGGCTGATCGCGGGATTGAGTCGTCAATCCAAAGTCCTCGCCTCAGGTCTGCGCGATCACTCCGGGACGGGAACACGACGCACCTTCCCGACAGGATAGCACCAGCGGGACGAGCCTCAAGCCCATCCCGCCGGTTGTAAAGTTCAATTTACAATCAGGAGCCGCGGCGGACCGCGATCAGCCCGGCCAGCAGGTCGTGCAGCAGCCGGCGGTCCTCGCGGACGAGGCCGATGAGCAGCACCAGCGGGGTCAGCGTGGTGACGCTGACATAGAACAGCACCGCATGGGCGGCGGCCACGATGAACGGGGCCGTGCGGCCGCTCGTCGTGCGGATCTCGACGCCAAACATGCGCTGCCCGATCGTGCCGCGACGCGGGCCCGAAATCGTGATCCCGTTGTAGAGCAGCGCCACGGTGGGCCAGAGCGGGGCGAGGAGAAGCCAGCTCAACCCGAACGTGAACACGCCCATCACCAGGAGCGCGAAGGCGAAGATCGCCCACAGTACGCCGATGACGACGAAGTCGACCAGCAGCGCACCGATCCGGCCGGCGATCACGCCGGACACGTCCGCCTGGCGATAGGCGGTGTAGGTGACGACAGGCTCGTGGGTCATCGCAGTCCTTTCACGTCCCGCCCGTGCGGCGGGGCATCTCCCGCCCGCGGCGGTGTCGCGCCATGATGTGGCCCCGGAGGGCCCGGCCTTCAAGACGCCGGCCGCGGCGCCGGCGTCAGACGCTGCGCCGGTCGATGCGCTTGGGGGCGAGGCCGTCGGCGGCCAGGGCCTCCAGCACCTGGCGGGTGTGCTCCTCGCCGCGGGTCTCCACCGTGACGTCGATGGAGACGCCCTTGGCGGGCACGTCGAGGAAGAGCCGCCCGTGCGAGACCTCCAGGATGTTGGCGCCGAGTTCGCCGAGGCGGGATGCGATGGCGCCGAGCAGGCCCGGCCGGTCCGCCGTGGTGATGCGGAAGGAGGCGATCCGCTCCTCCCGCTCCAGCGAGCGCACCATGATGGCGGCCAGGAGCCTGGCGTCGATGTTGCCGCCGCACAGGATGAGGCCGACCTTCAGCCCCTTGAACCGCTCCGGCTCGGCCAGCAGCGCGGCGAGCCCGGCCGCCCCGGCGCCTTCCGCCATGCTGCGGGCCAGCGTGGCGAAGCAGTTCACCCCGCGCTCGATGGCCGGCTCGTCGACGAGCAGGATGTCCTCCACGAGGTCGCGCACGATGGGCAGCGTCAGGCTGCCGACGGTCTTGACCGCGATGCCTTCGGCCAGCGTCGGGCCGCCGATGGGGCGATCGAGGCCCTGGATGGCGTTGACGAAGGACGGGTAGAGCGCCGCCTCCACGCCGATGATGCGGATCGCCGGCTTCAGCGCCTTGGCCGAGATGGCGTTGCCGGCGCAAAGCCCGCCGCCGCCGATGGGGATCACCAGCATGTCGAGGTCGGGCCGCTCGGCCAGCATCTCCAGCGCGATGGTGCCCTGGCCGGCGATGACGGCGGGGTCGTCATAGGGATGCACGAGCACGAGGTCGCGTTCGGCGCGCAGCGCCTCGCAGCGCTCGCGGGCCTCGTAGAGGGTCTCGCCGTCGAGCACCACGGCGGCCCCGTAGCTGCGCGTGTTCTCGACCTTCACCAGCGGCGTGGTGGCCGGCATCACGATGGTGGCCGGGATCCCCAGGAGGCCCGCATGGTAGGCGACCGCCTGGGCGTGGTTGCCGGCCGACATGGTGACGACGCCGCGCCGGCGTTCGCCCGGCGTCAGCTGCGACAGCCGGTTCAGCGCGCCGCGCTCCTTGAAGGAGCCGGTCGACTGCATGTTCTCGTATTTCACGAAGACGTTTGCGCCCGTCAGCGCCGAGAGGCGCGGGGCGGGGAGCATCGGCGTCTTCTGCACCCGCCCCTCGATGGTGCGGGCGGCCGCGCGGACATCGTCGAGGGTGACGCAGAAGGGGGAGGGGGCTGGGCTCGCAGGTTCCGTCATGGCGGTCAGACCCGTCTGGGCAAGAGGTCCCGCCATCCGAAGAGCCCGCCCGGGCGAAGGCCGAGCGTGATGCTGAGCAGGGCGTAGATGGCGATGTCCCTGGATTCCAGGGGCATCGTAGCCGACCACAGCGCTTCCGCCAGTCCGATCACGACGCCTCCGGCCAATCCTCCGCCGACCGAGCCGATCCCGCCGATGATGGCGGCCACCAGCGCCTTGAGGCCGAGCGTCAGGCCATAGCCGAAGCCGACGCCGCCCCAATAGGCCGTGATCACGAAGCCGGCCAGCCCGGCCAGGGCCGAGGACAGCGCGAAGGTGGCGAGGAAGATGCGCCGGCTGTCGACGCCAAAGAGCGCCGCCGCGCCGGGATCGTCCGCGAAGGCCCGCCAGGCCCGGCCGAACCGCGTCCGCCGCATGACGACGAGCAGCGCCGCCCCGGCCGCGAAGGACACGACGGTGACCAGCAGGGCGATGGGCGTGAAGGTGGTGACGAAGTCGCCCGAGCGCAGGAGCGGGACGGGGGCGTTCATCACGGGCGGCGCCCAGCGCAGGTCGTTGCCCTGGGTCAGGCGCTGGAATTCGGACAGCGCCATCATCAGTCCCGTGGTGGCGATCAGGATCGGCAGGCCGGGGCCCGCCACCAGCGGGGCCACCACCAGCCGGCCGCTCACCATGCCGTAGAGGCTCGCGGCGTAGATCGACAGCGCCGCCGCCACGGCGAGCCCCGCCAAGGGGTCGCGCGCGCCCAACTGCACCGCCAGCGTGACGCCGAGCAGGGCGCCATAGCCGCCCAGCGCCGCGATCTCGCCGAAGCCGAACACGATGCGGCCCACCAGCCCGTAGATGAGCGAGTAGGCGGCGGCCAGCAGCCCGTAGACGGCCGCCTGCGGCAGGCCGCCGACCACCTGCTGCAGCGCATAGGCGACGGCGTGCGGAACGGCGGGCACATCGGCGGCTTCCGGCGCGCCGGGATCCTCCAGCAGCGCCTCGGGGGAGCCGAGATAGAAGCGCTTCAGATAGAGGAACGCCGCTTCGCCGAGCGGACCGCGCTCGGTGGCCACCCCGGTCAGCTCCGGCCGGCCGCCCGATTCGGCGAATCGGCAGGCGATGAAACGCGTCCGCGACGGCTCGCCCGGCGGCTCCGCCCGATAGACGATCCGCAGGCCGCGATGGTCCTCCGCCGGGGTCTGCCGGCCCAGCGTGAGGACGCTGCCGGCGGGATTGAGGGCCGGGATCACGGTCCGGCAGATCCGCGCCTGATCGGTGTCGATCAGCGTGGCGCAACCGGCGATGGCCAGGAAGAGAATCGCCGGGACTACGGCGTACGGGCGGAGCATTCCGGCAGGATAACCACGTCGGCGGGCCTGTCACGGCCCGCGGCGGCGACCGAGGGTTGGACTCAGCCCTCGCGCTTCAGCTTCTCGGCGACGGCCGGAGCGAAATAGGTGAGGACGCCGTCGGCGCCGGCGCGCTTGAAGGCGATGAGGCTCTCCACCATCGCTTTGTCGCCGTCGAGCCAGCCATTGGCGGCGGCGGCGCGAATCATCGCGTATTCGCCCGACACCTGGTAGGCGAAGGTCGGGACCGCGAAGGTCTCCTTCACGCGCCGGACGATGTCCAGATAGGGCATGCCGGGCTTCACCATGACCATGTCGGCGCCTTCCTCGAGGTCGAGCGCCACCTCGCGGATGGCCTCGTCGCCGTTGCACGGGTCCATCTGATAGGTGCGCTTGTCGCCCGACAGCACGGCGCCGCTGCCCACGGCCTCGCGGAACGGGCCATAGAAGGCGGAGGCGTATTTGGCCGCATAGGCCATGATCTGCACGTCGCTGAGGCCGGCGCGGTCGAGACCCGACCGGATGGCGCCGACCCGGCCGTCCATCATGTCGGAGGGGGCCACGATGTCGGACCCGGCCTCGGCCTGGTTGAGCGCCTGGCGCACCAGCACGGCGACGCTCTCGTCGTTGAGGATGACGCCGTCCTGGAGCAGGCCGTCATGGCCGTGGCTGGTGTAGGGGTCGAGCGCGACGTCGGTGAGGATGCCGATATGGGGCACGGCCTGCTTGACGGCCCGGCAGGCGCGGCAGACCAGGTTGTCCGGGTTGAGGGCCTCGGCCCCGACGGCGTCCTTCAGGCCCGGATCGGTGTAGGGAAAGAGCGCGATCGCCGGGATGCGGAGCTCTGCGGCGCGCTCCGCCTCGCGGACGATCTCGTCGACGCTGAGGCGCTCGACGCCCGGCATCGACCCCACCGGGATGCGCACGCCGCGCCCCTCGACGACGAAGAGCGGCCAGATGAGGTCGTTGGCGGTGAGCACGTTCTCGCGCACGAGGCGGCGGGCCCACTCGGACTTGCGATTGCGGCGGGGCCGGTGGGTCAGGTCGAGGCGCGGGCCGCGGAGCTCGGCGGCGGCTTCGTCCCGCAGGGCGGGCGATCCCAGCGGGGCTGGGCTCTGGAACGGGGTGACCCGGGACGCCATCGGCGTGTCCTCCGCAGATCGGCGTCCCTGATGCCGGGCGCCAGGTTGGAAGATTTCTGAACTTCCCAGTATCACCAACCCGGTTCGCCTGAAAGCGGCCAAGGGCCGCGCCCGCATTTGTACTCATCCGGCGGGAGGGGTTGCGCGTTGACGCGGAGGGAGTCGCAAGCTTCACTCCGCCCGCGACCTGACCGGCCGCTTCGATCCCTCCGACATGAGCGCCTCATGACCCGATCGCCGCAACCGCCCGAGAGCCCCGCAGCGACCGACGCCGCAACAGCCGGCGTCGAAGCGATCTGCGAGGTGCGCGGCGCCGCCGGAGTCATCGTGCTCAACCGGCCCAAGGCGCTGAACGCCGTGACGCTGGGCATGGTGCGGGCGATCCGCAAGGCGCTCGACGCCTGGGCGGCGGACCCCCGGGTGACCCGGGTGGTCATCGCCGGGACGGGCGAGAAGGCGTTCTCGGCGGGCGGGGACATCCGCCAGCTCTACGAGCTCGGCAAGGCCGGCCGGCGGGAGGAAGCGCTCGTCTTCTGGCGCGAGGAATACGCCCTGAACGCTCTGATCCAGGGTTACCGCAAGCCCTATGTGGCGCTGATCGACGGCATCGTCATGGGCGGAGGCGTGGGGCTGTCCCTGCATGGCAGCCACCGGGTGGCCGGCGAGCGCTATCTGTTCGCCATGCCGGAGGTGGCGATCGGCTTCTTCCCGGACGTGGGCGCGACCTATGCGCTGCCGAGGCTTCCGGGCGAGACCGGCGTCTGGCTGGCCCTGACGGGGGCCCGCGTCAAGGCGGCCGACGCGCTGGCGCTGGGTCTGGCCACCCATGCGGCGCCGTCCTCGGCCTTTCCGGCGATCATGGACGCGCTCGTGGCGGGCGAGCCTGTCGACGCGGCGCTGACGGCCCACGCCCGCCCGCCGGGCGAGGCGCCGGTCGCGGCGCTCCGGGCCGAGATCGACCAGTGTTTCGTCGGGCTGAGCGTCGCCGAGATCCTGGAGCGTCTCGACACCCATGCGGCTGCCGGGTCGGAGTTCGCCTCCGATGCGGCCGCCATCATCCGCGACCGCTCGCCCACCAGCCTCTCGGTGGCGCTGGAGCAGATGCGGCGCGGCAAGGACATGGACTTCGCCGAGGCGATGCGCACCGAGTTCCGCATCGTGTCGCGCATGGTCGATACGCCCGACTTCTACGAAGGCGTGAGGGCCGCCGTGATCGACAAGGACCAGTCTCCCCGATGGTCGCCGGCGTCGCTGTCGCATGCGACCGCCGAGAAGGCGGCGGCTTATTTCGCGCCGCTGCCGCCCGACCAGGAGCTCGACCTGCCGGAGCAGGGCGCGTGAGGGCCGAGCAGCATCGCAGCCAGTCGCTCCAGGAACCCGGCGCCGACCGCGCCGGCGTGCCGTGGGACCGCGCGCTGGTGACCTTCATGCGGCTGATGGCGGCAGTGTGGGTGGTCAAGGGCCTGTCCTACTGGCTCACCATCCTGGGCGTCGACCCCCTGGGCGGGGCGACCTTCGAGGCGCTGTCGCCGGCCGGCCGGGCGGTGGTGATCGTGTTCGCCGTGCTGGACCTCGTGGCCAGCGTCGGGCTGTGGCTGACCAGCACCTGGGGCGGGGTGATGTGGCTGCTGGCGATCATGAGCCACATCCTGGTGGGGAGCTTCGCGCCGGTCGGGCCCCAGGCGCTGGGGATTGGGATGGTGGTCGCGGAGGGCGCCGCCGTGATCGTCTACATCATCCTGTCCTGGCTGGCGGCGCGGGACGTCTAGCGGCGTCGCCGCCGCGTGAGTCAACGAAGTGCAAACGGGCGAGATGAGTAGCATTTAAGCTTGATTCACCCCAAAGTTGTGAACACTCGATTCATCTCGTTGTTTAAACTGGCTTTCATCTGCTGAAGTTACTTTCGCTTTCAACGAGGCCGGGAAACGTCGGCCACAGGGAAAGCAGAGAGGCGGATTATGAAAGCGGCAATCAAGACCATCGACGTTCCCGAGACGTCTTCGGCTGCGCCGGACGTGCAGCCGCTCTACATCGAGGCTCTGACGCTGGTGGAGCGGCTGCATCGCCGCCTGCTGGACGTCATCAAGGACGAATTCGACCGGCGCGGCCGTTCGGACGTCAACAGCGTGCAGGCGCTGCTGCTCTACAATATCGGCGACAAGGAGCTGACGGCCGGCGAGCTGCGCACCCGCGGCTACTATCTCGGCTCGAACGTCTCCTACAACGTCAAGAAGCTGGTCGAGATGGGCTATCTGCACCACCAGCGCTCGCGGATCGACCGCCGCTCGGTGCGCATCAGCCTGACCGAGCAGGGCAGGGCGGTGCACGACATCGTCAAGGGCCTCTACGACAAGCATGTCCGCACGGTCGAGCAGATCGGCGGGATCTCGTCGGAGGAGTTCAAGCTGGTGAACACGGCCCTGGGGCGCCTGGAGCGCTTCTGGACCGACCATATCCGCTACCGGCTCTGACGCGCCGCCGCGCCGCGGCCGGTTCCATAGACGACAGAAAGGCCGGGGCGATCCCGGCCTTTCCTGCATTTTGGAGAACGCCTCAGGCGTGGCCGACGCGGCTCAGCGCCGCGATGCCGTCGCGCAGGGTCTTGGCTGTCGCCTGAAGCTTCTCGAGGGATTCCGCCGCCTCGGGGGCGGGCTGCTGCGCCGGGGCGCCGATCGTCCGCAGCGGCGCGCCGGACTGGGCGCGCAGATGCGGCGAGAGCCGCTCGATCAGGCGCTCGACCTGGGCGAGGCTGGCGTGCAGTTCGGCCATGATCACGTCTTCTTGAGACCTGAAGCCGCCGGCGAGTTGGGCCTGGTTGATGGTGAGCATGGGTGACCTCCGTGCGTGATGTTCGATAGGCCGCACTATCGCTCAGTCCAGGCTTCGCCTCGATCCGGTTCGACTACGCAGACCTCATGCGGGGCCTCAGTAGTCAGCGAAGGGCGCCGGCGCCGGCGCGGGTCCGTTGCCGATGAGACACAGGTCCCAGCGGCCTTCCCGAAACGGGGCGCGGTCGCCTTAAATTCGCCGGACTGCGGCACGCTTTTCAGCCCCGACCACATTGGCTGTTTCCAAGTGAAAACGGTTCGTTTACTGCGATCCTCCAAGGATCGCCTGTGACGTCCCCGATCACGCAACCTCAGTAGATCACGCATCATGACCTCATTCCGATCGATGTCCCGCCGCGAGTTCGCCCTGTCCGGTCTGGCGACCCTGGCCGTCGCATCCACGGGGGGCTTCTCGAGCGCCTTCGCGCAGAGCGCCGGGCAGGCCGAGTGGCGTCAGAACTACGACGCGGCCACCAGCCTCAAGGTCGTGCGCTCGACGACGCCGGTCCTGTCGCCGCTGACCCTGCAGGCGACCGAACAGACGATCGAAACCTATCGCCAGCTCGTCGCCCAGGGCGGCTTCCCGGCGATGCCGCAGGCCAACCTGAAGCTCGGCTCGAAGGGCCCAGCCGTGGTGGCGCTTCGCCGCCGCCTCGCCGCGTCCGCCGACCTGGACCAGAACGCCGGCGCATCGCCCGTGTTCGACAGCTTCGTGGAAGCCGGCGTGAAGCGTTTCCAGGAGCGCCACGGCCTGATGCCGACCGGCATCGTCAACGCCGCCACCGTGACGGCGATGAACGTTCCGGCCCAGCTGCGCCTGCGCCAGCTCGAGACCAATGTGGTGCGCCTGCGCAGCTACGCCGGCAATCTCGGCGGCCGCTTCGTGGTCGCCAACATCCCGGCCGCGCTGGTCGAGACGGTCGAGAACGGCCAGGTCATGACCCGCCACGCCGCCGGCGTCGGCAAGATCGACCGCCAGTCGCCGGTGATGACCACCCGCGCCACCGACATCAACTTCAACCCGTTCTGGACGGTGCCGGCGTCGATCATCCGCAAGGACCTCATCCCCAAGATGCAGGCCGACGCCAATTACCTCACCGAGAACAAGATCCGCATCATCAGCAAGGACGGGCAGGAGATTTCGCCCTCGCAGGTGAACTGGCGCTCGGACGAGGCGACCCACTACATGTTCCGGCAGGACCCGGGCGGGGACTTCAACTCGCTCGGCGTGGTGCGCATCAACATCGCCAATCCGTATGGCGTCTACATGCACGACACGCCCGCCAAGGGCATCTTCGGCGACGACTTCCGCTTCGTCTCATCGGGCTGCATGCGCGTGCAGAACGTCCGCGACTACATCACCTGGCTGCTCAAGGACACGCCCGGCTGGGGCCGCGAGCAGATCGACGCCGCCATCGAGGGCGGCCAGCGCGTCGACGCGCGCCTGGCCCAGCCGGTGCCGGTGTACTGGGTCTACATCACCGCCTGGGCGACCCCCGAGGGCCTCGTCCAGTTCCGCGACGACATCTACAACAAGGACGGCCTCGGCTCCGTCCCGGTCGCCTCCAACGCCGCCGTGCAGCAGGACGACGACCAGTAGGCCCATCGGGATCCGACGGTTGCGAGAGGGCGGCGCGATGGCGTCGCCCTTTTTCGTTGCAGCTCCCTCGCCCCGGAACCGGGAGAGGGGCGACGGGCATCCCTCATCCGACCTCGCTGCGCTCGGCACCCTCGGGTCAAGCCCAAGGGCGGCTCCGTCATCCCCGGCGGCGCGCAGCGCCGGGAAGGGGATCCAGGTGGGTTGGGACAAGGACGCCCTTCGCCCGGCTTTTCTGGATCCCCTTCCCGCGCCTGCGGCGCGCCGGGGATGACGGGTGGTGGGGTTTGCGCAAACTCCCCCTCGACTTTCGAGACGCCTGGGGCCGCAGCCGACTCCCTCGCTCCGGAGCGGGGGGAGGGGTCGCGCCGCTGGGCTGTTTCAAGTCTGACCCAAAAAGCTCTCCGTCATCCCCGGCGGCGCGCAGCGCCGGGAAGGGGATCCAGGTGGGTTGGGACGAGGACGCCCTTCGCCCGGCCTTTCTGGATCCCCTTCCCGCGCCTTCGGCGCGCCGGGGATGACGGGGGGTTTGGGGGAGGGCCGCAGTGCGCCCCCTCGCCCCGGAACGGGGAGAGGGCTGGGGTGAGGGGTGGCGGGTTACCCCTCATCCGGCCCTTCGGGCTGCGTTCTCCCCGTGCCGGGGAGAAGGGCACGCGCGTTTATCTCCGCGGCGTTTCGGCCCGGAGGGATGGGGTGGAGGGCGGCGCGGAGCGGCGTCGCTGGGGACCCCACGGCGAGTGGGGTGGGTAGAGTGGAAGCCGGGAGGCCGCCAGGCCCCGCCGCTCCGCGCGCGACGTTGGAGGATGAAAGGAAGATCCCGGGGCGCTTTCAGCCCCTTCGCGTTGTCGCTAGTCGGACCTTGTCTTCCGTCCGCCGCCTCGAACCGGGTGGTGAGCTCGGCTGTTGGCGGCCGCCGCCCCTGGTCCACGTCCTCACGCTGCAGACGCCCCTCGGTGGACCAGAGCGTGACCAGGGTTATAGGATTTTTTTCCGCTTGTCAACCGCCGTCGTCCCCGGGGGCATGAAGCGCCGGGGGATGAGGCGCCTCCTGCCCGGCCTCCTGGATCCCCTTCCCGCGCCTGCGGCGCGCCGGGGATGACGGGGGATGGGTGGAAGAACGCTCATTCCCACTCGCCGTCCTAGACGCCGATCGCGGACTTGATGCGGCCGGGCGTCATCGGCAGCTCGCGGCAGCGGACGCCGGTGGCGTCGGCGATGGCGTTGGCGATGGCGGCGGCGGCGGGGCCCTGGCTGGCTTCGCCCGTGCCCAGGAAGGGCTGGCCCGGCCGGTTGACGATGTGCACGTCGATTTTCTCCGGGGCGGCCGAGAAGCGCAGGATCGGATAGGTGCTCCAGTCCCGGCTGAGGATGCGGGTGCGGTCATAGGCGACCTCCTCGAGAAGGCTCCAGCTGGCCGACTGGATGACGCCGCCCTCGATCTGGTTGCGGATGCCGTCCGGGTTCACGGCCTCGCCGCTGTCGACCGCCGCGGTGACGCCGAGCAGCCGCACGCGGCCGGTCTCCCGCTCCACCGCGACCTCGACCGCGATGGCCGCGTAGGCGCCGAGATTCTTGTAGCGCGCGAAGGCGAAGCCTCGGCCCCGCCCGGCCTTCCGGGCGTCCAAGGCGAGGGGCTTCGACCAGCCGGCCTTGTCCGCCGCCAGGGCGATCACGTCGCGGGCGCGCGCGTCCTTGAGGTGCTTGAGCCGAAACGCGACCGGATCGGCGCCGGCCGCCGCCGCGAGCTCGTCCATGAAGCTCTCGATGGCGAAGACGTTGAGATAGGCGCCGAGCCCGCGCATGGCGGAGACGCGCAGCGGCATCTCGGGCACGAAACGGTGCAGGATGCGCTGGCTCGGCAGGTCGTAGAGCGGAATGGCGTTGCGGTCGCCGCCACCTTCCGGCTGCGGCAGGGGCTTGGGCGCGGCGGGGGCGAAGGGCTTCTCCAGGAGCTGGGCGGAGAGGAGCTGCCCGGCGCCGGGCGGGCGGGTCGAATGGGTGTTGCTGCGCACCTCGTAGCGCCAGTCGACGATGGCCCCCGAGGCGTCCAGCGCCGCCGAGGCGCGGCTCATCATGACGGGGCCGTAGGGCTCGAAGCGGTGCTCGTCCTCCCGCATGTACTGGACGCGGACGGGGCGGCCCGGCAGCGCCCGCGCCAGCAGGGCGGCGTCGGCGGCGGCGTCGTCCGCGCCGTTGTGGCCGTAGCAGCCCGACCCCTCCACATGGATGCAGCGGATCTTGTCCTCCGGCATCCCGAGCATCTCGGCCAGGGCGGCGCGCAGCGGGAACATGCCCTGCGCGTGGCTCCAGACCGTGAGGGCTCCGTCCTGCAGCTGAGCCACCGCGCAGGAGGGGCCGATCGACCCGTGCAGCTGGTAGTGGCGGCGATATTCCGCATCGACGGTGCGGACCGCCGCGGCGGGCGCGCCGCGTTTCTCGTGGATGACCGTGTCCTCCGAGCGCAGGCCCGCCAGCGTCTCGAACACCCGCTCGCGGGCCGGCAGGGAGGCCGTCTCCGTCCAGCGGGTCGCCGCCGCAAGGGCGCGCGCGGCCGTGACCGCCTGGAACTCGCGCTCCGCGACGACCGCCAGGTAGCGTCCGTCGCGCACCACCTTCAGGACGCCCGGCATGCGCTCCACCGCGGCCGTGTCCGCCTCGGCCAGCGCGGCCGCGGGGCTTGGCGGGCGCACCACCCGGCCATGCGCCATCCCGGGGAGCCGCAGGTCCTGCACATAGGCGGGTCCGCCCGCGACCTTGGCCGGGATGTCGACGCGCGGCAGCGAGCGGCCCATCACCCGGTGCTGGTCTTGCGGCTTCAGGCGTGACTGCGGCTGGGCGGCCGCGTGCAGCTCCTGGCCGGCGACAAGCTCGCCATAGCGGACGGAGCGGCCGTCCGGCGCCAGGATGCGCCCGTCCCGGGCCTGAAGCTCGCCGACGGCGAGCGCGAGCCGGGCCGCCGCGAGGCCGAGCAGGATCTCGCGCACTTGGGCGCTCGCATGCAGGATCGCCGTGCCGCTGTCCTGCATGGAGTGGCTGCCCGCCGTGAAGCCCTCATTGGCGGTGCGGGCCGTATCGGCGGTGACCAGCGTCAGCCTGGAGGGATCGACGTCGAGCTGCTCGGCTGCGATCTGGAGGAGGGCGGTCTTGATCCCCTGGCCGAGTTCGGCCTTGCCGGTGAACACTGTGACGGCGTCGTCCTCTCCGATCCTGATCCAGGCGTCGAGGCGCGGCTCCGCCTTGAGGCTGCCAGGAAGCGGCGCGGCCGGCGTCGGCGCCTTGCCCAGGTTCTGAAGCTCCTGGGGCGCCTGCGTCTCCTGCGACAGCGCCGATCGGCCGGACAGGCTGAAGGACAGCACGAGGGCGCCGCCTCCGGCGAGCACGGCGCGGCGGCTTGGGGCGGATGGAACGGTCATCACAGCGCTCCCTGCCTGGCGGGCGAAGCCTCGGCGGTGCGGCCGCCCGCCTTGGCCCCGAGGGCGGCGCGGCGCACGGCCGCCAGGATCCGCATATGGGTCCCGCAGCGGCACAGATTGGCGTCCATGTGTTCGCGGATCTGGGCTTCGGTGGGCGAGGGCGTCTTCAGCAGGAGCGCGTGGGCGCGCATGACCATGCCGGCGATGCAGTAGCCGCATTGGGCGGCCTGCTCGTCGATGAAGGCCTGCTGCAGCGGGCCGGGCGCCTCGGGCGAGCCCAGGCCCTCCACGGTGACGATGTCGCGCCCGGCCAGCAGGGACGCCGGCATGAGGCAGGAGAACACCGGCGCGCCATCGACCACCACCGTGCAGGCGCCGCACTGGCCGAGCCCGCAGCCGAATTTCGCGCCGTTGAGCTGCAGCTCGTCGCGCAGGACATAGAGGAGAGGCGTCCCGGGCTCGGCTTCGACGCGATGGGTCTTGCCGTTGATCCTGAGATCCACCATGAGGGTTTTCTCCCAACGCGTTCGTTTCGTTGTTCTCTTCAGTCGAGGGCTTTTTGCACTGCGCCGTCCACGGGGGCGGCGGGAACGGCCTGCGAGGGCTGTCCGCGGATCCGCCGGACGGCGGCCTCGACGTCCGGCCAGGGCGGCTGGTCGGTGAAGCGCGCCCGCAGATAGGCGGCGAGATCGGCGACCTGGGCCGGCGTCAGCGCGTCGGCGAAGCCCGGCATGAGGGGCCCTGCCGCGCCCTGGGGCGTCCTGATCCCGTGCAGCACCACCTGCAGGACGTTGTCGGGAACGGGCCCAAACAGCGAGGTGTGCTGCGCCAGGGACGGAACCGTGAAGGGCGTCTGCCCGCCCGTCGCGTGGCACTGGGCGCAGGCGCCCTGGTAGACGGCGCCGCCGCGCGCCAGGGCGGGATCCCTCGACCCGTCCGGCTCGGCGCGCGCCATCAGGCCGTCCCGCCGCGCCTTGTTGAGGGGCTGAGGCGGCCCCATGCGCTCCGCCACATAGGCGGCGATGGCGCGCACATCCGCCTCCGGCGCGCCGGCGAGGTTGGCGGTCACGGCCGCCATCGGGCCGACCGCGCCGCCATGGGCGGCGTCCCAGGAGCGCAGATAGGCGTAGAGGCCGTCGGCCGTCCAGGGCTCGGCCGACGGCGAGGTCTGGTTCAGGGGCGGCGCCCACCAGCCCTCCGCCACGCCGCCGTTGAAATGCGCCCTGGGGTCCTCGCCGCCGAACCGGGTCCGGGGCGTGTGACAGGCCCCGCAGTGGCCGAGCGCCTCGGCCAGATAGGCGCCGTGGTTCCACTGGTCCGATTTCGTCGGATCGGGACGGAAGCGCTTCCGGTCGAGATAGAGCCAGTTCCAGCCGATGACGATGGGGCGGAAGCCATAGGGAAAGCGCAGGCGGTTTTCGGGCGCGGTCGCCCGCACCGGGGTGCGGGTCATCAGGAAGGCGTAGAGGGCGTCGATGTCGCCGCCCGCCAGGCGCGTGTAGTGGCTGTACGGGAAGGCGGGGTAGAGACGCCGCCCCTCGCGGTCGACGCCCTCCCGCATGGCGCGGGCGAAGGCCTGCGCCGACCAGCGGCCGATGCCGGTGTCGGGATCCGGCGTGACGTTCGTTCCGTGGATGGTCCCGTAGGGCGTCTCCAGCGCGACGCCGCCCGCGTAAGGCCTGCCGTTCGGGGCGGTGTGGCAGCTGGCGCAATCGCCGATGGCGGCGAGTTCGGCGCCGCGCCGCACGGCTTCGGGCGCGAAGGAGGAGGCCGGGGGCGCGTCGGTCGGCTTCAGCGGGCGGGCCTGCAGGAAAGTGAGGCCCACGCCGACGACGGCCAGGACCAGCAGCAGGGCGACGAGGTGGCGGATGCGCATGCGAAGGCTCCGCCCGCGGCGGCTCGCGGGCTCGGGACTGTTCAACCGTCCGGCCGTCGCCGGGGTTCCGTCCCGGACTTGCGCCGGGGTTCCGTTCCAGGCGGGAACCAGGCGGGGCGGCGCTCATTGGCTCAGGACGATGCGATCACGCAGGAGGCGACCATGAGCGGACCACGCGACGACGGCGGCGCGCCCAAGCCCGGAGAGATGGGCGGAGCGCTGAACCAGAACAATCAGAGCGGCGCCGGCCAGAACGCCGAGAGCCCCGACGGCGAGACCCGGAAGGGGAAGCTCGCCCATCAGGGCCCGGTAGGCGGCGGCAAGGAGAACGCCGAGATGCGCCGGCGCGGCGCCGGCAAGGACACGGCCGACGAGCGCGTCGCGGGCGGGCGCGACTGAGCCGGGCCGGACAGAGGCGGCGGAGCGATCCGCCGCTTCGGGCGTTGAGCCGGGGACTGGGAGGCCGTCACGCCATCAGGAGACGCCACGATGTCGAACACGAGGCAGACTTCTTCGTTCATCGCCCTGGCCCAGGCCGCGGTTCTCGGCTGCGCGGCCGTGCTGGCGGCCGGATCGGCTCTCGCCCAGGACAGGGTCATGCCGGCCCCGTCGACGCAGTCGCCCCAGGCCGCCCAGGGCGGGACGCAGCAGAGCGGAAAGATGTCGGGGCAGAGCTCGGCGGGTTCGTCTACGGAAACGACGGGATCTGTCGCCGCCACGGGCGACACGCCCAAAGCGGGCCTCGACGCCGACTGCAAGGCGACGCTCGCCCAGCAGGGCAAGAAGGATCGGGCGGCTGTCGAGAAGTGCGGGCAGAAGGCCGAATAGGCGCGAGGCGGCGCGTCGCACGCGCGCCGCAGCCTTTTCGATCAGGCGACGAGGTCGCCGTATTCCGGATTGTCGGCGATGAAGCTGCGCACATAGGCGCAGGCCGGGATCACCGACTTGCCCGTGCTGCGGACCTCGTCGAGGACGCGCGAGACCAGTTCGGCCCCGACGCCGCGTCCCCTCAGGGTCCGGTCCACCTCCGTGTGGTAGATCGCGAGCCGGTCGCCGCGCTCCTCATAGAGGGCGTGGGCGACCGGGACGCCGTCCTGCGCGAGATCGAAGCGCCGGAGCGCATGGTCGTGGGTCAGCGCGTAAGTCATGCCGGACGCTTTAAACCTCCCGCGGCTCAATCGCAGACGCGGACGCGGCGGATGAACATCCTGCCCCAGGCGTCGTAGACGCGCTGGCGTTCGATGTAGCAGGTTCCGTAGCCGCCCACATAGGCCGGGGCGTAGCCGTAGCCATAGCCCGGGTAGCCATAGCCGTAGCCATAGGCCGGGGCCGCCAGGGCGCCCAGCGCCAGGCCGCCGACGAGGCCCGCCGCGACGGGCGCGCCCCAGCCTCCGCCCCGCCAGTAGCCGCCGCGATAACCCCAACCGCCGCCGCGATATCCCCAACCGCCGCCGCGCCAGGCTCCGCCATGGAAGCCGCCCGGACGGAATCCGGCCCCGCCGCCCCGCCAGGCGGCCTCGGCCGGGAGCGTGAACGCGGCGACCGCCGCGAGCGCGGACGCGGCCAGCACCAGTGTCTTCGTCGTCGTGACCATCGCGTGTCTCCTTCTGGAAACGATCGCGGCTTCAACTCCCGGGAATGCTTCATGTTCCGGCATGCGGTCGCGAGCGTCCTGGCGACGATGCTCGGCCTGAATTAAGGCGGGGCTTGGGCGGAGCCGGCAGCCGGAAGCGGGGCTAGGCGGCGGGCCTGACGGCCTGTCCGGCCGGCCCGTCGTCGTCCGGGCGGTCCTCCCGGCCGACGCATCGGGCGAGGCGCGCGGCCGCTTCGGCGGGGGGCATCCTGTCCACGAACCAGTCGCGCAGGACCAGGCGGTCGGCGTCGACGAGTGTCTTCTGGCCGTCGTGGCAATGAGCGGCGACGGCTTCCAGCCATTGCGTGAAGCAATTCTGCATCGTGCTGCTCCGCATTCTGCGACGCGCGAAGCGGAGCACCGAAGTCCGACGAAAGCGTGGCGCTGCGCTGCGAGATGAGCGCCTGCTCAGAAGCGCAGGCGGTCGAGCTCGGGCAGCAGGACGACGCTCTCCTGCTCGTTCGGATCCGTGCGCGAGATGATGGCGACGCAGGGCTCGGTCCCCGGGTTGTAGGGCAAATGCGGCACGTCGGCTGGAATGTAGAGATAGTCGCCTGCGCCGACCTCCATGTGGTGTTCGAGGTTGTCGCCGTAATACATCGCCGACTGGCCGCTCAGGACATAGAGCGCGGTCTCGTGCGACGCGTGCTTGTGGGCCTTGGCGCGGCCGCCCGGCGGGATGGTGACCATCTGCAGGTGGATGCCCTTCGACCCGACGGTCTCGGCCGAGACGCCGGGCTTGTAGGGGAGCGCCTGCTTGCCGGTGAACTCGGCGCCGGGGCGCACCTTGCGGCAGGTCGGGGCGGAGGCGGATGCGCCTGGGGCGGCTTTTGCATGGGATGCGGACATGGAACTCTCCTCAAGTCAGCATGAGGGGTCATGTCCGCCATTGAGCGCCGAGGCCGCGCGTTCGGCAAGCTTGGCCGGCGGGCTTCGCTACTCGCGGGCGAACTCTTCGCGCAGGAAGCCGCCGGCCGCCCGCGTCGCGGCGAGCGCGGCCGGGACGTCGCGGACCATGCGCATGAAGCCGTGCAGCACGCCGGGCCAGCTGTCCAGGCGGTAGCGGACGCCGGCGTCCGCGAGCCTCTGGGCCAGGATGAGCGTGTCGTCGGTCAGCGG
Organism: Alsobacter sp. KACC 23698; assembly: GCF_045348435.1. GTDB lineage: Bacteria > Pseudomonadota > Alphaproteobacteria > Rhizobiales > Beijerinckiaceae > Alsobacter. Next base: position 2,979,395 of record NZ_CP157484.1, on the reverse strand, counting down.
ATCGAGGCCGGCGCAGTTGAGGTAGAGCGGCGGCAGGCCGGCGAGATCGGCGTCGAGCGGCGCGGCGGCGGGGGGCGGCGCCGCGGCGGCCTCGCCCAGATAGTTGGCCCAGTACCACCGCATCCCGGCCGTGCCGAGCAGGTAGGAGCCGTCGCCGCAGCGCAGATGGCTCGGCGTGTCGAAGATCGGCGCGAAGCAGCCATAGAACAGCGCCGCCGTGCGGGGCAGGGGACGGCCGGCGGCCTTGCGGGCCACCATGGCGCCAAGCGCCAGATTGGCCCCGGCCGAGTCGCCCGCGACGGCGACCCGCGACGCGTCGGCGTGAACGCCGAGGCCGCCCTGCGCGATGAAGTCGAGCCCGGCCAGCACGTCGTCGAGCGGGGCCGGGAAGGGGTGCTCGGGGGCCAGCCGGTAGTCCAGCCCCAGCACGGCGCAGCCGGACGCGCCGGCGAGGTTCTGCATGAGCGCGTGGTGGGATTCGATGGAGCCGAAGGTCCAGCCTCCGCCATGAGCGTAGAGCACCACCGGCGCGGCGGGTTCGGGCGTCGGCCGGAAGAGCCGCGCCGGGATGGGTCCGCCCGGCCCCGGGACCGTGAGGTCGCGGATCTCGGCCATCTCGTAAGGAGAGAAGTTCAGCGGACGCTGCAGCGTCTCAAAGAGCGCGCGTCCCTCGGCCGGCGGCATCGTGCGGTAGTCCACGGCGGGCTGGGCGCGGGCGCGGACGAGGAAGGCCTGCGTGGCGGGATCGACATACAGCGTCATGGGCGGCGGCTCCGGAAGGACGAAGCGCGGGACCGGGCTGCCGCCCGGATCGTTTCGCGCCCGATTCGCATCGTTCGCCGGGGATCCTAGCGGGCCTCGGCGCCCCTTGCACGAGAAGGAGCGCGACGGGCCATGGCCGGCCTAGATGGTGGCCTTCTCGCCCGAGGTCAGGCGACGCCAGCCGTCATGGATCTGCGTGGCGACCGACTGGAAGCTGCGATTGGCCACCTCCCAGTTGACCATGTTCTGGCCGGGGGCGGCGCTGGAGTCATGCACATAGGCGACGCCGACGGCGAGCAGGAACCCCAGGATCATTCCGGTGAGCATACGCATGGCGCCTCCTCCTCGTGGGCGCGGGGACAATCGCGCGGCCCCGGTGAAGGTTCCGGGACCGCCCGCGGCGCGAGCGCCGCGGGCGAGCCTCTTACTGCTGCTGCCGCTGGGCGTTCTCGCCCGACAACAGCGGGGTGATGCGCCGCAAGGTGACCCGCCGGTTCTCGCGCGAGGGCGCCTGCGTGTTCACCTTGAGGTACTGCTCGCCATAGCCCTGCGTCGTCAGGTTCTCCGGCGGCACCGCGAAATCCCGCGTCAGGATTGCAGCCACCGACTGGGCGCGGCGGTCCGACAACGAGAGGTTGTCGACGTCCGAGCCGACCGCGTCGGTGTGGCCCTCCAGCAGGAACACCTCGCTCGGGTTCGCCCGCACCGCCTGGTTGACGGCCTGGGCGAGGGTGGCGAGCCGTTGCGCCTGGTCTGGGGGCACGGTCCACGAGCCGGTCTCGAAGTTGATCGTGTTCACGTCGACGCTGCGCATATGGGCGCGCAGATCCGGGCTGTAGCGCACTTCGTCGAGCGTATAGCGGCGCGGCACCGCGGCGACCGGCGGGGCCGTGATCGTCTCGTAGATCAGGCGCTCGTCGGCGATGTCGGCGTCGACCACATAGCGCTCGCGCGGGATGCGCAGCGGCGGGGGCGGGAGTTCGATCACCTCGTCCTCGAAGCTGCGCGGCGGCCCGCGCCAGCCATTGTCGATCAGCACAACCTCGCGGCCGTCCGGGCTCCGGCGGATGCGGCGCAGCAGCCGGCCGCTCTCGTCGGTGACCGTGATGACCTCCTCGCCGCCGCCGCGGTCGTAGATGGTCACCTGCTCGCCCTGGCGGCGCTCGGTGCGGACCGAGCCGCCCAGCTCGCGGAAGCGCTCGGTCTCGTCGTGGCGCAGGAACACGCGGTCGTTCTCGCCGCGATAGATGGTGCGGCCAGGCTCCTGGATGACGGTGACGCCGTCCTGCGTGACCTCGCGGCGGCGCTGGCGCACGTCGTCGAAATTGCGCGCGCCCTCGGACGCCATGTAGCCGCCGACGAAGCCGGCCGCAGCGCCGAGCGCCGCCGCGCCGGCCGGGCCGATGCCGCCCCGGCGCGGCGCGGCGGCGGAGGGCTGGCCCGGAATCTGTCCGGGACTCTGGCCCGGGACCTGTCCGGGCGCGAGCTGGGCCGGCGCGCCAGGCGGCGGTGCGAAGCCCGGCGCCTGCGTCTGGGCGGGGCCTCCGGGCGGGCGCCCGGCGGGCTGGCCGGCGACGGGGGGCTGACCCGGCTGCGGCGCGAGGCCCTGCGGGGCGGGAGGCGCTCCAGGGGCGGGCGGCTGGCCCGCAACGGGAGGCCGGCCTTGGCCCGGGATGGGCGGCTGTCCGGAGACCGCCGGCTGGCCGGGGACGGGCGGCTGTCCCGGCGCGGGCTGGCTTGAGGCGGGCTGTCCTGGAACCGGCTGTCCTGGGACCGGCTGCCCTGGGGCGGGCGGCTGTCCCGACAAGGCCGGCTGTCCTGGGGCGCCGGGCCTTCCCGCCGCTCCCGGCTGGCCTGGCGCGGCGCCAGGAATGCGGCCGGGCTGGACCTGGCGCGGCGTTCCTGGAGCCGGCGGCGCGCCGGGCGCGGGCGGCTGCGCCGCAGCCGGGGGCGGTGGCGGGGCGGCGCCGGGCGCCGGCGGAGCGCCGGGGACCGGAGGGGCGCCGGGGGCTGGGTTCACGGCCTGGGCCGGAGCGAGGCCGGGGCGCGGTCCGCCGGGTCGCAGCGCCGGCGAGCCGGGCGGCGCTGCGCGCGGCGCTTCGCCGAGGCCGGGCGCGGGGCGAGCGGGCGCGGCCCCGGGGGGCGCGGCGGCGGCGGGCGGCGGGGGAGGGGGCGGAGCCGCGGCGGCGGGCGGCCGAGGCGCGCCCGGAGGCGGGCCGCCGGGTCCCGGGCGTCCCGGAGCCGGCTGGCCCTCGACGCCGGGGGCCGGCCGCGGCGCGGTCTGCGCGGCGGGCGGGGGAGGAGGCGCGGCGCGCGGGGGCGCGGGAGGCGCGATCCCGGCGGGCGGCGGCGGAGGCGGGGCAGGCGCGCGCGGCGGGGCCGCCGGCGGAGCCGGCTGGCGCGGAGCGGCGGCCGGAGGGGGCGGCGGGGCGACAGGGGGCGGTGCGGGGCGCGGCGCGGCGGCCGGCGGGGGCGCGGGCGGAGCAGGCGGGCGCGGGGCCACGACCGGCGGCGGCGCGGCCGGAGGCTGCGGCCGCGGCGCGGCTCCAGGCGGCGGGCCCGGCGGAAGGCCGGGCGCGGCCTGGGGCGGCCGTGCGCCGGGACCGGGGCCTCCCGGACCAGGACCTCCGGGACCAGGACCTCCCGGACCCGGACCGCGCTGTCCCGGCCCGCCGGGCTGGCCCTGCGGTCCCCGGCGTGGAGGTCCTCCCTCGGCCGGCTCGGGCGGCTGCCCCTGGGCCAGCACGATCGGCAGGTCCGATGCGCCGCGCGTCGCCGCGGCGTCGGCCGCGGACCGGCGCGCCGCATCCGTGGACGCGAAAGCGGGCTGGCCAAGGAGCAGCGCCGGACCCATCACGCCGGCGAGCAGAAGGTCTCTTGTCTTTGTCATGATCTCGTCTTGCCGTTTCGGGGGCGCCAAGCTTTCAACCGAGAGCGACCCTCGTGTGGCCGGCTTGCGGCGAACATGGGGCGGCCCGGAGCGCGCATGAGGCGGCGCTTCTGGGGCGGCGCATCGGGGCGGCGCCTCTGGGGCAGGCGACGGCCGCCCACCCCAGCGCCGCTGGATCTTCTCCCGACATCCCTCGTGCGATGGCTGCGGCGCCGTGTTCGCGCGTCGGTCCGCCTCAGGCCCGCGACGCCCTGCTCACGGCAGCGTCACGAGCGTCGCGGCGACGCCGGCGGCCAGATACGCGAACACGAGCAGGCCCAATGTCCGTCTCACCAGCTTTCGCAGACGCATTGCGGTCAGTTCCGTCATGCCTCGCCTCCTACGGCTCTGCGGGACGCCCCCCGACCACGCAGGAGCCTACGCCTGGATGCGGCGCCGCAGCGTGCGGTGGCTCACACCACCCGTCAGTGGTGCGGCATCGCACCATCGCGGGCGGAAACTGACCGTGGGGGCTTGGCGAGCTACCGCCGGATAAGCAATCCAAGGTTGCATTAAGAGATGTTCCCTAGGGTCCGTCCGAGCCCGGCGCGGGGTCGGGCTCGCGGATCCCCTGTTCATGCGTCCAGGTTCTATCTGGTTGAGCTCCGTCGGCCTCGCGGCGGTCATCTGCGTCTGCGTGGGCGCTCATGTGTACGAATATGCGGCGCTGGCGCGGAAGGACGCGGAGGTCTACGCGACGAACATCGCGACGGTGACGGCGGCTGGCATCGAGCAGATCTTCGCCAATGTCGACAGCAACATCCAGGTGACGCGCAATATCTTCACCGAGATCAAGGACATCAATGCGTTCGAGTACAAGGTCTCGCGCTATGTCCATCCGGACCAGCATACGCTGCAGATCGCCATCCTGGATCGCAGCGGCTATCTGATCTATTCGTCGCGACCGGTCCAGGGCCAGTTCGACCTCAGCGACCGAGCCTATTTCCAGTTCCACGCCAATGTGGCCGACGACCGGCTCTATGTGAACTCGCCGGTGCCGAGCAAGCGCGAGGTCTGGAACGGCCAGTGGTTCATTCCGGTCAGCCGGCGCATCACCAATCCGGACGGCACTTTCGGCGGCGTCGTTGTGGCCACGCTGGACCCCTATTCCTTCTCCCGCGTCTTCGACGACATCGACATCGGTCACGACGGCGCGCTCACGATGCTGTCGGAATACGGGGCCGTGGTGTCTCGCCGGGGGCTGACCAAGGACACGATCGGCAAGTCCATGGCGGGCTCGCAGCTCCTGACCCTGGCGAGACGCAACGCCAAGGGCCTGCTCGACGGGGTGGACGAGATCGACGGCGTGCCGCGGCTGATGGCCTATCGGGCTCTCGGAACGTCGGGCCTGATGGTGGCGGTCGGGTTGTCGCATGACAGGGCCTTCGGGGCCGCGGATCGGCAGTTGAGCTTTGGGGTGGCGCTCGCCCTGCTGAGCTCCGCCCTCGTTCTGGGGCTCGGCGGGGCGGTCGCGCGCAGCCGCAAGAAGCTCTTCTCCAACCAGCGGCTGCTGGAGATCGCCGCCGCCTCCAACCACGCCAAGGACGCCGAGCTCACCGCGCTGCAGGCGCAGGAGACGCGGCTCAGGCGCGAGCTGGAGATCGCCACCGGGCTCGACGCCTTCGAGGAGCATGTGCGCAGCAGCACCTGCGAGATCACTTCGTCGATCGAGCGGCTCGGCTCGGCCTCCGCGCTGCTGTCCGCCCGGGCCGCGGACACGCGCCGGCACGCCGCCGAGGTGCTGGGCGTGTCGGGCCGGGCCTTGCAGCGGACCGAGCAGGTCGTCGAGATGGCGAGCGAGCTCGTCACGCTCAGCGAGCGCATTAGCGACAGCGCCGCCGCCAGCTCGGCGCTCGCCGAACGCTCGGTGGACAGCGCGCGCGAGACCGACATGGCCGTCAAGGACCTCGATGCGGCCGCGTCCGAGATCGACTTCGTGGCGAGCTTCATCTCGGGCGTGGCGCGCCAGACCAATCTGCTCGCCCTGAACGCGACCATCGAGGCCGCGAGGGCGGGCGAACGCGGCCGCGGATTCGCGGTCGTGGCCGGCGAGGTGAAGGCGCTCGCCGAGCAGACCAGCCAGGCGGCCCAGAAGATCGCGGTCCAGACCCAGGCCATCAAGCATGCGGGCGGGCGCACCTCGGCGGTGGTCCGGGCGGTGGTCCAGAGCATCCACGACGTGGCCGGGATCAGCCGGACCGTGGCGCTCGCCACGCAAGAGCAGGCCAGCTATTCGGCCGAGATCGAGCGCTCGATCGCCAAGGTCCAGGACGAGAACGAGAAGCTGGCGGGAGCCGCCGAGAGCCTGAACGGCGCGACCGGGGAGGCGGAGGCGGTGGTGGCGGCGGTGGTCGACGTGGCGGGCTCGCTGCGTGGCCACGCCGACCTGCTGAGATCGAGGAGCGAGACGGTCTCGGGCGCGCTGATGCGCGCTCCGGCCGCCGCGCGCTAGCGGGCAAGACGAAACCGGCGAAGCGCAGGCGCTTGCCGGTTTGTCCTTCGACCGTCATGGCGTCGGCCGGACCGTGGTCCGGGCGCCTCGTCAGGCCGCGATCACATGGCGCGGTGCATGCGCTTGCGGCTGTGCTTCATCGTCTTGTGGGAGCGCGTCATCTTGCGGCTGGAGCCGGTGGACATGTCCATGCCGGTGCGGGCCGAGGCGCCGGCGTCGCCCTGCATCATGCTGCGCGAGCCGGTCTGGCCGGGGGTGGAGGAGGTCGGCGACTGCGCCAGCGCGAGACCCGGGATGGCGATGGCGAGGCCGGCGGCGAGCATCATTGTCTTCATCATGGCGTTTCTTCCCTCGTTGTTAGGAACCGCAACCCAACGGCGGGTCCGGGAGGGAGTTCCTGGGGAGGGCCCGCAGGTCTCTGCGCCAATCGTCGCAGGCCCGCCCGACGGCGGACGATTACGCGGGCGCGCCGCCGAACTCGTATCCGCCGGCGCGGTCCCAGGGACCGCCGCGATAGATCCAGAGGTCCAGGCCGTCGATCTCGAAGTCGAAAGGCTCGAACACGGCGCAGAGCCCGTCGAAGGTGCGGCGCGCGCGCTCCGCCGGGACCTTGTTCTGCAGGGTCACGTGAGGGCGGGACGGCCTGAGGTCCTGCGGCGTGAGCCACAGGCCCCAGCGCTTCGCGAGGTCCTGCCGCAGTCGCTCCAACCCCGGTGATTCGACGGCGACCTGCACGCCCTGGCCGGTGAAGCGCAGATGCGTGGCGCGGGCGGGCAGCGGGTCCAGCCGCCAGGCGCATTCGACGAGCTCGTCCTCGATCTCGGCGAGGGCGTCGCCCGGCAGCTTGTGGAAGAGGGTCAGGTGCGCCGGGACCTGGTTGCGGTCGGCCGGGTAATGCGCGCGGCGCCGGGCTTCGAACCAGTCCGCCGCGCCGCCGCCGAGCCGCGCCGTGAGGATCAGGGGATCCGGCCCCGCGATGCGCCCGTCGGCGGCCGCGCCGGGCTCGCCGTTTGGCCCCTGATCCTGCACCGGACGGGCTCAGTCCGGCGTGAAGGCGAGGGCGACGCCGTTCATGCAATAGCGCAGGCCGGTGGGGGGCGGGCCGTCCGGAAAGACGTGGCCGAGATGTCCGCCGCACTGGCTGCAATGCGCCTCGGTGCGCAGCATGCCGTAGCTGCGGTCCTCGCTGGTCTCGACCGAGCCGGGGAGGGGCGTGTTGAAGCTCGGCCAGCCGGTCCCGCTCTCGAACTTGGCGCCGCCCCTGAACAGGGGGTGGCCGCAGCCGACGCAGGAGAACACGCCCGGGCGCTTCTCAGCCAGGAGGGCGCAGCTCCCCGGGCGCTCCGTCCCGTGGCCGCGCAGCACGTCGTACTGCTCGGCGGTGAGGATGCGCCGCCACTCCTCGTCAGTGTGGGTCACCGGATAGGACTTCGTCGCCGCAACGGCCATGGAACACTCCTCGAAGGGGGACGGCGCCGGGCGCCGCCGGATCGGGACACCGCAATATAGTCCTCCGGCGGGTTCCGAACAGGGCGGGAGCCCTCAAGCCTCCGCGAGCCGCCGCCGGGGACACCCGATCGCAAGAAGGATCTGCGCCGTTTTCGAGCCCACGTCCCACATCGGCGGCTTGGGTGCGCTGCAAAAATCCTTTTCGCGACTGCGAGAAAAATCTTGGCGAAACCGTGGAACTGGAGGCGACATCGTGGCGTTGCAGGATCATCTCAATCCGCCCTCGCCAGCCTGAGCGCCAGCGCGGCCAACCTCCGAAAAGCTGAATGCGCGAACGCATCCTGTTCGTCACGCCGGAATTCGCGGGCTTCGCCAAGGCCGGCGGGCTCGGCGAGATTTCGGCCGCCCTGCCGCGCGCGCTGCGCAGGCTGGTGGATGTCCGGGTTCTGATCCCCGGCTACCGCGAGGTCGTCGCCTCGGCCGGGCCCATGCAGGTGGTGATGAACCTGCCGGCCAGGGGCGCGATCCCGGCCTGCTCCATCGCACGCACCCAGACCGCCGACGGCATCGTGGTCTATGTCCTGATCTGTCCGGAGCTGTTCGACCGCCCCGGCTCGCCCTATGGCGACCAGCACGGCGTCGACTGGCCGGATAACGACGTTCGCTTCGCCCGGCTCAGCCTCGCCGCCGCCGAAGCGGCGGGGTCCTACCCGATCGAGGGCTGGCGGCCGGACCTGCTGCATGTCCATGACTGGCCGGCGGCGTTGACGCCCGCCTATCTGGCGTGGCGCGACAGCGCCGTGCCCTGCATCCTGACGGTGCACAACCTGGCCCACCAGGGCCTGTTCCCGCCCGAGCGTATGGAGCGGCTGGGCATTCCCGAGCGGGCCTACCAGATCGACGGCGTGGAGTTCCACGGACAGGTGTCGTTCCTGAAGGCGGGGCTGTTCTACGCCAACCACATCACCACGGTGAGCGAGACCTACGCGCACGAGATCACCACGCGCGAGCATGGTTGCGGGCTCGAGGGCCTGTTGCGGGCGCGCTCCGACGAAGGCCGGCTGACCGGCATCCTGAACGGCATCGACGAGAGCTGGGATCCCTATACCGACCCGCATCTGGCCGCCCCGTTCGAGCCGGGCCAGTGGCGCGGCAAGGCCAAGAACGCGCAGAGCGTGCGCAAGGCGTTCGGGCTGGCCGTGTCGCGCGGACCGCTCTTTGCGGTGGTGTCGCGGCTGGTGCCCCAGAAGGGCGTCGACCTGACCATCGAGGCTGCGGAATCGATCGTGCGCCAGGGTGGCCAGATCGTCGTCACCGGCAAGGGCGAGGCGAGGTTCGAGACCGAGTTGACGGCGCTGGCCCGCAAGCATCCGGGAGCCGTGGGGATCTCCATCGGCTTTGAGGAGCAGCTCGCCCGGCGCATCTACGCCGGCAGCGACTTCCTGCTGATGCCGTCGCGGTTCGAGCCGTGCGGGCTCAGCCAGATGTACGCCCAGCGCTTCGGGTCCCTGCCGGTGGCCTACGCCACGGGCGGGCTCGCCGAGACGATCGACGACGGCAACACGGGCTTCCTGTTCGAGAAGTCGAGCCTGGCGAGCTTCCTGGGCGCCGTCTACCGAGCCTTCGACGCCTATCGGAGCGCCGCTCGACTGGAGGAGATGCGCCGCGCCGCCATGGCGTGCGACCGAAGCTGGGCGAGGCCGGCGCAGGACTACGCCCGTCTGTTCGGCCGAGCCCTCGGGGCCCCGCGGGAAGCGGCGGCGTAGCGCCCGAATTACCCCGTCAAATGATGCAATCTGAGCGGGCGTTTTCTATGACTAATCGTATTAAATGCAATTATTCCAATTAGTTGTTCGTTTTCGTTAATGGGATTTTAGCCTGATCGCAGCATCTTCTGGTTAACCGCCGCGTCATGCGGGCGCGGGGTTCCCTCCAGAAGGAGGGATCACGGGAGAATCCTGTCATGCGTATTCGCCACCTTCTCGCCGGCGCCGCCGCCGGTCTCTGCCTCGCCTCCACCTCCGGCTTCGCCGCCCAGACGCTCGTCGGCAACATGACGGTCAGCGCTACGGTCGTCGGCGCTTGCACGATGGCGACTCCGGTCGGGCTCAGCTTCGGAACCGCCGTCACCTCCATCCCGACCGCCGGCGTTCCGGAAGCCACGACCGGCAAGTTCACGGTCGTCTGCGGCGCCGCGGGCGTCCCGGTGAACGTGACCCTCGGCACGGGCCTGAACGCGGGCGGCGGCACGCAGCGCAAGCTCATCGCCGGCGCCAACACCCTGAACTACGAGCTGTACTCGGATGCGGCGCGCACCGTGCCGTGGCTCAGCACCGGAACCGGCGTCGCCGTCCCGGCCACTTCGACCTCCGGCGTGGGCGTCGCCCAGAACGTCTACGGCAAGCTCCTCGGCGGCGCGACCACGGTCTACCCGGCTTCCGGCGCCTACACCGACACGGTCGTCGTCACCGTCACCTACTGATCAACCGGCAGGACCCTCGCCATGTCGCGCATCACGCTCGCAGCAGCCGCCCTGTGCGCTGCGTCGGCCGTTCCGGCCTTCGCAGGAGCCTTGCAGGTCACTCCCACCCTGATCGAAACGAAGGGCGCCGCCCCCGTTTCGGTGGTGACGGTGCGGAATGAGGGCTCGCAGCCGATGAACGCACAGGTGAGGGTCCTCCAGTGGGTCCAGCAGAACGGCCGGGAGGAGCTCATTCCGGCCAGCCAGGTCGTGGCGTCGCCGCCGACCGTTCAGCTGCAACCGCGCCAGGACTATACGGTGCGGCTCGTGACGCTGGGGCGGGCCGCGGCCGGCCCGGAGGAAGCCTACCGGGTGGTGATCAGCGAGTTGCCGAACCCCCGGGATTTCAAGGCCGGCCAGGTCACCATTCTGGCCAGCCATTCCATCCCGATGTTCCGCGGCGGTCTGGGTTCCCCTCCCAAGCTGAGCTGGCGGGCGCAGGTCCAAGGCGGGCGCGTGATCGTCACCGCGACGAACGCGGGCGGCGCTCGCGCCAAGATCCTCGGGCTCAAGGTCAGCGACGGCCGCGCCGTTGCGAATTTCGGCGAAGGGCTCGTGGGCTACGTCCTGGCGGACGGGACGATGTCCTGGGAGCGACCCGTTCCGAAGGGCTTCGGCTCGGGGCCGTTGAGGATCACAGCGAGATCAGATGGAGGCGCCATCGATGCGCAGGTCGACTCGGCTCGTTAGAGCTGGCGTCGTCTGTATCGCTTTCGCTGCGGCCCAGTCTGAGTCGAGGGCCACCCCCACGGGGGCGGAGGACAGTAGCCTCCAACTCGAAGTGTTCATCAACGATCGTCCGACGCAGCTCATCGGCGCGTTCTTCGCCAGTCCCGACGGGACCATTTCCGCCACGCGCAGAGAACTGCGCGAACTCGGAGTCAAGGCGCCCGGCAAGGGCGCCGACGACGAAAGGGTTTCCCTGTCCTCCATCGAGGGCTTCGTTGCGCTTTACGACGAGCGCAAGCAAACCATCGCATTCAAGACCGCCGATGTGCGTCTGCTGATGCCGCAGGTCGTCAATGCCGGCGGGGAGGCCGACCCCCGGCCGCCGCAGACCCCGTCCGACATGGGCTTGCTGGTGAACTACGTCGCCTTCGGGTCCGCTCAGACGCGCGCCGACGGTTACCGGCCGACCTTCTCGGGAGCGTCGCTCAGCCTGGAGGCGCGCGCCGTGTCTCCGTACGGGGTGCTGTCTCAGTCGGCCATCCTCGGGCGGACGCCGACGTCCGAGAACAACGCTATCCGGCTGGAGACGGCCTACACCTACGACCATGTCGAGACCGCCACGTCGTTCCGGCTGGGTGATCTGATTTCCTCCGGACCGACCTGGGCGCGCGCCATCCGGGTGGGCGGCGCCATGGTCTCGCGCGACTACGGGCTGCGGCCGGACATCGTCACCACCGCGGTTCCCGTCCTGAACGGGACGGCGGCGGCGCCGTCGACGGTCGACGTCTATGTGGGCGGGGTGAAGACCTTCTCGCGCGAGGTCGGCCTCGGGCCCTACTCCCTGAGCAACGTTCCCTCGGTCGCAGGCGCGGGGAGCGCGCAGGTCGTGGTGCGGGACGCGACCGGGCGCGAGGTCAGGACCACGGTGCCGTTCATGACCTCCGCCTCGGTGCTGGGGCAGGGGGTCTTCGATTATGCGTTCGGGGGCGGCTTCGCGCGCTACGGCTACGCGACGGCCGCCACCACCTATGGCAAGGACCCCGTCGGCTTCGCGTCGGCGCGCTACGGGGTCACGGACGCGGTGACGCTCGAAACCTACAACGAAACGGGAGGCGGGCTCGCCGGGGTCGGGGCGGGCGTCACGGCGAACGCGTTCGACCGCGCCGTGGTGTCCGTCGCCGGGCGGGCGAGCCATTCGGGCGCCGGCATGGGATCCCAGGCCTACGGATCGGTGCAGACCAAGATCGGCCCGCTCTACGTGACGGGCTCCTCGCAGCGCTCGTTCGGGGCCTTTGCGGACCTCGTCTCGGTGACGGCGCGGCTGGACAGGCCCTCTCGGCAGCGCTCGTTGGAATACAACGCCATTCGCAGCCCGTATGAGGGGTGGGGAACGGGATTCCTGTCGAGCGCCGAGCCGCCGCGCTACGCAGACCAGCTCTCGGTCGGCGCGCCCGGTCCCCTGCCGAGTTCTTCGATCAATCTCAATTTCGTTCATCGGAGCAACGAAAAGCGGGCCGCGTCGCGCATCGTCAGCCTGGCCTACAACCAGAACATCGGAAAGAGCTGGTCGGCCTATGTGTCGACCTTCGCCGATCTGGGACGGGACCGCAGCCTGGGCGCCTTCGCCGGCCTCACGTTCAGCTTCGACGACGAACGAACGGTTTCGGCGGGCATGTCGCAGGTCGGCGGGCAGTTGTCCGCCACTGTCGAAGCTCAGAAGGCGATGGGCTCCGAAGTCGGTTCCTACGGGGGCCGCACCCGGCTCTCCGGGACGGGCGACAGCCAGGTCCTGCAAGCGAGCGCAGCCTATCTGTCGCCTTACGGCCGGGTGGCCGCGGACGGGCGATACGGCTCCAGGGTCGGCTCCTTCCAGGGCGAGTTCGAGGGGGCGATCGCGGTCACGAGCGCGGGTCCGGCGATCGGCCGCCGCGCCGACGACGCCTTCGCGGTCGTCGATGTCGGCGCCCCGGGAATCGGCGTCCAACACGAGGGACGCACCGTGGCGCGCACGGACGTGTTCGGGCGTGCGCTGGTGCCGACGCTGTTCTCGCAGCAGCGCAACAAGATCAGCATAGACCCCCTGGCGGCGCCGGCCGACCTGACGCTCGATCAGACCGAGACGACGGTGGTCCCGGCGCGCAAGGGGGGCCTCGCCATCCGCTTCGCCGGAGCGTCCGCCGCCGGGAAATCCGCTCCGGCGGCGATCTTTCTCAAGCTGCCCAATGGAGACAACGTGCCGGCGGGACTGAGCGGGGTCGTCGACGGCGGCCCGGCTTTCCTGACCGGGCTCGACGGACGCTCGGTCGTGGCCGGGGTAAAGCCGGACAGCGTCATCGAGATCGACCTCGATGGATCGAAGTGCCGCGCCACGGCCCCCCGAGGCGGCGAGCCCGACCGGGTCGTCGAGATAGGACCCCTGCAATGCCTGTGATCCGCGGTCTTCGGCGATTGCTGCGCGCCTGGTTCATCGTGCTCGGCCTTGCGGGGCTCGGCGCCGCGATCCTCACGGGCGAAGCCGTGGCGCAGGCGCCGTCCTGCAGCGTCGCCGTCGACAACCTGACCTTTGGCTCGACCGTGGCGACGACAAGCCTCAGCAGCGTGACGACCCTGGGCAGGGTCACGATGACCTGCACGGGGGCGCCCTCCAGCGCCGTGCGGGGATGTCTCGACATCGGGGCGGGATCAGGCGGGCAGACGGTCGCCGGCGTCCGGACCCTCGCGGCAGGGGCCAACACGCTGCAGTACGACCTCTATTCGGACCCCTCGTTCACCAGCGTGTGGACGACCGCGACGGGGCGGGGGCCCGCTCTCGACGTGACGCTGGGCGCAGGCGGGACCGGGAGCGCGACGGCGTCGATCTATGCGCGCCTGCCGCTGCCCCAGATCACTGCGCCGGTGGGGGCGTACGCTTCGAGCTTCTCCGGTTTCGCCACCCTGCGCTACGGCCCTCTGGCGTCGATGAGTTGCGCCGGCGGCTCGGCCGGCGCCACGGCCCCGGCGTCGTTCACCGTCTCGGCGGGAGTGACGCCAGCCTGCTCTCTCTCGGCGGGCAACCTGAACTTCGGGTCGTTTTCCAGCATCACGGCGCTGATCCAGGCCAGTTTCAGCTTCCCGGTGACCTGCACGAAGGATTCGCCCTACCTGGTCTATCTGGATGGCGGCCTGACCGGGGCCACGGACCCTCAGGCGCGACTCATGAAGCGCACGGGCGGAACCGACACGATCAAGTACGGGGTCTATCGCGGGGCCGGCTGCACGCTTCCCTGGGGATCGACGCTGGGATCGGGGCTGAGCGCGATCGGAACCGGAAGCGCGCAGAACCATGTGGGCTACGGCTGCATCCAGCCGGCCGGAAACGCTCCCTATCCGGCGGCGGGCGTCTACCGGGACACCATCGTGGTGACGGTGGAGTATTAGCCCACGAGGCCCGCACGGCTTCCTAGGTCCGCGACAGGACCATGCAGTCCAGCACGGCGCCATAGTGGCAGCCGGCGGCGGCCAGCACGAAGCCGTGCCAGATGGCGTTCTGGAAGCGCAGGCTCTCCCAGACGTGGAAGATCACGCCCAACGAGTAGAGCAGCCCGCCGGCGGTGAGCAGCCACATCGCGGTGGTCGGCAGCGCCTTGGCGAGCGGATCCAGCGCGAACACGATGGCCCAGCCGAGCGCGAGATAGATGCCGATGGCGAGGCGGTCGAAACGGCCGGGCAGCAGGATCTTCATGGCGGCGCCCGCGATCGCGCCCGTCCACACCGTGATGGACAGTCCAGGCGCCCAGAGGCTTTCCCGCAACACCGTCATGAAGGGCGTGTAGGTGCCGGCGATCATGACGTAGATGGCGGAATGGTCGAAGCGCCGCAGCAGCCATTTCAGGCGCGAGGGCGGGACCATGTTGTAGGCCGCCGAGAAGCCCAGCATGGCCACCAGGGCGGCCGCGTAGACGATGACGGAGGTGAGTTCGAGCGCGCCGGTCACTCCGGCCGCGAGCACGATCAGCAGCGCCGCCCCGACCAGGCCTCCCACGACGCCCACGGCGTGGATGCAGCCGTCGGCGACCAGCTCGGCGAGGTCATAGACGCGCGTGAGACTCGCTGGCCGACCGTCCATCCCGCACCCCCGCTCGCCGTATCGTTCATACATCAACCGTGAATGCGGCTGAAGCGGGTTCGATCCCCGGGCGAGGACGCCGGCGCGGAATTATTTTTCGGGAGGGGGGCCGTCCGCCGCCCCTTGGGCCGCGTCGGCGGGCGATCGGCCGGGGCGGTAGTACCAGTGCCCCTCGGCGGCGACGCGGGCCACGATCGCCGCGTCGATCTCGGCGGGGTCGACCTCCTTCAGCAGGGTCCAGTCGCCCGGCGGCAGGCCGCGGCCCTCCCCGTCCGCGCAGACGGCGAGGGAGAATTGCGCGTTGGTGAAGAGGTAAAGCGGCAAGGGCTTGGGTCCTGAGGCGCGCCGTTCCGCACCGAACCCGACAATGCCCGAGCGGCCGGCGGGTTGCGCCCGGCGATGACATGGGGCCCGGCGGATCGTTGACAATCCGGCGCCGTTGCAACCCCATGGCGCGTGGGCCGGGTTCTTCGGCCGCATGGGACGCATGGCGCAACAAGACGCTGAGAGGACAACTCCATGGAGCAAAGCCGTCGTGAAATCCTGTCGCTCGCGGCCCTGGCCGGCGCGGGCGTGGCGCTCGCGCCAGGGGCGCAGGCCCAGGTGACCGCCGCCCCCAAAGCCCTGTTCGCGGTGGCGCAGACCACCATCCCGATCGTCGGGACGGACCAGGTCTTCCCGGTGCGCAGGATCTACTGCATCGGCCGCAACTACGCCGCCCATTCCCGCGAAATGGGGTCCGACCCCAACCGCGAGCCGCCGTTCTTCTTCCAGAAGCCGAGCGACGCGATCCAGAACGTCAAGGTCGGCGAGGTCGCGGACCATCCCTATCCGTCGCTGACGAAGAACTACCACTACGAAGTGGAGCTGGTGGCGGCGCTGAAGAGCGGCGGCCGCAACATCCCCATCGACAAGGCGCTTGAGCACGTCTTCGGCTACGCGGTCGGCCTCGACATGACGCGCCGCGACCTGCAGCGCGCCATGGGAGACGAGAAGAAGCCGTGGGAGATCGGCAAGAGCTTCGACCGCTCGGCGCCGATCGGGCCGCTGCATCCGGCCGACAAAACCGGCCCGTTCGAGAAGGGCGCGATCTCGCTGGCCGTGAACGGGCAGGTGAAGCAGTCCAGCAACCTGTCCAACATGATCTGGAGCGTGGCCGAGCAAATCTCCAAGCTCTCGGAGGCGTTCGAGCTGATGCCCGGCGACATCATCTACTCCGGCACGCCGGAGAATGTCGGCCCGGTGGTGAAGGGCGACGTGCTGCTCTGCAAGATCGAGGGCCTGCCCGACATGTCGATCAAGATCGTCTGACCTTCGGCGACGGCGCGGCGGGGCGGCTTGCGCCGCGCCGGCGAGGCGGATGCGCCCCTCGCCGGAACCGCCGGACCGCGCCGCCGCTTTCCCGCCCATGACGGTCTTCTTCACCAGCGACACCCATTTCGGCGACCCGCGCGTGCTGCGGATCGACCGGCGCCCCTTCGCGTCCCTGAAGGAGCATGACGAGGCGCTGATCGCGAACTGGAACGCCGTCGTGGGGCCCGCCGACGAGGTCTGGCATCTCGGCGACTTCGCGCTGGGCAAGCCGGACGGCCAGGCCGACGCGCTGCTCGACAGGCTGGCCGGGACCAAGCATCTCGTCATCGGCAACAATGACGGGCCGGCCACGGTGGCGTCGACCCGCTGGGCCAGCGTGCAGCACTACGCCGAGATGGAGCTCGACGGGGTGAAGCTGGTGATGTGCCACTACCCGTTCCGGACCTGGAACCGCATGGGGCAGGGCGTGCTCGACCTGCACGGCCACAGCCACGGCAAGCTCACTCCCGCGCCGCGCCAATACGACGTCGGGGTGGACGTGCACGACTTCCGGCCCGCCACGCTGGAGGAGGTGCGCAGGCGCCGGCGCAGGGCTCCCGCATCCCTGGCGCCAGCCCCCGCCTGAGCGGCCCGGCGGGCGCGGCGCCCGGCCCCGGACCGAGCGCGTCCGGCGCTTGACACCCCGTCTCGCCGCGGACTATATCCGCGACGCCTCGCGGGGGTGCAACGACCGAACCCCGCGACAGCCGCAAGGCCCTGGGGCGGAGTAGCTCAGCTGGTTAGAGCAGAGGAATCATAATCCTTGTGTCGGCGGTTCGATTCCGTCCTCCGCTACCACCTCTCGCCCACTAGACAGTTTGAAACGCCATCGAAGCGGTGGTCTTGTCGGGGATGTCGCAATCCTGACACAATTGCCTGTCATACAGCGTCCGTGCCGCGGTCTTCGGCTTCGCCTTGAGGACCGCCTGACCCGAGCTTTCGTCCGACCACGGATGTACTGGCGAGTTGATGGTTCGAGGCACACTGGGAACGCCGCCTTGGGGAAACTCATGGCGGCTTTTTCGTGTCTGGGCCGCCGATAGCGGGCGTCCGACATTATCGCAGGCGCGCACTTTGCGCGCGCCATAGCGCACAAGCTCAAACCTCCCACACCACGACTCCGCGCGCCTTTTCGGTTGCCCATCGTGCGCTAGTGCATTAGTGCATGGAAAAACCCGGGAGGATCCGCCGTGCTTAATCGCCGTGACATTCTGGCCGCCGCAGCCTCGACAGCCGCTTTTTCGACGGGCGCCTTGGGGTTGGCTTCGGGGGCGTCCGCCCAGGCCAAATCCGAGATCACGATCAGCCGCCAGCCGGGCATCCTCTACATGCCGCTGCACGTGATCGAGAAGTACAAGCTCATCGAGAAGCACGCCGAGACGCTGGGCCTGAAGGGCCTCTCCGTCAAATGGCTGTCCTTCAGCAATGGCGGCGCCCAGCAGGACGCGCTGATCTCCGGCAATGTGGACTTGGTGAACACCGGAACGGGGCAGCTTCTGCTGCTGTGGGACCGCACCAAGGGCGGGATCAAGGGCATCGTGGCGAGTTCGGCGCTGCCGCTGAAGCTCGTCAGCCGCGACCCGCGCATCAAGACGCTCAACGATCTTGGCCCGACCGACAAGATCGCGGTGCCCACCGTCAAGACCTCGACGCAGGCCATCCTGCTGCAGATGGCCGCGGCCAAGATGTTCGGCCCGGACCAATACGCCAAATTCGATCCCAACACGGTCCAGATGGGCCATCCGGACGGCTTCATCGCGCTGAAGAACGCCAGCCACGAGGTGCGCAGCCACTTCGCCGCGCCGCCCTTCGACTATTACGAGCTGAAGGAGGTCGCGGACGCACATGTCGTGATCAACTCGGCTGAGATCATCGGCGGGCCGCTGTCGCAGGGGCAGTTCTTTACGACGACGAAGTTCGCCGACCAGAACCCGAAGGTGATCGAGGCGGTGCGCAAGGCGGCCGAGGAGGCCAAGGCCTTCATCGAGACGAACCTCGCTGACGCCATCGAGGCCTACAGGGAGATCAACAACGACAAGACCTCGGCCGAGGTCCTCAAGGACCTGCTCGGCCAGCCCGGCATGATGGAGTGGAACCTGTATCCGCAGGGCACCATGAAATTCGCCGCGCACCTCAACAAGGTGGGGACGCTGAAGACCATGCCGGCGTCGTGGAAGGACTACTACCTGCCGATCGCCCACGACCTGCCGGGCAACTGACCCGGGGCTGCGCCGACCCGGCCGGCCGCGCCGGCTTGCCTTTTCCGGTGCAGCGTCATTCCTGAAGATCCGTCGCCGCGCAGACCAGGATTTCGCCATGGCTCCCCTTCTCGACGTGAACGGCGTGACGCTGCGCTACAAGACGCCGGGCGTGCTGGTCACCGCGACCGAGCGGGTCAGCTTCTCGGTCAACGCGTCGGACCGGTTCGTGCTGCTCGGTCCCTCGGGGTGCGGGAAGTCGACGCTGCTGAAGGCGGTGGGCGGCTATCTCACGCCTAGCGAGGGCTCCATCTCCATCAAGGGCCGCAAGGTCACCGAGCCGGGGGCGGACCGGATGATGGTGTTCCAGGAGTTCGACCAGCTCTTGCCTTGGCGCACCGTGCTGGAGAACGTCATGTTCCCGCTGCAGGTGGCGCGCGGGCTGAGCCGGCGCGACGCGGAGGCGAAGGCGCGGGCCTCGCTCGAGAAGGTGAACCTGACCCGCGCCGTGGACAGCTATCCGCACACGCTGTCGGGCGGCATGAAGCAGCGCGTCGCCATCGCCCGCGGCATGGCGATGGAGCCCGACATCCTGCTGATGGACGAGCCCTTCGCGGCGCTCGACGCGCTGACCCGGCGCACCTGCCAGGACGAGCTGCTGCAGCTGTGGCAGGACACCAAGTTCACGGTGCTGTTCGTGACGCATTCGATCGCCGAGGCGATCAAGATCGGCAATCGCATCCTGCTGCTCTCGCCGCATCCCGGGCGGGTGAAGGCGGAGGTGATCGACGTCGACAAGGTCTCGGCGGAGGACGGCACGGCCGCCCAGCTGGAGAAGAAGATCCACGAGCTTCTGTTCGCCGATGAAGCGGCCCACGCGGAGTGAGCGACATGACCGAGCACGCCGCCGTTCCCCCCTCCGCCGTTCCTCCTTCCGGCGCCGTTCCGCCCGCGCGGGCCTCGCGCGTGTTGGAGACGCGCGTCGGCGCGGCCACCATCACGATGCGCGACCAGGCCGCCGACGGCGCCCATCTGGGCGAGGTGGAGCGCAAGCTCAGCGCCTGGGAACTGATCTGGGACAACGGCTTCGTCCGCAAGGCGGCGCTGATCCTGATGCTGTGCGTGATCTGGGAGATCTATGGCCGGGTTCTCGACAACCCGCTGCTGTTCCCCACCTTCTCGGACACGCTCCAGGCCATGTGGGAGCGGATCGAGAACGGCGTGCTGATCAACCGCGCCTGGACGTCCATCAAGGTGCTGGTGATGGGCTATGTCTCCGGCGTGCTGCTGGCCGCCATCCTGACCATCGCGGCCATCAACACGCGGCTGGGGACGGACTTCCTGGAGACCATGACGGCGATGTTCAGCCCGCTGCCGGCCATCGCGCTGCTGCCGCTGGCGCTGATCTGGTTCGGCCTGGGCAATGGCAGCCTCGTCTTCATCCTCATCCACTCGGTGCTGTGGGCGGTGGCGCTGAACACCCATTCGGGCTTCCGGGCCGTGTCCCAGACCATGCGCATGGTGGGCCGGAACTACGGGTTGCGGGGGCTGCCTTATGTCTTCCGCATCCTGATCCCGGCGGCGTTCCCGTCGATCCTGACGGGCCTGAAGATCGGCTGGGCCTTCGCGTGGCGCACGCTGATCGCGGCGGAGCTCGTCTTCGGCGTGTCGTCCGGCCAGGGCGGACTCGGCTGGTTCATCTTCGAGAACCGCAACCTGCTCGACATTCCGGCGGTGTTCGCCGGCCTGCTCACCGTCATCGTGATCGGGCTCGTGGTGGAGAACCTGATCTTCCGCACCCTGGAGCGCCGCACGGTGCTCAAATGGGGCATGCAGAACTGAGGCGGGCCGGCCGGCGTCCCACACGGACGTGAGTTGTGCCCGGCCGGTCGATGCGCGATCCTCCTCGCCGATCGGCGCCTAGCCCAGGCGACTCACACTGGCGCGCGCGCCGGCGTGGGAGGTCGACATGGAGTTGAGACGGTTGTTGCCGGCGGCCGCCGCCGCGGCGCTCGGGTTCTTCGCAGCCACGGTGCAGGCCGCCGACTATCCCAAGCCCGTCGAGGGCGACTGGGTCGCCAAGGACTTCACGTTCCATACGGGCGAGACGCTGCCGGAGGTGAAGCTGCACTACGTCACCGTCGGCGATCCTTCGGGCGAACCGGTGCTGGTGCTGCACGGCACGGCGGGTTCGGCGGCCAGCATGCTCACGCCCGGCTTTGCGGGCGAGCTCTTCGGGGCGGGTCAGCCGCTCGACGCCACGAAATATTTCATCATCCTTCCCGACGCGCTCGGGGCGGGCAAGTCCGCCAAGCCGTCCGACGGTCTCAGGGCCAAGTTCCCGCGCTACAATTATGACGACATGGTGATGGCCCAGCACCGGCTCGTCACCGAGGGCCTCGGCGTGCGCCACCTGCGGCTGGTGCTGGGCAACTCGATGGGCGGCATGCACACCTGGGTGTGGGGCGTGACCTATCCGGACGAGATGGACGCGCTCGTCCCGATGGCGTCGCAGCCGACCGAGATGTCGAGCCGCAACTGGATGATGCGGCGCATGATCATCGATTCGGTGCGCAACGACCCGGACTGGAAGAACGGCGACTACACGGCGCAGCCCAAGGCGCTCAGGGTGGCGAACGCCTTCTACGGGATCGCCACGAATGGCGGGACGCTGGCCTATCAGGCGGCCGCGCCGACGCGCGAAAAGGCCGACAAGTTCCTGGACGAGCGGCTCGCCGCGCCGTTCCCCAACGACGCCAACGACTTTATGTACCAGTGGGATGCGTCGCGCGACTACAACGCCGCCCCCCGGCTCGATCGCCTCAAGGCGCCGCTTCTGGCCGTCAACTCGGCCGACGACGAGCGCAATCCGCCCGAAACCGGCGTGCTGGACCGCGCCATCGCCAAGCTGCCGAACGCCAAGGTCTATCTGATCCCGGCGAGCGAGCAGACCCGCGGGCATGGCACCACCGGAATCGCGAATTTCTGGAAGGAGCAGGTGAGGGCGTTCCTGGAGACCGCGCCTCGCCGCACCGCCACGGCGGCCAAATAGAGACGGAGCGCGGCGCTCCCGGCCGATGCGGCGGGGAGCGCCGCCCTTAGGCCGGCGCGTCCGGCACCACCGCCGTCGCCTCGATCTCGACCAGCGCGCGGGTCTCGACGAGACGCACCACTTGCACGAGCGCCATGGCGGGGTAGTGCGCGCCGAAGACGTCGCGATAGGCGGCGCCGATCGCCTTCAGGTTGGCGGCGTAGTCCTCGATGTCGACGACGTACCAGGTGAGGCGCACGAGATGGCGGGGCTCGGCCCCGCCGCTCGCCAGGATGGCGCGGATGTTCTCCAGCGTTCGCCGCACCTGCGCGACGAGGCCGTCGGGGAAGCGCTCCTGCGCGTCCCAGCCGACGACCCCGCCGGTGACCAGCAGGGCGCCGCGGGCCAGCATGCCGTTGGCGTAGCCGCGGGGCCGGGGCCAGCCTTCAGGCAGGAGCGCCTCGGGAAGGAGGAGCGGGCGGCCCGCCGGGTTCGTCATCGCCGCGTCGCTCATGCGGACCTCAGCAGCGGGTCGGCGTCCGCCATGGCCTGCTGGCGCAGGGCGAAACGCTGGAGCTTGCCGGTCTCGGTGCGCGGCAGCTGGGCTACGAACGCGATCGCGCGGGGATATTTGTAGGGGGCGATGTCCGCCTTCACGAACTCCTGAAGTTCTTGCGCCAGGGCCGGGGAGGCAGCGGCTGGATCGCGCAGCACCACATAGGCCTTGATGATGGAGCCGCGCTCGTCGTCCGGCGCGCCGACGACGCCGCACTCGGCGACCGCCGGATGGGCCAGCAGGGAGGCCTCGACCTCCGGCCCGGCGATGTTGTAGCCGGCCGACACGATCATGTCGTCGGAGCGGGCCTGGTAGCGGAAATAGCCGTCCTCGTCCTGCAGATAGGCGTCGCCGGTGACGTTCCAGCCGTTCTCGACATAGTGGCGCTGCCGCTCGTCGGCGAGATAGCGGCAGCCCGTCGGACCGCGCACCGCCAGGCGCCCGACCGTTCCGCGCGGGACCTCGCGCCCCTGCGCGTCGATGACCTTCGCCTCGTAGCCCGGGACCACCAGGCCGGTCGCGCCGGGGCGGACTTTCTCGTAAGGGGCGGCGATGAAGATGTGCAGCATCTCGGTCGCGCCGATCCCGTCCATCAGAGCGAGGCCGGTCGCGGCGCGCCAGGCCTCGAAGGTTGCGGGCGGCAGCGCCTCGCCGGCGGAGACGCAACGGCGAAGGCTGCTCACGTCATGCCCGGCGAGCTTGCCCAGCATCGCCCGGTAGGCGGTCGGGGCGGTGAAGCAGATGGTGGCCTGAAAGCGCGCGACGCCGGCCAGGAGATCGTCGGGGCCCGCCCGCTCCAGGATGGCGGAGGCCGCCCCGACCCTCAGCGGAAACAGGACGAGCCCGCCCAGCCCGAAGGTGAAGGCGAGCGGCGGGGAGCCGATGAAGACGTCGTCTTCCCGGGGCTTCAGCACCTGCCGCCCATAGGCGTCGCAGATGGCCAGCAGGTCGCGATGGACGTGCATCGTGCCCTTGGGCTGGCCGGTGGTGCCCGAGGTGAAGCTGATCAAGGCGACGTCGTCGGCGGCGGTGTCGACCGCCTCGAAGTCCGGCGATGCGGCGGCCGCGAGCGTCTCCAGCGATCCCGGGGCGCCGTCGCCCCACGGCACGATCCGGGTCAGGTCCGGCGAGAGCGCGCGCGCGGCCTCCAGGTCCGCGGTGAGGCGCGCGTCGCACAATGCGAGGCTCACCCTGGCCTTCTGGATCGGGTAGGCGAGCTCCCTGGCGCGCAGCAGCGGCATGGTGGCGACGACGACCCCGCCGGCCTTCAGGATGGCCAGATAGGCCGCCACCAGCATGGGCGAGTTGGCGGAGCGCAGCAGCACGCGGCCGCCCGGGACGAGGCCGAGTTCGCCGACCAGCACGTTGGCGATGCGGTTCACCTGTTCGCCGAGCTCGGCGTAGGTCCAGCTCACGCCGGGCGACAGGATGCAGGGCCGGTCGCCGCGCCCCGCCGCCACCCAGCGGTCGAGAAGCTCGGTGACGGCGTTCAGCCGCTCCGGATAGCGCAGCTCCGGCAGGTCGAACAGGAAGGTCGGCTGCAGCTCGGGCGGCGGCAGGTTGTCCCGGGTGAAGGTGTCGACATGCGCTGAGTGAGCCATGGCGTTCTCGCTCCGTTGCGTGTCAGGTTCGCGGCTGGGCGGCCCCGGCGGCGTGGGATTTCAGGATCTCGCGGGCGATGACCAGCTTCTGCACCTCGGTGGCCCCCTCATAGATCCGCAGCGCCCGGATCTCCCGATAGAGGCTCTCGACCTTCACCCCGGTCTTCACGCCGAGGCCGCCGAAGAGCTGGACCGCCTTGTCGATGACGCTCTGGGCGCTCTCGGTGGCGACCATCTTGGCCATGGCGGCCTCGCGGGTGATGCGCGGCGCGCCGGCGTCCTTGGTCCAGGCGGCGCGATAGACCAGCAGCGCGGCGGCGTCGATGTCGGTCGCCATCTCGGCCAGCGAGGCCTGCGCGAGGGGCAGGTCGGCCATGGGCCGTCCGAACAGGATGCGGGACTGGGCCCGGTCGAGCGCCTCGTCATGGGCGCGCCGGGCGAAGCCGAGCGCGGCGGCGCCCACCGTCGAGCGGAACACGTCGAGGGTGGCCATCGCGATGCGGAACCCGTCGCCGGGGCCGCCCAGGCGGTTCGCGAGCGGGATCCGGCACCCCTCGAAGGCCAGGCGCGCCAGCGGGTGCGGGGCCATGACGTCGATGCGCTCGGCGATGCGCAGGCCCGGCGCATCGCCCGGGACCAGGAAGGCGGAGAGGCCGCGCGCGCCGGGCGCTTCCCCGGTGCGGGCGAAGACGACGTACAGGTCGGCGATGCCGCCGTTCGAGATCCAGGTCTTGCCGCCGTCGAGGCGGACATGGTCCGGCCCGTCCGGCGTCGCCGCGCAGGCCAGGGCGGCGACGTCGGAGCCGGCCTCCTCCTCCGAGAGCGCGAAGGCGGGGATGACCCGGCCGGCGGCGACGTCCGGGAGCCAGCGGGCCTTCTGCTCGGCCGTTCCGAACAGCGCGATCGGGCCGGAGCCCAGGCCCTGCATGGCGAAGGCGAAGTCGGCGAGGCCGTCGTGATAGGCCAGCGTCTCGCGCGAGACGCACAGCGTGCGCACGTCGTAGCCCTCGCCCTGGCCGCCGAATTCCGCCGGCGCGACGGCCTTCAGCCAGCCGGCCCGGCCGAGTTCGCCCACGAGGCGCCGGCAGGTTCCGTCGACGTCGTGGTGGTCCACCGCGGAGGGGAGGACGTCCCGCGCCCAGGCGTCCATCGCGCCGACGCGCTCGCCGTGGCGGGGCTCGAAGAAGGGCCAGTCCAGGTAGGAGCGGTCGGGCATGTCAGTCGCCCTCGAAGACGGGCTTCTGCTTCGCCGCGAAGGCGCGGTAGGCGCGGCCGAAATCCTCCGTCTGCATGCACAGGGCCTGGGCCACGGCCTCCGCCTCGATGGCGTCGTCGACGCTCATCGCCCATTCCATGTGCAGCATGCGCTTGGTCATGGCGTGCGCGAAGGTCGGCCCGGAGGCGATCTCCGCCGCGAAGGCCTTGGCGTCGCCGAGGAGGGCCTCGGGCGCGCAGAGGCGGTTGAAGAAGCCCCAGCGCTCGGCCTCGTCGCCCGGCAGCGCGCGGCCGGTGTAGAGCAGCTCGGAGGCGCGGCCCTGGCCGATGATGCGGGGCAGGATCGCGCAGGCGCCCATGTCGCAGCCGGCGAGGCCCACCCGGTTGAACAGGAACGCCACCTTGGCGCGGGCCGTGCCGAAGCGGATGTCCGACGCCATCGCGATGATGGCGCCGGCGCCGGCGCAGACGCCGTCGATCGCGGCGACCACCGGCTGCGGGCAGGCGCGCATCGCCTTGACCAGCTCGCCCGTCATGCGGGTGAACCTGAGCAGCGCCACCGTGTCCATGGCGACCAGCGGCCCGATGATCTCGTGCACGTCGCCGCCGGAGGAGAAGTCCCCGCCCGCGCCCGTGACCACCACGGCCTTGACCGCCTCGTCCTTGGCCAGCGCGCGAAAGACGTCGCACAATTCGGCATAGGATTCAAAGGTCAGCGGGTTTTTCTTCTCGGGGCGATTCAACGTCACGACCGCCGTCCGGCCCTCGATCGCGAGGCTGAAATGCGCTGCGGAATAGCCGGAGAGCGGCAGGGTCGCCTGGCTGGCGGGCGTCATGGGCGGTCCTCCTGGGCGGCTGGTTTGGACGGCGGAGCCTTGGCCTGCGACGCCTTCGCCACGGATGTCTTGGCCTTGCCGAGAAGCCGCATCAGCTGGCCGATCTCGGTCTCCGAGAGGCCGCCGAACAGCGTCGCGATCCAGTCGGCGTGCTCGGCCGCCATGGCGCGGAACTCGGCCCGGCCCTTGGGCGTGAGGGTGATCACCTGCACGCGGCGGTCATGCTCGGCGGTGCGGCGGTCGAGATCGCCGGAGGCGAGCAGCTTGTCCACGATGTGGGTGACGTTGCCGTTGGACACCATCATGCGCTTGGAGACCTGGGACAGCGTCATGCCGTCGGGGGCGCGGTCGAGCTGCGCCATCAGGTCGAAGCGGGGCAGAGTGATGTCGAAGCGCTCGCGCAGCCGGGAGCGGATCTGCGTCTCGATCAGGTTGGCGCAGGTGAGCAGCCTCAGCCAGAGCTTCAGCTCCTCGTGATGGGCGGCGGGCTCCTCGAGCGCCTTGGTTTCGGCGTCCAGCATCATGCCGACATCTCCCCGCCATCGACCACGACGGCCTGGCCGGTGACCGCGGCGGCGCCGTCGGACATCAGCCAGAGCGCGGCCGCCGCCACCTCGTCGGGCCGCACGAGGCGCTTCATCGGCTTGCTCGCGGTGAATTCGCGCATCAGCTCCTCGGGCGCGCGTCCCTGCTTGGCGGCGCGCTGGACCATGCCGTCGCGGACGAGGTCGGTCTCCGTGAAGCCGGGGCAGACGGCGTTCACGGTGACGCCGGACGCCGCGGTTTCGAGCGCCAGCGCGCGGGTGAAGCCCAGCATGGCGTGCTTGGCGGCCGTGTAGGCCGTCATGAAGGCGTAGCCCTTGAGGGCCGCGGTCGACGCGACGTTGAGGATGCGTCCGCGCCCGGCGGCCAGCATGGCCGGCAGGACCGCCCGGCTCGCCAGCACCGGCGCGGTGAGGTGCTGTGCCAGCATCTCGGCGAAGGCGTCGTCGGACTGCTTCAGGAAGGGGCCGGAGGCGGCCGTCCCGGCGTTGTTGACGAGGATGTCGACGGGGCCGCCCGCCAGTGCGCGTTCGATCGCCCAGCGCAGGGAGGCGGCGTCCGTGACGTCCGCGACGACGCCGTGGCCCGCGTCGCCGGCGTCCACGACGGCCGTGAGGGCGGCCTCCGAGCGGCCGAACACGATCACGTTCGCGCCCGCCTGCGTGAGCGATCTGGCGATGGCGCGGCCGATGCCGCGGCTGCCGCCGGTGACGATCGCCCTGCGCCCGATCAGATCGGCCATGCGCTTTGCTCTCCCGAACGCGTCGGCTCCGAATGCTTCAAGCTTAAAATAACGCCGGCCCGTTGCGCAAGCGCGATGATGAAGGCCGCAGGGGCTCCGCCCGGCCCCCGGTTCGCCCGAGATGTTTTAATGTTGAAACAATTTGCCTGCCGTGGCCGGCCATGCCAACAATTATGGCTGGAGCCCATCGGGTTTACTGTCCTAGTGTTCGGCGCCCTGGGCTTCGCCCGGGTTCGAGGGGAGGGGTCTTTCACATGAGGCGTATCGCTCATTCCATCAGGTTCCTGGCGGCGGCTACGGCCGTCGGCGCCATCGCGGCGTCGATCTCGGGCGCGAGCGCGCAGGAGGCCCTGAAGATCGGCCTCGTCAGCGTGCTCTCCGGACCCCAGGCCGCGCTCGGCCAGCAGGTGAGGGACGGCTTCCAGCTCGCCGTGAAGGACATGGGCGGCAAGATGGCCGGCCGCCCCGTCGAGGTGATCGTGGTCGACGACGAGCTGAAGCCGGACGTCGCCGTCACCAAGGTTCGCGCCCTGCTGGAGCGCGACAAGGTGGATTTCGTCGTCGGGCCGGTGTTCTCCAACGTGCTGCAGGCGATCCACAAGCCGGTCACCGAGTCGGGCACGATCCTGATCTCGCCCAACGCCGGCACCTCCAACTTCGCCGGCAAGCAGTGCAGCGAGAATTTCTTCGTCACGTCCTACCAGAACGACCAGCCGCACGAGGTGCTGGGCAAGTATGCCCAGGACAAGGGCTACAAGCGCGCCTACATCATGGCCCCGAACTACCAGGCCGGTAAGGACTCGCTGGCGGGGTTCAAGCGGCACTTCAAGGGCGAGATCGTCGACGAGGTCTACACGCCGCTCGGACAGCTCGATTTCTCCGCCGAACTCGCCAAGATCGCGGCGGCGAAGCCCGATGTGCTGTTCACCTTCATGCCCGGCGGCATGGGCGTGAACCTCGTCAAGCAGTACCGCCAGGCCGGCCTCGCCGACAAGACGCCGTTCTTCTCCGCCTTCACGGTGGACGAGTCGACCCTGCCGGCGCAGCAGGACGCGGCGCTCGGGTTCTTCGGCGGCATGAGCTGGGCGCCCAACATGGACAACCCGCAGAACAAGAAGTTCGTGGCGGGCTATGAGGCGGCCTACAATGTCGTGCCGGGCTCCTACGCCATGCAGGCCTATGACGCGGCGCAGCTGATCAACAGCGCCCTGACGGCCACCAAGGGCTCCACCTCCGACAAGGCGGCGCTGCGGGCGGCGATCAAGAAGGCGGACTTCCCGTCGCTGCGCGGCAAGTTCAAGTTCAACACCAATGGCTACCCGATCCAGGACTTCTACGTCGTGAAGGCCGCCAAGCGCGCCGACGGCAAGTACCAGACCGAGATCGTCGAAAAGGTGTTCTCCGACTATGGCGACACCTATGCGGCGGAGTGCCCGCTGAAGTAAGGCCGCCGACCCCGGGCCTGGGCCGCGTCGCGGCCCCGGCCGGGGGCTCGCGTCCTGGCCACTGGATTCCCGAACCGGCATGTCGTTCACGCTCCTCACCATCCAGATCCTGAACGGGATGCAGCTCGGTCTCCTGCTGTTTCTCGTCGCCGCGGGCCTGACGCTGGTGTTCGGCGTGATGGACTTCATCAACCTCGCGCACGGCGTGCAGTACATGCTGGGCGCCTATCTGGCGGTGGCCTGCATCGGCTGGACCGGCAACTTCGCGGCTGGGCTCGCGCTCGCCTTGGCCGGGACGCTGGCGATCGGCCTCCTGATGGAGGCGCTGGTCTTTCGCCGGCTCTACGGCCGGGACCACCTCGACCAGGTCCTCGCCACCTTCGGGCTGATCCTGTTCCTCAACGAGGCGGTGAAGATGGTCTGGGGCGCCGCGCCGCTCAGCGTGCCGGTGCCCGAATGGCTGCAGGGGTCCGTGCTGCTGGGCGAGGGGGTGCTCTACCCGGTGTACCGCTTCGCCATCATCGCGGCGGGGCTGGGCGTGGCGCTGGGGCTCTGGGTTCTGATCGAGAAGACCCGCATCGGCATGCTGGTGCGGGCGGGCGCCTCCAATGCGCCGATCGTGTCGGCGCTCGGCGTCGACATCAGCCGGCTGTTCATGGTCGTCTTCGCCTTCGGGGCGATGCTGGCCGGCTTTGCGGGCGCGATGGCGGCGCCGATCCTGTCGGTCGAGCCCGGCATGGGCGACAGCGTGCTGATCCTCGCCTTCGTGGTCATCGTCATCGGCGGCATCGGCTCGATCCGCGGCGCCTTCGTGGCGGCGCTCCTGGTCGGCCTCATGGACACGCTGGGGCGGTCCTATTCGGTCGACCTGCTGCGGCTGTTCTTCCCGCCCGCCGCGGCGCGCGGCATCGCCGGCGGGCTGTCGTCGATGTTCATCTACGTCCTGATGGCGGTGGTGCTGTTCTTCCGGCCCGACGGGCTGCTGCCGGCCCGGGGGCGGACATGAGCCGCGACGCAGCGCCCGCCGCAGCCCCGGCCGTCGCGCCGGCGGCGCGCGCCGCTCGCCCGCCCTTCGGCGCAGCCGCGCCGGCCGTGATCTTCCTGGCGCTGGCCCTGGCGCCGCCGCTGATCGCCTGGACCGGGCAGGGGCACTGGCTCTCGCTCGCCACGCGCATCGTCATCTACGGCGTGGCGGCTTTGTCGCTCGACCTGATCCTGGGCGTCGGCGGGCTGGTGAGCTTCGGGCACGCGGCCTTTGTCGGGCTGGGCGCCTATGCGACCGGCATCCTGATCGAGCACGGGCGCGGCGACCTCCTGATCGTCGTCCCGGCGGCGCTCGCCGTATGCGCCGTCTTCGCCGCCTTCACCGGGGCCGTGTCGCTGCGGACCAAGGGCGTCGCCTTCATCATGATCACGCTGGCCTTCGGGCAGATGGCGTATTTCTTCTCGCAGGCGCTCTACGCCTATGGAGGCGACGACGGGCTGACGCTCTCGGCGCGCTCCACCCTGGCGGGGCTCCCCCTGCTGAAGAACAAGACCGTGTTCTTCTATCTGTGCCTCGCCGTTCTGGCGGCGTCCTATGGGCTGGTGCGCCGGATCGTGGGCTCCAGCTTCGGCCGCGTCCTGCAGGGCGCGCGCGACAACCCGGTCCGGGTGGCGTCGTTCGGCTACGAGGTGATGCGGGTGCGTCTCGCGGCCTATGTGATCTCCGGCATGATCGGCGGGCTCTCGGGCGTCCTCCTGGCCAACCACGCCGAGTTCGTCAGCCCGGCCTACATGGCCTGGCAGCGCTCGGGCGAGCTCATCTTCATGATCATCATCGGCGGGCTCGGATCGCTGTGGGGCGCCATCGTGGGCGCCGCCGCCTTCCTGCTCCTGGAGGAGGGGCTGGCCGACCTCTCCGAACACTGGAAGCTCGGCTTCGGGGCGCTCATCGTGCTCTTCGTGCTGTTCACGCGGGGCGGCCTGGCGCAGCTCGCCGAGCGGCTCGTCCGCGGGCGCGCGGGCGAGAACGGGGGGAACCCGGCATGACCGGGCCGGCCGCGCCGATGATCGCCCTCTCGGGCCTGCGCAAGAGCTTCGGGGCGCTGAGGGTGACGGACGACGTCTCGCTCGACGTCATGCCGGGCGAACTGCATGCGCTCATCGGCCCGAACGGGGCCGGGAAGACGACGCTCATCCACCAGATCGCCGGGACGCTGCGGCCTTCCGAAGGGCGCATCCGGATCGACGGCGCCGACGTCACGCGCGCGACGCCCCAGGCGCGCTCGCGCGCCGGGCTGGCGCGCACCTTCCAGATCACGTCGATCATCCCGTCGCTCGACGTCCTCGGCAATGTCGCGCTGGCCGCGCAGGCGCGGGCCAGGCGTCCGCTGCGGCTGTTCGACCGCGCGGCGCAGGACGAGGCGCTGAACGGCCCGGCCCGCGCGGCGGTGGCCGCCGTCGGGCTCGCGGCCCGCGCGAGGGTTCCGGCGGGCCGGCTTTCGCATGGCGAGAAGCGCGCGCTCGAACTCGCGATGGCGCTGGCCCTGCAGCCCAAGGCGATCCTGCTGGACGAGCCCATGGCCGGAGTGGGACGCGACGAATCCGACAGGCTGATCGAGCTTCTGCGCAGCCTCAAGGGCCGCTACGCCATCCTGCTGGTGGAACACGACATGGACGCGGTGTTCGCGCTCGCCGACCGGGTGAGCGTGCTGGTCTATGGCCGGCTGATCGCGACCGGGACGCCCGCCGAGGTGCGCCGCGACCCGGCCGTGCGCGCCGCCTATCTCGGCGACGAGGCCGCCTGATGCTGGAGGTCAGCGGCCTCGTCTCGGGCTATGGCGACGCCCAGGCGCTGTTCGGGGTCTCGCTCGAGGTCGGGCCCGGCGAGGTGGTGACGCTGCTCGGCCGCAACGGCATGGGCAAGACCACGACCGTGAGCACCATCATGGGCCTGCTGCGGACGCGCGAGGGCACGGTGCGCTTCGCCGGACAGGACCTCACGACCGCGCCGCCGTATCGCCGCGCCCAGGCGGGCCTCGGCCTGGTGCCGGAGGGCCGGCAGGTGTTCCCTACGCTGAGCGTGGAGGAGAACCTCGTCGCCACCGCGGCCGACCGCTTCGGGCGGGGGCGCTGGACGCTGCAGCGGGTCTACGCCTTCCTGCCGCGGCTGGAGGAGCGCAAGGGCAACCGCGGCAACGAGCTCTCGGGCGGCGAGCAGCAGATGCTGGCCATCGGCCGGGCGCTGATGACCAATCCCAAGCTGATCATCCTGGACGAGGCGACCGAGGGGCTGGCGCCCATCATCCGGCAGGAGATCTGGTCCTGCCTGGCGGCCCTCAAGGCGGAGGGCGAGTCGATCCTGGTGATCGACAAGCATGTCGACGCGCTGGCCCGCATCGCCGACCGGCATGTCGTGCTGGAGAAGGGGCATGTGGTGTGGACAGGCTCCACCGCCGAGCTCATGGCCGACGCCAGCGTGAAGGACCGTTACCTTCACCTTTGAGCCGATCTATCATCAGCAGCGCACCAGGGAGGGCAAACCATGAAACCGATGACCGCAGGCGTGACGCCGGCCGGCCAAGGCATCGACGGAATCGTCTGGAACATCCTGGGCCAGACCTATGTGCCCAAGCACCTGACGGAGAGCTCCTTCTCCTGGCACGCGACTTTCCCGCCCGGGACCTTCGTGCCGCCGCACATCCATCCCAACCAGGACGAGTTCATCTATGTGCTGGAGGGACGCTTCGACCTCGTCCTCGACGGGCAGGAGGTCGGCGCCGGTCCGGGCGACCTGATCCGGCTGCCGCGGGGCGTCCCGCACGGCATCTTCAACAAGTCCGACGCGCCGACCAAATGCGTGTTCTGGGTGTCGCCGACCGGGCCGCTCTACGACCTGTTCTGGGGCATCCACTCCATGGCGGAGCAGAACCCCGCCGAGGTGGTGGCGCTGGCGGCCAAGCACGAGGTCGACTTCCTGCCCCCGCCGCCCGACGGGGCGTGACGTGCGCTTCGCCTCTCCCCTGATGGGGAGAGGGGTTCCGCGCCGTCATCCCGCCCTGCGGTTCACCTGCGTGAGGGCGAAGCCGGCCTTGCCGGCGTAGCTCTTCACGATGGCCTCGCGCCGGGCGTAGGAGAGCACGCGCTCGACGTCGTCGAAGCCGTTGGGAGCCAGCGCCTCGACCGCGTCGATCACGCGCTCGGGGCCGCCCTGTCGGTTCATGGCGGTGATCTCGGCCGTCTTGGCGAGGCGCTCGGCTTCGTAGAGGGCCAGGCCGTGGCGGGGATGGTCGGCCTTGTCCAGGCTGTCGGCCAGGCAACGCGCATCCAGGATGGCCTGGCTCGCGCCGTTGGATCCCACCGGGTACATGGGATGGGCGGCGTCGCCCAGCAGGGTGACGCGGCCATGCGTCCAGCGCGGCAGGGGATCGCGGTCGCACATCGGATATTCCCAGAACTGGGTCGTGGCCTTGACCAGGCCCTCCACGTCCACCCCCGGCACGGTGAAGCGGCGCGCGAAGGGCAGCACGTCCTCCAGCCGGCCGAGGCCGGACCAGGTCTCGCGCGGCGGCGGCTTGCCGGGATCGCCGAGGCGGACATTCACGACCCAGTTGGTCAACCGGGTATCGGGCCGCTGGCCCCGGCCGATGGGGTAGAGCACCAGCTTGGCGTGCATGCCGCCGGCGATGATCATGCTCTCGCCGTCCATGAAGGCCGGCCAGTCGGCGGCGCCGCGCCACATCCTGACGCCCTGCCACGAGGGCGGGCCCTGGTCGGGAAAGTAGCGCGCGCGCACGGCCGAGTGGATGCCATCGGCGCCGACCAGCACGTCGGCGCGAATCGTCTCGCCGGCCCCGCCGAAGCGGGAATCGGCGAAATGGGCGGTGACGCCGCCCTCGTTCTCGATCAGGCCGAGAAGGCGCCGCCCCGTGCGCACCGAATCGGGGCCGAGCCGCTCGACGGCCGCGTCATGGATGAGCTTCTGCAGGCGGCCGCGATGAATGGAGAATTGCGGCGCCTTGAAGCCGGCGTAGACGCCGCGCGGCTCCTGCCAGACGGTCTGGCCATAGCGGTTCATGTAGACGAGCTCGCGGGTGCGGATGCCGGCCGCGTCCAGCGCCGGCAGCAGGCCGAGCTCCTCGAGCTCCACGATGGCGTGCGGCAGCGTGTTGATGCCCACCCCGACCTCGCGGATCGTGGAGGCCTGCTCGCAGACGGTGGCCTTTATCCCCCGCCGGTGCAGCATCAGCGCGGCCGTCAGCCCGCCGATCCCGCCCCCTACGATGATGACATGCATGCGGAATTTCCCCCCGAGGGCGGCATCAAAGGCGGTTTGGCGGCGGCGCGCAATCCCACGATCCGCGGACGCCGCACTCTCCGTCTTCCCCGGCGGCGCGCAGCGCCGGGAAGGGGATCCAGGAGACTGGGTTCGGCATCGGGCCCATGGCCTCTGGATCCCCTTCCCGACCTGCTGCGCAGGTCGCCGGGGATGACGGAGAGAGGCTCGGTCGCGCCGTCACGCCCCGACCCGGTGCGACTTGGGCCGCGCCTTGAGCTTCAGTTCGGTGAGGTCGGCCTTCTCGCGCGGCGTGTTGCGCTTCAACTGGTCCCAGCCCGGCTGATACGGCTTGGGCGTGAACGCCTCGGCTCCGTACCAGGCCGCGGCGCGCAGGGCGAAGGCCGGATCGGCGAGGTGCGGGCGGCCGAAGGCCACGAGGTCCGCCCGGCCGGCCGCCAGGATGGTGTTGGCCTGGTCGACGCTGGTGATGTTTCCGACGCACATGGTGGCGACGTGGGCCTCGTTGCGGACCTGGTCGGCGTAGGGGGTCTGGAACATGCGGCCGTAGAAGGGACGCGACGCCGGGCTGGTCTGGCCGGTGGAGACGTCGACGAGGTCGACGCCGGCCTGCGCGAAGGCTTCGGCGATCCGGACGGCGTCGTCGCCCGTGATCCCGCCTTCGATCCAGTCGGTGGCCGAGATGCGCACCGACATGGGCTTGTCGGCCGGCCAAGCCTCGCGCATGGCGGCGAAGACCTCGAGCGGAAAGCGCAGGCGGTTCTCGATCGAGCCGCCATACTCGTCCGTCCGTCGGTTCGTGACCGGCGAGAGGAAGCTTGCCAGCAGATAGCCGTGGGCGGCGTGAAGCTCGACCATGTCGAAGCCGCAGGCCTGGCCGCGCCGCACGGCGGCGACGAACTGAGATCGGATCCGGTCCATCCCGGCGCGGTCGAGCGCCTTCGGGACCGCGCTCTCGGGGTAGTAGGGCAGGGGCGAGGGGCCGACGATGTCCCAGCCGCCCTCCGGCAGGGGCCGGTCCATGCCCTCCCACATCAGCTTCGTCGCGCCCTTGCGGCCGGCGTGGCCGAGCTGCAGGCAGACCTTGGCGGCCGAGTGGGCGTGGACGAAGTCGACGATCCGCGTCCAGGCGGCTTGCTGGGCGTCGTTCCACAGGCCGGCGCAGCCGGGGGTGATGCGGGCGTCCGGGGCCACGCAGGTCATCTCGGTGAAGAGAAGGCCCGCCCCGCCCATGGCGCGGGAGCCGTAATGGACGAGGTGGAAGTCGCCCGGCAGGCCGTCCACCGCCGAATACATGCACATCGGCGACACGACGATGCGGTTCGGGGCGGTCAGGCCGCGCAGCCGCAGCGGCTGAAAGGCCGGCGCGACGGGACGGTCGACGTCCACCGGGCAGCCCTGGGCCGCCAGGGACCGGGCGAAGCTGCGGTCGACGGCCCTGACGAAGTCGGGCGCCCGGAGCTCCAGATTGTCATAGGTGATCGACTTGGCGCGCGTCATCAGGCCGAAGGCGAACTGCACGGGGTCCATCCCGAGGAAGCGCTTCACGTGCTCGAACCAGACCAGGCTGACGTCCGCTGCGTGCTGGGTCTTCTCCACCTCCTCGCGGCGGCCCGTCTCGAACCGGCGCAGCGCCTGGGCGACGTCGCCCTGCTGGCCCTTGAGCGCCGCGTGCAGGGCGATCGCATCCTCCATGGCGAGCTTGGTGCCCGATCCGATGGAGAAATGCGCCGTCGCCTTGGCGTCGCCGAGCAGGACGACGCGGTCGTCCATGGTCCAGCGCGCGTTGCGGATCATGGGGAACTGGCGCCAGAGCGACCGGTTTGCGATCAGCGGGTGGCCCTGGAGCTCATCGGCGAAGACGCGCTCCATGAAGGCGACGCCCTGGTCCTCCGTCATCGCGCCCAGCCCGGCCCTGGCGAAGGTTTCCGGGTCGGTCTCCAGCACCCAGGTCGAGCGGTCGGCCTCGTACTGGTAGCAATGGGCGATGAAGACGCCGTACTCGGTCTCCTTGAAGAAGAAGGTGAAGGCGTCGAAGGGACGGGTCGATCCCATCCAGGCGAAGCGGTTGGGCCGCAGGTCGACCTCGGTCCCGAAATGATCCCGATGCGCCTCGCGGAAGCGGGAGTTCACGCCGTCCGCCACCACCACGAGATCGGCCTCGTCCGGGCCGGGCAACGTCTCGGACTCGTGACCGAACACCAGCTCCACGCCGAGCGCCCGCGCGCGGTCCTGCAGCAGCATCAGCAGCGTGCGGCGCGAGCAGCCGCAAAAGCCGTTGCCGCCGATGCGGTGCTGCTCGCCGCGGACATGGATGGAGATGTCGTCCCAATAGGCGAAGGCGTCGGTGATCGCCTCGTAGCTCTCGCGGTCGGCGCGCTCGAAATTGTCGAGGGTCTGGTCGGAAAAGACGACGCCGAAGCCGAAGGTGTCGTCGGCCCTGTTGCGCTCCAGCACCGTGATGGCCGCCTGCGGGAAGGACTTGCGGGCCAGGATGGCGAAATACAGGCCGGCGGGGCCGCCTCCGATGACACTGATGCGCATGGGATGCCTCTTCGTCGTCACGGTGGGCCTGGCTGCGAATTCATTTAAGCTTAAAATAATTTGGCTCGCAAGGCCTGCGGCCCGAGGCTCACGGCCTCGCTCAGAGGTCCAAAGCGAGCTGCGCGGGCCGGGTCGCGGAGGGATCGTCGGGATCCGGCGACAGCCCGTCCAGGAAGGCGTTCGCCTCCCGGGCGATCTGGAGGCGGCGGGCGGGCGGCATGGCGTCGAGCGTCCGATAGGGCATGCCCAGGCGCGGATTGCGGCCGAGCGCGGCGCGGTTCTCCAGCAGGAAGTTCCAGTAGAGCAGGTTGAACGGACAGGCGCCGGGGCCGGTCTTCACCTTGGGGTCGTAGCGGCAGCCGGCGCAGTAGTCCGACATGCGGTCGATATAGGCTCCCGACGCCGCATAGGGCTTGGAGGCGAGCAGGCCGCCGTCGGCGAACAGCGCCATGCCGTGGGTGTTGGGCAGTTCGACCCACTCATAGGCGTCGGCGTAGACCGCGAGGTACCATTCCTCCACCTGGCTGGGCGCGATCCCGGCCAGGAGGGCGAAGGTTCCGGTCACCATCAGGCGCTGGATGTGGTGCGCATAGGCGTGGCGGCGCGTGTCCGCCACCACCTGGGCGACGCAGTTCATGTCCGTCTCGCCGGACCAGTAGAACCAGGGCAGCGGCCGGGAGGCGCCCAGCGCGTTCGTCGCCGCGTAGTCGGGCATGCGCAGCCAGTAGACGCCCCGGACATATTCGCGCCAGCCGAGGATCTGGCGAATGAAGCCCTCCGCTGCGTTCAGCTCCACATGTCCGGCCTTCCAGGCGCGCTCGGCCGCGACGCAGACCTCGCGCGGCGTAAGCAGGCCGCAGTTCAGCGAGGTCGAGACGAGGGCGTGGTAGAGGAAGGGCTCGCCCGATTTCATCGCGTCCTGGTAGTCGCCGAAGCGGGGCAGGGCGTCGGCGATGAAATGCGCGAGCGCCTCGAGCGCTTCGGACCGGGTCACCGGCCAGCCGAATGCGCCGAGATCGCCGAAATGGCCGGAGAAGCGCTCGGCCACCAGGGCGATGACCTCGCGCGTGATCGCGTCCGGCTCGAAGCGCAGCCGGGGCGGGGTCTGGGCGCCCGCGGGCAGCGACTTGCGGTTCTCATGGTCGAAGTTCCAGCGGTCCCCGGCCGGCTCGTCCTCCTCCATGAGCAGGCCGGTTTCCCGCCGCATCTCGCGATAGAAGAACTCCATGCGGTAGGAGCGCCGGTCGGCCGCCCAGCGGGCGAAGCGCCCGCGCGTGCAGAAGAAGCGGTCGTCCTCGCGAATGTCGACCGGGACGCCCAGGCTGGCGGACCACTCCCGCATCATCTCCCAGACCCGCCATTCGCCGGGCTCGGTCAGGATCACGCGGTCCGGCGCATGCCGCGCGATCGCGCGGGCGAGTTCGCCGCCGAAGGAGCCGGTGTTGGCCGGGTCGTCCAGGCGGACATAGTCGACCGTGATCCCGTCCGCCGCCAGCTCGCGGGCGAAGTGGCGCATGGCCGACAGGATCAGCGCAATCTTCTGCTTGTGGTGGCCCACATAGGTCGTCTCCTCGGCGACCTCGACCATGAGGACCACGTCGGTTCCGGGATCGATGTCGACGAGAGACGCCAGATCGCGCGTGAGCTGGTCGCCCAGGACGAAACGCAGAGTTGTCATGCGGGATACAGGCTCATGGCGACCTCTCGCTGGCGCTTGCGATCTCGGGCCGGGGCGGCGGCGCGGCAAGGGGCGAAAGGTCGCAAGAGCTGCGGACGGTCCCATGTTCCTGGGGACCCGCCGCCCTGGTCGCGTCGGCGAGGCTGAACGCCCGCGCGTGGGCGGGGCGGGGGTGCTAGGATCGGTTGCAGCAACCGCTCCATTCCCCTCCCGACCAGGATGACCGCCGTGGCCGATCAACGCTATCACAAGGACCGTCTGGGCAACCGCAAGCTCGCTCCCGAGACGCTCATGCTGAGCTACGGGTTCGATCCGCGCCTCTCGGAGGGGGCGGTGAAGCCGCCGGTGTTCCTGACCTCGACCTTCGTGTTCTCCTCGGCCGAGCACGGCAAGGAGTTCTTCGACTATGTGTCGGGGCGCAAGCCCCTGCCGGCGGGCGAGAGCGCGGGGCTCGTCTATTCCCGCTTCAACCACCCGAACGCCGAGATCGTCGAGGACCGGCTGTCCGTCTTCGAGGGCGCCGAGGCGGCGCTCCTGTTCTCGTCCGGCATGTCGGCCATCGCCACGACGCTTCTGGCGCATTGCCGGCCGGGCGACGTGATCCTGCACTCGCAGCCGCTCTACGGCGGCACGGAGACGCTGATCGCCAAGACGCTGTCGAATTTCGGCATGAAGTCGCACGCCCTTCCGGACGGAGTCGACGAGGCGGTGATGCGCCAGGCGGCCGAGCACGCCATGGCGATGGGGCCGGTCTCGATGATTTTCATCGAGACGCCGTCCAACCCGCTCAACTCCCTGGTCGACATCGCGGCGATCCGCCGTGTGGCCGAGGCCATCGGGGCCCGGCAGGGCCGGCGTCCACTGATCGCCTGCGACAACACGCTGCTCGGGCCGGTCTACCAGCAGCCGCTGCTGCATGGCGCGGACCTGTCGGTCTACTCGCTGACGAAATATGTCGGCGGCCATTCCGACCTCATCGCCGGGGCGACGCTGGGCTCGGCCGAGCACATGCGCCCGATCCGGCTTCTGCGGTCGGCGATCGGCACGCAGCTCGATCCGCATTCGTGCTGGATGCTGGGCCGCTCGCTGGAGACGCTGGTGATCCGGCTGGCGGCGGCCAATCGCAACGCCAGGACGGTCGCCGACTTCCTCGCCGCGCATCCCAGCGTGAGCTCCGTGTTCTATCTGGGCTTCCTGCCGGAGGGCTCGCCCGAGCGGCGGACCTATGAGGCCCAGTGCCAGGCGCCGGGCTCCACCTTCTCGTTCGACGTCCGGGGCGGCGAGGCGGAGGCCTTCCGGGTGCTGAACGCGCTGCAGATCGTCAAGCTCGCGGTCAGCCTGGGGGGCACCGAGTCGCTGGCCTGCCACCCCGCCTCGACCACTCATTCGGGCGTGCCCAAGGAGGTGCGCGACCGGCTGGGCGTGAGCGACGCGACCATCCGCGTGTCGATCGGCATCGAGAACGCCGACGACCTCGTCGCCGACCTGGCGCAGGCGCTGGACGCGATGGGACCGCCCGCCTGAGCCGGCCGGTCAGCGCTTCAGGGCGGCCTCGCGCGGGCGCTCGTCGATGTAGCGCCCGGGATCGGTCAGCGCCTTGCGCGGCTCGCCATAGGCCGAGCGCAGGCGCAGCACCGTCTTCATGCCCTCCCGGTCGATCCTGAGGTCGCGGTAGATGCCGGAGGCCGGATCGAGCAGGGCCGCATAGGCCTTCTCGGCCGGCGGACCCTGCATGGCCTTCATGCGGTCCGTCAGGATGCGGATCGCCTCGGCCTTGTTGGCCGGCTCCGCGAGCCAGGCCACGGAGGCGTGGAAGCCGGAGATGAATTTCCGCAGCTCAGGCGCGCCGTCCGACAGCGCGCTGCGCCGCACCGCCCCGACGATGCCCTGATAGGGACCGACGGCGTCGCGGCCGCGCATCAGGCGGGTGAAGCCCTTCGCCTCCGCGGCGAGGTCGAGGGGCGTGTTGAGCAGGGTGGCGGCCTGTTCGTTCTTCAACAGCGCCTCGAGCCGCTGGGCTCCGCCGCCCACCTTCACCCATTGGACGTCGCCCTCGGCGAGGCCGTTGCGCGCCAGCGCGTCGCGCAGCACGAAGGCGAAGCCGGTGGTCATGGCGTCCACCGAGATGGCCTTGCCCTTGAGGTCGGCGATCCGGCTCACGCCCGGCGCGGCCATGATGCTGAGAAGGCCGTTGTCCACGCCGAACACGGCGACGAAGTCGGCGGGGCCGCCGAGATCCGTCTCGCCCTGGCCCTCGTCATAGGCGACGAGGTTGTCGACGGCGGTCAGCGCCAGGTCGTAGCGGCCGGCGTGGAGGTTCTTCGCCATCTCCACCGAGTTCGGGGTGATCTCGAGCGTCGGCTCCAGGCCGGCGGCCTTGAAGAACCCCTTCTCCTGGCCCACCCAGAAGGGCCAGTTGGACGCCCCCGCGAAGGCGACGACACGGAACGGCTCGGCCGCCGCGGGCCTGAGGGGCAGGGCGCAGGCGAGCGCCAGCAGTCCGCCGACGAGCGCGCGGCGGATCAGGACGAGCGGGCCAAGCGAGAACATGGGGACCTCCCGGGTCAGTTGCTGGCGGTGCCATGAATGACGGGCAGGAACACGTCCTTGAAGCTCGCGGGCGTGTTCTTGAGGCCGCCATGCCGGCTCATGAAGTCGGAGACCGTCTTCACGCCATGGACCTCGACGCCGAAGTCGTCGGGCATGGCCTTCAGCATGGCGGCCACCTTGGCCACGTCCATGGTCTTGGACGGCTCGACCTTCAGGTAGATCTCCGCGGCCTTCTCCGGCTGCTCCCGGATCATGGCCGTGGCCTCCGCGATGGCCTTAACCATGACCTCCGGCATCTTCGGGTTGGCGTCGATCCAGCGCTTTGTGGCCCCCAGCGCCAGGAAGGTGGAGCGCCCGCCATAGGCGTCCTCGGAGGTCGCGATCGGCTTGGCCTTGCCGCTGGCGAGCACGATCTGGGTGAAGGGCGGCGACGAGAAATAGGCTTTCACCTCGGTGCCGGCGCTCAGCATGGCGGCCACGGCCTCCGGGTGGGGCAGGCCGACGACCTGGTTCTTCAGCTTATCCTGCTGGCCCGGCCCGAACTTCTTCTCCGAGATCATCTGCAGCGCGTACATCTGCGGCGAGACGATCGCCGGCATGGCGATCTTGTCGGTCGGGGCGAGGTCGCCGATGTCCTTTGCGCCCTCTTTGTTCGACAGCAGGACCAGCGGGCTGGAGTTCACGCCCGCGATCCCGAACACCTGCGAGGGCGTGTTGCGGGCCTTGTCCCAGGCGATCAGCATCGCCGGCACGCCGTAGACGCCCATGTCGACCGAGCCGGAGAGGACCGCGTCCTGCATCGCGGCCGAGCCGGAGAACCGCTGATAGGTCGCCTTGACGTCGAGGCCGGCGGCCTTGGCGTGCTTCTCCACCAGGTCCAGCTCGTCGACGATGAACATCGGCAGGAAGCCGACGCCGAAGCCGATCCCGATCTTGGTCTCGGTCTGGGCCGCGGCGGGGCCGCAGGCCATGAGCGCGGCGGCGACGGCGCCCGCCATCAGGGCTTTGTGGATCATGACGTCCTCCCCAGGACCGGTTGGAAGGCGCGCTGTTCGCGCGCGGTCATTTGGGCAGCGGCATCGCCAGGAGGGCGATCACCGGCCGGTTGGTCTTGTTCTTCAGGGCGCGCGCTTCGCCCGGCGCGATGCGGCAGGAATCCATCGGGCGCAGGATGGTCTCGCCCTCGGGCGTCTCGACGGTGAGCTGGCCCTCGATGACGACGTAGAATTTCTCGGACGGCGAGGCGCTGAGGCTGGTGTGGCCGCCGGGCAGGATCTGCGACATGCCGAGCCAGAGCGTGTCGGACGGTCCGGCGTCCCTGCCCTGGAGCATGAGGCAGCGCATGTCGAAATGCTCGGGCGGATGGTAGGCCGGGGCCTCGTCGATGCGGGTCAAATGCATGGTCAGGCCTTGGGATCGAGGATGATGCGGTCGCGGGAGGAGCCGAGCACGGCCACATAGGCGCGCGCCGCCTCCCGCAGCGGGTAGATCGCGGAGGGCTGGATCGGGAAGGGCCGGAGCGCCCCCTCGGCGAAGCCGGGCGCCAGCTCGCGCAGCACGTCGGCGGTCTCGACCGAGGAGAGCGCCAGCGTGTCGATGCCCACATAGGTGTGCCGGCCGCGGTAGAACTCGAAGATGTTGAACTCCACGATCCGGTTCACGGCCGAGATCAGGATCTGGCGCCCGAGCTTGGCGGTCGAGCGATGGGCGTCCTGGTAGTAGGGGTCGCCGACCGTGTTGAAGACGATCGCGGCGCCGTTCCCGCCGGTCAGCTCGCGCACCCGCGCGGCGACGTCGCCGGCCGACGAATCGATCACCTCGACCGGCCCGCTGGCGTGGCCCGCATAGGGCTCCGCCTTGCGGACCACTCCGATGACCCGCGCGCCGCGCCACGTCGCGATCTGGGCGGCGGCCTGGCCGACCTTGCCGTTCAGCCCCATGACAAGGACGACCTCGCCGGGCTTGGGCATGCCCGCCCGGCGGTAGCCCTCCAGGGCGGTCACGAAGGGCACGCCGATCCCGGCGGCCTCCTGCAGGGAGACGCCGGCGGGCTTGCGCACGACCGCGTCGGCCTCGACGACCAGATGGCTTGCATGGGCCCCGTCGCGCCGGATGCCGAGATCGCCGGACGACCCGAACACCTCCGCGCCGAGCAGCTCCGCCGGACCCTCGACCACCACGCCGGCGAAATCCCGGCCGGGCGTCCGCGGGAAGACCGCATAGGGCATCAGCCCGATCGCCGCCTTGACGTCGGAGGGGTTCACCGCCGCGGCGCGGACCTCGACCAGCACGTCGCCGGGGCCGGGCGACAACCGGCGCTGCTCGATCCGCGGCGCCACGCTCTCGGCGTCGGGAGCCTTGGCGTCGAGCCGCAGGACCGTGGCGAGGACGCCGCCCTCGGGCCCCGCGGTCACGCCGGGCTCCTGTCGCGCAGGCCGATGATGCGGCGCGCCTCGTCGGGGGTGGCGATCTGCGCCCCGAGATCCTCCACGATGCGGCGGGCCTTCTCGACCATGGCGGCGTTGGTCTCGGCCAGGACGCCGCGATCCAGATAGACGCCGTCCTCCAGTCCGACGCGGACATGGCCGCCCGCCAGATAGGACTGCGCCACGGACGGAAACACGTGGCGGCCGATGCCGATGGCGGTGAAGAGCGCGTCCGCCGGCAGCAGGTTGCGGGCGTAGATCACCGTCTCGGGGGTGGGCTGGAAACCGTATTTCACCCCCATGACGAAGGACGTCAGGGCGGGGCCGGTCAGCGTGCCGTCCTTGAGCAGGTCGTGCATCATCGCGATGTCGCCGGAA
This sequence comes from Alsobacter sp. KACC 23698, assembly GCF_045348435.1. Taxonomy (GTDB): domain Bacteria; phylum Pseudomonadota; class Alphaproteobacteria; order Rhizobiales; family Beijerinckiaceae; genus Alsobacter. The sequence continues at coordinate 2,936,134 of NZ_CP157484.1, read as the reverse complement.
TCGAACAGCTCGATCTCCGGCTTGGAGCCGGCCTCGGCCATGATCCTGGCCATGCGCCGCACATTGCCGGGCGTGTTGATGACGACCTGGCCGCCGGAATTCATGGTGTTGAGGTCGAGCGTGCAGATCTCCGGACGCAGCGCCCGGATGTGGTCGACGCGCTTTTCCGGGTTCATCAGCGTGGTGCCGGGGGCCGCGACGCTGGGCTCGTCCTGCGAGGGAACGAAGCGGCCGCCGGGCCCCGTCGTGATGTTGAGGATCAGGGCCGGGTTCTTGCGCCGGATCCGATCGACCACGTCCTGGTAGTAGCCGAGCTCCATGGAGGGCTGGCCCGTCGCCGGATCGCGCACGTGGATATGGGCGACGGCGGCGCCCGCCTCCGCCGCGCCCAGGCAGGCGTCGGCGATCTGCTCGGGCGTGATCGGAAGATGCGGGGTCTGCTCGGGCCGGGTCAGGTTTCCGGTGACCGCGCAGGTGATGAAGATCTTGCCCAGGGGCTCGCGCATGTGTCGTGTCTCGTCAGATCAGAGCGACCGGCCGCCATCGACCACCAGGGTCGAGCCGGTGGAGAAGGTGAGGTGGGTCGCGCAGGCCAGGATGGCGGCGGCCACGTCCATGGCGCTCGCCACCCGCCTGAGCGGCGTCGACGCCGCCGTCTTGGCGTTGAACTCGGCGCCGCGCCCGGGCACGAAGCCGGTGTCGACCACGCCCGGCGAGACGCCGAGCACGCGGATTTCGGGCGCGAGCGCCCGCGCGAGGGACTTGGTCATCACGTCGACGCCGGCCTTCGTCGCCGAGTAGGCGATGCTGGAGCCGGCCCCGTTCACGCCCGCGATGGACGACACTGACACGATGAGCCCGTCGCCGCTGGCCTTCAGCAAAGGCGCGAAGGCACGGATGGCGGCGAACTGCCCGCGCCAGTTCACCTGGAACATGCGGTCGATGAGGTCGTCGTCGAGCGCGTCGAGATCGGCATGCGCGACCGGCTTGGTGAAGCCGGCGCTGTTGACGAGGATGTCGCAGCGGCCATAGCGCTGCGCCACCGCGTCGCGCAGCGCGTTGAGGGTGGCCGTGTCGGCGACGTCGGCCGGCAGCGCCGCATGCCCGGAGCCGGCGAGCTCCGCCACGATCCGGGCGGCCTGTTCGGCCTTGTCGGCGCCGGGACGGTGGGTGATCACCACCCGCGCGCCGGCCCTGGCGAAGAGCTCGGCGGTGGCCTTGCCGATGCCTCCCGCGCCGCCCACCACGACGGCGACCTTGTCGGCGAGAGATGCGGGCGGAGGAGGGGGAACGGTCATTCGGTCGGGCCTGCTTGAAAAAGGGTCACTTGATCGGCGGCGTGGGAAGGACCGCCTCGCCCGGCTCCATGACGAAGGCGTAGTCCAGGCTGAACCACGGACCCTCGACGCCGGGCTCCGGCGCGTCGCCCTCGTGGCGGCGGAAGTCGCCGATCAGGTGACGCGTCACGCCGAATACGACGTCGGATTCCAGGTGCTCGTCGTCGTCGACGAAGACCTGGGTGATCAGGGTCTTGTAGCCGGGCTTGAAGGCGAGCACATGCAGGTGGGCCGGGCGGTAGGGATGGCGCAGCTGGGCGCGCAGCAACTCGCCGAAGGGGCCGTCGGTGGGCACCGGATAGCCGGCGGGCTTCACCGAGCGGAAGCCGAAGCGGCCCTGCTCGTCGGTCGTGAACTTGCCGCGCAGGTTCATGTCCGCCTGCGTGTCGTCCTGATTGTCGTAAAAGCCGAGCGGGCTGGAGTGCCACACGTCCACCTCGACGCCGGCCAGCGGCCGGCCCGCCGGATCCGACACGGTGCACCGCGCGAAGAGCGGCGGCCCCGGCGTGGGCGAACGCACGATCGACGCGCCGTTCTCCGTGCGCGGCGAGTTGGCGCGCCAAAACGGGCCGAGCAGCGCCGAGGCGGTCTCGGTCGCCCCGTTCCGCCCGTTGTTCAACAGGCAGACCAGCGTGGAGAAGCCGATGCCGTCGGAGAACAGGACCGCCTCGTTGTGGTGGTCGTTGGTCGCCTGTCCGATCCGGTTGAGGTAGTCGATCCCCCTCTCGAACTCGGCCTCGGTGAGCGAGACCTCGCGGGCGAAGGCATGCATGTGCTTGACGAAGCTCGCCATGATGGCGCGCAGGCGCGCGTCGGGCGTCCGGGCCATGGCGGCCAGCACTGCGTCGGTGACGCCGGCTTCGTTTTCGATCATTGCTCCTCCCCGGGCGTTGGCCGTAAACTTTGCAATCGATTGCAGGTCTGTCAACGTCGAAGACCTGAACCGGGAACGAGGGCGAAAGGCCAAGCGTGAGCGATACGGGGCGGCAATCGCCGACACTGCAGTCGGTGGCGGATCTGGCGGGCGTGCATCGCTCGACGGCCTCGCGCGCCCTCAATCCGGCGACGAGCCACATGCTGGCCGCCGACGTGGTCGAGCGCATCCGCCTGGCGGCGAGCAGCCTGGGCTACCGCCGCGACGCGCTCGCGGCGGGGCTGCGGACGGGCCGCTCGCGGCTGGTCGGCGTGGTGGTGCCGGACATCGCCAACCCGGTGTTCGGCCCAATTCTGCGGGGCATTGAATCGGCGCTGTCGGAGCAGGGCCATTCGGTGCTGGTGGCCAACGCCGGGCAGGAGGAGGACGGGCAGGCGGCCATCGTCGAGGAGTTCATCGGCCGGCGCGTGGACGGGCTGATCCTGGCCACCGCGCGCCGCGACGATCCGGTGCTCAGCCTGTGCCTTGCGGCCGGCGTGCCCACGGTGCTGGTCAACCGCCTGGAGCAGGGCGGGCGCGTCTCGGCCGTCGTGTCCGACGACCGGGCCGGCATGCGCATGGCCGTCGCCCATCTGGTCGGCCTGGGACATCGGCGAATCGGCCACCTGGCGGGTCCGCAGCATCTCTCCACCGGGCTGCTGCGGCGCGAGGGTTTCGGGCAGGGGTTGGCCGAGGCGGGCCTGCCGCCCGGTCCCGTCGAGGTGGCGTCCGCCTATACGCGGGAAGCCGGCGAGCAGGCCGCCGCCGCGCTGCTGCGGCGGGCCGACCTGACCGCCATCGTGGCGGCCAACGATCTCCTGGCGCTCGGCGCCTATCGGGCCGCCCAGGCGCTCGGCCTGCGCCGGCCCGGGGACCTGTCCATCGTCGGGCACAACGACATGCCGCTCGTCGACATGGTGGAGCCGCCGCTGACGACGGTGCGCATCCGGCACCAGGAGATGGGGCTGGAGGCGGCGCGGCTCCTCCTGCGCGAGATCGCCGAACGGGGGCGCGCGCCGTCCCTGGTCGTGACCGAGCCCCTGCTGATCGTGCGCGGATCCACGGCCGCGCCCGCCCCGATCCGCTGACTGGGGCCGGCGGGCAGCTTGAGCTCACCTGTTGCCGGAAGGACTCACTCTCCTCAGGATCACCGCATTAGGTGAAATCCCGGATAGCGGCGCGCCTTCGGCCCGCGCACTCTTGTTGCGCTGCAACTGGGGGGTGGGGTCACATGGGGGCGCTCCGGAGAGCTTCGCCGCTGATCATGGGCTGCGTGGTCAGCCTCATCATCAGCGTCCAGGGCGCGTCGGCCCAGCCGCGCCACTCGCCGTCCCACCGTCCCGCCGGCGCCGAGACCACCGTGTCGGCGACGCTCGTGGCGTCGGGCGCCGCGATGACGGTCGGCAAGACGGCGCCGGCCCCGCGCGCCTTCTACCCGTTCTGCGAGAAGTCGCCCGCCGAGTGCCAGCCCACCGGCGACGTCGCCGCCTTCTCGGCCGGGCCGGAGCGCATGGCCGAACTCGTCGCCGTGAACGACGAGGTGAACGCCTCGGTCACGCAGGTGACCGACCTGGAGCATTTCGGCGTCTCGGATCTCTGGACGCTGCCGACCGACGGCAAGGGCGACTGCGAGGACATCGCGCTGCTGAAGCGCCGCAAGCTGATCGACAAGGGGTGGCCGTCGGGGCGCCTGCTCATGTCCGCCGTGCTGGACCAGCAGGGCAAAGGCCATGCGGTGCTGGTGGCGGTGACGGACCAGGGCGACGTCGTGCTCGACAACAAGCGCGACGACGTGCGGCCCTGGAAGCGCACGGGCTATTTCTTCATCACCCGGCAGTCGCAGTCGTCGCCGATGAAATGGGTCTACACGGCGCCGCAGAGCCAGATCCTGATCGCCATGCGGCGCGCCGCGGCGCCGCTCGGCTCCAAGCCCAGCGCGCCGCTGCGCTGAGCGGGATTGCGGCCGGCGCGGCTCCCGTCAGAGCGCCGCGCGAAGCCGGGCGAAGCCGGCGTCGAGATCGGCCTTGAGGTCGTCGAGGTTCTCCAGCCCGATATGGAAGCGCAGGGCCGGGCCGGACGGCCGCCACTGCGTGACGGTGCGGTAGGACGAGCAGTCGAACGGGACGACGAGGCTCTCGAAGCCGCCCCAGCTGAAGCCCATGCCGAACAGCTGGAGATCGTCCAGCATCGCGGCCAGAGCCCTATCCGAGGCGGGCTTCAGAATGATCGAGAACAGGCCGGACGAGCCCAGATAGTCCCGCTTCCAGATCTCGTGGCCCGGGCAGGTCTCCAGCGCGGGATGGAGCACCTGCTCCACCTCCGGCCGGTCCCGCAGCCAGCGCGCCATCTCGAGCGCCTGCTTCTCGTGCTCCCGGAGGCGCAACTCCATGGTGCGCAGGCCGCGCAGCCCGAGAAAGACGTCCTCGGGGCCGGCGCAGGGGGCGATCAGGTCGAACATGCGCCTGACATGCGGAAACCACGTCTCGTTGGCCGAGACCATGCCGAGGAGAAGGTCCGAACCGCCCGACAGGTATTTCGTGCCCGCCTCGATGGCGATGTCCACGCCCCTGGCGTGCGGCGGGAAGAACAGCGGCGTCGCCCAGGTGTTGTCCATGACGACGCAGATGTCGCGCCGGTGCGCGGCCTCGGCGATGGCCGGGATGTCCTGCATCTCGAAGGACTGCGAGCCGGGCGATTCCGTCAGCACCGCCGCCGTGTTCGGCTTGAAGAGCCGCTCGATGTCCGCGCCGAGGGCGGGGTCGTAATAGGTCGTCTCCACGCCGTAGCGGGCCAGGAACCCGTTGCAGAAGGTGCGGGCCGGCTGATAGGCCGAATCCGTGACGAGCAGGTGGTCGCCCGCCTTGAGGCAGGACTGCAGCGCGATCGCCACGGCGGCGAGGCCGGAGGGCAGCAGCACGGTCCCGGCGGCGCCGGCCAGATCGCTCCAGGCGGTCTCGAGCGCCTCGATCGTGGGCGTGCCCTTCGTGCCGTAGGAGAACCGGCCCCGACGGTGCTTGATGTCGTCGAAGGTGGGATAGAGAACCGTGGAGCCGCGGTAGATCGGCGTATTGACGAAGCCGAACTGCTCGGAAGGGTCGCGCCCGGCGTGAACGAGGCGGGTCCGGGAGCCAAGACGCGCCTGGTCTTCGGGCGAGAGCTTCTTCATGCGGAAAGTCCATGAGGTGGTCGGAGGGCTTGGCGCGCAATGGGCCAGCGGCGGCGTCGTCCGTCAAGTCCCGGCGCGCCTTGGAGGGCGGCGCGGCCCCTCGTCCGGGGATCGGCGGCGCGACGCCTGTTAAGCCCTTGACCGCTCGCCGAAAGTCAAATGAGATGGGAACATGCCGGCCATGCGAGGACGTCGTATGAACGCATGCTGCGCCGCATACAGACCCCTGAACAGGGGCGATTAATCCGGAGTGGGAGCACTTTTCAGATGAGAACCAATCTCTTCGTATCGGCGGCGTTCGGCGCCGTCGCGGCGCTGGTCGCCGGATCGGCGTCCGCCGGTACATTGGACAACGTCAAGCAGAAGGGCTTTTTGCAGTGCGGCTCCAATACCGGCCTCGCCGGATTCGGCCAGCCTGACGCCCAGGGCAACTGGACCGGCCTCGACGTCGAGTTCTGCCGCGCCATCGCGGCCGCGGTGCTCAACGACGCGACCAAGGTCAAGTTCGTGCCGCTCTCGGCCAAGGACCGCTTCACGGCGCTGCAGTCCGGAGAGGTGGACGTCCTCGTCCGCAACACGACCTGGACGATCTCGCGCGACACGTCGCTGGGCCTGAACTTCACCGGCATCAACTATTATGACGGCCAGGGCTTCATGGTTCGCAAGAGCCTGAAGGTCGCCTCGGCGCTCGAGCTCAACGGCGCGTCCGTCTGCGTGCAGCAGGGCACCACGACCGAGCTGAACCTCGCCGACTATTTCCGCGCCAACAAGATCCAGCTGAAGTCGGTGACCTTCGCGAGCTCGGACGAGACTCTGAAGGCCTATGAGGCCGGCCGCTGCGACGCGTTCACGACGGACGCCTCCGGCCTCTACGCCGAGCGCCTGCGTCTCGCCCAGCCCGACGAGCATCTGGTTCTGCCGGAGATCATCTCCAAGGAGCCGCTCGGGCCGGCCGTCCGGCATGGCGACGACCAGTGGTTCGACATCGTGAAATGGGTCGGCTACGCCCAGCTCACGGCCGAGGAGCTCGGCGTCGACCAGAAGAACGTCGATTCGATGCTGAAGTCCGACAACCCGGACATCAAGCGTCTGCTCGGGACGGAAGGCAAGTTCGGCGAGGCGCTCGGCCTCAGCAACGATTGGGCCTATCGCGTCATCAAGCTCGTCGGCAATTACGGCGAGAGCTTCGAGCGCACCGTCGGCCAGGGTTCGCCCCTGAAGATCAAGCGCGGCCTCAACGCGCTGTGGAACAAGGGCGGCCTGCAATACGCTCCGCCGATCCGCTGATCTGAGACGGGCGGGGCGCGGATCAACCGCGCTCCGCCATCGATAGCCGCAGGTGGAACGACGCTTGCTTCAGGCTATCGCGAGTGGGGAACAGGGTCATGTCAACGGGTCAAGTCGAGGTCGCTCCCGGGCGGCCGAAAGTGTCGCCTCTGTACGACCCGCGTGTTCGCAGCGTCGTGTTCCAGCTTCTGTTGTGCCTGTTCGTCGCCTTCCTGGTCTGGGTGGCGGCCAGCAACGCGATGGAGAACCTGCGACGGCAGAACATCGCGACCGGCCTCGGCTTCTGGCACAACCTCGCCGGATTCCCGATCAGCCAGTCGATGATCGACTATTCCGAGCGCTACAGCACCTATGGCCAGGCCTTCTGGGTCGGCCTGATCAACACGTTGCTGGTGGCCGGCGTGGGCATCGTCCTGGCGACGCTCCTCGGTTTCACCATGGGCGTGGCGCGGCTTTCCAAGAACATCCTCGTCTCGGGCGTGGCCCGCTGGTATGTCGAGATCGTCCGCAACCTGCCGCTGCTGCTGCAGCTGCTCTTCTGGTACAACGCCGTCCTCAAGGCCCTGCCGAGCGTGCGCGACAGCGCCCAGCTCCCCTTCGGGATCTTCCTCAACAATCGCGGCATGTTCTCGCCCCGGCCGGACCCTGAGCCGGCCTTCGACTTCGTCTGGCTGTCGCTGGCGATCGGCGTGGCGGGGGCGATCGCCTACCGGATCTGGGCCCGCAAGCGCCAGGAAAAGACCGGCCAGCAGGCGCCCGTCGGCTGGGTGACGCTGGGCCTGGTCATCGGTCTCCCGCTCGTCGTCTTCTTCCTTTCGGGACGCCCGCTCACCTTCGACTATCCGCAGGCGACCCGGTTCAACATCGCCGGCGGCATGGTGATCCAGCCTGAATTCCTAGCGCTGCTGTTCGGCCTGACCATCTACACCGGCGCCTTCATCACCGAGGTGGTGCGGGCGGGCATCCTCGCCGTCTCGCACGGCCAGACCGAGGCCGCCTTCGCGCTGGGGCTGAAGCCGCGGATCACCACCAAGCTGATCATCATCCCGCAGGCCATGCGGGTGATCGTCCCGCCGCTGACCAGCCAGTATCTGAACCTGACCAAAAACTCGTCACTTGCGGTTTTTGTGGGCTACCCCGACCTCGCCAACGTGTTCACCGGCACGGTGCTGAACCAGACCGGGCAGGCCATCGAGGTCGTGGGCATCACCATGCTGGTCTATCTCACGATCAGCCTCGGGACCTCCTTCGTCATGAACATCTACAATCGCCGCAAGATGCTGGTCGAACGGTGAGGAGCTGACCATGACCGCCACCGACGCGACCGCCTTTCCGGCGCCGTCCGGCGCCCCCGCCGGCAAGACCGCAGGGCCCGCCTTCGTCAGCGGCTCGACGTTGGCTCCCTCGCCGCCGCCGTCCACGGTGGTCGGCCCCCGGGCGTGGATGCGCGAGCATCTGTTCACCGGGCCGGTCAACATCGCGCTCACCATCGTCATCGCGCTCATGCTGGCCTGGCTGATCCCGCCCTTCATCCGCTTCGTGCTGATCGACGCGGTATGGTCGGGCGCCAACCGCGATGTCTGCATCTACACGCCGGAGCGGACCGCGGTCGGGGCCTGCTGGGCCTTCATCTGGGATCGCGCGGCCTATTTCACCTACGGGTCCTATCCGGTCGCCGAGCGGTGGCGCGTCAACGTGTTCTTCGCGCTGCTGGCCATCGGCGTGGTGTGGCTCTTGAACCTGAAGGCGCCGCGCCGCGACCTCGGCGCCGTCTACTTCTTCATCCTGCTGCCGATCCTGTCTTTCGTCCTCCTCGTCGGCGTTCCGGCGTTCGGATTGCGGAAGATCGAGACCAATCTCTGGGGCGGCATCCTGGTCACCATCGTGTGCTCGGCCGTGGGCATCGTGGTGTCGCTGCCGCTCGGGATCGTCCTGGCGCTGGGACGACGGTCGACCATGCCGGCGGCCAAGCTCTTCAGCGTCATCTTCATCGAGTTCGTGCGCGGCGTACCGCTCATCACGGTGCTGTTCATGGCCAGCGTGATGCTGCCGCTGTTCGTGCCGGACTACCTGCAGCCCGACAAGCTGCTGCGCGCGCTCGTCGGCATCGCGCTCTTCGCCGCCGCCTACATGGCGGAGGTGGTGCGCGCCGGCCTGCAGGCGCTCCCGCGCGGGCAGTATGAGGGCGCCATGGCGATGGGCCTGAGCTACTGGCAGATGATGGGCCTGGTGGTCCTGCCGCAGGCGCTGAAGATCACCATTCCCAACATCGTGAACACCTATATCGGGCTGTTCAAGGACACGACCCTCGTCGTCATCGTGGGCATCTTCGACTTCCTCAAGACGATCGAGGCGGCCCGCATCGATCCGACCTGGGGCGCGCCGACCGTCTCGGCCACCGGATACCTGTACGCCGCCGTCTTCTACTTCATCTGCTGCTACCTGATGTCGCGTTACGCGCGGGGCGTGGAAGCCCGCCTGGCGCGCGCAGACAAACGGTAAGGGGGAACTTCATGTCGTCTGCCATCGCCGCCGCGCCGGCCAGCCTCAAGCCCGCTCAACTCAAGAACGAGACCGCGATCGAACTGATCGACATGAACAAGTGGTACGGCGAGTTCCACGTGTTGCGCGACATCAACCTCATCGTGAAGCGCGGCGAGCGCGTGGTGGTGTGCGGGCCGTCCGGTTCCGGCAAGTCGACCATGATCCGCTGCATCAACCGGCTCGAGGAGCACCAGAAGGGCCGGATCATCGTCGACGGCATCGAACTCACCAACGACCTCAAGCGGATCGACGAGATCCGCCGCGAGGTGGGCATGGTCTTCCAGCACTTCAACCTGTTCCCACACCTGACGATCCTGGAGAACTGCACGCTCGCGCCGATCTGGGTGAAGAAGATGCCCAAGAAGGACGCCGAGGAGGTCGCGATGCACTATCTGCGTCGCGTCAAGATCCCCGAGCAGGCCAACAAATATCCGGGCCAGCTGTCGGGCGGCCAGCAGCAGCGCGTGGCCATCGCGCGCTCGCTGTGCATGAGCCCCAAGATCATGCTGTTTGACGAGCCCACCTCCGCCCTCGATCCCGAGATGGTCAAGGAGGTGCTGGACACCATGGTGTCGCTGGCCATGGAGGGCATGACGATGATCTGCGTGACCCACGAGATGGGTTTCGCCCGGCAGGTCGCAAACCGGGTCATCTTCATGGACGCCGGTCAGATCGTCGAGATGAACACTCCCGACGAGTTCTTCCGGAACCCGCAGCACGAGCGCACCAAGCTCTTCCTCAGCCAGATCCTGCACTGAGCGGCGGGCGGGAGGCGCAGCCTTGCGGGCGGTCGCCGCTCTCCTGGGACTTGGGCTCCTGATGCTGGCTGGCGTGCTCGCCAGCATCGGTTGGCGCCATGGCCGGGCCGCGGTCGGGCCCGTGCTGGCGGGCGCGGTGGTGTCCTTCGCGGCCTTCCTGTGGGTCGACTGCCGGCAGTGCCAGGCCGGCGCGCTCTATGTGGGGGCGCTGGCCTCGCTGCCCTTCTTCGCAGTGGGCTGGATCGCGCTCGGTCTCGACCCCTACGGCCTGTCGCCGCCGGCCCGCGCCGCCGTGAGCGCCGCTTCGCTATTCACGGTCCTCTGGTCCGCCTTGATCACGGCGACGGCCACTTTCGGAGGCGCGTGCCCCTGCCGCGCGCTGGGCTGGGGCGATCCGGTCGCCCCCTTGCGGGCCGTGGGGACCGACCGGCTGGTCGGGCCGCTCCTTCTGGCGGCGAGCGCCGTGACGCTGCTACTCGCCGGGCGCGCCGCCCGGCGCTTCGCCGGCAGAGCCCTTTAGCGCCGCGCGTCTCCCGTCGCGACGGGACAGTCGTCGCGCCCGCCCCATTCGGCCCAGGATCCGTCATAGACCGTCCGGGTCGGCACGCCGGCGCTGTTGAGCGCGAGCGTCAGGATCGCGGCGGAGACGCCGGACCCGCAGGTCGTGACGATCGGCCTTTGCAGATCCACCCCGGCCTTGGCGAAGGCGGCCCGGATCTCGTCCGGCGCCCGCAGCGTCCCATTGGATTGCACCTCGGACCAGGGCACGTTCAGGCTGCCGGGCATATGGCCGGCCTTCAGACCCGGCCGCGGCTCGGGCGCGTCGCCGCGGAACCGGTCCGCCGCGCGGGCGTCGACGACCTGGTGCGAGCCGGACGCCAGCATGCGGGCGATGTCCTCGCGGGAGGCCACCGCGCCATGGTCGAAGCGGGGCGTGAAGGTCGCCGGGCGACGGCGGGTCGGCTCGTCCGTCCAGGGGCGCCCCTCGGCCCGCCATTTCGGCGCTCCGCCTTCCAGCACGGCGACGTCGCGCGCCCCGAAGGCGCGCAGCATCCACCAGACGCGCGGGGCGGAGAACAGGCCCAACCCGTCATAGACGACCATCCGCATGCCGTCGCCGATGCCCAGCGCGCCGACGGCCCGGGCGAACGGCTCGGGGCGCGGCAGCATGTGGGGCAGGGGGTCGTCGTGGTCCGACACCTCGTCGATGTCGAGATGCACCGCGCCCGGGATATGGCCCGCCGCATACTCGGCCTTGGCGTCGCGGTTCTGCGTCGGCAGGTACCAGGACGCGTCCACCACGACGAGGTCGGGCGCGCTCAGATGGTCTTCGAGCCATTCGGTCGAGACGAGGTCGGGGTTGGCCGCCATGGATGCGCCTGTTCTGGAGGGGAGGACGTCAGGCGAGCGCGATCCGGACGCGCCGGTTCTGCTTGCCCTTCTTTTCGATATTGGTGACCAGGACGGTCCCGATCTCGCGCGTGTTGGCGACATGGGTGCCGCCGCAGGGCTGGAGGTCGAGGCCCTCGATCTCGATCAGGCGCACGCGGCCCGATCCCATCGGCGGCTTCACCGACATGGTCTTGACCAGGCCCGGATTGGCCTCCAGCTCGGCGTCGGTGATCCAGCTCTGCCGCACGTCCGCGTTGCGGCCTACGGCCTTGGCGAGAGCCTCGGTCAGCTGATCCTTGTCCAGCCCCGCGTCGGGGATGTCGAAATCGAGGCGGCCTTCGCCGTCGCCGATGGAGCCCCCGGTGACCGGGTAGGGCAGCACGGTGGTCAAGAGATGAAGCGCGGTGTGGATGCGCATGCGCGGCAGGCGCACGGACCAGTCGATCCTGGCGGTCACGCGGTCGCCGACCGACGGCAGGGTCGAACCCGCCTCCGGGACATGCACGATGGTGGACTTGTCTTCGCCATAGACGGCTGTCGCGATCGCGATCTCGGAGCCGTCGGCGGCCACGAGCGCACCCTTGTCGCCCGGCTGGCCTCCGCCCGTGGGATAAAAGACGGTGCGGTCCAGCACGATCCCGCCACGGTCGTTCACCTCCACCACCGTGGCGTCGCAGGACTGCAGGTAAGCATCGTCTCTAAAAAGGAATTCGGTCGGCATTGAACGTCCATGAAATGCGGCTCGGGCGGCGACGCTAGACCAGTTCGGCCGTCCGTGGGAAGAGGCTGCGCCGCCGGGCGGCCCTGGGGTCCCGGTTTTGGTCGCGGCGCACGCGCCCGCATGGCATCATGCAGCTCGACCGGAGCCGGCGAGGATGATCCAAGGCTTCGCCTCTCGCGTAGACAGTGAACCGTGCTTCACGCCGACGTGAAGACCCCATGACACGAGACCCATCTTGATCCCGAACGACGAAGCCGCCCCGAACGGATCCCGACTGGACGAGTTGCTCGCCGGCTATGCGGCGGGGACGCTCAGCCCTCATCTCCACTCGCTCGTCGCGGCTCATCTCTATCTGAAGCCGGAGAGCCGGTCGTTCGTGCGCGCCATGGAGCAGATCGGGGCCCAGGCTCTCGAGGACATGCCGGCCTGCGCGGTCGCCGACCGGGACCGCAAGCTCGCTGCGATCTTCGAGTCCGCGGAGCGTGTCGAGCCGCGCCCCGCCGCGCCGGTCTGCTCGGTGATGCCGCCTCCGCTCTGCGCGGTCGCCGGCAAGCGGGTCTCCGACATTCCGTGGCGCTTCAAGCTTCCCGGCGTGCGCGAGTTCCGGCTTCCCGACCAGGCCGGGACAGAGGCGACCCTGTACTGGATCAAGCCCGGCAAGACCATTCCGTCGCATACCCATGAGGGCAGCGAGGTCACCCTCGTCCTGCGCGGCGGGTTCAGCGATACGACGGGGCATTACATGCGCGGCGACATCGCGATCGCCGATCCGGAGATCGACCACCACCCCCGGGCCGACGAAGGCGAGGACTGCATCTGCTTCGCCGTCACGGACGCGCCGCTACGGCTCACCGGGCCGCTGGCGCGCTTCGTTCGCCGCATCGTCGGCCACTGAGGTCGGCTTTCTCTTTTAGCGACAGGACGGTCGGCGATGGCGAACTCCTATCGGGCGTCTCCGGCCGACGGCGTGGCGTGGGTCACGGGCGCGAGCTCGGGCATCGGCCGGGCCACCGCTCTGGAGCTGGCGCGCCGCGGCTACGCGGTCGCGGCCACGGCCCGCCGCCGCGAGGAGTTGGAGGCGCTGGCCCGCGAGGCGCCCGGCCCGGGACGGATCGTCGCCTTTCCGGCGGATGTGACGCGCAAGGACGAAGTGGCCGAGGCTTTTGCGGCGATCGAGCGGGACCTGGGCCCCGTCGCCCTGGCCTTCCTCAACGCCGGCACGTTCTATCCCATGAAGGGCGCCGGCTTTGACGCCGATCTGGTGATGCGGACCTTCGAGGTGAATGTCGGAGGCGCGGTGAACGGCCTCGCCGTCCTGATCCCGGCGATGACCGGGCGGGGGCGGGGGCAGATCGCGTTGAACGCGTCGGTCGCGGGCTATGGCGGCTTGCCGACGTCGGCGGCCTACGGGGCCACCAAGGCGGCGCTGATAAACATGGCCGAAGCGCTGAAATTCACCTGCGACGATGTTGGGATCACCTTGCAGGTGGTCAATCCGGGCTTCGTCGGCACGCCGCTGACCGACCGGAACGAGTTCCCGATGCCGTTCCTGATCCCGGCCGAGGACGCGGCGCGGCGGATTTGCGACGGCTTCGCCAAAGGCGGGTTCGAGATCACCTTCCCACGCCGGTTGTCGTGGATCCTGAAGGCGATCAACCACCTGCCCTACGGCCTGTATTTTCCGCTCGTCGCGCGGGCGACGGGCGTCGGGCGCGGGCGCTAGATTCGACATCTAGGGAGGCGTCGCGCGCTCCCGCGCGGCCTCGATAGCGCGGCGCAATTGCGCATGGGCCTGGGCGTCGAGCGGAAACCGCCAGACGAGCCCGATGGCGACGAGCTTCAGCAAAACCGGAAGACCGGCGTAGAGAAAGGCCAGCGTGGCGAGGCTCGAGGGCGGGTTGCCGGAGCCGAGCGCCGCGTCGAACCCGGCCGCGCCGAGGATCGGGAAGGCCACGCCCACCGCGCCGGCCAACGCCAGCTTCGTGGCGAGCGCCCAGAACGCCAGATAAACGCCGGTCCGCTCCTGGCCGGAGCGGGCCGTGTCGACGTCGATCACGTCCGCCTGCATGCTGGCCGGGAGGATGACGTCCGCGCCCAGGGCCAGGCCGGTGACGAGCGTGACGGCTGCGAAGGCGGCGACGTCGCCCGACCCGAGCCATGGCGCGACCGAGAACGCCGCGCAGGCCAGCATCATCCCCCAGCACCAGGCCCGATGCTTGCTGGTGCGCCGCGCCAGCCAGAGCCAGCCGGGCACGCCGGCGACCCCGGCCAGGAAGTAGAGGACGAGCAGCGGGCCCGCCGCATCGGCGGCGTCCAGCCGGAAGCGCACGAAGAAGAGAAACAGCGTGGCCGGCAGGCCATTGGCGAGGCCGTTGATCAGGAAGGCGACAAGCAGCCGGCGGAAGGGCAGGTTCGCCGCAAGCCCCGCGAGGCCCTCGCGCCAGCCCGCCGTCTCGCGGGAGCGCTCCACGGGCTCGGGCACGACGAGCACGGCGGTCGCCGTCCCGAGCGGGAGGGCGACGGCGACGATCGCCGCGAAGGCGGCCAGGACCGCGCCGTCGCCCTCCACGCCAAAGCGCGGCAGAAGCGCCGGAAGGGTCAGCGCCAGCAGGGCGCCCGCCACGGTCAGGGCCTCGCGATAGGCGGTGACGCGGTTGCGTCCCGCATAGGACCGCGACAGCTCCGCGCCCCACGCGCCATAGGGGATCTGGACCGCCGTCCAGGCGATGGATAGCGCCGCGCCCCAGCCAAACAGATGCCAGAGGCCCGCAGAGGCCGGCGGGGCGAAGACGCCCCACGCGGCGATCACGACGAAGGGCGTCGCCAGCGCGACCCACAGCCGCCGGCGCCCGAATCGCGGGCGGAACCGGTCCGCGAGGGCGCCCACGATCGGGTCGCTGACGGCGTCCATGACGCGCACCCACATGAGCGTCTGGCCGACGGCCGCGATGGGCAAAGCGAGGCCCGCCGCGTAATAGGCCGGCACCAGCACATAGAAGGGCAGGCTCAGGATCGCGAGCGGAAGGGCCGGCAGCGCATAGGCCAGCAGCCGCCGTGCGCTCGGCTCGGCGTCGCCGGTCACGCGGGCTTCGTGTAGACGATCTGGCGCACGTCGATGTTGCCGGAGAGGAACCCCGCCTCGCAATAGGCCAGGTAGTACTCCCACATGCGCCGGAAGCGCTCGTCGAAGCCGAGCGGGACGAGGTTCGGCCACGCCTCGCGGAATCGCTCGCGCCAGGTGGCGAGCGTCACCGCGTAATCCAGCCCGAAGATCCGCTCGTCGCGGAGCGCGAGGCCGACCTTCTCGCCGAGATGCTTCATCATGGCGGGGGAGGGCAGCATGCCGCCCGGGAAGATGTAGCGGCGGATGAAGTCGATCTCGCGCCGATAGGTCTCGAACAGGCTGTCCTTGATGGTGATGACCTGCAGCCCGGCCGATCCCCCGGCCTTGAGCCGCGCGGACAATTGGCGGAAATAGACCGCCCAGTACTCCTCGCCCACGGCCTCGAACATCTCGATCGAGGCGATGCGGTCATAGACGCCCTTCTCGTCACGATAGTCCTGGAGCTTGATCTCGACCCTGTCGGCGAGGCCGGCTTCGGCCATGCGGCGGCGGGCGTAGTCGAACTGCTCGCGCGAGATCGTCAGGCCGGTGACGCGGCAGCCGATTTCGCTCGCGGCGTATTCGGCGAAGCCGCCCCATCCGCATCCGATCTCCAGGACGTGGTGCTCGGGGCCGATCTGAAGCTTGTGGGCCAGCGCTTCGTATTTGCGCTTCTGGCCGGTGGCCAGGTCTTCGCCCGCCCCGGCGAACAGGGCCGACGAATAGGTCATCGAGCCGTCGAGCCAGGACTCGTAGAACCGGTTCCCGAGATCGTAGTGGGCGTGGATGTTGCGGCGCGAGCCCGAGCGCGTGTTGCGGTTCATCCAGTGGCGCACGCGCTGGAGAAACCGGGCGAAGGGCCGGTGCTCCAGCATATTGGCGATCAGGTGGTGGTTGGCGCAAAAGAGCTCGAGGAAGCGGGTGAGGTCCGGCGTATCCCATTCGCCATGCAGGAAGGCTTCGGCGATGCCGATGTCGCCGCCCTCGATGAGACGCCTCGCGAACTGGATGTCGCGCACCGTCATCACGGCGTCCGGGCCGGCCTGCGGCCCCTCGATCAGCAGGGTCCTGCCGTCGGGCAGGCCGACGGTGAGGGAGCCCACCTCCAGGCGCGCCGCGAAGGCCACGGCCTGACGAGCTGCGAAGGGAAGATCGCGCGTCAGGTCGGACAGGTTTTCGGCGGTCACCCGGACCGGGGTGGAGGCAAGGGGGATCGACAGGTCCATCGGGCCGAGCGTCCTCATTGAAAAATGCTTGGTCATGCGCGTGATGCGGCCATGTCTTGAACTCCCGTCGGAGTGGGATCGTGGGGGAAGGCGCTCCCGGCGGGGGACTTGGCGTAGACGCCGTCGGCGATGCTGACGGCGGGCGGCGCGGGCGGGCGGGGCTTCAGGCGCATGCCCTTGGCCCAGAGCCGCAGCGCCTCCCAGTGGATGCCGCCGACGACCTTGAGGGTGAGAAGAGGGACGCGCGCCAGGGCGGCGAGGATGGAGCCGGTGGTCAATGCGCTCCGCTCGCCGTGGAAGGCCGCCGACAGGAGCGGGCCTTCGGCGTCCGTTTCCAGGATGCGCAGCGAGACCCGCTCGCCGGGCGGAAGGACGCGGAACCGGTAGCCCATCTCCATGCCGTTGAATGGCGACACGTAGAAGAGCTTGCGACGTTCCTGCCGGACCCCGGCCGGACCGATCTGGCCGTCCTCGACGGGACACACATAAGTGTGGTTCTGCCCGAAGGTGTTGCGGACCTCGTAGACGATGGCGGCGAGGTCGCCGTCGGCCCGGTAGGCGAAATAGACCGCCAGCGGATTGAAGGCGAAGCCGAGCATTCGCGGATAGCACAGCAGGAGCACGCGCCCGTCCGGCGGTTCGACGCCCGCCGCCGCGACGATGCGCCGGACATGCTCCTGCAGCGATGATCCGTCGCGCGGGCCGTGGTCCCGCTCGTGGAAAGACAGCAGGTTGAAGCGGCCGACCGAGAACACGGCGCTCGCGGCGTCGGCGTCCTTCAGGCGGCCGAGATCGACCAGGAGCGAGAAAACCTCATAGGCGAACCGATGCGCGACCGGCTTCAGCCGGGCGTGCATCACAACGCCCCGGTAGATCGAGGCGGCGTCCGCCGGAGGCGGAAACATCGCGCGCGCTCCGCTCATTCGGCGGCCTCGAGCAGGGCGTCGCTCTCCTGCACGACCGCCTTGCGCCGCCACGACACTGTCGCGCCCAGCGCTTCGGCCACTGCGAGGCCCGAGCGGATGCCGTCCTCGTGGAAGCCGTAGCCGGTCCAGGCGCCGCAGAACCAGACGCGATTGCGGCCCTGCACGCCCGGCAGCGCCTTCTGGGCGGCGAGCGCCGCGGCGTCGAACTGGGGATGGGCGTAGCTGAAGCGGCCGAAGTTCTTCTCCGCCGCGGGCGGACGAGGTGGGTTCAGGGTCACGAAAAGCGGCTTCGCCGGGTCGACGCCCTGCAAGGCGTTCATCCAGTAGGAGACGCACAGATCCGCCTGCGGGTCGTCGTTCTGCATCACGTTCCAGGCCGACCAGGCGCGGCGGCGGCGCGGCATCAGGGCGAGGTCGCGGTGGAGGTAGACGTCGTTGTCGCGGAACCGCACGGCGCCCAGGACGGCCTTCTCCTGCTCGCTCGCGTCCGCCAGCATGGCGAGGGCCTGGTCCGAATGGGACGCGAACACGACCTCGTCGAACAGGTCCGTCTGGCCGGTCGAATCGGTGACTTCGACCCCCTCGGGACCGCGGACGACGCGGGTCACGCCGGCGCCCAGACGGATCCGGTCGCGAAAGGGAGCGCTGATGCGCTCGACATAGGACCGGCTGCCGCCCACGACCGTGCGCCACACCGGCCGCTCCCATTGCAGCAGATGGTGGTTCTGGAAGAAGGCGATGAAGCTTTCGGCCGGGAAGGCCAGCATGGCGGCCGGCGACATCGACCAGATCGCGGCGCCCATCGGCACGATGTAGTCGTCCCGGAAGCGCCGGGAGAAGCCGCGCAGGGTGACGTAGTGGTCGAGCGACAGCGAGCCGAGCCGGCCGGCTTTCCGGTCCTCGACGGCGACCCGATTGAAGCGCAGCACCTCGATCAGCATGCGCATGTAGCCGGGCGAGAGCAGGTTGCGCCGTTGGGCGAAGAGCCCGTTGGCGACGTCCGTCGTGCGCCCGCACCACTCGAATCGGCCGCCGCGCGCCGAGACTGCGAAGCTCATGTCGGAGGCACGCGTCTCGACGCCGAGTTCGGCGAAGAGGGCCGTCAGGTTCTCGTAGTTGGGCTCGTTGAAGACGATGAAGCCCGTGTCCACCGCGATTCGCTCGCCGTCGTAGTCGACGTCCACCGTGGCCGAATGGCCGCCCAGGCGATCGTCGCGCTCATAGACCGTCAGGCGATGGGACGTGCTGGTCGCGATCGCATAGGCGGCCGCGTTGCCGGCGATGCCGGTCCCGATGATGGCGATGCGCATGTGTACCCAAGCGAAAGCGTTGCCGATTGCGCTGGAGTATACGGGCGCTTCGCGCGTTCGGTTTCAGCCTTTCGACGAGGAAATCTCCGAAAGCGCGGCGAGCGCCAGGGCCCGGGCTTCGCCGTGGTCGACGATGGGGAGGGGATAGGTGTCGCCCAGACGCACGCCGGCCCTGGCCAGGACGTCCGGAGAGGCGGTCCAGGGCTTGTGGATCACGTCCGCCGGCAGGCGGGCGAGCTCGGGCGCGAAGGCCCGGACATAGTCGCCCCGCGGATCGAATTTCTCGCCCTGCAGGATGGGGTTGAAGATCCGGTAATAGGGCGCGGCGTCCGCCCCGGAGCCGGCGACCCATTGCCAGCTCGCGGCGTTGTTGGCCGGGTCGGCGTCGACCAGCGTGTCCCAGAACCAGGCTTCGCCCTCGCGCCAGTCCTGGAGAAGGTGCTTGATGAGAAAGGACGCCGTGATCATCCGCACGCGGTTGTGCATCCATCCCGTGCGCCAGAGCTGTCGCATGCCGGCGTCGACGATGGGATAGCCGGTCATCCCGCGCCGCCAGGCCCGGACGAGAACCGGGTCCGGCCGCCAGGGAAAGTCGTCGAACTTGCGCTGGATGTTGGTGCGCGCCAGTTCCGGATGCCGGAAGAGGAGATGGTGCGAGAATTCGCGCCAACCGAGCTCCGACTGGAACTTCGCCAGGTCCTCCGCGGGCGCCGGGGACGAACCGTTCTCGACGGCCGCCTCGGCGGCGGCCCAGATCTGGCGGGGGCTGATCTCGCCGAAGCGAAGGTAGGGGGACAAGCGCGAGGTCGCGGCCCGGTCGGGCCTGTTGCGCCCGTCGCCATAGCCCTTCAGCTCGCGCCGGAGGAAGGCGTCGAGGCGGGCCTGCGCGCCGGCCTCGCCGGGCGTCCAGGCCTCCCTCAGCCCGCCGGCCCAGTCCGGCCGGGTGGGCAGCAGGTCGAGGTCGTCCAGCGTCACGGCGCCCAGATCGGCGTCGCTCGCCTTGGCGCTCGCCAGCTTGTCCACCGGGGGAAGCGGGGCGGGGGGCGGCCCGGAAGCCTGGGCGGCGCGCCAGAAGGGCGTGAACACCTTCATCGGCTCGCCGGAGCGCGACTTCACCATCCACGGTTCGTACAGAAGGGCGCCGTTGAAGCTCTCGACGGTGATCCCCAGGAACTTCAGATCCGCTTTGACGTCCGAATCGATCGCCATGCCCGGGCCGTCATACCGGCGATTCCAGTACACTGACGCCGGGTCGAGCTTCACGCGCAGCCGCTCGATCACCATCCGGGCGGGTCCGCGCAGAATCATCAGCCTGCCGCCTGCCTTCTCGAGGCTCGCCGCCAGCGCCGCCAGAGACTGATGCAGCCACCAGCGCGACGCGCCGCCGAGCGGGCGGACGCCGTCGCTCTGCTCGTCGAAGACGTAGAAGGCCAGCACCGGCGCGCCGCTGTCGCGGGCTGCGGTCAGGGCCGGGTTGTCGGAGAGCCGGAGGTCCTCGCGGAACCAGACGAGCGCGGGTCGTGTCATGAGGCTGCCCATCTCCCGGAGGCGCTGCGGAGCCCCCAGCCTACGGCGCGCGACCCGACCCAGATCACCGGCGCATGGCGCCCGCGCAATCGCAAGCCGACCGAACAGCCGGGCGTCCCGGCCGTGGCGGGCCAAGCTCAAGTCTCTGGACTGGTTTGGATTTTCAGACGCCGACGGAGAGAGTTGGCTCCCCGAGCAGGGCTCGAACCTGCGACAATTCGATTAACAGTCGAATGCTCTACCAACTGAGCTATCGGGGACCGTCGGCAGGCGGGGGATTACATCAGCCGAACCGGTCGCGCAACCCCTTCGATGCGAAGTGGGCCGCAAAAGATTTCAGTCAACCAATCGAAACGAAAGGCGTTGCCCGGCCGCGGCGAGTTCTGTATCAGGGCCTTGCTCGCGCCGCCCAACTCCCGGGCGGAGACACGATGGCCTCGTGGCGGAGTGGTTACGCAGAGGACTGCAAATCCTTGCACCCCGGTTCGATTCCGGGCGAGGCCTCCATCCCCCGGCATCCTTCAAGACCATCGCCCGCGCAGGGCTTCGCCGGATATCGGGAGCGCTTGCGTTTTCGCTTCGGCTGGTCGAAAACGCCGCACGTTGTTGGCTGCGGCCGCCCGGTCCGCGCCGTCTTCCTTCCCGCAGGAGGTCACCCCATGCCCGACTATGCTTTGCAGCGCCGCATGATGGTCGACTGCCAGCTGCGGACGTATGACATCACGTCCGCGCCCGTGCTGGAGGCCATGGAGGAGACGCCGCGCGAGCTTTTCGTCGCGGCGGACCAGCGCAGCATCGCCTATGCGGATCTGGGCCTGACCATCGGCGCCGCCGATGGGGCCAAGCGCACGATGCTCTCCCCGATGGTTTTCGCCCGGCTTCTGCAAGCCGCCGCGATTCGCCCGGAGGACGTGGTCCTCGACGTCGGGTGCGGCACGGGCTATTCCAGCGCCGTGCTGGCGCGGCTCGCCGCCTCGGTGGTGGCGGTCGAATCGGATCCGGCGCTTGCGTCCAAAGCCGGCGAGATCCTGGGCGGCCTGGGCGTCGCGAACGTCGCCGTCGTGTCGGGCCCGCTGAAAGACGGCTGCCGGAAGGAGGCGCCGTTCGACGTCATCGTGGTCAACGGGGCGTTCGAACTGGAGCCGACCGAACTCTTCGCCCAGCTGCGCGACGGCGGCCGCCTGGTCGGCGTCCATGGCGTGGGCCGCTCGGCCAAGGCGATGGTCTACAGAAAGTCGGGAGACATCATGGGGGGCAGGGCGGTTTTCGACGCCGCAGCCCCGGTCATCGATGAGTTCAAGCCTGTCCCGACCTTCGTGTTTTGACGTTTACCACTGTCACCTTTTTGCGGCAGTGACTCGAAATCGGCCCAGGCAACTTCAATGATCGCCTGGGACAGGTTAGCCTCTAGCAAGCTGAGGTTAGGCTGCGTGTCATAAACTTAGCTATGGTTGCGTTTGCGGCTTTGCTGCGCAGACTTCCGCCGCTCTGGGAGGCAATTGTCCGGAGCGGCTCCAGGTACGACGAGGCGGGTGGCGAATTGTCAAAGGGTCTGACCCCAAACGCGCGCAAGGCGCTTCTGTCCTGCGCGGTCGCCGCTTTGCTGCTTCCCAGCGGAGTGGTGAATGCGGAAACCATGGAGAGCGCCCTTGCGCGAGCCTATAACGCAAACCCTCAGCTGAATGCGCAGCGGGCGGCCGTTCGCGCCGTCGACGAGAACGTGAATCAGGCGCTGTCGGGCTATCGGCCGAAGATCGCCGCGTCGGCGGACGCCGGATACACCGTTCAGGACCTGACCACCCCCCAGGGCTCGGCGAACGAGAAATTTTTTCCGCGCGGCGTCGGCGTGCAGCTCAACCAGACGGTGTTCAACGGTTTTCGGACCGGCAACTCGGTTCGCCGCGCGGACGCCAACGTGCTGGCCGCGCGCGAGCAGCTCCGCTCGACCGAGCAGTCGGTCCTGCTGGATGGCGCGACGGCCTATATGGACGTGCTGCGCGACACCGCGATCCTGAACCTGCGCAACAACAATATCGACGTGCTCGACGAGCAGCTGCGCCAGACGCGCGACCGCTTCAATGTCGGCGAGGTGACCCGCACGGACGTCGCCCAGGCCGAGGCCCGTCTCGCCGCGGCTCGGTCCGATGCGAGCTCCGCGGCCGGCAACCTGAAGGCGTCGTTGTCCCGCTACAGGCAGGTCATCGGGGTCGAGGCGCGCCAGCTCGCCCCGGCCAAGCCGATCGAGGCCAATCTCCCAAGGACCCTGGACGCCGCGGTGGCGCTGTCGCAGTCCGCTCACCCGTCGATCCAGTCCGCCCTTCACTCGGTGGACGCGGCGGCGCTGCTGGTGAAAGTGACCGAGGGCGAACTCGCGCCCAGTCTTTCGGTTCAGGGCACCGTGACCCATCGGTGGGAGTACCAGTCTTCGCGGTCGGAGCTGAACACCGCATCGGTCACCGGCACGCTGTCCGTGCCGATCTACGAAGGCGGCGAGGTCTATTCTCGCGTCCGCCAGGCCAAGGAGACGCTGGGCCAGCGCAGGATCGAGGCCGATCAGGTGCGCGATTCGGTGCGCCAGTCGGTGGTGTCCGCCTGGGCGGCCCTCGATTCCACCAAGGAGCGCATCACCGCGTCCCAGGCGCAGATCCAGGCGGCCGAAGTGGCGCTGAACGGCGTGCGCGAAGAAGCCAAGGTCGGACAGCGCACCACGCTCGACGTGCTGAACGCGCAGCAGGAGCTCCTCACGGCGCGCGTCAGCCTGATCACGGCGCAGCGCGACCGGGTGGTGGCGTCCTACAATCTGCAGAGCGCGCTCGGGCGGCTGTCCTCCAACCAGCTCCGCCTCGCGACCCAGGAGTACAAGCCCTCGGTGCATTACGAGCAGGTCCGCGACAAGTGGATCGGCTTGCGCAACCCCGACGGACGCTGATCTCCGAAGCTTCTGGATAGCCGCTCTAACCGGGTTGCGCGCCGGCGTACCGAGACGATACTTGCGCCTGAACGTCGACGCGGAATGGTTTGATTCGGTGCGTCTTTGGCGATGACGGAGCGGCGGGCCCGATGAGTGCTGCGAGCCTGAAGGCGAACGAACCTTCGATGGAGGAGATTCTCGCCTCCATTCGTCGCATCATCGCGGACGACCAGAAGGACGCGCCCGGCGCAAACCAGCCGGCCCTTGGGCCGGAAGCGGCCCAGGAGCCGGACGACGACGTGCTCGACCTCGCGACCGTGCAGCAGACGGGCTGGGACGACGTCCCCCAGTCCGACGACGAGGACGCCGTGGACTTCCGCGAAGCGGAGGATCCCCTGCTCATCCTGCCCAAGCGCGAGGAGATCGTCGCTCCGCCGCCGGCGCCCGAGCCGCCGCCCCCTGTGGCGCCGCCGGCGCCTCCTCCGCCGCGCACCGACGATGCGCTGCTGTCGCCCATGGTGGACGCCGCGGTCGCCTCGACCTTCAACATGTTCTCGTCGGCCATCCTGACGACCCAGGCGCGGACGCTGGAGGATCTCGTCAAGGACATGATGCGGCCGATGCTCAAGGCGTGGCTGGACGACAATCTGCCGGCCCTCGTCGAGCGGCTCGTCAAGGCCGAGATCGAGCGGCTGTCGCGCGGTCCGCGCGGCTGAGCCCTCGGCCCCGCCGCAGGGCGGACCTGCCCGGCGCCGCATCGCCGTTGACTAAGCGCGCCTGCTCGGTTTTCTAGCGCGCAGCGCGGGCCGTGAGCGCCCGCCCGAAGGATTCACGATGGACAAGACGTTCGAACCCGCTTCCGTCGAGAAGCGCATCGCCGAGCTTTGGGAGCGGGAAGAGGCGTTCAAGGCCGGCCGGCCCGAGCGGGCCGGCGCGCAGCCCTACACCATCGTGATCCCGCCGCCGAACGTCACAGGCTCCCTCCATATGGGGCACGCGCTCAACAACACGCTGCAGGACATCCTGTGCCGCTTCGAGCGCATGCGCGGCAAGGACGTGCTCTGGCAGCCGGGCACCGACCATGCGGGCATCGCCACCCAGATGGTGGTGGAGCGCCAGCTCATGGAGAAGCAGCAGCCGGGCCGCCGCGAGATGGGCCGCGAGGCCTTCGTGAAGCGCATCTGGGAGTGGAAGGCCGAATCCGGCGGCGTGATCGTCAACCAGTTGAGGCGCCTCGGCGCCTCCTGCGACTGGTCGCGCGAGCGCTTCACCATGGACGAGGGCCTGTCAAAGGCCGTGCTGAAGGTTTTCGTCGCGCTGCACAAGCAGGGCCTGATCTACCGCGACAAGCGCCTGGTGAACTGGGACCCCAAGTTCCAGACCGCGATTTCCGATCTCGAGGTCGTCCAGGTCGAGAAGAAGGGCAGCTTCAAGTGGGACCGGCCGGCGCCGGACGCCGAGGAGCCGAAGGCGCTTGATCTCGCCGCGCTGGGCAAGTTGCTGGATCGGGACGCCAGCGGTCACCTGTTCTACTTCGACTACCCGCTCGAAGACGCGCGCTATGACGCCGCCGACGCCGGCACGTTCATCCGCATCGCGACGACGCGCCCGGAGACGATGCTGGGCGACACCGCCATCGCGGTGCATCCGGAGAACGAGACGCTGAAGGGCCTGATCGGCCGCAACGTGGTGCTGCCGCTGGTCGGGCGCGTGATCCCGATCGTGGCCGACGACTACGCCGACCCGGAGAAGGGCACCGGCGCGGTGAAGATCACGCCGGCGCATGACTTCAACGACTTCGAGGTCGGCAAGCGGCATGGCCTGGCGGTGGTCAACATCCTGGACGCCGAGGCCGCCATGCTGCTGGCCGGCAACGACGCCTTCCTGGCGGGCGCGAGCCCGGAGCCTGAGGTCATGGCCCTCCACGGCGTGGACCGCTTCGAGGCGCGCAAACGCGTGGTCGCCCTGATGGCCAGAAAGGGCCTGCTGGCCAAGATCGAGCCGACCGGCCACACCGTGCCGCATGGCGACCGGTCCAATGTAGTGATCGAGCCCTGGCTGACGGACCAGTGGTATGTGGACGCCAAGACCCTGGCGCAGCCGGCGCTCGCCGCCGTGCGTGACGGACGCACGAAGTTCGTGCCCGAGAACTGGGAGAAGACCTACTATCAGTGGCTGGAGAACATCGAGCCGTGGTGCGTCTCGCGCCAGCTCTGGTGGGGACACCAGATCCCCGCCTGGTACGGACCGGACGGCTCCATCTTCGTCGAGGAGAGCGAAGAGGCCGCCTATGCGGCCGCCAAGGCGCGCTTCGGCGAGGCCGTCACCCTGAATCGCGACGAGGACGTGCTCGACACGTGGTTCTCATCCGCCCTGTGGCCGTTCTCGACGCTGGGCTGGCCGGACGTCACCCCCGAGCTGAAGCGCTACTATCCTACCGACGTCCTGGTGACGGGCTTCGACATCATCTTCTTCTGGGTCGCCCGGATGATGATGATGGGCCTCCATTTCATGGAGGAGATCCCCTTCCACACGGTCTACATCCACGCCCTCGTCCGCGACGAGAAGGGGGCGAAGATGTCGAAGTCTAAGGGCAACGTCATCGATCCCCTGGAGCTCGTGGAGGCCTATGGCGCGGACGCCTTGCGCTTCACGCTGGCCGCGATGGCGGCGCAGGGCAGGGACATCAAGCTTTCCCGCCAGCGCGTCGAGGGCTACCGCAACTTCGCGACCAAGCTGTGGAACGCCGCCCGCTTCGCCGAGATGAACGGCTGCGCGCGCGTGGCCGGGTTCGACCCGGCGTCGGCAAGGCTGCCGCTGAACCGCTGGGCGCTGTCGGAACTCGGGACCGCGGTGGCCGAGGTCACCGGCGCGATCGAGGCCTATCGGTTCAACGATGCGGCCAACGCCGCCTACCGCTTCGTCTGGAACGTGTTCTGCGACTGGTATCTGGAACTCGCCAAGCCGGTCTTCATGGGGTCGGACGAGGCCGAGAAGGCCGAGACCCGCGCGAGCGTGGCGCATGTGCTGGACGCCATCGCCAAGCTGCTGCACCCGTTCATGCCCTTCCTCACCGAGGAGCTCTGGGAGATCAAGGGCCAGGAAGGGCCGAAGCGCCAGACCATCCTGGCGCTGGCGCCCTGGCCGGCCGACGCGGGCGTCGCCGACGCGGACGCGCAGGCGGAGATCGGCTGGCTGGTCGACCTGATCACCGAGATCCGCTCGGCCCGACAGGAGGTGAATGTGCCGGCCGGGGCGCAGATCCCGCTCGTGCTGGTGGGCGTGGGCGAGGAAACGCGAGTCCGCGCCGAGCGTTGGGGCGACATGCTCAAGCGTCTGGCGAGGTTGTCGGCGATCGATTTCGCGACGGCGGCGCCCAGCGAGTCGGTGCAGCTCGTGGTTCGCGGCGACGTCGCCGCCCTGCCGCTGGCGGGCGTGGTCGACATCGAGGCGGAGAGCCTGCGGCTGACGAAGGAGATCGGCAAGCTGGAGGCGGACGTCGCCAAGGTGGACGCCAAGCTGGGCAATTCCGACTTCCTGGCCCGGGCGCCGGAGGAGGTGGTCGAGGAGCAGCGCGAGCGCCGCCAGGAGGCGCTCGACCGCGCCGGCAAGCTCCGCGACGCGCTTGAGCGGCTGAAGAAGGCGTAAGCCGGCCGCGCGCCGGCGAATCGAGGGCGGTCCTGAGAGGTCCGCAGCCGTCGGCCGCCGCATTCGGGGCCGATGGACAGTCAATCGCGGGGCCGACATGGGTCGCGCGTCGACGCTTCGGACGAGACCGACGGCCGGCGGCCCGGCGGGGTTGGATCCAGCGGGCGGGAACAAAGGCGATTCAGCCGTACGGGTTGTTGCAACGCCTCGGGTTCTGTCGCACCGTCCTCGCCAGAAACGTCGATTTCAGGCGAGGACCATCATGTTCCATCACCCCTTCCGCAGCGTCTGCGCGGTGGTCGCGCTGGGCCTCGGGCTCACGGCCGCTTCGGCCGAGACCGTGTACAACCGCGGCGCCCAGGGCGAGCCGGAGACCCTCGACCCGCAGAAGACCTCGACCGTGGTCGAGAGCGACCTGCTGCTGGACCTCTATGAGGGGCTCGTGACCTATGACGCCAAGGCCAATGTCGTGCCGGGCGTCGCCGAGAGCTGGACGGTGAATGACGACGGCACCGTCTACCGCTTCAAGCTGCGCGACAACGCCAAGTGGTCGAACGGAGACCCGGTCACGGCGAACGACTTCGTGTTCTCGTTCCGCAGGCTGATGAACCCGGAGACGGGCGCGAAATACGCCAATGTGCTCTACACGATCAAGAACGGCGAGAAGGTCAATAAGGGTCAGGCCAAGGTCGAGGAGCTCGGCGTCAAGGCCATCGACGATAAGACGCTGGAGATCGCCCTGGAGACGCCGGCGCCCTATTTCGTGGCGCAGCTGGCCCATCAGACCGGCATTCCGGTCCACCCCGCTTCGGTGCAGAAATACGGCAAGGATTTCGTCAAGGCCGAGAACTGGGTCTCCAACGGCGCCTACACGCTGAAGAGCTTCTCGCCCAACGACAAGATCGTGCTGGTCAAGAACCCGAACTACCGCGAGGCCGCGGCCACCAAGGTCGACACGGTCAACGTCTTCGGCATCGAGGATCGCTCGGCCGCCCTGCGCCGGTTCCAGGCCGGGGAGCTCGACACCTATGGCGACGTCCCCACGGACCAGATCAAGTTCATCCGCGAGAACCTGAAGACGAAGTTCAGGCTCGCGCCCTACCTGGGCACCTACTATTTCGTCTTCAACACCAAGAAGCCGCCCTTCGACGACGTGCGGGTGCGTCAGGCGCTGTCCATGGTGGTCGATCGCGAGTTCCTGGCGGAGGACATCTGGGGCGGGACGATGATCCCCGCCTATTCATTCGTGCCGCCGGGCATCGGCAATTACGGCGAGCCCGCCTTCGCCAGCTGGAAGGACATGTCCCCGATCGAGCGGGAGGACAAGGCCAAGGAGCTTCTGAAGGCGGCGGGCTACGGCCCGGGCGGCAAGAAGCTCACCGTCGAGATCCGCTACAACACGTCCGAGAACCACAAGAACACGTCCGTGGCGCTCGCCAATATGTGGAAGCCCTTCAACGTGGACGTGAAGCTGGTCAACACGGACCTGAAGACCCATTACGCGATCTTGCGCGACAAGGGCGACTTCGACGTGGCCCGGGCAGGGTGGATCGCCGATTACTCCGACCCGCAGAACTTCCTCTTCCTGGCCGAGAGCGACAACAAGGGGCTGAACTACGCCAATTACGCCAATCCTGACTATGACGCGCTGATGAAGAAGGCGGCTTCGGAGAAGGACCTGACCGCCCGGGCGGCGAT
Organism: Alsobacter sp. KACC 23698; assembly: GCF_045348435.1. Lineage (GTDB taxonomy): Bacteria > Pseudomonadota > Alphaproteobacteria > Rhizobiales > Beijerinckiaceae > Alsobacter. Next base: position 2,907,667 of record NZ_CP157484.1, on the reverse strand, counting down.
CCTGAAGGACGCCGAGGCGATCTTCATGCGCGACCAGCCCTATATCCCGCTGCTCTATTACGGCTCGAAGAACCTGGTTTCCGACAAGGTGTCCGGCTTCGAGACCAATGTGCTCGACCGCCATCTGTCCCGGTTCATCACCATCAAGCCCTGAGCCGGCGGGGGATGTGACCCACGCGGCGGGAAAGCCCGCCGCGGCACACAGGAACGGAGGCCGACGTGGGCTTCTACGTCGTCAAGCGGCTGCTGTCGGCCATCCCGACGCTGTTCATCATCGTCACCATCTCGTTCTTCCTGATCCGGCTCGCACCGGGCGGCCCGTTCGACCTGGAGCGGCCGCTCGAGGCCAAGGTGATGGAGAACCTGCGCAAGATCTACCAGCTCGATAAGCCGCTCTACGAGCAGTACTGGATTTATCTCTCGGCGCTGATGCGGGGCGACCTGGGGCCGTCCTTCTATTTCCGTGATTTCACCATCGCCGAGCTCTTCGCGCGCGGCCTGCCGATCTCGATGCGCCTCGGCTTCTCCGCGCTGCTGCTGGCCGTGCTCGTCGGCGGGACGCTCGGAGTGGTGGCGGCCTTCCGGCAGAACCACGCGGCCGACTACGCCGTGATCGGGCTCGCGACTTTCGGCATCACCGTCCCGACCTTCGTGGTCGCGCCCGTGCTGCAGATCGTGTTCGGGCTGACCCTGGCGTGGTTGCCGGTCGGCGGGTGGAACGACGGCGCCCTGCGCAACACGGTCCTGCCCATCCTCACGCTGGCCTTGCCGCAGGTCGCCGTGATCGCCCGGATGATGCGGGCCGCGATGATCGAGGTGCTGCGCTCCAATCCCATCCGCACGCTGCGCGCCAACGGGCTGCCGCTGGGCGTCATCGTGCGCCACGCCCTGCGCGGCGCGGCGCTGCCGGTGGTGTCCTATCTCGGCCCGGCGGCCGCCGCGCTCCTCACCGGGTCGGTGGTGGTGGAATCGATCTTCGGCATCCCCGGCGTGGGCCGCTACTTCGTCGAGGGCGCGCTGAACCGCGACTACACGCTCGTGATGGGCACGGTGATCATGATCGCGGTGTTCGTCCTGGCCTTCAATCTCCTGGTCGACATCGTCTATGCGCTCATCGACCCGAGGGTCCGCTATGAGTGAGGTCAGCACCCCCGACATGGTGATGGAAGCGGCCACGGTCGCGCAGACCCGCGGGCGCTCGCTGTGGGCCGACGCGCGCGGACGGCTCTTTCGCAACCGGGCCGCGCTGGCCAGCATCGTGCTCCTGGCGATCGTGGCGCTGGCCTGCGCGCTCGGGCCGTCGCTGACGGGCCACGACTACGATCAGGTCTACCAGGACTATGTCCGCGTCCCGGCGACCTTCTCCTCCTACCCGCTGCCGGCCCAGACAGCGCCGGCGGTGGACCGGATCGCGTCGCGCATCCGCGCCAAGGCGGAGGGGCTCGTCGACGAGGGCGACCGGATCCGGCTGACGCTCGTCTCGGCCTCGACGCGGCCGGTCGACGAGCGCCTGCTGGTCTATTTCGAGCGCTCGGACCTGTTCGGCCGGGCCGTGGCGACCGGCAAAGAGGACGAGGGCCGCAGGCTCGCCGTCGAGGTCCCGGTGAAGCGCCAGCATTTCTGGTTCGGGACCGATTCCAACGGCCGCGACCTGCTGACCCGCACGCTCGTGGCAGGGCGTGTATCGCTCGCCATCGGGGTGCTGGCGACCACGGTGGCGATCCTCATCGGCGTGCTGTGGGGCTCCACTGCCGGCTACCTGGGCGGGCGCGTCGACCTCGTGATGATGCGGGTCGTCGACATTCTCTACTCGCTGCCCTTCATCTTCTTCGTCATCCTGCTCGTGGTGTTCTTCGGCCGGAACTTCGTGCTCATGTTCATCGCCGTCGGGGCGGTGGAATGGCTCGACATGGCCCGGATCGTCCGGGGCCAGACCCTCTCGATCAAGCGGCAGGAATATGTCCAGGCGGCCGAGGCCATGGGGGTGGGCACGCGCGGCATCCTGCGGCGCCACATCATCCCTAACACGCTGGGTCCGGTCGTGGTCTACATGACGCTGCTGGTGCCCAAGGTGATCCTGTTGGAGAGCTTCCTGTCTTTCCTGGGACTTGGCGTGCAGGAGCCCATGACGAGCTGGGGCGTCCTCATCGCCGAAGGCGCCAAGGCCATCCAGGGCTCCGTCTGGATGCTGGTCTGGCCCTCCGTCTTCCTCACCAGCACGCTGTTCTGCCTCAACTTCATCGGCGACGGGCTGCGTGACGCCCTCGACCCGAAGGACCGCTGACGTGGACAGCGCAACCCACGCCAAACAAGCCGCCGCGGGGTCGCCCGCCCCCGTCCTGTCGGTCCGGGATCTCGACGTGCGGTTCAGGATCGCGGACGGCGAATTGCGCGCCGTGCGGGGCGTCAGCTTCGACGTGTCCCCGGGCGAAACGCTGGCGATCGTCGGGGAATCCGGCTCTGGAAAGAGCCAGACCATGATGGCCGTCATGGGCCTTCTGGCGTCGAACGGCTTCGTCGAAGGCTCCGTGAAGATCGCCGGCGAAGAGATCCTCGGGCTCACGCCGCGCGAGCTGAACCGGTTCCGCGGCAGGCGCATGGGGATGATCTTCCAGGAGCCCATGACTTCGCTGGACCCGCTGTATCGCATCGGCGACCAGCTGGCCGAACCGCTCGTCGCGCACGCGAAGATGTCCCGCAAGGCGGCGCGCGAGCGCGCGCTGGAGCTGCTGACGCTTGTCGGCATCCCGCGCCCGGCCGAACGGCTCGGGTCCTACCCGCATGAGCTCTCGGGCGGGCAGCGGCAGCGCGTGATGATCGCCATGGCGCTGGCGAACCGGCCGGAGGTGCTGATCGCCGACGAGCCCACCACGGCGCTGGACGTCACCATCCAGGCGCAGGTGCTCGACCTCCTGGCCGACCTCAAGCGGCGCTTCGGGATGGCCATCGTCTTCATCACGCATGACCTGGGGATCGTCCGGCGCATCGCCGATCGCGTCGTGGTGATGCGCAACGGCGCCATCGTCGAGACGGGCCTCACCGAAGAGGTGTTCGCCCGCCCGCAGCAGGCCTATACGCGCATGCTGCTCGCCGCCGAACCGACCGGACGCAAGGCGCCGCCGCCCATGCCGGCCACGCCGGTGATCGAGGCGCGCGACGTGCGCGTCGCCTTCACGCTGAGGGGAGGGTGGTTCGGCCGGGGCGACCGCGAGCTGAAGGCGGTCGACGGCGTCGACCTGACGCTCCTGCGCGGGGGCACGATCGGGATCGTCGGCGAATCCGGCTCCGGCAAGTCGACGCTGGGCCGCGCCGTGCTGCGACTCCTTCCGGCGTCAGGCAGCGTGCGTTTCGAGGACCGGGACCTCACCGGCCTGGACCGGGCTGCGATGCGCCCGCTGCGCCGCCGTCTCCAGCTCGTGTTTCAGGATCCGTTCGGGTCGCTCTCGCCGCGCATGACGGTGGGCGAGATCGTCACCGAGGGGCTGCTCGTCCATGAACCCGCGATCACGCGGGCGGAGCGCGACAGGCGGGCCGCTTCGGCGCTGGAGGAGGTGGGCCTCGACCCCTCCACCCGCAACCGGTTCCCGCACGAGTTCTCGGGCGGGCAGCGCCAGCGGATCGCGATCGCCCGCACCATGATCCTCAATCCCAGCGTGGTGGTCCTGGACGAGCCCACCTCCGCGCTCGACCGGTCCGTGCAGAAGGACATCGTCGACCTGCTGCGCGGATTGCAGGCTCGCCATGGGCTGTCCTACCTGTTCATCAGCCATGACCTGGCGGTCGTCCGGGCCATGGCGGACGAGATCATCGTGATGAAGTCGGGCAAGGTGGTGGAGCGCGGGACCGTCGACGCCATCTTCCGCGATCCGCGCCAGCCCTACACACGGGACCTGATCGCCGCCGCGTTCCTCAGCGAGACGCCCGTGGCCTGACGGTGCGGCGAAGTGTCCGCCCGGCGGTCACGCGCCCTGCGCGGCCATGTCGGCGGATGGCTCCCCAGCCAGCGCGGGGGGGCGCGACACGCGCCACGGACGAAGTTCCGCGGCCGCCATGGTGGCGCTCGACAGGGGCCGGAGCTCCCCGCCGGACGTCAGTTCCTGGGCGAAGAGCAGGCCCATGCGGTGCAGCTGGGCCACCACGATCCGCGTCAGCGTCTCATCTGGCGAGATCGAGATCGATCCGGCGGCGTAGACCGCCTCCATGATGTGCCGAGGGTGGGTGCGGCTGGCGGATCGTCCGCGCCGTCGTCTCAGAGCCGCCAGTTCGTCCATGTCGCCCTGCATTCATCGGGACAAAAGCTACGCCTTTCGATGAGAACCCGATTCGCCCGGCCTGGCGCGTCCGTAGAAATCCTTGCCTCCGCAGGGGCGGAACTTCCCTCCTACCGCAGCGTTGAAGGCCGGATTTCAGCGAGTTCCGGGACTCGGGCGGCTGACACTTGGGGGCGAGGCTTTTGGAGGCGGAACGAGCAGGGCCATCGGCGCAGGCTCCCATGGCGGGTCAGGGCGGCTCAGGCGCAGCGCCGGCTCTGTCCGGCGTCGACTACGCGGCGCTCTTCGACTCGGCTCCCAATCCCTATGTTCTCGTCGATCCGGCTTTCGTGATCGTCGGCATGAACGAGGCCTATCTGCGCGTGACGATGCGCGAGAGAGCCGAGCTGCTCGGACGCAACATGTTCGAGGCGTTTCCCCCTGGGCCGGAGGATTCCGGCGCCAGCAGCCGGCTGTTGCGGGATTCGCTGGAGCGGGTGCTGCGCCAGCGCACCGCCGACCACATCGCGCTCATCAAATACGACATTCCCCGGCCCGACGGTCAGTTCGACGAACGCTACTGGAGCGCCACCCATACGCCGCTCCTGGGCCCGAACGGCGACGTCGCCTACATCCTGCAGAACACCGTCGACGTCACCGAGCTGCACAAGCTGCGCCAGGCGACCCGCCAGTTCTCCTGGCTGCAGCGGGGCGGCGGCGACGGGCGCGTCGAAGGCGAGATCCTGCAGCGAGCGCAGGCCGTGCAGGACGCCAATGTGTCGCTGGAAGCCGAGAGGCGCCACCTGCGCAGCCTGTTCGAGCAGGCGCCCGGATTCATGGCGGTGTTGCGCGGCCCCACCCACGTGTTCGAGATCGCCAACGCGGCCTACTCGCAGGTGGTCGGCCACCGCGACATCCTGGGCAAGCCGGTCGCCGAGGCGCTGCCCGAGATCGCCGGTCAGGGCTTTTTCGAACTTCTCGACCAGGTCTACGCCAGCGGCGAACCCTTTGTCGGCCGCGGGCTGAAGGCGTTCCTGCAGCATGAGCCGGGCGCGCCGCTGGAGCTGCGCTATCTCGACCTCGTCTACCAGCCCATCTTCGACCAGACCGGGGCCGTCGTGGGCATCTTCGTCCAGGGCAACGACATCACGGAGCAGAAGCGAGCCGAGGAGGCGCTGCGCGAGAGCGAGGCGAACCTTCTCTCCCTGGCCAATCTCATTCCCCAGTTCGTCTGGATGGCCGCGCCGTCCGGCTGGGCCTATTGGTACAATCAGCGCTGGTACGACTACACCGGAACGACCCAGGCCGAAGTCGAAGGCGACGGCTGGCGGTCCCTGCACCATCCCGATCACGTGGAGCGCGTCAGCGCCCGCCTCGCGGAGGCCTTCGCCAGCGGCGAGCCCTGGGAGGACACGTTTCCGCTGCGCGGCAAGGATGGCGCCTATCGCTGGTTCCTGTCGCGGGCCGTGCCGGTCCGGGACGAGGACGGCGCGATCGTGCGCTGGTTCGGGACCAACACCGACGTGACCGACCAGCTCGCGATCGAGGAGCGCCTGCGCGAGAGCGAGGAGAGAATCCGGCGGCTGAACGAAACGCTCGAGCAGCGCGTGATCGACCGGACGATCGAGATGCAGGAGGCGCGTGACGCGCTGCAGCTGATCAATCACAATCTCGAAGCCATGGTGGCGGCGCGGGTGTCCGACCTGAAGGCCGCCAACGAGGAGATCCAGCGCTTCGCCTATATCGTCAGCCACGATCTCCGGGCGCCGCTCGTCAACATCATGGGCTTCACCAGCGAGCTGGAGGCCCTGCGCGCGCAGCTGCAGCATTTCGTGGTCGAGATCGGCGCGACGGCGCCGGACGCGGTCCCGGCGGCGGTGCGGGAGGGCGTCGGGCAGGACCTGCCGGAAGCGATCGGCTTCATCCGCAGCTCGACCGACAAGATGGATCGCCTCATCAAGGCCATCTTGCGGTTGTCCAGAGAGGGCCGGCGCGTCCTCGCGCCCGAGCCGCTCGACATGCGCGCCGTCCTGGAGGGCGTCTTCAAGACGCTCGCCCACCAGGCGGACGGCGTGGCGTTCGTTCTCGGCGACACGCCCGACATCCTCAGCGACAGGCTGGCTGTCGAGCAGATCTTCGCGAACCTTGCGGAAAACGCAGTGAAATATCGACATCCCGAGCGGGAAGGCCGGATCATGTTCAGGGGCGAGCGAGTGGGCGATCTCGTCCGCTATCAGGTCGTGGACAACGGGCGCGGCATCGACTTGCGTGACTTCGACCGAATCTTCGACCTGTTCCGCCGCTCCGGCGTCCAGGACACGCCGGGCGAAGGCATCGGCCTGGCCCATGTCCGCGCGCTCGTGCGCCGGCTGGGCGGGACGATCACGGTCGCCTCCGAACCGGGAGAGGGCTCCACCTTCACGGTCGAACTTCCCGCCACTCTCCATGCCGCGGAGGACGCCGCCTGATGAAGAGCCACAAGCCCGTGACGATCATCATGGTCGAGGACGACGAGGGCCATGCGCGGCTGATCGAGAAGAACATCCGGCGTGCCGGCGTGTGCAACGAGATCCGCCATTTCGCCAGCGGCACCGCCGCGGTGGAGCACATGTTCAGCCCGGAGATCCGCGACGGCGGGCCGCTGCTGGTCCTGCTCGACCTCAACCTCCCGGACATGAGCGGCACGCACATTCTCGGATTGCTGAAGGGGGACGAGACGCTCAGGCGCGCGCCGGTGGTCGTCCTGACCACAACCGACGATCAGCGAGAAATCCAGCGTTGCTATGATCTGGGTTGCAATGTCTACATCACGAAGCCTGTCGAATATGAAACCTTCGCCCAGGCGATCCGGCAACTCGGGCTGTTCCTGTCCGTGATGCAAGTTCCAGACGCGACCTGACCCGACGGACTCCGGCGTGCCCATATCCGTACTCTATATCGACGATGACGCCGGTTTGGGCAGGCTCGTCTCCCGCACCCTGGCGAGGCAGGACTGCGAAGTCACCCACGTCCTGAGCGGAGACGAGGGCCTGGCGGCCCTGCGGCGATCTCCCTTCGACGTGATCGGCCTCGACCATTTCATGCCCGGGCGGGAGGGGCTGGACGTCCTGAAGGATATCCGGGCCATGCCGGACCCGCCTCCGGTCATCTATGTCACGGGCAGCGACGAAGGTCGCATCGCCATCGCGGCGCTGAAGGCCGGCGCGGCGGACTACGTCATCAAGGACGTCGGCAACGCCTTCATCGACCTGTTTCGCCAGGCCATCGACCAGGCGCTCGAGCAGGTCAGGCTCCGGCGCGAGAAGGAAGCAGCCCAGACCGAGATGCGGGAAGCGCGCGAGCGGGCCGAGATCCTGCTGCGGGAGGTAAACCACCGGGTCGCCAACAGCCTGCAGCTCGTGGCCTCCCTCGTCACCATGCAGCAGAAGACGGCGCCGGACGACTCGCCCGTCCGCCACGCGCTGGCCGAGGCGCATGGCCGCATCCACGCCATCGCGCAGGTTCATCGCAGGCTCTACACGTCGGACGACGTCCGGTTCGTCGACATGGCGGGCTATCTGGAGGGGCTCACCGAGGAGCTGTCCGCCGCCATGCGGGTCGCCGAACGCGAGCACCGGCTCATCCTGGAGGCCGAGCCGCTGCGGGTCGCCACCGACAAGGCGGTGGCGGTGGGCGTCATCGTCAGCGAGCTCGTCACCAACGCGTTCAAATACGCCTATCCGGAAGGCGATGCGGGAGAGATCCGAATCAGGCTCTGGAATGGCGGCAGGAGGGTGTCGCTCGCGGTCGAGGACGACGGGGCGGGGTGGACCGGCGCGGGTCCGGTTCAGGGCACGGGGCTCGGCATGCGCATCATTCGCGCGATGGCGACGAGCCTTCAGGCGGACTTGAGTTTCGACAGGGCTGCGGCGGGTACCAGAGCCGTGCTGAGTTTCGAGACGTGAGGCAGGACTGCAGCTGTCGGCTCCGGCGGTCTCGCCCGGAGCCGCAGGTCGGATTCGCATATGCGTGGCATCGGGCGCGGGGCCGCCGGTCCTCGCGTCCTTCTAGAAGGCGCCTTCGATGATCGAGATCCCGGGATCCGAGAGCGAGTTCCGCCTGCTTGCGGACCATGCGCCCGTCATGGTGTGGCGGTCCGGGACCGACATGGGCTGCGACTGGTTCAACGAGCCCTGGCTCGCCTTCACGGGCCGCGAGCTTCAGCAGGAGCTCGGCGAAGGCTGGGCGGAGAACGTCCACCCGGACGACGTAGCCGACTGTCTCGACGCTTATCATTCAGCCTTTCGCCGGCAGGAGCCATTCACGATCGAGTACCGGCTGCGCCGCCATGACGGTCAGTATCGCTACGTGATGGACAATGGCCGGCCCTATTACCGGGACGGCGAATTCGCGGGCTATTTCGGCTCCTGCGTGGACGTCACTGCGCACCGGCAAACGGAGGCGCAACTGGTCCACGCGCTGGCCGAGCGGGAGAACTTGCTGCGCGAGCTTCACCACCGGGTGCGGAACAACCTGCAATCGGTGCTGGCGCTGTTGCGCCTCACGACCCGCGGCGCCGACGCCAGCGGCCAGGCGCTGCTCTCGGTGCTCGACCGCCGGGTCAGCGCGATGGCTCTGGCGCAAAAGAGCATGCAGGGCCTCGACGCGGCCGGGCCCATTGCGCTGCGCAGGATCGTCGTGAGCACGATCGAGGACGTCAACGCCGTCATCCCGGATCTGAGCGTGAAGATCGAGCAGGATCCCGCCGAGAGCGTGATCCAGGCCGAGCAAGCGTCGAGCTTCATGCTGGGCATGGCCGAGGCGCTCGCGATCCTGGCGAACGGTCGCGCGGGGGCGAAGCTCACCGTCGGCTTCGGGCCGGGCCCGGTCGTGCGGATCGGCGTGGCGCCGGGGAGGGCGGATCTGGCGACGGATCGGCCGTCGCTTCTCCTGATCCGGCAATACGCCCGCAGCGCCGGCTTCGACAGCGAGCCCGCCCAGGACGGCGGCTCGATCACATTCAGGCAGCGGGCCAGCTGACCGGGTCGTCCTGGCCCACGCCGGCGAAGCCGACCCGCTCGGACGCCTCCGCGCCGCATTTCTCCACATGCGCCGTGCGGTTGATGACCTGCAGATTGGGCGCGCCCCAGAAGGCCAGCAGGTCCGGCCATGGCGAGTCGCGGTGGTCGCGCCAGACGCGAAACAGCGGCGTGCGGTGGTCGACCTCCGCCGTCTTCAGGAGCCGCTGGCCGCTCGCGGCGCAGCGCCGCTTCTGCAGTTTGGCGAGAGGCGTGGAGAATTCGCTCGGGGCGGTCCAGAGCTTCCAGGCCGTGACGCAGGCGGAATGCCACTCGGCGCGCCTGTTCAGGGCTCCGTCGCCCCACAGGTCCTGGTGCCAGCCCAGCCGGTACACGGGCCCGCCGCAGATCCGGCAATGGCCGGCGCCGAGGGCGCGCCCGGCCTCCCGGTAGGGCGCCGGCGGCTGCCGGAACGAGGCGCCGAGACCGGTGGCCTTGTCGGCTGAGATCCGCCAGGTCCAGCCCTCGGGTGCGCCCGTGCGGCTTGCGAGCGCGCGCGCGAGGCGGTCCGCCCTGACGGGGTGAAGACGCCAGTAGGATTCGACGGCGAGCCGAGGGGTCGGCGGAATGAAGGGGCGTGAGAAAGCGTGCGCCAGCACGGCGGCGGGAAACCCGACAGGCAGGCTCTTGGCCAGCCGGGCCCGGGCCTTCTCGTTGCGCTCCGCCCGGAATGCAGACGTCTTGCTCATCCTCTCGCCGATTCTCGATCCCGCTACCCTACTTGCCCGCCTGGCCTCGCCGGGACAAGCGAACGCCGCCAGACGGGGTCCGGCGGCGAGGATGCGATGCGGAAGCTTTCAGAATGATGAGCGGCGCGAGCCCGGGCTACGCGAGCCTAGAACATGCTGTGTTTCGACGGAAACACAGCATGTTCTTGTGTCCTGATGCGCTAGTGGCCGGTGTCGTCGGCCGACCGGCTGGCCTCGAACAGGAACCAGGTCCGGCGTTCGGTCTGGTCGATGAGCTCCTCGAGCAGGCTCGCCGTGGCGACGTCGTCGTGCTCGTCGCAGACCTCGTGCGCCTGGCGCATGGCGGCCGCCATCGCCTTGTTGTCGGCCAGCAGCTCCCGCAGCATGTCGGCGGCCGAGACGAAGTCCGCCTCGTTGTCCTGGATCCGGCGCAGCCGCTCGATATGGCCGATCCCGCGCAGGGTCTTGCCGCCGATCTTGCGCACGCGCTCGGCGAGCGGATCGGTGGAGGCGAAGATCTGCTCGGCGTGCTCGTCGAGCATGAGGTGGTAGTCGCGGAAATGCGGGCCGCTGACATGCCAGTGGAAGTTCTTGGTCTTCAGATAGAGCGAGAACGCATCGGCCACGAGCCCGTTGATCGCCTCGGAAACAGCCTGCACGGCGTCGGAGGACAGGTCGGTGGGGGTCTCCAGCATCGCGTCGCCCTGGAGGCCGGACCTGCCCGGCGAGGCCATGGAGCGGGACGGCTTGCCTCGCGACGTCTCGCCGGCGGATGCGCCAGGCGCGGGCGCCTGACCCGCGGGATTGCGCGACTTCGGCTTCGCAGCTGCCATGGGAGTCTCCTCGGATCGGGAAAGCGGGTCCGGCGCTCGTAGCGACCGTAACCTGCGCGATAACGAGGGCGCGGGCCGATCGTTCCGCCCGGGACCAAAGGTCCAGAAAGAAAGAGGGCCGCTCGAAAGCGGCCCCAAGTCTAGGGAGGAAACGCCCAAGGAGGGCTATGACGTCGAAACGTCACGTATCCTTACCTATATGGTGCAGTGCGAAATGGCAAGGGGCGCGTGGCCGAAGAGCTTCGCCGGGAGCCGGCAGCGGCGACATGTCGCAAAGCGGCGACATCCCGGGGGGCGTCCGCGCCTCGCCCCGCGTTAACGGAACGTGAACCATCCAGCCGCAAGGTGAGTTGATCAACGTCACCCGGAGAACGTGCATGTTCGCCAGCGTCGTCGATCCCTCGGAGCCCCGCGTCGTCGCCATCGCGATCACCCTGGAAGGGCGGCCCATCTTCTCGGAAAGCTACGTCGTCACCGGCCATGCCGACATGGGCCGGGCGGTGTTCCATGCCCATTCGAGCGCGGTGCGACTTTGCGCCGACATCGACCCGGCGCGGCTGAAGACCGACATCCAGCGCGGACCCCGCCTCCAGTAGGCCGCGCCGTTTGAGCACGTCTAAGTTGTGAAAACTGAATCTAATTCCAAATCCGATTTTCAACGGCTCGTCGCCTAGGGTTCTGCGTCGGCTCGACGCCGATCCTTAGGGACCGCCCCATGAACGCACAGCGTCGAAAGAGCACGAGACGACGGGCCTTGCTCGCCGCGAAGCTTGTCTTTGGTTCGGGCGAAACGCTCGACTGCCTCGTGAACGACCTTTCGGACGATGGCGCCAAGCTGCAGTTCAGGATGCAGCCGCAGCAACTGCCCCCGGTTTTCAAGCTTCGGATCGGCGACGAGCCTCGCGCCCGGGAGTGCCGGCTGCGCTGGGCGACGCCCACCCATATCGGGGTCGAATTCGGGACTCAGGTCGCGCTGCTCAACTCCGCGGCTCTGAGGACCCGTATCGCGGCGGTGCGCGCCGCACAGGCGGTCTGATGAGCAAAATCTCGTTCCCGGACGTTCCGATCCTGCTCGTCGAGGACAGCATGTTCGTGCGCGCGATCATCCGCCGCATGCTGCGTCAGGTCGGCATGCGCAACGTCACGGAAGTCGGAGACGGGGAGGCGGCGCTGCAGGCGCTCCAGACCTTCTCGCCCGAGCTGGTGCTGCTTGACTGGCATCTACCCCATCTCACGGGAGGCCAGATCCTCGAGATCATCCGCGATCCGATGATCTCGGCGCGGACGGATGTGCCCGTCATCATGATCTCGGGCGCGCCCACGAAGTCGCTGGTCGAGCGCTCCGCGCAGCTGGGCGTCACCCATTTCCTGCGCAAGCCCTTTTCGCCCCACGAACTCTGGACGCGGCTCCAGGCGCTCGGAATCGGAGCCGGGCCGACCGCGGCCGCCGCCCTTCAGTAGAGGCCGCCGGTCCCGCCGCCGACCTGGCGGTCCCCGTCCTGCGGGGCGGCCGCGACCGGAGCGCCTTCGTCGCCGAAGGCGCCGCGCTCCGGCGGAGCGGTGCCGGGCTTGAACGCCTCCAGGATGGCCGTGCGCTCGCCTCCGGTCGCCCGCGCGCCGGTCTGCGGGTCGACGCGCACCAGCTTGATGCCGGGCGGCACGCGGAACGGCGTCGGAGGCTTGTCGGCCAGCGCCATCTTCATGAAGTCGCGGAAGATCGGCGCGGCGTATTGCGCCGCATAGGCCGAGTTGCCGAGGGAGCGGGGCTGGTCGTAGCCGATATAGACGCCTGCAGCCAGGTCGGGCGAGAAGCCCACGAACCACAAGTCCTTGGCGTCGTTGGTGGTGCCGGTCTTGCCCGCCAGCGGCTTGCCCACTTCCTTGACCGCCGTGCCGGTGCCGCGTTGCACGACGCCTTCCAGGATGGAGGTGATCTGGTAGGCGGTCAGCGGGTCGAGCACCTGCGGGCGCTCGTCGACGATCTTCGGCTCGGTCTGGCCGGAATAGCTTGGCGCATCGCAGCCGACGCATTTGCGCTCGTCATGGGCGTAGACGTTGCGGCCCCAACGGTCCTGGATGCGGTCGACGAGGGTGGGGTGGATCTTGCGCCCGCCATTCGCGAACATCGCATAGGCCGCGGTCATGCGCATGACGGTGGTCTCGCCGGAGCCGAGCGCCATCGCCAGCAGCGGCTGAAGGTTGTCGTAGACCCCGAAGCGCTTGGCGTACTCGACCACCAGGGGCATGCCGATGTCCTGGGCGAGCCGCACCGTCATCATGTTTTGCGAGTGCTCGACGCCGAAGCGCAGCGTGCGGGGGCCGGCGAAGCCTTCCTCGGCGTTCTCGGGCCGCCACGGCTCCTGGCCGGGACCCTGGTCGATGCTGATCGGCGCGTCCAGGATGATGCTGGACGGCGTGTAGCCGTTGTCCATGGCCGCCGCGTAGACGATCGGCTTGAAGGAGGAGCCCGGCTGGCGTTGCGCCTGCGTGGCGCGGTTGAACTTGGACTGGTCGAACGAAAAGCCGCCCACCATCGCCAGGACGCGCCCGGTATAAGGATCCATCGCGACGATCGCGCCGGAGATCTCGGGCAGCTGCCGCAGCCGGAACTGCCCCGGCTTGCCCTCCAGGGGCTCCACGTAGACCACGTCTCCCGCCGACACGACCTGCCGGGCGGCCTTGCGGGTCCACTTCAGGCCCTCAGCCGGGATGACCCCGCCCTCGCGCTCCTTCGCGACGGCGCCGGACGGCTCGCGCGCGGGCTGCAGGCCGATGCGCACGCCATCGCCCGCCACGTCGAGCACCACCGCGAGCCTCCAGGGCTGGACATCGCCCAGCGCCGGCGCCTCGGCCAGCGCCGCGCCCCATTCCTTGCCGGCGATGTCGAGCTTCTGCATGGGCCCGCGCCAGCCATGCGCCTCGTCATAGCGCACAAGGCCGTCGGCCAGCGCCTTGCGGGCCATGACCTGCATCTTGGGATCGAGCGTGGTCCGAACGGACAGCCCGCCCTCGTAGAGCGCCTTCTCGCCGAACCGGTCGGCGATGTCGCGCCGGACCTCCTCGGCGAAGAAACCGGCTGCGTAGGTGTTGGGCGAAAGCGACCGCGGATTGACGGTGAGCGGCTCGGCCTTGGACTTCTCGCCGTCCTCGCGCGACACGTAGCCGTTCTCCACCATGCGATCGATCACATAGTTGCGCCGCTCGGTGGCCGCCTCGCGGGCCCGGAAGGGATTGTAGTTGTTGGGCCCTTTCGGCAGCGCCGCCAGATAGGCGACCTCGGCCAGGGTCAGCTCATGCACTGATTTGCCGTAATAATTGAGCGACGCGGCCGCGATGCCGTAATTGCCAAGGCCCAGATAGATCTCGTTCAGGTAGAGCTCGAGGATCTTGTCCTTCGTGTAGGCCTTCTCCATCCTCAGCGCGAGAAGCACCTCCTTGATCTTGCGGTCGAAGGTCTGCTCGCTCGTCAGGAGGAAGTTCTTGGCCACCTGCTGGGTGATCGTGGACGCGCCCTGCGGGCGCCGGCCGTTGTCCCGCTTCAGATAGTAGAGAGCGGCCCGGGCGATGCCCTCCGGGTCGACGCCCTGGTGCTTGTAGAAGTTCTTGTCCTCGGCCGACACGAAGGCGGCGATCACGAGCTTCGGCACGGCCTGGATGGGGATGAACATCCGCCGCTCGCGGGCGTATTCGGCCAGCAGGCTGCCGTCGGCGGCGTGGACGCGGGTCATCACCGCAGGCTGGTAGTCGGCCAGCTGCGTGTAGTCGGGGAGGTCGCGCGACACCTTCCAGAGCAGCGCGCCGACCGCGCAGGCGGCCACGACGAACGTGATCGCGCCGGCCGTGAAAAGAATTCCGATCCCACGGAGGAAAAACCGCATCGCTGCACGCCTGCCTGCTTCAGTGCGGGAGGGGATGCGCCGCGAATGTGGTCAAAGGTTGAAAGGGAAGGCGCAGCCCTTCAATGGCCGGCATTTAACGCGCGCGTGTGTCCCAGACGGCCCGTCACGCCAGACCGCGGCGGCGCGACCCGTGCGGACGCCACCTGGCTGGGCCTGGAGAGGCGGACGAGGTGGTGAGCGCGCTGGGACTCGAACCCAGGACCTACTGATTAAAAGTCAGTTGCTCTACCGGCTGAGCTACGCGCTCGGATCGCGGGCTTCTGCGTATCCGTCCCGGCGGGCCGGGTCAATAGAGCGGGGCCGGGGCCGCCTTCATGTCGCACCGCTCAAGCCAGGGCGGCCAGCGCCCTGGCGCCCGCGTCCGGCTGAAGCATCGGCCAGCGGTGGAAATCCCCGTCGCCCGCCGTCGCGGCGTCGAGCAGCACCCGGTACTCCCGGCGAGGCACCTCGACCGCGCCAAAGCTGGCGAGGTGGGGCGTCACGAACTGGGTGTCCAGGAGGCGGAAACCTCCCGTCCTGAGCCTGGCGACGAGATGCACCAGCGCCACCTTGGAGGCGTCGCGCTCGCGGTGGAACATACTCTCGCCGAAGAACGCGCCGCCGAGCCGCACCCCATAGAGCCCGCCGACGAGGCGTCCGTCCCGCCAGGCCTCGACCGTGTGGGCGTAGCCGAGGTCGAACAGCGCGCCATAGAGCTCGCGAATGCGCGCATTGATCCAGGTCTGCTTGCGGTCCGGCGCGGGAGACGCGCAGCCGGCGATGACGCCGTCGAAGTCCGTGTCGATGCGAATCTCGAAGCGATCGCTGCGGACCGTCCGGGCGAGGCGGGACGGCACATGGAACCCGTCCAGCGGGATCACCCCGCGTTCGCGCGGCTCCACCCAGTAGAGAGCGGGGTCGTCCGCGCTCTCGGCCATCGGGAAGATCCCGCACGCATAAGCGCGCAGGAGCAGCTCGGGGGTGATCTCCGTGTCAGCGTCTTGTCGCCGCGCCATCCGATACCGGCCCGTTCGCAGCCGCCCGTCGCGTCGCCGGCGATCAAGCGCCGCCGGTGACGTCCATCCCTCCGGTGGAGAGGAACTTCTCCAGCCAGTGAATATCGTAATCGCCGTTCTGGATATCCGGGTTCCGGACCAGGGCCCTGAAAAGCGGCAACGTGGTCTCGATTCCATCCACGACGAATTCGTCGAGCGCCCGGCGCAGCCGCATCAGGCACTCGTTGCGGGTCCGGCCATGCACGATCAGCTTGCCGACCAGCGAGTCGTAGTTCGGTGGGATCGTGTAGCCCTGGTACACGGCCGAATCGACGCGGACGCCGAGCCCGCCGGGGGGATGGAAATAGGCGATCCGCCCCGGCGAGGGCGTGAAGGTGGCCGGGTGCTCGGCGTTGATCCGGCACTCGATGGCGTGCCCGGAGAGCTGAACGTCCTCCTGCGCGAAGGAGAGCGACGCGCCGGCGGCCAGGCGGATCTGTTCGTTCACGAGGTCGATGCCGGTGATCATCTCGGTCACCGGATGCTCGACCTGGATCCGGGTGTTCATCTCGATGAAGTAGAACTCGCCGTCCTCGTACAGGAACTCGACCGTGCCGGCGCCGAGATATTTCAGCTCCTGCATGGCCTTGGCGACAGTCTCGCCAATCTTAGAGCGCATCTCGCCGTTGAGGGCCGGGGAGGGGCCTTCCTCCCAGACCTTCTGGTGGCGGCGCTGCAGGGAGCAGTCACGCTCGAACAGGTGCACCGCTCCGCCCCGCCCGTCGCCGAGCACCTGCAACTCGATGTGCCGGGGCTTCTCCAGATACTTTTCCAGATAGACGGCGTCGTCCCCAAAGGCGGCCTTGGCCTCCATGCGGGCGGTCTGCAGAGCGTGGACGAGGTCGCCTTCGGTGCGCGCGACCTTCATGCCGCGCCCGCCACCGCCGGCGGCGGCCTTCACCAGAACCGGGTAGCCGATCTCCGCCGCGATCCTCAGCGCGTCGTCATCCTCCGTGACGCCGCCCTCCGAGCCGGGCACGCACGGAATGCCGAGGCGCTTGGCCGTGCGCTTGGCCTCGATCTTGTCGCCCATGATGCGGATGTGCTCCGCCTTGGGGCCGATGAAATGGATGTTGTGGCTCTCCAGGATCTCGGCGAAGCGCGCGTTCTCCGACAGGAAGCCGTAGCCGGGGTGGACGGCGTCCGCGCCGGTGATCTCGCAGGCCGAGAGGAGGGCCGGGATGTTGAGATAGCTGTCGCGGGCGGGGGGAGGGCCGATGCAGACGCTCTCGTCGGCGAGGCGCACATGCATGGCGTCCGCGTCGGCCGTGGAGTGGACCGCCACGGTGGCGATGCCGAGCTCCTTGGCGGCGCGCAGGACGCGAAGGGCGATCTCGCCCCGGTTGGCGATGAGGATCT
Organism: Alsobacter sp. KACC 23698; assembly: GCF_045348435.1. GTDB lineage: Bacteria > Pseudomonadota > Alphaproteobacteria > Rhizobiales > Beijerinckiaceae > Alsobacter. The sequence goes on along the minus strand of NZ_CP157484.1, from coordinate 2,890,546 downwards.
TGTCGAACATCACTCGATGACCAGCAGAGGCTCGCCATATTCCACAGGCTGGCCGTCCTCCACGAGGATGGCCGTCACCGTGCCCGCCCGGGGCGCGACGATCTCGTTGAAGGTCTTCATCGCCTCGACGAGCAGGATCTTCTCGCCGACTTTCACCACCGAGCCCACTTCGACGAAGGCCTTGGAGTCCGGAGAGGCGCGGCGATAGGCGGTGCCCACCATCGGCGACGTCACGGCGTCCGGATGGGGCCCGGCGGCCTCCCGGTTCACGCCCGGCGCGGCGGCGGGAGCGCCGGCCTGCGCGGCCGCCAGGACCGGCGCGGGCGCCGGAGCGCTGTACTGCATGACAGGCGCGGCGGAGACCTGCCGCGCGACCCTGATCCGCAAGTCGCCCTTTTCGACCTCGATTTCGGTGAGATCGCTGTCGGACAGCATGGTCGCGATCTCGCGGACGAGCTTGGGGTCGATGGCTTGGTCCTTGGACATGGGTCTGGTCAACGCCTTTGCTTCAGGTGCCCGCCCGATCGGCGACGCCCCCATCCGGGCGCCCGCATGGGCGACGGCGAGGGCCGAGCTTCCTCTGGCGCCCGCCGGAGAGCGGGCCTTCGTCGTCGGCGTTCCGGCATGCGCAGCCGCGCCAGCAAAACCGACGCGTCGTCATAACCGCTTGTGCGCGCCAGGGGAAGCGCGCGCCGTTCGGCGGCGCGCCTCGTCAACAGCGGCGTGGCCGGGGCGCAGGCCTGTTCAGCAGGCCGCCTTGCCGCACTGGCGCACATTGGCGACGGCGGCGCGGAGCGGCTCGACTCCCTGGGACCCGAAGATGATGTCGTCGCCCACCACGAAGGCAGGCGTGCCCTGCAGCTTCAAGGTGTCGGCGACCTTCATCGTCTCTTCCACGGCGGCGCGCGTCTCGGCGCTCTCGACGTCCTTGGCGAGCCGAACCGGGTCGACGCCGAACTCCTTGGCGACCGCGATGGCGCGCTCCTTGCCGACGCGGCCCTTCGATTCCAGCAGCTTTTGATGAAAGTCGAAATATTTGTCGGCCTTGATCTGGTTCTTGGCCGCGACGGCCACGAAGGAGGCCTCGACCGAATCGGGTCCCAGCACGGGGAAGTCGCGGATCACGATGCGCAGCTTCGGATCGGTCTTGGCCATCTCGCGCATGTCGGCCAGCGACTTCTTGCAGTAGCCGCAGTTGTAATCGAAGAACTCGACGAGCGTGACGTCGCCGCTGGGATTGCCGAGCACGATGTTGCGCGGCGACTGGATGAGCGTCGCCGCGACCTGCCCGAGCGCGGACTTGGTGGCGACCTTCTCGGCCTCTTTCTGCCGGCGGTCGAGTTCGACGAGCGCCTCCTGAATCACCTCCGGGTTCTCCATCAGATAGGAGCGCACCATGTCGCGGATCGCGGTCTTCTGCTGCTCGGTGAAATCGGCGGCCTTAGTTTGAGCCATGCCGGAGACTGGCGCGAAGGCGAGCGCCGCCGCGAGGGCGATGCCCGCGATGGTGCGGCAGGTCGGGAGGGCGGCGGTCAGCAACATCGGGATCTCCTCGTCGGGGCCAGGTCGATCATGGCGCCCTGCGGTCTAGCGTTCCCACCATCCTTACGGACTTTTCGGCGGGCGCGTGTTCAAAATGTCGTCGGCCTTGAGCCAGCCGGGCGAATGAGGCGGCAGTTGCTCCTTGGCGCGGCTGGCCTGGGTGGCGGCCGCGTTGTAGTCGCCCTCGTTGAAGTAGGCCTGCGCGGCCGCATAGGCCGCCATGCCCTCGTTGCCCCGGATGGCGTAGGCGCGCGACAGGTGGCGCCACCCTTCCGCTCCCTCGGGCTCGCGCTGGACGGCGTTGGACAGCTCCCGGACGGCTTCGTCCGCGGAGCCTCGCGACTCGGTCGCCACCAGAGCGTGGCCCAGCAGAACGCGGATCGGCGTGGCGGCCGGCGCGAGCGCCACCGCCTTGCGCAGGATCGGGATGGCTTCCTGGGCCCGGCCGAACTCCAGAAGGATCTGGCCCTTCAACTCCCACAGATAGGGGTTGGCGCTCTCCTCCCGGATCAGCGCGTCGACCTGCGACAGGGCCTCGGGCAGCCGCTTGTACCGGTAGGCCACGATGGCGCGCGCGTAGCGGGCCGGGCGCGACACGTCGGACGCCGGGTAGCGGCGGCCGACCTCCTCGGCCTTGGCCATGAAGCCGAACAGCTTGGCCTTGGCCATGTCGTGGCGGGCCTGGAGGGCGGGCGGGTCCTTGGCGTCGAAATAGGGGCTCTTGTGGGCGAGCACGTCGAGATTGGCGATGCGCTCGTTCGGCATCGGGTGGCTGACCAAATAGGGGTCGATGCTCGACGTCTTGAACATCGCGTCCTGGTTGAAGCGCTGGAAGGTGTCCAGCATCCCACGCGGCGATTGCTGGGTCGCCGAGAGGAAGCGCACGGCCATGACGTCGGCGGCCTGCTCCTCCGAGCGCTGGTAGGACAGTAGGCTGCGCCTCACCAGTTCCTGCGAGCCGACCGCGATGCCCATCGCGCCGCCGCCGGCGTTCCCGACCCGGTCCCGCGAGGAAGCCGCGCCCACGACGGCGCCCGCGCCCAGAAGCATTCCGGCGATGGCCAGGATCTGGGCGTTGGCGAGCTGCTCGCGCAGGCGCTGCAGGTGGCCGCCCGCGATGTGCCCGGATTCATGCGCGATGACGCCGATGATCTCGTTCGGCGTCTTGGAATCCATGATGGCGCCGACATTGATGAACATGCGGCGGCCGTCGGCCACGAAGGCGTTGAACGACCGATCCGACACCAGGATGATCTGAACCGCGCCCTTGCGAATGTTGGCGGCCTGGAAGATCGGCGTCGCATAGTCGCGCAGCAAAGCCTCGACCTCGGCGTCGCGGACGATCGATTGGCGCGCGTCCTGGGCGGCGGCGAGCGGCGGCTGCACCGCGGCGGCGCCGGCCGCCAGGAGCGCGAGCATGGTGCGGATCGGGCGAGCGGTCCGGCCGCGGGCTGGCGAGCCGGGAGCCTTGCTGGTAGGGGAGCGGCGGACGAAACGAAGCATCGGGCCCTTTGCCTTTCGGCGCCCAACTTACGGATCGAGACCGGGCGGTCAAATCGCCGGGCTCCCGCTCCGCAAGGGCGCGCCGCATGTGCCTGCAGAACACGGCGACCCCATGGCGGACAGCTCCCACCTCCCATCCCGCACGTCCCCGCCGCCGGGCGGCGATCCGCCCCGCAGGCCCGCATCGGCGTGCGTGGGACCGCCGCGCCTCACGCCTGCGGCGCGCAGCGACGTCGAGCCCTTCCTGGCGATGGACGTGCTCGGCGCGGCGAACGCCATGGAAGCGGCCGGCCGCAGCGTGCTGCACATGGAGGTGGGCCAGCCCAGCGCGCCGGCGCCCCGCGCCGCCCTGGACGCGGCCGCGGCCGCCCTCGTCAAAGGCCGCATCGGCTACACCGAGGCGCTCGGCATGCCGAGCCTGCGCGAGCGCATCGCGCGGCACTACCGCGACGCCTACGGGATCGCTGTCCCGGCCGACAGGGTCGTGGTCACCACGGGGTCGTCGGGCGGCTTCATCCTGTCCTTCCTGGCGATGTTCGATCCCGGGGACCGCGTCGCGATCAGCGCTCCCGGCTACCCGGCCTACCGCAATACGCTGAAGGCGCTGGGCGTCGAGCCCGTGGAGATCGAGACGCATGCGGCCACGGGCTGGGCGCTCACCGGAGAGGCGGTCGCCCAAGCCCATGCCGAGAAGCCGCTGCGGGGCGTCCTGGCCATGAGCCCCGCCAATCCCTCAGGGGTGATGATGACCCGCGAGGCGCTCGCCGATCTCGGGCGCACCTGCCGCGAGCTCGGCCTCTGGTTCATCTCCGACGAGATCTATCACGGGCTGACCTATGACCGGCCGGCCGACACCGCGCTGGCCTTCGACCCCGACGCGGTCGTGATCAACAGCTTCTCGAAATATTACTGCATGACGGGCTGGCGCGTCGGCTGGATGGTCGTTCCCGAGATCCTGGCGCGGCCGATCGAGCGGCTGGCGCAGAGCCTGTTCATCTCCGTGCCGAAGCTCAGCCAGATCGCGGCCGAGGCGGCGTTTTCCGCGGTGGACGAGCTCGAAGCGGTCAAGGCCGGCTACGCCCGCAACCGGGCGATGCTGCTGCAGGAGCTGCCGCGCATCGGCCTGCCGGATTTCCTGCCGGTGGACGGAGCCTTCTACGTCTATGTGGACGTCGGCCGCTACACCAACGACTCCATGGCGTTCTGCCGCCGTCTGCTCGCCGAGACAGGCGTGGCGGCGACGCCGGGGCTGGACTTCGATCCCGGCCGGGGCTCGCGCTACTTGCGGCTCTCATTCGCCGGAGCGGAGGAGACGTGCCGGGAAGCCGTGCGGCGGCTCGGCCCGTTCCTGGCTGGCTGAACGGCCAGCATCGGCTCCTCGAAACTGAAAAAGGGCGGCCCCGGGGGGCCGCCCTTCTTGCTTTCAGGCGTGCGCTCTCAGGCGCCGGAGATGGCCGACTTGGCCTTCGCCCACCAGCCCGCCTTGCGGGGGGCGGCCGGCTCGGCGCCGATCACGACCGGTTCGGTGGTGATGGGCTCCGGCGCAGGCTCGGGAGCGGCGACGGCGGCCATGATCGGCTCAGGGGCCGCGGCGGGCTGGGCCGCCGGCTCCGGAGCGGCCGGGGGCGCGACGGTCTCGGCGACCGGCTCGGCCTCGGCGGGCGCTTGCGCCGCAGCCTCCGCGGCGGCCGCCTCGGCGGCGATCGACGCCTTCGTGCGGCGGGGCGCACGGGGCTTGCGGGCCGGCTTGGCGGGCGCGGCGGCGACGTCCGGCGACGCATCGGCGGCGGCTTCCACCGCAGCCTCGGACGCCAGCGTCACGGTCTCCTCCTCGGCGCCCGACACGGCGTCGTCCGCCTCGGCGCGGTCGCCGCGCAGGCGGCGCCCGCCGCGACGTCCCCGACGACGGCGCGCTCCGCCCTCGTCCTCGGCTGTCGGCACGGTCAGGCCGGCTTCCGCCTCGTTCAGGGCGAGATCCTGCGCAGTTTCGGCGTCCGCCGCGAGCCTCTCTTCGGGCTCGAAGGTGTGCGTGCCGCCGAAAGGCGCGCCCGACACGTCGGGCTGCGGGGCGTCAATCGGCATCGGCGCCTGATCGGAGCCGAAAGCCTCCGAACCGAACGCCTCCGGGCGACCCTCGCCGCCGCGTCCGCCGCGCCGCCGACGGCGCCTGCGACGCCGCCGCCCGCCATTCTCGCCGCCTTCGGCGTCGGCGCGCGCATCGTCCGGCCTTGGTCCGCGGTCCTGGCGCGGACCCCGGTCGCCCCTTTCGCGGTCTCCGCGTTCGCGATCCTGGCGAGGCGCGCGCTCCTCGCGCTCCTGCGGAGCGGCCTGGGCCTCCAGGATCTCCTCGCCCTCGTCCTCCTCGGCCTCGACCACGTCGTCGAGCTCGTCCTCGGGCATGTCGACGCTGTCGACATGGACGGCGGTCATCACGACCGGGCGCGGGTTCAGGATCTGCTCGCCGCGCTCGATGGCGAAGGCGTGCGAGCCGGTGTGCGTGTCGTCGGACAGGATCGTGATGTCGACGCCGAACCGGTCCTCCAGGCCGCGCAGGTGGCTGCGCTTCTGATTGAGGATGTAGAGGCACACCTCCGTCCGGGTGCGCACGAGCAGGTGGTGGCTGTTGCTCTTGATGAGCATCTCCTCCACGGCCCGCAGCACGTGCAGGGCGATCGAGGGCGTCGCCCTCACGATGCCGGCGCCCGCGCAATGCGGACAGGGCACCGTGGAGCCCTCGAGCACGCCGGTGCGGATGCGCTGGCGCGACATCTCCATCAGGCCGAAGGCCGAAATGCGCCCGACCTGGATGCGGGCGCGGTCGTTCTTCAGCGCATCCTTGAGGCGCCGCTCCACCGTGCGGTTGTTGCGGTTCTCCTCCATGTCGATGAAGTCGATGACGATCAGCCCGGCCAGATCGCGCAGGCGCAGCTGCCGGGCGACCTCGTCTGCCGCCTCGCAGTTGGTCTTGGTGGCCGTGTCCTCGATATTGTGCTCGCGCGTGGCGCGGCCCGAGTTCACGTCGATGGCGACGAGCGCCTCGGTCTGGTTGATGACGATGTAGCCGCCCGACTTCAGGGTGACCTGGTTGGAGAACATCGCGTCGAGCTGCGCCTCCACGCCGAACTTGGCGAAGACGGGCTGCGGATCGCGGTAGGGCTTCACGTTCTTGGCATGGCTCGGCATGAGCATGCGCATGAACTCCTTGGCGTCGCGGTAGGCCGCTTCGCCGGCGACGAGCACTTCGTCGATGTCCTTGTTGTAGAGGTCGCGAATGGCGCGCTTCACCAGCGAGCCTTCCTCATAGACGAGCGAGGGCGCGCTGGACTTCAGCGTCAGCTCGCGGACCGTCTCCCACAGGCGCATCAGGTATTCGAAGTCGCGCTTGATCTCGGTCTTGGTGCGCGAGGCCCCCGCGGTGCGCAGGATCACGCCCATCCCGTCCGGCACGTCGAGTTCCTGGGCGACGGCCTTCAGGCGCTTGCGGTCGACGGCGTCGGTGATCTTGCGGGAGATCCCGCCGCCGCGGCCGGTGTTGGGCATCAGCACCGAGTAGCGGCCGGCGAGCGACAGATAGGTGGTGAGGGCGGCGCCCTTGTTGCCGCGCTCTTCCTTGACGACCTGCACCAGCAGGACCTGCCGGCGCTTGATGACCTCCTGGATCTTGTACTGGCGGCGCGACGGGCGCGGCCGCTCCGGCAGTTCCTCGAGGGCGTCGCCCGCGCCGACCTGCTCGATCACCTCGTGGCGCTCGCCGCGGTCGTCCGAACCCCCATCGCGGGAGGAGCGCTCGTCGCGCTCGTCGGCGTGCTCGTCCCCGGCGTCCTGCCCGGGACGGTCGTCGCCGTGCTCGTGATCGTCGTCGCCGCCGTGGTCCCGCTCGTCGTGGTCGTCGTGGTCATCGGCGGAGGCGACCTCCTCGGGGTCGTCGCGCTCGGCGCGGACCGGGGGCTCCTCGGTGGCGGCCGACGGGTCGACCTCACCCGAATCGATGGCCGGAGCGTCTTCGGCCACCGTGGCGTCGCCGCTGTCACCGCCGGACCGGCGCGCCGACTTGCCCTTCGGACGACGCCGGTTGCGACGGCCGTTGTCTTCCGCCTCGTCGTGGTCGCGTTCGTGACGGGCTTCTTCCTCGATCAGCGCCTGCCGGTCCGCGACGGGGATCTGGTAGTAGTCGGGATGGATTTCGCTGAAGGCCAGGAAGCCGTGCCGGTTGCCGCCGTAATCGACGAACGCCGCCTGAAGGGACGGTTCGACCCGGATCACCTTGGCGAGATAGATGTTCCCGCGGAGCTGCTTCTTGTTGGCGGACTCGAAATCGAACTCTTCGACTCGGCTACCGCGGACCACCACGACCCGGGTTTCTTCCGGGTGCGAGGCGTCGATGAGCATCTTGTTGGCCATGAGGATCTCTCATTGGCGCTGCTCCCGTAGGCCGGCCAGTCTTGTCGAGAATAACGTAAGCCGTGCGCCCATGTCGGGCGGCGGCGGAACGGGGGCGACAAGCGAACGGACGGAACGGGCCACAACGCGCAGTTGTTGCCGCAAATGGGCGTGGGTTGAACATGCGCTGAAGGCCGTGGGGCGGATTCGGAGCCGACGGAGCGCTCCCGGCCGTCCTTCGACGGCCGCGGTCTGAAGCTCTCGACGGGTCCGGAGCTGTCTGCTCACGCCACGACCTCGACACCTTTTTCGGGGCCGACGATTTCGATGAACCTCGCGAGAGGGACCCTTTGTCGGCCTGGGCGCCTCGACGGGGGGACCGCGTGCGAGGCATTCTGGCGTCACGCTGCCGAGGGTGTCTCCGGAAAAACTGCAACCCGGTCAGCGCGGAGGCCTTGGGCGGCAAGAACCGGTTACGGTGCGGAGCCTCGGGAAGCGAGGAGCCCGTCCGTGCGACGCGGAGACGTGACACTCTCCTCTTAAGGGTGAAACCCTGCCCTACGCAAGCATTTATGCGCGGTGTGACCGCACCGCAACATGGCCGCCGGAAACCCTGAGGAGGGGGTCAGGATTGGTTAACCAAGACGGTTCTATAGCCTATGAACCGGAAGTGGCACGACGCGCCGGAGGCCTTATGGCCGCCCCTTCCGAGGCGTAGCTTGATGCGGATCGCGGAGGGAAGGTCAGCATGCCTCGAGACCGGTGGAGACGCCTGAAGCTCCTGGCCCTTGGCGTCCCGGGGATCTCCGCGATGCTCGCGCTCGGCTCGCCGTCGGCCATGGCCGGATCGGCTCCGTCCGGCCCGCCCGCGCCGGTGGCCATCGAGGCGCAGCTCTCGGGCGACGCGGCCGCCACCAAGCTCGTCTTCACCCTGTCGTCGACCATCAATCCCACCGTGAAGGTGCTGGAGAAGCCGGACCGCATCGTCCTGGATCTCGCAGAAGTGAACTTCCAACTCCCCGCCGACGCCGGGCGCAAGTCGCGCGGGCTGGTGAAGTCCTTCCGCTATGGGCTGATCGGTCCCGGGCGTTCGCGCGTGGTGATCGAGCTCGCCGGACCCGCGACCGTCGCCCGCACCTCGAACGAGAGCGTGATGGAGGGGGCCGCGAACGCCTTCGTGATCGAGCTTCGCCGCACGGACCGGGACAGCTTCGCCAAGGCGGCCGCGGCCGACCGCTCCTCCAGCGCCGAGCCGCCGCTGCGGCTCACCCAGGGTGCCGCCGCCGACCATCGTCCCGTGGTGGTTCTGGACCCGGGGCATGGCGGCATCGACACCGGGGCGATCGGCATCGGCCACACGGTGGAGAAGGACGTGGTCTTCGCCTTCACGCAGGAGCTGAAGGCCAAGCTGGAGAAGTCCGGCCGCTTCCGGGTGGTGGTGACGCGCGACACGGACGAGTTCATCTCGCTGCGCGACAGGGTGCGCGTCGCCCAGGCCAACAACGCCAGCCTGTTCGTCTCCATCCACGCCGACACGCTGCAGGCCAGCCCCGAGGTGAGGGGGCTGACGGTCTACACCAACGCCGACCGGGCCTCCGACGCGGAGGCGGCGCGCCTCGCCGACACCGAGAACAAGGCCGACAGCCTCGCCGGAGTCGATTCGGAAAGCGCGACCGAGGAGGTCGCCGGCATCCTGGGCGAGCTCACCCGTCGCGAAACGCGGACCTACTCGCACCTCTTCGCCCGCAGCCTGGTGGGCAAGATCACCGCGGCCTCGAAGCTGAACAAGAATCCCCATCGCTCGGCGGGCTTTTGGGTTCTGCGAGCGCCCGACGTTCCGTCCGTCCTCGTCGAGCTCGGCTATCTCTCCAGCAAGAGTGACGTCGAGTTGCTGACCGCCCAAGGCTGGCGCGACAAGGCCACTGATTCGATCTCCGCCGCCATCATAGGCTTTCTGTCGCCGCGGACCGTGCAACAAAGCCAGGTGGCGACGCCTTGATCTGGGCGAATTGTCGCGTTTAAACCACATGGGCGCGTCACGGACGTGACGAAGCCCTGTTTGCTGGTGTGAGTCGTCGAGGGGACGTGTAAAGATCCCGAGAGCGCATTCGCGGCGGCGAAGCTCCGTTCCGCTGTGCGGGGCGGTCCGCCGCGTCGAGGCGAAGGCGACTCGCTGACGCCCGGATCGACGGCGATCGTAAGGAGGCGGGTCTGGCCTGGAACGTTGGGTTCCGGCCGACCGGATGGGCCCCGGCCCGAAACTGCAAGGCGGACGGCGCAACCGATGCGGTATGTACTTCGGCTGATCGGATTGATGTTCACCGCGGGGGCGATCCTGTTTCTGGTCGGGGCCGCCGGCGCGGGCTTCATTCTGTGGAAATATTCGCAGGATCTGCCGGACTACACCCAGCTCGCCAACCACGAGCCGGCCGTGATGACCCGGATGCACGCCGGCGACGGCAGCCTGCTGGCGGAATACTCGCGCGAACGGCGGATGTTCATCCCCATCCAGGCCGTCCCCAAGCTCGTCGTGGCGTCGTTCCTGTCCGCCGAAGACAAGAATTTCTACAAGCACCAGGGCGTGGACCCTGAGGGCATCGCCCGCGCCGGCGTCTATTTCTTCAAGCGCGACAAGGGCTCCCGGCCCCAGGGCGCGTCGACCATCACCCAGCAGGTGGCCAAGAACTTCCTGCTCACGAACGAGCAGACCTTCGATCGCAAGATCAAGGAGCTCCTGCTCGCCCTGCGCATCGAGTCGACCTACACGAAGGACAAGATCCTCGAGCTGTATCTGAACGAGATCTATCTCGGCCTCGGCAATTACGGCGTCGCGGCCGCCGCGCTGAACTATTACGGCAAGTCCGTCCACGAGCTCACCCTGGCTGAGACCGCCTATCTGGCGGCGCTGCCGAAGGCGCCGAGCGACCTCCACCCCTTCCGAAACCGCGATCGGGCGGTGGATCGGCGCAACTACGTCATCGATCGCATGGTCGAGAACGGCTACGTCTCGCGCGAGGACGGAGAGAAGGCGAAGAAGGAGCCGCTCAACGTCAATCCGCGCTCGCTCTCGCCGAACTCCTACGCGGCGGGGTTCTTCGCCGAGGAAGTCCGGCGCGAGCTCGCCGAGCGCTACGGCGAGAAGAAGCTTTACGAGGGCGGCCTGTCGGTCCGCACCACGCTCGACCCCAAGATGCAACTCATGGCGCGCAAGACGCTGGCCGACGGCCTCGTGCGCTACGACGAGGCGCATGGCTGGCGCGGCGCGATCCAGCGGCTCGACATCACCGGGAAGGACTGGGGGGCCCCGCTCGGCGAGGTCCCGGCGCTGGGCGACGTCCAGCCCTGGCGGCTCGCCGTGGTGATCGACGTGAACGGCGACACCGCCCGCATCGGCCTGCAGCCGCGCCGCGAGCCCTCGGGCCAGCTGGAGCGCGAGCGCGAGACCGGGACGCTGACGAATGACGGGGCGAAATGGACCCGCAAGCCCGTCCGCCAGCTCGTGACCCCCGGCGACGTGATCTATGTCGAGCCGCAGGATCGCGGCCAGTTCCGGCTGCGCCAGCTGCCGGAGATCTCCGGCGCGCTCGTGGCGATGGACCCCTATACGGGCCGCGTCTACGCCATGGTGGGCGGCTTCTCCTACGACCAGTCCAAGTTTAACCGCGCCACCCAGGCGATGCGCCAGCCGGGCTCCTCGTTCAAACCCTTCGTCTACGCGACGGCGCTCGACAACGGCTACACGCCGTCCTCTGTGGTGATGGATTCGCCCATCGAGATCGACATGGGTCCGGGCCAGGAGGTCTGGCGTCCGGAAAACTATGACGGCAAGTCCGGCGGGCCGCATACGCTGCGCTACGGCATCGAGCATTCCAAGAACCTGATGACCGTGCGTCTCGCCCAGGACGTCGGCATGCCGCTGATCTCCGAATACGCCAAGCGCTTCGGCGTCTATGACGACATGCTGCCGGTGCTGGCCATGTCGCTGGGCGCGGGCGAGACCACCGTGATGCGCATGGTGACCGCCTATTCGATGTTCGTGAACGGCGGCAAGCGCATCAAGTCGACCCTGATCGACCGCATCCAGGACCGCTGGGGCCAGACCATCTACAAGCACGACGAGCGCCAGTGCGTCTCCTGCGACGCCGAGAAGTTCAACGGGCAGAACGAGCCGAAGCTGGTCGACAAACGCGAGCAGGTTCTCGACCCGCTGACGGCCTATCAGGTCGTCTCCATGCTCGAGGGCGTCGTCCAGCGCGGCACCGCGACCGTCGTCAAGGAAGTGGGCAAGCCCCTGGCGGGCAAGACCGGCACGACCAACGACGCCAAGGACGTGTGGTTCGTCGGCTTTTCGCCGGACCTCGCGGTGGGCGTGTTCATGGGCTACGACAAGCCGCGCTCGCTCGGCAACTCGGCCACCGCGGGCCAGTATGCGGCTCCGATCTTCCGCGACTTCATGAAGCTCGCGCTGGCCGACAAGCCGGCGACGCCGTTCCGCGTGCCGCCGGGGATCAAGCTGATCCGGGTGTCGGGCGGGACGGGCCTGCGCGCCGGGCCGGGGGATCCGGGAGGCTTCCTGGAGGCGTTCAAGCCCGGGACGGCGCCGCCCGACACCTATTCGGTGATCGGGGCCGGCGGGACCGGGGTCTCGCCCGAAGCCGATCGGGCCGTCGGATCGGGCACGGGCGGGCTGTATTAGGGGGCCGAGGCCTCCTCCTTTACACCCGGCCCGCACGCCGCTACCACTCCGGCGACCGCCGCGATCGATCCGCCGCGGCTTCCTTCACCCCTAGACGTGAGATTTCCATGCGCGCCGAGATCGAAGCGCTGGTCGAGTCCGCCAAGCAGTCCGTGGGACTGCTGAGGAGGCATCTTTGACTTCGACGCAGCCACGAGACGCCTCGCCGAACTGAACGCGAAGGCCGAAGACCCCGAACTCTGGAACGACGCCGACGCCGCCCAGAAGGTGATGCGCGAGCGCACCGAGCTGGAAGACCGCCTGTCCTCGATCACGCGCCTGGAGCGCGAGCTGGACGACGCCGTCACGCTCATCGAGCTGGGCGACATGGAGCAGGACCAGACGGCCGTCTCCGAAGGCGAGGAGGCCATCCGCAACGTCCAGGCCGAAGCGGCGCGCCGCCAGATCGAGACGCTTCTGTCCGGCGAGGCCGACCAGAACGACGCCTATCTGGAGGTCCATTCGGGCGCGGGCGGGACCGAGAGCCAGGACTGGACCAACATGCTCATGCGCATGTACACGCGCTGGGCCGAGCGGCGGAAATACAAGGTCGAGCTGGTCGACATCGCCGATGGCGAGGAGGCCGGGATCAAGGGCGCGACGCTTCTGATCAAGGGCCACAACGCCTACGGGTGGGCCAAAACCGAATCGGGCGTCCACCGCTTGGTGCGCATCTCGCCCTTCGATTCCAACGCGCGGCGGCACACCAGCTTCGCGTCGGTGTGGGTCTATCCGGTCATCGACGACCGCATTCAGATCGACATCAAGGAGAGCGACTGCCGGATCGACACGTTCCGGTCGTCAGGCGCGGGCGGCCAGCACGTCAACACCACCGACTCGGCGGTGCGCATCACCCACATCCCGACCGGCATCGTGGTCGCCTGCCAGCAGGAGCGGTCGCAGCACAAGAACCGCGCCAAGGCATGGGACATGCTGCGGGCGCGCCTCTACGAGCGCGAACTGCAGATCCGGGAGGAGAAGGCCAACGCCGAGGCCGCCTCGAAGACCGATATCGGCTGGGGCCACCAGATCCGCTCCTATGTGCTGCAGCCCTATCAGCTCGTGAAGGACCTGCGGACCGGGGAGCAGTCGACCAGCCCGGGCGACGTGCTGGACGGCAAGATCGATCCGTTCCTGGAAGCCGCGCTGGCGCAGCGCGTCTATGGCGGCGGCGAGGCCGTCGAGGACATCGACTGACGCCGAGAAGGGCCGGAGCGCTCAGCCCGGCCCCAGCCTGCTCGCCATCTTGAGATAGCGCAGGGGATCGACCGGCTGGCCGTCGATGCGGGTCTCGTAGTGGAGGTGGGGTCCGGTCGAGCGCCCGGTGGAGCCTACCCGGCCGATGATGGTCCCGACCTCCACCTGCTGGCCTTCCTCGACCAGGATGGCCGAGAGATGCCCGTAGCGGGTCGCGATGCCCGAGCCGTGGTCGATTTCGACCAGGTTGCCGTAGCCGCCATACCACTCCGCCATCGTCACCTTGCCGGCGGCCGTGGCCCGCACCCCTGAACCCGCCTCGTCGCGCAGGTCCAGGCCCGTGTGCAGGGCCATGCCCCGCGTGAAGGGGTCGACCCGGTAGCCGAAAGACGAGGTCTGATCCAAGTCCCCCTTCAGCGGGCGGCGAATCGGGAGCGCGTCGACGACGCGCTTGAGCTTCTCGCTCTCCTGCAGGGAGATCTGGACGCGCGCCAGCAGGCTCTCGAACGGTCCGGCGTCCTTATCGGCCCGGACGGGCACATAGGGACCGCCCTGGGCCGGCGTGTTGGGGAAGCGGCTGGGCGAGAGGCCGAGCTCGGCGATCACGCTCTGGTAGCGGGATGCGGCGTTGCGGGCCTGGCTCTCCATCCTGGCGAGCGCCGAGACCTGGCTGTTGTCCAGCCGGGCGAGCTTGGCCGCGATGGCGCCGAGCTGATGCTGGACCGGGCCGCTCTTGAGGAACTCCTTTTCCGGCCAGGCCGCCGCGACAGCGTCGCCGCGGGCGCCCGGGACGACGTCGCCCGCATCGGCGCTGCTGCCGCGCAGGGGCGCGGGCTCCATCAAGGGGCGGGGCCGGGGCGGCTCGGTGGGCGCGAAGCCCAAGGCGGACGGGGGAATGGGGCCGCCCTGGTTGCGGCTGGAGAAGAGGGGCGGGGGCTGGGCGGCCGACGTGGATCCCGGAGCATCGACGGCCGACATCCTGCTCTGGCCCTCCATCCGGGCGGCGAGAGAGGCGACCAGCGCCTGCCGGTTCTCCAACTGGGCCTGCCGGGAGAGGAGCTCCTGGACCTTGCCCTCGAACGAGTCCTGGTCGACCAGCTGCCGGCTCGTGAGCCGGTCGACGCCCGTCCGGAGCGCGGCGATCCTGTCCTCGTAGGCGTATTGCATCCGGGTCTGGCGCGCCATGAGGCCGCCGAGGATGTCGTCCCGGAACACCATGTAGGCCGTGGCCGCCATCGACCAGGCGACCAGCAGGACGCCCAGCGTCATCACGACGCCGATGGCCCACCGGCTGACCTCGAAGGAATGCGACAAGGACCTGCCGTCGACCGACACCACGATCGACGACGAGGACGCCCGAGCCGACTTGCGCGAAGGATCACCTGTCATCAAAGACCTCGCAGGGCCGAACAGGCCCTGCGATCATTAGAGATGCTTAAGGTTAATCAACCCGTAAGGCCGGGATACTGCTCAGGCGGACTTTGCGGCCGCGAGCACCTCGGCGGCGTGTCCGGGGACCTTCACCTTCGGCCAGACCTGCCGGATCGCGCCATCCGCGCCGACCAGCACGGTCGTGCGCTCGATCCCCATATATTTGCGGCCGTACATGCTCTTTTCGACCCAGACGCCATAGGCTTCCAGCATCGCTTTCTCCTCGTCCGACGCGAGCGGAAAATCGAGGCTGTATTTGGCCTTGAACTTGTCATGGCTCTGAACGCTGTCGGCCGACACGCCGATGATCTCGGCGTTCGCGGCTGCAAAGTCGGCGCGCAGGGCGTTGAACTCCATGGCCTCCTTGGTGCAACCGGACGTGTCGTCTTTGGGATAGAAGTAGAGGACGACCTTCTTGCCCTTGAGATCCGCGAGCGAGATGGAGCTTCCGCCGTCGCGGGGCAGCTTGAACGCTGGCGCCTGCTGTCCAACCTGCAATTTTTCCGACATATCGCCTTCCTTTCGTCGAATCGGCATGACCCTTAGCGTACGGCTGACAGGCCGCGCCGGATGATTCTCGCTCGCGGGAGACGAGGCGTGTGTTCATCATCGCCGGACGGGGCATCGACGAACACCTATCACGAGCGCGAACTGAAGGAATGACCGCCGAAGGATCCAACATCGCCCGCCGCGTGGCGCGGTCGTGCAAGCGGGCGCGACCGGGCGAGGCGCGGGCGCGTCGCAAGCCGGGCAGGCGGGTCGCCTGGGCGCTGGGCGCGTTGGCCGGCGTGGTCTGCCTTCTGGCGCTTGTCGGCGCCGGAGCGGTCGCGTGGCGTCTGCGGCAAGGTCCGATCGAGATCGACCCCTTCGTCGAGCGGATTTCGGTGGCTCTGGAGCAGCAGTTCGGCAACGGCTTCGACGTCGACATCCAGCACGCCCAGCTGGAGTGGTCCGATTCGCCCATGCTCACCGTGTCGGGCGTCACGATCCGCGACGCGCAAGGCAATCTGGTGGTCGCGGCGCCGCAAGCCGACATCGGCTTCGACATGGCCTCGCTGGCCGTGGGCGGGCTGGTGCCGCGGCGCATCGACCTCATCGGTCTGGCGGTCTCGCTCACCATCGATCCGGACGGCTCCGTCTCGGTCTCGGCGGTCGGGTCGGACGCCGCCGACGCGCCGGCGCCGGTGCAGCCGACCGACACCAGCTTCGGCCCGGGAGCGATTCTCGACGCGCTCGGGGCCAAGACCGGCCCCATCGCGGTGCTGGAGCGCGCCGGCGTTCGTGACGGGCGCCTGCGGGTGAACGATCGCCGCCGCGGCCGCAGCATCGTCTACGACAAGCTCGGGCTGGCCTATTCGCGGCCGAACGAGGCCCAGGGCCGCCTGATCATGGCGGCCACCGGCCCGTCCGGTCCGTGGACCATGGCGCTGACGATCGCGGGCCAGAAGGGCGGCGAGCGGACGATCGGCCTCACCACCGACAACCTCGCAGTCTCCGACCTGCTGGGCATGGCCGAGCCGGGCGCGATCCCGGTCTCGACCGACATGCCGATCGACGCCAGCCTGCGCCTGACGCTGGGCGCCGACAACGCCGTGGCCGCGCTCGAGGGCCAGGTCACCGGCCGCAAGGCCATGGTCCTGTTCGACGATCCGGACGCCGAGCCCCTCTTCGTCGACGAGCTGAAGGGCGAGATCGGCTGGGACGCGGCCCGCCACGCCATGCTGGTGAAGCGCCTGGAGGTGAATGCGGGGGACACGCGCGTGGCCGTGGCGGGCTCCCTGACGCCGCCGACGGCCGCCAGCGAATCCTGGGCGGTGGACCTCGTCTCGAACGGGGCGACGCTGGCCGGCGAAGGACCCAAGGACAAGCCGATCCCGATCGCGCAGGCGAGCTTCAAGGGCCGCATCCCGCTCGGCTTCGGCGGGCTCGCCATCGATCGGCTCGATCTCGGCGGCCCGGGACTCGGGATCGTCCTGTCCGGCTCGCTCGGCCGGGTCGACGGGTTCGAGGGCCTGCGGCTCGACCTTACGACAAGCCGGATGCCGGTGCGCTCGCTCCTGGCCTTCTGGCCGACGTTTATCGTTCCCGAGGTGCGAGCCTATCTGGTCGAGAGCATCCAGTCGGGGACGGTCGAGGCGTTCCGCTACCGCACCGCCATGTCGCCGGCCATGCTGGCCGACGCGGTGGCCAAGCGGCCGATTCCCGACGACGCGGTAGCGCTGGACACGACGGTGTCGGGCGGCGTCATGCGGGTCGCGCCAGGCCTGCCGCCTCTCACCGATATCGAGGCTGTTGGGCGCGTGACGGGCCGGACCGTGGCCGTCACGGTGCGCCGCGCGGCCGTCGCGGCCGGCGTGGGCCAGCCGATCGCGCTCGCCAACGGGCGCTACGACGTGGCGGACACCTCCGCCAAGCCCACGGTGGCCAAGGTCGCCTTCGATGCGTCCGGGCCCGCCGAAGGCGCGCTGGCGCTCCTTAAATCGGAGGCGTTGCGGCCCTATTTTCCGGCTCCGGCCGACGTCGCCGGCGTGAAGGGACATGTCGACTTCAAGGCCGCGATCTCGTTCCCGCAACAAGCCGTGCTTCAGCCTTCGGACGTCTCGGTCCAACTGCAGGGCGTGGCTTCAGGCTTCGGCGCCGACAACGTCTTCGGCAAGGAGAAGATCGAGGGCGCGAACCTGGCCATCACCAATGATCGCGCCGGCATCCTGGTGAAGGGCGACGGGCGGATCGGCGGCAGTCCAGCCAGCATCGAGCTGCGGCAGCCGACGGGCGCCGCCGGCGAGGCCGTCGTCAGCCTCGCTCTGGACGAGGCGGGCCGGGCCAGGCGCGGGATCAAGCTGCCGCAGATCACCGGCACGGTCGACGCCAAGATCACCGTGAAGGACCTCGGCGCTGCGCGCGTGATCCCGCGCGTCGATCTCGACCTGACCCGCGCCAACATCGTCGACCTGCTGCCCGGCTGGGTGAAGACGCCGGGCAAGACGGCCAAGGCCTCCTTCAAGCTCGACAGCGACGCGGACGGGACGACCCTGGACGAGTTCACGCTGGACGCCTCGGGGCCGGTCTCGGCCCGCGGAGCGCTGCGCCTGGGCGCCGACGGATCCCTCGTGGCGGCGAGGCTCTCTTCGCTGAAGATCTCGGCCGGCGACGACATGCGGGTCGATCTGGAGAGGCAGGGGAACTCGTCCCGGGTTTCGCTGAAGGCCAGCTCCATCGACGCGCGTCCCGTGCTGAAGGCGCTCATGTCGCCGGGCGCGAGCCCCATGGCGGGGCCGGGCGACATCGACCTCGACATCAAGGCCCAGAGCGTGCTGGGGCTGAACGGCCAGATATTTTCGGCCGTGGACGGCCGGATCTCGATCCGGGGCGGCGATTTCCGGGATTTCAGGCTGGCGGGCCGGTTCGGGGCCGCGCCTGTCGTCGGACAGATGGCGCGCGACGAGGCGGGACGCCTCGGCATCGTGATCGAGAGCGCCGACGCCGGCGACTTCCTGCGCTTCTTCGACATCTACCGGAGGATGCAGGGCGGGGCGATGCTGGTGCAGCTCAACGGCGCGGCCCCGCAGATGAGCGGGACCTTCGTGGTGAACCGCTTCGTGCTGCAGAACGAGCCGGCCCTGGCGCGAAGCGCGCCGGACCAGCAGAACAATGTCAGCTTCACCAAGCTGAAATCCGGCTTCGCGGTCGGCGGGGGCAAGCTCGTCATCCGTGACGCCACGATGTGGGGCCCGGCGGTCGGCGGCACGCTGGAAGGCTCGCTCGACTTCACCCGCGACAAGGCGGACTTCTCGGGCACCTTCGTGCCCGCCTATGGGCTCAACAACATCTTCAACCAGGTGCCGATCGTCGGCCCCATCCTGGGAGGCGGCCAGCACGAGGGTTTGTTCGCGGTCAATTTCCGCATCGCCGGCAAGGCCAGCCAGCCGACGGTGAGCATCAACCCGCTGTCGGCGGTCGCACCGGGCTTCCTGCGGAAATTCTTCGGCGTGATGGGCGGCCCAGAGGTGACGGGCTCCGGGGCGCCGCCTCCGCCGCCGGTGTCGGACCACTGAGCCGAGCTGTGTTCGGCGTCAGCGCGCTTTCAGCAGCACATGCTTCTTGCGGCCGAAGGAGAGCTTCACTGCGCCGTCTGGGTTCAGATCCGCCTGCGAGATCGTGGCGCGGTCGTCTGAGACGGTCGCGTCGTTCACCTTGAGGCCGCCGCCCTTCACCTGCCGGCGCGCTTCGCCGGTCGACGGGACGAGCCCGGCGCGCACGAAGGCGTTGAGCACGCCGATCCCGTCCCGCAGTTCAGCCGCATCCACCTCCACGGTGGGCAGGGTCTCGGCCGCCTGGCCCTCCTCGAAGGTGCGCCTGGCCGTCTCGGCCGCCTGGGCCGCCTTGTCGCGTCCGTGCATGAGGGCGGTGGCTTCGGTCGCCAGCACCTTTTTGGCCTCGTTGATCTCCGCCCCGCCCAACGCCTGCAAGCGGGCGATCTCGTCCAGCGGCAGCGTGGTGTAGAGCTTCAGGAAGCGGCCGACGTCGGCGTCCTCGGTGTTGCGCCAGAACTGCCAGTAGTCATAGGCGGAGAGCTGCTCCTCGTTGAGCCACACCGCGCCGGACGCCGTCTTGCCCATCTTGGCGCCGGAAGAGGTGGTCAGCAGCGGGCAGGTGAGGGCGTAGAGCTGCGGCGTGCCCATGCGACGGCCGAGATCGATGCCGGTGACGATGTTGCCCCACTGGTCGGAGCCGCCCATCTGCAGGTTCACGCCGGCGCGGCGGTTGAGCTCGACGAAGTCGTAGCCCTGCAGGCACATGTAGTTGAACTCGATGAAGGAGAGCTCCTGCTCGCGCTCCAGCCGCATGCGCACGCTGTCCATCGACAGCATGCGGTTGACGGAGAAGTGCCGGCCGACGTCGCGCAGGAAGTCGATGTAGTTGAGCTTGGTCAGCCACTCGGCGTTGTCGATCATCACGGCGTCGGTCTTGCCGTCGCCGAACTGGAGGAAGCGCGAGAAGACGCGCTTGATGCCGTCCTTGTTGGCCTCGATCTGCTCGGGGGTGAGCAGCTTGCGGGTCTCGTCCCGGCCGGACGGGTCGCCCACCCGGGTCGTGCCGCCGCCCATCAGCGGAATGGGCTTGTTGCCGCTCTGCTGCAGCCAATGCAGCATCATGATCGAGATCAGGCTGCCGACATGCAGCGACGGGGCCGTGCAATCGTAGCCCACATAGGCCGTGACCTCGCCCTTGGTCGCCAGCGCGTCCAGGCCCGCATAGTCGGAGCACTGGTGCACATAGCCGCGCTCGATGATCGTGCGCAGGAACTCGGACTGGGGCTTGAAATCGTCGGACATGGGGAAACCTCTCGCGGGCGGAGGTTTAGGGGGAAAAGGGGCCGGGGCGCAAGGCGGGGTGGGCACCTTGACGACTGAACGGCGCCGGAGCGCGGTTCTCGGCTGTGACCGTGTCGCCCGAGATGGCGAAGGCCTTCGGGGTCAGCACGGACCCGTTGCAGAACATGCAAAACGTGGTTCGACGCCGTCGCGATGCGTGAGCGCGACGGGATCCCTGACCGGCGGGAATGGCCCTGAGCCAGGAGGGGCTCAGCCCTCCTTCGGGCCGAGCCGCTTGTCGAGGTAGGTCCCGACGACGCCCATCAGTTCTTCGGTCTTGTTCTCGAAGAAGTGGTTGGCGCCCTCGACCGTCTGGTGCTCGATCTGGATGCCCTTCTGGGTCTTCACCTTTTCGATGACGCTCATGACGTCCTTGATGGGCGCGACGCGATCCTGCGACCCGTGGACGAAGAGGCCCGACGAGGGGCAGGGCGCCAGGAACGAGAAATCAAAGCGGTTGGCCGGGGCCGCGATGGAGATGAAGCCCTCGATCTCGGGCCGGCGCATCAGCAGCTGCATGCCGATCCAGGCGCCGAACGAGATGCCGGCGATCCAGCAGGCGCGCGCCTCGGGGTTGATGGCCTGCGCCCAGTCCAGGGCGGCGGCGGCGTCCGACAGCTCGCCCTGGCCGTGGTCGAACGACCCCTGGCTACGGCCGACGCCGCGGAAATTGAAGCGCAGCGCCGAGAAGCCGCGCTCCACGAAGCCATAATAGAGCGCGTAGACGATCTGGTTGTTCATCGTGCCGCCGAACTGCGGATGCGGGTGCAGCACGATGGCGATGGGGGCGCCCTTCGTCTTCGACGGATGATAGCGGCCTTCGATGCGGCCTGCGGGACCGTTGAAGATGACCTCGGGCATGGTGTTCTCGACCTCTTCTTCAGGAGCGCACGGGGCGTCGCGCCTGAGTCGCCCGAGGGAGCGCGCCATGGCCGGGCCTCGAGAGACGTCTGCATGCGGAACTGAAAGACCCCGGGCCAAGCAGACCGGGCATTCTTCCAGAGCGTGGATCGCGCAGCCCTTCGGCTTGACTCCGGCCCGCCGTCGGCCCACACTTTCTGTTAGAATTATTCTAACAGCGGAACAAAGCCGCACCGGAGACATCCGGTCGGCCGAGCTTGCCGCTGTGGCCGCTTGTAGCACAAGCGCCGGGGTCGGTTGCAAGCCTTTGCTGCCGTGGACATCTGGCGATGGGCGAGGCGGACAACAAGGTCTGACCCGTATGGCTGGGGCGCAGCGCGCCAATCTCGACCACAACGCGACCACGACCGTGCGACCCGCCGTCATCGACGCGGTCGCGGCGGCGCTGGCGGCGGGCGGCAATCCGTCGTCCGTTCACGCCGAAGGCCGCGCCGCGCGAGGCCGGGTCGAGAGCGCGCGCGACGACGTGGCGGCCCTGCTCGGGGTCCCGGCGCGCGCCGTCTGGTTCACCAGCGGCGGCACGGAAGCCAATGTGCTGGCGTTGACGCCCTTCATCGAGACGGCGCGCGAGAAGCGCCCCCTGGACAGGCTCCTGACCAGCGCCATCGAGCATCCTTGCGTGCTGGAGGGGGCGAGATTTCCCCAGGACAGGATCGAGCGGATCCCGGTCGCGCCGGACGGCGTGGTCGATCTGGGCTGGCTGGAGAGCCGGCTCGTCGACATGGCGTCGAAGGGGGAGCGCGCCCTCGTCAGCGTGCAGGCGGCCAACAACGAGACGGGCGCCCTCCAGCCCGTGCGGGCGGCCGCCGACCTCGCTCACGCCCATGGCGGGCTGTTGCATTGCGACGCCGTGCAGGCGATTGGCAAGGTCGGGTTCGACGTCGCCTCCAGCGGGGCCGACCTCGTGGCGGTCTCGGCGCACAAGATCGGCGGTCCCCAGGGCGTCGGCGCCCTGGCCGCGTCGTCGCCGTCGCTGCACATCGCCGAGCGCGTGCTGCGCGGCGGCGGGCAGGAGAGGGGATTGCGGGCGGGGACGGAGAACGCGCCGGGCGTCGCCGGCTTTGGGGCCGCGGCCCGGGAGGCGCGCCTGCAGGGCGCGGCCGAGGCCGCCCGCATGACCCGTTTGCGCGACCGGCTGGAGGCTGGCCTGCGCGAGCTGGCGCCCGACGTCGTGATATTCTCCTCCGGGGTCGAGCGGCTTCCCAACACCACGCTTTTCGCCCTGCCCGGGCAGGCGGCCGAGACCGCCCTGATCGCCTTCGATCTGGACGGGGTGGCGCTGTCCTCCGGCTCGGCCTGCTCGTCCGGCAAGGTCCGGCGCTCCCATGTCCTGCAGGCGATGGGCGTCTCCGACGACCTCGCCGGCGGAGCCATCCGGGTCAGCCTCGGCTGGTCGAGCGTCGAGGCCGACGTGGAAAGGTTCCTGAAGGCCTTCGAAAAATTGCGCGACGCCCTACATCTACGGCAAGGGCGAAGAGCAGCCTAGGCCGATCCCCCAACCAACCCCACGGCCCTTGAAGCCGTCGAGGAAGGAGACTGAAATGCCTGCCGTGCAGGAGACTGTCGAACAGGTCCGCGCCATCGACGTGGACCAGTACAAGTACGGCTTCATCACCGACATCGAGATGGACAAGGCCCCTCGCGGCCTGAACGAGGACATCGTTCGCTTCATCTCGGCCAAGAAGGGCGATCCGGAGTGGATGACCGAATGGAGGCTGGACGCCTACAGGCGCTGGCTGACCATGCGCGAGCCGACCTGGGCGCGCGTCGAGTACCCGCCGATCGACTTCAACGACCTCTACTACTACGCGGCCCCCAAGAAGAGGGAGGGCCCGAAGTCGCTCGACGAGATCGATCCGGCGATCCTGGAGACCTACAAGAAGCTCGGGATTCCGCTGCGAGAGCAGGAGATCCTGGCCGGCGTGCAGACCTCCAAGGTCGCCGTCGACGCCGTGTTCGACAGCGTCTCGGTGGTGACGACCTTCAAGGAGGAGCTCGGCCGCGCCGGCGTCATCTTCTGCTCCATCTCGGAGGCGATCCGCGAGCATCCGGAGCTGGTGCGCAAATATCTGGGCACCGTCGTTCCGGTGACGGACAATTTCTACGCCACGCTGAACTCCGCCGTGTTCACGGACGGGTCCTTCGTCTATGTGCCGCCGGGCGTGCGCTGCCCGATGGAGCTGTCGACCTATTTCCGGATCAACGAGAAAGATACGGGCCAGTTCGAGCGCACGCTGATCATCGCCGACAAGGGCTCCTATGTGAGCTATCTGGAGGGCTGCACCGCCCCCCAGCGCGACGAGAACCAGCTGCACGCGGCTGTGGTGGAGCTGATCGCGCTCGAAGACGCCGAGATCAAGTACTCCACGGTCCAGAACTGGTACCCGGGCGACAGCGAGGGGAAGGGCGGGGTCTATAACTTCGTGACCAAGCGCGGCGATTGCCGCGGCGCGAACTCGAAGATCTCGTGGACGCAGGTGGAGACCGGCTCGGCCATCACCTGGAAATACCCGTCCTGCATCCTGCGCGGCGACAACTCCCGCGGCGAGTTCTACTCGATCGCGGTGTCGAACGGCATGCAGCAGGTCGACAGCGGCACGAAGATGATCCATCTCGGCAAGAACACGTCGAGCCGCATCATCTCCAAGGGCATTTCGGCCGGGCGCTCCCAGAACACCTATCGGGGACTCGTCTCGGCCCACCGCAAGGCCACGGGCGCGCGCAACTTCACCAATTGCGACTCGCTGCTGATTGGCGACCAGTGCGGGGCGCACACCGTGCCCTACATCGAATCGAAGAACGCCAGCGCGATCTTCGAGCATGAAGCCACGACGTCCAAGATCTCCGAGGACCAGCTGTTCTACTGCCTGCAGCGCGGCCTCTCGGCCGAAGAGGCGACGGCTCTGATCGTGAACGGCTTCGTCAAGGACGTGCTGCAGCAACTGCCGATGGAGTTCGCCGTCGAGGCGCAGAAGCTGATCTCGATCTCGCTGGAAGGCTCGGTCGGCTGACCCATCCGGTCACGGCCGGGGCAGCCCGGCCGCCCACGGCTTCCGCCTCCGGCGTCGAAGTCGGCGTGACGCTCTGAATTCAGGACTGAAACCATGCTCGAAATCCGCAACCTCCACGTCCAGATCGACGACAAGAAGATCCTCAACGGCCTCAGCCTCACGGTTCATGACGGCGAGGTGGCCGCCATCATGGGGCCGAACGGCTCCGGCAAGTCCACGCTGAGCTATGTGATCGCCGGCAAGGAGGACTACGAGGTCCTCGACGGCGAGATCCTGCTCAACGGCGAGAACCTGCTCGACATGTCTCCCGACGAGCGCGCCGCCGCCGGCGTGTTCCTGGCCTTCCAGTATCCGCTGGAGATCCCCGGCGTGGCGACGATGACCTTCCTGAAGGCCGCGCTGAACGCCCAGCGCAAGGCGCGCGGCGACGATGAGCTCTCCACTCAGGACTTCATGAAGCGAGTCCGCTCCGGCGCGGAACGCCTTCACATTCCTCAGGATATGCTGAAGCGCGCCCTCAATGTCGGCTTCTCGGGCGGCGAGAAGAAGCGCATGGAGATCCTCCAGATGGCGCTGCTGGAGCCGAGCTTCTGCATCCTGGACGAGACCGACTCCGGGCTCGACATCGACGCGCTCAAGATCGCGGCCGACGGCGTCAACGCCCTGCGCGACCCCAAGCGCTCCTTCCTGGTGATCACCCACTACCAGCGCCTGCTGAACTACATCGTGCCGGACACCGTGCATGTGATGTCCAGCGGCCGGGTGGTGAAGTCGGGCGGCAAGGAGCTCGCGCTCGAGCTCGAGGCCAATGGCTACGCCGATTACCGCTCGCAGGCGGCCTGAGGATCCCATGTCCCAGATCCCCAACGTCACTCCCATGCGGACGACGGCCGAGAACCAGCTGCTTGAGCTGTTTCCCTCCGTCCGGGCGCGCCTCCCGGGCGACGCGGCGTCGCGTGAAAAGGCCTTCGGCGCTTTCGCGGAAGCCGGATTGCCGCACAGGCGCGTCGAAGCCTGGAAATACACCGACCTGCGCGCCCTGCTGCGCGAAGCGGCCCCGCTGGCGGACGGCGCTTCGGCGGCCGCTCTCGCCGTGGCCGGATCGTCCATGGGGCCGATCGCGGCCCTGGGCGGCCTGATCGCCATCGTGGACGGGCAGTTCGCCCCGACCCTGTCGGATCTCGGCGCCTTGCCGACCGGCGTGGAGGTCGCGGGCCTCGCCGACGCCATGGGGGCCGGCCATCCTCTGCTCTCCCGCCTCGGCGCGAGCATCACGGCCGATGACGCCGTCCTGGCGCTCAACAGCGCGCTGATGAGCGACGGCGCGGTGATCCGCGTTCCCGCAGGGCTCAAGCCTTCGCAGCCGATCGTGGTCCGCTTCGCGCGGACGGGCGCGGAGGTCCGCTCCACCTACACGCGCGTGCTGCTCGTGGTCGAGGACGGCGCCTCCGTCACGCTCGTGGAGACCCATGAGGGACCCGCCGGGGTGGCCCACCAGGACAACACGGCCGTGGAGATCCTGGCCGGCGACGGCTGCGTGGTGAACCATGTGCGCCTGAACGCCAGCGGCGGGGGCGGCGTCGACCTGTCGTCACTCGGCGTGCGGCTCGGCGCGGACGCGTCCTTCGCCACGTTGGCCCTGGCGACCGCGCCGGCGCTGACGCGCCACCAGGTGTTCCTGACCTTCGCGGGCGAACGCTCCAAGGCGTCGATCAACGGCGCGGCCCTGCTCCACGGGCGCCAGCACGCCGACACCACGCTGGTCGTGAACCACTCGGTTCCCCATTGCGAGAGCCGCGAGCTGTTCAAGCACGTGCTGGATGGCGAATCGACCGGCGTGTTCCAGGGCAAGATCATCGTCGCGCCGCATGCGCAGAAGACCGACGGCAAGATGATGAGCCAGGCGGTGCTGCTCGGCGACAACGCCACGATGAACAACAAGCCTGAGCTGGAGATCTTCGCCGACGACGTGGTCTGCGCCCATGGCGCGACTTGCGGCCAGCTCGACGACGACCTGCTGTTCTACCTGCGCGCGCGCGGCCTGCCCAAGCCGGACGCCGAGGCGCTCATGCTGCAGGCTTTCGTCGGCGAAGCGCTGGAGACGGTCGAGGACGAAGCCGTCCGCGCCGTCCTGGAAAGCGTGGTCGAGGCCTGGCTCAAGGCTCGCATGTAGCTTCATTCCTTCTCCGCCGTCAGCCCCGGCGGCCCGCGCAAGCGGGCCGAAACGGGGATCCGGCGGCGGGGACGGAGTGGATCCCCTTCCGGGCGCTTCGCGCCGCCTGGGGTGACGTCGGAGGTGGTTTCGACCCTCCGTGCAAGGACGGATGGATGCCATGACCTCAGCCCCCACACGGCCGTTCGATCTTTCGGCCATCCGGGCGGATTTCCCGATCCTCTCCCAGGAGGTTTATGGGAAGCCGCTCGTCTATCTCGACAACGCCGCCTCGGCCCAGAAGCCTCGTCAGGTGATCGACCGGATGGTGCATGTCTACGAGCACGAATACGCCAACGTGCATCGCGGGCTGCATTACCTCGCCAACGCCGCGACGGAGGCGTTCGAGGACGCGCGCGAGAAAGTGCGCGGCTTCCTGAACGCCGAGAGCACGGACGAGATCATCTTCACCCGGTCGGCCACCGAGGCGATCAATCTCGTGGCCTCCAGCTTCGGCGCGCTGGCGATCGGGGAGGGGGACGAGATCGTCATCTCCATCATGGAGCACCACTCCAACATCGTCCCCTGGCATTTCCTGCGGGAGCGCAAGGGCGCGGTGCTGAAGTTCTCGCCCGTGAACGACGCGGGCGAGTTCCTGCTGGACGAGTTCGAGGCGCTGCTGACCGATCGGACCCGCATCGTCGCCATCACCCACATGTCCAACATGCTGGGGACGATCACGCCGATCCGCGACATCATCCGGATCGCGCATGCGCGCGGCATCCCGGTGATGGTCGACGGCAGCCAGGGCGCCGTCCATCTGCCCGTGGACGTGCGCGAGCTGGACGCCGACTTCTACGTCTTCACCGGCCACAAGGTGTATGGGCCCACCGGCATCGGCGTCCTCTACGGAAAGCGGCGCTGGCTGGACAAGCTGCCTCCCTTCAATGGCGGCGGCGAGATGATCAAGGACGTGACCGAGGCGGCGGTGACCTATGGCGATCCCCCGCACCGGTTCGAGGCGGGAACGCCGCCGATCGTGCAGGCCATCGGGCTCGGCGCGGCGATCGACTACATGCAGTCGATCGGCCGCGACGCGATCCTGGCGCAGGAGAATGCGCTGCGCGACTACGCGCTGGAACGCCTCTCCGCGATGAACTCGCTGCGGATCTTCGGCCAGGCGCGCGAGCGCGGCGCCATCGTCTCCTTCGAGATGAAGGGCGCCCATGCGCATGACGTGGCGACGGTGATCGACCGGTCCGGCGTCGCCGTCCGCGCCGGGACGCACTGCACCCAGCCTCTGCTGGCGCGCTACGGCGTCACCTCGACATGCCGGGCCTCCTTCGCGTTCTACAACACGCTGGAGGAGGTCGATCGCCTTGCCGAGGCCCTGCAAAAGGCCGAAGCTCTGTTCGGTTGATGAGAAAGCCCCCACCATGAGCGAAGCCAACGACGTCAACGCCCCGAACCGCCCCGATATCGACATCCCGTCGGCGCTGGAGCCGGCCGAGATCGATCGGCTGACGGACGACATCGTCGCGGCGCTCAAGAGCGTCTACGATCCCGAGATCCCGGCCGATATCTATGAGCTCGGCCTGGTGTACCGGGTCGACGTGGACGACGCGCGCAACGTCGCCATCGACATGACGTTGACCGCGCCGGGTTGCCCGGTCGCCGGCGAGATGCCGGGCTGGGTGGAGAACGCCGTGGCGGCCGTCCCGGGCGTACAGTCCGCGAAGGTCAACATGGTCTTCGATCCGCCCTGGGACCAGAGCCGCATGTCCGACGAGGCGCGCGTCGCGCTCGACATGTGGTGAGGCCGCCCTTTGCCGGCGTGCATACGGCATCCGCAGAACTGCGCCCTTCACAGGGCGCCGGCGCACGCTTACATTAGGCGAGACCTGATCCTGCCCGGGCCTTGAACCCGGCCGTCTAGGACGAGAAAGCCCCCATGGGAATGCTCCCGAAGCTGAAGGTCATGAGTCTGACGGATGCGGCGGCCAGCCGCGTCAAGGAGATCATGGCGAATTCGACGGCGCCGCTGGTCGGCGTTCGCGTCGGCGTGAGGAACGGCGGCTGCGCCGGCATGTCCTACACGATGGACTACGCCGACAGCGTGCGGCCCGGCGACGAGGTGGTGGAGGACAAGGGCGTCACCGTCCTGGTCGACCCCAAGGCGGTCCTGTTCCTGCTGGGAACGACGATGGACTTCCGCACCGGCAAGCTCGCGTCGCAATTCGTCTTCGACAATCCAAACCAGACCTCCGCTTGCGGCTGCGGCGAGTCGGTGGCGCTGACCCCGGCCTCCGCGGACCGGTCCGAAGCCGTCTCCCACTGATACCGGCGCATGGACGTTCGCGACCTGGAGGAGTTCTTTGCGCCCGCCGGGCGGGTCGAGGCGCGCCGCATGTTCGGCGGCGTGGGCGTCTTCGCGGACGGATTGATGGTGGCGCTGCAGGCGGGCGGCGTCGTCTACCTTAAGGTCGACGGCGAGAGTGAACCGGCTTTCCTGGCCGAGGGGCTCGAGCCTTTCAGCTACGTGGCCAAGGGCGTCACGAAGTCCTTGGGCTACCGGCGCCTGCCGGACGCCGCCTATGACGATCCGGATGCGATGAGGATCTGGTTCGGCTTGGCCCTGTCGGCGGCCCGGCGCAAGGCGGCGGCGCGGCCGGCTCGCAAGCCGAAGCGTCGCTCGGCGAGAGACATCTGAAAGCGGCCGTTCAGGCGACGTCCTGCATCCCGTGGATCTCGTCCTCGCAGACCGTCTTGTTGCGCCCCGTGCGCTTGGCGTGCAGGAGGCAGCGGTCGGCGCGCTCGATCAGCAGGGTGGCGTTGTCGCCCGGCGCGAACGAGGCCGCGCCGATCGAGATGGTGATGCGGCCCAGCGCTTCGCCGGTGGAGCGCTTCACCAGTTCGCGACCCATGACGGTCTGGCGGATCCGCTCCGCCACGATGTGCCCGGATTTCAGGGACGACTGCGGAAGCACGACCGCGAACTCCTCGCCGCCGAAGCGCGCGGCGGTGTCGTTGGGCCGCACGGACCCCTTGACCGACATGGCGACGAGGCGCAGCACCTGGTCGCCCGTCAGGTGGCCCCAGGTGTCGTTGAAGTCCTTGAAGCGGTCCACGTCGATCATCAGGATCGTCAGCGGTTCGCCGCTCAGCGCCGCGTGGTCGACGGCGTGGGTGATCGTGGCGTCCAGGTGCTTGCGGTTGGCCAGCGTGGTCAGCGGATCCGTGAGGGATTCGGTGCGGATGGATTCCAGCGCCTGCCGGAGATCCTGCACCTCTCCGCGCGTCTCCCTGAGGCGACCTTCCAGGGCGCGGTTGTTGGCCACGGTTTCCTGGGTCACCGAGACGAGCCGGTTCACGATGTCGCGAACGAGGTTCCTGTCCAGCTTGGCGTCGAGGACGTTCGAGATCTCCTCCAGCGAATCGCCATAGCGGCTGGTCGAGCCGAGCGCCTCGTCGATGAGGCCGACGACTGAGTCGATCTCGGTGAGAACGCCGACGCTGGCCTTCTCGGCCTGGGCCGCCATCCGGTTCGGCGAGAGGAACTGGTTGTAGAGCTTCTCGATCTGGAGATTAGCGAGCCTAGGCGACGCAGCCAGCTCCTCGGTGAGCGCGCGGCTCAAGGAGCGATTCGACCCGGCGAGATGCGTGTACCAGACTTCATAAGCCCGAGGCTCCGGCAACGGGCCGTGAGCCTCGATGCGCCGAATGGTTTCCTCGGCCAGTTTCATGGCCGGTTCTTCCGCAGAAGAGGCAACCATAGGCGACTCCCATCACTGATGGGACCCACAGTTGCACAACCACTCTTAAGAGAGGGCTAATTGCATCTACAACCGTCTACAACCTGTCAGATTTTCTTGACGGGCCTGAGCAGGAAGAACGGCACGTGGTCGCCCAGCCCAATGACGGGCGGGTCGTCGTTGTCCGGACGCCGGGACGGCGGCCGCTGCGGCCTTTCCACCCGGGTCTCGCCGGGGGCGGGCAGGGCGGGGCCGCGCTCGCGCCGGCCACCCCCATTGTCGCCTGAACGGTCGCGGCGAGGCGGGCGGCTCTCGGTCGGCGGGGAGGGGCTGCGCGCTTCGGGCTCGGGCGATCGGCTCCGCGATTCGGCTTCGGCCGCCCGCGGCCTGCTCCGGGTCTCGCCATCCGGGCTCCGGCCGCGGCCTTCGCGTGAGGTCCCGCGTCCGCGCTCGTCGCCCGAACCGCGCGATCCTTCGCGTCCGCCGGGCCTGCGCCCGCCAGGACGGCGGCGGCGCTCGCCGTCGGCTTCGCCTTCCGCCGGCATCTCGCCCTGCCACTCGATCGGCTGGCCGATCATGTGCTCGATCGCGGCCAGGGACTTCTTGTCCACCGGCGTCACGATCGTGATCGACGTGCCGGACTTGCCGGCGCGACCCGTGCGGCCGATGCGGTGCACATAGTCCTCGGCGTGATGCGGCACGTCGTAGTTGAAGACGTGGCTGACGTCCGGAATGTCGAGCCCGCGCGCCGCGACGTCGCTGGCGACGAGAAGCTGGATCGATCCGTTCCGGAACGACTCCAGTGCGGCCATGCGGGCCCGCTGGTCGAGGTCGCCATGCAGCGCCGCGACGCTGAAGCCGTGGCGTTCGAGCGAGCGGTAAACGACCTGCACGTCGCGCTTGCGGTTGCAGAAGATGATCGCGTTCTTGAAGTCGGGCTGCTGGCGCACGAGCTTGCGCAGCACCTCGCGCTTTTCGTGCGGCTCGGAGCCGGAGCCGATCAGGCGCTGCGTGATGGTCGCGGCGGTCGAAGCCTGGCGGGCCACCTCGATCTTCACCGGGTTGTGCAGGAAGGTCTCGGTCAGGCGCTGGATCTCGGGCGGCATCGTCGCCGAGAAGAAGAGCGTCTGGCGCGTGAACGGCACCATCCGGCAAATGCGCTCGATGTCCGGGATGAAGCCCATGTCGAGCATGCGGTCGGCCTCGTCGATCACCAGGATCTCGATGCCGGTCAGCAGCAGCTTGCCGCGCTCGAAATGGTCGAGCAGACGCCCGGGCGTGGCGATCAGCACGTCGACGCCGCGGGTGATCTTGGCGTCCTGGTCGCCGAAGGAGACGCCGCCGATCAGCAGCGCCACGTTCAGGCGCTGGTTGGCGCCGTATTTGACGAACGCCTCCTCGACCTGGGCGGCGAGCTCGCGGGTCGGCTCCAGGATCAGGGTGCGGGGCATGCGGGCGCGGGCGCGGCCCTGCTCCAGCATCGTCAGCATGGGCAGCGTGAACGCCGCCGTCTTGCCGGTGCCCGTCTGGGCGATGCCGAGGACGTCCCGTCGAGCCAGGGCATGCGGAATCGCTTCCGCCTGGATGGGCGTGGGCTGGGTGTATCCGGAAGCGGTGACCGCCTCGAGCACCCTGTCGCTAAGACCGAGATCAGAAAAATTCATTCTTTATGCCGCCTCACGGCGCGGCTATCGACGCAGTTGCGCGTTTACGGGAAGCGGGCGGGCAGGACGCGTCAGAACCAGTCGTCGGCCGTTTCCTCAAAGGATGAGGGATACATAGAGAGATTTCGAATCGAGTCAATTCGGCAAAGTCGCGAAGCCCCCCCAAAAGCAGCAAAAAGTCCAAGGAAAGTCTCAGTATGTCGGAACCCCTGGTCTTGATCCCGGGACTGAACTGCACGCCTGCCCTCTTTGCCCCCCAGGCCGAGCGGTTCGGCCACGACCGACCCATCGTGTTCGCCGATAACCGCCAGGACGCCACGATCGCCGCCATGGCGGGTCGCCTGCTGGGCCAGGCCCCGCCGCGCTTCGCGCTGGCCGGCCTTTCGATGGGAGGCTATGTGGCGCTCGAAATCATGCGGCTGGCGCCCCACCGGGTCTCGCGGCTGGCGCTTCTCGACACCTCCGCCCGGCCAGACACCGAAGAGGCCACGATGCGCCGACGCCGCCTGATGGCGCTGGCCGAGGAGGGCGAGTTCGACAAGGTTCACGACGCGCTCTGGGCCGCGCTGGTCCATCCGTCCCGTCGCGACGACGAGGAGCTGGAGGGCATCGTCCGAACGATGATGCTGGAGACCGGCCCCGAGGCGTTCGTGCGCCAGGAGCGGGCCGTCATCGGCCGGGCCGATTCCCGCCCCTACCTGAAGGCGATCGGCGTGCCGACCCTGATCCTGGTCGGCGAGGAGGACGCGATCACGCCGGTGGACAAGGCCGAGGAGCTGCAGGCCGGCGTGGAAGGCGCGGAGCTGGTCGTCGTGCCCGAATGCGGGCACCTGTCGACCCTCGAGCGGCCGGACGCGGTCAACGAAGCGCTCGGCGCGTGGCTGGCCCGTTAGCGCCCGCCGCAATCGCCTGAAACGGGCTTGAGGAAACCGGGTCGGAAGAGCCGGTGCGTGATTGTGGGTGGCACAACCTGCCGGTTGCTCCACTAATATTTTAGTGTATCAATGTGCCTCAACGAAGACGGGCGGGGGATCCCCTCGGCCGCGCCATGCGGCGGGTTCTCAAAAAGCCCATGGCTCAAGACGATCACCGGAGGAAACCATGACGCACGAATTCACCAGGCGGACTTTCGTCGGCGGAGCCGCTGGCGCAGCCCTTCTCGGCGCCTCCGGCGCGCGGGCGCAGCTGGCGCTGCCCAAGCAGGCGGTCGCGCTCAACATCGTCGACGTGGCCGGCAACCTGGCGCTGAGCCAGAAGGCCTTCGAGGCCTATCGCAAGGCCAAGCCCGAACTGGTTTCGCGCTTCACCTTCACCAAGGCGCCGGCCCCCGAGCTGCCGGGAAAGATCAAGGCCCAGCAGGACGCCGGCCGGGTCGATATCGACCTCGTGCTGACCGGCACGGACGCGCTCTCCGCCGGCATCGACCAGAAGCTCTGGCTGGATGTGCTCGGACAGCACAAGGCGGCTCTGCCCAAGCTGGACGACATCTACAACAAGGGCGCGGCGATGATGCAGACGCTGGCCCGCGGGCAGGGCGTGGTCAGCGCCTATTACCCGTCCGGGCCGCTGCTCGAATACATGCCCGACAAGGTGAAGACCCCGCCGACCTCGGTGGAGGAGCTCCTGGCCTGGGCCAAGCAGAACCCCAACCGCTTCCTCTACGCCCGCCCGGCCAATTCCGGTCCCGGCCGCACTTTCATGATGGGGCTGCCCTACATCCTGGGCGACTCCAACCCGAAGGATCCGATGAAGGGCTGGGACAAGACCTGGGCTTATCTGAAGGAGCTCGGCCAGAACGTCGAGTACTATCCGACGGGCACCGGCGCGACCATGAAGGAGCTCGGCGAAGGCAGCCGCGACATCATCGTCTCGACCACCGGCTGGGACATCAACCCGCGCGTCCTCGGCGTCGTGCCGAAGGAAGCCAAGATCACCACGCTGAAGAACTTCCGCTGGGTGATCGACGCGCACTACATGTGCATCCCGAAGGGCCTCAGCGACGACAAGGTCGCGGTGCTGCTCGACGTGATGAACTTCATGCTGACCAAGCCCGCGCAGGCCTTCACCTATGACGAGGGCTATTTCTATCCGGGCCCGGCCGTGAAGGACGTCCCGATCACGATGGCGCCGGCCGAGAGCCAGGCCGCCATCAAGGAGTTCGGCCGCCCCGAATACGAGAAGCTGATCGCCGACGTGCCGCTCGAGCTGCCGCTCGAGCCTGACCAGATGGTGCTCGCCTTCCGTCGCTGGGACGAGGAAATCGGCTCCAAGAAGACCAAGTAAGTCCTCTTCGCCTGTCGACGGCGGCGCTGTCTCGCGCCGCCGTTCCTTTTCTCACCAGTCTTTTCCGCGCCGCCGCAACGGCGCATCCTGACACCGTCGTGAGCGCTCCATGGCCGCCAATGCTTCCTTCAAGACCCTGCGGCTCCAGCAGGTCGGCCGCGACTTCGGGACCATGAACGCCCTGAAGGACCTCACGCTCGACATCCAGCGCGGCGAGTTCATTGCGCTGCTCGGGCCCTCCGGCTGCGGCAAGTCGACGGCGCTGAACTGCATCGCCGGCCTGCTGCCGACGACCCGCGGGTCGATCTGGCTGGACGACAAGCGCATCGACGTGCTGCCCGCCGAGGATCGCGGCTTCGGCATGGTGTTCCAGAACTACGCCCTGTTCCCGCACATGACGGTGCGCGGCAATGTCGGCTTCGGGCTGAAGATGCGCGGCGTCCCCCAGGCGGCCGCGACGCCGCGGATCGAGAAGGCCATCCAGACCGTGAGGCTGGAGAGCCAGGCCCACAAGTCGCCGGGGCAGCTCTCGGGCGGCCAGCAACAGCGCGTCGCGATCGCGCGCGCCATCGCGATCGAACCGCCGGTGGTGCTGATGGACGAGCCCTTGTCCAACCTCGACGCCAAGCTGCGGCTGGAGATGCGCCAGGAGATCCGCCGCATCCACCAGGGGCTGGGCTCGATCACCATCTACGTCACTCACGACCAGGACGAGGCGCTGTCGCTCGCCGACCGGATCGTCGTGCTGCGCGATGGCGAGATCCGCCAGGTCGGCACGCCGGAGGACCTCTACGCCCGGCCGGCCCATCTCGACGTCGCCGAGTTCATGGGCTTCCGCAACCAGATCCCGGTGACCCTGCTGTCCGCCGCCGGCCAGCAGGTCGAAGTGTCCGCCGAGGGCGTCGCCTTCCAGGCCATCGCGCAGGAGCCCGTGACCGGACAGACCGCCTATGCGGCGATCCGGCCCGACGACCTGATCGCCGTCTCCAGCGATGCGCCCGGCCTGCCGGCGACGGTGGAGGCCATCGAATATCGCGGCCGCGACTTCTTCGGCTCGGCCCGGACCGCGTCGGGGACGGAGCTGTTCTTCCGCTCGTCGCGTCGCCTCACGGCCGGCGAACCGGTGCGCCTGGGGGCCCAGCCCTCGACGATCCTCGTCTACGGGGCCTCGTGATGCAGACCGACACGCCTCTTCGCCTTCGCCTGGCGGCGCGGGGTTTCGACGCCGTGACGCTGCTCGTGCTGCCGGCGCTGTTCGTGCTGATCGCGCTCTTCGTGTATCCCTTCGCCTATGGGCTGTGGCTCTCGTTCAGGCCCAAGGCCGGCGGCCTCTTCGGCAACTACGCGCGCTTCTTCTCCGATCCCTTCCTCTACGACACGATCGGGACGACGCTTCTGATCGCGCTGCCGACCACCGTCCTCAACCTGCTGATCGCCGTTCCGGTCGCCTTCCGGGTGCGGCTGATGCGGCGCCAGCGGCTGCTCACCACCATCCTGGTCCTGCCGATCACGCTCGGAACCGTGCTGGTCGCCGAGGGGCTCCTGAACTATCTCGGCCCGCAGGGCTGGCTCAACCGCAGCTTGTTGGCGCTGGGCCTGATCTCCAGCCCGGTGCGCCTCATCCACAATTACTGGGGCGTGGTGCTGTCCTTGGTGATCACGGGCTTTCCGTTCACCTTCCTGCTGACGCTGTCCTATGTGACCGGGATCGACCCGGCGCTGGAGCAGGCCGCGGCGACGCTGGGGGCCCGGGCTGCGGCGCGGTTCCGCCACGTCTTCCTGCCGCTGCTGGTGCCGGGGCTCGCGATCGCCTTCTGCCTGTCCTTCGTGCAGGCCTATTCGGTCTTCCCGTCCGCCGTGCTGCTGGGCGCGCCGGCGGGGCCCACCCGCGTCATCTCGATCGCCGCCTATCAGGCCGCCTTCGAGGAGTACGACTACTCCCTGGCGTCCGCGATCGCGATGATCATGGGCGCGGTGCAGCTTCTGGTCGTCGCCATCGTGCTGTCGATCCGGGGATTGTTCTATCGCGGCCCTGCCGCGGGCGCGAAAGGCTGATCCGATGGCGGTGAATGTGCGGAGCGTCGGCGCCCGTCTCTGGGTCACGGCCGTCTGGGCCACGATGATCTTCTTCGTCGTCAACCTGCTGGCGATGATCGCGGCGGTGGTGATGAGCTCCTTCGCCACGCGCTGGCTGCGCTCGTGGTTCCCCGATGGCTACACCCTGCGCTGGTACTCGTCCGCCTGGGCCGAGTTCCAGCTCGACGAGCTGCTGCTCGTGACCTTCCAGATCGTCGGCGCGGTGGTGCTGATCTCCGGCCTGGTCGGGGTTCCGGCCGCCTACGCGATGGCGCGCCGGGAGTTCGCCGGCAAGCGCCTCGTGATGCTGCTCCTGCTGCTGCCGCTGCTGGTGCCGCCGGTCACCTACGGCATCCCCCTTGCGACGGTGCTGTACCAGTCGGGCCTCGGCGGCACGATGGGCGGCGTGATCCTGGCCAACCTCGTCCCGTCGGTGCCCTTCGTCGTGCTCGTGATGATGCCCTTCATCGAGCAGATCGACCCGAAGGTCGAGGCGGCGGCCCGGCTCTTCGGGGCCAACACGTTCAAGCTCTTCGCCTATGTGCTGGTGCCGCTGCTGCTGCCGGGCGTGCTCGCCTCGCTGCTGCTGGTGCTGGTGCGCACGATCGCGATGTTCGAGCTGACCTTCCTGACCGCGGGCCCGACGAGCCAGACGCTGGTGGTCGCGCTCTACTACGCCGTCTTCGCCGCCGGCGTGCGGGCGGTCCAGTCGATCGACGCCATGGCGGTGGTCTACATGGTGACGACGCTGATCTGGCTGGTGATCGCGCTGCGCTTCGTCAACCCGACCCAGATCGTGACGCGGGCCAAGCAGCAGCCCGCGCACTGACCGGAGCGGCCTTCGGCGCCCTCCCGCCGCCGGGCTCAGGTCCCCGGCTTGTCGTGGACGAAGGGCAGGAAGAAGTCGCGCCAGTTCGCCGGCCGCGTCTTCAGGATGCCTGACTTCGCCATGTGGTCGGCCTGCAGCATCGTCCCATAGGGCGTGGTGGAGAACACCACGCCGGGCTGCTGCATCATGGCGACCAGCTCGTCGGGCGTCAGCTTCTCGCCGGTGGCGGCGAGATAGAGCTCCGCCGCCTTGCGGGGCTCGTCCCTGATCAGCGCGTCCGCATCCTCCAGGGCGTCCAGGACGGCCTTGGTGAGCTTCGGGTTCGCCTCCGCGAAGCTCTTCTTGCCGAACACGACGGCGTTGCTGAGCGGACCGCCGACGATGTCATAAGAGTTCAGCACGGCGTGGACCTTCGAGTCCTTGAGCTCGATCTGCTGGTAGGGCGGCAGCGAGAAATGGCTGTTCACCTCGTTGTTGGCGCTGAGCACCGCCCCGACCGCGTCCGGGTGCCCGAGCTGGATGGTGATCGGATCGAGCTTGTTGCGCCCGGCCTCGCCCAGCTGGCGCTCCGCCGCGATCTGCAGCAGCACCGCCTGGGTGGAGACCTTCACGGTGGGCACGGCGATGCGGTCCTTGGCCGAGAAGTCGGCGAGCGTTTTCACCTCCGGGTTGCGGGTGACCAGGAGCATCGGGGCGCCGCCCGAGCCCGCCAGGCCCTTGACCTCGCCGCGCGTGCGGTCCCACGCCAGCAGAAGGTTGGTCGCCCCGCTAGTGACGAAGTCGATATTGCCGGAGATGAGCGCATCGACCGAGGCGCCGCCGCTGGTCAGCGTCACCCAGCTCACCTTGACGTCGCCGAGACCCGCCTCGGCGGCGCGCTTTTCGACCAGCTTCTGTATCTCCATGAGGATGATCGGCATGTAGATCATGCCGGGCTGATGGGTCAGGCGCACTTCGGCGACTTCGGCGCGCGCCGGGGCGGCCGCGCCCAGGGCCGCGACGGCCAGCGCGGCCATGCAGGACATCAATTTCACGTCGTTCCTCCCGCTGCTTCTTTTTGCGCGGGAAGGCTAGCTGGGCCGATCGGGATCGCCAAGCGCGGGTGGGCGCCGCAGGCGAAGCAGCCTCTGGTTGTGATATGCAGGGCGCTCCCGATCCCCGCACGAGGAGCACGCCATGGAAGCGCCTGGACAGCCCGGCATCCGGCCGACCTGGACCAGCAGCGCCAAGGACATGGTGGGCACGACCCTGGGGACCTCGCGCCTGTGGTTCACGGTCGGCTACGGCATCGTCAACGAGGTCTATTATCCTCGCGTCGACAGCCCCCAGATCCGCGACCTCGGCTTTATCGTCGCCGACGGGCAGGGCTTCTGGGCGGAGGTGAAGCGCTCGGCCGACTATGTGTTGACGACGCCCGGGCCGGGCGTTCCCGCCGTGAATATCATCCACCGTCACCCCCGGTTCGAGCTCACCCTGCGGATCGCGCCGGATCCGGAGCGCGACGTGCTTCTCATCGAGGCGAGCCTGACGGGTGACGCCGGGCTCAAGCTCTACGCCCTGCTGGCCCCGCATCTGGGCGGCACGGGCTTCGACAACACCGCCGACGTGTTCATGAACCGTGACGGCATCGTGCTGTGCGCCGAGCAGGGGCCGTTCGCCCTGGCGCTGGCCTGCGTCGACCCCGCCACCCAGCGCGACGCCTGGGGCAAGGCGAGCGCCGGCTATGTCGGGGTGAGCGACGGCTGGCAGGACTTCGCCCGCCACGGCGCGATGACCTGGACGCATGAGCGCGCCGGACCGGGGAACGTCGCCCTCATGGCGGAGATCCAGAGCCCGCAGGCGGTGCTGGCGCTGGGCTTCGGGCGGGAGAAGGACGCCGCGGCGACGCTCGCCATCTCGGCCCTGCTGCAGCCCTTCGATACGGTCTGGCGCCGGCACGTCGAGGATTGGGAGGAATGGCACGCGCGCAGCGTCGATCCGG
Source organism: Alsobacter sp. KACC 23698 (assembly GCF_045348435.1). GTDB lineage: Bacteria > Pseudomonadota > Alphaproteobacteria > Rhizobiales > Beijerinckiaceae > Alsobacter. The sequence goes on along the minus strand of NZ_CP157484.1, from coordinate 2,851,714 downwards.
AGCGCTGCCCCGGAGAATTCCGCGAAGCGCTGCATGTGGCCGCGATGGTCCTGCGCGCCCACCAGGACAAGACCTATCCGGGCGCCATGGTGGCGAGCCTCAGCATCCCCTGGGGCAGCAGCACGGACGATACCGGGGGCTACCACCTGGTGTGGCCGCGCGACTTGGTGGAGAGCGCCGGGGCGCTGCTCGGGTTCGGGGCGCTGGCGGAGGCCCGCAACATCCTGCGCTACCTGATCGCGACGCAGAACGCCGACGGTCGCTGGTCCCAGAACCAGTGGCTCGGCGGGCGGCCGCGCTGGTCGGGCGTGCAGCTCGACGAGATCGCCTTCCCGGTGCTGCTGGCCTATGCGCTGGCCGAGGTCGACGCGCTCGACGGCGTCGTGGTGGAGGAGATGGTGCGCCGCGCGCTGCGCTTCGTCGTCCTGAACGGCCCGTCCACGGACCAGGACCGCTGGGAGGAGACGCCCGGCGTCAACGCCTTCACGCTGGCCGTCGCCATCGCGGCCATGGTGTGCGGGTCGGAGCTGGCCCATCTGCGGCACAGGCGCGACATGCTGCTCCTGGCGGACGATTGGAACGCCCATATCGAGGATTGGCTCGCCGCCAGCGATCCGCATCTCACGGCCCGCCACGGCGTCTCGCGCTACTATGTCCGCTCCGCCCCGGCGGCCGTCATCGAGGATCCGGCTGCGATCGCCGATCCGGTCCCCGTGCGCAACCACACGGGCGAGTGCCTGACGCCGGCCTCCACGCTGATCTCGACCGACTTCCTGCAGCTAGTCCGCTTCGGCCTGCGGTCGCCGGACGATCCGGTGGTGCGCGACACCGTCCTGCTGGTCGACGCCATGCTGAAGGCGCAGACCCCCTCCGGGCCGTCCTGGTACCGCTACAATGGCGACGGCTATGGCGAGCACGAGGACGGCGCGCCCTATGACGGGGTGGGCCGGGGCCGCCCGTGGCCGCTCCTCACGGGAGAGCGGGGGCACTACGCCCTGTGCGCCGGCGACCTGGAGGAGGCCAAGCGTCTCCTGCGGGCCATGATGGCGATGAGCGGTCGATGCGGGATGCTGCCCGAGCAGATCTGGGATGGCGAGCCTGTAGCGCGGGCGGGCTTGCGCGCCGGCAAGCCGTCGGGATCGGCGATGCCGCTTGTCTGGGCCCATGCCGAATTCGCCAAGCTGGCGCTGTCCCTGAGCCGCGGGCGGCCCATCGATCGTCCGGAGGCCGTCTGGCTGCGTTACGAGGGCCGCAGGCCCGTCGCCGAGCGCGCGCACTGGACGCGCAAGATGCCCGTGGGGACGATGCGCGCCGGGCAGAGCCTGCGCTTCATCTTCGACGAGCCCACCCTGATGCATTGGGGTCTGGATGGCTGGACCCAGCCGCGGGACGCCTCGAGCGCGCCCGGACTGCTGGGCCTGCATGTCGTCGACGTCGACCCCGAGGCGCTGGCCGGCGCCGAGCGGGTCGACTTCTCGTGTCAGGATGTCGGAACGGGCCGGTGGATCGAGACCGACCGCAGGATCCGGATCGAGCGCCCGAGCTGACGGTCTACACGCGTTGTGCGCCCATAGGATGTAAACTCGTCATCCGCAACTTCCCTTCGCGGGCGCGAACGGCTACCTTCCCCCGGTCGGATCGACGCAGGGCGGACTCTTGGATCGCCATCAGCTCATCTTGCAGGAAATCGCTTTCGCGGCGGCCGCCATGGCGCAGGCGGAGAATTGGCGTCACGGGATCGACGAGTTGCTGGCCCGCCTCGGCCGGGCGGTGAATGTCAGCCGCGTCTTCCTGTTCGAGATCGATCCCACGCCCGACGGCAAGCTGGCCCATACCTGCCGCCACGACTGGAGCGCGCCGGGCCTGCCCAGCCTCGGCGGGTCGCCCCGATACTCCAAGGAGGTGATCGAGGACTACGATCCCACCTTCGACGAGTGGATCGCCAGGCGCCGGCGCGGGGAGCTCATCCGCGGCCATACGCGCGATCTCACCGGCGTGCTGCGCGAGGACTTCGACTTTCAGCAGATCGTGTCCTTCATCTCCATCCCGATCCACATCGACGGGGTCTGGTGGGGCCATCTGGGGTTCGACGACTGCGTGGCGGAACGTGACTGGGCCACCGAGGAGATCCATCTGCTGCAGACCACCGGGGCGCTGATCGCGGCCTCGGCGGCGCGCGAGAAGACGGCGCGGTCGCTGCGCGCCATGGAGGCGCTGCGCGCCGCCATGATGGACGTGTCGCTGGACTGCATCCTGATCACCGACGGCGGGGGCCGGGTGATCGACGTGAACCCGGCCTTTGAGGCGACCTTCGGCTGGACGCGCGCCGACGTCCTGCGGCGCAGCATCGGCTCGCTGCTGTTCAACGCCGACAGCGGCGCGGACTGGCGCGAGCTCTTCGCCAAGGCCTCGCGCAGGGGCGGCGCGCGCGGACCGGCGCTGCGCATGGAGACCACGGCGCCGCGCGCCGACGGCCGGCTGTTCCCGATCGAGCTCACCATGGCGCGCATCGACCGCGAGGATCGCGGCATGGTGGCCATTTTCGTGCGCGACCTGACCGCGCGCCACCAGGCCGAAGCGCGCCTGAAGGAGATGACCCAGGAGCGCGCCAACCTGGCCCGCTTCTTCCCTCGCAACCTCGTCGAGCATCTCATCGAGATCGACGTCCCCCTCTCGTCGGCCAAGACGCAGGCGGCCGCGGTCATGTTCGTCGACATGGTCGGCTTCACGTCCTTCTGCGAGGAGCGCGCCCCCGACGAGATCATCGCGGTCCTGCGCGAGATGCTGGCCATCGCCTGCCGCATCGTCTTCCGGCACCAGGGCACGATCTACAAATTCACCGGCGACGGCCTGATGGCGGTGTTCGGCGCGCCGATGCGCGGCGTGGCCGACGCGTCGCGGGCGGTGTCCTGCGCCATGGACCTCCAGACGGAGGTCGAGGCGTGGAACCGGTCCCCCGATCGGCTCGGCGCGCCCATCGAGGTGGCCGTGGGGGTGCACTATGGCGACGTGCTCTTCGGCGACGTGGGGGCGGAGGACCAGCTCGAGCTCGCCGTCCTGGGGGACACCGTCAACATCGCCAGCCGCGTCGAGGGCTATTGCCGGACCTTGCAGAGCTCCGTTCTGATCACCGAGGCGACCTGGTCGAAGATTCACGAAGAAATGCGGTCCGACATGCTGGCCCGCTTCACCGATTTCGGCTCGCACCTGCTGCGGGGCCGGCACGACCGCATCCACCTGTATGGGGTTCTGCGCCGCGCGCGCGACGAGAAGGCCGACCTCGATCTCGGGGAGGCCGACGCCTATGCATGGCCGCGACAGGCCACGTCGCCGATGCGGCGGACATTGCGTCCCATGCGCTGACGCGCTCTCAGGCGTGCTGGGCGGCGTCTCCGGCGAAGACGCGCTCGATCATCTCGCGCAGCCAGGCGGCCCGCTCGTCCAGCCGCATGGACGACCAGTCCGCGTCCCCGACCCCGACGTCGAACAGATGCCGGAGTTCGTCGCGCATGCTTTCGAAGATGATCTCTTCATGGTTCGATTCACAGATCGTCATCGGTCAACCCTGCTCCTCGAAACGAAGCTGCATTGAACCAAACCTTTGCTAGGTGACGCAAGAGGCCGCCGCGCCTGGCTTCTGTTGATAGCGTGGACAAGTTTCAGGTGCGGCCCGCCCGGACCGCCCGGTCCAATCCGCGCATGAGCGGCAGCACGACGTCGACCACCGGCGTGGCCAGCCCATGCGCCTTCGCGAAGGCGGCCGGCTGGCCGAGCAGGGCCTCGACCTCGGTGGGCCTCCCCGCCAGCACGTCCTGGAGCATGGAGGGGCGGCCGCCCCCCAGCGCGCCCGCGGGCCTGACGGCGGCCTCCACGTCGACGTCGGCGGCGAGGTCCCATCCTTCGGCGGCGGCGACGGCGAGGACCTCGCGGATGATGGCGGACGCGACCGCGACCAGGCCTTCGTCCTGGGCCCGTTCGCCCGCCGAAAGGCGGGTGAGGGCCGCCAGCGGGTTGCCGGGCGCGTTCAGGAGCAGCTTCAGCCAGATCTCACGCCTGATGTCGGCGCTGGCCCGCGCCTCCATGCCCGCCTCGCGAAACAGCGCCACGGTCCGGTCGAGCATGGGGTTGGGGCCGGCCTTCGGCGCGCCGAAGACGAACCGGCTCCGGGCCCGGTTCACCACCACGCCCGGCTCGACGATCGCGTTCGGCGAGTAGATGACGCCGCCGAGGCTGCGCTCCGGGCCGACGTCGCGCCACAGCGCTCCATCCGGATCGAGCAGCGGAAGCGTCGCGGGCGCATCGTCCAGCCCGTGCCGCCACCACCAGGGGACGCCGTTGCTGAGGAACGCCGCCGCACCGCCCGGCGCCACCAGCCGGCCGATCGCGGGGGCGCAGGAGGGCAGGGAGACGGCCTTGAGGGTGACCAGGACGAGGTCCTGGGGTCCGAGCGAGGCGGGATCGTCGGTGGCGAGCGGCGTCTCCACCGTGAACGCGTCCGTGTCGCTCTTCAGCGTGAGCCCGCGCCGGCGCATCGCCTCGAGATGGGGCCCGCGCGCCACGATGGCGACCTCGGCCGTCGACGCGCGCAGCAGATGCGCGGCGATGTTGCTGCCGACGGCGCCGGCCCCGAACACACAGACTTTCATCCTCATTCCCCTTGCTCGACCCGGCGTCAGCCGAGGAATTGGGCGACGGCGGCCGTGAACTCGGCCGGGCGCTCGACGTTCGACAGATGCCCCGCGTCCAGCGTCACCATTTCGGCGCCCGGGATGGAGGACGCGATCAGCGCGCCGTCGGCCGGCGTCGTGGCGGGATCGCGGGCGCCGACGATCACCAGCACGGGCCTGTCGATCCCCTTGATGGCCTCGCGCTGGTCCATGTCGCGGATCGCCGCGCAGCAGCCCTGATAGCCCGCCACGGGCGTACGCAGCACCATGGCGCGCATCCGCGCCATGACGGCGGGCGCGCTTTCGCGAAAATGGGCCGGGAACCAGCGCTCCAGCGTCGCCTCAACCAGCGCCTCCATGCCGCCGCGCTCGGCGGTGCGGATGCGCCCGTCCCAGAGCGCGGGCGGCCCCATATGGGCCGCCGTGTTGGCCAGCGCCGCCCTGTCGATCCGGTGCGGCGCATGGGTCAGGAGCCATAGGCCCGTCATGCCGCCCATGGACAGCCCGCACCAATGCGTCTGTTCGATTCCCAGCGCGTCCAGGACGCCCAGGGCGTCGCGGCCGAGCTGGTCGAAGTCGTATTCGGCGCGCGGCGCAACGCTGGCGCCGTGGCCGCGATGGTCATAGCGGATGACCCTGTAACGCCGGGACCAGGCCGGGACCTGATCGTCCCACATGCTCAGGTCCGAACTCAGCGAATTGGAGAGCATCAGGGCAGGGGCGTCCGCCGGGCCGTCGACCCGCACATGAAACGTCTCGCCCTGGATCATCAGCATCGTCATCGTCGGTCTCGCGGCGCGCGGCAGGATAGCAGCACCGGGCGCGCCGGAGCCAGCGCGGCCGCCGGCTGGTACGTCTTGCCGAATGTCACGTCCGTCTCCGGCGGACGCAGCCCGGCAGGGCGCAATAGATCAGGGGCCATTTCAATCGGGATGAGCGGCGCTTGAGGTCTTCGAAGACAGATGGCGCCTAAACTGTGATCAACGGGCCCTGTTCCTTCATTTCGCCCGTGGACAAAGCGGCGTTCGGCATCCTCTAATGCATCCAACGTCGAATGACGCCGCGAAGCCGGCGCATCAGGGAGGGATCGAGATGAAGGTGACCAGGCGCGTATTCACGTCGGGACTTGCGGCCGGGCTCGCCGCGCCGGCGCTGCTTCGCGGAGCGAGCGCGCAGGGCGCGACCGTGAAGGTCGGGCAGGTGGTGCCGATCACGGGGCCCGCCGCGGAGGCCGGCAAATACGCGATGGCGGGCGCCAAGCTCGCGCTCGAGAAGGTCAACAAGGCCGGGGGCGTGCTCGGCAAGCAGATGGAGATCGTCACCGAGGACGATCAGACCACCAATCCGGGCGCGGTGCTCGCTTTCTCCAAGCTCGCCACCAACGCCGACATCGTCGGCTTCATCGGCTCCATCCGCTCCACGCAGATGCACGCGATGGCGCCGGACATCCTGAAGACCGCCAAGCCGACGATGTTCGGCGGGACCGACCCGACGCTCACCAAGCTGGGCAATCCGTGGCTGTTCCGCTGCCGCCCGAACGACAGCTATTCGGGCCGCGTCATCGCGGAGTTCGGCGTCAAGGAGCTGAAGCTGCAGAAGTGGGGCATCGTGCATTCCACGGACGCGTTCGGCACCAATGGCATGAAGGCGCTGGAAGGCGCGCTGAAGGCCCTCAACATCACCCCGGTGGTGATCCAGGGCTACGCCAACCAGTCGCAGGATTTCACCCCAGTCGTGCTGGCGCTGAAGCAGGCCGGCGTCGACATCATCTCGTCCTACTTCACCTTCGAGAACGACCTCGGCATCTTCGCCCGGCAGCTGCGCCAGCTCGGCGTCACGGCGCCGTGGGTGGGGTCGCCGTCCATCGTCAACGTCACGGCGCTGAAGCTCGCCGGCCCGGCCCTGTACAACACCTACGGGGTGGCCGACTACGCCGAGGATTCCAGCCCCGAGGCCAAGGCCTACGCTGACGCCTACCGGGCTGTCATGAAGGTGAACCCCGACAACCAGTCGTCCTGGTGCTACGACGCCGTGACCCTGCTGGCGGCCGCCATCAACAAGGCCGGCAAGACCGACCCCGCCGCCGTGCGCGACGCGATGCTCTCCATCAAGGGGCACAAGGGGGCCGAGGGCGAGTATAATTTCGACCAGAACGGCGACGGCCTGCACGGCTACAACGTGGTGCAGAACAAGAGCGGGAACATCGTCTTCGCCAAGCACATCGAGTTCAACGACTAAGTCCCCCATGGTCCCGTCCGCCCGATGGCGGGCGGGACCATGACGGCGCGCCGTTCGCGACATTCCCGGGGGCCTCATGGATCTGGCTTTTCAATTGCTCTTCACGGGCATCGGCATCGGCTCCGTCTACGCGCTCGTGGCGCTCGGGTTCGTGCTGATCTTCCGCGCCACCAACGTCGTCAACTTCGCGCAGGGCGAGTTCTCGATGGTGGCGGCGTTCCTGATGGTGATCTTCGCCGTCGACCTGGAATGGCCCTACTGGCTCTCGTTCCTGCTGGCGTTGGCCGGCATGGCGCTCTACGGCGTCATCTTCAATCTCGGCGTCTACTACCCGCTGCGGCACCGCACCTACCTGCCGGTGATCATCTCCACCATCGGCGCGTCGATCCTGGTCGCCAACACCATGCTGGCCCTGTACGGGCCGCAGCCGCAGGTCCTGTCGCCGGTGTTCGAGACGCCGGGCTTCAATATCGGACCGGTCTATCTCGACAGCCAGTATCTTCTCATCATCGCCGTCACGGTCGTGCTGGTGGCCTTCCAGTACTGGTTCTTCGAGCACACGCTCCTGGGCAAAAAGCTGCAGGCCACCTCCCAGGACAAGGAGATGGCGTCGCTGCTGGGCATCCCGGTCGCGACGATGATCATGATCACCTTCGTGTATAGCGCGGTGCTCGGCGGGCTCGCCGGCATCCTGGTCGCGCCGATCCTGTTCGTGTCGATTCAGATGGGCGGCACCATCGCCCTGAAGGCGTTCGCCGCCACCATCATCGGCGGCTTCGGCGACGTGGCGGGGGCGATCATCGGCGGGCTGGCGCTCGGCGTCATCGAGACCTTCGGCGCGGCCTATATCTCGGTGCCCTACAAGGACGGCTTCGCCTTCCTGGTGCTGGTGCTCTTCCTCGTGTTCAGGCCGCAGGGCCTCTTCGGCGAACGGGTGGCGGAAAAGGCATGACCAGCATCACCCAACCCGCTCCCGCGTCGCGCCGGCTGCCGCAGCTCGGGCTCCTCGCCTATGTGGCGCTGGCCGGCGTCATGGTGTTCTACGCGGCGACCCACGCGTTCGACGGCTACATCACCAACATCCTCATGCAGGCGGCCACCTACTCGGTCGCCGTGATGGGGCTGACGGTGGTGCTGGGCCTGTGCGGCCAGATCAACCTGGCGCAGGCGGCCTTTTTCGGGCTCGGCGCCTATGCGGTCGGGCTCGGCACCGTCGATTACGGCCTGTCCTACTGGGTCTGCGCGCTGCTCGGACTGGCGCTGGTGCTCGCCGCCGGGGCCTTCCTGGGCGCCTCGACGCTGCGCCTCGGGGGCCATTACCTGGCGATGGTGACGATCAGCTTCCAGCAGATCGTCACGCTGGTGATGACCAACTGGATTCCGGTCACGCATGGGCCGGACGGCGTCTCGCGCATCGCGCGGCCGGGCCTGTTCCAGTCGTCGCAGAGCTATCTCGCCTTCTGCGTCGCCGTGCTGGCCGTGGTCGGCTACATCGTCTGGCGCCTGCCGGCTTCTCCGCTCGGGCGGGCCATGCGGGCGGTGCGCGACAACGAACTCGCCGCCAGCGTCGCCGGCATCGACGTGCAGCGCACCAAGGTGACGGCCTTCGCCATCTGCGCCCTGCTGGGCGGGCTGGGCGGCGCGCTGTTCGCCGGCGGCTTCGCCTATGTCAGCCCGGATCAGTTCTCCTTCGCCGAATCCATCGTGTTCCTCACCATGGTGCTGCTGGGCGGCGTGGCGTCGCCCATCGGGGCGGTCGTCGGCACGGGGCTCCTGATCCTGATCCCCGAATGGCTGCGGTTCCTGAAGTCCGTGCCCGGGCTCTACCTCGCCATCTATGGCCTCGCCGTGATCCTGATCGTGCTGTTCATGCCGGACGGGATCTGGGGCTGGATGTCCAACTTCACCCGACGTTTCCACCGCGCCGCGCCGGCGCGGGGAGAAGCGGCGGCGCTGGAGCTGCGCCAGTCGGCGGGACACGACGCCGACGTGCTGCGCATCGAGGGGTTGGCCAAGCATTTCGGCGGGCTGAAGGCGGTGGACGGCATCGACTTCGCCGTCCGGCGCGGCAGCGTGCACGCCCTGATCGGCCCGAACGGATCGGGCAAGACGACGACGCTGAACGTGCTCTCCGGCATCTACACGCCCACCGCGGGCCGGATCGTGCTCGACGGGACGGACATCACGGGCTTGCCGCCGCACCGGCGGACGATCGCGGGGCTCGGGCGGACCTTCCAGAACATCCGCCTGTTCCGGTCCATGACGGCGGTCGAGAACGTGGTGATCGGGGCCGAGCATCCCGGCAACCCGGTCGAGAAGGCGCATCATGCGCTGGAGACGCGGGCCCGGGCGGCGCTGGCCTTCGTCGGGCTCGGCGACCGCGGCGACGAACTCGTGACTTCGTTCAGCTACGGCCACCAGCGCCTCATCGAGATCGCCCGCGCGCTCGCGGGCAATCCGACGCTCCTGCTCCTGGACGAGCCGGCGGCGGGCCTGAACTCCACCGAGAAGGTGGAGCTCACCGGCCTCCTGAAGCGCATCGCCGCCAAGGGCCTCACCATCCTGATCATCGACCACGACATGACGCTCGTCAGCGACGTGGCCGAGCACATCACGGTGCTGAATTTCGGCCGCAGGATCGCGGACGGCGACCCCGTGTCCGTGCTCAACAATCCCGACGTCGTCACCGCCTATCTGGGAAGCGAGCCCGATGCCGCTCATTGAATGCAAGGACCTCGTGGTCCGCTACGGCGAGATCGAGGCGCTCCATGGCCTGACCGTGGCGGTCGAGCCCGGGGAGGTGGTCACGCTCCTGGGCGGCAACGGCGCGGGCAAGTCAACCACGCTGCGGGCCATCTCGGGACTCGTGAAGCCGGTCGGCGGCGACATCCTGTTCGAGGGCCAGTCGCTGGTGGGCGTCGGCCCGGAGGAGATCGTCCGGCGCGGCGTCGCGCACGTGCCGGAGGGGAGGCGGGTGTTCCCCGGCCTCACCACCCGCGAGAACATCATGCTCGGCGCCTCCAACCGCAAGGGCCTGAGCAAGGCGCAGATCCGGCGGGAGGCGGACGATATGTTCGACCTGTTCCCGGACGTGAGGCCCTTCGCGGATGCGCTGGGCTGGACGTTGTCGGGCGGCCAGCAGCAGATGGTCGCGGTGGCGCGCGGCCTGATGGCCCGGCCGAAGCTTCTCCTGCTCGACGAGCCCTCGCTCGGGCTCGCGCCCGTGATCGTGCAGAAGGTCTTCGCCATCATCGCCGAGATCCGGCATCGCGGCACGACGGTGCTCCTCGTGGAGCAGAACGCCCGCATGGGCCTCTCGGTCGCGGACCGCGGCTATGTGCTGGAGACCGGACGCCTCGTGCTCAGCGGCAAGCCGGCCGAGCTTTGGGGCAACGAAGAGATCCGCGCCGCCTATCTGGGCGGCCACGCCCGCGTCAAGGCGACCCTGCCGGCGCTCTGACGGCTTTCAGCCCTGGGCGGCCCAGCGCACGACCGTATAGGCCAGCACGCCCGCCAGCACGCCGGCGAAGCGCGTCTCCGTGCGCAGGTCCGAAATACGGCCCGCGGCCACGGCCGGGCGGATCGCCACGTCGATGGCCAGCGACGCCAGGATCGGCCACAGGAAGGGCGGCACCACCGAGCGCTCCAGGTCGGGCCAGCGCGTCACGACCAGGCCCTGCGCCACGCCAAACAGCGTCAGCGCGGCCACGAAGGCGACGGCGGTCTTGTGGGCGAAGACAAGTCGGATCACGGCGCCTCGACGGACGATCGCGCCGCGATCGCCGCGGCGGTTCCCTCATAGCATGAAGGCCGGGCCCTTGAGGACCCGACCTTCGGCTTGGCTTGGCGTCGGCGGCCGGCTCAGGCCTGGCTGGCGGCCTTCACCCCGAGCGCGGCCTGGGCGGCGGCCAGGCGGGCGATCGGCACGCGGTAGGGCGAGCAGGAGACGTAGTCGAGGCCGACCTGCTCGCAGAAGGCGATCGAGGTCGGGTCGCCGCCATGCTCGCCGCAAATGCCGAGCTTGATGTCGGGCCGCACCCTGCGGCCACGCTCGACGCCGATCTTGACCAGTTCGCCGACGCCCTCGATGTCGAGCGTCACGAAGGGATCGTAGGGCAGGATGCCCTTGGCGGTGTAGGGGCCGAGGAAGCTCGCCGCATCGTCGCGGGAGATGCCGAGGCCGGTCTGGGTGAGGTCGTTCGTCCCGAAGGAGAAAAACTCGGCCGTCTCGGCGATCTCGTCGGCCTTCAGGCAGGCGCGCGGCAGCTCGATCATGGTGCCGACCTGGTAGTCGAGCGTGGCGCCGGTCTCCTTCTCGACCGCCGCCGCCATGGCGACGATGCGCTCCTTGACGATGTCGAATTCCGGCCGGCCCATGACCAGCGGAACCATGATCTCGGGGATCACCGGCGCGCCCGTGGCCTTCGCGGCCTCGACGGAGGCCTCGAAGATGGCGCGGGCCTGCATCTCGGCGATCTCCGGATAGGCGATCGCCAGACGGCAGCCCCGGAAGCCGAGCATCGGGTTGAACTCGTGCAGCTCGGCGGCGCGGCGCTTCAGCTTGTCCTCGGACGCGCCCATGGCGGCCGCGACCTCGGCCACTTCCTCGTCGCTGTGCGGCAGGAACTCGTGCAAAGGCGGGTCGAGCAGGCGGATGGTGACCGGAAGCCCGCTCATGATGGTGAAGAGCTCGACGAAGTCGGCGCGCTGCATCGGCAGCAGCTTGGCGAGCGCGTGGCGCCGGCCGGCCTCGTCGTCCGCCAGGATCATCTCGCGCACGGCGACGATGCGCTCGCCCTCGAAGAACATGTGCTCCGTCCGCGACAGGCCGATGCCCTCGGCGCCGAACTGGCGCGCCGTGCGGGCGTCGAGCGGCGTCTCGGCGTTGGCGCGGATCTTCATGCGGCGGGCCTTGTCGGCCCAGCCCATGAGGGTGCCGAACTCGCCGGAGAGCTCCGGCTCCAGCATCTTGATCTCGCCCAGCAGGACCTGCCCGGCGCCGCCGTCGATGGTGATCCAGTCGCCCTTCTTCAGGGTCACGCCGGCGGCCGTCATGGTCTGGCTGGCGTAGTCGACGCGAAGTCCGCCCGCGCCGGAGACGCAGGGCTTGCCCATGCCGCGCGCCACCACGGCCGCGTGCGAGGTCATGCCGCCGCGCGTGGTCAGAATGCCCTCGGCGGCGTGCATGCCGTGGATGTCCTCGGGGCTCGTCTCGACGCGCACCAGGATCACCTTGCGGCCTGCCGCCCTGGCGGCCTCCGCCTCGTCGGAATCGAACACGATCTCGCCGCCCGCCGCGCCCGGCGACGCCGGAAGCCCGGTCGCCAGGACCTTGCGGTCCGCGTCGGGGTCGATGGTGGGATGCAGCAACTGGTCGAGCGACATCGGGTCGATGCGGGCGACCGCCTCGTCCTGGGTGATCAGGCCCTCGGCCGCCAGCTCCACGGCGATCTTCAGCGCCGCCTTGGCGGTGCGCTTGCCGTTGCGGGTCTGCAGCATCCACAGCTTGCCGCGCTCGATGGTGAACTCGACGTCCTGGACGTCGCGATAGTGCTTCTCGAGCAGGCCGCAGATGCGGATGAACTCCGCATAGGCCTCCGGCATGGCGACTTCCAGCGACGGGCGGTCAGAGCCGGCGGCCTTGCGGGCCTGCTCGGTGATGTCCTGCGGGGTGCGGATGCCGGCGACGACGTCCTCGCCCTGGGCGTTGATCAGGAACTCGCCATAGAGCTCCTTCTCGCCGGTCGAGGGGTTGCGGGTGAAGGCCACGCCGGTCGCCGAGGTGTCGCCGAGATTGCCGAACACCATGGCCTGGACGTTGACGGCCGTGCCCCAGCTCGCCGGGATGCCGTGCAGCTCGCGATATTTGTTGGCGCGCTGGTTCATCCAGGAGCCGAACACGGCGCCGATCGCGCCCCAGAGCTGGTCCTTGGGATCCTGCGGGAAGGGACGGCCGAGCTCTTTTTGAACCGTCTCCTTGAAGCGCGAGACGATCAGCTTCCAGTCGTCGGCGCTGAGGTCCGTGTCGAGGGAATAGGCCTTGCGGTCCTTGTACTCCTCCAGGATGTCCTCGAAATGGTGGTGCTCCACGCCGAGCACCACGTCCGAATACATCTGGATGAAGCGTCGATAGCTGTCATAGGCGAAGCGGGCGTCGCCGGAGCTTGCCGCGATCGCCTCGACCGTGACGTCGTTCAGGCCGAGATTGAGGACGGTGTCCATCATGCCGGGCATGGAGGCGCGGGCGCCGGAGCGCACCGAGACGAGCAGCGGGTTGGCGGCGTCGCCGAACGTCTTGCCCGTCAGGCCGCCGACATGGTCGAGCGCCGCCTGGACCTGGCCGGAGAGATCTTCAGGGTAGGTCTGGCCGTGGGCGTAATAATAGGTGCACACTTCGGTCGAGATCGTGAACCCGGGGGGAACGGGGAGACCCAGATTGCTCATCTCGGCGAGGTTGGCGCCCTTGCCGCCCAGCAGCTCGCGCATGCCGGCCTGGCCTTCCGCCTTGCCGTCCCCGAACGTGTAGACCCACTTCGTCATTAGCCCCGTCCTTCAATGCCATGAAGTGCGCAACGCGGTGAACCCGCCTTGCGCTGTCCTTCGCCGTCGTGCGGCGATGTTCTGCGCCGCGCACGACCACGGCTAAGCGCGCGACTTCCCATTGCCCAGCTTCAGGCAAAACGCAATCACCCGTTGGTCGGCGCGCATCATCGGCCGACGCACCGGGTGACTGAAGCGGGGCGGAAAAGCCCGGTCCGCAACGCGCTCGGTTCCACTTGGTTCCGGCCCGCGACGCCCGCGGACGTCTAAGTACGGCGTCGCAAGGCCATCCCCATCGCAATCCAGCCCGTTCCGGCGAAGATCAGGTCGATGCCGAGGAACATGCCCAGCACGTAAAGGCTCGACACGGGCCAGTGCGCCAGGATCATCCCGCCCAGCAGGAGCGTGACCAGACCCGACAGCGCCACCCATCCCCAGGGCGCGCCCTCCTTCATCTGGAAGGCCAGGATGATGCGCACGATTCCGGACGCCACCAGACCGGCGCCCAGCATCAGCGTCAGCACGCTGGCGGCGAGCAAGGGGTTCATGATCGCGAAGACGCCCGCCAGAGCGTAGAGCGCGCCGAGGAGAATCCACAGGAAGAAGCGCCCCCAGCTCTTGGACGCGAAACCATGGGCCATTTCGATGGCGCCGCTGACCACCATCATGAAGCCGACCACCGTCACGCTCACCGCCGTCGCCATGACGACGCTGCCGAGCGCGATCAGGCCGCACAGGCTGATGAGGACGCCGACGGCGACGATCCAGCCCCAGCGGGACCGGAGCGTGTCGATGCCGCTGCGCAGGCTTGGGCCGCCATAGGCGGCATTGTCCGGGGTGGTGGTGCTCATGGGTCACTCCTGTTGCAATCGCGAGGTCTGGAGTGCGGCGGGGTGCGCCCAGTGTACTCTCTAAAGTTGTGGAACGCAGGGGGGTTCCGTTTCATTGTCTAGCACTGGCCGAGCGGCCGGGGGCGCGCGATCGTCCTTCGCACAAGAATAGGACCAGAGGGGAACCTGGGCATGAGCCGCGCCTTCGTGAAAGAGCAGGACGGAGGGGAAGCCTTCGAGGACCTGCCGGACCGCCCCGTCAGCCCGCATCCCAATCTCGTCACCCCCGAGGGTCTGCGCCAGATCGAAGAGGCCGTGGAGCGGCTGCGCCGCGAGCATGGCGAGGCCCAGGCCTCCGGCGACCGGGCCGGCGTGGCGCGGGCGGCCCGCGACCTGCGCTACTGGCAGCATCGCCTGTCCAACGCCGAGCTGGTGCAACCCTCGAGGGACCCGCGGACGGTGCATTTCGGCGCGACGGTGACGATCGAGCGCGACGACGGCCGGCGCCAGACCTGGCGCATCGTCGGCGAGGACGAGGCGGACCCCGCGCGAGGCACGCTTCCGCATGTCGCGCCGCTGGCGCAGGCGCTGCTGGGCAAGAGCGTCGGCGACATCGTCGAAGCCGGCCACGGCCAGGCCGAGATCGTCGCCATCGGCTGAAGCGAAACCGCTCGCGCGCGGCGGCCGATCTGGCACAGTGGCGGGGCGATGCCGACGCCCTCATTCCCTTTTCCGCCCGAGCCGCTCGTCGAAGGGCGCGTCCTCGTCGTCATCAGCGACATCGCGCTCTGGTCGACCGGCGCCGAGAGCCTCTCGCCGGAAGAGCGCATCCGCGCCGACGCGATCTCCCATCCGGCGAACGCGCGCGCCTTCGTGGCGGGCCGGGCGCTGGCCCGCACCGGCCTGGCCAGGCTCCTGGGGCTTGCGCCGGCGGACATCCCGATCGCCATCGACGAGAAGAGCAAGCCGACGCTCGCCCTGCCCACGCGGCTGCGCTTCAACCTCAGTCATGCGGACGAGCATGTCGCCCTCGCCCTCGCGCTCGGAGCGGAGGTCGGGGTGGACCTTGAGCCGACCGCTCCGCCGGATCGCGACGCCGTCGCCGAGGTCGTGATGACGCCGGCCGAACTCGCCGCCTTCCTGGCGATCCCGCCGGATGAGCGCGACGCCGCCTTTCTGAAGCTGTGGACCCGCAAGGAGGCCGTCATGAAGGCGGGCGGGACAGGCTTCTCCGTCGATCCGCGCCTCTTGACGGTCGGGACCGGCCCCATCCGTGGCCCGGTGGCGATGCCGGGTTTCGCCGCGCCGTTCGCGCTCGCGGACCTGCCCGGGCCGATCGCGGCGGCCGTCGCCCTGCACGCGCCGAGCGTCGAGGCGACGCTGCTGCGGGCCTGACGTTCAGTCCATCACATGGGTTTCGGTAGCGCCGCCGGCGGGACGCTTGGCGCCCTTGATGGCCAGGAGGAGCGGGAAGGCCGCGAGGCTGATGAACATCATCAGCTTGAAGTCGTTGCCGTAGGCCATGATGGCGGCCTGCTGCGTCACGAGCTGGTCCAGCAGCGCCCGGCCGGACACCGTGGTCCAGTCCATCACGGCCTTCACGTCCGGCATCTTCAGCGCGTCGTTGAAGGGCGTCAGGTGCTCCACCAGCTGGCTGTGGAACTGCGTGGTCTTGCTGGTCAGCTGGGCGATCACGACCGAAATGCCGATCGAGCTGCCGATGTTGCGGATCAGCGTCCAGAGCGCGGTGGCGTCGGTGCGCAACTCGCCCGGCAGCGTCGCGAAGGCGACCGTGTTCAGCGGCACGAAGACGAAGCCGAGGCCGAAGCCCTGCACGATGTTGACCATGTTGATGTGCATGGCCGAGGTGTTCGGCGAAAAGCCGATCATGGCCCACAGCGCCCAGGTGGAAGCCGAGAGCCCGATGAAGATCAGCACGCGCGGGTCGACGAAGCTCAGGAGCCGCCCCACCACCATCATGGCCACCAGCGTGCCGATGCCGCGCGTTCCCAGCAGCAGGCCGGAGGTGAGCACCGGGTAGCCCATCACGTTCTGGATGAAGGGCGTCACCAGCGCCATGGTGGCCAGGAGGATGATGCCGACGATGAACATGAAGATGACGCCGACGGCGAAGTTCCGGTCCCGGAAGATGTGAATCGGGATGAAGGAGCGCGGCGCCGTGAAGGCGTGCGACAGGAAGAAGTAGAAGCCGGCGCCCGCGATGACGGCCTCGGCCACGATTTCGCCGGAGTCGAACCAGCCCACCTGCTCGCCGCGATCGAGCATCAGCTGCAACGCGCCGATGCCGACCGACAGGGCGATGAAGCCGAACCAGTCGAAGGAGAGCCCCTTCTTGGCGGGGATCTCCTCCATGATGGCAGAGAGCCCGAGCACAGTGACGACGCCCACGGGCAGGTTGACGAAGAACACCCAGCGCCAGCTATAGGTCTCGGTGAGCCAGCCGCCCAGCGTCGGGCCCATGATGGGGCCGAGCATCACGCCCATGCCCCAGATCGCCATGGCCGAGCCGCGCTGCTCGGCCGGATAGGCGTCCAGCATGACCGACTGCGACAGCGGCACCAGCGCCGCCCCGAAGACGCCCTGGAGCAGGCGAAACAGCACCATCTGCTCGATGCTCTGGGCCGCCCCGCACAGCATGGACGCCACCGTGAACCCGGCGGTGCAGACGATGAACAGGCGCTTGCGGCCGAAACGGGCCGACATCCAGCCCAGCGGCGAGGTCATGATGGCCGCGGCTACGATATAGGAGGTCAGCACCCAGTTGACCTGGTCCTGCGTCGTGCCGAGGCCGCCCTGCATGTAGGGCAGCGCCACATTGGCGATCGTCGTGTCCAGCGCCTGCATGATGGTGGCCATCATGACGCAGGCGGTGAGGAGCATGCGCCGGGCGCCGGCTCCCGTTTTCGCCGGGGCCGCGGCAGGCGAGGGCAGGGCGGACGCGGCGGCCGACATCAGCGTGCGCTCGCTTCCTTGGCGGCCGGCTCCGGACCGGCGCCGGGGCCCGTGATGGCCGCCACCGCCTTGCCGAGCCCGAACAGGCCCGCCAGCGTGCGCTGCCGGCCGGTGTCGATGTCGACATTGGCGCTCATGCCCGCCCGCAGTTCGCGCGTGTCCTCGCCCGGGTCGAATTCGATGCGGACCGGAACGCGCTGCACCACCTTCACCCAGTTTCCGCTGGCGTTCTGCGGCGGCAGGATCGCGAACTGGGCGCCGGTCCCGGGGCTGATCGCCGACACATGGCCGCGCCAGACGCGGTCCGGATAGGCGTCGACCGTGATCGACACTCCCTGGCCGTGCTGCACGTAAGTGAGGTCCGTCTCCTTGGGATTGGCGTCGACCCAGGGCTGGTCGTCGGACACGATGCTGAAGACCGCCGTCCCGGCGTCCAGGTATCGTCCCATCTGGATGCTGGAGACCTGCGTCGCCACGCCCGAGATGGGCGCGCGCAGCACGGTCTGGGAGAGGTCGCGCTGCGCCTTGTCGAGCGCCGCCTTGGCCTCCATCCAGGGCGCGAAGGCTTCGATGGCCATGTCCGGGTCGCCCCGCAGCTGCGCCAGCTGGGCGGCGCGCTGCTGTTCGAGCTGCTCGATCTGCGCCCGTGCGGCGGCGACGGAGATCTCCGAGGATTCCAGCTCGGCGCGAGACCCGGCGCGGCTGGCCAGCAGGTCCGTCTTGCGCTGCAGGTCCGCCTGGCGAAGCGTCAGGGTCTGGCGGGCGAGCTGGAGCTGGCTCTCCAGGCTCTTCACATTGGCCTTCAGGGTGGCGAAGTCCGTCGCCACCTTGGCGAGGTGGGCCTGCGCGGAGTCGACGGCGATCCGGTAGGAGGTCTGGTCGATCTCGAGCAACTCGTCGCCGGGCGACAGGCGCTGGCCTTCCTGCACCAGGATCTTGCTCACCTTGCCGGAGATCTCCGGCGTGATCAGCACCTTCTGGGCGCCCACATAGGCGTTGTCGGTGGAGACGAAGCGTCCGCCGTGCAGATAGGCGTAGCCGCCGCCCGCCACGGCCAGCAACGGGACGACGATGAACAGGACGAAGCGCAGCCCGCGGCGCGTCCTGGCCGGAGCCGGCGGCGCCTGCACGGCCGGCGCGGCGGCGGCTGCGGCTGCGGGGGCCCCGGCGGACGCCGGCTCTGTCGCGGCGCCCTTTTCGGCGCTTTCGGTCACATCGGTCATGGCTTCGTCTTTGCGGATGAGAGGTCGGTGCGATCGGCGGCGTCCAGGTGGAGCCGCTGCTTCAAATTGTCCTTCACGACGCCAAGGTCGCGGATGAGCGCCGCGATGGCGGCGCGATCGAGCCCCGCGAGGGCCGCGCCCATGATTTCGCCGCCCACGGCCGACAGCGAATCCAGCACCGGATAGGCTTTCGGCGTCAGGAACAGCCGCTTGAGCCGCCTGTCGCCCGGATCGGGGCGCCGCTCGACGAGGCCGTCGTCGCAGAGCCGGTCGATCTGCCGCGCCAGCGTGATCGGTTGAACGTCCAGAACGCAGGCGAGTTCGTTCTGGCTCATCCCCTGCCGGCGCTCGAGGCGGTTCAGCACGGCCCATTGGGCCCGCGTAGTGCCGATTTCGCGCGCGCGCTGGTCCGTATAGGTCCGCAGCAGGCGCGCCGCGTCGGAGATCAGGAAACCGAGTTCCCGTTCCGGCGTGGCGGCCCGGCGCTCCTGGCCCGGCTCGGCGCAGGCGGCGCGCCGGGCGGCCTCGATGGCGGATGGCATGGGCTCGTCCCGATTCTGATTCGATTTCATAAGCAGGCTTAAGATAAGCCGGCCTAGCGACTCTTCCAGAGCATATGCGGCGACGCGGCGTTGCGTGTGGCGCAGAGCTTCGCAACGATCAATCAGGCCCACGACTACCGGTGGTTGCACCCACCTGGAACGTCGCCGAAGATTGCTGTGCAGAGGGAGCCGCCGCCTGACGAAGCCTGCTTTTCGGCCTGTCGCAGTGGGGCGGCGGTGCTATGCTGAATCACGGAATGAGTCGGCGAAGTCATGCCCTGCCACGTCGCCCAGCGTGTGCTGAACCGGCCTTGTACAACCGCTCGGATTGGTGTTGACCGATGTCGGAAGATTTCAGTGCCAAAAACGCCCCCTTGATGGGGGGAGCTCTCGACGAAGGAGCGCATGACGAGGCTCCGCTCGATCTGATTGAGGTCACCGGCGCCATCAAGTGGTTCGACGTCGCCAAGGGGTACGGCTTCATCGTGCCCGACAACGGGATGCCCGACGTCCTGCTGCACGCCACCTGCCTGCGCCGGGACGGGTTCCAGGTCGCGTATGAGGGCGCGCGGGTCGTGTGCGAGGCGCAGCGCCGCCAGCGCGGCTATCAGGCCTTCCGCATCCTGTCCATGGACACGTCCGCGGCCCCGCATCCCTCGCAGCTGCCGCCCGCCCGGACCCATGTCAGCGTCACGCCGACCAGCGGGCTGGAGCCCGTGGTGGTGAAGTGGTTCAACCGCCTGCGCGGCTTCGGCTTCGTCTCCCGCGGCGACGGCACGCCCGACATCTTCGTCCACATGGAAACGCTGCGGCGCTACGGCATCACCGAGCTCAAGCCCGGCGAGACCGTGATGGTGCGGTTCGGCGACGGCCCCAAGGGGCTGATGGCCGCCGAAGTGCGGCTTCTGGCCGTCAACGCCCAGGCGCCGTCCTCGCACTGACCCTCGCGGCGACGGGCAGGGCAGGCGCAAGGCCGGCGCATACCGGCCGGATGGATTGACCGACAGCGGCGGAGCGGGGCAGTGTCCGGCATCGCCCAGAGGTTCTTCCATGCCGGTTTCGTTTCTCTCCCGCATCTTGTCCGTCGCGATCGTCTGCCTCGCCTTCGGCTGCGTCCTGGCGCCGCGGCCGGCCCAGGCCGAACCCGCGCTCGAGACGCTCGTGATCCTCACCCAGCAGGGACCCCGCACCTTCGAGGTCGAGGTCATGCGCACCGACGAAGAGCGTGCGAAGGGCTTGATGTTTCGCCGCTACCTGCCGGCGGACCGCGGAATGCTGTTCGACTTTAAGGAGACGCAGCCCGTGATGATGTGGATGAAGGATACCTTCATCCCGCTCGACATGGTGTTCATCCGCAAGGACGGCACCATCGCGCGCGTCGCAGCCGACACCGAACCCCACTCGACCCGGACGATTTCGTCGGGCGAGCCCGTCTTCGGCGTGCTGGAGATCAACGCCGGCATGGCCGCCAAGCTGGGGGTTCGACCGGGCGACAAGGTGCAGCACGCCCTTTTCGGCTCGAAGCCCTGAACACCCGCCAAGTCTCTGACAGGACGTGAAAAAGGCCCCGCGGGAGCTGAACACCGCGGGGCCTTTTCGCTCGAAATCGGAGGGGGGCAATCCCGATTTGCGTCATCAGAACGCACGGGCGAGCCATCCGTTCCCGACGCCATGCCTCGAGCGGCCCGCAAGGATCCTCCTGTAATTGAATTCATGTTGATTCAACGATAGGTTGTAAATTTCCGTGAATAGCCGAGCGTCTCGTTACCGGCCCCATAATCACAAAGTAAGCTGAAGTATTATCCCGTTGATTTAGGTCTGCCTGTCGGTGATTATTCCTGCCTGTGCTTGGTAGGAACGCGCAAATGTTCAAGCGAATTTTACGCGTACTTGGCGAAAATGCGTCACGCTGCGCAGCAGGCGACGACGCAGCGGCCGCGCCTGTGTTCGCCGTGGCGTTGTTGCCTTTGCTGGTGTCCATCGGGGCCATGGTGGACCTGCAGGCCAAGGCCGTGTCGCAGACGCAGCTGGACGGCCTGGCGGACTCCTCGGCGCTGGCCGCCGCCGGCTACACGGCCGGGTCCGCCGCCGACGCCGAGCGGGTCGGCCTCAACGTCTTCCAGTCGGGCCTGAGCACGATCAAGCGCGTCACCTTGAGCGACCTCTCGGTCAAGGTCACCGATTCCGGCCTGTCGCGCACCGCGGTGGTGAGCTTTTCGGGCCAGTCGGCGACGTCGCTGCCCCAGATCGTGGGCGTCAAGAGCGTACCGGTCGGCGGCTCGGCCACGGCCACGCTCGGCCGGGCGCCCTATATCGACTTCTACCTCCTCCTGGACAACACGCCCTCGATGGGGGTGGGCGCCACCACCGCCGACATCGCCACCATGGTGAACAACACGTCCGACAAGTGCGCCTTCGCCTGCCACGACCTGTCGAACTCCAAGAGCTACTACGACCTGGCCAAGAAACTGGGCGTGACGATGCGCATCGACGTGCTGCGCATGGCGACCCAGCAGCTCATGGACACGATGCGCACCACCGCCACGGTGACCAACCAGTTCCGGGTCGGCATCTACACCTTCGGCGCGTCGGCCACGGCCGCCGGCCTGACCTCGGTGGCGCCGCTCAGCAGCGACATCCCGTCCGTCAAGAGCGCGGCCGGCGCGATCGACCTGATGACGGTGCCCAACAGCAGCTACAACAACGACATGGACACCAACTTCACCGGCGTCCTGACCTCCCTCAACGCCGCGGTGCCCAACCCCGGCGACGGCACGTCCGAGACGTCCCGGCAGAAGGTCGTGTTCTTCGTGTCGGACGGCGTCGCCGACGAGAACAACACCACCTCGTGCTCGCGCCCCCTGACCGGCACGCGCTGCCAGTCGCCGATCAACCTCGCGCTGTGCACGACTTTGAAGAACCGGGGCGTCAAGGTGGCGGTGCTCTACACCACCTACCTGCCGCTGCCGACCAACAGCTGGTACACCACCTGGATCGCGCCCTTCGCCAGCTCGATCAGCCAGAAGATGGCGAGCTGCGCGTCGCCCGGGCTGTTCTTCGAGGTCAGCCCGTCGCAGGGCGTCTCGGACGCCATGACGGCGCTGTTCCGGCAGTCCATCAACTCCGTGCGGCTGACCAACTGAGGCCCGCCCTCGCGGGCGCCCGCGAATGCCCCTTGCGGGGGCGGGGCGAAAACCGTAGACGGGGCGACGTGGTCGCACCATCGGGGTATAGCGCAGCCAGGTAGCGCGGAAGTTTTGGGTACTTCAGGTCGCAGGTTCGAATCCTGCTGCCCCGACCAACCACAGCGTTGAATTCGCTGAGGGTAGTTCAGACGACGTTCGGACGGAACGTTCGGACGGTGTTCTCGTTGGCATCCAGCCACTGACCGACCGCTGGGCCTGACCACTTCAGCGATTGAGGATCCGAAGCGTTCGTGGTTCCCTTGCTACGGTTGACTCGGCGACCGAGGCGGGTTCAAACCACGGGGTTAGCAGCTAAGCGGGCGGCGTGGGATGCTCTGCGCCGGATCAACCTCCGGAACCCAGATGGCCAACGGCATATCTCACCTTCCACCTATCGGTCAGGCGGAGAAAGTGCCGGTCGAGTTGCTGGACTTCGACAAGAACAATCCACGTTTCACGCCGGACAAGCAGCCGGCCGGCTCTAGCGACAGCGCCGTGGTGTCCATGCTGGCATCTTCGGCCGACCTCTCTGAGCTGGTTCAATCAATTTCGACCAGTGGCTATATCAACATCGAACCGTTGATCGTTATCGAGCGAGGTGGCCGATTGGCTGTGCTCGAGGGTAATCGCCGCCTTGCGGCTGTGAAGGTTCTGCGCGATCCAGAATTGGCCAAAATGGCGCGCGTTTCTACGCCCCCCTTAGAAGCCGACGTGCGCGCTACGCTTGATGAACTTCTCGTTTATCGCGTCGAGACTGAAGACGCTGCGCGAGACCTGATAGGGTTCAAGCATATCAATGGCCCGCAATCTTGGGATGCGTTCGCCAAGGCGCGCTTTGCTGCGCGTTGGCTCGATGATGAGCATCGTAAAAAACAGGACGGGCAGCCTCACCTAAGCCTCCAGCAGATTGCCAGTCGCATGGGCGACCAACACAAGACTATTCACCGAATGGTTGCGGCCCATTACCTTCTGGATCAGGCGGATCGAGAGGGTATTTATGAAATAAGCGATAGGTCAAAGAAGGCGTTTAGCTTTTCGCACCTATACACTGGGCTGGCATATGAGGAGTTCACAACTTTCCTTGGCATGAGTCGTCCTGATCGCGCTGCGGATCCAGATCGCGACCCAGTCCCTGCAGGAAGGTTTGCTGAGCTACGAAACCTTCTGATCTGGCTCTATGGATCCAAGGAACGCGACCTGGAGCCCGTCGTCAAAAGCCAGAATCCCGATCTCGGACGGCTTCGTGATGTATTGGCGTCCCCAGCTGCGGTACGCATCTTAGCTTCTCGAAACAATCTTGAGGAGGCAATCGTAACCGCGACACCCGCCAATGTTCGTTTCCAAACTCATCTGATTACGGCTAACGCGGAACTTCAGCACGCTGTAGCGACGCTTGAGGGCTTTGACCCTCAGGGGCAGCCTGAGTTGCAGCAGATCGCGGACTCAGTCGTCAAGCGCGCCAATATTGTTCGGCGTCATATTGATGCGTCCATCGACGACAAGCTGACGAACTAAGAGAATGCCAATCCCTGTGGATTCGCCTACGCTGACGCTCGCTGCCGATGACCTCGTCGATTGGCTGGAACTCACGGCGCTTTTCAGTCCATTTGGACTGGCGCGGCTCGACGCCTTGCTTGGGTCACTGCAGGAGCTCGAAGAAACAGCTGAAGACGACATCGGTGAACGCGATCGCAGGCGTGAACAGCGTATCGAGTCGCTGGAGAATGAAGTTGAATTTCGTCGGCGAACCCTGGGCGATACTTATCCATTCGAACTAGATGAATCTGGCGAGGAGCTCATATTGAATGAGAATTGGCGAGAGCCTCGATTCTCGTTCTACATGATTTGTCTTATCACAACGCATGTGTCAGGCTCTACAATACTTGCATTGCCCCCGACCGGAGATCTGCTAACCCAATTGCGTAACAAAATTTTTCAGATCGTGGCGACGTTAGGGCTAGCGGGCCTCGCCACTGGACCCGCATTCAGCGTAGGTTGGCCTCGGCAGTCGCGCGAAACGATCATTGAGTTGCTGACAAGGGCTGCGGCGATGGGGGGCGGCTTTTCCGTCCGAAATCCTCCTAGCGCCTACGTTTCTCCGCACGAGAAGGACGGCGGCGTTGATGTGATTGCGTGGACTGCAGAAGGCATGCCGCCGCCCACTGCATTCTTTTTTGGGCAGACGGCCAGCGGACGAAACTGGCGTGACAAGCCGGTCAAAGAGCATGCGCGTGTTTTTGGCCAGGCTTATATGTTCGATCACATGACTGGCAATCGCGTCTACGTTACAATAATTCCTTACCGAGTTTTCGACGATGCATTCTGGAATACGCTACATCAATTCCATATGGCTATCCTTGATAGGCTGCGACTGCCGCGTCGTGCTTGGCAGGGATTTCAGCTGGCAACTCAAGGCGTTTCGATTGACGGCTCGGAACGCGTGCACGAGCTGACCCGATGGCTAGGCGAATACCTAGATTACGCCAACGCGTCGTGATCATTTATCAGAATTTCGCGCTCCTTCCGTTTTGTTTGGAGACTATAGGTCACAGCGAGGTCTTTCACTGGCTGCGCTTCGTACAAGCGGCGAATGAGCGGGTGGTCGTCATAGGTCAAAACCCAGTGCGGTAAGGTTCCGTCCTGAAGCATGTCACTGAGAGCGATGTGCTTGCCCTCGTTCATTGCGTTAAGGTAGAGGCGTCCGCCGGCTGTTACGTATGGCGGGTCTACAAAGAAAAGTGTCTGCTCAATCGGCAAGCGTTTTGGCGATCGTGCCAAGAACGTCAAGGCATCTTCCCTGGTCAGTCGAATGCGGTCCTTCATCGTGCCCAGCCAGAGAACGCGGTCGGCCAACGCTTCTCGATTGAACCGCGCGTCAATTTTCCATACGCCTCGTTGATCGTACCCGCCGATTGGTCCTGCCCCAATTACAATACCGGAGCGGCTGGTCCGGTTAAGGAAAAAAGTTGCGAACCCGAGCTCAAAGCCGATATCGCTCGTGCTTTCAACGATTTTGCGGCAATTATGCCAAGTTTCTAGATCAACGGGTGTTTTAATAATTGCCTCGGCGAAGCGTTGGGGCTGTTGAAGGATGGAGTGCCATGCCGAGAACACTTTGGGATCAGCGTCGTTTAAGTGAAGCTGCTCCACAGCGTCTAGCTTAAGGAGGATCACAGCTGCGCCCGCGCCGCCGCAAAACGGCTCAGCGTAGTATCGGCTTCCCCTGGGAAGAGATTCAAGCCGTGCAAGCAAATATTTGTACAGAAATGCTTTACCGCCAGGATAGCGGAACGGCGAAATTGAGCGGAGGGTTGGGGTAGATTCGGCTGAAGCGCTCACACGTTTTACCCTAGTACATTCTCATCAGGCGGCGAACCGCGACTCGACATAGCACAACCTGAGCCGAGAGCGTTAAAAGACACATTTCTATGCCGCCCTGGTCACATCGCGTCCGAGCCATCACGACCGGTCCACTTATCTCTGTCCCAATACAGTGAACTCAGGAGACAGCGATTCGTGTAAGGAATTTGGGTGAAATCCTCATTTCAGGGTGCCGATCGGCGTGCCTTACGCGCTTCTGCCACAGTGAGGATCCGCTCGGCCACACGCCGATCGTAGCGCTTTGTCATGGTCAAGCTCGAGTGCGTGGCGCCGTCGCTGACGGCCGCCGGATCGGCCCCGGCTTCCATGGCCTCGGTGATCGCTCCCGCCCGGGAATCCATGTTCCAGACGGTCGCCGGGATCCCGGCCAAGCCAGCAATCTCGCGGAACCACTTGCGGTAGGTTCGTTCGCGGATGGGGTCGCCTGCCGGACCCTTCACCACAGCCCCCACGCGATCGGCCTGCGGCACGCTCTGTAGCAACGGCCAGACCAGCTCCATGCGGGTTAGGTCGAAGACGGCCAGGCGCTTCGCCTTGCTCGTCTTCAGCCGGAGAATGCCGCCGGGGAGGTTTTCCCAGGTGTATGATCCCAACCAGGCATCCCGCGCGCTGGGCCCGCTCCACTCGCCGATCACGTCCTTCTGCCGCAGCATGGTCTCGAACTGGGTTGCGACGCCGATCGCCATGGACAGGCGGCAATGCTCAGGCAGTCGCTCGGCCCGCAGCGCGGCAGCCACGAAGGCGCGCACGTGCTCAACTGTCATTTCGCCCTCACGCCGACCGCTGCGCTCGAAGCGGATCATCTTGAGTTGCTCGGCCAGGGCGCCGCACTCCTTGTGGCCCAGCGCGAACCCGAAGCGCAGGACCATGCGAAACGTGGCCACGGCGTCGTGCGCCCGCTTCACCCGTTCCGGGCCACCGTCCTTCGCCGGCGCGCGCCATTGGCCGTACCAGCGCTTTACGTCCATCGGCACGAGTGCGCGGATCGCGCGGGCTCCGACCGTTGCGCGGATCACCTTCAGGCTGTCGACGTAGCTGTCCGCCGTATTGCGCTTCACCTCGTGGATGGGGCTGTCAGGGTGCCGCTCGAAGGTGTCGCAGAGTCCAGCCACAGTGCCGTCGTAGCGCCAGCGCTGGGCTGGGCCGTCCGCAAGCCAGAGGTTCAGACGAGCGGTGTAGGTCTCACACAGGTCCTGCAGCTCCGCGGCCGTGGCGTCGGCTGGTAAACGGATCAACGGATCTGGAAAGAGCCGGGCGTTTCGGCTGAGGCTCAGCGCGCTCCAGTAGAGCGCCACGCCGGCCTTTCGCTTGCGGCGCACGAGGCCGGGGGTCGCGCTGCGATCCGCCATCGAAGTTTTCCTCTCCGTCTATCGCCGGTGCAATCGAATGATCGTTTAAGCCATGGCGGGCGTCCAGCCAGGCGCGAACCGCCGGCCAGTAGCGGCCGCCGAACACGGCGTCCTGACGCGGAAAGCCGCGTCGCTCCAACTCCAGGAGGACCTTCCGGAACCGCACTTGTCCCATCGAAGGCCGTAGGCGGTCGCGCAGCTCGTCGTCGGACAGGTAAACCGGATCCGTCACCCTCTCGTCTCCTCTGAGGGGCGGGCGGCGCCGGTCGGCAGGTCTGCGTTCGGATGATCGCCATGAAGCGCATCCTGCAAGGTCCATAGGATGGGCGCGTACAGCAGTTGCGGAGCAACGCCGGCGTTCTTCGCAGCGCGTTCAGCGGCGAGATTGGAGATACGCTCCAGCGCCTCCCTATCGATCCGAGCCTTGAGGACGGCCTCACGGGCGCGGGCTTCCCTGAAGGCTTGGCGAAACTGCATGCGGCCATGCACGGCGGCTTGGTAGCGTTTCTCGGCGGCCTCGGCGCGGGCGATGAGCGCCTTGTTGAGCGAGCGCAGGGCGGAGATGGCGTCTTGAAGCTGCGCGCTATCCGAGGGCAGGGTTACTGAGGTTGAGCCCCGCGCGGTTACGCAGTGCATATGCTCGTGATAACCAACGGTCGGCGCGTAGGCGCTGGGCTCGCCGGGGAGGATCGGCTTGCTGCACCACTTGCAGGTGATTTCAGCGGTCATGGGCGGGCTCCTCTGAGGGGAGGGCTGAGAGGGCGGCGGCAGCGACGCGCCCGATCTCCTCTAGCGCGGATAGCGTGCCCTTCGACGTCAGGTCGCGGCACTCTTCCAGCGCTTCCGTCAGCTTCGCCTCGCGGGCGGCGGATGCACGGAGGGCGGAGGCGAGCTGCTGGCAGAAGTCGATCAACTCGCGCTCGTTGTGCGTGAGCAGGTTCGTCTTGGGGTTGGGAAGCTCGGCCGCCTCTTTCAGCAGCCCCTCCAGCGCTTCTGCATTCAGCTCAGTCATCCGCCCCTCCCAGCATATCGGCCCGCATGTCCTTGACCGCTTCGGCGGTCCCCTCGGGGGTGAGCGCGCGCGGCGTCCGCCACCGGAACCCGACGATCTCGCGGGTGTGCATGTCGCGCAGGACCGTGACGCCCATCTCACCGCCGCCGATCACCGGGACGTCCCGCAGGACCAGTTCGGAGTGGCCGCTGTCGGGGTAGTCCACGATGGCCGGGACGTAGGGGGCCTCCTCGGGGTGGGCGGAGAGGGCGGTGCGGGCGCGGCGGAATATCCCGAGCGTCAGCTTGTCAAAGTCGTAGTTGAGCGTTGAGATGCGCCTCTCGTCCGCCCACAACGGTCCGGTCCCGTCGATGAACTCCGCGAACGGCTTCAGCGCCTCCGTCAGTTCCTCGATCCGCGCCTTGTCTGCGGCGGCGCGGGCGGCGGATGCACGGAGGGCGGAGGCAGCGTCCAGAGCCTTGAATGCGTCAGCGCGCGATTTGGCGACGGTCCGGCGATACACGGGGGCGTTGACCTCGCCGGGCACGATGTCCTGCTCCAGATTGTAGGCGCTGTCCCGCATCTCGTCGGCCAATTCCGTCAGCCAATTCGCCAGCGCCAGCGCCTTCTCCAGCGCTTCTGCATTCAGGTCAGCGGGGGCGGGGACGGCGAACAGCCCGTGTTCTTCTAATGCGTCAACGACATCGGAAGCGCGGCGCTTGGACAGGTCAGACGGTCCTTCCATGCGCACGCCGGGCTCGAAATGGGCGGCGATGATGCGGATCGCAGTCGCGCGGCTGTCGTCAGTCATGGCTCTGCTCCTCTGTGCGGCCCTCGCGGCCCACTCTTCCAGTCGCGCTGCGGCTCGTGTGGTGTCCCTGCGAAGCCATCCTGGCGGCAATTCGACCCGCGCCGGACCTGCGTCAGTCATGGCTCTGCTCCTGGGGTGCGAGGGCGCGGATGGCGGCCGACGCAGCTTCAAGCGCTGCGCTCCATCCAGCGTGATATTCGGCTGATGTTCGCTGCCGTGCAGACGGGACAATGCGAACCGCCACCTCAGCGCAGCGGGCCACGACAAGCCTAATCGCGATGTCTGCGGACAGGCACATGCCACGCCGTTCGCCGCCCGTGAGTTCGTCCCACTTGTAGCCGGCTTCGCCCGTCATCTTGCGCGCCACGGCTTCTCTCAGTTCTGCGTCAGTCTGCATGGGTGCGGGCCTTCGGGTTGCGGGCGTGCTTGCGGGACGGGAACGGGCGGGACGGCCAGGCGCGCTTGCGCCCGCGGTCCTCGTGATCCATCGGGAGAAAGGCGGTCGGCTCGCTCTTGGCCAGCAGACGCCGTCGGAACTCGGCCTCGGACTTGTCGAGACGCTTCACCTTTGCGGCCAGCCCCACATCCGAGCCCGCCGTCGTCGCCTTGCGGCCGAAGGTCTTCTCGGCGTGCTCGGCCTTGCGCAGCGGGCGCAGATAGCGCGGATCGTTCGGGGCCGGCGACATCTCGCCCGTCTCCGGATCCACGAAGCGCAATGCCAAAGCCGGATGATGGTCCCACTGCACGGCGCCGCCGGCGATCTCGTCCTCGGTGAAGCCCAGCAGCAGCAAGCAGGCCTGCATCTTGACGCCGATCGGGATGGCCTTGCGGTGCTCGCGCGTGCTCACGCCGGCCTCCGCTCGGACCAGACCGTGGCGTTGCGGCCGCTCTCGTTCACCCGGCGCTCGCCGGTGTCGGTGATGAGGGAGCGCGCCACGAGCTCCGAAAAGCGCGGCCGGATCGACAGCACGGAACGCCGCATCATCTGCGCGCACTCGTCGGCCGTCATGCCGGCGGGATGGCGGCGCAGCATCTCCAGCACCTGGCCGCGCAGATACTCCGCGCTCGGGCGCATGGACTCCGCCGCTTCCGCGCTGGGCCCGTCGGTCTTGGCCCCGGGCGCCGCCGGATAGGCCAGGAGATCGAACAGGTCAGACTGGTGCACCATCAGGCGGCCCTCCCGGCGTTGCGGGCGAGCTCGGTAGACGTGACGCCGATCAGCTCCGAGACCACGTCCATGATCGCGGCCTTGCTACGCTGAAAATCCTTGTTCCCCATCGCCCGGACGGATTGGCTCTTGGCGGTTCGGGTGACCACGAAGGTGCCGCGCACGATGACGAGGGTGAACTCCTCGCGCGCCCGCACGAACGACGCGACGCGAATGGCTGCGGCCTGCGTCCCCGCGTCGACGATGGTCTCGTCGTAGAAACCGGCGTCGATCAACGCCCGTTTCCGAAGATGTTCGGCCGTCGGGTATTGTTCGGCCAGAGTCTCAGGCAGGTTCTGCCAGGCCTCCTTGAGCCAAGCGAACTCATGCTTGTGCGACGCGCTGGAACGGTCCTCGACAGGCTCCAGGCGATAAACTTCGCCCACCACGAACAGGTTGTTCGCGCGCTTGGCGAAACCGCGGAGAGGCTCGAAAGCCTCTCCTGACCAGCGGAACGGGAGCGGAGCCATGATCAGACGCCCTCGTCAGCCTGCCGGGCAGCCTGCATGAGGCTGTCCTTGTGTGCCTCGAGGAACGACATCTCGTTCGCGTGGCGCTTGCCGAGCCAGAACTTGAGGGCGCGGACGCCTTCCAGGGATGCGGAGCGGGCTTCGTCCAGCAGGACGCGCTCGACTGGCGTCATGCCATCGTCACCGTCCTCTTTGGATTCCGCGGCGCTGGATCGGGCGGCCTTCTGCTCGGCGTCGAAGAACGGGGTGAAGAACTCGTTCCAGATCCGACCGGCTTCCCGCTTGGCGTCCTCGTCGAGCTGATCGACCTTCGGCATGTAGGCGTCGCGGACGCGGTCGAAATCGGCGGCTGTCTTGCAGTCCACCAAGTCGTTGCGGAGGTCCTCCAGCAAGTCGCCATCCGACGCTTCTTCGACAGCCTGGGTGGCGGAGTTCGGTGCAGGGGCCGAACTCAGCTGGCCCATCTCGGTGTAGGCCTGGGCCGAGCGCGGCGGGGGCGGCGCGCGGCGCGCGGGCTGCTCGACCGCGACCGGCTCCGGCTTGGCCTGCTCGGTCGGGATCGTGACGGCGGGCGGCTGCGGCGCCGCGAGCGACGGCGGAGGCGGCGGGGCGCGCCGGATCGGGGCGGGAGCCTCATCCTCCGTGGTCCGGGTGATGTCCTGAAGCTCTTCGACCGTCGCAAGGCCCTTGAGCACATCGGCGAAGGTGTCGCGCAACAGGAAACCGCGCGCCCGGAACTTCAGCATCCGATCCGGGTACTTGTGCCAAGGCGAGTCGTTCTGGGCCTCGTACCACTCGCCGCTCCGGCCCTTTTTCTTGACGATGGGACGCTCGTCCCAGAGCCGGGCCTTCTTCGCCTGGGCGACGGAGAACCTCTCCTCGACGACCTCTTCGCCCTTGCGCTGGACCCGGCAGACTGCTGCGCGCTCGTCGCCCTCGCCTTCGATCCATTCCTTGAACGACAGCATCAGGCCGGAGGCGCGCACGAGGGCGATTGCGGCATCGCCGTAGATGCCAGGCCGCCCGTTGATGATGCCGATCGACTGCACGGCCTGCATAGGCGGCAGGCCGATCTCCAGCCCGTACATGACGGCCACACAGACCTTCTGAGCGGAGTCCAGGCCGTATGGGGCCAGACCTGACTGGAAGATGGCCTCACCGACCCGGAAGGCCTCGTTCAAGTCACGCGGGACGATGGCCCGGATGGACTGACCTGCCGTCACCGGGGATCGATCGCGACGCGCTGGGAGATGTTCGATGTTGGTGTCTTCAGCGAGGCTCATGGTTAGGCCCTCTTCTGCTCTTCGATGCGGCAACCGGAGACAGACACGCCGGCCTCGATCATCCGGCGGGAGATCACGCGGACCACTTCGACCAGCTCGGCCGGCGGATCGTTGAGCGCGGCAAGTTGCGTCAGGGCGGCCCGGAGGTCGTCGATCACAAGCACGCGGACGGTGCGCAGACCGGACGGCGGCGCCGCGCGGCGGCTGGCGACCGGCGCGACGGGCGCCGGCTCCGGCGCGGGCTGGCCGGCGGCCGCAGCCTCGGCGGCGGCGCGAGCGGCGTCCTCGCGGGCCTTGCGCTCAGCCTCGGCCCGGCGCCGCTCTTCCTCCTGGCGCCTGCGGTCGCGCTCGACCCGGAACGGCGTGACCACCGCGCCGATCCGCTTCTTGCCATCCTCGGCCCGGGCCTCGAGCGCCTTCCACTTGGCGTCGACCTTGCGCCCGCCCTCCAGGAAAGGCTCCTTCTCGGCCTTGTGGAGCGCCGCGATCTTCTTCTGCAGGGCGAGGAACTCGGCCCGGAACGTCTCGGCCTTGGCGTCCTGATCCTCGGTCGTGATCGAGCCGCCGCAATCGGCGAGGTACTTGGCGAAGGCGGCCTCGTGAGCCGCGATCTGCGCCTTGATCTTGTCCTCCTCGGAGGCGTCTTCCGGCAGAGCCTCGGCGTGCTGCTCGACCTCGGAGGCGATGTCCTCCGGCCACGGCTGGCCCTGGTCCGCCACGGCGGTGTAAAGCTCGTAGCTGATCGGCCGGCGGGCCACCCAGGTCCAGATCTGATGCGGGTCGACGGACTCGTCGCCCTTGAAGGCGAGGAGCTGGCCGCCGTCGCGATAGATGCAGACGGGGAGCCACGGGCCGCCCTTGCCGGAGCGCATGCGGAAATAGCCGCACTGCGGGTCATTCTCGTGGATCGGCGGGTTCAGGCCGGCGCGGGCCGAGTCCCACCAGGCGAAGTCGTTCTGTTCCAGAGCGGCGCTCATGGCTGTGTTCCCTTCAGGGTTCGACGTTGGTGAGTTGCTCGTGCTGCTCGTCGCCCGGGCGGGGTCGGTAGAGCAGCCAGGCGCCGCCGATCGTGATCAGCGGGAAGCCCAGGCAGGTCGCGAGGGCGAGGACGAGGATCAGGGTTTCCTCGGTCATGCCGCCGAGTCCCCGCCGTCGGCTGTGACGGGGACGGCTTGGCTGTGCCGGCGGAAGGGGATCACCGCCCGGTCGGGCATGTCCTCCGCAAACCGGCGATCGAGGTCCCGCTGCGCTGCATGCTCGAGGTAGGCGCCGATCGCGTGGATCTCGTCGTGCAGATCATTGGCCAAAGCGCAGGCCCCAAGCCGGAAGCCAAACACCACATCGCCGTTACCGTCGGTGAGGCGGGCGTACTCGGCAGGGCTCGCCTGCCTCAGCTGGGCCAGCTCGTCCTCGGCTTGTCTCAGCACCTTGGTGAGGGCGTCGAGATGGACGATCGCCTGCCGCTTTTCAGCCTGTGTTCTCAGGTGAGGGGAAAGGTCGGTCATGACGTGGCTCCTCAGCGCCTGCGCAGCAAAGCGAGGCGGTCGACCAGGTATTCGGTGGCGGCGATGGCGATGATCCCGAGGCCACCCGCGATGGCCCAAGGCCGGATGAAGTCGATGAAGTGGCCGGTCATGCCGCCGCCTGCTCGAGGTCGGCGGCGAAGCGGACGCGGCTGGCGGGCATGTTGCCGCCGTCGGGCCCGGCCATGATGTCGAAGCCGCAGCTGACGCCGGGGCGGCCGGGCAGGATGCCGATCGCGTTGACCAGCAGCCGGCCGCCGCCGATGTCACGCGGCTCGGAGAGCAGCGTCAGCTCGAACCAGAGGTCGTCAGCTCGGTGCTTGACCAGATCGCCCGGCGCGAGAGCGCTAAGCTGGGCGAGGGAAAGGAAGTTGGTGTGGGGCAAGTCCGCCTCCGTCCTGATGACGGAGGCACAATACCAAAACGGTCTATCTAGTCAATACCAATCTGGAATATTTTGGTATCAATGGCGTTTGATCGCTGCAACGACGCGGCCGACCACCTCAATCTCCTCAAGTCCCACCTCTTCCTCAGGGTGGTTGGAGTTGTCCGAAAGGATCCTGACCCGTGCAGAGTCCCGTCCGCGCGAAACCTGTAGCCGTTTGACGATCACTAACCCGAACCGGTCCCGGAGCGCATAGATCCCGTCCGGACTGGGCGTGCGGTGCCCCGTGTCTACGAAAACGCGCTCGCCCGGTTCGATGGTCGGGCTCATGCTGTCGCCCTGGGTCTCAAGCACAACGAGGCGCGCAGCCGGTGCTCGCAACTCGTCGCGGACAAAGCTCGATGGAAGCAGCCAAGGTTCCGGCTTAAGAGCGTCGACGGTCGTAACCTCGACGCCGTTCCTCACATACGCGTGTTGAACAACGCCGCCCCCGCCCATACCCGCCCGCACGTCGACTTCAACGATGCCGGCCGGCGGAACATTGATCAGATCGGCTTCGTCCTCGGCTGTTCGAGTAATCTCGGAATCTCGGTCGGGCGGGTAGAGGAGATCTTCCGATCGCACGTCCAGAAAGGGCGCTAGGCGATCCGCCCAACTCTTGGTCAGTTCACGCTCGCCCACTTCAAGTCGCCGGATCTGCGGCTGAGATGTGCCTGCGAGCTCGGCCAACTTCTGCTGGCTGAGGCCTTTTGCTTCTCTGATTCGGCGAAGTTCACTCATACCGAAACGGTAAGGGGCAGCCGACCGTTGGTCTAAGACCGATATGGTATTTTTAGGTTGACGATAAAATTCCAAATTGGTATTCCATCTGCCATGAAGCTCGCCGATTATCTCGCCAAGCATGGCCTCTCCCACAGTGACTTCGCTGCGAAAATCAGCGTCTCGCAAGCATCGGTCACGCGCTACGTGCAAGGCCAGAGGACACCTCGGCCGGCGCACATGCGGCGAATACGCGAGGTGACCAGAGGAGCCGTGACTGCCAACGACTTCATAGGCACGTCCCAGGACAACACGGGTCATGGAGCGGCAGCATGACGCCTTCTGCCTGGTCCATCCGCGACGACATGCGCGTGGGCCTCGACACCTCCGCCATCGCGCAGAGGCGCGGGTGCTCCGAGGCTGAGATCTGGAACGAGCTGGCCCGCGAGGACCAGCGCTTATCTGCGGCGGCGCGCGGAGACGCAGCGAGCGTCGTCGCGGGTCGATCGGGCGCCGTAAGCGTCCACGTCCAGCCCTCCTTGGGCGCTTCCTCCCTGACTTGCGGCCGGGGCTTCGCCTCCGGCCGCCTTTCCGGAGTGGTTGTCGTTCCGAGGCCGGAGGCCCAGCTTCGTCACCTCGATCCGCGCCAGGTCGGCGAGGCTGAACCAGTGATCATCCATCGATTTTGCTCCCGAGCCTGAAGGCGGCGGCTGAACAGTCGCGCCTGTGCTCAGGACCTTCCAGTGGAAGTCAGTACATCCGTTTCCAGCCGACTTTGGGGAGTCGAGAAATGAATGCGCACGCAGCGTTTAACCCGGTAAAGCCGAGAGCTTACTTTACCACCAAGCACGTCATCTCTCGGATGTTCGCCGAGATCGGCGGCCCCAAGCGCGTGGCCGAGCGGATCCGCAAGAAGCTCAAGCAGACGTACAACTACAGCGACCCGCAGCATCCGGCCGAGATCAGTTTTGCGGCGGTGTGCGACCTGGTCGTGGCCGGCGCCCGCGCGCCCATCGAGCATCTCTGCACCTTGGCCGGCGGCGCGTTCCTGCCCAGCCACACGACCAACGAGGGCGTGACGGTTCTGGCTGGCCGCGCCTGTGTGGAGCAGGCCGAGTTCGTCGCCAAGCTCCTGGACGCCACCGGGGACGGCAAGATCACCGCCGCCGAGGCTCTGCCGCTGCTCAAGGATCTCGACGACGCCATCCGCACGCTCACCTGCGCCCGCGCCCGCGTGCTGGCCGACGTGGAGTGCGGCCAGTGATCGGGGTTGGCATGGGAGCTGCTACGCACGCACCTGCGGCTGCGCGGAACGCCAGCGTCGGCGACAACGGTATCGCCGCCGACCAGCTGAGAGCCATCATCGAGAGGGTCGAGCGCCTTCACGAAGAGAAGAAGGCCCTGGAAGAGGACATCCGCGATGTCTACGCGGAAGCGAAGGGAACTGGCTTCGATACCAAGATCATCAAGAAGATCGTCGCCATCCGCCGGCAGGACCACGCCGCGCGGAAGGAAGAGGAAGCGATCCTCGAGCTGTATCTTGAAGCGCTGGGGATGGCGTAATGGCGGTCCCCTGGACAGACGACCGCGTCGAGATCCTGCGCAAACTGATCGTCCTCGGCCTCAGCGCCTCTCAGGTCGCGGCTGAACTCGGCGGTGGCGTCACGCGCAGCTCGGTGATTGGCAAGGCGTTTCGGCTCGGCCTCAACTTCGGGGCGGCCAAGGCCGAGCAGGACAAGCGCATCGTCGCGGCGGCTGCGGGCAGGCGAGGGCGCTCCGTTCAGCTCCGGCGCGCCGCGCTGACTGTCGTGACGCCGAGCGCCAGCGGCCGGGACGCATCGCATGCGCCCAAGCTGGGAGGAGCCTCGAAAGTCGCCGCAGGGGCGACATTCAACCCCGAGCCTCCGCCGCTGCCTAGCCCTCCTCTCGGGCTAAGCCTGCTCGCGCTCACGGCGGACTCGTGCCGCTATCCAGTCGCCCTCAGCCAATCCGGCTCGCATCAGTTCTGCGGCCACACACACGAGGGCGCCGGCCCGTACTGCCCGCACCACGCCGCCATCGCTTACCGCGGCAAGGTGAAGGACGCACCGAAGGTCAATCGCCGCGACACGCCGAAAAAGCCGGTGTTGTCCGCCTTCAATCTGAGCGGGGTGGCGTGATGGGTCAGCCCGTTCTCGTCTGGTCGCATCCGCAGGGACTCACGCTTCGCCAGCTGGTCGGGCGTGACCCCTGCTGCCTGGCCATCCTCCCCCGTCGCAAGGGCGAGGAGCCGCGCTATTGCGGCAAGCCAGGCCCGCTGCGCTGTGACGCTCACCGGGGAGGCGGACGGTGATGCGCGTCCTCGATCTCTTCTCCGGCATCGGTGGCTTCTCGCTCGGCCTGGAGCGCACGGGCGGCTTTCAGACCGTGGCGTTCTGCGAGATCGACTCGTTCGCCCGCCGCGTCCTCGCGAAACACTGGCCTGGAGTCCCCTGCTACGATGACGTCCGCACCCTTACCGCAGAGCGCCTGGCCGCAGATGGAATTGGCGTTGACGTCATCTGCGGAGGCTTCCCCTGCCAGGACCTCTCGACAGCAGGCTCCGGTCTTGGTCTTGCCGGAGAACGCTCGGGGCTCTGGTATGAGTTCGCGCGGCTTATTGGCGAATTACGACCCCGCCTCGTCATCGTGGAGAACAGCCCAGAGCTGCTTGATGGATGGCTTGGAGATATTCTCGGGCCGCTGGCCACGCTCGGGTATGACGCGGAATGGAACTGCATTCCTGCTTCGACCCTTGGTGCACCTCACCGACGCGACCGCCTCTGGATTGTTGCCTACCCCGCTGGCGTCGGACAACAGGGACAGGGGCGACGTGTCCATGCCATCTATCCAGCGCCGGATGCGTATCGGGAAGCAGATAGGCTTGTCGGCGCTTTTCAAAGGCATTCCCTGCCGTTCGTGTGTGGAGGGCATGATGGGGTTCCCGGACGGTTGGACGAGCTTAGAGGGCTCGGCAACGCCGTAGTTCCCCAGATCCCCGAGCTGATCGGCCGCGCCATCCTCGCCGCAGAGGAGCGCGCGGCATGAGCCGGTCCCGCTTCGCGGTCGCCCCTGTCGAGGCACGCACCCTCGATGGGATCACCTTCGCCTCGAAGAAGGAGATGATGCGCTATTCCGAGCTCAAGCTTCTCCAGCGCGCCGGCGTCATCCACGACCTGCAGGTCCAGCCGTCCTTCCCCGTGAAGATCGACGGCCAGCACTTCTGCACCTACACGCCGGACTTCCGCTACCTGAATGAGCGCGGCGAAGTCGTGGTGGAGGAGCTCAAGTCGTCCGGCACCGCCAAGGACGCGGCCTACCGCCTGCGCCGCAAAGCCATGGAGCTTTTCTACCGCATGAAGGTGGTGGAGACGGTGCGATGAATGCTCCCGTCAAGCTCAACGCTCATCTCTGGGCCCGGCATCCCGACGACTGGTACGTCGAGCCCGAATGGGTCAGCGAGCGCCTGTTCGCGGTGGAGCGCTTCAGGGGCACCGTGCTCGACCCGGCCTGCGGAACCGGGCGCATCGTGCGCGCCGCCCAGATGGCGGGGCTGCACGCCTGGGGCGAGGACATCGTGGTGCGCAGCCCTGACTGCGCCCGCGTCAGCAACTTCCTGATTGAGCGCGTCGGCGCCAACAACGTCATCTCCAACCCGCCCTTCAAGCACGCCGAGGCCTTCGTGACCCGCGCGCTGGAGGTCGCGATGGACAAGGTCGCGATGCTGCTGCCTTCGGCCTGGGTTCACGGCGACGAGCGCTCGCGCTGGCTGGAGAGCACCCCGCTGCGCCGGGTGCTGTTCATCACCCCGCGCCCGTCCATGCCGCCCGGTCCCGTGATCGAGGCTGGCATCAAGGCCGGCGGCGGCACGTCCGACTTCGCTTGGTTCATCTGGCATCAGAACTTCGACGGCAAGCCGGAACTCGGCTGGTCGCGGAGGAAGCCATGACCCCGCTCATCGCCCAGGCCGACGCTGTCTCGCTTCAGGCTTCCGGCCTCGAGGCCCGCATCAGCCGCTTGCTGGACCCCGACCGCAAGGGCGCTCCGTGGCCCACCCACGACATCGAACAAAAGCGCGTCCGGCTCGCCGAGCTGCGGGACGCCGCCAAAACCCTCTATTCACTTGCGAAGGCGCAGAGCCATGCAGACAGCACTTCAGCAGCAGCGTGAAACTTACCGAGCCGCCCGTCGGCGCATGGGGATCAGCGTGGCCCAGCCGGTCGTTCAGCGGCCCGCCCTGGCGCTGGTTCCTCGTTCGCCTGCCCCCGCGGCGGAGGCGGTGCCTGAGCCGGCCGCTGAGCCTTTCCCGCAGCAGTCCCAGCCGCTGAAGCCCATCCGAGAGCAGGAGAGGCGCTCCGATTACGAAGCCCATCTGTATGCGCCTCTCGGGCACGCCATCCGTGATGCCATTTGCATGAAGTACGGCGTCAAGCTCCGCATGCTTCTTAGCCGAAGCCGCAAGATCGTCCCCATGCTGGCGCGGCATGAAGTCATGTGGGAACTGCGCCAGCGGACGAACTGGTCTTACAAGCGGATCGCCCGGTTTATGAACCGCCAAGATCACACCGCGGTCATTTATGGAATCGCCGCCCACCAGCGCCGGCTTGATGCGAGGACCGCGTGATGAGGGAACGAAAGCCCATCCGCAACAGCGTGCGCTTCGAGGTCTTCAAGCGCGACAGTTTCACTTGCCAGTATTGCGGTCGGAAGGCCCCCGACGTCGTGCTCCAGTGCGACCACATCAACGCCGTCGCCAATGGCGGCGACAACGATCCGATGAACCTCGTCACGTCTTGCTTTGAGTGCAATAGCGGGAAGAGCGACAAGACCCTGGACGAGACGCACATTCTGGACCGTCAGCGTGCAGAACTCGAGCAACTGAATGAGCGCCGCGCGCAACTGGAGATGCTGATCCAGTGGCGGGACCAGCTAGCCAACCTCGAGCAAGACCAACTTGCCACGATTGAGGGCAAGGTGATCAAGAGTTTGGCGTGTCCTGGTCTGGGCTTATCAGAGGGCGGTCGCGACAGTCTGCGCAGGATGGTCAAGAGGTTCGGGGCAGAGCTAGTCCTGGATGCAGCACAGTCGTCAGCGGAGTCCTATTGCGAACGTGGGCCAGACGGCAACGTCACTCATGAGAGCGCTGCGCGCGCGTTCAGCATGATCGCTAGAGTGGCCGCTGTCCTACAGTTGTCCAAGGACAAGCCTTATCTGCGTAGGCTCTACTACATCAGAGGCATCCTCAGGCGTCGGCTTCGCTACCTCAACGAGGCGGCGGCTATGCAGTTGATGGAGGAGGCTGTCCTGCACGCCATGGACATCGACTGGCTGGAACGCTTCGCCAAGCAGTGCCGTAGCTGGACTCAATTTCGAAAAGAACTAGACGCGTTTATTGAGGAGGAAATCCGTGGCGAGGATTAGGAGCGTCCACCCCGGCTTGTTCACGGACGAAGCATTCATGTCGGCCTCCGTTCATGCGCGGCTGTTTCTCATCGGACTATGGACGGAGGCATTCGACGACGGCGTCTTTGAATGGAAGCCGCTCACATTGAAGGCTCGGCTTTTCCCAGTAGACAACATCGACCTTCCGGGCCTGCTAGACGAGGTCGAGGGACTTGGCTTCGTCCGG
Source organism: Alsobacter sp. KACC 23698 (assembly GCF_045348435.1). Lineage (GTDB taxonomy): Bacteria > Pseudomonadota > Alphaproteobacteria > Rhizobiales > Beijerinckiaceae > Alsobacter. The sequence continues at coordinate 2,811,710 of NZ_CP157484.1, read as the reverse complement.
AGGTTCAGCGCGAACGGCAAGGCATACGGAGCTATCCGGAACTTCCGCCGTTTTCAGCGGCCCAAGAGCCCCAACTCATCGAAAGTGCTTACGGAAGAGATGGCCGAGTTCGTCGGTTATTCCGGAACCACTACGGAAGAGCTTCCGAAGTCCTCCCCCAGCGATTCCGAAAAGTCGCCGCAGATGGAGGATGGAGGAGGGAGGGAAGAGGAAGAAGAACAAAAAAACCAGCAGCGCAGCCCTACGATCCGCGATCCTGGCCGCGCTGCGCTTGTCGATGATGGGATTTTGGAAGATCTGGCCGACGCGGCGGGCATCCCGCTTTCGCAGGCCCCCAAGGATCTCGCCCCGATCCGCGACCTGGTCGACAAGGGCTATTCGCTCGCCGAGCAGATCCTCCCGACCATCCGCGCCAAGCGCGGCAAGGAGTTCTCGTCCTGGCGCTACGTGGTGGCTGCTGTGGTTGAGAGAGCCGAGCGCAGCGCCGGCGTGAAGCCCGCCCCAGGGAGGCCCACAGCCGCCGCAGGGGCCTGGGTGGACGAGGGCTCCCCGGCATGGGAGGCCGTCACGAAAGCCCGCGGCAAGCCACCCCTGAAGACCTGGCACAACGGAAAGCCCGGAGCGTTCGTGCGCCTCAGTGAAATCCCCGCGGAGCGCGCAGCGTGAGCATGATCAACGGCGGCAGAGGCACGAGGCGATGGTCATTCCGAAATTGAACTTCACGGACGCGAGCGCGCCCGCCGTGGCCGCAGATCAGGATCAGGGGTTCGAGCAGGTCACCCGGTGGCACATCGTGCAGGTCACCGCCCGCCAGGAGCAGCGCGTCTGTGACGACCTGCGCCTCGCCGGATTCCTGCCCTACTGCCCGATGGAGGTGGTCTGGCGAAAGCCCCGCAGTCATGAGTCCAAGAAGCGGCTCCAGGCCCTATCCGAGCGGCGCAGCTTGGCGCTGGAGGCGGCTGGGCGGATCCGCGATCCCATGGCTCAGCGCCGGGCGCTCGCAGCCATCGTCCGCAGCCTGCCCCGGGTCTCGTCCATGCTCGGCCGCAACCCAGCTGTCGAGGACCGGAGGCCCTATCTGCCCGGCTATCTGTTCCTTGGTCTCCTGCCCGGTCAGGAGTCGAGGCTCACCGATGTGAAACCCATCGACTGGCGCAAGGGCGGCGGTTTCGATGGGGTGATCGACCTGGTGCGCGCCAGCGGGGCCGCGGTGCAGATCCACGAGAGCATCGTTCTCAAGCTCAAGGAGCGGGAAGACGCAGGCGAGCTCAGCGGCAGCAAAAAGGACAAGGACACCCGGAAGGCGACGGCGTTCCGGGAAGGGCAAGACGTCCGCATCACTGACGGGCCCTTGGCCAGGTTTGACGCCCAGGTGGAACGGTGCGCGCCGAACGATCGTGTGCAGATCTTGATCTCGCTGTTCGGCCGGCCGACACGGGCCATCTTGGAAGCTTCCCAGCTTGAGGCTGCGTCTTGACAGGCTGCGCGAACACTTGCACGCATGCGGCAAGGCTTGCGCACGAGCCTCCCGGCCTACCGGCGGTCACGCGTCGGCCCGGGTAACGTGCGAGGGACGCCGGGGAAAGAGAGCGTGTTTCACGCCTCCCGATCCAGCCAGCAGGATGCCGGATCCGGTGAACCTGTTCTGGCGCGACGCCCTCCTTTTCTCAAAATCCAGTTTCGCGCGGCGACGACGGCGCCCCAACGCCTTCTGTCTCGGCCCTCAAGCACGCGCGACTTTTTCGTCGACGGAGGCATAGCCCGGCTCACCCGCGCCGGCCGCCGTCCGACTAGGCACGATCCATGCAAGCTTGTCGCTGCGTCTTAATCGGGGTCGTTTCGGGATTATCCGTCGTATTCGCTACGGTTTGGCTGTTGCTAAGCCTATATGGATGAGATCGCCCCTCGGGGCGTAGTCGCTGGGGTGCTGCCATCATCCCATCTCGGTGCTTGCCCGGCCGCGCTGCGACGAAGACCGGGCGACTTTCCTGGAGCGAGTTATGCCTTGCAGTTCATGCGCGGAACGCCGCCGCATGCTGGCTGACGCTGCGGCAAAGGCCCGTGCCGGCGATCTTCGGGGCGCCGGGCTGCAGCTCGCGGACGTTGGCCGCCACATGATCGGGCGAAGGGTCGTGAATGGGCGGGTGGTCAGCGCCGAGCCACCGAAGCCTAGCTCGGCCGTTTCGGATTGAACCACTTGTCCCAAGGGACGCCTTCCGGAAGCCCGGTCAGCTTGGTTTCCACTACGTCCATGGCGCCGTCGATGGATCGCGAGATCTGGAAGCGCTGCCTAATTTGCCGAAGTGTCGTCACGATCATCTCGTCTGGCCCGTGGCTTTCCACCCAGCTGTCCTCGACAGATTTGATCTGGGCGGCGATCTCCCCAGCGTTGTCGTCGCCGGCATCGGCGAACCAGGTCAGCAACAGCTGAATCACTTCAGCCTGCGCAAGCACCTCCGCCTCCAGTCGATTTATTCGATCCTCGAACGTCATCCAGCTGCTCCGACTCTCGTGCGGTGACACTACCCGCAGTGGACCGACGGGCAAATGGAATGGGGCCGGCGCGGATCTAAGCGAGCGCCTTACCTCATGCCCGTCCTCAAGAACGCCAAGCACGAAAGGTTCGCGCAGGAGATCTCCAAGGGAGCGACCGCCGACGAGGCCTACGCGCTCGCCGGGTACTCACCTCATCGGTCCAATGCTGCGCGGATGAGCGCAAATGAGCACATCCGGAGCAGAGTTGAGGAGATCCTGAGTAAGGCGGCAGACAAGGTCGGCGTCACCGTCGAGCGCGTCATATCCGAACTGGCGAAGATCGGTTTCGCGGACATCCGAAAGGCGGTCGCCTGGGGCGCCGGGATCGCCGTCGCGGACGAGACTGGCCAGGTGCACGTGGTCAACGACGTCGCCCTGATCTCAAGCGAACAGATCGACCCCGACACAGCCGCCGCCATCTCCGAGGTTCGCAAGACCAAGGATGGTGTGGCTATCAAGTTCCACGACAAACAAGCCGCGCTCGTGAACCTAGGAAAGCACCTCGGCCTGTTTAAGGACCGGGTCGAGCTGACTGGTCGCGATGGCGGCCCGATCAAGACGGAGCAGGGCCCAGACTTGTCTGGCCTGCCCATCGAAGATCTGGCCGCCCTGGAGGCGATCCTTGCAAAAGCCTCCGCCGAGCCTTCGAGCGGTTCGTAAGGAGCTCGCCGAGCGAAAGCTTGCCCAGTTCATCCGCCTCGCCTGGCCCGTCATCGAACCCGGCCAGCCCTACGTCCACGGCTGGCACATCGACGCGGTCTGCGAGCACCTCGAGGCGATCACCTACGGGCACATCAGCCGCCTACTGATCAACGTCCCACCCGGAACGATGAAGAGCCTGGCGGCCGGCGTGTTCTGGCCCGCCTGGGAGTGGGGACCGAAGAACAGGCCGTCAACGCGCTACGTGGCTGCCTCGCACTCGCAGAAGCTGGCCATTCGCGACAACCTGCGCACCCGCCGCCTCGTGGCGAGCGACTGGTATCAGGAGCTCTGGGGCGACCGCGTCGCCCTGACCAAGGACCAGAACGTCAAGGAGAAGTTCGAGAACGAGGCGACCGGCATTCGCGAGGCTGTCGCCGCAGGCTCCATCACCGGCGCCCGCGGCGACCGGGTCATTATCGACGATCCGCTCTCGGTCGAGGACGCAGGGTCCGAAAAGGTCCGAGACGGCGTGAACGAGTGGTTCCTGGAGGCGGTGCCAACCCGCCTCAACAATCCGGACCGCTCCGCCATCGTGGTCATCATGCAGCGGCTGCACGAGCGCGACGTGTCCGGGATCATTCTGGCCAAGGAGCTCGGCTACGAGCACCTGATGCTGCCGATGGAGTTCGAGCCCGAGCGGCGGTGCGTCACCTCGATCGGCTTCAAGGACATCCGGACCGACGACGGCGAGCTGCTGTTCCCGGCGCGCTTCCCGCGCCATGTCGTCGACCGTGACAAGAAGGTGATGGGCTCCTACGCCGTCGCCGGTCAATTCCAGCAGCGCCCCGCCCCGCGCGAGGGCGGCATGTTCAAGAAGGGCTGGTTCGAGGTCGTCGGCGCGGCCCCGGCCAACACGCGATGGGTTCGCCACTGGGACCTCGCCGCGAGCGCGGCGAAGCAGGGCAGCAACCCGGCCTACACGGCCGGAGTCAAACTCGGCCGCGCCCCGGACGGCACGTTCTACGTCGGACACGTGGCGCGCGTTCAGGCCGAAGGCCCTGACGTTCGCCGCCTGATTAAGAACACCGCCGGGCAGGACGGCGAAGAGGTCGAGGTCAGCCTGCCGCAGGATCCCGGCCAGGCTGGAAAGGTTCAGGCCCGCGATCTCGTCGCCATGCTGGCAGGCTTCCGGGCCCATGCCGAGCCGGAGACCGGCGACAAGGTCACCCGAGCCGAGCCGTTCGCCGCGCAGGCTGAAGCCGGCAATGTGAAGCTGATCCGCGGCGACTGGAACGACGCCTACCTCGAAGAGCTCAGCGTCTTTCCGGCGGGGGCTCACAAGGACCAGGTCGACGCCAGCTCCGGCGCTTTCGGCCGCCTGATGTCGAAGCGGCCTTACGGCATGCTCAACGTGGTCTGACGAATGCTCTTCTTCGACCGGCTCATCAACCTCGTCTCCGGTCTGGGCACCTCCAAGGACAAGTCCGTCGCCGCCGCTTACGCGCTGTCGCTCATCGAGCCGCAGCAGCTGGAGGCCATGTATCGCAGCGACTGGCTGTCGCGGAAGATCGTCGACATCGTCCCGCATGACATGACGCGCGCCTGGCGCGAGTGGCAGGCTGAGAACACGCAGATTGAGGCGATCGAAGAAGCCGAGCGCGCGCTGGGCGTTCGCGACAAAGTCGCCACGGCGATGAAGCGGGCCAGGCTTTACGGCGGCTCGGCCATCTTCATCGGCATCGGTGATGCCGACCCGGCCCAGCCGCTTGTTCCGGACCGAGTCGGGCGCGGGGCGGTCCAGTACCTGCACGTGCTCAGCCGCAATGAGGTCACCACCGGCGAGCTGGAGCAGGACATCCTGTCTCCGTTCTTCGGCCAGCCGCGCTTCTACGAGATCGCTGGGGCAGGGCGGGCCGGCGTTCGAATCCACCCCTCGCGCGTGATCCGCTTCATCGGCGCCGAGCTGCCTGACCCGCGCATGTCGGCGGACGGCTGGGGCGACTCGATCCTGCAGATCATCCTGGACGCGATTCAGAACGCCGCCTCGTCCCAGCAGCACGTCGCCAGCATGCTGCCGGAAGCCAAGACGGACATCATCAACGTGCCGGGCCTTGCCGGCCATCTGCAGACGCCAGAAGGCACGTCACGCGTGACGGCGCGGTTTTCCGCCGCGGCCCAGATCAAGAGCCTGCACAACATCCTGCTGCTCGACAGCGACGGGAAGGAGGGTGAGATCTGGCAGCAAAAGCAGCTCAACTTCCAGTCCTTCCCCGAGCTTCTTCGCATGTTCCTTGAGGTAGCAGCTGGCGCGGCTGACATCCCGGTCACCCGATTGCTCGGCAAATCGCCCACCGGCCTGAACGCCACCGGCGACGCTGACATCCGGAACTACTACGACCACGTCGCTAGCCTGCAGGAAGTCTCCCTTAGGCCGACGGTGTCGCCGCTCGACGAGATCCTGATCCGCCACGCGCTGGGCAGCCGGCCGGCGGACGTCTGGTACGAGTGGTCGCCGCTCTGGCAGATGAGCGAGACCGAGAAGGCCGATGTCGGGCTGAAGAAGGCGCAGGCCACCAAGATCTATCTCGACGGCGGGCTGTTCCCGACCGAGGCGCTCGCCCAGGGCGTGCGCAATCAGCTGATCGAGGACGGCATCTATCCCGGCATCGAGTCGGCCTTCGACGAGTTCGGCGTCGACATCGAAGAAGTCGAGCCCGCGCCGCTGCCCAGGCCCAACCTGCGCCTGGTCGGAAACGACGCCGCGCCGCGTACCCTCTATGTCTCCCGCGCCGTCCTGAACGCCGACGAGATCATCGCCTGGGCCAAAGGGCAGGGGTTCAAGACCACTCTGGCCTCAGACGATCTGCACGTGACGGTCTGCTTCAGCCGCACGCCGCTCGACTGGATGAAGGTCGGCGAGGACTACTGGTCGTCGCAGGACAACGATGGCGGCCTGGAGATTCCGGCCGGCGGCGCACGCCTCGTCGAGCGTTTCGATGGCGGCGCCGTGGTGCTGCTGTTCTCCTCTCGGGCGCTGCAGTGGCGGCATGAGCAGTTTGAGGACGCCGGAGCTTCGTGGGATCACGCGGAGTACCAGCCGCACATCACGATCACCTACGAGCTCAGGTCTGTGGATCTGACCGCGATCGAACCTTTCGCCGGGCGGATCCTGCTGGGTCCGGAGCGTTTCGCCGAAGTCGACGAGGACTGGAAGGCCCGCGTCACCGAGGACGCCTGATGCGCTACGACCTGGCGCAATTGGCCCGCGAGCGCGGCAAGCGCCGCACGGTGGCGCTGCGCCCGATCGCGCCACGCCGGTCCGCCGAGCTCGGGCTGGAACGCATCATCCGGATGGTGCTCGCGGAAGGCGAGCGGTCAAAGGCGCTGATCATGCTGTCCGCCGAGGTCACAGCGGCCCGGCATACGCAGGACATGGGCCTTGGCGAAACCTTCAGGGGCATGCGCGACGCCATGGCCCGGCTGATTGCGTCCGCTCGCGGGATGGTCGACCGGTTGCTGCGCATCGAAGCCGTCCGGCACGATGACCGCTGGCTGGAAAGCGTCAACGCCGCGATCGGCGTGGATCTGAAAGCGGTGGTGCAGCAGCGCTCGGTCGAGCCGCTCATCGAGCTCGCGACCGCAGCTGCCGTGGCCCTGATCACCGGGCTAAGCGACGAGGTCGCCAAGAGGGTCGAAACCGCGGTGATCGACATGCTCACGCAGGGCAAGTCGACGAGGGACATCGCCAAGGCCTTCGACGCGCAGTTCGGCTTCGGCAAGCGCCGGGCCAAGTTGATCGCCCGCGATCAGGCCGCCAAATTCAACGGCAACCTGAACCGGATCCGTCAGCAGGAAGCGGGCGTCACTGAGTACATCTGGTGGACCGTTCACGACGAGCGGGTCCGGGGAAACCCCGAAGGCCGATACCCCGGCGCAAAGCCGTCGCACTGGGCCCGGCACGGCAAGACATTTCGCTGGGATGAGCCGCCCAGCGACGGCCACCCAGGCCAGCCCATTAACTGCCGCTGCATCCCGAGGCCCGTGATCCGGGCGGAGTGACCTTCAAGGAGAAAAATATGACCACGACTGTTGTTGTGAAGGCCAACCACGGCTGGCCCGTTGACGTCACCACTATCCCTGTTGGCGCGAACGGCCCCGCGGGCATTCACCCGCTCGAGGGGTCGACCGCCCGTGTCGCGGCGGGCGAAGAGCGCTCGTTCTACGTCCATTCAGGGCAGGACTTGCGCATTCACGAAGTCCAGCCGGATGAGGTGGCGGCCACGAACGCCGCCGCCTGAGCACTCTACGCCGCGCCGGAGCGACCATGACCACGATCACGTTCACCGACGCGGTGTCCCTTACGGACACCCGGACGACGCGCGACGGCTACCTGGTCGCGGACGCCCGCATCGCGCGCACCGGAATCCAGATCTATCTCGGCGCCGAAATGGGCCGGACGGACCTGGCGCAAGTGCGCGTCTACCGTCCCGAGGGCGAGGTCTTTCACGCCGACTCGCTGGCGAGCTTCGCCCATCGGCCGGTCACTAACGACCATCCGGCCGAGATGGTGACGGCGGCCAACTGGAAGAAGCACGCCATCGGCATGATGGGCGGCGAGGTGGCGCGCGACGGCACGTTCATTCGGGTGCCGCTCACCCTTATGGACTCCGCCGCGATCGAGGCCGTGAAGGCCGGCAAGCGCGAGCTCTCCGCCGGCTACCAGTGCGACATCGACTGGACCGCCGGCCAGACGCCCCAGGGCGAGGCCTACGACGCCGTCCAGAAGAACATCCGAGCCAACCATCTCGCCATCGTGGACGCCGGGCGGGCTGGTCCTCTCTGTCGCATCGGCGACAAGGCGTCCTCAAACACAGGAGATCGGTCGATGACCGACAAGCCCACCAAGACGGTCATCGTCGATGGCATCCCGATCGAGACTACCGATCAGGGCGCCACGGTGATCGACACTCTGCAGAAGCGCTTGGCCGACGCCAACAAGGCGTCCGAAGCCTTCTCGGCCAAGGTCGGAGAGCTCACCGCGACCGTGTCGGCCAAGGACGGCGAAATCGCCGTGCTGAAGAAGCAAGTCGAGGACGCGGCGCTCACGCCCGCCAAGCTCGACGCCGCCGTCGCAGCCCGGACCAAGACCATCGCCGACGCCAAGGCCATCGCCGGCGACGCGCTCGTGGTCGACGGCAAGACCGACGCCGAAATCACCCGCGCCGCCGTGGTCGCCAAGCTGGGCGACGCAGCCAAGGACATGGACGACGCCGCTATCGGTGGCGCATTCCGGGCCCTGGCCGCTTCCAACACGACCGACCCCGTCCGCGACGCTCTGCGCACTGGGTCACCGCGTCAGACCGCCGACGGGACCTCCGCGCACGCCAAGATGGTCGATGACCTCCAGGGCGCCTGGAAGACCAAGGGAGCAGCCTAATGGCCATTCAGACCTCTTACGCCGCCACTCACGCCGCCGCGCTGGAAGGCATGGTGGCGAACTCCGAGCCCGCGGTCATCGTCTCGCGCGTTGTCGAGACGGGAGCCGGCATCGGGTTTGGCAAGATCGCCCAGCGCGGCACTGCCGATAACCAGATCAAGGTGTCCTCGGCCTCGCCGAAGTACCTCGGCATCACCGTGCTCGATCCGGGCCAGCCCGCCGACCTCTACGCCCAGTACGCCACGGCCGCTGTCATGACCAAGGGCGTGATCTGGGTGCAGGCGTCGGTCGCGGTCGCGGCCGGAGACCCCGTGTATTTCGTTCCGGCGACGGGCGTCATCACCAACGTCTCGACCAGCAACGTGCAGATCCCGAACGCGACCTTCGACAGCTCGACCTCCGGGGCAGGGCTGGCGAAGGTTCGCCTCGGCTAACTGAAGGGCATCCTCACATGAACATCCACGTCCAGGACGCCCCGCAGCGCGCGTTGGGCTTCCTCATCACGCAGGCTTCGCTCATCGAGCCGCAGGTCTACGCGACCAAGTATCAGGACATCCAGTATCCGTCCCTGATCCCGGTCGACACCTCGGCGCCGGAGTGGATCCAGAGCGTCACCTACTTCTCTGGCGACGCCGTCGGCGCGGCCTCGTGGTTCTCCGGCAAGGCTCAGGACGTCCCCAACGTCGAGCTGCTCCGCGAGAAGTTCGAGACCACGGTCAGCATGGCCGCGATCGGCTATCGCTACGACCTCGAAGAGCTCGGCAAGGCCATGCTGCTCGGCATGAACCTGAACGCGGACAAGGCCAACGCGGCCCGTCGCGTCTCCGAAGAGTTCATCGAGCAGGTCGCGTTCCTGGGCGACACGTCGAAGGGCCTGACCGGCCTGGTGAACAACGGGTCCGTGACGGCCACGGCGGCTCCGGCCGACGGGAGCGGCTCGGCCACGACCTTCGCCAGCAAGACGCCCGACCAGGTTCTGCGCGACATCAACGGCCAGCTGACCGGCATCTTCACCGGTTCGCTCGGCGCCGAGATGGCCGACACGCTCCTGCTGCCCTACTCGGTGCTGCTGGACCTCTCGACCCGCCGCATCGACGCCACCAACCAGACCACCATCCTGGAGTGGGTCGAGCGCAACAACATCTACACGCGGACCACGGGCGGACGCCTCGACATCCGCGGCATCTGGGGCCTCGACACCGCCGGCTCTGGCGGAACGAAGCGCATGGTGGCGTATCGCCGCGACCCGTCGGTCGTGAAGATGCACATCCCCATGCCGTTCCGGTTCCTGCCGGTCTGGCAGGTCGGTCCGATCCTGTTCGAAGTCCCGGGCCTGTTCCGGCTTGGCGGCGTCGACATCCGCCGCCCCAAGTCCGTCCGTTACCTGGACGGGATCTAAGGAGGCTCGCATGGCTCAGATCACCAACAACGCCAAGGGCGACCGCGTTCTGCCGAACGGCCAGACTATCCCGGCCGGCGCGACGGTCGAGGTGAAGGACTTCGACCAGCACAGCGATCACCCGATCGTAGCCGCCTGGGTCGAGGACGAGATCCTCACCGTCGCCAAGCCGAAGGCCGAGAAGGCGGACAAGCCCGCTGCCCAGAGCAAGGCCTGACCCGTGACCTATACCGCCCCGACCGCCGCCGACCTGCAGGAGCGCTATCCGGAGTTCGCCTCGGTGAACTTCGACCGGATTGCGCTCGTCCTGGACGAGGCGGCGGCCGAGGTGGGTGACACCTGGATCGAAGCAGACCGCCGGCCCGCCACCCTGGCGCTCGCCGCGCATCTGCTCGCGGCCGAAGGCGCGCTGAGCGAGAACCAGACGGTTGGCGCGAGCCTTCCAGGCGAAGTCGTCGGCATCAGGGTGGGCGACGTGCAGACCACGTTCGCGAAGCCCGGCGCTACATCGTCCGGCGTCTCCGCAGAGGACTTCGGCTCCACCGTCTACGGCCGGCGTTTCCTGATGCTCCGGCGACGCAGTTTCCCCGCCGTCCTGGCCGTCTGATGCAGATCCGCGCCTCCATCAAAGTCCAGCGGCCGGGTGACGCCAAGGCGAAGCTTGAGACCATCGCCAAAGGCCTGCGGGGGCCCAGCAAGGTCAAGGTCGGCTTCCCGGCTGGAAAGGCCCCTGGCGACCTGATCTCGATCGCCTACTGGAACCACTTCGGCACCAGCCGCGGAATCCCGCCACGCCCGTTCATCACTACTGCGATGTTCAAGGGCCGGGGTGAGCTGCGCTCCTTCATCACCGCGGAAGCCAAGAAGATCGTATTCGCCGGTAATCCGACGCCGATGCGCTACGCCCTGCAAAACCTCGGCATGAAGGGCCAAGACATGGTCCAGATGCAGATCCTGTCGAACATGCCGCCCCCGAACGCACCCAGCACCGTCCAGCAAAAGGGCTCGTCCCGCACGCTGGTCGACACCGGCCGCCTGGTCGGGTCCGTGACCTGGGCCATCGACACCAAGCTGTGAGGCCGGCCATGAAGCTCCTGACCAACCTGCGTGATTACGACCTGCCTGTCGGCGGCGGGCGCGTCATCCGGGCAAAGGGCTCGCTTCTCGTGCCAACGGTCCTCGCCGCCCAGCCGCATATCGGCGTGCTGACGACCGCCGGCGCGCTGACGGTTGCCGACGCGCCGAATCCGGCTGAGGATGCTGCCCTGGCGCCCGTTCACAGTTCGGGGGAGGCCGAAGCTCCGGCCGTCACGACCCCGCCTCCCGCCACGCCTCCTTTGCCCAAGAAGCGGCGGAGGACACGGTGAACCTATCGGCGGCGTCCCGCGCCGTCCTAGCGCTTGCTAAGCCCGCCACCCTGCGCCGCTTCGGCGCCCGCCAGCGCAATCCGAACGGCACGTTCAGCGATCCCGTCGCGACCGAAATCCCTATCCAGGCCGTGATACAGGCGCCCAGCGAGGGCGACCTGCGGCAGGTCCCAGAGGGCGAGCGCTCCGAAGCCTGGGTGACGATCTGGACCCCCACCGAACTGCACACCGCCAGCGAAGACAGCGGGGCTCTCGCCGATGAGATCGAGAGCCCACGGGGCGAGCGCTTCAAGGTCTACCGCGTCGCTGTGCGCGAGGAGGGCGGCTTCACCCGCGCCATCGGAAGGCTGACCCATGACCGAGGACGCCGCGTTTGACCTGCTGCAGGCTTACCTGACCAAGGTCGACGCTGACGCCGCTGCGATCACCCCCGAGCGGGTCGGCCTTGTCGAAATCAACCGGGCCCACCAGAGCGCGCCACGTCCCGCATCCGGCGCCTACGCCGTCATCTACCTGCTCACCGATCGCGATCTCCTGGAAGTCGACTGCGAAGTCTACGAGGACCGCACCATCGGCGGCGAACCCCGGGTGGTGATGAAGAAAGCCCGCGGCATCGAGTGGCTGTTCCGGCTCGAGGTCTTCGCCAGCCGGCCCACGGATTGCGCGCGCCTATTTCAGGCGGCGCTGCGCTCCGCCCACGCGTCCGTCGAGCTCAGCCCTCTGGTGGTGCGCCAGGTCGGCGAAATCACCCGCGTCCCCGAGCTGAAGCAGGAAGGCTGGGAGGGCAAGGCGGCGCTCGACATCGCCCTGGCCGGCATCGCCATCGACAACCTGCTCGTCGACGTCGTCGAGAGCGGATCCATCACCTTCAAGGGCCTGGGCGGGGCCGACGTGAACCGTCTTCTGACCTTCGCAAAGGATTGATCTCATGGCTGCACGCCTGCCGTATTCGCGCGTGGTGGACGTTTCCCTCACGCGCCAGGACCGCTTCGCAACGGCGAGCGGCTTCTCCGTCCTGCTGATCGTCAATCCGACGGCAGTGGCCGGCGTGGTGGACGCCACGACGCGGACGAAGGTCTACGGGGACCTGCTCGAGGTGGCGGTCGACTTCGCCTCCAACACGGCGGCCTACAAGGCGGCGGCTGCGGCTTTCTCTCAGAACCCAAGGCCCCGGCAGGTCAAGATCGGCTATCGCAACACCGCGAACCCGATCACGGACGAACTCAACGCGATCTACGCCTATGACCCGGACTTCTATTGGCTGGGCTTCACGGCGGAGGTGCGTGACAGCGCCGACGCGCGGGCTGCGGCCGACTGGGCCGAAACGAAGTCCATCCTGGCCGGCTTCGAGACCAACGACATCGACACCGAAACGCCGACGGCTATCGCGGACACGTCCACCGCGGTCACCATGACAATCGCCGCACCGGGTGTCGTCACCTGGACCGGTCATGGGCTGTCGGCCAACGATCCCGTCTCGTTCACCACGACAGGCGCCCTGCCCACCGGTCTCACCGCCGGCTCGGTCTATTACGTCCTGGCGCCGAGCACGAACAGCTTCACGCTCGCGGCCACGCCCGGCGGCAGCGCCATCGCGACCACCGGGACCCAGTCCGGCACGCATACCGGCACCGCTCTGAAGTTCGGCGGCTCCTTCGCCGAGTACATCGAGAGCAAAAGCTACGACCGCTCCTTCGCCTTCTACCACACGGACGCGGCGCTCTATCCGGCCATCGCCTTGCTGGCTTACTGCTCAACCCGCGATCTCGATCGCTCCAACGGTCGGGCCGCGCAGGCGGGATCGATCACGAGCGGGAACGCCTACACGGCGAAATTCAAGAAGTTGGCCGGCATCACTCCGGTCAACAAAGGCTCGGCCGCCGTCCAGGCGATCACCGGCTTCATTCCTGGCCTGGGCGTCGACGCCTCGCAGGGCCATGCAGCCAACACCTATGTCGACATCGGCGGACTGCCGATGGTGGTTGAGGGCACGGTCGGATCGCACGCCTTCATCGACGAGGTTCATGTCGGCGACTGGCTGGTGGCCCGCACCCGTGAGGCGGTTCTGTCGACCCTCGCGAACAATGCGCGTGTGCCCTACACCAATCCGGGCGTAGCGATCCTCACCAACGCCATCGACGGCGTGATGCGCCGGGCCGTGGCGGCCGGCGTTGTGGCCGGCGACATCGGCGACGACGAGGACAGCTTCCTTCCCGCCTACTCGATCGAGGTGGACCGGGTGGAGAACATCCCGGCCAGCCAGCGGCGCAATCGCATCGCACCCGATATTCGGGTCGATTTCCGGTACGCCGGGGCGTTCCACTACGCGACCGCCAGTATTTTGATGCGGTTTTAGAGCAACTCACCGCAATCCGTTGTAGTTAACGAAGAAAGGACCCCTTGATGTCCGACGCATGCCCTCCGCTCACGCTCTTCTCGTTCAAGAACGTCGCCATGACCATCGACGATCGTCCTGTCATCGGGTTCTGGGAGGGCGACGACGCTGTCGTGATCGAGCGCAACACCGATCTTGGCACGCCATTGACCGGCGCCGACGGCGCGTCCGTGGTGTCCATGACCGCCGATCAGTCCGCCAACGTCACTCTGAAGCTCATGGCCAACTCGGCGATGAACCAGTATCTGGCGCAGAAGGTGAAGCTGATGCGGGCAGGATCTCAGAAGCTGATCAGCATCGCCGTGCGCGATACCTCGACGGGCGAGGGCGGCGGCTGCACTGCGGCAGTGATCATCAAAGAGCCGTCGGTGAGCCTGGGCGCATCCGCATCGGAGCGTGAATGGGTGTTCTTCTGCAATTGTTGGCAGACGAACGACATCACCTACGCGCCGGCGGCTTAGGCCGCTCGCGGCAACTCTCGGCTGGGGTGAGGGTACACGACGCGCGTCGCCGCGGCGGCGAGGCGGTTCTCGGTGTCGCTGCCCATGAAGCGGTAGCCGCGCTCAACCAGCCCTCGGGTGTACTGCCGGTTGTAGAAGAAGGCCCAGATCAGATTAGCGATGAAGTTGCCGGCGCCCACCGTTGCGGCCGCGACAAGCATCAGCACGATTAGGGCGACGACGAAGGTCTTCCAGTCGCCGCGGAACGCGGCTGGAAGCGGCCCCCAAAATAAGACCGTCCACGAGAAGCCGTAAAAGCCGGTCTCGCGCAGGCCGGTGCTGTCGTTCTGCATGGGAATTGCGGTCGCCACGGGCCTCTCCAGATTCGCTTTGCACCATAAAGGATGCAGATGGCTGAAAAAAAGATTGCCAACCGGACCTACCGTTACGACCGCATGCCCGCCGACCAGGGCCTGCGCATGCTGCTCCGTCTCCTCAAGGTCCTCGGCCCGGCCCGAGGCATCATCGAAGCGATCGCGGAGAGCGACGAGGCCGAGCGCGACGCCAAAGCCATGTCTGCCATCGGCGACTTCATCGGGGAAATGGATAGCGACGCGGTCTATTCCATCGTGATGGACATGGTGAAGCAGGTCCGGGTGGACGGAGAACTTGCGGTGCCGGGCGTGATGGATCTGCAGGAGCTGCTCCAGGTCGCGATGTTCGCACTGCAGACGGAGTTCGGCAGTTTTTTCGCCGACGGCGCGGGATCGGCCCTCCTGAAGGGACGGGCGGCGTAGGGCTCAATCCCGACGAGATCCGCAAGGTCGCGCCGAACCTCATCGACGAGATGCTGTTGTGGCGGCCCGTGATGGCCGAGCCGCCGCTGTGCACGATCCGGGACGTTCGCACCGTGCTGACGCTGGACGACGTCTTCGACCTCAACGAAATGCTCGACCTCCGCGAACATGCGACGGCGAAAGCCATGCAGAACGCCGAGCGGGGCAGGCGATAGCGGAGCCCTTCATTGGTCATTGAAGAGCTGATCGCCAAGCTCGGCTTCGAGGTGAGCAACCTCGACAAGCTGAAGGGCGTCTCCAAGGCTTTCGAGAAAGTCCGTGACGAGGTCTCCAAGGCCGGCGGCCCTGTGCGAGAACTCGCGCGCGCCGCCACCACGGCCGCGTCCAGCGCCATGGCGGTCGCTGCGCCCATGCAGGCCGTCGCTGCCGCCGCGACGCTCGTGGGCGGCGCGGCCGCAAAGGCCAAGAGCCCGCTCAAGGGAGTGGGCGTTGAGGCGAAAAAGACGTCAACCTCCGTCGTGGCGCTGGCAGCCGGTTCCAAGGTCCTTTCCGGCGCGATGACTGCTCTCAGCGCAGTCGGCCGGATCGCCTGGGCGGCGTTGCGCGGTTTCGCGATCGTGCTCGCCAGTCTGGCGGGCGTCGCCGTCAGCGCGGCCGCTGCGCTGGCCATTCCGGTGGCGATGCTGGCCAAGATGGGCGCCAGCGCTGCGTCCGCACGCCGCGAGATGCAGCTGCTCGGCAAGTCCATGGGCACTAAGGCCCAGTCGCTGGACTCGCTCGGGACGTTCTTCGAAAAGCTGACCTTCGAAAAGGGGGCCGAGAAGGCCCAGGAGATGGTCAAGGCTCTCGATGAGCTGATCAAGAAATCGCGCGAGGGCGACGAAGCGGCCCAGAAGACGCTGCGCGAAGCGGGGATCCGGAAAAAGGATCTGACGAACCGGGACGGCTCGCCGCGCGACCGCTCCGAAATCGCGCTCCAGGGCGTCCTGGAATACGAGAAGCGGGTCAAGGCCGCCACATCGGCCGAGAAGACCGCCAGCGCCGCGCAGGCGGCAGCGGATCAGGCGAAGGCGAGGCGCGACAAGAACGCGACCGCCCTGCAGCGCAAAGCCAACGCCGCAAAGGCGAAGGTGCCCGAGCTGAAGGAGCGAGCCGGCAAGACGGCCGAGGGCCTCGGGGTCGACGGGCTGGACCGGGCCCGTCTCGACCGGGCCATCGCCGAAGGGAGCCTCGCAAAGACGTTCAGGGACGCCACGTCCCAGCGCCCGACCCTGTCGAACGCCGAAGAGGAGCGGCGCGCCAAGGTCGGCAAGATGAATGACGACCTGGCGTTCGTGATCGGGTCGCTGAAGACCGGCATCGGCGAGCGCCTGACCGAGCTGGGCGTCACCATCGCCGAAAAGGTTCTGCCGCCGCTGCTGAGCTTCGCCGAGACCCTCCTGGCCTTCGCCAAGCGGTTCGGGATCATCAAGCAGACGAAGGAAGAGGCCGACTCCGAGGCGCAGGGTAAGATCGAGGCGAACCGCCAGCAGCAGATGCTGCAGCAGTCTAAAGAAAACGATCGCCTGCCGAACGCCCGGCGGCGTCTCGACGAGCTGAGGGCGAAGCCGAAAACGCCTGCGACTGAGCTCAATATTCAGCGTCTTGAGGAGCTGATCCAGACCCTCGAGCAGGTGCAGCCCGCGCCGGAGCCCACGGCTCAGCCGGAGCGGACCCCGCTTCCTCCTGAGCGACCCGACAGCCTCAAGCCGCGCCCGGAACCGTCTGCGCGCGAGCCGGCGGTGCCGAAGAAGCCCATCATCGACGGGGCGAGGCCATCGGAGAACATCGAGGATCGCCGCGGCCAGTCTGCACTGCCTCCGAAGACGATCTGGGAGCGGATGCGGGACGGGCTGGGCAAATGGGTCGGGAACGGAGCTAGTGCGTCCAGCGAGGGCGCCGTGAGCCGCGAGCCGCTCGATGGCGCGGAGATCGGCCGGGCGGCTGCTCAGCCAATCGCCAACTCGATCACCGAGGCGCTGGGCTTCCTCAAGGAACTGCCCGCGATCCAGCACGAGGTGAAGCCGGAGACCTCGGCCAGCAAGATCATGAAGGCAGCCGAGACCAAGAACGAGACCAACAACGACAACCGCAAATACGAGGACATCGGCAACGATCACCGGACCATCACCAACAGCGTGACGGTGAACGCCAGCGGCCTCGATGAGGTCGCCGCCAAGGTGAAGAGCGCCATCCTGGGCACGATCACCTCCAAGGGCGCGAACACCTCGACCGGAGCCCTGACTTCGCCATGAGCATCCTCCTGTCGCGCAGCATCGGCGGCGTCTTCGTCGACGTCGTCATCTCTGAAGAGCACACAAGCGAAATGGAGATCGCCGAGCATCCGGTCGAGCAGGGCGCCAAGATCTCCGACCACGCTTGGCGCACGCCGCGAAAGCTGAGGCTGGAATCGGTCGTCGACAGCTCGCGGGCCGTGGCGTCGTTCAATGCGCTCCTGGCGCTGCAGGCGACAGCCGAGCCGTTCTCGATCGTCACCGGCCTGACGGTCTATTCCAACATGCTCATCAAGAGCCTGGTCGCCACCCGCGACAAGGAAAAGGCCCGGGTGCTGTTCTTCACGGCCGACCTGCAGGAAGTCATCATCGTCAACACGGCCGAGAGCTCCGGCCAGAGCGGCGGTCAGGGCTCCGGCTCTGAAACATCGGAGGACGGCGCGCAGGGCACCACCAGCCGGGGCCAAGTGCAGGCACGGTCCGTTGACACTTCCAGCCTGTCCAGCTCCCAGGCGACGCGCCTGCTCGACGGCGCCGTGGGGGCCGACTGATGGGCACGTTCCGCGAACTTCCGATCATCTCGGCCCCATCGCAGCGCTTCACGACAGTCCTCATGGATCGCCGCTGCGACTTCCTGGTCGAGTACAACGGCACGACCAACCGGTGGTCGTTCTCGCTCGACGTGGACGGGGTTCCGGCTCTGGCCGGGCGGCGCATCGTCGTCGGGGTGGATCTCCTGTCACCTTTCGTGCTCGGCGTCGGTCGGCTGATCGCCTTCGACTGGGAGCAGGGGGCTGAACCTGGCCGGGACGAGCTGCCGGCCGGCAAGGTGCGGTTGCTCCACTACGATCCCGAGGACGACGCCGCATGAGCCGGCAGTGGAAGCGCGTCGTCAGCCTGACCATCTCGGGCAAAGGCGGATCCCTCACGGTGGACCAGCTCAAGATCGAGTTCTCAGCAGCCATGAGCATCGGCTCAAAGCAGAACACCGCCACGATCTCGATTTGGAACCTGACCAAGTCGCACCGCAAAATGCTGGGCGAGGAGTTCGACAAGATCGAGCTGAAGGCCGGCTATGAGGGCGGCCCGATCGGGACCATCTTCAAGGGCGACATTCGCGACGTCACCACGACCAAGGACGGCGAGGCGGAGGTCAAATCCGAGCTCGACTGCGGCGACGGAGACGAGGGCGTCAACAAGGGCGCCATCTCCGAGACAGTCCCAGCCAAGACGAAGCCCAAGGCCATCATCGAGAAGCTGGTCAAGAAGATGCCGGGCGTCACGCTGGGCCAGATCAAGGGCCTCGATGATCTGCCCGAGACCAAGCGCTCGACCACGCTCTTTGGCTGGGCGTTCCGCGAGCTGGACGAACTCGGGCGCCAGCACGGGTTTTACTGGTCCATCCAGAACGGGCAATTCGAGGCTGTGAAGGCTGACCAGCACCTGGGCGACGCCACGGTCATCTCGCGCGAGACCGGCATGATCGGGATCCCTGAGATCACCGACAAGGGCATCAAGGTGAAGGCGCTGCTCAATCCGAACGTCGCGCCCAACCGGCTCGTCGACGTGCGGTCCGGGTTCCTGGACGAGGAGAGTGGCCGCGACAAGCGGGCCAGCGACGAGGGCGGCGGGCTGTTCCGCGTGTCCTCTTGCACCTTCTCCGGCACCAACCGCGGGACCGAGTTCTATGTCGACATCGAGGGCAATCGCGTGCAGGGCGAAAAGGTCGTGAAGTGATGGCCGGACATCAGGGCACGTCCACCCGCAAGGACCCTCACGAGGCTCTCGCCGCCATGATCGAGGCGGAGCGCCGCGACATGCACACCTCCCTGCCGGGGCAGGTTGTCGACTACGACGCAAAGACCCAGACCGCGACCGTGAAGCCGCTCCTCAAGCAGACCTTCGCCGGACAGGAGCTGCAGGCTCCCGATCTGGTCAAGGTGCCGGTGGCGCATCCCCGCGCCGGCGGCTTCATCCTGCACAAGCCCCTGAAGAAGGGCGACCAGGTTGTGCTCCACATTCCGTCCCGCTCGATCGAAGACTGGGACACGGAGGGCAAGAGCGTCGATGGCGCGCCCAAGCGCATGCACGACCTGTCCGACGCCATCGCCTATCCCGGAGGCTATCCCAGCTCCAAACCGGCGAAGGTGCCCGAGAAGGGCGTCTATTTCGGCAAGGAAGACGGCAAGAACGGCATCACCATCAGCGAGGATGGCCGGCTCGATTTCAAGATCGAGGGCGACTCCGTGTTCAAGGCCATCGCCGACCTGATCGGGGAGCTCACCAGCATGAAGACCGTCGTCTCGTCCGGATCGTCCACCGGGCTCTGGTCGCACGACAAGATCGCCGCCCTGACCGCCATCAAGGGCCGCGTTGAAAAGCTGATGGTCTGACATGGCCGACGTCACCGGCCTCTCCATCCTGCCCCATAACGACGTGCATCTCGACGAGAGTGGCAACCTGGTCATGGCCGCGGATGCGCAGGCGGTCGGGCAGCACGTGCGCCAGCGCCTCATGTTCTGGCGCTCAGAGTGGTTTTTGAACACCGCCGCCGGTATTGACTGGACCCGCTACGTGCTGGGCCGGCCGCCGTCGGATCAGCCCATCGCCGAAGCGATCATCAAGGCCGAGATCCTGGCCACGCCAGGGGTCACGGAGATCCTCGAGTTCGACGTCTCCGTCGACCGGGCCGGCCGCGGGCTGAAGATCAACCGCGTCGTGCTGCTCACCAGCTTCGACGACGATCCCGTCACCCTCACCGTCAACTGAGGTCCGCATGGCTTATGGCGTGACGCCGGCCGGCTTCGTCCGCAAGCGGCTTCCCGAGATCCTTGGCGAGCTGGAGGCCGCCATGGTGGCGGCGTTCGGGCCCGGGGTCGTCCAGACCGCGCAGTCGCCCCTCGGCCAGCTCAACGGCCTCGTCGCCGACCTCTCCAGCAAAGTCTGGGAGGTCGGGGAGGACGCCTACCAGTCGTTCGACGTCGACCAGGCCGAGGGCCCGCGTCTGGACATGCTGGCCAAGCTGCGCCGGCTAGCGCGGCCCGACGGCGGAGAGGCGGATCCGGACTTCCGGCTGCGGATCTCCAACCAGGGCCAGACCGACATCTCCACCACGCGTGTCTTGGCGCGGCTCCTGGCGCTCGATGGCGTCAGCTGGTCGTCGGTCCGGATCAACGCCGGGGACAGCGCGAACGCGCTGGGCGTCCCGCCTCACTCGGTCGCTTACGCGGTCGTAGGCGGGGACGATGTCGAGGTCGGGACTGTCGTCTACCAGGAGACGGTGGGCGGCATCACGCTACACGGCAACACTGAGGTCGAGATCGTCGCCGACGGCTTCTGCCAGCTCGTGCGCTTCATCCGCCCCGTTGACGTGCCGATCACCGTGGAGATCGACGTGCGTCGTCTGCCCGACTCCTGCAACTGCGCACCGCCGTCTGTCGGCACGATCGCTGCGACGGTGGCCGCCGCCTTCGCCACGTCTTGCGGCTACCGCAACGGCGACACCGTCACGGCCAAGCGCGTGCGCGCCGAAGCCGCCCGGGTGCAAGGCATCGAGGTGGACGCCGTGCGCATCGCACGCGGGCCGGCCCTGACCGTCGAAGAGGAAGTTCACACCACCTTGTTCGAGCGGCCCCTCATCCTGCTGCCCAACATCGCGGTCCGGTACGTCGACTGATGGCCTGCACCGACACCCACACCCTCGTCGAAACCGAGATCGGCAAGGTGGCCACCCAGTACAGGGAGGCGACCCGGTTTCTCGCGATGGCCCGCGCGTATCTGGGCCAACTGGCCGAAGCGCATCTGAGCTTCTGCGAGATCCTCGACCACTTCGACATCGACACGGCCGTCGGCGATCAGCTCACGATCATCGGCAAGGCGCTGGGCTGGCCTCGTTGCCACTGCGCCGGCCAGCGCCGGCCGGTGTTCGGCTTTGACTGCTCAACGCCGTCCTGTGACGCGCCCGCCGTGCCGGTGGCCGGCTTCTGCGAAGCGGAGTGGGACTGCGGCGGTCCGGACTTCATCGAGTTCTGCTTCACCGACGACGAGCTGTACCGGCGGTTTTTGAAGGCGCGCGTCATCGCGCTCACAGGCGACTACCGGCGCAGCGGCGTGACAGCGGCCAGCCGGGCCCTGTTCGGCGAGCACGCCGCCATCCTGCGCGAGACGCCGGCGGTGCTGGTCATCGCCACCGGCCGGCTGCTCTCGCAAGTCGAGATCGCAATCGCGCATCTGTTCGGCCAGGTGATGCCCGTCGCTCCCGGAGTGCGCCTCAAAATCTGGCAGTCGCAGGGCCCCGCCTTCGGCTTCGGGGCCGGCTGGGGCGGCTTTTGCGCCGGCGCCTTTCCATCCCCCATCGCTCTGAACTGACGAGGCGAGAATGGCCAATATCTTCACCCCCGTCTGGGCTGTGGACGGGGAAATCGAGACGCCGTCCGAGGCGGAGATCCGCAAGGGGTTCGCCTGCGGCCCCGCCCGGCCCGGCGTCTTCAACTGGCTGTTCCAGACGCTCGAAAGCACCATCAACGCCCTGAACCTGGGCGACATGGCCTCCAAGTTCCGGCAGATCGCCACGACCGAGGGGATCCAGGGCGGCGGCGATCTGGAAGCCGACCGCACGCTGCGCCTGGACATCAGCGGGCTTCAGGAGGCGACCGACATCGCCAACGAGGATCTGGTGGTGATCTTCGATGCGGATGTCGGCTCGCACCGGAAGATGACCCGTCAGAATTTCGCGGCTGGACTCGGTGGCGACGGCGGACCGATCGGCGGCGCCAACATCGGGACTGGCAACGGATCCGTGTTCGCATCCCTGTCCGGCTCCACCCTGCAGTTCCGGAAGATTAAAGACGGCGGCGGCCTCGGGGTCAGCACCGTCTCCAACGACGTCGTCATCGCTATCGCCGACATGGGCGCAGAACTCTCCGTCGAATAAGGACCGCCATGGCCGCCCTGGACCTCGCCATCGACAAGCTCGTCACCAGCTCGACGGGCAATCTGAAGGACGCCAAGCCCCTGGACGCACGCGATTTCGCGATCCGCGCGCTGAAGGACATGGGCTTTTCCGCCGTCAGCATCGGCAACACCGCTCCGGCCGACAAGGCGGTGCTCTGGTGGCACAAGGACGTTCGCACCGCCAAGCGCTACGACGCCGTTCTCGCCAACTGGTACCCGCTCACTCCCAACCAGCACGCCATGCACCTCGTGCACCGTGTGGTGAAAGGCGCGGTCACCGAGATCAATCTGGAAGCCGGCGACCTCTTCGTATTCTGGGACGTGTCGCTGGGCGAGGCCAAGGTGATCTCGCGCGAGAGCCTGATGAACGCCCTCGGGGCAGTGCGCACCATCACAACCAACCAAGGCGTGAAGGGCGGCGGTTCACTCGCCGCGGATCGGACCCTGTCGCTCGACGTCACTGGCCTGACCGCGAAGGCATCGCCCAGCCCGGCCGACGAGGTCGCAATCTACGACGTGGCGGGCACGACCAACAAGAAGATCACCATCGCCAAGATGGCCGAAGCGTTGGCGATCTCCGACTACCTGCATTCCGAAATGTTCTTCCTGGGGATGATGTGAAATGGCCCGGACAGTCCTTAACAAAAACATTGGCTACACGACGCCTTACACGATCCCTGCTGGAAAATATGCGGTCTTCAAGGCGTTTCCGGTGGCCAATGGGAGCGGCTCGGCTGTGGCGATCGGCGGAGTCATGGTTGGACTGGTGCCGAGCGACGGTCTTGGGCCGCTCACCGCCACGGCGGGGGACACTCTCACGGGCGGGGGCGAGTTCACGGCGGGCTATGGGATTTCCGGCTTTCTCTACGACCTGCCCTGAGGGCCCGCATGCTGACCCAGATCGACTACCTGGTCCGGGCCAATGAGGTCTGGCGCGAGAGCTTCGCCGTTCAGAGCGGTGATCCGCCTGAGGCCGTCGACCTAACCGGGTCGGCGTTTCGGGCGCAGCTGCGCTCGTCGGAAGGCGCACTGCTCGTCGTGCTGGACGCCAGCACCGGCAACGGCCGGTTGCAGATCTCCGATCCGCCGACAGACGGCATGGTGTCGTGGAACGTACCCGTCTCGGTCCTGCAGAACCTCGAGCCCGGGGACTACGTCTACGACGTGGTCTGGACCGATGCGGGCGGCGTTCCGGACACAATCATGGCCGGCGTTGTCACCATCGAACGAGGGATTACGCGATGACCGCCCCGAACGTCCTCGTCACCCGTGCGGGCCCGCCAGGCCGCAGCATCGAGCTTCGCGTCAGCGGCGGGCAGATCCAGTGGCGCGTGACCGGCGATGCATCCTGGACGGATCTGATCGCCACCGAGGAGCTTGTGGGCGAGACCGGCGCTGGCGTCGAGCTGCGCGCCACCGCGTCGAAGATCCAGTGGCGCGCCATCGGCGAAGTCAGCTGGATCGACATCGTGGCGCTTGCTGACCTGCTCGGCCCGCCCAACACGCTGACGATTGGCTCTGTCACGACCGGCAGCGCGGGTTCATCGGCGTCGGCCAATATCACCGGGACCGCGCCGAACCAGACGCTCAACCTGACGATTCCCAGGGGCGATCCAGGCCCAGTCGGGGGCGGAGATATCATCGGTCCGGCGTCCTCGACGGACAACCATGTCGCGCTGTACAGCGGGTCAACAGGTAAGGCTTTGAAAGACGGAGGCGCGCTTGGATCCGCTGCCTTCGCCGACACGAGTTCATTCGCCCCGACATCGCACACGCATCCAGCGTCTCAGATCAGCGACGCGAGCCCCAACGGGCGGTCGCTCATCACTGCCGCCAACTATGCCGCAATGAAGACGCTGCTGGCGCTGGTGAAGGGCGATGTTGGGCTTGGCAACGTCGACAACACGAGCGATGCAAATAAGCCGGTCTCGACGGCTCAGGCGGCGGCTATCGCGAGCTCGCCAGGCCTTGCCCTTCTTTCCACGCAGACGATAGCGAGCGCCGTCGCATCGGTGGCCATCACGGCGGGCATTACCAGTGCGTATGATGAATACGAGATCCACCTTGAGGATCTGGCTCCTTCGTCCGGCGCTGTCACGCTGAACCTGACTTATTCGGCGGACGGCTCGTCCTACGTTGGGTCTTGCAGATTCGGTTATGCGCTAGGCGCTTCCGACTCTTCTACGATCCTGACAATCAATAACAATGGTGCAAGCGCTATCGCGCTCTCCGGCATCAACAACGTGGCTGGCGCTGTGAATGGCGTGATCCGGCTGCAGAAGCCGTCTGCGGCGCAAGGCCATGTCTTCGACGTTCGTGTCAACTACCTGAACTCGACCCCGGCCTTCGTCTATGTGTGCGGCTCGGCGCGCGAAACCACCGCCGCCGCGATCACGGCCCTCAAATTCGCTTTCTCATCCGGCAACATCGCCTCCGGAAAAATCCGCCTTTACGGAGTGAAAACCTCATGACGATCCGCCCCAACAAGATGGTGGACGGCGAGATCGTCCCTCTTAGCGATCCCGAGTGGGCCGAGTACCAGGCGGCTCTGACACCCTCGCTCGACCAGCTGAAAGCAGCGAAAGCCAGCGCCGTCGACGCGTTGCGCGATGGGCTGCTGGCGAGCGGGTTCTCCTGCGACTTCGGCGCCGCCGGCGTCCACGTGCTTCAGACGCGTGGCAGCGATGATCGCGTGAACTGGCTGACCTCGCAGGCGGCGTACACCGCCATGGTGGCGGCAGGGCAGGGCGACTCTCCTGGCGCTGTGTTCAGGTCCGCGGACAATCAGACGTTCACTGTCACCTTCTCCGAAGGGCTTCAGGCTCTGCTCTCCATGGCGAGTTGGGGCGCCGCGGTCTACCGGCGTTCCTGGGAGCTCAAGGACGCCGTCGCAGCGGCTGCTGACGCTTCTGCGCTGGACGTAATCGACATCGCCGCAGGCTGGCCGGCTTAGCCGCGAACCCTCCTTTTTCCACCAGATTTGATCGCTTGACCGCCTCTCGCCGGGCGGCTTCGTCATGGAGTGAGCTCATGCAGACGTTCTTCGACAACGTCACCTATGGAACGACCAAGGCCCCGAATGCGCCGATCGCTACGGATTACGTTGATGCCCGTGTGCTCGGCGCCGGCGCCAGCGAGGCGCACCCAATTCCGTCCGGCGCCCAGATGGTCAATTTCAGCGCGGACGGAGACTTCTTCGCCAAGTTCGGCACAAGCATCGTGACGGCCGCCGTCCCAGGCGCAGACGTGGCCAACGGCAGCGCTTCCATGCTCAACCCTGGCACGCGGCGGATTCCGGCGGGCGCCACGCATATCGCGCTCATCGCATCGGCGGCCCGCGTCGTCACCCTCGAGTTTTGGGGCTGATGCCATGAGGGGGCTTGAAAGTCGGCTCTCAGGGCGAGGGTCTCTGATGTTCATCTCGCGGCGCAGGCGGAGCGGGTCGGTCGCCGTCAATCCCAACCTTCTGGCGATCCCTGACTCGACCAACTACACCAAGTCGGGGTCGTCTTATCTGGCCTACGCCTCGCCGTGGGGCAAAGGCGCGCTGGTGCAGGGGACCGACTTCACCGACACCATCACGGTCGATACGGTCAACTTCCCCAACAACACCGCCATCGCCATGTCCTGGCCGGCGACGCCCGCCGCGTCGGGCGTTTATGGCTATATGGCTGTCAGCTTCGGCAATTACGACGGCGGCGCTCCATCCGTGGCCGTGACGCCGGTTCAGGTCGACGCCCTCACGACCTTCTCGCAAAGCTGGAACGTGACGGTCGGCAGCGGTGATTACGGCGGCCTGACCGAGTTCTACCTGACCACGACCTCGGGCCAGGACACCTTCAAGACGCACGAGATCGGCTTCTTCTTCCACCCCAGCGCGGCGGTGATCTCCTATTTCAACTCCGCCACGCTGGTCGGCTCGCACGTCAATGGCGGCGTGACGTGGAATTGCCGCCAGATCGCCGATGGGGTCACTGGCCGCGATGTGATGTTCATGGCCTCCGGCAACGTGGACGTCGCCAGTTGCACGCTCGACATCAAGTCGGCTCTGGCGTTCCTGAAGACCAACAGCGTCATCACAGGCAGCGAGTGGGTCAACGGCGCGGCGCTGGGGTCTGAGCCGCGCTCGGGCGCTGGTAGCATGACGATCAATTCGCTGTCCTACACGCTCAGCGGTTCGGCTGTGACCAATCTGGCCGGAACAAGCATCGCCGCTGCGCCATGGTCCCCCTTGGGCAACGCCACCGTGATCAATGGCGGCTTGGCGACCCAGGCGATCAAAGAAACGGCCACAACCGCAGACCACATTGTGCGCGCTGGGGTATCGAAAGCGGCGTCCGTCAAGAGCTATCGGCTGCAGTTCGACGCCAAACCGGACCTTGGGCGCTCATGGGTCCAGATCAATTCTTATAATTCAACCTTCGGCGCTGGCGCACGCGGCAACTTCAACCTCTCTGGGGCTGGCGTCCTGGGTGACTTCTACGCCTACGGGACATTCGTTAGTAACGCAAAGTCCATCCTGGCGCTCGCCAATGGCTACTATCGCTGCACGATGGAATGGACTCACGACGACGACACCGTGATCAACCTCGATATCATGCCCGGAACGGCGGACGATACGAGCAACTATCTCGGCGACGTCACCAAGGGCGTGACCATCGCCAACGTCCGGCTTTACGAGATCCCGTGATCTGACTACCGGGCGAAAGCCCTCCGCCATGCCCCGCGACAGTGGGCTTCGCACGCCTTGCTCAATCGTAATGCTCATTGCCCGAATCAACGCCATACTCGCGCCCGGGGCGGAGGCGTCGGTGGTTATAGTTCTGATCATCTTCGGGATCTTCGGATCTATAGCAGGCACGTTCTGCGGTGCTCTGCTCTTCGGTGTCTCCGGTGCCGTCGTAGGGTGCTTTGTAGGTGCTAACGCCCTTGCGCTGATCGCAGCGTGCTTCATTGCCCTTCGCGGTAGCGAACGCATGCTTCGGTCGAAGGCGCGGCTCCACGGGGAGCAAGCTCGTATGGTGGATGACGCAGTGCTCCGCGCCACCGGCCCGAGGGTCGTCGCTAAGCCAACTGTGCTCAAAGCTCGATAGCAGTCCCACTTCCGGTCGCGGGTGATCCGGCCAGCAGTAGAATCTACTCACTCACGCCGACCCCAGAGCGCATCAAGCGCTCCGTGCCGCACGCGCGCGCTGATCTCAGGCCGAAGCCCGGCCTGGTTGATCTCTGACCACCATTAGGAGACATCGATGGTCCAGTTCACGGGCCAGGCCACGCGCCTGACCGACAGCGATATCGCGCGCGCGGCTGAACTGCTGGGCTGCGACGTCCCAGCGATCCGCGCCATCATCGAGATCGAGACGCGCGGCTCGGGCTTTGACAGGCGCGGGCGTCTCAAGGCGCTGTTCGAGCCGCATAGATTCTATGCCGAGCTGGGCGCCGGGCCGAAGCGGGCTGCGGCGATCAAAGCTGGCCTTGCTTATCCGAAGTGGGGGCAGAAGCCCTATCCGGCCGACAGCTATGCGCGAATCGTGCAGGCGCTAACGATCGACGAGACGGCGGCCCTAAGTGCGACCTCCTGGGGCCTGCCGCAGATGATGGGCTCCAACTGCAAGCTCGCCGGCTATGCGACGCCACAGAAGATGATCGCGGCGTTCGTGGACGGGGAGGGCGCGCAGCTTGTCGCCATGGCGAAGTTCATGAAGGCCGCCAAGCTCGACGGCGCGCTGCGGGATCTGGACTGGGCGACCTTCGCCCGCGGCTACAACGGGCCGGGCTACGCCAAGAACGGCTACCACACCAAGCTCGCAGCCGCTTACGACCGGTTCGTCGAAGAGTTCGCCAGTGCGCCGGCCACGCTCGTCGACCTCGCAGGTGACGCGGAGGACGGCGACGATGACCCCGGCTTCCATCCCGTGCAGGACGATGAGGCCGGCCCCTCCGCTGTAGTCGCTGGAGTCTACCCCCGCGCAGTCATCGAGGCCGCCCAAAAGCAGCTCTGCGAGATGGGCTACTTCGACGTCGGCAAGATCGACGGGAATGCTGGCGGCAAGACGGCCGGCGCCGTCGCTGGTTTCATGATCGACCGCGGATTCGGCGCGAGCGGCGAGATCAACGACGACAGCCTCGCCGAGATCGGCAAGGCGCAGGCGGAGGGCTTTCGCCGTCCTATCGCCGAGGCGCGAGCGACGGCGAGCACGAAGGAAGTCGCCGCACAGGTCCCTGCCGCTCGGCGCGCGTGGATCCTGCAGCAGTGGACCCGCTTCACGACCTGGTTCATGGGCGGCGGCGCCGTGACGGCTTTCGGAGCCTCGCAGACTGAGCAGGGCAAGTCCTTCCTCGGCGCGTTCGCCCATGTGCCCGGTTATGTCTGGCTGGCGATTCTGTTCGGCGGCGGCTTCCTCGCCTACCGCGTGGTCAACCTCGTCCTCGCCGCCCAGGTGCACGACTACCAGACGGGCAAGCGGGCATGATCGGGCTCGCCGCGCTCTGGGAACTCGCGAAGCCTTTCAAGACCATCATCGTCGGCGGACTGGTCGCGGCGGCGTTGGCCTTGGTCGGTTGGCTCTGGTTCGAGCGCCAGATCTCAGAGGCATACGAGCAGGGGAAGCGGGACCGAATCGCGGCCGAGGAGCAGCAGACCCGCGCCGACGTGGCCGCCCTGAACGCCCAACTCGCCGAGCTGAAGGGCAAGAACGCGCTCGTGGTCGCTACCTACACACAGACGCGCGAGGCGCTCGCGCAAGCCTATGAGGACCTCGCCCATGCTTCGGCTCGCAATGACGGTGTCGGCTGCCTTGATGGTGGCGGCGTGCAGCGCCTCAATCGCCTCCAGCTCCCGAGGAAACCAGCAGGTCCTGGCCGCGTCCAACCAGGCGCAGCCCGATGACAGCCAGCTCGAGCCATGCACCGGTCCCACCGCGATCCCGTCGGGAAAGCTGAGCGCCGGGCAAACGGAGCGCCACTGGGGCAAGGACCGGCAGAGCCTTGTCGTGTGCGCCATGCGTCACGAGGGCTTGGTCAGCTTCGTCCAGAAGAAGGACGCAGTCGAGCGCGCGGCCATAGCGCGGCGCCCATGAAAATCGCGAAACAAGAGCCGGGGGGCTTGGATTGGACCACGTCGGGGCAGTGGGCGCAGGGAGGCCCACCATGATCATCATGCGGCTGGCAGCGGGGGTGACGCAGCATTTCACAGCGCGTCGATCCGAATGGTTCATGGCTGTGGGCCTGACCGGCTGGGGCTGTGTGGTGACCAAGCCGTCGGCCATCTTCGCCTCATCGCCGGCCTATACTCGCATGGCCGAGATGGCGCCGGAACAGATCTGGGGCTGGGGCGCCTTCGCCATCGGCTTCCTGCGACTGCTCGCGCTGATCGTCAACGGCACCTTCCCGAACACCCTCTACGCCACCGTCTCACCCTATGTGCGCGGGATCGCTGCTTACGCATCGTGCTTTGTCTGGGCTTCGATCTGCATCGGCCTCTTGTCGAGCCCGATCGATACGCCCGGCGCGCCCATCTACCTGATCCTTTTCGGTCTCGACTTCGCGAATGGCTACAGCGCCATGCACGACGCCGGGCGGGCGCGCGGGGCCAAGAAGCATGGCGTCACCTGAAATCCCGGGGATCCCGGAGCAGTACCAGTGGGTCGCCTATCTGGCGGGACTGATAGCCGCAGTGTTCACGGGCCTGAAGGCCCTGGCGGCGGGGCACAAGGCGGCCGAAACCCAGCAGCACACAACGGACGTCTTCGTCGCCGGCGGCTCCTTCATCGACCTGAAGCCCATCCGGGAGCTGAACGAGCACTTGCAGCATCTGGTCTCGCATACGGCGGCCGCCACAATCGAGCAGCGGCGGACGGCCGACGCATTGTTCGCCATCTCCGAGCTGATGAAGAGCGAGGCCGAAGGCGACCGCATGCGTGGCGAGGTCGACCGGATCTTGGAGGAGAAGATGCGCGAGCTCAGAAGCGCCGAGTTCAAGAGCGACATCCCTCGTCGCCAGAGATGACATCCCGGCTCTAAGCCGGTCCGAGGCCCGCATGGTGCGGGCATGTGAAACAGACCATGGCAGCATGCCCGGACGGCCTTCGCTGAGCACGCCCAGGCTCCTGGCTTAATCTGTTCGCGCCCCTCTGCACTGGCCCGCCCGGCTGACGCCGCGGCGGGCCTTTTTTCTTACCGGGCGCCACAAACGAAAAATGGGCCGGTCACGAGGACCGGCCCACTGTCGTTCGGATCAGCAGAACTTAGGAGACGATGAAGTCGCCGATGTCCACGGTGTTGAGAGCAACACCCGTCAGCTTGATCGCGAGATCGGTGCCGGCGTTGAAGTTGCCGTCCTTGTTGGTGTCAACGAGGACTTCAATACCGCCGAGCCCAAGGTCGACCTTCACAATACGACCCGTGCCGCTGAAGAAGCCCGAGATGTCGCCCGCCGGAGCGACCACGCTGGTCGCAACCGTCGTGTCGGCGCCCAAAGCGAACGCCTTGACGTCGATCTTGTCTTCCTGGGTGGCGGCAGCAGCAGTGCCCGTGTCGAAGTTCGTGAGCGTCGTGATCTTGTTCAGCGTCGACACGTTGGTCGAGTTAAACACGACGGTGTCAACGTTGCCGTTCGCGCCGATGTTGATGGTGTTCACGCCCGCGCTGGACGGCAGGATCGTAACACCAGCAGTCGGAACCGCACCATACGAAAGGTCGAGCGTCATGTCGCCCTTATGAGCCGACGCATCGAACTTTGTCAGGGCACCAAGGTCCTGCGAAGGTCCACCCCCGGTCGCATTATAGGTTCCGGTACCGGTCAGGGTGATGGTCTTAGTCTCGTGAGCAGCGAGGTTCCGGACCGTCGATGTCGTTCCGGTGATGGTCGGATCATCCGACTGGGCGATCGTCAGGTTCTCGATATTTCCGATAGTAACCGTCTTAGCAGCCGTATCGGACGTGGCGTCACGGACGGCGAGAGTCGCTGAGTCGTTGGTGCCGGTGGCGCCAGCGAAAGTGAAGGTGGTGCTGCCAGTGATCGTGCCGTTGAGGCCAACGGTGGTCGAAAGCTTGATGCCCTGAACGGTGAGGTCCTGATCCGAACCCTTGTTCCAGGCAGCCAGGACGCCATTCGAGTCGCCGAGATCAACGGTCTCGGCCGCGCCGACTGCAGGCGGACCGCCCACGGGAACGGCGGCGCTGTTCGTGATGAACACGTTCTCAAGATTGGTGAGAACGGGCTTAATCGTCTTTGCAACACCATCAGTGTTGTTGAACAGCGCGTTCAGCGTGTCGTTACCGCCGCCCGTGTCGATCGTGTCGGCCGTCTCAAGCGAGTTCGGGACCGCATTTGCGCGGATCGTGTCGTCGCCAGCCGTCGTCTGGTTCGCAGTAACGTTGTTGGTGGGCGAAAGGGTGTCGGCGCCGACCTGCAGCGTGAACGTGCCGCCAACGTTGCCGCCGCCCGTGCTGGACTGGCTCACGATGCCGGAGATGGCGGCGTCGGCCTGGGCGTCGGTCGCGGGAGTGGTCGCGATCGGAGCGAGGAAGGCGCGGCCAGCGTTGGCAGCGGTCGTGCCATTGTAGGCGACGATCTCGTTGCCCTGGTCGACATGCGACGTGAACGTGTTCGCGGAAGCGATCTTCGTGTCGGAGATCGTCTTGTCGGTGCCCTGGGCGCCGTCAAGGATGTTGATCGCGATGTTATTGACGTTCATTTTGCCGCTGGTGAGCTGGCCGAGGTAGAACTTCAGGCCATCGGCGTCGGCGTCACGGTTGAACAGGCTCTTGTAGATCGAATTGATGATCTGAACGTTGTTCTGGTCCTTGAAGCGGGTCTTGAACTCGTCCGTCGCGGCCAGGTCGGTGATGGCGGTCAGGTTGGCGCCGTTGT
The DNA here is from genome assembly GCF_045348435.1 of Alsobacter sp. KACC 23698. Lineage (GTDB taxonomy): Bacteria > Pseudomonadota > Alphaproteobacteria > Rhizobiales > Beijerinckiaceae > Alsobacter. Next base: position 2,779,598 of record NZ_CP157484.1, on the reverse strand, counting down.
TGGTCACGCCATTGAAATAGGCGAGGCCAAGCGGGTCAGCGGGGCGGCCGAACAGGGCGACGTATACGCCTTGGATAGTTGCCATTTGGTGGTGTCCTTTTATCTCTTCAAAGCTGCACCGCTTCGGTCGCTATCGACTCGGACCAGAGCAGGTGAGGGAACTCATACAGTGTTCCTAATACCCTGCAAACTGAAATTTCGCGGTCCCTACCGATTTTTCGTGCTGTGTTGTGGGCGCAACACTGACGGGGATATGGGCTTAACCCCTTGCCAAAAAAGAAAATTTCGGGAAAGTGCCCAGTGATTTGGTCTTCGGGACCCAATAAAATTTGACTGTTCAGAGATTATTTACATTTATTAAGTGGCAGCAACCTTCGGCTGAGATGGAGCGGGTTTCTGCCTCGCAGAACTAATGTTAGATCTTGCTTGGCAATACTTTAAATCTCGTCAGGAAAAATCACATCAAAGATGAGCGGATCGTTCACTCTGAGCAGCGCTCGAGCGAGATAATGCGGCGAAATCTTCAGTGCCCAAGCCCAAGCTTTGGTGTAGCCAAGTGGCATCCGATCATGTCCGTTTTCAACGAGACTTACTCGTATGGGCTCGGGAATGCCAAGTTTCGCTGCCAAGTCCACTTGTGTCATTTTTAGCAATTTTCGCCGATCCGCCAGCCAAGTGCCAAGCTCCTTTCTCGCTCTGTGCTCCGCCTTCCGATCGGTTATCTCTTCGTTGCGGGGCATCGGCTTAGGGGCTGGGGCTTTGTGCTCGGGCTCCACGTCAGCGTCCGGCTCGCCCGGGAACAGAAGATTGTAGCTCTCCGGATCATAAAAGGGCATCAGCGACAAGGCGAGATCGCGGACGGGCATCTCCAGAATCCGCGCCCAATCTTCATACCTTGTCGACGGGACGCGACAGGCTCCTGTTTCGAGCTGGGAGATGAAGGTCCACTTTTTGATTGCCAGTGCCGTGGCCATCTCGCGCTGGGTCAGGCCCACACGCTCCCGCTGTTCCTTATGCCAATTTCCTGCTTGGCGGCGCAGCTCGGCAGTGTCGTCGGTGATGCGTTGGGAACTCGCGTACATGGAGGGCTCCTCGACGAGCAAATTATCTGAAACGAGCCGGCGTCTTCAACATGGGGCCGCGCAGTTCTGGCGCCCAGACCTACGTGCTCGGCCGATCCGCGCTATCCACAGACCCAGAAAGGCACTGCGTGCGCGAAAGCATTCCCGGACACATAGCGGAGATCGCGGTCGGGCTGGCTGCCGTGATCGGCCTGGTGCTGTTCAGCAGCTGGGCGCTGATAGCCGTGGAGTGAGCGGCAGAGTTGGAACCAGAGGGGCCCGGCAGGAATCGACTCCTTATGTGGAGTCCTCCGCCCCTTGCCCGCGACCGGCGCTCTTCGCCGCCGGGCTTCATCCTACCCTGCCAGCCGACGCTCGCCTTCCGCGTCCCGACCAGCTCAGTCTGGATCCATGAGATCAAGCACGACGGCTACCGCATGATCTGCCGGCGCGAGGGCGACAAGGCGCGGCTATGGAGTCGGACCATGGTCTCGTGGACAGAGGCGATGCCGCGGATTGTGGAGGGGATTAGGGCTCTTCCCTGCAACTCGTGCGTCCTCGATGGCGAGGCGATCGTGCAGCGGCCCGACGGTCTCGACGACTTCCATGCGCTCCGGTCCCGGGCCGGCGCGCGCCACGCCATCCTGTTCGCCTTCGATCTCCTGGAGCTCGATGGCGTCGACCTCCGGCCGCAATCCCTCGAGGCGCGCAAGTCCGAGCTCCGGCGGCTCCTGGGCATCCCCGTGGACGGTGTCGCGTTCACGGACAGCATGGACGAGCGGGGCGAGGACCTCTTCCGTCATGCCTGCATGATGGGTTTGGAGGGGATCATCTCGAAGCGCCGCGATAGCCCGTATCGGTCCGGACGAACGCAGGCGTGGTTGAAGGTGAAGTGTCCGAGGTATGAGCGGCGATGAGCCGGCGCTTCCCACCACCCTGGACCGTAAACGCTATGCCGGCTGGCTTCCGCGTCTGCGACGCCCAGGGCACTTGGCTGGCATACTGCTACGGCGACAGCACCGGTTACCGGAGCACCGGGAGCGTGATGATGTCGCCGGACCAGGCGATGACGATGGCGGAGTTGATCGCGCGCCTGCCTGATCTCGAGCACGGCTTCGCGACGGCGGAGCTCCCGAACGGGCTGCAAGGTCCGCTCCTCGTCCAGGATCGGACGACCTGGTTCGCTGTGACCGATCCCGGCGGCATTCTGATCGCAGCGGTCTACCACAGCGACCCGCAGGCAGGGGATCTCAACCGAGACGAGGCGCGGCGGATCGCCGGCGGGATCGCCCGTCTGCCCTGGCTCCCAAGCAGTGGGCCAGCCCGGCTAGCCAAAATGTAAATCTGTCGGGTCTTTTCACAGCCGTTCTTAACCCGATTCCTTTCCAATTGATTGATGATTGCTGGCTATACCTTCCCGTATAGATCGGGGAGACGGCTATGCTGAAGAAAATCCTGTATGGTTTCGTGGGGCTTGGCATAATTGGAGCTGTTGCTGGCAAAAATGACGGCGGAGCGGGCATAGGTGCAAGTGCATCTGCAGACCGCGGCGTACGCATCTCGCAGGTCAACTGGCGCAAAGAAGCGTTTGGAAACGTGATGATCGCCGACTTCATGGTTCGCAATGACAATGATTTCGCCGTGAAGGACCTAACCATTGAATGCCAGCATGCTGCGAATAGCGGGACCATAATGGACCGCAATACTCGGCAGCTCTACGAACGAGTTTCGGCGCGCTCGTATCTTCCTGTTCAGAATTTTAATATGGGGTTCATTAACACCCAGGCGGTGCGAACAGATTGCAAAGTCACAAATTTTTCGCGCTTGTAACCGGAGGCAACTCATGAAGCTGGCCCTTGCCTTCGCGCTAGGTTCATTTCCATTGGTTCTTGTCAGTGGAACCGCAAGCGCCGCGACTGAAAACGTAAAATCGTCATCTGTTCTTGCGTGCGATGATGTTCGACTTGGAAAGCGGCTAGCAGCGCTATCCGATTCCGGTGACGTACCTGCGGTTCGGGAATTTGCCCAACAGGCTCGGATAGCCGGAGATTGCTTCAAGCTCTTCCTGAAAGGAGAGGCAGTCTACGTTGATGAGGAAGTTGGCAGGCTTGTCTGCATTCGAAAGCCCGGTGACACCGATTGCGCCTGGGCGTCGGCCCGTGACCTCCGCGGAGTGAACCAATTCCGGGGAGTGAACCAATAACGACGAGCCGTAGGATTGCTAGGGCAAATCGTCGAGACGGAGAGTGGCCGTCCTTGACGCCATAGCGCATGCTCGGTACGAACGGCGCGCAGTGATCTCAGGGGGTTGTCGGAGGTTCGAATCCTGCTGCCCCGACCACGCGAGCCTCCCGGCGTCCCGAGACCACGTCGACAGTCGAGCCTTCCAGCAGCGAGCGCACCATGGCCGCCAGGATCTACCGCCCCGCCAAGACCGCCATGCAGTCCGGCACTGCGAAATATACGCGCTGGCTCCTGGAGTTCGAGCGTGAGGCGAAGGATATCGATCCGCTGATGGGCTGGACCAGCTCGGGCGATACGCGCCAGCAGGTGAAGCTGTGGTTCGACACCAAGGAGGAGGCGGTCGCCTACGCCGAGCGCAACGGCATCGCCGCCACCGTCGAGGAGCCGAACGAGCCGAAGCGGCGCCAGATCGCCTATTCGGACAATTTCCGCTTCAATCGCGTCGGCCAGTGGACCCACTGACCCGCCCGCGCTCCGGCACGGCCCCGTAGCTCAGATGGATAGAGCAAGGACCTTCTAAGTCCGAGGTCGCAGGTTCGAATCCTGCCGGGGTCGCCATTCTTCAGCCTGCCGATCCCAGACCGCCGGAGCAGGCGCGCTCCGGAAACGTGTGATTGCGCCGCCGCGCCGGCCCACGGCTAGTTGCTGTTTCTCTCGTTTCGGCGTCTTCATCGCGCAGCGCTCAAATGAAGGGCGCCAGATTGGCCAATGATCATGTGTTCGCGGCCATGTTGGAGCGCATGATCGTCCTCTCGCCAGACAGGGGACACCATCATGCGTAGCGACGCCGCCGCATCGACTTCCCTCTTCGCGCCAGCCGCCGTCGAAACTGCTGCTGCGACAGGGTTCTTTCCCATCCTGCTCTTCACCACGGCGGGGCTGGCCTTGAGCGTGATCTTGCTCTTCAGCGGCCTGCTCACGGTTCCGCTCGAAAGCTGGTGACCCGCGTCGCGGCGCGCCCGCAGGGCGGCGCTCCGCCTGGACGGAACGGAGCGGGTCAGACGTCGCGCGTGGCCATGCGGTCCACCTCCAGGCAGAGGGCCACGGCGCGCCGCGCCTCGGCCAGGGTGATCGTCGTCGGCGCGCCCCGGAAGGCCGCGAAGGCGCGGCCGAGATGCTCCTGGAGTTCGTAGACCTCTCCGGAGAGCGGGATCGCGATGCGTTCCGGCGGCTCGGCGCCTCGCCGCACGGCCAGCTCGTATTGCGCCTGAGTCGCCCGGTCCTCCCGGCCCGTCCACCACGTCCGGACCGCGCCCTCCGTGCAGGCGATTTCCAGCAGCGTGTGGTGTTCGAAGCCGGCCAGGCATTGGGTGACGACGGCCGTGGCCCCGTCCGGCCACTCCAGCCATGCGGTGACGATGTCGGCCGTCGCCGGGCCTCCCTGGGCTCTCGCGGCGGCCACGCGCGGCTCGCCGCTCTCCTGGCCGTACCAGGCGAGGAGGTCCAGAAAGTGCACCAGCTCTTCCAGCGACCAGGAGCCCACGCGGTCGCCCTGCATGCGCCACCCGCCCGAGCCGTGGCGGAACCCGCGCCTGAACAGCGAAAAATGCTGGTGGCGGACGCGGCCGAGCTCGCCCGAGGCGATGAGGCCGCGCACCGCGCCCCACTGGTGCGAGACGCGCAGCTCGTGGTTGACGACCACCATGCGGTCGGCGCGCCGCGCCGCGTCGATCACGGCGTCGCATTCGGCGAGCGTGAGTCCGAGCGGCTTTTCCAGCACCACATGCGCGCCCGCCTCCAGCGCCGCGACCGAGAAGGCGGCGTGAAGGTCGTTGGGGACGGCCACGATGACGGCGTCGAAGGCGCCCGCCGCCAGCATCGCCTCATAGGACGCGTGGCGCCGGACATGCGGGATCTCGGCCTTGGCGGCCGCCGCGGACGCTTCGCCATGGCAGAACACCGCCACGAGAGCTGCGTCGGGCAGGGCCGCGAGCGCGCGGGCGTGCATGCGGCCCCATGCGCCGAACCCGGCCAGCGCCACGCGGATCGGCTCAGCCATGGGCCCGCCCCACGGCGCGCCCGGTCTTCACGTCGAACAGGTGGGCGCGGTCCATGTTCAGCCGCAGCATCAGGTCGTCGCCGGGGCTCGGCCTGATCTCCGGCCGGACGCGGACGGTCACTGGATGCCCGGCCGCCTGCGTGAAGACGAGCGTGTCGGCCCCGAGCGGCTCGACGACCTCGACCACCGAGGCGATGTCGAAGCGGCCCGGTTCGGCGTCCCCGAGGGCGACCTGGACGTCCTCCGGCCGAACCCCGAGCACGAGGTCGTCCCGGTCCGCGCCCGGGACGGGGTAGGGGAGCACGGGCCCGCTTTCGCCGAGCATGACGCCGCCCTGGCGCCGATGCGCCGGGATGAGGTTCATCGTGGGAGCGCCGATGAAGCTCGCCACGAAGAGGCTCGCCGGGGCGTGGTAGACCTCGTCCGGCGTCCCGATCTGCTCGATATGGCCGGCGTTCATGACCACGACCCTGTCGGCCAAGGTCATCGCCTCGATCTGGTCGTGCGTGACATAGACCGTCGTGACGCCCAGGCGCTGGTGCAGCTTCTTCATCTCCAGGCGCATGCTGCCGCGCAGCTTGGCGTCGAGGTTCGACAGCGGCTCGTCGAAGAGGAAGACGCGCGGCTTGCGCACGATGGCGCGCCCCATGGCCACGCGCTGCCTCTGGCCGCCGGAGAGCTGCCGCGGCCGGCGCTGCAGATAGGGGGTGAGGCCCAGCACCTCCGCGGCCTCGCGGACGCGCCGGTCGATCTCCTTGCGCGGCACGTCGCGGTAGCGCAGCGAGAAGGCCATGTTTTCGAACACGGTCATGTGCGGATAGAGGGCGTAGTCCTGGAAGACCATGGCGATGTCGCGGTCGCGCGGCTCGACCTCGTTCACGACCCTGCCGTCGATGCGGATCTCGCCGTCGGAGATGTCCTCGAGCCCGGCCAGCATCCGCAAGGTGGTGGACTTGCCGCAGCCCGACGGCCCGACGAGCACGATGAACTCGCCCTCGGCGATCGCCAGGTCGATGGCGTGGACCACCTCCAGCGCGCCGTAGCGCTTGACCAGCTTGACGAAGTCGACGGTCGCCATGGCGGCCCCTCAGTTCTGCGCCGCCGTTCGGACGCGGGCCGCGGCGGCCTGGAAACGGGCGGCGGCCGCGTCGGCGTTCCGAAACAGGAGCGCGCAGTCATTCGCCACCGAGACGAAGTCGAAGCCGCTCTGGATGTGGCGTTCGGAGATCTCGTCGTTGGGCGCCAGGACGCCGACATACGCGCCGGCCGCCCGGCAGCGCGCGAGGCCCCCCTCGATGGCGTCCGTCACCTCAGGCCGCCCGGCCTGCCCGGGATAGCCCATGCTGGCGGCGAGGTCGCCGGGGCCGAAGAAGACGGCGTCGACGCCGTCGACCGCCGCGATCTCCTCGCACCGCTCCAGGGCCGCGGCGGTCTCGATCTGGACGATCAGGAACAGCTCGTCGTTGGCGCGCGTCACATAGTCCTGGAAGCGGGCGTAGCGGCTCGCCCGGTGCATGGCGGCGACGCCGCGCGAGCCCTGCGGCGGGTAGCGCATGGCGTCCACCGCCGCGCGCGCCTCGTCGGCGGACTGCACATAGGGCAGCATGATCGTGGAAAATCCGGCGTCCAGGTGCTGCTTGATCAGGATCCGGTCGTTCCAGGCGAGCCGCAGGATCGGGATCGTAGGCGTCGCCGCGATGGCCCTGGCGTGCGCCATGGCGTCGTGCAGCGAGACCGGGGCATGCTCGCCGTCGATCAGCAGCCAGTCGAAGCCGGACCAGCCGAGCGCCTCCGTGGCGTTGACGGAGTTCAGCATCGACCACACGCCGAGCAAGGGGCGGCGCGCCTGGAGGGCGGCCCGGAAGGCGTTGGCGGGCAGCGTGTGCGCGGGCGTCTGGGACACGGGGCGTCCTCCTGTCAGGTGGTGCCGCGAACGGCCAGTTCGAAACCGAGGTCGTGACTGCCGCCGACGGCCTCGGCGCCGGCCATGCGCGCGCGCAGCAGCTCGGCGATCTTGGCCCCGATCTGCTGGCGCGGCGGCCGCACGGTCGTCAGCGGGGGCTCGCTGGCGGAGGCGAAATCGAGGTCGCCGAAGCCGCAGAGCCGGATGCGCTGCGGCGTCGCAAGCTCTCGCCGCTGCGCTTCGAAGAGGCCGCCCAGCGCCAGCGCGTCGTTCGTGAAGAAGACGGCGTCGACCTCGGGAGCCCCGTCGAGCAGCCGCCCGAACGCGGACGCCCCAGCGCTGGCGCTGGCCGGGCCCTCGATCCAGGCCTCCGCCGGCGGGGCGAACCCGGCCTGGACGGCCGCCTCGACAAAACCGGCCCGGCGATCCGCGGCGCGGTAGTCGAGGTCCATCATGGCGCCGACGAAGCCGAGCCGCCTTGCGCCGCGCTCGGCGAAGTGGCGCACCACGGCGGCCCCAATGGCGCTTTGCGAGAAGCCGATGATCTCGTCGATCGGATGGTCCGACAGCTCCCACATCTCGAAGACCGGGAGCGCCGAATCCAGCAGCGCCTTGACCGTGCGCTTGGTGTGGCGGCGCCCGGTCAGCACGATCGCGGCCGGGGACCAGGCCAGGAAGGACAGGACGAGCTGTTCCTCGGTCTCGGGCGAATAGCGGCTGTTGCCGATCATCAGCTGCAGGCCGCTCCCGCGCAGGCCTTCCTCGAGCGCGTCCACGGTGGCGGCGAAGAAGGAGTTGATCAGCGAGGGGATGATCACCGCCACGGTGGCGCTGCGGGCGCTCGCCAGCGCCCCCGCCATCAGGTTGGGACGGTAGGAGAGCCGCTCGATGGCCTCGGCGATGCGCGCGCGCACGCTGGCCGAAACCATCTGGGGCTGGCGCAGCGCCCTGGAGACCGTCGCCGGCGAGACGTCGGCGAGGCGCGCCACGTCGCTCATGCGCGAGCGGGACGGCGGCGCCCGCCGGGGAGACGGGTCCTGGCCGGTCATGGCGCGGGCTCGGCGCGGCGGCGCATCAATAGATCTCCGGCTCGGGCGTGCGGGCCCCGGATTCGAGGATGTCGAAGTCGCAGCCCTGGTCCGCCTGCGTCACGTGGTTCTGGAAGATGGCCCCGTAGCCCCGCGCGAAATGCGCCGGCGGAGCCGTCCATGCCGCGCGCCGGCGCGCCAGCTCGGCGTCGTCGACCAGCATGTCGAGCCGGCGCGCCGGCACGTCGAGGACGACCTCGTCGCCCGTCCGCAGCAGGCAGAGCGGGCCTCCGACATGCGACTCGGGGGCGATGTGCAGCACGCACGTCCCATAATGGGTGCCGCTCATGCGCGCGTCCGAGAGGCGCACCATGTCGCGCACGCCGGCCGCCAGCAGCTTGCGGGGGATCGGCAGGGCTCCCCATTCGGGCATGCCGGGCGCCCCGACGGGCCCGGCGCCGCGCAGCACCAGCACGCTGTCCGCGTCGACGTCGAGGTCGGGATCGTCGATCCTGGCCGTCAGCTCCGCATGCCCATCGAACACCACCGCCCGGCCGCGATGCGTGAGCAGGCCCGGCGTGGCGGCCGACGGCTTGATCACCGCCCCGTCCGGGGCGAGGTTGCCGCGCAGCACCGCCAGGCCGGGCTGGTCCGTCACCGGCCGGTCGATGGAGCGGATGACGTCGTCGTCATCGACCCGCGCCCTCGCGAGGGCGTCGCCCACGGTCCCGCCCGAGACCGTGCGGGCCTGAAGATCCAGCCGGTCGGCGATGCGGGTCATCAGCCCCAGGAGGCCGCCCGCGAAGTAGAAGTCCTCCATCAGGTTCGCGCCGGCGGGAAAGAGGTTCGCCAGCACCGGCGTCCGGCGGGCCACGTCGTCGAACGCGTCGAGGTCGATGGAGAGCCCGGCGCGGCGGGCCAGGGCCACCATGTGGATGACGGCGTTGGTGGAGCCGCCCAGGGCGGCGTTGACGTGAAGCGCGTTGCGCAGGGAGCCCTGGCTCAGCACGCTCGACGGCTTCAGGTCTTCCCAGACCATCTCGACGATCCGCTCGCCGCAGGCCGACGCCATGCGGGCGTGGGCCGAATCCATGGCCGGGATGCTGGAGGCCCCCGGCAGCGTCAGGCCCAGGGCGTCGACCAGCGACGTCATCGTGGTCGCCGTCCCCATGGTGTTGCAGGTTCCGGGAGAGCGCGTCGAAACGCCCTCGAACTCGGTCATGTCCCCTTCGCCGAGCGCGCCCGCGCGATAGTCGTCCCAGTATTTGCGGGTGTGGGTGCCGGCCCCGACAGTCTGCCCGCGCCAGCGGCCGTTCAGCATGGGGCCGGCCGGGCAGAAGATCGCCGGAACGTCCATGCTGACGGCGCCCATCAGCAGACCGGGCGTGGTCTTGTCGCAGCCGCCCAGCAGGACCGCCCCGTCGATCGGGTTTTGGCGCAGCAGCTCCTCGGCCTCCATGGCGAGGAAGTTGCGGTAGAGCATGGTGGTCGGCTTGACCATGACCTCGCCCAGCGACATCGCCGGCAACTCGATCGGGCACCCGCCGGCCCGCACCACGCCCCGCTTCACCGCCTCGGCGCGCTCGCGCAGATGGGCGTGACAGGGGCTCATCTCGCTCCAGGTGTTGACCACGGCGATGACGGGCCGGCCGACGAACTCGGCGGGACGCCAGCCGGCCTGCTGCATGCGCTGGCGATGCGCGAAGGCCCGCATCGTGGTGTCGGCGAACCAGCGTGCGCTGCGCAGATCCGACGCGTGGCGGCGAGGCAAGGCCGGGCTCTCCTGTGTGGTTCAGCGGCAGATGACAGCGCTTTCATGCGCCTGTCAACGCGGCCCGACCGATGCATCACGGGCCGTGTGGGAGCTATCGGGAGACGCTTGACCGACCTCTTGCAACCGCTATCATCCCGCTCCAGAGCTGCTGACGAGCCTCAACAGGCCGTTCGCTTCCGCAGGCCGCGCGTCGCATCCGGGGTCTCCGGCGAAGCATGCTCAGGGAGGATTGGATGGACCGCAGGACCGTTCTCAAGGCCGGCCTCGTCGCCGCCGGCGCACTGGCGTCCCCCGCCTATCTGCGGGCCCAGTCCAACAAGAAGCTCAGCATCCTCACCTGGAACATCTCCGACCAGGAGGCGCTGTTCCGGGAGGAGTTCGCCGACTTCCAGAAGGCCAATCCGGGCGTCGAGATCGAGTGGCTGGACAAGAAGGGGCCGGAGCTCCCTGCCTTCTACCAGACCCAGCTCGTCGCCGGCACCGCGCCGGACGTGGTCGACCTGCAGGGCGCCATCTGGGTGGAGTGGGCCGCCAACGGCGCGCTGCTCGACCTGACGCCCTACATGCAGGACGCCGCCAAGCTTTACAACAAGGACTACCTGTCCAGCTTCTCTTACGAGAACAAGACCTTCGTGGTTCCGTTCTACATCGCCAAGACGCTCCTGTTCTACAACAAGACCATGTTCAAGGAGGCCGGCCTCAAGGAGCCGCCCAAGAGCTTCGACGAACTCATGAGTTCGGCGCAGGCCATGGCCAAGGGCGAGAAGACCGGGTTCATCACCCTGAATTTCGATTGGCTGTATTGGCCGCTGATGAAGATGAACGGCGTGGAGCTGCTCACGCCGGACCTCAAGAAGCCGGCCTTCAACACCCCTCAGACCATCGCGACGCTGGAGAAGCTGGCCAAGGCGACGGAGAGCGGCGCCATCAACAAGATCGCCTGGACGGGCCGCTGGGTGGAGCCGAACGGCGCCTTCGCGTCCGGCAATGTCGGCATGCTGCACGCCCACTCGGCGTCCTACTTCTTCGTCAAGGGGCAGGGGCCCTGGATCAACGCCGACACGCTGGGCGCCGTGCAGGCGCCGGGGAACTGGTCGACGCCGACCAATCACGGCCTCGCCGTGTCGAAGAGCTCGAAGAACCCGGACCTGGCCTTCGCGCTGGTCAAGCACATGACGGGGAACAAGTGGGCGACGGAGTTCTCCACCCGCCGCCGCATCCTGACCGGAAACGTCGAGGCGGACCGCATCGGGCTGGAGAAGGTGAAGGCGAGCGATCCTCTGGCCTTCGAGGTCCTGCAGACGCAGCTGGAGCACACCGACCGGATGACCGGAAACTGGCCCGTGCCGAACGACGCCCAGATCAAGGACGCGTTCTGGCCGGAGATCCAGAACGCGGTGCTCGGCCGCAAGGACGCCAAGACGGCCCTGGCCGACGCGGAGCGCGCCGTGACGCGCGTGCTGCGCCGGTCGTGATCCCGGGGGCTTAGGCCAGCACCATCAGACGGAGGGACGCGTTTGGCGACGGTCGCGACCGAGAGGCTGGCGCGTCGGCGGTCGACCTGGTTCGCCAAGCGCAAGACCCGCCAGGCCGCGCTCGTCTGGTGCTTTCTGGCGCCGTCGCTGCTGATCTTCCTGCTCTACCGCATCCTGCCGCTCGCCTGGAACGTCATCCTGTCGTTCCAGGCCTGGTCGCCGCTGAAGCCCGCCGTGTTCATCGGGCTCGACAATTACGAGGAGATGTTCTTCGACGACGAGGTGTTCTGGCAGGCCCTGCAGAACACTCTCCTGGTGATCGCCTCGGCCCCGATCGGCATCGCCATGGCGCTGGGGCTCGCCCTGCTGGTCAACTCCGACATCCGCGGGCGCGACGTCTACCGGACCCTGATCTTCCTGTCCTATCCGCTGATGACCGTCGCGGTCGCCATCATCTGGCGATGGATGTTCGACGAGAGGGTCGGGCTGATCAACTATGTCGCGCGGGTGCTCGATCTCACCGACAAGCCCATCCCGTTCCTCAACTCCTTCGCCTGGGCGCTCCCGTCGGTCATCGCCGCCAATATCTGGCAGATGCTCGGCTTCTACATGATCATCCTGCTGACGGGCCTGCAGAACATTCCGGGCAACCTCTACGAGGCGGCGGAGATCGACGGGGCGAACGCGTTCCGGCGCTTCCTGCGCATCACCTTGCCGCTGCTGAAGCCCTCCATCTTCCTGTGCTTCGTCATCGGCATGCTGAACTCGGTGACGAGCTTCGACCTGGTCTATGTCATGACGGGCGGAGGTCCCGGCCGGGCCACCGAACTCCTGGTCACCTACATCTACAAGCTGGGCTTCAGCCAGACTCGGTTCGACTACGCGGCGGCCGTGACGGTGGTGTTCTTCGCGCTGCTGATCGTGGTGACCTGGGCGGCCAACCGGCTGTCGGGCGGCAACGCCGGCGCGGTGGAGCAGGAGGACTGATGCGCCGCTATCCCCGCTGGCCCATCCATCTCGCGCTGCTGGCCGCCAGCGTCGTCATGCTGACGCCGTTCTACTGGGTGCTGAAGACGTCGGTGTCGGGCGAGAACATCTTCAACTATCCGCCCAACCTGATCCCGCGCGACCCGCACCCGTTCTTCTATGTGGACGTGTGGTACGCGATCCCCTTCGCGCGGTATTTCCTGAACAGCGTCATCGTCTCGGCCATGACGATCGCCGCCAATGTGGTGTTCAACGCCATGGCGGGCTATGCGCTGACGCGCGGCTTTGCGGGCAAGTCGCTCGTCCTCGTGCTGTTCCTGAGCTGCATGATGGTGCCGTTCCAGGCCACCATCATCCCGGCCTATCTGATCACCGGCAAGCTCGGCCTCCTGGACTCCTATCTGGGACTGGCGCTGCCGCAGTTCTCCACCATCATCTGCATCTTCGTCTTCAAGGCGAGCTTCGACGCCGTGCCCCGGTCGCTGATCGACGCGGCCAAGATGGACGGCCTGTCGGAGTGGCGCATCATCTGGAAGGTGATGATCCCGCTGGCCAAGTCGGCGATGGCGACCAACGTCATCCTCTCTTTCATCTGGTCGTGGAACAACTTCATGTGGCCGCTGATCATGACCCGATCGGCCGACATGCAGACGCTGCCGCTCGGGCTGGCGCGCTTCCTGTCCTACCAGGAGGACACGACCGGGGCTCTCTACGCCTTCTGCATCATGGTGCTCGCGCCCGGCATCCTGCTCTTCCTGCTGGCCCAGAAGGAGTTCATCCAGGGCCTCACCTCCGGCGCCACGAAAGGCTAGCCGATGGCGGATGACGACGCTCCACGTCCTCGCTGGCGCAGGCTGCTGCTCAACCGGTTCGTCCTGACCCCGGCGATCCTGGCGCTCACGGCCGGCGCGTGGAACCTCTACGTCGTCACGCACAATCACGGCGTCGTGGCGGGCCGCGTCGTCGACGCCGCGGGGCGGCCCGTCGAAGGCGCGGAGGTGGTGCTCTGGACCTTCAACTTCACGACCTTCGCCGAGAAGGGGCACGCCGTGACGGGGCCGGACGGGGGCTTCCGCTTCGCCGACAACGCCTCGCACAACATCCAGCTCAGCGCCGCCAAGCCGGGCGTCGGGCGATCCGAGCGCACGCCCGTCCGGCTCTATTTCAGGGCCCAGGACGTCACCCTGGCCAAGCCCCTGCGGCTCCAGGCCGGCGCATGAGCGCGCCGCCGCCTGCGCGATCCGGTCAGCCCGCAAAGGCGGGCTCCGGCAGCCCTTGGGCGCCCAGCCCGTGGATGGCGAAGAGTGCGCCCGCCTGGGCGGCGCCGGGCGGCGCCATCATGGCCGACGACGTCACGTACAGCACGTCGAGCGCCGGGCCGCCGAAGGCGCACATGGTGGGATGGCGGACCGGGAGTTCGATCAGGCGGTCGATCCGTCCGGCCGGATCGATCCGGGCGATGCGGCCGCCATGGACCAGCGCGCACCAGTAGAAGCCGTCGCTGTCCACGGTCGCGCCGTCGCAGCGGCCTTCGATGTCCCGGGTCGAGAAGAAGGTCCGCCGGTTCGAGATGCGGCCGTCGCCGAGGTCGAAGTCGTAGGCGAACACCGTCTCGGCGCGGCTGTCGGCGAAATAGAGTGTGCGGTCGTCGGGCGAGAAGGCGAGGCCGTTCGACACGATGAAGCCCGTGTCCATGCGGGTCGCGGAGCCGTCCGGATCCAGCCGGTAGAGCGATCCGGTCGGCGCCGTCAGGGCGGCGTCGCGCGACCCGCACCAGAAGCGGCCGGCGCGATCGCATTTGCCGTCGTTCAGGACGTTGTCCGGCCGGTGCGGCTCCGGGTCGACCAGCGTCCGGGCCGTCCCGGCGTCGAGGTCGACGAGGGCGAAGCCGTCCTGCAGGGCGGCGACGAGCCCGCCTGACCGGCGGAACCCGAAGGAGCCGATCACGCGCGGCATGGGCCAGCTCGTGACGCGGCCGTCCGGGCCGAGGCGGCGCACGGCCGGGGCGAAGGCGTCGATCCAGTAGAGCGCCTGCTCCTGGGGACGCCAGCAGGGGCATTCTCCCAGGATGTCGGGCTCGGCGCGGACGACCTCGATCTCGACCGTCATCGCCTCACCAGGGCAGCGGCTGGTCGTGATAGGTGACGAAGCTGCCGGTGTGGTGCGGGCCGGCGCGGCGGATCACGCCCCGCATGCCGGCCACGCTCTCCTCCACGGGCACCCGGCCGCCGGGCTCCGTCGCCGCCCAGCCGGGATGCAGCGCGATGGCGCAGATGCGGCGCGGGGCCAGGTCGATCGCCAGGGAGCGCACCATCATGTTCAGCCCCGCCTTGCTGGTCCGGTACGCATAGGTCCCGCCGGTCAGGTTGGAGCCGATCGAGCCCATGCGGCTGGATACGAAGGCCATCAGCCGCAGCTCGCTGCGGGCCACATGCTCGACGAAGCACTCCGCGAGCTTCATCGGGCCGATCAGGTTGGTCTCCAGGATGCGCCGCCAATGCGGATAGTCGGTCTCGCCGAAGCCCTTGTGCGGGTGGCCGATCCCGGCGTTGCTGACGAGGACGTCGATCGTCTCGCCCGAGAGGCGCCGCGCCAGGGCCTCGATGGCGGCGTGGTCGGTGACGTCGAGGGCGAGCGTCTCCAAGTCGCCGCGCAGGTCGGCGGCGCCCCGGGCCGTCGCCGGGTCCAGGCAGGTCGCGAACACCCGGCAGCCCTCGGCCGCATATTGGCGCGCGAACTCCAGGCCGAGGCCGGTGTCGCAGCCGGTGATCAGGATGGTCGGCATCCGGTCATGTCTCCAGGACGGGGAGGGGGGTCTGGGCGCCGTGCCGGGCGCTGCTGTCCAGGCAGGCCTGGACGAAGGCGAGACCGGCGACGCCGTCCCCGATCGTCGGGGTGAGCCGCGCCGTGGGCGGGGCGGGGCGCCCCTGACGCTCCAGGATCAGGTCGGCGAAGCCCGCATAGAGATTGGCGATGGCTTCGTGCAGTCCCTCCGGGTGGCCGAGACGCTGGAGATGGGTGGAGGCGAGCGCCAGCGGCCCCAGATTCGCCTGGCCGCTCCCGGAGATGCGCACGTCGCCGTCGAGCGACGCGAAGGTCAGGCGGCCATTCTCCCGGTGGCTCCATTCCAGGTGTCCCGTCTCGCCGAAGACGCGGATGAGGAGCTGGTTGGACATGCCGGCGGCCGCGTTGCAGACGTCGATGCGCCCGCGGGCGCCGCCGCGCATGCGCAGGCGCACCTGGGCGACGTCATGGACGATGCGCCCCGGCACGAGCGCCCCGACCTCGGCCGAGACGCTCTCCACCTCCAGGCCGGTGACGAAGCGGGCGAGGTGATGAGCGTGGGTGCCGATGTCGCCCAGCACCAGGGACGGGCCGCTGATCTCCGGCCGGAGCCGCCACCTCTTGTCCGCGTCGGGACCGTCCTCGACCCGCGTGGCGAGGCCGCCGGCCAGATAGTCGACATGGATCAACCGGATCTCGCCGAGGTCGCCCGCCAGGATGCGCGAGCGCATCTCGCGCAGCATCGGGTAGCCCGAATAGGTGTGCGTCAGGGCGACCACGCGGCCGCTCTCGCGCGCCAGCGCGGCGAGGCCGCGCGCCTCGTCGAGATCGTTGCAGAGCGGCTTCTCGACCATGAGGTCCAGCCCCGCGGCGAGGCCGGCGCGGACATACCGGGCGTGGCTGTCGTTGGGCGTGATGATCGACAGGGCCTCGACGCCGTCCGGCCGTCGCGCCTCCGCGGCGATCATCTCCTCCACGGAGCCGTAGCACCGGTCCGCCGGAAGGCCGATGGCCACGCCTTCGGCGCGCGACCGCTCGGGCCGGGACGACAGCACGCCCGCCACGATCTCGAAGCGGCGATCCATCGCCGCCGCGATCCGGTGCGCCGGCCCGATCGCCGAGGGCGGAGCGCCGCCCGCGATCCCCAGTCGGAGCGGGCGGCCGGGCGCGGCGAGAACTGTGTTGGGGCTGGTCATCGTCTGATCCCGAGCGTTTCATCGATCGCCTCGTCGGCGAGCGTTCCCCGCAATGATTGGTCGAAGGCGCGCTCCGTCACCCGGATGATGTGCCCGGCGATGAAGCGCGATCCCTCCGCGGCGCCGTCTTCGGCGTTCTTCAGGCAGCACTCCCATTCCAGCGTCGCCCAGCCGTCATAGCCATGCTGCGCCAAGCGGTCGAAGACGCCGCGAAAGTCCACCTGCCCGTCGCCGACGCTGCGGAAGCGGCCCGGCCGGTCGAGCCAGCCCTGGTGCCCGCCATAGACGCCGCTGGACGCGCTGGGCCGAAACTCGGCGTCCTTGACGTGGAAAGCCGCGATCCTGGCGTGGTAGCGGTCGATGAAGCCCAGATAGTCCATGTGCTGGAGCAGCATGTGGCTGGGGTCGTAGAGGATGCGGGCCCGCGGCGCCGCGTCGACGAGCGCCAGGAAGCGCTCGAAGGTCACGCCGTCATGCAGGTCCTGACCGGGGTGGAGCTCGAAGCAGAGGTCGACGCCGGCGGCGTCGGCCGCGTCCAGCAGGGGCCGCCATCGCCGGGCGAGCTCGTCGAAGGCGCGCTCGACCATCCGCTCCGGGATCGGCGGATAGGGATAGATGTAGGGCCACAGGAAGCCGCCCGAAAAGACCGCGACCCGCCCGGCGCCGAGGGCGGCCGCGATCCTGATCGCGCGCGCGACGTCCCGGGCGGCGGCCTCCGGGCCCGCCTTGGCGCGCTCCATTCCGGGCAGCGCCTCGTAGGCCGGGTGGACCGCCATGGCTTGGCCGGCGCGATGCGCGGCGATCTCGCTGACCTCAAGGCCGCTGTCGCGGCTCACTGTCTCGAGCCGCCGGATGGCGTCGGCCTCCGACAGGTCCCTGAGGTCCTGCAGCCTCGGGTCGAGGGCGGGGACCTGGAGGGCCTTGAAGCCCAGGCCCGCCGCCCACTCCGCCAGGCCGGCCGCCGTGGCGCGGGGTCCGGACGCCTCGATGAACTGGGCGATGAAGAGCGATGGGCCGCGAAGGGTCGTGAGCATGCTGCGCGCCAGCCTCTGAAGCGTGGAGCCTAGGCGCTCGGCGCCGAGGCCACAATCGGTCCGGCGCGGGTCAGCCGTCCGCGCCCGCGCCGCCCACTCCCGCCAGGCTCGCCCTGCGGGTGAAACCCTGCCGGGAGCAGCGCTCCAGCACGGCCCTGTTCGGCTCGGGGCCGAAGCCGGGCTCGTCCTCCAGCAGGATCGAGCCCTCCGCCAGGGGCTGCGGGCCTCCCCGAACCTCGTCGAAGAGGGGGCTCTCGCGCACCTGCCGCTCCAGGATGAGGAAGGAGGGCAGCGCCGCCGCGACCTGGATGCTGATGCGGTCGAGCGCGGGGCCGACCGGGTTGTGCAGGCTGACGCCGACGCCGGACGCGGCGGTCAGCTCGAGGATGGCCATGCCGCTGCGGATCCCCGTCCAGCGCAGGTCGGGCAGGATCACGTCGCACGCCCCGCGCGCCAGGAAGTCCCGCGCGCCCTCCATGCTGGACAGGTGCTCTCCCCCGGCGATCCGGACGCCCTGGTCGTTGGCGAAACTCCGCAGCGCCCGCAAAGCATGCGCGTCGAAGGCGTCTTCGGCGAGCGCTTCCTCCAGCCAGTAGAGGCCGTCGTGACCGGTCTCGCGGAGCACGGTCCGGGCCATCACGGGCGACAGGCGCGAGTGACAGTCCACCAGCAGGGCGACGCCCGGCCCGATCGCGTCGCGGACCGCCTTGATCCTGTCGATCCCGGCGCCGAGCAGGCGCGTGGCTTCGGCGTGGCTGGCGCGCGCCCAGTTCAGGCCGTCGAAGGGCGCTATCTTCAGCGCCCGGTAGCCTTCCTGCTCCGCCACGTCCGCGGCGCGCGCGGCGAAGCCCGCGGGGCTTCGATCCTCCATGCCGCGGTTGATGTTGGCGTAGACCGGGATCTCGCGGCGCTCCGGCCCGCCGAGCAACGCCGCGAGCGAGAGGCCCGCGCGGCGCGCCAAGGCGTCGAGGAAGGCCTGCTCGACCGCCCGCAGGACGGTGATGCGGGCCTGCGACGCATTCGCCATGCGCAGCCCCGCGACCGCCTCGGCCGGACCGGAGAAGGTCCGCCCGCCCAGGATGGCCTGCGCGTGTCCGATCTCGGCCAGGACGGCTTCCTCCGCCCGCGACAGCGTGGCCTCGCCCCACCCGGAGGCCGCCCCCGCGAAGACGAGTTCGAGCAGGATCCAGACCGTCTTGTCGGACACGGGCACGGTGTGGGCCCGCACCGCATCGAGGGTGAGCGAGAGACGTTCGACAGGCACTTCGCCCTCCCGGGACTCGGAACAGCCCCATCATGGGTTGGCGGCCGGCGCTGTCAAACCGGACGCCGGCGGGGGACGAAACGGTCGATTTTCAGCCCGTCTGACCCTCCTTGCGGCATTTGGCGCGGGGGATTGCCGAATTTGCATAGTGGCGAGCCGCCAGTCCTGACGAACCTTCGCGACCGACGGTCCGGGGGACCGGCGCAGAACCCGTCCACAGCACAAAGGTGCATCCATGACGAAACTCGCCTTCGCGGTCGCTCTTCTTTCGGTCCTGTCCGTCTCCGGCGCCAGCGCCCAGGTCGAACTCAAGTCCTATGCGGACCAGAACGGCTACATCAACGTCCAGACCCTGACCTGCGCCCAGCTGGCGGGCACCTTCCAGGAGGACGCCGACTTGCTGACCACCTGGTACAGCGGCTGGTACAACGGGCTCGCCAAGAAGCATTTCATCAATGTGGGTCGGTCCAAGGAGGCCGAGCACGAGGTCATCGTCTATTGCAAGGCCAATCCCGGCGTGAAGGTGATCAAGGCGATCGGGACCGTGATCGACACGATGCGCAAGGAAAAGGGCATCATCATCTCCAAGTAGACCCGAGCCAGGGCGGGATCGTCTCGGCCGGGACGATCCCGCGTCCGTCAGAGGAGGATCGAAGCCCCCCTGCGGTCACCGGGTCCGGCGCGCCGGGCCGGGCGGCGCGCCGCCCTCGTCGGGGCGGAACGGCGGCGGCGGCTGCAGGCTGGCGCTGAACGCCTCGGCGACGCCGCTGGCCTGCCGGTTGCGCTGGCGGAACATGTAGATCGGCACGAAGAGCCGCGGCGCGAAGGGGCGGAACGCCACGCCCGAATCCGCCCGCAGGCGCGCGGTTTCCGAATCCACCACGCCGACGCCCAGCCCGTGCTCCACCATGGCGCAGACCGTGAGGCCGAGGCTGACGTCGATCACCGAGCTGTAGTGCGCGCCCGCGGCCTCCATGGCGGCGGCCAGGCGGCGGCGGAACTCGTCGGCGGGCCCGAGCGAGATGATCGGCTCGTCCGCGAGGTCGGCAGGCGACACGCTGCTTTGCGCGGCGAGGCGGTGGCCGGCCGGCAGGGCGGCGAAGCCTTCCAGGTCGAAGAGCTTGCGGCGGGCGAGGTTGGTCTCCTCGCTGCGGATCTGCGCGATGCCGATGTCGATCTCGCCCGAGCCCACCAGCCGCACCGCGTCGGCGGAGTTGTCGGAATAGAGCGACAGCGTCACGCCCGGATGCGTGCGGGCGAAGCGCGCCGCCATCAGCGGCAGCCAGGCGACGCTGAGCGTCGGGATCACGGTGACGACCACGCGCCCCTGCTTGCGGTCGCGCAGGCCGCCGGCGAAGCGCTGCAGGTTCTGCATGCCGAAATAGGTGCGCTCCACCTCCGCATAGAGCGCGCGCGCCTCGTCGGTGGCGGCGATGCCTTTGGTGGTCCGCATGAAAAGCTGCAGCCCCAGGTCGAACTCCAGCAGGCGCAGCGCCTTGGTGACGGCCGGCTGCGAGATGCGCAGGATCGCGGCCGCGCCGGTCACGGAGCCGCTGTCCATGATGGCCTTGAACACCTCGACCTGCCGGTAGTTCATGCCGCCTCGCCATAACCGCAGGTGATGAAGATCGGCGAATTAGTGATTTGAGGCAATGGCGCCTTTCGTATCTCCTGATGAGGTCGCTGGACGACGGCACTTGATCGATCGGCCAAACGCCAGCGCCCATTCAGGCTGAGAACCGCGCCGCCGGGGCAATCACCGGGGTTTGCGCAGTGCTGATCCCCCGCGGACATCGAAACCGACAGGCATTGGGGAACCACGGCTATGGAGAAGCTGCGTCTTGTTCGATACGCCGCCGTCGTGGCGGGCGTTCTTGGCTCCACGGCCGCGATGGCGGCGCCGGAGGGCGTGCTGCGGGTCGCCGTCGGGGCCGATCCGGCCACTTTCGATCCCGCCTTCAACGACCTGCCGGTCGCCAACGCGGTGGATCTCGCCGTGCTGGAGGGCCTGTTCCGGCTCGACCCGAAGAACAACATTCAGAAGAACCTCGCGACCGACTACGGCTTCTCGGCCGACGGCAAGGTCTTCACGGTCAAGATCAAGACCGGCAAGACCTTCAGCAACGGCGACCCGCTCAACGCCGAGGCGGTGGCGGCCAGCTTCAACCGCCTGCTCGACGAGAAGGTCGGCTCCATCTATCGCGGGCTCTACGCCTCGCTGGGGGTCGCCAAGGCGGTCGGCGAGGACACGGTGGAGTTCCACATGGCCGAGCCCAACGGCCACGTGCTGATGCTGCTGGCCAACACGGCGGCGAGCATCGTCAACGTCAAGGCGGTTGCGCAGATGGGGGCCGAATATGGCCGCAAGCCCGTCGGCAGCGGCCCCTACATGGTCGACAAGTTCATCGGCGGCGAGAGCTTCCGCCTCGTGCCCAATCCCACCTACGCCGGAGACTACCCGGCCACCCTCAAGGCCATCGACTTCACGGTCGCGCCGGAGGACGGCGCCCGCATGGCGCTTCTGGAGACCGGCGGCGTCGACGTCGTGGAGCGCGTGCCGCCCGAATCCATGCCGGCCATCAACGCGCTGAAGACCGCCAAGGTCATCAACCCGCCGAGCATGTTCTCCATCAACATGGAGCTGGTGCTGCGCGGCCCGCTCAAGGACGCCAAGGTCCGCAAGGCGCTCAACATGGCCATCGACCGCCAGGGCATGGCGGAGGGCATCCTGGGCGGCCTCGGCACGCCCTCGGTCGGCATGGTCGGCCCGGGCACGCAGGACGAGCTGCGCCGCACCTTCCCGCCGATCAAGTTCGATCCCGAAGGCGCCAAGAAGCTGCTCGCCGAGGCGGGCTACAAGCCGGGCGCGCTGCAGCTCACCATGACGTGCCCCAACGGGCGCTACATCAAGGACGCGCAGGTCTGCCAGGCCATCGCGGGCTCGTTCGAGAACATTGGCGTCAAGGCCACCGCCAACGTGGTGGACCGCGGGACCTGGAGCAAAGTGATCGGGCTCGATCCCGCCCAGCGCACCGACAACATGGGCATGGTGGGCCGCGCCACCGCCGGCATGGACTACACGCTGTTCCGGCTGTTCAAGTCCGGCGTCGGCGCCAACCGCACCGGCTACAGCAATCCCAAGGTGGACGACCTGCTGGCGGAGGGCCGTCGCGTGACCGATCCGGCCAAGCAGAAGGAGATCTACGGCGAGGTCCAGGAGATCGTCTGGAACGACCAGCCCTTCATCTTCCTCTGGTACCAGACCCAGGCTCTCGGCGTGTCCAACAAGGTGCAGGGACTGGAAGTCCAGCCCAACGAGACGCTGGTGTTCGACAAGGTCACCCTGAAATAGCCCTCCCGCAACGGAGACGGCCATGTTCATCCCCCGACGCCTGGCCCAGGCCCTTCCGACCCTCTTCGTTGTGTCCCTGCTGGTCTTCTTCTTCATGGACATGATCCCCGGCGACCCGGCCCAGATGCTGGCCGGGCCGGCGGCGACCGACGAGGAGGTGCAGAGCATCCGCGAGTTCCTGGGGCTGAACCAGCCCTTGCTGACCCGCTATGGCCTGTTCCTCAAGGGTCTCTGGGACCCGTCTATCGCGACCTCGTTCCGCACGCATCGACCGGTTGCGGTAGAGCTCGCCGAGAGGTTGCCCAACACGCTGATCGTCGCCATCGGGGGCCTGGCGCTCGGGCTGGCGGTGGGCACGGTGTCGGGCGTCGTCTGCGCGCTGCGCCAGGGCGGGTTCGCCGAGGCGGTCATCACCGTGCTGACGCTCACCGGCATCTCGATGCCGATCTACTGGCTCGGGCTGCTCTGCATCTGGTTCTTCGCCGTGTATCTCGGCTGGGTGCCGGCGGCGGGCGCGTCCACGCCCATGCATTTCGTGCTGCCGATCCTGGTGGTGGCGACGCGCCCCACCGCGATGTTCAGCCGCCTCATCACGGCCAGCCTGCTGGAGGCGATGAGCAAGGACTATCTCGACACCGCCCGCGCCAAGGGCCTCAGCGAAACCCGCGTCATCGTCTCGCATGCGCTGCGCAACTCGCTCGTGGCGGCCGTCAGCGTCGCGGGCGTGCAGTTCGGCGGCATGCTGGGCGGCTCGGTCGTTACCGAGACGGTGTTCGGCATCCCGGGCGTGGGGCGCCTGCTGGTCGACGCCGTGTCGCGCGCCGACTACCCGGTCGTCCAGTACACGATCCTGATGTTCGCGATCTTCTTCGTGCTCATCAACCTCGCCACAGACCTCCTGACCCAGTGGCTCGATCCCCGCACCCGCGAGGAAAGGAGGGCCGCATGACGGCCGCGATGGACACCATGGCGCTGGGCGCGACGCCCCCGCGGGCCGAGGCCCGGACGCCCCGGTCGCGCTGGTTGACGCTGCGCCGCATCGTCTCCCAGCCCAAGGGCGCGATCGGCCTCGCGCTGGTGCTCGGCTACCTGCTGCTCGCCATCTTCGGCCCCATGCTGGCCCCGCTCGATCCTTTCAAGCAGAACTTCGCCCAGACGCTGAAACCGCCATCGGCGCTGCATTGGTTTGGCACGGACCAGCTCGGTCGCGACGTCTTCAGCCGCATCCTCCTTGGGGCCCGAGCGACGCTGGGCGTCGGGGTGGGCGGGGTCGCGTTCGCGTTTCTGGTCGGCGTGCCGCTCGGCGTGCTCGCGGCCTGGCGGCGCGGCTGGTTCGACGCCATCGTGATGCGCGCTATCGACGTGACGCTGAGCTTCCCCGACATCGTCTTCGCGCTCGCGATCGTGGCCATCCTGGGGGCCAACACGCAAAACGTCATCATCGCGGTCGGCGTGGTGTCGATCCCGATCTTCGCCCGCACGGCCCGGGCCGTGACGCTCAGCATCCTGGCCGAGCCCTATGTGGAGGGGCTGTCCTCGCTCGGCGCGCGCCCTTCGCGGATCATCCTGCGCCACGTGCTCCCCAACATCTCGGGCACGCTGCTGACGCTCTCGACGCTGCTTTTCGCCTCCACGCTGCTGTCGGCGTCGGGCCTCGGCTTTCTCGGGCTCGGCACGCAGCCGCCGTTCCCCGAATGGGGCACGATGCTGGGCGAAGCGCGGTCCTATATCCGCAGCCATCCGCATCTGGCGACTTTCCCGGGCCTGTTCCTGGCCGGCTCGGCGCTCGCCTTCAACCTGCTCGGCGACGCGCTCCGCACCGTCTACGACCCGACCAGCCGGGGCGTCGCGCCGCGCCGCTCCTGGCTGGATCGGCTGCGTCGCGCCAAGGTCGCGCCGGCCGATCCCGTGGCCGGGGAGGGCGACGCCGTCCCGGCGCTCTCGGTGCGTGGGCTGCGTCTCGCGTTCCGCACGCCGGCTGGCCTGCTGGAGGTGGTGCGCGGCGTCGATCTCACGCTCCAGGCCGGGCGCACGCTCGCGGTGGTGGGCGAATCCGGCTCGGGCAAGACCTCGCTGCTGCGCGCCATCGCGACCCTCGCCAACCCCGCCCAGGTGGCGGTGGTCGAGGGATCGATCGCGGTCGGCGGCGAGTCCGCGGTCGGGCTTTCGCCCACCGCCCTGATGGAGCTGCGCCGCCGCAAGATCGGCGTCGTGTTCCAGGACGCCGCCAGCGCGCTCAACCCCGTGCTGACAGTCGGCGCGCAACTCGCCGAGGCCGTCCGGATCGGGACGGATCTCGACGCCGCGGCCGTGCGGGCGCGCTGCGTCGCGTTGCTGGAGGACGTCGGCATCTCCGACCCCGAGCGGCGCCTCGCCATGTACCCGCACCAGTTCTCGGGCGGCATGAAGCAGCGCATCGTGATCGCGATCGCGCTGGCGCAGGACCCGCAGCTCCTGCTGGCGGACGAGCCCACCAGCGCGCTCGACGTCACCATCCAGCAGCAGATCCTGGCGCTGCTGCGCGACATCCAGCGCCGCCGCGGCATGGCGATCCTGATCGTCACCCACGACCTCAACCTCGTGGCCCGCTTCGCCGACGACGTGGCGGTGATGTATGCGGGCTCGCTTGTGGAGGCCGGCGAGGCGGCCGCCGTCCTGCGCAGCCCGCTCCATCCCTACGCGCAGGCGCTGCGTTCATCCGTTCCGGGCGGCTCGCGTCGCGGCGCGCCGCTGCCGGCCATCGCGGGCGAGCCTCCCATGGTGGGCTCGCTGCCGGGCGGGTGCGCCTTCCGCCCCCGCTGCGAGCGTACGCATGGCCGGCCCGAATGCGCCGCCCGAGAGCCCGCCGCGCGGCCGATCGACGGACGCCATGTCGCGTGCCACTTCGCCGAGGAGGGCCGGGCATGAGCGCCGCGCTGTCCATCGACCAGCCGTCACCGGACGAAGCCGTCGCGGTCACGGACGTGTCGCGCCACTTCGTCGGGCGTCGTCCTCTGTTCGGCGGCGGCTCGGCGCCAGTGGCCCGCGCCGTGGACGGCGTGTCGTTTCGCGTCCCGCGCGGCAGCTGCTTTGCGATCGTGGGCGAGTCCGGGTCGGGCAAGAGCTCGCTCGCCCGCCTGCTGGTCGGCCTGCTGCAGCCGACCTCGGGCGAGGTTCGAGTGGACGGCGCGGCGGTGGCGGGCCTTGACGGCGCGGCCCTGCGCGGGCTGCGGCGCAAGATCCAGCTCGTGCTGCAGGACCCGCGCGCCTCGCTCGATCCCCGCATGACGGTGTTCGACACGTTGGAAGAGGCCCTGCAGGTGCACGGCCTTCATCCTGGGCGGGATGCGCGCCAAGCCCGGGTCGCCGACGTCATGGCGCTGGTGGGGCTGAACGCGGCTCACCTTGACCGCTATCCGCACGAGCTGTCGGGCGGCCAGCGCCAGCGCGCCGCCATCGCGCGGGCCATCATCTGCGAACCCGAGATCCTGGTGCTGGACGAGCCCGTGAGCGCGCTCGACGTGTCCGTCCAGGCGCAGATCATCAACCTGCTCATGGAGCTGAAGCAGCGCCTGTCGCTGACCTTCATCATCATCACGCACGACCTCGGGCTCGTGGAGCACATGGCCGACTCCGTCGGGGTCATGTATCTCGGCCGTTTCGTCGAGCAGGGCGTGGTGGAGGATGTCTGCGGCGCGCCGCGCCACCCCTACACGCAGAGCCTGATGGCGGCGTCCTCGCATCACGGCGTCGGAGCCGGGGCCGTGCTGGAGGGCTCCATCCCGAGCCCACTCGCGGTTCCGACCGGGTGCAGCTTCCATACGCGCTGCCCGGCCGCTCGCCTTCTCGCGGCGCGCGCTCCCGCCGCCGCCGTGGACACGCCGCATGGCCGCCTGCCGCGGCGCTGCGTGGAAGACCAGCCGCCCCCCATGCCGGCGCCCGGCGGCGCCAGCATCGCAACCTGTCACTTCGCCGACGCGCTTCCGGCGCAACCGGCGCCCCGTTCAGCATAAAGGGTCAAATCGATGTCCAGCACACACCAGGCCTCCGAGATCGTCATCGTCGGCGGCGGCATCTACGGAACGAGCCTCGCCTACCAGCTCGCCAAGGCCGGCAAGAGCGTCACGCTGCTCGAGGCCGGCGAGATCGCGGGCGGCGCCTCCGGCGGTCCCGGCGAGCGCGGCGTCCGCACCAATGGCCGCGACTTCCGCGAACTGCCCGTCTGCGCGCTCTCGCTGGAGCTCTGGAGCCACTACCAGCAGGCCTTCGAGGGTGGCGTCGGCTATCGCCGCATCGGCGGCATCAAGGTGTTCGACATCCCGTACGGCCACCGCGAGCACGAGGTGATGGGCCGCATGCACGCCATGGCGGCGGCGCAGTCCAGCCTCGGCGCCCCGTCCGAGGTCTGGTCGCGCGACGAGACGCTGTCGCGTGAGCCCGAACTCGCCGCCGGGATCATCGGGGCGGTGTATTGCCCGAACGACGGCGTCGGCGACCACACCTTCGCGACCCAGCAATTCGCCAAGGAGGCCGCCAAGGCGGGCGTGACCATCCGCACGCAGGCCAAGGTGGAGGAGATCATCCACACGCGCGGCGTCGCCACGGGCGTGCGGCTGGCGGGCGGCGAGGTCGTTCCGGTCGGCGAGCGTCTCGTGATCGTCGCCAACGCGGGCGCGCAGACGCTGCTGCAGCCGATCTTCAAGCCGCACGAGTTCAGCCCCGTCTGGAACCTGATGCCGCAGATGCACTACGTGTCGAACCCGCTCAACAAGAAGGTCAACCACCTGATCTCGCACGCCCACCGGCGCCTGGCCGTGAAGCAGATCCCGGACGGCACGCTGATGCTGTCGGGCGGCGCGCATGTGGCGCATACGCCGGAGGGCCTGTGGAAGGGCTCGCTGAGCTCCATGACGCAGAACGTCACGGACGCGATCATGACCTTCCCGTTCATCGACCACTCGACCTTCATGAAGGCCGACGCCTCGCGGATCGAGACCGTGGCGGCGGACCAGATCCCGCTTATTGGCCAGACCGAGGCGCTCGCCAACACGCTCTATGGCTACGCCTGGTCCGGCCATGGCTTCGCGATCTCGCTCGGCTTCACCAAGCTGATGACCGACTGGATCGTGTCGGGCTCCAAGCCCGAGGCGCTGGAGGCGTTTTCGCCCACGCGCTTCCACAAGCCGGCGGCGCTGCTCCGGTCGGCCGAGGTCAGCCGCGCCGCCTGAGCGGCGCTTTCACCCGCCATCACGACCCGATCCCGCGACGCGCTGCGTCGCGGGCCGGTGAAACGCGACCAGAAAGGCATCCCATGCTCGCCGATTTCGACCTCGCCCGCCCCGGCAAGACGTTCCATGACCTCGGGCCGATCACCGGCCCGCTGGATGGCGTCGCCGGCGACGTCCTGTGCAGCATCAACAACGGGCAGGGCCCATCGGTGCTGCTGTTCGGCGGCGTCCATGGCGACGAGTACGAGGCGCAGATCGCGCTGCGCCGCCTGGCCGAGCGCATCCGGCCGGAGGACGTGACCGGCCGCATTCTCATCGCGCCGTCCATCAACTTCCCGGCCTCCGAGACCGGCAAGCGGTTGTCGCCCTTCGACGGCCAGAACATGAACCGGGTGTTTCCCGGCAATCCGCAGGGCACGCCCACCGAAAAGCTCGCCGCCTTCGCGACAGGCTCGTTGTTTCCCGCCGTGGACCTCCTGATCGACGTCCACGCCGGCGGCCGCGACGTCTCGGTGGTCCCGATGGTGTTCGGCTTCACGACGCCCGCCAGCAAGGTCGACGAGACGGCGCTGACGGATCTGATGGAGGCCTGGGGCTACCGCTTCGTGCAGCATGTGAAGGGCATCCGCGAGACGGCCTGCGGGGCGGCCGAGGCGGCCGACCTCGCATCCATCGAGGTGGAGGGCGGCGGCGGGCGCATGAAGTCGTCCGAGCTGCGCATCATGGAGGAGGGGCTCATGCGCGCCCTGTCGGCCTATGGGGTCCTGAAGCCGGCGCTGGAGCCGGCGCGCTTTCGCGGCGTCCATGTCACCGCCGGTCCGGAGGGGCAGTACGTCGCCGCCCGCGCCGGGCTCGTCGAGCACCTGGTCGGGCTCGGCGACGAGGTCGATGCCCAGACGGTGGTCGCCCTGCTGCATCCCACGGCGGGCGCCGACCCGAAGCCCGAGGCCATCCGCAGCCCCATGCCGGGCTATGTGCTGCGGCAGACCGAGCATGTCCATGTCACGCGCGGGCAGCTCATCGGCAATGTCGGCACGCCCAGGACGGCCTCCGCCTAGGGCCGCCGCGGACGAGCGGCCGCGACGGGCTCAAGGCCTGCGCAGGTCGATCCAGGTGGGAGCGTGGTCGCTGGCCTTCTCCCACCCGCGCACGTCCCGGTTCACGCCCGCGGCGGCCAGCGCCGGCTTCAGCGCCGGGCTGAGCAGCAGGTGGTCGATCCGCAGGCCGGCGTCGCGGCCATAGGCGTTCCGGAAATAGTCCCAGAAGGTGTAGATCCGCTCGTCGGGATGCAGGGCGCGCAAGGCGTCGGTCCAGCCCTGGCCGACGAGCTGGTGGAACGCGGCGCGCACCTCCGGTCGGAAGAGGGCGTCCCTGGTCCATCGCTCGGGCCTGTAGACGTCGAGCTCGGTCGGCATGACGTTGAAGTCGCCCGCCAAGACGGCGGGGACGCCGAGCTCCAGCATTCCGGCCGCGTGCGCCGTCAGGCTTTGAAACCAGCGCAGCTTGTAGTCGAATTTGGGCCCCGGCGCCGGATTGCCGTTGGGGAGGTAGAGGCAGCCGACCACGAGGCCGGAGATCGCGGCCTCGATGTAGCGGCTCTGGCCGTCCTCGTCCTGCCCGGCGAGGCCGCGGCGCGTCTCGATCGGGTCCTCGCCGCGCGCCAGGATGGCGACGCCGTTCCAGCTCTTCTGGCCATGCCAGATTGCGCCGTAGCCGGCGTCCCGCAGGGCGCGCGCGGGGAATTTCTCCTGCGGCGCCTTGAGCTCCTGCAGGCAGGCCACGTCCGGCTGCGTTTCGGCGAGCCAGCGCAGGAGCACGGGAAGCCGGCCGTTGACGCCGTTGACGTTGAAGGTCGCGATCCTCATGCGGGGTCGAACGCGCCATGGAGGCGAGGGGATCCCGGCCTGACGGCGGGCTCGCGGGGCGGGGCGGGGCGGTTGACGGCAGGCCCGCCAGCGTCGACCCTGTCCGGGCGAGGAGACGCCAGCCATGTGCGAGGGGTGCGAGAGCGCCGACGATCCGGACGAGCGGGGCGCGCCCAGCCCCGAGCTCGTGGCCTTCGCGCGCGATCTCGAGCGCCGCCTCGAAGGCGAGCCGGCGTCGGAGCGGGCGTGGGCGATCTTCCTGGGGCGCGAGGGCGGCGCATTGGCGTGGGGCTCGTTCATCCGCATGTCGGGCTGCATGGACGAGGCCGCCCGGCATTGGAGCTTCGCGCATCTGAAGCCCCGGACCGTCGCGCGGCCCGCCCTGCGGGCGGACGCGCCGTCCTGAGGCTCACACATGCACCGTCCCGTCCTCGTCCCGGGTGGACGGAGACGACAGGGCCGACCACGCCAGCCAGCAATAGAACAGGACCACGAGCGCGATCACCAGCCAGCCGGGCAGCGGGCCCAGCGAGGCGTTGCGCACGACCGCGTCCAGCGACTGGAGCACGTCCGTTCGGTCCGCGTCCTGGAGCTTGGTGGAGGTGATCTTCAGCACCCAGGCGAGGAGCAGGATGAGGAACATCCACAGGTAGTTGCGGCGCAAGCGGCGGGACATGGCCGCCCGCCGCCCGATGAGGAAGCGCGGCGTCCTCAGGTCCTCGCCCAGGACGCGCGCCCAATTCGGATCGTCGTCGGGCCTCGGATCGAAGAACGCCGCGAAATAGTGCCGCTCCATGCGCCGCACCCGGGCGCGATAGACGTCGAAGAAGCGGTAGCGCCGCGCCTCGATCCAGAGCAGAAGCCAAATGAGCAGCATGGCGAAGAGCAGCACGCCATGATGCGCCGTGGGCGTGGACAGCGACACGGAGAGCATCGCCGCCACCACCGTGATGGCCCAGTTCGTCGTGCGGTCGATCCGGTCCCGCCAGCCCGCCATCCGGGCGATCTCGGCCCGGTGGTAGTGCGCCAGCGTGTTGACGAACTCCGTGCCGGAGCTGGGGAGCGGGGGCCGGATCGGGCCGGAGGAAACGCTCTCGTCCATGATGCGGTCCTCCGCATCCGCATGCCCCCGCCGCGCAGCGAACCGGTCGGGCTCAGCCCTTCAGGTCGTCGGGCACCTTGCCGCCATTCTGCGCCAGCTTGGTCATGACCTGCTTGTGCAGCCAGATGTTCATGCCGGCGGAATCGTTCATGTCGCCGCTGTAGTGCAGCTCCTGCGCGAGCTCCTTGCGGGCGGAGAGGCTGCTGTCCAGTCCGAGCGCCTTCATGAGGTCGACGATCGAGTTTCGCCAGTCGAGCTGCTGCCCCGATTTGGCCACGTGATCGTTCAGGATGGCGGCGACGTCCACGGGGGCGCCCGACGGCGCAGCCGCGGCGGACCCGGCAGCCGGCGCGGCGGCGGTGGACGCGGGCGCGGCGGGGGCCGTCGCTGCGGTCCCGGCGGCGGCCGGCGTCTGCGCGTGGGCCGCGCCGCCGAAAATCTTGGACATGATGTTCCCGAACACGCTCATGGCTTCCTCCTCGATCCAAATTGAGCCCCGCTGCATGGATTCGCGGCGGGGACGGCTCGCTCGCGGGCGATCAGGCCGGGCGAGCTCCTTGGTGCTGCAACGTTCAGCCCAAGGTCCGGTTCCAGGATCGCGCACCCGCGCCGGGGGCGCAAGGCGCGCATGAGCAAGGTCAAGAGCTTGGCCCAACTTCATCACCCGCTGTCGCCGCGCGATCGGCCGAATGCGTCTCGCCCGCAGCCCGGCGTGGAACGAATCGCCGCGCTGGGCCATCCCGGAGAGCGGGGGCGGTCCGGTTCACAGGAGAGGCAGGCATGACCAGATGGGGGACGGCGGCGTTCGCGATCGCCGTTGCGGCGGCGGCCCCGGCGGCGGGGCAGGATCCGTCGCTGACGATCGAACGTCTTCTGGAGGATGGCTGGAAGGTGGCGGGCTACACCGGGCAGGGCACGACCTTCATGCTGCTGCGGCACGACGCCCGCAACTACCTGATCCAGTGCTCCATCCTGTACGACACGACCCGCGGATCCCGGATGGTCGAGCGGGTCAGGACGAACTGCTACGAGCTGCGCTGAAGCCCGCCGCCAGAGGCCGCGCTAGGTAGAACCCGGTAAGGCAAGCTCCGGACTGGCGGCGCGCGCTGGCGGATGCACACTGGAGGGCGGTCATCCCCGAGGTGCGTCATGTCCATTGTTTCCCCCTGCATCAAGGTCTGCAGCATCGATCCCGCCACGGGCTACTGCGTCGGATGCGGCCGGTCGCGGCCGGAGATCGCCGGATGGAGCCGGATGTCGGACGCCGAGCGCGACGGGGTGATGGCGGCGCTCGACGATCGGCCCAGGATGGCCCAGTTCGCGGTGGCGATGGACTGCGCGACCTGCGGCGCCTGCGCCGGGCGCACGGCGCAGGCCTGACGCCCCGCCGCGGCCTTAGGGCCTGAGCCGCGGCCCGGTGAACACCCGCCAATAGCTGAGCGCGAAGACCAGGAAGCCGGCGGCCCAGGCCAGTGCGGCCGCGTGCAGCAGGCCGAAGGCCGCCGCCGGATGGATCGCCGCGCAGATGCGGGCGAGGGCCGCGGCGCCGAGCAGGCCGTAGGCGGTCTGCACAGGGAGGCTGGCGACCAGCGCCCGTCCGGTATGCCCGAGGCTGGCGCGCGACATGATGGCCAGCGTCATCAGGCCGACCGCCCCGACGGTCCAGGCGTGGATCCCCGCCGAGGCCGGACCGACGCCGAAGGCGGCGAGCGCGCCGAGGACGAAGCCGATCGGCACGAAGGCGTAGGCGACGTGCAGGACGAGGACGAGGCGGTCGCGCCAGGTCCGCTCGCCAGCCCAGCGCGCCAGCCGCACGGCCTGCAGCGCTCCGGCGCACAGCATCGCCCCGCCCGTGGCGAGAGTCTCGGGCGCCGCGACCCAGGCCGCCAGCGCCAGCGCGGACGCCACGATGGCGGCGACGTCGAGCCGGCCGAACGGGGCCGGCAGCCGGCCCGGATTCTCCCGCGCGAGCCAGTTGCGCGTGAAGCTCGGGACGACCCGCCCGCCGACCAGCGTCAGCAGGAGCACGGCCGCGGCGATCCCCAGCCGCACGCCGACATCGGCGGCGCCGCGCCAATGCGCCTCGGCGTGGAACACGGCGTTCCCTATGAAGAGCAGGCCGACGATGACGATGACGCGCAGGTTGCGCCAGTTCTTTCCGGCGATCACCTCGCGGGTCGCGGCGGCGGCCACCAGCGCCAGGAAAGCGAGGTCGGCCGCGGCCGCGACCTGCCAGGACGTCCAGGCCGAGGTCGACACCGCGACGCGGCCGGCGAGCCAGACCACGACCAGCACCAGGAGGGCGCGGCCCTGGAGGGGCAGCCGTCCGGTCCAGTTCGGGATCGCGGTCAGCAGGAAGCCCGTCACCACGGCCGGCAGGAAGCCGTAGATCATCTCATGTGCATGCCAGTCGCGCGGCGCGAAGGCGGTCGGGATCGCGATCTCGCCGAAATAGGCCGGCAGCCAGGCCAGGATCGCCGCTCCGGCGAAGAGGGAGCCGAGCAGGAAGAAGGGCCGGAACCCGTAGGACAGGATGTCCGGGCCCTTGTCGTCGCGCAGGCGGGGGATGGGGGACATGGGCGTTCTCCAGGCGCAAGGGGGCCGCGACGGCGACCCGCCGAAAGGTCAGTCGGCCGCCGCCTTCGACGAGGCGAGCTTGTCGAACAGGGCCGCGAAGGTGGATTTCGCCTTGCCGGGGTGAGACACCGCCTTGGCCTGGTCGATGTTGGCCGGCGTCCCGACGACCACCATGGCCACCATGCCCATCCCGTAGTGGGGCTTGCAGCGCACGCCGTAGACGCCGGGCTTGTCGAAGGTCACGGCGGCGTCCTCGCCGAACTTGCCCGCGATGGGGGCGGCGCCTTCGGGCAGCATGCCGTCGATGGATTCCGCGTTGTGGCCCTTGTCGGTGGCGACGAACTTGACGCTGTCGCCGGGCTGCACCCGCACGAAGGCCGGTTCGAAGACCATGACGCCCGCCGCGCCCTTGTTGAGCATCTTGATTTCGACCTCGGCGGCGGACGCCGCGCCGCACAGGGCGGCCAGCATGACGGTTCCGAGAAGGGCGGCGTGTCGCATCGTGATCTCCTGTGAGTGGGCGCTCGAGGCCCCGCGGGGCCGAAACCGTGATAGGCCCGGCCCGGAATTCCGTGTTTGTCGGAGCGCAAACTGCAGGCCGATGGCCGCCCGCCGGTCCGTAGCCATCCGAATGGCGGGACGGGCGGCGGCGTAGGATGGTCGCATCCGACGAGATCGAGCGTCCGAGACCCCCGTCGCGGCGGCCCGCCGGCGCCGGCCCGGCCGCATGCGCCCCCGACCCGATGGAGCTCCCCGATGGCCGCCCTTGACCGCTCGATCGTCCTCGGGATGCCGATCTTCGACGGGCTCGGCCCGGAGCAGCTCGACGAGGTGCTGGCCCAGGCCCGTTCGGTGCGGCTGCCCAAGGGCGGCGCGGCGTTCGAGCAGGATCGCGAGGCCGACTCCTTCTTCGTGCTGCTGCACGGCAATCTGCAGGTGGTGAAGCTGACCCCGGCGGGCCAGCAGGTGGTGATCCGCTACGTGGCGCCGGGCGAGATGTTCGGCATCGCCGTCCAGATGGGGCGGCCGACCTACCCGGCCACCGCGACGGCGGTGGTGGACAGCGTCATGCTGGTCTGGCCATCGACGGCCTGGCCCGGGCTCGTCGCCCGCTGTCCGTCACTCGCCGCCAGCGCCCTGCAGACGGTCGGGTCCCGGCTCAACGACGCGCATGTGCGCGTAGTCGAGATGTCGACGGAGGACGTGGAGCGCCGGGTCGCGCATGCGCTGCTGCGCCTCGTCCAGCAGGCCGGCCGCAAGCTGGAGCGGGGGATCGAGATCGATTTCCCGATCACGCGCCAGGACGTGGCCGAGATGACGGGCACCACGCTGCACACCGTCAGCCGCATCCTCAGCGCCTGGGAGGACCAGGGCCTCGTCGAGGGCGGGCGCCAGCGCATCGTCGTGCTGGATCCCCACCGCCTGTTCGGCCTCGCCGAGCGCAAGGGCGCGTCCGCCCGCTAGGCGGTCGAGTCCGCCCGCTAGGCGGGCGCGTTCGCCAGGGCCGGCGCCTTGCCCAGGGCGGCGTTCAGCGCGGCCAGGAAGGCGGCGAGGTCCGTCCGGTGTTCCCGGCAGGCGTCCGCGACCGTGTGGAAGCATCCGATCGGACATCCCACGCACAGGAACCTGGCGTCCAGGAAGGCGCGGATCGTGCCGGGCCATCGGCGCATGACGTCGTCGACCAGCATGTCGGAAGTGATCGTGTCCATGGAGGAACTCCTTCTGAACCACCATCCTAGCCGGCAGGGCAGGGGGGTCTTTGCTCCCCGACAAGCACCCCGCCAATGGCCGGCCGGGGCGGGCGCTCCGGCGGCGGACTTTGACGCCCGACAAAGACGCCCGCGCCGCAGGCGGGCGAAGAGCTTTCCATGACGCAGTTCCTCGCGGCGCTCGGCGCCTTCCTGCTGGCCCATCTGGTCCCATCGGCCCCGGGCGTCCGGCCCTGGCTGATCGCCAGGGTGGGGCGGCCCGCCTATCTGGCCGGTTACTCCGTGCTGTCGCTGGCGCTGCTGGCGTGGGTGGTCCGGGCCGGGCTCGCCGCCGAGCCGGTCGTGCTATGGGAGCCGGCGGCCTGGCAGTGGATGGTCCCGTTCGTCGCGATGCCGATCTCGCTGGTCCTGATCCTGGCGGGGCTGGCGGCCCCCAACCCGCTCTCGATCAGCCTGCGGGCGGGCGGCAAGGCGCCGGCCATCGCCAGCGTCACGCGCCATCCCGTGCTGTGGGGCTTCCTGCTCTGGGCCGCCGCGCACATTCCGCCGAACGGGCGGCTGGTCCCGGCCGTCACCTTCGGGGCGATGGCGGCGCTCTCGGCCGCCGGCTTCGCGCTGCTCGACCGCAAGTCGCGGCTGCGGCTCGGCGAGGCCCGCTGGACCGCGCTTGCGGGCCGCACCTCGATCCTGCCCTTCGCGGCGCTGCTGGGGGGCAGGGCCCCGGCCGCGCGCTGGGGCGAATTGGGGCCGCCGGCCGCGGCCGCGCTCCTGGTTTACGCGTGGTTCGTGGTCCAGGGCCACGCTTTGCTGATCGGCCGGGACCCGCTGGCGGGGCTCCTGGCCTGGTTCTGACCGGACGCTCCTCTCCGGGCAAACACCCATTGGGTCATTGACGGATTTAGCGCGGGCTCCCGCCCGTCTACAACTGGGGCGGGCGGGCGCGAATGCGCGCCTTCGCCGATGGAGACGACGCCATGAAGATCCGCCTGATGATGCCCGCCGCGCAGTTCTCCGCGCTGGAGCTCCTCGTCGCGCTGCCGCCGGAGACGCTGGGCTTCCACGCCGGCGACCACCGCCCCGCGGCCCGGATGCGCGCCATCGCGGATGCGGGCTGGGCCCATGCGCGCGACGGTCAGGTCCGCGCCGACCTGCCGCTCGCCGACGTCCAGTTCGCGATCAACTGCGCTGCGCGTGCCGCCCGCGCCGTCCCGCTGAACCGGGACTCGCTGGCCCGCACCCTGCACAGTCGCCTCGCCGACGTCCTCGAGCGCCTGGAGGAGGCGGTGTTCTCCTCTCCGGCGCTGGCGGCCTGAGGCGCCTTCGCGCCGAAGTCGCCGCGACAAGGTCTTCCGGACTTTGTTGCGCAGCAAAGAAGACAGGCCGGACGCGGCGCATGGTCTCGTTCGTGGAACAAAGACATCAAACCACGGAGACATCCATGTTCACCCGCCGCGCCATGATGGCAGCCGCCGCCTTCGCCTCCCTCGTCGCCGCCGTCCCGGCGCTCGCCGACGACGTCGCGAAGCTCCCCCGCGAGCAGGTCGAGCTCGTCCCCCCGCCCTTCATCCACTCCCATGAGCAGGCCACCAAGGCCGGCCCGAAGGTCGTCCAGTTCAAGATGATCATCCAGGAGATGCAGCTCGTCATCGACAACGAGGGCACCAAGATCCACGCCATGACGTTCAACGGGTCCGTGCCCGGCCCGCTGATGGTCGTCCACCAGGGCGACTATGTCGAGCTGACGCTAGTCAACCCCGACACCAACATGATGGCCCACAACATCGACTTCCATTCCGCCACGGGCGGACTGGGCGGGGGCGAGCTCACGATGGTGAACCCCGGCGAGCAGACCGTGCTGCGCTGGAAGGCGGACCGGGCCGGCGTCTTCGTCTATCACTGCGCGCCGGGCGGGGCGATGATCCCCTGGCACGTCACCTCCGGCATGAACGGCGCCGTGATGGTGCTGCCGCGCGACGGCCTCAAGGACGAGAACGGCAAGCCGCTGCACTACGACAAGGCCTATTACATCGGCGAGCAGGACTTCTACGTTCCGCGCGACGAGAAGGGCAAGTTCAAGTCCTATGAGAGCGCCGGCGAGGCCTATCCCGATCAGGTCGAGGTGATGCGCAAGCTGATCCCCACCCACGAGGTGTTCAACGGCAAGGTCGGCGCCCTGACGGGCAAGAACGCGCTCACCGCCAAGGTCGGCGAGCAGGTGCTTCTGGTCCACAGCCAGGCGAACCGGGACACCCGTCCGCACCTGATCGGCGGGCATGGCGACTATGTGTGGGAGAGCGGCAAATTCGCCAACCGGCCCGAGAAGGACCTGGAGACCTGGTTCATCCGCGGCGGATCGGCCGGGGCCGCGCTCTACACCTTCAAGCAGCCCGGCATCTACGCCTATGTGAACCACAACCTCATCGAGGCCGTGGAGCTGGGCGCCACCGCCCACTTCAAGGTCGAGGGCAAGTGGAACGACGACCTGATGAAGCAGGTCACGCCTCCCGGCCCGATCGGCGCCGGCGAGAAGACCGGGGCGCTCGAGATGGCCCCGGCGGCCCACAAGCACTGACGGCCCGGGCGGCCCGTCCCGAGGCGGGCCGCTCCTCCCTTCCACGCAGAGGCTCACGCCATGCTGGCCATCGTCAAAACCAAGCTCGCCCTCAAGGTCGCCCTCCTGGCCGCCGCGCCGCTGGCGGGCGCGACCGGCCTCGCCCATCTCCCGACGGCGCCGTCCGAGCGCCCCGCGGTGGTCATGGTGGCGCCGGGGGCCTTCCAGTATC
This sequence comes from Alsobacter sp. KACC 23698, assembly GCF_045348435.1. Taxonomy (GTDB): domain Bacteria; phylum Pseudomonadota; class Alphaproteobacteria; order Rhizobiales; family Beijerinckiaceae; genus Alsobacter. The sequence goes on along the minus strand of NZ_CP157484.1, from coordinate 2,742,254 downwards.
GGGTCGCGGGCGACTTCGCCGTGGCCGGGCGCACCGTCAACGCGCCGCTGCGGACCTACGCCTTCAGCAAGCCGCTCATCGTCATGCAGCGCCAGGTCAGCGCCGCCGAATTCGACCGCTGCGTCGCGGCCGGCGGCTGCGACCGCCGGAGCGGCGGCGAGGGGGGCCGTCCCGACCTGCCCGCCATCGGCGTGAGCTGGCAGGACGCGACCGCCTACGCGGCCTGGTTCTCGCGCCAGACCGGCGAGGCCTGGCGCCTGCCCACCGACGTCGAATGGGCCTATGCGGCGCAGGAACGCTTCCACGACGACGCCGTCCTGGGCGACGACGGAACGGACTCCTTCACCCAGCGCTGGCTGGCCAAATACGAGCAGGAATCGGCCCGCCCGGCCTTCGCCGAGAAGGCGCCGCGCCCGATCGGGGGCTTCGGGGTGAACCGGCGCGGCCTCGCCGACCTCGCCGGGAATGTCTGGGAGTGGACCGACACCTGCTTCCTGCGCCAGGGCCTCGACGCCGCCGGCGAGCCGACCGGCCCGCGCACCGTCAATTGCGGCGTGCGCGTCGTCGAAGGGCAGCATCGCGCCTATGTGACGGATTTCGTGCGCGACGCCCGCGCCGGCGGCTGCTCGGTCGGCGCGCCGCCCACCAATCTGGGCTTCCGCCTGGTGCGGGACGACGCCGGCCTCGTGAAGGCGCTGGCGTCCCGCATCCGGTCCTGGCTGTCGCCGCGCGCCTGACGCGCTCCTGGGACGACCGCTCCGGTCTTTGCTCCCCGACAAACAGCCTTTCGGCGGTTCGGACTACGGGTGGTGGACATCGTTCCCCCGGAGCTCCCATGGTCGCCCTCGACATCTCCCACGCCCGCCGCCGGCCCCTTCCGCAAGCCGATGCGCCTGTCCGCGCGCCGGCTGCGCCGAGCGCTCCCCGCCGCAAGGCCGACGCGCCCCGGCCCGGCGGGCCGGTCACGCCGCAATCGGTGAAGGGCCGCTTCCGGCGGATCAAATGGACCTCCCTGGCGTTCTGCCTCGCCGTCTACGGGCTGCTGCCCTTCCTGCGATGGGATCGCGGGCCGGACGCGCCGGGCCAGGCCGTGCTCTTCGATTTCGTCAAGGGCCGGCTCTACGTGTTCTTCATCGAGATCTGGCCGCAGGAGCTCTACTACCTCACCGGCCTGCTGATCCTCGCCTCGCTCGTCCTGATCCTCCTGAACGCCGTGGCGGGCCGGGTCTGGTGCGGCTTCCTCTGCCCGCAGACCGTCTGGACGGACCTCTTCCTCGCCGTGGAGCGCGCCATCGAAGGCGACAGGCGCGAGAGGCTGCGCAAGCGCGAGGCCGGGCTCGGCCCGAGGCGGATCGCCGAGCTCGCCGCCAAGCACGCCGCCTGGCTGGCCATCGCGACCTGGACCGGCGCCGGCCTCGTCCTCTATTTCGGCGACGCCCCGCAGACCCTCCGCGACCTGATGGCCGGAGAGGCCTCGGCGCTGGCCTATGCGTGGGTCGCCATCATCGCGGGCCTCACCTACCTGCTGGCGGGCTTCGCGCGCGAGCAGGTATGCACCTTCATGTGTCCGTGGCCGCGGCTGCAGGGCGCCATCTGGGATCCGGAGGCGCTGACCGTCAATTACCGCGACTATCGCGGCGAGCCGCGCGGCTCGGCCAAGAAGGCCGAGCAGCTGCGCGCCGCCGGCGAGCCCGCCGGGGACTGCGTCGACTGCCTGCAATGCGTGACGGTCTGCCCCATCGGCATCGACATCCGCGAGGGGCCGAACTTCGCCTGCATCAATTGCGGGCTCTGCGTCGACGCCTGCGACGGCGTCATGACGAAGCTGAACCGGCCGACCGGCCTGATCGCCTATGAGAGCTGGACCAATATCGAGCGTGGCCGCCGCCGCGAGCCGCAGAGCCGGCGCGTCATCCGGCCCAAGACCCTGGGCCTCGCCGCCGCGGCGCTCGCGCTGGCCGGCGGCATGGGCGTGGCGCTGGCGCAGCGCACGGCCGGGTCGCTCACCGTCCTGCATGACCGCAATCCCACGGCCGTCCGCCTCTCCGACGGCAGGGTCCGCAACGGCTACACCCTGCGCCTGGTCAACAAGGACCGGCGGGCCAGGACCTTCGCGATCGCGGTGACGGGCGGCGGCGACGTCGCGCTGGCGCTGATCGGCAGCCAGACCGTGGAGGCGGAGGGGGACGCCACGGTCGAGGTCCGGGCGACGCTGACCGGCGCCGGCGCCGCGTCCGGCCCGGTCGTCTTCGAGGCCCGCGACCTGTCGGGCGCCGCCCGTTTCCAGGCCGCCGACACCTTCATGGCCGCGCCCTAGCGGGCGGGGTCAGGCGGGCGCCGCAGGCTCCAGAGCGACCGCCTCGAAGCGGCGCCATGGGCCGGACAGCTCCGGCAGTCCCGCGATCGGGCGGAGCGCGTCATGGCGCAGGCCCCAGCGCCGCCTGGACCCGCAGACCTCGCAGCCGCAGAAGGGCGGGCTGTTGCGCGGCCTGAGATGAACGGGCGCCGCCCTGATCGGCTGAGGCGGAGGGGCGGGGGCCTGGCTGACCTGCACCGGCTTGAGGACGACCCGGCCGCCCGGTCCCATCATCCACACCACGTCCTCGGCGCCGATCGTGCCGAGATCCGCCTGCTCCCGGATATGGCGCGCCGCCGTCACGATCGCCGCCGCGTCATCGAAGGACCGCACGTCGCCGAGCGACACCACCGAGCCGTCTGTCTTGGCGTAAAGCGGATAGATCCTGAGTTCGGGCATCGTCCAGCAACCACTCCGTGGGCGCCGGCTTGCGACGCAGCCGGCGACGGATAGTTTCATGTATGCTGTATGGCTCTAGTGCGGCGCCAAAATGGCCGGGGCGCAGCGAGCGTTCCCGCGCCGCCCGCCATCGTCCCGTCGCGCACGAAGCTTCAAATGACGAAAGCGGCCCGCCGGCTCAGCCGCTCTGGGACGCGCGAGCGGCGGCCTGGCTGACGCGCTCCGCCGACAGGCGGCGGCGGACGTCGGCCAGCTGGCGGACGGCCTCCGCCGTGACCACCCTGGAGGCTCGCAGCTCCTCCCGCAGGGTTCTGGCGTGGGCGAGTTCGATGCTGGACAGGCGCAAAAGTTCGTCCGCGCGTTGGATCAGGGCGTCGGGCATCGGGGGTCCTCAACGGGCGCCGAAACGTGCTTCATGACAAATGACCACGCAACATTTAGTGCGGTAACAGGCGAAGCCCAGCCCCGGCTCTCACCAGCGAGGCGGCAGGCGGCCCTTGCGCTCGCCATAGATGACGGCCATTGCTGCGCGTGATGTCCGAATTGCGACACTTTCCGCCGCCGTGGTCGGTCTTGCGCGAGACCGGGGGCTACGCCATCGCCGATGCGACGGGCTTGCGCCTGGCCTTCGTGGACGCGGGCGAACTCTCGTTCGACGACGGCGACCCCAAGGACCGGCTGCTCCTCGACGACGCGCTGTGGACGGCGGGGGCCATCGCCCAGATCCCGGTCCTGATGGGCGCGATCGACCCGCCGGAAACCGCCTGGGCGCCCGTCAATTTCCAGAGGCTGCCCTTGCCGTGGCAGCTTCTGGAAGGCGCCGGCTTCTTCCTGATCCGCGCCGTCAACATGACGTCCGTGTGCTGGATCCACTACGGCCCGGAGCGCGGCCTCGATCGCGAGGAGGCCCACCGGGTGGCCAATGGCGTCCTCAGCCTGCCGGAGATGCTGGCCGGCCTCGCCGCCGGCAAGACCCTTCGAGCCAAGGGCTGATCAGGCCCCGGCCGCCGTGAGGCCTTCGGCGCGGCGGGTGGTGCGGGGCTTCGCCGCCTGGCGCTCGTAATAGGCCAGCATGTCGGCCGGCCGGATCGCCACCTCGCTGCGCCTGCCCATGAAATAGACGCCGCAGGCCGCGTCCGCGTTGTTGCGGCGGCGGGCCACGCGATCGAGAAAGCGCAGCGCGAAGAAGGGCAGGGTGAGCGCCGTCGCGGCCTTGTCCGGCGCCCCGAGCGCCCGGAGCAGGTAGCGGATCGACCAGATCGTCGCCGTGCCGGCCCCGCCGACCGGGCCCGAATCCACCTCCTCGAAGCTCCGGAAAAGCCAGCGGTGCCCGCTCAGGGTGAAGCGGGTGAAATCATAGGCGCCCTCATGGACCTGCTGCATGAAGGGCGTGTCGGCGTAGACGAGCCCGCCGGGACGCAGCACCCGGTGGATCTCGGCGACCACGATGGCCGGATCCAGCACGTGCTCCAGCACCGCCTGGATCCAGATGGCGTCGAACGTCCCCGTGGCGAAGGGGAGCTTGTGGGCGTCCGCCACGTAATGGGTGTGACGGGACGCGTAGACGTCCGTGCAGACCAGGTCGATGTCGTCCCTCTCGTAGAGCTCGGAGGCACCGGAGCCGACCGCGCCGCCGCCGATCACCAGGATGGCCGGCCTCGGCCGCACTCGCTTGGCCTCCCGGACGAGCCGCGCGCACATGGCCGCGGCGACGGGGTTGCTGCCGATCACGAGCTCCCTCAGGCGGGTCTTCAGCGATTGTCCGGTGTCGTCACGGGGACGCACCGAACCGCGGCCGTCCTGGAACGCGCCTTCGGTGAAGATGCTGGCTTCGAAGTCGACGAGAACGGGCTGTCCGCTGACGCTCATGAAGCTGCGCTTCGACAGCCCGCAGGCTGCGTTCTGGCAGGCGTAGCGCTCGCCAAGAGGCGCGATGGCCCCCAGACAGCGAGGGCACCGCGCGACGTCGATCAGCCTCATCCTGCGACTCCTTAACAATTCGTTAACACGAACGTCAGGAGGCGCGGCAAGTCACGCAGGACTTCGTCCCATGGTTAACGAGACTTGATCATGAGCAAGGCCGGTTCGGCGCGTGCGGTCAGCCCGCCCGGGAGCCCGCGAGCGCCATCCGCTGAGGTGCGGGGCGGAGCGGTTCGGGCGGCGGGCGGACGGCCAGGCGCAGCTTGGCGTCGAGCAGCGCGTCCGAGATCTGGTCGCAGATCTCCTCCAGCACGACGCTGCGCGGCGCGTCGGGAGGGATGCGGCCGAGGATGTAGGCCGCGCGTTCCCGGCATTGCAGCGCGAGCTGCTCCAGTTCGCGGACGGCGTCGCCGGGATGGGTGAGCGCGAAGGCGGTCGTCAGGTCGGTGAGCGCGCTGCGCAGCAGGGAGTTGGCGACCTGCAGTTCGGCGAAGCTTTCGTTCCGGCGCATCATCATCGTCTTTGCGGATCTCCGCCCCACGCCTGAATGCTCCCACGAACCCGTGATCGGTTCGTCGCCGAAATGCGTCCAATTCGACGCAAGCCGGCGACTTTCGGGCCGCGCATAGAAAAGGCCCCGCCGGAGCGGGGCCGAAGTCAGGGAGGAAGTTGCAATATGTGGATACTACTCTGATTCCGATCATTCGACCGTCACAGAAAGGACACAGGCGGTCGGGAACTGGAATCGGCGCTCCGAAACCTACAAAGCAGGGTTCGCCAACACGCCCGGACCGGCCCGATTACGAGGCCACGGGAGCGTCGGATGCGCGTTCGACGACGTTGAAACAGTCCTGAACGGCGTCGTCCGGCTCGAAACTGCTTTCCGCGGAGGCGAAAGCGGCCTCCATCATCCGCGAATAGTCGTCCTGCGCGAATTCCAGGCCGAGTTCGTCGGCCAGGTTGAGATGGTGGCCCCAGCCGGCGCGCAGCATGGCGGGAGACGGAGCGGCCAATGTCAGCCGCACGGCCCTGACCAGGGCCTCGAGCTCCTGGTCGCTGAGGGCCGACCGGCGCCCGATCGCACGAAGCTGGCGGGCGAATTCATGGGTCAAGGCGGATACTTTCGACACGTGCCAACCCCATGTTCAACTTTGACGAAGCCCTGCGCCCAGTCTTGGTTCTTTTCACCTGATGGATGTGCGCCAGCGCACATCTCCGCCTTGACCGCTTCGGGCATGAGATGCACCCGGCGCGACAGCCTCGCCCCATCCTCCGCCGCAGCATGATTGCGTCCCGCAACTCGTGCGGGTTGGAAATTCCCGCGAAAGCCCTTATGCCTCCCGCCGGGCCGCCTCGGCTCGGGAGGGCCGCCTCTCACCCGCGAGGCTCTGCCGGGGTCGTCCATGTCCTCTCCGCCGCTCTTCGAGCGCCTGTTCGGTTTCGTCGAGGCCAGCCATGCGCGGGCCGCCGCCATGCTGGTGGTGATCTGCCTGGCCCTGTTCGCGCCGGGCCTGCGCGGCATGCCGCCGATGGATCGGGACGAGCCACGATTCGCGCAGGCCTCGAAGCAGATGCTGGAGACCGGCGACCCGGTCGACATCCGCTTCCAGGGCGAGGCGCGCCACAAGAAGCCCGTCGGGATCTACTGGATGCAGGCCGCGGCGGTGTCGGCCGGCGAGGCGCTGGGGGTTCCCGCCGCGCGCACCACGATCTGGCTCTACCGCTTGCCCTCGCTCTTGGGCGCGATGCTGACGGTGCTGTTCACCTATGCGGCCGCCGTGGCGCTCTCCACCCGCAGGGCGGCCTTCGTCGCCGCGCTCCTCACGGCGTCGGTGATCCTGCTCGGGGTCGAGGCTCGCCTGGCCAAGACGGACGCCGTCGTCGCCGCCACGGTGGCGATCGCCATGGCCGCGCTGGCCCGGGTCTACATGAACCAGGACGACCGGGGGTGGCGCCTCTCCTGGGGCTGGGTCGCGGCGTTCTGGGCCGCGATCGGCGTGGGCGTCCTGGTGAAGGGGCCGATCACGCCGGCCGTGGTCGGGCTCGCGGCGCTGACGCTCGCCGTCGCCGACCGGCGCGCCGGCTGGCTGAAGCGGCTGCGGCCGCTGCCAGGCCTCGCGCTCGTCGTCGTCATCGTCGCCCCCTGGGTGGTGGCGATCACGCTGAAGAGCGGCGGCGCCTTCTTCCAGGAGGCGGTCGGACAGGACATGCTGGCCAAGGTGGGGTCCGGCAAGGAATCCCACGGCGCCCCTCCGGGGTCCTACCTGGCGGCCTTCTTCGCCACCGGGTGGCCGCTCGCGCCCTTCTTCCTGCTGGCGCTGCCTTTCGTGTGGCGGGCGCGACGCTCGCCGACCGTGCTGTTCGCGCTGGCCTGGGCGGTCCCGATGTGGATCGTCTTTGAACTGGTGCCCACCAAGCTGCCCCATTACGTGCTGCCGCTCTATCCGGCGCTGGCCATCCTCACCGGCATCGCGGCCGAGCAGGGCGCTCTCGCCTTGCGCGGCTGGGGCCCCAAGGTCGTGGCCGCGCTGCTGCCCTTGGTCGTGGTCGCGCTTCTGGGCGCCGTGGCCGTCGGGTTCTTCCAGTATGAGCGGACGCTGCCCGTCGCGGCGCTCGCCATCCTGGCGGGCGCGGTCGCGCTCTCGTGGCTGGCCTGGCGCGCCATCGTGGACGGCCTGTTCGGCACCTCCGCGCTCTACGCCGCCCTCACCGCGCTCGCGGTGTGCTGGGGCGTCTACGCCTTCGCGCTGCCAGCCTTCCGGACGACCGCGCTGAGCCCGAGGCTCATGGCCGCGGCCCGCACGGCCGGGCAAGGCGCGGGCTGCGCCGCCCCGGCGCTGGCGACCGCCGGATACCGCGAGCCCAGCCTCGTCTTCCTGGGAGGCACCGGCCTCGCCATGACGGACGGCGAGGGGGCGGCCCGCTTCCTGGCGCAGTCGCCATGCCGCATCGCCTTCGTGGTGCGGTCGATGGAGCCGCAATTCATCGAGGCCGCCCGCAGCGAGGGGCTCACCCCCCGCCTGACGGAGCGGGTGCAGGGCCTCAACCTCAATGGCGGCCGCCGCCTCGACATCGGCGTCTATCTGCGCGACGCCTCCACGGCGGCTCCGGCGCCCGCGGCTTCGGCTCCGGCCGTCGCTCCGGCGGCCGACGTCCCCAAGGCTGAGCCGCCGCCCGCCGCGCCCGCGTCCGAGCCCACCGCGCCGCCGGCCGCCCCCGAGGCGCCGAAGCCGGCCGAAGCCGCGCCCGACGCGGCCGCTCCGAAGGCCAGCCCTCCATGAGCGTCATCCCCGAGGCAGGCCCGCAGGCCGCCGCGACGCCGCGCATCAGCGTGGTCGTCCCGGTGCGCAACGAGCAGGACAATGTCGGCCCCCTGGTCGCCGAGATCGAGGCGGCGTGCGCGCCGCATGGTCCGTTCGAGGTCGTCTATGTCGACGACGGCTCGAGCGACGGCACGCCGGCCGTCCTGCGCGAACTCGCGGCTCAGCGCCCCTGGCTGCGCTGCATCCGCCACGCCGAGAGCTGCGGCCAGAGCGCCGCGGTGAGGACCGGGGCGAGGGCGGCCCGCGCCCCCATCGTGGTCACCATCGACGGCGACGGCCAGAACGACCCGGCCTACATCCCCCGGCTCGTCGCGGCGCTGGAGGCGGCGGGGCCGCGGGCCGGGCTGGCGGCGGGCCAGCGCCTCGGCCGCAAGGACACGGGTTTCAAGAAGCTGCAGTCGCGCGTCGCCAACGGCGTTCGCTCGCGCGTCCTCAAGGACGGCACACGCGACACCGGCTGTGGCCTCAAGGCCGTGCGGCGCGAGGTCTATCTGGCGTTGCCCTATTTCGACGCGCTCCATCGCTTCATGCCGGCCCTCGTCCGCCGCGAGGGCTACGAGGTCGTGCTGGTCGACGTGATCGACCGGCCGCGCCTGACGGGGGTGTCGAATTACGGCTTCTTCGACCGTCTCTGGGTCGGCATCCTCGACCTCGCCGGGGTGTGGTGGCTCATCCGCCGCCGCCGGCGCGTCCCGCAGGCCGTCGAGATCCAGCCGTCCGGGGCCCCGCGGGAGAACGCCTGATGCTCGTCGCCTTCTCGCACGGCCTCGCCGACTACCTCTGGGACGTGTTCATCGCCCGCTTCGACTTCTGGCTGGCCTTCGGCATCGGCGCCCAGTTGCTGTTCACGGCGCGCTTTCTGGTGCAGTGGATCGCGAGCGAGCGGGCGGGGCGCAGCGTCATGCCCATGGCCTTCTGGTTCTTCTCGCTGCTCGGCGGCCTGATGACGCTGGTCTACGGCATCGTCCGGCGCGAACCGGTCATCATCCTGGGGCAGGCGCTGTCGGTGTTCATCTATGTCCGCAACGTCATGCTCATCCTGAAGGAGCGCGGCTAGGCGGTCGGCAGCAGGACGAAGCCGCCGCCGACGGGCTCGGCGTCGTCGAACGTCGTCACCTGCGTCACCTCGGACGCCCTGGGCCCGTGGCGGCAGGCCAGCAGCATGTCGTCGACGGCCTGCGGATCGCCGCAGAACACCGCCTCCACCGAGCCGTCGACCCGGTTGCGCACCCAGCCGGACAGGCCCCTGCGAAGCGCGTGGCGCTCGGTCCAGGCGCGGTAGCCGACGCCCTGCACGCGGCCGGTGATGACGACTCGAACATTGCGGGTCATGCTGCGCTCCCGGAGATGGGCTGGACGCGCGCTGGCGCGTGTCGGGCCGCATCGCCCGGCCCTGTGTGGTTTTTGTGACATCGGCCGCGGATCGGGCCGCTTTCCGGCTGGCGGCGGAACGCTTGGCAGGCGTCCGCATTCGGGTTTAATGGCCCAGGTTGGGCTGTAGCAATGGGGTTTTCAATGCGCATGGGAATGATCGTCCTGGTCGCGGCGGGCGTCGCGGGTTGCATGCCTTCGACCACGAGGGTCTCCGCTCCGTCATCGCCTTCGGCCGTCCAGCCGGTCAGTCCGGGCGCGAAGCGGATCAGCTATGACGGCTCGGGCGGCTACATCCTGCCGGACGGCGCGGTCGTGGCGGCCGATCCCTCCGGCGGCTTCACGCTGCCGAACGGCGCGCGGGTGAACCCGGACGGGCGCGGCGGCGTCGTCCTGCCCAACGGGGCGCGCTGCGCGCCGGACGGCGCGCGCGGCTATATCTGCCCGTAAGCGGGCGCCGCGGCCCAGCGGCCCTGGCGGGCCCGGGGCCGCGACGACCGGCGCTAAACGCCGCCCATCGGGGCGAAGAGGCAGACCTTGCCGCCCGCCGGCTGGATCACCTTCTCGCGGGCCCAGGCGTGCCTGCACCAGTGGAAATCGCGATCGGGCGACATCCGGACGTCGCGGAACGCAATGGTTTCGCCATTGGGCAGAGCATACCCGTTCGGCATGATGCGGACGCTGTCGGGAGACAGCGCCTCGCAGTCCTTGTCGGAGCAGCACTCCCAGGGATACCAGGAGTGAGACATGGCCGGTGACGCAGCCAGAACCATCGACGCCAACGCAAGCGCGCGCATGAGGCCCTCCACGGTGGGGCCGCGCCGGACCGACAGCATCGACGGACGAGCCGGTCGGACGCGGGTTTCGGACACGGAGCGTCGTGCAAGCCCGGGGCCAATCGGACGCCCGGCGCAAACTCTCCGGCGTTGCGCGAGTTGTCGTCACGTGGTTGCAACACTTTTGGGTGCAGCGGCCCGGGAGCGGCGAGGCCCCGGCCCGGCGCGAGCCGGCCGGCGCGGCGGCCGCCTCAGACCTGCGCTCGGACGCGCCGCATCAGGAGGCAAGCCATGAACGATCCGGGCGCACTGGAGACCGCATCCGAACGCCGCGCCGTGGCTCATCCGGCCGGCCCGTGCACGCTGGTGATCTTCGGCGCGACCGGCGACCTCACGCATCGCCTGCTCACCCCGGCGCTCTACAACCTGTCGCGCTGGGGCCTCCTGCCGGAGGACTTCGCCGTCATCGGCGTGGGCCGGACCGAGCAGGAGGAGGGCGCCCTGAAGGCCGACCTCACCGCCGCCCTGAAGCGCTTCACGGCCTCGCGGCCCGGCCAGGACGCCGGCTCGGCGGTCGACGGCCCGGCCTGGGAGCGGGTGGTGGCCGGGATGGAGTATCTCGCCGGCGACCTCGAAGACGCCACGACCTTCCAGCGCCTGGGCGAGCGGATCGCCGCCAGCCGGGGCGGGCGGGGGGCTCGGGGCGGGGTGCTCTACTACCTGGCGGTGGCGCCGGCCCTGTTCGGACCGGTGATCCGGCGCCTGGGAGAGGCCGGCCTCGCCCGGCAGGACGGCGAGGCCTGGCGCCGCGTCATCATCGAGAAGCCGTTCGGCCACGATCTGGCCAGCGCCAAGGCGCTCAACGCCGAGATCCGCACCGTGCTGGACGAGGACCAGATCTACCGCATCGATCATTTCCTCGGAAAAGAGACGGTGCAAAACATCATGGCGTTCCGCTTCGGCAACGGCTTCTTCGAGCCGATCTGGAACCGCGACCATGTCGACCACGTCCAGATCACCGTCGCCGAGACCGTCGGGGTGGAGAAGCGGGGCCGCTTCTACGAGACCACCGGCGCGCTGCGCGACATGGTGCCGAACCACCTCTTCCAGCTCTTCACCCTGACCGCGATGGAGCCGCCGGCCTCGTTCGAGGCCGATGCGGTGCGAAGCCGCAAGCAGGACGTGCTGACCGCGACCCAGACCCTGTCGCCCGAGGACGCGGCGACGCGCGTCGTCCGCGGCCAGTACGGCGCCGGGACCGTGAAGGGCGACGCGCGCCGGGCCTACCGCCAGGAGCCGGACGTCTCGCCCCAGAGCGAGGCGGAGACCTACGTGGCCATGAAGCTGATGATCGACAACTGGCGCTGGGCCGGCGTTCCGTTCTACCTGCGGACCGGCAAGTCGCTCACCGTGCGCGACACCGAGATCGCCATCCAGTTCAAGCACGCGCCGCTGGCGCTGTTTCGCGGCACGGGCGTGGAGCGTTGCCCCGGCAACTGGCTGATCATCCAGATCCAGCCGGACGAGGGCATCTCGCTGCAGTTCGGGGCCAAGCGGCCCGGCCCGGAGGTGACGCTGGAGCGCGTCCAGATGAGCTTCTCCTACGCCGACCATTTCCAGCTGCAGCCCAGCACCGGCTACGAGACGCTGATCTACGACGCCATGATCGGGGACCAGACGCTCTACCAGCGCGCCGACAACATCGAGGCGGGCTGGCGCGTCGTGCAGCCCATCCTGGACGCCTGGAAGGCGGGCGGCGTTCCCCTCGCGTCCTACCCGGCCGGAAGCGCCGGGCCGGCGGAGGCCGACGACCTGCTGGCCCGCGACGGGCGGCGCTGGCGGGCCCTGTGATGCGCGACTCGACGGCGCTGGAGACGCCGCGGCTTAGCCTCGCGCCCCTGGAGGGGGCCGATGCGGGCGGGCTGTTCGTCGCCTTCTCGGACGAGGAGGCCATGCGCTTTTGGGACAGCCCGGCGCATCGCTATCCAGACGAGACCCGCGACGTCGTCGAGGCGCTGCGCCGGTCGGCCCATGGCGCCTGGACGCTGCGGCTGAGAGCCCGGCCCGAGCCGGCCGGGCTCGTCTACCTGCTCGACGCCCCGACCGGGGAGCCCGGCCTCGGCTACATCCTGCGGCGGGATCTGTGGGGCCGCGGGCTCGCCACGGAGGCCTGCCGCGCGGCACTGGGTGTCGGCTTCGACGTCCTGGGGCTCGGTTCCATCGAGACCTGGGTCGACGCCCGCAACGCCGCCTCGATCGGGGTCGCGCGGCGCCTCGGCTTCGTCGAGACGCGGCGCTTCGCCGACCGGTTCCCCCACGAGAAAGCGGCGCACGAGACCATCGTGTCGCGCGTTGAGGCGGAGCGCTTCCGCGCGGCGGCCCCCAGCCTGAGGCGGGCCGCCCTGTGCTGACGCTCTACCGCGACGAAGACGGAGCCGTGCGCGCCAGCACCGGCCTGGACCTGCCGCCCGGCGTGATCTGGATCGACCTGCTCGATCCCACCGACGAGGAGCGCGCCTTCGTGGAGAGCCGCGCCCGCCTTCGGACGCCCTCCCGCGCCCAGTTGAGCGAGATCGAGGCGTCGAGCCGGCTCATCGTCGAGGGCGACGTGCTCTATCTCAGCACCCCGGTGGTGGGGCGCGGCTCCGACGACGAGCACCATGTCTCGCCGGCCGGCTTCGTGCTGTCGCCGAGGCTGCTGCTGACGATCCGCTACGACGAGCTCGCCGCCTTCGACGCCGTGACCGAGCAGATCCGCAAGGACGAGACCCTGGCCAGCGGCGTCGGCGTGTTCGTGGCGCTGCTGGAGGCCATCGTCGACCGGGGCGCGGACGTGCTGGAGCATCTCGGAGCGCAACTGGAGAAGACCTCGCGGTCGGTGTTTCGCGGCGATCCCTCCAACCCCCGCCACGCGGTCCGCTCCACCAAGCGCCTGCGGGTGACGCTCAGCCATCTCGGCGCGATCGGCGAGCGAGTGTCGCAGGCGCGCGACGTCCTGCTCGGCGTCGGCCGCATCGCCTCCTTCGCCAGCGACGTCGGAAACGCCTGGATCGGGCCCGAGATCCGGGTCCGGCTCGGCGCCGTGACCAAGGACATCGCCTCGCTGAACGACTATGAGGGCCACCTCGCCAACAAGGTGCAGTTCCTGCTCGACGCCGTGCTGGGCTTCATCACCATCGAGCAGAACGACGTCTTCAAGGTGCTGACGATCGCGTCGGTGGCGGGCATTCCGCCGACGGTCTTCGCCGGGATCTGGGGCATGAACTTCAAGGCCATGCCGGAGCTGGACTGGCGCTACGGCTACCCGCTCGCCGTCCTGGCGATCGTGCTCAGCGCGGTCCTGCCGCTCGTCTGGTTCAAGGTCCGGGGCTGGTTCTGATCACTGCAGGGCGGCGGTGAGCCTGGCGATGTTCTCCACCAGGCGCTTGCGGACGGGGCGGCGACGCCACTCCTCCAGGGTGACGCGGCTGGCGTTGGCGACGTAGCCGCCGATCACCTCCCGCAGCCGGTCCACGAAGGCGCGGTCATAGACCACGAGCGTGACCTCCATGTTCAGGGTGAAGGAACGGATGTCGAGGTTGCTGCTGCCGATAGTGGCGATTTCGTCGTCCACCACGACCGACTTGGCGTGCAGCAGCACGGGCGCCCGGTACAGCCGGATCTCGACGCCGTCGCGCAGGAGCTCCTCATAGAAGGAGCGCTGGGCGGCCACCACCACGGCCTGGTCGACCGCTTCGGAGTTGACCAGCGTCACGGCCACGCCCCGGCGGGCGGCGCTCGTGATGGCCAGCATCAGGGCCTCGTCCGGCACGAAATAGGGCGTCACGATCGTCAGGCTGCGCCGGGCGGCGTGGGCCAGCGCGGTGAAGAGGCGAAGATTGTTCTCGTCGTCGAAGCCTGAGCCGCTGGGCAGCACCTGGGCCACGGCCCCGGGCGCGGCCGCGGTCCCGGGAGACGCCGCCGCGGCGATCTCGCCAGGCTTGCCTTCGCTCTCCGACAGCCAGTCCACCGTGAAGACCGCGTCCAGCTCGAGCACGGCCGGCCCCTCGATGCGCACGCACAGCTCCTCATAGGTGAGGCCGTCCGCGCGGTGGTATCCCCGTTCGATGAGGTTCATGGAGCCCGTGAAGGCCACCGCGGCGTCGATCACCAGAAGCTTGCGGTGGTTGCGCAGGTCGAAGCGAAGCCACTCCCGGACGCCGAGGATCGGCAGCATGGCGCGCCACTCGACGCCGGCGCGCGTCAGCCGCTCCCGCATCTCCCGCTTGCGCGGAAATTTGCGCGAGCCGATCTGGTCGAAGAGCAGCCGCACCCTGACGCCCCGGCCCACGGCCCGCTCCAGCGCGGCGAACAGGGGCTCGGTGGTTTCGTCGAGGGCGACGATGTAGAACTCCACATGGACATAGCGGGTCGCGGCGTCGATCGCCTCGACCATGCGGGCCACGATCCCGTCATAGCCCCACAGCAGGTCGAGCCTGTTGCCGCCGGTCGCCGGCATGCCGCCCAGGCTCCGGGCCAGCTCCACATGCCGCCGGTCCCGCGCTGGCACCTCCGGATCGAACAGCGCCAGCCGCTCGGGCGGCAGGGCGGCGAGCGAAGCCGCGATCGCCTCGCCCATCCGGGCCTGCAGCTCGCGCCGTCGCCGGGGCAGGCGCGGGTCGCCGATCATCAGGAAGAGGGCCAGCCCGAGGAAGGGCGCGCCGGTGATGAGCAGCAGCCACGCCGTCGCCGAGGACGGCTTGCGGTCGCCCGGCACGACCACGAGGGCCGCGATCACGATCACGACATGCGCCAGCGCCGCCGCCACGCCCAGCCAGGATCCGCCCATCGCCGCCTCGTCAGGACGCATCCCCAAACGGCGCCCCCCTGAAGGGAAGCACGGCGGCCGCGAAACGCCAAGAATTCGGGCTGGCCGCGTCGGCGGGACGCCGCCCGGCGCGTTTGGCCGCACAGCGAGCGGTTGACGCGCGGGCCGGCCGGAGCGAGCCTGAGCGCAGGCGGGAGGGTTTCATGCACCCCACAATTTCAAGGGTCTGGCGGGCCGGCCTGGCCGCGCTCTGCGGCGCGGCCGGCGTCCTGTGCGCCTGGGCGCCGGCGTCGGCGGCGACGTTCAGCGTGCTCGAGCCGGGCCGGCGCGGCCCGCTGGCCGTCGTCATCCAGGGCAAGATCGACACCGGCGACAGCCTGCGCTTCGCCGAGCTGCTGATCCGGCTCGACGAGTCCCGTCGGCGGGTCGGCCTCGTGGCGCTGGATTCTCCGGGCGGGTTCCTGGGCGAGAGCCTCGCGATCGCCGAGACGGTGCGCCGGCGCGGGCTGCCCACCTATGTGGTCGACACCTGCGCCAGCGGCTGCTTCATGATCTTCGCGGCCGGGTCGCGCCGGCTGGCCTCGCGCACGGCCCGCATCGGAGTGCACACCGCCTTCACAAGCCGCGGCTCGAGCGACAAAGGCACGGCCATCATGGCGTCCTACGCGGTCAAATATGGCGTGCCGGTCGGAGTCGTGGCCAAGATGATGGGCACCGCGGCGCCGGAGATCGCCTGGCTGAACCGCAGCGACATCAAGGCCATGCATGTGACGGCGACGCGGTGAGGGCGCCCGTCAGCGGCTGAGCAGATAGGCGGCGATCTCGCGGGCCTCGGCCTCCGACACGCCCGTGTTGGGCATCGCGCTGCGGGGCGAGACGCCGCGGGGATCGTAGATCCAGCGTACCAGGTTCTCCGGCGTGTTGGGCAGCACGCCCGCCAGATAGACGCGCGAGCCCACGTCGTCGAGCGGCGGGCCGACCCGCCCGTTCGCCTGCGGGACGGGGCGCAGCAGGTGGCAGCCGCCGCAGCCATAGCGGCGGAAGAGCTCGGGCCCGCGGGCCGGGTCCGCTCCCGCCAGGGCGATGGCCTGCTCGCGCTTTCGCCAGGCCGCGTCGGTCCAGAACCATCCGGCTGCGGCGATCGCCGCCAGAACGAGCCCGGCGACGAGCAGCCCGACGCGGCCCCCGGCGGCGGCGGACGTCGCCTCGACGATGTCGGCGGGGTCGTGCAGCCCGGCCTCCGCTTCGGCCTGCACCTGGGCCTGCGCCTCCATCTCCGGGTCCGCGGCCCGGCGCCGGTTGCGCGGGGCGATCACGCGGGCGACAGCGGCGACGGCGGCCGTGACGCCGGCCGCCGCGCCCGTCAGCAGCATGGCGGTTTCACCGCGCGAGCGGGACATGGCGTCCTCCCTGGCCGATCGGGGATGCGGCGGTCGTGGCCCGGCCGCCGGAGGCGCCGACCCACAGGCCCAGCGCCAGCAGCGCCGCGCCGGCGTAGACGAGGCCCGCCGGGGCCCACATCACCAGCCCGGCGATCTGCTGGTCCTCCAGCGGGCTGAGGCCGAACGGGTTGGCGGATCCCTCCTGGGACGGGTACCAGGGCGAGGGCGCCAGAGTCAGGAGCACGCCGAGGAAGCCGGTGTGGAGGCTGGTCACGAACAGCCAGAACACGGCAGGGCCGTAGTCCGGCCGTCCCAGCCGCTCCTTCGCCAGGCTCCACCAGAACAGCACCGCCGTGCCGAAGAAGCTCGCATGCTGGAGCGCGTGCCAGACCGGGCTCCCCAGCGCCATCGTGAACAGGGACGGCATGTGCCACAGCCACAGGGCGGCCCCGTGCAGGACGGTGGCGGCCAGCGGATCGGTCAGGAACGCCCAGGCCGCCGCCAGGGGACCGGCCGTCGCCACGCCGCCGAGGGCGCGGCGGGACGCAAGCGGGAACGCCCACAGCATGCCCAGCAGCGGCCGCGACAGCGCCAGCAGCGGCGCGGCGACCGTCATCAGGACCTCGTGCTCGATCATGTGGAGGGAGAAGGCACGGTCCGCCCATCCGGCCAGCGGCGACGCCAGGGCGGCGGCCAGCGCGGTCCAGCCCGCGGCGAAGCAGCCGGCCCGCCAGACCGCGACGCCGCGCCCGACGCCGGCCCGCCGCCAGAGCCGGGCGAGGCCGGCCGCATAGAGCACGCCCGCCACGGCGACCAGGACCGTGGCCCAGCCGTCCTCGAACCACCCCGGCGCCGCGTGGGCGTGGCCCGCATGGGCCAGGGCCGGGGAGGCCGCCATCGTCCAGGCCGCCGCGGCCGCCATGGCGATCGCCTTCGGGCGCCCCGGCCGCGGCGTCATCTCTCGCACCCGATGAAGACGAGCCCGGCCGCGCCCTGGGTCAGGATGACGAGGGCGAAGAGGAGGCCAGAGCCGACCCCGATCCCGGCCAGGAGCAGGCCCGGCTTGCCGTCGCCGCGCTCGCGGTAGCGGGCCAGGCCGCCGGCCCGGCTCCAGACGACCGCCGAGGCGACCGCCCCGGCGAGCGAGACCAGCGCCAGCGCGAGGGAGACATAGACGGGCCAGGGCCGTCCAGCGGCGCAGGCGAAGGGCGTGAGGATGAGGTTGGCCTGCGTGTTCACGGCCCAGGCGCCGGGGCCGAGCGCCAGGCCCATCCAGCCGAACCGGGGGTGGCGCGGGCCCAGCTGGCCCTGCGACAGGGCGTCGTCGGACAGCGTGGGGCGGGGCTTCACCATCTCGGGATCCCGTAGACGACGAGGAAGATCGGCAGCCAGGCCCCCACCACGAAGTACCAGTAGAAGGCGTTGTCGCTGACGTCGCTGAAGCGCTTGCCCTGGCCGTGGCGGGTGAACATCAGGGCCGTGAGCACCAGCGTGTCGCCGACGTCGGTGATCAGGTGGGTGGCGTGCAGGCCCAGCATCAGCCAGGTCAGCGACCCGTAGGCGTTCTGGTCCCAGCGCACATGCAAGACGCCGAACTCCCAGAGGCGGACCCCGATGGCGGCGAGGCCCATCACGGACATGATGACGGAGAGCCGGCGCACCGCGGCGAGGTTCTCCTCATGGGCCGCCTTGTCGACCAGGCGGTTCGGCCAGAGGCTCGCCAGCAGGAGCAGAGTCAGGATCACGCCCGGCCAGGGGTTGGGCGGATCGGCGCTGAGCGGCCACTGCGGATTGAGGTGGTGGAGATAGAGATAGCTCCCGACCGCCAGGGCGAAGCCCATGCCCTCGATGGCGACGAAGCCGAGCGTGCCCCACCAGATCGGGCTGCGGGAGCCGAACGCGTAGGTGGGCAGGCCGGACAGATCCGCGACCGCGCGCATCTTCATGACGGCCTCCCCGGAATGGGGCCTGCGGGACGGACCGTCGTCATCAGAGGTCCTCCTTGGGCGATTTCGGCCAGAACCAGCCGAGCAGCGCGGCCCCGACCAGGGCGCTGCCCCAGATCACCGCATAGGGCGAGAAGATGGAGGCGATGAACGCGATGGCGACCGCGACGGCCGAGATCAGCGGCCAGATCGAGGGGCCGACCATGGTCTCGCGCAGGTCCGGCCGGGCCTCGGTCAGCGTCGTGACCAGGACCTCGCGCTGGTTCACCGCAAGGCCATGCGCGACCGGCAGGCCGTCGGGCTCGGCCCAGAGCGGCTCGCGGTGGGTGACGATGGGAAAGCGCGCGAAGTTGTAGACGGGAGGCGGGGAGGGCGTGGCCCATTCCAGCGTGCCCGCTCCCCAGGGGTCGGGCCCGGCCCGGGCCCCGGAGCGCAGGCTCGCGACGACGTTGACGGCCAGCAGGACGAAGCTCGCGGCCAGCACCAGAGAGCCCGCCGTGGCGACGAGGTTCAGCGGCCCCCAGCCGAGGTCGGCCTGGTAGGTGTAGACGCGCCGGGGCATGCCCATCAGCCCCAGGATATGCATGACGAAGAACGTCAGGTTGAAGCCGACGAAGGCGAGCCAGAAATTCCAGCGCCCCATCCGCTCGCTCAGCATCCGGCCGGTGATCTTGGGGAACCAGTAGTAGACCGCCCCGATCAATGGAAAGACCGCGCCGCCGATCAGCACGTAGTGGAAGTGGGCCACGACGAAATAGGTGTCGTGGACCTGCAGGTCGATCGGCACGGAGGCCACCATCACGCCGGTCATGCCGCCGAGCACGAAGATGAACAGGAAGCCGAGCACGAACAGCATCGGGGTCGCCAGGACCGGGCGGCTGCCCCAGAGCGTCGCGATCCAGCAGAAGATCTGAACGCCGCTCGGCACCGCGATCAGCATGCTGGACGCGGTGAAGAAGCTCGCGCCCAGTTGCGGCAGGTCCGTCGCGAACATGTGGTGCACCCACAGCCCGAAGGACAGGAAGCCGGTCGCCGCCAGCGCCAGCACCAGCGCCAGGTACCCGAACACAGGGCGGCGCGAGAAGGCGCCGATGATCTGGGACACGAAGCCGGTCCCGGGCAGGAAGATGATGTAGACCTCCGGGTGGCCGAAGAACCAGAACAGATGCTGCCAGAGCAGGCTGTCGCCGCCCTCCGCAGGGTTGAAGAACTGGGTCCCGACCAGCCGGTCCATGATCAGCATGCTGGAGGCCAGCATCACGGCCGGCATGGCGAAGAGGATGACGAAGGACGTCACCAGCATCGCCCAGACGAGCAGGGGGATGCGGTCCAGCGTCATGCCGGGCGCGCGCTGCTTGAAGGTGGTGACGATCACCGAGACGGCCACGGCGAGCGACGACACCTCCGTGAAGGTGATCATCTGGGCCCAGATGTCGGAGCGCTTGCCGGGCGAGAACTCGGGTCCGGAGAGCGGCGTATACGCGAACCAGCCCACGTCCGGGCCGATGTTCAGCATGAACGCGACCCAGATCAGCGCTCCGCCGAAGGCGAAGACGTAGTAGCTGAACAAGGTCAGCCGCGGGAACGCGATGTTGCGGGTGCCCACCATCAGCGGCACCAGATAGACCGCGAAGGCCTGCATCACCGGAACGGCGAACAGGAACATCATGGTCGTGCCGTGCATCGTGAAGAGCTGGTTGTAGAGGTCCGGGCCGATCAGCCGGGACTCCGGCCGCGCCAGCTGCAGCCGCATAGCGACCGCCGCCGCGCCCGCCAGAAACAGGAACAGGAAGGCGGTGGCGATGTAGCGCCGCCCCACCGCCTTGTGGTCGACGTCCGAGAGCCAGGCGAGGAGGCCGCGCCCCGAGCCCCAGGCCGCGCTCAGCCTGTCGTGCAAGTCCGTGGGGCCGAGCCCGGTGTCGCGCAGATCCTTGTCGCGCAGCAGCCTCTCGCGGGCTTTGGCGGGCGCGGCTCCGGGCGGGATGCGGGCTGCGACGTCGGTCATTTAAGGCTCTCGAGATAGGCCGAGATCGAATTCAGCTCGTCCGGATCGAGCTTGACCATCGGCATGTCGACGCCGGGCTTCACCCCATGCGGATCGACGATCCAGGCGGCGAGCGCGCCGCGCGTCGCCGGCAAAGTCCCGGCGCCGATGGTGCGGCGTCCGCCCACATGCGTGAGGTCCGGCCCAGACCTGCCGCCCGCTCCGGCGCCCCGGATGGCGTGGCACATCACGCAGGGGCGCTTCAGGAAGGCGTCATGCCCGGCCTGACGCTCGGGATCGGAGGGCTCCACGGCGGTCCGGCGCTGGGCGTCCCGCCAGCGCTCGAAGTCTTCGACCGGCTCGGCGACGACGAGGAGGCCCATATGGGCGTGCTGGACCCCGCAGAACTCGGCGCACTGGCCGCGATAGACGCCCGGCGCCGCAGCCTTGAACCGCAAATAGTTCTGGCGACCGGGGATCAGGTCGATCTTACCCATCAGGCTGGGGATCCACAGGCTGTGGATCACGTCCGAGGACTCCAGCTTGAGGGTCACCGGCACGTCGACCGGGACATGGATCTCGTTGGCGGTCTCGACGATCCTGGACGGGTCGGCGTCCTCGTAGCGCAGCTCCCACCACCATTGGTGGCCGGTCGCCAGGATGGTCAGGCCTTCCTGGCGCGGTCCGAACAGCACGCGCTGCGTGGCGTAGCTGAACCCCGTCAGGACCAGCACGACCACCGCCGTCGCCACCGTCAGGACGCTGACCCACGCGGTCCGGCGGCGCTCGGCCGCCGCGTCATAGGACTGCGGTTCGGCCGAGGCCGCATCGGCGCGGCCGCGCCGGATGGCGAGCAGGCTGGCGACGACGACGGCCAGCCAGATGGCGCCGAGCAGGGCGACGAAGCCCCCGATCAGCGACGCGATGGAGGAGGCTTCCGGCGAGTGCGGGTCGAGGGCGGCGGGCCAGCGCTCGCAGCCGCCAAGCGCTAGCAGAAGCGGCGCAGGCAGGACCAGCGCCCGGCGGGCCGTCATTTCAGGGGACCCGGCTGGGCCGTCGCGCCGTTGCCGGGCGGGCTCGGCGGCGTGCGGCTCTCGGAGGGACGCGCATGCATGTCGTCGTTGCGCTGCGGCGCGGAATCGGAGCTGGTTCCGCCGCTCATCGACTTCACATAGGCGGCGATCTGCCAGATCTGGTCGTCCGGGATCTTGCCGCGGAAGGAGGGCATGCCGTTGGGCCGGCCCTCGCGGATGGTCTGGACGATGTTTTCGATGGAGCCGCCATAGATCCAGCGGTCGTCCATCAGGGGCGGGCCGGAGTCGCCGCCGCCATTGGCGTGGCAGCCATTGCAGTTGAACCAGGCGTAGTACTTCTTGCCCTGGCTCTGGTGGTAGGCGTTGGCCTCATAGGTCCGGCCCTTGCCGCTGACCTTGATCTCGGGGGGCGAGGGCCCGGCCGAGTTGGTGGTGAGCGCGATGGCCTCGCGGCTCTCGTCGGCGACCGGGAAGGGCCGATACTCGCGCTCCTCGCGCTGGCATCCGGCGACCGCGAGGCTCATGGCGACCAGCAGGGCGCCGCCTGCGACGGCGTGGACGCTGACGTCAGGGGAGGCGGAAGACATAGAGCGTCCCTCCCGGCGTGGTGACGTTCTTCAGATCCCGGACCGCGTTGACGAACCCCTTGGCGGCCGTGCCGTCGCGCGGGTCGAGGTCGCCGGAGACGATCGCGCCGGCCCAGCCGCCCACGCCCGACAGGATGGCGACGTACTGGCGCCCGTCCGGGCCCTTGTAGGTGGTGGGCTGGCCGATGATCCCGGAGGCGGTCTTGAACTTCCACACGATCTCTCCCGTGCGGGCGTTCACCGCCTTGAACCAGCCTTCCATGTCTCCGTAGAAGACGAGGTCTCCGGCCGTGGCCAGCGCCCCGCTCCAGACCGGAAAGCGCTCGGTGATGACCCAGGCGGGCTTGCCCTCCAGGATGTTCCAGGCCTTGAACTCGCCCATATGGCCGCCGGGCCCGGGCTTCATCCGCACCTCGGCGCCGACATAGGGGGTGCCGGCGATGTAGCTCGTCTCGACGGACTCCCAGTCCATGCAGACATTGTTGTGAGGAATGTAGAGCAGGCCCGTGACGGGCGAGAAGGCGGAGGGGTTCCAGTCCTTCGAGCCGGGGGCGGTGGGGCAGACGTCGCGCACCACCTTGCCGACCTGGGGCTGCTTGTCGCTCACATAGGCGAGGCGGCCGGTCTTGAGATCGACGCCGGAGGTGGCGTTGATGGCGGCGTAGGCCTCCGCCGACAGCACCTCGCCGGTGGCGCGGTCGATCACATAGAGGTGGCCGTTGCGCTCGGGGCGCACCAGCGTCTTGCGGATCTCGCCCTTCCAGGGAATGTCGAGCAGAATGCTCTCATTGATGCCGTCCCAGTCGAACAGGTCGTGGGGCGTCATCTGATAGGCCCAGCGGGCCTGGCCGGTGTCGGGGTTCCGGGCGAAGATGGCGTTGGTCCATTTGTTGTCGCCGGGACGTTGGTCGGAGTTCCAGGGACCGGGATTGCCGGTGCCGTGATAGAGGAGGTTCAGGTCCGGGTCGTAGGCGATCCAGCCCCAGACCGTGCCTCCGCCCTGGCGCCAGGCGTCCGGCGGCCAGGTGGACACGCCGAGGTCCTTGGCGCGGTCGGCCTCGTAGAAGGGCTTGAAGTCGGACCCGATCAGCACCTCGTTGTCCGGGCCGGTGTTGTAGGCCTTCCAGACCGGCTTGCCGCTGCCCGCGTCGAGCGCCTGGATCCAGCCGCGCACGCCGTATTCGCCGCCGGAATCGCCGACGAACACCTTCCCCTTCGCCACGAAGGGGGCCATCGTCACCGTCTCGCCGACATTGATGTCGGCCACCTTGGTCTTCCAGGCCTCCTTGCCGGTGGCGGCGTCCACCGCCACGACGTCGCCGTCCAGCGTCGACATGTAGACCTTGCCGTCGACCACGGTGGGGCCGCGATTGACCACGTCGCAGCAGGCCACGCCCTGCGCTGCGGCCTCGGGCTTGGGGTCGTAGCGCCATTTCAACGGCGCGCCGGGCTTGGTCAGATCGAGCGCATAGAGCACGTTGGGATAGGGCGAGACGATGTACATCGTGTCGCCGGCCACGATGGGCGGGGCCTCCTGGCCCTTGTTGACGCCCAGCGAGAAGGTGAAGTCCACCTTGAGCTGGCCGACATTGGCCGGCGTGATCTCGTTGAGTTCGCTGAAGCGGGTGTTGGCGAAGTTCTTCGCCGGCATGGTCCACTGGCCGTCGTCGGCCGGGGCGGCGGCCCTCGGGACGGAGATCGTCGCTGGGGACTGGGCCAGGGCGGGCGAGGCCGGGGCGCCCCACAGGACCGAGGCGGCGACGGCGCCTTTTGCGAGCTTCACGGTGAGCCGGCGAAAGGTCATGTCTTCCTAAACCTCATGGCGTCGGGAAAACCGGAGAACCCAAGTTCCCGTTCCATCGCCCGCTTCGCCCGAGCTTTTGCGGTTCGCCAGCGCACTCACGACGCAGGGTCCGGCTGTCGGCTGTCGGGTCGGCGGGCGTGGCGATTCGCCGGGCCGGCGGCTCGCCGGCCAGGATGCGCGTGAGGCTAGGACACACCTGCGTACACAAGTTTGACGCGAAAAAGCCATTCGCGCAGACTTGATGAGGGGGCGTACAGGGGCCGGATGGGCCCTCGATTGTGTTTGGAAGGGATTACTCCATGAAATCGGTTCGTCGATTTCTTGTATCGGCGGCGCTCGCGCGGTTGGCGCGCAAGGAGCGCGGCGTGTCGGAACGGTCGGTGACCGGCTACCTCCCGACGCAGACCGAGCGGCAGCAGGCGGTCGAGATCAGCCAGCAGGCCAGCACGCTGGTGCTGATCACCCGTGAGGGCCAGGATGCGCCCGAGGAAGAGCGCTTCGACGTGCCGCGCCGCCACGCGGAGGCGCTGCTGGACGCCTGCGCGGCCCGGATCGGCTTCGAGCGCACGCGCCTCGACGCGGCGGGGCGGATGGTGCAGCTCACCAAGATCCTCAGCTCCCAGCCGGTCGACGTGGTGGATGTGGAGTTCGCCGAGGGCGAGGACGCGGCGCGCTTCTGGCCGCCGGCCTGGTTCGGGCCAGAGGTGACGGACGACGCCGCCTGGACGGACCGGGCCATCGCCATGGAGGGCCAGCCCAACAAGCCGGCCCCGCAGGCCAATGACGCGGCGCTGAACGCCATCCTGGACGACCTGGAGGGCATCGGCCCGCTGCAGCGCTTCGGCGGCGGCCGCGAGCCGATGGAGCGACGCCCGGCCCAGCCCGAGCGGACGCAGCCGGAGCGCGGCCAAGCCGCCGAGCGGGCGCAAGCCGCCGAGCGAGCCCAGGCCGCCGAGCGGGCGCAAGCCGCCGAGCGGGCGCAGGCGCAGCAGGCCGCCGAGCGTCCGGCCGAGCCGCCGCCGCGCGAACGCGGCGCGGGCCGCGATCCGCGGGCCGGCAACGTGGTGGCCGCGCCCTTCGTGTCGCGCGCCGCGGAGGCCTGACGCCTCGCGGGTTTGATCGCCCGCAATGCGCGGCGCCGCGGATGGCGCCAGCATCGCCCTGACAGGCCAGCGCTCGGCGGCCTGAACGGGAGGCTGTCATGCCGATGAAGGACATACTGATCGAGCTCGGGGGCGGGCGGGGCGGCGACGCGACGCTGAATTACGGCCTGTCCCTGGCGACGCTCCTGGACGCGCACGCCACCGGGGTCGCCCCCGTCGGCGAGGTGGACGACGCCTATGTGTTCGCCGAGGCCGCCGGCGTTTTGGTGCAACGCCTCTCGGTGGAGATGCACGCCGCCGCCGACGCGCTGTGCGAGCGTTTCCTGGGCGCCGCGGCCACCCGCGGCGTCGTCGCCGAGGCCCTGAAGACGACGATCTCCAGCGCCGCCGGCGACCGGCAGGCGGCCGAGCTCGCCCGCCATTTCGACCTGACGGTGGTGAGTCAGCCCGACGCGCAGAAGTCCACGGCCGAGCCCTCCATCCTGCAGGCGGCGCTGTTCGGCTCGGGCCGGCCGATCCTGGTCACGCCCTATATCCAGCGCGACCCCGCCAGCCTGGAGCACGCGCTCGTGGCCTGGGACGGCAGCCGCGAAGCGACGCTGGCGCTGGCCGGCGCCCTGCCGCTGCTGCGGCGGGCCAAGCGCGTGGAGGTGACGACCATCAACGCCGAGGGCCTGGCGGACCTGCCGGGCTTCAACATCACGCGGCATCTGGCCCGCCACGGCGTGAGGGCCGAGCTGCGGCGCATCACCAGCGACCTCGACATCGGCAACGCGCTCCTGTCGCACGCCGCCGACGTGGGGGCGGATCTGCTGGTCATGGGCGGCTACGCCCATTCGCGCTTCCGCGAGGTCGTGCTGGGCGGCACGACCCGGACGGTGCTGGAATCGGCCACCCTGCCGGTGCTGATGGCGCATTAGGCGCCGGCGGCGGCCCTCTCCAGCGCGGCGACGTCCAGCTTGACCATGCCCATCATGGCCTGCATGACGCGCCCGGCCCGCTCGCGGTCCGGGTCCGCCAGCAGGCGGGGCAGGGCGCGCGGCGTCACCTGCCAGGGCACGCCCCAGCGGTCGTTCAGCCAGCCGCATTGGTGCGGCGCGCCGCCGTCCGCCAGCAGCGCGTCCCAGAGGCGGTCGACCTCGGCCTGGTCCTCGCAATCGATCTGGAACGACACCGCGTGGCCGTAGTCGACGCGCTTGCCGCCATTGAGGGCGAGGAAGCGCACGCCGGCCAGCGTGAACTCCACCACCAGCACGCTCCCGGCCTTGCCGGCCGGGCCGTCCACGGCGTTGCGCTGGATCCTGTCGATGCGCGAGTCGGGCAGCAGCGACACATAGGTTTTCACAGCCTCCTCGGCGTCGTCGGCGAACCACAGGCAGGGGGCGATCTTGGACATGGAGGGCTCCTTCGCTCGTCGTCCTCTCCAAGACGTTCGCCGAGCCCCCGTGCCGACACAAGCCGACGCTTTTTGCGCCGCCGCGGCCGGCGCCCTCGCCCCGGACCGGGGAGAGGGCTGGGGCGAAGGGGGCTTGGCTCGACCCCCAGCCGCCTATCCGCCCCGTCATCCCCGGCGGCGCGCAGCGCCGGGAAGGGGATCCAGGAGGGTTGGCACAAGGGCGCCCGTCGCCCAGCCTTTCTGGATCCCCTTCCCGCGCCTTCGGCGCGCCGGGGATGACGGGGTGGGGAAGCGCCGCAGCCGGCCCCCTCGCCCCGGGACGGGGAGAGGGTTGGGGTGACGGGTGGCGGGGCCAGCCTCCGTCATCCCCGGCGGCGCGCAGCGCCGGGAAGGGGATCCAGAGAGGTTTGGAGAGGGGCGCCCTTCGCCCGGCTTTTCTGGATCCCCTTCCCGCGCCTTCGGCGCGCCGGGGATGACGGGGGTGGGGAAGGACCGCAGTCGGCCCCCTCGCCCCGGAACGGGGAGAGGGTTGGGGTGAGGGGCGTCGGGGCTTGGCTGGATTTCGGCCCCTCAAGCGACCTCGCTGCGCTCGGCTGCGTTCTCCCCGTGCCGGGGAGAACGGAACGGCGATAGCTCCGCGGCCTTTCGGCCCGGAGTGTCGGAGGGCGGCGCGGAGCGGCGTCGCTGGGGACCCCACGGCGAGTGGGGTAGGTGGATAGTGAAGCCGGGAGGCCGCCAGGCCCCACCGCTCCGCGCGCAGCGTTGGAGGATGAAAGGAAGATCCCGGGGCGCTTTCAGCCCCTTCGCGTTGTCGCTAGTCGGACCTTGTCTTTCGTCCGCCGCCTCGACCGGGTCGTGAGCCCGGCTTTGACGGCCGCCGCCCCCGATCCACATCCGTCACGCTGCAGACGCCCCTCCGTGGACCGGAGCATGGACAGGGTTATAGGAATTTTATCCGTTTGTCAAGAGCCGTGGCTGCGTATCCCCTCATCCGGCCCTTCGGGCCACCTTCTCCCCGTGCCGGGGAGAAGGGCGTCATCCCCTTCCCGCGCCTGCGGCGCGCCGGGGATGACGGGGTGGGTTTGCGCTCGCTTGCCCTTGGGCTTCGAGACGCTGGGCCTGGCTCCTCAGGATGAGGGGGTGGGTGGGGCGGAACCGTTGGGAAGGGCCGCGGTCGACCCCCTCTCCCCGGGACGGGGAGAGGGTTGGGGTGAGGGGCCGTCGGGTCGGACGCGTGGTCGCAGGGCGGAACGGGGCCGGGGAGGGGGCCGTTGGGCGGCCATCGCCGCAACGCCAGGGAGGTCGCGATGGAGAAGGCGCAGCCTGAGGTCGAGGAGGAGTTTCATCGGGTGGTCAACATGGCCCCGGCCGAGCTGGAGCGCTGGCTCAAGACCGAGCCTTCGCGCGAGGTCGGCTGGGCCGACGGGCGCCCCAAGGCGCAGGCGGGCGGGCCGGAATCGGTCGGCCACCATTCGGGCCGCCGCATCGTGGAGATCCTGCGCACCCGCAAGGCCGACCTCGACGACGACGACCGCGCCCATATGCGCAAGGTGGTGGGCTACGTCCACCGCCACCTCGCCCAGCGCCCCGCCGGCGACGTCTCCGACACGCGCTGGCGCTACTCGCTGATGAACTGGGGCCACGACCCCCTGAAGGACTGACGCCCTCCGGAGAGGCGCAAGGGCCCGGGCTCGGCCTTCTCCCGGGGCAAGAAGGGGTGTGTCACGCCGCTAGGCCGCGGAGGCGGGTCCGGTCGCCGCGGCAGCCTGACGTGGAAATAGCCGGGCTCGCACGCCCGGCTCCGTTTCACTTTTCCTTACGTACGCCTTTGAAAGGCTTTCCATCTTTCTTCCCGTCCATGAAGCGGCCGCTATCTGCGTCCCGCTTCGTCCAAGTCTCGGTCTTTGGGTTGTAAGTCTGCGACCGGTCCTTGACCATGCCGTTGCGATGCCCGTCGCCGGGGGTGCCATTCTTGGCCATGTGCAATGCCCTCAGAAAAGCCAGAAGCGCCCAATACGCCGCGCTTAAGCTAAGGTAGGAATGAACCTTAATACTGTCAAGCTTTAGCACTTTCCATTAATATACATTGTCGCCAGCTACTCCGGCTTGGCATTGACTGGGCGCAGGATCGCGTCAACGGACCACTCATGGTGCGGCCGTCGGAGAGGTTTACCCAATAGATGGGTGGGTGATTGAAATACAGGAGAGGTGGTCATAGTCAACGGTCCGTAGCAGTCTGAAATGTTGTGTCATCGATCTCAGCTAGCCATCTTATAAAGCTAAATCCTGTGCTGATTAGAAGCACGGTTAGACTAAGCCGTGGCTCAGTGGGTTCTTCGGCGCCGGCGGAGTGTCTAAAAAAATGAGCCGCATCAACCCAGTCGCCGAATGACTTCATCATTTTCATCGACGACCTCAGATCGATGTGACCATATTGTCTGCCGAGAACGACTCCTAAAGTGCCCTGCAAGTCGTTGCTAGCCAGCCGAGGTGAGTTTGGAAACATAAGTTTGTAAACTGTCTCGGCCGCTTCAAAAGTAGCCCTAACTGCAAGTTTGTTGCTGGGTGCGATGTTACATAAGAATTCTTGTGACCTTTCAACTTCAGTCCGCACGGAGCGATATCTCTCAGATGATAGCGCGCGTATAGTCGAATCTAGGTTACGATGGAATTCCTCATCGATCTTTCTGCGGACGTTCCCGAGATTATCTAAATCATACGCAAGATGTTCTTCCAAGAATATCCTGCGTATTTCAGAAATCCAGATCGACCGGCGTTGGTCAGTTTTTCCGATAACATCCAATACGGTCGTTACGAGATCGAGAAAATCCCTTAGCTCGCATCCAGCGATAAAGCTGTCGAAAAGATAGGCATACATACCCATGGGGACTGAAACCCCATGTTCCCGCTCTATCGCTTCAGCTATCTCCGTCTGATCAAGTTGGAGCTTACGAAGCAACGCCGAAACCCGGGTGCGCGCGCGTAGACTGTCTGTGCCAAGATGGGGCGGAGTTAAATACAACTTGCTAAAGCGTCCGCCAGCTTGGGGACCCGCATCTGTGATCATTTCTGCTTTCCAGATCAAAAGTTAAGTCAAAAACTTAGAGAGACCTGCCTGCCAAGCTGCAGGCAGGTCCAAAACAATTAGAGCTTATTGTGGAGGTAGGTAGGACGCCCCCCCTCAGCTACACCCCGTCGTCCCGCCACACGTATCGCACTTCAGGCACGTCCCGTTGCGCACGAGCGTGAAGTTGCCGCACTCGCCGCAGGCGTCGCCCTGGTAGCCCTTCATCAGGGCTTCGGCGCGCTTGGAGGGGCCTTGCTCGCGGGGGGCGGGGGGCGCGAAGGCGAGGTTGCCGAGGCCGCCCTCGTCGATGACGCGCTCGACCTCCTGGGCGACGTCCTCCTTCAGGGCCTCCTGCTGCTTCAGGGCCGTGGCGCCCTGGGTGACGTAGCCGCCGGCCGAGGCCGTGGCGGGCGTGCTGCGGGGTTCGGCGGCGCCGCCCTGGATGGCCAGGAGGCTCGTCGACTTGCCGCGGATCAGGCCCTTGGAGACCACCCGCGAGGCGTGGCCGGCCGGGGCGCGTCCCTCGTCCTCGCCCTTGCCGAGCGCGTCGAACACGGTCGCCTCGGGCGGCACATGGGCGAGGTCGTGCCGGCCCAGATAGGAGATGGCGAGCTCGCGGAACACGTAGTCGAGCAGAGAGGTGGCGTTCTTGATGGCGTCGTTGCCCTGCACGAAGCCGGCCGGCTCGAAGCGCGTGAAGGTGAAGGCGTCGACATACTCCTCCAGCGGCACGCCATATTGCAGGCCGAGCGAGATCGCGATGGCGAAGTTGTTCATCAGGCTGCGGAAGGCGGCGCCCTCCTTGTGCATGTCGATGAAGATCTCGCCGAGGCGCCCGTCCTCGTACTCGCCG
The DNA here is from genome assembly GCF_045348435.1 of Alsobacter sp. KACC 23698. GTDB lineage: Bacteria > Pseudomonadota > Alphaproteobacteria > Rhizobiales > Beijerinckiaceae > Alsobacter. Next base: position 2,712,146 of record NZ_CP157484.1, on the reverse strand, counting down.
GTGCGCAGATAGACCTTGTGGCCGCCGACGCTGGCTTTCTGGGTGTAGCCCTTGCGCCGGTCGGGCAGCTTCTCGCGCTCGCGCATGCGCTCGATGCGCTCCACCACCCGCTCGACGATCTTCTCAGAGAGCGCCGCCGCCCGGGCCGAGGCCGGCTGGGCGATGAGGGCCTCCACCTCGTCCTCCTCGTCCTCGTCGGCGATGAGCTGCGAGTTCAGGGGCTGGGAGAGCTTGGAGCCGTCGCGGTAGAGGGCGTTGGCCTTGAGGGCGAGGCGCCAGGACAGCATGTAGGCGTTCTTGCAGTCCTCCACGGTGGCGTCGTTGGCCATGTTGATGGTCTTGGAGATCGCGCCGGAGATGAAGGGCTGCGCCGCCGCCATCATGCGGATGTGGCTCTCCACCGAGAGGTAGCGCTTGCCGATGCGCCCGCACGGGTTGGCGCAGTCGAACACCGGGTAGTGCTCACGCCTGAGATGCGGCGCGCCTTCCAGCGTCATCGCCCCGCAGACATGGATGTTCGCGCCCTCGATCTCACCCTTGGTGAAGCCGAGGAAGGCGAGGAGCTCGAAGGAGGGGTCCGCCAACTTCTCGGCCGGAACCTTGAGGTTTCCCGCCAGGAAGTCCTCCCCGAGCGTCCACTTGTTGAAGACGAACTTGACGTCGAAGGCCGACGCCAGGTTCTTCTCCACCGCCGCGATCTTATCGTCGGTGAAGCCTTTCGCCTTCAGCGTGGTGTGGTTCACACCGGGCGCCTGGGCGAGGGAGGCGTGGCCGACCGCATAGGCCTCGATCTCGGCGATCTGCGCCTCCCCGTAGCCCAGCGTGCGCAGGGCTTCGGGGACGGCCTGGTTGATGATCTTGAAGTAGCCGCCGCCGGCGAGCTTCTTGAACTTCACGAGCGCGAAATCGGGCTCGATGCCGGTCGTGTCGCAGTCCATCACCAGCCCGATCGTGCCGGTGGGGGCGATGACGGTGGACTGCGCGTTGCGGAAGCCGTTCGTCTCGCCGAGCGCCAGGGCGTCGTCCCAGGCCTTGCGGGCGTGGTGGACGAGCCGCCCGTCCGGGCAGGAGGCGTGGTCGAGCGGCACCGGGGCGATGCGCAGCCCCTCATAGCCGGAGGTCTCGCCATGGGCGGCGCGGCGATGGTTGCGGATGACGCGCAGCATGTGCCCCGCATTGTCCTTGTAGCCCGGGAAGGGGCCGAGCTCGCCCGCCATCTCGGCCGAGGTCTTGTAGGCGACGCCGGTCATGATCGCGGTCAGCGCGCCGCAGATGGCGCGGCCCTGGGGGGAGTCGTAGGGGATGCCGGAGGTCATCAGCAGGCCGCCGATATTGGCGTAGCCGAGGCCCAGCGTCCGGTAGCGGTAGCTGAGCTCCGCGATCTCCTTGGACGGAAACTGCGCCATCATGACCGAGATCTCGAGCACGATGGTCCACAGGCGGGTGGCGTGCTCGTAGCTGTCCACGTCGAACAGGCCGTCAGCCTTGCGGAACTGCAGCAGGTTGGCGGAGGCCAGGTTGCAGGCCGTGTCGTCCAGGAACATGTATTCCGAGCACGGGTTGGACGCGCGGATCTCGCCCGAGGCCGGGCAGGTGTGCCAGTCGTTGATGGTGGTGTGGAACTGGATGCCGGGATCCGCCGACGCCCAGGCGGCGTGGCCGATCTTCTCCCACAGCTCGCGCGCCTTCAGCGTCTTGATCGGCTTGCCGGTGATGCGCGCCTTCAGCCGCCAGTCGCCGTCGCTCTCCACCGCGCCGAGGAACTCGTCGGTGACGCGCACGGAGTTGTTGGAGTTCTGGCCCGAGACGGTGAGGTAGGCCTCGCTGTCCCAGTCGGTGTCGTAGGTGTCGAAGGCGATCTCGGTGTAGCCCTGGCGGGCGAACTGGATGACGCGCTTGATGTAGTTGTCCGGGATCATCGACCGGCGGGCGAGCTTGATCTCGCGCTTCAGGGCCGGGTTCTTCTCCGGGTCGAAGCAGGCGTCGTCGGGCCCGTCGCAGTTGACGCAGGCCTTCATGATGGCCTTGAGGTGCTTCTGGCAGAGCTTGGATCCGGTGACGAGGGCGGCGACCTTCTGCTCCTCCTTCACCTTCCAGTCGATATAGGCCTCGATGTCGGGATGGTCGGCGTCGACCACCACCATCTTTGCGGCGCGGCGCGTGGTGCCGCCGGACTTGATGGCCCCGGCGGCGCGGTCGCCGATCTTCAGGAAGCTCATGAGGCCGGAGGAGCGCCCGCCGCCGGCGAGCTTCTCGCCCTCGCCGCGCAGCGCGGAGAAGTTGGAGCCCGTGCCCGAGCCGTATTTGAACAGGCGCGCCTCGCGCACCCACAGATCCATGATGCCGCCCTCGTTGACGAGGTCGTCGGCGACGGACTGGATGAAGCAGGCGTGCGGCTGGGGATGCTCGTAGGCGGACTTGGAGCGCGTCAGCTTGCCGGTCTTGTGGTCGACATAAAAGTGGCCCTGGGCCGGGCCGTCCACGCCATAGGCCCAGTGCAGGCCGGTGTTGAACCACTGCGGCGAGTTCGGGGCCACCATCTGCATGGCCAGCATGTAGCGGTGCTCGTCATAGAACGCCTGCGCGTCCTCCTCGGTGGAGAAGTAGCCGCCCTTCCAGCCCCAATAGGTCCAGCAGCCCGCCAGCCGGTCGAACACCTGCTGGGCGGTCATCTCCGAGCCGGTGCGCTCGGCCTCGGGCAGGGCGGCCAGCGCCGCCTCGTCGGGGACGGAGCGCCACAGCCAGGACGGGACGCTGTTCTCCTCGACCTTCTTCAGGCGGGTGGGGACGCCGGCCTTGCGGAAATATTTCTGGGCCAGCACGTCGGCCGCCACCTGGCTCCACTGGCGCGGAACCTCGATTCCCTCCAGCCGGAACACGATCGAGCCGTCCGGATTGCGGATCTCGCTCGTGGCGGAGCGGAACGGGATCTCCGCGTAGGGCGACTGTCCGGTCTTGGTGTAGCGACGTTCGATCCGCATCGTGGTCCCCTATAGGGCGGACGCGCAAGTCCGCCGAGCCGGTTCAAGGTCCAGCCCCTGGCCATAATCTGTTTGCTGCCCCTGCGGGCCCGGATGGCTCTTCAGGCCTTCCGTCGCCCTCGCGCCGCACCCGCCCCGCGGGAGAAGGAGGCAGGGCGGCGCCAGCCTGCGGCGTCCCTGTCCGGCCCCGCCCGACGCCGCCCGCAAGGGGCCGCGACGGCTGTGCTGCACAGTCATGAAATTAGGGCGGCGCCCCTCCGGACGTCAAGGACTAGTGTGTTCGCGGGTCGGCACGCCCAAGATGTTGTGACATGGGTGTGAAGAGTGGGGAGAATGCAACGGAATTTCGTAAGCCTCGGATTCTTCTACAAGAATCGTTCGAGTTTGAATCGATTCACCATGATCGCGGGAGAGCGGCGTCGTCACGATGGGGGATTACGGCCCGACATGCCCGCGTTCAAGCTTGACTCAGCGGGCGTTTGCGGGATGGAGGCGAAGACGTGGCGAAAGTGAGGCAGGCGCTCGCATGCAACCGGAATCGCCGGCGCGCCGGTTTGGGTTGCAGGCGCTTCGCCTTCGAGCGAATCGGGAATCGCCGCGCCGCGCACGCCTTGGACGCTTGGCGCACTGGACAGGACGGCGTTCGCCCGTATAGTCCGCGCCGAAACGCCTGGGGCCGCCCTGGATGGGCGGAGTCGAGGCCCTCCACAGGCCCGTGATCCACAAAGGCCCGCGATGAAGACCTTCCTGCTGCAATTCTTCACCTGGTGGAGCGGCCAGACGATCGGCACGCGCTTCCACACCTGGCGCTTCGGCGAACTGGTCGGCACGGACGAGTTCGGCAACACCTATTACCAGACGATCGGCGGCAAGGTGGACCCGCAGATCGGCGTCGTGCGCCGCTGGGTCATCTACAAGGACCGCACCGAGGCGACGCTGACCCCGCCGGGCTGGGTGGGCTGGCTGCGCAACACGTCGCCGCTGCCCCCGACCCAGGACGGCTATGCGCCGCGCGAGTGGGAGAAGCCGCACGTCCCCAACATGACCGGCACCCCCTTCGCCTACCGGCCGCAGGGGTCGATCCTGTCCACGGGCGAGCGCCCGGCCGCCACGGGCGACTACGAGGCGTGGTCGCCGACCGGCCAGCCCGTCGGCGCGCGCCCGACCGAGGGCGAGATCTCCCGCGGCTGAGCGCGCCCGCTCCCGTCACCCGCGTCTCCAGCGCCGCCCTTTTCGGGCGGCGTTTTCGCGCGCCCGGCGTTATGGTCGGGGCAGGAGGCGACCGCCATGCGCGAACACCGCTACCGCACGACGACCGTCTGGACCGGCAGCCTCGGCGTCGGCACGACCGACTACCGCAGCTACAGCCGCGAGCATGTGGTTCGGGTGATCGGCAAGCCGGACATCGCCGGATCGTCCGACCCGGCCTTCCGGGGCGATCCGGCCCGGCACAATCCCGAGGACCTGTTCGTGGCGTCGCTCTCGGCTTGCCACATGCTCTGGTACCTGCACCTCGCGGCGGTCTCGGACGTGGTCGTGACCGCCTATGAGGACGACGCGGAGGGCGTCCTCTCCGAGGGGCCGGACGGCGCGGGACGGTTCACCGCCGTGGTGCTGCGCCCCCGGGTGACGATCGCGCCGGAGAGCGACGCCGCGAAGGCGCGCGAGTTGCACGAGCAGGCGCATCGGTTTTGCTTCATCGCCAATTCGGTGAGCTGCCCGGTTTCGTGCGAGCCGGAGATCGCGCAGGCCTGAGTGCATCTATGATTGACAACAATCAATGGTAGAATCCGCCAGAATCATCTGGTGGACGACGCCGTGCAGCCCAGCCCCATTCCGCCACAGGAGCGCCCGCCCGGCCGCCTCGACGTGGAGCGCCTGGTGGCGCTCGCCGATCGCGAGCAGGCGCAGGCCCGCTACCCCATGGCCATCGCCCTCTACCGGCTGGCGCTGGAGGCCGACCCCTATCATCTCGGCGCGGCCTCGCGCCTGGCGCGCGCGCTGTTTTGCGCCGAGCGCTGGTCGGAAGCCTGGCCGGCCTACGAGGTGCGCTTCAGGCTGATGCCCGAGCCGCCCTGCGTCACGCGCCGCGGCGAAGGCGGGCGACGCGAGCCGGTGCGCCGCTGGACGGGAGGCCCCGCGCCGAGGCGCCTGCTGGTGATGGCCGAGCAGGGCCTGGGCGACACCCTGCAATTCTGCCGTTTCCTGCCGCGTCTGGCGCAGGCCGGCGTCAAGGCCAGCCTGGTCGCGCCCGGCGCGCTGCTGCCGCTGCTGGCCAGTCTCGACGCGCCGGTGGAGCTGCGCCCGCTGGAGGCGGCCGGGTCGGTCGCGGGGATCGACGCCTGGGCCACGCTGCTGGACCTGCCGCGCGCGATGGGGCTCGCCCCCGCCGACTACGGCGCGCCCGCGCCCTATCTGCGGGCCGACCCGGCGCGCGTGGCGGCGTGGCGCGACCGCCTGGCCGCCGAACGCGCCCAGGGCGTGACGCTGCTGGTCGGGATCGCCTGGCGGGGCAACCGGTCCGCGCCGGGGGACGCGCGCCGCTCGGCGGCGCTGGAGGACTTCGCCCCGATCGCTGCGATTCCGGGCGCGCGGCTCGTCTGCCTGCAGAAGGACGCGGAGCCGGGGGAGATCGCCGGATGCTCCTTTGCGTCGTCGATCTTTCATCCCGGGCCGGACTTCGACGCCGGGGAGGGCGCCTTTTCGGACACGGCCGCCATCATGGCCAGCCTCGACCGCATCGTGTGCGTCGACACGGCCGTGGCGCATCTGGCGGGGGCGCTCGGCCGGCCCGCCGACCTCCTGCTCCAGCCTGACTGGGCCGACTGGCGATGGCTGGGCCGGGCGCTGGACACGATCTGGTACCCGACCCTGCGGCTGCGCCGGCGCGCCCGGGGCGAGACGTTCGCCGACGCCGTCGCGCAGGCGGCGGTCGACCTCGCCGGGGGCGCGGGGCCGGGCGCCGGGCAGGGCTCCGTCGCCGGCGTCGCGCTGACGGCGCCGCTCTCGGCCGGCGAGCTGCTGGACCGGATCTCGATCCTCGACCTCAAGGCCGAGCGCATCCTGGACGCCGCCAAGCGGGCCCATGTGCGCGCCGAGCGGTCGCAGCTGCGGGCGGTGAGGGACGCGGCCGGGCTCCCGGGGCGGGCGCTGGAGCCGCTCGCGGAGGAGCTGCGGCGCGTGAACGGCGAGCTCTGGGACGTGGAGGACCGGCTGAGGGCGTGCGAGGCGGGCGGCGACTTCGGCCCGCGCTTCGTGGCGTTGGCGCGGTCGGTCTATCACGTCAACGACAGGCGGGCGGCGCTGAAGCGCGAGATCAGCCGGCGGGCCGGCTCGCCGATCCTGGAGGAGAAGTCCTACGGGTGAAGGCGTCAGGCGCTCCGGCGCGCCCGCCCTTTCTCCGCCCTCTTTGCCATGTTAATCACCCGGCCCGGATGACGACCGCGGCGCCGAGTCGCGGCGCGACAACGAACGCGTGCTGATGCTCTTGCTCCGAAACGCTTCACCCGCCCGCGGGTCCCATTCCGTAGCGGCCCGCGCGGCCTGCGCGCTCGTGGCGGCCTGCGCCGTGGCGGCCGGGCCAGGCCCGGCCCGCGCCGACAAGATCAAGAACCCGACCGCGATCTTCGCCGGGCTCGACAAAATCACGGGCCGAATCATTTCCTTCGAGGCGGCCGTTGACGAAACGGTTCAATTCGGCGCGCTGCAGATCACGCCCCGCGTCTGCTATACGCGCCCGGCCACCGAGCCGCAGAACACGACGGCCTTCATCGAGGTGGACGAGGTCACGTTCAGCAACGAGGCGCGCCGGATCTTCGGCGGCTGGATCTTCGCCTCCAGCCCGGGGCTGCACGGCATCGAGCACCCGATCTACGACGTGTGGCTGACCACCTGCAAAGGCGGCAAGGACGTGATCCCGGACCCGGTGGATCCGGACAAGTTCGATCCGCTCAAGCCGACGCAGCCCGATCCGAAGGTGTCGCAGCAGCGCCGTCAGTCGCCGCCGGCGGGCGTCACCGCCTCCGCGCCGAGGACGCAGCCGGGCGCTCCCTCCGGCGCCGTGCCGCCCGCGCCGGTGGCCGGCGGGCAGATCGGCGTCGCCGCCCCGCAGGGCGTGCCGGTGGCCCCGCGCCAGCCCACGCAGCGGTTCTTCCCGACGAACCAGCGGACGCTGATGGAACGCGACGGCGGCGGAAACCGCTGAGCGGCTTTGTCCTGATGTGAGCGGGGCAGGCCGGACCGTCGGATCGCTCCGCCTGCATTAGTTCGCCTGAATCCCTTCGGCCGATCACTCCGCTGCGACCGCGCCCTCCGCCACGGCGTCCTGCCGGGCCGGGAGCCCGGAGAGCAGGCCCAGCAGCGCCCGGTCGTGCAGCACGACCATGGCCTCCTTGGGATGCAGCCACTCCAGCGCGTCCTCGATCGATTCGGCGTCCAGGAGCTTGGCCTCCGCGACCGCGCGCTCGCGGTCGATCTCGCCGCGCTTGCGGCGGGGGGCGGAGGGCAGCATCGTCTCATGGCGCGAGCGGAACACCGGATCGTCGTGCACGGCGCGCACGGCGGAGGCCTCGTCGATCCCGGAGGCGGCGAGCTCGGCCATCAGGGCGTTGGCGCGCGTCGCGATCGGCGGAGGCGAGCTCTCTTCGGGGGTCAGCAGGAGGCCCGCGCCCTTCAGCGCCAGGCCCATGGACAGCATGCCGGAGGCGGCCGAGATCGGGATCGCCAGCACCAGGCCGAGGATGGTGGGCGACATCCAGCCGAACAGGGACGGGGCGATCATGAAGGCGGACACGCCGGTGACGACGCCCAGCAGCATCTGCAGACGGTGGCGCCGCACGATGTCGCGGAACGGGATCGAGCCGTCGTCGCGCCGCTGCGGGTTCCAGCCCGTGTCGCGCCCGGCGATGATCTGGAACACCGCGCCCGACTGGATGACCATCAGGATCGGCGCCAGCAGGGCCGACATGATCACCTCGATCAGGGCCGAGACGACCAGCCGGAAGCCGCCGCCGCTGGCCCGCCGGATGGACCCGCGCACCAGCGCCAGGATCAGCCCGAACAGCTTGGGCGCCAGCAGGATCGCCATGGTGATGCCGAAGAGCTGCAGCGCGCGCTCGGCGTCGAAGCGGGGCCAGGCCGGGAAGAGCGAGAACTCCTTGGTGAAATATTCCGGCCGCACATAGCGCGTCTGCAGCACCAGCACGATGCCGACCATGAGCTGCATCAGCCAGAGCGGCGAGGCGAGATACGAGAAGATCCCGGTCGCGAAATGCTGGCGCGTCGGCCAGGTGAGCCCGGCGGCGCCGATCACGCGCGAGTGCTGCAGGTTGCCCTGGCACCAGCGCCGGTCGCGCGTGGCGAGGTCGATCAGCGACGGGGGGCTCTCCTCGTAGCTGCCGTCCAGCTCGGGCAGCATGTAGACGGTCCAGCCGGCGCGGCGGATCAGCGCCGCCTCGACGAAGTCATGGCTGAGGATGTGGCCGCCGAAGGGCGGCTTGCCGGAGAGGTGCGGCAACCCGCAGTGATCCGCGAAGGCCTTCGTGCGGATGATGGCGTTGTGGCCCCAGTAATTGCCCTCGCGGCCCGACCACACGGCGAGGCCGGTGGCGATCACCGGGCCATAGATCTTGGCCGCGAATTGCTGCAGGCGGGCGAACAGCGTGTTGCGGTTGATGATCAGCGGCAGCGACTGGATGATGCCGGCGTCCGGATCGGCCTCCATGGCGGCGGCCAGGCGGGTGATGCAGGCGCCCGTCATCAGGCTGTCGGCGTCCAGCACCAGCATGTGCTCATAGGCGCCGCCCCAGCGGGTGACGAAGTCTTCGATGTTGCCGGCCTTGCGGCCGACATTCTTCTGCCGGTGGCGGTAGTAGAACCGCGCCTGCGGGCCCAGGCGCTCGCGCAGCGCCCAGAAGGCGCGCTCCTCGGCGATCCAGGCGTCCGGCTGGGTGCTGTCGGACAGGATGAAGAAGTCGAAATGCTGGATGAGGCCGGTGGCGGCGATCTCCTCGTACATCGCCTGGAGCGAGGCGAAGACGCGGGCCGTGGCCTCATTGTAGACCGGCATCACCACTACGGTCCGGGCCTTGAGGCTGGTCGGAACGGGCGGCGGCCGGCGGCCGCGCAGCAGCGCCAGGAAGCCCACGATGGCGCTGGTGAAGGCCAGGGCGATCCAGGAGAAGTTGACCGTGAACAGGGCGACGAGCGCCCACTGCAGCGCCGTGACGCCGGAGACCGAGACGACCCGGTACATCTCCATCGCGCCCCAGGCCGTCAGGCCGATGGACGCCGCGAAGACGAAGATGCGGGCCAGCCAGGGCCTGGGGCGCCGCACGACCGGCTTGCGCACGTCCTTGCGCGACCAGACCTTCAGCGACTGGACCGGCATCGCCAACGGCGTCTCGGGCGGCAGCGGGGGCAGGGGTGCGGACAGGGTCGCGCCGACGGGCGCGGGCTGCGCCTCGAGGTCTCGGGCGCCGTGCTCTCGCGAGGTTTTAGCGGCGTCTAGGGTGTCCAACGATACAGCCATGTCTCGCTCAGCGCCTTGCCGCCTGCCTCCAGCACGAGGCGCAGCTCGCACGCGGTCTCGTTTCCGGGCTCCAGCTCGAAACCCACTCGGTAAAGCTTGCGTTCCGGGTAGGGCCAGAGCCTCAGATTGGACACCGTCCCGGTCGCCGAGGACAGCGTCGCCTTGAGCTCCAGCACGGTCTGCGTCTGCTTGAGCATTTCGCCGGTGAAGTCCACCGCGAAACGCCGCGCCGTCGCCGTCCGCCCCTTGCCGACCCGCGTCGCCGTCACGATCGCCAGTTGCGTCCGCTCCGGGGGCTGCCAGCACCAGAACTGCCGGTAGGCGACGGAGACGTCCCCGCCCGGCTGAAGCGGCTGTTTGGGCCGCCAGTATGTCAGAACGTTGTCGTTGATCTCCGATTCGGTCGGAATCTCGATCAGCTGCACCAGTCCGGGCGACCAGTCGCCGATCGGCTCGATCCACAGGCTCGGGCGACGCTCGAAGTTCTGGTCGTCGTCCTGGAAGGCGTTGCTGTCGCGGTCGCGCTGGATGAGGCCGAAGCCCTTCGGCGCCGGGTCGACGAAGGCGGAGATCTGGAGCGTTTCGGGATTGGACAGCGGGCGCCAGACCCACTCGTCATTGCCGTTGTGGATCTGCAGGCCGCCGCTCTCATAGACGGCGGGCCGCACGTCGTCGACGTTGCGCCGGTCGTTCGACCCGAACAGATAGGTCGACGTCATGCCGGCCACGCCCCAGTTCTCGACCGGCGCGCGGGGGAAGAGGGTAAGTTCGGTGTCGATGATCGAGACGTCGCCGGTGCGCAGCGTGAAGCGGTAGGCCCCGGCGACGCTCTCTGAATCCAGCAAGGCGTGGATGACGAGGTTGTCGGTGCGCACGGCCGGCTGCTCGATCCAGAAGGCCCGGAACAGCGGGAACTCCTCGCCCTTGGGGTCGCCGGCCTTCAGCGTGAGGCCGCGCGCCATGACGCCGAGGTTCTGGCCGCGCGCGGAGGACCGGAAGAAGGTCGCTCCCTGGAAGATCGCCACCTCCCGCTGGCGGCCGTTCTGTCCGTCGCCGAACACGCGGAACCCGGAAAAGCCGAGATCCGGCAATGTCGCGGGCACGTTCAGCTTGCCGTAGTCGAAGCGGCTGCGGTCGTAGATGACGCGGCGCACCGCGCCGTCCTCGACGATGAAGAGCGAGACCGCGTTCTGGAAGGCGAAGCCGCGGTGGAGGGGCTCCACCGTGAAGCCGCGGCCCTCCATGTTCCACAGCGTGGCGCTGGGCTGGGCGCGGATGCCGATATACTGCTCGTAATTAAGGTTGGCGAAGGGGTCCGGCAGGTCGCTGGGCGGCGGCGTGTAGGCGCGCTTCGACAGCAGCCTCGCCAGGTCGACCAAGGTGGTCGGGCTGAAGCGCTGGCCCTCGCCCAGCGTGCTCTGCAGCGCCTGCGCGGCGAAGTTCTGCGCCTGGGCGGGCCCGGCGGCCGCCATGAGGCCTGCGCCGACGCCGAGCGTCAGGACGGAGCGCCTGTCGAAAGGGCGCGCGGCCTTCGCGGGGGAGGTCGGAGGATTTTCGCTCGACATCGACGACAGAAACCCAATTAGCCTTTGGCGACGACGGCGCATGGTGCTGGGCTGCGCCGCGCCCGTCGATCGGGCGCGCTTCTAGCACACTATAGAGGCAGGGCGATCCGTTTCGAAGATGGCGTGAAGGCGGAGCGTCATGCGATCAAAACATGACGGGCCGCCGCAAGACCATCGAAATGTGACGATCGGCGGCGCGCCGGTCACGTTCCCGGCGAGAGGCGGGCTCCGTCGGCCCGCGCCACTTCGCAACTTGCGCCCTTGGCGCGCCAGCGGCCGCAGAACTCGGCGGCCTTGCCGGCGTTCGCGAAGGGGCCGAGCGTGAGGATCTGCCGCTGCGGGGCGTTCGGCGAGGGCCGCACCGAAGCGGCCAGCGAGCCGATCTCCTCCGCGTAGGCCTGCTGGAGGAACCGCCACCGGCCCCACAGTGTCGCGGCCGCGGTGCTCTCTCCGAGCGCGATGGTGAAGGTTTCCGTCGTGACGTCCTGCAGGGGCTCGGCCGAGGCGGCGGGCGTCGGCGCCGGCTGGGGCGCCAGCGAGCCGGTCGCGACCACGTCGGGACGCGGCGAGGGCGCGGCGAGGTCGGCCGCGGACGCCTGCCGCATGGGCGCCGGCTCGGTCCTGGCGGCGGGCCACAGGCAGGGCGCGCCCAAGAGGATCGCCGAGACGGCGACGCCGGCCCAGGCGGCGGCCGACGCGGCGGCGGCGCGCTCGACAGGCGCCGTCGGCGGGACCGGAGCCGCAGCGCCGCCCGCAAGGGGAACCGCGGGTGCCGCCTCGGCGAAGGTGGGCTCGATACGCAACGGTTGAAGCATCGAAGGACCAGTGTGTCCGGACGGGAGTGGTGCGCCTCGCCGGCATGTGCGATTCATTGCGACTCTAGGTCGTCATCGTAAATGAAATCCCACCAGCCGATCCGGACCCTCCCATGAGCGACATCACCATCCCCCCTGGCGCCGCCGCGGCCTCGACGACGGACGGGCGACCGAGCCCCGATCACGAGACGGCCGGCGCGCTGCAGGACGAGCTGCTGGGCCCGGCGGTCACGCGGCGCGGCCTCGCCGTCATCCTGGCGGCGGGCGAGGGGACGCGGATGAAGTCGTCCCGGCCCAAGGTGCTGCACGCGGTGGCCGGGCTGAGCCTGCTCGGGCACGTGATCGCGGCCGTGCGGGCGGCCGACATGGACGCCATCGCGGTCGTGGTCGGCCCGGGGCGCGAGGACGTGGCCGCGGAGGCGCGTCGCCTCGCGCCGTCCGCCCGGATCTTCGTGCAGGCGGAGCGGCTCGGCACGGCCCACGCCGTGCTGGCCGCCCGGGAGGCGATCGCCGACGGCTTCGACGACGTGGTGGCGCTCTTCGCAGACACGCCGCTGGTGCGCCCCGAGACCATCCGGCGGCTGCGCAACGCGATCGGGGAGGGCGCGTCCGTGGCGGCGCTCGGCTTCGAGGCGCAGGATCCGACCGGCTACGGACGCTTGCTCATTGAGGAAGGGTCGCTGCTGGCCATCCGCGAGCACAAGGACGCCACCGAGGAGGAGAGGGCCGTCCGGCTGTGCAACGCCGGCCTGATGGCGCTCGACGGGCGCCACGCGCTCGAGCTCCTGGACTCCGTGGGCGCCGACAACGCCCAGAAGGAGTATTACCTGCCCGATGTGGTGGGGGCGGCGCGCGAGAGGGGCTACTCCACCCAGGCGCTCATCGCCGGTGAGGACGAGGTGCGCGGCGTCAACGACCGCGTCCAGCTCGCCACCGCGGAGGCCCTGATGCAGGGCCGGCTGCGCGAGGCGGCGATGCGATCGGGCGTGACGATGATCGCGCCCGAGACGGTGTTCCTCAGCCACGACACGAGCTTCGGGGCCGACACGGTGCTGGAGCCGAACCAGTGGTTCGGCCTCGGCGTCGAGATCGGGGCCAACGTCGTCATCCACGCCAACTGTCATATCGAGAAGGCGAAGGTCGGCGACCATGCGGAGATCGGCCCCTTCGCGCGGCTGCGGCCGGGCGCGGAGCTCGGCGCGAAGACCAAGGTGGGCAATTACGTCGAGGTGAAGAACGCGCGGCTCGGCCAGGGCGCGAAGGTCAACCATCTCAGCTATGTCGGCGACGCGGAGGTCGGGGCCGGGGCCAATATCGGGGCCGGGACGATCACCTGCAATTACGACGGCTTCCACAAGGCGAGGACCGTGATCGGCGAGAAGGCCTTCATCGGATCCAACTCCGCCCTGGTCGCGCCGGTGACGGTCGGCGCCGGCGCCTTCGTGGGCTCGGGCTCGGTGATCACCGACGACGTGCCGGAGGACGCGCTGGCGCTGGGCCGCGGCAGGCAGGTGGTCAAGGCGGGCTGGGGCAAGGCATTCCGGGACGCCAACAAGAAGAATTGACGATAAATGCACGTTATGCGCGCGTGCTGATGAAGGACGCGCGCAGATCGACCTTCGATCTGTTACTCTTGGTCATCCAAAGTGATTTCGCGCGGTCACAAGCGCGATCTAATAAGCACTGAACGGGGCGCTCGCTCGTTGCGGACCAGGCTCTGGAGACCAAATCATGTGCGGGATCGTCGGCATCCTGGGAACGACACCGGTCGCATCGCTGATCGTGGACGGGCTGAAGCGCCTCGAATATCGGGGCTATGATTCAGCGGGCGTCGCCACCCTCGAACGCGGGCGGCTGGATCGCCGGCGGGCGGAAGGCAAGCTGCGCAACCTCGAGGCGCGCCTGCGCGAGCAGCCGCTGGACGGCCTGATCGGCATCGGCCACACGCGGTGGGCCACCCATGGACGGCCGAGCGAGCGCAACGCGCATCCGCACGCCACCGACAAGCTCGCCGTGGTTCACAACGGGATCATCGAGAACTTCCGCGAATTGCGCGAGTCGCTCCAGGCCGACGGGCTGCGCTTCGAATCGGAGACGGACACCGAGGTGGTGGCGCAATACGTCACCCGCGAAATGCGGCGCACCAACGATCCGGTGGCGGCCGTCGCGGCGTCGCTGGCCCAGTTCCGCGGCGCCTTCGCGCTCGCCTTCCTGTTCGACGGCGAGGAAGACCTGATGATCGGCGCCCGGCGCGGCGCGCCGCTGGCCGTGGGCTGGGGCGAGGGGGAGATGTATCTGGGCTCCGACGCCCTGGCGCTCGCGCCCTTCACCGACACGATCACCTATCTGGAGGACGGCGACTGGGTCGTGCTGCGCCATGGCGGCGCCGAGTTCCGGGACCAGAACAACGCCGTCGTCCAGCGCCCGAAGCAGAAGACCAGCGCCGGCGCGTTCCTCGTCGACAAGGGCGCCCACCGCCACTTCATGGCCAAGGAGATCCACGAGCAGCCGGAGGTCGTGGGCCGCACGCTCGCCCACTATATCGACATGGCGACCGGCCGCGTGCGCCTGCCCTTCGAGGTTCCGTTCGACTGGTCGGACCTCGACCGGCTGACGGTCTCGGCCTGCGGCACGGCCTATATCGCCGGGCTGGTGGCGAAGTACTGGTTCGAGCGATTCGCGCGGCTGCCGGTGGAGATCGACGTCGCGTCGGAGTTCCGCTACCGGGAGGCGCCGCTGCCCCGCAAGGGCCTGGCGCTGTTCATCTCCCAGTCGGGCGAGACCGCCGACACCCTGGCGGGGCTGCGCTACGCCAAGGAGAACGGCCAGAAGATCCTCTCCGTCGTCAACGTGCCCACCTCCTCGATCGCCCGCGAGAGCGACGTGGTCGCCCCGACGCTGGCCGGTCCGGAGATCGGCGTGGCGTCCACCAAGGCCTTCACCTGCCAGCTCACCGTGCTGGCGTGCCTGGCCGTGGCGGCCGGGCTCGCGCGCGGGACCCTGTCGGAGAGCGAGGGGCTGCGCCTCGTGACCGAGCTCATCGCCGTCCCGGGCCTGATGGCTGAGACGCTGAAGCACGAGCATGAGGTCGAGCAGGTGGCGCGCGACCTCTCCAAGGTCAGCGACGTGCTCTATCTCGGCCGCGGCTCCAGCTTCCCGATGGCGCTGGAAGGCGCGCTGAAGCTGAAGGAGATCTCCTACATCCACGCCGAGGCCTATGCGGCGGGCGAGCTCAAGCACGGGCCCATCGCGCTGATCGACGAAACCATGCCGGTGATCGTCATCGCGCCGCGCGACGCGCTCTATGAGAAGACGGTCTCCAACATGCAGGAGGTCGCGGCGCGCGGCGGTCGCATCGTGCTCATTTCGGACGCGCATGCGGCGGCCGAGTCGGGGCTGGACGGGCTGGAGAACGTGGTGATGCCGCCGATGGGAGCCGACTTCGCGCCCATCGTCTATGCGGTGCCGATTCAGCTCCTGGCCTACTGGGCGGCCGTGGCGCTGGGCAAGGACGTCGACCAGCCGCGCAATCTGGCAAAATCGGTCACCGTCGAATAAACCTGTTCGTCGGAGCGCGTCGCGGAACGCCTCTCGCACGCATGGCCCCGCCGGCGTGCGCCGCATTGTCCGTCGAGGGGTTCTGACGCATGACCATCGAGCCGGTAGAGGCCCCGCAGGCTGGTCTGGCGGCGACTCCGTTCATCGCCCCGGTTCCCCCGCCGAAGCGGTCGGCGGGGCATCGGCTGCGGGCCTATTTCCTGACCGGCGTCGTCGTGGCGGGTCCGCTGGCGATCACCGCCTACATCACATGGTGGGTGGTCAATCTGGTCGACGGCTGGGTGAAGCCCTTCATCCCGGCTCCCTATCTGCCGGAGACCTACCTGCAATACCCGATCCCCGGCTTCGGGATGATCGTCGCCTTTTTCGGCCTGACGGTGCTGGGCTTCCTGACGGCCAACCTCGTCGGCCGCTCGCTGCTGGACTTCGGCGAGACCCTGCTCGGGCGCATGCCGGTCGTGCGCGGGCTCTACAAGAGCGTGAAGCAGATCTTCGAGACGGTGTTCTCGCAGTCGGGCACGTCGTTCCGCACGGTGGGGCTGGTGCAGTTTCCGGCCAAGGACATGTGGTCGATCGTGTTCCTGTCCACCCCGCCGCAGGGCGAGCTGCAGGAGCGCATGCCGGGCCAGCATGAATATGTCGCCGTGTTCATGCCCTGCACGCCGAACCCGACAACCGGGTTCTTCTTCTATCTGCCGCGCCACGAGGTGATCGAACTGTCGATCTCCGTCGACGAGGGCGCGAAGCTGATCATGTCGGCGGGGCTGATCCAGCCCGACGGCCAGCGCCGGCTCGCCAAGCTGGCCGAGCAGGCCCGGCAGCGGGACGAGGCCATGCGGCTCGTGCCCGCGGAAGAGGAGGGCGCCGTCGCGTCCAAGGCGGAGGCGGCCGAGTAGGCCCGGTCCCCGCCTGCGGCCGCGCCCCCGGTCAGATCGGGCGCTTCAGCTTGCAGGCGTCGATGTTGGCCAGCGCCTTGTTGCGCGTCGTATCGTCGAAATAGCTCTTCTGGCGGAAGTTCTCGAACTCAACCTTGGTCATGCCGTCGACGGTCTTGGTCGAGTAGCAGCTGCAGGGCGTGTGGACGGCCTCGCGGGTCGTGCCCATGAGCCTCGACTGGCTGATCAGGCAGCGATCGAACACCCACAGCTTCGCCTCATAGCGGTTCATGCTCCTGGTGGCGGGATCGGGCTGCGGCTCAGAGAAATTCGACGAGGACCCGCCCGCCATGGCGGAGGACGCGACCAGGGAGAAGGCGAGAGCGAGGCGAGCGACGAGCATGAACGAGAATCCCTGTGCGAGGTTTGTCTCTCACCCTTCGCAAGTGCACGCGTTACGTCAAGTCTTCACCACACGCACGCGATTGTCGTGGAACGCCGCGCCGCCGAAGGGCGCCGGCGCGTCCGCGCCCGTGAGGTGGTTGATGCCCTTGCCGTCCGGATAGGCGCTGTCCGGCCAGATCGATTCCGCCACCAGGACGCCGCGCCGGACCCCGTCGAACAGGCGCGCGGCGATGCGCACCGCGCCGCGGTGGTTCTCCAGCGTCACCTCTTCGCCGTCGGCGACGCCGAGTTCGGCCGCGTCGGCGGGGTGGATCATGACCGTGGGGCGCTTCTCGTTGCTCAGCGAGGTCGGCGTCTCGTTGAAGCTCGTGTTCAGGAAGTTGCGGGCCGGGCTGGTCGCCAGCCGGAACGGGTGTTCGGGCGTGGCCTGCTCGATCACCGCCCAGTGGTCCGGGAGGGCCGGCATGTCGGCGATGGGGCCCATCGGCCCGTCATTCGAGAAGGGCACCTTGGGCCAGTCGGGCTTGAAGCGGAACTTGCGGTCCGGCCAGGCGAAGCCGTCCAGGTAATGCGCCTGCTCGAAGGGCGGCTGGGCGTCGATCCACTTGCCCGCCTCGAGCTCCTCCAGGGTTCCCCAGCCCGATTGGCGCAAGGTCCAGTCGATGATCTCGCGCGGCGTCATGTCGAAGCCGCGGTGGCGCGCCCCGACCCGCGCCGCGATGGAGGAGACGACCTCGTGGTTGGAGCGGCATTCGCCCGGCGGGTCGACCAGCTTTCCCCCGAACATGATGTATTGGTGCCCGCCGCCCTGGTAGAGGTCGTCGTGCTCCATGAACATCGTGGCCGGCAGGACGACGTCGGCGAGCCGGGCCGTCTCGGTCATCACCTGCTCGTGGACGCAGACGAAGAGGTCCTCCCGGGCGAAGCCCTGCTTGACGAGGCCCTGCTCGGGCGCGACCGCGGCCGGGTTGGTGCTCTGCACGAACAGCGCCTTGACGGGCGGCCCGCCCTTGAGGGCGTCCGGATCCCCGGTGAGGATGCGCCCGATCTTCGACTGGTCGAGCTTGCGGACGGACGGGTCATAGGCGTCGAGGCCCTCGATGAGGGACTTGCGCCAGTGATAGATCGCGCCGTTGTTGTGGAAGGCGCCGCCGCCCTCGTGCAGCCACGCGCCCGTGACGGCCGCGATGCAGGACGCGGCGTGCATGTTCACCGCGCCGTTGCGCTGCCGGGAGAAGCCGTAGCCCAGCCGGAAATAGGTCCGCGGCGTGCGGCCCACGAGATGCGCGAAAGCCTCGATCTCCTCGACGGGCAGGCCCGTGATGGCGGAGGCCCATTCGGGCGACCGCGTCCGCAGATGGTCGCGCAGCTCCTCCGGGGCGTCGGTGTAGCGGCGCAGATAGTCCCAGTTCGCCAGCCCGTCGCGAAAGAGCACGTGCATCACCGCGCAGGCGAGCGCGCCGTCCGTTCCGGGCCGCAGGCAGAGCGCCATGTCGGCCTGCTTCATGGTGGCGTTCTGGTACACGTCGACGACGACGATCTTCGCCCCGCGCTCCTTGCGGGCCCGGACGGCGTGGGTCATCACATTGACCTGCGTGGACACCGCATTGGTGCCCCAGATCACGACGCAGTCGGACTTGCCCATCTCGCGCGGGTCGGGCCCTGCCAGCTTGCCCGTGCCGGCGATGTAGCCCGGCCAGGCGAGGTTGATGCAGATGGTGGAGTAGAAGCCCGAATAGCGCTTGGCGTGGGTGAGGCGCTTGACGCCGTCGCGCATCACCAGGCCCATGGTGCCGGCGTAGTGATAGGGCCAGACGGATTCGGCCCCGAACTCGCGCTCGGCCCTCAGGAAGTTCTCGGCCACCACGTCGAGCGCCTCGTCCCAGGACGCGCGCCGGAACTGGCCGGAGCCCTTGGGGCCGACGCGCAGAAGCGGGTGGGTGACGCGGTCCGGGTGGTGGACCCGTTCGGCGTAGCGGGCCACCTTGGCGCAGATCACGCCCGCCGTGTAGGCCTGGTCCGGCGCGCCATAGACCCGGCCGACGCGCGCGCCGTCGACGATCTCGACCTCCAGCGCGCAGGCGGACGGACAGTCATGCGGGCAGACGGAAGGACGACGGGTGACGGCGACGGGTGCGTTCATGTCGGAGCCTGGCGATGACGCCAGACGACATCACGCAGCCCGGCGAATGTCCATGATGATCCGCCAGGCGTCCTGCCGGCAGAGGTCGATGAGGGCGGTCCGGCGTTCGCCGTCGCCCAGATGAGGCAGCGCCCCGTCGATCCGCTGCACCGCCTCTCCGGTGATATGGTCGAGCACGACGAGGCTCGGGATCGTGCTCCAGGCCATCTCGCAGGCCAGGAAGCGCAGGTCGTTGACCAGCTTCTCCACGAAAGAATCGGTCGCTATCTCCTCGGCCTGCTCCGCTCCCCTGAGCCGCTGCGCGGCCCGAAGCAGCATGTCCCGCGCCATGGACGCCCAGTCGAGCGACGCTCCGTCCGCGCGGGCGACGTCGAGCCGCGTCAGCTCTTGTTTGGTGAAATCCAGTGCCGGGGGCATGGCGGGAACCCTCTGGTGGTCCCCGCCAGCAGATTTCCGACGCTTGATTCTCTCAACCAACCGTCAGTTGCAATTTCGGTTGTAGTCAGCCGACGATCTCGTTCCCGGCGAAGAACTGCGCGATCTCGACGGCCGCGGTCTCCGGAGCGTCCGAGCCATGGACCGAGTTCTCGCCCACCGACTTGGCGAAGAGCTTGCGGATGGTGCCGTCGGCGGCGTTGGCCGGGTTCGTGGCGCCCATCACTTCGCGGTACTTGGCGATGGCGTTCTCGCCTTCCAGCACCTGCACCACGACGGGCGCGGAGATCATGAAGTCGACGAGCTCGCCGAAGAAGGGCCGCTCCTTGTGGACGGCGTAGAACGTCTCGGCCTGCTGGCGGGTCATCTGGATCCGCTTCTGGGCCACGATGCGCAGGCCGGCGGCCTCGATGACGGCGTTCACGGAACCCGTCAGATTGCGCTGCGTGGCGTCGGGCTTGATGATCGAAAAAGTGCGCTCGAGCGCCATGACGAATTGTCTCCTGATGGATTGTCCGCCGGATTGCGGCGGCGACGGCCGTGCGGCGCCCGGCTTATACAAGCGGCGGCGCCGGGCCACAAGGAGACGTGCGAGACCGCGACGCGCCGGGCGCGCCGCGGCCGGTTCGCCGTCAGTCGGCCAGGGCCCGATTGCGGAACAGGGCGCCGGCCGCAAGGCCGCCGAGGACGGGCGCGACGATGAAGAGCCACAGCTGCGCCAACGCCTGGCCGCCCACGAAGAGCGCCGGCCCGAAGGAGCGGGCCGGGTTCACCGACAGGCCCGTGATGGCCACGAACGGCAGGTGCAGGACCAGGAGCGTGATGCCGATGGCCAGCCCGGCGACCGGCGTGGCGCCGATCTTCGAGGTGGAGCCGAGGATCACGACCGTGAACAGGAAGGTGGCGACGACCTCGCTGACGAAAGCCGAGAAGACGCTCCAGTCCGCTCCCCAGCCGTTCTGGCCGAGCCCGGACTGGGCCAGGTCGTAGCCGCCCTTGCGGCCCATCAGGATGACGACGAGGAGCCCGGCGCCCAGCACGGCCCCGATCACCTGCGCGGCGACGTAGCGCAGCGCGTCGCCGCCGGTCATGCGTCCGGCCGACCACACCGCCGCCGTGACGGCCGGGTTGATGTGGCATCCCGAAATCGGGCCGATGCCGTAGGCCATGGCCGTCACCGTGAAGCCGAACGCGATCGCGATGGGCAGAATGGCGAGAGGCCCGCTGGGAACGCCGCCGCCGAGCACCGTTCCGAGGCCGCTGACCGCGACGGCGCCGCAGCCGATCAAGACAAGCGCGGCCGTGCCGAGCCCTTCCGCCAAATATCGTTTCATCTGTTCCCCTCCAACGACTCCGGGGTAGCATCCCGCATCGAAGCCAAGCTCCAGCGTAGACCCGGCCCGTCGGATTGACAAAGGTCCTCAGATGAATCGCCTGCGCATTCGCTCCTTCGCCGGCTACAACGCCTGGGCCAATCGTCGCCTCTACGACGCGGCGGCGCAGCTCGAGGACGCGGATTACCGCGCCGACAGGGGAGCGTTCTTCCGGTCCGTGCACGGAACACTGAACCATCTGCTGGTGGCGGATCGCATCTGGATGCGGCGTTTCACGGGCGAGGGCGACGCGCCGAAGCGGCTGGACGTCATCCTGTACGACCGGCTGGAGGATCTGAGGCTGGCGCGCGAGGCGGAGGACGCCCGGATCGTCGCCTTCGCGCGGGGACTGACCGAGGAGACGCTCGCCGGGTCCATCCGCTATGCGCGAGTGACGACGGGCGAGGTCTTCGCCCAGCCGCTAGCGCCCGCCCTGGACCACTTCTTCAACCACCAGACGCACCATCGCGGCCAGGTCCACGCCCTCCTGACGGGCCTCGGCGTCGAGGCGCCCGAACTCGACCTGTTGTTCTACCACCGCGACAGCGGCGAGGGAGCGTCGGTGAAGGTCGCCGACGTCAGGTCGTAAAAGAAGTCGCCCAGCTCGGTTTCGTCCAGCACCATGGGCGAGGGCCCATGTGAGATCCGCCGCACCGCGACGTCGATCGTGAGCGCCGTTCCACCCAGAAGGGCGACCACCGCGAGGATCATCGAAAACGCAGACCAGTGTCTGTGCCGCATCGTGCTCTGCCCCGAATCACCTTGCTTTTGCAAGGAGTTGACTGATGAACTCGCCGAAAGCCGGCAGGATCATGGCAACCCAGAGGCGCAATGAGGCGTGTGGCGACTTCGGTCAATCCAGCAAAGGGCTGACAAGGGCGGGCTGGGGTTTTCCGCCGGCGACGCGTACCCGCTGGCCCTCGCGGCGGGCCCGGCCGCCGGCCGCGAGCGACAGGCCGAAGGGGTAGAGCGCGTGCTCGGCCTGGAGCACCCGCGCGCCGAGCGTCTCGGCGGTGTCGTCGTCCAGGACCGGAACGGCGGCCTGCGCGATGATGGGGCCGGCGTCGAGCTCGGGGACGACGTAATGCACCGTGCAGCCATGGATGCGCACGCCTTCGGCGAGCGCGCGCTCATGCGTGCGCAGTCCGCGGAACGCGGGCAGCAGGGACGGGTGGATGTTGATCAGACGGTCTTCCCAGCGAGCGATGAAGCCTGCGGTGAGGATGCGCATGAAGCCGGCGAGACAGACGAACTCGACGCCGTGGGCCTGAAGCTGCGCCTGCATGGCCGCCTCGAAGCCGTCCCGGTCGGGATGGGACCGGTGGTCCACGACCGCGGTGGGCACGCCCGCCTGCGACGCTTTGTCCAGGCCGCCCGCGCCGGGACGGTTGGACAGGACGAGCGCGATCTCGGCCGGGAAGGACGGATCCCGCGCGGCCTGGATCAGCGCCTCCATGTTGGAGCCGCGGCCCGAGATCAGGATCGCGGTGCGCCGGCGTGTCATGGGTTCGGCAGGGCCAGGTCGAGCTGACCCTTGTAGACCACGGCCTGGCCGTCCTTGCGCGGCGCGAGGCGCCCCAGGCGCACGGGCTCTTCGCCGGCCTGCTCGAAGGCGGCCGTGACGGCGTCGGCCTCCGCGGCCGCGACGACCACCACCATGCCGATGCCGCAGTTGAAGGTGCGCAGCATCTCCGCCTCGGTCACCCCGCCGACGGCGGCGAGCCACTTGAAGACCGGCTGCGCCGGCACGGCCGAGAGCTCCACCACCGCGGCGAGGCCGTCGGGCAGCACGCGCGGGATGTTGTCCGGGAAGCCGCCCCCGGTGATGTGGGCCAGGGCCTTGATTCCCGTGGTGCTCCTCAGCGCGGCCAGGATCGGCTTCACGTAGAGGCGCGTCGGCTCGAGGAGGGCCGCCCCGATGGCCTGCTCGGGCTCGAAGGGCGCCGGGGCCTCCCAGGGCAGGCCGCTCAGGTCCACGATGTGGCGGACGAGCGAGAAGCCGTTTGAGTGCAGGCCCGAAGAGCGCAGGCCGATGAGGACGTCGCCGTCGGCGATGTCGGGGCGGGGCAGCAGCGTCCCGCGCTCGGCGGCGCCCACCGCAAAGCCCGCGAGGTCGTAGTCGCCTTCGTTGTAGAGGCCGGGCATTTCGGCCGTCTCGCCGCCGATCAGGGCGCAGCCGGCCTCCCGGCAGGCTTTCGCCACGCCCGCGATGACCTGCGCGCCGACATGCGGGGCGAGCTTGCCGGTGGCGAAATAGTCCAGGAAGAACAGCGGCTCGGCGCCCTGCACCACGAGGTCGTTGACGCTCATGGCGACGAGGTCGACCCCGATCGTGTCGTGCTTGCCGGTCTCGATCGCGATCTTGACCTTGGTGCCGACGCCGTCATTGGCCGCGACCAGCACCGGATCCTTGAAGCCGGCGGCCTTGAGGTCGAACAGGCCGCCGAAGCCGCCGATCACGGCGTCGGCGCCCGGGCGCGCGGTGGCGCGCACGAGCGGCTTGATCGCCTCGACCATGGCGTTCCCGGCGTCGATGTCGACGCCCGCTTGCGCGTAAGTCAGTCCGCCGCCCTTGTCGGTCGCCATGGAAGTCCTCCGTCCTGCGGGCGGAGTAAGCCGCCAGGGGCGGGCTGGCAAGGGGCGCGGCCCGCTTGCCTGTGAGGACCGCCGCTCTTGCGCGGGCGAAAGCTCGCGAAAGGCGCCCCGGTCGCCTAAGCTTTGATCATGCGCGTCGTGAACATCCCGAATCTGATCACCATCGGCCGGTTCCTGCTGGTTCCGTTCGTGGTGGCGATGATCGGCCAGTCCGAATGGACCCTCGCATTCGTCGCCTTCGCCATCGCGGGCGTCTCCGACGCGGTGGACGGCTACATCGCCCGGCGCTTCGACATGCGCTCCGAGCTGGGCGCCTATATGGACCCGCTCGCCGACAAGGCGCTGCTGGTCTCCATCTACGTCTCGCTGGCCATCGTGGGCCAGTTGCCAGGCTGGCTCGCCATCGTGGTCGTGTCGCGCGACATCATGATCCTGGGCGCGATCATCCTGTCCTGGCTGATGGGCAAGCCCATCGCGATCAATCCGTCGCGGCTGTCCAAGGCGAACACCACGGCGCAGATCGCCTTCGCGGCGGTGATCCTGGGGTCGCTCAGCTCCGGCTTCCACGAATCCCGGCTCGTCGAGGTCGGCATGGCGGTCGTGGCCTGCTTGACGATCGCATCGGCGGGCGCCTATCTCGCACGATGGCTGAAACACATGGCGTCGTGATCGCCCCCTATGATCGCCCGGCCGTCCAGCCGGCCGACGTGACGCCGGACGTCTCCGAACGGCCGATGTCGCTGCAGCGGCAGGCGGCGTTCTGGCTGGTCGCGCTCGGGGTCGCGGGCCTGTGCATCTACGTGTTCAGCGGCATCCTGCTGCCCTTCGTGGCCGGGCTGGCGCTCGCCTATTTCCTCGACCCGCTGGCCGACCGGCTGGAGCGGCTGGGCTGCAGCCGGCTCTGGGCGTCGGTGGCCATCCTCGGCCTTTTCGTCTTCGTCTTCGTGGTGGCGATGCTCCTGCTCCTGCCGGTGCTGGCCAGCAATCTCGCCGATTTCGCCGAGAAGGTGCCGGGCTACGCGCAACGGCTGCAGCAGCTCGTGGCCGAACGCGGCCGCCCCCTGCTGGAGCGCTTCGGCGGGACCGTCGCGCCCGACCTGCAGAACTCGCTGGGCGATTTCATCGGCAAGGGCATCGCCTGGCTGGGCGACGTGCTGAAGTCGCTGTGGAGCGGCAGCCAGACCCTGATCGGGCTCGTCTCGCTGCTCGTGGTGACGCCCGTGGTGGCCTTCTACCTGCTGGTGGACTGGGACCACATGATCGAGAAGGTCGACAGCTGGGTTCCTCCCCGCCATCGGATGACGGTCCGCGGGCTGGCCCGCGAGATCAACGACGCCATCGGCGGCTTCATCCGCGGGCAGTCGCTGGTGTGCCTGCTGCTGGGCACGTGGTACGCGGTCGGCCTGCTCCTCTGCGGGCTGAATTTCGGCTTCCTGATCGGCATGCTGGCGGGGCTGATCTCGTTCATTCCCTATGTGGGGTCGCTGACCGGCCTCGTGCTGGCGGCGTCGGTCGCCATCGTGCAGTTCTGGCCCGACTGGGTGATGGTGGGCGCCGTGCTGGCGGTGTTCTTCACCGGGCAGTTCCTGGAGGGCAACGTCCTGTCGCCCAAGCTCGTGGGCGAGGCGGTGGGGCTGCATCCGGTGTGGCTGATGTTCGCGCTGTTCGCCTTCGGCACGCTGTTTGGGTTCGTGGGACTGCTCCTGGCCGTGCCGCTGGCGGCGACGGCCGGGGTGCTGGCGCGGTTCGGCCTGCGGCAATATCTGGCGAGCCCGATCTACACCAGCGCCGCGACGCCGCTGCGGCGCGACCCCGGGCCGGACGCCTGAGCGTGACCGAAAAGCCTCGCCAGCTCGCGCTGGACCTGCCCGTCGACGCCGGGCTCGACGTCGAGGACTTCCTCGTCAGCGCCTCCAACGAAGCGGCCTTCGACGTTCTCGAGCGTTGGCCGGACTGGCCAGATTCCGTGCTCCTGCTGATCGGGCCGCCGGGCTCCGGCAAGAGCCACTGCGCCGCCATCTGGGCCAAGCGCAGCCATGCCTGGACGGTCGCCCGCGCCGCGCTGCGCCTGCCCGACGTGCCCCACCTGGCCTCGGCCGGCGCGCTGGTGATCGAGGATTGCGACGCCATGCAGGGGCAGGAGGACGCGCTGTTCCACCTCCTCAACATCGCCCGGGAGCGCAAGTCCTCGCTGCTGCTGACCGCCCGCACGCCGCCCTCCGACTGGGGGCTGGCGACGGCGGACCTGCTGTCCCGGCTGCGCCTGGCCCCCACGGCGACCTTGGGCGAGCCCGACGACGCGCTGGTCCGCGCCGTGCTGGTGAAGATGTTCATCGAGCGCCAACTGGTGGTCGACACCTCGGTGGTGGAGTACCTGGCGCTGCGGATCGACCGCTCGATCGCGGCCGCGCAGGCGGTGGTGGAGACGCTCGACCGGGAGGGGCTCGCCCGAGGGCGCCGCATCACGCGGCCGCTGGCGGCGGAGATCCTCAAGATCCGGGACGGGGACGAGCCGGGCTGACGCGCGCCGCGCCGGCGTCGGTTGCCTGTCTTCGATTTGTCGTAGACCCTTGGGAGAAGCTGTTTGACGACCGCGAAGCGCAATCCCGGGAGACGGCGAGTGGCCTTGAAGGACGAGCAGACGACCGGTGCGGCCAAGGCCGACAGGAAGGCCGCCGCGAAGCCTGCTCCGGGAGAGGGCGCCAAGGCCGCCAAGGCGCCGCGCGCCAGGGACGCGGCGGTCGCAAACGGCGCCCCCGCCGCCAGCGTCCGGGACGCCGCCCCTAAGGCGCCGGCCGCAGCCCAGGCCGAGCTCACGCCGATGCCGGCGGCGGTCGTCTCCGAGGCGAAGCCCGCGGCCGACCTGACCGCCTCGCCCGAGCGCTTCATCAACCGCGAATTGTCGTGGCTTCACTTCAACCGGCGGGTGCTGGAGGAGGCGTCGAACCTCAGCCATCCTCTTTTGGAGCAGCTGCGGTTCCTGTCGATCTCGGCCAACAATCTCGACGAGTTCTTCATGGTCCGGGTCGCCGGCCTGAAAGGGCAGTTCAAGTCCGGCATCGTGCAGCTCTCGCAGGACGGCCTGTCGCCGGCCGAGCAGCTCGCCCGCATCGGCGAGGCCGTGACCGTGCTGGCGAGCGACCAGCAGCGCCGCTGGCGCGAGCTGCGCCATGCGCTGTTCGAGGTGGGCATCGTGCTGGTGGACGGGCCGGAGGTGACCCGCAACGAGCTCGCCTGGCTGGAGGATTTCTTCCTGCACCACGTCTTCCCGGTGCTGACCCCGCTGGCCGTCGACCCGGCGCATCCCTTCCCATTCATTCCCAATCTCGGATTCTCGCTGGCGCTGGAGCTGTTCCGGACCACGGACGGGCGATTGCTCAACGCGTTGATCCGCGTGCCCAACAAGGTGGACCGGTTCATCCGCCTGCCCGACCTCGCCGAGACCGGCGCGGTGCGCTTCATCGCGGTGGAGCAGGCGATCTCGCTGTTCATCGGGCGGCTCTTTCCGGGCTACACGGTGCGCGGGCTCGGGGGCTTCCGGGTCATCCGCGACAGCGACATCGAGGTGGAGGAGGAGGCCGAGGATCTCGTGCGGGTGTTCGAGACGGCGCTGAAGCAGCGGCGGCGCGGATCGGTCATCCGCCTGGAGGTCGAGGAATCGATGCCGGAGAACCTGCGCCAGTTCGTCGCCAAGGAGTTCGACGTGCAGCCGGAGGAGCTGTTCTTCACCGAAGGCATGCTGGCGCTGAACGACCTGTCGCAGCTCGTCGGCCTCGAGCGGCCGGACCTCAAATTCTCTCCCTACAACCCGCGCTTTCCCGAGCGCATCCGCGACCATGGCGGGGACTGCTACGCGGCGATCCGCCAGAAGGACATCATCGTCCACCACCCTTACGAGTCCTTCGACGTGGTGGTGCAGTTCCTCGCCCAGGCGGCCCGCGACCCGAACGTCGTCGCCATCAAGCAGACGCTCTACCGCACGTCGTCCGACAGCCCCATCGTGAAGGCGCTGGCGGAGGCCGCCGAGGCCGGCAAGAGCGTCACCGCGCTGGTCGAGCTCAAGGCGCGTTTCGACGAGGAGGCCAATATCCGCTGGGCGCGCGACCTGGAGCGGGCGGGCGTGCAGGTGGTGTTCGGCTTCATCGAGCTGAAGACCCACGCCAAGCTCTCGATGGTGGTGCGCCGCGAGGCGGGCCAGCTCGTCACCTATTGCCATGTGGGCACCGGCAACTACCACCCGATCACGGCGCGGGTCTACACGGACCTCTCCTTCTTCACGGCCGACCCCGTGATCGCCCGGGACGTGGCGCGGATCTTCAACTTCATCACCGGCTACGCCGAGCCGGCGGAGCTGGAGCGCATGGCGGTGTCGCCGCTGACGCTGAAGAAGAAGCTCCTGGCCCACATCGCGGAGGAGATCGCGCACGCCAAGGCCGGACGTCCGGCGGCGATCTGGGGCAAGTGCAACGCGCTGGTGGACGCGCAGATCATCGACGCGCTCTACGAGGCCAGCAAGGCGGGCGTGCAGGTCGACTTCATCGTGCGCGGCATCTGCTGCCTGCGGCCGGGCGTGCCGGGCCTCTCCGAGAACATTCGGGTGAAGTCGATCGTGGGGCGCTTCCTGGAGCATTCGCGCATCTACGCCTTCGGCAACGGCCATGGGCTGCCCCACCCGAAGGCGCATCTCTACATCTCCTCGGCGGACCTGATGCAGCGCAACCTCGACCGCAGGGTGGAGGCGCTGGCCCCCATCCTGAATCCGACCGTGCACCAGCAGGTGCTGGACCAGATCATGCTCGCCAACTTCCTCGACAACGAGCAGAGCTGGCGCGTGCTGCCGGACGGGACGAGCCAGCGGGTCTCGCCCGCCGAGGGCGAGACGCCCTTCAACGCCCACCGTTATTTCATGACGAACCCGAGCCTTTCGGGCCGCGGCAAGTCGCTCAAGAGCTCGAGCCCCAAGAGCCTGGCCGCCCAGCGGATCCGCCTGGAATCCGTGCTGGCGGGCGCCGCCGACGTTTGACCACAGGGATCCCATGCCTGAACTCGCCCAAGGCCGCCTGAAACTCGGCGCGCCTGTCGCCATCGTGGACATCGGCTCCAACTCGGTGCGCCTCGTCGCCTATGAAGGGCTGACGCGCTCGCCCACGCCCATCTTCAACGAGAAGGTGCTCTGCGGGCTGGGGCGCAACGTGCTCACCACGGGGCGGCTCGCGCAGGACGCGATGGACAAGGCGCTGTCGGCTTTGGCGCGTTTTCGCGTGCTCTGCGAAACCATGCGGATCGAGGAGGTGAGGGTGCTGGCCACCGCGGCCGCCCGCGACGCCTCCAACGGCGCGGAGTTCCTGGCCCGGTGCGAGCAGGTGACCGGGCAGCCGGTGGAGCTGATCTCGGGAAAGCGGGAGGCCAAGCTCTCGGCGCTGGGCATCGTGTCAGGCATCTGGAAGCCGGACGGCGTGGTGGGAGACCTCGGCGGCGGCTCGCTGGAGCTGATCGAGGTGAAGGGCCACAAGCTCGGCGGCGGCGTCACCCTGCCGCTCGGCGGGCTGGCGCTGCAGGACAGGTCCGGCGGGAGCATCAAGAAGGCGATCAAGCTGGTGCGCGACGCCTTCGAGGACCTGCCGCAGATCGAGGCCGCGCGGGGGAGGGCGTTCTACGCCGTCGGCGGCACGTGGCGCGCGCTCGCCCGCCTGCACATGAAGCAGCGCGGCTATCCGCTGCGCGTCATGCACAACTACGTCATCCCGGCCCGCGACGCGGCGGATTTCGCCCGTCTGGTCGAGCGCGTGGAGGCCGAGACGCTGGATTCGATCGAATCGATCTCCGCCGCGCGCCGCCCGCTGCTCGCCTACGGGGCGCTGGTGCTGGAGCAGATCATCAAGATGGCCAAGCCGTCCGAGGTGATCGTCTCCGCCATGGGGGTGCGCGAGGGCCTGCTGTTCGAGCAACTGGACGAGGCGCAGCGCGCCGAGGACCCGCTGCTGGTCACGGCGCGCGAGCTGAACGTGCTGCGTTCACGCTCGCCCCGCCACGGCGAGGAGCTCTGCGCCTGGACCGACCGGTTCATGGCGTCCAACAATCTCGACGAGACGGCGGACGACCGGCGGCTGCGGCATGCGGCCTGCCTGCTGGCCGACATCGGCTGGCGCGCGCATCCGGACTACCGCGGCGAGCAGTCGCTCAACATCATCGCGCATGCGGGCTTCGTCGGCATCGACCATCCCGGGCGCGCCTATGTGGCGCTGGCGGTGGCTTACCGTCATCTCGGATTGTCGGACGACCAGGTCAGCCCGCGGCTGCGCGAACTCGCCTCCACCCGGATGATCGACCGCGCCCGGATCCTGGGCGCGGCGATGCGGGTGGCCTATCTGGTGTCGGCCGCCATGCCGGGCGTGCTGCCCCGCACGCCGCTGGCGTGCTCGCAGGGGCGGCTGGAACTGGCGCTGCCGGAGGAGCTCGGCGCCCTCGCCAACGACCGGCTGTTCAACCGGCTGAAACAGCTGGCCCGGATCATCGGCCGGACGCCCCATATCGCAGTCGGATGAAGCGCGCCGGCCGCACGCGGATCGGCGGCTGATCCAGCGCGAGGCGCTGCGGCTCGCTGCGGCGGCGGAATACGCGTTCCGGCCCGGCGCCCCGCTCCAGCGCGGCGAGATCGAGCGGGGTGTCCTGGAAGCAACTGCCGCACATGAAGACGGGATGGCGGCGGATCCACGCGCCGCTGCGCACCAGCCCCAGGCCGCAACTCCCGCATCGCAGGGCGAATTCGCGGTGAGGACTGGCGGCCAGGAGGCGCTGGGCCAGCCTGGCTCGCGACGGCGTCAGTTCGGCCGGGGGTTCCATGCTGCGCTCCCGCAGAGGTATCCACGGCGCGATATTGCAACCTTGAGATTAACACATGGTAACTGAGACGTGGGCCGACGCTACCGGTCGACGCCGACCACCCGCCCGTTCTCGATGGCGAGAGCCAGCCGCCCCTGCTTCAGATTGAGCGCGCGAAGGCCGAAGAGTTCACGGCGCCAGCCCGACAGCGCCGGGACCTTGGCCTCGTCGTCGGCCGCGATGGCCTCCAGGTCGTCGACGGTGGCGACGATCTTGGCGGCCACGCCCTCCTGCTCGCAGGTCATCTTCAGCAGGACTTTCAGCAGCTCCACCGTGGCCTGGTTGAAGTTGCGGCGCGAGCTGCGCTCCAGCGGCGGAAGCGTGCGCGGATCGCGCTCCAGCCCGCGCTCGACGGCGGCCACGATCTCTGCGCCCGAGCGGGAGCGCTCGAAGCCGGACGGGATGGAGCGCAGATGGCCGAGCGCCTCGGGGGTCCGCGGCGCGGAGGTGGCGACGTCGATCAGGGCGTCGTCCTTGAGCACGCGGCTGCGCGGGACGTCGCGGGACTGGGCCTCGCGTTCGCGCCAGGCGGCGAGCTCGACCAGGATGGCCAACTCCTTGGCCTTGCGGATGCGCCCGCGCAGGCGCTGCCACGCGTCCTCCGGATGCGCCCGGTAGGTGGCGGGCGACGTCAGGATCTCCATCTCGTTTTCCAGCCAATGGGTTCGGCCAGATTCCTCGAGCTTTGCGTGAAGCGCGGCGTAGACGTCGCGCAGATGCGTGACGTCCGAGCGGGCGTAGACGAGCTGCGCCTCCGAAAGCGGACGCTTGGACCAGTCGGTGAAGCGGGAGGACTTGTCGACCCGCGCCTTGGCGAGGTCATGCGCGAGCTGCTCGTAGGAGACGCTGTCGCCATAGCCGCAGACCATGGCGGCGATCTGGGTGTCGAACAGGGGCGTGGGGATGCATTCGCCCATGTTCCAGAGGATTTCGAGATCCTGCCGGCCGGAATGGACGACCTTCACCACCGCCTTGTCGCGCATCAGGTCGAGGAAGGGGGCGAGATCCAGGCCGGGCGCCAAGGGATCCACCAGCACCACGTCCTCGGGACTGGCGAGCTGGATCAGGCACAGCTTCGGGTAATAGGTCGTCTCGCGCATGAACTCCGTGTCGAAGGTCACGAAGGGGTGGCGGGCGAGCCGCGCGCAGGCGGAGGCGAGGGCGTCGGTTGTGGTGATCAAAGGCATGGCTGGCCCTGATAGCGCAGCAGGGCCTGGGACGCCAGTGCGCGCCGGCCCGCTTCTTGACAAAGACGGGGGCGTGTGGGTTTTTCCGGCCCACGTTTCCGGGCCGGAGCCCGGCCATGCAGACATGTCGCCCGCCATCGCGGCGATCGTTCAGGACGGTCCCATGCACCGCTATCGCACCCAGACCTGCGGCGCGCTCCGCGAGAGCGACGTCGGCCAGGAGGTCCGCCTCTCCGGATGGTGCCACCGCATCCGCGACCATGGCGGCCTGCTGTTCATCGACCTGCGCGACCATTACGGCATGACGCAATGCGTGGTCGACCCGGATTCGCCCGCCTTCAGGGACGCCGAGAAGCTGCGGGCCGAATGGGTGGTGCGCGTCGACGGCAAGGTGCGCAAGCGCCCGGCCGGCACGGAGAACCTCGATCTGCCGACCGGCGCGGTCGAGATCTTCGTCACCGAGATCGAGGTGCTGGGGCCGGCGGCGGAGCTGCCGCTGCAGGTGTTCGGCGACCAGCCCTATCCGGAGGAGACGCGGCTGCGCTACCGCTTCCTCGACCTGCGCCGGCAGGGCCTGCACGACAACATTATGAAGCGCGGGGCGATCATCGATTCGCTGCGCCGGCGCATGAAGGGGCAGGGCTTCTTCGAGTTCCAGACGCCCATCCTGACGGCGTCGTCGCCGGAGGGCGCGCGCGACTTCCTGGTGCCGTCGCGGCTGCATCCGGGCAAGTTCTACGCGCTGCCGCAGGCGCCGCAGCAATACAAGCAGCTGATCATGATGGCGGGCTTCGACCGCTACTTCCAGATCGCGCCCTGCTTCCGCGACGAGGACCCGCGCGCCGACCGCCTGCCGGGCGAGTTCTACCAGCTCGACCTGGAGATGAGCTTCGTCACCCAGGAGGACGTGTTCGCCGCGGTGGAGCCCGTGGTGGGCGGGGTGTTCTCGGAGTTCGGGGACGGCAAGCCGGTGACGCCGAGCCCCTGGCCGCGCATCCCCTATGCGGACGCGATGCGCAAATACGGCTCCGACAAGCCCGACCTGCGCAACCCGCTCGAGATGCAGGACGTGTCCGAGCACTTCCGTGGCTCGAACTTCAAGGTCTTCGCGCGCATGCTCGAGGACCCGAAAAACCGCGTCTGGGCCATCCCGGGCCCGGGCGGCGGCAGCCGCGCCTTCTGCGACCGCATGAACAGCTGGGCGCAGGGCGAGGGCCAGCCGGGGCTGGGCTATGTGATGTGGCGCGAGGGCGCCGGCGCGGGGCCGATCGCCAACAATATCGGTTCCGAGCGCACGGCCGCGATCCAGGCGCAGCTCGGCCTCAAGGACGGCGACGCGGCGTTCTTCGTGGCCGGCGACCCGGACAAGTTCGTGAAGTTCGCCGGATCGGCCCGCAACAAGGTCGGGTTCGACCTCAACCTCGTGGACGAGAACCGCTACGAGCTGGCCTGGATCGTCGACTTTCCGATGTTCGAGTACAACGAGGACGAGAAGAAGGTCGACTTCTCGCATAACCCGTTCTCGATGCCGCAAGGCGGTCTGGAGGCGCTGCAGACGCAGGATCCGACCACCATCAAGGCGTTCCAGTACGACATCGCCTGCAACGGCTTCGAGATCGCGTCGGGCGGCATCCGCAACCACCGTCCCGAGGCGATGGTGAAGGCGTTCGAGATCGCCGGCTATGGCGAGGAGACCGTGGTGGAGCGCTTCGGCGGCATGTACCGGGCTTTCCAGTACGGCGCGCCTCCCCATGGCGGCATGGCGGCGGGCATCGACCGCATGGTGATGCTGCTGTGCGGCGCGCAGAATCTGCGCGAGGTGGCGCTGTTCCCGATGAACCAGCAGGCGCTCGACCTTCTGATGGGCGCGCCCAACGAGGCGAGCCCCAAGCAGCTGCGCGAGCTGCACATCCGGCTGAACGTCCAGGAGAAGTGAAGCTCGGTCGGGTTTCCGCCTGTGCCCCGTTCTTTCCGTCATCCCCGGCGGCGCGCAGCGCCGGGCAGGGGATCCAGGGGCGTCGGCCTACGGAGATCGACATGGGATTGCGGCGGGGGACCCTGGGATCCCTTCCCCTCCGCGGCTTCGCCGCTCCGGCCGGGGATGACGGCCGCCTTACAGCGTGACGCCGAGCGGATGCAGATGTGGGGGGGAAGGCGCCTGTGAACGCCGTCACCGCCATCGTGGTCACGTATGACAGCGCCCGCGTGCTGCCGGCCTGCCTGGGCGCGCTGAAGCGCGAGGGCGTCGGCGTCATCGTGGTGGACAACGCCAGCCGCGACGGCACGCCGGAGCTGGCCGGGCGGCTGGGCGCGCAAGTGATCCGCAACGCCCGCAACGAGGGCTTCGGGCGGGCGATGAACATCGGCGTGCGCGCCGCGGCCACGCCCTTGTGCCTGCTCACCAATCCGGATCTCGTCTATGACGAGGGCGCGGTCGCGGCCTTGCTGGAGGCGGCGTCGCGCTGGCCCGACGCCGGGCTGCTGGCGCCGCGGATCATCGAGCCGGACGGGCGGTTTTTCTACCAGGCGACGTCGCTTCTCGCGCCTTTCCTGCAGAACCCGGGCGGCAAGCTCTCCCTTCCGGAGGGCGACTGCTGCACGCCGTTCCTGTCGGGGGCGTCCCTTCTGGTCCGCCGCGACGCCTTCCTGGACATCGGCGGCTTCGACGAGCAGCTCTTCCTGTTCTACGAGGACGACGACCTCTGCCGCCGCGTCGCCGACTCGGGCCGCGCCCTGGTGCATGTCCATGGCGCCGTGGCCCGGCACGAGCGCGGCGGCTCGACGGCGGCCAGCCCCGGCCGCGTGTTTCGCGCCCGCTGGCACATGGCGTGGTCGCGCGCCTATGTGAGCCGCAAATACGGGCTGCCGGACCCCGCCAGGGCCACGCTGGCCGTGAACATGCCCAAGGCGGCGCTCAGCGCCCTTGCGCTGCGGCGCGCCCTCGTGGAGCGTTACGGCGGCTCGGCGGCGGGAGCGCTCGGCTGGCTGCGCGGCGAGACGGCGCTGAAACGCGAGGGGCTGGAGTGAATCACAGGAGCGCGTCCTTCTCGCCTTGGGAGACGACGGCTGCGGAGCGGCCGGATGAGGGGCCGGCGCCGCCGCCGCCTGGGGGGCTCCCATGCGTAAGCTGATCGCCCGCTGGTCCAACCCGCACAATCTCACCCGCGTCCATCTCGCCAAGCAGGCGGCCAAGCGCGGCTGGACGATCGGCGACTTCAGCTATGGCCGGGTGCGCGTGCGCGACTGGGGCGACGGCGCGGGCCTCTCGATCGGGCCCTTCTGCTCATTCGCCGACAACATCCAGATCTTCCTCGGCGGGAACCACCGCACCGACTGGGTGACCACCTATCCGTTCTCGGGCATGCGCGAGCTGTTCCCGGAGGCGCCCGAGGGCGCGCCCTATCACACGTCGCGCGGCGGCGTCACGATCGGGGCCGACGTCTGGGTCGGGTCGGGCGCGACGATCATGTCCGGCGTGACCATCGGGCCTGGCGCGGTGGTGGCCGCCCGGGCGGTCGTGACCCGGGACGTGCCGCCCTACGGGATCGTGGGCGGCAACCCGGCCAAGCTGATCCGCCTGCGCTTCGAGGAGCCGTTGGCGGCTGAACTCCTGCGCACGCGGTGGTGGGAGCTCGACCGGGCCGCGCTGGCGAGGTTGATCCCGGCGCTCCAGAGCGCAGACGCCGCGCAGGTCGTGGCGCTCTGCGACGAGATTCGGGCCGGGCAGGCCGCGGAAGCCTCCGGCGCGGGCAATCTTTCACCGACGGAATAGGTGTTCGGCGTCACGGGGACGTGACCGGGGCAAGGCGCCGCGCTAGGGTCGGCGTCCGAAAGCTATCCGCCGGGCGCCCGAACGAACGCCCGTCCAAGGAGGAATGTCGCGCCAATGGCCTCGAACATGTCGACCATGTCGGACGATCTGCGCTCGGGCGCGCTCGTGTATCACCGCCTCCCCAAGCCGGGGAAGCTGGAGATCCAGGCCACGAAGCCGCTCGGCAACCAGCGCGACCTGGCGCTGGCCTATTCGCCCGGCGTGGCCGCGCCCTGCGAGGCGATCGCGGCCGATCCCTCCCAGGCGGCGGAGCTGACGGCGCGCCAGAACCTCGTGGCCGTGGTGACGAACGGCACGGCGGTGCTCGGCCTCGGGGACATCGGCGCGCTCGCCTCCAAGCCCGTGATGGAGGGCAAGGCGGTCCTGTTCAAGAAGTTCGCCGGGATCGACGTGTTCGACATCGAGGTGGACGAAAAGGACGTCACCCGGCTGGTGAACGTGGTGGCGGCGCTGGAGCCGACCTTCGGGGGCATCAACCTGGAGGACATCAAGGCGCCGGAGTGCTTCGAGGTCGAGGCGCAGCTGCGCGAGCGCATGGCCATCCCGGTGTTCCATGACGACCAGCACGGCACGGCCATCATCGTGGCGGCGGCGGTGCGCAATGCGCTCGATCTCGCCGGCAAGCAACTCGCCGAGGTGAAGATCGTGACCTCCGGGGCCGGGGCGGCTGCGCTCGCCTGCCTCAACCTGCTCGTGTCCATGGGCGCGAAGCGGGAGAACATCTTCATCACCGACATCGAGGGCGTCGTCTACGAAGGGCGCGCCGCCCTGATGGACCGCTGGAAGTCGATCTTCGCGCAGAAGACCGAGGCGCGCACGCTGGCCGAGGTGATCCCGGGCGCGGACGTGTTCCTCGGCCTCTCGGCCGGCGGCGTCCTGAAGGCCGCCATGGTGGCCCAGATGGCGCCAAACCCGCTGATCCTGGCGCTCGCCAATCCCAATCCGGAGATCGATCCCGCCGAGGCGAAGTCGGTGCGCCCCGACGCCATGATCTGCACCGGGCGATCGGACTATCCCAACCAGGTCAACAACGTCCTGTGCTTCCCCTACATCTTCCGGGGGGCGCTGGACGTGCAGGCGACCACCATCAACGAGGCCATGAAGCAGGCCGCCGTGGAGGCCATCGCCCGGCTGGCGCGCGAGGCGCCGTCCGACGTGGTGGCGCGGGCCTATGGCGGCGAGGTCACGACCTTCGGGGCGGAATCGCTGATCCCGAGCCCGTTCGATCCGCGCCTCATCCTGCGCATCGCGCCGGCCGTCGCGCGCGCCGCCATGGAGAGCGGCGTCGCCAAGAAGCCCATCGAGGACTTCAAGGCGTATGACGAGAACCTGTCGCGCTTCGTGTTCCGCTCCGGCTTCGTCATGAAGCCGATCTTCACGGCCGCCAAGGAGGCGCCCAAGCGCGTCATCTACGCCGACGGCGAGGACGAGCGGGTGCTGCGCGCCGCGCAGGTGGCCATCGAGGAGGGGATCGCCACGCCCATCCTGGTGGGCCGGCCCGCCGTCATCGAGACGCGTTGCAAGCGCTACGGGCTGTCGCTGCGGCCCGGCCAGGACATCGAGGTCGTCAATCCCGAGGACGATCCGCGCTACCGGGACTACGTGGCGACCCTGGTCGAGGTGGCGGGACGGCGCGGCATCACGCCGGACGCCGCGCGCACGCTGGTGCGGACGTCGACGACCGTGATCGCCAGCGTGGCGGTGATCCGCGGCGACGCGGACGCGATGATCTGCGGGCTGGAGGGGCGCTTCCAGTCCAAGCTGCGCCTGATCCGCGACATCATCGGCATCGACGCGGGCGTGAAGGGCCTCTCGGCCATGACGCTGATGATCACCTCGAAGGGCCACTACTTCCTGGCGGACACCCATGTGCGGCCGGATCCGACCGCCGAGGAGATCGCCGAAACGGCGGTGCTGTGCGCCCAGCATGTGACGCGCTTCGGCATCGAGCCCAAGATCGCGCTGGTCTGCCATGCCGATTTCGGCGAGGCCGACACGCCGTCCGCCCGCAAGATGCGCCAAGCGCTGGACCTCATCCGCCAGCGCGCGCCGCAGCTCGAAGTGGACGGCGAGATGCAGGGCGACACGGCGCTGTCGGAGATGGTGCGCGAGCGCAAGCTGCCGCAATCCAACCTGAAGGGCGAGGCGAACATCCTGGTGTTCCCGAATCTCGACGCCGCCAACGCCGCCTACCAGTTCACCAAGATCCTGGCGGACGCGCTGCCCGTAGGCCCGATCATGATCGGGCCGGCGAGGCCCGCCCATGTGCTGACCACCTCGGTGACGGCGCGCGGCGTCGTCAACATGACGGCGCTGGCCGTCGTGGAGGCGCAGGCCCGGGCCGAGCGCAACCAGGCGGCGAAGGTCGCCGCCGAATAGGCGCGCTCCCGCCCGCCCGGGCCTATTCGGCCCTGGCTGCGAGATCGATCTGCTCGAGCAGGGCGGCGGGGTCGCCCTGCGCCATGGCGAAGTCGGCGAAGCCGAGCCCGCCCGGATCATGCGCGGTCGCCGTCACGGTGAGCCGGCCGGGCTTCAGCAGGAACTTGGCGACGGCCGAGCCCAGCGCCTTGGCGTTGGGCGAGCCGCCCAGCATGGCCGGGATGCCGATCTGGGCCGCGCCGCCCAGCTCCTTGCGCAGCTGGTCCACGCTCTTCTTCTGCCGGCGCGCCTCGCGCTCCAGGAGCTTCTCGGCGAGGCCCTTGTTCTCCAGCGTGAAGCCGACCTGCTTCACGGTCGCGCCCAGCAGCGCCACCTGGGCGGTCGCGCTGTCGCCGGCGAACACGTCGCGCGAGACGTTCCCGAGCACGCCCTTCACGGCGAGGCTGCCCATGTTGACGCCCTGAAGGGCGATCTGCCCGATGTTGAACTCGGCTGCGTTCTCGTTCCAGCGGCCGTCCAGCCCCATGGTGACGTCGAGGTCCTTGTAGCCCATGGCCAGGAGGTCGCGCAGGCCCTCCTCCTTGGTCCCCGGCGGGATCGCCATCGTCATGCGGTCCAGGCCGATCCGCAGGGCGGTCGGGACGCCCTTCACGGGCGCCTGCGCGGCGACCTCGAAGCTCTTGAACCCGACCCGGATGTTGGGGGCGGCGGGATCCGTCTCCCGGGCTTTCTTGTCCGGCACGTTCAGGTCGACGTCGCGGATCGCGAAGGTCCCAAGGTCCGGAATGAAGGCGCGCGGATCGATAGCGGAGAGGTCGGCGTCGGGATCGCCGACGGTGGCCCGCAGGGCGTCCAGCGTCGTGCGGAACGACCACCCGGTCTGCGAGATCGTCCCGATGCGGCCGTAGCCGTCGGGCGCCGCGACGTCGAGCCCTTCCAGCCGCAGGTCGTTGGGGCGGCCCATCGCCGCGCCCGCATAGCCGAGGCGGGCGACCTTCACGACCGCCTTGTCCTTGCTGGAGGCCGGGGAGGTCACGGTCAGGTTGGCGGCCTCCGCCGACTCCACAGCGATCGCGTCCAGGATGTCGGTGAGGCCGCGGACGAAGCGGGCGCGTTCCTGCGGGGGCAGCTTGGCGACGTCGCCCTTGCCGGCGAACTCGGTGAGGAAGGGCAGCCAGGGCTCCTGGGTCGGCCGGCCGCGGACATTCTTGAAGGCCAGCCGCCCGATCGTGAACTCGCCGCCCTTGGCCGACGAGCCCTTGACCGCGTCGACCGTGAAGCCGCCATAGATGAGCTTCATCTCCGCATCGCCGGGCTCGGCCTTGGCGCCGTAGATCCGGGCCACCAGCGTCGCGTCAATGTCGACGCCGGCCATGGGACCGACGGTCCCGCTGATGGAGTCGTCGTTCCGGCGGGTGTCGAACGAGCCGCCCGAGGCGGCCATGCTCTTGATCGCGCCCTTGTCGACGCCGACGAGCCGGATGTCGCGGTAGGTCACCGTGGACGACTGATCGGCCATCTTTCTGGTCGTGACGAGCTCCGGAATCGCGATCTGCTCGGCGGTGATGCGGGCGAGGCGCTGGTAGAGCGGCGTCGCCGAGGAGGCGTCGAACAGCGCCGCGACCTCGTCGCGGGTCGCGGTCGCGCCCGTCAGCTCGACGCGCTTCATCTCGTAGCTGGCGCCGCCCGTCTCGACCTTGACGTTCTCCAGCGTCACCGCATCCGCCGCGCGGGCGGGGCCGACGAAGGCGAGGCCGCCCACGGCCGTGGCCCGGCCGACCGAGACGCGCAGGCCGTCAGGCCCGCTCCAGGACAGCCCCGCGAGGATGATCCGCCCCGACCAGGGATCGACCTCGATCGCGGCCGCCTGCGCGGAGGCCGGAAGGGCGCGGGCGATGTCGGCGCGGATGACGCTTTGGGCGCCGAGATGGGCAGCGACGACGGCCAGGGACACGCCCCCGGCCAGGGTTTTCCATCGGGTCGCGCGCATCATCAAGCCTCCGGGATCGCGCCGCGGGGGGCGCGGCGACAGGACAAAGCGCGATCCTGTCCAAAGGCTCGCGCAAAAGCCAGCGGCGTCGCGTCGCGCCCTGCGTGTCGTCTGGCCTATGCGCAACCAAGCGGCGCTCAGGCGGCCTCGGCGAAGCGCCGGCGAATCGCCTCGATGTCGGCCAGCGACGGCAGGCCCGCCTCGTTGCCGAGATGCTGGATCTTGAAGGACGAGGCGGCGCGCGCGAAGGCGAAGTGCTCGGCCCAGGGCTGGTCCGGCCGGCGCAGATAGGACGCCACATAGGCGCCGTGGAACACGTCGCCGGCGCCGCTGGTGTCGATGATCGCCGCGGGCGGCACGCACAGGGTCGGCTGGCGGCGGATCTCGCCCGTCTCGTCGTACCAGAGCATGCCCTTCTCGCCCATGGTGACGCCGCCGATGCGCACGCCCTTCTGCTTCAGCAGGAGCAGGAGGTCGTGCGGCGACACGTCGAGCTGCTCGGCGAGGCGCTCGGCGCAGATTGCGACGTCGACGAAGGACAGGAGCTCATGCGTGTTGTCGCGCAGTCCGCCGCCGTCCAGCGAGGTCAGCACGCCGCGTTCGCGGCAGAGCTTGGCGTAGTGGATCGCCGCGTCGGACTGGTGGCCGTCCAGATGCAGCGCGCGGCAGCCGCCCATGTTCAGCATGGGGAAGGGGTGAAGGTAATCGTCGTCGCGGCAGCGGATGATGGCGCGCTTGCCGTTGTTGGGCAGCACGAAGGAGAGCGAGCTCTCGCGCACTTTCCTGCCATGGACCGGGATGGCGTATTTGGCCGCCATGTCGAGGAACATGCGCCCGAGCCAGTCGTCCGCCAGCGAGGTCAAGAGGTCCGGCACGACGCCGAGCTTGGCGCAGCAGAACGCGGCCGTGACGGCGTTGCCGCCGAACGAGACGGCGTAGTCGCGCGCCACGGTCTTCTCGTCGCCGGTGGGCATGTGCTCGGCGAGGAAGGTGACGTCGATATAGGTCTGGCCGATGAAAAGGGCGTCCATGTCGATCTCCTGGACGCCATCTTCAGGATTGCGGATGCGCGGGCAAGTGCGGCAGGCCCGTCGCGGCCTCCGGCCCGGGGGGAGGGGGCTGCGAAAACAGGCGCCTGTGTTCCGGGCGACCCACCCGGATCCGGCGAAAAGGCGGGAGCCTCAGATCGAGAAGCTGGTTCCGCAACCGCAGGCTGCAGTCGCCTTCGGATTTTGCACGCGGAACGATTGGCCCATGAGGTCGTCGACGAAATCCAGCGTCGAGCCCTCCAGGAAGGGGCGCGAGATCGAATCGACCAGCACCGTCACGCCGTCGCGCCGGATCGCCACGTCGTCGGGCGTGATCGCGGTGTCGAAGGAGAAATCGTACTGGAAGCCCGAACAGCCGCCGCCATTGACCGCGACGCGCAGCATGGCGCCTTCAGCCTCGGACTTCAGGATGGACTGGATCCGCCGCGCGGCGCGCTCGGTGACGGTGAGCGGTGCGGTATCCACGTCAGGCATGGTCATGTAAGCGCCTCCGGAGACGTCTGGCGGTTTGCACGCCCTGCTTTATATCGCACAAGCGTGCGCAACGGGCCGCAAGCTTTCAGGACGGGATGTAGCGATCCCGGGGTCCGTCATCAATGGGAGGCGCCGGTGCCGCAGAGCCGCTTCGATCGATGGCGGGCGCCCTATGCGGCCGACCCGGCGCTCAGCCGCGGCCGGCTCACGCCCGAGGACGCCTCGCCCACCCGCAGCGAATTTCAGCGCGACCGCGACCGGGTGATCCACGCCAACGCGTTCCGGCGCCTGAAGCACAAGACGCAGGTCTTCGTCTTCCACGAGGGCGATCACTACCGCACGCGCCTGACCCACACCATCGAGGTGGCCCAGATCGCCCGGGCGCTGGCGCGGGCGCTCGGGCTCGATGAGGATCTGGCCGAGGCGCTGGCGCTGTCGCACGATCTCGGCCACACGCCCTTCGGCCATACCGGCGAGGAGGCCCTCGACGACTGCATGGCCGACCATGGCGGCTTCGACCACAACGCCCAGGCGCTGCGGATCGTCACCCGGCTGGAGAAGCGCTACGCCGAGTTCGACGGCCTGAACCTGACCTGGGAGACGCTCGAGGGCCTCGTCAAGCACAACGGCCCGCTGACGACGCCCGAAGGGCTGCCCACCGAGCGCTACCGCAAGCGGGGCGTCCCGGGCGCCATCCTGGACTATGCGGCGCGCCAGGACCTGTGGCTCGACACCCACGCCAGCGCGGAGGCGCAGGCCGCCGCCATCGCGGACGACATCGCCTATGACGCGCACGACATCGACGACGGCCTGCGCGCCGGCCTGTTCGCGCTGGAGGACCTGCGCTCCGTCCCGTTCCTGGCGGGACTTTTGGACGACATCGCCGGGCGCTGGCCGGGGCTGGAGCGAAGCCGGGTCATCCATGAGCTCGGGCGGCGGATCATCACGCGGTTCGTCGAGGACGGCATCCGCGAAGGCGGGCGGCGCCTTGAAGCGCTGCAGCCGAAGGACGCCGACGACGTGCGGCGGGCCGGCCATGCGGTGATCGGCTTCTCCGGCGAGATGGCGGAGGCGGACCGGGCCATCAAGGGCTTCCTGTTTCCCCACATGTACCGCCATCCGAGCGTCGTCGCCGTGCGGGTCCAGGCCGACGCGGTGGTCCGCGACCTGTTCGGGCGCTTCACCCGCGATCCCGACGCCATGCCGGGGGAGTGGCGCGAGGGCCTGGCCGGCGCCGAGCCGTCGCGGATCGCCCGCAGGGTGGCCGACTACATCGCCGGCATGACGGACCGCTACGCGCTGGACGAGCACCGGCGGCTGTTCGACGTCACCCCCGATCTGCGCTGAGCGGGGCCGAATCGCCGAAGCGGTGGTCAATCCGCGCCGCGATGTGATATTGGCGCGGCGTCGCGATGCAGGGCCGTCGCGCAGGTTTCACGAGGGTTTCGCCCCGGCGCAGGGATCGGCGCCGGGCGGCCCGCACCAGCCGAGCTGACATGAACATCTTCGACGACTTCCAGCGCCGGCTCGCGGCGATCATCGCTCGGCTCGGGGAGCAGGGCGCCCTGCCGCAGGGGCTCGACACCGCCAAGGTCGTCGTCGAACCCCCGCGCGACCCCAGCCATGGCGACCTCGCGACCAACGCCGCGTTGGCGCTGGCCAAGGAGGCGAGGAGCAATCCGCGCGCGCTGGCCCAGCTGATCAGCGCCGAACTCGCCCGCGAGCCCGGCGTCGCCAGCACGGAGATCGCCGGCCCCGGCTTCATCAACATTCGCCTGGACGCCAGCGTCCACCATGAAGTGGTTCGCGTAATCTTGAGACTTGGCAAGCATTTCGGCCGGCCGGCTCATCCGAAAGGCGAGCCCGTCAACGTCGAATACGTGTCCGCCAACCCGACCGGCCCGCTGCATGTGGGCCATGGCCGCGGCGCGGTGTTCGGCGACGCGCTGGCGAACCTGCTCGACTTCGCCGGCGCGGCGGTGACGCGCGAATACTACATCAACGACGCCGGGGCGCAGGTGGACGTGCTCGCCCGGTCGGCCTAC
This sequence comes from Alsobacter sp. KACC 23698, assembly GCF_045348435.1. Lineage (GTDB taxonomy): Bacteria > Pseudomonadota > Alphaproteobacteria > Rhizobiales > Beijerinckiaceae > Alsobacter. The sequence goes on along the minus strand of NZ_CP157484.1, from coordinate 2,669,034 downwards.
CTGCGCTACCGCGAGGCGCTGGGCGAGGAGATCGGGACCATTCCGGAGGGGCTCTATCCGGGCGACTACCTGAAGCCGGTGGGCGAGGCTCTCGCGGCCCGGCATGGCCGCGCCTTGCTGGACGCACCCGAGGCCGAGTGGCTCCCCGTCGTGCGCCAGACGGCGATCGACCTGATGATGGAGATGATCCGCGTCGACCTGGCGGCTCTCGACATCCGTCATGACGTGTTCTTCTCCGAGCGCTCGCTGGCCAGCGGCCCTGTGGACCAGATCAGGGCCACGATCGATGACATGCGGGCCCGCGACCTCGTCTATGAGGGGCGTCTGCCGCCCCCCAAGGGGGCGCCGGTCGAGGACTGGGAAGATCGCGAGCAGACCTTGTTCCGGGCCACGGCCTTCGGCGACGACGTGGATCGGCCGCTGCTGAAGTCGGACGGCTCCTACACCTACTTCGCCTCCGACATCGCCTATCACGCGTCGAAATACGCGCGCGGCTTCAAGACGATGATCGACGTCTGGGGGGCCGACCACGGCGGCTACGTCAAGCGCATGAGCGCGGCCGTGAAGGCGGTGACGGGGGGCGAAGGCGAGCTCGACGTCAAGCTGTGCCAGCTCGTGCGGCTGCTGCGCCATGGTGAGCCGGTGAAGATGTCCAAGCGCTCGGGCGAGTTCGTGACGCTGCGCGACGTGATCGACGAGGTCGGCCGCGATCCGGTGCGCTTCATGATGCTGTATCGCAAGAACGACGCCACGCTGGATTTCGACCTCGCCAAGGTGATCGAGCAGTCGAAGGAGAACCCGGTCTTCTACGTCCAGTACGCGCATGCCCGCTGTCGCTCGGTCTTCAGGCAAGCGGAGCAGGTTTTCCCGGGTGCGTCAGAAAATCGCGGGGCGCTTTTGAATGCAGATGTCTCGCTGCTTAAGGACGAGGCCGAGCTAGACGTGATTCGCCGGCTTTCTCAGTTCCCAAGGATCGTGGAAGCTTCAGCTGCGGCGCATGAACCTCACCGGATCGCATTTTTTCTTTACGAACTGGCCAGCGACTTTCACGGACTCTGGAACAGGGGCAAAGAAGCGCCGCATTTACGTTTTGTTATCGAGACTGATCGAAATTCGTCCTCTGCGAGGCTGGCGCTGGTCGACGTGGTGATGTCGGTCCTTGCAGCCGGCCTGGGCATCCTGGGGGTGACCGCGCCGGACGAAATGCGCTGAAAACGCGGGCTTGCGCACGGCATCCGTCAACGGACGGACTTGCTTTGCGCCAGAATGGACCACACCATTCGTTGCGCCCGGGTTAGCGATGGGAATCGGTGGCGCCTGCGCCATCGGGCTGTGTGACAGCGGGTGTTTCATGAATGAGTTGAACAGGCAGCGGCCCGTGATCGACCTCGACGAACTCGAGCGCCAGCTGCGCGAAGCGGCCGGCCATCGCGATTCGGCCAGGCCCTCGTCTGCTCACTACGGCCAAGGCCACGCCCCGCGCGGCGCCGGGCAGCAGAACGACGATCCGCTGGCCGAACTGGCCCGCATCGTCGGGCAGGACGATCCGTTCAGGGCGCTCTGGTCCGATCGGGACGGCGGCGCTCGCGACAGCCACCCCGCCCGGGTCGAGCCGTCGATGTCGCTGCGCCGCCCCGCCGCCGAGCCCGCCCAGGAGCAGAGGCCGTCCGCGCCCGCGCCGACCGCGCAATCCTTCGAGGACCAGCTCTCCGCCTACGAGACCGACGTCGCGCCGCACGGGGCCTTGCCCTACCAGCTGCGCCAGCCCGCCGCCCACAGCGCCCAGGAGCGTGACTGGGACGCGGCGCCGACCCAGGCCGCCGCCTACGGCCAGGCTCCGCGCCCGACGCACGCCGCCTATGACGACCGTTACGCCCAGGCCGAGGCCGAGCCGGTCTACGAGCCGGAAGGCCAGCTTCCTCCTCATGACGAGGACTTCGCGGAGCCGCCGCGCCGGCGCCGGGGCCTCATGGCCGTCGGCGCGATCATGAGCGTGGCCGTGGCCGGCGCGGTCGGCGTCTACGCCTACAAGGGCATGGGACCGGGCGCGGTGAAGTTGGCCGGCGCCCCGCCGCTGATCAAGGCCGAGGCCGGACCCTCGAAGGTGCAGCCGCAGAATCCTGGCGGCGTCGAGGTGCCCAACCAGGACCGGCAGGTCTACAACAAGTCGCAGGCGCCCGAGGACCTCAAGAGCGTCAAGGTTTCGGGCCGCGCCGAGCAGCCTCTCGACGTGGAGCAGATCACCCGTCGCGATCTGCCCATGGAGCCGCCGGCGCCCAGCGCCAGCGCGTCCACGTCGACCGGCGCCGTGGCGCCGCTCAAGGCACAGTCCGCCAACGCCGGGCTGCCGGCCCTCGGCGAGCCGCGTCGCGTCAAGACGGTCTCGGTGCGCCCGGACGGCACGATCATCGAAGGCGAGGCCGGCCCGACCCGGGTGGCGTCGCTGGCCAGCGTGCCGCCGGTCGGCGTTCCCGCACCCGCGGTGGCTTCGACCTCCACGCCGTCGGGCGCGACCCCGGCCCCGATGCCGATGCCGCGTCCGAAGCTGACCTCGCTGGCTCCGATGACGACGGGCTCGGCCCCGGCCAAGCCCGCCCGGCCGGTCGTCGAGGCCGAGACCACGACGGCGACGACCGCTCCGGCCCCCGTGGCCGCGCCTGCGCCCAAGCCCGCCCCGGCGGCCCGCCAGCAGGTCGCCTCCGCTCCGGCGACGACCGCCGCGCCGCAGGCCGAGGCCGCCTCGGGCGGCGGGTTCGCCGTGCAGCTCGCCGCGCCGCAAAGCGAGACGGAGGCGCGCGACGTCATCGCCAAGCTGCAGAAGCGCTTCTCGGGCGAGCTCGCCGGCCTCAATCCTGGCGTGCGCAAGGCCGACGTGAACGGCAAGACCATCTACCGCGTGCGCGTCAGCGGCATGTCGCGCGACGAGGCGACGGCGCTGTGCACCAAGCTTCAGGGCGCGGGCGGCCAGTGCTTCGTGGCTAAGAACTGAGCCAGGACCGATCCGGCGCATTCATAGGCGGGGACAGCCAGGCTGTCCCCGTTTTGCCGTCTTGACCCCTCCGGGGCCGGCCGATAGCGCTTGTGGATGGCGATACGAGCATTCATCGCGGGCTGTTCGGGTCCGGCGCTCACTCCCGAGGAGTTCGGCTTCTTCCGCGAAGCCAATCCGTGGGGACTGATCCTTTTCCGGCGCAACGTCGAGAGCCCCGAGCAGCTGTTCCGGCTGACGTCGGACTTCCGCGACGCCGTGGGGCGCGCCGACGCGCCTGTGCTGATCGACCAGGAAGGCGGCCGCGTCCAGCGGATGGGCCCGCCGCACTGGCGCGCCTATCCCGCCGCCCGGCGCCTGGGCGAACTGGCCGTCAACGATCCCCTCGTGCGCCGCGAGCTGACCCGGCTTTCGGCGCGGCTGATCGCGGACGATCTCCTGAAGGTCGGAGTCACGGTCGACTGCCTGCCGGTGCTCGACGTGCCCGTGCCGGGCGCGCACGGGATCATCGGCGACCGGGCCTATGCGCAGGACCCCGAAACCATCGCGGTGCTCGGGCGGGCCGCCGCCGAAGGGCTGATGGCCGGCGGCGTGCTGCCGGTCGTCAAGCACATGCCCGGACACGGGCGCGCCCGCGCCGACAGCCACGAGGCGCTCCCCACGGTGGCCGCCGCGCGCGCCGAACTGGAGGAGCGCGATTTCGCGCCATTCCAGATCCTGGCCGACATGCCGATGGCGATGACGGCCCATGTAGTGTTCGAGGCCATCGACCCGGCGAACCCTGCGACCACGTCGGAGATCGTGTTCCGCGACGTCATCCGCGGCGCGATCGGCTTCGACGGGCTGGTGATGAGCGACGACATCTCCATGAAGGCGCTCTCGGGATCGCTCGCCGAGCGGACCTTCGCGGCGCTGCGGGCGGGCTGCGACGTGGCCCTGTACTGCCACGGCGTGCTGGCCGAGATGGAGGAGGTCGCCACGGCCGCCGTCGAGCTCGCCGGGGACGCGCGTCGGCGGGCGGAGGCCGCGCTGACCCGCATCCGGCATCGGCCCGAGCCGTTCGATCCTGTGGAAGCCTGGGCGCGGCTCGACGCTGCGCTTGCCCCCCAGGTCTGACGCGCCCAAGATTCGGCTCCACCGAGGCGATTCGCCCGTCCCGCACTGGGCGGATCAGGAGGATGCGTGGCCAAGCCGCACGAACAACTCGACTTCGAAGACGCCGTGCGGGTCGACAAGGCCGACGCCGAGCCGGCGCTGATCATCGACGTCGACGGGTTCGCGGGCCCGCTCGACCTGCTGCTGGAACTGGCGCGGCGCCAGAAGGTCGATCTCCACAAGATCTCGGTGCTGGCCCTGGCCGAGCAATATCTCGGCTTCATCGAGGAGGCGCGCCGCTTCCGGCTGGAGCTGGCGGCCGACTATCTGGTGATGGCGGCCTGGCTGGCCTATTTGAAGTCGCGCCTGCTGCTGCCCGAGCCGCCCAAGGCGGACGAGCCGACGGCGGAAGAGCTGGCGGACGCCCTGGCGCGCCGGCTGCAGCGGCTCGAGCTGATCCGCGCGGCGTCCCAGAAGCTCGTCGAACGCACCAGGCTCGGCCGCGACGTCTTCGCCCGCGGCATGCCCGAACCCGTGGTGGTGACCCGGACGCCCGAGTGGGACGCCAGCCTCTACGACCTGCTCTCGGCCTATGCGCGCGAGCGGCAGAAGCAGGCGCTGTCGCATGTCAGCATGCCCAAGCGCCGGGTCTGGTCGCTGGCGGACGCCCGCGAGGCGCTGCAGCGGCTGGCCGGCGTGGCCATGGACTGGACGGTGCTGGACGAGTATCTGGCCAGCTACCTGACCACCCCGGAGCTGCGCGCCACCGTACGGGCCTCCACCTTCGTGGCCGCGCTGGAGATGGTGCGCGAGGGGCTGCTGGAGCTGCAGCAGGACCGCGCCTTCGCTCCCATCTGGGTCAAGCAGCGAACGGCGGTCAGCCGCGCCGGCGCGGGCCTGAGGCCATGAAGCGCGTCACCGTCGCCGACCAGGACATCCAGGAGACCGCGGCGGCGCTCGATCTGGCGATCGAGACGGCCTTCGACGCCGTGGAGGAGGCGCGCAGCTTCGCCGAGGCCTGCAGGATCGCCGAGGCGCTGCTGTTCGCCTCCGCCGAGCCCCTGTCCACGGAAGCCATCGCGAGCCGGCTTCCGGGGTCCGCTCCCGCTACGGCGGTGCTGCGCACGCTGGAGAAGGAATACGCCGCGCGGGGCGTCAATCTGGTGCGGCTCGCCGGAAAATGGGCGTTCAGGACGGCCGAGGACCTCGGCTACCTGCTGTCGCGCGAGGCCGTCGAGCCCCGCAAGCTCAGCCGCGCCGCGCTGGAGACGCTCTCGATCATCGCCTATCACCAGCCGGTCACCCGCACCGAGATCGAGGACATCCGCGGCGTGTCGACGAGCCGCGGCACGCTCGACGTGCTGATCGAGGCCGGCTGGGTGAGGCTGCGCGGTCGCCGTAAGGCGCCGGGCCGGCCGGTGACCTATGGGACGACGGAGGCCTTCCTCGTCCATTTCGGGCTGAACAGGATCGACGACCTCCCGGGTCTCGACGAGCTGAAGGGCTCGGGCTTCCTGGACGGGCGCCTGCCGCCGGGCTTCGGCGTCCCCACGCCGTCGGACGACCCCCATCTGCGCGAGGACGAGGATCCGCTGGGCGAGGACATCTTCGCCGAGCTCGCCGAAGAGGCGGCGAACCGCGTGGAGGAGCCGCTGCGGGACGAAGAGCGCAAGTGAGCCGCCCCGTGGCCGACCCGCGGCGCGCGCGCATGGGGTTCTTGTTTTTGCCGCACCGGGAGCCTAGGTTCCGGGCGAGACGACAATGACGGGGGCCGGCGCGCCGGCTGAACCCGAACGGGAGTTCAAGCCATGGGCGGCGTGAGTATCTGGCACTGGATCATCGTGGGCATCGTGGTGATGCTGTTGTTTGGACGCGGCAAGGTGTCCGACCTGATGGGCGACGTGGCCAAGGGCATCAAGTCCTTCAAGAAGGGCCTGGCCGACGACGAGACCGAGACCGCCACGGCCGCGACGCGGCCCGTCGAGCCCGCGCGTCCCCTGGAGGACCAGCGTCCCGCTCCCGTCCAGACCCCCGTGGGCGAGCGCAAGGTCGGCTGATCGCGGATGCGGCTCGGGAGCGCGAGGCGGCGCACCGGGGCGAGGCTGGCTGGATCTCCCAGCTTTTTTCGCCCCGCCGCCCTTCCGTCCGGATCGAAATTCCGCACGCGTTGATATAAGGAGCATATCGCCGTCCCGGCTCCGGGGCGGGATATGTCTCGGCCGGGTGACCAGCACGCCATGTTCGATATCGGGTGGGGAGAGTTCGTCGTCGTCGGCGTGGTGGCGCTCGTCGTCATTGGGCCGAAGGAGCTCCCCGGCGTGCTGCGCACCGTGGGCCGGACCGTCGGCAAGGTGAAGCGTCTCGCCGGCGAATTCCAGGGCCAGTTCCAGGACGCGATGCGGGAGATGGAGCTCGACGAGGCGCGCAAGACCGTCGAGGGCCTCAACACCGACGTCTCCACGACGCTGAACACCGGCTTCAACCCCATCCAGACGATCCGGGACGAGATCAAGGGCGCGACGGAGACGCCGGCCACGGGCGCGGCTGCGCTGCCGGAGACGACGATCGACATCCCCGAGCCTCCGCCCGTGCCGGACCTGACGCCCGAGCAGATCCAGGCGGCCTTCGCGCCCGTGTCGCCCATCGGCGGCGACGTCGAGGCGGACCAGGCCGCCGAGACGCCCACCAAGCCGAAGCGGTCGCGCAAGAAGGCGGTCGAGGCGCCCGCCGCCGACGACGCCTCCGCGACCCTGTTCCCGCTCGCGACCGCCCCGGTCGCGCCGGAGGCCGTGGCCGAATCGATCGAGGACGCGCCCAAGCCCAGGCGGGCCAGCCGCTCGCGGGCCGCCGCGGCCGAGGCCGGTCCCGCCGAAGGGGAGGGCGTCAGCGCTCCCAAGCGCCGCGCCGCCCGCAAGACGGCGGCCGCCGAGAAGCCGACGACCGAGGACGAGGGTAGCGCCGGATGAGCCACGAGGACATCGAGGCCACGAAAGCGCCGCTGATCGAGCACCTCATCGAACTCCGGGCCCGCCTGATCAAGGCGCTGGTCTCGTTCGTGATCATGTTCGTGGTGTGCTTCGCCTTCGCCAAGCAGATCTACAACGTCCTGATCTACCCCTATGTGCTGGCGGCCGGCGATGTCTCGCAGGTGCGCCTCATCTACACCGCGCCGCTCGAATATCTGTTCACGCAGATCAAGCTGGCGGTGTTCGGCGCGAGCTTCTTCTCGTTCCCGGTGGTGGCGACGCAGATCTACAAATTCGTGGCGCCCGGCCTCTACAAGAACGAGCGCGATGCGTTCCGGCCCTATCTGGTGGCGACGCCGCTGCTGTTCGGCCTGGGCGCGGCGGTGGTGTTCTTCATCGCCATGCCGATCGTCATGCGCTTCTCCATCGGCCAGCAGCAGATGATCCCCGGCGAGGCCTCGATCGAGCTGCTGCCCAAGGTCAGCGAGTATCTGTCGCTGATCATGACGCTCATCTTCGCCTTCGGGATCAGCTTCCAGCTGCCGGTCGTGCTGACGCTGCTGGCGCGCGCGGGCTTCATCGATTCCACCTTCCTGAAGGAGAAGCGGCGCTACGCGATCGTGCTCGTCTTCGTGCTGGCGGCCGTGCTGACCCCGCCGGACGTGATCAGCCAGCTGGCGCTTGCGGTCCCGACCCTGCTCCTCTACGAAGCCTCGATCATTGCGGTGAAAATGGCCGAGAAGAAGCGGGACGAGCAGGCTGCGGCCGGAAGCGCGACGTCCTGATCCTTCGCCTCGGTTCGCGGCGCACGCTTTGCGCCGCCGCGCCGCCGGGCAAGACAACGGACGGTCGGCATGTACGACATCAGGTGGATTCGCGAGAACGCCAGCGCCTTCGACGCCGGGTTGGAAAGCCGCGGCGCGGCGCCGCTCTCGTCCGTCCTGCTGGCCATCGACGACCGCCGGCGCGCCGCCATCCAGCGCGCGCAGTCGTCCCAGGAACGCCGCAACGCGCTGTCCAAGGAGATCGGGCAGGCGATGGGCGCGAAGGACCTCGCCCGCGCCGATGCGCTGAAGTCGGACGTCGCGGCGCTCAAGGACGCGCTGGCGGCCGCCGAGGCCGAGGAGAAGGCGACTGTCGCCGAGCTCGACGCGGCGCTGGCCGCGATCCCGAATACGCCGGCGCCGGACGCGCCGCTGGGCCGCGACGAGCACGACAATGTCGAGCGCCACAAGGTCGGGGCGCCGCGTACGGCCGCCACGCTGGGCTTCACGCCAAAGCAGCATTTCGAGGTGGGCGAGGGGCTCGGCCTGATGGATTTCGAGGCCGCCGCCCGTATGTCCGGCGCGCGCTTCGTCGTCAACAAAGGCGGCCTCGCCCGGCTTGAGCGCGCGCTCGGCCAGTTCATGCTGGACCTGCACACCGGCGAGCACGGCTACACGGAGGTGAACCCGCCGTTGCTGGTGCGTGACCACGCCTTTTTCGGCACCAACCAGCTGCCGAAATTCGAGGACGACCAGTTCTGGGCGGTGACCAGCGATATGGTCGAGGGACTCGACGCCGCGGCGGCCGGCGGATCGGTCAAGGATGCGCTTCGGGCCGCCTTCCGGTCCTCGCGCTACGGCCTCATCCCCACCGCCGAGGTGCCCCTCACCAATCTCGTGCGCGAGCAGATCCTGGATGAGCGCGAGCTGCCGCTGCGCTACACGGCCTGCACGCCCTGCTTCAGGGCCGAGGCGGGCGCGGCCGGGCGCGACACGCGCGGCATGATCCGCCAGCACCAGTTCACCAAGGTGGAGCTCGTCTCCATCACCACGCCCGAGACGTCCAGGGACGAGCACGAGCGCATGACGGCCTGCGCCGAGGAGGTGCTGAAGCGCCTCGACCTCGCCTACCGGGTCGTGACGCTGTGCACCGGGGACATGGGCTTCGGCGCGCAGAAGACCTACGACATCGAGGTCTGGCTGCCCGGCCAGGACGCCTACCGGGAGATCTCGTCCTGCTCGGTCTGCGGCGAGTTCCAGGCCCGGCGCATGAACGCCCGTTTCCGGCCCGCGGAGGGCAAGAACACCCGCTTCGTCCATACGCTCAACGGGTCGGGCGTGGCGGTCGGCCGCGCGCTCGTGGCCGTGCTGGAGACCTATCAGAACGCCGACGGCTCCGTCACGGTCCCGTCGGCTCTCGCGCCCTATATGGGCGGCGTGACGCGAATCGAGAAGGCGGCCTGACCCATGCGGATCCTGGTGACGAACGACGACGGCGTCCACGCCCCCGGCCTGAAGGTCTGCGAGGCGGTGGCGCGCGCGCTGTCGGACGACGTCTGGGTCGTCGCGCCGGAGACGGACCAGTCCGGCGTGGCCCATTCGCTGTCGCTGAACGACCCGCTGCGCCTGCGCCAGGTGGACGAGCGCCGCTTCGCCGTGAAAGGCACGCCGACCGACTGCGTCATCATGGGCGTGCGGCACATCCTGAAGGACCGCAAGCCCGACCTGGTGCTCTCTGGCGTCAACAAGGGCCAGAACGTCGCCGAGGACGTGACCTATTCGGGCACCGTGGCGGCCGCCATCGAGGCCACGATCCTGGGCATACCGGCGGTGGCGCTGTCGCAGGCCTATGGGCCGAACGGGCGCGATAGCATCTCGTGGGAGGTCGGCGAGCGGCAGGCGCCGGCGATCATCCGCAAGGTGCTGGAGGCCGGCATTCCCAAGGGCGTGTTGGTCAACGTGAATTTCCCCCATTGCGAGCCCGGCGTGGAGCTGGAGGTCGTCACCGGGACCCAGGGCTGGCGCTCGCAGGAGTTGCTGCGCATCGAGGAGCGGGCCGACGGACGGGCGATTCCCTACTACTGGATCGGCTTCGTGCGCGGCAAATACGAGCTGGAGAACGGCTCCGACCTGCACGCGCTGGCTCACCGGAAGATCTCGGTGACGCCGCTGCGGATCGACCTCACCGACGAGCCCACGCTGACGCGCTACGCGCAGCTCTTCGGCCGCTGAGGCGGGCGGCCCCCCATGTCCGTCGCCGAGGGCCCCATGGGGCGTGACCAGGACGGGCGTGACCAGCCGCTGGAGCTTCATGGGGCCGAGGCCCGCATCGTCTTCCTGCTCGCGCTCCGGGCGAAGGGCCTGCGCGACACGCGGGTCCTGAGCGCCTTCGAGACGGTGCCGCGCAGCCGCTTCGTGCCGCAGCGCTTCATCGACCTCGCCATGACCGACGTGTCCCTGCCGATCGCCTGCGGGCAGTCGACCCTGGCGCCCTCGGTGATGGCCGAGATGATCATCGCGCTCGACGTGCGGCCCGAGCATCGGGTGCTGGAGGTGGGGACCGGCTCAGGCTACGGCGCCGCCATCCTGGGCAAGCTCGCCGGGGAGGTGGTTTCGGTCGAGCGGTACCGGTCGCTGGCCATCGAGGCGCAGGGGCGGCTCGACGCGCTGGGCGTCGGCAATGTCGTCGTCCGGCACGCGGACGGGCGGAACGGCTGGGATGCAGGCGCTCCCTATGACCGGATCCTGATCCACGCCGCCGTGACCGAGGCGCCGCCGGCGCTCGTGGCCCAGCTGGCGCCCACCGGGCGCATCGTGGCGGTCGAGCGCTCGGCGTCCCGATCCTCGCTGGTGCGCTATTCGCGCGGGGCGACCATGGACGAACTCGCGCGGGTGGTGATCGGCCCGCTGGCGCTGCCGGCGCTGATGGAGGGCGTCGCGCAGGCTCTCTGACGCGCAATCTCCTCTTCGGATGACCTTCGCGTTGCTTGGCGCTGCGCGTCGCCCGGCGCCGTTATAGTAAATCAAAGAGGCGCAATCGCTCCGACCAGAACGCTTTTTTAACCCCAACAGCCCTTTAATCGGCATCACGGATTTCGACTTGTGGCTGTTCTGAGTGGGTTGTGTCATGCGTGTGCGTCCTGGTTCCGTCGCCGTGCGTTCGGTCCCCCGCCTGCTGGTTGTGTGCCTGGTGGGCGGCGCAGCGGCGGCCTGCAGTTCCGAAACGATGCGTTTCGCGGACAATCCCTTCCAGAACCCCTTCTCCAATTCGGCGCGCCTCGACCCCGGCGCCACCGGCAGCGTAGGGCCGGCGCGAACCCAGGCGGACGGCCGCGCCAAGCAGGCGCAGTCCTTCCACGGGGTGGCTCCCGCCGGGCAAGTGTCGTCGGCGCCGCTCGCGGCTCCGGTCGCCTCCGCTCCGATCGCCTCGGCGCCGGTCGCCGCCCCGCCGGTCAGGATGACGAACGTCTCGCCGGCCGGCCTTCCCGCCACGGGCGGCCCCAAGGGCTGGACCGCGCAGGGCGGCTCCACGGTGGCGCTGGGGCAGGGTGAGACGATCACCACCCTGTCAAACCGCTACGGCGTCCCGGAGGCGGCGATCCGCTCGGCCAACGGCATCGCGCCCGGCGCGCGGCCCGCGCCCGGGTCGCAGCTGATCATCCCGGTCTACAACGCGGCGGGCGCCGCGGCCCCGGCCGCGCCGCATGTCGCCAGCGCGCCGGCTCCGTCCCGCGTCGCCGCGCCGTCCGTCCAGCCGGCGCCGGCTCCGCAGCCCCAGGCGGTCGCGGCCGCTCCGAAGGCGGCGCCCGGAAAGGCGCGCATGCAGCTCGTCCAGGGCGCCAAGGCCACGCAGGCGAAGCAGGCCGCGGCCGCCCCGGAGGAGGCCGCGCCAGCGCCCGCCGCGCCGGCGCGCATCGCGTCCGCCAAGCCGGAGCGCAAGGTGGAGGTCGCCAAGGCCGAGCCCAAGGCACCGGCCAAGCCTGAGCAAGCCAAGATCGTCGCCAAGGCCCCGGCGCCTGTCGCCGTCGCCAAGCCTGCGGTCGTGGCGGCCGCCCCTGCCGCGGCTCCGGCGGCCGCGGTCGTCAAGCCCGCTCCGGTCAAGCTGGCCAAGGCCGTGGAAGCGCCGGCCAAGGTCGCCGTAGCCGCTCCGGCCGCCGTGCAGGCGCCGGCCCCGGTCGCGGCCCCCGCGGCGGCGCCCGCCGCCAAGGCCGAGCCGGCCGAGACGGCCAGCATCGCTCCGGCGGGACGCGGCGGATCGGAGTTCCGCTGGCCCGCCCGCGGCCGCATCATCACCGGCTACAACAAGAGTGGCGGCAATGACGGCATCAACATCTCCCTGCCGGAGGGCACGCCCGTGAAGGCGGCCGAAGGCGGCGAGGTGGCCTATGCGGGCAACGAGCTGAAGGGCTACGGCAACCTCGTCCTGGTGCGCCACCCTGACGGCTGGGTCTCCGCCTACGCCCATAACGGCGAGCTGAAGGTGAAGCGCGGCGACAAGATCGCCCGAGGCCAGCTTCTCGCCCTGTCCGGGCAGTCCGGCAACGTCTCGTCCCCGCAGCTGCACTTCGAGCTGCGCAAGGGCTCGACTCCGGTCGATCCCATGCCCCATCTGGCCGGCAATTGACCGGCATGGCCGGCGACTGACCGGCCAGGATCCGAGACCACGGAAAGTCGATCAGCATCCGCGAGACACGTAGGCTGATCGGTCGTAGGCGGGCGGTGCGTCGGGCGCCGCCCGCTTTCGTTTGCAAGCGGCGGGGCCGATCCGCCGCGCGCCTCAGAGCGTCTTGCCGAGACGACCGGCGAGGTCCTGGATGAACTGCCAGGCGGTGCGGCCCGAGCGGGAGGCCCGGGTGATCGACCACTCCAGCGCGTCGTGGCGCATCGCCTCGGGATCGGCGACGTCCAGGCCGTAATGCTGGGCGTAGCCCTCCACCATGGCCAGGAACTCGTCCTGGCTGCATTTGTGGAAGCCGAGCCACAGGCCGAAGCGGTCCGACAGGGAGATCTTCTCCTCAATGGCCTCGCCGGGGTTGATGGCCGTCGAGCGCTCGTTCTCCATCATGTCGCGCGGCAGCAGGTGCCGGCGATTGGAGGTGGCGTAGAAGACGACATTGTCGGGCCGGCCCTCGATGCCGCCCTCCAGAACGGCCTTCAGCGACTTGTAGGAGGTGTCGTCGCCATCAAAGGAGAGGTCGTCGCAGAACACGACGAAACGGAACGGCGCCTCGCGCACCATTTCCATCAGCAAGGGCAGGCTGTCGATGTCCTCGCGATGGATCTCGACCAGCTTCAGCGGCGTCGCGCCCTGGCTGCCCCTGTCGAGATTGACCTGCGCATGGGCGGCCTTGACCAGCGACGACTTGCCCATGCCGCGCGCGCCCCAGAGCAGCGCGTTGTTGGCGGGCAGCCCGCGGGCGAATCGGGCCGTGTTCTCCAGCAGCGTGTCGCGCGCCCGGTCGATTCCCTTCAGCAGCACCATGTCGACCCGGTTCACCTTCGGGACGGGCACGAGCCCGGCCGGAAGCGGCCTCCACACGAAGGCGTCCGCGGCGGCGAAATCCGGCCGCTCCGGCCGGGGAGGGGCCATGCGCTCCAGCGCTCCGGCGATGCGCGCCAGCAGGGCGGCCTGTTCTTCGGTGAAGAGGGCTGCGTCCGGGCCGGCGGACGGGGTCGGACGAGAATCGGGCATGGCGGGACGGGACATGGCTGGGCAAGACCTGCAGGCTAGCGCAAGACGACGGCGCGCCCCTGTCTAATGAGGCGCGCGCATCGTGTCATCCCGCCTTGGGGCGACCGGGCGGGGCCGCCCGCCCGTCGCCCGTCGCGGCATTTGCTTTCCGCCGGCCCGTGGCTATAGTCCGCGCCACTTTTCCGGCTCCCCCCGCCGCACCGGCGGGACGTGGGGCCTTTTTCCCGTGCGGAGGTTCTCCCCGTGATCACGCCAGCATTCGCCCAGACCGCCGGAGCCACGGGTGGGATGGACATGGTCGTCCAGCTCGTCCCGTTCCTGCTGATCTTCGTGATCATGTATTTCCTGATCATCCGACCCCAGCAGCGCCGGGCCAAGGAGCATCAGGACCTCATCAAGAACGTGCGCCGCGGCGACACGGTGGTGCTGAACGGGGGACTGATCGGTCGCGTCACCAAGGCGAGCGACGATCCCGAAATGGAGATCGAGATCGCGGAAGGCGTGCGGGTTCGCGCCGTTCGTGCGATGATCGCCGAGGTTCGCGCCAAGGGCGAGCCCGTCAAGGCCGCCTGAGACCTCGCGCCCGCGGCGGCGGGGTCCGTCGCCCTTACCGGATTGTCGAGCGGCGCGGCCGGCGCTGCCCCTGACGCCTCAGGAAACGACCCGACACGATGCTACGCTTTTCACGATCGAAGACCATCGGCGTTCTGCTCATCGTCCTGTTCGGCGTGCTTTACGCCATGCCGAGCCTGCTTCCCGCGGATACGCGCAAGAGCATCGAGCAGTCGATCCCCTCCTTCCTGCCGCGCTGGATCATCCCGCACCAGGCGATCGTGCTGGGTCTCGACCTGCAGGGCGGCTCGCACGTCCTGCTCGAGGTGGATTCACAGGCCGTCATGCGCGGCCAGGTCAACACGCTGCGCGACGACGTGCGCCGTCTCCTGCGCGAGGAGAAGATCGCGCTGGCCGGCGGGATCGGCGTGCAGTCGCGCGGGGTGACGGTTCGGGTCTCCGACGCGGCCGAGCGGGCGAGGCTGCTGCCGCGCCTGCGCGAGCTGGCGCAGCCGGCGGGCGGCATCTTCGGCCAGGGCGGCGGCCAGAGCTCCATCGAGATCGCCGACCAGCCTGACGGCCTGATCACCATGACGGTCACCGAGGCCGGCGTGAACGAACGGGTGCGCAAGGCCATCGACCAGGCCATCGAGGTTCTGCGCCGGCGCGTCGACGCGCTCGGCACGACCGAGCCGAACATCCAGCGCCAGGGCGTGGACCGCATCCTCGTGCAGGTGCCGGGGCTGCAGGATCCGCGCAAGCTGAAGGAAATCCTGGGCACCACCGCGCAGCTCGAGTTCAGGCTCGTGGCCGACCCCGGCGCGCCTCCCGGCGACGTCGAGCAGCTGCCTTCCCAGGAGGAGGGCGGCGCCATGATGCCGGTGGAGAAGCGCGTCATCGTGCAGGGCGAGGACCTGATCGACGCCCAGCCCGGCTTCGACCAGCGCACCGGCGAGCCCATCGTGAACTTCAAGTTCAACATCCGCGGCGCCCAGCGCTTCGGGCAGGTCACCACCGAGTCGGTCGGCCGGGCGCTGGCCATCGTGCTCGACAAGAAGGTGATCTCGGCGCCGCGCGTGCTGCAGCCGATCACCGGCGGGCAGGGACAGATCTCGGGCCGCTTCACCGTGGAGGCGGCCAACAATCTCGCCATCCTGCTGCGCGCCGGCGCTCTCCCGGCTCCGCTGACCATCGTGGAGGAGCGGACCGTCGGTCCCGGCCTGGGGCAGGACTCCATCGACGCCGGCAAGAAGGCCTCCTATGTGGCCACCGTGCTGGTCGTCGGCTTCATGTTCGTGTCCTACGGGCTGTTCGGCCTCTTCGCCAACATCGCGCTGGCCGTCCACGTGATTCTGATCTTCGCGCTGATGTCGCTGATCGGGTCGACGCTAACGCTGCCGGGCATCGCCGGCATCGTGCTGACCATCGGCACGGCGGTGGATTCCAACGTGCTGATCTATGAGCGCATCCGCGAGGAGGCGAGGGGCGGGCGATCCATGATCTCCTCGCTGGAGGCGGGCTTCCAGCGCGCCTTCGCGACCATCATCGATTCCAACGTGACCATGTTCATCGCCGCCGCGATCCTGTTCTTCCTGGGCTCCGGCCCGGTGAAGGGCTTCGCGGTCACGCTCATCCTCGGCATCGTGACCACCGTCGTCACGGCGGTGACGATGACCCGGATGATGATCGCCCTGTGGTATCGCTCGGCCAAGCCGAACAAGCTGCCGTTCTGACGCAGGAGAGAGACATGAGACTTCTGCGGATCATTCCGGACGACACCAAGTTCCCGTTCATGAGCTTCCGGCGGGTGAGCTTCCCGTTCTCGGCGCTCCTGTCGGTCGTCGCGGTGCTGTGCTTCTTCTTCGTGAGCATGAATTTCGGCATCGACTTCACCGGCGGCACCCTGATCGAGATGCAGGCGAAGTCCGGCAAGTCGGACATCGGCGCCGTGCGAACCACCGCCAACGAGCTCAATGTGGGCGAAGTGGAGGTGCAGGAATTCGGCGAGCGGGGCGACGTCTCCATCCGCTTCGGGCTGCAGCCGGGCGCCAACCAGCAGGATCGCGAGCGGGCGCAGCAGTCCGCGCAGGAGCGCGTCCGCACCGCCTTCGAGAAGGATTACGATTTCCGGCGCGTCGAGGTCGTGGGGCCCCGCGTGTCGGGCGAACTCGTGCAGTCCGGCACGCTGGGCGTCGTGCTCTCCATCGTGGGCGTGCTGATCTATCTGTGGTTCCGGTTCGAGTGGCAGTTCGCCGTCGGGGCGGTGATCGCGACGCTGCACGACCTGGTGCTCACCATCGGCTTCTTCGCCATCACGCAGATCGAGTTCAACATGACCTCGATCGCCGCGATCCTGACGATCGTCGGCTACTCGCTGAACGACACGGTGGTGGTTTTCGACCGGATCCGCGAACTGTTGCGGCGCTACAAGAAGATGCCGGTGGAGGACCTGCTCGACCTGTCGATCAACTCGACGCTGTCGCGCACCATCATGACCTCGGTGACCACCACGCTGGCGCTGCTGGCGCTGGTGCTGTTCGGCGGCCAGGTGATCTCGAGCTTCTCCTGGGCGATGATCTTCGGCGTCGTGATCGGCACCTATTCGTCGATTTTCATCGCCGCGCCGGTGCTGATCTATCTCGGCCTCAAGGTCGGGGCCGAGGCCCCGGCCGCCGCCGAACCGGCGGGCAAGCCCGCGGCCAAGGCCGCCAACCGCGTGCGCGGGCCGGCGGAGCGGCCGGCGCAATGAGCGGCGGCGCCCGCTACGAAGGCTTCGTGCCGGGCCGCCATCTGCTCGACGCCTACGGCAATGGCGGGTTCCGCTTCGCCGACATGTCGCACCGGGGCTCGATCCTGGCGCTGCCCTCGGGCATTCGCGCCTGGGCGGTCACGGGGCCGGCGGAGCTGACGACCTCCGCCTTCGAGCCGGTGTTCGCCGAAGAGGCCCCGCCCGAGGTGCTGCTGATCGGCACGGGGCTCGACGTCGCCCCGCTTCCCGAGCGCTTGCGCTGGCGCTTCAAGGACGCCCGCATCCGGATCGACGTGATGCAGACCGGCGCGGCCGCCCGCACCTACAACATCATGCTGGCGGAGAACCGCAGCGTCGGCGCCGCCCTGATCGCGGTCCCCTGAGGTGGAGACCGGGCAGGGCGCCGCAGGGGTCGACGTGGCGGCGGACCTCGTGCGCGAGCACGACCGCGACCGCTATGTCGCGACCCTGTTCGCGCCGGAGGCGCGCCGCCCGGCGCTGCTCGCGCTCTACGCCTTCAATGTCGAGGTGAGCCGCGTCCGCGAGGCGGTGTCCGAGCCGCTGCCCGGCGAGATGCGCCTGCAATACTGGCGCGACCTCCTGGCCGGCGACGCCATGGAGGCGAGCGGCCACCCCGTCGCCGCCGCGCTGGGCGCAGCGATCGCGCGCTACCGCCTGCCCCGCTCGGCGCTGCTGGACCTGATCGAAGCGCGCACCTTCGACCTCTATGACGACCCCATGCCGTCGATAGGCGATCTGGAGGGCTATGCGGGGGAGACCTCGTCGGCGCTGATGCGGCTGGCCAGCCTCATTCTGGCCGACGGAGCGGACCCCGGCGGGGCGGACGCCGTGGGGCATGCGGGCGTCGCCTACGCCATCGTGGGCCTGCTGCGTGCGCTGCCCTGGACGACCGCCCGCGGGCAGGTGTTTCTTCCCGCCGACCTCATGGCCCGCCATGGCCTCACCCGCGCGATGGTGCTGGCGCGCGACGCCGGCGAGCCGCTGCGCGCCGTGCTGGCGGACCTTCGCGGGCTCGCCCGCCGCCATCTTGGTCAGGCCGAGGCTGCGGCGGACGCGGCCGGCCCCGCCGTGCGTGGCGCCATCGTGCCGGCGGCCCTGGTCGAGCCCTATCTGCGCAAGCTGGAGGCGGCGAGTTCGAACCCGTTCCAGACCCCGGCCGAGCTGTCGCCGCTGCGCCGCTTCCTGACGCTGTGGCTCGCCTCGCGCCGGGCCCGCTAAGGGCTATTCCGCCGCCCTGAGGGTCGAGCCGGGATTTTCCGCCCAGCCTCTCATGTCGTTGAGCGCCCGCGTGGTCAGCGCCGTCTTGCGGGCGATGGCCTTGGCGGTTCCGCGCAGGCGCTTGCCGTCCTCGCTCGTGGGGGCCTCGGCCAAGGGCGGGAACAGGCCGAAATTCACGTTCATCGGCTGGAAGGAGGGCGGACCGTCGTCGATCGTCTCGATGTGCCCGCCCGTGATGTGGTTGAGGAGCGCGCCCATCGCGGTGGTGGGCGGAGGAGGGGCGATCGGCGCGGCGAGCCGCTCGGCGGCCGCCATCCGGCCCGCCAGCAGGCCCATGGCGGCGCTTTCCACATAACCCTCGCAGCCGGTGATCTGGCCGGCGAATCGCAGCCGCGGCATGGCCCTGAGCCGCAGCTCCGGATCCAGCGTCACGGGCGAATTGAGATAGGTGTTGCGGTGCAGGCCGCCCAGGCGGGCGAACTCGGCGTTCTGCAGGCCCGGGATGGTGCGGAACAGGCGCACCTGCTCGGCATGCTTCAGCTTGGTCTGGAAGCCGACCATATTGTAGAGCGTGCCCAGGGCGTTGTCCTGACGCAGCTGCACGATGGCGTAGGCCTTGGCGTCCAGCCCCTCGCGATGCGGGTTGGTGAGCCCGAAGGGCTTCATCGGGCCGTGCCGCAGCGTCTCGCGCCCGCGCTCCGCCATCACTTCAATGGGCAGGCAGCCGTCGAAATAGGGGGTGTTCGTCTCCCAGTCCTTGAAGCTGGTCTTCTCGCCGGCGATCAGGCCGTCGATGAAGGCGCCGTACTGCTCCTGCGTGAGGGGACAGTTGATGTAGTCGGCCCCCGTGCCGCCGGGGCCGGCCTTGTCGTAGCGCGACTGGAACCAGGCCGTGTCCATGTCGATGCTGTCGCGGTGGACGATGGGCGCGATGGCGTCGAAGAAGGCCAGCGAACTCTCGCCCGTGAGGCTCCTGATGGCCTCGGCGAGGGCCGGCGAGGTGAGAGGACCGGTGGCGACGATCACCGAATCCCACTCCGCCGGCGGCAAGCCGGCGACTTCGCCTCGCTCCACCGTGATCAGCGGATGCGCGTTCAGGGCGGCCGTGACGGCGGCCGAGAAGCCGTCCCGGTCCACCGCCAGCGCGCCGCCGGCCGGGACCTGGTGGGCGTCGGCGCAGCGCATCACGAGCGACTCGAGCAGGCGCATCTCGGCGTGGAGCAGGCCGACCGCATTGGTGCGGGCGTCGTCCGAGCGGAACGAGTTGGAGCAGACCAGCTCGGCGAAGCCGTCCGTCTGGTGGACTTCCGTCGGCCGGACGGGCCGCATCTCGTGCAGCACGACCGGGACGCCGGACCGGGCGATCTGCCAGGCCGACTCGGATCCGGCGAGGCCGCCGCCGATGACGTGGATGGGTGCGAGGGTGCTCATGCGCCGGAACCTAGGCGCCCGGGGCCGTTCGCGCAACGCCTCGCTGGGCGCCCCACGCAAAACGCCCGCCGGGAGGGGCGGGCGTTGCGCTCGGAAGCGATCGGGGAGGGGGTCGATCGAGCTCCCGAAGAGAGGTCGTCGCCGGGAGGCTCAGGCCTTCACGGCGTGCTTCTTGGCGATGAAGCGAATGTCGCCGCGGGAGATGCCGAGATCGCTCAGATCACGGTCGGTCAGCTGCGAGAGCTCACGGACGGTGTTGCGATAACGGGCCCAGTTGCGGAGACGCTTGGAGATGGTGTTGACGGTCAGCATGGCTTTGTTCCTGTGCAGTGCGGTAAGACGCTGCGCCATCAGGAGAAAGGATCAGTCCTGGTGGCGTGGGCGCCAGCGATTTGCTGCACTGCATATACGTCTGGACCCAGGCCTCAGCCACCGGATCTTCCACATGCCCGACCCCTCATAACTGCATAGCACGGAGAGGTTTCGTTAAGAGTTGCGCGCTTGCTGCATGGCATAAAAGGCGCCAGGGGGCGTGATTCCAGGCGCCGGGCGCCCAATGGGCGGGCCGCCGGCGTCCCCGGCGCGCCGCATCGCCGCTCCGGAACGATCAGAACCTGTCGCGATGGTGAACCGCCGGTTGACGATGCGCCGTCGTGGGTCGGGCTGACGCCTATTCGGCGGCCTGGCTGCGCGCCTTCAGGGGGCGGCGGGCGAGGACCTCCTTGAGGAACCGCCCGGTGTGGCTGGCCTTCGCCTTGACGATGTCCTCGGGCCGGCCCTGGGCCACGATCGTCCCGCCGCCGTCGCCGCCCTCGGGTCCGAGGTCCAGCACCCAGTCGGCGGTCTTCACGACTTCCAGATTATGCTCGATCACCACGACGGTGTTGCCCTGGTCGACGAGCTCGTGCAGCACCTCCAGCAGCTTCGCCACGTCGTGGAAATGCAGGCCTGTCGTGGGCTCGTCGAGGATGTAGAGGGTGCGTCCGGTCGAGCGCCGCGACAGCTCCTTGGACAGCTTCACGCGCTGGGCCTCGCCGCCGGAGAGCGTGGTCGCCTGCTGGCCCACCTTGACGTAGTCGAGGCCGACGCGGGCCAGGGTCTCCATCTTCTCGCGGATCGACGGCACGGCCTTGAACAGCTCGCCCGCCTCCTCGACCGTCATGTCGAGCACGTCGGCGATGGACTTCTCGCGGTACTTCACCTCGAGCGTCTCGCGATCGTAGCGCTTGCCCTTGCACACGTCGCAGGTGACGTAGACGTCGGGCAGGAAGTGCATCTCTATCTTGATGACGCCGTCGCCTTGGCAGGCCTCGCAGCGGCCGCCCTTGACGTTGAACGAGAAGCGCCCCGGCAGGTAGCCGCGCGCCTTGGCCTCGGGCAGGGCGGCGAACCATTCGCGGATCGGCGTGAACGCGCCCGTATAGGTGGCGGGGTTGGACCGCGGCGTCCGCCCGATCGGCGACTGGTCGATGTCGATGACCTTGTCGAGATGCTCGAGGCCCTCGATCGTGTCGAAGGGAGCGGGATGCTCCAGGGCCCCGTTCAGCCGCCGGGCGACGGCCTTGTAGAGCGTGTCGATGATCAGGGTGGACTTGCCGCCGCCTGAGACCCCCGTCACGCAGGTGAAGGACCCCAGCGGGATCTCGGCCGTGACGTCCTTGAGGTTGTTGCCGCGCGCGCCGGTGATCTTCAGCATGCGGCCCTTCTGGGGCTTGCGCCGCTTGGCCGGGACCGGAACGGACAGCTCGCCCTTCAGGTAGCGGCCCGTGAGCGAGTTCTTGTCGGCGAGGATCTCCGCCGGCCGCCCCTGGCTGACGATGCGGCCGCCATGGATGCCGGCGCCCGGGCCGACATCGACCACGTAGTCGGCCTGCAGGATCGCGTCCTCGTCGTGCTCCACGACGATGACGCTGTTGCCGAGGTCGCGCAGGCGCTTCAGCGTCTGCAGCAGGCGCTCGTTGTCGCGCTGGTGCAGGCCGATGGAGGGCTCGTCCAGGACGTAGAGCACGCCCGTCAGGCCCGAGCCGATCTGCGAGGCGAGGCGGATGCGCTGGCTCTCGCCGCCCGAGAGCGTGCCGGAGGCGCGCGCCAGCGTCAGATATTCCAGGCCCACGTCGAGCAGGAAGGTCAGGCGCTCGCGGATCTCCTTCAGGATGCGCCCGGCGATCTCCGTCTGCTTGGGGTTGAGAGTGTCCGGCAAGGCGCCGAACCAGGCGTGCGCGTCCTTCACCGACAGGCGCGACACCTCGGCGATGTGCTGGCCCGACAGCTTGACGGCCAGCGCCTCGGGTTTCAGGCGAAAGCCGTTGCAGGCGGCGCAGGGCGTCTCGGACATGAAGCGCGAGATCTCGTCGCGCGCCCAGTCGCTCTCCGTCTCCTTGTAGCGGCGCTCCATGTTGCGCACGACGCCCTCGAAGGGCTTGCGCACCTCATAGGCCCGCAGCCCGTCGTCATAGGCGAAGCGGACGCTCTCCGACCCGGTGCCGTACAGGATGACGTCGCGCGCCTTCTGCGGAAGGTCCTTCCATTTCGAGGTCAGCTTGAAGCCGTAATGGTCGGCCAGCGACGCCAGGGTCTGGCCGTAATAGGGCGAGGTCGACTTGGCCCAGGGCGCGATGGCGCCACCGCGCAGCGTCACGGTCTCGTCCGGCACGATCAGGACCGGGTCGACCGCCATCTCGTGGCCGATGCCGTCGCAGGTCGGGCAGGCCCCGAACGGGTTGTTGAACGAGAACAGCCGCGGCTCGATCTCGGGGATGGTGAAGCCGGAGACCGGGCAAGCGAATTTGGACGAGAAAACCTGGCGGCGGGGCTCGCCCTTTTCGTCCTTCTCGTCGGCGAACTCGACGACCGCGATGCCGTCGGCCAGGTCGAGGGCGGTCTCGAAGCTCTCGGCCAGCCGCGAGGCGATGTCGGGGCGAACCACGAGCCGGTCCACCACGACGTCGATGTCGTGCTTGAACTTCTTGTCGAGAGCGGGGGCGTCGGCGATCTCGTGGAACTCGCCGTCGATCTTCACGCGCTGGAAGCCGCGCTTCAGGAACTCGGCCAGCTCCTTGCGGTACTCGCCCTTGCGGCCCCGCACCACGGGCGCGAGCAGATAGAGGCGCGTCTTCTCCGGCATGGCCAGAACGCGGTCGACCATCTGCGACACGGTCTGGCTCTCGATCGGCAGCCCGGTCGCCGGCGAATAGGGAACGCCCACGCGCGCCCAGAGCAGGCGCATATAGTCGTAGATCTCGGTGACGGTGCCGACGGTGGAGCGCGGGTTCTTGGACGTCGTCTTCTGCTCGATCGAGATGGCCGGGGAGAGCCCGTCGATCTGGTCGACGTCGGGCTTCTGCATCATCTCCAGGAACTGGCGGGCGTAGGCCGAGAGGCTCTCGACATAGCGGCGCTGGCCCTCGGCGTAGATGGTGTCGAAGGCCAGCGACGACTTGCCCGAGCCGGACAGGCCCGTGAACACCACGAGTTCGTCGCGCGGGATCGTCAGGTCGACGTTTTTCAGGTTGTGCTCGCGGGCGCCGCGGATCGCGATCACCCGCTGGTCGGCCCACTTTTGGGACGCGCTCCTGCCGGTCTCGGAGGCCTGTCCAGCTTTGGGGGCGCGATCAAAGAGTTCGTCGATGGCGGCCATACGGGGGCACCTGCATTGCACTGAAGGCGTGGGGGCCCACCCTGAGGAAGGCGACGCGCGACGGGATCGGATGTCTGAACGCCACATGTAGGGCTCAGGACGCCGCTGCGACAGGTCCGGCGAGATCCTGATGCGGCGACGAGTCCGGCCTTGATCGTCTAACCCGATCCTGATAGGAACACAACAGGAACAATCGATCGCAGCGATGCGGCAGGCGGTCTGGAGACCTGCGATGTGGATAACTCGGGCCGATCCGGACCCTCCTTCGCGCGGCGTCGGCCCGATGGTCTAAGGTCGCCCCAAACACATCGAGGAGATCCCCATGGCGGGCAGCGTCAACAAAGTCATCCTGGTCGGCAATCTCGGGCGCGATCCCGAGGTCCGGCGCCTGAACAACGGCGAGCCGGTCGTCAATTTCAGCGTCGCCACGTCCGAAACCTGGCGCGACAAGGCCTCCGGGGAGCGCAAGGAGCGCACCGAGTGGCACAACGTCGTGATCTTCAACGAGAACCTCGCGAAGATCGCCGAGCAATATTTGAAGAAGGGCTCGAAGGTCTATCTCGAGGGCCAGCTCCAGAACCGCAAATACACCGACAAGACGGGGGCCGAGCGGACCGCGTCCGAGGTCGTTCTGCAGCGGTTCCGGGGCGAACTCACATTGCTGGACGGGCGAGGCCAGGGCGGCGGGATGAGCGACGACGAGGGCGGCTCTTCCGGCGGCTATGGCGGCGGAAGCCGGGGAGGGGACTTCGGACGCTCCTCGCCGATGGAGCGCCGTCCCGCGCCGGCCGGCGGCGGCGGGCGTTCCAATGATCTCGACGACGACATCCCGTTCTAAGGAGCGCGTCGACAACGTCCGCCCGCCGGCTTGATCCCTGCGGGAGGCGTGTCATTCTGCCTGGAGGGTCTCGCTCTTGTCCCCCGCGGGGCCCTTCGGTCGAAGGCGCAGTTCAGCGCCGTGAACAGGGGGAGCGCCATGACGGACGCGAACGACGCGACCATCGCCGCCGCGACGACGCAGGACAGGCGGCCGGATCCCCAGGTGCGGGCGGCCACCGTGGCCGACATCGGCGAGGCGCTGGCCGAAGGCCTCCGGGATTTCCAGGCCGCGCCGCTCTACGGGCTCTTCTTCGGCGGGGTCTACGCGCTCGGCGGCGTCGCCATGGCGCTCGCCGCCACCGCCTGGGGCATGATCTATCTCGTCTATCCTCTTGCGGCGGGCTTCGCCCTGATCGGGCCCTTCGTGGCCGTCGGCCTCTACGAGGTCTCCCGGCGGCGCGAAAAGGGGGAGCCGCTGGGCTGGGGGCCCGTGCTGGGCGTCGTCTTCGCCCAGAGCCGGCGGGAGCTCGGCTGGATGGCCTTCGTCACCCTCTTCATCTTCATGATGTGGATGTACCAGGTCCGCCTGCTGATCGCGCTGTTCTTCGGGTTCCAGTCCTTCACGCCGGACGAGCTGCTGCGGATCCTGCTGACCACCCCCGAGGGCTGGCTCTTCCTCGGCATCGGCCATCTGGTGGGCGCCATCCTGTCGGTGATCCTGTACTCGGTGACGGTGGTGTCGTTCCCGCTGCTGCTCGACCGCGAGGTGGACTTCATCACGGCCATGATCACCAGCGTGCGCGCCGTCACGATGAGCCCGGGCCCCATGCTGGGCTGGGCGGCCATCGTGGTCGCGGTCCTGCTGGTGTCTTGCGCGCCGATGTTTCTCGGCCTCTTCGTCGCGCTTCCCATCCTGGGGCACACCACGTGGCGGCTCTATCGCAGGCTGATCGTGGAGGCTCCGGCGGCCTGAGCGCCAGCGCGTGACGCGCGTGGTCGGTTGCGTTAAGACGACACCACCCCATCCACCATGCTGTGTGCAGGAGCGCGCCGAATGAGCCCTATCGACCTCGAAGCCATGCTTCAGGGCATCTCGCGCTGGGTCGCGATCGAGAGCCCGACGCGCGAGACGGCGGATGTGAACCGCATGATCGACGCCGTGGCGCGCGACGTCGACGGAACCTCGATCGCCGTGGAGCGGATCCCCGGGAAGGAAGGTCTCGGCGACAGCCTGATCCTGCGGGCCGGACCGCAGAACGACCGTCCCGGCATCCTGGTGATGTCGCATGTGGACACGGTGCACCCGCTGGGCTCCATCGCCCGCGACCTGCCGATGCGCCGCGAGGGCGACAAGTTCTTCGGCCCGGGCGTCTACGACATGAAGGGCGGGGCGTATCTGGCGCTGGAGGCGTTCCGCCGCGTGGCAGCGTCGGGCGCGGCGACGCAGCCGCTGACCTTCCTGTTCACGCCCGACGAGGAGATCGGCTCGCCGACCACGCGCGGGCTGATCGAGGAACTGGGCGCCAAGGCGTCGGCCGTGCTGGTGACGGAGCCCGCCCGGGACGGAGGCAAGATCGTCACCGGCCGCAAGGGCGTCGGGCGTTTCGACGTGCATGTCGAGGGGCGGCCCGCTCATTCCGGCTCGCGCCACGAGGATGGGCGCAGCGCCATCCGGGAGGCGGCCCGGCAGATCCTCGCGATCGAGGGCATGACCGACTATCCGCGCGGCGTGACCACCACGGTCGGCATGCTGGCCGGCGGGACGGCGGCGAACGTCATCCCCCAGCATGCCCGCTTCTCGGTGGACCTGCGCGTGGTCGAACCGCTCGACGGCGAGGTCTACAAGGCGAAGATCCTGGGCCTCAAGGCAGCGGATCCGGACATCCGGATCACGGTCGTGGGCGACATGAACCGCCCGCCCTACAAGAAGACGGCGGCCGTCGAGGGCCTGTTCCTGAAGGCGCGCGCCATCGCGGCCGAGATCGGGATCGATCTGCAGGACGTGCCGCTCACCGGCGGCGGCAGCGACGGCAATTTCACGGCCGCGCTGGGCGTTCCCACCCTGGACGGCCTCGGCGTGGACGGCGACGGCGCCCACACGCTTCACGAGCATGCGCTCGTGTCCTCCATCGTTCCGCGGACGCAGCTGATGGAGCGGCTGTTGACGTCGCTGCGCTGACCCTCAGCCGGCCACGATCGCCCGCACGCCGTCGGCCACGAACTGGACGGCGAGCGCGGCCAGGATGACGCCCAAGAGGCGGGTCAGGACCACGTTGCCGGTCACGCCGAGCCAGCCCGAGATCCGGCTCGCGGCGAAGAAGACGACGAGGCAGCTGAGGCAAACGCCGAGGATCACGGCGAGAAGCAGCAGCAGGCGGGTCGGGTCGCCCTGGGCCCGCCCTGCGAGCAGGATCGTGGCCGTGATCGCGCCAGGTCCCGCCATCAGCGGGATGGCGAGCGGAAAGGCCGCCACGTTGCGGATATGGTCGAGCGTGATGGCCTTCTCGGCGGCCTCGCCCTTGCGTTCGCTGCGGCCGCCGAACACCATCTCGAACGCGATCCAGAACAGCAGGAGCCCGCCCGCGATGCGGAAGGCGGGGAGGGTGATGCCAAGCGCGGTGAGAAGCTGCGCCCCGGCGAGGCCCGAGGCGCCCATGATGAAGGCGGCGATCACGCTGGCGCGGACCCCCACCTGGCGCCGCTCGGCGTCGCTCATGCCCCGGGTCACGCCCAGGAAGAGAGGCGCCAGGCCGGGCGGGTCGACGGTCACCAGCAGGGTGACGAGCGCAGAGGTGAGATAATCGAGCAGCATGGGGCAAGCCTAAGCCGGACCGCGGCCGCGCGATACGCCCGAGAACGGGCTGAGATCGCCCCCTCTGGTCATGACACTTCGCTGCGCACAATTTTCGAGTTCATCGAAGGCTAACTCACAACTTGAAATATGTTAACTCGTGACGCAGGCTCTGTCGTGCACGGATTCGCGGTGAGAGCTCCCATGTTCCAGGCCATTTACAGTAGCGAACATTTCCTGCCGGTGGACAGCCGGGGGTACAGCCCCGAATTCAGGACGATTACGGAAGGCGCCCGGCGCCGCAATGAGGATCGGCAGATCACGGGCTTCCTGATCTGCGCGTCATCCTGGTTCTGTCAGGTCCTGGAAGGTCCCGAGGCGCATGTCATGGAATTGCTCGAACGCATCGAGGACGATCCGCGCCACCATTGCTTCCAGATCCTGCAGACGCAGTGCACGCGGGACCGGGAGTTCCCGTCATGGTCCATGGCCGGAGTGACCCTGTCATCCAGCGCCATCGTGCTGCAGCTGATCCTTCTGGAGCGCCAGTTCGGCCGCAGGCATCCGCCGCGGGACAGGACCGCCAGCGAGCTCTTCGACCTGTGCAGGGCGCTTTCCGCCGCCGCCAGCCGCGAGGTCGCGCCGGCTTTCGTGTGAGGCGGCCGCCCGATCCGGCGACGTTTGCGCCGCGACCGGAGCCGCCAGTCCACGGTCCGACGGGCCGGAAAGGTCGGCCCCGGGCGGCGCCCGGGAGCCCGATCGCGGCCGCAACGCAGCCCAGTCCGCCCGCGGGGAGGGCGGCGCGGTTTTAAGTTGTTGTTTTTTCAGCGTTTCTTTGTCGGTCGGAGCGCCCCCTGCGGGTGGCCTTCCGCGCCGGAATCGTTTAAGAGAAGGCACGCGAAAACACACACCCGGACAGCACATTGGCCGAAGACGATAAGACCCCGCCCGCCGGGGGCGGCGAGGGACAGGACATTCGTCCCGTCTCCATCGCCGACGAGATGAAGCGCAGCTACCTCGATTACGCGATGAGCGTGATCGTCTCCCGCGCCTTGCCGGACGCCCGCGACGGCCTCAAGCCCGTTCATCGCCGCATCCTCTACTCGATGAATGAGAACGGCTACACGCCGGACCGGCCCTATCGCAAGTCGGCGCGCGTGGTCGGCGACGTGATCGGTAAGTACCACCCGCACGGCGACCAATCGATCTATGACGCGCTCGTGCGCATGGCGCAGAACTTCTCCATGCGCCTGCCCCTGGTCGACGGCCAGGGCAATTTCGGCTCGGTGGACGGCGACCCGGCCGCCGCCATGCGATACACCGAGGTGCGCCTGGCGCGGCCCGCGATGGGTCTGCTGGACGATCTCGACAAGGACACGGTCGACTTCCAGCCGAACTATGACGGCTCGGAGAAGGAGCCCACGGTCCTTCCGGCGCGCTACCCCAATCTGCTCGTCAACGGCGCCGGCGGCATCGCGGTCGGCATGGCTACGAACGTCCCACCGCACAATCTCGGCGAGGTCATCGACGGCTGCATCGCCTACATCCAGGACCCGGCCATCACGGTCGAAGGCCTGATGGAGCACATCCTCGGGCCGGACTTCCCGACCGGCGGCTCCATCCTGGGCAAGGGCGGCATCCGCAACGCCTATCTGACCGGGCGCGGCTCGGTGATCATGCGGGCCAAGACGACGACCGAGCAGATCCGCAAGGATCGCGAGGCGATCATCGTCACCGAGATCCCGTACCAGATCAACAAGTCGACCCTGATCGAGAAGATCGCCGAGCTCGTGCGCGAGAAGCGGGTGGAGGGCATCGCGGACCTGCGCGACGAGTCCGACCGCGACGGCATGCGCATCGTGATCGAGATCAAGCGCGACGCGATGGCGGACGTCGTGCTCAACCAGCTCTTCCGCTACACCGCGCTGCAGTCGAGCTTCGGCTGCAACATGGTGGCGCTGAACGGCGGGCGCCCCGAGACGCTGACCCTGCGCGACCTGATCGCCGCCTTCGTGGACTTCCGCGAGGAGGTGGTGAGCCGGCGCACGCGCTTCCTGCTCGGCAAGGCGCGCGACCGGGCCCATGTGCTGGTGGGGCTCGCCATCGCGGTCGCCAATATCGACGAGGTCATCCAGACGATCCGCAGCTCGCCCGACGCCAACGCCGCCCGCGAGGCCCTGATGGGCCGCGACTGGCCGGCCAAGGACGTGGCGTCGCTGATCGCGCTGATCGACGACCCGCGCCACCGCGTGTCGGACCAGGACACCTACCGGCTCTCGGAGGCGCAGGCCCGCGCCATCCTGGACCTGCGCCTGCAGCGCCTCACGGCCCTGGGCCGGGACGAGATCGCGGACGAGCTGAACAAGCTGGCGGCCGAGATCTCCGACTATCTGGACATCCTGCGCTCGCGCGAGCGCATCATGGCCATCGTCTCCACGGAGCTCGCCGAGTTCAAGGCGGCCTTCGCCACGCCCCGCAGGACCATGCTGGTGGAGTGGGACTCCGACCTGGAGGACGAGGACCTGATCCAGCGCGAGGACATGGTCGTCACCGTGTCCCACGCCGGCTACATCAAGCGCGTGCCGCTCTCCACCTACCGGGCCCAGCGCCGCGGCGGCAAGGGCCGCTCCGGCATGCAGACGCGCGAGGAGGATTTCGTCTCGCGGCTCTTCGTGGCCTCCACGCACACGCCGGTGCTGTTCTTCTCGTCGCGCGGGCAGGTCTACAAGGAGAAGGTCTGGCGCCTGCCGCTGACCGCCCCGCAGGCCCGCGGCAAGGCGCTGGTGAACATGCTCCCCCTGCAGGGGCAGGAGCGCATCACCACCATCATGCCGCTGCCCGAGGACGAGACCGCCTGGGACACGCTCGACGTCATGTTCGCGACCGCCTCCGGCGGCGTCCGGCGCAACAAGCTGTCGGACTTCGTGAACGTGAACCGCAACGGCAAGATCGCCATGAAGCTGGACGAGGGCGACCACATCGTCGACGTCCAGATCTGCTCGGCGGAGGACGACGTGCTGCTCACCACGGCGCGCGGCCAGTGCATCCGCTTCTGCGTCGACGACGTGCGCGTGTTCAAGGGCCGCGACTCGACCGGCGTGCGCGGCATCGCGCTGGGCAAGGACGACACCGTCATTTCGCTGGCGATCCTGAAGCATGTCGAAGCCTCGGCCGAGGAGCGGGCGGCCTATCTGAAGATGCGCCGCGCCATCCAGGGCGAGAGCGTCGCCGACGAGGCGGCGACCGACGACGAGGAGACCGACGTGGTCGCGGCCCTGTCGCAGGAGCGCTACGCCGACCTGTCCGCCCGCGAGCAGGTGATCCTCACCCTGTCGCAGAACGGCTATGGCAAGCGCACCTCCGCCTATGAGGTCCGGGTCACCGGCCGCGGCGGCAAGGGCATCGTCGCCATGGTGGTGAACAGCCGCAACGGGCCGCTCGTGGCCTCTTTCCCGGTCGAGCACTCCGACCAGATCATGCTGGTGACGGATGGCGGCCAGCTGATCCGCTGCCCGGTCGACGGCATCCGCATCGCGGGGCGCGGCACGCAGGGCGTCATCGTGTTCGACACGGCCCAGGACGAGAAGGTCGTCTCGGTGGAGCGGATCTCCGACGAAGGCGACGACGCGCCCAACGGCAATGGCGATCTGGACGCCGATCCCGCCGGCGGACCTCCGGAAGGCGGCATGCCGCCGGGCGGAACGGACGGCGACGCCGCCTGAAAACCGGCGACCTGCTGAAGACCTGAAAGGCCGGCCTCGTCGCCGGCTTTTCTGCGTCTGGGGCCGGACGGAGCGAAACGATCGGGAAAGTGCGCGGAGCCGCCGGAACGCGGTTGCGCGGGGCCGGATGGGTGCTTATAAGCACGCCACGTCGGAGTGTAGCGCAGCCCGGTTAGCGCACTAGTCTGGGGGACTAGGGGTCGTGGGTTCGAATCCCGCCACTCCGACCATCTCATTTTCATTTCGGGAACGGGGCCAGCGGCCCCGTTTTCCATTTCTCCGCCCGGTATGGCTGCGCTGCGGTTGCGTCCCCGGTTCATCATCCGGCGGGAATGCGCCATGATGTCTGACTGATTCTCGAAGTGGACTTGGTAAGCCAACGTCAATCGCTCCTTGATAGGACTGGTTGGACGATGGTCCTGCCTTGGGCGACGAATGACTTTTTCCGCACAGGCCCTTGAGCGCACGGCCGACGCCTCGGGGCGGAGCGCTCCCGTGGTCGACGCCGCTGGCGAGCTCGGGTCCCGGGTGGCCGTGAACATGCGCGCCGCCGCCTTCGAGACCGGCGGACAGCAGCGCATGACGCTCGAAATCATGAAGCGCCTGCCCGAGATCGGGCGGATCGCGCCCCGGCGGGCGCTGCGCGGCGTCAAGGGCCATGCGTGGGAGCAGCTGATGTTGCCTCTCTTGGCGCATGGCCGGCTCCTGTGGTCGCCCTCCGCTACCGGCCCGGCCGCCTACGCCAAGCAGATCGTGACGCTGCACGACGTGGCCTTCTTCGACATCCCGGAGTTCTTCGCCCCGTCCTTCCTGCGCGCCTACCAGGCGCTGATCCCGATGCTGGTGCGCCGGGTGGCCCATGTCGTCACCGTCTCGGCCTTTTCGCGCCAGCGCATCATCGACCGGCTGGGCGTGCCGGAAGACAAGGTCAGCATCATCTATAACGGCGTATCGCCGAGCTTCGGTCCGAGGGCGCCGTCGGAGATCGAAGCGGTCAAGACGGCTTTCGGTCTGAACGGCCGCTATGTCCTGCTGCACGCGACCTCCGACCCGCGCAAGAATCTCGGCCGGGCGCTGGAGGCCTGGCGGGGTATCGTCGACCGCGTGGCGCCCGACCTGGAGCTCGTGGTGTTCGGGCTCACCGGGCGCGCCCATGTCTTCGGCCAGCACGAGGACCTGTCGGCCACGCCGCGCGTCAGGCGGCTGGGCTATGTGGCGGACGAGGCCGTCCCGGCGCTGATCGCGGGCGCCGAGCTCTTCCTGTTCCCGTCGCTCTATGAGGGATTCGGCCTGCCGATCATCGAGGCGATGCGCTGCGGCGCGCCTGTCCTGACGAGCGCCGCGACCTCGACGCAGGAGATCGCCGCGGACGCTGCGCTGTGCGTCGATCCGACATCGGCGGAGGCCATAGGCCGGGGCGTGCTGGCGCTCCTGGAGAGCTCCGAGTTGCGCGCGCGCTTCGTGGAGCGCGGCTTCAAGCGCGCCGCCGATTTCGACTGGGACGACGCCGCGCAGGCCTACGGGCGCCTCTTCGAGCGGTTCGCCGGATGACTCTCGCCCCGCGATCGAGGCTGTCCCTGCTGGTCGTCGCACGGGTGCTGGGCGGGGCGGCGGGAGCGCTGCCGCCGGTCTACGCCATCACGTTCCTGGATCGCGCCTCCTACGGGGCGGCCGCCGCCGATGTGGCGGCCGCCATGCTTCTGTGCGGACCGCTCGGCCAGTTCATCAACCAGGGCTATATGCGCGACGCCCTGGCGGCCGGCCGGACCGGCCATTCCGGACCGCCGGCCGGCGCCTTCCTGGTGCATCTCTTCGCCACGCTCGTCGTCGCCGCCATGGCGCTGGCCGCCGGGACAGGGGTTCTGGCGGCGCCTGACGCCTGCCTGGTGGGCGGCATGTCGCTGTTCTACCTGGCGTCGCGCATCCAGGAGAGCCACTTGATCGCCGCCGGCCGGCAGCTCGGCGCGGTCGTGCTGGTGTTCATCCTGCCGCCGACGCTCACCTGCCTGTTCATGGCCGCGCTGCAGCTTGCCGGCATGCAGGATCATTTCTCGGTGGTCGCCATCGGACAACTCCTGGCCGCGCTGGTGAGCGTCGCGGCGGGCGCGATCCGCGATCCGGCCTATCTGGGACGGCTGAAATATCCGCGCGCGCCCCGCACCCGCGACGAGTGGCGCAGCGAGGGGTCGGCGATCGTCGTCTTCATCACCCATGGGGCGTTCCTGAGCGCCGCCGAGCAGGTTCCGGTCATCGCCCTGCGGCTGCTGGGCCATTCGGACGTCATCCCGGGCTTCGAACTCGCCCGCAAGATCGCCTCCGTGCCCGGCGTGATCGTCCACGCGCTGTTCATGCAGACGGTCCCCCGCATGATCGATGCGGCCCATGACTGCGACTGGGCCGCCCTGAAGGCGATCATCCGGCGCTATACGGTCCGCCTCGCGACCTTGGGCCTGGTCTACGCGCTGGGCGCGGCGGCGGCGCTTGCGCTGCTGCAGCGGTTCGGGATCGCGGCGAACACGTTGCCGCTGGGCCTCGCCGCGCCCCTGCTGGCGGCGGCGGTCATCGGGGCCACGGCGGCTCCCTTCGGCGGCGCCAGCCTCGCCCTGCGAGGCGAGAAATGGTGGGTGGCGGGGGGAGGGCTCGGCCTCGCCGTCGAGTGCGCCGTCGCCTTCGGTGTCACGGCCGTCGCAGGGCCGAACGCGGTCGCCTGGGCGGTGCTGGGGCAGATCGTGATCCTGCACGCCGTGATCGTCACCGGCACGATCGCGGATCTGGCGCGGCTTCACGGTGCGAAGCGATTCAGCCCGGGCGCGGAGCCGGTCGAGCCATGAGCCAGCCTGCAGCGGCGCCGGCGGCGGATCGCGAGGCCCGGGCCGAGCGGTTCCTGATGCTGTCGCAGCACGACTTCCGGACGCCGCGGTGGGCCAATGTCCACTTCATCGCCGCCGAACTCGCCAAGCGCGGCGAGTGCCGGTTCTTCTCGCACGGCTTCAGCGTCCTCTCCACGATCAAGGGCGATCCCCGCACGCCCATCGCGGCGTCCGCGAACAGGATCGAGAGGCGCGACGGCGTCGAGTGCTATCTCTGGAAGACCCCGCTGCACCCGGTCCATCTGGACGCGCCGGCGCTGCGGCCCATCGAGCGGCTCGCCTTCGCAGCCTACCGGGCTTTTCCGTCGCCGGTGCTGGCGCGATGGATCGGCGAGGCGACGACCATCGTCATCGAGTCCGGCCTGTCGCCGCTCTTCATCGCGCTGTGCCGCAAGGCCAATCCTGCTGCGCGGCTCATCTATCTGTGCTCCGACGACCTTGCGACCATCGGCTGTTCGCCGGTCCTCATCGAGGCGCTCAGGACGAGCGAGCCGCTGCTGGACGACATCGTCATCCCGTCCCGGGCGCTGGCGCCCAGTTTCGAGCGCGGCGACCTCCTGCGGCACGTGCCCCATGGGATCGACCCGTCGATCGCGCGAGATGCGGATCCGTCGCCCTACGAGCCCGGCCTGCACGCCGTCTCGGTGGGGTCGATGCTCTTCGACCGGATCTTCTTTGAGATCGCCGCGCCGGCCTTTCCGGCGGTGACCTTCCACGTGATCGGGGCGGGCGCGTCCGCGCAGGGGCTGTCCGGCCCCAATCTGCGGGTCTATCCCGAGATGGAGTATCGCCGCACGCTGCCCTTCGTGAAGCATGCAGCGCTTGGAGTCGCGCCCTATTCGCAGGCGCGCTTCCCGGCCTATCTGGTCGACACCTCCATGAAGCTCATGCAGTTCGCCTATTTCGGCACGCCCGCGGTCTGCCCCCATGCGGCCGCAGGCGGCAGGGCGGGGCGGTTCGGCTATATCCAGGGCGACCGGGACTCCATCGTGGCGGCGGTCGAGAACGCGCTGGCGGCGCCCAGGCTTCCCGGCGGCTCGGTGCTGACCTGGGCCGAAGCGACCGACCGGATGCTCGATCCGGCGGCCTACGCCGATACGAAGGTCTGACCGGGCGGGAGGTGAGCGACGCTGTCGCGGGCCGCCGCCCGCTTCAGGCGGTTCGACATGATGGCGAGGCCCCACACCATCCCGAACAGCCACCAGAAGTGGCGCCAGTGATCGGTGTCGATCTGAAAGCCCTGCACGATCTGCGGGAAGAGGCAGCACCACAGGCCGATGGCGTCCTTCTGCCAGGGGGAGCGCTGGAAGACGAGCCGCCATCCCATGACGCAGGTGAGCGCGATCAGCGCGAAATACGAGATCCCTCCCAGCCAGCCATAGGAGCTGAAGGCGTAGATGTAGACGTTGTGGGGGTTCTCGGTGAACTTCTTGTCGAATTGCAGCGGCCCGAAGCCGTTCGGCAAATCCAGCAGAAGCGGAATCGAGCGCCGCTGGTTGCCGAAGCGGCCGGTCTCGCCGGCGTCATAGGACTTGATGAGCTGGGCGCGGTCTTCGAGCATGGTGCTGATCACCGGCGAGGTCAGGGCCGCGGCGCCGACGCAGACCAGCCCCGCCGCGCCCAGCATCGTGACCACGGCGATGCGCCGGCGCTCGCGCCATGAGCGGGACACCGCCAGGTTCAGGCCGATCACCATCACGAGCCCGAAGGCGAGCACGCCCCACGCGCCTCGCGAGAATGACAGCAACACCGCAAAGCACAGGAAGCCGAACATGGCGAGGCCGGTCCAGAACCAGCGGATCGAGCCGTTCACGATGCGGTTGAACAGGATCGTCGCCGCGACGCCGATGAACGGGCCGAACACGTTGGGGTCCTTGAACATGCCGGACGCGCGCGATCCGTCGAACGACGTGAACGCCGCGCTGAGGCCCGCGACGTTAAAATAGCCGAGGGTTCCGGTGACGCCCGCCACCATGGCGGCGAGGATGTGGGCGTTGAGGATCGCCTGCATGCGCCGGCTGGTGTTCTCCACCATCAGCATCATGAACAGGATGGTCACGCAGGCGAGATAGACCGAGATCGCCGTGAAGGTGATCGCCTTCGCGTCATGCATCACCTCCATCAGGGACAGCACGCCGCCGAGATTGAACAGGGTGAGCAGGACCAGGAGAGGGATCGATTCGGCGGGCAGCCGCACGCCCCCGAACAGAAACGTCAAAAGCGCGACCACGAACACGGCCTCGAACGGCGAGGGCTCGATGAAGGCCACGCAGCCGGAAAAGAGCAGGAGGGCCAGGACCGCGTTCTGGATCGCGGGGATCGAGATCGTCTTGCGTCGCGCGGAGCCGTCGGCGGAGGTCAGGCTCGCGGCGCTCAATAGGCGTTCTCGGTCTTGGCCAGAGCGAAGGGCGTGATGGCCAGGATGTAGAGGTCGAAGAACACCGACCAGTTCTCGATATAGTAGAGGTCGTGCTCGACGCGCTTCTTGATCTTCTCCAGCGTGTCCGTCTCACCGCGCCATCCGCACACCTGCGCCCATCCGGTGATGCCCGGCTTCACGCGATGCCGCGCGAAATAGCCGTCGATCAGATCGTCATAGCGACGGTGCTCGGCGCTGGCGTTCACCGCATGCGGGCGCGGGCCCACCAGCGACAGATCGCCCTTGAGGACGACGTTGATGAGCTGGGGGAGTTCGTCCAGCGACGTCTTGCGGATGAAGCGGCCGACCCTGGTGACGCGCGGATCGTTGCGGGTCGCCAGCTTGGAGGCCGTCGGGTCTGACTGGTCGACATACATCGACCGGAACTTGAACACCTCGATGAGCTCGTTGTTGAACCCGTAGCGCCGCTGCCGGAAGAAGGCGGGACCCGGCGAGTCGAGCTTCACCGCCAGCGCGGTGGCCAGCATCACCGGCGACAGGAGGATGAGGAGCGTGGTTCCGACGATCTTGTCGAAGAGCCACTTGAAGACGACGTCCCAATCGGCGATCGGCCGGTCGGTGACGGCGAGCACCGGGACGGAGCCGATATAGGAATAGGACCGCGGGCGCAGGCGCAGCTTGCTCTGGTGGGCCGACAGGCGGATGTCGACCGGCAGCACCCACAACTTGCGCAGCATCTGCAGGATGCGGTCCTCCGCGGTGATCGGCACCGTGAAGATGACGAGGTCGAGCTGCGCCTTGCGGACGAAGTCGACGAGGTCGTCGGTGCTGCCGAGCTTGGGATAGCCCGCGACGCTTTCGGGCGACCTGACCTCGTCGCGGTCGTCGAACACGCCCAGGACGCGCACCTCGGAATCGGTCTCCGCGTCGAGCGCGCGCAGAAGGCTTTCGGCCGCCGGCCCGCCGCCCACGATCGCGGTGCGCCGGTCAAGCTGGCCGCGACGGACCATGCGGCGAACCACGCCGCCCACGCCGATGCGAAACAGCACGAGGGCGACGAGCCCCACCGCGAACCACTCGGCGAACCAGACGCGCGAGACGAGTTCGCTCAGCTTGGCGACGAAGGAGGTGGCGAGCGCGAGCGCGCATACGCCGCTCCAGGCCAGCATCAGGCGGATGAACTGGTTCAGCGGCGACCGGATGGCGCTCAGCTCATAGGCGCGCACGGCCTGGAACGCGACCACGGCGGCGGTGGACGACCCGACGATCAGGACCGAGTAGACCAGGTCGGGCAAGACGCCTCGTCTGAGATACAGGTAGTGGGCCAGGACGCCGGTCGCGACGAGCAGGATGAACTCGGCGAGGCCGACCACGCCGGCTACGACCGTGGCCGAATAGGACCTGGGCCGGGGTTCGGCGGCGATCTTTTCGGCCAAGGCGCTCAACGAGGGGCGGGGGGGCGCTCCGAACGCGGGCGCCACTCCGGCGTCCAGGCGCAGAAGGTCGTCGAAACCGATCTTGGCCATCACTCTCCTCAGGCGCGGCGTCCGCGATCCTTGGAAAAACTTGCAACAACGATACGGAAACGGCTTCACCGAAGAGTTAATTCA
Source organism: Alsobacter sp. KACC 23698 (assembly GCF_045348435.1). Lineage (GTDB taxonomy): Bacteria > Pseudomonadota > Alphaproteobacteria > Rhizobiales > Beijerinckiaceae > Alsobacter. The sequence goes on along the minus strand of NZ_CP157484.1, from coordinate 2,631,728 downwards.
GCGCCGGACCGCCTTGCGGTAGGCGGCCTCGACGGCGCCCGCCATGCGGTCGATGGCAAAGTGGGCGGCGACGTGAGCGGCGAGGCCGCGCGCCTCCTCGGCCCTATCGTCCTGCCGCTTGAGCAGGACCGCCGCGAGCGCGGCCGCCAGAGCCTGCGGAGAGTCGGCAGGAACGAGCCGATCGGAGAAAGGCCCCAGGATCTCAGGCACGCCTCCCACTGCGGTCGCCACCAGGGGGCGCTGGGCGGCGGCGGCCTCGATCACCACATAGGGCAACGATTCGGCCCGGGACGGGACCGCCATGACCCGGCCGAGCGCGAAGGCCTGTCGGGCCGGCATGGGCGGCCTGAACGCCACGCCCCGCAGGCCGAACTGGCGCGCCTGCGCCCGGAAGTCCGCTTCGTCCGGGCCCGCGCCGACGATCACGGCGGACGGCTCCCAGGGCAGCATGTCGCGCAACAGCGACAGGGCTTCCAGCAGGGTGTCGACGCCCTTGAGGCGCCGGAGCTCGCCCAGATAGAGGATGTCGGCCGCTTCGGGCGCGTCCAGCACGGGCTCGAATTCGTGGGCCGCGAGCCCGTTGTGGATGACCACGGCCGCGTGGGGAACGTCGCCGAGCATCGCCTCGAAACGGCCGGCGACATAGTCGCTCTCGAAGGTGAACACGGATGTGCGCCGCGCCAAGGTCCGCTCGATGACGCCGTAGAGCCGGCCGGCGGGAGTGGCCTGGCCGTAATGGGCGCTGCCGCCATGCGGAGTGTAGATCCTGGCGGGTCCGGGGCCCCAGGGCCGGGCCGGCGCGATGCGCCCGTAGAAGCCGCCCTTGGCGCCGTGCCCATGCACCACGTCGGGGCGGGCCCGCAGCAAGACGCGCGAGACCCTGGCGAGAGCCGTGGCGTCGAACGGGCTCGGCTCGCGGGGCATGCCGATCCTGGCCACGCCGAGCGTCAATCGGGAGGCGACGGCCGACAGCGCGGACGCGGCGCGCTCGCCGCCATTGGTATCGCAGATCAGGCCGACGTCGTGCCCCGCGTCGGCCTGGGCGCGGGCGAGGTCCAGAACGTGACGAAAGAGCCCGCCGGTCGGAGCGCGGAAGACATGGACGATGCGCAGAGCCTGGCCTGACGGCATCGCGCCTAGAACCACCGCTCGCGCACCACAACGGTGTCGCCGGGCCTGACCGGGACCGTCACCGGCACGGTGGCGGTGACCAGGCGCCCGTTAATCTGGCGGGTGATCTCGGCCTGGGTGCGCAGGGCGCGGGGCGAGAAGCCGCCCGCGATGGCGACCGCCGTCTGCACCGTCATGGCGTTGACGTAGGGATACTGCCCGGCGGTCGTGACCTCGCCGAGGATGAAGAAGGGGCGGTACTGCTCCACCTCCACGGACACCCGGGGCTCGCGAAGGAAGCCGGCGCGCAGCTTCTGCTCGATCGCCCGCTCCAGTTGGGCCGTCGTCTGGCCGCCGGCGCCGACCGGGCCGATGAGCGGGAGCGAGACGCGGCCAGAGCCGTCGACCGCATAGCTGTTGGACAGGTTGTCCTGGCCGAAAACGATGATTCTCAGGCGGTCGCCGCTGGCGAGGGTGTAGGGCGCGTCGAGCTGCGCCGAAAAGCCAGGCGGCGCGTAGACCTGCGGCGCGCAGCCGGCCAGCGCGGCGGCGCCGAGAATACAGAGGAAACGACGACGCGACATTCACGACTCTCGGAGGGGTGGTCGATGCAGATGTTGTGGGCTGTCATGGTTAACAAAATCTGATCAGGCATAGGTTTTGACTTAACGTTATTGAAACCTTGCCCGTTCACCATTCTGGCCAGTGTTCGTGTCGTGAAGGAATACGTAATGGCGTACGCCGGGCAGGCCCCCGCCGGTGGCGGCGATATCGACATGGGCCAGTTGTGGCGCGCGTTGAAGCGCCGAAGCGCGTGGATCCTGATCCCGGTTCTGATCGCCTTTGGGGCGACCTCGTTCTTCGTCAACACGGCCACGTCGCGCTACACGGCGGACGCGCGCATCCTGCTCCAGACCGGCGACAGTTATTACACCCGGCCGGGCAACGGCGGCGAGCGAGACGCTACGATCGACGAGCGCGAGGTGGCGAGCCAGGCCTTGCTGATCACGTCGCGGGATCTCGCCAAGCGGGCGATCGAGCGGCTGCAGCTGCGCGGCGATCCGGAATTCGACCGGGGCGCGACGGTGCTGGGCTCGGCCTCCCGCCTTCTCGCCTATATCGGCGTGGTCCGGCCCAGCGAGAACGAACAGCTCATCGACGCCTTCCTGGAGCGGGTCACGGCCTTTCCGGCGGGCCTGTCGCGTGTGCTGACCGTCGAATTCACCTCCAAGGATCCCGAGCTCGCCGCGCGCGGCGCCAACGCCATCGCGGAGATCTATCTGGAGCTGCAGGAAGAGGCCAAGCAGAAGGTGGCCCGCTCGGCCAGCGCCTGGCTGAACGGCGCCATCGACCCGCTGCGCCAGAAGGTGGCCGACGCCGAGGCCAAGGTGGAGGCGTTCCGCGCCAAGACCGGCCTGCTGGTCTCCACCAACAACGCCACCATCCAGCAGCAGCAGTTGGCCGAGCTGAATACGCAGCTGAACACGGTGAGGGTGGCCCAGGCGGACGCCGAGGCCAAGGCGAAGCTGCTGCGCGAGGCGATCGCGTCCAACCGCACGCTGGAAGTCTCAGACGTCGCCAACAACGAACTGGTGCGCAAGCTGGTGGGCGAGCGGACGACCTTGAAGGCGCAGCTGGCGATGGAATCGCGCTCGCTGCTGCCCGGCCATCCGCGCATCAAGGAGCTCGCGGCCCAGTTGGCGAATTTCGACGGCCAGATCGCCGCCGCCACCGAGAAGGCCGTCAGGACGCTGGAGAACGACGCCAAGATCGCGGCCGGCCGCGTCGAAAGCCTGATGGTCACGCTGAACGGCTACAAGCAGCAGAGCATCACGGCGAGCGAGAACGACGTCCAGCTGCGGTCCCTGGAGCGCGAGGCGCGGTCCCAGCGCGAGCAGCTCGAGGCGATGCTGACGCGCTACCGCGAAGCGACCGCTCGCGACGTCAAGGACGCCGTGCCGCCGGACGCGCGCATCGTCCAGCGCGCCGATCCGCCGGTCGTCCCGAGCTTTCCCAAGAAGCTTCCGACCATCATCATCGTGACCCTGGCGACCTTTCTGGTCTCGACCATGTGCATCGTGAGCTCCGAGCTGATGTCCGGCCGCGCCATCGCGAACGAGCCCGCCGCGCCGGCGGCCCCGGCGGGCGCGCCCGCTATGCCGGCGCCCGTCGCCGTCCAGCCCGCCCTGGCCCGCGTCGGCGAGCCCCCGGTCAATTGGATGCGCGAAGCGCCGGCGCGGCGAACGGAGCGCGTCGCCGAAGACCCCGTTCTGCGGGGCGCGGATCCCGAGCCGTTCCCTGCGCCGAAGGCTGCGCCGGCGCCGGGCGTGCGCCCGTCCGCGTTGGCCGACCGCATCCGCGACATGGCGGCCTCCGGCGGCCCGGTCCGCTGCGTCGTCGCGTCCGCCGGCCCGCAGCCCAGCCGCGACGTCGCCTTCGCGCTCGGCCGCATCCTGGCGCGGACCCACCGCATCGTTTTGGTCGACGCCGAGAGCGCGGGCGGGCACGACGGCGCCGGATTCTGCGAGCTCGTGGCGGGTCGCGCCTCATTCATGCAGGTGATCCATCGCGATCCGGGATCGCGCCTGCATCTCGTGTCCGCCGGGGATGGCGCTCTGGAGGATGCGCCCGACCGGGCGCAGGGGATCGGCCTCGCTTTGGGCGCGCTCGGCCAGACCTATGACGTCGTGCTGGTCGCCGCTCCGCCGATCACGGCCGGCTCGGAGCGCCGCGAGGCGATGCTCGAACTGCTCGACCATGCGGATCTGTGCGCCGCGGTGGTGAGCGGCGAGCGGGATGCGCCAGCCGCGTCGGAGTTCGTCGCCGAGATCGGCCGCAAGGGCCTGCCAGTGGTCCAGATCGCCCATCAACGTCTGGAAGGGGTCGCGGCCTGAGGTCAGGGGTTGCGATCGCCGCCCACGAGCCTGAACGCGACCCGACGCACCGTGCGAAGCACCCGGTCGTCGCGCTTCATGGCGCCCTTGAGGCGCCCCAATCCGATCAGTCCCAGCGCCACCGCGCGCCCGAGGGCGCTCACCGGCACGACGCTCTCGAACCTTAGCTCGCGTTCGGGGCAGGTATGGCGCTTGTAGCCGTCGTCTCCCATGCCGAGGTCGAAGCTCCTCAGGCCGCGGCGCAGCGCCAGACGGGCGAGCTCCAGGGCGATCAGTTCGCCGGGGCTTGACCGCATGATCGCCAGGTCCGTCTCCATGGAGATGAAGGTGCCGCTCAGCCGGCGTCCGTCGCAGCATCCGCCGAAGGCCGCCGCGACGACGTCGCCGCACCATAGGGCGTGGATCTCCAGCGCCGGCCGGCCCTGATCCAGGCCGGCGAGAGCCGCCCGCCTGATGAAGGCCTGCGTGGACGTGCAGGCGAACGGGTTGACGATGCCCTGCGCGCGGAAACGCTCGGCCTTCTGCCGGAAAAAGGAGCAGAGAATGCGGTCGACCTCGGCCTCGGTCTCGGCGCGCCTGAAGGCGACGCCGCCCAACTCGTCCAGCCAGCGCAGCTTCTTGGCCAACTTCTTGCGGCTGTCCTTGCCGAGCAGGCGACGTGTGAGGTCTTCTTCGCTTTCGTCTTCCCGCAGCGTGAGCGCGTGCGCGTCTTCGGCCGGGTGGCATCCGGGCCCGCCCGCCAAGGGGTTGGGCATGCCGCTCCAGGCGCCCGGCTGGGCGCGCAGGTGAAAGACGTCGACCCTGCCGAGGCCTTCCCTCGCGATCTCGTCCGCCATGGCGTTCAGGATGGCCACGGCGGGCGTATGGCCGAGTTGTTCGGCGAAGCCCGGGCGGAAAACGCCCATATTGGCGTTGCAATGCTTGCCGCCGGCGAAGCGCGCCACGAGGGCGGGGCCCTGGCGCTCCAGAACGAAGGGAAACAGGGCCGCAGGCCAGCCGTTCGAATCGCGGAGGACGACGATCGCCGTCTGCAGCCGGTTCATCATGGCGACCGTCGCATACCAGGCGGACAGCCAGTCATAGCGCTGGTAGGGGGTGCACGCCCCATCCGCCTCGAGCGCGCGCCACAGCGCCTCGGCGTCTTCAGCCGATCGGAAGACGGTGATGTCGCTCCAGCTGATCATCGGATATGCAAGGGCGACCGACATCGTGTTCCCGGCGTTTTGACGGGGTCACGGTGGTCGCCGAGGACCATCACGTCAACAGAATGCTTAAACCAGGATTAACGTCGCAGCCCCAAGTTGAACGGCATGCGCCGACTTAACTTACGGTGTTGAATATGGGGCTGAAGCATCGTCTCTACGGCGCCGCTTTCGCGGGTTTGGCGGCGGCTGGAGCGCCGCGCTGGGCCGGGAGCGGCCTGCGGGGGCTCGGCGGCATCCTGATGTTGCATCATGTCCGGCCATGGGTGGAGCGCGAGTTCGCGCCGAACCGCCTGCTGGAGGTGACGCCCGAATTCCTGGACCTCGCGCTGACGCGCGCCAGGGCGGCCGGGTATCGCTTCGTCCCGCTGGACGAGGCCGTGGACGCCGTGGAGGCGGGGCGCGTGGACCAGCGCGTCCTCGCGCTGACCTTCGACGACGGCTATCGCGACAATCTGGAGCATGCGCTGCCGGTCCTGCGCGCCCATGGCGCGCCCGCAACCATTTTCGTAACGCCAGGCTTCGTGGAGCGCAGCGCCGAATTGTGGTGGCTGGACCTGGAGGACGCCATCGCTCGCGCGGCCCAGGTCAGCGCGTCGATCGGGGGGGAGACGCTGGACCTGCCGGCATCCACCGCGGCCCAGAAATCGGCCGCCTTCGAGACGATCTACTGGCGCCTGCGCGCCCGGCCCGAGCCGGAATTGCGCGCCGTCATCGCCGGTCTGGCGCGCGAGCAGGGCGTCGACAGCCGGGCGACCGCCGAGCGACTGTGCCTCGACTGGGACGGCGTCAGGCGGCTCGCCGCCGATCCCCTCATCGCCATCGGCGCCCACACGCTCACGCATCCGATGCTGGCCAAGCACGACGCCGAGACGGCCCGGCGGGAGATGGCGGAATCGAAGGCTATCCTGGAGAAAGAACTCGGCGCGCCGGTGCGGCATCTCGCCTATCCGGTGGGCGATCGGAGCTCCGCCGGGCCGCGCGACTTCGCGCTGGCCAGGGAACTGGGTTTTCGTAGCGCAGTGACGACCCGGCGAGGCATGCTCTTTCCCGAGCATGCGCGGCATCTCACGGCGCTGCCGCGGATCTCGCTGAACGGTTTCTTCCAGGACCCCGGGCAGTTCGAGGTGCTCCTGTCGGGGGTCCCGTTCTGGCTCTGGAACAGGGGCCGGCGCGTCGACGCCGCATGAGGCTCAAGCGTCTTCGGGATCGGGCCGCTCCATCCAGCGAATGAGCGGCATGATCGGCAGGATCCAACCGAGCCCCACGACGACGTAGAACAGGGCCTGCGCCAGCTTGCCTGCGTCCTGGATCGCGCCCTGCGCCACGGTCATCGCCCCCAGGGCGTAGACGCAGACGAAGACCAGCATGGTCACGGCGCCGATAAATTTTCGCGTGCGTCGGCGCATCAAGATCCATCCGTTCCAAAGCGAGGCGGGGAGGGCGACGCGGCGGTTGCAATGGCCGGGGCGCGCCTGCGGCGACGCGACCGTTGTGGGCCGGGGCCGGTCGGACTATGTGTCCCGCTGCCCTGACGATCAACCCCGACGCACGGCGCATTTCGCCGCGGCGCGGCGATCCGGACCGACGGACCACACCCATGTCTCTTTCCGCCGCCGAGCAGGATGTCGAGCGCGCGAGCCGGCTGGCGCGCTCCGAGACGGTCGGCCGTGGCCTTGCGGCGGTCCGGGCCTGGCTCTACCTCATCGCCACGCTGGTGTTCGTCATGGTGCTGGTGGGAGGCGCGACGCGTCTGACCGGCTCGGGCCTGTCGATCACGGAGTGGAAGCCGGTGTCCGGCGCGATTCCGCCGCTCACGGAGCAGGCCTGGACGGCTGAATTCGACAAGTACCGCCAGATCTCCCAATACGAGCTCGTGAACAAGGGCATGACCCTGTCCGAGTTCAAGGAGATTTTCTGGTGGGAGTGGTCGCACCGGCAGCTCGGCCGGGCGATCGGGCTGGTGTTCGGCCTCGGCTTCATCGGATTCCTGGCGACGGGCGTGCTGCGCGGGCGCCTCGCCCTGACGGTCCTGGCGCTGGGCCTGCTGGGCGGTCTGCAAGGCGCGATCGGCTGGATCATGGTGGCGTCCGGCCTGAAGCCCGGGATGACCGCGGTCGCGCCGGTCAAGCTGATGCTGCACCTCACCACCGCGAGCGTCATCCTGGCGGGGCTGCTGGCCGTGGCGGCGGGCCTGGGCCGATCCGCGCCCGAGCCGACCACGCGCCGGGTGCGCGGCCTTGCGACCGCGACGCTCGTGGCGGTGCTGTTCCAGATTGCGCTCGGCGCGCTGGTGGCGGGCTCCAAAGCGGGGCTGACCTACAACACGTGGCCGCTGATGGACGGGCGCTTCGTGCCGCATCTCTCCGGCCTGTTCGTCATTTCGCCCTGGTTCGAGAACCTCGTCGACAACCCGCTGACGGTGCAGTTCAACCACCGCATGATGGCCTATGCGCTGGTCGCGGTCGCGGTGGCGCAGGCCTGGACGGCGCGCCGGAGCCTGCCGGGGTCCTCGGCCGCGCGCCGGACCGGCGCCATTGCGTCGCTCGCCCTGGCGCAGGCGGCGCTCGGCGTGGCGACCTTGCTGGCGATCACGCCTTTATCGCTCGGCCTCGCCCATCAGGCCTTCGCCATGCTGGTGCTCAGCATGGCGGCGGTGCACTGGCGGCTGACGCGCAGCGTGCGCCCGCCGGCCTGACCGCGAAGCTCGCCGCGAGCCTTGGCCCGCCCCGGGCTTCAGCTCGCCGCGAGCGCCTCGTCGAGGTCGGCGATGATGTCCTCGACGTCCTCGATGCCGATCGAGAGCCGCACCACCTCGGGGCCCGCGCCGGCCTGGGTCTGCTGGTCGGCCGTCAGCTGGCGGTGGGTGGTGGAGGCCGGGTGGATCACGAGCGAACGCGTGTCGCCGATATTGGCGAGATGCGAGAACAGCTTAAGGTTGGACACCAGCGCCACGCCGGCGTCATAGCCGCCCTTGAGGCCGAAGGTGAACACCGCGCCGGCCCCCTTGGGCGAGTAGCGCTTCGCCAGCGCGCCATACTTGTCGCCCTCCAGGCCCGGATAGCTGACCCACGCCACCTTGGGGTGGCGCTGCAGATGCTGGGCGACCTTGAGCGTGTTGTCGCAATGGCGCTGCATGCGCAGCGGCAGCGTCTCGATGCCGGTCAAGATCATGAAGGCGTTGAAGGGCGACAGGGCCGGGCCGAGGTCGCGCAGGCCGAGCACCCGGCAGGCGATGGCGAAGCCGAAATTGCCGAAGGTCTCGCCCAGCACCATGCCGCCATATTCGGGGCGCGGCTGCGACAGCATCGGATAGCGGCCCGACTTCATCCAGTCGAACTTGCCGCCGTCGACGATCAGGCCGCCGATGGAGTTGCCGTGGCCGCCCAGGAACTTGGTGGCCGAATGCACGATGATGTCCGCGCCGTGCTCGAAGGGGCGGATCAGGTAGGGCGTCGCCATCGTGTTGTCGACGATCAGCGGCACGCCCGCCCTGTGGGCGATGTCGGCGATGGCCTGGATGTCGACGATGACGCCGCCCGGATTGGCGATGGATTCGATGAAGATCGCCTTGGTCTTGTCCGTGACGGCGGCCTCGAAGCTCGAGAGGTCGTCCGGATCGGCCCACTTCACCCGCCAGTCGAAGTTCTTGTAGGAGTGATTGAACTGGTTGATGGAGCCGCCATAGAGCTTCTTGGACGCGATGAATTCGTCGCCCGGCTGCATCAGGGTGTGCATCACCAGGAATTCGGCCGCGTGGCCGGACGCCACCGCAAGCGCGGCCGTGCCGCCCTCGAGCGCGGCGACGCGCTCCTCCAGCACCGCGCAGGTGGGATTGCCGATGCGCGAATAGATGTTGCCGAAGGCCTGCAGGCCGAACAGCGACGCCGCATGGTCGACGTCGTCGAACACGAAGGACGTGGTCTGGTAGATGGGCGTGGCGCGCGCGCCCGTCGCCGGATCCGGCGCCGCGCCGGCGTGGATCGCAAGAGTGGCGAAGCCGGGAGCCTTTGGCTCGGTCATGGGCGTGTCCTCATGCAGGAGCGCGGGCGAGCCCGCGACGTTCGTGGAACGGGAAATGCTGTTCTTTTTATCGAACGGCGGGCGGTGCGTCAACGCACGGACGGTTGCAGAACCTCAGCGCCGCGCCCCGAACGGGTTCACCCCGGGCGGCCCCAGCGTGCGCTTCTGGAAGCCTTTTTCGGCCATGACGGCGCGCTTGGAGGACAGAATGCGCGAGTTGATGCCGTTCCAGCCGATCTCGCCCGACAGCCGGCCGAACTCGATCTTCGGGCAGCGGTTCATGATCACGGTGACGCCCTTCGCCTCGGCGCGGGCGGCGGCCTCGTCGTTGCGCACCGAGAGCTGCATCCAGATCACCTTGGGAAGGGGATCCAGCGCCAGCGCCTCGTCGGTGATCGGGCCGGCGGCCTCCGAGTTGCGGAAGATCTCGACCATGTCGACCGGGCCGGGAATGTCGGCCAGGGAGCCGTAGACCAGCTGGCCGAGAACCGTCTGGCCGGCCAGGCCGGGGTTCACCGGGATGAGCCGGTAGCCGCGCTCGATCAGGTACTTGGTCACGATCCAGCTCGGCCGCGCCGGATTGGCCGAGAAACCGACCAGCGCGATGGACTTGACGGTATGGAGGACGCCCCGGATGAGGTCGTCGGGATAGCTGTCGTGGTTCATAAGGCTGTCCTACACGCGATCCGCCCCGGTGCGGAAGGGGCTCACTCCCACCGCGGCTCGCGCTTGGCCAGAAAGGCGCCGATCCCTTCTTCCGCATCGCGGGCGAGCATGTTCTCCACCATGACCCGGGACGCGTGCGCGTAGGCGTCCGAAAGGCCCATCTCCAGCTGCTCGTAGAAGGCGCGCTTGCCGATGGCGAGAACCGGACCGGACTTCGACGCGATCGTCCGGGCGAAGTCCCGGGCGCCCTCCAGCGCCTGGCCCTTCGGGACGACGCGATTGACGAGGCCCATGCGCAAGGCGTCCCCGGCCGGAACGGCCGCGCCGGTCAGCAGCAGCTCCATCGCGTGCTTGCGGGACAAGTTCCGGGACAGGGCCACCATCGGCGTCGAGCAAAACAGCCCGATATGGACGCCAGGGGTGCAGAACCGGGCCTCTTCGCCGGCGACCGCGAGGTCGCAGGAGGCCACGAGTTGGCACCCGGCGGCCGTCGCGAGCGTCTCGACGGCCGCGATGACCGGCTGGGGGAGGCGGACGATCCGCTGCATCAGGGCCGAGCAGCGGCCGAGCACGTCTTCATAGTAGGCGCGGCCGCGATCGGCGTCGGCCCGGCGCGCGGTCATCTCCTTCAGGTCGTGCCCCGAGGAGAAGCAGGGCCCCGCCGACGCGGCGAGGATCACCGCCTTGACGGAAGGCTGCCGGGCGATCGCGTCGAGCTCGACCGTCAGGGCCTCGATCAGGCCTTCGGACAGGGCGTTGCGCGCATGCGGGCGGTTGAGCGTCAGGACCGCCGTCCCGCCGTCGTCAGCCCTGAGCAGGACAGGCTCTCGTTCCGTGGAGGACAGCGTCGCGCTCATTCTGCTCGGTCCCGTTTGCGCCGTTGCGCTGCGTTCGCGGCATGATATGCGAAACGCCGCCGAGGGGAATGGCGGCGGCGAGAAGGGCAGGGGCGCATGAACGACACGGCTGCATCGGCGGTGATGACGGTTCGCGAGCTCGAGACGTTTCTGGAGCGTGAGTTCCCCGAGATGTACTCCCACGGGCGCATCTGGCACGTGCTCGCCATCCCGCATCACGGGGCGCGGCTGCGCATGGACTACCATCCGAGCCAGCTTCGGCCCGGCGGGACGATCTCGGGCCCCGCGATGATGACGCTGGCCGACTTCGCCCTCTATGCGGCGGTCCTGGGCGCCATCGGGCCGGTGGGCCTCGCGGTGACGACGAATCTCTCCATCAACTTCCTGCGCAAGCCGGAACCCCGGGCGCTGCTGGCCGAATGCCGGCTGCTCAAGCTCGGCAAGCGGCTGGCGGTGGGCGAGGTCACGATCACGTCGGAGGGTTCGGACGAGCCGGTCGCGCATGTGACAGGCACCTATTCCATTCCGCCATGCTGATTTTTTCGCGGTGCTATTTTACCGCATATCTTAGATCGTTGTTTTCAAACGTGTTTTCTGGAAAGTCTGCTGGAATCCTGAATTGACGCGCGAGGGCGCCTGCTGTAGACGACGGCCATCGCACGGGCGGCCTTGGGTCGCCCGCGTTTCATTCCCGCGCAGGCGATCTCGTCGGCGCGCCCATGATCGGAACTAGTCCCATGAAGACCTATTCGGCCAAGCCCGCCGAGGTCGACAAGAAGTGGGTGCTGATTGACGCGAAAGGCCTCGTGGTGGGTCGTCTCGCGTCTCTCGTGGCCATGCGGCTGCGCGGCAAGCACAAGGCGAGCTTTACGCCCCACGTCGACTGCGGCGACAACATCATCATCATCAACGCCGACAAGGTGGTTCTGACCGGCCGCAAGCGCGAGCAGAAGGTCTACTACCACCACACCGGCTATCCGGGCGGCATCAAGGAGCGGACTGCGAAGTTCATCCTGGAAGGCCGTTTTCCCGAGCGCGTCGTCGAGAAGGCCGTGGAGCGCATGCTTCCGCGCGGGCCGCTCGGCCGCAAGCAGCTCGGCAACCTGCGCGTCTACAAGGGCGCCGAGCACCCGCATGTCGCCCAGGAGCCCACGGCTCTCGACGTCGCGGCCCTGAACCGCAAGAATTCGAGGAGCGCCTGATCATGGCCGAAACCCTCCAGTCCCTCCAGGACCTCAAGGGCGCGGTCGAGACCGCCGCTCCCGAGGCTCCCAAGCATGTCCAGAAGATCGACTCGCTCGGCCGCGCCTATGCGACCGGCAAGCGCAAGGACGCGGTCGCCCGCGTCTGGATCAAGCCCGGCGCCGGCAAGGTGACGGTCAACGACCGCGACATCGGCGTTTATTTCGCCCGTCCGGTGCTGCGCATGATCCTGCAGCAGCCGCTGCTCGTCGCCAACCGGGTCGACCAGTACGACATCAACGTCACGGTCGCCGGCGGCGGACTCTCCGGCCAGGCCGGCGCGGTCCGCCACGGCCTCGCCAAGGCGCTGACCTATTACGAGCCTGAGCTTCGCTCGATCCTCAAGAAGGTCGGCTTCCTGACCCGCGACAGCCGCGTCGTTGAGCGCAAGAAGTACGGCCGCAAGAAGGCTCGCCGGAGCTTCCAGTTCTCCAAGCGCTAAGGCGCTGGACATTCGCGCTGCGGCGCGCAGGAAAGGGCGGCTTCGGCCGCCCTTTCGCGTTTCGGGGCGCGGTCAGCTCACGTCGATCCAGGCCGACAGGCCCGTGTCGAGCCGCTCCAGCACGGTCGAGCCGATCAGCCACTTGCCCTTGTTGTCGGCCACGAAGGCGATCCGGGCGGTCTGGCCTTCCGGAACGATGACGGTATCCAGCCAGTAGGGCTCCCACCCGTCGTCCAGGGGATGCAGCAGGCGGAAGCTGTGTCCATGCACATGCATCACCTGCGGGTAGGGCGTCCTGTTCACCAGAGCCAGGACCACGGTCGCGCCCCGCTTGACCACCAGAACCGGCTTGCCGGGCGATTTGTCGCCGGCCGCCAGGCCGCCCTGTCCGTTGATGGTCCAGATGCGGTTCGGATCGCCCGCATAGGCCGCGGCCTTGCCGTCGGGTCCGGGCTTCGCGCCACCTTCGATCACAACGTCGGCGCGCTGCGCCTTCTGTAGCGGGATGGCGGGCGGCAGGAGCGGGTTGTCGCCCAGGGGCGCCATCGGCGGCGGCGGGGGACGGCGGGCGCTCATAGGTTCGCCCTCCACCTTGACCTCGACGAGGGGCAGGCCCTGTCCGATCACGGCCGTGACGGAGCCGCCCGAACCCGCGTCGCCGGCGTCGAACATCACGTCGTAGCGCGTCCCGGGCGCGAAGGGCAGGGTGGAGCGCAGCGGCTCGAAGCTGTCCGTGGGCTGGCCGTCGGTGGCGATCACGAAGGCCTTCACCCCCTCGAAGCGGATCCGCATCAGCCGGGCGTTGCACAGGTTGGCGAGCCGCAGGCGGACGCGCGCGCCGGGCGCGACGGAGATCCGCTCCGGCGCCCTGGCTCCATTGACGGTGAGGAGATTTCCGAGCCGCCCGACGCTGGCGCGGTCCTCGGCCGCGCCGAACGGCTCCAGCTGATGCTGGTCGGAGAGGCGCCAGTCATCGACGGCGATCACCCGGTCGAGATCGACCGCAGGGGCGGCCGGGTCCTCCACGACCACCACCCCGGCGAGGCCCCGCTCGGTGAGTTCGGCCGTGAAGCCGGGCGCCAGGGGCCTGTAGATGAACGTCCCGGCGTCGGGCGGCGTGAAGCGGATCTCGGCGCTCGACCCCGGGGCGACCGGATCCTGGGTCAGGCCCGCGACCCCGTCCATGTCGTTGACGATGCGCATGCCGTGCCAGTGCAGCGTCAGCGGCCGGGTCGTGCTGTTGACCAGCTTCGCCCGGAACGCCTCGCCCTTGCGCAACCGCAGTTCCGGCCCCGGCGCCTTGCCGCCGAAGCCGAAGATGTCGGTGGGCTGACCGGCCTGGAACTCCACCACGCCCGGCTTGGCCTCCAGCAGCACGGTCGGCATGCCGTCGGCGGCGGCCGAGGTCTGCGCCGCGCCGCTCGTCTGGGCTTGCGCCGACTTGGGCCAGAGCGGCCCCGCGGCGGCGAGGGCCGCGCCCGTCAGCAGCGTGCGACGGGACAATGCAGGGTTCGAGGCTGGTCTCGGAGGCTTGTCAGACATGAGGGCGTTTGAGTCCGTCTCGGTCGCGCCGCGTCACGCAGTTGTGCCACGGCTGGGCCGGGAGCGCGAGATGATCGCTGGGCGGCGCTCGTTCCGCAGGGCCGGCCGGCGCGGCTTTTTTCGCTGGCATGCTGCGCCGCGCATGCTATAGAGCCGCACCCGTGGGGCATGCGCTCCGCGGTGGGGCGCGGTCGCCCACATGCGGGCGTGGCGGAACTGGTAGACGCGCTGGATTTAGGTTCCAGTGACGCAAGTCGTGTGGGTTCGAGTCCCTCCGCCCGCACCAGGCCGCCGCCGAACGCGCTTCTTAGCGCGGTGAGGCGCCCGAATGGGTCGACCCGGGTCACGTGATCCGGGATTGTCCCGAGCCCCGCGTTCCTTGCTCCATTCACGCTCGAAGGCACGTCACGCTATGCAGGTCACGGAAACACTGTCGGAGGGGTTGAAGCGCGAGTTCACCGTCGTTCTCCCGGCGAAGGATCTCGAGGAACGCCTCACCAACGAACTCGTCGGGATGAAGGACAAGGTCCGCATCAACGGCTTCCGCCCCGGCAAGGTGCCGGTGGGCCACCTGCGCCGGGTCTATGGCCGGTCGGTGATGGCCGACGTGCTGCAGAACCTCGTCAACGAGACGAACCGCAAGATCGTCGAGGACCAGGGCCTGAAGCTCGCCCTCGAGCCCCAGATCGTTTTCCCCGAGAACCAGGCCGAGGTCGAGGCCGCCATGGAGGCCAAGGGCGACCTGTCCTACAAGGTCGCGCTCGAGGTGCTGCCGAAGTTCGAGATCGCCGACTTCTCCGGCCTTCAGGTCACCCGTGAGACCTTCGACGTCCCGGACGCCGAGCTCGCCGAGGCTCTCGATCGGCTCGCCCAGCAGAACCGCCAGTATTCCTCCAAGGGCGAAGGCGCGAAGGCCGAGACCGGCGACCGCGTCATCGTCGACTTCGTCGGCTCGATCGACGGCGAGGAGTTCGAGGGCGGCAAGGGAACCGACATCCCCGTCGACATCGGCTCCAACGGCTTCATCCCGGGCTTCGAGGAGCAACTCGTCGGCGTGGCCGCCGGAGAGCAGCGGACGGTCGTGGCGACCTTCCCGGCCGAGTACGGCGCGGCTCATCTGGCCGGCAAGCAGGCTTCCTTCGCGGTCACCGTCAAGGACGTTCAGGCCCCGGCCGAGATGACGCTCGACGACGAGTTCGCCAAGCAGTTCGGCATGGACAGCCTGGACGCGCTGAAGACCGCCCTCAAGGAGGCGATCTCGCGCGACTACACGGCCGTGTCGCGGCGCAAGCTGAAGCGTCAGCTGCTCGACGCGCTCGACGGGCAGTACACGTTCGACCTGCCGCCCAGCCTGACCGCCCAGGAGTTCGCCAACATCTGGCGCCAGGTCGAGGCCGACATGCAGCAGGCCGGCAAGACCTTCGCGGACGAGGAGACGACCGAGGAGGAGGCCCGCGCCGAGTACCAGAAGATCGCCGAGCGGCGCGTGCGCCTCGGCCTCGTGCTGGCCGAGATCGGTGAGGCCGCCAAGGTCCAGGTGACCGACGACGAGGTCTCGGCCGCGCTGGTCGAGCGCGCCCGGCAGTTCCCCGGTCAGGAGAAGATGGTCTGGGAGTTCTATCGCAAGAACCCGCAGGCTCTGGCCGAGATCCGCGCTCCGATCTTCGAGGAGAAGGTGATCGATCACATCCTGGAGACCGCGACCGTCACGGACAAGAAGGTCTCCAAGGAAGAGCTGATGACGGAAGACGAGGACGGCGACAAGGCCGCCGCCCCGACGACCGCCAAGCCCAAGGCGAAGGCCCGGGCCAAGAAGAAGGCTGAACCGGCGGCCGAGACCGCCGAGGCGCCGACCGACTCGGCCGAGTGAACGCTCGACCGATCGTCTTGCAGGCGGCCTCAGGGCCGCCTGTTTTCGTTGGCCCGCCGGTCGCGGCAGGCGCGTCAAACGGTCTGTTCAGGACGCTGGGCCGTACCCCTTTGCGCGGCTGGCCCGGATCACTATGTTGAGCGTCGTGGCGGTTCGCCGCGACCCTGCCTGTTTCACTCCATCCTAGAATGAGCACGACAATGCGCGATCCGATCGAAGTCTATAACAACATGCTCGTGCCCATGGTCGTGGAGCAGTCGAACCGCGGTGAGCGCGCTTTCGACATCTACTCGCGCCTCCTGCGCGAACGCGTGATCTTCCTGACCGGACCGGTCGAGGACAACATGGCCTCCCTGGTGGTGGCGCAGCTGCTGTTCCTGGAATCGGAGAACCCGAAAAAGGAGATCTCGATCTACATCAACTCCCCGGGCGGCATCGTCACGTCGGGGCTGGCGATCTACGACACCATGCAGTTCATCCGCCCGCCGGTATCGACCCTGTGCATCGGCCAGGCGGCGTCGATGGGCTCGCTGCTGCTGGCGGCGGGCGAAGCCGGCATGCGCTTCGCGCTGCCCAACGCGCGCATCATGGTCCACCAGCCTTCCGGCGGCTATCAGGGCCAGGTCACCGACATCCTGATCCACGCCCGTGAGGTCGAGAGCCTGAAGCGCAGGCTGAACGAGATCTACGAGAAGCACACGGGCAAGGACTACAAGGCCATCGAGGAGGCCCTCGAGCGCGACAATTTCATGACCGCGGACGGCGCCAAGACCTTCGGCATCGTCGACCAGGTCATGGAGAAGCGCCCGGTGGAGCCGTCCTGATCCGGGAGTCCTGGCGCCGGCGTGTACGACATTGCGACCTGTCGCAATAAATCGTCACATTCCCGACACAAGCCCCCTGGATTCGGAACGGCGCCGAAAGCTGGCGAAAGCGCGCCATCCTCCCGTAAGATACGGGAACGTTGGGGCTTGTACGCCTGTTTCATCCCTACAGCCCATCCCCATGAGGGATACAGCCTATTGATCCCCAACCGGCGCCATGTTTGCATCGGGCAGACATGGTCCCGAATCCGTCATGGTTTCGGTGTCAGTCGGGGATCAGTCCCTGGGGACAGGGTGCGAGGAACTACCGTTTCTTCACCTTGCGCCCCATAACCTGATCGAGCGAGTCGCGCGGCTGCCGTCCGGCTCTCGATCGAGTGGAGGTTCGCCATGAGCAAAGTCGGCAGCGGTGATTCCAAGAGCACGCTGTACTGCTCGTTCTGCGGCAAGAGCCAGCACGAGGTCCGCAAACTCATCGCGGGTCCGACGGTGTTCATCTGCGACGAGTGTGTCGAGCTGTGCATGGACATCATCCGCGAGGAGAACAAGTCCTCGCTGGTGAAGTCTCGCGACGGGGTTCCGACCCCCAAGGAGATCCGCAAGGTCCTGGACGACTACGTCATCGGCCAGGATCACGCCAAGAAGGTGCTCTCCGTCGCCGTGCACAACCACTACAAGCGGTTGAACCACGCCACGAAGCACAATGACGTCGAGCTGGCCAAGTCCAACATCCTGCTCTGCGGCCCCACCGGGTCGGGCAAGACGCTGTTGGCCCAGACGCTGGCCCGCATCCTCGACGTGCCGTTCACGATGGCCGACGCCACGACGCTGACCGAAGCCGGTTACGTCGGCGAGGATGTCGAGAACATCATCCTCAAGCTGCTCCAGGCCTCCGACTACAATGTCGAGCGGGCGCAGCGCGGCATCGTCTATATCGACGAGATCGACAAGATCTCCCGCAAGTCCGACAACCCCTCGATCACGAGGGACGTCTCGGGCGAGGGCGTGCAGCAGGCCCTGCTGAAGATCATGGAAGGCACCGTCGCCTCCGTGCCTCCGCAGGGCGGCCGCAAGCACCCGCAGCAGGAGTTCCTGCAGGTGGACACGACCAACATCCTGTTCATCTGCGGCGGCGCCTTCGCGGGGCTGGAGCGGATCATCTCGGCGCGCGGCAAGGGCACGTCGATCGGCTTTGGCGCCAAGGTCGAGGCCCCTGACGACCGCCGCACTGGCGCGATCTTCCGTGAGGTCGAGCCCGAAGATCTCCTGAAGTTCGGCCTCATCCCCGAGTTCGTCGGCCGCCTCCCGGTGATCGCGACGCTCGAGGACCTGGACGAGCCGGCGCTGAAGAAGATCCTCACCGAGCCCAAGAACGCGCTGGTGAAGCAGTATGGCCGCCTGTTCGAGATGGAGGACGTCGAGCTCACCTTCGCGGACGAGGCCGTGTCGCTGATCGCCAAGAAGGCCATCGAGCGCAAGACGGGCGCCCGCGGGCTGCGCTCCATCATGGAGGGCATCCTGCTGGAGACCATGTACGACCTGCCGAGCCTGGAAGGCTGCGAGCAGGTGGTCATCGGTCCCGAGGTCATCGAAGGCAAGGCCCGTCCGCTCTATATCTACTCGGACAAGTCCAACGAGCAGGCAGCCTCAAGCGCCTGACCGACCCTGCGGCGTCCGGCGGGCTGACCCGCGCCGGACGCCTTCGGCCCTAGGGTCGAGAACCTTGAAGTAGGGTGGTCGGTTGACCATCTTAACGTCAACACAACAGCCGGTTCGCTCATTCAACAGGTGAGGCCACGTTTCAGGCCCTTCCCTGGAGGAGCCGGGTGCGTCAGCGCCGGAACGCAGTCGACCGCGGCCCCGACGCTCCTCGTTCGCCGGGTTGCCCGCCGGGAGCCCTCGCGAGCGCACCAGAAAGGATTCTCCGTTCATGACGACATCCAGACAGCGTCCGCAAATCGAGCCGGGTTCGGTCGATACCTTCCCCGTGCTGCCGCTGCGCGACATCGTCGTCTTCCCCCACATGATCGTTCCGCTCTTCGTCGGCCGCGAGAAGTCCATCAAGGCTCTCGAGGAGGTGGTGAAGAGCGAGAAGCTCATCCTGCTGGCGACGCAGAAGAACGCCGCCGACGACGATCCCGCCACCGGGGCGATTCACTCGATCGGCACGCTCGCCAGCGTGCTGCAGCTCCTGAAGCTGCCCGACGGCACCGTGAAGGTGCTCGTCGAGGGCGTCGGCCGCGCCAAGGTCCGCGACTATGTCCGGACCGAGGACTATTACGAGGCCGAGGCGGAGTCGCTCGCCGACCAGATCCCGAACAAGATCGAGGCCGAGGCGCTCGCGCGCTCCGTCGTCTCCGAGTTCGAGAGCTATGTGAAGCTCAACAAGAAGGTCTCGCCCGAGGTCGTGGCGGCCGTCGGCCAGATCGACGACTATTCCAAGCTCGCCGACACGATCGCGTCTCACCTGGCCGTGAAGATCACGGACAAGCAGGACGTGCTGGAGATCACCGAGGTCTCCAAGCGGCTCGAGAAGGTCCTCGGCTTCATGGAGAGCGAAATCTCCGTGCTGCAGGTGGAGAAGCGCATCCGCTCGCGCGTCAAGCGCCAGATGGAGAAGACCCAGCGCGAGTACTACCTCAACGAGCAGATGAAGGCGATCCAGAAGGAGCTCGGAGACGAGGACGGCAAGGACGAACTCGCCGAACTCGAGGAGCGGATCGAGAAGACCAAGCTGACGAAGGAAGCCCGCGACAAGGCGCAGGCGGAGATGAAGAAGCTCCGCCAGATGTCGCCGATGTCGGCGGAGGCCACCGTCGTCCGCAACTATCTCGACTGGATGCTGTCGCTGCCCTGGGGCAAGCGCTCGAAGGTCAAGAAGGACCTGGCCAGCGCCGAGCAGCTGCTCGACGCCGAGCATTACGGCCTCGACAAGGTCAAGGAGCGGATCATCGAGTATCTCGCGGTGCAGAGCCGTGCGAACAAGCTGACCGGTCCGATCCTGTGCCTCGTCGGTCCTCCCGGCGTCGGCAAGACCTCGCTCGGCAAGTCCATCGCCAAGGCGACGGGCCGTGAGTTCGTGCGGATGTCGCTCGGCGGCGTGCGGGACGAGGCCGAGATCCGCGGCCATCGCCGGACCTATATCGGCTCCATGCCGGGCAAGATCATCCAGTCGCTGCGCAAGGCGAAGACTCAGAACCCGCTCTTCCTGCTCGACGAAATCGACAAGATGGGCATGGATTTCCGGGGCGATCCGTCTTCCGCGCTGCTGGAGGTGCTCGACCCTGAGCAGAACAACTCGTTCAACGACCATTACCTCGAGGTCGACTACGACCTGTCGAACGTGATGTTCGTGACGACGGCGAACACGCTCAACATCCCGCCTCCGCTGCTCGACCGCATGGAGGTGATCAGGATCGCCGGCTACACCGAAGAGGAGAAGCTGGAGATCTCCAAGCGCCACCTGATCCCCGAGGCCGTCAAGAAGCACGGCCTGACGGAGAACGAGTGGACGATCGACGACGAAGGCCTCCTGCTGCTGATCCGCCGCTATACGCGGGAAGCGGGCGTCCGCAATCTGACCCGTGAGCTCCAGAACCTCGCCCGCAAGGCGGTGAAGGAGATCATGATGTCGAAGAAGAAGAAGGTGGTCGTCACCGCCGCGAACCTGCCTGACTATCTCGGCGTGCCGAAGTTCCGCTACGGCGAGACGGAGGACGAGGACCAGGTCGGCGTCGTGACGGGGCTCGCCTGGACGGAGGTCGGCGGCGAGTTGCTGACGATCGAAGGCGTGATGATGCCCGGCCGCGGCAAGATGACCGTGACGGGCAACCTCAAGGAGGTCATGAAGGAATCGATCTCGGCCGCGGCTTCCTATGTGCGGTCGCGCGCGGTGGATTTCGGCCTGGAGCCTCCGCTGTTCGATCGCCGCGACATACACGTCCACGTCCCGGAGGGAGCGACCCCGAAGGACGGACCGTCGGCGGGCATCGGCATGGCCACGGCCATCGTCTCCGTGCTGACCGGCATTCCGGTTCGCAGGGACCTGGCGATGACGGGCGAGGTGACGCTGCGCGGCCGTGTGCTGCCGATCGGCGGCCTGAAGGAGAAGCTCCTCGCGGCGCTGCGCGGCGGCGTCAAGAAGGTGCTGATCCCCGAGGAGAATGCGAAGGACCTGGTGGACATTCCCGCCAGCGTCAAGAACGGCCTGGAGATCGTGCCGGTGGCGCGCATGGACGAGGTGATCCGCCACGCTCTCGTGCGCCAGCCCCAGGCGATCAAGTGGGAAGAGGATCTCTCGGCGCCCCGCCCCAAGGCGGCCGGTGAGGAAGAGACCCTCGGTATGGTCGCGCACTGACGTCTGACGCTTCGCAACGCTTCAATTGAAAATAGAGGGCCCCCGGCGAAAGTCGGGGGCCTTTTTATGGGCGAAACCCTAGAGTTTTCCTTGGATTCGGCCCGGCACGCCTTGCGCCGGACCCGTCAAACTGAAAAAACCGCTCAGGCGTCGTTCGATTCGACGCACCGACTGAATTCAGAGGAGACTACCGATGAACAAGGGCGATCTCGTCGCCGCCGTCGCGGAGCAGGCGGACCTCAACAAGAACCAGGCCGCTGCGGCGGTGGACGCCGTGCTCGACGCGATCACATCCTCGCTCAAGAGCGGCGATGAGGTTCGTCTGGTCGGCTTCGGCACCTTCCTCGTGACGGATCGCCCCGCTGGCGAGGCGCGCAACCCGCGCACCGGCGAGACCATCAAGACCAAGGCCTCCAAGGCTCCGAAGTTCAAGGCGGGCGCCGGCCTCAAGTCGGCCCTCAACGCCTAAGCGCAGCATTGCTGCAGCGACGGAACTGGAACGGGTCGGCCCAGCGCCGGCCCGTTTCGCCGTTTAGGGCCGGCGCGGGCGGCCGCGCGATCTTGCGCCTGCGGGTCGAAATCGCCATAAGGGGCGCACCAAGCCGCGCCCGCGGCGAGGGCGGTTAGCTCAGTTGGTAGAGCATCTCGTTTACACCGAGAGGGTCGGCGGTTCGAGCCCGTCACCGCCCACCAGCATCTTCGGGCCGCTGCGATAGGCCTCACGCTCAGAAACGCCTCACGCCCGTCCGCGACGGCCTTGCGCCCTCGTCGGCGACCAACAGGCCTTGCTCCACCCGGATCGGCGTCTGGAGCTGGCGGACCCCGTAGATCCAGTAGGTGAAATAGAGCGCTCCCGGCGTATCGACGGCGGCGATCTCCAGGCTGCGGAAGCCGCCGATGTTGTGGCGGGCCCATTGCGGGACGATGTTGATGTCGGCGCCGCCGCCCAGCGAATGCGCGATGGCGTGGCCGCGATGGTAGAGGGGGCCGGCGCTCTGGGGATGGCCCGCCATCCGGCCGGGATCCCGCGGATTGGCGTTGCGCCCGAGCGAAACGCCCCAGGCGGCGATGAGCCGGTCGAAGTCCAGATCGAACAGATATGAGAAGCCCTCTATCGTGGCGTGGACGACGCCGCCGCCGCTCCGGCTGCGCCCATGCCGCTGGCGGAACAGGCCCTGCAGCCGCGCGTCGTAGTCGTCCAGCCAGCGCTCCACCAAGGCCGGCACGACCGTGAGCTGAAACAGCTCCGGCGCGTCCTCTGGCGCGGTGGTGGAGACGATGAATTCGAGGTCCGCATAGCTCGGCATTCGGCGCTCCTGAGGCGGCTCAGTCTCGCCCTGGCGGGGGCTGGTCCTCTAGCAGCGCGCCCATTCGGGCCAGGGCGGCGATGCGGCGGTCGATCTGCGCCCGGCAGGCGGCCGCGAGACGGTCAGGCTCGGCGATCGCGCCGGTCTCGTCGGAAATCGAGACCAGTCCCTCCTGGGCGAGCCGCATGAGCGCGTCCGCGATCCCGGCCGCGTCGTGGCGGCCGTCCAGCAGGGGCGCGAGGAAGCGCATCATCGGGTCGATCGACACGGTCGCGTGGCGCAAGGTGGCGGAGCGGTCCGCGCCGCGCATGATGTCCTGCGCCAGCAAGGGCCAGACTGTCGGCGTATCGCCGGGGCGGGACGCGCAGCGGACCGGTTCGGCCGAGACGTCGAGCGCGCCGTCGAGGACCAGGCGCAGCAGGGCGGCGAGGATGCGGTCCCGTTCGGCTTCGGTTTCGGCGCGGGCGACAAGATCGTCGACGGCGGTGGAGGCGGGCTGGCGCTTCAGCAGGAGGTCGAGCGCGGCCGCGACCGCGTGGTCCTGCGTCGTCGCCACCATGCCGTCGTCGTCCGCCAGCACGAACTCGCCCGGCCGCGGGGGCGGGTCCGCGCGGAGGTCGAGCGGCGCGATCAGGTGCAGGCCGGCGAGCCTCTCCGGATCGAGACCGCGCGAGAGGCCGGCCTCGCGCCCCGCGCGCACCAGCAGCGATTCCCGGAACGTCCTGCCGGTCAGGATGTCGATGTATTGCTCGGTCGCCGTCCGGTCGCCCGCCGCCAGGGATCGAATGACCTCAGCGCGCTCGGCCTGGCCGCTTTCGGGAACATTCTCGCGCAGCCGCGTCTCGGACAGGTAGGCGAGGCCGCGCCGGGCGGCTGCGTCGGCGAAGCTGCGGAACGTGCAGGGCGCGTTGTGGTCCTCGAAAATCTCGTGGGCCAGATAGGCGTCCGGCTGCTCGACCATGCGCCTGGCCTCCTTGCGCCAGATCGAGCCGTAGGAGCTCGCCTCGGGGGAGTGCTGGGCCATGAGGTCGAAAAGCTGGCGGCTGCGCAGCGAGCGGGTCTGGTGGTCGGCCTCGGCCCCGGCGTGCAGGATCATGCTGTCGCGGACCACCTGGAACATGCGCCAGCCCGGCAGCACGTTGAAGCTGATGGCCGCGATCCCATCGGGCGAGAGGCGCTCGGCGCAGACGCGGAGGATGTTCTCGCGCACCGCATCGGGCACCCACGAATACACGCCATGGCAGATGACGTAGTCGAAGTCGCCCCAGTCCGCGCCGATCTCGGTGACGCTGCAGGCGTGGAGTTCGACGTTGCGCAGCCCGAGCGCGTCGATGCGTTCGCGGCCGGACGCGACCTGTCCGGCCGAGATGTCCACCCCGACGAACCGCGCCTGCGGGAAGGCGGCCGCGAGCGGGACGATGTGCCCTCCGGAGGCGCAGCCGATCTCCAGCGTGCGGGCCCGGGAGGGGTCCGGGGCGTCCAGGCCGAGCAGGCGCGCATTCGCGGCCAGCCGGGCCGGCTGCAGGCGCGGGAAGGGGATCGACGTGTAGGGCACCGCGTCATAGGTTCGGCCAGTCCGGGCCAATGCGTCTGCGAGGGCGTCCGGGTCGGGCGGCGTCGGGGTCATAAGCGAGCCTCCGCGTGCTGGGTGGTCATCCGTTGCGCTCGATCAGCAGCACCTTCAGGCCCCGGGTCGGGCGATAGTCCGTGGCCCGCATCTCGAACCTCGTCGGCGAGATCCTTTTCAGGTTGTCGAGGCAGAAGCTGACGAGGCGGTCGGGCCTGCCCTTGTCGACGACCAGCCGAAAGTCCTTGATGGGACCTGCGGCCGCTGCGCCCTCGAGGGCGTAGAGGATGCGCCTTTCGCGCAGGCCGCTCACATTCGCGTCGCCGGCCGTCGTCATGCGGTCCAGCGCGGCGAAGAACGCGTCGTCGATGCAGTACTCGGCCTTGTAGCGCCGGACTTCGGCGATCAGGCCCGGCGCGTCCCGCAGCGGGTTGCGCAGCATCGTGTCGGGACTGGCGCCCAGGCTGGTCCGGTGCCGGATCTCGACGTCCATCGCCTGGCCGGGCGTGAAGGCGAGGCGCCGTGTCGCGAGCGTCCGGACCGTCCATTTCGGCGCGTAAATCGGGACGCCCTGGACGTCCGCTCCGAGGATGGCCAGCACGCCGCCGTCGGTGAGCTTGTCGCGCAGGGGCTGCGGCATGGCGGCGAGCTGCGCCTGGAAGGGCCCGACGGGCGCCAGCGCGAGGCCGGACTGCCGCAGCGTGGCGGTGACGTCCTTGCCGTTCAGCTGCGCCGACTGCGAGAAGCGGATGTCGGCCGGCTTGCCGTCGATCCGGGCGGTCAGGCCAAGGAAGTTCAGGGGGTCCGGGCCGGGGATCGCCAGCGAGACGTCGGGGTCCGAGAAATCGAGGTCCGGCATCGGAAAGGCCAGGGTGACGCTGGCGGCGGCCTCCGAGTGGTTCACCAGCCGGTAGCGCGCCACCACGGCGTCCGGCCCGATCGCGATGTCGGCGGCGTCCAGTCTGATGCGGGTCTCGTCAGCCGGGAGGGCGAGCGCGGCGAGGCGCAATTCTGTCACGGATTCGGCCGCGGCCGCAGGGCCGGCTGACAGTCCCCAGACGGCCGCCGCCGTGGCGAGCCCCTGGCGGATGCGCTTCCTCATGCGTGGCGGCCCCGAGCGGATCATCGAATGACGTAGAATTTGGCCGCGAACGACCAGATGGGATCCTGGATCTTCTCAGCTTCGGTGACCGGCAGGATCTTGAGGTCCTGGGCGCTCTCGCGCAGATACTGGAGGGCGCGAATGCGGCCAGCCAGCATCGCGGGCACGTCGGGAAGGTCGATCACCTGCACGGGCTTGTCGCTATGGATCGCCACCACCATGCCGACGCCGGTCGGCTCGGCGGCGACGAACTTGAACTGCGTCGCATCATCCTTGTCCGGGATGATGCGCGGGCGTCCCGGCGCCAGGAAATTCGCTTTTTGGGTCACGCCCCTGGCCTGCGCCAGCGAATGCGTGTTCGGGTAGATTTGGGTGAGCCTGCCGGCGGAGTCGACGTCGACGACCACGAGATAGCCGGGCTTGTCGGCGGTGATGCGCACCGCCAGTTCGGTCCCGAGCGCCACGTCGGCGGCGGGGATAAGTTCGACGCGCAGACCGGCCGGATTGCCGACGCGCGATGCGCCTTGCGGCAGGTCGGGCGGCGCTTCGGCCGGCGCCGTCGCGGTCGGGGCGGCGGAACCGACGCCCGCAGCGGCGTCGCCCTCGATGATTCGTACGGATCGGTTGCGGATCGCCTCGGCGGCGTTCGGGGAGCCGCCTGCGGCTGCAAAAACGGCAGGGAGGAGGGCCAGGATCAGGGCTGACCGTGTCGCCAGCAGCATCGTGAACCTCCCTCTCCGTAGGCGGGTTGCCTTTGGTTACTTCAGGGCGCGGTGAACAGCCCCGCCGAACCGATCCTGCTGTCCGAGCCGGCGGCCTGGTTCAGCGCTTCCAAGACTTTCATTGGAGACCGTTTGCGGTCCATCTGCCGCAGCGCCTGCTCGAGATCGGGCAGGCGCCGTGGCGAACTGACGACCACGATCTGATCCGCCCCGAAGGGCTCGCGGACCTGCAGCTGCAGGCGATATTGGGCGTCGCTCCTGACCGGCGGATCGGACCCGATCGGGTAGAGCAGCTGGACGGTCCCGTCTCCGGCCACATTGAAGATCACGAGCCCTCTCGCGCCGACATCGCCGATCTCCACCTCGACGCGGCTTCCCTTGCGGTGGAGACGATCGTCCGGAACGATCCTGATCGACTGCGGGGCGTTCGGCGCGCGCTGCTTCAGCCAGCGCAGCAGAGCGGCGCGCTCCACGATGCTGGGCAGATCGTTGCGGTCGACATTGCGGGCGATCACGTCGCCGCCCGACAGCACGTCCCGGGTCGAAGGATCCCAGACGAGGTCGGGACTTGCCCCGGGTTCGACGACCTGGAAGGCCGTCTGGATCGACAGGCCGGCGAAACGCTCGGCCTTGCCGTCCAGCGACGCGATCAGGACGGCGCCCAGCGACGGCTTGCCGGCGGAAACGGGCCTGACTGTCGCGTCGGCCTGCGAGGGCGGGAGGGCAGGCCTTTTGGAGGCGAGCTCCGGCGCCGTCCCCTCGGCCGCCACGGGCCTCACCGCGATGCCGCGCACGATCACCTTGGCGGGCGCCGGGGGAGGGGGGGCGTCCACCGCGACGATGCGCTGGCGCTGGTCCGAGAGCTGGTAGGTCACCCGCCGCGCATATTCGGAAAGTTCGGCCGCGGTGATCGCGCCGTCGCCGTCCAGGTCGGCCGCGCCCTGCAAGCCGCGCGCGACGGCGTAGCTCAGGGCGCCGCGCTGACCGACGCCGGGAATCCGGATCTCCGGAACCTTGGACTGCTTGTCGACGGCGGCCAGGAAGGTCGACGACTTGAAGTCCGTCGGCGCCATCAGCGCGTCAGTCCTGGTCGAGATAGGCTTGAGGTCGTCGACGATGGGCGTGTATTTCACGCTGCGGTAGACCATCCCGGGGCCGCGCGGATCGACCTCCCGCGCCAGGCCTCCCCCGGAGCACGTGTCGGCGACGAAGACGACGCGGCCGCCTTTGTCCTCGATCAGCTTGATGACGTGGTTGAATTCCTTGTCGAGGATCTTCTCGCCATTCTGAAGACGGTCCTTCGGGTCGAACGCCGGCAGCAGGAACACCTCGTCCATGCCGTCCGGCTCGGAACCCTTGACCCGTTCCGGCTCCTGGGCGCCGTGGCCGGACAGGGTGATGAAGACGGTGTCGCCGGCCTGCGTCCGCGTCACGAGGTCCTGGAAGGCGACCAGAATGGAGCCCCGCGTGGCGCTCTCGTCGACAAGGACGCGGAGGTCGCGCGCGCCAATGGAGCGCAGGCTCGCCTCCAGGTCGCGCGCGTCGGCGGCTGACCCCGTCAGGCGCGGCAGGGTGCGGTAGGCGTCGACCCCGATCAAAAGCCCGCGGATCTCGGCGGCCTGCGCATGGTCATGCCCAACCGTGGGAACCAGGGCCAGGCCGAGGGCGATGAGGAACGCGGTCGCGACTCTCATGACGAAATCCATCGGCGTGGGGCCGCCCCCTCTTCGGTGGTCCGCCACACCCATCGTGCCACGCGACGGGGCGGTGCGGGGTGACAAATCGTACATCAGTCCAGCTTGAAGTATTTGACGCCAACTTCGATCCGTCCGGGCGCCTGGGCCGCCTTGCCGTCCGACCCGGCGGGTTCGTCCCGCGTCGACTGGAGGGCCGAGACCAGCCCCGACACCGGCTGCGATCCGCCGATGGACACCAGGAGCATGGGGCTGGCGCCCTTGGCGCTCTCACGGCTGAGCTGCATGGAGAAGCTCCTGTCGGCCTCGCCGACGAGTCGATCGGTGACGTCGCTGACCCCGCCCGCGTCATCCACGACGAGGAGCGCCACATGGGCGGCCCCGCCGGAGAGCCGGCCCTCCAGAAGTCCCCCCTGGCTGACGCGCGTGCGGGCGATCGAGAGCCGGGCCACTTCGGCGCCGGCCTTGCGACGCAGCTCCTGGATGAAGCCGAGCGCCGGGCATTGCCCGGCGGCGACCTGCCCGCCTTCGATGGCGGCCTCGAACCCGTTCGCTGCCTTGAAGGCGCGATCGAGATCATGGAATGGGCGCTCCTCCAGGGCGAAAGCCTCGATGTCGGCCGAGCCGGCCGCCAGGGCGGTCGGCAGCGCCAGGAAGCAGCGTCCGCCGTCATAGTCGCGGATGAAGTCGGCGATGCGCCGCACATCGTCGGAACCGACCGGCGGCGCGGCGTCGCCCGGAGGCCGTTCGCCCAAGGCTTGGGGCCGCCCGGACGGGACGCCTGCGGCGTCGGGGGAGGCGAGCGTCGGCGCGGGCGGCGGGGTCGGGAAGGTCCAGGGATCGCTCGCCTGGAAGACGATGAGACCGCCGGCGGCGAGGACCGCCAGCGCCCCCGCGGCGACGGCCCAGGGCCAGCGAGGCCGGAAGCGGGTGGTCTCCTGCGAGACGGAGGACGGGGAAGCGGCCCGGGGGCGCGGGGCAGGAGCCTGATCCACGGAAAGGGGTCGGGCGGTGGGGGCGGGCCCGGGCGCAGCGCAGGCTGCGACCTCCGCCATGGTGGCGGGCCGGTCCTGCGGGTCGGGCGCCAGCATGCGCTCGAGCAGCCCGCGGATTCGCGGGTCGATGTCGGAGAGGTCGGGGACCCGCCGGCGCTTGTCGACGATGTCGGCCTGGCTTCCGCCCATGTCGATCGGCTTGCCGCGCAGGCATTGCACGATCACAAGCCCCAGGCTGTAGATGTCCGACCGCCCGGTGACCTCGCCGCCGGCGAGGCCGAGCTGCTCGGGCGAGACGTAGTTGTATTTGCCCGCGAACCCGCTGCCGATCACGGTGGCGTCGCCGAGGCGCGTGGAGCGGGCGATCCCGAAGTCGATGATCCGGGCGTGCCCGACATCCCCGTCCTCGATGATGATGTTGTCGGGTGAGACGTCGCGATGAACGACGCCGCGCTCATGCGCCGCCTGCAGGCCCAGCGCCACCCTGCGCAGCAGGCGGCAAGCTTCGTCCACCCCGAGCGGGCCGCGTTCCAGGAGCTCCGAAAGCGAGACGCCTTCGACCAGCTCCATCGCCAGATAATGGCGCTGGAGCGCAGGGTCCAGCGTGAACACGAAGTAGCGGACGATGGCCTCGTGATGCAGCCGGCTGAGCGCCGACGCCTCGCGCCGGAACAGGGCCAGCACCGCGTCGTCCCTGGCCATGTCGGCGCGGACCACCTTGATGGCGACGGCGTCGCCGGTCTCGATGGTGCGCCCGCGATAGACCTCGCCCATGCCGCCCTGGGCGAGGGGGGCGTCGATCTCGTAGATGCCGCTGAGCCGTGTTCCCGCGGGCAGGAAGCCGGGAGCGAGCTGGATGCGGGTGGGGTCCGTCATGGCCGCTCCCGTGGCGCAGGCCGGGGCGGGGCGGCGGCGACGATCGTCCGCTCCACCGCGGAGGCGCGCACGATCACCACCGTGACATTGTCGGCGGCGCCGCGCTCGAGCGTGAGGTCCACCAGCGCCGCGCAGCCGTCCTGGGGCGGCCGCGCGGTCGCCCGGGCGGCGATCTCGTCATCCGCCACATGCGTGGTCAGCCCGTCGCTGCACAACAGGAAGACGTCTCCCGGCTCGATGTCGCCCTGGATCATGTCCAGGTCGGGGGCGGGGGATGCTCCGATGGCGCGGGTGATTACGTTGCGGCCGGGCCAGGTCCTCGCTTCGTCGTCCGACAGAAGACCCCTGTCGACCATGTCCTGGACCTCGCTATGGTCCCTCGTGAGCTGCGCGGCTGTTGCGGCGCGGATGCGGTAGAGCCGGCTGTCGCCCGCCCACAGGCAGGCGAAATGGCGCCCCGACGCGAGCAGGACGACCACCGTCGCGCCCACGAGGGCGAAGCCGCGGGCTGTCGCGATCGCCCGGATCGCGGCGTTGGCGTCGATGAGGCTCTGCCGGCAGGCGGCGAGCAGGTCGGCGGCCGTCGCCGGCGGCCGGACGTGGCGCAGCGCCTCGACGATGGCGGCGCTCGCCAGTCCGCCCGCTTCGTGGCCGCCCATGCCGTCCGCGACGCACCAGAGGCCGATCTCCGGTCGGGTCAGGAAATTGTCCTCGTTCTGCGCGCGCACCTTGCCGACATGGGTCGCGGCCCCGGTCTCGAAGCGAAGATCCTGCAGGCCCGTCATCGGTCGTCGTCCATGCCCGGACCGGGCTCGACGAAGCGCCCCGTCAGCATCGCCGCGTAGCGGACCGGGTCAGGCATGCCCCGGACCGCCAACGCGGCGGGCGGGTAGTCGCGCCCGCCCGTCGTCCACCAGAACGTCATGCCCGCATAGGCGTCGCGGGATCCCGCGATGCGGCTCCTGGCGAAGAAGTCCGGGAAATCCTCATCGACGCGGCCCGCGATCCCGAGCGAGCCGGACGTGGGCGCTTCGGTGCGAGCCGACGGGGGAAGGGGCAGGGCTGCCAGGCCGGCGATCGTGGCCTCGAACGCTGCGGCGCTCTCCAGCGTGCCGACGAGGAACTCTTCCAGACGGTCATGCCATCCGGCGGCGTCGTCGAGTTCGGGAGGAGGCTGCGCTTCTCCCTCCTCGGCCATCGCCAGCACGGCGAGCGGGAAATAGCGGCCCACTCCGTCCATGGAGGGCATCAGCGCCCCGGAGACGGTCGCGCCGCACAGATCCGCGCCGAGCCAGAAGCGCCAGATCGGGGAGGTGAGGAACGCGTCGCGCCAGCCCTCGGCGAGCAACAGGCGGCTCGACGCCATGCTGGCCTGGATCCAGGGCTCCCAGACTGACAAAAAGGCGCGCGGCGTGCCGATCGCGATGAAGTCGCGCTTGGATTGCAGTTTCCCGAACAGCCCGAAGCGCATCTCAGATCCCCGCGGGGCAGCGAAACTCGCGCAGGGCGGCGAGGGAATACGGGTTCTGCCGCGACCCGAAGCTGAACTGGTACTGCAACTCGCGACCGCCCACGATGAAGCTTGCGACGAGCCTCTCGCCCTTCTGCACGGGCGCTCCGGCGTCCAGGAGGCGAAACAGCGACCAGGCGCCCGAGCGCTCCAGAACGGCCGGGGCGGAGGGCGCAGGCTGCGCGCCTCCGAGCAGGGTGGAGGCCGGCGCGTCGTAGGACAGCAGCACCGCGGTGCGTCCGCCTCCCGCCGGCCAGCTCATCGCCTGCGGCGAGCCGGCGACGCCGGCCTGGGCGGTGACGACCTGGCCGTTCATCTCGAACTTCGCCGTCACCCCGCTGCCGCTCAGGATGGGCGGATAGACCGTCATGGCGATCTGCGGCTGGGGTCCGCCGCTGAAGAACGTCTCGCGGATCTGCTGCGCGCGCTGGAACTCGCGCAGGAGGCCGGGAGACAGGCTGCCGGTGAGCGGCTGGTCCGCCCGCCAGGCCCATGTCGGCTTGGAGGTGTCGGCGTATTTCTGCAGGAAGGTCTGGAAGAACCGGTCCATCACGCCGCCCTGGCCGAAGACGCGGCCGAAGTCGGACAGGGCGATCTCGTTCGCCACGCCGCGCGTGAAGGGGTATCGGCCGTTCACGACCTGCTGGCAGGCGCCGGTGACCTGGTCGCCGAGCGCCCGGGCGAGCTGGCCCAGCTCGGAGTTCACGACGTCCGTCTGGAAGGCGGACGCGACGCGCATCAGCTGGTCCTTGAAGGGGTCGGGCAGCTGGTTGGCGCTCGAGCGGAAACGCTGGACCTGGGACTGCAAAGCCGCATTGGCCTGAGGAGACTGCCCG
Organism: Alsobacter sp. KACC 23698; assembly: GCF_045348435.1. Lineage (GTDB taxonomy): Bacteria > Pseudomonadota > Alphaproteobacteria > Rhizobiales > Beijerinckiaceae > Alsobacter. The sequence goes on along the minus strand of NZ_CP157484.1, from coordinate 2,600,090 downwards.
GGCACGTTGGCCGAGGTGATCAGGTTGTCGCGGATGTCGCTGAGCTGCGCCACCAGCTCGTCGATCTGCCGGCGCGACCCCACGGTCTCGACCCAGGCGTGGAACGGCCTGAACTGGGCCTCGATGGCCGCGCCGGGCGGCTGGTCCTGGCCCGTCACCAGGCTGGCGGCGGCAGGCTGCGCGGCCCCGGCGTCGGCCGGCTTGGCCCCGGGGCGCTCCCGGGTGAGGGCGGTCTCGTCGCGGATGGACTCAAACAGCGCCTTCAGCGGCGAATTGGCGGCGGCCGCTGCCGTCAGGGCGAGGTAGCGGGGCTTGTCGGCCGTGAGGCGTCGGACCGTGATCCTGGCGAGCACGGCCCGCCACGTCGCCACGAACTCCTTGCCGTAGAGCGCCAGGAGATCGTTGGGCAGCGTCTTGTACTGGTCGGCGACGGAGGACTGCTCGCCAAACTCGCCCAGCACCCAGCGCTCCTTGTTGATCCGGTCCGCTATGTCGGGAAGCCGGGCCATGAAGGCGCGCTGGAAACCCGCATAGGTGAAAAAGCCGGGCGTGCGCAGCGTCTCGACGGGCGCTCCTCCGGCGGCTTCGAAGACGCGCTCGAAGTCCGGTCCGCCGGCCCTGGCGGCGCTCCAGTCCGGGATGTTGAGGGACCGGGCCTGGGATTTCAAAAGCTCGTAGGCGCGCTGGGCGACGCTCAGGCGGGCCAGGGTTCGCTGGCTCTCCGCCACCACCGCGCCGCTGACCTGAACCAGCGGCTGGTGACCCGGCTCGAGGTCGAGCATGGCGTTGAGGTGGTCTTCCAGCGCCTTGCGACCTTCCGCCTGCGCGGGCCCGGGATAGAGGGCGTCCGCCCAATCCTGCCGCTCCCAGGACAGGACGAGTTCGCGGTCCGCCGCGTGCAGCCCGCCGAGCATCATGTAGACCTTCAGGGCTTCGTACACATAGCCGGGATCGCTGGCCCGCTGCTCCAGGACCTCCTCGAGTCGGTACAGGAGCCGGGGCCGCAGCATCCGCTCGAGCGCCAGCCGATAGGCGCTCACGGACGAGGATTCCAGCCGCTCCCATTGGCTCAGGCCGAAGGTCGCCGCCACCGGCACGGGCGCATCCCTCTGGGCGAAGCCGGTCGGCATGTGGCGCAGTTTCTGCAGCAGGGGCAGGATCTTGCTGAAGTCGCGGTCGGCGACGACCTCCTCTCTCGGGATTGGGCCGCCGGCCGCGGCGAACTCCTTGCCGGCCCCGTCCGTGGCGGCGATCAGCGAGACGTTCCGGTTCCAACTCACCCACCATGCCCCCGCCGCCGCGGCGGCGACCAGCGCGATGGCGGCGAAGGCCATGGCCTTCAGGATTCTCGCCCGGCGCACGGCGCGCGGGTCGGTCGACACCCATGCGGCCTCGCCGATGATCACGTTCTGGATGAGGTCCGACAGGAAATAGCTCTTGCCCAGGCCCGAGAACGCGTTCCCTGCGATCTCCTGCGCGCCGAAATTCTTGCTGAGCGCCACGATCAGCTGATCGATCGGGGTGCCCTGCTGGGTGCCGGAGGTGAAGTAGAAGCCGCGCAGGGTGGCGTTGACATGGTAGCGGGTGGGTTCGAAGACCGCGTTCAGGAAGGCGTAGACCGGGCGCTTCAGGGCGGCCATCTGGGCCGGGAAGCCGTAAAGCGCGGCCCGCGTCGCCGGCGCGGGCTCGTCCTGGAGCCGGTCCGGCATGTCGAGGTTCAGGCGCTCGATCAGCGCGTCGTACTCGTCCGGGACGTTGCTGACGAGGTTCTTGGTCTTGTCGTTCGTCTGGAAGGTCGCGCCCCAGACCTGCCGGCGGGCCTGCTCGCCGAGATCGCCGAAATACTCCGTGAAGCCGGCGACGAGGTCGCATTTCGTGAAGAGGGCGTAGACGGGAAAGTCCACCTTGAGTCGATCGTGCAGTTCGAGAAGCCGCGCGCGGATGGCCTTGGCGTGGGCCGCCAGCTCGTCGGGATCGAGGCTCAGGACGTCGTGCAGGCTGATCGCCACGATGACGCCGTTGATCGGCTGCCGCGGGCGGTTCTTCTTGAGGATGTCGAGGAAGGAGAGCCAGCTCTGCTTGTCGGACCGGACGTCCGAATCCTGCGTGGTGTAGCGGCCGGCGGTGTCGATCAGCACGGCGTCTTCGGTGAACCACCAGTCGCAGTAGCGCGTGCCGCCGACGCCCGCGATAGCGGACGGCGTGGACTTCCCGGCGAGCGGAAACTTCAGCCCGGAGTTGACGAGGGCGGTGGTCTTGCCGGAGCCCGGCGGGCCGATGATGACGTACCAGGGAAGCTCGTAGAGGAAATCGGCCTTGCCGCCGCTGGCCTGCTTGAGCGTGGCCAGCGCGTCCTTCATGCGGCCGGAGAGCTCCTCCGCGTCGTCCTCCACCGCTTCGGCGGCGATGCCTTCGCCCAGCGCCGCGGCGTTGGCCTTGCGGCGCCAGAGCTTCACTCCCGAAAACGCCGCGAAAGCCGCCACGAGGACGACGATGACGATCTCGCGCACGATGTGGTTTTCGAGCGGACGCCAGCCGCCGAATTCCACATAGGGGCCGGCCAGGTAGATCATGGCCGAGATCGAGCCCAGTCCGACCCCGTAAAGGATGATCCGGAAGACGTCTTTCCCGAGGGCGTCCTTGTTGAACATCGACCTCTGTCCTGAATGCGTCCGGGACGCGGCTGGAGCCTCGATCAATCGATGCGGGTGACGAGGAACTCGACTCGCCTGTTTCGGGCCCGCCCCTCGGCCGTCTTGTTGTCCGCCACGGGGTCGTCGGGGCCGCGGCCCTCGGTGGTGATCCGCGAGGGGTCGGCGAAGGTCGACGCGATCAAGGCGGCGGCCGCCCGCGCGCGCTCCACGGACAGTTGCTGATTGTTCTTGAAGCGGTTCGTCGGCGAGAGGGGCTGGTTGTCCGTGTGGCCGACGATCATCACCGGCCCGGCCTCCTTCTCGATGGTCTGGGCGATCCGCATGGCAACCGGCTTGAACTGCGGCAGCACGCTGGCCTGCCCGGACTCAAACATGATGCCGCTGCAGACCCGGATCGCGATCCAGCGGCCGAGGATGTCCGCGCCGAGCGCGCATCCGTCGACGCCCGGTCCCAGCCCGGCGCGAATGCGCTGAAGCTGGGTCAACGACTGGGGCGGCGGAGCAGGCGGCGGAGCCGGCAAGCGGCGTTGCAGCAAGACCGGGGTGTTGGGCAGCAAGGCGAGATTGGCTTCGGCGACCCGTTCGCTGGCGTCCGCGAGCGTCGTCCTCAAGGCGACGAAGAGCGCGAACAGGCTCACCGCCGCCACGCCCGCCACGGCCCAGACGGGCACGCGCAAGCGCGAGCCGCGGGCCCCGAGCTCCTGGCCGCGCCAGCGAAGCGAGAGTTCGCGAGGGATTTTGGGGCGGATGCGGCGCAGCGTTTCGTAGAGGTTGCGCTGGATGGTCTGCAGCTGGACGGCGCCGCCGCCCGTCGTCCGGTGCAGGCCCTGGAAGCCGAGCGCCAGGCAGGCGTGCTGCAATTCGAGCACGTCATAATTGGCGGCAGGCTCGTTCTTGAGCCTGTCCAGCTCCTCGAAGAAGCGCACCCCGCCGGTGCGCTCGCCGAAGAAGCGGCTGAGCATGCTGTACTGCGTCCAGACGTGCCGGTCCTCGGTCGGGATGTTCTGCACGATGTCGTCGGCCGTGGCGCAGACGAGGTACTTGGCGACGTTGGCCTGCTCGGGCGGCACGCCGGCGGCCCGGATGTCCTTGTCGAAGAAGGCGATGGCGGCCGCGACCTGCTCCATCAGGCTGGCGAAGGAGGCGCGGACCATGGCCACCCGCAGCCGCCCGAGCAGCAGCAGCAGCGGCCCCGCGGCGCGCATGATGGGGTTGGGATGAGGAGCGGCGAGGTCGTCGAAGCGCAGATCCTCGGCGCGGGGCATCGCGGACGGGGGTTCCGGCCCGCGGGAGCTGGAGATCCACTCGTCAGGTCCCTCCCTGCCGCCGCCCCTCGGCGTCGGCGCGGGCCGGACGGTTGAAGCCGACGCGGAGCGAGACGGGTTCAAGGGCGCGACGGGGGCCGCCGGCAGGCGCTGTCCGGGGTTGGGCCGAATGACGGTCCGCTCCCCGCCGCCCAGGCCGAACGGGTTGTCCTTATCGCTCATCGCCGATCCTCCAGCACGGCCCAAAGGTCGAGCTCGAGCTCGGGCCATTCACCGGAAAAATGCATGCCGATCGACGCCGCCGTGCTGAATTCGGGCCAGAGGGGAGAGGTCCGGTCCAGGTAGAAATAGACGTGGTCGGTGATGGCGCGGATCTGCGGCGGCGGGGTCGGCAGATGCACGAGCGGAACGCCCGGGAGGTGGGCGTGCACGATCTCGTTCATCTTGGTGTTCGGCCCGACCTTGAAGAGGTGCGGGAACTGGGCCTGGATCTCGCCCAGGGGCCGGCGAGCGGCGACCTCCAGCACGAGCGTGGCGTTGCGAAACAGCGTCCGGTCGCGGATCGGCGACAGGAACGCGTTCTGTGCCCGCTCGATGATCTCCAGCCGGATGGCGCGGCGTCCCAGCCGGGCGCTAAGGAAGTCCTGCAGGTCGCGCATGACGGGATCGAAGACCTTTTCGAGCTCGTCGTGGTCATAGGCGGGATAGAGCCGCGCCCGGCGCTCCGTGGTGGCGAAGGTGGCCAGCTCTCCGGCCAGCGACACGAGCGCGGTGAACAGCCGCTCCGGATGCACGTAGACGGAGGAGCGGTAGTGCTTCAGCACCGGGATGGTGCGGTTCAGCAGCTGGAGCACGAAATAGTCGACGCTTTGCAGCCCGCCGCCGGCCGTCGGATCGGCGGCGTAGCGGGCCAGCTCCTCCAGCTTGTTGTCGATCCAGCCGATCACCCGGTCGAGCCAGCCATTGACCACCGGGTGGGCCGAGCAGACCAGGATGGGCGGCGCGAACTTCTCGTCGAAGATGATCAGCTTGTCGCGGATCTCCACGATGCGGGCGACGGCGAGGGTCAGGTATTCCGGGCGCGGCGTCTTGCGCAGGTCATAGGCCAGGCGGGGATAGGCGACGTCGATCTCCTCCTCGCTGCGCAGCTCGGAAGTGGAATCGATGACCGTCTCCGCCCCTTCGGTGTAGCGGCTGGCGCTCCCGGCCGGCCGGTGGTCCACCTCGCGCGTGTTGGACGAGGCGGCGGGCATGGTCAGCCAAAGGATCTGGCCGGCGGCGTTGTCGGGCACGTCGATAGGGGCGGGCGGCGGGCTGCCGCCCGGGACGTCAAACGGAGCGCCGTCCGGCATGACGCCGACGGCCCGGCGGAGCGCGAACTTGCTCTGCTGCGCGAGATCCCGGTCGATCTCCAGATGCGAGAAACCCCAGGGATAAGGCGAGATGTGCCGGGTCCGGCTCTCGACGAGCCGCTCATGGTAACGGTCGTTCTGCTGAAGATGCTGCGGCCGCAGGAACAGCCCCTCTCTCCACACCACCTTGCTGTGCCAGGACATCGCATTCCCATCATTCGTTCGGCGTGGCGCGACCTAGCCTTTGCTGTCCGGGCCGCGATCATAAATGTCTGCAAACTCCAGCATGAAGACGTCCACCAGGCCGTCCTCGTGCTGCTGCGTCTTGGCCTTCCACCGGGTGACGTAGGCGTCCCACAGCCGCGCCTTGCGGGAGCCGATCATCTCCGAGAGGCCGCCCGACGCCGGGACGGAGGCGGCGATCGCGTCCGGATCGAGATCGGCCGCGAGCGCCCGGACCGCGGCCTGCATGGCCGAGTAGGTCCGCAGCTGGTGCGACTTCAGGTCGGCGAAGCCTTGGGCCAGCGCCCTGCGCGCGTCGAGGTAGCTCTTCGTCGGCGGACCGAGCATGACGTTCAGCGCATCTTCGGGCGTCGGCGAGAACTTCAGGGGATTGTTGTCGAGCGGCTGGATCACGGTCTGGTTGACGCTGCGTGAGAGCCTCTTGGCCTCGTTGCGGGCGCCCAGCAGCTGCATCAGGTCGACCACGACGTCGTGGATCAGTTCGCCGGCGAGCTGGGCCAGCAGCAAGGCGTCCCGGTCCGCGAACTTGTCGGGAGACAATCCTGCGCCCTGCGCGAACCTGGCGGTGAAGGCCGCCGCGAGGTCCTGGGAGACGGCGGGCGTCTCGCCGGCCGGCGGGCGCGGGCTGGCTGCGGCCGCCGGCGCCGGCTCCGGGGGAGGGGCAGCGGCTTCGTCCCAGACCGCGGCGGCGGGGGAGGTCGGGCGACGCGGGGCTGGGGGGACCGGCGCAGGCTCGACGGGATCCGACGACCGCGGCACGGAGGGAGCCCAGGCGAGCGACGGGTCCGTCCGGCTCCAGTCCGGCGCCTCCGCCCGGCGCGCAACGCCCTCGCCGGCGTCCGGGACGTCGTAGAGCGCGGGGCTCCCCATGGCCTGTTCGAGGAAATCGCTATGGACCGGGCGGGCTTGGCGACCTCCGCGCAGCTCCCGCGGGTCCATCGGCGAGGGGACCTCGCCGTCCATCGTCCAAAGGTCCTCCGGCTGGGGCGCGGCGCTCCGCCCGGCGTCGGGCTTCGCGTCCTGCTCCTCCTGGACCTCGACGCGGATGATGTATTGGCCGATCGCGAGGCTGTCGCCGGTGCGAAGCCGGTGGGGCGACTGGATCCTGTACTGGGATCCGTTGAGATAGGTTCCGTTGGTGGACACGTCGTAGAGCAGGTAGCCCCCGTCCTGGAAGCGCACCTCGCAATGCTTGCCGGAGATGGTTCGGCTCGGGTCGGGCAAGGTCCAGTCCAGGTAGGGGTCCCGGCCGATGTCGATCCCGCGCCGGCCGGCGACGCCGATGCTCAGCGGCCCGCCATCCGGCAGGCTCTCGAAGTTCTCGATGGTGAGGGTCAGCGCCATCGTGCCTCGCTCATGTCGCCAACCGGACGCCGGCCTCGAGCGCCGTGCGGCGCCATGCGGCCTGGCGGTCTTGCGCCACCCGCAGGCCGGCGAGCAGGAACACGCAGCGCACGGACTGGGCCGTGAGGTGAGGCGCGGCGGGAGCCGGGCCCAGGTCCGGCGGCGCGAGCGTGCGCCCGGCGTAGCCCGCCCCGTAGGCGGCAAAGGTCGCGGGGGAGGTCTGCTGCGCGCCGAGCGCCGTCCGCGCCGCGGCGAAGCGGAGATCCTCGTCGGGCGTCCTCACCCATCGCTCCGCCGCCTCCAGGCAGGCCATCTCCCCGGCGTCAGGCGAGCCCGGGAGGCTGCGCACGCTCTGGCAGGCCCAGTGCACGGCCTCGCGGCGCGGCAGCAGGTAGGCGACGAAGGAGAGCGCGCCCATGACGTTTCCGGATCCGGCCAGTTCGGCCGCATAGGCCAGGCTCTCCTGCTCCACGACGGGGCCGCCGACATCCGCCACGGCCGTGGGAAAGGCTTCGAACAGGGCCGAGGCGGTCGTGAAGCGAAGCCGGTGCATGCCTTGGACCTCACAGCGGGATGATCGCGCCGTGCACGAAGAGCACGCCGTTGACGTGCACGCCGCCGCCGGCCGTCAGCATGATCGCGCCGCCGGCCGTGATCGACACCACGCCCCCGGCCGTGACGGTGACGACGGCGCCCACGGTGTCGGTCTGGGCCGCGCCCACGGTCGTGCTCTGGGCTGCGCCCACCGTCGTGCTTTGCGCCGCGCCCACCGTGACGCTCTGGCTGGCCCCGACGATGACGCTGTCGGACACGCCGATCGAGGCGCTGCGGTTCAGCCCCACCGTATCCTGCCGGTTCATCCCCACCGTCAGCGTGTCATTCATGGCGATCGTGGCCTGCCGGTGGCCCGACGCCACGGTCAGCTTGTCGTCGCCCATCAGGAGCGTGGTCTCTCGCGACGGCGAGCCCATCGGCGGCTGGAAGCGCTCGCCGATCTTGCGGGTCTCGGCGTGCAGGATCTCCGTGTTGAGGTCCTTCTCGGCGCGGACGTTGATCTCCTCGGATCCCTTCTTGTCCTCGAAGCGGACCTGATTGTGCCCGTTGTGGCCCTTGGAGGAGTCCGTCTTCACGCCGGACTGGGTCTTGTTGGCCGGAAGGGTCCAGGGGTAGCGGTTGTCGGCGTTGTAGACGCTGCCCACGACGAGCGGCCGGTCGGGATCGCCTTCCAGGAACTCGACGACGACCTCCATGTCGATGCGCGGGATGAACTGGCCGCCCCATCGGGAGCCCGCCCACATCTGGGCGACGCGAAGCCAGCAGGAGCGCTTGTCATCACGGTCCCAATGGAACCGGACGCGGATGCGCCCATGGTCGTCGACGTCGATCTCTTCGCCGCTCGTTCCGGGCCGCGCCACGACGCGGGCGGTCTGCGGCCCGTGAACGATCGGCTTCGGCGTCACCATGGGAGCGTGGAACTGCTGGTCCGCGGGCAGCATCTCGTAGTCGCCGCGATAGTTCTCGCCGGAGCCGAGGCCCGCGCCGCCCGAGCGAAAGGTCTGGGCGCTGAACGTGTGCCGAGCCCGGAGCACGAGGAAGGACTTGTTCTCGGACGACCTCGGATGGTCAGCCAGCGTGAAGCACCCGCCCGGGAAGAGGGACGGGGCCTCGCCGCTGGCGTAGCGCCGCTTGTCGAACGCCTGCTCGGCGTCGCGCCTGATTTCGGCGTAGCGCTTCCCTTCGCTCTCCTGGTCGTATTTGCCGGGATAATCGTAGACTTCGAGATCGGATTTCGCGTAGCGGGCGCTGGCCTTGGCGGGGCCGATCAGCTTGTTGCCGGGCGTCTTGAAATTGTAGTCGCGCAGCTCGAACTTGCCCGTCCGGAAACGGCGCTCGGAGGTCCAGTCGAACAGCGCCTCCTCGCGCACATGGCCGGATGCGGCGACCTTGCTGAACGGCACCCTGGCATGGCCCGGGATCGGCTTGTGTGACGACGGGGCGTCAGCGAGATTAAGCGTGTGCTCGCCGTCTCCATGCTGGAAGAAGTAGTAGATTCCTTCCTCCTCCATCAGGCGGGAGACGAAGGCGAGGTCCGTCTCGCGATACTGCACGCAGTATTCGCGCTTGCGGCATTCGCGCGTGGTGGCCGTCTTGTACTGGACGCCCCGCTGCCCAAGGACCTCCTTGATGATCGCAAGGGCGGTCATGTCGTGCCAGATTCGGCAATTGGCGGTGCGCGACAGCAGCCAGAGCGACGGGCGCAGGACCAGCCGGTAGGAATAGAGGTCGTGGACCATGCCGAGCGCCTGGGCCTCGACCAGGACGCCGTCGAAATGACGCTTGGGGCCGGCATAGGCCGCGATGGTCACGCAACAGGAGCGCCCGAGCGCCTTGTCGAAATCGATGTCCGGGTCGCGGCTCAGCGCGTCGATGCGGAACTCGAAAAGCTCGCTGAGGGCCTCATGCGCCTCGAAGCGCGCGATGGCGAGCTTGTTTCGACCGAGCGGTGTCTGAAGGGACGCGACCCGCTCGTCCTGCGCCAGCTCGTCAGTCATGGCGACCTCGCAGTCAGACACATCATCCAACTCTTCTTGACGCTAACTTATGTGACGCACATAGTCGAGAAGCTCGGCGGTCGGCGGTTCACCGATGAAACCTAGGCTGCTTTGACATGCGAACTTGTGCGTCAGCGCACAATATGACTCCCCGCCGGTCGTTACGGTGAATATCACATCGTGTTTTCTTGCCCGGCTGGTTGGCTGTGACCTCGATCGACTACAGAGCGCTGGAACAACCTCTGAAGCCAGATGATCCGTGTGGTCCGGACCTGGATCTTGAAGGCGATGACGATTACTTGAATTTCTTCGCCGTGCAGGAAGGCGTGATGCCGGCCACGTTCTTCGTGGACGGGCAGCCCTTTTCTTTCGATCCCTCGGTCGTCGACATCGATGAACTTGTCGCGAAGATCGGCGCCCTGCTGTCGCGAACCCGCGACCTGCGGCTCGTCATGCTGCTGGCGAGGCTTTCCATCCTGAACGGGAACCTGGCCGAGTTCAGCCGCTCCGTCGTGGCGGGCGCGCGCATGTTGGAGCTCTTCTGGGACGAGACGCATCCGCGCGCGGAGAACGGCTCGCTGGCGATGCGCGCCGCGACGCTGGGGACGCTGGATGAATCCACGGTGGCGTTCTCGCTTCAATATGTGCGCCTGTGCGAGAGCCGGCGCGCCGGGCCGGTCAACCTGCGCTCCTTTCTCTACGCGCGCCGCGAGGCCGAGCCCCGTGCGGGCGAGGAGACTCCCACCGAGTCGACGATCCTGCAAACCCTGCGGGACGCCGCAGAACAGACAGCGGCGAGCCGCGCCGCCGTGGAGGCGACGCGGGCCGCGCTCGACCGGATCGGGGCCCTCTGGGCCGAGCGCGCCGACATCGTCACGGCGCCGAGGCTGTCGAACCTCCGCGCCGTCCTGACGCGCATCCTGGCGCTCATCGACCTGGCGCTGCCCCCCGCGGCGGCGGCCGCCGCCGAGCCGGGCGCGACGCCCTCGCTGGAGGCGGAGAGCGCGTCCGCGCCGCAGGGCGGCGTCGGCTCCGGCGCGCAGGCGGCCGCAGCCCTCCAGGGCGCTTACTCCTATTTCCAGGCGTGCGAGCCTTCGAGCCCGGTCCTGCCCCTGCTGGCCCAGGCCCAGGCGCTCTTGGGCAAGTCCTTCATCGAGGTGCTGCAAATCCTGCTGCCCGACCATGTGGGCTCGGCCGCCTACCAGATCGGCGGCCGGCACGTCTTTCCGTTGCCCGTGGGCCGCCTCGCGGACCTCTCGCCCGCCTCGGAGACCGCCGACGAGGGCTGGGGCGAGACCTCCGCCGAAAGCCAGGCCGACGATGGCCCGCGCATGGCCCATGCCGGTTCGCAGGTCGTTCCGGCGGCGCGAGACGGCGCGGCGATCGCGACGCGCTCGCAGGCCCTGGCTGCGCTGGACCAGGTCGCCGCCTGGATGCGGGCGCAGGAGCCCTCCAGTCCCGTTCCCTGGCTGATCGAGCGCGCGAGCGCTCTCGCCGGGAGAGACTTTCTCAGCGTGTTGCGGGCGGTTCTGCCGCCCGATGCGCTGAGCGACCTTGATCAGGGGAGCTGATCACGATTGACGCCGCCAACGCGGGGGTCTCTAATCTTGACCGCGGCGGCGGACTAGACTTCGAACAGGAGTTGGGCAGCCATGGCGTCAGACAGTGGACAACGCTTCATCCGTCGCAACCGGCCTCCGCGCGTCCATATTACTTACGAAAACCCAACCAACGCGGAAGAGAAGATCGAGCTTCCCTTCGTGATGGGCGTGATGGCGGACCTGTCCGGCAATTCTCCCGGCGTGGAGAAGGAAGAGATCGCCAACCGCAAGCTCCTCGATCTCGACATGGACAACTTCGACAAGCGGATGGCGGCGATCGCGCCGGGCGTGACGTTCCGGGTTGCCAACAAGCTTGGCGACCAGGAAGGCGAGCAACTGGGCGTCGCTCTCCGTTTCGAGAAGATGGACGACTTCAGCCCCGCCAGCATCGCCAAGCAGGTGCCCGCGCTGAACAAGCTGTTGGAAGCCCGCACCCAGTTGGCGAACCTGATGCGCTACATGGACGGCAAGGTCGCGGCCGAGAGCCAGCTCAAGAAGCTGCTCAGCGACCCCGCCCTGATGGCCGCCCTGCGCGACAAGGCGCCGGAGACCGAGCCAGAGACATAGCCCCGGCGCCCGGAGCGCCGCATCCACCCTTTATCGCCGCCCCTTCACGACAAGCGAGGCTGCCGTGGCACAACATACGATCCAGCAGGACAAGGCGCCGGCCGTCGAGACGACGACCGCGGATGAATTCGCCTCGGTGCTGAAACAGAGCTTCAAGCCCAGAACCGAACGCGCCGCGACGGAGGTCGAGAACGCCGTCACGACGCTCGTCCAGCAGGCTCTCGCCGACACGAGCCTCATCAAGGACGATGTCCTGGACACGATCACCGAGATGATCGCCCAGATCGACAAGAAATTGTCGGACCAGATGAACGAGATCGTCCACGCCAAGGAGTTCCAGCAACTGGAAAGCGCGTGGCGCGGCCTTCATTACCTCGTCTACAACTCCGAGACCGACGCGCAGCTGAAGATCCGCTTCCTCAACGCGTCGAAATCCGAGCTTCACCGCCACCTGCGCCAGTATCCGAACGCGGCCTGGGACCAGAGCCCGCTATTCAAGCGCATCTATGAGGAGGAGTTCGGCCAGCTCGGCGGCCAACCCTATGGCTGCCTCATCGGCGACTACTATTTCAGCCACCGCGCGACCGACGTGCAATTGATGCGCGACCTCAGCAAGATCGCAGCGGCGGCCCACGCGCCGTTCTTCGCCGCGGCCGACCCGATCCTGATGGGGATGGACAGCTGGACGGAGCTCGCCAACCCCCGGGACCTCTCCAAGCTGTTCGACACGCCTGACTATGCGGCCTGGAAGAGCCTGCGGGATTCCGACGACGCCAAGTATCTCGGGCTATGCCTGCCGCGCGTTCTGTCCCGACTGCCCTACGGGGCGAAGTCCGACCCGGTGGAGGAGTTCGCCTTCGAGGAGGACACCGACGGGCACAAGGGCGACAAATACGCCTGGATGAACGCCGCCTACGCGATGGCGGCCAACATCAACCGGGCCTTCAAGGAATATGGCTGGTGCTCCCGCATCCGGGGCGTGCAGTCGGGCGGCGAAGTCCAGAACCTGCCGACCCACACCTTCCCGACCGACGACGGCGGCGTCGACCTGAAATGCCCGACCGAAATCGCCATCAGCGATCGCCGGGAGGCTGAACTCGCCAAGTCCGGGCTGATCCCGCTCATCCATCGCAAAAACACCGACAAGGCGGCCTTCATCGGCGCGCAGTCGGTCTTCCGGCCCAAGGCCTACCAGAACAATCCGGAAGCGACGGCGTCCAGCAACCTGTCGGCCCGGCTGCCCTACATGTTCGCGGTCTGCCGCTTCGCCCATTACTTGAAATGCATGGTCCGCGACAAGGTCGGGTCCTACAAGGAGCAGGACGAGCTGCAGCGCTGGCTGCACAACTGGATCCAGGACTATGTGGACGGCAACCCGGCGCTGTCGTCGGAGGAGACGAAAGCGCGGCGGCCGCTCGCCGGGGCCGAGATCACCATCGTGCCGAACGAGGAAAATCCCGGTTACTACTCGGCCACCTTCAATCTCCGGCCGCACTTCCAGCTGGAGGGCATGGATATCGGGCTGCGCCTCGTTTCTCGACTTCCTGCGCCTGCAAGTTGATTGTGTGGGCTCGCACAGAATCCGCAGTCGAATTCCTGAATGATCAAGATGACCTTCATGGTCGCACCGGACGGCGGCTGAGCCGCAAAACAGGAGTGGAAAATGGCCGTAGACATGTTCCTGAAGCTTGATGGCATCAAGGGCGAGAGCCATGACAGCAAGCATCCGGGCGAAATCGACATTCATTCCGTGACGTGGGGTGCCCAGCAGGTCGGGTCGCACGGCACCGGTGGCGGCGGCGGGACCGGGAAGGTCCATATCCAGGACATCCACATCACCAAGCATGTGGACCGCGCATCGGCAGACCTCTTCTACAACTGCTGCAGCGGCAAGCACATTCCCAACGGCTACATCACGCTCCGCAAGGCCGGCGACAAGCCGCTCGAATACCTGAAGATCAAGCTGACGGACGTGCTCGTCAGCGCCGTCAACTACGCCGGCTCCGGGCACGACGACAAGGCGATGGAGACGCTGGCTTTGAACTTCGCCAAGTTCGAGCAGGAATATTTCGAGCAGAAGAAGGACGGCACGGGCGAGACGGCCGGCCGCGTCGGCTGGGACGTGAAGAAGAACGAGAAGGTCTGATCGCCATCGAGGGGGGCTGGCGGCCACGCGGCCGCGCCCCCTCAGACGGGTCGAGCCCATTCCGGCCTCCTCCGCGGGGCCGGTCCGCCCATCGCGGGCGGGCGCGCTTCAGGCAGGTCGCGACATGACGCAGACGAATTACCAGCTGACCATCGAAAGCGTCCGCGGCGAGATGAAGCGCGACGGGAAGACGGACCAGATTGAGGTCCGCTCCTTCGAGTTCGGCGTCGAGGTCGCGCGCGACGGGGCCTCCGGGCAGGCATCTCAGCGCCGGCGATATACGGACGTCACCTTCACCAAGCTGGTCGACCGATCCAGCCCGTCGATCCAGCAATTGCTGGCCACCAACGGCAAGATCAAGAAGGCGACGCTCACCGTGGAGAAGGCGGGCGACAAGGACGCCGACGGAAAGCCCCTGATCTATTACAGGCTCATTCTGTCGGACGCCTACATCTCGTCCTACAAGATTTGTGGTGAAGAGCTGGACGACGAGTTCGGGACCATCCCGCGTGACGAGTTCTCCATCAATTTCCGCAAAATCGACGTCGAATACACCGAGCAGCATCGCAGCGGCGGCGGGACCGGCGCGGTGACGTTCAGCGACGAACTCGACTCGAACCGTTGAACTTCGCCACCGGCGTCGGGGTCTTCTCCGGAGCTTGGCCAGGAGCGCTGACATGGTCGACGCCACACGCAAGAACCGGCTCAGCCCTCCCTTGATGTTCGTGTTCAGGGCGGCTCACGCCGCGCGAGACGCGAAGGCCTCGGCGAAGGGACGCCTGAACGCGGCGCGCTCGCGCATGTCGCAGAGGGTCGCCATCACCGAGCGCGACCTGCGGCGGGAGGTGTCGCGCGATCTGGAGACCCTGCTGAACTGCGTGGCGATGGAATCCACCATCGACCTCTCCGACTTCCCGGCCGTGAAGCGGTCGGTGCTGAACTATGGCTTCCCGGACATCGCGCATCGCACGATCGACGAGCTGGCGGCCTCCGACCTCGACGTGGAGATCGAGCGCATCCTGCGCCTCTTCGAGCCGCGCCTGCTCACCGCGAGCCTGAGGGTGACGCGCGACAAGTCCGTCGACGAGGACGAGCTGAAGATCCGCTACATCGTCCAGAGCGACCTCCAATGCGAGCCCCTCAACCTTCCGCTGGAATTCGTCGCCGACGTCGACCTGACGACCGGCAAGATCCAGATCGACCGGTTATAGGCCCATGGATCGGGAGTTCCTCGACCTCTACAACCGCGAGCTCGAGCTCCTCTACGAGCATGCGGCCGAATTTTCCGAGGAGTATCCCGGCATCGCCGGGCGGCTCGGGGGGATCCTGCGGGACAGGACGGACCCGATGGTGGCGGGCCTGCTCGAGGGCTCCGCGTTCCTGGCGGCGCGGGTGCAGCTTAAGATCAAGCACGAGTTTCCGGAGTTCACCAACAACCTGCTCGAGCAGCTGGTCCCGCATTTCCTGGCCCCGACACCGTCCGCGATGCTGGTCGCCGTCGCTCCGCCCTATGGAGACCCGGCGTTGCGCGAGGGACGCACGATCCCGCGGCGATCCGCGCTGGACGCGGCCTATGTCGAACTCGAACGCCGGGTCTCGTGCCGCTTCAGGACGACCGCGCCCGTCACGCTGTGGCCCTTCGAGCTCACCGGGGCGGAGTACTTCTCCTCGCCCAGCGCCGCGCAGGCCGCGGGCGTTCCGGGCGGGCGAGGGGTCATCGCGGGGCTGCGGCTGTCGCTCACGGTCCGCACCACGGGGCGGGTCGAGGACGAGGCGTCGGCCGCCGAGGCCGCGACGCGCCCGGACCACTGGTTCGCCGGCTGCGGCGCGCGCGAGTTGCCGATCTACCTCACAGGGCCCGAGCCCGACTGCGACGCCCTGTGCGAGCAGATGCTGGGGCATTGCCGGGGCGTGTGGTTTCGCTACGCCGACGCTTTCGGCAACCCGGTCGTCGCGCCCGCGCCGGCGGGCTCCCTCGACAGCGTGGGCTTTGACGAAGCGGATTCGCTGCTGCCGACGGACAACCGCGTGTTCCGCGGCTTCGACCTCTTGAACGAGTTCTTCGTCTTTCCCCGCAAGTTCCTGGGCTTCACCCTCGGCAAGCTGGACGAGGTCCTGTGCAGGCTCCCGGTGAGGCAGGTCGACGTGATCTTCGGCTTCGACGAGGTCAATGCGCGGCTGTCGGCGGCCGTGCAGCCCGACATGTTCGCCCTCTACGCCGCGCCTGCGGTCAACCTGTTCGAGATGACGACCGACCGGATCCCGGTCAAGGCGAGCCAGTATGAGTTTCAGGTCGTCCCGGACCGGAGCCGCTACCTCGACTTCGAGCCGCACCGGATCCTGGACGTCTACGCCCATTACGCGGGGGGCTCCGAGAAGGCGCCAGTGAGGCCGCTCTACTCGCCCGCCAGCGACGGCCGGAGCGCCGGCGAGCTCTGCTACACGCTGCGCCGGCTGCCCAGGCGGCGGACCGGGGAGGAGCGCAAATATGGCGCGACCTCCAACTATGTCGGCTCGGACATGTTCATCTCGATCGGCGAGCCGGCCTTCATGCACGACCGCGCCTCCGTGGCGGAGCTCAGCGTGCGGGCCCTGTGCTCCAACCGGCATCTGACGGAGCACATGCCGGTCAGCCAGGGACAGGCCGATTTTCATCTCGCCGACGACATCACCCTGCAGGTGAAGTGCGTCGCCGGGCCGACGCCGCCGCGCGAGCCAGTCGCGTCGCATCTGCGCAGCCGGACCGAGAACGCGCACACCGGCGTGGTCGTCTGGCGCCTGATCAACATGCTGGCGCTGAACCATCTGGGCCTCGTCGAGCACGGGGCGGGCAAGAACGCGCAGGCCCTGCGGGAGATCCTGTCGATGTTCGCGGATGTCGCGGACAGCGCCGTGGAACGCCGGATCCGCGGAATCAAGCTGGTCGAGAGCCGTCCGGTGGTCCGGCGCCTGCGGCAGAAGGGCGGCATCGGGCCGGCGCGGGGCGCGGAGATCTCCGTGACCATCGACGACAAGGCCTTCGAGGGCAGCGGAGCGTTTCTGCTCGGGTGCGTCCTCGAACGCTTCTATTCCGATTACGCCGCCTTCAACCACTTCACCCAGCTCGTGCTGCGCACGGTCGAGCGGGGCGAAATCATGCGCTGGCCGGCCCGCATCGGTTCGAGGCGGCCGCTATGACCTATCTGGAGGACATGGAGCAGGAGCCGCACCGGTTCGATTTCCTCGATTCCATGCGCCGCATCGAGCGCAGCCTCGGGCTTCGGCAGAGCGTCAGGGGACCGCTGGAGGCGGAACCAGGCCCGGACGGCGAGCCTGAGACGCATGTGGTCGAGCCCCGGCCCCGGATCGGGGACAGCGCGTCCCGGCGGGACGAAGTCATCGTTCTCAACGGCGCCGAGCACTTTCTGTCCTTTGGCCAGGAGCCGCACCTGGAATTCCCGGCCTCCAACCTGTCGCGAGTGGAGGTCGAGCGGGACGCCACCCGCAAGCGGATCCTCATTTTCTCGCGCTTCCTCGGCCTTCTCGGACCGCAGGGCGCGCTGCCCCTGGCGGTGACCGAGGAAGCCTTCGCGTATGCGCAGGCGCACGATCACGCCTTCCCGCGCTTCCTCGACCTCTTCAATCATCGCTTCCTGCAACTCTTCTACCGCGCCTGGGCGGACGCGCGCCCGATCGTCCACAATGACAGGCCGGATTTCGACCGCTTCCGCGACTACATCGAGACCGCCATCGGCAGCGGATCGCCGCCCTTCGACGACTGCGCGCACAAGCCGGACGGCGTGGCGCTCTATGCGGGTCTGCTCGGGCCGAAGGCGAAGTCGGCGTCGCGGCTGCGCAACGCGATCGCCGGGCTTTTCGGCGTCAGGGCGGAAGTCGACGAGTTCATCGGGACTTGGCTGGAATTCGAGAAGAGCGAGCGCTCGTTCCTCGGCTCCCGCAACAGCGGGCTCGGCGGCGACCTGCTGCTCGGCCAGTCCTCCTTCAGCGTGCAGGACAAGATCCGGATCCGCATCTTCGTCGATGATCTCGACGCCTATGCGCGGTTTTTGCCGGACGCGCCGACCTGCGAGCGGCTGGTCGACTTCGTTTTCTTCTATCTGGGCGACGAGCTGGAGTGGGACGTCGAACTCGCCCTGCCGGCCGCCCGGGTCGAGCCGGTCAGGCTCGGCATGTCCGGAGCGCTCGGCTGGACCACCTGGATGGCCCCTGACTATGGGCCGGATGAGATCAGGACCGACGCACGCTTCAGCCCGGCAGAACGGGTGGCGAGGCGTCGGCGCACACGCGAGTGAGGTTCCCCATGGTCGACATCAGCCTTGAATCGGTCGCCGGAAAGCTCAATCGCCCCGCCTATGAGGCGTTCTTCATGGCGCTCCGCCAGGCCAAGAGCCAAGGGGTGCGCAATGTCGAGCTCGCCCACTGGCTCCTGCACCTGTTGCAGATGGAGGATCTCGACCTCGGCCTGACGGCCGATTTCTTCAAGCTGGACCGGGCGAAGCTCCTGGACGACATCGCCCGCGTGACGGACGGCTTCCGGCGCAACGAGACCGAGATGCCGGGCTTCTCCAACACCGTCATCGATCTCCTCGATCGCGGCTGGCACTACGCCACGCTGTTCTTTGGCGAGACCCAGATCCGCACGGGCCACATGCTGGTCGGGGGGCTGAAGTCGAACGACCTGCGGCGGGCCTTCCATGCGCTGTCGCGCGAGTTCGAGAAGATCAACGTCGATGTCCTCGCGGCGGAGCACCGCACGATCTGGTCAGGGTCGCAGGAGGAGAACCTGCGGCCGATCGACGGCTCCGGCCTGCGGGCGGCCGGGACGCCGGGCGCCGACAGTCCCAAGGGGACGACGGCGCTCGACCGCTTCTCGCAGGACCTGACGGCCAAGGCCGCGGCCGGCGAGATGGACCCGGTGCTCGGGCGCGACGACGAGATCCGCCAGGTCATCGACGTGCTCATGCGCCGGCGCCAGAACAATCCGATCCTGACCGGCGAGGCCGGCGTGGGCAAAACCGCCATCGTGGAGGGCTTCGCCCAGCGGATCGCGTCCGGCGACGTGCCGCCCGCCCTGCAAGGGGTGAGGCTCTGCGTGCTCGATGTGGGGCTGATGCAGGCGGGAGCGTCGATGAAGGGCGAATTCGAGCAGCGCCTGCGCTCGGTCATCGACGAGGTCCAGTCGTCGCCGACGCCCACCATCCTGTTCATCGACGAGGCCCATACGCTGATCGGCGCCGGCGGGCAGGCCGGAACGGGAGATGCGGCCAACCTGCTGAAGCCGGCGCTGGCGCGCGGAACGCTGCGCACCATCGCGGCGACGACCTGGTCCGAGTACCGCCAATATTTCGAGAAGGACCCGGCCCTGACGCGCCGGTTCCAGCCGATCCAGGTCGGCGAGCCCGACATCGCCACCTGCTGCACCATGCTCAGGGGGCTCATCGGGCCGATGGAGAAGCACCACAAGGTCCGGATCTCGGACGCCGCCATCGTGGCGGCGGTGCAGCTCTCCAGCCGTTACATCCCGGCGCGGCAGCTTCCCGACAAGGCGGTGAGCCTGCTCGACACCTCCTGCGCCCGGGTGGCGATCAGCCAGTCGACGACCCCAGCCTCCATCGCTGACGCGACGGCGGCGATCGAGGCGCTGGAGCAGGAGAAGGCGGCGCTCTTGTCCGACCGTGACCTCGGGTCGCAAAGCGACGAGCGGATCGACGAGATCGACCGCACGACGGCGCGGATGAAGGAGGAGCTCGCGACGCTCCAGGCCGGCTGGGAGGCGGAGCGGGCGGTCGTCGAGGAGGTGAGGTCGCTGCGCGACATCCTGGCCGATCCGGAGGCGGACGGCGAAAGCGCGCGTGAGAAGCTGAAGGACCAGTTCGCCGCGCTGGAGGGCATCAGCCCCGAGGACCGCATGGTCTACGCCCATGTTGACGAGGCGGCGGTCGCGTCGGTGGTGTCGGACTGGACCGGCATCCCGGTCGGCCGCATGGTGAAGGACGAGATCGAAACCGTCCTTCGCCTTCCCGAGATCCTCAACCGCCGGGTCGTGGGCCAGTCTCATGGGCTGGCGATGATCTCCAAGCGCATCGAGACGAACCGGGCCAGGCTCGACAACCCCAACAAGCCGATCGGCGTCTTCATGCTGTGCGGGCCCTCCGGCGTCGGCAAGACGGAGACCGCGCTGGCGCTGGCGGAGGCGCTCTACGGGGGCGAGCAGAACATCATCACCATCAACATGTCCGAGTTCCAGGAAGCCCATACGGTCTCCACCCTGAAGGGCGCCCCTCCGGGCTATGTGGGCTATGGCGAAGGCGGGCGCCTGACCGAGGCGGTGCGCCGCAAGCCCTACAGCGTCATCCTTCTCGACGAGGTGGAGAAGGCCCATCCGGACGTGCACGAGCTGTTCTTCCAGGTCTTCGACAAGGGCCAGATGGAGGACGGCACGGGGCGCCGGATCGACTTCAAGAACACGCTCATCATCCTGACGTCGAATGTCGGGACGGACCTCCTGATGGAGCTGGCGCAGGACGAAACCTACGGTCACGATCCGGAAGCGCTCGCCTCGGCGTTGAAGCCGGAGCTTCTCAAGGTGTTCCCGCCCGCCCTGCTGGGGCGCATCGTGACCATCCCGTACTACCCGCTCTCGCCGGACATGCTGTCGGGCATCGTTCGCCTCCAGCTCGACCGGATCGGCAAGCGGATCGCGCAGAACCACGGGGCCACGTTCAGCTATGACGGGGCCGTCGTGGATCACATCGTGTCGCTCTGCAACGATCCGGATTCCGGCGGCCGCGTGATCGACAACATCATCACCAACACGCTGCTGCCGGCCCTGTCGCGCGAGTTCCTGAAACGCTCCCTCGCCAGGGAGAAGCTGACGCACGCCAGCGTCGCCATGGCGGGGCGCGACTTCGCCTATGAGTGGTCCTCGGCCGGGGAGCCGCACTGACGCAGGCTGGCCCGGGGTGCGATAGGGCACTTCCGACCATCCGGGAGGCTGCGACACTCGCGCATGCGCAAGGATCGAGGATCGGAACGCGAGAAAAGCGCCAGTCGCCAGGGGCCGTCATGAGCCGCCGCTATTTTGTCCTCCCGGCCGTCCTCCTGTTGTCCCTCGTGACAGCGGGGCCCGGCCGCGCCGACGACACGGTGATCCGCGAATTTTCGTCCGGCAGCGGCCCCGGGGCGGTCGGCATCGTGGAGCCGGGCGAGGACGCCGACACGGAAGGTCCGCAGGCGATCTACGCCGGCGACCGCGGCGAGATCTACCTTCTGGACCAGCTCAACGGGCGCATTCTGCAGTTCGACCCGAGCGAACCCTCCCGGCCGCCGCAATCGCTGGCGCTGCCTGAGGATCTCCGGCCGACCGACATCGTGGTCTCGGCGGACACGATCTACACCTGGGACGGTCAGGTGCGCGCCCTCCAGGCGACCGGGCCGGCGGATGCCCCGACCCGGGGCCTCAGCCTCACCCGGTCCGGCGAGCCGCCGGACGAGGCGATCGGGTCAGTCTTCGCCCAGATGGGGTCTCAGCCCATCGAGGCGGAGGACGGATTGACCCGGCGGGTCGGCCAGGCCGCGGGGCGCGGGCGCCAGGTCATCGCGTCGCACGGGCGCGGGGCCATGACGGCCGACTTCTCGCCGGCGGCCGACGAGGCCGGCGTGGAGATCAACCTTCGTCCGAAAGGGTCGGCTGCGGCCGCGTTGAGGCTGCGCCTGCAGGTGAGGAGCCGGCTCGGCGCCGTCGAGGTCCTGGACGTCGACAGGCAGGGCCGGGCCTATGTGCTGGCCGAGAACATTCCCACCGACTTCAGCGACCAGGCGTCCGCCTTCGTGGCCCGCTTCGCCGCCTCCGGCGCGCTCGAGGGCGTTCACGAGCTGCCCTTGGACAGCTCCGTCGCGGTGTCGCGCCGCTTCGTCACGGTGACGCCGAATGGCGACGTCTATTTCCTGCGCAACCGCAAGGGCGCGACGGACGTGCTGGGCGTCGGCTTCAGGCCGCTCAAGGGCGCGGGCGTCATCGACACCGGACCGCCCCGGCCGCAGCTTTCCTTCGCGGACCTGGCGCGCCGCCGGGGCGCCAACGCCGCCGTGCGGCCCCTGACCCGCGCGCGCGTGCTGGAGACGGCGCAGGCCTTCGCCACGATCAAGTGGCGCGTGAACCGGGGCGCCTATGGAGGCGACCCGGACAGCGTCTGCTCCGGCTTCAACCGCGTCCGGCGTCCGGGATATCTGCACGGCAAGGCCGACCAGGAGGTCCAGGGCATCCCCTATTGCTGGGGCTGCATGGGATCGCTGCCGCAGATCGCCAGCAATATCGAGCACGGCGTGAAGGCGGGCAACATCTGCACCCGCAACGACCCTCGCCGGGACGTGACCGGGGTCGACTGCTCGGCCTTCGTCAGCGCGTCTTGGGGGCTCGCCACCCATTTCACGACGATCGCCATTCCGTCCATCACCAAGCCGGTGTCCAACCCCTTCGAGCTCCTTCCGGGGGACGCCCTCAACAAGCCGGGCGCCCATGTGATGCTGTTCGTGCGCTTCACGCCCGATCGGAAGGCCGAGGTCATCGAAGCCTCCACGGGCGGCTGCAACGGCAAGGTCTGCAGGAACGTCTATCCGCTCGGCTCCCTGCTGGCCCGGGGATACCAGCCGGTGCGCTACCGCGGCCTGTTGGACGCTGCGGACCCGACCCCCGTGGCGACGGCTCGGCCCGGCGCAGCCGCGGCGGGCGCGAGGTGAGGTCCCGGCCCGCGTCTCGCCGGCCGCTAGCGGCCGTCGTCCTTGGCGGCGCGCTGGAGCGTCATGATCTCGACGGGCTCGGTGAAGCCCTTCAGCCTGGCCCCGCCGAGCCTGACGAAGCGGGCCCTGTCCATGACGGCCCTGACGACGGGGCTGGCCGTCCCGGTCATTTGGGCCTCGGCGAGCGTGTCGCGCGCGATGATGATGCCCACGCCGTACTCGTTGCAGAGTCCCTCGAGGCGCGCGGCCATGTTCATGGGCTCGCCGATCGCGCTGAAATTCATCTTCTGCTTCGAGCCGTAATTCCCCACGAAGGCGAGGCCGGTCGCCACCGCGACCTTGAAGTGAAGCTGGTCGCCGGCCTCGTCCGCCAGTTCGGCGTCGGTTTCGAAGATCTCGATCGCAGCCGCGATGGCCCGGGCGGCGTGATCCGGCTGTTCGCCCACGGCGTTCCAGAACGCGATGACGGCGTCGCCGTCGAACTTGTCGAGGCAGGCGTCGTACCGGTCCAGGATCTTCTGCACGTCCGCGAATTTGCGGTTGAGAGCCTGCATGATGGCGGTGGGTTCATCGCGGCGGGAGTTGCAGAACTGGATGAAGCTGCGCAGGTCGGCGAACAGCACCGAGATGGCCCGCTCCTCGCCTTCCACGATCTCGTCGCGCTGGAGGGCGGCGGCCACGACCTTGGCGGGCAGGTAGCGGCCGAACGAGATGCGCAGGTCGGCCAGCGCGAGGTCTCGTTGCACGGCCAGCGTCATGGTGCCCAGTAGCCCGAGCGCGCTCACGAACAGGAGCGTGTGCCCGAGCGGAAGCCATAGCTGAAGCGCCTCGATCGCCGCCGCCTCGACGCCGACGAAGGCGAGCGCCAGCCCGGCGATCGATCCGACCACGCCCGCGAAGGCGACGATGCTGGTGGAGAACAACGCCGGGCGTTCGGCCGGCAGCCGGACGACTCGGCGCGTCAGGGTGAAGAAGAGCAGCAGGCCCAGCGAGGCCATCACGGCGCTCGCGGCCGCGCGCGCGCCTGCGTCCGCCAGCCGCGGCGTATCCGGGGCCGCCGCGCTCTCGACCGCCGCCGCCTGGAGGAGGACGCCCGGCACCAGGTTCCGGTCGCCGAAATCGAGGTCGAGCATGCCGGGCCGGCACGGATCGGGCGAGAGGAGCGGAGCGCCCTGGGTCATGAAGCGGTCCGGCCCGCGCCGCAGGTCCTCGCCGACGATGCCGGTGCCGACGAGCACGTTGCGCCCGCCCAGGATGGCCTTGAGCCGGGCCGGACCGTCGGGCGTCCTCCGGCACGCCTCGAAGCGCGCGACGGAGAGAAGCGGGGCCGACCGCAAGGGCGCGCGCGGGAACAGCAGGAAGCGACTGGCGTCCCGGATGGCGATTTCGCCATCGTCGCGCATGGCGACGAGTTCGGCGAACCCGGCCTGGATCTCGCCCGACGGCAGGCGAAGGCGGGTGGCGATGCTGCGCACGACGCCGTCCTCCTCGGACTGGAGGTCGACCACGCCGATCCCGGCCGGCCCCACCAGGTCGCGATAGGCGGCCGCCGGCCTGACCGTCGGATAGGAGCCGAGGATCACCCGCCCTTCCTCGCCGGCGAGCAGGTCGCGCATGGGCTTGTCGTAGGACTTCAGGTCGGCGCCGCCGATGTCGAGATCGGCGGGATCCAGCGCGAGAACGAGGTCGAAGGCCACTTTGCGGGCGCCGAGGTCGAGGGCCCGGCGGCCGAGCTCGGCGAGGTGCGGATGCTGCAGCGCGCGGGGCGCGGTGGACCATGGCGCGTGGTCGAGGGTGTCCTGGTCGATCAGCAGGATGAAGGTCGTCGGCCACGCCTCCTGCGTGCGCCTGAAGCGCAGGAGCGCCGCCGAGACGTCGTAGAGCAGCGCGTTGGGGCCCGAGAGGGCGCCGAGGGCGCCGTTGAAGGTGCTGGAATAGCCCAGGGCGGCGGCGACCAGGACGGCCGCGACGGCGAAGGCCGACGGAAGCGCCTTTTTCCGGCGGAAGACGTCGAGCAGCGCCGTGCGTCTGGTCATCGGGCTCGCATGGCGTCCTTCATTTGGCGGAGGCCGGCGGCCGGAGCGAGCGCAGCAGGACGCCGCCGGTTTCGCTGGGCGTCGACGCGACGGCGCATGCGCCCGTAGCGGCCACGCGCGGACCGCCGGGGTCGCTGTTGATCCCGACATGCCCCACATAGGCCGCGCCGGCGCCGTCGACCCTGAACGTCCTGCTCGCGCCCTCGTGGCAGATCGCGACGCTTTCGTTGCTGCGCAGCACGATCATCGCGCCCGGCGACAGGGGCTGCATCAGCGTCACCGGCCCGAGCCGACCGTCGGCGTCCAGGACCTGCGGCTTGCCGCGGACGGCGGACACGAAGCCGACATTGGCGTTTGCGGCGGGCAGGTTCTGCGACACCGCCATGGACGCGCAGAACGCAAGCAGCGACAGCGGCCCCATCAGGCGCATGTCACGCAACGTTGAATGGACCATGTGATCCTCCATCGGAGTGCGAGGTCCGCGATGTCTCGACGTCGGGCGACACTATTTCAGATCATAGCCTGCGGACGTGTCGAAAGACACGGCCATCGCAGGTCTTCGTCGCAGGTTCGCCAGGGCCCGGAGTGGCGGGAGAGATGTGATCCAGCGCACGCGGCGGGACGGCGTCTGATTGCGACAAGGCCGGAAAGGGCTTATTCTTCAGTGATCCGGGACAAGCGAGATTTTTCTCCCGCATGACCTGCGAACTGGATCGTGAGTTCGATGAAGTGGTCTTTATCACAGTGCATCGGCCTCATCGCGGCGTTGATCTTGGCGTTGCTTTCCGATTCAGCGCTGGCCGAACGTCGCGTGGCGCTCGTCATCGGGAATGCGAACTATAAGAAGATCAACCGGCTCGAAAACCCGGTGAATGACGCCCCCGACATCAGCGAGGCGCTGCGGAAGGTAGGCTTCGAAGTCATCGTCAAGACGGACACGGACAAGGGCGGCTTCGACCGCGCGCTCTCGGAGTTCGCCCGCAAGGCGGCGGGTTCCGACGCGGCGTTGTTCTACTACGCCGGCCATGGCATCCAGTACCAGAAGCAGAACTACCTCCTGCCCGTGGACATCGAGGTGGAGGACTACAACGACGTCGAATTCCAGGCCGTGAACGTCACCCGGGTGATGACGGCGCTGGAACGCACGACAGGCGTCAAGATCATCATCCTCGACGCGTGCCGGGACAATCCGCTGGACCGGATGCTCTCCCAATCGACCCGAAGCGCCTATGGGGTCACGCGCGGGCTGGCCCGGATCGACCGCACCGAGGGCCTGGTGATCGCCTATGCGACAGCCCCGGACCAGGTCGCGCAGGACGGCTCGGGCCGCAACAGCCCGTTCACCGAAGCGCTGATCCGGCGCCTCGCGGAGCCTGGGCTGGAGATCGCGACCCTGTTCCGGCGCGTCACGCAGGACGTCTATGAACGCACCAACGGGCGCCAGCGCCCGGAAGTCTCGATCTCGCTGCTCAGCGACTATTTCCTGAACCTGGGGGATTCCGACGGGCTGGTCTGGGGACGGATCAGGGATTCCGCCGATCCGGCGGACTTCCGAACCTTCATGGCCAAATATCCGAATTCGCCTTTCGCCCGGGAGGCGCAGTATCGGCTCGACCTCTTCGCCCGCATCCGGCGCGAGGAAGACGAGCGCGTGGCGCGCGAACAGGAGAAAGCGCGCGAGCGGGAGCGCCTGCAGCGCGAGGCGCTGGAGCAGGACCGGGCGCGGCTCGAGGCGCAGCGCAAGGTCTTCGAGCGGCTCGAAGCTGAGGCCGCCAAGGAAGCGGCCCGGATCGCCGCCGAGCGCCAGGAAGAGGCGCGGCTGGAGAACGAGCGCGTGGAGGCCGAGAAGCGGGAGGCGTCGCGCAAGGAATCCGAACGGATCATCGTCCAGAAGCGCATCGACGCGGAGCGCGCCGCAGCAGCCCGGCGCGAGGCCGACCGGGTTGCGGCCGAAGATCTCGCGCGCCGCCAGGCCGAGCAGCGCGAGGCGGACAGGCGCGAGGTGGAGCGCATCGCTGCGCAAAAGCGCATCGAGGCGGACCGGCTGCGCGAAGCCGCCGCCGAAGCGGAGCGCCAGGACGCGCTGAGGGCCGCCGAGCAGCAGCGCGAGGCGATCCGCCGCGAGGTCGAGCAACTCGCCGCCAAGCGACGCGCTGAAGGCGAGCGGCTGGCGCGCGTCACGGACGCGGCGAACGACGCCGGCCCGGCCGCCGCGCCGGACGCGGGTCTGTCGCGCCAGATCGGAGCCGCCCTGACGGATGCGGAACGCCATGAGGTGGAGCGGATCGCCGCGGAGCACAGGAGGGAGCAGGAAGCGGCCGCGGCCGAGCAGAGGGAGCTTCAGCGCCTGCGCGCAAAGCGCAAGCTGGCGAGCGGCAAGGAAGCCAAGCGCCTCGACGCCGCGATCCGGGCCCTCGAAGCGGCGGCGGCGTCACGGGCCGCTCCGGACCGCAACGCCGCCACGGAGCAGGTCCGCTGAGCTTAAAGGTCGCGGGCGACCCGCAGGCCGTTGGCGTAGAAGCGAACGTCGTAGTCGTATTTGTAGCGTGAGGCGGAGCGCACATAGCGCTGGTCGTTGTTGAAGGAACCGCCCCGCAGGACGCGCTCCTGGCAGCGCGGTTTGGTCCAGGCCGAGCCGTCCGTGGGCGCGGACTTGAAGGAGTCGTTCCAGCAATCCTCGACCCATTCGGCGACGTTGCCCACCATGTCGTACAGGCCGTACGCATTGGGCGGATAGGAGCCCGTCGCGACGGCGTTGGCGGACGGCTCCGGGTTGCACCCCATGCAGTTCGCCTTGCCCTTCTCCATGGCTTTGCCCCACGGATAGGTGGTGGTCGTCCCGGCGCGGGCGGCGAACTCCCATTCGCTTTCGGTCGGCAGGCGATAGGCCTTGCCGGTCTTCTTGGACAGCCACCCGACGAATTGCTGCGCGTCGTTCCAGTCGACGTTGCCGACCGGCCGCGATCCCCGTCCGGCGCCCCGGTCACTGGGCGAGAAGGCGCAGCCTCCCTCGGCCACGCAGGCGTCCCACTCGTCGAAGGTGACCTCGCGCTGGCCGAGATAGAAGGGCTTGCGGATCGACACCTGGTGCACCGGGGCCTCGAACGGGAAGAACTCCGTCGAGCCCATCATGAAGGTCCCGGCGGGGATCGGCACGAGGGCGGGACAGGTCTCGCAATCCCGCACCACGCCGGCCGGAGCGCCGGCCTGAGTCGCGGGCGGCGTCGGGGCCGGCCGGGCGGGCTCGGGCGCAGGCTTGATCACGACGCGGCCGGGGCCGGGAGACGCTCCCGCCTTGGCCTCCAGTTCGCGCAGGCGCGCGCGGGCCTGGGCGGCGTATTGTCCATTGGGATAGGCGTCGAGATAAGTCCGAAAGTCGGACGCCACGTCGCCGCCCTGGATCGAGTTCCAAAAGCGGCTCTCCAGCGAGTCCGCCTGGGCGGCGGGCGCCGCCGGTCTGGCGGGCTCGGCGGGCTTGCGGGCCTGCGCCAGGCAGGCGCTCCAGCCCGAGGTCATCACGACGACGGTCAACCCGATCAGGATCTTCGCGGCGGCTTCGGCGCTTGTGGTTCGCAAGGCAGGTCGTGGTTCAGCGCACATAGACCGTGATCTTCTTGGACATGACAGGCGGCGTGTGCGGGATGTGATCGTGGTCGCCGAGCACAAGCTGCAACGTGTGCGGCCCCGGCGGCAGCGTCAGCAGCACCTCGGTCTGGCCGTTGCCGAGATGGATGTGGTTGTAGTCCGAGGGGATCGGACGGGAGAGGTCGCCGGGCTCGACGTCGACCAGGAGATGGTGGTGGCCCGTGTTCTCCTTGGTGACGCCCGCCGGCGCGACGCCCATCTCCTTCAGGCCGATGCGCACGGTGAACCGCTGCGGCACATGGATCCCGTCGAGGGGGTAGTGGAAGTAGACGAGCGCGCCGGGCGGGGCGGGGGTCCCGGCCGCGCTCATGCCGGCCCATCCCAGCGCGGCCAGGGCGAGCGCCAGGCCCGTCACGCACGTCGCGATCCTGTGTCCGTCGCTCATCGCCTGGGCTCCCCGACCGTCCGCCTCATCACCGCCGCCGCCGCTTCTTGGGTGCCATGACGGTGACCTCGATCCGCTCGGTCATCACCGGCGGATCGAAGGGCACGTGCTGGCTGTCGCCCAGGATCAATTGAAGCGTATGTTTGCCGGGCTTGAGAGTGATTTTCTTCTCAGTCTGGCCCGCGCCGAAGTGCAAATGACGGGGGTCGTTCGGGATCGGGCCGTCCAGTGCGGGCGTCTCCACGTCCACCAGGAGATGATGGTGGCCGGTGTTCTCCTTGGTCACGCCGGCCGGCGCCACGCCCATGTTGCGAAGGCCGAAGCGCACCGTGGTGTTGGGATAGATCAGCGCGCCTTTCGACGGATAGATGAAATAGACGGCCGCGTCGGGCGGCGCCGGCGTCCTGCCCGGGGCCGCCGAGGCCTGGGCCGGCGTCTGGGCGCCGGAAGCGTCGGACGCCACGACGTGGATGATCTTGGACATCACGGGCGGATCGTGCGGGACGTGCTCATGGTCGCCCAGCAGGAGCTGCAGCGTATGGGGGCCGGGCGTCAAGGTGAGGTCCACCTGCGTTTGCCCGCGGCCGAAATGCAGGTGGTTCGGGTCGCTCGGGATCTCACGGTCGAGGTCCGGGGTGGGCGCGTCCACGATCAGGTGATGGTGGCCTGACATCGGTTCATTGGAGCCGGCGGGCGACAGCTTCATGCCGGCGATCGCGAACCGGATCGTCGCCTTGGTCGGGATGGTCGCGCCATCCTCCAGGCCCACGAAGGAGACGCTGGCTCCGGGCGGCGCCGGCGAGCGCGGCTTCTCCACGGTGGCCTGATCGACGTGGACGTGCACGACCTCCGACACGATCGGCGGATTGTGCGGCAGGTGGTCGTTGTCGCCCAGGATCAGTTGGAGCGTGTGGTCCCCGGCAGGCAGGATGATCTCGGCTTCCGTCTGCGCCCGCCCGAAATGCAGATGGTTCAGGTCGCTCGGGATCGGCTGGTCCAGCGGCGGCAAGGGCGCGTCGACGAGAATGTGGTGATGGCCCGAATTGGGCTTGGCGACGCCGGCCGCGACGATGTCCACGTTCTCCGCGCCGAACTTCACCATGAAGCGCGACGGGACGGTCTGGCCGTCCTTCAGATCGACGAAGAAGACCTTGGCGTCCGGCCTGGCCGTCTTGCGCGCGGACTGTCCCTGCGCCTGCAGGGGGCCGCACAGCGCCAGGACGCCGACGATCAGGACGAGTTCACGGACAGGAAAAGTCTTGAGCATCGTCCACCCCCGGTTTCAGCAGGCTCCAAATGCTCGTTTTCTTATGCAAGCTAACAAAGGGAACGATCGTGGGCAAGGCAAGCCTCCGTGAATCACGATGAAGCGGCGAACTCGAAAACCGCGCGAAGTCTTGGGCCGCCCATCGCCGCCGGCCACGTCGTGCCGGCCAAAACTTGCGCGGCGCTACGGCGGCCGATTCCGAAAGGCTCAGGAGTGGAGTTTGAACTTCAGTCCATGGGAGAGCATCGTCCGCCTCACCATGGAGGACAGCAGATCGTAATACTGCTTCTTCTTGTCCTCGCTCCAGTCCTTCCACGGAATGCGTGGGCTGTAATAGTCCCGGTCGTCCTGTGACATCTGGGCATGCAGCGTCGTGAAGAAACGCTCGCGATCCACCGTGTTGAACGCCCGGCCCTTTCGGATGCCGAGCTCCAGCCCGGCGTTGTGAAGCTTTCGGAAGGTCTCGGCCTTTTCCGGATACTGCGTCTCGTAAGGGGCGTAACGCCATTCACGGCGCTCCTTGATGTAGCTGCTGGAGGCGCCGTTGGCCGACATGACCAGCCCATCCGCGAACCCGCCGAAGAAGTTGTCCCGGTTGCGCTTTTGCAGCGCCTCCATGTGAGGGCCGCCGATCGCGACCAGGGGACCGACCACGCCGGCGGCGGCGCCGCTGAAGATCAGGCCTCCTTCCAGGAAGGCGGGCAAGGCCAGCTCTGACACGCCGATCCCCATGTCGACCGCCCCATAGACGTCGAGGGTCTTTCCAAGCGTATCCAGGATGTTGCTGTCGTCGTATTGGGGGACGGAGATGTCGTCGCCGACGCCCTTGCTGCCCACGATGACGAGGCCGTCTCCCTCGAAGTCGATGGTGCGCGTCGGGATGAAGATGACGCCGGGCTTCGCGCTGTCGCTGAAAGCCCAGTTGCGCCGCCCGTCGGTGCTCACGTTGCAGCCGACATAGTTGCGCAGGTACCAGTTCACCTCGTTCGTGGTGTGCTGCTTCCTGCGGTCGACGACCACGTAGAAATTGAAGAACATCAGGTACCGGGCGCTCTTGACCTGGAAGTTGCGGGCGACCGTTTCCCAGGTGTCGCCGTCCTTGACCTTGTACCGGAAGGCGCCGCTCGGCAGCTCCCAGCGGATCGGGTAGTCCGGCCGGCGTTCATTGACGATCGGCGAGGCGAGGGACCTCGGGTCGGGGAGCGGTTCCATGGCGCTTAATCCTGCCTGTGCGTCCGGTGCGACGGCGTCATCGGTCGCCGCTCGTCGAAGGTGCCGCCGGCGCCGCGCGCACGCGGTGCGCCAGCACACGGGCGGACGTCGCCGCCGCGGGCCGAAGCGCCGGAAGCAAGATCCCGGAGGCTTTGCTTCATGACAAAGGCGCCGGGGCCGGCTGCCGGTAAGGTGCGGGCGGAGGCGCTGGTGGAACGATTTCGCTCCCGGATTCAGTTTGCGATCGCGGCGGCCGCGCTGGCGGGCGGGCTGGCGCTCGCCGGCCTCGACATGCCGGGCGCCGCCCGATGGGTCTGGGCGTCCGGGGCGGGGATCGTGCTGGCGGCGCTGCTGGTCGAAATCGTCAGGGCCCTCTCGCAAGGCCGCTTCGGCCTCGACCTTCTCGCTGCGCTGTCCATGGCGGGATCGCTCGCGCTGGGCGAGGAGCTGGCGGGCGCCGTGATCGCCCTCATGCTGTCCGGCGGCCAGCTCCTGGAGGCCTTTGCGGAGGGGCGCGCCCGGCGCGAGATGACCGCGCTCCTGGCCCGGGCGCCGCGGCGGGCGCAACGCTACGTGGACGGTCGCCTCGAGGATGCGCCGCTGGAGGACATCGCGCCAGGCGACCGGCTGCTCGTGCGTCCCGGCGACACCACCCCGGTCGACGGGATCGTGGCGGTCCGCGAAGCCGTCCTGGACGAAGCGGCGCTGACCGGAGAGCCGCTGCCGCGGATCCATGCGGTCGGGGACGAGGTCATGAGCGGCGCCGTCAACGCCGGAGGCGCGTTCGACCTCGTGGCGTCGCGGCCCGCGGCGGAGAGCACCTATGCCGGCATCGTGCGGCTGGTGGCCGCCGCGCAGGCCTCGCGCGCGCCGATGGCGAGGCTCGCCGATCGCTATGCGCTGGGGTTCCTGGCGGTTTCCGTCGCGCTGGCCGGCGCGGCCTGGCTGGCGTCGGGCGACCCGACCCGCGCCCTGGCCGTGCTGGTGGTGGCCACGCCATGCCCGCTGATCCTGGCCGTGCCGGTCGCCATCGTGGCGGGCGTGTCGCGCTGCGCGCATCGCGGCGTGCTGGTGAAGAGCGCCGGCGCGCTGGAGACGCTCGGGCGCGTGCGCACGCTGCTGCTCGACAAGACCGGAACGCTGACCGGAGGCGCGCCGGTGGTCGTCGGAGTGCACAGCGCCGGGCGGGCCTCCCGGGAGGAGGTGCTTCGCTCGGCGGGATCCCTGGCGCAGGCGTCTCCGCATGTGGTCTCGGCGGCGATTGCGGGCGGGGCGCGGCGCAGCGGGCTGGCGCTCTCGTCGCCGCTCGACGTGGTCGAGAGCCCGGGCGCCGGGCTGAGCGGCGAGGTCGACGGCGCGCCCGTTAGCGTCGGCTCCTTCGAACACGTTGCGGCCTCGGCCCAGCGCTGCGCCTGGGCCGACGATCATCGCGCCAGCGCGGAGGCGGCCGGGCGGATGACCGCCTTCGTCGGCGTCGGCGGCCGCTTCGCCGGGGCCATCACGCTGGCCGACGTGGTCAGGCCCGACGCGCGGGAGGCCCTGGCCGCGCTCCGCCGCGAGGGCGTCACGCGCATCGTGCTGGTGACGGGCGATTCCGCCGCGGTGGCCCACGCGGTCGCCGACGGGCTGGGGATCGACGAAGTCATCGCGCAGGCGACGCCCGCCCAGAAAGTCGAGGCCGTGCGCGCCGCCTCGGGCGGGGGCGCGACCATGATGGTCGGCGACGGCGTCAACGACGCGCCCGCGCTGGCGGCCGCCGATGTCGGGGTGGCCATGGGCTCGAAAGGCGCCGCGGCCTCGGCGGAAGCCGCCGACGTGGTGATCCTCGTCGACAGCCTCGACCGGCTTCCCGAGGCGGTGCGCACGGGCCGGCTCGCGACCAGAATCGCGATCCAGAGCGTGCTGGTCGGGATCGGCCTGTCCACGGCCGGGATGATCGCGGCCAGCTTCGGGCTTCTGACGCCGCTGGAGGGCGCGCTCGCCCAGGAGGCGATCGACGTCGCGGTCATCCTCAACGCTCTGCGGGCGCTCAGCATTTGAGGCTGCGCCTCGGCCACGGCGCAGGCGGCGGGACGCCATGCGGGGCGGAAGGAGACCGCGCCCCGGGCGGCGCTCCTTTTTCGGCAGGTGACGGTTGACAGGGACGGGGGCGTCCCGTAATTCACCCCCACCGCAGCGGACCACACGGTTCGCCCTGCGGGGGTGTAGCTCAGTTGGTTAGAGCGCCGGCCTGTCACGCCGGAGGCCGCGGGTTCGAGTCCCGTCACTCCCGCCACTTTCCTCTTGTCATCCAATTCATTGAAGCCGTTTCTTGCGGCTGCTTGTGAGCTAGTTGCGCCGCTCGTCGCGGCTGCCGGGAGGGCGCCATGGGGCTTGTCGCGTTCGTCGTGGAAGAGAGAGGGCAAGACCCTGGCGCGGCGGCCCTGCGCGTCGCTCCGCAAACAGGTCCTGACGAGTATTCCCGGGCTGTCGACGATCTGGTGAGCCGCAAGGCGCTGGACGATCCCGAGACCGCGCAGATGATCGCCGGGCATTTCGCCGAGGTGGTGCTGGCGAAGTATCTGGCCGGCGACGAGGCCGCGGCGCATCGCGCCGCCAACGCGCTCATCTCGGTCCTGGGGCAGCCCTATCTGAGCATCAGGGCCAACCGGCTGCGCGGCGACATCGAAATCCTGGACATCGCCAAGATCGACGCCAGGAGCGCGGACGAGGCCGAGGAGGCCTGGGCGGCGGCGCTGGAGCGGCCGTCCTCGACGCACTGACGCCGTCCCCGGCTCCTTCTGACCGGACGGCTACCGCCTTCCTGGTAAGTCTCCGTTAATCGGGATTCGGCAGGTTTTCCCCATCAAGACATGGGGACGACGATGACTTCTCACAGGACGAACCGCTCGCGATTCCTGGCCGCCGCCGCGATCGCCTTGGCCGCCGCCGCCTTCGGCGCGCCGGCGCAGGCCCGCGATGGACAGAACGGCGCGCTGTTCGGCGGGCTGGCCGCCGGGGCGGTGCTGGGAGGCGTGGTCGCCAACAGCATGAATCGCGGCCCGGTGTATCGGGAGGTGGAAGCTCCGCCCCCCGTCGTCTACGAGGAGTGCCGCCGCGTGCGCCGGCCGCTCTTCGACGAGTATGGCGCCGTCGCCGGATACCGCACCGTCCGCGTCTGCGACTGACCGTCTCAGGCCGGGGCCGCTCGAACCGCCGCGCGACGCCGCTCGGGAATTGCGCGGCGCGCCGGAGCGTGGGATGACCGGTCACCTGCGTCGCCGGGCCGTTCCGGGGCGTTCCACGCGGACGGACCCGGCGCGGCGCCGATCCGGTCGACGAAGACGGGTCATACGTGCGTTCGACGCTCGGCGTTCTCAGGGGCTGGTTCTTCAACCAGCCCTATCTTCTCCTGGTCTTCACCACCTTGATGTGGGGCGGCAACGTCGTCGCGGGCAAGCTCGCGGTCGGCGAGGTCTCGCCCATGATGGTCACCTTCCTGCGCTGGTTCATCTCCTTCGGGACGCTGGCGGTGGTGGCGCGGGGACCCATCCAGGCGGAATGGCGGCTGCTGCTGCCCCACTGGCGCTATGTCCTGATGATGGGCGCCATCGGCTTCACGGCCTTCAACGCCCTGTTCTATGAGGCGGCGCACTACACCACCGCCGTCAATATCGCGATCATCCAGGGGTCGACGCCGATCTTCATTCTGATCGGGGCGGTGCTGTTCTTCGGCGGCGCGGTCGGGCCGATCCAAGCCGCCGGGGTGGCGCTCACCATCCTGGGCGTGGCGCTGACGGCCTCGCACGGCGATGTCGGCGTTCTGACGGCGCTGTCGTTCAACCGGGGCGACCTGTGGCTGCTGGTCGCCAGCGTCCTCTACGCGGCCTATACGATCCTGCTGCGCAGGCGCCCGGCGACGTCCGGCCTGGTGTTCTTCGCCGCCCTGGCGCTCGCCGCCTGCATCACCTCGGTCCCGCTCGTGATCGCCGAGGCCGTCGCGGGCCAATTGCAATGGCCGACCCTGAAGGGATGGGCCGTCCTTCTCTATGTGGCGTGGCTGCCGTCGCTGCTGTGCCAGATCTGCTATATCCGGGCGCTGGAGCTCATCGGCCCGAGCCGCGCGAGCGCGTTCTACAACCTCGTGCCGGTCTTCGGCGCGCTTCTCTCCACGACGCTCCTGCGCGAGCCGTTCTCGCTCTCCGATGCGTTGGCGCTCGCCATGGTGATCGGCGGGATCCTGGTCGCGGAGCGGGGCAGGGCCCGGTGACGGGCCCGCCATTGCGGCCGTCCCCGGTGGACAAGCCGGCCCGCGACGTTGACTTGACTCGCCTCGCGACCAAAGCATGAAGCGGCAAACGGACGAGACAGCGTGACCACAGAATCGCAAACCCGGCCTTCGATCCGCTTTCGTGGACGAAATTTCCTCGCCCTCGTGGTGGCGCCGGATCCGCCCCTGGACAGGTGGCTGGCCGACCTCGACGACTGGCTGACCCGCGCGCCGTCCTTCTTCAAGGGGCGGCCGGTGGTGCTCGACCTCTCGGCGCTGCGCATGGACCAGAGCGATATTCCCACGCTGGTGGCGGCGCTGCAGGCGCGCAATGTGCGCGTCATGGGCGTCGACGGGGCCGACGTCGAGTGGCTCGGGATTGGAACGCCGGCGCAGCTTCTCGGCGGCAAGGCCGATCCCTCGCCCGAGTTTCGATCCGGAGCCGCGCCGGTCGCGGCCGCCGCGCCTGCGGCGCCTGAGCCGGTTGCGGCTGTCGAGGCGGCGGCGCCGATCGAGGCCGCCGCGGAGGGCGAGGCCACCTCGCTGGTGATTCCCGAGCCGATCCGCTCCGGGCAGCAGATCTATTTCCCCAGGGGTGACGTGACGGTCATCGGCGCGGTGCAGTTCGGGGCCGAGATCGTGGCCGGCGGCTCGATCACGGTGCACGGAGCGCTGCGCGGGCGCGCCATCGCGGGCGTGTCGGGCAACGGAAAGTCGCGGATCTTCTGCCGGCGGTTCGAGGCCGAGCTCCTGGCCATCGACGGCGTCTACCGCACCGCCGATGACGTCGACCCCGGTTTCATCGGCAAGCCCGTGCAGGCGTGGCTGGAGAACGACACGCTGCGCACGGCGCTGCTGGACTGAGCCTCAGAGCCCCAGATAGGCCTGCCGGACGCGGTCGTCTTCGAGGAGATCTCGGCCGGCGCCCGACAGCGTCACGCGCCCGTTCTCCAGCACATAGGCGCGGGACGCCAGACGCAGCGACACGGCCACGTTCTGCTCCACGAGGACGCAGGTCAGTCCGGCCCGATTGAGCTCCACGACGGCGCCCAGCACCTGCTGGACCATCGCGGGCGAGAGGCCGAGCGAGGGTTCGTCGAACATCACCAGCTCGGGCTCGCCCATGAGGCAGCGCGCGATGGCGAGCATCTGCTGCTCGCCGCCCGACAGCGTGCCGGCGAGCTGCGCATGCCGGTCGGCGAGGCGCGGAAACATCGCAAACATGCGCTCCAGATTGGCGGCGCGCCTCGCCCGTCCGCGCGCCAGCATGGAGCCCATCAGCAGGTTCTCGCGCACGCTGAGCGTGGGGAACACCTGCCGGCCCTCGGCGACCTGCCCGACGCCGAGATCGCACACGACATGGCTCGGTTGTCCGGCGATGTCGCGGCCCTTCCACAGGATCTCGCCGCGCGACGGCCGCAGCATGCCGGCGATGGTGCGGATCAGGGACGTCTTGCCCGCGCCGTTCGCGCCCACGATGGCGACGATCGCCCCGGCGGGGACGTCGAGCGACACGCCGTCCAGGGCCTGCGCGTCGCCATAGCTCAGATCCAGGTTCCTGACCTGCAGCATCAGCCGAGCGCTCCGACCGGATGGTCCGCCTGGCCGAGATAGGATTCGATGACGGCCGGGTCGCGGGTGACGTCTTCGGGCGCGCCCTCGGCGATGGTCGCCCCGTGGTGAAGGACATGGATGCGGTCCGCCAGCGCCATCACGGCGCGCATGACATGCTCGATCATCAGGATGGTGAGGCCCTGCGACCTGTTCAGATCCTTGAGGATGTCCACCATGCGATCCGTCTCGGCGGGACGCAGCCCGGCCATGACCTCGTCCAGCAGCAGGAGGCGAGGGCGCGTGGCCAACGCGCGGGCGACCTCCAGGCGCTTGCGGTCGGGCAGCGTAAGGGAGGCCGCTTTCCGGGCTCGGATGTCCCACAGATCGAGGAGGCGCAGGACGTCGCTCGCCGCCCCACGCGCGGCTTCCACGTCGGACTCGTGCAGGAGCGCTCCGATGATCGCGTTCTCCAGCACGCTGAGATGAGGGAAGGGTCGGACGATCTGGAAGGTGCGGGCGAGCCCCAGCGCGCAGATCGCGTCCGGGCTGAGCCCGTCGATGCGGCGTCCGTCGAAAGCGATCGCGCCCTGTTCCGGCCGGTACACGCCGGCGATGAGGTTGAACAGCGTCGTCTTGCCGGCCCCGTTCGGGCCGATGACGGCGAAAATGGCGCCCTGTTCGACCTCGAACGAGACCGAGTCAACGGCCAGCAGGCCCCTGAACCGCTTCGACGCGCTCTGGACGGAGAGGAGCGCGCTCATGCGTCGGCCTCGGGGATGCCGAGACGCTTCTTCAGGGCCGGCCAGAGGCCGTTCGGGGCCAGGATGACGATGATCATGAGGCAGACGCCGTAGAACACCGCCTTGGTTCCGGGCGCGTTGAGCCCCAGGGCGTTCGTCGCCGCAATCAGGATCTCGCCCAGCGGCGTCAGGATGAACGCGCCCAGGACGGGGCCGAACAGCGTGCCGATGCCGCCCACGATGGGACCGAGGATCATCTCGATCGAGCGGGACATGTCGAACACCTGACCGGGGAAGAGGTTGTTGTAATAGAACGCGTAGAACACGCCGCCGAGGCTCGTCAGCGCGGCGGACACGACGACGGCCGCCATCCTGGCCCGGAACACATCCACGCCCAGCGCCCGGGCGGCTTCGGCGTCCTCGCGAACGGCGAGCCAGCGATAGCCCAGCCGCGAATGGCGCAGCGCCGCGCAGAGAACGAAAGCCCCGGCCGCCATCGCGAGCGCGACATAGTAGAAGAAGAGCGGCCCGCCGCGCAGGTTCCACCACTCCCCGGCGCCGCCCGCGCTCACCGGCAGGAACAGGCCTGCCGCGCCTCCGGTCCAGCCCAGATGATCGAAGCCGACGCGCGCCACCTCCGCAAACGCGATGGTGAGGAGGGAGAAATACACGCCCTCGATCCGGAACCGGAAGCCGAGCCAGCCGATCGCCGCGCCGGCCGCCACCGACAGGAGCGCCGAGAGCCAGAGTCCGGCCCAGGGTCCGACCCCATAACGCACGAAGAGCGCGGCCGCCACATAGGCGCCGAGCCCGACATAGAGGGCGTGGCCCAGCGACAGCAAGCCGGCGAAGCCCATCATGACGTTCCAGGCCTGGCCCACATAGGCGAACCAGAACACCAGGACGAAGACGGAGAGGAGATAGCGGTCCAGCGCCAGCGGGGCGAGGAGCAGCGCGAAAAACAGCCCCGCCAGGAGCGCGACGGCCCGCGGCGGGGCGGAGCGAAGGAGCCGGGCGATCATGCGGGGCGCCGCCCCATCAACCCTTGCGGGCGAAACGCGAGCACGATGACGAGCAGCGCGAAGGAGATCATGCTCTTGAGCGACGGCGCCGCCACAACGCTCGCCAGCGCCTCGGCGACGCCGATCAGGAGCCCGCCGGCCAGTGCGCCCATCATGGAGCCCAGCCCGCCGATGATCACGATCGTGAAGGCGAGCAGCGTGAAGGAGGGCGCCAGCATCGGGGTGACGTCCGTCAGAGCCACCATCAGCGACCCCGCGGCGCCGACGCAGGCGAGGCCGAGCGCGAAGGTCAGCGCGTAGAGGCGCTTGACGTCGAGGCCCACGACGGCCGCGCCGACGAGGTTGTCGGCGCAGGCCCGGATGGCCGTCCCGGTCAAGGTGAAGCGGAAGAACGCAAACAACAGCCCGCACACGACGAGGGCGGCGAGCGCGGCGTAGACACGCACCTTGTCGACGATGATCTCGGCGGAGAAGCCGGTCGGCACGAGCCAGCTGTCGAACGAGTAGGACAGGTTGGCGTGGCGCGCGTCGGGGCCGAAGATCATCAGCAGGCCGTTGACCATGATGATCGCGAGGCCGACCAGCAGGATGAACTGCTCGTGCTCCGGCCGTGTGATGAAGGGGTTGATCAACGCCCGCTGCAGGCCGTAGCCGATGACGAAGAACAGGGCCGCGATCGGCGCCATGGCGATGAAGGGATCGAGGCCGAGCCCCGTGAACAGCACGAAGGCCGCATACATGCCCAGCACGGCGAATTCGCCATGGGCGAAGTTCACCACCCGCACCACCCCGAAAATCACCGACAGTCCGAGCGCCATCAGACCGTAGACGAGACCGGTCAGGACGCCTTGAACCAGGACTTCGAGATAGAGACTGAGGGACATCGGCGGGCGGCGGGAGGATGGGCGAGGCGGCGGGATCGCGCGTGCTGAATGCGCTGAAGCGCGGGAGAACGCAAGCACTGGCGTCGTCCGTCCGCCACAACCGCCGCGGGTTCGCCAAATTCGCACCCGATGCTATGAGGGAGCCGCAAGAGGAGAACGACCATGCGCTTCATCGCCCCGACGCTCGCGGCCCTTCTGGCCGTGTGGGTCGCGACGCCTCTCTCGGCCCAGCAGCTCGGCGCGCCCGCGGATCCGCGGCCCGCGGCTCAGAAGCCCGCCAAGCCGAAGGTCCAGCCAGCCAGCCGGACCGCCGCCAAGGCGAAGCCGCAGCCGGCCCAGACCGCAGGCGGCGGACGCCAGCCCAAATGGGAAGACGCCCCCATGCCCAAGCCGCTTCCCGGCCGCGAGGAGTTTTCCTGGCCGCAGGGCACGAGCGGGGTCCGCCCGACGCTCGGGTCCGGCGGCGGCGGCATGGCGATCGGCTTCTAGAGCCTGGTTGTCGCATGCTTTGGCGCGAAAAGCCGGTTCCCACCTTTTCGCAGCATGCTCTCTAGACTGACGGCCCCCGGCCGCGCAGATCCACGAACAGCGGCGCCTTGCCGTTGGGCAGCCTGTAAGGCGCGCCGGCGATTTCGTAGTCCACGACGACGCTGAGCGGCGCCTTGAGGCGCAGATTGGCTTCGATGCGCTGGCGCGTGGCCTCGCCATAGCGCGCGTTCGGCACGACGCGCAGCCGGACGCGCGACGGGCCGTCCTGCAGGATCTGGATGCTGCTGGCGCCTTCCACGCCGCGCGGGACGTGGTTCAGCCCGATGATCCGCGCCCCGTCGGGCAGCTCGATATACTCGCTCTGCCGGCCGGAGACGCCTTCGAAAGGCGCCAGCCCGAGGGCCATAAGCCGGCGACGCTCGGGCGAGGCGTGCGGACCCAGGACCGCGAGATCGCCGGTGTCGTAGCGCAGCAGGATCTGCGCCCGGTTGTGCAGCCCCGTGCCGATCAGACGCACGCCCGCCGGGCCGTCGCGGAACTCGACTGCGCCATAGTCGGGCCGGAACCAGAACTCCCCGTCGCGCAGCGACCAGGCCGCGCAGACGCGTTCCGCCTGGCCGTAGAAGTCCAGCAGATCGGCCCCGAAGGCGGCCTTCACGCGCGCCCGCAGGCCGGTGGGCAACTGCTCGGACGAGGTGAAGACGAGGCGCAACGGCGGTCCGCCGCCGCGTTCTTCGGCGAAGGTCGTGAGCTGCTCCAGCGCGGACGGGTAGGCGTGCAGGATCGACGGTCTGAACGTCTCCAGGAACCGCTCGTAGTCGGGATACGTCTCGGAGGTCAGGTGGTGCGCCGAAACGAGCGCCCGGTCGACGCCCAGGATGGTCCAGTAGGGCGGACCCATGGCGTCCACGGGCTTGATGGCGTCGCCCCGCATCACGGCGGAGCGGACCGCGGTCGGCTCGACGCCGGCCAGGGCGATCAGATGGTCGACCAGGGCCTGCTCGAACACGACCTGTCCGGGCGAGCGGGTCAGGCGCAACGGCGCGCCGGTGGTGCCGCCCGTGGCGGCCGGCGAGCGCGGGACCGCGATGGCGCGCTGGAAGGCCGTCTCGGCCTGGCGCACGTCCTCCTTGCGGAGCAGGGGCGCGCAGGAGAGGTCGCGCAAGCCCGCGCCGGCGTAGAACCCGGTCTGCTCCGCGTCGGCCAGAACACGTTCGAGACGTTCGGCCTGGGCCGCCTCGCGCTGGCCGGCGTCCATGGCGTCGAAGGCCTCGATCATCCGCCTTGCTCGCCCATAGAGAACGGGCGGACGGCGGGCCAACCGATCGAACAGGGTGGAGCGCTTCAGAATGTTCAACATCAGGACGGGAGCCTCCCGGCGAACATGGATCGCAAGGTCCGGGCCGGAGGCGGGCGCCCTCAAATGGCACAGTGCGCTCAGCCGGCGGGAAGGATCTCGACCTGCGTGACGAGGCCCGCCTTGAGCGCCTCGGTGTGGCTGGAGGCCACGAACTCCTGGCCGGAACGAAGGACGCCGAAAGCCGGCGAGCAGAAGGGCGGCGTCCCGTCCACGCCCTTGACGAGGGAGAGGGCCGCCTCGCCGGGGCAGCGGATCGCCGCCAAAGGTCCGCCGGACCCGCTCACGGTCGCGACGCCCCGGTCGATGGCGACGGCGAGGTCCGGGCGCAGGTGGAAACGGATCTCGACCGGGCGGCGAGGGCCGTCGCCGATCAGGCGATCCAAGACCGCGAAGCCCTGCGCCGTACGGGCGATGGTCCGTTCGTGGCGATAGCCGAAGCGCGCGGCGTAGCCGTCATGGGAGGCTGAGATCGACCATGCGTCCCCGCGCTGCAGGCGCTCCAGGCGCGTGCAGGCCTTGGTCCGCCAGTTGAACGGACCCGCCGTCGCGCTCTGCGAGGCGCCATCGATGGTGAGGACGTTGTGGCTCGCGGTTGCGCGCAGCGCCTCCC
Organism: Alsobacter sp. KACC 23698; assembly: GCF_045348435.1. Classification (GTDB taxonomy): domain Bacteria; phylum Pseudomonadota; class Alphaproteobacteria; order Rhizobiales; family Beijerinckiaceae; genus Alsobacter. The sequence continues at coordinate 2,558,174 of NZ_CP157484.1, read as the reverse complement.
GGATCGCGCCGCCGCCGGAATACAGATAGGTCCCGGCATCGACGAGCACGGGCTCGCCATCGAGGTGCAACCAGAGCGCCAGCGCGTCCGCGTGCCCGTGCGCCGCGATGGAGAGGAAGCCCAGCGGCCCATGGTCGAAGGCCACCATGGCGCGGCGTCCGGCGATCCGGTCGTGGATCACCGTTATGCCGCCATCGGGGTAATGCGCCACGCCCTGAAGGGAGCGGCCTGGGCCGGGGCTGGCGAACAGGAGGTCGCGCCAATGCGGGTCCCGGGCTTCCGGCGCCAAAGCGGGCTCGCCGATCAGGCCGGAGAGGGCCGCCGACACCGATGCGGGATAGCGCGGCTCGCGATCCGGCGGGCAGGCCAGGACACGGCCTTCGTCGTCGTCGCCGATGCGCGGCGCCTGCCCGTTCTGGTCGGTGACGCTGCGGAGCGCCGCGGCGGCTTTTCCGATCAAGGCCCAGGTTTCGGCAGGGTAGGGGTCGCGTTCGTTCCTGAGGACGAGGCCGCCCAGGGCCAGCATCTCCAGCGTGAAGGCCGTGTAGGTCGGCGTCTGCTCGGCGCCCCAGCCGTCCGCGTGGAATTGGTCTTTCGCCGCATCGAGGAGGCCGCGCCGGCCCTGGGCGCGCCATGCGGGCGCGGCCGGCAGATCCGGGGCGAGCAGGCCCGCGACCAGGAGGCCCAGCGACTCCGCCACGTGGTGGTTGTTGGCTGAGGAGTGCAGCGACGGGTAGCGGGCGAGCCAGAACCCATGCGCCGCCACCGCGCTGCGCAACCGGCGCCGCTCGGCGGCTGCGAGATGCGGCGCAGCGGCCGCGACGACCAGGCCCAGCGAGACCAGCCGCAGCGCGAGCTCGATGCCGGAGAGCCAGTTGATCCCCCGGAAGGGCGGATTGGCCTCCATCCAGGACAGCACGACGTCCAGGCAGAACCGGGCGGCGTCCCCATCCCCGTCGCGGATGGCCAGGGCCGCCACCGGGTGGAGCATCTGCAGACGGTTCAGCTCGAACACGAACTTCACGTCGCCACGTCCGTCGCCGTTGCGGAACGGGACGTCGAAGCAGTACGCGTCCGGGCTCGACCAGGGGCGGCCCGAGACGGGATCCAGCGCCCAGAGGCCCGGAGCGTAGGCGCCCGCCGCCACCGGCACGCCGAGGAGCTCCAGCGTTCCCGCGCGGGTCCGGGCGGCGGCGGACCGCGTCGCAGCCTCCACCTCGGCGGGCCAGGGCCTTCTCAGGACGTCACCGAAGGCGGCGAGGCTCTCCAGAGGGCCGTCGCCGACGTCGAACGCGGCCCAGCCTCGCCGGTCGCCGCGCCACCTTGCCCGCTTCGCCTGCTCGGCGACCCGGTGCGCGACCTCGGCCGGGCCCATCGCGCGCAAGCGCTGGACGTACCATCCCAGGCGGTTGAACTTCACGCGCGATCCTCCGGCCGAGCCGAGACGATCCTCGCTTTGCGTGAAATTCAGCCTAACGCCCGCGTTGCGAGCAGGTAGGCCTTTTACTTGCGGCCCTGCCAGCTCGGCATCGGCAGCACGGGCGCCTCGGTCGCGACCTCGGAGGGCAGCACCACCGTGGGGGTGCGCCCGCGATTCTGGACGGCGGCGGAGCCGATATTGGGGTTGTTGCCCTTCTCGTCGAACTGGATCGGACCGCCGATCATGACGTGCTTCTCGATCTTGGTCTGCCTGACGGCGTCCATCAGGGCGGGACCGGCGGTCGCGCCGGCGCGCTTGAAGGCGTCGGCGGCGACCAGGATCGCCTCGAAGGTGAAGCCGGCGTTGAAGCAGTCCACCGCGAAGCGGTTGTTGGGGTTGGCCTGCTTGAAGGAGGCCTCCAGCGCCTGGGTCATGTCCGATTTTGGGTTGGCCCAGGGCAGGTTGAACATCAGGTAGTCGGCCAGCGGTCCGAGCGCCTGGTAGAACTCCTCGTCATAGAGGCCGGGCGAGCCGGGAGAGATGATCGCCTTGGGCTCGAAGCGCTGGCGCACCATGTCGCGCACGAGCTTGATGGCGTCGCCAGCGCGGCTGACCACCATCACGAGGTCGGGGTTCAGCGAGCGCATCTTGGTGACCTCGACGGAGAGGTCCTGCGCCTTGGGATCGTAGGCGATGCTCTCCGTCAGCGGGAACGGCATGTTCTGCTTCGGGAAGATCGCGTCCATGGCCTGGCGCTGGGCCGTGCCGAAGGTGTCGTTCGCGTGCAGGAACACGGCCGACTTGAAGTCCACCTTCGTGGCCTCGGAGATCGTCTTGATCAGCCGCAGGCCGTTGGTGACGAGCGCCCCGCCGGTCTGGAAGTTGCGGACGAGGTATTTGTAGCCCTGTTCGGTGAGCTGGGGAGCGGCGGCGATGTTGCAGATCAGCGGCACCTGGCGCTGTTCGGCCACCTGCGCGATGGCCAGCGTGTGGCCGGAGTCGAAGGCTCCGACCAGGCAGTGGACCCCGTCATTGACGGCGCGCTCCGCCTGGGTGCGGGCGATGTCGGCTGAGGATTCCGTGTCGATGTGGACGAGTTCGACCTTGTAGCCGAGATCGGCCAGCACCTTGGGGGCGGCGAGCGCGCCGCGGTGACAGCTCTGGCCCGCCTGCGCGAAGAAGCCGGACCGCGGCAGCATCACGCCGACCTTCAGGACCGGGGCCTGGGCCCGGACGATCGCCGGGGCGGACAATGTCGCCGCTGCGGCGGCGGCGACGAAATGGCGACGGTTCAATCCCGAATTCTGGCGCTGTCTCACGGTCGATCCTCCCGAATTTCGGGCGGATCCTAAATCACTTTCGCTGATCCTTGGCTAGCGCATCGCCGTTCAGTGGGAGAACGAGGTCCGCTTCGGGGCGTTCGCCCGGGCGCCGCGCGGCACGCTGCCCGTGGTGACGGGATCGCGCTCGTCGGGATCCGTCGCCGCGATGAGGCAGCCGATCTGATCGCGGCCGCAGCCGGGGCCTGACGCGCTCTGTCCGAACCGAAGCGGAGAGATCCAATACACAAGGCCCACGAGGAGCGCTGTTGCGGCGATCTGCTTGGCGAGGGACATGGGGGCGAGCCTGGCTGATGGTCTCCAACACTGTCGGGGTTCGTACTTAAAAAAGAGCAAACCTCGCGGGCTCAGTCATGCGCTTTTCCATCGCGCGGCGATCTCCCGGACGCGCAGGCGCAGGCGCCGTCCATACTCGCGGACGGTTTTCCAGGCGCGGCTCGACCGCACCCAGGCCAGCGCGGCGTCGCGCACGCGGAACACGACCGTGATGATGCGGGCGAACCACCCGATGGTCATCAGCTTGTCCCGCCCGGCGTCGAAGATGCGCTCCACGATCAGGAACGTCGCCCCATGCGCCAGGATCAAAGTCGGGATGGCGACCCGCACATGCCCGGTCCCCAGCCAGTAGAGACCGAGGATCTTGAGCGGCTCGGCGATCAGGAAGGGAACGACGAAGACGGCCAGGATCGCATAGCGCGGCAGCGCCGCGACGGCCCGCTCCATGCGCTGGACCAGCGCCAGCGCCTGAAGGGCGCGGATGAGAGGCGCGAAGAGCGGCCGCACGATCTCGTCGAAGATGACGAAAGGCACGACCAGGACGTCGAGCAGCACGCGCACGACCAGCGGCCGCCGGGGCGCCGGCGGCTCGCCGGGCGGAGCGTCCGGGCGGATCGGATCCTCGGGGCCCATGGTCATGCGGCGCTCTGTCACCCGGTTCAGCCGCTCGCCTGGTCGAGTTCGCGGATGTCCTCGTCGGCGAGGCGAAGCGCGGTGGCGGCGGCAAGTTCGCGAACCTGCTCGACGCTGGTGGCGCTCGCGATGGGGGCGGTGATGCTGGGGCGGGCGATCTGCCACGCTAGGGCGATCCGGGCGGGCGTCGCGGCGCGGCGCTCGGCGACCTTGTCCAGCGCGGCCAGGATCTTGAACCCGCGCTCGTTCAGATAGCGGGCGATGCTGCGCTCGCCGCGGGGGCTCTTGCCCAGATCCGCCTCGGATCGGTACTTGCCGGTCAGGAACCCGGCCGCCAGGCCGAAGAAGGGGATCACCCCCACATGGCGGGCGAGGCAGATCGGCTCCAGTCCGCCTTCGTAGTCGGAGCGCGTGTAGAGATTGTATTCGGGCTGCATCGTCTCGTAGCGGGGGAGGCCCTGCGTCTCGGAGATGTCCAGCGCCTCGGTGAAGCGCTCCGGCGAGAAGTTCGAGGCGCCGATGACCCGGACCTTGCCGGACGTGACCAGTTCGGCGAAGGCGGCCAGCGTTTCGGCCTGCGGGGTCGCGGGGTCGTCCTTGTGCGCCTGGTAGAGATCGATCCGGTCGGTCTGGAGCCGCCGAAGCGAGGCGTCGACGGCCGAGCGGATATAGGCCGGGGCCAGCCCCGCTTTGCCGTCGCCCATGTCCATGCCCACCTTGGTGGCCAGCACGATCTGGTCGCGGTTGCGGCGGGCCTTCATCCAGGCGCCGATGATGGTCTCGGACTCGCCGCCGCTGTGGCCGGGCGCCCAGCGCGAGTAGACGTCCGCGGTGTCGATGAAGCGCAGTCCGGCCTCGAAGGCCGCGTCGAGCACCTCGAAGGATCGCGTCTCGTCGATGGTCCAGCCGAAGACATTGCCCCCGAGGCACAAGGGCGGGACGGAGAGGGCGGACTGTCCGAGCTGGCGCGACTGCATGGTGCATCCTTGTGGTCGTGCGCGGCGCATGAAGGCCCGCGCCGCCGAACATGGCGCATCGACGGCTTCTCTTCACCCCCTCCCGGCCCTATATTCTTTTGCTCAAGATGAGTAGAAGGCGAGTCTCGGCCCGGGGCGCGGCGCGCCCGCCGATGGCCGGCCGGCGTACGCTGGCGCGAGGTCCGGAACCGAACGCGCCGGCTGGCGCTTCGGACAGGAGTGATGGCGGCATGACCTTTCAGTCCCTCTACCAGCATGGGTTCGCCCGCGTGGCGGCCTGCACGACGCGGGTTCGCCTGGCCGATCCGCTCGCCAACGCCGAGGTGCTGCTCGGGTCCCTGAAGCACTGCGACGCGCAGTCTGTGGCGGTGGCGGTGTTTCCGGAGCTCGCCCTGTCGGGCTACGCCATCGACGACCTGCTCCTCCAGGACCCGCTCCTGGACGCGGTGGAGCGGGCCGTATCCGTCCTCCTCGACGGCTCCCGCGGCCTCCAGACCCTGATGCTGGTGGGCGCGCCGCTGCGCTGGCGCGGCAGGCTCTACAACACGGCGCTGGCGATCCACCGGGGGAGGCTCCTGGGCGTCGTCCCGAAGGTCCACCTGCCCAACTACCGCGAATTCTACGAGAAGCGCCATTTCGCGTCGGGGCAGGGCGCGGAAGGCGGATCGATCCGGCTCGCCGGCCAGGAGGCGCCGTTCGGACCGGACCTGGTGTTCGAGGCGTCGGACCTGCCAGGGCTCGTCGTGCATGCGGAGATCTGCGAGGACCTCTGGGTGCCGGCGCCGCCAAGCTGCTTCGGGGCGCTGGCGGGCGCGACCGTGCTGGCCAATCTCTCCGCCAGCAACATCACGATCGCGAAGGCGCAGACGCGGGCCCAGCTGTCATGCGCCCAGTCGGCCCGGTGCCTCGCGGCCTATCTGTACGCCGCGGCCGGCGCGGGGGAATCCACGACGGACCTTGCCTGGGACGGACAGACCTCGATCTACGAGAACGGCGTCCTGCTGGCCGAAAGCGAGCGCTTCCCGGCCGGCGACCAGATGGTCGTGGCGGATGTCGATCTCGACCTGTTGCGGCAGGAGCGCGCCCGGCAGGGCACATTCGACGACAATCGCCGCCTGCACCCGCAGGTCGAGGCCTTCCGCCGGGTCGCCTTCGAGCTCGGGGCCAGCCGCGACGATGTGGGCTTGAGGCGGCGCGTCGAGCGGTTTCCGTTCGTGCCGGCCGATCCGGCCCGCCTCGCCCAGGACTGCTACGAGGCCTATAACATCCAGGTCGCGGGGTTGGTGCAGCGTCTCTCGGCGACGGGCGTGAAGCGCGCGGTGATCGGGGTGTCGGGCGGCCTCGATTCGACCCAGGCGCTCATCGTGGTCGCCAAGGCGATGGACCTGTTGAAGCGGCCGCGCACCGACATCCTCGCCTATACGATGCCGGGCTTCGCCACCGGCGACGAGACCAAGGCGAACGCGCTGGCGCTGATGGCTTCGCTCGGGGTGAGCTGGAGCGAGCTCGACATTCGCCCGGCCGCCCGCCAGATGCTGACCGACATGGACCATCCCTTCGCCAGGGGCGAGGCGGTCTACGACGTCACCTTCGAGAATGTGCAGGCGGGCCTGCGGACCGACTATCTCTTCCGTCTCGCCAACCAGCATGACGGCATGGTGATCGGCACGGGCGACCTCTCCGAACTCGGCCTCGGCTGGTGCACCTACGGGGTGGGGGACCAGATGTCCCACTACGACGTCAATTCCGGCGTGCCCAAGACGCTGATCCAGCACCTGATCCGCTGGGTGATCTCGTCCGGGCAGTTCGACGCGAGCGTCGGGCGGGTGCTCGACTCCATCCTGGCGATGGAGATCTCGCCCGAACTCGTCCCGGTCGAGGCGGGCGAGAAGCCGCAGAGCACCGAGGCCAAGGTGGGCCCCTACGAGCTGCAGGACTTCAACCTGTTCTACACGCTGCGCTACGGCTTTCGGCCGTCCAAGATCGCCTTCCTGGCGCAGCACGCCTGGCGCGACGCGTCGGCGGGCTCCTGGCCGCCGGGATTCCCGGACGACCGCCGGAGGGCGCACGACCTTCCCGAGATCCGGCGCTGGCTGGAGGTGTTCATCCGCCGGTTCTTCGGCTTCAGCCAGTTCAAGCGCTCGGCCATGCCCAATGGTCCCAAGGTCGTGGCCGGCGGCTCCCTGTCGCCGCGCGGCGACTGGCGTGCCCCGTCGGACGGCAACGCCACGGCGTGGCTGGACGAACTCGAGCGCAACGTTCCGAAAGACTGAGGCTGCATGGGGAAGAAAGACGAGCTGAGCTACGGGCCGCTGTCGCCCAGGACCACCGTCCATCTGTGCGTCGACATGCAGCGCCTCTTCGCCGAGGACACCCCCTGGCGGACGCCCTGGATGCCGAAGGTCCTGCCAAAGGTCGTCGAGCTCGCCGCCCACAAGCCCGACGCCGCGATCTTCACCCGGTTCATCCCGGTCGAGCGGCCCGGAATCGGGCAGGGGACCTGGAAGCGCTATTACGAGCGATGGGCGGATGTGACGCTGGAGCGGATCGGCCGGGCCATGATCGACCTGGTCCCGGATCTGCGAGCCTTCACGCCCCCCGGCGAGATCCTCGACAAGCAGGTCTATTCGCCCTGGATCGACAGCGACCTCGAGAGCAGGCTGCAGCGACGCGGGGCGGACGCCATCGTGGTGAGCGGGGGAGAGACGGATGTCTGCGTGCTCGCCGCCGTCCTGGGGGGCTTGGACCGCGGCTACCGGGTCGTGGTGGCCACCGACGCCCTGTGCAGTTCCTCAGACGAGGCGCATGACGCCATGATGACGCTCTACCACCAGCGCTATGGCCAGCAGGTGGAGACGGCGACCGTCCAGACCATCCGCGACGCCTGGACGTAGCCCCGACAGCATGAAGCCCCGGCGTCGACCGGGGCTTCGCGCATCATTCCGGCGTTCAGCCGGTCACATCGACTTGCCGGCGTTCTTGTCCAGCGACTGCGCCGCCTCGAGGTGCTTTTGCAGGTCAGGGAGAGTCTGGCTGGCGTAGTCGCCGGCCGGGTCGCCCTTCATCTTGGAGGCCTTCTGGTACTCGGCGATGTCCTTCTTGTGATCGGTGACCATGTGCTTGGCGAAGGCCTTGTCGAAGGCGGCCCCGTTCATCTTGGACATCTTCTGGTAGTCGGCCTTCTGCTGCTTCGTCGGCTCGGTGGGCGGCGTGACGCCCATCTGCTGGGCGACGGCGGTCGCCTTCTGGTTGGCGGCGCCGTGGTCGGTGGCCAGCATCTGGCCGTAGCTCTTCACGGCGTCGCTTTGGCCGTTCTGCTGCGCCAGCTGGCCCATGGACACTTCCGCCATGTTGCCCTGGATGGCCTTGGTGATGAACGCCTTGCTGGGGGGATCCTTGGCCAGCGCGGCGGGAGCCGACAGCGCGAGGGCGAGCGAGGCGGTGAGTCCGAGAATCGAAATCCGAGACATGGTTGCATTCTCCTGAGGTCGCGTCGGGAGTGAGGCGTCGCGTTCTGCCGAGGTTGGCGGCATCGATGCTGTGGAACGACAGCGCCGAGGCGGTGGTTCCAGATTCCGCGGTGTGACACAGGGTCGAGGCGCGTCCGGACCCAGGTCAGCGCCTGTTGATGTCACGCCGCGTTCAGGCTTCGAGCCCGCGGCGCCGGACATTGCTGAACGGCGAAGCTGGACGATTCACGACCGAACCGGCTGACGAGGGGCGAATGCCATCAAGCATCGCTGATTTGGACCAAGTCTGGCCCAATTCAGCAGCAAGTTAGACCTCGGCATCAAGGGGGATGGACGCCGTCCCCTTCGACAACCCTTAGGATTCAGAATGAGATCGATGACCCGCGTGTGGCTCGCCGCCGTGCTGGTCGGCGCCGCCTCCGCGGCTTCGGCGCAGACCGCGCCCGCTCAGCCGACCTCTCCCGAGACCTGCAACGCCCTCTGCCAGCTCTTCAAGGGCCTCGGCGGGGACCGCAATCCCCCCGGCTCGTCCCAGGCCGCGTCTGGCGCCGCTCCGGCGCGCGCCGCCGCGAGCGACCAGCCCGCCGGCAAGGCCGGCCGTCGCCGTACGGCCCACGCGCAGGCAAGCCAGGGCGGAGACGCGGCTCAGCCCGGCGACGAGACGGGATCGACAGCCCCGCAGCGGCAGGCCGCTTCCGCATCCCGGCCAGGGCCGGACGAACAGGCGGAGCCGGGCAAGCTCAGGATCCTCACCGGGCCGGGGCCGGGGCGCGAGGCGATCGTCGCCGATCTCGGCGCGGTCCTGGGGCCGGAGACCAAGGTCGACGCGGTCAGCGGACGCAATGCGGCGCTCAAGGACCTGCTGACGATCCCGGGCGTCGACATGGCTGTGGTCTCGGCCCCGGTGCTGGCGGCCGCGAACGCCGAGAAGCTCGTGCAGGTGGCCAAGCTGTTCGGCGAGGAACTGCACGTCGTCGCCGGAGCCGACGTGACGCGCATCGAGGATCTGGCCGGCAAGCCTGTCCATCTGGGCCCGCCGGGGAGCGACACGGAAGCGGTCGCCCGGGCGGCGCTGCAGGCGCGCGGCGTCGAGGTGGTCGCCCTGCACGGCTCGCTGGACGACGCGGCCACAGATCTGCGGGAGGGCAGGGCCGCAGCCTTCATGCTGCTCGCTCCCAAGCCCTTCGCCCCGCTGGCGCAACTCGACGCCGGAACCGGCGCGCACCTCGTGGCCGTCTCCTACAAAGGCGTCGGCGAGGCCTATGATCCGTCGAGCTTCACGGCCGCCGACTATCCCGCTTGGGTGCGGCCCGGGGAACGGGTCGAGACGGTGGCCGCCGACGCGGTGCTGGTGGCCCCATGGTGGCGCGAGAGTTCGCCCCGGCAGAAAGAGCTCACCGCTGCGGCCAAGACGCTGTTCGAGCGCTTCCCGGGCCTGCTGCGCGAGGGGCGGCACCCGAAATGGAAGGAGACCAACCTCGCGGCGGCGGTCGACCGCGTGCGGCGGTTGAAGACGGCCCAGCTGTGGGTGCAGTCGCAGATCAAGGTCCGCCCGCAGGCCGAGCGATCGGCCTCCGCAGGACGCTGAGGAGATGAAGAGGATGCTGGACACTGATCTGCGCGATCCGGACGCTCCGCTCGGCGCGGGCGAGGTCAAGCCCGCGCCGCTGCGCCGGCAAGCTGGCGCCACCGGCGTCCGCGCGCTGACGCCGTTCCTGGCGGCGGGCGGCCTGGCCGTGATCGCGGCGGGCCTGGCCACGCTGACCGTCTCGGTGCTGACCCCGGCCGACCGCGCGCCGGCCCCGTCCGATCCCATCCCGTCGACGAGCCCCTCGCGTCCGGTCGCCCAGGCTCCGGTGGCGGAGCGGGCGCCGGAGCCGGCGCCGCGCGTCGTGGACGTCAGGCCGTCGTCGCCCTCCGGCGCCTCGCAGGAACCTGTCGCGGCGAAGCCTGAGCCCACCGCGCCGGCCGCGCCCGCTCCGGACATGCGCGCGGCCATCGAGCCTGCGCCGGCTCCGGTCCCGGCGCCCGCCCCCGCTCCCGCGCCGGTTCCGGCTGCGTCTCCGACCGCCGGTCCGGCGGCGGCGCCGGCCGTGGGGGCGATCGAGACGGGGAGCCTTCACCTCAGCGGCGAGGAGGTCCTGTCCGATCTGGAGCGGGGCGAAGGCAAGCTGCAGGCCGGCGACATCGCGGCGGCGCGCCGCTATTTCGAGCGCGTGGCTCTGGCTGGCGACGCGCGCGGGGCGATCGGCATGGCGCGATCTTATGATCCGGACGTGCTCGCCAAGCTGCCGGTCGTCGGGCTGGAGCCTGACGCGTCCGTGGCCGCGGCGTGGTACGACAAGGCCAAGACCCTGCGCGCCGGTCCGTGACGATCGCCAGACAGTCTGCATGAAAAAGGGCCCCCGCCGGATCCGGAGGGGGCCCTTTCAGCGTCGCGGGCTTCGGATCAGCCCTTGATCATCGGGCAGCCGCCCTCCGACATCGGGCGGAAGGCCTTGTCGGCCGGGATGGTGGCCAGCGTCTTGTAGACGTCCCACTCGCCCTTCGACTCCGACGGCTTCTTGACCTCGAACAGGTACATGTCGTGGATCTTGCGGCCGTCCGCCCGGATCGAGCCCTTGCCGAACAGCGGGTCGTCCGTGGGGATCTCTTTCATCTTGGCGATGACCTTGGCGCCGTCGTCCTTGCTCTTCAGCGCTTCGACCGTCTTCAGATAGTGGAGAACGCCCGCATAGACGCCGGCCTGAACCATGGACGGCATCTTGCCGCCGGCCTTTTCGGCGAAGCGCTTGGACCACGCGCGGGTGGAGTCGTTGTTGTCCCAATAGAAGGATTCCGTCAGCACGAGGCCCTGGGCCACGTTCAGGCCCAGCGAGCGCACGTCGGAGATGAACACCAGAAGCCCGGCGATGCTCTGGCCGCCCTTGACGATGCCGAACTCGGCCGCCTGCTTGACGGAGTTGATGGTGTCGCCGCCGGCGTTGGCGAGCGCCACCACCTTCGCGCCGGAGGCCTGCGCCTGCAGCAGGAAGGAGGAGAAATCCGAGCCCGGGAACGGGTGCTTGACCGAGCCGAGGATCTTCCCGCCAGCCTTGGTGACGAGCGCCGATGCGTCGCGCTCCAGCGCGGCGCCGAAGGCGTAGTCGGCCGTGATGAAGAACCACGTGTTCCCGCCCCGCTGGACCATGGCGGTGCCGGTGCCGTTGGCCAACGCCCAGGTGTCATAGGTCCAGTGGACGGTGTTGGGCGAGCACTGCGATCCGGTCAGGTCCGACGTGCCGCCGCCGGAGTTGATGTAGGCCTTGTTCTTTTCCCGGGTGATCTGCGACACGGCCAGGGCCACGGACGAGGTCGGGACGTCGACGATGAGGTCGACGCCGTCGCGGTCGTACCACTGGCGGGCGATGGCGGCCCCGATGTCGGGCTTGTTCTGATGGTCCGCGACGACGACTTCCGCCTTGATGCCCTTCTCGGCGGCCTTGAAGTCCTCGATCGCCATGCGGGCCGCGATGGCGGATCCCTCGCCGGTGATGTCGGCGTAGAGCCCGGAGCGGTCATTCAGAACGCCGATCTTCACGGATGTCTGAGCTTGCGCGAAGCCTGCGGCGAGCGCCGCGAGCGCGACGCCGAGCATCATGCTTTTGATCTTCATTTTTGTTTTCCTCCCAAAGGGATGGGAAGCTTAGGCCAACGCGGCCCCGGTGGGGAAGGGGCCTTGCGGCGCGTCGTGAACATCGCGACACGCACAGGGACGCGGTGGAAAACCCGGTTCGGTAACCATCGGCTAACCGACATGGGTCAGCCTGGGAGCATCAGGAGATAACGATGCGCAACGACACGACCCTGGCGGCGGACGCCGTGACCATCATGGCCATGATGGAGGCCTTGCGGGTCGCGTTCGAGGCCGCCTCGGAACCGGCGGTGAGCCGGTCGGCGGACGACCTGAACGACCGCATCCTGCGGGAGGTCAAGCAGATGGAGCTTCCAACCTACTCCTACGCCAGCCAGGCGCAGGGCATCGAGGAGGCTCTGGCCTGCATCAGGCTCGCTCTCGACCAGGCGCGGAGCAAGGCGGCCTGATCAGAGCATGCTGCGACAAGGTTGAATCCGGCTTTCCGCACAAGCCGTCCGACATCCGCATGACCTAGCGCAGGCTGTTTCCGTCGCAACACCGCACGGACTAGGCGCAGAAGGCCTTTTCAGACAGCATCTCGCGGGCCACCCGGCCCGCCTTCAAAAGGCGAAGCTCGGACACGGCGATGTCGGCGAGGTTCTTCAACACCAGCGCATCGGCCTTGGAGAAAGGGCGAGGCTTGGTGTCCAGCAGGCAGACCGTGCCGAGCCGAACCCCGCAGGAGAAGATGATCGGCGCGCCGGCGTAGAACCGGACGTGCGGATGGTTCTGCACGAAGGGGCTGCGCGACCAGCGCGGGTCGCGCAGGGTGTCGCAGATCACCAGCACCTCGTCGTTCATGATGGTCTCGCTGCAGAACGTATTTCCGCGCGGGACGCTTGACGGCGCCAGACCCCGCGCGGCCTTCATCCAGACTCTGTCCCGGTCCATGAACCCGACGATCACCATAGGCACGTGGAAGTGCTCCTGAGCGATCTGGCAGATTCGTTCGAAAGCGGGCGACGATCCCGTGTCGAGGATCTCCAGGGCGGCCAAGGCGGTAAGTCGGGCCTGTTCGTTGGCCGGAACGGAGAACATGAAGGGCCCGTGGGACGGAGCGGCGAGGAGGCCACCTTTGCACGCGACCGGAGCCTCTGCCATTCGTTGGAATGCGATAGGTAATACCACCAATAGTTGTGTCGTCAGCTGTCTTTCGACGACTTTCGATTGCTGAAACGCGCGTTGCCCAACCCTGTGCCGATGGTCAGGACGCCCCATCGCTCGACGTCCTGCATGAAGGGAACCTGGCTCAGGCCCTGCACGACCGCATCATTGTGCATGACCACGACGGTCTGGTGCCCGCCCACTTGCGGGATCGCCCTGGCGATCTCCGCGGGGAGGTTGAAGCGGCCGCTCTCCCAGTTGCCGCCAGGCAGGTTCTGGCCCCCCCGGTCGATGGAGCCGTCCGGGTCGATCACGCCGGGGCAACCCACCCCGATGAAGGGCGCCAGGCGAAGCTTCGCCTTGCCGGCCCGGCCGATCAGGTCTTCCAGCATGGCGACGAGGCGCGCGACGGCCTGGTCGCGCTTCGGGCTCTCGTCCGCGTGGCGCCACAGCTGCGTCTCGACGACCTTCGCCTTGGCGAAGTCCGGCGCCGATTTGAGGTTCAACTCCACCACGCCGGCGCGGATGTTGGAGCCGCCGATGTCGACGCCGATGATCGCCTGATAGCCCGAGAGGGTCCAGGGCGCCACCAGTTGTACGGAGCCGATGATCCCGGCGTGATCGGGATGGTGGCGGATGGGCGTGAGTTTCACCTCGTGCCCGGATCCCTTCAGCAAGCCATTGGTCCGCCCGATCACCAGTTCGCCGATGCGGCCCTGCCGGAAGCCGCCGCCCACGACGATGCGCTGGGTGTCCTGCCAGCCTTTCGCCCTGAGGAACCGGCGCGTCACGGCCGCCAGTTCCTGGGCGAAATCCTCGATGGCGCCATGGACGAGGCCGGCCCCGTCCGGATCGCCGTTCAGGAGCACGTCCTCCAGCTTCTTCTTGCCGATCTCCTCGCTCGGCTTGTCGCCCAGCGGGTCATCCTCGTATTGGCGGAACCGCTCCCGCCAGTCCTCCAGGATCTCGGCGAAGGCGCGCTTGCTGGCGCGGTCGCCCAGGAAGCCCTCCTTGCCGCGAAGCTCGAGGTTGTAGCTGTCGATGACGACGGCAGGGAGATCGTCGGCTCCATGAGGGCCGTTGCGCGCATCTTCAGGCATGGGGGTCTCCGCCGGCCGGCGCCCTGGGCGTCCGCGGTCAGTTCGAGGGCGTGTGCGACGGGGTGAAGACGACCGACTTGTTGGCGCGGGTCTCTTCGGCGAGCTGGCGCCAATCCCGCCCCTCGCAGTATTCGGCGGCGGCGCGCAGCAGTTCCCCCGCCATTCGGAAGGCCTCGTCCTCGGTCGCCTGGAACGTCTTTGAGGGGTCGTGAGGCGCGCGGATCCGCAGCGTCACGGTCTGGACGGGCGTGGTCTCCGACTCGCGGAAGCCGAGATTGACCTGGGTGGCGATGGTCTGGGGCCGTTGGGGATCCCCCTCCGACACCGTCATCTCGCCGAAGGAGAAGCTGTAGAAGCGCATGCGACCCTCATGCCGTGGACCGCACCGACAACGCGCGAGGCGGCCTTCCGTTCAGGTCCAGGTTCTGTCGCGGCGTCTTCGGCGCCGCGGCGCGAAGGCGGAGATTGGCGCCGGCCTCCGCAACCATTAGGTCTGCGTGGAAAGTCTCATCGAAAGGACCGCGACACCATGTCCGATACGTTGCCCGACCGCCTCTCCGTCAATCCTTCGAGCCCCTATTACGACGAGGCGGTGCTGAGCCGCGGGGTCGGCATCCGCTTCAAGGGCGTCGAGAAGACGAATGTCGAGGAGTATTGCGTCAGCGAAGGCTGGGTCCGGCTGAGCGTCGGCGCGTCGAAGGATCGCTTCGGCAACCCGATGACGGTGAAGCTCAAGGGGCCTGTCGAGCCCTATTTCAACGCCGCCCTGGCGCCGGACGCCGAGCCGAAGGCCTGAGGGGCCTCGTCACCACAGCGACGCCTTGGCGCGCTCGGGCCATTGCGCGTCATAGGCCGGGCCGCCGACCTCGCCCTGCGTCATCGCCGCCAGGATCTCGCCCGGCGTCGGCAGGTCTTCGGCGCTGACGTGGCTGTCCGGGTTCCACAGTTGCGACCGGACGATGGCCCGGGCGCACTGGAAATAGATCTCCTGCACGGCGACGACCACCACGGAGCGGGGAGGCTTGCCGTCCACGGCGAAGCTCTCCAGGAGCGCCGGGTCGACGCAGACCCGGCCGAGCCCGTTGACCCTCAGCGTCTGGCCCAGGCCGGGGATGAGGAACAGCAGCCCGACGCGTGGATCGCGCACGATGTTCTGGAGCGAATCGATGCGGTTGTTGCCGCGCCGGTCGGGGATCAGCAGGGTGCGGGGATCGTGGACGCGCACGAAGCCCTTCACGTCGCCCCGGGGCGAGCAGTCGAGGCCCTCCGGCCCGCTTGTCGCGAGCGCCACGAAGGGCGAGGCCTCGATCATGGCGCTGTAATGCGCCGTGACGTGGTCGGAGACCTTCACCAGCGAGGCCGGCGCGCGCTCGCCATAGAGCGCCTCGAGCTGTGCGACGGAGGTGACGAAGGACCCCAAGGCGGCGCTGTCCATCCCGTGCTCCCGTCCCGCGCGCCACAAAAAGGAAAGGCGGACCGAAGCCCGCCTTCCCGTTCGATCAGCGCTGGTTGATCGACACGTATTCGCGCGAGGGCGCGCCCGTGTAGAGCTGGCGCGGGCGTCCGATGCGCTGGGACGGATCCTCGATCATTTCCTTCCACTGCGCGATCCACCCGACCGTGCGGGCGAGCGCGAACAGCACCGTGAACATGGAGGTGGGGAAGCCCATCGCCTTCAGGGTGATGCCCGAGTAGAAGTCGATGTTCGGATAGAGCTTCTTCTCGATGAAGTACTCGTCATGCAGCGCGATGCGCTCCAGCTCGAGCGCGACATCGAGCAGCGGATCGTCCTTGATGCCGAGCTCGTTGAGCACTTCATGCGTGGTCTTCTGCATGATCTTGGCGCGCGGATCGTAGTTCTTGTACACGCGATGGCCGAAGCCCATCAGGCGGAACGGATCGTTCTTGTCCTTGGCGCGGGCGATAAAGTGCGGGATGCGGTCGACCGAGCCGATCTCCTGCAGCATCTTCAGCGCCGCTTCGTTGGCGCCGCCATGCGCCGGTCCCCACAGGCAGGCCACGCCCGCCGCGATGCAGGCGAAGGGGTTGGCCCCGGACGAACCCGCCAGGCGGACCGTCGAGGTCGAGGCGTTCTGCTCGTGGTCGGCGTGCAGGATGAAGATGCGGTCGAGCGCGCGCGACAGCACCGGGTTGACCTTGTACTCCTCGCAGGGGACCGCAAAGCACATGCGCAGGAAGTTGGACGTGTAGTCGAGGTTGTTCTGCGGGTAGACGAAAGGCTGGCCGATCGAATACTTGAACGCCATGGCCGAGAGCGTCGGGATCTTGGCGATCATCCGCATCGAGGCGATCATCCGCTGCTGCGGATCGGAGATGTCGGTGGAGTCGTGATAGAAGGCCGAGAGCGCGCCCACGCTGGCGACCAGCACGGCCATGGGGTGGGCGTCGCGGCGGAAGCCCTGGAAGAAGCGCATCATCTGCTCATGCACCATCGTGTGGCGCGTGACGCGATAATCGAAATCCGCCTTCTGGGCGGCGGTCGGCAGCTCCCCGTAGAGCAGGAGATAGCAGGTCTCGAGGAAGTCGCCGTGCTCGGCCAGCTGCTCGATCGGGTATCCGCGATAGAGCAGAACGCCTTCGTCACCGTCGATATAGGTGATCTTGGACTCGCAGCTCGCCGTGGAGGTGAAGCCCGGATCGTAGGTGAACATCCCCGTCTGGGCGTAGAGCTTCGCGATATCCACCACGCTCGGCCCGATCGAACCGGACTTGACGGACATCTCGAGGGTCTTTCCGGCGATCGAAAGGGTGGCGGGCTCGCTCATGGGCGGAATTCCTTCGGGCCAAGACATCAAGGCAGGCGACCAGCAGCCAGCACCATCACGCTTCGCCGCTGCCGGCGGGGCCAGGCGGGCTCGCGAGGGCTCTCGGTTTGCCTGGAATCGAGGCAAAAACCGGGTCCGCCGCCGAAAGTTCGCTTGAGGCCTAGCGTTTGCTAGCCCAATTCCCGGGGGCGTTCAACCACACCGAAAGTCGGGCTCGGCCGTGCATGGCTGCCCGTCCTCAGGCCGGGACCTTCTGCGCCTGGTCCTTCAGGCGCGCGAGGCTTTCGTCGCGGCCCAAAACGGCCATGACGTCGAAGAGGCCGGGCGACGTCGCTCGCCCGGTCAGGGCGGCGCGCAGGGGCTGCGCAACCTGGCCGAGCTTCGCGCCGGTCGTCTCGGCGAAGGCCCGGACCGCGGCTTCGGTCGACGCCGCGGACCAGTCCGCGAGCGCCTCGAGCTGCGGCATCAGCGCCGCGATGCGGCTGCGGCCGCCGTCGGCCAAAAGCTGCTCGGCCTTCGGCTCCAGGCCGAGCGGGCGCGACGCATAGAGGTAATAGGCGTTGTCGATCAGCTCGATCAGCGTCTTGGCCCGCTCCTTCAGGCCCGGCATGGCGGCGACGAACGCCTGCCGCAAGCCGGGCGACAGCGACGCGGGCGCGCCGCGCGCCGGCCCGACTTCGGGCAGGATGACCTCGATGGCCTTGACGAGATCCTCGTCGGAGCTCGTGCGCATGTAGTGGCCGTTGATGTGCTCCAGCTTGGCGAAGTCGAACCGCGCGGGCGAGCGGCCGATGCCGGAGAGATCGAAGGCGTCGATCATCTCCTGCGTGGTGAAGAACTCCTGGTCGCCATGGCTCCAGCCCAGGCGTACGAGATAATTGCGCAGCGCGGCGGGCAGATAGCCGAGCGCCCGGTAGGCGTCGACGCCCAGCGCGCCATGCCGCTTGGAGAGCTTCGCCCCGTCCGGCCCGTGGATCAGCGGAATATGCGACATGCTCGGCACGTCCCAGCCGCAGGCCTGGTAGATCTGCGTCTGGCGCGCCGCATTGGTCAGGTGGTCGTCGCCCCGGATCACATGGGTGACGTCCATGTCGTGGTCGTCCACCACCACGGCCAGCATGTAGGTCGGGGTGCCGTCGGAGCGCAGCAGGACGAGGTCGTCCAGGTCCTTGTTCTGCCAGACGACGCGGCCCTGGACCTGGTCGTCGACGACGGTCTCGCCCTCGGTCGGGGCGCGCAGCCGGATCACCGGCTTGACGCCCGCCGGCGCCTCGCTGGGGTCGCGGTCGCGCCAGCGCCCGTCATAGCGCATCGGCTTGCCTTCGGCGCGGGCCTGCTCGCGCATCTTCTCCAGCTCCTGCTGGCTGGCGTAGCAGTAATAGGCCTTGCCCTCGGCCAGGAGCTTCTCGGCGACCTCCTTGTGCCGCGCGGCGCGGGCGAACTGGTAAACGACGTCGCCGTCCCAGGTGACGCCCAGCCACTGCAGCCCGTCCAGGATGGCCGCGATGGCCGGCTCCGTCGAGCGCTCGCGATCCGTGTCCTCGATGCGCAGCAGCATCTTGCCGCCGAAGCGCTTGGCGTAGAGCCAGTTGAACAGCGCCGTACGGCCGCCCCCGATATGCAGGAAGCCGGTCGGCGAGGGAGCGAAACGGGTCACGACAGGTGCGGACATCGGGCCAAGGATCTCGGAAAAGACAGGGGCGGACGATGCAACTCCCCGTCGCTGGTCCGCAGGAGGCCGTCGTGTAGCATCAATGGCGGGCGAGGTTAAGGGCGCCCGCTTTCGGGATGCGCGGCATGGAACGAGGCCGTTCGCCAGCCGGCAGGGCGACGGCGATCGCCGCCGGCGCGGGGGGCGTCCTGGCCGGACTGCGGCCGGACGGGCGCAGCCTGCCGACCTGGCTCATGGAGCTGGGCGCATCCTTCGGCGCGGCGCTGCGCAGGCTGTTCCGGCGGGAGATCGAGGAGCGCCGGCTGTTCCTGTGGCTGCCGGTCGCCGTCGGCGTGGGCGTGCTGGCCTATTTCGCGGCGGAGCAGGAGCCGTCGTGGTGGGCCCCGGCGTTGGGCCTCGTCGTCGCGTCCAGCGGCGCCCTGGCGGCCCGCGCGCGCTCCCGGCCGGCCTTCATCGCCTGCGTGGCGGCAGCGGCGATCTTCGCCGGTTTCCTGGCCGCCACGCTGCGCACGCTGGCCATGGCCGCGCCGGTGCTCGACAGGGTGCGGGTCGCCAAGCTCACCGGGACGGTGGAGGCGGTCGAGAACCGCATCTCGGGCGGCCGCCTGATGATCCGCCCGTCCGGCATCGAAGGCATGGACGCCTCCGCCATTCCCTATCGGGTGCGGCTGACGACGCCCAACCGGCCGACGGCCCGGGCCGGCGACGTGATCACCGCCACGGCGCGGCTGTTGCCTCCGCCTGAGCCGTCGCGGCCCGGAGGGTACAACTTCGCCCGCGACGCCTATTTCGGCGCGATCGGCGCCGTGGGCTCGCTGTCGGGCGCGATCGCGATCGTCCCGGCGCCGCCGGACCTCCCGTGGGATCTGCGCCTGCTCGCCGCCGTCGACCGGGCGCGCAACGCCATGACCGAGCGGATCGCGACCGCCATCGGCGGGGCGGCGGGCGGCGTCGCGGCCGCGCTGGTCACCGGCAAGCGCGGGCTCATCCCCGAGGAGGTGAACGACCATTTGCGGGCGGCCGGCATCTACCATGTCGTTTCGATCTCCGGCCTTCATCTCGTGCTGGCGGCCGGGATGGTGTTCTGGCTGGTGCGGGCCGGACTGGCGCTTTGGCCCGCCGTCGCGCTGCGGCGGCCGATCAAGAAGTGGGCCGCCGGCTGCGCGATGGTCGCCGGGGCCGGCTACACGGTGTTCGCGGGTGGCGATGTGGCGACAGTCCGATCGCTGGTCATGACGCTCGTGCTGCTCGGCGCGATGCTGGTCGATCGGCCGGCGCTGTCGATGCGCAACCTCGCCCTCGCGGCGTTGCTGATCCTGGCCATCGAGCCGGAATCGGTCCTGGCGCCGGGGTTCCAGATGTCCTTCGCCGCCGTGGCGGCGCTGATCGCGGTGTTCGAGCGGCCCGGCCATGGCGGCGTCGACCCGGAGGCGGGCAGCTTCACGAGCCTGGGCCTGCCGCAGGCGAGCCCCAAGGCGCCCCCGAGCGGCTGGATCGGGCGCGCAGTCGCGGGCGCGAAGCACCACCTCGTCGGGACGGTGCTGTCGACCCTCGTGGCCGAGGCGGCGACCGGCGCCTACGGCCTCTTCCACTTCCAGCGCTTCACGCCCTTCGGCCTCTTCGGCAACGCGATGACGTTGCCCCTGGTCTCGCTGATCGTGATGCCGGCCGCCCTGCTGGGCGCGATCGCCTATCCGTTCGGCCTCGACGGGCCGATCTGGCAGATCATGGGCCTGGGCGTGGAGGGCATGCTCCGCATCTCCGCGCGCATCCATGCCTGGTCGGGATCGACCCAGGCGGTGAAGGCCTTCGGAGCCGGAGCGGTGCTGCTGCTCACGGCGTCCCTCCTGTGGCTGACGCTCTGGCGAACCGCGCTGCGGTGGCTGGGCGTCCCGCTCGGCCTTGCGGGCGTGCTTCTGGCGGCTCAGTCCCGCGCGCCCGACGTGGTCATGGCGCGGGACGGGCGCGCGCTGGCGGTGCGCGGGCCGGAGGGCCGGATGGTGATCGTCGGCCGGCAGGCTGGATCCTTCGTGACCGAGCAGTGGCTCAGGGCCGATGGCGACGCCCGCAACACCGGCGACCTCAGCCTCGGCGCCGGCGCGTCGTGCGATCCCCTCGGCTGCGTGGTCAGAATGGCGGACGGCAAGGCCCTGTCGCAGGTGCTCTCGGCGGCGGCCTTCGCGGAGGACTGCGACCGCGCCGCCATCATCGTCACCCCGCTCGCCGCGCCCGCCTGGTGCGACCGTCCGCTGGTGCTCGACCGGACACGCCTCGCCGCGCTGGGCGCCGTGGCGCTGGTCCGCGAGGGAGAGGGCCTGCGCATCGAGAGCGAGCGCAGCCCCCAGCGCGACCGGCCTTGGATCCCGCGGCCCGCGGCGCCGCGCGAGCCCAGCGCCAAGGCGCTGGAAGCCGCCGCCGCGCGCGCCCGCGCCGCGCAGGGCGGGACGCCCTCCCTTGGCGAGGAGGACGACGAAGCGGCGGCCTCCGCTGCGCCGATGGCTCCGGTTCCGGCAACGCCGGCGCCAAGGGCCCCGGCCAGCGCTCCCGGCCAGACCGTCCGCACACCGCCCGCCGCCGCAGCGCCTGCGGCTGAGGATGGCGCTGCGCCGACGCAGGAGGCGCGCCCGGTCGAGTCGCCGCCTCCGCGCAAAAAGAAAAAGAAGAGCAAGGCCTCGACCCCGCCGTCAGCACCGGCGCCGGAGGAGCCGCGATCCGCTTCCGGCAGCGCCGAGCCTGCTGACGCCGCGCAGGCTGACGTTGCGCCGGTGGAGGCCAAACCCAGCCAAGGTCCGCAAAGCCCATCGCCTGAAGCCGGGAAGGCCCGCGCGTCTCGCACGCCGGCGCCCGATCCGTTGACGAAACCACCGGCCGCCATCCGGCCGGCCCTGAGCCCCGAGGACGACGTCGACCCCGACCCCGATCCCCTCGACGGGCGCAAGTGAGCGGGACGAGGCGCGCGAGCCGAGGCTCAGTATTTGCGCAGCAGGCTCACCAGCTTGCCCTGGATGCGCACCCGGTCGGGACCGAGGACGCGGGTCTCGAAGGCCGGGTTGGCGGCTTCGAGCGCGATGGAGGAGCCGCGGCGGCGAAGCCGCTTCAGCGTCGCTTCCTCGTCGTCGATCAGGGCGACGATGATGTCGCCATTGTCGGCGTTGTCCTGCTTGCGCAGCACCACGGTGTCCCCGTCGAGGATGCCCGCCTCGATCATCGAATCGCCGCGGACCTCCAGGGCGTAGTGCTCGCCGGTGGAGAGCATGTCGGGCGGCAGGCTGATCGTGTGGCTGCGCGACTGGATGGCCGAGATCGGCGTGCCCGCCGCGATCCTGCCCATCACCGGGATGGACACGTTCTGGTTCGCCTCTTCGCCCAGGACCTTGGGGCGGAGCTTGCCGAGATTGCCCTCGATCACATTCGGGCTGAAGCGGCCGCGGGGCGCCTGGCCCGGCACGGACTGCTCGGGCATGCGCACCACTTCGATGGCGCGCGCCCGGTTGGGCAGCCGGCGAATGAAGCCGCGCTCCTCCAGCGCCATGATGAGGCGGTGGATGCCCGACTTCGATTTCAGGTCCAACGCCTCCTTCATCTCGTCGAAGGAGGGCGGCACCCCGTCCTCGCGCAGGCGATCGTGGATGAAGCGCAGGAGTTCGTGCTGCTTTCGCGTCAACATCGCGCAAGGATCTCCGCTGTCCGACGGCGACCGGGACCACCCGGCGACTCGTCAAAACAAATCACGAACAAACCATACATGTTCAGCCTGTGTTCCGCAATCGTCCCCCGCGATTCCGTCATGGGGGCTCTGCGGCGGCATGCGCGGGGGGCTTCGGAAGGCTCAGGCCAGCGTGCTGGGAAGCGAGCGACCCGGGGCCGCCTGGCGTCGACCGTCGGGCCCTTCGGCTCAGAGCCTCACGATCCGGCAGGGGTCTCCGGCCTTGCCCGGAGGGGCGTGGGGCTTTCGCACCAGGAGGCAGTCGGCTTGCGCCAGGACCCGCAGCATCGATGAATCCTGGGGCCCGAAGGGCGTGGCCCGCAGCTCGCCG
Organism: Alsobacter sp. KACC 23698; assembly: GCF_045348435.1. Taxonomy (GTDB): domain Bacteria; phylum Pseudomonadota; class Alphaproteobacteria; order Rhizobiales; family Beijerinckiaceae; genus Alsobacter. Next base: position 2,535,683 of record NZ_CP157484.1, on the reverse strand, counting down.
CCGGGGCCGCGCTCCAGCGTCGCGCGCAGGTAGTCCTGGCGCGAGTCGTTGGCGGCGACGTCGGCGCCCAGCGTGGCCGGCTCTGTGACGTCGGCGCCGGCGTTCGGGTCGCCCTGGAGCGCGCGGATGAGGGGGGCGAGGAAAAGCCTGCCGCACACGATCGACGAGACCGGGTTGCCCGGCAGGCCCAGGATGGCCATGCCCTGCATGCGGCCGAAGATCAGAGGCTTTCCGGGCCGCATGGCGATGCGCCAGAAGCCCAGCGTCATGCCGCGCCGGGTCAGGGCGGACTGCACGAGGTCGTGGTCGCCCACCGAGGCGCCGCCGAGCGTCACCAGCACGTCCGCCTTCGCCGCGATCGCGGCCTCGATGGCGTTCTCCAGCGCCTGGAAGCTGTCGCCCGCGATGCCGAGATCGACAGGCGTCCCGCCGGCCCGGCGGACCATGCCGGCGATCGCATAGGTGTTGGATGCGACGATCTGGTCCGGCCGCGCGGCCTCGCCCGGCCTGACGAGCTCGTCGCCCGTGGCCAGCACCGCCACGGTCGGGCGGCGCCGCACGCTCACGACGGGATGGCCCATGGCGGCGGCGAGCGCGACGCTGCGCGGGGTCAGCCTCAGGCCTTCGGCCAGCAGGGCGTCGCCCGTCGCGAAGTCCAACCCGGCCGGCCGGATGAAACGGCCCGGCGAGGGCGCCTCCAGCACCGTGACGGCCCCGTCCGACGCGCGCGCGTTCTCCTGGATCAGGATGGCGTCCGCGCCCTCGGGAAGGGGCGCGCCGGTGAAGATCCGCACCGCTTCGCCGGGCGCGACGCTTCCGCCGAAGGCCCGGCCCGCCGGCGCCTCGCCGACGACCCGCAACTGCGCTCCCGCCGCGGCGTCCGCGGCCCGCACCGCGTAGCCGTCCATGGCCGAGGCCGCGAAGGGCGGCTGCGTCCGCAACGCCGCGAGCGGCGCCGCCAAGGTCCGGTCCAGCGCGTCCGCGATGGGGACGTCCTCGGCCGGCAGCACCGGGCGGGCCGCATCCAGGACCCGCCTCAGGGCTTCGTCGACGGAGAGGAGCGGCTCGGATGCGGTCATGGTCAATCCTTCCGGGCCTTCCCGCGGGCGGTCAAGTCGAGGGGGCAGGGGCCTCTTCGGCCCGCCAGGAGCCGGATTTTCCGCCGTCCTTGCGGAGCAGGCGCACGGCCTCGATCCGCATGCCGCGGTCGGCCGCCTTCACCATGTCGTAGACGGTGAGGCAGGCCACCGAGACCGCCGTCAGCGCCTCCATCTCCACGCCGGTCTGGCCGGACACCTTGACGACGGCGGTGACGCGGACGCCCGGCAGGGCCTCGTCGAGAACGAGGTCGACGGCGACCTTCGACACCGTCAGGGGATGGCAGAGGGGGATCAGCTCATGCGTCTTCTTGGCGGCCATGATCCCCGCCACGCGGGCGACGCCGAGCACGTCGCCCTTCTTGGCGTCGCCGGCGCGGATCAGGGCCAGCGTTTCGGGCAGCATCACCACCGCGCCCTCGGCCACGGCCGTGCGCGAGGTCACGTCCTTGTCCGACACGTCCACCATGGCGGCGGCGCCGCTGGCGTCGATATGGGTGAGCCCGCTCACGCCGCGCCCGCCTTGGCCGCTTCGCCGAACAGCAGTTCCCTGGTCGCGGCGGCGACGTCCGGCCGCCGCATCAGGCTCTCGCCCACCAGGAACGTGTCGATCCGCGAGCGGGATAGCCGCAGGATGTCGTCATGTGTGAACACGCCGCTCTCGCCGACGATGATGCGGTCCGCCGGGATCAGGCCCGCCAGTTCCTCGGAAACGGAGAGGCTCACCTCGAAGGTGCGCAGGTTGCGGTTGTTGACGCCGACCAGGCGGGTGTCGAGGCGCAGCGCCCGGTCCAGCTCGGGGGCGTCATGGACCTCGACCAGCACGTCCATGCCGCAATCGCGCGCCGTCGCGGCGAGGTCGCGAGCCTCGGCGTCGGTCACGGAGGCCATGATGATGAGGATGCAGTCGGCTCCCCAGGCCCGGGCCTCGTAGACCTGGTAAGGCTCGAACAGGAAGTCCTTGCGCAGCGCCGGCAGCCCCGAGGCGTCGCGCGCCGCGGCGAGATAGTCGGGTCGGCCCTGGAACGAGGGTTCGTCCGTGAGCACCGACAGGCAACTCGCGCCGCCCTCCGCATAGGCGCGAGCCAGTGACGCGGGGTCGAAGTCGGCGCGGATGAGGCCCTTGGAGGGGCTCGCCTTCTTGACCTCGGCGATCAGCGCCGGCCGGCCCTGCGCCAGATGGGCCTCGATGGCCTGCATGAACCCGCGGGGAGGGGCGGCGGCGCGGGCCCGGCGCTCCATCTCGGCCGGGGGCGCGATCTCCTTGGCGGCCGCGATCTCGCGGCGCTTGTAGGCTTCGATCCTGGCGAGGATGTCGGACACCGCGCTCACCCGTTCGAGGCTGAGACGAGGCGGTCGAGCACGGAGCGCACCGCGCCGCTGTCGATCGCCTGCTGGGCCATGGACGCGCCGTCGCGCAGCGTCGCGGCCTTGCCGGCCACCACGAGACCCGCGGCGGCGTTCAGCACGGCGATGTCGCGATAAGGGGTGCGCTCGCCGAATACAACGGCGCGCAGCGCTGCGGCGTTGTGGTCCGCTTCGCCGCCCCTGAGGTCCTGCGGGCGCGCGCGCTGGAGGCCGGCCTCCTCGGGGGTGATCGTGAAGGAGCGGGTGCGCCCGTCCTCCAGCGCCACGACGGCGGTCTCGCCCGTGGTGGTGATCTCGTCCAGGCCATCCCGCCCGTAGACGACCCAGACGCGCTCGGAGCCGAGCACCTTCAGGGTGTCGGCGATCGGCTGCAGCCAGCTCTCGGAGAACACGCCGAGCACCTGGCGCTTGACGCCGGCCGGGTTCGAGAGGGGGCCGAGGATGTTGAAGATGGTGCGCGTGCCGAGCTCCACGCGCACCGGCGCGACATGGCGCATGGAGGCATGGTGCGTCGGGGCGAACATGAAGCCCACGCCGGCTTCCGCGATGCAGTGCGTGACCCGGGCCGGTTCCAGCCCCACCTTGACGCCGAGGGCGGCGAGCACGTCGGCCGCGCCGGAGCGGGAGGAGGCGGCGCGGTTGCCGTGCTTGGCCACCGGCACGCCGCATGCGGCGGCGATCATGGCGGCGAGCGTGGACACGTTGTAGGAGCCGGAATTGTCGCCGCCGGTGCCGACGATGTCGATGGCGTCCGCCGGCGCCTCCACGCGCAGCATCTTGGCTCGCATGGTCGCCACCGCGCCGGCGATCTCGTCCACCGTCTCGCCGCGCACCCTCAGCGCCATCAGAAAGGCGCCCGACTGCGCCAGGGTCGATCCGCCCGACAGGATGGTGTCGAAGGCGTGCTCGGCCTCCTCGCGCGACAGGGGGCTGCCGGTCGCGACCTTGGCGAGGATGGGCTTGAAAGCGTCCATGGCGAGGCTCCGCAGCGGCTCAGGCGACCGCCCGCCCGCGTCTCGTCTTATTCCATTCGGATGCGAGGTCGAGGAAATTGTGAAGGATCGTCAGCCCGTGCTCGGACTGGATGCTCTCCGGATGGAACTGCACGCCGTGCACCGGCAGGGTCTTGTGCGAGAGCCCCATCACCAGCCCGTCCTCGCTTTCCGCGGTGACCTGCAGCGCGTCGGGGAAGTCCGCCCGGTCGACGACGAGCGAGTGGTAGCGGGTCGCCCGGAAGGATCCGTTGATGCCGCGAAACACGGTCTGGCCGCGGTGATGGATGGTGGAGACCTTGCCGTGCATCGGCCGCGGCGCGCGGCGCACGGAGCCGCCATAGGCCTGGCCCATGGCCTGCAAGCCCAGGCAGACGCCGAAGATCGGGATCTGGCCGGCCGCCTGGGCGATCAGGTCCAGGCAGACGCCGGCGTCGTCGGGCGTACCGGGTCCGGGCGACAGGAGGACGGCGTCGGGGGCCTTGTCCAGCAGCTCGCGGGTCGTGATCCGGTCGTTGCGGACCACCTCGACGGTCGCGCCCAGCCGGCCGAGGTCGTGATACAGGTTCCAGGTGAAGCTGTCGTAGTTGTCGATGAGGGTGACGGTCGTCATCGGCTGAGGTCCGGCTGCGCCGCTCCCTTTTGGGGCGTCCCGCCGCGACACGTCAAGCCGCGGGCCGGCGCGTGCGACGCCCTCACTGGCCGCGCCGGGCCGCGCTGGCGAAGCGCTCGGCCTCCTCGGCGGCGCGGAACAGGGCCTTGGCCTTGTTGACGCATTCCTGCTGCTCGGAGTCCGGGTCGCTGTCGTAGACGATGCCGGCGCCGGCCTGGACATACATGCGGCCGTCCTTGACCACCGCGGTGCGCAGCACGATGCAGGTGTCCATCTCGCCATTGGCGCCGAAATAGCCGATGCAGCCGGCGTAGATGCCGCGCTTCTCCTTCTCCAGCTCGTCGATGATCTGCATCGCCCGCACCTTCGGCGCGCCGGAGACGGTGCCGGCCGGGAACCCCGCCACGAGCGCGTCGAGGGCGTCATGCTCCTTGGCGAGCACGCCTTCCACGTTGGAGACGATGTGCATCACCTGGCTGTAGCGCTCCAGGAAGAAGCTGTCGGTCACCGTGACGGTGCCGATCTCGGCGACGCGGCCGACGTCGTTGCGGCCGAGGTCGAGCAGCATGAGATGTTCGGCGCGCTCCTTTTCGTCGGCGAGAAGCTCCTCGCCCAGCGCCTTGTCCTGCGCCGCCGTCGCCCCGCGGGGGCGGGTGCCGGCGATCGGCCGGATCGTGACCTTGTCGTCGCGCACCCGCACCAGGATCTCGGGCGAGGAGCACACGATCTGGAAGCCGCCGAAATCGAGATAGCAGAGGAAGGGGGCGGGGTTCACCCGCCGCAGCGCCCGGTAGAGCGACAGCGCCGGCAGCCCGAACGGGGCCTCGAAGCGCTGCGACAGCACCACCTGGAAGATGTCGCCGGCGCGGATGTGCTCCTTGGCCTGCTCCACCATGCCCTTGTACTCGTCGGGGCTGGTGTTCGAGGTCCCGGACGCCGAGAGGAGACGCACCGGGGCGACGGGTTGGGGCGCCGGGAGGGGGCCTTCGAGGGCCGCCACGATGGCGTCGATCCGTTCGCCGGCGCGTTCATACGCGGCCCTGGCCGACTGCCCGGCGCGCGGGCGCACGGGGCTGAGCACGACGATCTCGTCGCGCACGGCGTCGAACACCACCATCACGGTGGGGCGCACCAGCACCGCGTCGGGGACGCCGAGCACGTCCGGGTTGGGATCTCCGATCCGCTCCATGTGGCGGACCATGTCGTAGCCGAGATAGCCGAACACGCCGGCCGCCATCGGCGGCAGGTCGTCGCCGAAGGGCACCGCGCTCTCGGCCAGGAGGGTGCGAAGCGCGTCGAGCGGGGGCTCGATGCAGAGCTCGAACGCCTCGGGCTCGTCCAGCGCGACGCGGTTGATCTCCGACACCGCGCCCGTGCAGCGCCAGATCAGGTCCGGCGAGAGGCCGATCATGGAATAGCGGCCGCGCACCGCGCCGCCCTCCACCGATTCCAGCAGGAAGCACGGGCCCTTGCGGGCCTCGCTCAGCTTCAGGAACGCCGAGACGGGCGTCTCCAGGTCGCCGACCAGCGAGACGCGCAGGATCTGCGGCGCGCCGGCGTCATAGGTCCTGGCGAAGTCGTCGAAGGCCGGAAGGATCGCCATCCCGGGTCAGCGCCCCGTCGCCATCAGAACTGCCCGCCGATCGCCTGGCGCAGCACGGCCTCGTTGACGCTGGCCCCGATCTCCTGCTGCACCTTCTGCACATAGACGCTCAGCATGTCGTCGCTGAGGGCGAGGCGGATCTGCTCGTCGAGCTGCTGCGCCGCCTGCTGGGTGGAGAGCAGGGGCGGCGTCTCCGCGCCGTCGATCCGCAGCACGAGCCTCTCCTGCGCGCTGGCGCCGAGAGCGGTCGCGACCTTGCCGACGGGGGTGGCGAACGCCTGGGCGACGGCCGCCTGCGACAGTCCGCCTGCCGCGCCCTGGCGCTTCAGGTCCTTGGCGGTGCGGATCTCCAGGCCGAGTTCGCCCGCCACCGCCTCCAGGGTCGATCCGGCGTTGATCTTGCGGACCGCGTCGGATGCGATCCTGGCGACCCTGTTGGCCGTCTCGTCGGCCTTCCAGGCGGCCGCGACCTCGGCCTTGACCTCGTCCAGCTTGCGCTCCCGCGAGGCCTCGATGCCGCCGATCTCGAACCACACATAACCGCCGTCGCGGGTCGAGACGGCCTCGTTGTCCACTCCGACATCGGAGGCGAAGGCGGCCTTCAGCACGCTGTCCCGGTCGGCGATGGCGACCGGCTTGCCGGACTTGTCGCGCCCGGCGCGATCCACCTCGACCTGCTTGACGGCGAGCTTCAGGTCCTTGGCGATGTCGGCCAGCGGCTTGGCCGAGGCGCGCTGGTCCTCGATCTTGTCGTGGACGTCCTGCATCGCGTCCCGGGCCTTGCCCTTCGCGATCTCGTTCCTGATCTCGGCCGCCGCCGCCTCGAAGGGCTTCACCTGCTCCGGCTGGATGCTGGCGACCCGCACGAGCACGAAGCCGAAATTCCCGGCCACGGGCTCGCTCACCGACCCGGCGGGGGTCGAGAAAGCGGCTTCGGCGACCTTGGGGTCGACGACCCCGTCTTTGGAGACGACGCCGAGGTCCAGGTCCTGGGGCGGGATCTTGCGCTCCTCGGCCAGGGCGTCGAAACTCAGGCCGCCCTTGATGCGCTCGGCCGCGGCCTTGGCCTCGTCGGCGGTGGGGAACACGATCTGCTGGATGGAGCGCTTCTCGGGTTCGCCGTAGCGGGCCTTGTTGCGCTCGTAGAACGCCTTCGCTTCCGCCTCCGGCACCTGGTCGGGCTTGGCCACGTCGGCGGGGCTGAGCTGCAGCAGCGTCACCTTGCGGAACTCCGGCGCGCGGAAGGCCGCCTTCTGCTGGTCGAAGAAGGTCTGCAGCGCGGCGGCGTCGGGCGCCGGGACTTCGCCGGCCTTCTCGGCGCCGATCGCCACATAGCTGATGGCGCGCGTCTCGTTCTGGTAGCGGTGGACGGCGTCGCGCAGCACGCCCGGGACAGGCGGCGCTCCGGCCACCGTGTCGGCGAGCTGCTGGCGCAGATAGACGGCGCGCTGGGTGCGGATGAAGCCCTGCTCGGTGAAACCCTGGTTGCGGATCGCGTCGTTGAAGGCGTTGCGGTCGAACTGGCCGCTCGGCCCCTTGAAGGCCGGATCGGCGAAGATCGCCTTGGCGATCGTCGCGTCCGAGATGGCGAGGCCGTAATACTTCACCCGCTCGTCGAGCGTGGCTTCGGTCATCATCTTGGACAGGACCTGCCGGTCCAGGCCCACCGCCCGCGCCTCGTCATTGGTGATCGCCCGGCGGATGCGGCGCGACAGCTGCTGCATCTCGTTCTGGTAGGCGTCGCGATAGGCGAGGGCGCTGATCTCGGTGGAGCCGACCTGGGCCACATTGGTGTGGCCCACCGAGCGGATCATGTCGCCGATGCCCCAGATGCCGAAGCTGAGGATGAGGAAGCCGAACAGGACGGCCACCACGATGCGGCCGAGCCAGCTTTGTCCGGCCTTGCGCATTCCTGACATCATGGGGCGAAACTTCCTTCAACGTGACGGACTGGAGGGCCGGGACGAGCCCCGGCCGAAAGGCGGCGCATCATATGGACGCGATCCCCGCGCCGCAACGTGGCGTCGCACGGTTTCCCGGCGCTTTCTAGGCGCTTTCGACTTCGCCCGGCATCTGCTATCCGGCGCTGATCAGTTCGGGAGAGTGAAATGACCGCGTCAGCGCGCCCGCGACCCCTCGTGGCCGGCAATTGGAAGATGAACGGCCTCAAGGCGTCGCTGGGCGAGCTCTCCGCCATGGCGGCGCAGTATGACGAGGCCCTGACGCGCAAGGTCGACCTCCTGGTCTGCCCGCCGGCGACGCTGGTCGCCATGGCGGCGGCGGCTGTCGGCGCGCAGATCGCGATTGGCGGCCAGGACTGCCACGCCAAGCCGAATGGCGCCCACACGGGCGACGTCTCGGCCGAGATGCTGGCGGACCTGGGCGCGACCCATGTGATCGTCGGGCATTCCGAGCGCCGCACGGATCACCGCGAGACCGACGCCGACGTGAGGGCCAAGGCCGAGGCGGCCTGGCGGGCCGGCCTGACCGCCATCCTGTGCGTCGGCGAAACCAAGGACGAGCGCGAAGCCGGAAAGACGCTGGACATCGTGAAGCGCCAGCTGCGCGGCTCCATTCCCGAAGGCGCGACGGCCGCCATCCTGGTCGTGGCCTACGAGCCGGTCTGGGCGATCGGCACCGGCGTCACTCCGACGGCGAAGGACGTCGAGGAGGTCCACGCCATGATCCGCGCCGAGCTGCGCGGCATCGTCGGCGACGAGCAGGCCCCGCAGGTGCGCATCCTGTATGGCGGATCGGTCAAGCCCTCCAACGCCGCCGAACTGATGGCCGTGCCCGACGTGGACGGCGCGCTCGTGGGAGGGGCCAGCCTGAAGGCGGCCGACTTCATGGGCATTGCGGCGGCGTATCGCTGAGCACGCGAGCCGCCGATTGAAGGCGGGCGGCGCCGTTCCCATCTTTGCACCCGGGCGGGGCTGTGCTAAACGCCGCCCGTGAGTTCAGCCGGGACCGCCTTCGCCTCGAAGTCGATGACCCCGGCGTTTCGGCTTGGCGCGCTCTGTTTCGACGGGACGCGCCGGCCCCCGTCTCGGCAGTCCCGGAAGGACCCATGCAGCAGGTTCTGATCGTCGTCCACCTGATCGTGGTGCTCGCTCTCGTGGGCGTGATCCTTCTCCAGCGTTCCGAGGGCGGCGCGCTCGGCGGCCTCTCGGGCGGCGGCGGCGTCTCCGGCTTCATGACCGGACGCGGGCAGGCCAACGCGCTCACCCGCGCCACGGCCGTTCTCGGCGCCGTGTTCTTCGCCACCAGCCTGATCCTGGCGATCATGGCCGGCGCGAACCGCGCTCCCAAATCGATCCTGGACCAGAACGCCCCCGCGGCGGGCGCCCCGGCGGCCCCGGCGCAGGCGCCGTCCGGCGGCGTCCTCGACCAGCTCAACCGCCTGCAGAACCAGCAGGCTCCGGCGGCGCCCGCGGCTCCGGCCCCTGGGGCCCCGGCCCCGGCGCCCGCCCAGTAAGAGACGCGACGAGGGCCGGGCGACCGGCCCTCTCTCTTTGTGGCGCCCGCACCGGCGCCGTCGAACGACCGGCCGGGGCGGCGGCGCGCCGATGGGCCGAAACCTGTGGAGAGCCTGCCCGAGGCGGCGATGTGTTTCGCGAATCGGCGGCGAAGGAGTATTTGGAAACCCCCATGGCTCGCTATGTCTTCATCACCGGCGGCGTGGTTTCTTCCCTGGGGAAGGGCCTGGCTTCCGCAGCCCTGGGCGCACTCCTGCAGGCTCGCGGCTACTCCGTCCGCCTGCGCAAGCTGGATCCCTATCTCAACGTCGACCCGGGCACGATGAGCCCGTACCAGCACGGCGAGGTCTTCGTCACCGACGACGGGGCCGAGACGGACCTCGACCTCGGCCATTACGAGCGCTTCACCGGCCGGCCCGCCTCCAAGGCGGACAACATCACGACGGGGCGAATCTACCAGGACATCATCGCCAAGGAGCGCCGCGGCGACTATCTGGGCGGCACCGTGCAGGTGATCCCGCACGTCACCAACGCCATCAAGGAATTCGTGCTCACCGGCAACGAGGGCGTCGACTTCGTCCTCGTGGAGATCGGCGGCACGGTGGGCGACATCGAGGGCCTGCCGTTCTTCGAGGCGATCCGCCAGCTCGGCAACGACCTGCCGCGCGGCCACGCCGTCTATGTGCACCTGACGCTTCTGCCCTTCATCCCGAGCGCCGGCGAGCTGAAGACCAAGCCGACCCAGCACTCCGTCAAGGAGCTGCGCTCCATCGGCATCCAGCCCGACATCCTGCTCTGCCGCACCGACCGGGAGATCCCGCGCGAGGAGCGCCGCAAGCTGGGCCTCTTCTGCAATGTGCGCGAGAGCGCCGTGATCGAGGCGCGCGACGTCTCCTCGATCTACGCCGTGCCGGCGGCCTATCACGAGGCCGGCCTCGACGCGGAAGTGCTGGCCGCGTTCGGCATCGAGCCCGCGCCCAAGCCCAATCTGGCGCGCTGGGCCTCCGTGACGGAGAGCATCGCCAACCCGGAGGGCGAGGTCACCATCGCGGTGGTGGGCAAGTACACGGGCATGAAGGACGCCTACAAGTCGCTCATCGAGGCGCTGGCCCATGGCGGCATCGCCAACCGGGTGAAGGTGAAGCTCGACTGGATCGAGTCCGAGGTGTTCGAGAGCGAGGATCCGACGCCGTTCCTCGAGCATGTCCACGGCATCCTGGTGCCGGGCGGCTTCGGCCATCGCGGGGCGGAAGGCAAGATCCGCGCGGCCGGCTTCGCGCGCGAGCGCAAGGTGCCGTATTTCGGCATCTGCTTTGGCATGCAGATGGCCGTGATCGAGGCCGCCCGCACCCTGGCGGGCGTCAAGGACGCCAATTCGACGGAGTTCGGCCCCTGCGCGGAGCCGGTCGTGGGCCTCATGACGGAGTGGATGCGCGGCAACGAGTTGGAGATCCGCGCCGCCGGCGGCGACCTCGGCGGCACCATGCGTCTCGGCGCCTTCAAGGCGCGCCTGGCGGAGGGCAGCCGCATCGCCGAGATCTACGGCGACACGGAGATCTCCGAGCGCCACCGCCATCGCTACGAAGTGAACATGGGCTACCGCGACCGCCTGGAGAGCGAAGGCATGCGCTTTGCGGGCGTGTCGCCGGACGGGCTGCTGCCCGAGACCGTCGAGATCCCGGACCATCCCTGGTTCGTCGGGGTGCAGTATCACCCCGAGCTGAAATCCCGCCCGTTCGAGCCTCATCCGCTCTTCAAGAGCTTCATCGCGGCGGCGGTGGAGCAGAGCCGGCTGGTGTGAGGCCGGCCGCCCCCATCGCCTCGGTGATGGTCCGGTAGTCGCGCTCGCTGATCTCGAACACCCCGAAACGGAGCCGGTAGCCCCAGTTTCGCTGGCCGCGGGTGAAGTCGAGCGCGTCGAGCAGAGGCCGGATGGGCGTCTCGCGGGCGTCCCACCAGTCCACGTCCCTGCGATGCGGGCGAAAGCCGTTTCCACAGTCCACGTCATAGGCGTCGCCGGCCCGCACCCATCCGACCGCCGTGAGGGAGCTATATCCGTCACGCGCCCCGAAGGCTTCGGACGGCGAGTAGTAGACGACGCCGTCTCCCGGAGCGATGCGGCGCAGCGGCGCTGCTTTGCCGTGGCAAAGCTGCATGAAGCCGCCGGCGCTGCCGCGACGCACATGCTCGGCCGACGCGACCCCGATCCAGAACCGGCTCATGACGCGCCGCCCGGCGCGAAGACGCGAAAGCGATGCCCGTCCGGGTCGGCGGCCACGCAGGTGAAGCCGAAATCCATGCGCGTCGGCGCCTGCAGCACCGGGACGCCCTCGGCGACCCACTCGCCGTGGATCCGCCCGACCGCGGCGTCGTCTTCGAGCGCGCAGGCGAGTTCGGCATGGCCCGGCGCGCCGGTCGGGCGCGGCTCCACGCCGGTCCGGCTCCACAGGCCCAGCATCAGCCCGCAGGGCAGGGCGAACATCGCGAAGGTCGGGGACGCCTCGGCGGGCTGTGCGCCGAGCAGTCGGCCGTAGAAGGCTGCGCTCGCCGGGACGTCGGCGACATAGAGGAGGACGAAGTTGGGGGCGGTCATGGCGGGTCTCCTTGCTGACCCGTCCTTCTCGCCCGGCTCTGCTGACAGTTTCCGTCAGCAGTCAGGCCTCCACGATGCCTTCGCGCTCGCGCCATTGGCGCAACAACGCTTTTCGCGGGCTGGAGTAGCGGTCCGTGAGCGCCTCGACGCTGGCGATGCGGTCGAGGCGAAAGCAGCGGAAGTCCTCGCGCAGCTCGCACCAGGCCACCAGCACCTGCGCCCTGTCGAAATAGCCGACGGCCAGAGGCCACACCGTCCGGCTCGTCGCGGCTTCGGCCTTGTCCCGATAGGCGATGCGCAGCTTGGACTGGCGTCGGAGGGCGTCGCGCACGAGGGCGGGATCGAAATCGCCGCTGGGTTCGGCCGCGCCCGACGGTCCGACCAGCAGGCGCGAGCCGTCGAGCTCGTCGGCGAGCTCCCGCGGCAAGACGGACCCGATTTTCGCCAGCGCATCGAGCGCGGCGCCGCGCAGGCGCTGGTCGCCCCTGTCCGCCGCCCAGCGCGCGCCCAGCGCCAGCGCCTCCAGCTCCTCGGGGGTGAACATCAGAGGCGGCAGCAGGAAGCCGTGGCGCAGGACGAAGCCGACGCCCGCCTCGCCCTCGATCGGAGCCCCCTGGGCGCGCAGGCTGGCGATGTCGCGATACAGCGTGCGCAGGCTCACGCCGAGCTCCGCCGCAAGCTCGGCCCCGGCCGCCGGATAGCGACGCCGGCGGAGCGCCTGGAGGAGGTCGAGCAGACGTTCGGCGCGGGACACGGCGGCTGGACCTGACGGGAGGATTGGGATTGGGCGGCGCGGCCGGTAAGATGCCCGTCCGAGCCCTTCAAGAGAAGTCCTCCCATGCCCCGCGGCCTCGATCATCTCGTCCTCGCCGTCCACGACCTCGACGCGGCCGGGCGCTTCTACGAGGCGCTCGGCTTTACGGTCGGGGCCCGCAACCGCCACCCCTGGGGCACGGAGAACCGGATCGTCCAGTTTCCGGGCGTGTTCCTGGAGCTGATCGGCGTGGGGGAGGGCGCCGCCATCACGCCGCATGGGCCGGGGCGGTTCTCGTTCGGAGCCTTCGTGCGCGACAGCCTCGCGCGGGGGGAGGGCCTGGCCATGCTGGTGCTGGAGGCGCGGGACGCCGAGGCCGACCGCGCCGCCTTCGCGCAGTCCGGGATCGGCGGCTTTGAGCCGTTCTTCTTTGAGCGCGAGGCCAAGCGCCCGGACGGATCGAGCGCCCGGGTCGCCTTCAGCCTCGCCTTCGCGGAGGACAGGCTCGCGCCCGAGGCCGGCTTCTTCGTCTGCCAGCAGCACGAGCCGCAGAATTTCTGGAACCCGGCCTTCCAGGCCCACCCCAACGGCGCGCTCGGCGTCGACGCCGTGACCATGGTGGCGGAGAACCCCGCCGCGCACGCCGAGTTCCTGCACCACTTCACCGGCGAGCACGACCTCGTCTCGACCTCGTCCGGGATCGTCGTTCCCCTGCCGCGCGGGCGTATCGAGGTGATGACGGGCGCGGCCCTGGCGTTCCACACCGGCGTGACGCTGCCGGAGGCGCCGGCCCGGCTCGTCGGCTTCACGGTGGCGGTCCGCAGCCTAGACGCGATCGCCGCGCGCGTGCGCGCCGCCGGGCTCCCGCATTTGGTCGTCGGGGAGGGGATCGTGCTCCCGCCCGAGACGGCGTTCGGCACGATCGTCGCGTTCAGGCAGCGAAGCACGCAACCGTGACGCTCTAGCTTCACTCTGAAGTTCTGCGTAGTGTCGGGACTCCTGGAGTGCCGTCGTGCTGCCGCTCTATCTTCAAGGCCTACCGCCCTTCGTCGTCTATGCACTGACGTCCGCGGCGCTCGTTTGCGCGTTCGGCTACGCCTATACCCGCGCAACAGCCCACGACGAGTTCGATCTCATTCGCGAAGGCAACGCGGCCGCGGCGGTATCGCTGGGCATGAGCATGCTGGGCTTCGCCCTGCCGCTCTCCAGCGCCATCGTGCACGCAGCCTCCGTGCTCGACTGCATCATCTGGGGGCTGATCGCGCTGGTCGTGCAGGTGCTCGTCTACTTCCTGGCGCGCCTTCCCATCCCCGACGTGAGCCGTCGCATTGCGGCCGGCGAGATGGCCTCCGCGGTCTGGCTCGGCTCCGTTTCGCTGGTCGGCGGCGTCGTCAACGCGGCCTGCATGGCGCCCTGACGGTGAGCGACAACCCCATCTTCGGCAAGCTCAAGCCTCCGCCGGATCCACCTCGCAAGCAGAAGCGATCGGGCCATGTTTGGCTGATCGCCTTCACGAGCGCCAGCGCGACCGCGTTCGGCGCCTATCGGCTCATCCCAGAGCACTATTGCGGGACGGATCGGATTGTCCGCTCTGTCGACCAGTGCATCGCATCCGGGATCGTTGCGTCATTGTGTGAGGAGCAGTTCACGTCTGGGGACGGCGCCGTCGTCTCGGCCGTGACGTTCGGGTCGCCGCAAGGCGGCTCGCCCAAGCGTTGGATCGCCGGCGACGGTGGGGCGTTCTCAGCATCGGGCGAGCGGCTTCCGATGGCGCGCCTGTGTCTGGCGCGCAGTTCTGATCGCGGCGGTCATGCGGGCGGCGGAGCCGGTGGGGGCCATGGATACGGCGTCTCGTCGCCCACGCGCGGCGGCTTCGGCGTCATGGGTTCCGGTTTCCACGGCGGAGCCTGATCCCATGCGGCGCATCAGGAGCTGGGAGCGACCGGACTGGCGCGCGCTCGCCGAGCAGGAAGGCTTCGTGTTCCACACGGCCCCAGACGCGCCGTACTGGACCGAGACCGTATGCTACGGCTTCACCCTGCGTGAGATCGAGGACGACCTTGAGGCTCCCAGCGGCGAACTCCACGCGATGTGTCTGGAACTGGTGGCGAGGGTCGTTCGGGACGAGCGTTCGCTGCGTCGCTTGCGCATTCCCGAATGGGCATGGCCGCTGATCGCCGATAGCTGGTCCCGAGCGGACCCATCGCTGTATGGCCGTTTCGATCTCGCCTATGACGCACGGAGCCCGGCCAAGCTGCTGGAATACAACGCCGACACGCCGACATCCGCCTATGAAACCGCCTGTTTCCAGTGGCGCTGGTTGGAGGATCTCCTTGCGGCCGGAAAACTCCCCCACGGCAGCGACCAATTCAACGCGCTCCATGACCGGCTGATCGCGCGATGGCCGTCCGTTTCCGGCGGCGGCCTGCTTCACTTCGCCTGCATGTCGGCGGTCGAGGAGGATGTCGCGACCGTCGAATACCTCCGCAACTGCGCCGCGCAAGCCGGCGTGCAGACCAGTTTCGTCGGCATCGAACAGATCGGTCTCACCGATGATGGCGCCTTCGTGGACATGCAGGACCGTCGCATCGCGCGGCTCTTCAAGCTCTACCCGTGGGAGTGGCTGCTGGCCGAACCGTTCGGCCTCCGCCTCTCCGGCTCGGGCCTGCGCATGGTCGAGCCGCCGTGGAAGGCGATTCTGTCCAACAAGGGCATGCTTGCGCTGCTCTGGGAGATGTTCCCGAACCATCCCAATCTGCTGCCATGCTGGTTCGACGATGAAGCGCCGCCCTCAGTCGTGAGCTATGCGCGCAAGCCGTTGTTCTCACGCGAGGGCGCAAACGTAACCCTGGTCGAGCGCGGCAAGACGCTGGCCAGAGAAGATGGCCCTTATGGCGCGGACGGTTTCGTTCGCCAGGCGCTGGCGGGGACCCGCTTCAACCGCGTCCACGTGGTGCTGGGATCCTGGATCGTGGGCGACGAGCCGGCGGGGCTCTCCGTCCGCGAGAGCGACGAGCCGGTCACGCGCGACACGGCCCGCTTCGTGCCCCACTACATAGAGCCCTGAAGTCCCGGCGCTCACGCCGGAAACTGGAACTCCTTCACCGACTCGGTCGGGAAATCGAAGAGCTTGCCGGTTTCGGTCCAGGACGGGGACGCGATGGCGACGAGATGGGGCGCGAGGTCGTCCGGCGTCCTGAGGGACATCGGGTCCTCGCCCGGCATCGCGGTCTCGCGCATGCGGGTGCGCAGAGGGCCCGGATTGACCAGCATGACCTTGATGGGGGTCGTGGCCGTCTCGGCCGCGTAGGTGCAGCCCAGCGCGTCGACGGCCGCCTTGGAGACCGAGTAGGGCCCCCAATAGGCGGTGCGCTTCCACGAGGCGCCTGAGGAGATCAGCATGGCCCGGCCGGCGTCCGAGGCGCGCAGCAGCGGGTCCAGGGAGCGCAGAAGGCGCCAGTTGGCCGTGACGTTCACGGCCATCACGTTGTCCCAGTCCTTCGGGGCCACATGGCCGAGCGGCGTCAGCGGACCGAGCACGCCGGCGTTGCCCAGGAACACGTCGAGCCTGCCCCAGCGCTCATGCAGCGCCCCGCCGAGCCGGTCGAGCGCGTCGAAATCCTTGATG
This sequence comes from Alsobacter sp. KACC 23698, assembly GCF_045348435.1. Classification (GTDB taxonomy): domain Bacteria; phylum Pseudomonadota; class Alphaproteobacteria; order Rhizobiales; family Beijerinckiaceae; genus Alsobacter. The sequence goes on along the minus strand of NZ_CP157484.1, from coordinate 2,519,559 downwards.
TCGACGGGGACGAGCGTGGCCGTGGCGCCCAGCGCGCGGATCTCGTCGTCGAGCTCCTCCAGGGCGCCCTGCGTGCGGGCCACGGCGACCACATGGGCGCCGGCCTGGGCGAAGGCCAGCGCGGCGGCGCGGCCGATCCCGCGCGACGCGCCGGTCACCAGCGCGATGCGGTTTGCGAGTGGCTTGGACATGGACCCTTATCCGACTTCGGCGAGCATCGAGAGCTGCTGCTTCGGACCCTCGCCGACGAGGTCGGTGATGGGGGTCGGGTATTCGCCCGTGAAGCAGTGATCGGTGAATTGCGGGCAGGCGTCGTTGCGGCGCGCCTCGCCCATGGCGCGGTAGATGCCGTCCACCGACAGGAAGGCCAGCGAGTCGCAGCCGATATAGGCCCGCATCTCCTCCAGCGTATGCGTGGCGGCGAGCAGCTTGTCGCGCTCCGGCGTGTCGATGCCGTAATAGTCGGGATGGGTGATCGGCGGGCTGGAGATGCGGAAATGCACCTCCTTGGCGCCGGCGTCGCGCATCATCTGGACGATCTTCACCGAGGTGGTGCCGCGCACGATGCTGTCGTCGATGAGCACGATGCGCTTGCCGGCCACCACCGAGCGGTTGGCGGAGTGCTTCAGCCGGACGCCGAGTTCGCGGACGGACTGCGTGGGCTGGATGAAGGTGCGGCCCACATAGTGATTGCGGATGATGCCGAGCTCATACGGGATGCCCGCCGCCTGGGCGAAGCCCAGCGCCGCCGGAACGCCGGAATCCGGCACCGGGATCACGACGTCGGCGTCGATGGGCGATTCGGAGGCGAGCTCCGCGCCCATGCGCTTGCGCACGTCGTAGACGGAGCGGCCGTGCACGATGGAGTCCGGCCGCGAGAAATAGATGTACTCGAAGATGCAGGGGCGGGCCGGCACCGGCTTGAAGGGCTTGATCGATTCGATGCCGTCCTCGGACGCCACGATGATCTCGCCGTTCTCGACGTCGCGGACGAACTTCGCCCCGATGATGTCGAGCGCGCAGGTCTCGGAGGCGAAGATCGGGCGGCCGTCGAGGTCGCCCAGCACCAGCGGGCGGATGCCGAGCGGGTCGCGGGCGCCGATCAGCTTCTTGTTGGTCATGGCCACGAGCGAATAGGCGCCCTCGATCTGAGCCAGCGCGTCGATGAACCGGTCCATGAAGCGGCGTTTGCGGCTGCGCGCGACCAGATGCAGGATCACCTCCGTGTCGGAGGTCGACTGGCAGATCGCGCCGTCGCGCACGAGCTGGCGGCGCAGCGTCAGGCCGTTGGTGAGGTTGCCGTTGTGGGCGACCGCGAAGCCGCCGCTCTCCAGCTCGGCGAAGAGCGGCTGGACATTGCGCAGGATGGTCGCGCCCGTGGTGGCGTAGCGCACATGGCCGATCGCGTTCGCGCCTTGCAGGCGCTCGATCGTGGCGAGGTCGGAGAAGGTGTCGCCGACGAGGCCAAGGGCGCGCTCGGAGTGGAAGCGCTTGCCGTCGAAGGAGACGATGCCCGCAGCTTCCTGCCCGCGATGCTGCAAGGCGTGGAGCCCCAGCGCCGTGATCGCCGCCGCGTCCGGATGGCCGTAGATTCCGAAGACGCCGCATTCCTCGTGGAGCCGGTCCGCCTCCGGATCGAAGATGAGGTCGCCAGCTGGGGAGTGCATGCCGTTGCGGTCGGTCATCGCTGTCCTCGTCAAAGCAAGAACCGCGCATGCGGAGGCCGCAGCGCGGAAGAGATGCATGGCCCAAACACGATGCGGCCCGACGCCGTCGGGTCGCGCGCCCGCCTCCCGCGAGCATCCCTAGGGCATTCGCTCTCGGCGAAGATGGTGATCTTCGCCCGGGAATGCATCTAGCGCGTCGACTTCGGCGCCGGATTGGCGGCCGTCTCGATCAGCTGCTGCAGCCCTTGCTGCTGCGTCTTCTTATACGAGGGCGGCGTGTCCGTCTCCGTCCGTTTCTGTCCGGGCGGCGTTGCGCTCGGGGCGGGGGCGGGGGGCGCCGCGGGTTGTCCCGGCGCGGCCGGCGGTTCGCTCGGATCGCCCAGGTTCTTGTTCTTGTTGCGCAGTTTCTGCAGGTAGCCCTCGGGGTCCTCGGGAAGCAGGCTGACGATGTAGTCGCCGGAGTCCTTGAGGACGGGGCGCAGCTTGGCGTTGCGGATCCAGTCCGGCTGCGCCTTGTCGCCCACGAGCTTGTCGAAGAACACGAACGCGATCACGGCGATCAGGAGCCCGCGGCCGGCGCCGAAGAGGAAGCCGAGCGTGCGGTCGAGCGCGCCGATTTTGGAGTCCAGGATCAGGTCGGAGATCTTGACCGTCACGAAGGAGACCAGCACCAGCGTGAACAGGAACACCGACGCGATCGAGGCCGCCAGCGCGAGCTGGGCGTTCGGGATGTATTCCTTGGCGTAGGGCAGGACCAGCGGGTGAAGCGCATAGGCGGCCGCCGCGGCCGCGATCCAGGACGCGATGGCCAGGACCTCCCGGGTGAAACCGCGAACCGCCGCCAGGAGCGCGGAGACGATGACCACGCCCAGGACTACGAGGTCGAGCGGGGTGACGGGCAGCTGGTTCATGGAAGTCCGGGGATTTTTCAAAGGCCGACGCGGTGAAGGTCTTATAACGGGACCGCCTCCCAGCGTCACGCGTCTTCCGGTACGTATCCCGGACGCTTTGCGCCGCGCTTTCCGGCTCCCTGGGCCGCGATGCCGGCCACCAGATCGGCGACGTCGGCGGCCGACTCGACGCGGATCGAGGGCTTTCCCGCGCTTTCCAGGCCGGCGCGGGGCATCATCGCGGAGGTGAAGCCCAGTTTGGCCGCTTCCTTCAGCCGCGTGGCGGCCTGGCTCACCGGGCGCAGCGCGCCCGTCAGGCCGATCTCACCCATATAGACGCGCTCGGGCGACAGCGGCGCCTGGGCCAGGGAGGACACCAGGGCGGCGGCGGCCGCGAGGTCCGCGGCGGGCTCGTTGATTCGCATGCCGCCCGCGACGTTCAGATAGACGTCGTGCTGGCCGAGCTTCAGGCCTGCATGCGCCTCCAGCACGGCGATCACCATCGACAGGCGGCTCTGGTCCCAGCCGACCACGGCGCGGCGGGGCGTGCCCAGCGAAGTGGGAGCCACGAGCGCCTGGAACTCCACCAGCAGCGGCCGGGTGCCCTCCATCCCGGCGAAGACGGCCGTGCCGGGCGAGGCCGTGTCGCGCCCGGCCAGGAACAGCGCGGACGGGTTGGTCACCTCCGAAAGCCCGAGCCCGGTCATCTCGAAGACGCCGATCTCGTCGGTGGGGCCGAAGCGGTTCTTGACCGCCCTCAGGATGCGGAAGTGATGCGCTCCGTCGCCCTCGAAGGACGCCACGGCGTCCACCATGTGCTCGACGACGCGCGGGCCGGCGATTTGGCCGTCCTTCGTCACATGACCGACCAGGATCAGCGCCGCGCCGCTGGTCTTGGCGTAGCGGATGAGGAGCTGCGCGGAGCCGCGCACCTGCGTGACGGTGCCGGGCGCGGCCTCCACCGCCTCCGTCCACATCGTCTGGATCGAATCGATGATCACCAGCCGGGGCGGCTGACCCTGCGAGAGGGTCGTGACGATGTCCTCCACGCTGGTCTCGGAGGCGAGCTCCACCGGCGCGCCGCTGAGCCCGAGCCGCTCGGCCCGCAGCCGGACCTGGCCGACCGCTTCCTCGCCCGAGATGTAGACGACCCGGTGGCCCTTGTTGCTCAGCGCCGCGCAGGCCTGCATCAGCAAGGTCGATTTGCCGATGCCGGGATCGCCGCCGAGCAGGATCACCGAGCCCTTGACGAAGCCGCCGCCCGTCACCCTGTCGAGTTCGGCGATGCCCGAGGCGATGCGCGGCGCCTCCGGTTCGCTGCCGGTGAGGCCCTCCAGCTGGAACACCCGGCCCTTGCCGCGCAGGCCCCGGGGGACCGGCGCGCCGCCGGGCAACGGCGCCGCGGCGGCCTCCTCGGCGATGGTGTTCCATCCGCCGCAGGCGTCGCAGCGGCCCTGCCAGCGGCCGTAGACCGCGCCGCAGGACTGGCAGGCGTAGGTGAGGGTGCGTTTGGCCATGGGCGTGTCTAGTCGATGATGTCGAGGACGTCACGGTAGTCCGACGAAGACCGGACGACGTGGCAGATCACGATCCGATCGGGTTGGACCTGATACAGAATGGAGTAGCCGCCTTCGAGCAAGCGGCGATAGGCCTGGCCGGACGATGTCTGGAGAAGCCGGCCGCGGTTGGGCTGGCGGCTGAGGCTCAGGCAGCGCTCGCTCAGCGCGATGAGGAGCAAGTGTGCCGCCCTGGGGTTGAACTGGCTGATATAGGCGGTGATGTCTTCCAGATCCTCGATCGCCAGAGGACTGAAAACCACCCTCACTCAGCGGCGTCCGTAGCGATCTTCGCCTTCACCGATCGCATCAGCCTCGTGAACACGGCTTCGGCGTCTTCGAACCGGCCTTCGGCGACATCCTTGAGACTGCGTTCGATCTGACGCTCGCGTTTGAAGGCCTGCCACCGGGCGTCCTCCTGGCGAGCCTCCAACAGCATCAAGGCCGCGCGGACGACGTCACGCCGGTCGCCGTAGCGCCCGGTCTCGGCCAGGCGGTTCAGGATCTCGTCGGCTTCGGCGTCGAGTTCGAGCATCACAGAGGTCCAATGCGTCTATCGGCAGGATAGCACACCGTCCGTCAGTCCAGATAGCGCCGGGCGTAGCGACGGCCCAGCGAGGTCAGGATCTCGTAGCCGCTCGCTCCGGCGCGGGCGGCGACGTCGTCGACCGTGATCGCGGGGTTCAAGAGCGAGACCGGGTCGCCCCGGCCGACGCCAGGCGGCGCGTCCGTGACGTCGATGGCGATCAGGTCCATGGACACGCGACCGGCGAAGGGGCAGCGCGCGCCGCCCACGATGGCGTCCGCGCCGGCGCGGTCGTCCGCCGACGACGCCGCGCGGGGAAAGCCGTCGGCGTAGCCCACCGACGTCACGGCCACGCGCCGGCGGCCTTGAGCCGTCCATTGGGCGTTGTAGCCGACGGTGTCGCCGGCCTCGACCCAGCGGACCTGCACGATCCGGCCTTCGAGGCCGATCACGGGCCGCATCGGGTTGGGGCGTCCCGGCTGCGGGTTGCCGCCGTACAGCGCATAGCCGGGGCGAATCAGGTCGTGCCGGGCGGCCTCGCCCAGGAACGCGCCGGACGAATTGGCGAGGCTTCCGGGCAATGACGGGAACGCCTCCCGCACGGCCGCGAAGGCGGCGATCTGGCGCGCGTTGAGGGGATTGTCCGGCTCCTCGGCGCTGACGAGATGCGTCATCACGAGGCCGACCGGGCAGCCCTCGAGGCCCCTTTCGCCCATCGCGACGGCGTCCGCGACGGCGAGGCCGAGGCGGTTCATGCCGGTGTCGACGTGAAGCGCCGCCTTCAGGTCGAGCCCCTCGGCCCGGGTGAAGGCCGCCCATTCGGCGATCTCCTCGGCGCTGCCCAGCACCGGGCGCAGCCGCTCGGCCGCAAAGGCCGGGCCGGACCCCGGAGGAAGCCCGTTCAGGACGTAGATGTCGGCCTGCGGAGCGGCGGCGCGGGCGCGCCGGCCCTCGGCGATGTGGGCGACGAAGAAGGTCCGGCATCCGGCCCGCGCCAGCGCCGGGACGGCGGCCTCGATCCCGGTCCCGTAGGCGTCCGCCTTCACGACCGCCGCGCACTCCGCGCCGGGCGCCCGGGCGGCGAGCAGCCGCCAGTTGGCGACCAGCGCGCCGAGGTCGATGGTGAGCACGCCGCCGGCTTCGCTCGGCGCCGGGCCGGACGCGGCCGGGTCCCTGGTCATTCCATCCGCTCGGGCAGGTGATCCTCGCTCGCCAGGTTGGAGAAGCGCGTGATCTCGGCTTCGAAGTGCACCGGCACGGTGCCGGTCGGGCCGTGACGCTGCTTGCCGATGATCACCTCGGCGCGCCCGTGCACCTGCTCCATCTCGGCCTGCCACTTGAAGTGCTCCTCGGTGCCCATCTTGGGCTCCTTGTTCTTCAGGTAGTACTCCTCACGATAGACGAAGATCACGACGTCCGCGTCCTGCTCGATCGAGCCCGATTCGCGCAGGTCGGAGAGCTGCGGCCGCTTGTCGTCGCGGTTCTCGACCTGTCGGGAGAGCTGCGACAGCGCGATGATCGGGACCACGAGCTCCTTGGCCAGCGCCTTCAGGCCGGTGGTGATCTCGGTGAGCTCCTGCACGCGGTTCTCGCCCTTCTTGGCGGAGGCGGAGAGCAGCTGGAGATAGTCGACCACCAAGAGATCGAGCCCCTTCTGGCGCTTCAGGCGACGCGCGCGGGCCGTGAGCTGCGCGATCGAGATGCCGCCGGTGTCGTCGATGTAGAAGGGGCAGCGCTCCATCTCGCGCGCCGCGTTGGCCACGCGCGCGAAATCCTGCTCGGAGATCTCGCCGCGGCGGATCTTGTAGGACGCCACGCCCGATTCCTCGGCGATGAGGCGGGTGGCGAGCTGGTCGGCCGACATTTCCAGCGAGAAGAAGCCGACGATGCCGCCGTCGATGCGCTTCATGTGCCCGTCGGGCTGGCGCTCGCCGCGATAGTCCTTCGCCACGTTGAAAGCGATGTTGGTGGCGAGCGACGTCTTGCCCATGCCGGGGCGTCCGGCGAGGATGATCAGGTCCGACTGCTGCAGGCCGCCCATCATGCGGTCGAGGTCGCTGATGCCCGTCGAGATGCCCGACAGCTTGCGGTCGCGCTTGAACGCCTCGGCGGCCATGTCGATGGCGCTGCGCAGCGAGTTGGAGAAGTTCTGGAAGCCGCCCTCGGTCTGGCCCGATTCGGCGAGCTCGTAGAGCCGGCGCTCCGCCTCCTCGATCTGCTTGCGCGGCGGCTCGTCCACGGCCGCGTCATAGGCGACGTTGACCATGTCCTCGCCGATGAGGATCAGGTTGCGCCGCATGGCGAGATCGTAGATCGCCCGGCCGTAATCCTCGGCGTTGATGACCGTCGTCGCCTCGGCCGCCAGCCGGCCGAGATATTGCGACACCGTCATGCCGCCGAGATCCTGGTCGCCCACGAAGGTCTTGAGCGTGATCGGGGTCGCCACCTTGCCGGAGCGGATCAGCGACTGCGTCACCTCGTAGATGCGCCGGTGCACCTCCTCGGAGAAATGTACGGCCTCCAGGAAGTCCGAGACGCGGAAGAAGGCCTCGTTGTTGACCAGGATGGCGCCGAGGAGGGCCTGCTCGGCCTCGATGTTGTGGGGCGGAGTCCGGTAGGGGGCCGCAGGCTCCGGAAGGGGCCGGACCGCGAGCTGAGACGCTGAAGCCATGGTGATTCGCTGTTCCGAGAGGGCGGGAGCTTACCACCGCCCGCCGCAGCTTGGTTTCGCACGCCGGCATGGCCGGGTGGAGTGTCCGAAAAGACATAGCCCGGCGATTCACAGGTGCGGAGGGTTTGTTGTCGTCCGCGCCGGGCCGGCCTTGGCTGTTGCCGGATTGCTTCAGTGAGTCGCGCCGCCGGCCCCGGACGCAAAAAGCCCGGCCGTCGCCGGCCGGGCTCCTTGTTCGCGGGCGCAGTGCGCCGAGGCTTACATGTCCTCGCCGGACTCGGCCAGGGCGGCGCCGATCTCCAGGCCGAGGTCGTCGAGGTTGTTCTCCTCGCGGCCCTGCAGGACGCTCTCGCCGCGCGCCTGGCGCTCGGCTTCCTCGGGGCTGCGGGCGACGTTGATCGTCACCGTCACCTCGACCTCCGGATGCAGGTGCACCGGCACCTTGTGCAGGCCGATGGCCTTGATCGGCGTGTTGAGCGCGATCTGCTGCTTGCCCACTGTGAAGCCGCCGGCGGTCAGGATCTCGGCGAGGTCGCGGGCCGCGACGGAGCCGTAGAGCTGGCCCATCTCGCCGGCCGAGCGGATGATGGTGAAGCTCTGGCCGTCGAGCTTCTCGCCCACGGCCGAAGCCTCGGAGCGCAGCTCCAGGTTGCGGGCCTCGAGCTGGGCGCGCTGCGTCTCGAAGCGCTCCTTGTTGCCGGCGGTGGCGCGCAGCGCCTTGCCGCGGGGCAGCAGGTAGTTGCGGGCGTAGCCGTCCTTGACGCGGACGACTTCGCCCATCTGGCCGAGCTTGGCGACGCGTTCGAGCAGGATGATCTGCATGGTGGTTCTCCTTTGAAGGTTCGCTTGAGGGTTCGCTTGGGGATCAGGTGGAAGTGGGCGCGGGCGGCGGGTTCTTGGCGAAGCGCCGGGCCCGGATGCCCAGCACGGCGTCGGCGACGCCCAGCAGGGCGTAGAGCAGGGCCGGCCAGCCGGGCAGCATGACGAAGGCGACGTAGACGGCGCTGAGGATGCCGACGCGGCCGGCCACGCCCTGGGTCAGCACGTGGATCACGGCCAGACCCTGCAGGCAGTAGGCCATGGCCAGCGACGCCGCGAGCGAGCGGGCGCCCAGTCCGGCGAAGCCGTGCAGCAGGACGCCCAGAACCGCCGAGGCCCCGAGCAGCATCAGGGCGACATTGGGCAGGGCGACGGCGGGAATGAAGGGCCACGGTCGCGGCAGCCGACCGGAGGCGCGCACGATGCGGGCCGCGATCCACAGCAGCAGCGCGGCGGAGCCGACCCCGATCGCGGCGCTGACCGGCGGGGCGACGACCGCCATGAGGCGCGCCAGCTCGGGAACGGACATGCCGCGCGTCTCGGCCGGCAGCTCGTCCATGTCCGAGCCGATCTGGCGCAGGACGCCGATGATGCGCTCGAAGGCGTGACCGAAGGCCTTGTAGTCGCCCCCGCCGATGGAGATCGACACGGCGAGGGTGATGGCGGACGAGACCAGCACCATCCAGAACAGCACGCGGCCGATGGGGAACCACTCGGGAGGGCCGTCCTCGGCGCGGGCGAGGAGCGTCAGATAGGCGTACCACCAGGCCGGCAGCGCCACCGTGAGGGCGTAGGCGGCGCCTCCCTTCAGGGAGAACAGCAGCCCGACCAGCACTGCGCCGGCGGCCGCCGCGGCGAGGCCGGCGCGGTGGTTCCAGCCGAGCGCCGCCAGGAGCACGGGCAAGGGGGACACGAAATAGAGGAGCACGGCGAGCGGGTTCCCGGTCGTGATGACCGCGAACAGAAGGGCGGAGGCAAGGCCTGCGCCGGCGCCGATGCCGAGGATGGTCTTCATGTCGTCGAGCTGTCCCGCGTCTCGTGGACGGGTTAGGGGAGAGGGCTCCCCAACCAACCCGTCGCGATGGATTCGCGCCGGGCGACTGGATCAGGCGGCGACGCCGGCCCGAAGGTCGGCGTCGGATCTTGGCTGCGCCCTGCCGGAGGGCGCCAGGCGATGACGATCAGGCGATCACGTAGGGCAGCAGGCCCAGGAAGCGGGCGCGCTTGATCGCCTGGGCGAGCTCGCGCTGCTTCTTGGCCGACACGGCCGTGATGCGGGACGGAACGATCTTGCCGCGCTCGGAGATGTAGCGCGACAGCAGACGCGTGTCCTTGTAGTCGATCTTCGGCGCGTTCGGGCCGGAGAACGGGCAGGTCTTCCGACGGCGGAAGAAGGGGCGACGGGGTCCAGCGGCGGACATCAGACAGTCTCCTCGGTCGCAGGGGCATCCTCACGGCGCGGGCGATCGCCGCGGGGCGGGCCGCCCGGACGTCCGCCGCCACCGCCGAAGCGGTCGCCGCCACGGCCGCCGAAGCCGCCGCCGCGTCCGCCGAAGCCGCGGTCGCCACGGTCGTCGCGGTCGTCGCGGTCACGCTTCTGCATCATGGCCGAGGGACCTTCCTCGAGCTCCTCGACGCGGATGGTCATGAAGCGGAGGATGTCCTCGTTGATGCTCATCTGACGCTCCATCTCGGCCACGGCGGCCGCGGGAGCGTTGATGTTGAGCAGCGAGAAATGCGCCTTGCGGTTCTTCTTGATCCGGTAGGCGAGGGACTTGACGCCCCAGTACTCGACCTTGTCGAGCGTGCCGCCGAGACCCTCGAGTACGGACTTGAACTGTTCCGTCATGGTCTCGACCTGCTGCGCGGTCACGTCCTGACGCGCAAGGTACACATGCTCATAAAGAGGCATAAGCTCTTGGCCTTTCTTCATCGGGCGCTTCCGGCGCGAAGCCCTTCGGGCCACGAAAGGCCCGAGTGGGTATACCGAAGGCGGGAACACGGGAAGGCGGGGCCGAACCCCTGGCTGCGCGCGCGCAAGCCCTTCCGTTCAGCCCCCGGCCGGAAGCTGCGAAGCGCGCTGTGTACAGCCAGCGTCGGGCGGAAGCAAGGGGGCGCCGCGGCGAAAGGATGCGTTATGCTGGGGCGTCCCGCCGCCAACCCTCGCTGTCTCCCATGCTGGACCATGTCTCCATCACCGTTTCGGACCTGCGCCGCGCCGAACGGTTCTACGACGCCGTGATGACGGCGCTCGGCGTCGCCAAGGTCGGCGCGTCGGATGTCTGGCTGGGCTACGGCCAGCGTTGCGACGCGGACCACCCGGGCCTCACCTACCTCGCCATCAAGCCCGGACCGGAGCCCGAGCCGGCTCATGGCCGGCACTGGTGCTTCAAGGCCCCGAGCCGCGCCGCGGTCGACGCGTTCTGGGCGGCTGGCCTCGGGGCGGGCGGCTCCGACGACGGCCCTCCCGGCTTGCGGACGCAATACCATCCCTCCTACTACGCCGCGTTCCTGGCGGACCCCGACGGCAACCGCGTCGAGGCCGTGTGCCATCTCGGGGACCCGTAGAGGGGTCGGGGAGGGCCCGGAATCGGGCGCAGGGCCACTGGCGGCCGCGGCCGCCCTTGACAGCCCGCGCCGGCGCGTGCCTTTCGGCGCCACGATTCAAGGCGCCCGAGGAGACGCATCGATGACCGCCGCTTTCACCTTCCCGGGACAGGGCAGCCAGGCCGTCGGCATGGGCAAGGCGCTCGCAGAGGCCTTCCCGCAGGCCAGGGCCGTGTTCGACGAGGTGGACGCGGCGCTGTCGCAGAAGCTCTCGGCGCTGATGTGGGAGGGGCCGGAGGCCGACCTCACCCTCACGGCCAACGCCCAGCCCGCCCTCATGGCGGTGAGCCTGGCGGCGCTGCGCGTGCTGGAGGCCGAGGCCGGCCTCGATCTCGCGCGCGACGCCGCCTATGTGGCCGGGCATTCGCTGGGCGAGTATTCGGCGCTGTGCGCCGCCGGCGCGTTCACGATCGGCGACGCGGCGCGGCTGCTGCGCATCCGCGGCGACGCCATGCAGAAGGCCGTGCCGGCCGGCGAGGGCGCCATGGCGGCGCTGCTCGGCCTCGAATTCGAGGCCGCCGCGGCGGCGGCCGCCGAAGCCGCCCAGGGCGAGGTCTGCCAGGCCGCCAACGACAATGGCGGCGGGCAGGTGGTCGTCTCCGGCTCGCGGGCGGCGGTGGAGCGCGCCTGCGAGATCGCCAAGGCCAAGGGGGCCCGCCGCGCCCTGATGCTGCCGGTGTCGGCGCCCTTCCACTGCGCGCTGATGCAGCCCGCGGCCGACGCCATGCAGGAAGCCCTGGCCGCCATCGACATCAAGGCGCCGGTCGTGCCCGTGGTGGCCAACGTGCATGCGGCGGCCATCCAGCAGCCGGAGATGATCCGCGCATCGCTGGTGGCGCAGGTCACCGGCACGGTGCGCTGGCGCGAATGCGTCGCCTTCATGGCCTCGCATGGCGTCACGACGTTCTATGAGGTCGGCGCCGGCAAGGTGCTGACGGGCCTCGTTCGGCGCATCGCGGAGGGCGCCGAAGGCGTCGCGATCGGGACGCCGGACGACGTCGCCGCCTTCAAGGCCCGGCCGCGCGGCTGAGCCTCGCCGCCATTGTAACAAAGGGCCGCGGCCCGACAGGGGAGTGATCCATGTTCGATCTCACCGGCAAGTCCGCGCTGGTCACCGGCGCGTCGGGAGGAATCGGCGGCGCCGTCGCCCGCGCGCTGCACGCCCAGGGCGCGACGGTCGCGATCTCCGGCACCCGCAGGGAGGCCCTGGAGGCGCTGGCGGGCGAACTGGGCGAGCGCGTCCATATCCTCACCGCCAACCTGTCGGACAAGGATTCGGTCGAGGCCCTGGTGCCCGCCGCGGAGGCCGCGATGGGCCAGCTCGACATCCTGGTCAACAACGCCGGCGTGACGCGCGACAATCTTTTCATGCGCATGAAGGACGACGAGTGGGACCAGGTGATCCGGGTCAATCTCGAAGCGTCGTTCAGGCTGATGCGCGCGGCCGTGAAGGGCATGATGCGCCGGCGCTGGGGACGGATCGTCTCGATCACCTCCGTGGTGGGGACGACCGGCAATCCGGGGCAGGGCAACTACGCCGCCTCCAAGGCGGGGCTCGTCGGGCTGTCCAAGTCGCTCGGGGCCGAAGTGGCCAGCCGCAACATCACCGTCAACTGCGTGGCGCCGGGCTTCATCGAGACGGCGATGACCGACGTGCTGACGGACAAGCAGAAGGAATCGATCCTCTCCACCGTGCCCATGGGGCGGCTCGGGACGGGTGCGGAGATCGCCTCGGCGGTGGTGTACCTGGCCAGCCCGGAGGCGTCCTACGTGACGGGGCAGACGCTCCACGTCAACGGCGGAATGGCAATGATTTGAATAAACTGCAAGGTGATTTTCGCCTTGTGGACGAAGTTCCCGGCCCTCTCGCCAAGGAAAATAAAGTATGTTACTCAGCCCTCACGTCCATTGGGGGGCTTGACGGCGCCGTCCGCTGCGGCGTTTGAGGGATGAGACGGGTTACGGCGATCGTTCACGGTTGGCGGCCCGGGCACGACCCCCGCGACATCCGGACCGTCCAGACGGACCGGTTCCCTTTCCGGTTCGCGCGGCCGCATGCGGCGCGAACAGCTTAAACGAGGAACACCATGAGCGACATCGCCGCCCGCGTGAAGAAGATCGTGATCGAGCACCTGGGCGTGGAGCCTGAGAAGGTCATCGACAGCGCCAACTTCATCGACGATCTCGGCGCCGACAGCCTCGACACGGTCGAGCTGGTCATGGCGTTCGAAGAAGAATTCTCCGTCGAGATCCCGGACGACGCGGCCGAGACGATCCGCACCGTGGGCGACGCCGTGTCGTTCCTGGAGAAGAAGGCCGCGGCCTGATCTCGAGCGACGAGGGCGGAAGCGGATTGGGCGCAATGCGGCGTGTGGTCGTTACGGGACTCGGGATGGTGTCGCCGCTGGCGTGCGGCGTCGAGCCGACCTGGAAGCGCCTGATCGAAGGCCAGAGCGGCGCAGGCCGCATCGAATCGTTCGACGTGAGCGACCTCGGGGCGAAGATCGCCTGCCAGGTCCCGCGCGGCGACGGTTCGGGCGTCTCGTTCAACGCCGACGACTGGATGGACCCCCGGGACCAGCGTCGCGTCGACGACTTCATCGTCTTCGGCGTCGCCGCGGCCACCCAGGCGCTGCGGGACGCCGGCTGGAAGCCGACGACCTACGAGGAGCAGACCACGACGGGCGTGCTCATCGGGTCGGGCATCGGCGGCATCGGCGGCATCTACGACGCGTCCATCACCCTCTACGAGAAGGGCCCGCGCCGGATCTCGCCCTTCTTCATCCCGGGGCGGCTGATCAATCTCGTCTCGGGATACGTGTCCATCGAGCACGGGCTCAAGGGCCCGAACCACGCGGTCGTGACCGCCTGCTCGACGGGCGCGCACGCCATCGGGGACGCCGCCCGGCTGATCGCCTTCGGGGACGCCGACGTCATGGTGGCCGGGGGCGCCGAATCGCCCATCAACCGGCTGTCGATGGCGGGCTTCGTGTCCTGCCGGGCGCTGTCCACCGCGTTCAACGACGACCCGACCCGCGCGTCGCGACCCTATGACAAGGACCGCGACGGCTTCGTCATGGGCGAGGGCGCCGGCGTCATCGTGCTGGAGGAGCTCGAGCACGCCAAGGCGCGCGGGGCCAGGATCTACGCCGAGATCATCGGCTACGGGCTTTCCGGCGACGCCTATCACATCACGTCTCCGTCCGAGGACGGGGACGGCGCCTATCGCTGCATGGCGGCGGCGCTGAAGCGGGCGGGGATCACCCCGTCCGACGTCGACTACATCAACGCCCACGGCACCTCGACGCCGCTCGGCGACGAAATCGAGCTCAGGGCCGTGGAGCGGCTGGTGGGCAACGCGGCCAGCGAGCTGGTGATGTCCTCCACCAAGTCCTCGGTTGGGCACCTGCTGGGGGCCGCCGGCGCGGTCGAATCGATCTTCTCCATCCTGGCCATCCGCGACCAGATCGTCCCGCCGACGCTCAATCTCGACAATCCGTCGGTCGAGACCCCGATCGACCTCGTCCCGCATACGGCGCGGTCGCGCAGCGTCGAAGTGGCGCTGTCCAACTCCTTCGGGTTCGGCGGCACCAACGCGTCCGTGGTGTTCAGGCGCTACGACGCCTGACGTCGCCTTCGGCCGGAGGGCCGTTTCCACATCCTTCATCGTCGGCGGCGGGCCAGAACCGCCGTCTGGCTTGCGCCAGGCTCGCCCTTTCGCCACATTCCGGGCTAAGGTCCGGTCCACCAGCGAGGTCGCGCCGAGCCGGGGGCGCTCGTCCGCCGGCGCGGGCCTGCTAAGCATCCTTGAGAGCCTGCACAGGATCCATGGCCGACATCAACGAGCCCCAAGCATCCGCCGACGCCAACACGGCGAAGGCGCGCCCGGCCGGGCGTTTCGTGCCGCGCAGCCCCGCGGAGGCGATCCAGCCGGTCGCACCGCCGCAGCTGCCTCCGTCGGAGCGCCGGCGGCGTCCCATCGTCAACATGCTGAGCGGGTTCCTGTCGCTGGTCATGGTGCTGGCGCTGCTGACCGGCGTCGCCGTGTTCTTCGGCAAGACCCAGTTCTACGCCGCCGGCCCGCTCGCCTCCGACAAGATCGTCGTCGTGAAGGGCAGCTCCGGCGACGTGGCCGAGCAGCTGAAGCAGGAAGGGGTGATCGACCACCCGACCCTGTTCCTGGCCGGGCTGCACCTCACCCGCAAGGCGTCGCAGCTGAAGGCGGGCGAATACATGTTCCGCCAGCACGCCAGCCTCGGCGACGTCATGGACACGCTGGTCGAAGGCAAGTCGGTGCTGCACTCGGTGACGGTGCCGGAGGGCCTCACCTCCCAGCAGATCATCGACCGGCTGGCCGAGAACGACGTCCTCACGGGCGAGCTCACTAGCGTGCCCAAGGAAGGCAGCCTGCTGCCCGACACCTACAAGTTCTCCCGCGGCATGACGCGCCAGCAACTCGTGGAGCGCATGCAGCAGGAGCAGGCGAGGGTGCTGCGCGAGGTGTGGAGCCGCCGCAGCGCCGAGATCCCGGTGAAGTCGCCCGAGGAGCTCGTGGTGCTGGCCTCCATCGTCGAGAAGGAGACCGGCCGGGCGGACGAGCGCTCGCGCGTCGCCGGCGTGTTCATCAACCGCCTGAACCGCAACATGCGGCTGCAGTCCGATCCGACGATCGTGTACGGCCTGGTGCAGGGCAAGGGCACGCTCGGGCGCGGGATCATGCGCAGCGAGATCGACCAGCCGACGCCCTACAACACCTATCAGATCCAGGGCCTCCCGCCCGGCCCGATCGCCAATCCCGGCCGCGCCGCCATGGAGGCCGTGGCCAATCCGTCCCGCACGCGCGAGCTCTATTTCGTCGCCGACGGCACGGGCGGCCACGTCTTCGCCGAGACGCTGGACCAGCACAACAAGAACGTCGCCCGGTGGCGTCAGATGGAGGGCGAGCGCCGCGACGCCGCGCCGGCCGACGCGGCCGTCGTGAGGGACCCGACCGGCGCGCCGACGGCGGCCAAGCCCGGAGCCAAGCCCGGCGCCGCCGCCTACGCGCCCGTGGCGCCGCTGCAGACCGGCGCCCCCGCGACAGCGCCCGTGGGGCCGCGCGGCAATCTCGACGCCGTCGCGGGCACCTCCAAGGACCCGCTGAACAACAAGAGCTTCGACCTCAACTCCCCCAAGGTCGTTCCGGCGCTGCGCCCGTGAGGCGGGGCGGCCAGCCGCGCCGCGTCGCCCGGCTTGAAGCGCGAGGCGTCCCGGCCTAAACAGCGCCAGCGCAACTTCTTGCGACGGAACACGCCATGGCGCTTGCAAGCATGACCGGATTCGCCCGGGAGGTCGGGCAGACCGGACCCTGGCGGTATGTCTGGGAACTGAAGACCGTCAACGCCAAGGGGCTCGATGTGCGGCTCAAGACGCCGCCCGGCTTTGAGGCGATCGGCGAGGAGGCGCGGGCGCGCATCGGCCGGGCGCTGCAGCGCGGCACCTGCTTCGCCTCCCTGACGGCGTCTCGCGAGGCCTCCCCGCCGGTGGCTCGGGTCAACACCGCCTTGCTCGATTCGCTGGTGGAGGCGCTCGCCCCCTATGACGGCCGGCTCGGGCTGCGCGCGCCCTCCGTGGGGGCGCTGCTCGGCGTGCGCGGCGTGGTCGAGATCGCCGAAGCGGAGGAGGACGAGGCGGCGGCCGCCGAGAGCGCGGCCGGCATGCTGGAGGGCCTTGACCGGGCCCTGTCCGAGCTCGTCGTCACCCGGCGCCAGGAGGGCGAGGCGTTGCGCGGGCTCCTCGCCCGGCGCATCGATACGATCGAGGAGCTGGCGGCCGCGGCGGACGCCTGCCCGGCGCGCAAAGCCGAGGCCGTGAAGGCGCGCCTCGCCGAACAGATCGCGGCGCTGCTCGACGCCTCGCAGGGACTCGACCCCAACCGCCTCCACCAGGAGGCCGTGCTGCTGGCCGCCAAGGCCGACATCCGCGAGGAGATCGACCGCCTGCGCGCCCATGTGGGCGCGGCGCGCGAACTGATCGGCAAGGGCGGCCCCGTGGGGCGCCGGCTGGACTTTCTCGCCCAGGAGTTCTCCCGCGAGGCCAATACGCTCTGCGCCAAGGCCAACGACGTGGCCCTGACGGTGATCGGGCTCGACCTCAAGACGGAGGTGGAGCAGTTCCGCGAGCAGGTCCAGAATGTCGAGTGAGACGATGACCGCCCAACTCGCCAATGATCTCGTCAGCCGCCGGGGGCTGCTGCTGGTCCTGTCCTCGCCGTCCGGCGCGGGCAAGACCACGCTGACGCGCCTCTTGCGCGACAAGGAGCCGACGCTGGCGCTGTCCATCTCGGTCACCACGCGGCCGCGCCGGCCCAGCGAGGTCGACGGCGTGCATTACCGGTTCATCGCGGTCGACGAGTTCATCGCCCTGCGCGACCGGGGCGATCTCCTGGAATGGGCCGAGGTCCACGGCAATTTCTACGGATCGCCGCGGCGCGAGATCGACCAGGCGCTGGCGGGCGGCCAGGACATCCTGTTCGACATCGACTACCAGGGCGCGATGCAGGTGCGCGAGAAGGCGGCGGCCGACGTCGTCAGCGTCTTCATCCTGCCGCCCTCGATCCCGGAGCTGAAGCATCGGCTCGAGCGGCGGGCCGAGGACAGCCCCGAGGTCATCGCCCGGCGCCTGGCCGCCGCCAAGGTCGAGATCGACCGCTGGCGGGACTACGACTATGTGCTCGTCAACGACGACCTGAACCGCACCTTCCCCCGGCTGCAGGCGATCCTGGTCGCCGAGCGGCTGAAGCGGGAGCGCCAGACCGGGCTCCCTGACTTCGTCCACGGGCTCCTGAAGGACCTCTGAGCCGCGGCCTGTGCGGCGGCCGGAGGTCAGGCCGCCCGCCGCCTGCGGACGGGAGCGCCCGGCCGGCGCGCGTCGTCGGCGGCGCGGACGGCGGGCCGGCCCGTCCTGAACACCGCCACCACGTCGTTCAGGTTGCGGATCTCCGTCAGCAGGCTGTCGGCGGACGCGGAGCTTTCCTCCGCCAGCGCGGCGTTCTGCTGCGTCGTCTGGTCGAGGGTGGCGACCGCCTGGCTCATCTCGTCGATGCCGTTGGCCTGTTCGGCGGTCGCGGCCGAGATCTCGTTGACGGTCGCCGAAACCTTCTCCGAAGCGCCGACGATCTGCTCCAGCGCGGCGCCCGCCGAACGCACCATCTCGACGCCCTGCGTCACCTCCTGGCTGGTGGAGGCGATCAGGGCGTTGATGTCCTTTGCGGCTTCGCTGGAGCGCTGCGCCAGCGTGCGGACCTCCGAGGCCACGACGGCGAAGCCCTTGCCGGCCTCGCCCGCGCGCGCCGCCTCGACGGCGGCGTTGAGGGCGAGCAGGTTTGTCTGGAAGGCGATGTCGTCGATCACGGACGAAATGTCCGAGATCTTCCGGCTGGCGTCCTCGATCCGGCCCATCGCGTCCACCGCGTCCCGCACGATCCTGCCGCCCGTGCTGGCCACATCGGTGGCCTCGCGGGCCATTTCGGCGGCGTGGCGGGCCGAGGCGGCGCTCGCCTTCACGGAGGCGGCGAGCTGCTCGGTCGTGGCCGCCGTCTCCTCCAGGCTGGAGGCCTGGTCCTCCGTGCGGGCCGAGAGGTCCTTGGCGCCGCTGTTGATCTCGCCGGCCGCGGCGGTGACCTCCGAGGCGGAGCGCTGGATCACCATCACGGTGTCGGCGAGCTGCGTGACCGTCGCGTTGACGGCGTCCTTGAGCTCCTCGAAGCGCCCGCGGTAGGCGGTGTCGATGGAGCGCGTCAGGTCGCCGGCCGAGATCGCCGTGAGGGCCTGGACGAAATCGGAGGTGGCCTCGTCGACCGTCTGGTTGATTCGGTTGATGCCCAGCACCAGCTCGCGCAGGTCGGCGTCGACCTCGTTGACGGCGATGCGGGCGGTGAAGTCGCCATCGGCCGCCGCGCTCACCACCGATCCCACGTCCTGCATGATCTTGCCGAGCGCGGCCGAGCGGGCGGCCTTGAGCTCGCTGTCCTGGCGATCGCGCGCCGCCCTTTCGCCAGCCTCGAGCTTGCGCATGCGCTGAGCGTTCTCCTTGAACACCTGCAGGTGGCCGGCCATGTCGCCGATCTCGTCGGTTCTGCCCGCGCCCTTCACCTGGACCGAGAGATCCCCCTCGACGATGCCCTTCATGGACGCGGCGAGGCCATCGAGCCCCCCGAGCACCCTGATGGCCACGAAGGCGCCGCTGACGAGCACCAGGAGCGCCAGCACGCCCGCGGAGAGCCGGGCCATGGTCTGCGCCTTGTCGCTCGCCGCAGCGGCGGCCTCGACCTCGGCCTGGGTGCGGTGTTCGAGGAGCGCGAAGAACTCGTCCACCGGCGTCATGATCTTCGCCTTGTACTGGTGGTACAGCGGCGAATGCAGCAGTTCCCGGGCCTTGGCCTCGTCGGCCGGAGTGGCCTTTCCGCCGCTGCGCTTTCCTTCCACCAGGGACATGGCCTCCACTTCGAGACCGACGAGGCCGTCCGAATTGGCCTTGGCTTGCTGCAGCTTGGCGAATTCGGCTTCGGTGAATCCGGTCTGCTTCATCAGGTCGAGAAGCGGCGCGGCGGCGCCGGCCGGGCGGGGCTGGGCGATGCCCGCCGCCACGAAGTCCCAGTAGACGCGATGATAGTCGCGGGGCCGCGGCTTCTTGCCGTCACGGATGTCCAGGATGTCCATATATTGCTGTTTGAAGGAGGCGTCGCCGGTGACCACGTAGGTCCGGCCCAGGCGCGTCAGGTCGTCCGAGCTCTGGCGAAGTTCGTCGGCCAGGAGATAGGACTGGTATTTGCGGCTGTTGGCGTCGCGTATGGCGTCGCTCGCGCTCCCCGCGATCACAAGGCTATAGATGAGGGCGCCGCATGAGAGGACGGTCGCGGCGATCAGCAACCCGAACACCCGTGAAATTCTCAGCATTGGTCTCTCCGATCGCGGGTCAGTGGATGCAGCGTCGGCCCACCTGAAACACGGCGTCGAGGCGCCCGACGCGCAACCCGCGATCTCGATTATCAACAATCAAGTTAAGGAATTACGACTGATAATTGCATGAAACTGCAACGTACACTCAGGATTGCAGAAGGCTCGCCGGGTTGGGCTCAGCCCTGAGGTCGCCAGGCCTGGGCCAGCGCGACGAAGCCCTCCACGGGCACCGTCTCGGCCCGGGCGGTGGGATCGAGGCCGGCGGCCTGAATCAGCGGCGCCGGATCGGCCTGAAGGGATTTGAGGCTCTGCCGCAGCATCTTGCGGCGCTGGCCGAAGGCGGCGGCGGTGACGGCGGAGAGGGTCGCGGCGTCGCAGGCCAGCGGCCGGCTGCGCGGCGACAGCGAGACCACCGACGACATGATCTTCGGCGGCGGCGTGAAGGCGGACGGCGGGACGTCGAACAGTATTCGGGCCTCGGTCCGCCAGCCGCATAGCACGCCGAGGCGTCCGTAGTCCTTGGGGTCGTCGGGCGTCGCCACGATCCGCTCGGCCACCTCGCGCTGGAACATCAGCGTCATGCTCTCGAAGAAGGGCGGCCAGGGCTCCGTCTCGATCCATCGCGTCAGCAGCACGGTGCCGATGTTGTAGGGGAGGTTGGCGACGATCCGCACCCGGGCGGGCGCGTCGCCATGGACCTGGCGCAGCAGCGCCGGCCAGTCGGCCTGCAGGGCGTCGCCCGGCGCCACCGTAAGCCTGCCCGGATAGTGCGCCGCGATCTGGGCCAGGGCCGGCAGGCAGCGCGAATCGCGTTCCACGGCGATGACATGCGCGGCGCCGAGCGACAGCAGCGCACGGGTGAGGCCGCCCGGGCCGGGCCCAACCTCGATCACCGTGACGCCGTCCAGCGGGCCCGCGCTGCGCGCGATCTTGGCGGTGAGGTTCAGGTCCAACAGGAAGTTCTGGCCGAGCGAGCGCTTGGCCGCGAGGTCGTGGTCGCGAATGACGTCGCGTAGGGGCGGCAGGCCGTCGATCGCGCTCATGGGGCGAGCCGGCCGGCCAGGCGCAGCGCCGCGATCAGGCTGTCGGGCCGCGCGAGCCCCCGGCCGGCGATGTCGAAGGCGGTTCCGTGATCCGGCGACGTCCGCACGAAGGGCAGCCCGAGCGTGACATTGACGCCGTCGTCGAAGGCCAGGGCCTTGATCGGGATGAGCGCCTGGTCGTGATACATGCACAGCGCGACGTCGTAGCCGGCGCGCGCCCGCGCGTGGAACATGGTGTCCGCCGGCAGCGGGCCGAAGGCTTCGAAGCCCTCCGCGCGCAGCCGCTCGACCGCGGGGCGAACGACGGCGTCGTCCTCCGTCCCCAGCGCGCCGCCTTCGCCGGCGTGGGGGTTCAGGCCCGAGACGGCCAGCCTCGGCCGGTCCAGGCCGAACCGCGCCATCAGGTCGCGCGCGGTGATCCGGCCGGTCTCGACGATGAGGTCGGTCGTCAGCGCCGCAGGAACCCGGCTCAGCGGGATGTGGATCGTCACCGGCACGACCGCGAGCGTCTCCGACCAGAGCATCATCACCGGCAGCGGCTCGGGCATCGACCAGAACCGGGCCGCGAGCGCCGCGAGATATTCGGTGTGCCCCGGGTGCCGGAAGCCGGCCTGGTACAACACCGACTTGGCGATCGGATTGGTGACCACGGCGGCCGCCCGTCCCGCATGGACCAGGTCGACGGCCCGGTCGATGGACGCGATGGTCGAGGCCGCCGTCGCCGGGTCGGGAGCGCCCGGCCGGGCCTCCACCGCCGCGCAGCCGGCCAGCACGGGCAGGGCGGTCGCAAAGGCCGAGCCTGCCTCCTCGGGCTCGACCACGGCGAGCGGCGCTTCAACGCCAAGTCGCTGCGCCGCCGCAGCGAGGAGGCGGGGATCGGTCGCCGCCACGAAGGGGCGCGCGCCCGCCCGGCCGCGGTCGAGCCAGGCCCGGACCGTGAGTTCAGGCCCGATCCCGGCGGGATCGCCCTGGGTCAGCACGAGCGGCAGGCCTGTGGGCGCTGGCGTGGTCATGACTGTCGCCCCATGCGCGGCGGAACGCCCTGCGCCGGACCGCCGGGGCCTCGCCTGTTCCGCCGCCGGGGCGGCGTCACTGGGTGATGCCGTCCGTGACGACGCTGGTCTGGTTGTAGGAGTAGCTGGCCGAGCCCAGCGTCCGCAACTCGAGGCGCAGCAGCACCGTCTGGACCCGCTCGCGCGAGCCGTCCGCCAGCGTCTGCTTGCCCGAGTTCTGGTAGACGACCGAGAAGGTCGTGCACTCGTCATGATAGCCGGCGCCCAGCGACAGCGCCCCGATGCCGACCGGGTTCGACGTCTGGTAGCCCTGCACGCCGTAGAAGCGCTCCGCCGCGTGGCGGCTGAGATCGACCAGGACGCTGCCCGTCACGTACCAGTTCGGCGTGATGTCGTAGCGGGCGTTCGTCGAGACGCCCTCGCGCTTGGTGTAGATGCCCAGGTCCGGCTGCGCCGCGTAGCGGGCGTAGATCACGCTCGTCGCCAGGTTGGCGAAGGTCGCGGTGGCCTGCAGTTCGACGCGCTTCAGCGCGAAGTCGGTCTCGTTGAAGCGCGACCGCGCCGTCAAGGTGAGGTTCGAGGACGGCGCAATCTGGATGCGCGAGACATAGTCGGAGCGCGTCGTGTCGAGGCCGGAGTCGAGGCCCGTGCGGCTGAGGTCCGGCGTCGAATAGGAGTTGCGGCCGGCGATCTGGTAGGACTGCCCGAACAGCGTGCTGATATAGCCGCCGTTCAGCATCGTGAAGGTGTATTGCGCGCCGATATTGGCGCGCGTGCCGCCCTCGGTGCGGTCATAGCCAGAGAACTTGGTCGTCGAGAACAGGTTCGTGTCGTCGAAGACGAGGCTCTGCGCGTCCTCGTTGACGATCTTGTTGATCTGCGACTCGTTGGGCCGGGCGATGATCTGGGCGATCGGCTCGATCACATGCGTGCCGATGCTGCTGTCGGCCACGAAGGGATAGCGATAGGTCACGCCGACGGCCGGCATGCCGCGCACCACGACGTCGTCGCTCGTGTCGAAGAAGTTGGGCAGGTATTTGTTGAACTGGCCGCCGGTGTCGGGCGACTTGAACAGGACCTCGCCGCGCGCCGACACGAAGGGCGTCCAGCTCTGGCCGAGCGGATCGATGAAGGTCCGGCGCCAGGACAGGTCCGTGGTCAGGCGGGTGTAGGTGCCCGCCGCGCCGCGCACGTAGCACTTGCTCGGGTTGAACTGGCCCGGGGCGCAGGAATCATACAGCCGGATCGGGTTGCCCAGCGCGTCGTAGCCGATCGGGAACAGGTACCGGCCCGGGATGATCCCGTTGTCCTGGTACAGGCTCTGATAGTCGGTCTGCTGGCGGGTGAGGCTGGTCAGATTGGCGCTGAGCGCGAATTCGCCGCCGATCAGGCCCGGGGTGAAGCGGCGGTCATAGTCGACCACCGGGTGCACGACCGGCTGCACCTTCTGCCAGTCGGCGTAGGACAGGCCGCGGAAATAGTAGAGGCGCCCGTCGAACCAGCTGCGCTGGCCCTGGCCCGTGAGGTTGATGGTCGACGTGTTCTCGCGGAAGCCCAGCGCGTTGAAGGCGGAGATCGCGTTGGTGTTTATCGAGCCGCGATATTTGTAGTTCTGGTAGTACCACTTGTCGGTGGAGGCAGACAGGTCCCAGCCCCAGACCCACTTGTCGTTGATCAGGAACTTGCCGCGCGTGTCGACCGCGCCGCGGAAATCCTTGTCGCGCGCGCCATAGGGCGGCGCCAGGAAGGCGTTGGGGTCCTGCTGGAAGATGCCGGACGCGCGGATGTTGTAGCTGCCGTTGACCAGGCGATGGCGCCATTCCACCTCGCCGAGCAGGCCCTGGCGGGTCAGGAGGGTGGGCGTCAGCGTCAGGTCGTAATTGGGCGCCAGCGCCCAGAAATACGGCACCGCCACGCCATAGCCGATCGACGACGATGCGACGTAATGGGGGGCCAGGAAGCCGGATTTCCGCTTCACGGTCGAATCGGGCGCCGAGAAGAACGGCACATAGGCGATCGGCACGCCGTAGAATTCGAGGGTGGCGTCCTCGTAGTAGACGGTGCGCTCCTCGTTCTTGTGGATGATCCGCTTGGCGCGGACCTGCCACAAAGGAGGCTTGGTCGGGTCGTCCTTGCAGGCGTCGCAGGCCGTGTAGGTGCCGCGCTCGAAGACCGTCGTCTCGCCCCCGGTGCGCTCGCCGCGCGGCGCCACGAAATGCGTCTTGTCGATGGTGTCGACCCGCAGGGAATCGATGAAGCCGTCCTTGAAGTCGTCGGTGAGCTCGAACTTGCTGCCATAGACGACCTGGCCGTTGGCCTCGGTCATCTTGGCGTTGCCTTCCGCGTAGACGCGGTTGTTCGCCCGGTCATAGATGACCTTGTCGGCCTCCAGCGTGCGGCCCTGGTAGTAGAGCTGGGCGTTGCCGACGGCCGCGACGGTGTTCTTGTCCTTGTCGTAGACGAGCTCGCGCGATTCCACGAGCAGGCGGTCCTTGCCCTGGCCCGCCTTCTCGGTCTTCTTGGCGAGCCTGTCCGTCAGCGTCTGCGCGACCGGGGCGTCGGTCCAAGTGACCGGCCCGATGCTCGCGATGCCGACGGCCAGAGCCGCAATATAGCGTCGTTTCACCATGCCCGAACCAAAACGGCCGAAGAACGCACGGCCCGACATCACCCGTCCTCTTGATACAGGAGTGCGAGCGTTCCGAGCAAACTCCCGACCACCGCCGGCGACCATGCCGCGACTGAAGCCGAGAGGAGTCCTGCCGCGCCGAGATCCTCCACCAACTGGGTGACGACATAGAGCACGAAGCCCGCCGTCACGCCACCGAGAACCATCTTCGCCACGCCACCAAAACGGAAAAATCTTAACGAAACGGACGCGGCGATGAACACCATTGCGACGAAGAGCAAAGGACGCGCCAGAAGCGATTGAAACTGCAGGCGATAACGGGTCGCGTCGAGGCCCGCGGATTCGGTCCTGGCGGCCAGTTCCGGCAGCTCCCAGAAGGGAATGGTCTCCGCTGAAGAGAAGGAATTCCGCACCTGATCGGGGGTCAGATTGGTCGACAGGAGGTAAGAAGAAAAGCTCTGTGGCTCCACGCCCACACCCGTGATCCGGGCCTCCGCGAGCTCCCAATATCCGTCGCGCAGAGTCGCCTCGCGGGCCTCGACGCGGTCGATGAAGGAGCCGTCCTTGGCGAACTCGAAGACGGTGACGCGGCTGAGCTGGGTGCCGGCCGCCATCGAGCGGTCGGCGCGGATGATCGCCTGTCCGTCGAGGCTGCGCTGGCGGATCCAGAGCTCCTTCTCGCCCGCGCCCTTGCTGCGGCCGAGCTTGGCGGTCTCCACCTGGATGGCGCGCTCCTTCAGCTTCGCCGAAACCGGGTTGTAGACCGTGGCCGCGAACACGCCGAATCCCACCGCCACGAGGAGCGGCGGGGCGAGGAACTGCCAGACCGACACGCCTGCGGCGCGCATCACCACGAGCTCCAGCTTGCGCGACAGGTTCAGCAGCGCTGCCATCGAGCCGAACAGCACCGCGAAGGGCAGGATCTGCTCGGCCACGGCGGGGGTTCGGAACAAGGCGAGCTCGGCCAGCAGGGCGGTGGACAGGTCCGCCACGTCGCCGGTGCGGCGCACGAGCTCCACGAAGTCCAGCGTGTAGATGAGCACGAACACGGTGACGAAGACGCCCGTGATGGTGCGCACGAATCGCGCCGCCAGGTAGCGCCCGAGGGTGAGGCCGATCACCATGGCGGCTCCGTCAGCCCGCCGCCGCGGCGTGCGCGGGGGTCGGCGCGCGGCGCAGGCGCGCCCCGCCGCGCACGCCCAGCGTCGGCGCGAAGGCGATCCCCAGCGCGACCGCGCAGGCCAGCAGCGGCGCCAGGTAGGCGAGGGGCACGGCCCAGCCGGCGCGCGGAATCAGGCTGGAGATCGCGAAGCCCGCGATTCGCACCAGGCCGACGGCCACGATGGCGGCCCCGATCGCCGCGCCGCGGCCCTGGCGCGTGGTGCGCGGCGTGCCCAGCGCCGCAAAGGCGATCGCCATCATGGCGAAGCAGTAGAGAGGGGCGGAGAAGCGGTCGTGCAGCTCGGTGCGGAAGCGGCCGGCGTTGCCCGGGATCTTGTAATAGACCTCGTTGACGTCCGGGTTCAGCAGCATCGCGGTCGGGCGCTCGCGCGGCTTGTAGACGGGCGTGTCGCCGTCGGATCCGAACTGGCTGAGGTCGATGGCGTAGCGCTGGAACACCACGATGGCCGGGTCGGACGAGCCCGGCTGCTCGCGCTGCACGCTGCCGTTCTCCAGCACGAGATAGGGCGAGCCGTTGATCTCCACCGTCTGGCCGCGCTCGGCGATGTAGATGGCGGGCTTGGTCTTGTCGCGCCGGTCCTGCATGAAGATGCCGAGGAGCGCCTCCCCGGCCTTCTCGCGGTAGTGGAAGGTGATGCCGAGGTCGAGCGTGGTGAACTGGCCTTCCTTGACCACGTTGGACACGAAGTCGGCCCGCACGCTGGTGATGAGGTCGCGCAGGGCGCGAAAGCTCGCCGGCATGGCCCAGGTCGTCATGGCCAGCACCAGGACGGCGACGATCATCGTGAGGCCGAGGAACGGGCGCAGGATTCGCCCGGGCGGCACGCCGGCCGCGCTCATGACAATCAGCTCGGAATCGCCGTTCAGCTTGTTCAGCGCGTAGACGGTCGCGATGAAGAGCGCCACGGGCGCGATGATGGTGACCAGCGCGGGAAGCGAGAGGCTGGTGATGGTGAGGAACATCATGATCGTCTGACCCTTGCCGGTCAGCAGATCGACCTCCCGCAGCGCCTGCGAGATCCAGATCACGCCGGTCAGGCTCAGCAGGGTCGCCAGGCAGGCGACGCCGGCGATCCGGAAGATGTAGCGGTCCAGCAGGCTCATCTGGGGGCTTCGGCGTCGTGCATCGTGCGACAGCGGTAAAGGCTTCCACGCGCGGCGGCAAGGATCGGGGCGGCCCGGAACGCGTCGTCGCGGGCTTGAATCGCTCACGATCGCGGCGCCGGCGTGGCGGATCGCCGGGCGGGACGCGGCGCGCCGGCGCGGCCGTCCGGCGCACTGGCGCAGCTTCCGACGAAACGTTATGACCCGTCAGGTCCGAGTTCGCCCATCCCGATCGTTTCTCCCGCACCCGTCCGGAGCGTTTGCATGTCAGAGCGTCTGAAAGTCTCCTTCGCGGCCCCGAGCCTGCCTGCGTCCGGCGCCCTGGTCGTTCTCATGGGAGACGACCTCACGCTTCCCTCCAGCGTGCATGAGATGATCGGCAAGCCCGCCGCCGACGCGATCGCGCGGGCCGTGGCGGCGGAGAGCTTCAAGGGCAAGGCGTCCAGCGGCCTGTCGATCCTCGCGCCTCCCGGGCTCCAGGCGTCGCGGCTCGTCGTGGTCGGCGTCGGCGGGGCGTCCGAGCGCGCCGAGACGGACTACGTCGGCCTCGGCGGCGCCGTCCTGGGCCGGGTGGGCAAGAGCAAGTCCGTCACGCTGCTGTTCCACGAGGGCCCCGCCGGCCTGCGCAACGACGCGGAGGCGGCGGCCGATCTCGCGCTCGGCATGACGCTGCGCGCCTACGCGTTCGACAAGTACAAGACCAAGAAGCCCGACGACGAGGCGGCCGGCGAGGTCGACGTGGTCATCGCCGTGGCCGATCCCAAGGCGGCCGGCAAGGCCCACCGCGCCCGCGAGGCGATCGGCGAGGGCGTGATGCTGGCCCGCACCCTCGTCAACGAGCCGCCGAACGTGCTCGACCCGGAGGAGTTCGCCCGCCGCGCGGCGCAGCTGGAGAAGCTCGGCGTCGAGGTCGAGATCCTCGACGAGAAGAAGCTGGAGAAGATCGGCATGCGGGCGCTGCTGGCCGTGGGCCAGGGCTCGCGCAAGGAAAGCCGCGTCGTCGTGATGCGCTGGAACGGCGCGAAGGGCGGCGGCAAGGAGGCCGGCAAGGACGCCGGAAAGGGCGCCAAGGACGGCGCGAAGCCCGTCGCCTTCATCGGCAAGGGCGTCTGCTTCGATTCCGGCGGCATCTCGATCAAGCCCTCCGCCAGCATGGAGGACATGAAGGGCGACATGGCCGGCGCGGCCTGCGTGGTCGGCCTCATGCACGCGCTGGCCGCCCGTAAGGCCAAGGTGAACGCCATCGGGGTGATCGGCCTCGTGGAAAACATGCCCGACGGCAACGCCCAGCGCCCCGGCGACATCGTCCGCTCGCTGTCGGGCCAGACCATCGAGATCATCAACACCGACGCCGAAGGCCGCCTCGTGCTGGCCGACGTGCTCTGGTACGTGCAGGACCGCTTCAAGCCGGCCTTCATGATCGACCTCGCCACCCTGACGGGCGCGGTCCTGGTCGCGCTCGGCCAGGAGAACGCCGGGCTGTTCTCCAACGACGACGCCTTGTGCGAGAAGCTGTCGTCCGCCGCCAAGGCGACGAAGGAGGGGGTGTGGCGCCTGCCGCTCTCGGCCGCCTATGACAAGATCATCGACAGCAAGTTCGCCGACGTGAAGAATTCCGGCGGCCGCCACGCCGGCTCGATCACGGCGGCGCAGTTCCTGAAGCGCTTCGTCAACGACACGCCCTGGGCGCATCTCGACATCGCCGGCACCGGCATGGGTTCGCCGCAGAGCGAGACCAATCGCGGCTGGGCGTCGGGCTGGGGCGTGCGCCTTCTCGATCGCCTGGTGGCGGACCACTACGAGGGCTGATCCTGGCCGAGGTCCTGTTCTACCACCTGCTGCGGCAGGACATGGAGGCCGTGCTCCCGCAGCTGCTGGAGCGCAGCGTCGCCCGCGGCTGGCGCGCCGTGGTGCACGCGCCTTCGCCGGAGCGGGTCGCGGCGCTGGACGACCATCTCTGGACCTTCTCGGAGGAGAGCTTCCTGCCGCACGCGTCCGACAAGGATCCGGGCGCGGCCCGCGAGCCTATCGTGATCACCACCGAGTTGGGCAACCCGAACCAGGCGCAGGTGCGCTTCCTGGTCGACGGCGCCCCAATTCCGCCCGACGCGGACGCTTATCAGCGCCTGGTCCTGATCTTCGACGGCCGGGACGACGAGGCGGTGGCGGCGGCGAGGGTCGTATGGAAGAGCCTCAAGGGACGCGATCCGTCGGCGCCCGCCGTCGAATTGAGCTACTGGCAGCAGAACGACACGGGTCGCTGGGAGAGAAAAGCATGAAGCATGCGGCGCGGGCCATCGGGTCCGCCTTGGAGGACGCCGGCGCGCTGGCGCTGCGCGTCGGGGCCGTCGCCGCGCTGGCGGCCGCGCTCGGCGGCTGCGCGGTCGAGGTCAGCGGCTTCGCCAACGACAAGAGCGCCACGGCGCGCGTCGCCACCACGGAGGCCGTCGTGGCGGAGGATGGGCGCTGCACCGCGGACCTGTCGATCGACCCGTCGAAGTTCCGCGGCCGGGAGGGGGAGGGGCTGATCGGCCTCACCGAGTGCGAACTCGTGGCCGTCAAGGGCGAGCCGCTCAGCGTGCAGACGGGGTCCAGCCCGCGCGCCCGGCGCGAGACCACGATCCTCTACATGGAGCCGACCGGCAAGGCGCTCTACCTCTTCGCCGACAACCGCTTGGTCAAGGTCGTGCGCTGACGCGCAGGGCGGCTTGACAGGTTTAGAAAATATTCCTATGTTGGGAGCGCTCTGGTCCACGGAGGGGCGTCTGCAGGCGTGAGGACGTGGACCAGGGGCGGCGGCCGTCGAAGGCCGGGCTCACCACCCGGTCAGAAGCGGCGGACGGAAGACAAGATCCGACCAGCGAAGCGCGAAGGGGCTGAAAGCGCCCCGGGATCTTCCTTTCATCCTCCAACGCTGCGCGCGGAGCGGCGGGGCCTGGCGGCCTCCCGGCTCACTTTTCCAACCACCCCACTCGCCGTGGGGTCCCCAGCGTCGCCGCTCCGCGCCGCCCTCCACCCTCCGGGCCGAAAGGTCGCGGAGCTAAACGCGCGTTTCCTTCTCCCCGGTACGGGGAGAACGCAGCCGAGCGCAGCGAGGTCGGATGAGGGGATGCCCGCCGCCCCTCACCCCAACCCTCTCCCCGTTCCGGGGCGAGGGGGCGCGCTGCAGGCTTCCCCAACACGCCCCGTCATCCCCGGCGCGCCGAAGGCGCGGGAAGGGGATCCAGGAGGCCGGGCGACGGGCGCGCCTCGCCGAACCTCCTCGATCCTTTCCAGGCGCTGCGCACCGCCGGGGATGACTGGAGCGTGGAGCCCGTGCGGTCTCAGCCCGCCGCGTCCAGCCCGAGGCAGGCGATGATGTCGTGGACGACGGCGCGGGGGCTCTGGACGACCGACACGGTCACGACGCCCTCGTCCGGCCCGGGCGGCTCGAGCGCGGCGAACTGGCTGTCGAGCAGGCTCGTCGGCATGAAGTGGTGCTTGCGCGCCTTCATGCGGGCCCCGATCAGGTCCCGGTCGCCGGCCAGCAGCACGAGCCGCACATCCGGGCGACCTGCGGCGAGGATGTCCCGATAGGCGCGCTTGAGGGCCGAGCAGGTGACGATGACGCTCTCGCCCGCCGCCAGGCGCTCCGCCAGCCAGGCCGCGATGGCGCGCAGCCAGGGCCAGCGGTCCTCGTCCGTGAGAGGCTCGCCGCGACTCATCTTGGCGATGTTCTCCGGCGGGTGGAACTCGTCGGCGTCGCGATAGGCCCAGCCCAGCGCCCGGGAGAGGTTGCGCGCGGTCGTGGTCTTGCCCGAACCCGCCACGCCCATGATGACGACGCCGACCGGAGCGGCCGGCGAAACGGAACGCGTCACGCCGCCGGTCCCTTGCTGATCGGACCCTTGATCTCGACGTCCCTGGTCCCGGTCGCCTCGGGGGCCGACTTGGCCACGGGCGGCTCGACATGGCCGCCGAAGCCCATCCGCATGGCCGACAGCACCTTCTCGGCGAAGGTGTGCTCCTGCCGGGAGCGGAAGCGGGCGTAGAGGGCGGCGGTCAGCACCTCGGCCGGCACGGCCTCCTCGACGGCGGCCTGCACGGTCCAGCGCCCCTCGCCTGAATCCGAGACGAAGCCGGAATAGCCGGCCAGTTCTCCATCCGACGCCAGGGCGGAGGAGGTGAGGTCGAGCAGCCAGGAGGTGATCACGCTGCCGCGGCGCCAGACCTCGGCGATCTCGGCGACATCGAGCGTCATGCGATGCTCGGCCGGAAGCTCCGGGCTGTCGGCGTGGCGCAGGATGTCGAAGCCCTCGGCGATGGCCTGCATCATCCCGTATTCGATGCCGTTGTGGATCATCTTGACGAAATGCCCGGCGCCGCTCGGGCCGGCGTGCAGGTAGCCCTGCTCGACGCGGGGGTCGCCGGTCCGGCCCGGCGTGCGGGGGATGTCGCCCATCCCCGGCGCCAGCGCGGCGAAGATCGGGTCCATGGCGTCGACGACCTCCTTGGGGCCGCCGATCATGAGGCAATAGCCGCGCTCCAGGCCCCAGACGCCGCCGCTGGTGCCGACGTCGAGATAGTGGATCCCCTTGGCCTTCAGCTCGCCGGCGCGGCGGATGTCGTCCTTCCAGAAGGCGTTGCCGCCGTCGATCAGCACGTCGCCGGGCGAGAGCAGGGCGGCGAGCTCGCCCAGGGTGGCTTCCGTGACGGGGCCGGCGGGCAGCATCAGCCAGATGCGGCGCGGCGCCTGCAAAGCCGCCACCATGCCGGCGAGGTCGGCGACGGCGGTCGCCCCATCCGCCGCCAGCTGGCGGCCCGGCTCCGGATTGCGGTCATAGACGACGCAGGAATGCCCGTTGCGCATCAGGCGGCGAACGATGTTGGCGCCCATGCGCCCCAGACCGATCATTCCGAGCTGCATCGTCCTTCTCCGACCGTTGTTGCAACCGCCGCTGGCGGACCCGTCACGAAAGGGAAAAGCGCCCCGGTGTCAACGGCCTCGGAGGCCCGACGCGGCCCGCATCGAACCCGAAACGCGAAAACGCGTTGAAAGGCAGGACGTTGATGGGAGGTCCACGATGCCCAGGCCATCGGACGAGCAGAAGAAGACCGTGGAGCGCGTCATGCACGAGTTCAAGCAGGGCGAGCTAGAGCAACCCGGTGGGCGCAAGGTGAAGAACCCCAAGCAGGCGATCGCCATCGCCCTGCACGAGGCCGGCGAGAGCAACCGCGAAAGCCCCGCCAGGAACCGCGCCGCCCTGCGCCGGACCAAGGCGAAGGAGAAGCGCGGCGAGACCGCGCTCGCCGGGAAGGAAGGCAAGGCCGCGCAGGACCGGACGATGGCGAAGGCGACCGGCGCGTCCCCTCGGGGCAGGGCCTCGACCGCCAAGAGCGCCAACACGAGCGCCGCCAAGACAGCCCCCGCCGACGGTGGACAGACCAAGGCGGACCTCTACGCCGAGGCGCGCAAACGCGACGTACCGGGCCGGTCGCGCATGAGCAAGCGACAGCTGGAGCGCGCGCTGAAGGCCTGAGGCGCGTGGTTCCATCAAAAACCGGCTGCGATGTAAGTAGCCCGCTGCGGGGCTCCACAATCCTCGCCAGCACTCTGGCGAGCGTCTGCTGAACGGTTCCGTTTGTGCTTGGCGTGCGTCATAGCAACACGCAGCCAGGCCGCATGGCTAAGCTTGCTCTTTGCGTGATGGACTGCCCACGAGCGCCAGTTTCGCCTGTTTAGACGTCTGTAGTCTCACGGACGCGTGAAGGCTCGCCGCAATCCGGCCACATCCGACCTTCAAGGACGGTTAACAACGAGTTGTCGCCCCCGTGGCGACGGCGCACGTGGAGAAATCATGCTGAAAACGCAAGCCGTCCAGCAGGCCGAGCGTCATCCGGCGCCTTCACGGGACGCGGTATCGGGCATTCATCACGCCGATAACGCAGAATCCCGCCAGGTGTTCCCGGAAAGCCACAAAGTCCGTTCCGGGGTGGCCGCCAAGGCCATGCGGTGGTGCTTCGCCATCGTCGCCGGGACCGTCCTGTCGGGCATCGTGCCTGCCGTCGCGACGGCGCCGTCCATGA
The DNA here is from genome assembly GCF_045348435.1 of Alsobacter sp. KACC 23698. GTDB lineage: Bacteria > Pseudomonadota > Alphaproteobacteria > Rhizobiales > Beijerinckiaceae > Alsobacter. The sequence goes on along the minus strand of NZ_CP157484.1, from coordinate 2,486,847 downwards.
CCTTCGTCCCCGCCCGCGAGTTCGATCGGGACCGGCTGCCGGCGATCGCGCTGGCCATCGCCCACAGCGTTCCCGGGTTCGCGGAGCGCACCATCCAGGGCCGCCTGTTCTCGCTGCCCGGCGAGGCCGATACGGATGTCGACGCCGACGGCCAGCCCAAGGCCGCCGGCATCATGCAGCCCGATCCCGACGAGAAGCTGCGCTTCGGTTCGCTCGGCATCCCGCGCAAGATGGTGATGACGATGCTGCGCGCGGCCGAGCAGGCCGAGGTGGACCCGGTCTACCTCATGGCGCTCGCCGACAAGGAGTCGAGCTTCCGCCCCGAGGTGAAGGCCTCCACCTCCTCGGCGCAGGGCCTGTTCCAGTTCATCGAGTCGACCTGGCTGGAGATCGTGCACGACTACGGGTCGCGCCATGGCCTGGCCTGGGAGGCCTCGCTGATCGACACCTCGGGCGAGAAGCCGATGGTGAAGTCCCCGTCGGACCGCGAGCGCATCCTCGACCTGCGCCGCGATCCCTACATCGCCGCCGTGATGGCGAGCGAGCTGATGAAGCGCGACCGCGCCCAGGTGGCGTTCCGCATCGGCCGCGACCTGAAGCCGGCCGAACTCTATCTGACGCACTTCCTCGGCCCGCAGGACGCCGCCACGCTGCTGGAGCTGCAGCGCTCCAAGCCGGAGAAGGCCGCCTCGAAGGAATTCCCCTCGGCGGCGCGGGCCAACAAGTCGATCTTTTTCGCCAGCAAGGGTCGGCGCCTCAAGCCGCTCAGCGTCGGCGAGGTCTATGGCCGCATCGAAGACATGATCGCGGTTCGTCTGGAGCGCTACACCAGCGTGGGAAGCTTCAGCGCCCCCGTTTACGCGTCCGCCGCCGACGTCCGGACCGACGACTGAGGACGGACAGCCTCGGCGCGGTCGCGCCTCGCATGCGATTGCAGACGAACCTGGGCGCAGCGTGAGCGTTGGGGGAGGGTGAGCACAACAGCACCGCCTTCCGCCATCCGATCCACGCTTCTCGCCGCGGCGGCTTTGGCCGTGCTCGGCCTGAGCGCGGCGCACGCCGCCTCGACCGCGGCGCAGTCCCCGCCCGGTCCGACCGGCGAAGGCGGCGCGCCGCTGCCGCCCGACAGGCCCGCCGAGTTCGGGGCGCAGCCCCAGGCGAAGCCAGGGCCAGCCTCCCAGCCCGGCGCAGCCCCCGACGGCAAGGCCGGCGATCAGGCCGTCGCCGCCCCGCTGCCCCCCGAACGCCCGCGCGATCTGGAGACCCTTCCGCCCCCGGTGCAGAACCGGCCCGTGGCGAAGGAGGACGAGACGCCGCCCGGGCCCGACGACGAAGGCTGCGCGGACCGGCTCGCCCGGCTGGGCGTCGTCGCCAAGCCCCTCCCGCCGATCGAGAACGGGGCCTGCGGCGCGCCGCGGCCTTACGAGGTCAGCGGCCTTCCGGACGGCGTGACGCTGGCGCCGCCCGTCACCCTCACATGTCCGGCCGCCGAAGCGCTCGGCACGTGGTCGCGCGACGTGGTCAGCGCCGCGGCCGATCGCGAACTCAACGCCCCGGCCAAGCGCATCGCCATCGGCACGTCCTATGAGTGCCGCTCCCAGAACCATCAGGCCGGCGCCAAGCTGAGCGAGCACGCTTTCGCCAACGGCGTCGACGTGTCGGGCTTCGAGTTCGAGAAGCGGGCCAGCGTCACGGTCGGCCATGCCGGGCCGGACACCCCGGAGGGGCGCTTCGCGGCTGCGGTTCGCACTGGCGCATGCCGCTATTTCACCACCGTGCTGGGGCCCGGCGCCAACGCCGAGCACGCCGACCATCTGCATCTCGACCTGCGGGCCCGCAACCGCGGCTATCGCATCTGCGAATAGCGAGGCCGCGACCCGCCGCCGTTGCGGCGGCCGGGAACGCAAGCGCTGCCATGGCATTGATGAAGGACGACGCCAGCGGGGCCGGGGATGAAAACGATGAACAAGATTGTCTGGGCGCTCTTGCTGAGCGGCGCGGCGGGCGCCGCGCTCACCGGAGCGGCGGAGGCGAAAGCCGCCAGGTCCGCTCCCGTGAAGCTCGACCTCGATACGATCAACGCGGCCGCCATGCCGCCGGAGGCGCCCGCGCCCAAGCCGGACGACGCCCACAAGAAGCCGGCGAAGGTCGTTCCCGGATATCTCAAGGCCCAGGTCCTCCTGGACCGGCAGCGTTTCTCGCCGGGCGCCATCGACGGCAAGGACGGCGAGAACTTCCGCAAGGCGCTCGGCGCTTTCCAACAGGCCCGCAACCTGCCCGTCACCGGCAATCTCGACCAGGCCACCTGGGACGCCCTCAACGCCGATCAGAAGCCGGCCATGACGCGCTACGAGATCAAGCCGGCGGACCTCAAGGGTCCCTTCGTCAAGAAGATCCCGGCCCAGCTGGAGAAGCAGGCTGAGCTGGACAAGCTCGGCTACAAGACGCCGCGCGAGATGTTCGCCGAGAAATTCCATGTCGACGAGGACTTCCTGGGGCGGCTCAACCCGAAGGAATCCTTCAAGAAGGCGGGCGACGAGATCCTCGTCCCCGACGTCGAGCGCCCTCGCTCGGACGCCAAGGTGGGCCGCGTCGAGATCGACAAGGAGGCCCGGCTGCTGCGCGCCTTCGACCAGGGCGGCGCGCTGATGGCCGCATACCCGGCGTCGATCGGCAGCGAGGACAAGCCGGCGCCGTCCGGCTCCTTCAAGATCACCGCCGTGGCGAAGAACCCGGTCTATCACTACGACCCGAAATTCGCGTTCAAGGGCGTGAAGACCAAGGAGAAGTTCACGGTCGCGGCGGGGCCCAACAACCCGGTCGGGGCGGTGTGGATCGACCTGTCGGAGCCGACCTACGGCATCCACGGCACCCCGGAGCCGAGCCGCATCGGCCGCAGCTTCTCGCATGGCTGCGTTCGCCTGACCAATTGGGACGCGCTGGACCTCGCCGGGATGGTGAAAAAGGGCGTGGACGTCGTGTTCGACGACACGAGCCCGGCCAATGTGACGACCGGCGCGATCGCCGCCGCGCCGCCGGCCGACCCCAAGCCTGCGCCCGAGCCCGCCGCGAAGGCCCCGGCCAAGAAGGCCGCCAAGTAGCGGATAGGAAGGCCGGAGCTGGCGTGATCGCCCAGGCCTGACTATGGTCCCCCGCGATTCAGCGGGGGCTCATGTCGCAGGCGGGCGAAGACACGGCGATCCATCCGGCCCGCATCATCCGGGCCCGGGTGGCGGCCGTCCTGGCGGCGGACGGGGAGGGGTTTGAGACCCGCCCCGTCGATCAGGTCACGGTCGACTTCGAAGGCGTCGTGCTCGACGGATTGCGGGGCGAACGGCACCGCGGATTGGCGCGTCCGGCCGACGCCCGGGTTCCGTGGTTCCCGCGCGGGACGCCGATCCGCAATTCCCGTCATCTCTCGCTGGTCAGCCAGGACGAACTCGCCATCGTGGCGTCGGAACTCGGCCTTGCGGCGATCGAGCCCTCGTGGCTGGGCGCCAACCTCGTCATCGAGGGCGTTCCAGCGCTGTCCATGCTGCCGCGCGGCTCGCGGCTGATATTTCCGCAGGCTGCGACGCTGGCGGTGGAGGACCAGAACGCGCCCTGCCGCAAGTCGGGCCACGCCGTCGCGAAGGCCGGCGGAGGCGACGCCCGCACGCCCTTCGCCTTCGTACAGGCCGCCCGTCGGCGGCGCGGCCTGGTGGCCTGGGTGGAGCGTCCCGGCCTCATCCGCGCCGGGGACGCGGTGGAGGTCCGCATCCCCGAGCAATGGATCTACGCCTAGACCATGCTGTGTTTTGATGGAAACACAGCATGGTCTAGGTTTCTTGATTGTCGCATGCTTCGTTCGAAAAGCCGGATTCCACCTTTTCGCAGCATGCTTTAGCGGTCAGAAGATCGCCTCGCCCGCCATCATGGCCAGGGCCAGCAGCACGACGAAGATCACCAGCGCGACCACGAACAGGATCTTGGCGAGCCTGCCGGCCGCGGAGGACAGGCCCGTGAAGCCCAGCGCGCCCGCGATGATCGAGATCACCAGGAAAATGAGGGCCCATTTCAGCATCGTGCGTCTCCCGAAGGGGTCTTTCGCGACCGGTGAGGATGTCCCGGCGCTAACCGCGAGCGATGCAGGAAGGTTCCTGCCCGGCCAAGGCCGCCGAGCATCGCCCGGCCGTGGCGCAAAGCGGCTTGCATCGGGGCGCGTCCATCTCATATGAGCTTCGAAAAACGGGAATCTGACCCGCCGTTTCGAGCCGCGGCGAGTCGTCACTATCGCAGGACGCGCCATGGCGAAGGAAGAACTGATGGAGTTTGAGGGTCTCGTCACCGAGATCCTTCCGGACGCCCGATTTCGGGTCCAACTCGACGGCGGCCACGAGATCGTGGCCTACACGGCCGGCAAGATGAAGAAGCACCGGATCAAGACGCTGACCGGCGACCGGGTGACGGTGGAGATGTCGCCCTACGATCTGGAGAAGGGGCGGCTGATCTTCCGCCACAAGGACGAGCGGTCCGGACCTCCGGGCGTCCGGCCGCCGGCGCGGGGCCAGTTCCGGCGCCGCTGACGCCGGCTGAAGCCGACCGCATCGCAGGGCAGACATGCCCTGTCGCTTTTGGCGGCGCCGAGGCTGGAAAGGCGCCCGGGATCGTGGCATTGGGGCCAGTCCGGCCTCTCGCCCCCCGCCCGGAGCCGTCGCCCGATGCCAAACGCCGTCGCCCCGACATCCCGTTTTCCGCTGCCGCCCGAGCGGCTCGTGCCGCTGATCGTCGCGACGGCGCTGTTCATGGAAAACCTGGATTCGACGGTTCTAGCCACCTCGCTGCCGGCGATCGCGACGGATCTCGGGGCCAACCCGATCCATCTCAAGCTCGCGCTGACCTCCTACCTGCTGGCGCTGGCGATCTTCATCCCGGCGTCGGGCTGGCTCGCCGACCGGTTCGGGGCGCGGGTGATCTTCCGCCTCGCCATGGTGGTGTTCGCCGCGGGCTCCGTCGCATGCGGTTTCTCCACCGACATCGGCACGCTGGTGGCCGCGAGGGTCATCCAGGGCATGGGCGGCGCCATGATGGTGCCGGTGGGCCGGCTGGTCGTGCTGCGCACGATCGATCGCTCCCAGATCGTCGACGCGCTCGCCTGGCTGACCATCCCGGCGCTGCTCGGGCCGATTCTGGGGCCGCCGGTCGGCGGCTTCATCACGACTTATTTCAACTGGCGCTGGATCTTCTGGATCAACATTCCGATCGCGGCGCTGGGCGTCGTGCTGGCGACCATCCACATCCCCGACATCCGCGAGGATGCGCGCACGAAGTTCGACACGCTGGGATTCCTGCTGGTCGGGCCGGGCCTCGCCGCCTTCCTGACCGGCGCGACCCTGGCGGGGCTGGACCTCCTGCCGAGTTCGGCGGTGGCGGGCCTCGTGGCGGGCGGCGCGCTGCTGCTGGCGCTCTATGTGCGCCATGCGCTCAGGGCCGAATCGCCCATCATCGACCTGCGGCTCCTGTCGCTTCCGACCTTCCGGGCGAGCCTGACCGGCGGGTTCCTGTTTCGGGTGGGCGTGGGGGCGACGCCGTTCCTGCTGCCGCTGCTGCTCCAGGCGGGCTTCGGCTATGACGCGTTCCGCTCGGGCCTCACCACCTTCGCGGCCGGCGTCGGTTCGCTGGTGATGAAGATCGTGGCGTCGCCCATCCTGCGCCGCTTCGGCTTTCGCCGCGTGCTGGTGGTCAACGCCGTGCTGTCCTCGGTGCTGGTCGCCGCGCCGGCGGGCTTCGGAGCGTCCACGCCGGTCCTGCTGATGCTGGCCGTGCTGGTGACCGGCGGGTTCCTGCGCTCGCTGCAGTTCACGTCCATCAACGCGGTCGCCTACGCCGACATGCCGGCCTCCAAGCTGTCGCGGGCGACGACCTTCGCGGCGGTGCTGCAGGAGCTCTCGGGCTCCATCGGGGTCTCGATCGCGGCCCTGGGGCTGGAGGCCGTCAGCCGCGTGGCGGGCGGCGACGTGCTCTCGCCCAGCCATTTCGCGTGGGTGTTCGGCCTGATCGGGCTGATCTCCATGTCGTCGGCGGTGATCTTCTGGCGCTCGCTGCCGCTCGGCGCCGGCGCGTCGCTCGTGGCGAGGCCGGTCAGCGGCGGCGCGCCGCTCGCCGCCAAGATGGGACCGGCCGACAAGCCCTGATGCCTCGCCGGAATTCGGCTAGGATGCGGCTTCGCCCCTGCGAGATGATTCCGACCTCAGCCGAGACCGATGGCCTCCATTCCGATCAACTCGCACATCACGCTGGACGAGAGCGAGGTCCAGGAGACCTTCGTGCGCGCGTCCGGGCCGGGAGGCCAGAACGTCAACAAGGTCGAAACGGCGGTGCAGCTGCGCTTCGACGTGGCGGGCTCGCCGTCGCTGCCGGAGCCCGTCCGGGCCCGGCTGTCCCGGCTGGCCGGGAGCAGGTTGACCAATGACGGGATCCTGATCATCAGCGCCCAGCGCTTCCGGACGCAGGAGCGAAACCGGCAGGACGCGCTGGATCGCCTGGTCGAACTGGTCAGGCGGGCCGCCGTGGCCCCGAAAGTGCGCCGTCCGACCCGTCCGACGCTGGCCTCCAAGACGCGGCGCCTCGATTCCAAGTCGAAACGGGCCGGGGTCAAGAAAATGCGGACAGGGCGGCCGTCCGAAGACTAGGGTCTGCAACTCCCACGTTTAATACAACAAGATACAATTATCGCGATAGATGAACAAAAGTTGATTTGGACCCGCGCGATTCAGCGTCTCGCAATACTTCCCTGCCATGTTGTTCGCCTGTTGAAGGAACGAGAACAATGATTGGCAATCCCCGTTTCCCGGACATTCTGGTGCTTGTCGCTGATTCCAGCGAGTTCACGCGGCGCATCGTTCGGGACACGTTGCGCATCTCCGGCGTGAAGCGGTTCTTGGATGCGTCCGACGGATCCAACGCGATCAAGACGACGCTGCGGTCCAATCCCGATCTGCTGATCGTCTCGGACGAGCTCCCGCATGTGGGGGGCATCGACGTCGCCCGCGCCTTGCGGCGGGTGCCGAACTTCCAGTCGCCCGTGCTGCTGATGACGGCGCAGCCGTCGCCCGAACTCATCGACAACGCGCTCGACGTCGGCATCCGCGACATCGTCTCCAAGCCGCTGACCCACAGCGCCATCTGGAGCCGGGTGGAGTCGATCATCAAATCCGGTCGGATCAACCTGTCGCGCAGCGAAGAGCCGCTGATGAAAGAGCTCACGCGCCGGCGCTGACCCATCGCTCGTCGTGATGAGGTCGATTTGACGCCAGAAAACGACTGCGGTCGCTCTCTGCGTCTCCGTGCTCCTTGTGATGAAGCCTGTGCCGTTGCTAAGCTCGATTCCAAGTGGATTGAGAGGTGCCGACGGTGTCGCCGGTCGAAGATGGAGGAGCCGCAGCGTTCGCAGAGACAGATCCGGGTTCCGCAGCGGCGAGCGCCAGCTTGCGGCAGCCCCCTGTCGCCGTGGGCCGATCGACCGTCGGACCGTCCGTCCTCATCGGCGGCGCGCCGATCGCGAACCCGTATTCCGGGCCGGGCCGATCCGCCCCGGGTTATGCGGGCCACGGCCGCGCCCGTGACCACCGGACCTATGCGGCGCTGGACCTCGGCACCAACAATTGCCGCCTCCTGGTGGCGCGGCCCTCCGGCGACGGGTTCCGGGTCGTGGACGCCTTCTCGCGCATCGTCCGGCTCGGCGAGGGGCTCGGCGGCTCCAGCCGCCTGCGCGAGACCGCGATCGACCGGACCATCGACGCGCTCCATGTGTGCCGGACCAAGATGGAGGCGCGCGGCGTCACGCGCGCCCGCCTGATCGCCACGGAGGCGTGCCGGGCGGCCGAGAACGGCGCCGAATTCATCGCCCGTGTGCGCGAGGAGACCTTCCTCGACCTGGAGGTCGTCGACCGCGAGACGGAGGCGCATCTCGCCGTCGCCGGATGCGCCGCGCTGGCGGATCCGCACGCCGAGGGCGCCATGCTGTTCGACATCGGCGGCGGCTCCTCCGAACTCGCCTGGCTGAGCGGTTCGGCCCGGGACAGGCGAAGCCTGCGCCAGCGGGTCAAGGCCTGGACGTCCCTGCCGGTCGGAGTGGTCACCTTGGCCGAGCGGCATGGCGGCATCGTCGTGGACCGGCCGGGCTTCGAGGCGATGGTCGCCGAAGTGAAGGGCCTCATGGCGGGGTTCGCGGCGGAGCTTGCGACCGCGCGCCGCTGCGACCGGTTCCATCTTCTGGGGACCTCGGGCACGGTCACCACCATCGCGGGCGTGCATCTCGGCCTGAAGCGCTATGACCGGCGGCAGGTGGACGGCGTCTGGATGCAGGACGACGACGTCTCGGCCGTCATCGAGCAGTTGCTCGGCATGTCGTTCGAGGATAGGGCTGCCAACCCGTGCATCGGCAACGAGCGCGCCGACCTCGTTCTCGCCGGCTGCGCCATTCTCGAAGCGATCCGCCGGACTTTTCCGTCCCGGCGGCTGCGCATCGCCGATCGCGGCTTGCGCGAAGGAATTTTGATGCAGTTGATGGATGAGGACGGCGTGTGGGGACCTGGCCGGAGGCCGAACTCGTGAGCGCCCCGGGTTCCGGATCGGGCCGCGAGGGCGGCCGGTCGCTGAAGCAGAGGGTCAAAACCGCCAAGAAGCGCACCGTTTCGCAGACGCGGTGGCTGGAGCGGCAGCTAAACGATCCCTATGTGGCGCAGGCCAAGCGCGAGGGCTACCGCTCCCGCGCCGCCTACAAGCTCATCGAGATGGACGAGAAGTTCCACCTGCTGAAGCCGGGCCAGAAGGTCGTCGACCTCGGCGCCGCGCCCGGCGGCTGGTCGCAGATCGCGGCCCGCAAGGTGGGCTCCGTGGGGGGCAAGGGGAGGGTGATCGGCATCGACCTCCTCGACATCGATCCCATCCCGGGCGTCGAGTTCACCGTGATGGACTTCCTCGACGCGGACGCACCCGAGCGCCTGAAGGCGATGCTGGGCGGCCCGGCCGACGTGGTCATGTCCGACATGGCCGCCAACGCCACCGGCCACAAGAAGACCGACCATCTGAAGATCGTGGCGCTGGCCGAGCTCGCCATCGAGTTCGCCCGCGAGATCCTGGCCCCCGGCGGCGCCTTCGTGGCGAAGGTCCTGCAGGGCGGGACCGAGAGCACGCTCCTGGCGAACCTGAAGCGCGACTTCACCACTGTGCGGCACGTGAAGCCCGCGGCGAGCCGCGCCGGCTCGGCCGAGCTCTATGTGCTGGCCACCGGCTTTCGCGGCCGGGCCGCGGGACTGGATCGCGACGAGCGCGTCCGCGGCTTCGACGAGACGCCGGAGGACACCGGGTGGAACCCCGGGGCGCCGAGGCCGCCGGAGGCCAAGGCCTAGCGGAGGGCGCGCGGTCCTCCGCAGGCCTGTCATGCCTCTGCTGCGCTGCAAAATCCTTTCGACTCTCGCCGGGGCGTGCTAACTGCACGCGCCAACTCGTTCAGAAGCGCCGGGCCCCTTCCCGCAGCGCTATTTTCGTATATCCGATGGGGCAGAGGAGTTGGCCATGGCGATCATCCGCGAAGCGCTCACATTCGATGACGTGCTCCTGCAGCCCGGGCACTCCGAAGTCATGCCCGGCGAGGTGGACGTCTCCACCCGCCTGACCCGCACGATCCGCCTTTCGCTGCCCATCATCTCCTCCGCCATGGACACTGTGAGCGAGGCCCCCATGGCCATCGCCATGGCGCAGGCGGGCGGGCTGGGCGTCCTGCACCGCAATTTCGATCCCGACGCGCAGGCCGCCGAGGTGCGCAAGGTCAAGAAGTTCGAGAGCGGCATGGTGGTGAACCCCGTCACCATCCATCCGGACGAGACGCTCTCCGACGCGCTCGACCTGATGCGCCGCCACACCATCTCCGGCATCCCGGTCGTGGAGCGCGGCCCGGCCGGCAAGCCCGGCATGCTGGTCGGCATCCTGACCAACCGCGACGTGCGCTTCGCCACCAGCCCCGAGCAGCCCGTTTCCGAGCTGATGACCAAGGACCGGCTCATCACCGTGCGCGAGGGCGTGGGCCAGGACGAGGCCAAGCGGCTGCTGCATCAGTTCCGCATCGAGAAGCTGCTGGTGGTGGACGACCACTATCGCTGCATCGGTCTGATCACCGTCAAGGACATGGAGAAGCAGGTCACCCACCCCAATGCGTCCAAGGACGAGGCGGGGCGCCTGCGGGTGGCGGCGGCCACCACGGTCGGCGAAACGGGCTTCCTGCGCGCCGAGATGCTCATCGACGCAGGCTGCGACGTCATCGTGGTCGATACGGCGCACGGCCATTCCCAGCGCGTGCTGGAGTCGGTGACCCGGATCAAGAAGCTGTCGAACTCCGTGCAGGTGATGGCCGGAAACGTCGCCACCGCCGACGGGACGCGCGCCCTGATCGACGCCGGCGCGGACGCCGTGAAGATCGGCATCGGGCCGGGCTCCATCTGCACCACCCGCATCGTGGCCGGCGTCGGCGTGCCGCAGCTCACCGCCATCATGGACGCCTGCGAGGTCGGCCTGAAGGCGGACATCCCGATCATCGCCGACGGCGGCATCAAGTTCTCCGGCGACCTCGCCAAGGCGCTCGCCGCCGGGGCCGAATGCGCCATGGTGGGCTCGCTGCTGGCCGGCACGGATGAAAGCCCCGGTGAGGTGTTCCTCTACCAGGGCCGGTCCTACAAAGCCTACCGGGGCATGGGTTCGGTGGGCGCCATGGCGCGCGGCTCCGCCGACCGCTACTTCCAGCAGGACATCAAGGACGCCCTGAAGCTCGTGCCCGAGGGCATCGAGGGCCAGGTGGCCTATAAGGGGCCTGTCGGCGGCGTGCTGCACCAGCTCGCCGGCGGTCTGCGCGCCGCCATGGGCTATGTGGGAGCGGCGACCCTCGCCCAGTTGCGCGAGCGGGCCCAGTTCGTGCGCATCACCTCGGCGGGGCTGCGCGAGAGCCACGTCCACGACGTGACGATCACCCGCGAGAGCCCGAACTACCCGGGCAGGGCCTGAGCTCATGGCGCTGGTCTATCCGGTCCTCGCCCAGATCCTCCTCACCTTCGTGATGCTGTTCGCCACCGGCGGCGCCCGGTTCAAGGCCCTCAAGAGCAAGCGCGTGCGGATGTCGCAGATCGCGGTTTCGTCCGAGGCCTGGCCGGAGGACGTGCGCAAGTTCAGCAACAACTACGCCAACCAGTTCGAGACGCCGGTGCTCTTCTATGCGCTGGCGGGCGTCGCCATCTTCATCCGGGCGACCGATATCCTGATGGTGACGCTGGCGTGGCTGTTCGTGGTGACGCGCGTGCTCCACGCCGTCGTGCACACGGGCGGCAACGACGTGCCGACCCGCTTTCGCATCTTCCTGGCCGGCGTCGCCGTGCTGATCATCATGTGGGCGTTAATCGTCCTGAGGCTGCTGTTTCCATGACCCGGTTCGTTCCATGACCCCCGCCGCACGCCTCTCCGCCGCCATCGAAGTCCTGGCCGATATCGACGCCCGCCGACGGCCGGCCGGCGACGCCCTGAAGGACTGGGGCCTCTCGCACCGCTTCGCCGGCTCGGGCGACCGCTCCGCCATCGGCAGCCTCGTCTATGACGCCCTGCGCCGGAAGGCCTCGTCCGCCTGGCTCATGGAAGCGGAGACGCCGCGCGCCGTGCTGCTGGGCGCGCTGAAGCTGTCGCGCGGCTGGGACGCCGAGCGGATCGCGGCGCTGTGCTCGGGCGACCGCTTCGCCCCCGAGCCGCTAACCGACCATGAGCGCGCCGCGCTCGAGACGCGGACGCTGGAGGGCGCGCCCGCCTGGGTGGCGGGCGACTATCCGGAATGGCTGGACCGGCCGCTGGCCGACGCCTTCGGGGAGAACCGCGCCGCCGAGATGGCGGCCCTGGCCGCCCGCGCGCCCGTCGACATGCGGGTCAACACGCTCAAGGTCGACCGCGAGAAGGCGTTGGCCGAGCTGGCCCATTTCGGGGCCGAGCCGACGCCGCTGTCGCCGATCGGGCTGCGCATCACGCTGGGGGAGGACGCGCGCGCCCCCGCCGTGCAGGCCGAGCCCGCCTTCCAGAAGGGCTGGATCGAGATCCAGGACGAAGGCTCGCAGCTCGCCGCCCTGATGGCGGCCGCCGACCCCGGCATGCAGGTCGTCGACCTGTGCGCCGGCGGAGGCGGCAAGACGCTGGCGCTGGCGGCGCAGATGGACAATCGCGGGCAGATCTTCGCGACCGACAGCGACAAGCGGCGCCTCGCGCCCATTTTCGACCGGCTCACCCGGGCGGGCGCGCGCAACGTCCAGGTCAAGGCCCAGAAGGGTCGCGACGACCTGGAGCCGCTCTCCGACGTGCGCGGCCACGCCGACCTCGTGATGGTCGACGCGCCCTGCACGGGCGTGGGCACCTGGCGCCGCAACCCGGACGCCAAGTGGCGCGTGCGCCCCACCAGCCTGGAGACGCGCATCGCCGAACAGGCCGCCGTGCTCGACCGCGCCGCCACGATGGTGAAGCCAGGCGGGCGCATCGCCTATGTGACCTGTTCGGTGCTGCCGGCCGAGAATGACGGCGCGGTGGAGACCTTCCTGGCCCGCAGCGGACGTTTCGAGGCCCTCGATCCCGCGGGCGCGGCGGCCGACGCCGGCCTCACGCCTCTGGCCGACTTCGTCAGCGCCGGCGGCCACGGCGTGCAGATGAGCCCGCTGCGCACCGGCACGGACGGATTCTACGTCTCCCTGCTGCGACGCCGCGACTGACCGCCCTCATCCGAAAGCCCCGAACCGACCCGAGCGCCATGACCCAAGCCCCAGCATCCGGACCCCTCGCCACCGAGAATCAGCACGACAAGATTCTCATCGTGGACTTCGGCAGCCAGGTGACCCAGCTCATCGCGCGCCGGGTCCGGGAGGAGGGGGTCTATTCGGAGATCGTGCCCTTCCAGTCGGCCGAGGAGGCCTTCCGGCGCATGAAGCCGAGGGCCGTGATCCTGTCGGGCGGGCCTGAATCGGTGCATGAGGAAGGCAGCCCGCGCGCGCCGCAGGCGATCTTCGACAGCGGCGTGCCGGTGCTGGGGATCTGCTATGGCCAGATGGCCATGGCGGCGCAGCTCGGCGGCGAGGTCGAGGGCGGCCATCACCGCGAGTTTGGCCGCGCCGAAGTGGAGGTGCTGGACGAGGCGCCGCTGTTCCAGGACGTCTGGCGCAAGGGCGAGCGCTACCCGGTCTGGATGAGCCATGGCGACCGCATCACGCGCCTGCCGCCGGGCTTCACCCGCTTCGGCGTTTCGCCGAACGCGCCCTATGCGGTGATCGGCGACGCCGCGCGGGGCTATTACGGCCTGATGTTCCACCCGGAAGTGATCCACACCCCGCACGGGGCGGCGCTGATCCGCAATTTCGTGCGGCGGATCGCCGGCTGTGACGGCGACTGGTCCATGAAGGCGTTCCGCGAGGAGGCCATCGCCCGCATCCGCGCCCAGGTCGGGAAGGGCCGGGTGATCTGCGGCCTGTCGGGCGGCGTCGATTCCGCCGTCGCCGCGGTGCTGATCCACGAGGCGATCGGCGACCAGCTGACCTGCGTGTTCGTCGACCACGGCCTGCTGCGCCTCGCCGAGGCCGAGAAGGTCGTCGCCCTGTTCCGCGACAGCTACAACATCCCGCTGGTGCATGTGGACGCCGAGGAGGCGTTTCTGGGCGCGCTCGCCGGGGTCACCGACCCGGAGGCCAAGCGCAAGACCATCGGGCGCCTCTTCATCGAGACGTTCGAGGCCGAGGCCAAGACGATCGGCGGGGCGGACTTCCTGGCCCAGGGCACGCTCTATCCCGACGTCATCGAGAGCGTCTCCTTCACGGGCGGCCCGTCCGTCACCATCAAGTCGCACCACAATGTGGGCGGCCTGCCCGAGCGCATGAACATGAAGCTGGTGGAGCCGCTGCGCGAGCTCTTCAAGGACGAGGTCCGGGCGCTCGGCCGCGAACTCGGCCTGCCGGAGGGCTTCGTCGGCCGGCATCCGTTCCCGGGGCCGGGCCTCGCCATCCGCATCCCGGGCGAGGTCACGAAGGACAAGTGCGACATCCTGCGGCTCGCTGACGAGATCTACCTGGAGGAGATCCGCCGGGCCGGCCTCTATGACGACATCTGGCAGGCCTTCGCGGTCCTGTTGCCGGTGCGCACGGTGGGCGTGATGGGCGACGGGCGCACCTATGACAGCGTCTGCGCGCTGCGCGCCGTGACCTCCGTCGACGGCATGACGGCGGACTTCTACCCCTTCGACATGACCTTCCTGGGCCGCGCCGCGACCCGCATCATCAACGAAGTCCGCGGCATCAACCGCGTCGTCTACGACGTGACCTCAAAGCCGCCCGGCACGATCGAGTGGGAGTGATCCGCTCGGGCTCGGCCTTGCGCGCCCGGGTTCCAGCCTGAGCGTTACGGCGCGGGCGTTGGACATCGGTCTCCGTGGGCCGATTCGCCATCCCGGCGGTGAGCGCAGGCGTCAAACCGCCGCCATGGCGGTTCGCGCGTCGCGGTCGAGCAGGCGCAGCCGGTCGAAGATGCGGCGCTTGGCGGCGTGGAGCTCCCGGATCGGGCCGGCGCTGGGCGACACCGTGCTGGCGATGCGGGACATGGCCGGCATGGCGCTGGCCAGGCTGGGGTAGCGGCCGGCCGCGACGGCGGCCAGCATGGCCGAGCCGAGCAGCACCGGCTCCGCCGTCGTCGGCACCGCGACCGGCAGTCCGGTGGCGTCGGCGATGATCTGCCGCACGAGGGCCGAGCGGGCGCCGCCGCCGCTGGCCACGATCGTGTCGGCCTGGCCTCCCCGGGCCGAAAGCGCCTCCACGACCTCGGCTGCGGCGTAGCCGAGACCGCATAGGGCCGCCAGATAGAGGCGCGCGAGGCTGTCGCGGTCGGCGTTGAGATCGAGCCCGAGCACGGCTCCGCGCACGTCCGGGTCGGCGTAAGGCGAGCGGTTGCCCAGGAAGTCGGGCAGGACGTGGACGTCCCGCGCCAGCGCGCAAGCCTCGGCCGGCGATGCGAAGCGCGACAGGATCTCGGCTTCCAGCAGGGCCAGCACGTCGGCGCCGGCGGCCTTCGCGGCCTCCGCGAGCGCCGGAAAGGCCGGGTGCTGGCGCACCAGATGGTCGATGGCGGCGCCCGCCGCCGACTGCCCGCCCTCGTTGAGCCAGAACTCCGGCAGCAGCGCCGAACGGTATGGCCCCCAGATGCCGGGCACGAACTGCGCCTCCACCGTGGAGGACATGATGCAGGCCGAAGTGCCGATGATGTAGGCGAGCCGGCGCACCGCCGAGGGCGCGTTCCCATCCGGGTCAAGGCTGCCGACGGTGCCGAGCGCCCCCGCATGGGCGTCGATCAGCGAGGCGGCGACGGCCGTTCCAGGCAGAAGCCCCAGCATCTCGGCCGCCTCGGCGGTCAGTCCCGCTCCCAGCGGCGCGCCGGGCGGCGCGATCCGCTCGCCGATCCGCCGGAACCCTTCGTCGGCGATCTCCTCCAGCCCGACCGCCCGGAAAAAGGCCGGGTCCCACCGGTCGGCATGGGCGAGGTAGGTCCATTTGCAGGTCACCGTGCAGGACGATCGCGCGGCGTCGCCGGTCGCCTTCCAGGTGAGGAAGTCCGACAGGTCGAAGAAGTGGCCGGCGCGCGCGAACGTCTCGGGCAAGTGGCGCTTCAGCCAGAGCAGCTTCGGCGTCTGCATCTCGGGCGAGATGGCGCCGCCGACATAGTCCAGCACCGCGTGGCCGCCGGCGTTGATGGCCGCCGTCTCGGCTACAGCGCGGTGGTCCATCCACACGATGACGTTGCGGCGCGGGTCGCCATGCCGGCCGACCGGCAAGGGCGCGCCGCCCTCGGCCACGACAGCTATGGAGCAGGTCGCGTCGAAGGCCAGCCCGCCGATCTCGGTCGCCGTCGCCCCGGCCTCCGCCATCGCGCCGTGCACCGCCACGCAGCAGGCGCGCCAGATGTCGTCGGAGGATTGCTCGACGAAATCGCCCGGATCGCGCCAGATCTGGATCGCCTCCCGGCCGACGCCGAGAAGCGCGCCCGCGGCGTCGAACACGCCCGCCCGGGCGCTGCCCGTCCCGACGTCCACCCCGATGAAGAGCGAGCGGGCGGGCCGCATCCGCGTGGCGTCGGCTGGCGTCAACGGATCGGCCATGGCGTCCTCCCGGCGCGCGCCTCGAACGGGCGCGTCACCAGCAGGTATAGCCGCCATCCGCCACCACAATCGAGCCCGTCATGAGGCTCGACGCGTCGGAGGCGAGGAAGTGGACCACGGAGGCGATCTCGTCCGGCTGGCCGACCCGCCCCATCGGCGTCATCTCGAGCCAGACCTTGTACATGTCCGGATTCTCCTTGATGCCGAAGGAGGTCAGCGGCGTTTTGATATAGGTCGGCGCGACGGCGTTGACGCGCACGCCCCGCGCGCCCCATTCAGCCGCGAGCGAGCGCGTGAGGTGATGCACGGCCGCCTTGGAGGCGTTGTAGAAGCTCTGCGGCTGCGGCTTGTTGACGATGAAGCCCGACATCGAGCCGATGTTCACGATCGCGCCCGAGCCCTGCTCCAGCATGCGCCGCCCGAAGGCGCGGCAGCACCAGAACAGCCCGTCCACATTGACGTCCATGTGGTGACGCCAGTGGCTGTCGCTGGTGTCCTCGGCGCGCACGTCGCTCACCGCCACGCCGGCGTTGTTGACCAGGATGTCGACCCTGCCGAACCGGGCGACCACGTCCGCGGCAGCGGCGTCCACGGCGGCCGACTGGGTGACGTCGAGCGCCAGCCCATGCGCGGCGATGCCGAGGCCTGCGAGCTCGGCCACGCAGGCGTCGACGCGCTCCTGCCGCATGTCGGCCACCACCACGGTCGCGCCCGCTTCGCCGAGCGCCCGCGCGCAGGCCGCCCCGATGCCCTGGCCGGCCCCGGTGACGACCGCGACGCGGCCGTCGAGCTTCAGTTTTTCGAGATACATGATGGTTTTCCTTCAGCTCATCCAGTTGCCGCCGTCGACGTTCAGCGTCTGCGCCACGACGTAGTCGGCGTCAGCCGACGCCAGGAACGCGGCGGCGCCGGCGTGATCCTCCGGCACGCCCATGCGCCCGAAGGGCACGGCCTCGCCGACGAGGCGTTTCTTCTCGCCCAGCGGGCGGTTCTCGTAGCGCGCGAACAGCGCGTCCACGGCGTCCCACATGGGCGTGTCGACCACGCCCGGCGCGATGCCGTTGACGTTGATGCGGTGCTTGATCAGGCCGAGCCCGGCCGACTGCGTGATCGAGATCACGGCCGCCTTGCTGGCGCAGTAGACCGACACCAGCGCCTCGCCGCGCCGTCCGGCCTGGCTCGCCATGTTGATGATCTTCCCGCCCCGGCCCTGCGCGATCATCTGCTTGGCGACGGCCTGCAGGGTGAAGAACAGCCCCTTCGTGTTGATCGCGAACTGCCGGTCCCAGCTCTCCTCCGTCACCTCCACGATGGGGGCCATGTCGAAGATGGCGGCGTTGTTGACCAGGATGTCGATGCCGCCCCTCCGGGCGACGACGTCGCGCACCATGGCGTCGATGCTGTCGCGGCGGGTCACGTCGAGCGCGACCGCCATGGCGTCGCCGCCCAGCGTGTCGGCGAGCGACTGCGCGTCCTCCGCCAGGATGTCGGCCACGACCACCCGGGCGCCTTCCCGGGCGAACCGCTCGACGATGGCGCGGCCGATGCCGCGCGCGCCGCCCGTCACCACCGCGACCTTGCCGCTAAGCCTCATGGTCTGATCGCCTTTCCGTTCGTGTCGAAGCGGTGGATGCGGGCCGGGTCCGGCCGCAGCGCGACGGTGTCGCCGACAGCGAAGGCGACGTCGCCCAGCGTGCGCACGGTCACGCTCTCGCGGCCGGGCAGGTCGACATAGAGCAGCGTGTCGCTGCCCAGGTGCTCGGCCGCGCCCACGACGCCCTTGATCCCGGCGCCGTCCCGGGAGATCGCGACGTGTTCCGGCCGGAACCCGATGGTCGCGGCGCCATGCGCGGCCGCGTAGTCGGCGGCCAAAAAATTCATGCGCGGCGAGCCGATGAAGCCCGCCACGAACAGGTTGGCGGGCCGCTCGTAGAGCTCCAGCGGCGTGCCGGTCTGTTCGATGCGCCCGGCGTTCAGCACCACGATGCGGTCGGCCATCGTCATGGCCTCGATCTGGTCATGGGTGACGTAGACCGTGGTGGTGGCGAGGCTCTTCTGCAGGCGCGCGATCTCCAGCCGCATCTGCACGCGCAGCGCCGCGTCGAGGTTGGAGAGCGGCTCGTCGAACAGGAATGCCTTGGGCTCGCGCACGATGGCGCGGCCGATGGCGACGCGCTGGCGCTGGCCGCCGGAGAGCTGGCGCGGCTTGCGGTCCAGATAGGGCGTCAGGTTAAGCTTGTCGGCCGCCGCCGCCACCCGCCGCTCGATCTCGGCCTTCGGAATGTTGGCCATCCGCAGCCCGAAGCCGATGTTCCCGCGCACGCTCATATGCGGATAGAGCGCATAGGACTGGAACACCATCGAGAGACCGCGCCGGGCGGGCGGCGTGCTGGTCATGTCCTGGCCGTCGATCAGGATGCGGCCGTCCGATACGTCCTCCAGCCCGGCGATCAGCCGCAGCAGCGTGGACTTGCCGCAGCCGGACGGCCCGACGAAGACCACGAAGGAGCCTTCCTCGACCTGCAGATCCACGTCCTGGATGATGCGGATGTCGCCGAACGCCTTGTGGACGCCTTGAAGGGTGATGCTGCCCATGTGGCTGCTCCTGCGTGTCCGCCTGGGGGGCTCACTTCACGGCGCCGAAGGTGAGGCCGCGGACGAGTTGGCGCTGGCTCAGCCAGCCGATGATCAGGATGGGGGCGATCGCGAGCGTGGAGGCGGCCGAGAGCTTGGCCCAGAACAGGCCCTCGGGGCTCGAATAGGAGGCGATGAAGGCCGTCAGCGGCGCGGCCTGCGAGGTCGTCAGGTTCAGCGACCAGAAGGCCTCGTTCCAGCACAGGATGACGTTGAGCAGGAAGGTCGACGCGATCCCGGGCAGCGCCATGGGCAAGAGCACGAAGGCGATCTCCTTGAGCGTCGTCGCCCCGTCCATCCGGGCCGCCTCGAGGATGTCGCGCGGGATCTCCTTGAAGTAGGTGAACAGCATCCACACCACGATGGGCAGGTTGGCGAGGCCCAGCATCAGGATCAGCCCGGTGCGGGTGTCGAGCAGCCCGAGGTCGCGGTAGAGCAGGTAGATCGGCACGAGCACGCCGACCGGCGGCATCATCTTGGTGGAAAGCATCCACAGGAGCGTGCCGCGGGTCCGCTTGGTCGGCGCGAAGGCCATGGCCCAGGAGGCCGGGATGGCCAGCGCCAGCGCGGCCAGCGTCGCCCCGAAGGAGATCACCACCGAGTTCGCCGCGTGCTTGAAATAGTCCGAGCGCTCCTGCACGACGCCGTAATTCTCGGTCGTCCAGTGAAAGAACAGGAATTTCGGCGGCAGCGCGAAGGCGTCGAGCTCCGTCTTGAAGCTGGTCAGCGCCATCCAGAGGATCGGAAAGAAGATCACGAAGCCGGCCAGCCATGCGGCTCCGGAGACGGCGGCCGTGCGGGCCAGGGTGCGGCGGCGCGCCATGGCTCAGGCCTCCAGGTTCCGGCCGATCAGCCGGACCAGAAAGAACGCCACCACATTGGCGAGAACCACCGCCACGATGCCGCCCGCCGAAGCGCCGCCGACGTCGTATTGCAGCAGCGCCTGGGCGTAGACCAGAAAAGCGATGTTGGTGGTCTGCAGGCCGGGTCCGCCGCCCGTGGTGACGAAGATCTCGGCGAAGACGGTCAGCAGGAAGATCGTCTCGATCAGGATCACCACCGTGATCGGCCGCGCCAGGTGGGGCAGGACGATGAACGCGAAATAGGAGAACGCCCCCGCGCCGTCCATTTCGGCGGCTTCCTTCTGCTCCTCGTCCAGAGACTGGAGCGCGGTGAGCAGGATCAGCGCCGCAAAGGGCAGCCATTGCCAGGCGACGATCAGGATCACGGAGAACAGCGGCGCCTGCGCGAACCAGTCGATCGGCTTGGCCCCCACCAGGTTGGCCAGCCAGGCGAACAGCCCCGTCACGGGGTGCATCAGCAGGTTCTTCCAGATCAGCGCGCTCACGGTCGGCATCACGAAGAAGGGCGCGATCACCATGAGGCGGACGATCGGCTGGCCCCAGACCGGCTGGTCCAGCAACAGCGCGAGGCCGACGCCGCCCACCACCGTGATGGCCAGCACCGAGCCGATCAGCGTCAGCGTGTTGCGCAGGGCCGTGAAGAAGGCCGGATCCGAGAGGAAATAGACGTAGTTCTCAACGCCCACGAACCCTGCGAGAGCCGGATTGAGCAGATTGTAGCGCAGGGTGGAGAAATAGATCGTCATCGCCAGCGGGACGATCATCCAGATGAACAGCAGCGCCACCGAGGGCGCCACAAGAGCCCGGCCGATCGCGCGGGTCTCGACAGTCGACATGGCGGGATCCCGTTGCTGGGGGGAGAGCGTGGGATGCGGTCGGCGAGGCCGACGCGATGTCTCAGCCCGATCAGACCGGCGGCGTCGCGGCGGAGAGCGCAAGCTCCCCGCCGCGCATGGCGCTTACTTGATGTAGCCCGCGCGGGTCATTTCGCGCTTGGTCGCCGCCTGGGCGGCCGCCAGGGCGTCATCCACGCTGGACTGCCCGGCGAGCGCGGCCGAGAACTGCTGGCCGACGCTGGTGCCGATGCCCTGGAATTCCGGGATGGCGACGAACTGCACGCCCACATACGGAACCGGCTTCACGGTCGGCTTCGTCGGGTCGGCGGTGTTGATGGAGTCCAGCGTCATCTTCGCGAAGGGCGCCGCCTTCTGGTACTCGGGGTTGGCGTAGAGCGACTGGCGCGTGCCCGGGGGCACGTTGGCCCAGCCTTCCTTGCTGGCCACGAGCTTGGCGTAGTCCTTGTTGGTCGCCCAGGCGATGAACTTCTGCGCCGCCTCGGTCTTCTTGGAGCCGGCCGGAACCGCCAGCGACCACGCCCACAGCCAGTTGCCGCGCTTGCCGAGGCCGTTGTCAGGGGCCAGCGCGAAGCCGACCTTGTCGGCCACCTTGGAGTCCTTCGGGTTGGTCACGAAGGACGCCGCCACTGTGGCGTCGATCCACATGCCGCATTTGCCGGCGTTGAACAGCGCGAGATTTTCGTTGAAGCCGTTCGAGGAGGCGCCGGGCGGGCCCGCGTCCTTCATCAGCTTGACGTAGAAGTCGAGCGTGTTCTTCCACTCGGGCGTGTCGAACTGCGGGTTCCACTTCTCGTCGAACCAGCGCGCGCCGAACGAATTGGCCGTGGCCGACAGGAAGGCCATGTTCTCGCCCCAGCCAGCCTTGCCGCGCAGGCACACGCCGTAGGTCTCGGTGGCCTTGTCGGTCATCTTGCGGGCGGCGTCCGCGATGAACGTCCAGGTGGGCGCGTCCGGCATCTTCAGGCCGGCCTTGTCCATCAGGTCCTTGCGGTACATCACCATGGAGCTCTCGCCGTAGAACGGCGCGGCGTAGAGCTTGCCGTCGGCCGTCAGGCCGGAGCGGATGGCCGGGATCAGGTCGTCGACGTCGTAGTCGGCCCCGAGCCCGGTGAGCGGCACCAGCCAGTTCTGCTTGGCCCAGATCGGAACCTCGTAGGTGCCGATGGTGAGGATGTCGAACTGGCCGCCCTTGGTCGCGATGTCCGTGGTGACGCGCTGGCGCAGGACGTTTTCTTCCAGCGTCACCCACTCGACCGTGATGCCGGGGTTCTTCGCCGTGAAGTCGGACGTCAGACCCTGCATGCGGATCATGTCGCCGTTGTTCACGGTCGCAATCGTCAACTTCGTCTGCGCCGACGCCTCGCTCACGGCAAGCATCGACGCCGCGCCCAACAGCGCCGCAATCAGGGCCTTCATGTCGTTTCCTCCCCCGCGTTGGGCATATGCCCACACGTTGCGCATATGCTCAAACGCGCCGGAGCGGCTGTCAACGCTGAATCGACGCTGCGCCGCAGCAACGGCGTGTCGGTCGGGCCGGCGGGGAATCGAAGGATCAGGCCAGCAAGGCCGAGGCGGTCGCCTCGTTGGTGATTAGGCCCGTCAGGAGGCGGCCCTTGAGGGCGGCGCGCAGGGCCGGGACCTTGTCTGGCCCCATCGCGACGCCCACCACCGAGCGGCCGGCGGCGGACGGCAGCGGAACGCTCGTGGTGCGCCGGTTGACGCCGACGTCCAGCACCGCGCCGGCCTCATCGAAGGCCCAGCTCGCGATCTCGCCGACCGCGCCATGGCGCATCAGCTCGAAGAGTTCGTCGCTCGAGATGAACCCGTCCTGGTGCAGCGGCGCGGTTCGGCTCATCTGCCCGACGCCGACGATCACCAGATCCGCCTCGGCCGCGAGGCTGTGAACCTTGCGCACCGGCGTCATGGCGAGCAGCTGGTCGCGCTCCGATTCGGTGGACGCATAGACCGGCAGCGGCATCGGGTAGTGCCGCGCCCGCGTGAGGTCGGCGAGCTTGGAGAGCACGTCGAAGAAGGTCGCGGATCCATCCGGCGCGATGTTGCCCACCATCGACACGAGTTGGTGGTTGGGGCAGTTCATCGGCGGCAGCTGGTCCACGGCCGCCCGCATGGCGCGGCCCGTTCCCACCGCCATGATCAGGGGCTTGGCCGCCCGCAGCCGGCCTTCCATGAAGGCGCCCGCGAGCTCGGCGATGCCCACCGTGGAGCTCGAGGAGGCCGGATCGGCCGGCGCGACTTCGCAGTGGTCCAACCCGAAGGCGTCGGCGAGCCGCTGCGCGAGCGCCATGCATTGCGCGATGGGGTGGTGCAGCCTGAAGGTGACGAGTTTCTCGGAAATCGCCAGCGACACCAGGCGCTGGGCGGCCTGCCGCGAGACCTGCAGCTTGCGGGCGATCTCGTCCTGCGTGTTGCCGGCGATGAAGTACAGCCAGCCGGCGCGGGCGGCGTCGTCGAGACGGGACGTGTCGGAATCGCTGCTCATCGCCGCTCAAAGCACCAGGAGGTCGGCCATGCTCGTGATCAAGCGGTCCGCGCCGGCGGCCTGGAGGGCCGCGTCGCCGTCGAAGCTCGCATGGTGCGCGCCGCCCGTGAAGCCCCAGACGGTCATGCCGGCGGCCTTGCCGGCCCGCACGCCGGCCGGGCTGTCCTCGATCACCAGCGACTGCGCGGGGGCGGCGCCCATCTGGCGGGCGACGTAAAGGAAGAGGTCGGGCGCGGGCTTGCCACGCTCCACCATGGCCGCGTCGAAGATCCGGTCGCCGAAATGGCCGGCCAGCGCCGTGACCGAGAGCGCCTGGGCGATCCGGCCCTGGGAGCTGGAGGACGCGATGGCGAAGGGGAGACCCCGGGCGGCCAGGTGGTCCAGCGCCGCCGCGACGCCCGCCATCGGCCGCAAGTCGGCGCGGAAAGCGGCTTCCAGCTCGCGACCGTAGTCGCTGGAGAAATCATCCGGAATCGGCCGGCCGAGCGCAGCCGCGTAGTCGTCGCGAACGACCGAAAAGGCGCGCCCGAGGTAGCGATCCACCACCAGCGACACGTCGGCCGGAAAGCCGTGGCGCGACAGCGCGGTCGCAAGCACCCGGCAGGCGATCGCCTCGCTGTCGACCACCACGCCGTCGAAATCGAAGATCACCAGCCGCATATCGGCCGCCGAGGCCGGCGCAGGCTCCCGTTCCACGGGATGGACGCGCTTCAATTCGATCAAATGCCTCATCCCGGAGCATCCGCCCACCGGGGGAGGCTACACGCTCGCCGAAGTTGAAACAAGCATGCGCCGGGATCGAGCCAGGCGCCTCGCCCTACGCGGCCTTCTCTTCCAGCTGAATCAGGGTGCGGGCGACCTTGAGGGCCTTGGCCATGTCCTGGGCCAGCACCAGCTTGCTCAGCTGGGAGATGGGCTCCTCGGCATGGGGACGCTGGGCGATGAGGCGCCGGGAGGCGGCGAAGAAGTCGGGCGCCGCGTCGTCGCTGCCGGACAGGTACATCTCCTGCACGGCGACATAGATCCGCTCGGCGGGCGTCTTGGCGGCGCCGGGGTCGACATAGTCTTGCCCGCGCAGGACGGGCATCGGCCCCTCCACCATGATGCGGGCCCGGTCGCCGGTGTTGGTCAGCACCGCCTTGCCCACATAGGCCACTTCCTGATGCTTCAGTTCGAGAAGGAAGCCCACGGATCTGCTCCTGGCCGAAAACACTCGCATAAGTTGAGTATAAGGCAGCCTATTAACGAAGCATGACGGTCTTGATCTTGGGCAAGTGTTCGGAGTTGGATCATCGACCACGGTTAAGTTTCGATGTTCGGCATGCCTGGCGAGGCCTTCCCCGCAGGTCCCGGGTTTGACGATCGCCTTGGGCCCGGCCAAGCTGAGGCCTTCCCCTGGACGCCGTGGCGGGGTCCGGCGCTTCGCGAGGCGATCGACGAATGGCTTTTCAATGCGTGCAACCGGCGGTGCCCACCCTCCAGGTGGACGACGCGACGGCGCGGATCACCCGCTGGGACTTCCAGCCGGGCGCGGCCACGGGCTGGCATACCCATGGCTTTCCCTATTTCGTCGTGATGCTGACCGACGGCGTGCTGCGCGTGCAGACGGAGCAGGGCGAGACGGCGGTGCCGCTCTCGGCGGGCCAGTCCTACCGGCGGGCGGCGGGCGTCGAGCACGACGTCATGAACGGCTCGGAGCACCCGATCGCGTTCATCGAGATCGAGGTGAAGGACCCGGCCGGGCTCAGGACGCCTCCGGCGTGACGACGAGCGCCGGCGCGACGGCGGAGGATTGCTGAAGCGGGAGGTTCGGCATGGGCGAACCGGTCGGCGCGGCGAAGCCGGAGGAGACGGCGAGCGACCCGCCCGCTCGGATCGACGCGGCCTTTCGCAATGGCTCGCTCACGGCGATCAGCGTGGTGCTGGGCTTCTCGCTGAGCTTCCTGAACCGCTGGGCGGCGCTGCCCGGGCCCTGGCTGGGCGTGGACCTGGCGGCCGTGGCCGCCATCGCGGTCGGCATCGTCGCGCAGGTGATCGCGGTGGCGAGCCTGCTGTCCACGCGCTCGCTGAGCCTGGCTTATTACCACCGGGCCGTCGTCATCTTCCTGGTCGGCCTCGCCTGCGTGGCCATCGGGGTGGCTCTGGCCATCGCGGGCGATCTGGTCGCGGGCGGCCAGCGGGTCCTGGGCTGACCCGCCGCCGATCAGGCGCTACTCCACCGTGACGGCGAACTCCCCGACGCGGTCGACCCGGGCGACGAGCCTGTCGCCCTTCTTGACCGCCCCGACCCCGGAGGGCGTGCCGGACATGATGAGATCGCCCGGAGCGAGGACGAAATAGTCCGACAGGTAGGAGATCATCTCCGGGATCTTCCAGATCATCTGGTTGATGTCGCCCTTCTGGCGGAGCTGGCCGTTCACCTCGAGCGTGATCGAGCCGTCCTCGATGCGGCCTACCTTGTCGGCGGGGGTGAGCGGGCCGCAGGGGGCGGAATGCTCGAAGGCCTTGCCGATCTCCCAGGGGCGGCCGAGCTTCTTGGCTTCGCCCTGCAGGTCGCGCCGGGTCATGTCCAGGCCGATTCCGTAGCCATAGACGCAGTCCATGGCGCGCTCGACCGGGATGTTGGACCCGCCTGTCTTCAGCGCCACCACGAGTTCGACCTCGAAATGCACGTCCTCGCTCTTGGCCGGGTAGGGGAAGGGCTTGCCCTCGGGCAGGATGTTGTCCGGGTTCTTCTGGAAGAAGAACGGCGGCTCCTTGTTGGGGTCATGGCCCATTTCGATCGCATGCTCGGCGTAGTTGCGGCCGATGCAATAGATGCGGCGCACCGGGAACTGGGCGTCGGAGCCGACGACCCGGAGCGAGGTGACGGGCGGCGCTGGGATCACGTACTCCATGGAGACCACCTCTTCGGACCGCCCGGTCCGCAGCCGGGCTTCAAGGTCGCGGCGAGCATAAGCGAAAACCAAGCGTGAGCAATCCTCGAATTGGTTGACATTGATAGCGGCCGATGTGGAAATGTCCGAAAGCGCCGCAGACGCGTTTGCAGACCCCGTGAGGCCGCCATGAAACTCGCCGCGTTCATTCATTCAGGCCGTTCCGGCGTCGGCGTCGTGGACGAGGCTTCAGGCGAGATCAGGCCAGTCCAGGTTTCCGGCATGCTGGCGCTGGTGGAGGCGGCGGCCGCCGGCGGAGCGCCGCCGACGCCGACCGGGGCGGCGATTCCGCTCGCCGAGGTCGCCCTCCAGGCGCCCCTGATTCCGCCGCGCAACGTGATCTGCGTGGGCAAGAACTACCGCGAGCACGCCCGCGAATTCGCCCAGAGCGGCTTTGAGGCCGGCGCGGTGAAGGGTGCGGAGATCGACGAGTTCCCGGCTGTGTTCACCAAGCCGACGAGCTGCATCGTCGGCCCGGGGGCGACCGTCAGCCTGCATCCGGGCGTGACCAGCATGGTCGACTACGAGGTCGAGCTCGCCGTCGTGATCGGCCGGGGAGGGCGCGACATCAAGCGCGCGGACGCCTTCGACCACATCTTCGGCTACACGATCGTCAACGACGTGACCGCCCGCGACCGGCAGCGCAACCACAAGCAGTGGTTCCTCGGCAAGGCGCTCGACACCTTCTGCCCCATGGGCCCCTGGATCACCACGCGCGACGAGGTCGACGCCGAGAATCTCGACGTGTCCTGCTGGGTCAACGGCGAGCTGCGCCAGAGCGCCAACACGCGCGACCTGATCTTCGACATCCCTGGCCTCGTCGAGACCATCTCGGCCGGCATGACGCTTCTGCCCGGCGACGTGATCTCGACCGGGACGCCGGCCGGCGTCGGCATCGGCCTGAAGCCGCCGCGCTTCCTCAAGGAGGGCGACGTGGTGCGCATGGCCATCCAGGGTCTGGGCGAGATCAGCAACCGGTTCGCCTGACCGGCCCGGCGGAGGGGACGCAATGACGGCGGACGCGCTCTCCCGCAATGTGCGACGGCTCGGGCATCTCGACCTGCCCGGAGGCGGGCAGGTGATCTTCGACGGCAAGGGCCACGCGATCGTGGGCCATATGAAGCCGCCCTACGGCACCACCATCCTGGACGTCTCCAATCCCTCGCGTCCGACGGTCGTGTCGGAGATCCGCCTCGACGACGACCAGTCGCACACCCACAAGGTGCGGGTCGCCGGCGACATCATGATCACCAATGTCGAGGAGAACGAGCGCCACGCCAAGCGCCGCGCCGGGCGCCTGAAGGCGCTCGAGGCCGAATGGGCGGCCCGCCACGGCCGCCCCGCCACGGACGCCGAACTCGCCGCCGCGCTCAAGGTGAAGCCGGAGGCGATCCCCGGCCTGCGCAGGATCCAGCCGCAGCCCTATGAGCAGGGCGGGTTCAAGATCTGGGACATCGCCGACCGCAGCAGGCCGCGGCTGCTGGCTTATCA
This sequence comes from Alsobacter sp. KACC 23698, assembly GCF_045348435.1. Lineage (GTDB taxonomy): Bacteria > Pseudomonadota > Alphaproteobacteria > Rhizobiales > Beijerinckiaceae > Alsobacter. Next base: position 2,459,380 of record NZ_CP157484.1, on the reverse strand, counting down.
GCGCACCTTCGGCTTCGGCGTCCACCGCTTCGACATGGACGAGCGCTACGCGTATATCTCGACTGAAATGGAAGGATACCGGGGCAACATCCTGGTGATCTACGATATTTCCAATCCCGAGAAACCCGAGGAGGTGTCCCGCTGGCACCTGCCCGGCCAGCATGTAGCGGCGGGCGAGACGCCGACCTGGAGCGGCGAGAGCCACAGGCTGCACCACGCGTTGCGCCAGGGCGACGATCTCTGGGCGGCCGTGTGGTATGCGGGCGTGCGCCGGATCGACGTGACGGACATCGCGCGGCCGCGCACCGTGGGGGCGTTCAACTATCACCCGCCCACGCCCGAGCCCACCCATACGGTCCTACCCGCGAAAGGCCTGATCGGCGGCCGGCGGATCGCCGTCGCGGTCGACGAGGAGCACGACCACACGCCGGGCCAGCCGCACGCCCATCTGTGGATCTTCGACGTGACGGAGGGGGACTTCCGGCCCCTCTCGACCTTCCACGTGTCGGACCTCGACAGCCCCTATGCGCGGCTCGGCCGCTTCGGCGCGCATCAGTTCCAGGAGCATATCGACGGCTCCCTGGTCTATTGCGCGTGGTTCTCGGGCGGACTGCGGGTGGTGGACATCTCCAACCCGGAGGAGCCGTCCGAAGTGGGGCGCTACATCCCCGAGCCGGTCGGCGGGAACGCCAGTCCACAGACGAACGACGTGGACGTGGACGCCGACGGGCTGATCGCCATCATCGACCGGAACTCCGGGTTCGACCTGCTGGTGCATGAGGGCTGACGGGCCCGGCCGCCCCTGACGAGCCGCTCAGTCTTCCGCCTCCGCACGGCCGAGGAGGTTGCGCTCGACGCTCTGCAGATGGGTGCGCATGGCCTGGGCGGCGCGGGACATGTCGCGGTCGGCGATGGCGGCCACGATGGCCTCATGCTCGACAAAGCTGTGATGGTCCTCGCGCGGCCTTGTGGGTGAGGCGCGCAGCCGACCCCAGTTCACCGCCTGTCGCACCGCGCTCAGCGTATCCAATAGTCCCAGCAGCAGGCTGTTTTGGGTGGCGGCCGCGATCATGCGGTGGAAGCGGTTGTCGCAGCTCTCATACTGGCGCCAGGTCTGGGCCTGGCGCGACTTGCGCATGATCGCTTCCAGCTCAGACAGATGGGCCGGCGTGGCGTTGAGGGCCGCCAGCCGGGCGATCTCCGGCTCGATGGCCAGGCGCGCCCGCATCACCTCCGCCGGGTTGGTGCGGCGCGCCATGCCGGCGACGTCGGCCAGATTGTCGATCGGGCGGCTGCCCACGAAGGTGCCCTTGCCGACATGGCGCCAGAGCTGGCCTTCGGCCTCGAGCTTGGCGAGCGCCTTGCGCAGCTCGGCGCGGGTGACGCCCAGCGCCTGCGCGAGCTCCCGCTCGGGCGGGAGGCGTCCGTGATCCAGCGTGCCGGCCCGGGCCAGGAAGGCCCGCACCTGCAGGACCGCGTTCGGCGCCTCGGCGTCCGGAGCGTCGAGGATCTCCAGGTCGAGGGCGTCCTCATGGTCGGCGGCGTCGACGGCGCTTGCGGCAGTGCTCATGGGGCGTTGTCCCGGCTCACAGGCCGAGCCCTTGCAGTTGCTTTTCGGGATAGCGCAGCCCAGCCGCTGCTCCGGCCGGGAACGCCTCGGTCAAGCGCGACAGGTCGTCGGCGTCGAGGGTCAGGTCGAGCGCGCCGATGTTCTGCTCCAGCCAGCGGCGGCGCTTGGTGCCCGGAATGGGGACGATGTCGTCGCCCTGCGCCAGCACCCAGGCCAGCGCCGCCTGGGCGGGAGCGCAGCCTCGCCGCTCCGCGACCTTCGACAGGGGCGCGAGCAGCCCCAGATTGGCTTCGAAATTGCCGCTCTGGAAGCGCGGGTGGGCGTGTCGGCGGTCGGTCGGGATCAGGTCGTCGCGGCTGCGGAAGGCGCCGGTGAGGAAGCCGCGTCCCAGGGGGCTGTAGGGCACCAGGGCGACGCCCAGCGCGCGCAGCGCCGGCAGGATCTTGCTTTCGGCGTCGCGGGTCCAGAGCGAGTACTCCATCTGGACGGCCGCCAGCGGATGCGTCGCATGGGCGCGCCGGATGGTGTCGACGCCGGCCTCGCACAGGCCGAGATGGCGGACCTTGCCCTGCTCGACGAGCCGGGCCATGGCCCCGACCGTCTCCTCGATCGGCACGGAGGGGTCGATGCGGTGCTGGTAGTAGAGATCGATGCAGTCGATCCCGAGCCGCCGCAGGCTGGCCTCGCAGGCGACCGGAACGTAGTCCGGCTTGCCGTTGACGCCGCCGCGCTCGCCGTTCGGACCGCGGATGTTGCCGAATTTGGTGGCGATGACGAGGCCCTCGCGCCGGCCTGCGATGGCGGCCCCGATCAGCTCCTCGTTGCGGCCCGCCCCATAAGCGTCGGAGGTGTCGAACACCGTGACGCCGCGGTCGATGGCGAGGCGGATCGTGGCGGTCGATTCGGCGTCGTCCGGCACGCCGTAGTCCGAGCTCATGCCCGAGCAGCCGAGGCCGATGGCGGAGACGACCGGGCCGGTCCGGCCGAGGCGGCGCGTCTTCATGCAGCGTCCTCCCACAGGCGACGGGGCGGGGGAGCCGCATGGCCACGCCCCGGTTCGATGATGAACCATTGGCGGCCATCCGCAACCAATTTTCGATATTTGAAGCTTTGGTTGACAGCTCACGGCGCGGGGTCAAAGATCGCCGCAAAAGAAGACTGCCCGGGAGTGACGCCATGCCGTGCCATGAGGCCGCGCATCTTCTTGCGCGGATGACGAGCGGTTCCGACCCCGATCTGGGCTGCAGCGCAGGGCTCGGCCATGGCCGCCGTCCAGGGGATGCGCCATGACGGTCGCCGGGCACGCCGACCCGACCCTCGACAAGCATCGGCCGCAGCGCGATCCCGCCTTGCAGGTTCCCGGCCTGGGCGCGCGCCGCGCGGGAGGCGTGCGCCTCGAGCACGTGGTGATGGTCGCCGGCGTGCTCGCCTTGGCGATCCTGGTGGTTCTTCCGCTGGCGACGCTGCTCGTCAGCAGCATCTGGGGCGAGGGCGGCCCGACGCTGGAGAACTTCAAGGAGGTGCTGGAAGGCCGCCTCTATGTCACGGCCCTGTGGAACTCGCTCGTGCTCGGCTTCTGGACGGGCCTGTTCAGCGTGGTGCTGGGCGTGCCTTTGGCCTGGGCGGTGAGCCGCACCAATGTGCCTGGCAAGAGGCTCATCCGCTTCACCGCCAGCGTCGCCTATCTGTCGCCGCCGTTCCTGATCGCCATCGCGTATGTCAACCTGTTCAGCCCCAATGCGGGACTGGTCAACGTCTTCCTGCGCGACGTGGTGGGCCTGGAGTTCGTGCGCTTCAACGTGTTCACGATGACCGGGCTGGTGCTGGTGACGGTGCTGCACACCTTCCCGTTCGTGTATCTGCTGGCTTCGAGCGCACTGTTGTCGGTGGACGCCTCCTATGAGGAGGCCGCCCAGATCCTCGGAGCGGGCAAGTTCCGCACGGCGCTGCTGATCACCGGGCCGCTGGTGGCCCCCGCCATCCTGTCGGGCGTGCTGCTCTCCTTCGTCAACGCCATCGCGCTGTTCGGCTCGCAGGCGATCGTGGGCCTGCCCGGCCGCATCGTCACGCTGCCGACGCGGATCTACGCGCTGTTCGACTATCCGCCGCAATACGGGCTCGCCTCGGCGCTGTCGCTGATGTTCGTGCTGATCACGGTGGCGGCGCTGTTCGTGCAGCGGCGCTACCTCGCCAGGCGCTCCTTCGTGACGCTGGGCGGCAAGGGCTCCCGCCCGCAGCTCGTCGAACTGGGGCCGCTGCGCTGGGTCGTGCTGGGCTTTTGCGTGCTGGTGTTCATCCTGGCCGTCGTGCTGCCCTACGGCACGCTGCTGGCGGTGTCGTTCTCCAAGTCCTGGGGCCTGAACTTCTGGAAAGGCCTGACCCTGGCCCACTACAAGTTCGTGCTGTTCGACTACGACATCACCCGCCGGGCCATCCTCAACAGCCTGCTGCTGGCCACGATCGCATCCACGATCGCGGTGCTGCTGGGCGCGGTGATCAGCTGGATCGACCTACGCACCACCGCGCCCGGCCGGCGGGTGCTGGACTACATCGCGCTCGTGCCGCTCGGGCTGCCCGGCATCGTGATGGCGGTGGCCCTCATCCAGTTCTGGCTGATGCTGCCCTTCGCGCTCTACGGCACGCTCGGCATCCTGCTGCTGGCCTATGTGGGGCGCTACATCCCGCTCGGCGTGCGGGCCGCCAACACGGCGCTTCGCCAGATCGATCCGTCGCTGGAGGAGAGCGCCCGCATCCTCGGGGCGCGGTGGGGGACCACCATGAAGGAGATTACGCTCCCGCTGATGGGGCCTGGCCTCTTCGCCGGGTGGCTGCTCGTCTTCGTGCCGGTCGTGCAGGAGCTGAGCGCCTCGATCCTGCTGTTCAGCTCCAGCTCCATCACGCTCGCGGTGGCGATCTACAATCTCTACGAGACCGGCTACACCGAGCCCGTCTCCGCCCTCGCGCTCGTCAACATGGTCATCATCGGCGCCGCGATCTGGCTGGCCAGCCGGATCAGCAAGGGCCGCTTCGCGAGCCGTGCGGAGGCCGGCGTTCCCTGAGCCTCGCAGCCTTTCCCTCGCGCCGTCCCCCCGCGCCCCTGCGGCGCGCCGCAGTCCGGAGCAGTCCATGGCAGGCATCACGATCCGCAACCTGACGAAGAGCTACAGCGGCGAGGCCTCCGCGGCGGCCCTGAGCGACCTGTCGCTGGACATCGCCGACAACCAGTTCATCACGCTGCTCGGGCCGAGCGGCTGCGGCAAGACCACCACGTTGCGGGCGATCGCCGGCTACATCACGCCCGACAAGGGCTCGATCCACGTCGATGGCCGGCTCATGTCGTCGCCGCAGAGCGTCGTCCCCCCGGACTCGCGCGGCATGGGCATGGTGTTCCAGAACTACGCGGTCTGGCCGCACAAGACGGTGTTCGAGAACGTCGTCTTCGGCCTGAAGATCAGGAAGACGCCGGCCGCGCAGGCGCTCCAGATGGTCGACAGGGCGCTCGACCTCGTCAACCTGACGGGGCTGGAGGGCCGCTACCCCAACGAGCTCAGCGGCGGGCAGCAGCAGCGCGTGGCGCTGGCCCGCAGCCTGGTCGTGGAGCCCGAGATCCTGCTGCTGGACGAGCCATTGTCCAATCTCGACGCCAAGCTGCGCGAGCGCATGCGCACGGAGCTGAAGCAGCTGCAGCGGCGCACCGGCATCACCTTCATCTACGTCACGCACGACCAAGCCGAGGCGCTGGCGCTGTCCGACCAGATCGCCGTCATGCACCAGGGGCGGCTGCAGCAGTTCGGCACGCCTTTCGAGGTCTATTCGCGCCCGGCGAACCGGGTCGTCGCCGATTTCATGGGGCTGGTGAACATCCTGCCCGGGCGGCTCGCCGAGGTGTCGGGCGGGCGAGGGCGGGTGGAAGGGCCCGACCTGCGCCTGGAGATGCCGGCGCCCGACTGGGCCCGCGCCGGCGCGGCGATCGAGATCGCGATCCGCCCGGAGAACATCCGGCTCCAGCCGGTGGGGCAGGGCGGCGACGAGACCCTGGCGACGGTTACGGACCGGACCTTCCTGGGCAATCTCAGCGAGTATCACGTGACCCTGAACTCCGGCCAGGTGCTGCGGGTGCAGACCCATCCGCTGCAGCAGTTCGCGGTCGGAGACGGGGTCGCGCTCGCCGTGGACGCCAGCCAATGCAGCATCTTCCTCCCGGCCGCCTCGATCCCGGCTGCGGCCGCCTGACCTTTTCTCTTCTGGCAAGGACCCATCGCATGACCTCCGAGCAGACCGTGACCGGCGTCGAACACTGGACCAAGAAGGGCGACGTCAACCTGTTCCTGTGGGAGAAGCGCGCCGTCACGCCCGGCCGGCCGCTCGGCACGGTGCTGTTCGTGCACGGCTCCTCGATGGCGTCGCAGCCCACCTTCGACCTGAAGGTCGAGGGCCGCCCGGATTCGTCCGTCATGGACTGGTTCGCCCAGCGCGGCTTCGACACGTGGTGCGTCGACATGGAGGGCTATGGCCGCTCCGACAAGAACCGCGACATCAATTGCGACATCGCCAACGGGGCGGACGACCTCTCGGCGGCGAGCGACTACATCCTGAAGACGCGCGACTGCGGGCCCATGCTGGTCTACGGCATTTCGTCGGGCGCGCTGCGGGCGGCGGCTTTCGCGGAGCGCCATCCGGAGCGGGTGAAGCGGCTGGCGCTCGACGCCTTCGTGTGGACCGGGGAGGGCGCCCCGACCCTCGTCGAACGACGCAAGAAGCTGCCGGAGTTCCAGGCTCGCAACCGCCGGCCGATCGACCGGGCCTTCGTGCACTCCATCTTCAACCGCGACCATCCCGACACGGCCGAGAAGAAGGTGGTGGAGGCCTTCGCGGACGCCATCCTGGCGCTCGACGACAGCGTGCCGACCGGCACCTATGTGGACATGTGCTCAAAGCTGCCGGTGGTCGATCCGCTGAAGATCACGGCGCCGACCGTGATCATGCGCGGCGAGTTCGACGGCATCGCCGGGATGGACGACCTGATCGCCTTTTTCAAGAAGCTGCCCAACGCCGACAAGCAGTTCGCCGTGATGGCGGGCATCTCGCACGCATCGTTCCAGCAGAAGAACTACATGATGGCCTACCAGATCCTCTTCAACTTCTTCACCCAGCCGGAGCCGGTCTATCGCGGCGACGGACACTGACGCGGGCGCCAGACCCGCCGCGAAAGCCAACGAACGGGAGGTTGACGTGACCCAGAAGAACCGCCGATCCGTCATCGCCGGGGCCGCCGCCCTTGGCCTGGCCGCCCTCGTCCATCCGGCCCTGGTCGGCGCGGCCCGCGCGGCGGACGCCGTCGACATGGACGCCGCCAGGAAGGAGGGCAAGGTCGTCTGGTACACGTCCACGCCCATCGAAACGGCCCAGAAGATCGTCTCGCTGTTCGAGGCCAAGACGGGCGTCAAGGTGGAGCTGTTCCGCTCCGGCGGCTCGGCCATCCTGCGGCGGTTCCAGCAGGAGATGCAGGCGGGTCGCATTGCCTGCGACCTGCTGACCACGTCCGATCCGGCCGCCTCCGAGCAGTTCGCCCGCAAGGGCGTGTTCGTGGCGTTCAAACCAAAGGACTTCGACAAGGTGCCGAAGGGCGCGCGCAACGAGGACGGCTATTTCGTCGCCCAGCGGCTCAACATGATGACGATCTACATGCGGCCGGACAAGCTGGCGCCGGCCGATCAGCCCAAGACCTGGGCCGAGCTGGTCGACCCGAAATACAAGGGCAAGCTCGTCATGACCGACCCGTCCTTCACGTCGCTGCAGCTCTCGGTCGTCGGCATGATGGCCAAGAAGCTGGGCTGGGGCTATTTCGAGAAGCTGCGCCAGAACGACATCATGATCGTGCAGGGCAACCAGCAGGTCTCCGACAACATCAAGCGCGCCGAGCGACTGATCGCCGTCGGGGCGAGCGACAGCTACGCGGCGGACGACCGCAAGGACGGCCACCCCATCCTGACCGTCTACCCGCAGGACGGGACCTTCATGATCCCGTCGCCGACCGCCGTCGTGAAGGGATCGCCCCATCCCAACGCCGCCAAGGCGCTGGCCGACTTCATGCTCGACGACGAGGTGCAGAAGCTGTTTCCGACCGACGGCGGTTATTCGTCCCGGGTGGACATGCCGCCGCCCGAGGGCAGCCCGCAGCTCTCCACCCTGACGCTGACGGAGGTCGACTACGACTACATCGAGAAGGAGGCGGCGCGCATCAAGAAGAAGTTCAACGAGGTCTTCCAGTAAGCCCGGCCTGCCTGAGAACGGAGACACCCATGAAGACGCGTCGCCTCGGAACCCTCGACGTCTCGGCCATCGGCCTCGGCTGCATGAGCATGACGGCCATCTACGGCCAGCCGGACGAAACCGAGGCGATCGCCACGCTGCATCGCGCGGCGGAGCTGGGGGTCACGCTGATCGACACCTCCGACGCCTATGGCTTCGGCAAGAACGAGGAGCTGGTCGGGCGGGCCCTGAAGGGGCGCCGCGAGCGCTACGTGCTGGCCACCAAATTCGGCAATGTCCGGCATCCCGACGGGCGCCAGGAGGTCAACGGCAAGCCGGACTACGTGATGGCGGCCTGCGAGGCCAGCCTGAAACGGCTGGGGACGGACGTGATCGACCTCTACTACATCCACCGGGTCGATGCGGGGACGCCGATCGAGGACACGGTGGGAGCCATGGCGAGGCTCGTCGAGCAGGGCAAGGTCCGGGCGCTCGGCATTTCGGAGGCGGCGCCGCAGACCTTGCGGCGGGCGCATGCGACCCACCCGATGGCGGCGCTCCAGACGGAGTATTCGCTGTGGACGCGCGACGCCGAGCAGGAGTTGCTGGCGACCTGCGAGGAGCTCGGCGTCGGCTATGTCGCCTATAGCCCGCTCGGCCGCGGCTTCCTGACCGGGACGGTGCCCAGCCTCGACGCCCTCGGGCCCAACGACCGGCGGCGCGACATGCCGCGCTTCCAGGGGGAGAACCTGGAGCACAACTGGCGCATGGTGGAGAGGCTGAAGCAGCTGGCCGAAGGGGAAGGGTGCACCGCCGCGCAGCTGGCGATCGCCTGGCTGCTCAGCCGCAAGCCCTTCGTGGTCCCGCTGCCCGGCGCCAAGCAGCGCCGATGGCTGGAGGAGAACGCCGCCGCCGTCGCGCTGGCGCCGAAGCCGGAGACGCTGGCCGCCCTGGACGCGGCGTTTCCGCCCGCCGCCGCCAAGGGAACGCGCTATCCCGAGGCGCAGATGAAGCGGCTGGGCCTGTAGAACGCGCCCGAAACGATCGGGCGTCATACGAGACATGCGGTTTTGCGTATACCGCACTGCAACAATTTGGGAGTAGAGACCCTCTCGGCCGGCTGGCGCGGATCAGCCTCAACCGGCCCGGAGAGGTTTCGCCATGACCACGCTCGCCCTGCACGACCGCGCCGCTTCGCCCCGTTCGGGCGTGACCCGGCGCCTGTGGGCGGCGCTGGTCCAGCGCCGGGCTCGCCGCCCGGCCAAGGCGATGCCCCATGACGGCGCCGATCCGCTCCCCGGATTGACGCTCGCCACCGGCGGCCTGCTGGAGACGGCGCTGCTTCTGCGCAACTGAGGCGCCGGCCCGCCGGAACGGTCCGGCTTGCGCCTCTTTCGCGTCAGGCGAACAGGATGCCCTGGTCGATCCAGCTGCTGGTGAGCGCCCGGTGCTCCGGGGACTCCGAGAATCCGAGCAGGACGTCGGCGCGCGACGTTCCGTGGTCCAGCGCGCTGGTCCAGTAGGAGACGCCCGCCGAATCGCCGGGGCGGTCCACCACGTTCTGGTAGATCTGCTGCACGAATTGCTGGTTGCTGAGGCTGCCATAGGTCGCGCTGAACTCGCTCGACGCCACGAAGCCGGCCGCGACGGCGTTCAGGGACTGTCCCATGGCCGCATTGTCCCAGAAGGTCAGGCCCGTTGGGTCGGGGCGATGGTTGAAGGCGGCGTCATAGAGACGGGCCACCGACGCCACCACCGGATCCTGCTCCCAATAGCCCGCCTCGATCTGCGCGCGCGACTGCTCGACATGCTCCGGCGATTCGGAGAAGCCGGCCAGGACCTGCCCGCGGGTGGCGGCGCCGCTGTCCAGCTGCTGCGTCCAGTAGGACACGCCGGTCGGGTCGCCGGCGCGGTCGAGGACGTTCTGGTAGATGGCCGACACGAATTGCTGGTTGTCGAGGGCGCCGTATTTCGCCTGGAACTCGGCCGAGCCCGCGAAGGCGGCCGCCACGGAGGACACGCTGGCGCCGGCGTCCAGCTGGGCCGTCCAGTAGGCGAGGCCCGTCGGGTCGGGCGCCCGGTTGAAGGCGGCGTCGTAAGCGCGAAGCACCACGGCCGCCGGGTCGGTCACGTCATAGGCGAGGCGGCCGTCTTGGAATTGGATCGCCTCGATGCTGGACAGCGCGTCGGTCCCCTCCGTTGGCGTCACGACGGTGTGCTCGGTGGCCGAGCCCGAGACGGTCGCCTGGGTGCGGAAGGCGGAGAACACAGCCGTGTCGCGGCCCGCGCCGCCCTGCACCTGGTCGTTCCCGGCGCCGCCGGCCAGCCAGTCGGCGCCGGCGCCGCCCACGATGGTGTCGTTGCCGCCGAGCCCGTCGATGTAGTCGGTCCCGTTGCGGCCCGCGATGACGTCGTCGCCGTTCTGCCCGATATAGAAGACGGTCGCCGCCTCGCGGCCGGGCGTCACGTCCGTGACGGTCTGCGCCGACGCATCGAAGACGATGGTGGCGTCGGGGCTCATCTGGTTCAGGAAATGCGAGCTCTCCAGCCGCGCGATCGCGTCGGCCGACTGGCCGGCCGTGTGGGCGTAGTAGTCGAGCGGATTTTGGCCGTTATAGTTGCCCTGCAGGTACTGGTCCTTGGCGAGGACGAGGTTGTCCATGCTGGAGGGCTGGTCGCGATACTGCTCGATGACCTTGTAGATGGGGTCGTTCTCGAACCCCACATTGAGGATGCCGGCGTTGTTGCTGATCTCCGGCGAGGCGAAGGCCACGAATTTGGCGCTGGCGTAGCGGCCCGCATAGTCCGTAAAGGCCTTGTCGGCGAGCTCGTTGGTGGCGGCCCCGCCGAGGCTGGCGCCGGTTACGTAGATCTGGTCGCTCGGGGCCGCGTTGGTCGCCACGGCGACGAGCAGGGGCTTGAAGTTGTCGAGATAGGTCTGCGCGACCAACTCGGGATATTTGGCGACGTCGGCGGATGAATCCGTGCCCCTGAACGAGATGATCCACGAATTGCCCTGCTTCAGCACGATGGCGCTGGCGCCGTCATTGCTGAAATAGTTCCCATCCCAATAGCGCGCCGGAACGAGGTTCTGCGGTGAGACCACGGACCAGCCGGCGGGGACGGAGCCGTCCGTGAATGCGGCCAGCGAGGCTTGCACCATCAGCTCAACCTCGGGAAGGGTGACGTTGAAACCAGTGAGCAAGGCCATGGTGGTACTCCGCGCGTCAGGACGTCGTCTTGTCGAGGGCCTTCGTAGAAGGTCCGGTCACTGAACGGCGCGTGAGCGAAGCGGTTCCGTCGTCGGCCCGTGGCGGCGACGGGGGTGCTCCCTCGCGCACGGGCCCGACGCGGCGGGCGGACCTGCCGAGCGCCTCAATCTGGCCCTCGGCTGAACGGCCAGCGGTCCGCCATCGTCCTCGGCGCGCGAGGGCGGGCGTCAGTTCGGGGATGGAGCGGATTGCGGGCGATCCCATGCGCCATGCGGGGGGCGTCGGATGCGGGATCCCGGCGCGATCGGTCGCGAGGGCCTGGCTGGCGCCGCCAGAGCGAGCCGGCGCCGCTGTGTCAGGCTCCTGGGCGCGATCAGGTGGCCGGCTTGGCCTTGGCGCGCGACTTCGGCTTGGGCGTCTCGGCCGCGATGGCGGCGACCTGGGCGGCCTCGGCGGCCTCGGCCTCGTCGCGGGCGAGCCGCAGCGCGCGCAGGCGCTTGATCTTGGCGGCGGCGGCCACGTCGGCCTTCTGCTGCTCGCTGATGCGCTGCTCGGCTTCCCGGCTGCGCTGCTCGAGCTTCTCGAAGGATCGCGCCGCCCGCTGCTTGGCGTCAGGGTTGTTCGTGGTCTTCGACGTCATGGGAAGTCCCTCACGGCTCGATGTGTGGCGTGCGGCCCGGCGAAGCTCGCCGGGGCCGTCGTAATGCGTTCGGCGAACGCCTCAGCGCTGGCGCGCCTTGCGGGCGGCGTAGCGGGCGTCGCGCTCCGCCTTCTTCTCGGCGGCTTCGGCCACGGCCCGCTCGGCCTCCTGGGCGATGCGCTCCTTCTCGGCTTCGACCCGGGCCGCGTCCTCGACGATCTTGAGGGCGGCGGCCTCGGCGCGCTGCTTGGCGCGCTCGGCCTCGCGCACGGCGCGGGCCTCAGCCACGAGCCTGCGCTCCTCGCGACGCGCCGCGGCGGCGGGGTCGTCCTGCCCGGCCTTCTCCAGAAACCGCTTCTGGATCGCCTGCTTGGCGGCCGCAGCGCGGCCCATCCGGTCGTTGAATCCGTTTCCCTTGAGGTCTGCCATCGTGCTCCGGCTCGAATAGAGGCCCCGCTGCGCGGCGGCCCAAGATGGATCGCCGCGGCTCGCCTTGCGGGCCTGATGCGGCGCGTCGTGATGTTGTTTCGGCAGCCTTCGCCGCGCACCGTCGCGGCCCGAGCGTCAGCTTGCCTGTCCGTGGCGTTCACCGACCGCGCGACGGCTCTTCTCGCCGTGAAATGCGGGCGGATGGACGTGACTCGGGGACCGATGACCTCGACGGATGCATTCATTTACCACCTACGCCTTGAAAAATAAAGGCTTGCGGCCTTGCGACGCCCCGCCTTGCGGACCGGCCGGGGAACCGCCTAGGCTCCGCCGCACCTCGAACCACCGGGTCCACCATGCTTCTCCTGATTCTCGGCGTCGCGATCTTCCTGGGCGTGCACACGGTCACCACCCTGCGCGGCGCAAGGCGCAGCATGATGGAGGCGATCGGGGAGGGGCCCTACAAGGGGCTCTACAGCCTGGCGTCGCTGATCGGCCTCGCGCTCATCGTCTACGGCTTCAAGTCCTACCGGGACGCGGGCTACATCCAGGTCTGGGATCCGCCGGCGGGGATGCGCCACCTCACCATCCTGCTGATGTGGTTCTCCATCGTGAGCCTCATGTCCGGCTATGCGCCCGGCGCGATCCAGCGGCGGCTCAAGCACCCGATGCTGGTGGCGGTGAAGATCTGGGCCCTCGCCCATCTGCTGGCCAATGGCGATCTCGGGTCGCTGATCCTGTTCGGCTCGTTCCTGGCCTGGGCGGTCTATGACCGCATCGCGGTGAAGCGGCGCGGCGAGGCCGTCTCGCCGGGCGGCGAGATCGCGGCGGCCCACGCCGAGCCGGGCCCCAAGGCGGGCGCGGCGGGCGGGATGCGCAACGACGTCATCACGGTCGTGGCGGGGACGGCCGTCTTCGTGGCGCTCATCTTCCTTCACCCGTATCTGATCGGCGTCCCGGTGCTGTCGCGCTGACGCGCGGCGTCGCGCCAAGACGCGAGGATCGCGGACCGCGCCGGCGGCATGACAAAGCCGCAACGCCGTGGTAATCGGCTGCCGACCCTGTCCCGCCGTCGCGCGGGAGGCCGGGGCGTTGAGCCCCTCGGAAGGACATACGCCGGCCATGGCCGACATTTTTCGCGAGATCGATGAAGACGTTCGCCGCGACAAGGCGATCGAATTCTGGAAGAAGCACAATGGCGCGCTGATCGGCGTCGCCCTGCTGGCCGTGGCCGCCACGGGCGGCTGGCGGGCCTATGAGTACTGGCAGAGCCAACGCGCCGAAGCCGCGGGCGCCCGCTTCGAGGCCGCCATCGAGACGTCCCGGGCCGGGAACGCCGACGAGGCCGAGAAGGAATTCGCCGACATCGCCAAGGACTCGACGGCCGGCTACCAGAAGCTGGCGCGGTTCCGCGAGGCGGCCGAACAGGCCAAGCAGTCCGCGGCCGACGGCGTGAAGACCTACGACGCGCTGGCCGCCGACACGAGCGTGGCCCCGGTGCTGCGCGACCTGGCGCGCCTGCGGGCCGCCATGCTGGTGGTGGACACCGCCCCCGCCGACGAGGTGAAGAGCCGGTTGCAGCCGCTGCTCGCCGCCGGCAATCCGTGGGGGGCGAACGCCCGCGAACTTCTCGGCCTGTCCGCCCTCAAGGCGGGCGACTACGAGGCGGCCGGCAAGGCCTTCGACGAGATCGTCACGGACCGCACCGCGCCTCCGTCCTTGAAGCAGCGCGCCGACCTGCTGCTCGGGATCGTGCGCGCCGGCCCCGTGAAGCCGGCGTCCTAACCGGCGCCGTCGGCCCCGCGCCCTTGCGGTGCGCCGGGGACACATCGACTTTGAGAGACATGACGCCTCGCGGCTCGCGGGGCCGGAGAGGTAGATCATGACCTTCACGGTCGCCATCATCGGCCGGCCGAATGTGGGCAAGTCGACGCTGTTCAACAGGCTCGTCGGCAAGAAGCTCGCGCTCGTCGACGACCAGCCCGGCGTGACCCGCGACCGGCGGGAGGGAGAGGCGCGACTGGGCGACCTCACCTTCACGGCGATCGACACCGCGGGCCTGGAGGAGGCCGACGCCGCCACGCTCGCCGGGCGCATGCGCCAGCAGACCGAAGCCGCGATCGACGACGCGGACGCCATCATCTTCGTGATCGACGCCCGCGCGGGCCTGACCCCGGCCGACCGGCACTTCGCCGACCTGGTGCGCCGGGCGGCCAAGCCGGTCGTGCTGCTGGCCAACAAGGCGGAGAGCCGCGCCAACCATCTGGCGACCTACGAGGCCTTCGGGCTGGGCCTCGGCGATCCGGTGCCGATCTCGGCCGAGCATGGCGAGGGGCTGTCGGACTTCTATGACGCCCTGCGCGCGGCGCTGCCGGAGCACACGGCGCTGCCGGAGGACGACTTCGACGACCTGGACGGGGACAGACCCGACGCCGAGGACGGCGAGGACGTGGTGCGGCCGCTGCGCATCGCCATCGTGGGGCGGCCCAACGCCGGCAAGTCGACGCTCATCAACCGCTTTCTCGGCGAGGACCGGCTGCTGACCGGCCCCGAGGCGGGGATCACGCGCGATTCCATCGGCATCGAGTGGGCATGGCGCGGCCGGCCGGTGAAGCTCTTCGACACAGCGGGGATGCGCAAGCGCGCCAAGGTCGAGGACAAGCTGGAGAAGCTGTCGGTCGCCGACGGGCTGCGCGCCGTGCGCTTCGCCGAGGTGGTTGTGCTGCTGCTCGACGCGACCATCCCGTTCGAGAAGCAGGACATGGCCATCCTCAGCGTGGTCGAGAAGGAAGGCCGCGCGCTGGTCGTGGCCGTCAACAAATGGGACCTGGTGGCGGGCGATTCCGGCCGCTTCAAGAAGCTGGTGGAGGATTCCGAGCGGCTCTTGTCCAATGTGAAGGGCGCCAGGATCGTGCCGGTCTCGGCCCTGACGGGCGACGGGCTGGACAAGCTCATGGAGGCCTGCTTCTCCGCCTCGGAGACCTGGTCCAAGCGGGTGTCGACCTCGCAGCTGAACAAGTGGCTGAGCCGGATCCTGGAGAACCATCCGCCGCCGGCGGTGTCGGGTCGGCGGATCAAGATCCGCTACGCCACGCAGGTGAAGGCCAGGCCGCCGCATTTCGCCCTGTTCGGCAACCAGCTCGACGCGCTGCCGGACAGCTATGTCCGCTATCTGGTCAACAGCCTGCGCGAAACCTTCGATCTGCCCGGCACGCCGATCAGGATGAGCCTGCGGACGCCGGAAAACCCCTACGACAAAAAGTAGGCCGATCATGCGAGCCGCGCGCCTCCTGATGCTGACGCTATCGGCCGCGGCGCTTGCGTCGGCGCCGGCTCAGGCCCAGCAGGTGCGGCGCGCGCCCGTCCAGGTCGACGCCTGCGCGCCGTGCCACGGCGTGGACGGCATCGCCAGGGACGTCGAGGTCCCGCATCTGGCGGGACAGAACGAGGCCTATCTCCTGAACCAGCTGCGCGCGTTCCGGACCGGGGCGCGCAAGCACAAGGAGATGCGCTACATGTCCCGCCACATGACCGAGCAGGACTTCGAGGCGCTGGCCGCCTACTACGCCGCGCTGCCCCGGTCCTGACCGGCCGACCCGGCGCCCACCCGTCGAGAACCCAGAGAGCCCGCCATGACCGAGAAGCCGTCGCCCCAAACCGTCGTCGCCGCAGGGGCTGTGCGTTTCGGCAACGCCCTGCCTCTCGCCCTCATCGCCGGGCCCTGCGCGATGGAGAGCCGCGGCCACGCGCTCGAGATGGCGACGGCGCTGAAGGAGATCGCCGGCAAGCTCGGGCTGCCCTTCGTGTTCAAGACGAGCTTCGACAAGGCCAACCGCACCTCCCTCAGCGGGGAGCGCGGGGTGGGGCTGGAGGCCGCCTTGCGGGCCTTCGCCGACATCAAGGAGCGCCTCGGCGTGCCCGTGCTGACGGACGTCCACGAGGCCGGGCAGTGCGCGCCGGTGGCGGAGGTCGTCGACGTGCTGCAGATCCCGGCCTTCCTGTGCCGCCAGACCGACCTCCTCGTGGCGGCGGCGCAGACCGGCGCGGTCGTCAACGTGAAGAAGGGCCAGTTCCTCGCGCCCTGGGACATGGCCAACGTCGTCGCCAAGGTGACGGGCGCCGGCAACGCCAAGGTCATGGTGACGGAGCGCGGCGTCTCCTTCGGCTACAACACGCTGGTCACCGACATGCGGGCGCTGCCGATCATGGCGCGGACCGGCGCGCCGGTCATCTTCGACGCCACCCACTCCGTGCAGCAGCCGGGCGGCCAGGGGACCTCGTCGGGCGGCCAGCGCGAATTCGTGCCCGTGCTGTCGCGGGCGGCGGTGGCCGTCGGCGTCGCGGGCGTGTTCATCGAGACGCACGAGCAGCCGGACCGGGCCCCCTCGGACGGCCCCAACATGGTCCCGCTTCGCGAGATGCCGGAGCTGCTGGAGACGCTGATGGCGTTCGACCGGCTGGCGAAGCGGGCCTGACGGCCAGGGCAGGCCGCCTTCACCGCCCCCGATAGGGAGGCACGCCCTGGTCGGGGAGCCACAGGCCGGTCGGGGGAGCGTCGGTCTGCCAGAAGACGTCGATCGGCATGCCGCCGCGCGGGTACCAATAGCCGCCGATGCGCAGCCAGACTGGATCGAGCAGCTCCGCCAGGCGCTTGCCTACCCCGACGGTGCAGTCCTCATGGAAGGCGCCGTGGTTGCGGAAGCTGTTGAGGTAGAGCTTGAGCGACTTCGATTCCACCAGCCAGTCGCGCGGCGCGTAGTCGATCACCAGGATGCCGAAATCCGGCTGGCCGGTGACGGGGCAGATCGACGTGAATTCCGGCATGGTGAAGCGGGCGAGATAGAGGGTCCCGGGATGCGGGTTGGGAACCCTGTCGAGCACGGCCTCGTCCGGCGAGGAGGGCAGGGGCGTCGGCTTTCCGAGCTGGGTGGTTTCGAGGGTCATGGGTCACGGTCCGAGAGGGGCGCTCCGCGCCGATGGGGCGCGGCTTAGCGCTTTTCCCGCGACGGGTCGAGGCGCAGGCCGCCGCTTCGTCTTGCGTCCGGGCCAGCTTGGCTTAAAAGCCGCCGGGAAGCCCGCGCCGCCGAGCCCCGCGGCCGACCTCAGGAGGATTTTATGACCGCCATCGTCGACGTCATCGCCCGCGAGATCCTGGACAGCCGCGGCAATCCGACCGTCGAGGTCGACGTGGTGCTCGAAGACGGGTCCATGGGCCGCGCCGCCGTGCCGTCCGGCGCCTCCACGGGCGCGCATGAGGCGGTCGAGCTGCGCGACGGGGACAAGGCCCGCTACATGGGCAAGGGCGTGCTGAAGGCGGTCGACAGCGTCAACCGCGAGATCTTCGACGCGATCGGCGGCATGGACGCCGAGGACCAGGTCAAGATCGACGAGACCATGATCGGCCTCGACGGCACGCCGAACAAGAGCCGCCTCGGCGCCAACGCCATCCTGGGCGTGTCGCTCGCGGTCGCCAAGGCCGCCGCCGACGCCAGCGCTTTGCCGCTCTACCGCTATGTGGGCGGAACCTCCGCGCGCGTGCTGCCCGTGCCGATGATGAACATCGTCAATGGCGGCGCCCATGCCGACAACCCCATCGACTTCCAGGAATTCATGGTGATGCCCGTCGGCGCCCCGTCGCTGGCCGAGGCGGTCCGCATGGGCGCGGAAGTGTTCCACACGCTCAAGGGCGCGCTGAAGAAGGCCGGCCACAACACCAATGTGGGCGACGAAGGCGGCTTCGCGCCCAACCTGCCGTCGGCGGAGGCGGCGCTCGACTTCGTCATGGAGTCGATCGGCAAGGCCGGCTTCAAGGCCGGCCAGGACATGATGATCGCGCTGGACTGCGCCGCCACGGAGTTCTTCAAGGACGGCGCCTATCATTACGAGGGCGAGGGCAAGGTGCGCTCGATCCAGGAGCAGGCGGAGTATCTCGCCAAGCTCGCCAGCCAGTACCCGATCGCCTCGATCGAGGACGGCATGTCGGAGGACGACTGGGAGGGGTGGAAGATCCTGACGGACCTCGCCGGCGGCTCGTGCCAGCTCGTCGGCGACGACCTGTTCGTCACCAATGTGACGCGGCTGTCGGACGGCATCCGCAAGGGCGTGGGCAACTCCATCCTGGTCAAGGTCAACCAGATCGGCTCGCTCACCGAAACGCTCGCGGCCGTCGAGATGGCCCAGCGCGCCGGCTACACGGCGGTGATGTCGCACCGCTCCGGCGAAACCGAGGACGCCACCATCGCCGACCTGGCGGTGGCGACGAATTGCGGGCAGATCAAGACCGGTTCGCTGGCGCGGTCCGACCGGCTGGCCAAGTACAATCAGCTCATCCGGATCGAGGAGGAGCTCGGCGCGCAGGCCCGGTACGCCGGGCGCGACGCGCTGAAGGCGCTCAGGGCGTAAGCTTACCATCAGTCAATTTTAATCGGCGCGTCTTAGGCTCTCCTCCCGGTTGGAAGAGGAGCGCGATGGCTGTGGTCAGGGCTTTGGAGGAACGCGGCGGCGTCGGGACCGGGATCGGGTCCGCCGCGCCAGCCGTCATCCTCGTCCTGGCCTTGGCGCTCAGGATCCTGGCGGCGACCGCGCCCGATCCGACCTTCTATCCCGACGAGGTCTTTCAGGTCCTCGAACAGGCGCACAGGCTCGCCTTCAACTACGGCTTCACGCCGTGGGAGTTCGAGTGGGGCGCCCGCAACTGGGCCCTCCCGGGCGCCGTGGGCGGTCTGCTCTGGGCGCTCGACGCGGTGGGGCTTGGCCGCCCCGAGGCGTATCAGCCCATCGTCACGGGAGCGGCGATCCTGATGTCGCTCACCCTGGTGGCGTCCGTTCGCCGACTGGCCTCGGCGCTCGCCGGCGCCGAGGCGGGGTTGATCGCCGCTCTCGCGGTGGCGCTCTCGCCGGCGTGCGTGTACGCGGCTCAAAAGATCACGCCGGAAGTCTGGGGCGGTTACGCGCTGGTGGGGGCGCTCGCGCTCAGCCTGGAGTCGTCGCGACGCGAGGCCATCCTGGCAGGCGTGCTGGCTGGCGTGGCGGTCGGCCTTCGCGTCCATTACGCGCCGGCCCTGATCGCGCCGTTCTGGATGGTCCTGCGCGGTCCCGGCGGCTGGCGCGCAGCCCTCGCGCCGACGCTCGCCGGCGCCGTGACCGTGGCGGCCTTCGGCGCGCTCGACTGGTTGACGTGGGGAGCGCCCTTCGCATCCTCCGTCAATCTCGTCTGGTACAACCTGGGACTGGGAGTGGCGGACTTCTTCGGACGCCAGGGTCCGAGCGTCTACGTCATCGCTCTGGGCGTGAGCGGGCCGCTCGCCGTCGTGGCCGCGCTGCAGTGGCGGAGCGCCTGGCCGCCGCTGGCCTGCGCCGCGCTCGTGGTCGGCGTGCATCTTGGCATCGGACACAAGGAGCCGCGCTTCATCTTCGCGGCGCATCCGCTCATCGCCGCCGCCTTTGCGGTCGCGGCCGTGCGGATGGCCAGCGTGACGCGGGTCATGCTGGCCGGGATGGTCGCCGCCTCGATCGCCGTCCTGGCGTGGGACGCCGCATCGCCGGAGGCGGGGCAGCGGGGGCAGCGCTATCGGGACGCCAACGCCGCCTTCCGGATCGCGCGGCTGGACTCGGATTTCAAGGCTCTGGCGCTGGCGTGGACCGGCGTCTACAACACGCCCGCCTATTACGGGCTGCACCTCGATGCGCCTCTCCTGGATTTCCCGCTGATCGGCGTGCAACCGGCGATTCCGGCGGGCGTGACGCATGTCCTGGCGGACCGCGACTTTCCCGCCCTGCTGGACTTCGTTCCGGTGCGCGACTTCCCCACGGCGCAGCTGAGAAAGCGGATCGTCATCTCGCCTGACGCTCCGACGCCCGAGGCGACCCGCCGCCTGCCGCTGCGGTTCGACCCGCAGCGCGGGCTCGTCAACCTGCGCCGGACACCGGAGCAGCCAGCGGATCCGGGACGTTAACCGCCTCGAAACCAAGTTCGCCGACCATCGGCTCATGGTCGTCCGTTATCGCCTCCGCGCCTTCCTGATTCCGCTCGCGCTCTATGTGACGTCGGGTCTGGTCGTCTCCTATTTCGTCTACCATGCGCAGCATGGAAACCGCGGCATCGAGACCAAGATGGCTCTGAAGGCGCAGATCCGCGCGCTCGAGGGCGAGTTGGGCGAATTGCAGGACGAGCACGCCAGTTGGGACCGGCGCGTGGCCATGCTGCGGCCGGCGAGCATCGACCGTGATCTGCTCGACGAGCGCTCCCGCGCCATGCTGAATCGGCTGCACAAGAACGACGTGGTGGTCATGACCGGAGCGGTCGCCGCGTCCGTTCCATGACGCAGTGCAGCATCGATGTATGCCCGTTTTTTCATGCGTGAACTGAAATTCAGTTCATCGTGCAAAAGCAAGCTAGAACAATGGTTTGGCTTGTCTACAAGCATTCGCCTAGGGGTTGCGGGCCCTCTCGCAAAGACGTTCGTCATCGGCTAATGTCGCCTTGTTGATTGGCCCCCTCGACGGGGCGACAAGGAGGAGCCCATGGCGGTCGCCGCCCGCAAGAGCACGACTCTGCCGAAACTCGGCGCGTCGAAGACCCAGGCCGCCGGCAAGACCGGTCGTGGAAAGCCCCAGGATGGCCCCGAACTGACCCGCGAGCAGGAGCTCACGGCCTATCGCGAGATGCTGCTGATCCGCCGTTTCGAGGAGAAGGCCGGCCAAATGTACGGCATGGGCCTCATCGGCGGCTTCTGCCACCTCTATATCGGCCAGGAAGCCGTCGTGGTCGGCATGCAGATGGCCACGAAGCAGGGCGACCAGGTCATTACGGGCTATCGCGACCACGGCCATATGCTGGCCTGCGGCATGGAGGCCAAGAGCGTGATGGCCGAGCTGACCGGCCGCCGCGGCGGCCTCAGCAAGGGCAAGGGCGGCTCGATGCACATGTTCAGCGTCGAGAAGCACTTCTATGGGGGGCACGGCATCGTCGGCGCGCAGGTCTCGCTGGGCACGGGCCTGGCCTTCGCCAACCGGTACCGGCAGAACGACAACGTCTCGCTGACCTATTTCGGCGACGGCGCGGCCAACCAGGGCCAGGTCTATGAGAGCTTCAACATGGCGGAGCTGTGGAAGCTGCCCGTCGTCTACGTGATCGAGAACAACCGCTACGCCATGGGCACCTCCGTCTCGCGCGCCTCCGCGCAGACCGATTTCTCCAAGCGCGGCATCTCGTTCAACATCCCCGGCGAGCAGGTCGACGGCATGGACGTGCGGGCCGTCTACGCCGCCGCGCAGCGCTCCATCCAGTGGTGCCGGGACGGCAAGGGTCCCTACATCCTGGAAATGCAGACCTATCGCTATCGCGGCCACTCGATGTCCGACCCGGCCAAGTACCGGTCCAAGGACGAAGTGCAGAAGATGCGCGAGGAGCGCGATCCCATCGAGCAGGTGCGCAAGCGGCTCCTCGACCAGTGGAAGGTCTCCGAGGACGAGCTGAAGGCGATCGACGGCAAGGTCCGCGAGATCGTCAACGAGGCCGCCGAGTTCGCCACCAACGACCCCGAGCCGGACGTCGCCGAGCTCTGGACCGACATCCTCAAGTAATCCCGCCGTCGCGCGAGGCGCCGCCCCGGGGCGGCGCTGCGCCAGCGCTCGACCACCACTTTCACGGGGATCGCCCGACCATGCCGATCGACATCCTGATGCCGGCTCTGTCTCCCACCATGGAGAAGGGCAACCTCGCCAAGTGGCTCAAAAACGAGGGCGACCCGGTCAAGTCCGGCGACATCATCGCCGAGATCGAGACCGACAAGGCCACCATGGAGGTCGAGGCGGTGGACGAGGGCGTCCTGGCCAAGATCCTGGTGCCGGCCGGCACGGCCGATGTCCCCGTGAACGAGAAGATCGCGATCCTGGCCGCGGACGGCGAGGACGTGGCGGCCGCGGCCGCTGGCGGGGGCTCCTCCGCCGGGACAGCGCAGGCCAATGCGGCGGGCGCGAACGCCGCCGTCGACGCCGCGGCGGCGCAGACGCCTGCTCCGCCCAAGGAGGAGCGCGCCCCCGAGGCGAGCGCGCCTGCGACCGTTCCGGCTGCGCCGGCCTCGCCGACGCAGGGCGCCTATGACGCGTCCGGCGAGATCCCGGCCGGGACCGAGATGGTCTCCACCACCATGCGCGAGGCGCTCCGCGACGCCATGGCGGAGGAGATGCGCCGGGACGAGAAGGTCTTCGTCATGGGCGAGGAGGTCGCCGAGTACCAGGGCGCCTACAAGATCACCCAGGGCCTCCTGCAGGAGTTCTCGGCCCGGCGCGTCATCGACACGCCGATCACCGAACACGGCTTCACGGGCGTGGCCGTCGGCGCGGCGCTGACCGGCCTGCGGCCGGTGCTGGAGTTCATGACCTTCAACTTCGCCATGCAGGCGATCGACCAGATCATCAACTCCGCCGCCAAGACGCTCTACATGTCGGGCGGCCAGATGGGCTGCCCCATCGTGTTCCGCGGCCCCAACGGCGCGGCGGCGCGCGTCGCCGCCCAGCACAGCCAGGATTACACGGCCTGGTACAGCCAGGTGCCGGGCCTGAAGGTGATCGCGCCCTCCAACGCGGCCGACGCCAAGGGCCTGCTCAAGGCCGCCATCCGGGACAACAACCCGGTCGTGTTCCTGGAAAACGAGATCCTTTACGGCCAGTCTTCGCCCGTGCCGAAGATGGACGACTACGTGATCCCGATCGGCAAGGCGCGGATCGCCCGGCCAGGCAAGGACGTCACCATCGTGTCCTTCTCGATCGGCATGACCTACGCCCTCAAGGCGGCCGAGGAACTGGCCAAGAAGCACATCTACGCGGAGGTGATCGACCTGCGCACCATCCGTCCCATGGACATCGACACGGTTCTGGCCTCGGTGATGAAGACCGGGCGCTGCGTCACCGTCGAAGAGGGCTGGCCCCAGTCGGGCGTCGGGGCCGAGATCTCGGCGCAGATCATGGAGAAGGCGTTCGACTACCTGGACGCTCCCGTCAAGCGCATCACCGGCAAGGACGTGCCGATGCCCTACGCGGCCAATCTCGAGAAGCTCGCGCTTCCCACGGTGGCCGAGGTCATCGAGGCCTGCCGCGCCGTGACCTATCGCTGAGCGGAGAGAGCCATGCCCGTCAATGTGCTGATGCCGGCCCTCTCTCCCACGATGGAGAAGGGCAATCTCGCCAAGTGGCTGAAGAAGGAAGGCGACGCGATCAAGTCCGGCGACGTGATCGCCGAGATCGAGACCGACAAGGCCACCATGGAGGTGGAGGCGGTCGACGAGGGGATCCTGGCCAAGATCGTGGTGCCGGAAGGCACCGCCGACGTTCCGGTCAATGAGCTGATCGCGCTGATCGCCGGGGAGGGCGAGGACCCGAAGGCCGTGGCCTCGGGCGGGGGCGGCGCGCCTGCCTCGGCGCCGGGCGCCAAGTCTCCCCAGAACGCGGCCGACATGGTGACCGCGGCGGCCCCGCCGGCCGCCGCCGAAGCCGCGTCCGCCCCGCAGGCTACCGCCGCCGCGGCCGCCCCGGAGGCGCGCTCGGCCGCGTCCTTCGACGCCGGCGCACCCGCCCCGGCGGGGACGGCTCCCGCACCGGCGCCGCAGCCCGACGCCGGGGGCGCGCGCATCTTCGCCTCGCCCCTCGCCAAGCGGATCGCCAAGGACGCCGGCCTCGAACTCGGCCGGATCCAGGGCTCGGGGCCGCATGGCCGCATCGTGGAGCGCGACGTTCGCTCGGCGATCGCGGGCGGGACCGGGAAGGCGGCTCCCGCCGCTGCGGCCGCCCAGCCCGCGGCGGCTCCCGTCGCCGCGCCGGCGCCCGCCAAGGCTCCTGCGCCCGCCGGCGCCTCGGACGAGGCGATCAAGAAGCTGTTCCAGCCCGGCAGCTACGAGGAGATCCCGCATGACGGCATGCGCAAGACCATCGCGCGCCGCCTGACGGAGGCCCGCCAGACCGTCCCGCAATTCTACCTGACGATGGATTGCGAGATCGACGCGCTGCTGAAGCTGCGAGAGCAGGTGAACGGCTCGGCGCCGAAGGACAAGGAGGGCAAGCCCGCCTGGAAGGTGTCGGTCAACGACATGGTCATCAAGGCGCTCGCCATGGCGCTGATGCGCGTGCCGGACGCCAACGTGACCTGGACCGAAGGCGCGATGCTCAAGCACAAGCACGCCGATGTCGGCGTGGCGGTGGCGCTCCCGGGCAACGGGCTGATCACGCCCATCATCCGCAGCGCCGACGAGAAGACCCTGTCGGCCATCGCCAACGCCATGAAGGACTTCGCCGCGCGCGCCAAGGCCCGCAAGCTGAAGCCCGAGGAGTACCAGGGCGGCACCACGGCGGTGTCCAATCTGGGCATGTTCGGCATCAAGGACTTCACGGCGGTGATCAACCCGCCGCACTCCACCATCCTGGCGGTGGGCGCGGGCGAGCAGCGCGCCGTAGTGCGCAAGGGCGAGCTGGCGGTCGCGACCGTGATGAGCATCACGCTGTCCTGCGATCACCGCGCCGTGGACGGCGCTCTTGGCGCCCAGCTCATCGCGGCGCTGAAGGATTTGATCGAGAACCCGATGGCGATGCTGGTGTGAGGCGACGTTGAGCGCCGGTCTCAGCCGGCGTGACGCGTTCCCCTACCCCTTGTGGGGAGGGGTTAGGGGTGGGGGTCTCGCAGAGGCGAATCCAGATGGCGACAGGGAAGCCGACATACCCAAGCCGCAACGAACGTCAACGCGCCTGTGCGACACGGTTACGGCGCGAGATGACGGTTCCTGAACGTCTCCTGTGGCGCGTCGTACGGAATCACATCCCCCTTCGTTCCACGCACTTCCGCCGTCAGGTCGCCTTGGGACCCTACATCGCTGATTTTTGCTGTCTTGCCGCTCGCCTCGTCGTCGAAGTTGATGGTGAGCAGCATGGCTGGGAGACGGAGTCCCGCAAGGACGCCGCGCGCGACGCTTTTCTGCATCGCCAGGGTTTTCGCGTCCTGCGCTTCTCGAATCACGACGTTCGTCGGTCGATGCCGGGCGTGCTGGACACGATTTGGGCGGCCCTGAACGAACCTCAATCTCTGGGGCTGGGCGCGACCCCCACCCCTAGCCCCTCCCCACAAGGGGGAGGGGAACACGCTGGAGCCTAACGACATGGCCGACACCTACGACGTGATCATCATCGGCGGCGGGCCGGGCGGCTATGTGGCGGCCATCAGGGCTGCGCAGCTCGGGTTCAAGACCGCCGTGGTGGAGCGCGAGCATCTGGGCGGCATCTGCCTGAACTGGGGGTGCATTCCCACCAAGGCGCTGCTGCGGTCGGCCGAGATCTACCACTACATGCAGCATCCGGGGGCCTATGGCCTCACCATCGAGGGCAAGCCCGGCTTCGATCTCGCCGGCGTGGTGAAGCGCTCGCGCGGGATCTCGGCGCAGCTCAACCAGGGCGTCGGCTTCCTGCTGAAGAAGAACAAGGTCGACGTGATTTGGGGCGAGGCCAAGCTCGGCAAGGGCGAGGTCGTGGTCGGCCCGTCCACCAAGCCGGTCGTGCAGCCGCAGAACCCCGTGCCCAAGGGCACGCTCGGCCACGGGACCTACAAGGCCAAGCACATCATCGTGGCGACCGGCGCGCGCCCGCGCGCGCTGCCCGGCATCGAGCCGGACGGCAAGCTGATCTGGACCTATTTCGAGGCCATGAACCCGGCGACTTTCCCCAAGTCGCTGATCGTGATGGGTTCGGGCGCCATCGGCATCGAGTTCGCCTCCTTCTACCGCACCATGGGGGCCGAGGTGACGGTCGTCGAGGTGCTGCCGCAGGTGCTGCCCGTCGAGGACGCCGAGATCGCCGCGCTGGCGCGCAAGCGCTTCGAGAAGCAGGGCATCAAGATCCTCACCGGCGCCAAGGTGACCAAGGTCGAGAAGGGCGCCGACAGCGTCACGGCCACGGTCCAGGACGAGAAGGGCGGGTCGCAGGCGATCACGGCGGAGCGCCTCATCTCGGCCGTCGGCGTGGTCTGCAACACCGAGGGGCTCGGGCTGGAGGCGCTCGGCGTCAAGCTCGACCGCGGCAGCATCGTGACGGACGGCATGGGCCGCACCAACGTGCCCGGCGTCTACGCCATCGGCGACGTGGCCGGCCCACCGATGCTGGCCCACAAGGCCGAGCACGAGGGCGTCATCTGCGTGGAGACCATCAAGGGCCTGCACACGCACGCGATGGACAAACTGCAGATCCCGGGCTGCACCTATTGCAACCCGCAGATCGCCAGCGTCGGCCTCACCGAGGCCAAGGCCAAGGAACAGGGCTTTTCCGTCAAGGTCGGCCGGTTCCCGTTCATCGGCAACGGCAAGGCCATCGCGCTGGGCGAGCCGGACGGGCTGGTGAAGACCATCTTCGACGCCAAGACCGGCAAGCTGCTGGGCGCCCACATGGTGGGGGCGGAAGTCACCGAGCTGATCCAGGGCTTCGTGGTGGCGATGGGCCTGGAGACCACCGAAGAAGACCTGATGCATACCGTCTTCCCGCATCCCACGCTGTCGGAGACGATGCACGAGAGCGTCCTGGACGCGTATGGGCGCGTCATCCACGTGTGAGCGGAGCAGCGCGATGGACAGCACCACCTATTCGGCCCTGGGCAACCCCAACATGGGCTTCTTCACCATGCTGCTGGTCGGCGTGCTCGCCGGCTGGATCGCGGAGAAGATCACCGAGTCGAGGCATGGGCTCTTCACGAACCTGCTGGTCGGCATCGCCGGCAGCTTCGTCGGCGGCAAGATCGCCGAATTGCTGAACGTGCCCGTGTTCGGCTTCTTCCGCACGCTGGTAGCGGCGGTGATCGGCGCGGTGCTGGTGTTGTGGATCTGGCGCAAAGTCCGGGGCCAGCCGCAAGGGTACTGAACGGTCTCCCGTCATCCCCGGCGCTTCGCGCCGCCAGGGATGACGGTTGCAGCGACAGCCCGTCACCCGCCCTATGCGACCATGGCGCCAGGCCGCCCAATCTTGCCGCGCCTTTGAAAAGTGACTACCTCCCTAGCCAGCGCGGCCAGACCGCGAGGAGCTTGCAGAATGGCCGTTCTCCTGGACCTGTTGAACAAGGACGCCCGTCCCCGCCATCCGGAGAAGGTCCATCGCCCGGACCAGCCGGTGCAGCGCAAGCCCGACTGGATCCGCGTGAAGGCTCCGGGCTCGCCGAAATGGGCCGAGACGAACGCCATCGTGCGCGAGCACAAGCTCGTCACCGTGTGCGAGGAGGCCGGCTGCCCCAATATCGGCGAGTGCTGGGAGAAGAAGCACGCCACCTTCATGATCATGGGCGACACCTGCACGCGGGCCTGCGCCTTTTGCAACGTGAAGACCGGCATGCCGGGCGCGCTCGACGCCGAGGAGCCGGCCAAGATCGCCGACGCCGTCGCCAAGCTCGGCCTGCAGCATGTCGTCATCACCTCGGTCGACCGCGACGACCTCGCGGATGGCGGCGCCGAGCATTTCGCGCAGGTCATCCGCGCCATCCGGGCCCGCAGCCCTCTGACCACGATCGAGGTGCTGACGCCGGACTTTCTGCGCAAGGAGGGCGCGCTGGAGGTCGTGGTCGCGGCCCGGCCGGACGTCTTCAATCATAATCTGGAGACGGTGCCGTCGAAATATCTGACGGTGCGTCCCGGCGCCCGCTACTTCCACTCCATCCGCCTGCTGCAGCGGGTGAAGGAGCTCGACCGCACGATCTTCACCAAGTCCGGCATCATGGTCGGGCTCGGCGAGGAGCGGAACGAGGTGCTGCAATTGATGGACGACCTGCGCTCGGCCGAGGTCGATTTCCTCACCATCGGCCAGTACCTGCAGCCGACGCGCAAGCATCACCCCGTGATGCGGTTCGTCACCCCCGACGAGTTCAAGAGCTTCGAGACGATCGCGGCCAGCAAGGGGTTCCTGCTGGTCTCGGCCTCGCCCCTGACGCGCTCGTCGCATCACGCGGGCGAGGACTTCGCCAGGCTCAAGGCGGCCCGGGTCGCGCGGCTCGGGGCCTGACCCCGCGATGCCGTCCTTCAGGACCACGCGCCGGGTGCGCCACACGCCGGCGAACATGTTCGAACTGGTCGCGGACGTCGAGAAGTACCCGCTTTTCCTGCCGCTCTGCGAGGACCTGAAGGTGCGCCGCAAGGCGCAGAGCGGGGAGGGGGTGGAGGTGCTCGTGGCCGACATGACGGTCGGCTACAAGGCGATCCACGAGACCTTCACGAGCCGCGTCACGCTGGACCGTCCGCGGCTGAAGATCCTGGTCGAGTATATCGACGGCCCGTTCCGCATGCTGGAGAACCGCTGGTCGTTCCAGGCCGCCCCCGACGGCTGCGTCGTGGAGTTCTACATCACCTACGAGTTCCGCAGCCGCACGCTGGGCCTGCTCATGGGGGCGATGTTCGAGCGCGCGTTCCGGAAGTTCGCGGAGGCGTTCGAGGAGCGCGCCGACATCGTTTATGGACCGGCGCAGCGCTTTGCCGCCGGGCCGCAGGCCTGACGCGGCCGCTTAGCGGCCGGCGTCCTCCAGGAGATCGAGCGCGTCGCGCAGGGCCGCCTCGCGCACGCCGGCCCGGCCGAGATCGCCGTAGCGCTTCTCCAAGGCGACCGTCGCCCCGCCCCGGCGCGCGGCGGCGAAGTGCACGAGGCCGACCGGCTTGGCGTCCGTGCCGCCGCCGGGCCCGGCCACGCCGGTGATCGCCACCGCCACGTCCGCGCGCGAATGAGCAAGGCCGCCTTGCGCCATGGCGCGCGCGACGGGCTCGCTGACCGCGCCGTGGCGGGCGATCAGCTCCGCCGGGACGCCGACGAGCTCCGTCTTGGCCTCGTTGGAATAGGTGACGAAGCCGCGCTCCACCACGTCGGAGGAGCCCGGGACGGCGGTGAGGGCGCCCGCCACGAGGCCGCCGGTGCAGGACTCCACCGTCGCGAGCTTCAGCCCGCGCGTGCGCAGATGGGCGAGAACGGCCGCGGCGCGGTTCTCGATGTCGTGCGGGATCATGCGTCCTCCGTCGGGTCGGCCTCTTCGGGCAGCAGGACGGTGGCGACCGCCTGGGCGGCGACGCCCTCGCGGCGGCCGGTGAAGCCGAGGCGCTCGGACGTGGTCGCCTTGACGGCGACGCGCCCGACCGGCAGGCCGCAAATGGCTGCGATGCTCTGGCGCATGGCGTCGCGATGGGGGCCGATGCGCGGCGCCTCGCACACCACGGTGGCGTCGACATGGACCAGCCTGCCGCCGCGCGCCCGCACGCGCTCCACCGCGAAGGCGAGGAAACGGTCGGACGAGGCGCCCTTCCATTGCGGGTCGGAGGGCGGGAAATGATCGCCGATGTCGCCGTCCGCGATGGCGCCCAGCACCGCGTCCGTGATGGCGTGCAGCACGACGTCGGCGTCGGAATGGCCGCTCAGCGCGAACTCATGCGGGATGGCGACGCCGCCCAGGATCACCGCGTGGCCGGGCTCGAAGGCGTGAACGTCGTAGCCCAGCCCGACGCGGGTCTCGCCGCGGTTCCGCGGGGCGGGCGCCAGCCGGCGCTCCGCCGCCTCGAAGTCCTCCGGACGGGTGATCTTGACGTTCTCCGGCGCGCCCTCGACGACATGCACCACCATGCCGGCCCATTCGGCGACCGCCGCGTCGTCCGTGAGGTCTTCGCGGCCGGCCGCGAAGGCGAGGCGGTGCGCATCCAGGAGCGGGGCGAAGCCGAAGCCCTGCGGGGTCTGCACGGCGCTGAGTTCGGCCCGGACCGGGGTGTCCAGCACGCGGCCGTCGGCGGCGACGCGCTTGACGGTGTCGACCAGCGCCGTGCCGGGCACGGCGGCGCCGGTCGCCTCCGTCTGGGCGAGGATGCGGGCCACGAGGTCCGGGGGGACGAAGGGCCGGGCGGCGTCATGGATGAGGACGTAGGATGGCGGCTCCGGCGCCCGGGCCAGCGCCTCCATGCCGTTGCGGACCGAGGCCTGGCGGGTCGGTCCGCCGGCGACTGGCTCCAGCAGCCGCCCGGCCCATCCCGGTTCAAGCTCCGTCACGGCCTGCTCATACGCTGTCCGGTCGTCCTCGCCGATGACGCAGAGGATGTCGGCTTGCGGGCAGGCCGCCGCCATCGCGGCGATGCTGCGGGCGAGCAGGCTAACGCCCGCGACGGGGCGGAACTGCTTGGGCTGGCCGGCCCCGGCGCGTTCTCCCCGCCCGGCGGCCACGATGATGACGGCGAGTGAGGCGCGGCTGGACATCAGCCTCGAATGACGCGATTTGGATCGCGGGTCAACGCACGCCGCGCCGCTTGGGCCACGAGCGCCCCCCTTGGCGTGGGAAGATGTGCGATGTCCTGACGCAGTCGGGCTGATCCCGGCTTGCTGCACTGCAATAATTGGCTACTATGCAGGCATCATGACTGAGTGCACAAAAACCGTGCAACCAAGGCGAGCGCCCCTGGCGATCGGGCCTGTCGCGCTGGACGGCTGCGTCGCGCTGGCGCCCATGTCGGGCGTCACGGACGCCGGGCTGAGGCGCATCGCCCGGCGCTTCGGCGCCTCGCTGGTCGTGTCCGAGATGGTCGCGTCGGACGAGTTCGCCCGCGGCTCGGCAGAGGCGATGCTGCGCGCCGAGGGCGCGGGCATCGATCCTCATGTCGTGCAACTGGCGGGTCGGCAGCCTCACTGGATGGCCGAGGCGGCCCGCATCGCGGAGGGCGCCGGGGCGTCCGTCGTCGACATCAACATGGGCTGCCCCGCCAAGAAGGTGACCGGCGGCCTGGCGGGCTCGGCGCTGATGCGCGACCTCGACCACGCTCTGAGCCTGATCGAGGCGACGGTCGCGGCCGTGCGCATTCCGGTGACGGTGAAGATGCGGCTTGGCTGGGACGACGCCACCCGGAACGCTCCGGAACTCGCGCGCCGCGCGCAAGACGCCGGCGTGCGGATGATCACCGTCCATGGGCGCACGCGCTGCCAGTTCTACAAGGGCGAGGCGGACTGGTCGGCGATCCGGGCCGTGAAGCAGGCGGTCTCGATCCCGGTGATCGCCAATGGGGACTGCAACGGCCTGAAGGACGCCCGGACCATGCTGGAGCGCTCGGGCGCGGACGGCGTGATGGTGGGCCGCGCCGCGGTCGGCCGCCCGTGGCTCGTCGGGGCCATCGCGCGCGCGCTCGAGGCGGGCGGAGAGGTCGTCGCCGAACCGGCGCTGGAGGCCAGGCGCGACGCCGCGATGGAGCATTATGACAGCCTGCTCTGCGCCTATGGGGCGCGGGTCGGCGTGCGGCACGCCCGCAAGCACCTGGCCGCCTATGCGGACGATCTCGTCCGCGAGGGCAGGGCGGTGCGGCCGGATCTGCGCCGCGCGCTGGTCACGGCCGAGGACCCGGCGCAGGTCGCCGCGGCCCTGCATTCCGTTTTCGAGTCACCCCTGTTGGACGAAGCCGCATGAACCTCACCGCCTTGGCCCGTGGCCGCCGTCGCGATGGACCCGCCGCCTCCGCCAGCCGGGGCGACGCCATCCTGAACGTCCTGCCGTTGCCGGTGCTGCTGGTCGACGACGACAACCAGGTGGTGGAGGCCAACGCGGCGGCCGAGTTCTTCTTCGATATGAGCCGGGTGATGCTCTGCCGACACCGGCTGGCCGACCTGCTGCCCTTCGGCTCGCCGATCCTGTCTCTGGTCGACGAGGCGCGGCGACGCAGCGGCAGCATGAACGAATATCGCGTCGACATCGGCAATCCGCGCATCGGCAGCGAGCGCATCGTCGACGTCTTCGTGGCGGCGGCCGGCGAGGCGGACCCGCAGGTGGTGCTCATGCTGCAAGAACGGACACTTGCTGAAAAAATAGACAGACAGCTCACCCATCGCGGGGCCGCCCGCTCCATCTCGGCGCTGGGCTCCATGCTGGCGCACGAGATCAAGAACCCGCTGTCGGGCATCCGCGGCGCGGCGCAGCTGCTCGAGACCTCCGTCGACGACGCCGACCGCACCCTGACGCGGCTGATCTGCGAGGAGACGGACCGGATCGTGAAGCTCGTCGACCGGTTCGAGGACTTCGCCGACGGCCGGCCGCTCGAGCGCGAGGCGGTCAACATCCACGCCGTGCTGGAGCATGTGAAGCGCCTCGCCGTCTCGGGCTTTGCGCGGCATATCCGCTTCATCGAGACCTATGATCCCTCCCTGCCGCCCGTGATGGGCAACCGCGACCAGCTCATCCAGGTGTTCCTGAACCTGGTGAAGAACGCCGCGGAGGCCATCGGGCCCGACGCGGTGGACGGCGAGATCGAGCTGACGACGGCGTTCCGCCCCGGCGTGCGCATGACGGTTCCGGGCACGCGCGAGCGGGTGAGCCTGCCGCTGGAGTTCTGCGTGCGCGACAACGGCCCCGGCGTGCCGGAGGATCTCGCCCGCCACCTGTTCGATCCCTTCGTGACCACCAAGCAGAGTGGGAGTGGCCTCGGTCTTGCTTTGGTTGCAAAGATCGTTGGGGACCACGGGGGCGTCGTCGAATGCGACTCCCTGCCCCGCAGGACGACCTTTCGCGCCCTCATGCCGATGCATGTGGCGCGCGACGGCCGGGCCTGACAACACAAAGGGTGATCGATGCCGAGTGGCACTATCCTCGTCGCTGACGACGATGCCGCGATCCGGACCGTTTTGAATCAGGCGCTTGCGCGGGCTGGCTACGAAGTTCGTTCGACCGGGACCGCCTCCGGGCTCTGGCGGTGGGTGGCGGCCGGCGAGGGCGACCTCGTGGTCACCGACGTCGTGATGCCGGACGAAAACGCCTTCGACGTGCTCCCGCGGATCAAGAAGCTGCGGCCCGACCTGCCGATCATCGTCATGAGCGCGCAGAACACCTTCATGACGGCCATCAAGGCCTCCGAGCGCGGGGCCTATGAATACCTGCCCAAGCCCTTCGACCTGAAGGAGCTGATGGCGATCGTCGCCCGCGCCCTGTCGCGGCCCAAGGGCGCCCCCCTCGCCGACGAGCCCGAGCATCCCGAGGACATCCCGCTGGTCGGACGTTCGCCGGCCATGCAGGAGATCTACCGGGCGCTCGCCCGCCTGATGCAAACCGACCTCACCGTGATGATCACGGGCGAGTCCGGGACCGGCAAGGAGCTGGTCGCCCGCGCGCTGCACGACTACGGCAAGCGCCGGAAGGGCCCGTTCGTGGCCGTCAACATGGCCGCGATCCCGCGCGACCTGATCGAGAGCGAGCTCTTCGGCCACGAGAAGGGCGCCTTCACGGGCGCGATGCAGCGGGCCTCCGGTCGCTTCGAGCAGGCCGAGGGCGGCACGCTGTTCCTGGACGAGATCGGCGACATGCCGATGGAGGCCCAGACGCGGCTCCTGCGCGTGCTGCAGCAGGGCGAATACACGACCGTGGGCGGGCGCACGCCGATCCGCACCAATGTGCGGATCGTGGCGGCCACCAACAAGGACCTGCGGATCTCCATCCAGCAGGGGCTGTTTCGCGAGGACCTGTTCTTCCGGCTCAACGTCGTGCCGCTGCGCCTGCCGCCGCTGCGCGAACGCTCCGAGGACATCCCGGACCTGGCGCGGCACTTCTTCACCATGGTGGAGAAGGAGGGCCTGCCGCGAAAGCAGATCGACGCGGCGGCGCTCGACCGCATGAAGCGGTATCGCTGGCCCGGCAATGTGCGCGAGCTGGAGAACCTGATCCGCCGCCTGGCGGCGCTCTACCCGCAGGAGACGATCACCGAGCCGCTCATCGAGGCGGAGCTCGCCGAGCCGAGCCTCTCGTCCTCGCCGATCCTGAAGGCGGACGCGCCGATCGACGAGGACACCCTGATGGCCTCGGTGGAGCGGCATCTCGGCAAGTATTTCTCGCAGTTCAAGGGAGACCTGCCGCCTCCCGGGCTCTATCACCGCATCCTGCGGGACCTGGAGGAGCCGCTGATCGGCGCCGCCCTGTCGGCGACCCGGGGCAACCAGATCAAGGCGGCCGAGCTGCTCGGGCTCAACCGCAACACGCTGCGCAAGAAGATCCGCGACCTGGAGATCCAGGTGATCCGCACCACGCGCTGACGCCCGCTCGGCGGCTGAGGCCCGCTCGACGGGCCGCACCCGAGGCGCAGGACGCTCGTCGCGTCAGAGCATGTCGAGCGGACGCTTGCGCCTTGGCGGGGGATATTCGCGGTCGATCGCGGCGAGGTCCTCGGCGTCCAGCGTGAGGTCGGCCGCGGCGCGGTTCTCGCGCACGTGCTCGATCGTGCCGGCCTTGGGGATCGCGATCACGTCCGGGCGGCGCATCACCCAGGCGAGCGCGATCTGGAAGGGCGACACGCCGTGCTTGCGGGCCACCGCGTTCAGCGCGCCCGTTCGCGGCAGCGATCCCTGCTCGATGGGACTGTAGGCCATCACCGGGATGCGGCTCTGGGCCAGCTTGGGCATGAGCTCGAATTCGGGGCCGCGGCGCACGAGGTTGTAGAGGATCTGGTTGACCGCGCAGGCTTCCCCGCCCGGCGCGCCCGCCAGCTCGTCCATTTCGTCGCTGTCGAAGTTGCTCACGCCCCAGGCCCTGATCTTGCCGGCGGCGCGCAGGTCCTCGAAGCCCCGAATGGTCTCCTCGATGGGCTCGGCGCCCGGCCAGTGCAGGAGATAGAGGTCCAGGTAATCGGTGTTGAGGCGCCGCAGGCTGCCCTCGCAGGCCTTGGCCACCCCGCTGCGCGAGGCGTTGTGGGGATAGACCTTGCTGACGAGGAAGACCTCCTTGCGCAGCCCCTGCAGCGCCTGGGAGAGCAGCTGCTCGGTGCGCCCTTCGCCATACATCTCGGCGGTGTCGACCAGCGTCATGCCGAGTTCGACTCCCAATTGCAGCGATTCGATCTCGGAGCGCCGCCGCTCCGGGCGCTCGCCCATCCGCCAAGTGCCCATGCCAAGATTCGGAACCTGCGTTCCGTCCGGGAGCATGAGGGTGCGGATCATCAAGTCCTCCGATGCACGGATATGGCGGCCCGGAATTCGGGCCCGCTCGTTCCAACCAATTCGGTCCGACACGCAAGGTTGCCGCGACCCACCCCCGAAGGCGCAACACCCGTGTGTCGGAACTGTGGAGGTCGCAGCGCCAAAAAATCGGCGTTTGGCGGAACGACCCCCGAGGCTCCCCGGTTTGCTGTCGAACCCGACGTTCGAATCCATCCCGGAGAGGCCATCATGAGCGACATCGCAGATTCTTTCTCCAGCAAAGGCGCGAGCGCCGTGAATGTCGGGAGCACGGAGCGCGCGCTGTCGACCATCGGAGGCGCGCTCATCGTGCTCGACGGGCTGCGCAGCGGCAGCCTGTTCGGCGCGATGAGGGCCGTGCTGGGCGCGGCCCTGATCGCGCGCGGCGTGGGCGGTCACTGCCCGGCCTATGCGGCTCTGGGCGTCGACACCACCCATGACGACGTGAAGTCGCTCGGACGGGGCTGAGGAGCGCCATGAGCTTCTTCATGACGAGCCCGCTCTTCACCAACGGGCAGGCGATTCCGGCGCGGTTCACCCGCCGCTCGGAAAACATCTCGCCGCCGCTGGTGATCCAGGGCGCGCCCGAGGGGACGCGCAGTTTCGCCCTGCTCGTGCAGGACACGGACGCCGACGACTTCGTCCACTGGGCGGCCTTCGACTTCGCCGAGACGCATCTGCCGGAGGCCGCGGGGAACGACCCCGCGGCCGCGCCGCCGGGCATGAAGCAGGCGCTGAACGGCTTTGGCCGGGCCGCCTATGACGGCCCGCAGCCGCCGGAGGAGGACGGCGTCCACAACTACTATTTCCGGCTGATCGCGTTGCCGGAGCCGACGCTGGGCTTCGACGACGGCTGCGATGCGCTGGAGATGTGGCGCAAGGCGCGCGCCATGCGCCTGGCGGAGGTCGAGCTGATCGGCCTGTTCATGGGGACGCCCCTGTAGGACGGGCGAACGCGCCAGACGGCCCGCGTGACGCGATGGACGCCGTCCGACAACCCTGTAATCTCCCGCTGCGCGCCCTTTGGCGAAGGCCCCTGTCGAGGGCCGCGGCGCGCCGCACAGGGAGAGATGGATGACGAAGGAGTTCACCCGCCGCGACGTGGCCCGGCTGGCGGCCGCAGGCCTGTCCATCGCGGCGCTTCAGTCGCGCAGCGCCTTCGCGCAGGGCCCGACCTTTTTCCGCATCGGAACGGGCGGCACGGCCGGCACCTACTATCCGGTCGGCGGCATGATCGCGAACGCGATCTCCAATCCTCCCAACCTGATCCTGACCGCGCAGGCCTCCAACGGCTCGGTCGCCAACATCAACGGCATCGCCAGCGGGCAGCTCGAATCGGGCTTCACGCAGGCCGACGTGGCCGCCTGGGCCTATTCGGGCACGGGCCTGTTCGAGGGCAAGCCGAAGGCCGAGGACCTGCGCCTCATCGCCAATCTCTACCCGGAGAGCATCCACTTCGTGGCCGGCAAGTCCGCCAAGGTGAAGTCCATCGCCGATCTCAAGGGCAAGCGCATCTCGCTGGACGAGCCGGGCTCCGGCACGCTGGTGGACGCGCGCATCATCCTGAAGGCGTTCGGGATCTCCGAAAGCGACATCAAGCCGGAATACGTCAAGCCGAACCAGGCCGCCGACAAGATCCGCGACGGCTCCCTCGACGCCTTCGTGTTCGTGGGAGGCTATCCGACGAGCG
The DNA here is from genome assembly GCF_045348435.1 of Alsobacter sp. KACC 23698. Classification (GTDB taxonomy): domain Bacteria; phylum Pseudomonadota; class Alphaproteobacteria; order Rhizobiales; family Beijerinckiaceae; genus Alsobacter. The sequence goes on along the minus strand of NZ_CP157484.1, from coordinate 2,422,634 downwards.
CCATCGCCGAGCTGGCGGCCACCGGCGGCGGCGTCGACATCGTGCCCATCGTCGGGCCGCAAGTGGACGAGTTGCGCAAGCAATACGCGTTCTTCGCGGAGGACGAGATCCCGGCCGGGACCTACAAGGGCGCGGACGCGGCCAAGACGCTGGCCGTGGGGGCCCAGTGGGTGACCTCGGCGAAGATATCGCCGGACGTCGTCTACGAGGTCACCAAGGCGCTGTGGGCCGACAAGACCCGCGCCGCCCTCGACGCGGGGCACGCCAAGGGCAAGATGATCCGCAAGGAGACGGCCCTGGCCGGAGCGGGCGTGCCGCTGCATCCGGGCGCGGAGAAGTTCTACCGCGAGGCCGGCCTGCTCAAGTAAGGGCGGACTTCCAGACAACGAGAGCGGGACGGGGCGGCGGGTGAAGCAGCGCGTGGATGGAACGACGGCGGGTCTCGAGCTGGATCCGCTGAAGCTCGAGGAAACCTTCGACCCCGAGATTCACTTCCGGCCCCTTTTGCCGAAGACGGCCCTCCTGGTCGCGGCGCTGCTCTTCGCGCTGTCCTGCTTCCACTACTACACGGCGGGTTTCGGGCTCCTGCCCGAGACCACCCATCGCGGCGTCCACATGGCGTTCGTGCTGGGGCTCATCTTCCTGGTCTTCGCCGCCCGGCCGAGCCAGCAGGACCGGCTCGCGCCGCACGCCTGGTTCCGGCCGGGCGGCATCCTGCTGGTCGACTGGGCGATGATGCTGGCCGCCGTCGCGGCGAGCCTCTACGTGCCGTGGATCTTCCACGAGCTCGCCTTCCGGGTCGGCAATCCGTCGTCCGCCGACGTCGTCATGGGCACGCTGCTCATCGTGGTGCTCCTGGAGGCGACGCGCCGCTCGGTCGGCCTCGCCTTGCCGCTGATCGCGGTCGGCCTCATGGTCTACGCGTATTTCGGCCCCACGATGCCGGGGATCTTCAAGCATCCCGGCGCGAGCTGGGCGGGGCTCGTCAACCACCTCTATCTGACCAGCCAGGGCGTCTACGGCGTCGCGCTCGGCGTCGTCGCCACCTATGTGTTCCACTATGTGCTGTTCGGCGTGCTGGCGACGCGGATCGGGCTCGGCAAGCTCTTCATCGATCTCGCGTCCTGGGTCGCGGGCGGCTACGCCGGCGGCCCGGCCAAGGTGGCGATCTTCGGCTCGGCGCTGTTCGGCATGATCTCGGGATCGTCCATCGCCAACACCGTCACGGTGGGCTCGCTGACCATCCCGGCGATGATCAGGCTCGGCTATCCCAAGCACTTCGCCGCCGCCGTGGAGTCGACCGCCTCGACGGGCGGCCAGATCACGCCGCCGATCATGGGCGCGGCGGCGTTCCTGATGATCGAGTTCCTGGGGGTCTCCTACTCTACCATCATCCTGGCCGCGATCGTGCCGGCCTTCATGCATTTCTTCGGGGTGTTCTGCCAGGTTCACTTCGAGGCGAAGAAGAAGGGCATGCGCGGGCTCACCCGCGAGGAGCTGCCCGACCCGGCCCGGACCATCCGCGAAGGATGGCAGACGGTGACGCCGCTGGCCGTGCTGCTGCTCGTGCTCTTCAGCGGCTACACGCCCTATCTGGCGGCGTTCTGGGGCATTACGTCCTGCATGGTCGTGGGCGTCGGGCGCTCGCCGGCGATCACGGTCGGGGCCTTCGCGGCCATTGTGGCGGCGGTCTTCACGGGCCTGCTGACGACCTGGTGGTTCATCGGCCCGATGGCCGCGGCGGTCGCCGTGCTGCTCGTCCAAGCCTGGACGTCGGGCGGGGAGCGGCGCGACAGGGTGGCCGACATCGGCGACGCCTTCGTGGTGGGAGCGAAATACGCCATCTCGGTCGGCGCGGCGGCCGCCACGGTGGGAATCATCGTGGGCGTGGTGACGCTGACCGGCGTCGGCTTCAAGATCTCCTGGATCGTCACCCAGCTCGCCGGCCAGATGGGCGGGGCCGTGCTCTCCGTGCTGCCGACGGGGGTCTTCACCCCGGCCGGCACGACTTTGTTCTTCACGCTCCTGCTCACCGCGATCGTGTGCATCCTGCTGGGCTGCGGCGTGCCCACCACGGCGACCTACATCATCATGGTGACGGTGGCGGCGCCGACCCTGGGCATGCTGGGCGTGGCGCCCATCGTGGCGCATTTCTTCGTGTTCTATTACGGCGTGCTGGCCGACATCACGCCTCCCGTGGCGCTGGCCGCCTATGCGGGCGCCAGCATGGCGGGGGCCGACCCGTTCCGCACCGGCAACACCGCCTTCCGGCTCGCGCTCGGCAAGGCGCTGGTGCCGTTCGTCTTCGTCTATGGTCCGTCCATGCTGATCGTCACGCAGGGCTTCACCTGGACGGACTTCGCGGTCACGACCTTCGGGTGCATGGCCGGCATCGTGATGCTCTCGGCGGCGTTCAGCGCCTATATGCTGGCGCCGCTGCGCGGCTGGGAGAGGGTGCTGCTCGCGGTGGCGGCTCTGCCCACGATCGCGCCGGGGCTCGCCTCGACGCTGGCCGGGCTGGCGCTGGCGAGCCCGGTGTTCCTGCTGCAGATGAAACGCCGCACGGTCTCGCCGGCGCCGCGGCGCGTCGAGGCCTAGACGCTCAGCGCCGGCGCAGGACCAGCACGTTGCCGGCCATGACGAGCGCGAGGCCCAGCGCGGCCGGGGTCGTCCACTGGTAGCCTTCCACCACCGTCGAGATGAGCAGCGCGAAGACCGGGAACATCACCGTGGAGTAGCCGGCCCGCGCCGCGCCGATGCGCCCCAGCAGCGTCAGATAGGCGACGAAGGCCATGACGGACGACACGGTCGAGAGCCACAGCAGGCCGCCGACATATTTCGCCGTGGGCTCCACCACGAAGGGATCGCCCTTGGCGGCCGCGAAGGCCGCGAGCGAGAGCGCGCCGTAGAGCATGCCCCAGGCGGTCGCCGGGATGACGGCGACGCCGCCTCTCTGGATCCAGGCCGACAGCATGTTGCCCGAGCAAAACAGCAGCGTCCCGAAGACGCACAGGCCCAGCCCCAGCGCCGCGGCGGCGTCGAAGCTCGCGCCGAAGAGGCGGGGCGCGAACATGAGGAAGACGCCGCCGAGCCCCAGCGCCGCCCCGAGGGCGACCCGCCCCTCGATGCGCTGGCCCAGGATCGGCCAGGCCAGCAGCATGTTGAACAGGGAGGCGGTGGAGAAGACCACGGCCAGGAGCCCGGAGGGCGTCGACAGCCCGCCATAGTAGAAGCTGACGAAATTGAAGGCGAAGATGAGCAGGCCCAGCGCCAGGAACCGCAGATGCATGGCCGGGGGATAGCGCAGGCGCGCGCCGGACATCCCCGCCCAGGCGAACATGATCACGCTGGCGATGGCGAACCGCCACATGATCGACACCTCGGGGCTCACCACCCCCAGCTGCCATTTCAGGGCGATCCAGCTCGTCGACCAGGCGAACACGACGGTGGCGTAGAGCGCCATGTCGAAGCCGCTCAGTCCCGTCGGTCGCCGGGTTTGGGCCGCGGGCGCGGCGGGGAGCGGGAGAGCCGGCGTGGGCAGGGGGCGGGGAGCGGCGTTCATGCCCGGCACGCTACCGGGCGGCTTCGTCCGCGACAAAGCAGACCTCGTGATGTCAGGCATGCCGGAGAGTGATGGTTTCCTGAAGCGCCGGCCTGGCGGTTCTGGCGCTTCGCAGGCGCGCCGGCGGCGCAGATTCCGGGTTGCGGGCGCCCGGCGGATGAGGTGATCTCGGCCGCCATGGATGAAGCCGTCGCCGAGATCGTCGAACTCCCCTCCAGCCCGGCCGTCACGATGACGGCCCTGCAGGCGCGCCGCATCGCGCTGGCGGCGCTGGGCTTCGGTCGCCCCCGGCCGGCGCAGGCGGAGCGCCGGCATGTCGACGCCATGGCGAACCGGCTCGGGCTGATCCAGATCGATTCGGTCAATGTGCTGGCGCGGGCCCATTACGCGCCCGGCTTTTCGCGGCTCGGGCCCTACGACCCCGCCTGGCTGGACCAGTCCGCCTACGGGGGGAGGCGGCGGCGCCTCTTCGAATATTGGGGTCACGAGGCCTCGCTGATCCGCTGCGACCTGCAGCCTTTCCTGCGCTGGCGCATGGCCCAGGCCGAGCGCGGGGAGGGCATCTACAAGGGCCTGGCGCGTTTCGGGCGGGAACGGCCGGACGCGGTCGCGGCGGCGCTGCGGGAGATCGAGACGCGCGGCCCGAGCAGCGCGCGCGACCTCGGCGACGAGCGCGGGGCCGGCGCGTGGTGGGGCTGGAGCGACACCAAGCGGGCGCTGGAATGGCTGTTCTGGGCGGGCAGGATCACCACGGCCTTGCGCCGCGGCAATTTCGAGCGCGTCTACGATCTCACCGAGCGGGTGCTGCCCCGCAAGGTCCTGGACGCGCCGACCCCTGACGAGGCCGACGCGCAGCGCGAATTGCTGCGGGTCGCCGCCCGGGCGCTGGGCGTCGCGACGTCGCAGGACCTGCGGGACTATTTCAGGCTCGCGCCGGCCGCCGCGGCGCGGCTTCCCGAATTGGTGGAGGAGGGGACGCTCGTGCCCGCGCAGGTCAAGGGCTGGGGGCGCCCCGCTTACCTCCATGCCGACGCGGTCCGGCCCCGCAAGGTCGCCGCCCGGGCGCTCGTGTCGCCCTTCGATCCGCTGCTCTGGGCCCGGGACCGCACGGAGCGCCTCTTTGGCGTGCGCTACCGGCTGGAGATCTACACGCCCGAGCACAAGCGCGAGCACGGCTACTACGTGTTGCCCTTCCTGCTGGGCGACCGGATCGTCGGGCGGTTCGACCTCAAGGCGGACCGGCAGGCGCGCCGCCTCGTCGTCCAGTCCGCCCATGCGGAGAAGGGCGCGGACCTGGAGGAGGTCGCGCTCGCCGCGGGCGACGAGTTGCGGCTGATCGCCGGCTGGCTGGACCTGCCGGAGATCGCGGTGCGGCCGAAGGGGGACCTCGCTCGGCATCTGGCCCTGTGAGCATGGCGGCTTGACCGGCGCGGTCGCTGCTTGTCTGCTCGACCCGGGCGAGAATGACGGGGACGCGAACGTGACGGACACCAGGAGACCGGCCGAGCAGCAGGAGCCCCGCGGCGACCTCACGGTCCGCACCATCGCGATGCCGAGCGACACCAACGCCAATGGCGACATCTTCGGCGGCTGGGTGATGTCGCAGATGGACCAGGCGGGCGGGATCGCGGGCGTGGAGCGGGCGCAGGGCCGGGTCGTGACCATCGCCGTGGAGGCGATGACCTTCATCCGCCCGGTGGCGGTCGGGGATGTGCTGTGCGTCTACACCCAGGTGGACAGCGTCGGCCGGACCTCGATGAAGATCCACATCGAGGCCTGGGCGCGGCGCTTCCAGACGCGCCACCGCGAAAAGGTGACGGACGCCACCTTCACCTTCGTGGCCATCGACGACGACGGGAAGCCGCGCGCCGTGCCGCCGCTCATGGCCGAGGGTCAGTAGGGCAGGCCGACATAGTTCTCCGCCAGCGACGTCCGGGCGGCGCGGGACTCCTCCAGATAGATGAACTCCGCCTCCTGCATGCGTCGCTCGAACGCGTTCTGGTCGGCGAAGCGGTGCAGCAGCGAGGTCATCCACCACGAGAAGCGCTCGGATTTCCAGATGCGCGCCAGCGCCCGGCCGGAATAGGCGTCGAGTCCGGCCTCCGACCGGTCGGCGTAGCGCTCGATCAGCGCCTCTGACAGGTAGTGGACGTCGCTCGCCGCCAGATTGAGCCCCTTGGCTCCGGTCGGCGGCACGATATGGGCGGCGTCGCCCGCCAAGAAGAGCCGCCCGAAGCGCAGCGGCTCGGCCACGAAGCTGCGCAATGGCGCGATGGACTTCTCGATGGACGGCCCCGTGACGACGTTGGCGGCGGCGTCCGGATCGAGCCGATGGCGCAGCTCGTCCCAGAAGCGGTCGTCGGACCAGTTTTCGACCCGCTCGTCGGAGCCGCACTGGATATAGTAGCGGCTGCGGGTGGGAGACCGCATGGAGCAGAGCGCGAAGCCGCGGTCGTGGCCGGCGTAGATCAGCTCATGCGAGCAGGGCGGCACGTCGGCGAGCACGCCCAGCCAGCCGAAGGGGTACACCCTTTCGAAGGTCTCCAGCGCCCCGGCGGGCGCGCTCGCCCGGCTGACGCCGTGGAACCCGTCGCAGCCTGCGATGAAATCGCAGGCGAGGTCGTGCGCGCGGCCGTCCTTGGTCCAATGCACGCGGGGCGATGCGCCGTCGAAGGCGTCCAGGGAGACGCCTTCCGCCTCGTAGACGGTCGTCAGCCCGGCCGCTTCCCGCGCGGCCATCAGGTCGCGCGTCACCTCGGTCTGGCCGTAGACGGTGACGCATTGGCCGGTGAGGTCCTTCAGGTCGATCCGCTGCCGGCGGTTGGCGAAGCCGATCGCGAAGCCCTCATGTGGCAGGCCCTCGGCTTTCAGCCTTGCGTCGACGCCGACCTTCGACAGAAGGTCCGTCGTGCCCTGCTCGAGAACGCCGGCGCGGATGCGCGACAGGACGTAGTCCTTCGACCGGCGCTCCAGGATGACGCTCTCGACGCCGGCCCGGTGCAGCAACTGCCCGAGCAGGAGGCCGGCGGGGCCTGAGCCGATGATGGCGACCTGGGTCCGCATGGCGTGCATTCCTCGAACATCTCGCAAGCGGAGACGGGCTTGGCCTGTTACGGCCCGCCCCAGGCATAGGATCAACGCCGGCCGGTCGCAATCCTCGCCACGCCCCGGGTTGCAAGACCGGCGAAACAGGCTATTGCGGCAAGAGCCGCGACGGCGCGGCGGAGCCAGCGAGGACGCCATGGCGCAGGACATCCAGTCGGAAATCCCGGACGGCGGCCGCAGGGTCGCGCTCGTGACCGGCGCGGCGCGGGGGATCGGCCTTGCGACAGCCAGGCGGTTCCTGGCCGAGGGCTGGCGCGTGGCGCTGCTCGACATCGACGAGGAGCGGCTGGCCCGGACCGTCGAGGATCTGGCCGATCCGGACGCCGTGCTGGCGCTGCCGGGCGACGTCGCGGACGCCGCGACGGTGTTCGCCGCCTTCGAGACCCTCTCGCGGCGCTTCGGGCGGCTCGACGCGCTGGTCAACAACGCCGGGACGGCGGTGTTCAAGCCCATCCTGGAGACAACGCCCGAGGAATGGCGCCGCGTGCTGGACGTCAACCTCACGGGGCCGTTCCTGTGCGCGCAGGCGGCCGCGCCGCTGATGAGCGAGGCGGGCGGCGGCGCCGTCGTCAACATCACCTCGATCTCGGGGCTGCGCGCCTCGACGTTGCGGGTGGCCTATGGGACCAGCAAGGCGGCGCTGGCGCATCTCACGCGCCAGCAGGCGGTGGAGTTCGCGGGCCTTGGCGTCAGGGTGAACGCCATTGCGCCCGGCCCGGTGGACACCGCCATGGCCAAGGAGGTGCACAGCCCTGAGATCCGCGCCGACTATCACGACGCGATCCCCCTCAACCGCTACGGGCTGGAGGAGGAGATCGCCGAGGCGGTGTTCTTCCTGTGTTCGGAGAAGTCGGCCTACATCACGGGCCAGACGCTCGCCGTGGACGGCGGGTTCGACGCCGCCGGGATCGGCCTGCCGACGCTGAGGCGGGACCGCAACCGCTGACGAGGGTTCGTTCGGCCGCCAAGCGGGATCGAACGGTGCTCGATGGCCCCTCCGGATCGAGCGCGCCTGCAGATCGATGGGGAGCACGATCATCTGGCAGGCAAGGACGATGATACGCCTGCGCGCCGGATCGTGTAGCCGGTGAAAATGCGTAAGCCGAATGGGCGACGATGGCGAGGTTGATGTCTTTCAAGCACGGAGCGGGCCCAGCATGGACGTGACGCTCGCGGCGGACCTGGGCGGAACGAGCCTGCGCGTCGCGCTGATGGACCGCGACGGCGCGGCGATCGCCAGCGCGGCGAGGCCGCAGCCCTTCGGCGCGCCCGGCGACGACGAGGCGGACCCGGAGCGCTGGTGGGTCCTGTTCCAGGACGCCGCCGCCGAGCTTCGGTCGGCGGCGCCGGCCGCCTTCGGCCGGATCTCCTGCGTGGCGATCACCGGGGCGACCCGCACACAGGTGCTGCTCGACGCGGCGGGACGCGCCATCCGCCCCGCCATGACATGGGCGCACGCCCGGGCGGCGGACCTCGCCCCGGATCTGGCGGCCCGGCTGCCTCAGGACGATCCCGAGGTCGCCCATGTCAACGCCTTCCACCCGCTCGCGAGGCTGGCTTATGTCGCCCGAAGCTGGCCGTCCGACGCTCAGGCGGTCGCGACCGTGGTCGAGCCCAAGGATGTTCTCAATGCGAGGCTGACGGGCCGCGCGGCGTCGGATCCGATCTCGTCGGCGCGGCTCGCAGCATGCCTGCGACCGTCGGCGGGAGGCCGCAGCCTGTGCGAGATCGCGGGCCTGCGCCCTCCCGCGCTGGACCTCGTCAGCCCGGGCGAGGCGATCGGCCGGGTCCTCCCGGGGCGCGGCGGCGCGCTCGACGACGTGGCGGGCGCGCCCGTCGTCATGATGGCGCACGATTCCTGGGCGTCGGCGCTGGGCCTGGGCGCGCTGCGGCATGGCGGCGCCTACAACCTGTCCGGCACGACGGAGGTGCTGGGCGTGTTCTCGCGGCGGCCCGCGACGTCGCCCGGACTCATGAGCGTCGATTGGGGCGGGCTCACGCATCTGGGCGGGCCGGGCCAGAACGGGGCCGATGCGGCCGCCTGGGCGATGTCGGTGATCGGCGCCCCCTCCGGGCCGCCGGGCGCGGCGCTGGATGCGCTCCTGGCGCAGCCGCGGCGGGAGCAGCCGCTGCTCTTCCTGCCCTATCTGCAGGGTGAACGGACGCCCTATTGGGATCCGGACCTGCGGGGCGCCTTCATCGGGCTGCAGCGTCGGCACGGTCCCGCCGACCTCGCTTTCGCGGTGCTGGAGGGCGTGGCCTTCCTGAACCGCATCGTGCTGCGTCAGGCCGAAGAGGCCTTCGGCTTCCGGGCTGCCGAGATCCGCTTCGGGGGCGGAGGCGCGTCGAACGCGGTCTGGGCGCAGATCAAGGCGGATGTCTGCGGCCGGGCGGTCGCGACCAGCGCTGCGCCGGAGCCGGGCCTCGTGGGAGGCGCGATCGCGGCGGCGGTCATGGGGGGCGAAAGCCTGGAGGACGCGCAGGACCGGATGTCCCGCCCGGCCGCGCGCTTCGAGCCGCGGTCCGACCGCAGCGCGCATTTCGATGCGCTCTTTCACCTCTATCGCGAGGCCGAGCGCGCCGTCGCGCCGCTCTCGCATGCGCTCGCCCGCATGACGCAGCCCACCGCTTTCGCGACGCCGTGACTGGCGCGCCGGGCGTCAGCCGCCTAGTGTGGCCGCGCCCTCCGCTGTTCCTCCACCGCGTCCTTCATGAAACAACTCGTCGAGATCTACGGCACTGCGTTCGCCGGCCTCGTGCTCGTGCTGGTTTTCGTGCTGTTCGCGCCCAATTTCGCGACCGCCGGAAACCTCCTCAACGTCCTGAAGGACACGAGCTTCCTGGCCATCCTGGCGCTCGGATTCGGGCTGGCGCTGACCATTGCGGAGCTGGATCTCTCCATCGCGGAGGTCGCCAGCCTCGCGGCCGTCACGGCCGGCGCGCTCATCCAGGCGAAGGTCGATCCCGCGCTCGCGGCCGCGGGCGGGATGGCGGTCGGGCTGAGCCTGGGCGTCTTCAACGGCTTCGGCGTCACGGTGCTTCGCGTCCCGTCGCTGATCGTGACGCTCGGGACCGCCGCCATCGCGCGCGGCCTGGCCTTCATGCTGACGCAGGGCGTGGCCTTCGTGGGCCGCTGGCCGACCAGCTTCACCGGGCTGGCCCGCGGGTCGATCTACGGCGTCCCCAACCTGGTGCTCTGGCTCGCCGGGGTGACGGGCGTCGTCTACGCGCTGCTGAAATGGACCCGGACCGGGGCGCGCATGACCGCCACCGGGGAGGCCGAGGAGGCCGCCCGGCTCTCCGGCATCGCCACGGCGCGCATGAAGCGGCTCGGACTGGCGCTGTCGGGCGTGCTCGCCGGGCTGACGGCCGTGCTGCTGGCCGCCAGCGTGTCCTCCGCGGCGCCCAACATGGCGGGCGACTACTTCCTTTACGCGATCGCGGCGGTGCTGCTCGGCATGACCATGTTCGAGCCCGGCCGCCCCAACGTCGCCGGCACGGTGTTCGCCGCCTTCGTGCTGAAGGCGCTGGGCAACGGCCTCGTGCTGATGGGCGCCGCCTATTACGTCCAGGACATCATGCTGGGCGTGATCATCATCGGCTCCGTCGCGTTCTCGGCCGGCGTGGTCAAGAAGGCCGCCTTCAAGGTATAGAGCGATACAACCATCACGGGGGAAAGCGTCATGACGGGCTGGAAGACTGCAATCTTGGGTGGAGCCGCGCTGCTGGGCGCAAGCCTCGCCGGGTTCGAGGCCCAGGCGTTCGAGGTGGGCGTCATCGGCTTCCAGTTCTCGTCGGAGACGCATGCGCGCGTCGCCAACGCGGCCGCCGCCGCCGCCAAGGAGAAGGGCTGGACGGTGACGCTGCTCAACTCCGAAGGCGCGCTCCCCAAACACGCCGAGCAGTTCGAGACGCTGATCACCAAGAAGGTGGACGCCATCATCGTCGCCATGGGCAAGCCGATCGAGGCCGACGCCCAGTTCAAGGCCGCCAAGGACAAGGGGATCCCGGTCGTGACCGTGCAGTCGGGCGGCAGCCCGCACACGCTGTTCGACATCCAGCCGAACGAGTTCAAGGTCGGCGCGGAGGCGGCGCTCTACCTGCTCGGGCAGATGGGCTACCAGGGCCAGATCCTCACCGCCCGCTTCGACGGCAACGTGGCCTCGCGCATCCGCGGCAAGGTGCTCGACGCCGTGCTGTCGGAGAACCAGGGCGTCAAGGAGATCGGCAAATTCTCCATGGCCCGCACCCAGAGCTGGCGCGACGACGTGAAGAGCGGCATGCAGGCGCTGCTGCTGCAGAACCAGGGCAAGGTGCAGGGCGTCTGGGCGTCCTTCGACGGGCAGGCCTACATCATCGACGACATCCTGCAGCAGCAGGGCGTGAAGAAGGGCCAGATCCCGCTGGTGTCGGTGGATGGCGGCCAGGAGAGCTATCGCCGCATCGCCGATCCGGAGAGCGCCTTCATGGCCACCGTGGCGATCCCGTTCGAGGAGATGGGCAAGGCCGCGGTGAACGCCGTGGACGCCATCGTGGTCAAGAAGCAGCCGAAATCGGCGGTGACCAACGGGCCCTATCTGTATGTCGACGCCGTGCTGGTCGACCAGTCCAACGTCAAGCAGTTCATGAAGTGAACGAACAGGGCCGGCCCGCTCCGGTGACCGCCATGCCGCACGCCTCTCCCACCGTAGCCCTCGGGACGGCCGCAGAAGCGCCGCCGATCCTGAGCCTGCGCGGGGTCTCCAAGTCCTATGGGGGCGTGAACGCGCTGGTCGACGTCGACCTCGACGTCCATCGCGGCGACGTGCTGGCGATCTGCGGCGACAACGGCGCGGGCAAGTCGTCGCTGATCAAGATCATCTCGGGCGCGCAGCCCCCGAGCTCGGGGACCATGACGCTGCGCGGCGAGGAGGCCGGCTTCCGCTCCCCGCACGACGCCCTGCAGAAGGGCGTCGCCACCATCTACCAGGACCTGGCGCTCGCGCCGCGGCTCTCCATCGCCGACAACGTCTTCATGGGGGCCGAGCTCACCCGTTCGCTGGGGCTGCCCTTTATCCGCCTGCTCGACAAGGCGCGGATGCGCAGCGAGGCGCGCCGCTATCTCGGCCGCCTTTCGGTGGACATCGCCGACACCCGGCGCCCGGTGGAGGGCCTTTCGGGCGGCCAGCGCCAGGCCGTGGCGATCTCGCGGGCGCTGCGCTGGGACGCCGAGATCATCATCATGGACGAGCCGACGGCCGCGCTCGGCGTGCGCGAGACAGCCCAGGTGCTCGATCTGGTCCGGAGCCTGAAGGCGGACGGGCGCACCGTCATCCTCATCAGCCACAACATGCGCGACGTGGTCGCGCTGGCCTCGCGCGTCGTCATCCTCAGCCATGGCCGCAAGATCGTCGACCGTCCGGTCGCCGGGCTGGAGGCCGACGACATCAGCCACATGATCATGACCGGCGCGGCGAACGGGGAGGGCGGCTTGGCCGCCAAGCGCGCATGACCGCAGGGCGGATCCCGATCCTCATCGACACCGATCCGGGCCAGGACGACGCCGTGGCGATCCTGCTCGCCTGCGCGCATCCCGGCGAACTCGACCTGCGCGCCGTCACGGCGGTGGCGGGCAACGTGCCCGTCGGGCAGGCGACGGCCAACGTGCTGCGCATCCTGGATCTCGCCGGGCGCGAGGAAGCGCCGGTCCATCGCGGAGCGGAAGCGCCGCTGCTCTACCCGCTGGAGACGGCCGAGTTCGTCTGCGGCCCGGACGGGCTGACGGGCGCGGACCTGCCCGTCTCGGCGCGCCGGGCCTCGCCCGGCCATGCGGCGGAGGCCCTCGTCGCCGCGCTGCGGGCGGCTCCGGCCAGGAGCGTCACGCTGTGCGCGCTGGGGCCGCTCACCAATCTGGCGCTGGCGTTCCGGCTGGCGCCGGACGCGCTCGGGCATGTCGAGCGGATTGTGCTGATGGGCGGGGCGCTCGGCCTGGGCAACATGACGCCCGCGGCCGAGTTCAACGCCTATGTGGATCCGCACGCCGCCGCGATCGTGTTCGGGGCCGGCGTCCCCATCGTGATGTTCGGCCTGCACGCGACCCACCAGGCCGTGCCCAACGACGACGAGATGGCGCGGCTCGCCGCGCTCGGCGGCAGGAGCGCCGCGGCGGCCCATGGAATGATGACGCGTCCGCGCGCCGGCGGGCTCGGCACGGCCGGCCATCCGATGCACGATCCACTGGTGATCGCCTGGCTGCTGTGGCCGGACCTGTTCCAGGGGCGGGACTGCTTCGTGGAGGTGGAGACCGGCCCCGGCTCGCAGCGGGGTCGCACCACCATCGACTGGCACGGCCGCCTGAAGCGGCCCCCGAACGCCTTCGTGGTCGACGGCGTCGACGCCCGCGGGTTCTTCGCGCGGCTGATCGGGTCGCTCTCCAGGCTGCCCTGATCCCGGAAACGCCGCCAACGAGGCCGCCATGCCAGACCTGATCGACGCCATGCAGGATGAAGCGCAGGCCGCCATCGCGGCCATGAAGGAGGCCGCGATCGCGGCGCGCGCCGTTCACGCCCGGGCCGAGCTGCTGCGCCACATGCGGACCACGGCCCGCAAGGTGGCGGGCCGCGATCGCGACGAGGCGGTGGCCTTCGTGGTGGGCGAGTGGATGAACGCCTGGGCGCTCGCCCCGGAGGATGCGCCCGACCTCGCCGCCGACATGCGCCGCTTCACGGCCGCGATCTGCGCCCATGGCGAGGGGCCGGACGACGCGACCGACACGGAGATGCGCGCCGCCTTCGCCGGCCTGGAGGCCGCCTGCGCCCGCGCCGGCGTGAGCCTGTCCGACCAGATGGCCTGGCGATCCGAATGCGCCCACGGCTGGTGGGAGGCGGTGTCGCCCGTCCCGCCCGATCTCCCCGGCCGCAAGCCGCGCCCGGGCGTTCCGGCCTCCCGGGCCGGCGAGCCGTTCTGGACGGCGGGCGCCGCCCCGCACTGCATGGGCTAGGCGCGTCCCTCCAGGAGCGCGCCGATGCTGGCCGCGAGGTCCGGCTGGCGGAACGGCTTGGTCAGGCGGGGAAGGTCGGGGGCGATGCCCTCGGCCTCGGCGTAGCCGGAGACGATCAGGACCGCGATCTTCGGGTCATGATGCTTCGCCCAGCGGGCCAGCTCGGCCCCGGTCATGCCGGGCATCAGATGGTCGGTGACCAGCAGGTCGACATGCAGGCCCGCCTGGAGCCGCCGTTTCGCGTCGTCGGCGGAGCCGGCCTCCACGACGTCGTAGCCAAGCTCCGACAGCATGTCGGCGGTGGTGACGCGCACCAGCTCCTCGTCGTCGACGAGGAGCGCGGTCCCGACCGCCCGGGCGCGCGGCGCCGCGCCGGGCGTCTCCTCCGCGTGGGAGGCGGGCTGGTCGTGGCTCTTCGGCAGCCACAGATCGACCCGCGTGCCCAGCCTGGGACGGCTCGCGATGTGAAGGGCGCCGCCCAGCTGCGCCGCGAGCCCGTGCACCATGGAGAGGCCCAGGCCCGTGCCGCGGCCCACGCCCTTCGTGGAGAAGAAGGGTTCGATGGCGCGGCGCAGCGTCTCCTCGTCCATGCCGGCCCCGGTGTCGGAGACCGACAGCCGGACATAGGTCCCCGGCGACAGGTTCGAGCGGTGGCCGGGCGTCACCTCGTCCGCCGCCACGCCGATGGTGAGGCGTCCGCCGTCCGGCATCGCGTCCCTGGCGTTCACGCTGAGATTGAGAAGCGCCATCTCCAGCTGGTTGGCGTCGGCGTGGGCGGAGGGCGTCTTCGCGCCGATGTCCATCTCCAGCTTGATGCGGGGGCCCGAGGTGCTGGCGATCAGGTCGGCCATGCCGGCGACCAGCGGCCCGACCTGCACGGCGTGCGGCTGCAGGGGCTGGCGCCGCGCGAAGGCCAGCAGGCGCTGGACCAGCGTCTTGGCGCGCTCAGCCGACTGCAGCGCCCCGTCGATCAGCCGCTGCTCGCGCTCGCCACCGAGGCCGTTGCGCTGCAACAGGTCGAGGCTGCCGATGATCGGCGTGAGCAGGTTGTTGAAGTCATGCGCGACGCCGCCGGTGAGCTGGCCCATGGCTTCCAGCTTCTGGGACTGGCGCAGCGCCTCCTGCGCCTCGGCGAACCGCGATTGCTCCCGCAGGCGCTCGGTGACGTCGGTGGTGAACTGGTAGGCGCCGACCTGCGCGCCGCTGCGGTCGCGCAACGCGGCGAACTTGATCTCGTAGTGGCGCTGGTCCCGCGCATGGTCGCCCAGCCGCTGGATCGTCGTGAACTCCTCGCCGGCGAGGGCTCGGGTCCAGGCCGCGCTGACGGTCTCGCTCAGCGCGTCGGGCCGGGGGACGATCGACATCACGTCGTCGCCCGGCTTGGGCCGCACGCCGTAGATGCGCTCCCATTCGTCGGCGCAGGCCTTGTTGATCGCCAGGATGGCGTGGCGGGAGTCCGCCACCATGATCATGACGTCGGTGGTCTCCACCAGCGTGGCCAGCAGGTCGCGCTCGGCGGTCCGCTCCGCCACCCGCGTCTCGAGGCTCTCGTTGAGGTCGCGCAGCCGCGCCTCGTTCTCGCGCAGGGCCGCGACGGCGCGGGCGCGCTCCACCGCGTCCCAGGTCTGGTCCGCCACGACCCTGACGAGGCCGATCTCGTCGGGGGTCCAATCGCGGGTCTTTGGGGCGGCGACGAAGAGGCCCGCGCGCCAGCGCTCGCTGCGCACGATGGGCGCGCCGATCAGCGCCCGGGCGCCGAGCCCGGAAAAGCGCGGATCGCGCGTCAGCGCCGCCTCGGCGGCGTCGCGGATCGCCAGCGTCCTTCCCGCGCGGATGTCGTCCAGATAGGGCGCGTCCAGGAGGCGCGCCGGCCAATGACCCTCCAGCGCGCGCACGCCCGGCGCCGTCCACGATTCGTCGAAAGCGAGGCGTTCATCGTCTTGGACCTCGAAGAAGCCGGCCCGATTGGCGTCCAGGTGACGCCCGACGGCCTCGGAAGCGGCCTTCATCATGGCGCTGGGGTCGTCGGTCTCGCGCTGGCCGCGCAACAGACGCACGAGGAGCGCCTGGCGGGCTTCCTCGGCGCGGAGCTTTTCTTCCGCCAGCCGCCGCTCGGTGATGTCTCGGCCCACCGCGAAGAGGAGGCTCTCGGCCAGGTAGGGCGCCAGCGTCCAGGCGATCCAGCGATAGTCGCCGTCGCGCCGCCTCATCCGCAGCTCGATCGCTCCCCGGGCGGTCTGCTCGCGGGAGGGCGCCATCGCCTGTTCGAAGCGGGCGCGGTCCTCGGGGTGGACGAGGGCTACGGCCTTCGTCCCCATCAGGTCCTGCGTCGCCCAGCCGAGCACGCGCCCAAAGGCCGGGTTCAGCCTTCGCCAGGCGCCGTCGCGCAGGGCCACCACGGCGATCAGGTCGACCGACAGGTCGAAGAAGCGGTCCCGCTCCATCTCGGCCCGGGCCCGCTCCACCGTCTCCCAGGTACGGGAAGCGACGTCCTCGATCAGGGCGACCTCATGCGTCGTCCAGCGGTGCGGCGTCCTGAAATTGACGTAGAGCGTCGCCAGCAGCCGCCCTTCCCGGACGAGCGGCACGGAGACGAAGGACGCGGCGTCGATCGCCTCCCAGGTCGCCGGGTTCTGGTGCGGGTCGGCGGCGATGTCGGCGCACGTCTCGGTGACCCCGCCGCGCTGGCGCGCGATGCTGTCGGGCCCGAATTGGGACAGCGAGTAGGCGCCCGTCAGCGGCTCCACGCCGTCGGCGTAGCAGGACTGGAACAGGATGGTCTCGTCGTCGTCCTGGACCTCGCTGTAGCCGACCCGGTTGGCCCCGAGTTGTCGGCCGAGCGCCGCCACGGCGGCGTTCATGACGCCGCGCGGGTCGGACTGGGCCCGAAGCGCCTCGTCGAGCTGGATGCGGAAGGCCTGCCGGCGGTCCTCCAGGATCTTCGGCGTGGTCTCCGTGCAGGCGCAGAACATGCCCCGAACCGCGCCGCTCTCGTCGCGGACCGGAGAGTAGGAGAAGGTGAACCAGGTCTGCTCGTCGAACCCCCTGCGGTTCATCAGCAGCGGCAGGTCCTCCCGATAGGTGGCCTCGCCGGCGAGGGCGGCCTCCGTCAGCGGGCTGATGTCGGGCCAGATCTCCGCCCAGACGTCGCGGAACCGCGCGCCCATGGCGGCGGGATGCTTTGATCCCAGGATCGCCGCATAGGCGTCGTTGTAGACCATCCCCAGTTCGTCGCCCCACACGGCGAACATGGGGAACTTGGAGTTGAGCAACAGGCCGACCACCGAGCGCAGCGACTGTGGCCACGCGCCGGGCGGCCCGAGGGGCGACGCCGTCCAGTCGAGCGCGCGCATCAGGGCGCCGGCGGCTCCCCCGCCGAGCAGAAACCCGGCTGCGTCGTCTTCAGCGCTGATCGGTGACGTCACGCGGGCTTTCCTTTGTCGGCGAGAGCGCAGCTGCCACGGGAGGCGGCGAAGCTTGCGCCGGCCCGCGTTCCACGTAACGGACCTAAGCTGCGGAGGTTGCGTCGGCGCAAGACGAACCTATCGAAACGTCGCCTGCGCCGGACACAGCTGCGTGACCGGCGCCAGTTGACGGACGCTTTGGGCTCGCATGATGCGCGAAGCGTCCCTTATCCTCGCGGCGGTCTGCGCCGGCCGCCGCCCGATCCCCCGGGCGGGCCGCCGGCGGAGCGAAGAACTGCGCAAGGCAGTCCTGTTGGGAGGTTACGCATGCGGTTTTCCGCGCTCATCGGCGTCGCGCTGTCCGCCCTGGCGGGCCTCGCCGGCCCGGCTTTGTCACAATCCTATCCGACGCGCGCCGTGCGGATCATCGTCCCGTTCGGGGCCGGCGGACCGGCGGACATCTACGCCCGCGCTGTCGGCCAGCAGCTCTCGGAGGCGCTGAAGCAGCCTTTCGTGATCGAGAACAAGCCCGGGGCGGGCGCGGTGATCGGCACCACGGAGGCGGCCCGCTCGGCGCCGGACGGATACACCCTGCTGCTGATGTCCAACACCCACACGGCCAATGAGACGCTGATCTCCAGCAAGAGCTACCATTTGACGAAGGATTTCGCGCCGGTCGCCCCGCTGAACGCCGCCGACCTCGTGATCGTGGTGAACCCGGAGGTGCCAGCCAAGACCCTGGCCGAGTTGATCGCCCTGGCCAAGGCCAAGCCCAAGGAGCTGAACTACGCCTCGTCCGGCGTGGGCACGCCCTATCATCTCGCCGGAGAGAGCTTCAAGGCCCTGAGCGGGACGGACATCACGCATGTGCCCCACCGGGGCAGCGGCGAGGCGCGCACCAACGTCATCGGCGGGCATGTCCAGATGATGATCGACTCGGTCACCACCATGGCGCCGACCATCCAGTCCGGCGAGGTCCGGGCGCTGGCGACGACCGGCGCGGCGCGCTCCGACCTTCTTCCCGACGTGCCGACCGTCAGCGAGGCCGGCCTGACCGGCTTCGAGGCCACGATCTGGCTCGGGCTCATGGCCCCGGCCGGAACGCCGCGGGAGGTCGTCGACCTCCTGAACCGCGAAGTCCGAAAGGTCGAGGCCCGCCCGGAGGTCAAGACGGCGTGGGCGAGGCAGGGCGTGACGCCGATGGAGATGTCGCCGGAGGAGTTCGGCCGCTATATCCAGACGGACATCGCCAAATGGGCCAAGGTGATTCAGCAGGCCCACATCAAGGTCAACTGACGCGTGACCTGCAGGAGACCATCCGGTTCATGACGAGGCTGAGCATCTTGAGCGGCGGCGCAGCGCATGCGCTCGTCGGAGCGCTGAGCGCGGACTTCACCCGACGCACCGGCCACGTCGTCGACGGCGTGTTCGGCGCGGTGGGGGCCATGCGGGCGAAGCTGGCGGCGGGCCATCCCGCCGATCTTGTGATCCTCACCCAGGCCATCGTGGCCGAACTGGCCGCGTCCGGGGAGGCGAGACCCGACGCGGTCGCGGATGTCGGCGCCGTCGAGGCGGCGATCGCCGTGCGGGCGGGCGATCCCAGACCCGAGTTGGGCGATCCTGACGCGTTGCGACGGGCCCTGCGGGCCGCGGACGCGATCTATGTTCCGGACCCGGCCCTCGCCACGGCCGGCATTCATTTTTCCGACGTCTTGCGCCGGCTCGGGCTGGCGCAGGAGCTGGCGTCGCGCCTGCGTCCCCATCCCAACGGCGCGGCGGCCATGAGGGCGCTGGCGGCGGCGCCCGAAGCGCGCCCGATCGGGTCGACGCAGGTCACCGAGATCCTCGCCGAGCCGGGCGCGGAACTCGTCGCGCCCCTGCCGGACGGATACGGCCTTCGCACCGTCTACACGGCCGCCGTCACCACGCAGTCGCGAGACCCCGAGGCCGCGCGGGCGCTTCTTGCTTTGCTGTCGGGCGAGGACAGCGCGGCCGTGCGGCGTCACTGCGGGTTCCTGTAGGCTCCCGCCGGGCGCCGCCGCAGGGCCTTACGCCAGCGCGCCGACGATCAGGGCGGCCGCCCCGACGGCGACGCCGTCCTCGATGAAGGCCGCGGGGCGATCCCGCCCGAAGGCGCTCGCGAGGCGGCCGCGGGCCGCCCGTCCGCCCAGCGTGCCGACCACGGCCCCGACGGCTCCGGCCGCCGCGCCCGCCGCCATGGAGGCGCTTGCCGCGCCGATTGCCGCGCCGCAAAAGGCGCCGCTCAGCACGCGGCCTGCGAACTGCACCGGGACGGTGCGGCTCGGCGTCGAGGGCCACTGGTCCGCCACATACTCGCCGAGCGCCAGGAGGGTCAGGATCCACGGCGTCCAGGCGTAGCCCAGGACAGCCAGCCCCGTGTCGCCCACCGGCAGCGCTCCCAAGCGCGCCGCCCAGCTGACGGCGGCGGGCGCGGTCATGGTCCTCAGGCCGGCCACGACGCCCATGGCGAAGGCGCAGATCAGCATCGTCATGGGGCGCTCCGGACGGGGAGGGGGCGTCGAACCCTGCGACGCTACCCGATCCTGACGCGCACGCCTTTCACATTCGCTTCAGCAGGTTGCGGCCGCCCCGAACCGTCAAGCCTGCAACGGCTGATCACTATCCGCTGGACAGACCTGTGGCGTCGCAAAGCATGCCTGCTTGTGCGCGCCCTGAAAGTAAGTAGATCCCTGCAAAGAATAAAGACTCACTATTTAGGAAATTTGTCGAGGCCGGCTATATTTGGCCCTTCGTTCCATTACTTATTGCGAAGCTTAGAAAATGTATCTATCTTTGTCATAGAAGCATTTAGTCGAGCGTATAGGTGCGCCCGAAAGGGTCTGTCATGAGTGGTATTCTGGACCCGCGTTTGCAGCAGAATTGTGGAGGGGACGAGGTTTACGCCGACATCGACCCGCCCGAATTCGTGGCCGAGGAGCGCGAGATCCGCCGGCGTCTGATGCGCCCGCGGCGCTCGGGCCGCGTCATGGCCGTGGTGTCCGTCGGCGTGGCCGCCGCGAGCGCCGTGCTGGCGGTCGCCGTCCTGGGCGTGGGCTCGCTGGTCGGGCCATCCTCGCCGCGCAGCGCCGATCCGGCGCCGGGGGCGCAGGCCTCGTCCGGCCCGCAGGCCCTGTCCGGCGTCCAGGCATCGTCCGGCCCCCAAGCCCCGGCCCGGTCCGCCGCGGGCCTCGCCGACGCTCCTAGGATCGTGGCGGCGGTGGAGCGGACGCCGGCCCCCGTCGAGCCGCCCCCCGCCAAGCCGCTCCTCGTCGAGGAGCCGACCCCCGCGGCGCGGCCCGCCGCGACGGCCGAGCCCGCCGTCGTGAAGGTCGACATCGTCGCCGAGGCGCCTGCGGCGGTCGCGGCGGCGCCGCTGGTTGCGGCCGGTCCTCCGGCCCCGCCCAGTCCTCTCGCCGCGCCAAGCCCTCCCGCTGCGCCCAGTCCTCCCGCTGCGCCCAGTCCTCCCGCCGCGCCAAGCCCTGCCGCCGCGCCCAGTCCTCTCGTCACGGCCAGTCCCGCTTCCGTCGCGCCGGAGCCTCAGCCCGTCGCGAAGGCGGCGAAGGAGGAAGCGGCGCCGGCCAGGCAGGAGCCGTCCCGCCCCGTCGAGGCGCTGCTGGCGATCGAGCAACCGCAGACCGGCGCGATCCGTCGCAAGGCCGACGAGGCGCGGCCGGCCGTAACCCTGCCCTCCGGCGAGGCGGCCAAGCTGGTGGCCCTGTCCCGGATCAAGATCAAGCAGGGCGACATCGCCGGCGCCCGGCGCCTGCTGGAGCGGGCCGCCGCCGGGGACGATCCGGAGGCGCTCTTCGCCCTGGCGGAGACCTATGACGCCACCGTGCTGTCGCGGTGGGGCGTGATCGGCGTCAAGCCCGACAACGCTTTGGCCATGTCGCTCTACAGCAAGGCGGCGGCCAAGGGCGGCGGCGCCGCCCAGCGGGCCCTGGCGGCGATCGCCTCGGCCGAGCGACAGGAGCAGACCGGCTCCAACCGGGTGTCGCCATGAAGGCCGTGGCGGTCCGCGTCCTCGCCGCCGTGGGCCTGCTCGCGGCCGCGTTCGCCGCGCCGTCGGCCTTTGCGGCCGAGGCGCCCGGGGCCCGCACCAAGACCGACGCGAACGCCTGGACGGTGGGCGTCGCCGGAGGGCTCCTGGAGGGGAGCTTCATCCGCTATGCGGCGGACCTCGCCAAGGTGCTGGATGACCCGCCGAACCTGCGGGTGCTGCCCATGGTGACCTTCGGCGCCGTGGGGAACGTCTCGGACCTCCTCAACCTGAAGGGCGTCGACGTCGCCATCACCCAGGCGGACGTGCTCGACCATTTCCGCAACGAGGAGAAGATCCCCAATATCGAGGGGCGGATCCAGTACATCTCGCCCTTGTTCAACACCGAGGTCCACATCTACGCGCGCAAGGAGTACGCGTCGATCAAGGATCTCGCCGGACAGAAGGTCGCTTTCAACACCCCCGGGAGCGCCGCCAACTATACCGGCCAGGTGGTCTTCAAGCGGCTCGGCGTCTCCGTCCAGCCGCTGATGATCAACAACGCCGTCGCGCTGGAGAAGATGCGCACGGGCGAGATCGCCGCGGTCGTGCACGTCGTCGGCAAGCCCAACGACCTCTTCGCCAAATACAAGCCCGAGCCCGGCTTCCACTTCCTTCCCGTCGACTACGACAGCCAGTTCGCCGATTACTACGTGCCGGCCAGCCTCGACGCGGCCGACTATCCCAACCTGATCCCGGCCGGACAGTCGGTCCCGACCATCGCGGTGCCGGCCGTGCTGGCGGTCTACAACTGGAAACCGGGGTCCGAGCGCTACAAGCGC
This sequence comes from Alsobacter sp. KACC 23698, assembly GCF_045348435.1. Taxonomy (GTDB): domain Bacteria; phylum Pseudomonadota; class Alphaproteobacteria; order Rhizobiales; family Beijerinckiaceae; genus Alsobacter. The sequence continues at coordinate 2,400,742 of NZ_CP157484.1, read as the reverse complement.
GTCGGCCGGTTCATCGAAGCCTATTTCGCCAAGTTCGCGCAGCTGCAGCAGCCGCCCTTCCAGGCCAAGTGGCAGGAGGTGAACCTCGCCGGCGCGGTTCCGGGCTGGACCCGCTACAGCGCCGCCGAGGAGGCGCTGGGCAAGGCGCGGTCCTCCACGCAGGCCGGTGCGGGGCAGGGCGAGACGGCCGACCTCCACGCCAAGTTCGACGCCTTCGTGACGGCGCGAGGCCCAGGCAAGCGCGCAATGACGGCCCGCGAACGCGAGGCGCTCTTCAACGAATTCGTGCAATGGCAGAAGCGTTGACCCGGGAGGGCGTCCGCCGCGCGGGCGCCTGACGGGGGAGGGGGCGTCCATGTCGAGCGGGTTCAGCGCCAGGAGCGCCGAGGGCTACGAACAGATGATGGGCCGCTGGAGCCGCAAGCTGGCGCGCGGCTTCGTGGATTTCGCGGGGCAGCGGCCCGGCGAGGCCATCCTCGACGTCGGATGCGGCACCGGGAGCCTCACCTACACGCTGGCCGAGATGGCGGGCCACGGCCCGCTCACCGGCATCGACGTCGCCGAGCCCTATCTGGCCTATGCGCGATCCCGCAGCGCCGGCGAGGACATCAGCTTCCAGCGCGCGGATGCGACCGATCTTCCCTTCGGCGACGGCGCGTTCGACCGGGCGCTCTCCTGCCTCGTCCTGCAGTTCACGCCGGATCCGGCGAAGGCGCTGTCCGAGATGGCGCGGGTCGTGCGGCCGGGCGGCGTGGTCGCCGCCTGCGTCTGGGACTCCTATGGCGGCATGCCGCATCTGCGCCTGCTCTGGGACACCGCTTCAGCGCTCGGCCTCGACCGGGACCGAAGCCTGTTTCGCCCGATGAGCACGGACGGCGAGATGGCGGCGGCCTGGCGCGCGGAGGGGCTGCGCGACGTCGTGCAGGACACGCTCGTGATGCGGTTCACCTTCGAGGACTTCGACGATTACTGGTCCCCCTTCCTCGGCGGCGACGGTCCGGCCGGCCAGTTCGTCGCCGGCCTCGGCGAAGCGGACTGCGACCGTCTTAGGGCGCAGGCGCGCCACGTCTTCCTCAGCGGCAGGCCGGATGGGCGGCGCTCCTTCGTGGCCGCCGCCTGGGCCTGCCGGGGCGTGGTCATGTGACGCGGGCCGTGAGGACGCCGGCCGGGTGACGTGGGCCAGCGTCCGTTGCCAGGCCGGCCGAATTGGCCGAGACTTGAGCGTCGCCGATCGCGGCCAAAGCCGAAAAGACACAAGGGGGAGGGACCATGTGCCATCTCTTCGCTAGCCAGGCGCCGGACAGCTACGCCTTCGAGACGCGCTCGATCCGGCTGAACGGCCAGAGCACGAGCATCCGCCTGGAGAGCATCTTCTGGTCGATCCTGGAGGAGATCGCGGCCCGCGAGGGGCTGTCGGTGCCCCGCTTCATCTCGACGCTCCACAGGGAGGTGCTGCTGATGTGGGGCGAGGCGCCCAACTTCACCTCGCATCTGCGCTGCATCTGCGTCGTGGCGCTGGAGAACAAGCTGATCCGGCCGGCCGCCGCGCCCGCGGTCGCCGCCTGAACGCGATTGCGGCGAGGTAGTAACCCGATACCACCACGGCCATGCGGCCGCCGGTAGCCTGACTTTCGAACGACGCCAGCCGCCATCGGGGCTGCTGGACCGAACGCGAAAGGCTGCGGATGGCGAAGGCGATCCATTCCATGATCCGGGTGCTCGACGAGGCGCGCTCGGTCTCGTTCTACGAGCGCGCCTTTGGCCTTCGCATCGCCGACCGGCTCGATTTTCCCACCTTCACGCTGATCTACCTGCGCAACGGCGAGGCGGACTTCGAGGTTGAGCTGACCGTCAACAAGGGGCGGACGGAGCCCTATGCGCTGGGCGACGGCTATGGCCACATCGCCTTCTGCGTCGACGACCTGGACGCCGAGCGCGCCCGCTTCGAGGGGCTGGGCCTGTCGCCGCGGCCGATCGTCGACTTCAAGTCCGACGGCGAGCTGCTGGCCCGCTTCTTCTTCGTCGAAGACCCCGACGGCTACAAGATCGAGGTGCTGCAGAAGCACGGACGCTACCGCTAGAGCCTGGCGGGAGCGCTCCCGCCGCTTCGCCATAACGAGCGCCAAAGGCGCCGATCCCTGGAGGAAACACCATGCATGAAGGCCATCATCACGAACACGAGCACGAGGACCGCCGGCGCGGCCCCTCACAGGGGCCGGGCGGATCGCTCAGCCGGCGCAGCTTCCTCCGCCGCTCGTCGGAGGTCGCCTTCGCGGCGGCCGTGACGATCACCTCGGCCGGCGCGCTGCTCAACTCGGCGGAAGCCTGGGCGATGGAGGTGAAGAACCTGCAGCCCGCCACCATGAAGACCCTGATCCTCATGGCGCGCGACATCTACCCGCACGACAAGGTGCCGGACCGGTTCTACGCCATCGCGGTGAAAGGCTATGACGAGAAGGCCGGCAAGGACCCCGCCTTCAAGGCGATGATCGAGACGGGCGTCGCGGGGCTGAACGCGGCCGCCGGTCCGGGCGGTTATTCCGGCGTCGGCTGGGAGGCGCAGCGCGTCGCGCTGCTGCGCGCCATCAGCGCCTCGCCGATGTTCGAGACGGTCCGGTCGGGGCTCGTCGTCTCCCTCTACAACCAGCCGGAGATCTGGCCGATCTTCGGCTATGAGGGCGAGTCCTACTCCAAGGGCGGCTACATCGCGCGCGGATTCGACGACATCGACTGGCTCTAGCCAGGCGACGCATCGCGAACGCGGACGAGACCGGACGAGGAGAGGGACGAGACCATGGCTGCGAAATTCGACAACAACGACGACAGCGTCGTCGTCATCATCGGTTCGGGCGCGGGCGGCGGCACGCTCGGCAACGAACTCGCCCAGAAGGGCGTGAACGTCGTGATCCTGGAGGCGGGAGCCCGGCACGAATATGATTCCTTCCTGAACGACGAGTGGGCCAGCTTCTCCCAGCTCGCCTGGACCGACGCCCGCACCACCTCCGGATCCTGGAGGGTGGCGAAGAACTTCCCCAACCTGCCGGCCTGGATCGTGAAGGCGGTGGGCGGCTCCACCACGCACTGGGCCGGCGCCTCGCTGCGCTTCCAGGAGCACGAGTTCAGGGGGCTGAGCACCTATGGGAGGGTGCCGGGCGCCAACCTGCTCGACTGGCCCATCACGCTGGCGGAGATGGAGCCCTTCTACGCGGCGGCCGAGGAGAAGATGGGCGTGACCCGCACCGGCGGCCGGCCCGGCCTGCCGGGCAACAACAACTTCAAAATCCTCAAGGCCGGAGCCGACAAGCTCGGCTACAAGGAGTGCCACACGGGCCGGATGGCCATCAATTCGACCCAGCGCGACGACCGCAACTCATGCCAGCAGACCGGGTTCTGCTTCCAGGGCTGCAAATGGGGCGCGAAATGGTCGACGCTCTACACCGAGATCCCCAAGGGCGAGGCCACCGGCAAGCTCGAGGTCCGGCCGCAGAGCCACGTCATGCGCATCGAGCACGACGCGTCCGGCAAGGTCACCGGCGTCGTCTACGCCGACAAGGACGGCAAGGAGCAGCGCCAGAAGGCCCGCATCGTCGCGGTCGCCGGCAACTCCATCGAGAGCCCGCGCATCCTGCTGAACTCGGCCAGCTCGAAGTTCCCGGACGGCCTCGCCAACTCCTCCGGCCAGGTGGGCCGCAACTACATGCGGCACATGACCGGGTCGGTCTATGCGGTGTTCGACAAGCCGGTGCACATGTACCGGGGGACCACCATGGCGGGCATCATCCAGGACGAGGCGCGCCATGATCCGAGCCGCGGCTTCGTCGGCGGCTACGAGATGGAGACGCTCTCGCTCGGGCTGCCCTTCATGGCCGCCTTCCTGGATCCCGGCGCCTGGGGACGCGAGTTCACCAGCGCGCTCGACGGCTACCCCAACATGGCCGGCATGTGGCTGGTCGGCGAGGACATGCCGCAGGAGACCAACCGGATCACGCTCAGCGCCGTGAAGGACAAATACGGCATGCCCGTCGCCGACGTGCATTTCGACGATCATCCCAACGACGTCGCGATGCGCACCCACGGCTACGGGCAGGGCGCCAAGCTGTATGAGGCGGTCGGGGCGACCCGCACCTTCCCAACCGTGCCCTATCCGTCGACGCACAATCTGGGCACCAACCGGATGAGCGAGAAACCGCGCGACGGGGTGGTCAACAAGTTCGGGCAGACCCACGACGTGAAGAACCTGTTCGTCTCCGACGGCAGCCAGTTCACGACCGGGGGCGCGGAGAACCCGACGCTCACCATCGTGGCGCTGGCGATCCGGCAGGCCAACCACATCGCCGAACAGATGAAGGCGAAGACCATCTGAGCCGGGACGCCGGCCCGGCCGTCGCCGCCTATTCCGGGTGGCGGCGGTTCCACTCCTGCGTGTAGGCGGCGCAGGACGCGTCGAGTTCGGCCCGGTCCAGGACGCCGCCCGGGCGCGCGCGGGTGGGGCCGACCGCCTGGAACGGCACGTAGCGCTGATGCGCCATGCGCCACAGCCGCCGCAGCTCGGTCAGCGGCTCGGGGGCGTCGTCGACGCGGATGTCCATCGCCGGATAGACCTCGGTGGTCCAGATCCTGAGCGCGGCGGACTGCTTGCCGCGCTTGTCTCCGCCCGCCTCCTGGCCGGCCTCCAGGGCGCGCAGCAGGCGCTCGTCGAAATCGAGCGCGGCGTTCTCCTGGTAGCTCTGCAACGTCCTCGCCGTCACCTGCGGCCCGGCCAGCATGTTGCCCGCCACCGACACGCCGGTCGCGCTCAGCGCGCCGCACCAGTCGACGCAGTCGGCCCCGGTGTAGACGGCCGTCTCGCCGTCGCGGTCGACGACATGCGCCTGCCGGTTCGACGCGCCGGGGTCCGCCGCGACCAGGATCGCGAGGGTCTTGGCCGCGCTGCGGCCCTCCTTGAGGAGCTGCAGCCCGTCCACGCCGAAGAACGGGTTGACGAAAGACTGGGTGGCGATCGCGCCGACGCGGCCGCAGCCATAGGGCACGCGCGCGCCTACCGCGAAGGCGCAGGTCGTGACCGCGACGCCAAAGGCGCCGGTCCGCGGATCGCGGGCGACGATGGACCATGTCATGAGGCGAAGCTCTCCGGTTGCGTCGCGCCCAGACTACCGGGCGCGACGCCGGCCGCAACGCCGTCAGGAGCGGAAGAACGCCAGCAGGTCGGCGTTGATCATCTCAGGCTGCGTCGTGCACATGCCGTGCGGCTGGCCCTTGTAGACTTTCAGGGTCCCGTTCTTCAGGAGCTTGGAGGACAGCATGGCCGAATCGGCGATCGGGACGATCTGGTCGTCGTCGCCATGCATCACCAAGGTCGGGACCTCGATGCGCTTGAGGTCGTCGGTGAAGTCGGTCTCCGAGAAGGCCTTGATGCAGTCGTACTGAGCCTTCGCACCGCCCATCATCCCCTGGCGCCACCAGTTGTCCATGATCCCCTGCGAGACCTTCGCGCCGTCGCGGTTGAAGCCGTAGAACGGGGTCGGCACCTCCCGGTAGAACTGCGCGCGGTTGAGGGCCACCTGGGTCCGGAAGCCGTCGAAGACCTCGAGCGGCGTGCCGCCGGGATTTGCGGCGGACTTCACCATGATGGGCGGCACGGCGCCGATCAGGACCGCCTTGGCGACACGGCCCGCCCCGTGCCGGGCGACGTAGCGCGCGACCTCGCCGCCGCCCGTCGAGTGCCCCACATGGATGGCGTCGCGCAGGTCGAGATGCGCGGCGAGCGCCGCCACGTCGGCGGCGTACGTATCCATCTCGTTGCCGTCGGCTGTCTCCGTGGAGCGGCCGTGTCCCCGCCGGTCATGGGCGATCACCCTGTAGCCCTGGCCGAGGAAGAACAGCAGCTGGGCGTCCCAGTCGTCCGCGCTGAGCGGCCACCCATGGTGGAACACGATCGGCTGTCCCGTGCCGAAGTCCTTGTAGAAGATCTGCGCGCCGTCCTGCGTCGTGATGGTGCTCATTCCATGCTCCCGTTGCGTGCATCAGCGTGCGCACCCGGAACGCCCCGAAGCCTTCTAAGCAGGATTTCGGCCAGGAGCCACGCCCCGGCGCGCCGAATGTGGAAAGCGCAAACCGGGATGACGCAGACGTGACGAGGGCGATGACTTTCGTCAGGCCACGACCTTAGAAAACGTGGGCTTCCCCGCCCACGACCAAGTGCACGACGGAGCCCACCTCGGGGGCGCCGAAGCTCGGCAGCTTGAGCGCGAGGCTCATCGCGCCGTCGCCGACCGACACCGTGACGGCGCAGTCGGCGCCCTCGAAGCGCGATTCCGTCACCACGCCCGGCACGGCGCGCCCGTCGCGTCCGACGGGCGAGGTGGATTCCAGCGAGGGGCTGGCGTGCACCATCACCTGCTCGGGCCGCAGCATCACCTCCACCGGCCCGACCTTGCCGCGCGTGGCCGCCGGGATGCGCCCGAGGGCGCAGTCCACATAGCCGGGGCCCGCATAGGCCAGGATGAGGATGGCCCGGCCGAGGAACACGGCCGTCTCCTTGGTCAGGGGGCGCAGATAGAGGTCGCGCGGCGGGCCGACCTGCGCGAACAGGCCGTCGCGGATGACCGCGACCTGATCGGCGTAGGACAACGCCTCGGCCTGGTCATGCGTGACCAGGATGCTGGCGACGCCGGCGCTCTGCAGCGCATGGGCCACCACCTCGCGCACGCTCTGGCGCAGGCTGGCGTCGAGCGCCGAGAAGGGTTCGTCGAGGAGCATCAGCCGGGGCCGCCGGGCCAGCGCGCGGGCGAGGGCCACGCGCTGCTGCTGGCCGCCCGAGAGCTCGTGCGGCCGCCGGGTCGCGAGGCGCTGCTCGAGCTCCACCGCCTCGAGCAGGGCGGCCACGCTGGCCTTCTTGTCCGCCCCCTTGTCGAGGCCGAAGCTGATGTTCTCCGCCACGTCGAGATGCGGGAACAGCGCGCCGTCCTGCGACACGATGCCGATGCCGCGCTTGTGGGCGGGGATAATGCGCGGGCCCTTGGCCAGCACCTCGTCGCCATAGGCGATGATCCCGGCGTCCGGCGCCTCGAACCCGGCGACGAGGCGCAGCAGCGTCGACTTGCCCGAGCCCGATGCGCCCACGACGGCCGTGCGGCTGCCCGCCGGCACGTCGAGGTCGACGCCGCCCACGGCCGTGACATGGCCGAAGCGCTTGGACACGCCCCTGATCCGCAGGTCGCTCATCGGCCGGAGATCCGTCGGGACTGGGCGTGCAGCACCAGAGTGAGCGGCAGCGAGGCCACCACCATGGCGGCCGCATAGGGCGCGGCGGCGGCGTAGTCGATCTCGCCGGTGAGGGACCAGAACGCCGTGGCCAGCGTGCGGGTCCCGCTCGGCGCCAGCATCAGGGTCGCGGTGAGTTCGGTGGCCGCACCCAGCGTCACCAGCGCGATGCTGGCGGCCGCGCCGGGGGCGGCGAGGCGCAGCGTGATGGCGCAGACCGCCTGGAAGGGCGTGCGGCCGAGCGCCATGGCGGCGCGCTCCAGCTCCACGGGGGCCTGCGCGAGGCTCGGCCGCAGCCCCGCCATGGCGCGTGGCAGGAAGAGCAGCGCGTAGGCGATCAGCAGCGTCGCCACCGTCTGGTAGAGCGGCAGGGCGACCCGCACCGTCACGGCCACAAGCGCCAGGCCGACCACGACGCCGGGCAGCGAGCCCACATAATAATGGCAGGCCTCGAGCATGCGCTGGACCCGCCCGGGCGCGCGCACCGACAGCCACGCCATGGGGGCGGCCGCCAGCGTCGTCACGATCGCGCCGGCCAGCGACAGCAGCAGCGTCTCTCCCAGCGCGGAGGCCACCGCCGGGCCCCAGACTTCGGCGCCGCCGATGGCGAGCCAGCGGGCGATGATCCAGGACGGCACGCCGAGGCTGAGCGCGGCGGCCAGCGCCAGCCCGGCCATGCTGGGGATCGCCCACGGCCCCAGGGGCTTGCGATGGGCGACCCGCGCCGCGCCGGGCCCCAGCCGGGCGTAGCGCTCGTCGCCGCGGATGCGCGACTCCAGCCACAGGAGCCCCATGCAGCAGAGCACCAGCACGCCGCCCATCATGTTGGCGGCGGGCGCGTTATAGGCGGACTGGAACTGGTCCATGATGGCGGTCGTGAAGGTGTCGTAGCGCACCAGCGCATAGAGGCCGTATTCGGCCAGGAGGTGCAGCGCGACGAGCAGCGACCCGCCGCAGATCCCGAGCCGCAGCTGGGGCAGCACCACCTGGAAGAACACGCGCCAGGGGTCGAGCCCGAGCGACGCGGCCGCGTCCTCGAGCGCCGGATCCAGCCGCCGCAGCTGCGCCGCGACGGGCAGGTAGAGGAAAGGCGAATAGGCGAGCACGGAGACGAGCGTGGCCGCTCCCAGGCCGCTCATGCCGGGGACGAGGGTCGTCCAGGCGTAGCTCTGCACGAAGGCCGGCACCGCGAGGGGCGCCACCGCCAGCCAGGACCAGACTGGGGCGAAGCGCAGGTCGGTCCGCTCGGTCAGCCAGGCGGTCGCCACGGCCAGCGCGATGGCGGGCGGCAAGGTGCACAGTTCGAGCAGGGCGGTGTTGACCAGCAACTCGCCCACCCGCGGGCGCAGCACGAGGGCGACGGCGTCCGTCCAGCCGGTCTGGATCGCGATCAGGGCCACGAAGCCGAAGGGCAGCAGCGACAGAAGCGCCACCAGCATGGCGGCGGCGACGACCGGGGCGCGGCCGCCATGGCTGAGCCGGCCGAGCGATGGAGGTCGCTTGCCGGCGCTCATGTCGAGGGGGACGGATGCGTGTGACATCGGTGTGGGAAACGCGACCTCTCGGGGCGCCGCGGCCATCCGGGTGGACGCCGCGGCGCGGTCCTTATAGCAGACCCGCAGCCGTCATCATCTCCGTGACCTTGCGGCTGTTGAGCCGGGCGGGATCGACCGTCGGGGCCTGCAGGTCGGCGAGCGGGACCAGCTTGGCGTTGGAGGCCTCGCCCTTGCCCACCGCATATTCATAGGAGTTTCCGGAGCGCAGGATCTCCTGGCCGCCCTTGCCGGCGATCCATTTCACGAAAGCCTGGGCTTCGGCCTGGCGCTTGCTGGAGGCCAGCACGCCGGCGCCGGAGATCGACACGAAGGCGCCGGGATCCTGGCGACGGAAATAGTGCAGGGCGACATTGCCGCTGTTCTCGCCGGTCTTCGCCTGATCGCCGTAGTAGTAATAGTGGTAGATCACCGCGCCCTCGACTTCGCCGGCGTTGACGCCCTTCATGGCGGCGCTGTTGCCCCGATAAGCCTTGGCGTTCTGCTTCATGGCCTTCAGCCACTCGCCGGCGGCTTCCTCGCCCTTCAGCTCGACGATGGCGCTGACGATCGCCTGGAAGTCGGCGCCGGACGGGGAGGCGGCCCAGCGCCCCTTCCAGGCCGGATCGGCGAGGTCCATGATCGACTTGGGCAGGGCGTCGGCCGACAGCTTGCGCTTGTCGTAGACGAAGACCGTCGAACGGGCCGCGATGCCGATCCAGCGGCCATGCGACGGCTTGAACGCCTCGGGGACCTGTGCGGCGGCGTCGGCCGCGATGGGTGCGAACAGTCCGGCGCCGTCCACCAGCGCCATGGCGGGCGAGTTCTCGGTCAGGAACACGTCGGCCGGGGAGTTGGCCCCTTCCTGGACGAGCTGGTTGCCGAGCTGCGTGTCGCCGCCATTGCGCAACGTGACCTTGACGCCCGTCTCCTTGGTGAAGGCGTCGGCCCAGGCCTGCGTCAGGCTCTCATGCTGGGCGTTGTAGACCACGATGCCGGCGGCTTCGGCCCGGGCCGGAGCGGCCCCGAAACCGAGGGCCGAGACGGCCAGCGCCGAAGTCGCCGTGACGGCCAGAGCCGCCATGAACCGGAACGCGACAGATTGCATGATCCACCTGGAAGAGTGTTGAGCCGGAGCCTGCAAGCAAGCTCGAACGCTCTCTTAAACGGCCCGCAGCAAGTGTCAACACAGTCCAGATAAGATTATAAGAGTTCTAAAGTAGTGCGTTACTCGGATTCATGCGCCATCAGACCTCTTTTTACTTTAGAAGATTTACATGGTGCGGAGACGACCCGCCAAAAAGCGCCGGGGCTCCCGTCTTGCGAACGAAAGCCCCGGCCTTGTCGTGCGGTGAAAGGTCCCAGCTCAGCGCGGGGAGGACCAGCCCTTGTAGTCCTTCACATTGTCGCGGGTGACGAGCTTGGACTCCATCAGGGTGACGGTCTGGGCCGGCTTCTTGCCATTCATGGCGTCCGCGCCGAGCCGCACCGCGAGCTGCGCCATGGCGTAGGGGTCCTGGCTGGCGGAGGCCTGGATCTGCGGGCTGCCGGCGTCCTTGAGCGCCGCCTCGATGTCGGGCGCGCCGTCGACGGAGGTGATGACGATGCCGGTCCGGTTCAGCTGCTTGGCGGCGAGGTCGGAGCCGATCGCCTGCGGGTCGTTGATGGCGAAGACGGCGTCGATCTTCGGGAAGCGGGTGAGGTGGCCCTGCATGACGGCGAGGCCGCCTTCGCGCGACCCCTTGGCGTCCTGGTCGTCCGACAGGATCTTGATGCCGGGCGCCTTCTTGAACACGGCCTTGCAGCCGTTGACGCGGTCGACCACGGCGGAGACCTGCGGGCCGTTCTGGATGACGACGTCGCCCTTGCCGCCGAGCTTGTCGACGATGTACTGGCACGCGACCTCGCCCGCCTGGACGTTGTTGGTGGTGACCGTGAGGTCCGCGCCCTTGGCGGCGGTGTCCACCGCCACGACCAGGATGCCGGCCGCCTGCGCCTTCTTGATCGCCGGCTCGAGCGCGTTGGCGTCGCCGGGGTTCAGCAGGATCATGTCGACGCCGGCGGCGATGAAGTTGTCGATCTGGGTGAACTGCTTGCCGAGGTCGTAGTCGAAGCCGACGGTCGTGACCTTGACGTTCGGGTTGATCTTCTTGGCCTGATCCTCCGCGCCCTTCGACAGGGCGACGAAGAACGGGTTGCCGAGCGAGCCCAGCGACACCCCGATGGACTTCAGGTCCTTGGCCGAGGCGGCACCGGTCGAGAGGGCGAGGGCGGCGGCCGCCGCCAGCAATGCGATTTTCATGATGTCTTCCTCCACGTCCTCCGGTCTGATTGTTCCCGCCGGCCCGACCGAAAAAGGGCTGGGGCGGTGACCGCGGACCCGTTCAGGTGCGCACGGAACCCTTCAGGCGGTAGCGATCCAGCGCCACCGCTCCGATGATGACGAAACCCTTGATGATGAATTGCCAGATGTCGGACACGCCGACGAGAATGAGGCCGTTCGACAATACCGCGATGATCAGAGCGCCGATGAGCGTGCCCCAGATGGAGCCGATGCCGCCGACGAAGCTGGTGCCGCCGAGAATGACGGCCGCAATGGCGTCGAGCTCGTAGGACTGGCCGAGCTGCAGGCCGTTGGCCGCGTAGAGGCGCGCCGCCGACATGGCGCCGCCAAGCCCGGCCAGCGCCCCCGACGCCCCGTAGACGAAGAGCAGCACGCCCCAGACCTTGACGCCGGAGAGGCGCGCCGCGTCCGGATTGCCGCCGACCGCGTAGATGTGGACGCCCAGCACGGTCCGCCGCAGGACGAGCCAGGAGACGAGCACGACCGCGAAGGCGATGACGACCAGCCAGGGCACGCCCAGCACCGACCCGTTGCCGATGAAGGCGAAGGGCAACTGCGGGTTGAAGACGGTCTTGTCCTCGCCGAGCAGCCGGGCGAAGCCGCGCACCGCGGTGAGCGAGCCCAGCGTCACGATGAAGGGCGGCAGGTTGGCGAAGGCCACCAGGGCGCCGTTGAGCAGGCCGAGCGCCAGCCCCGCCAGGATGGCGACGGGCACGCCGATCCAGCCCCAGCCGGGGAGCTTGGAGGCGATCACCGCCGCCATGGCGGCCGCCGCCAGGATCGAGCCGACCGACAGGTCGATGCCGCCCGTCAGGATCACGAAGGTCATCCCGGCCGCCAGCACGGTGTTGATCGCGGCCTGCTGGGCGACGATCGAGATGTTCTGCCAGCTCATGAACCGGCCGGCGGACCAGGCGTCGGCGAGGGAGCCGGATTCGGCCCAGCCGGACAGCAGCTGGAACAGGATCGCGATCAGCACCAGCACGGGCAGCATGCCGAGCGCCTGCACGGCCGACTTCACGGCGAGCCGCCGGCGGGTCTCCTGCGACGCGACGTCGAGGCTGGCGGTCATGGGGTGAACCTCATGGTCGGGGAGCGTGGCGCGGGCCGGGTCATGCGGCGAGCTCCGCGGCTGCGCCGGTCGCGATGGCGCCGATGTTCTCCTGGGTGATCGCCCGGCCGGTCGCGCCGCCGACTTCGCCCGCCATCGCGCCCTCGCGCATCACGAGCACGCGGTCGCAGACGCCGACGATCTCCGGCAGCTCGCTGGAGATCACCACGACGCCCACGCCCGAGCGGGCGAGGTCGTCGATCAGCCGGTAGATCTCCGACTTGGCGCCGATGTCGACGCCGCGCGTCGGCTCGTCGAGAATCAGCACCTTGGGCTTGGTCTCCAGCAGGCGCGCGAGCAGCACCTTCTGCTGGTTGCCTCCCGAGAGCGCGCCCACGGGCAGAAGGTCGGTCGGCGTCCTGACGCCGAGCGCCTTGACGGCCGCGCTGGACCGCATGCGGGCCTTCGCCCGGTCGAGGAAGCCGGACCATCGGCTGTCGCGGCCGATGACCCCCAGATTGATGTTCTCGCGCACGGTCATGTCGAGGAAGAGGCCGAGATGCTTGCGGTCCTCGGTGAGGTAGACCAGCCCCGCCTCGATCGCCTCGCCGGGCCCTTGCGGCGCGAAGGGGCGCCCCTCCAGCTCGACGGTCCCGGCCACGGGCCGTTCCGCGCCATAGATCAGGCGGGCCAGTTCGGTCCGCCCGGCGCCCACGAGGCCGGCGATCCCGAGCACTTCGCCCTGGTGGAGGTCGAACGAGCAGCCCCGCACGCGACGGCCGTCGGCCAGGCCGCGCACCGACAGGAGGACGGGCCCGCGGCTCGCATGGGCGTCGTGCTCCTTCTTGTAGAAGGAGGACAGGTCGCGCCCGACCATCATGCGCACCAGGGCGTCCGCCGACAGCTCGGCGCGGGTGAGCGCGCCCACATGGCCGCCGTCGCGCAGCACGCTGACGCGGTCGGCGAGCTCATAGACCTCGTTCATGCGGTGGCTGATATAGATGATCGCCATCCCCTCCGCGCGCAGCTGCCGGACCAGGGCGAAGAGCGCCTCCGTCTCCCGGGAGGACAGGGACGTCGTGGGCTCGTCCATCACCAGGATGCGGGCCTGGGCGTGCGCCGCGCGGGCGATCTCCACCTGCTGGCGTTCCGCCATGGACAGGCCCGAGACCAGCGCCGACGGGCCGAACGCCACGCCGAGGCGCTCCAGCACCGGGCGGCACTCGGCCGCCATGGCGGCGCGGTCGACGAAGCCGGCCCTCGCGGGCTCCCGGCCGAGCAGCATGTTCTCGGCGACGCTGAGATTGGGGGCGAGCGCCAGCTCCTGGTAGATGATCGAGACGCCCAGCCGGCGCCCGTCGAGCGGGCCGGCGATCGTGACCGGCCGGCCGTCGATCAGGATGGTCCCGCCGGGGTCCGCCTGGTAGGCGCCGGACAGGATCTTCATCAGGGTCGACTTGCCCGCGCCGTTCTCGCCCATGAGGGCGTGAATCTCGCCGGCATGGACCTTGAGCGATACGTCGTGCAGCGCCCGGACGCCCGGGAACGTCTTGGAGATGCCGCGCATCTCGAGGACGGGGGCGGCCTGCGTCGGGACCGGGGAGGCGCCCATCACGCGACCTCCATCAGGGTCCGCGACCCTTCGGTCGCGATCCGGGGTTCGTCGCCGGTCAGCACGCCCGTGAGAGGGCTGAAGCTGACATGCAGCGGCAGGCTCGCCGCGCCGATCGCGCCGGCGTCGTGGCCGATGGCCCCGGCCAGGACCGTGGGAGGGCGGCGGGATTCGGCGACGGCGGCGGCGAGCGCCTCCTGGAGCTGTGCGATGAGGCTGTCCAGCAGCACGGGCGGAAGGTCGCCCGCGACGACCACATGGTCGATGTCCAGGAGGTGGACGCTCGTCAGGACCGGGCGCGCCAAGGCGTCGGCGGCGTCGCGGCGCCACTCGGCGAAGCCCTCCGGATCGGCCGCCGCCGCCTCCGCCACGTTCAGGCTCGCGAGGTCCGCCCCGCGCGAGCGCAGATGCCGGGAGAGGGCGGCCAGCGAGGCGCGGGCCATCAGCGGCAGGTGTCCCTTGGGGGCAGGGGGGCCCGACGCCAGCCCGGAGGGTCCCACCGGCATCACGGCCACGTCGCCGGCGTTGGCGTGGCGGCCGCTCAGGGAGGCGCCTCCCAGCACGACGCCGCCGCCGATGGCGGGCCCGATGAAGAGATACAGGAAGTCGTCGTGCTCCCGGCCGTGGCCGTAGATCAACTCACCGACCGCGGCGGCGCTGCCGTCGTTCTCCAGCAGCACCGGCAGGCCGGTCGCGGCGGCCAGCGCGGACTTCGCGTCGAAGCCGTCCCAGGCCGCGAGGGTGCCGCCCGGCAGATCCAGTTCGGCGAGCCAGCTGCCGAGATTGTAGGGGGTCGCGAGCCCGATTCCGGCGATGCGGGAGCGGCGGCTGGGTCCCAGCGCCTTGCGAAACCGCTTGACGCTGTCGGCGACGGCCGCGACCGCCGCGGCGGGCTCGGGCAAGGCGTCCAGCCGGGAGCGATGCAGGATCGCGCCCCGAAAATCCACCAGCACGGTCTCGACGAGATCGCGATCGATCCGAACGCCCACCGAATAGGCGCCCTCGGGATTCAGCTCCAGGATGGTGGCCGGTTGCCCACGCCCCCCATAGCGCTTGCCGACGGTGCGGACGAGGCCGCTGTCCTCCAGCTTGCGCGCGATGACGCCCGCGGCGTTGCTGGTGAGGCCCACGCGCCGGGCGAGGTCGGCCTTCGAGGCGGGGCCGAGCCGGCGCAGCGTCGACAGGATCACGCGTTCGTTGTAGTCGCCCAGCAGGACCGACCGCGAGCCCTGCCTCTTGGAGGGAGCACCCGTCCTCACCTTGCGTTCCTCATCCATCGCGCCATGCGCTTATTAATTCATTGTGAATTATGATTGGCCGCCCGGAGCCGGCTGTCAAGCGCCCTCGGGAGCTTGCTGAAAATGAGGTCTGAGGGCCCGATAGAGCGCCCGGAAGCGTTGCGTCTCGCCCCGATAGCGCTCGCGCCATTCCGGATCCGGCTCGGTGACGTCGATCGGCTGCGGCGCGGCGCAGACCTCGCCCGGCGCCTCGCCGGTCGCGGCCAGGCGCGCCAGTCGGGCGGCGCCGAACGCCGGCCCCCGCTCCCCACCGGCGAAACGGGCCAGCGGGACGTCCAGCACGCTGGCGAGGATGCGCACCCAGAGGCGGCTTCGCGCTCCGCCGCCGATCACGCCCGCTTGAGAGATCCGCGTCCCGGAGCCGGCGAGGGCGGCTTGCGCGTCGGCGAAGCTATACGCCACGCCTTCCAGCACCGCGCGCGCCACCGCGCCGGGCGAGGTCGACGGCGTGAGCCCGAACAGGACGCCCCGGGCGTGCGGGTCATTGTGCGGCGTGCGCTCGCCCGCCAGATAGGGCAGGAACACCAGCCCGCCAGCGCCGGGCGGCTCCGCCTCGGCCGCCGCCAGCAGGGCGTCGATCCCGACGCCGAGAAGCGCCGACGCGAAGGCGAGGCAGGAGGCCCCGTTCAGCATCGCGCCCATCTGGAACCAGCGGCCGGGCAGGGCGTGGCAGAACGCATGGACGGCGGCCTCGGGCGCGGGTCGGTAGCGCGAGCCGGCGACGAACAGCTGGCCGGACGTTCCCAGCGACAGGAAGGCGTCGCCGTCTCCGATCGCGCCGATTCCGACCGCGCCCGCCGCCGCGTCGCCGCCGCCTCCCGCCACCACGACGCCGGCCGGGAGGCCCCAGCGCCGTGCGCAGTCGGCGCGCAGCGCGCCCGCGGGCGCGGAGCCCTCCACGAGGGCGGGCAGCGCTGAGGCCGGCAGCCCTGTGGCGGCCGCCGCTTCCGGCGACCATCGCCGCCGGCGCTGGTCCAGCCACCACGTGCCGGCGGCGTCCGACATGTCGGTGATGCGCTCGCCCGTGAGCTTCAGGCGGACATAGTCCTTGGGCAGCAGCACGGTGCGCAGGCGCTCCAGCACGTGCGGCTCGCGCCGCGCCAGCCACGGGATCTTGGGCCCGGTGAAGCCTGGCATCGGCGCGACGCCGACCACGGAGGCCAGTTCGGGATGCTCCAGCCCGAGCCGGCGCGCCACCTGCTCGGCCCGGCCGTCGTTCCACAGCATCGCGGGCCGGAGCGGGCGGTCGTCGGCGCCCAGCAGGACGGCGCCGTGCATTTGGCCCGAGAGGCCGACGCCGGCGACGCGCGCCATGTCGCCCGGGCGCTGGCGGGCGATGTCGTCCAGCGCTTGGCTCACCGCCGCCCACCAGTCGTCCGGGTCCTGCTCCGACCAGAGCGGATGGGGGCGCGAGATGGCCAGCGGCGCCTCGGCGACCGCGAGCACGGCCTGCTCCGCGTCGACCAGCGCCGCCTTCACGGCGGAGGTGCCGACGTCCACGCTCAGATAGGCCGTCATGGAAAGACCGTCATCGTCGCCGTCATGGCCGTGGCCCCGCTTGCGCCTGCGTGCGCCAGCGTGATCTCGACCGCGCGGCCTTGCAAGCCGCGAGGCGTCAGGCGCTCGCGCGTTCGCGACGGGGTTCGGCGTCGCACCGCGTCGCGACGAAGCCGTCCGTATCGGCGAGGCTCATGGCCGCGGTGAGCGCCGCCTCCATGCCGCGCTCGCCGGCGCTCCAGCGCCGTTCGAGCGTGGTCGCCGAGTAGTCGAAGAGCTTGGCGAGGCCAGGCTCCGACGGACCGAGCGGATAGTCCAGCATGACGATGGCGGCGGCGCCGGGGGGCGAGGCTTCCTCGCCCTGCGCGCGCTGGAGCGTCGCGACGCGCGTCATCAGCTCGTGCTCGCGCCGCGCGGCCGCGATCAGCGACCAGGTCCTGCTCGCGAAGGCGACATCGGCCGCCCGCGCGGCCGCCTCCACCATCGTGCGCGGACGGCTGCCGGGCAGCGGCATCAAATCGATGGCGACGGCCAGGAGCGCCTCGCGCAGGCCGACTTCCAGAAACGGCGCCAGCGGCATGTTGCCGGTCAGGCCTCCGTCGCCCAGCAGCCGGCCATCGATCTCGATGGGGGCGAAAATGGGCAACATGGCGCAGGACGCCATCAGGTGGTCCGGCCCGATCCGGTCGCCGCGCCTGGTGTCGAACACGACCTGCTCGCCGGTGACGACGTCGGAAGCCGTGACGACGAGCTGCGTCTCGCCGGAGTTGAGGCGGTCGAAATCGATGAGGCTCTCCAGCCGCGGCCGCAGCGGTTCGAGCGAGTAGAGCCCCGGCTGCGGCCGGGCCCAGTGCAGGCTGGAGATCTGCGGCCGGAACATGCCCGGCCGACCGAACATCAGGCTCGCCAGGGCGCTGGTTGCGCGCCTTCCTTCGCCGAAGGGGTCCGGCGCCTCGGGCTTGGCGGCGGGAGACAGAAAGCCGCCCAGGAGCACGTCGGACGCGGAGGTCCAGAAGGACCGCAGCGCCTCGCCGGTGCGCTCGCGGGGCGTGCCGGCCGCGATGGCGGCGTTCAGCGCGCCGACCGACGCGCCGGCGAAGCCGTCGGGCGCGGGTCCGGTCTCGCACAGCCGCGCCAGCGCGCCGCCCTGGTAGGCGCCCAGCGCCATGCCGCCCGACAGGGCGACGATGAATCTGCGTCCAAGCTCCGGCATGCCATCCTCGCGTCGCGCCCTCGTTGCGGCGTAGACGCGTGGGCGGCGGTCGGGTTCCGGCCGGGTCTGGGCCAAGCCGACCGCCCGGGCGCGACGCTCCTAGACCGCTTTCAGGAAATCACGGGAGGGCGCGAAGAAATATTCGCCGCCCTTCAGGGTGACGAAGCGGTCGAAGCTGAAGGTGACCGGGGCGCCGCCGCTCCAGCCGTCCGCGATCGGGATCGGGCCTGCCGCCGCCTGGCCCATCACGATGTCCGCCCCGGTCCCGGCGGCGACGAAGTTCGGGTTATTGGCCCAGGTCGCCTGGGTGAACTCGAACTGCTCGGAGAGGCTCGCCATGTAGGCCATGAACAGCAGCCCGACCCCGCCGGTCGGCTCGTCGGTGAAGTCGTTGGCGGCGTCGTCGAAGACGCGCGACCCGTAGGTGATGCCCCGCCGCGCCATGATGTGCCCGCGCTCCTGGCGGGTGGTGGTGGCCACGCCGAAATCTTGGGCGATGTGGAGGGGCGATTCGCCCCGTGGGTTGGTCTTGCGGATATGGGCCACGAACGGGCAGCGGCGCGCCTGTTCGTCGCCGGCGTAGGTGAAGTCGTTGGGGGGCGGCATGTCGGTCGGCAGCGGGTTCAGCGCCACCGGCGAGCCGTCCTCGAAGCGTCCCACGATGAGGGCGCCGGCGCGCTCCTCGAAGGGGCCGCCCGCAAGGCCGAGCGCCGTGCTCAGGGCCTCTTCCTGGTCCTTGAAGCCCTTGACGTTCTGCTCGAGCTTGCGGAACACGAAGAAGCTGCCGAAGCTCGTCGGCCTGTCGGCGCCGGGGTCCTGCACCAGGAACTGATGGGGCGGGAAGGCCGGGTCCCAGTGCGAGCGGGGCTCGCCCTCGACGTCCTCGGCCAGGAACAAGGGCTGGCTGCGGCCGTCGACATAGCCGAAATGTTCGACGCCTTCGAACTTCTCCGCCACCCGGCGCTTGATCGCCGTCCCGTCCTCGAAGCCGAGAAGGGTCGCGCCGGCCGCCTCCAGGCGGCCCTTCCAGAGGTCGGCCGTCTGGGCCGCCTCCGCCGCGGTATCGCCGGCGACCAGCAGCATCGCGTCGATGGGCTGCTGGAAGGTCGCGTCCCACTGGGCGACGGGAGGGTCGTTGATCGGCGGCGTCACGGCGGGCGAGGAGCCCCGGACCTGCATGCCCTCTACGAAGTCGGCGGCGGACGGCGCGGCCGCCGCGGCCTGCAGGGCCGCATAGCCGCCCGGCCTGAGGAAGAAGCACAGGACGGGCCCGCCCGAGACGCCCGTCTCCTTGAAGCGCTCGGCCGCCTGCAGCTGGTCGAGGGCGGAGGGCATGTTGCGCCCGATGCGGCGGACCACCGCCCTCAGGTCGTTCGGGTCGGCGCCCTGAAAGGACCAGAACAGGTTGCGCGTGTGCTCGCGCCCATGCCCCTTGACGATGTTGGCCTGCAACCCGCTGAGCAGCCGGCGCACCGTGGGGTCGGCGCCCCAGGTCTTCCAGGCGATCGGGCGCTTGAGGAGCTCGTTGATCGGCGTCGTCGTCATGGTGTGTCTCCCGCTCACGTCCAGGAACAGCCGCACGTCGCCAGTCATCGTGGCCGTCATCGACGGGCTGGATCAGTCCTGGATCCGGCCGCCCGCCCTCGTGCATGGTCTGGCGCCAGTCCAGCGTGCCCCAGGCGCGTCACGTCGAGCGTGATGCGCCTCACAGGTCCCTCGCTGCACGCTGTGGGCGGCAGGAACGATCGACGAAGACCGTGGATTGACTGAGGATGATCCGGCTTCATCGCCGCATGGTCGCGGGCCCGGCGCCGCATCGGCCGAGGCCGCAGGGGCGATCGGCGCGGGGGCCGGGTTGACAGGCGGTCGCCCGGGGAGCTTGTGCGGCGCGGTCGGTCGCGCGAGCCCCGGCCATGAGCGGCGGAGCGGACAGACATGGCGGGCCTGAAGGACAAGCGCGGCTTCATCGACAAGGACCGGCTCGACCTCTCCGAGCGCAAGGCGGTCGAATACTGGATGAAGCGCTGGGGCGTGACCCGCGACCAGATCGTCGCGGCGCATCGCAAGGCGGGGCTCATGATCAAGGACATCGCCGCGGAGCTCGGCAAGAAGCGCTGACGCCTGCGCTGCGCCGGATCGCCGCAACTCCTCGATCCGACTGCTGCTCCTTGCTCACCGCAGGGCGTTGCCTTGCGCCGTCCCCGCTCCATGTGGATCGACAAGGCCCCGGCGGGGTTGCTAAGCGGAGGCTGCCTCCGTATACTGCGGTTCGCCGGAGCGAGAAGAGCGGCCAAGACCGCCGCCCGCCAGGCGTTCATTTCAGACACCTCGACCGTCGGCCCAGCGCCGGAGCCCGGATTTTGCGTTCTCGCCGCGCTCCGCCTCGGCCTCGCATTCACGCCCACAGCCCTCATCGGAGCACGGCATGAGCCTAGCCATCAGCCTCACCCTGAATGGCGTCCCCCGCCGGATCGACCTCGACGACCCGCGCGTGACGCTTCTCGACCTCCTGCGCGAGCGCCTGGACCTGACGGGGACCAAGAAGGGCTGCGACCGCGGGCAGTGCGGCGCCTGCACCGTCCTGGTCGACGGCCGGCGGGTGAATTCCTGCCTGGCGCTCGCCGCCAGCCTCGACGGGGCGGACGTGCTCACCATCGAGGGCGTCGGGCGCGCCGACGCGCTGCACCCCGTACAGGCCGCCTTCGTCGCCCATGACGCCTTCCAGTGCGGCTTCTGCACGCCCGGCCAGATCATGAGCGCCATCGGGCTGATCCGGGAGGCGCAGGCGGGCGACGATCCCGAGCGGATCCGCGAGGCGATGAGCGGAAACCTGTGCCGCTGCGGCGCCTATCAGGGCGTCACCGAGGCGGTGCTCGAAGCCCAGAGGGCGCTCGCCGCCGCCAGCCGGGAGACCGCGGCATGAAGACCTTCGACTACGTCAGACCCTCCACCATCCGCGAAGCGGTCGCGGCCGCCTCGCAGCCGGGCGCGGCCTATCTGGCCGGCGGCACCAATCTGCTCGACCTGATGAAGGGCGACGTCAGCCGCCCCGACCGCCTCGTCGACGTCACGCGCCTGCCGGGCCTCGACGCCATCGAGGTCCTGCCGGACGGCGGCCTGCGGATCGGCGCCATGGTGCGCAATTCCGATCTCGCTCATCATCCGGAGGCGGCGCGCTTGTACCCGGCGGTCGCCGAGGCCTTGCTGTCGGGCGCGTCGGCGCAGCTGCGCAACGCCGCCACGGTGGGCGGCAACCTGCTCCAGCGCACGCGCTGCCCGTATTTCTATGACGTCGCCAGCGCCTGCAACAAGCGCCAGCCCGGCAGCGGATGCGACGCGCTTGGCGGCGACAACCGCCTGCACGCGGTGCTGGGCTGGAGCGAGAGCTGCATCGCCACGAACCCGTCCGACTTCTGCGTCCCGCTCGCGGCGCTCGACGCCGTGGTGGAGACCGAGGGCGCGGCCGGGCGCCGCGAGATCCCGCTGACCGACTTCCATCTCCTGCCGGGCGACGCGCCCCAGCGGGAGACCGTGCTGGAGCCCGGCGAGCTGATCGTCGCGGTGAGGCTTCCGGCGGACGCGGCCGGGTTCGCGGCGCATGCGCGCTACCTGAAGGTCCGCGAGCGGACGTCCTACGCCTTCGGGGTGGCGTCGGCCGCCGCCGCCCTGCGGCTGGACGGCGGGCGCATCGCGGAGGCCAGGATCGCGCTGGGCGGGGTCGCCCTCAAGCCCTGGCGGGCGCGTGAGGCGGAAGCCTTGCTGGCCGGCGCGCCGGCTGCGCCGGAGAGCTACCGCCGTGCGGCCGAAGCGGCGCTCCAGGGCGCCGAACCCTCCGGCGACAACGCCTTCAAGATCGAGCTCGCGCGCCGGGTCGTGGCGCGCGCGCTGGCCCTGGCCGCGGCGGGAACGCCCGAGCGCGTTCCGGCGCTTCCGGCCTCGCCCTTCGCTTCTCCCGCATCCGTCTCGTCAGGAGCCTCGCCGCATGTCTGACATCGCCTTGAACCAGAACCCCGCGCATCAGCGCCACGGCTCGAATATCGGCCAGCCCCTGACGCGCCGCGAGGGCGTCCTGAAGGTGACGGGCGCCGCCGACTACGCCGCCGACCACCACCCCGCCGGCATGCTGCACGCCGTCCTGGCGGTGAGCCGGATCGCGCGCGGGCGCGTCGCGTCCCTCGACGTCGCGGCCGCCAAGGCGCATCCGGGCGTGGTCGAGGTGATGACGCCGCAGAACAGGCCGGCCCTGGCGGAGGACCCGGACGCCAAGACCAATCCCTTCATGTTCAGGCTGGACCTTCTGCAGAACGACCGGGTCCGCTACGCGAACCAGGCCATCGCGGTGGTGATCGCCGAGACGCTGGAGGCGGCCGCCGAGGGCGCGGCGCTGCTGGCCCCGCGCTACGAGGTCGAGCCGGCCCGCACCGGCCTCGACGGGGACGAAAGCTTCATCCCCAAGGCGGTGGGCGTCGGCAATCCCGCCGCAGTGTCCCGGGGCGACGTGGAGGCTGGCCTGGCCGAGGCGGCGTTGCGCGTCGAGGCGGTCTACGACACGCCGGCGCAGTACCACAACGCCATGGAGCCGCACGCGATCGTGGCGGCGTGGGACGGCGACCGGCTCTCCATTGACACGCCCAGCCAGGGCCTCGCCATGGCTCAGGGCCGCATCGCCGGCCTGTTCGGGCTGCCGCCCCAGAACATCAAGATCCGCAGCCCCTATCTGGGCGGCGGCTTCGGCTCGAAGGGGCTGATCTCCGGCCCGCAAATCCTCGGGATCCTGGCGGCCCGGCTG
Source organism: Alsobacter sp. KACC 23698 (assembly GCF_045348435.1). Lineage (GTDB taxonomy): Bacteria > Pseudomonadota > Alphaproteobacteria > Rhizobiales > Beijerinckiaceae > Alsobacter. The sequence continues at coordinate 2,378,143 of NZ_CP157484.1, read as the reverse complement.
GTCGGGCGCCCCGTCAAGCTGACGCTGAAGCGCGAGCACATGTACGGCCCCGTCGGGCACCGGGCTCCCACCCGGCAGACCTTGCGCCTGGGAGCGTCGACCGACGGGTCCCTCACGGCGCTGCATCACCACACCAGGACGGCGACCAGCACGTTCGACGACTTCTTCGAGCCGGCGTCGGACGTCTCGCACACCCTCTACGCGACCCCGGCGCTGGCCACGTCGCACGAAGGCGTGCGCCTCGACGCCGGGACGCCGCTCTTCATGCGCGCACCCGGCGAGGCGACGGGCTCGATCGCGCTGGAGAGCGCCATCGACGAGATGGCCTTCGCCTGCGGCATGGACCCGCTGGCGTTCCGGCTGAAGAACTACGCCGAGGTGGAGCCCATCTCGGGCAAGCCCTTCTCCTCCAAGGCGCTGCGCGACTGCTATCGCCAGGGCGCGGAGCGGTTCGGGTGGTCGCGGCGGACCCTTCAGCCGCGCCAGATGCGAGACGAGGCGGGGCTGCTGGTCGGCTGGGGCGTGGGGACGGCCACGTTCCCGGCGCTCATGTTCCAGGCCAAGGCGACGGCCATCATCCGCCGCGACGGGAGCGGCGCGGTGGAGATCGGCGCGCACGACATGGGGCAGGGGGCCTGGACGGCGCTCGCCCAGATCGCGGCTGACGGGCTCGGCCTCGACATCGACCAGGTCGACTTCGTCTCCGGTCATTCGGACCTGCCGGACGCCGGCATCGCGGGCGGCTCCGCCCATACGGCGACGGCCGGCATGGCGATCCACAAGGCCGGCGAGGAGGTGATCGCCAAGCTCGCCGCGCTTGCCACCGGCGACGAGCGCTCGCCCCTGTTCGGGGCCGGCAACGCGGGCGTGACGGCCCGCGAGGGCCGCCTCATGCGGCGCGACGACACGTCCCGCAGCGAGAGCTACGCCGACATCATGTCCCGCGCCGGCCTCGACCGGATCGAGGCCCAGGGCGCGAGCGCGCAGGATCCGGCCGCCGCCGGCGCCTATGCGATGCACGCGCATGGCGCGGTGTTCGCCGAGGTGAAGGTCGATCCGGATCTCGGGCAGGTGCGCGCCACGCGGGTGGTGGGCGCCTTCGCGGCGGGCCGGATCATCAACCCCCGCATGGTGCGCAGCCAGTATTTCGGCGGCATGATCTGGGGCGTGTCCTTCGCACTGCACGAGCAGGCGGTCACGGACGCGAGGTCGGGCCGGATCATGAACGCCAATCTGGGCGACTACCACGTGCCGGTGAACGCCGACGTGCCGTCGCTGGAGGCGATCCTGGTCGAGGAGCACGATCCCCACGTCAACGCCCTGGGCGTCAAGGGCGTGGGCGAGATCGGGATCACCGGCACGGCCGGAGCGGTGGCCAACGCGGTCTGGCACGCCACGGGGGTGCGCGTGCGCAGCTTCCCGATCACGCTGGACCAGCTCCTCGTCTGAGGAGCATGGCCGGCGCAAGAAGAAGCCCCTGCGCGGCGGTCCGGGCAGGGGCGCGGGCCGTGAGGCCCTGCCCGGTCGCGGGTGATCAGGCCGGCCGGGCGATCTGACTTTTCAACGGCTTGGTCGAGCCAAGGTTCCCGATCGTCCCGGATCGGGAACGGGCCCGCGACCGCACCCCCGGCGCCTTCGCGCTCTGTTCCCGTTGACCCGGGCGGCCCCGCATAGGATCCTTGGAGCCGCTCCACCAAGCCTTCACCATCGGCCCGGAAATCGCCACGACTGCGCCGCGCGTTCAGCCGACGCAAGCCTTTGGGCGTCATTCATGATGCAGGAGAGATCATGCGTGCAGGGGAGGGTCCGGTCATGAACGCGTTGCTCGACTTCACCCGCAAGGCCCACGAAAGCAAGCGCATCGGCTTCGGCGACCTGCGCCGGCTGCAGCGCGACATCCTGCCGGCCGGCGTCGCCACCGCCCGCGAGGCCGAGCTGCTCCTGGCCCTGGACGGCGCCTTGGCTCGCGCCGACAAGGGCTGGACCGACTTCCTGGCCGGCGCCGTCTCGTCCTTCGCGCTCGGGCGCGCCGCCCTGGGGCTCGACGAGGAGACCGCCGCCTGGCTGCAGCGGGCCGCATCCGCCGCCCGCCCGGCGACGGCCGCCGCCGTCCTGAAGCGTGCGCGCCGGGACGCCGCCGCCGCGCACGGCGCACGCCAAGAGACGGAGATCCGCCCCACCGCGGCCGAGCCCTCCGAGGCGCTGCGCCCGGCCTGGGAGTGGCTCGCCAGCGGCTACCAGGTGGAGGTTCGTCCGGCTGGTCGAAACGGCGCCCCCGAAGAGCTGCTGTCGGTGGAATAAGTATTCCATTCTCATTTTACTGTAATGCTGCAGCGCACAAGCGATCTGTCGCCGATTTCCGGCGACAGGTGGCGCTTTGGCTGTGGACAGCTTGCCGACCTTTGCTAGACTAGAGACGAAGCCGCCAAAGCAGCCTCGTCTGGACTGGACCAGCGCATGATCGCGCTGGTCTTGGATGTGACTCGCCGAGGTGATCGCGTTACAAAAGTCGAGGGGGCGATTGAAATGCTTCTGCGTGCATTGCGTGAGATCGGCGGGCTCTGCCGTCCGGACGGGACGGTCACCATCGGGCTGAACACCGGCCGTCATTCCGGCGCCGTGCAGGTGATGCTTGCGACCGACCTCCTGGACATCGACGCCGGAGCGCCGGGCGCTGACGGCTTCATCATCTACCGGTTGACCCCGAAGGCCCTTCTCCTGGCCGACATGCGGCCCATGCGCGCCTCCCAGGCCCGCCGGTCCGACGCGCGCCGCATGGGCGTGCCGGCCTGACCGGAACCGCTCTTCCGGCTTCCCGGCGCTCTCCGTTCGATCTCTCCATGGAAAAAGCTTCGCGAAATCAAGCCTGGTCGTCGTTCAAGCCCGCTCGCTTTGGACGTGATCGGTCCGTCGCGGATGAATGGCGTGCGAAACGATCCGATGCGGCGCAAAGATCGCGGGCCGCGAGGGCGCGACCTTGTTGCGATGTCGCCTGAAATTGGCTGGGGGACCTGGATTCGAACCAAGATTAACGGAGTCAGAGTCCGCTGTTCTACCGTTGAACTATCCCCCAACGGGCTTTGGCCGGCGCTGCGTGGCGCGGTGGCGAAGCGAGGGGGTGAATAGCGGAGGGGAGGGGGGTTGGCAAGCCCCCAATCGCCCAAGGGGCGCCGCTCCTGGCGTCCTTTTCCCCGGTCCGGGGAGAAGGCAGCCTGATGGGCCGGATGAGGGGCTACGAGCCAAGCCCCGCCAACCCCTCACCCCAACCCTCTCCCCGTTCCGGGGCGAGGGGGCCGGTTGCGGCCCCTCGTCATCCCCGGCGCGCGGCAGGCGCGGGAAGGGGATCCAGAAAGGCCGAGGCGAAGGGCGACCCTGATCCAACCCTCCTGGATCCCCTGCCCGGCGCTGCGCGCCGCCGGGGATGACGCCCTTCTCTCCGGCACAGGGAGAAGGTGGCCCGGAGGGCCGGATGTGGGGATACGCAGCCATGGCTCTTGACAAACGGATAAAATTCCTATAACCGTGTCCATGCTCCGGTCCACGGAGGGGCGTCTGCAGCGTGACGGATGTGGATCGGGGGCGGCGGCCGTCAAAGCCGGGCTCACGACCCGGTCGAGGCGGCGGACGGAAGACAAGGTCCGACTAGCGACAACGCGAAGGGGCTGAAAGCGCCCCGGGATCTTCCTTTCATCCTCCAACGTCGCGCGCGGAGCGGCGGGGCCTGGCGGCCTCCCGGCTTCACTATCCACCCACCCCACTCGCCGTGGGGTCCCCAGCGTCGCCGCTCCGCGCCGCCCTCCACCTATCCCTCCGGGCCGAAAGGTCGCGGAGTTCAACGCGCGTTCCACGACTGGGCCCCAAAAATCCCCGTCATCCCCGGCGCGCCGCAGGCGCGGGATGGGGATCCAGAAAGGCCGGGCGAAGGGCGCCCCGCCCGAACCCTTCTGGATCCCCATCCCGCCGCTGCGCGCCGCCGGGGATGACGGAGGCTGACCCGCCGCCCCTCACCCCAATCCTCTCCCCGTTCCGGGGCGAGGGGGCCGGCTGCGGCGCTCCCTCAACACCCCACCCCGTCATCCCCGGCGCGCCGAAGGCGCGGGAAGGGGATTCAGGAGGGCCGGGCGAAAGGCGCACTCGTCCCAACCCTCGATAAACCCCTCCGCTGCGCAAGAACGGCCGCGCCACGGCGCGGAACCGTGCGGGGCGGCGGTCGTTGAGGGCCGGGGGCAGGGGCGGGCTCCGCCCCGGGAGGAGGGCGCGCCCTGGTCTCGCGCATCGAAGACTATGCGATGATCGGCGACTGCGAGACCGCGGCCCTGGTGTCGCGCGGCGGTTCGATCGACTGGCTGTGCCTGCCGCGCTTCGATTCCGACGCCTGTTTCGCCGCCTTGCTGGGATCCTCGCGCAACGGCCGCTGGCGGCTCTCCTGCGTCGATTCGAAAGCGCGCTGCAGCCGGCGCTATCGCGACGGCACGCTGATCCTGGAGACGCGCGTGGAGACGCCCCATGGGGCCGCCACGGTGATCGACTTCATGCCGCCGCGCGACCAGCGGGCCGACCTCATCCGCATCGTCAGGGGCGAGCGGGGGCACCTCACCTTCGCCACCGAGCTCGTGGTCCGCTTCGATTACGGGCTGACGATTCCGTGGGTGAACCGCCTCGACGCGCAGACGCTGTCGGCCGTCGCCGGACCGCACCGGATCACGCTGAACACCAGCGCCCCGCTGCGCGGGCAGGACATGCGCACCGTCGGCGAGTTCACCGTGGAGGCGGGCCAGAGCGTGCCGTTCATCCTCACCCACCAGGTCTCGACGGAGCCCAGGGCGCCGCTGAAGGACGTCGAGGCCGAGCTGGCGCGCACCGAGGCCTTCTGGCGCGCCTTCTCGGACCGCTGCCCGGACGTGGGACGCTGGACCGAGAGCGTGCGCCGCTCCCTCATCACCCTGAAGGCGCTCACCTACGAGCCCACGGGCGGCATCGTGGCCGCGCCGACGACCTCGCTGCCGGAGAAGATCGGCGGCGGGCGGAACTGGGACTATCGCTATTGCTGGGTGCGGGACGCCTGCTTCACGCTGCAGGCCTTCATGGACGCCGGCTATTTCGAGGAGGCCTCCGCCTGGCGGGACTGGCTGATGCGCTCCATCGCCGGTTCGCCCGCCCAGATGCAGATCATGTACGGCATCGCGGGGGAGCGGCGGCTGCCGGAGTGGCAGGTCCCCTGGCTCGCCGGGCACCGCAAGTCCGCGCCCGTCCGGATCGGCAACGCCGCAGTGGACCAGCGCCAGCTCGACGTCTTCGGGGAGCTCGCCGACGCGCTTGCGGTGGCCAACAAGGGCGGCCTGCCGCCCCATCCGCGGACCCGCGAATTGCGGCCGGTGCTGATGAAGTTCCTGGAGGGCGTCTGGCGCGAGCCGGACGAGGGCATCTGGGAGGTCCGGGGCGGCCGGCGCCACTTCACCCACTCCAAGGTGATGGCCTGGGTGGCGTTCGACCGGGCGGCCAAGAGCGCCGGAAAGAACGGCGAGGCGGCGCTGGCGCGGCGCTGGCGGGCCATCGCGGACGAGATCCACGCGGAGGTCTGCGCCAAGGGCTTCGACGCGGCGCGCAACACCTTCGTGCAGTCCTACGGCTCGACCGCGCTCGACGCGAGCCTCCTGCAGATCCCGCATGTCGGCTTCCTCCCCGCGACGGATCCGCGCTTCGTCGGCACCGTCGAGGCCATCGAGAAGCGCCTGATGCGCGACGGCTTGGTGATGCGCTACGACCTTGGCGAGACCAGCGACGGGCTGCCCGACGACGAGGGCGCCTTCCTGGCCTGCAGCTTCTGGATGGCCGACTGCCTGCTGCTGCTGGGCCGCAGGGACGACGCCGAGCGCCTGTTCGAGCGCCTCGCCGGGCTCGCCAACGATGTCGGCCTGCTGGCGGAGGAGTACGACCATGCGGCCGGCGAGATGGTCGGCAACTTTCCGCAGGCCTTCAGCCATGTCGGGCTGATCAACACGGCGCTGAACCTCGCCCGGGTCCGCGGGCCGGCGCTGGAGAGGGCCCAAAACGGCGTCCATGGCGGCGCAGAGCAGCCGCCGAAGGCCTGAGCCGGCTGGACGGAGGCGCTGCACGCCGGTGCAAGGAAAGGCTGTGGAAAGCCGGCGATTCGTCCTAACGTCCGGCGCGGGGCTTTCCCTGCGCCTCGTTTTCGTCTTCATTGAGCAACAGTGTTGCGCTTAAGCATCACAGAGTCAGGGACGAGTCGCCGAGTGCGGCCGCATGGGGATCGACGCGCGCGCCATGGCAGGGTCCACCGCAACACTCCCGAGCCTGCCGGAAGCGCCGGGCGTCGCGCTGCGCGAGGGCTCGCGCTGGTCGCGCGTCATCGGCACGGTCACGGTCGTGTTGGCGCTTCTGTCGGCGCTGGCCACCTTTGTGGTGCTGGCCGGGCTGGTGCCGGTGCCGGCCACGCACGACGTCGTGCTGCGGCTCTTCACCGTCAACGCGCTGCTCGTCCTTGTCCTGCTCGGCTTCGTCGCCCAGGAGGGCTACCGCCTGATCAAGGCCCGGCGCGCCGGGCTGGCGGCGTCCGGCCTGCACGCCCGCATCGTGGGGCTGTTCGCGCTGGTGGCGGCGCTGCCGGCGATCCTGGTGGCCGTGGTCGGCTGGATCACGCTCGAGCGCGGTCTCGACCTGCAGTTCAGCCGCTACATCCGCGGCCTGCTGGCCACCTCCGTCGACGTCGCCAACGCCTATCGCGAGCTGCAGTGCCGCACCATCGGCCGCGAGATCAACCTGATGGCGGCGGACCTCGCCCGCGCCAAGCCGCTGATGGACCAGAACCGGGACGCCTATCGCGATTTCATGCGCTCGCGCTCCGTGTTCCTGGGCTTTCCGGTGGCGATGCTGCTGCGCGACGACGCCTCGGTGGTGGAGCGGATCGAGATCAAGCCCATCGAGGGCCTGCCGCTGCCCAGCAAGGACGACATGACGGCGGCGCAGGATTCGGAGGCGTGGTGCCTCATCCCGAACGCCGGCAACGTGTTCCGGGCGGTGCTGAAGGTGCCCGCCATGGACAACACCTTCCTGTTCGTGGCCCGCGCCGTCGATCCCAAGGCCCTGGAGTTCCCGCAGCAGGCCGAGCAGGCCGCCGCCTATTACGAGGCGCTGTCGCAGCGCAAGATCGACGTGCAGGTGGCGTTCGCCAGCATGTACCTGCTCATCTCGCTGATCCTGCTGCTCTCGGCGGTCTGGATGGGGCTGAGCTTCGCCAACCGCTTCGTTGCGCCGATCCGGCGCCTGATCCACGCCACCGACCAGGTCGCCTCCGGCAATTTCTATGTCCAGGTGCCGGCGCGCCGCAGCGAGGGCGACCTCGCCCATCTGGCCGAAACCTTCAACAAGATGACCTCCGAGCTGCGCCAGCAGCATGACCGGCTGACCCAGGCGCGGGACCTCATCGACCGGCGCCGCCGGTTCACCGAGGCGGTGCTGTCGGGCGTGTCGGCCGGCGTCATCAGCATCGACGGGATGGGCCGGATCACGGTGCTGAACCCCTCGGCCGAGCGCCTGCTGCAGGGATCGCGCGACAAGTGGCTGGGCAAGCCCGTCCAGGAGGTCATCCCGGAGCTTGCGCCCGTCGTCGACGAGGCGCTCAGCGAGCGGCTGCGGCTGGTGCAGGGCCAGGTCACCGTGACCTCGAACGGCCAGGACCGGACCCTCACCGTGCGGGTCAGCAGCGAGCAGTCTCCCGACGGCGAGAAGGGCTGGATCATCACGCTGGACGACATCACCGACCTTGTCTCGGCCCAGCGCACCGCCGCCTGGGCGGACGTGGCCCGCCGCATCGCCCACGAGATCAAGAACCCGCTGACGCCCATCCAGCTCTCGGCCGAGCGCATCAAGCGCAAATATGGCCGCGTCATCGTCCAGGACCGCGAGATCTTCGACCAGTGCACCGACACGATCGTGCGCCAGGTCGACGACATCAAGCGCATGGTCGACGAGTTCTCCTCCTTCGCCCGGATGCCGAAGCCCCTGGCCGAGGACGAGGACGTGGCCGCCGTGGTGCGCCAGGTGCTCTTCCTGATGCGCGTCGGCCACCCCGACATCACCTTCGAGGAGGAGGCGCCGGCCGGTCCGCTGATCGCCCGGATCGACCGCCGGCTGATCTCCCAGGCCGTCACCAACATCGTCAAGAACGCCACCGAGGCCATCGCCGCCGTGCCGGAGGACGTGCGCGGGCCCGGGCTGGTCAAGGTCGCCGTCCAGGAGGACGCCGGCAACGTCGTCATCACGGTCGCCGAGAACGGCAAGGGCTTCCCGCGCGAGCACCGCCAGCGGCTGCTCGAGCCCTACATGACCACCCGCGAGGGCGGCACCGGGCTCGGCCTCGCCATCGTGGCCAAGATCCTGGAAGACCACGGCGGCGGCATCGAGCTCCTGGACAATCCGGGCGTGCCCATGGGCGGGCTCGTGCGCATGTGGTTCCCCCGCCAGGGTGTGTCGAACGACACGGCGCAGCTCGCCGAATCACGAAGGGATTGGGCCGCGGCCAAGGAGAAGGCGCGATGATCGCTCGCTCGCGGACAATCAAGAACAACAGCCATCAAGGGGAGACCGCGCGATGAGCGCCGACATCCTGATCGTCGACGACGAGACCGACATCCGCGAACTGGTCGCGGGCATCCTGGACGACGAGGGCCACCGCACCCGCACGGCCGCCAATTCCGACGAGGCGCTCGCCGCCATCGAGGCGCGGCGGCCCCATCTCGTGTTCCTGGACATCTGGATCCAGGGCAGCCGCCTCGACGGCCTGCAGCTGCTCGACGTGATCAAGGACCAGCATCCGGACCTCCCGGTGGTGATGATCTCCGGCCACGGCAACATCGAGACCGCCGTCTCGGCGATCAAGCGCGGCGCCTACGACTTCATCGAGAAGCCGTTCAAGGCCGACCGGCTGGTGCTGGTGGCCGAGCGCGCGCTGGAGGCCTCGCGGCTGAAGCGCGAGGTCAAGGAGCTGCGCGTCAAGTCGCAGCAGGGCACGCGCATCGTCGGCAAGTCGCAGACGTCCAACCAGCTGCGCCAGACCATCGAGCGGGTGGCCAGCACCAACGCCCGGGTCATGATCTCCGGCGCGCCCGGCTCCGGCAAGGAGATGGCGGCCCGCGCCATCCACCAGCTGTCGGGACGCGCCAGCGGCCCCTTCGTGGCCATCAACGCCGCCACGATCACGCCCGAGAACATGGAGATCGAGCTCTTCGGCGTCGAGGGCGCGGACGGCAAGGGCCGCAAGGTCGGCGCGCTCGAGGAGGCCCATGGCGGCACGCTCTACCTCGACGAGGTCGCCGACATGCCCCGCGAGACGCAGGGCAAGATCCTGCGCGTGCTCGTGGACCAGAACTTCCAGCGCGTCGGCGGCACCATGCGGGTCCATGTCGACGTGCGGGTGATCTCCTCGACCGCCCGCGACCTCTCCGTCGAGATCGCGGCCGGGCGCTTCCGCGAGGACCTGCTGCACCGGCTCAGCGTCGTGCCGATCCGGGTGCCCAGCCTGGCCGAGCGGCGCGACGACATCCCCGAGCTGATCGCCTATTTCATGGACCAGATCTCGGCCTCCACCGGCCTGCCCAAGCGCACCATCGCGGACGACGCGCTGGCGGTGCTGCAGTCGCATGACTGGCCGGGCAACATCCGGCAGCTGCGCAACAACATCGAGCGGCTGCTGATCCTGGCCGAGGGCGACCCGTCGGCGGAGGTCACGGCCGACCTGCTTCCCTCCGAGGTGGGCGCGCTGGTGCCCTCCACGCCGAACGGCGCCGGCGGCGAGCGGCTGATGTCCCTGGCGCTGCGCGAGGCCCGCGAGATCTTCGAGCGCGAATATCTGGTGGCCCAGATCAACCGGTTCGGCGGAAATATCTCGCGCACGGCCGAATTCATCGGCATGGAGCGCTCGGCCCTCCATCGCAAACTGAAGTCGCTCGGCATAGGCTGAGCTTCAGGCGAATCGCGGCCGCCGGACGCCCGGCGCCAGGGACACGGGACGGGGCTGAAGCACGATGAAGGTGGTGATCTGCGGGGCCGGCCAGGTCGGCTTCGGCATCGCCGAGCGTCTCGCGAACGAGCGCAACGACGTCGCCGTGGTCGACCGGGACGAGCGCCTGCTCCAGGCCATGTCGGACCAGCTCGACGTGCGCACCGTGCTGGGCCATGGCTCGCATCCGGACGTGCTGGCCCGGGCCGGGCTCGCCCAGGCCGACATGCTGATCGCGGTCACGCATGTCGACGAGGTCAACATGGTGGCCTGCCAGCTCGCGCATTCGCTGTTCAACGTGCCCTCGAAGGTGGCGCGGGTCCGGGCCCAGGCCTATCTGGCGCCGGAATACGCCTCGCTCTATTCGCGCGACAGCCTGCCCATCGATGTGGTGATCTCGCCCGAGATCGAGGTCGGCGAGACGGTGCTGCGGCGCCTGGGCATGCGCGGCGCCGTCGAGGCCGTCCCCTTCGCGGATGGCGAGGTGATGTTCCTCGGCGTGCCGTGCGAGGACCAGTGCCCGATCCTCGAGACGCCGCTGCGCCAGCTCACCGGACTGTTTCCCGATCTCAAATCGGTCGTGGTCGGGGTGCAGAGGGGCGCCGACCTTCTCGTGCCGACCGGCGAGGACCGGCTGCATGCGGGCGACATCGCCTTCGTGTGCGCCCCCAAGGACCAGGTCGGCCGCACGCTGGCGCTGTTCGGGCGCGAGAACATGCCGCCGCGCCGCATTGTCATCGCCGGGGGCGGGCAGATCGGCCTCTATGTCGCCCAGGAGCTCGAGCGCCGGACGCCCGCGATGTCGGTGACGCTGATCGAGAGCTCGCGCGACCGGGCCCAGCAGATCGCCCAGAGCCTGAAGCACGCCATCGTTCTGCATGGCAGCGCTCTCGACCAGGGCATCCTGCGCGAGGCCGACATCGCCAACGCCGACCTGATGATCGCGCTGACCAATGACGACCAGGTCAACGTGCTCTCCTCCGTGATGGCCAAACGCCTGGGCGCGCAGCAGAATCTCTGCCTCGTCAACAACCGCAGCTATCCGCAGTTCGTGCGGGGGCTGGGCATCGACGCCTATCTGGATCCGCGCGCCATCACCATCTCGCGCATCCTCCAGCATGTCCGACGGGGGCGCATCCGCAACGTCCACGCCTTGCTGGAAGGCGCGGCGGAGGTCATCGAGACGGAGGCGCTGGACAGTTCGCCGCTGATCGGACGCCCGCTTCGCGAGCTCAGGGAGCTGCGCGGCGTGCGCATCGGGGCGATCATCCGCAACGGCAAGGTGCTGTTCCCGGCCGGCGACCAGCTGATCGTGCCGAACGACCGGGTGGTGCTCTTCGCCTTGCGCAGCACGGAAAAGCAGATCGAGCAGCTCTTCCGCGTCAGCCTCGAATTCTTCTGACGACCGGATGACCGCCGCGCTCGCCCGGCCTTTCGGGGCCGTCCTCCTGATGCTCGCCGCCGCCATGGCGCCGTCGATCCTGCTCGCGCTGTCGCAGGGCGGGGAGGGGCTCGAGCCGTTCCTGCTCGCCTTCACGGTCACCGGCCTGGTCGGCGGCGGGCTCTGGCTGTCCGCGCCGTCGCAGCCGGCCGTTCCGCCGCCCGGCGTCGGCCTTCCTTTCCTGGCGCTGGTGTGGTTCGCGGTTCCGGTCTTCGCGGCCCTGCCGATGCTGGAGGCCGCGGGCTCCCTGCTGGACGCCTATGTGGAGGCGATCTCGGCCTTCACCACCACGGGCGCGACGGTGTTTCCCCACGTGTCGGAGCTGTCGAGGCCGGTGGTCCTGTGGCGGGCCATGCTGCAGGGCGCAGGCGGGCTGGCCACCATCGTGTTCGCCGCGACCGTGCTGGCCAGCGCGGGGGCGGGCGGTCCCGCCGGGGTCGCCAAGCCGGGCGCGATCGGGCTCTCCGTGCGCCTGTGGACCGCCCTGAGCGCCGCCGCGCCGCTCTATGCGGGCCTGATGGCGCTGTGCGTCGCCGCTCTCATGATGGCCAAGACGCCCTTCTTCGAGGCGCTATGCCTGGCGCTGGCCACGCTCTCTGCCGGCGGCATGGAGCCGCGCGACGGCCTGCTGGCCAGCGCCGGCGCTCCGGTGCTGGCCGTGCTGGTCCCGTTCATGCTGGCGGGCGCGGCGAGCGCGCCGTGGCTGGCGGCCCTGACGGGCAAGCGGGCCCATGCCCGGCGCGAGGCGCTGGCGCTCGTCGCCATCGTGGCGGCGCTCGGCCTTGGGCTGGCGGCGGCGGTCCGGCTCGAGCAGCCGACGCTGGCGGGCCCCGGCGCGCTGGCCGGGTCGCTCTTCGCCGTCGCGTCGCTCGTCTCCACCACCGGCTTCACGCCGGCGCCGGAGGTCGCCCACGCCGCGCCGCCGCTGCTCGTGCTCATCCTGGTCCTGGCGGGCGGTGGAGCGGTCTCGGCGGCGGGCGGGCTGAAGCTCTTTCGCATCGGCCTGCTGCTGCAGGCGGTGCGCGAGGAATGCGTCAGGCTCGTCTACCGCAACGTGGTGCTCGCCGTGCCGCAGGGCGGCCTGCAGGCCGATCCGGTCCGCCGGGCGGGCGTGGCCGCCGTGTTCAGCCTCGGCGTCCTGCTCTGGCTGGCGGCGACGGCCGTGCTGGCGCTGCGCCATCCGAGCTTCGAGGGCGCGGTCTCCCTCGCCGCGGCCATGCTCGCCAACGCCGGGCCGGTCTATGGGCCGGGGTGGCTGTGGGGTCCCGGCTGGCCCGCCTTCAGCGAGCTGGACGGGTTCGACAAGCTCGCCTGCGCGGTCGCCATGGTGGCGGGCCGCCTCGATTTCCTCGCTTTCGTCGCGCTTTTCGACCCCTCGCGCTGGCGCCGCTGAAAGGATCGCCCATGAGCCGCATCGCCTATGTCAACGGCCGCTACGTCCCGCACGGATCGGCCATGGTCCATGTCGAGGACCGGGCCTACCAGTTCGCCGACGGCGTCTATGAGGTCTGCGAGGTCTTCGGCGGGCGCCTGGTCGACGAGACCCGCCATCTCGACCGGCTCGACCGGTCCCTGCGCGAGTTGCGCATCCCGGCCCCGATGGACCGCCGGGCGCTGCTGACGGTGATGCGCGAGACCGTGGCCCGCAACCGCGTCCGCGACGGCCTCGTCTACCTGCAGGTCTCGCGCGGCGTCGCCCGCCGCGACCATCCGTTCCCCGACCCGCCCCCGGCGCCGGCCCTCGTCGTCACGGCGAAGTCCCTCAGCGCCGCGGCCGGGGACAAGGCCGCCGCTTCGGGCGTGTCGGTGATCACCGTGCCGGAGACCCGCTGGGCGCGGCCGGACATCAAGTCCGTGTCGCTCCTGCCCAACGTGCTGGCCAAGCAGCAGGCCAAGGAGGCCGGGGCCCGCGAGGCCTGGTTCGTGGACCCGGAAGGCCGCGTGCTGGAAGGGTCGTCCACCAACGCCTGGATCGTCACCCACGACGGCAAGGTGGTCACCCGACAGGCCGACACGCACATCCTGCGCGGCGTCACCCGGGCCGCCGTGTCCGATCTCATCGGCCGGCGCAACCTGACGCTGGAGGAGAGGGCCTTCACGGTGGAGGAGGCCAAGGCCGCCGCCGAGGCGTTCATCACCTCGGCCTCCAGCCTGGTGATCCCGGTGGTGAGGATCGACGGCGCCCCCGTGGCCGACGGCCAGCCGGGCCCGGTCGCGACGGCGTTGCGCAAGGGCATCCACGACGTGACCGAAATGTCACATGTCGTCACCCCTCCCTTTGTGTGAGGGTGGTGCAAGGCGAAGTTCGTGTTAGCGTGGCGAGGTCGCGAAATGTCGAACGTCTGCCAGCGAGAGATCCGGAACGCGTTCGAGATGTGATTCGGGACGAAACGCACCAGCCGAGAAGCGGACCCGTCCACGCGAGCTGGTGAGCAACAAGAGGGGCTTTGAAACGATGGCTGCGGAGCGGAATCAGAACCTTCAGGACACTTTTCTCAACCACGTTCGCAAGAACAAGGTGCCGCTGACGATCTTCCTGGTGAACGGAGTCAAGCTGCAGGGCGTTGTGACCTGGTTCGACAATTTCTGCGTACTCCTGCGTCGGGACGGACATTCGCAGCTCGTCTACAAGCACGCGATCTCGACCATCATGCCGGGGCATCCGGTGTCGCTGTTCGAGCAGGGCGAAGAGGGCGGCCCGATCCCCGGGAAGGAATGATCCTCCCGCTCCATGCCCCTGAAGGACCGAATTGAAGCACAAGCCCGGTGATATCGAGACGCTGACCAAAGGCCCGGCGGAGCCCGAGAAGGAAATCGCTTCCGGCACCCGGACCCTGGTCGTGGGCCCTTATCTGACCTCGCGCCGCGCCAGCAAGACCGCCGCCGCCGAAGACGGCGGCGTGGTCAACCTGCGCATTCCGCAGGCGCGGCTGGAGGAGGCGGCGGGCCTGGCGGCGGCCATCGACCTTCACGTCGTCCAGTCCACGATCGCCTCGCTGGCCTCGCCCCGGCCCGCAACCTATCTGGGCAAGGGCAAGGTCGAGGAGTTCGCCGGACTGATCAAGGCCGACGAGATTGACCTGGTCGTGATGGACTGCGCGCTGAGCCCCGTCCAGCAGCGCAACCTGGAGAAGGCCTGGGGCTCCAAGGTCATCGACCGGACGGGCCTGATCCTGGAGATCTTCGGCCGCAGGGCGCGGACCCGCGAGGGCGGCCTTCAGGTCGAACTGGCGCATCTGGCCTACCAGAAGAGCCGCCTGGTGCGCTCCTGGACCCATCTGGAGCGCCAGCGCGGCGGCTTCGGCTTCCTGGGCGGCCCCGGCGAGACACAGATCGAAGCGGACCGGCGCGTCATCCTGGAGCGGATGGTCCGCATCGAGAAGGAGCTGGAGAGCGTCAAGCGCACGCGCTCCCTCCACCGCGAGAGCCGGCGCAAGGTTCCCTATCCGGTCGTCGCGCTGGTCGGCTACACCAACGCCGGCAAGTCGACCCTGTTCAACCGCCTGACCTCGGCGGAGGTGCTGGCGGAGAACATGCTCTTCGCCACCCTCGACCCGACGGCCCGGGTGGTGAAGCTGCCGCATGGCGCCCCGGTGATCCTGTCCGACACCGTCGGCTTCATCTCCGACCTGCCGACCATGCTGGTGGCGGCGTTCCGCGCGACGCTGGAGGACGTGATCTCCGCCGACGTGATCCTGCATGTCCGCGACGTCTCGCATGGCGACACGGAGGCCCAGTCGGCCGACGTGATCGCGATCCTGCGCGAGCTCGGCGTCGATCCCGACGACCACAATCGGCTTATCGAGGTCTGGAACAAGTCCGATCTGCTGCCGCCCGAGGAGAAGGCGCGGCTTCTCGGCGTGGTCGAGCATCGCCCGGCGGAGGGCCAGCCTGTGCTGGTCTCGGCGCTGACGGGCGACGGCATGGACCGGCTGAAGGCCCTGATCGAGGGCCGCCTCGCGCATGAGCGTCCGGTGTTCCACGTCTCCGTGGACCCGTCGGACGGGGCCGGGCTGCACTGGCTCTACCAGGAGGCCGAAGTGCTCGACCGGCGCGAGGACGCGTCCGGCGCCACCCTGATCGCGGCGCGCATCGCGCCGGAGAAGGAGCCGCGCCTGACGCGCCGCTTCCCCGGAGCGCGGCGGACCCGCTGAACCGGCCGGCGCCTACTCCTCCAGCTTGGCCGCGTTCCAGAGCGCGTCCATTTCGTCCAGGGAGGCCTGCGCCGGCGAGCGCCCCCTCGCGGCGAGCTGGCGCTCGATGAAGGCGAAGCGTCGCTCGAACTTGGCGTTCGTGCCGCGCAGGGCCGCCTCCGGGTCGACCTCCAGATGGCGGGCCAGATTGGCGACGGCGAACAGGATGTCCCCGACCTCGTCCGCGACCGCCTGCCGGTCGCCCTGGTCGAGCGCCTGCTCGACCTCGCCGATCTCCTCGCGGATCTTGGCCAGGACCAGGCGCACGTCGTTCCAGTCGAAGCCGACGGTCGAGGCCTTGGCCTGCAGCTTCACGGCCCGGGTGAGGGCCGGCATGGCGGCCGGAACGCCGGCGAGCAGGCCCGAAGGAGGCTCCGGATCGGAGCGGCCCGCCGCCTCCCGCGCCGCCCGGCGCTCGGCCTTCTCCTGCGCCTTGATCTCGCCCCACAGCCGCTTGACCTCGGCGGGCGCAAGGTCCCGCGCCGCGCCGAAGACGTGCGGATGGCGGCGGATCAGCTTGGTGGTGATCGCCTCGACGACGCCGCCGAAGTCGAAATCGCCGGCCTCCTGCGCCATCCGGGCGTGGAACACGACCTGGAGCAGCAGGTCTCCCAGTTCGTCGCGCAGGTCGACGATGTCGCCTCGCGCGATGGCGTCGGCGACCTCGTAGGCCTCCTCGATCGTGTAGGGAGCGATGGAGGCGAAATCCTGCTCCAGGTCCCAGGGGCAGCCCGTTCCGGGCGTCCGCAGGGCGGCCATGATGCGGATCAGCTCGGCGATGTCGCGCGAGGGGCGGGGAGGGCTCTCCGCCCCGGGAACGTCAGGAGGGGTCATGGGGAATCCGGCGGCACGTGGGAGCGCAGTCTAGCGCCGGCCGAGCCCGCCGTCCCGCCCCGGAGCCTGCCTCAGACGCCCGCTCCACCGTCCTCGTCGACGCAGCTCAGGTCGAACGCGCCGAGCCCTTCGTCCAGGAGGTCGGGGAGGTTGGGGATGCCGAGCAGGTAGTCGGAGGTGGGCGTGTCCGTGCGCTCCTTGGCGAGGGCGACGGCCTCGTCCCACTCGTCCTTGTCGTAGTCGCCGCGGCCGACCCAGACCAGCGCGACCAGGTTGGCGCGCTCGTCGACGTTCAGTCCGTCGACGAAGGCGCGGATCTCGCCTTCGACAGGATCGCCCGCGTTGGTTTCGAGCACGTCGAAAGAGCGGTCGTCGGTGGGGTTGGAGCCGGAGTCCGGGTCGGTCTCGCCTTCCTTCACGTCGAATTGACGGGCCTGTCGGATGAGGGCGCAGACCTTGTCGAGGGCGATGTCCATGGTGACGCCTTCCTGCTGTCGTCGGGGTTCCTGAAGACGTGCCGAAGCGCCCAATGGTTGCGCGCCAGGCTGCGGCGACGCTGCGGACCGCGCAGGACCGCGGCGTGCGGGGACGATGTGCGCCGCCGCACAGCGGGCTCTTCACCATCAATGGCAAAAGACCCGCGCTGCAGGAAACTTATCGGCGTTCAAACCGTTTTCCGCGGCAACTGGAGAGACTTGCCGTGCGCGCCCTGCCTTTGATCATGTTTATCTCCCTGACGTCGGCCGTCTCCGCCAAGCCGGCGACGCCTCCGGCCGCTCCGGAAGTCGCTGACGCTGCAAAGCCGGTGAAGATCGGCGCCACCATGCCGGCCGGCGCGCAGGTGATCGTGCAGCCCAACGGGGCCTACGGCATCGTGATCGAGAACAGCCGCGTCATCGTGGTGGAGCCGAAGTCCCGCAAGGTCATCGAGATCCTGGAGAGCGGCACCTGAGCTAGCGCTCCGCGCTCCACAAGCCCGGCGTCGCCAGCTCCAGGAGATGGCCGTCCGGATCCCTGAAATAGAGACTGCGGCCGCCGCGGGGCCAGGACGTCCGGCCCTCGACGTCCACGCCCGCGCGGCCCAGCGCCGCCTCCCATTCGTCAAGGTCTGCGGCGGCGATCGCGAAGGCGACGTGGATAGGCCCTGACCCGTCATGGGGCGGGATGACCCCGCCCGGCATGGGAACGGCCTCGGTCGAGGCGCCTCGCCGGAAGAGCAGCAGCACGCTGCGGCCGCCGACGTCGAAGGCGCACATGCGCGCATCCTCAAACAGAAGCTCCATCCCGAGCGTCTCCCGGTAAAAGCTCCGGGCGCGATCGAGATCGTCCACATAGAGAGCGGTCTCCAGCACGGATTTGATCGCGGGCGCCATCGTCTCCTCCCGGTTCGCTCGGGACAGCGTCGCACGCCGCCGCCTGCGTTCAAGCGTGGACGGAACCAGACCCCGGGCCGGACGCTTAATCGGCAGCGCGGCGGATCGCGTGGGCAAGAGGATGTCGGGCATGGCGCCGCGGTCGGTCTGGAAGGGTTACCTGAAGCTCTCGCTGGTGAACTGCGCCGTCGCGCTCTACCCGGCCGTGACCGAGGCGAAGTCGGTGCATTTCCACCGGATCAACCGCCAGACCGGCAATCGGCTGCGCATCCACCTTTTCGACGAGGGGACCGGCCAGGAGGTCGAGAAGGAGGACCAGGCCAAGGGCTTCGAGATCTCCAAGGGCGAGATGGTGGAGGTGGAGGAAGAGGAGCTCGACCAGGTGCGGCTCGAAGCCACCCACATCATGGAGGTGAACCGCTTCGTCGACCGGGGCGAGGTCGATCCGCTCTATTTTGACAGGCCCTATTACCTCGCGCCCGACGACAAGCCCTCCGAAGAGGCTTTCCTGGTGATCCGCGAGGCGATGGCGCGGCGCAAGCTCGCGGCCCTCTCCACCGTGGTCATGCACCAGCGCGAGCACATCGTGCTGCTCGAGCCGCGCGGCGAGGGCATCATGGCGACGGTCCTGCGCTGGCCCTACGAGGTGCGCAGCGACGCGGACGCCTTCGCCGACATCCCGAAGAAGCCGACGATCGACCAGGAACTCCTGGAGGTCGCTGACGCCCTGGTGGAGCGCAAGATGGGCGCGTTCGACCCCTCGGAGTTCCACGACCGCTACGAGGAGGCGCTCACCGCCATGCTGGAGGCCAAGAAGGCCGGCCGCAAGCCGGCCAAGGCCCCGAAGGCGCCCGCCTCGACCAAGCCGGCCGGGATCCTGGACGCGCTCCGCAAGAGCCTGCAGCAGGAGGAGCGCCCGGCGGAGCGCCGCGCCGCCAAGCCGAAGGCGGAGCCGAAGCGCCGCACCGCCAAGCCGCAAGCCGGCCCCGCGCGGCGCGCCGCCGCGACCCGCCGCTGAGCCGGGGAGGGCGCCGTGGCGGTCCAGCGTAAGACAGCGGCCAAGGCCGCCGCCAAGCCGTCCCCGCGGGCGGCCTCCCCAACGAGCGCGGCGGCGGAGGACCCCGCGGACCCGCTCAAGCTCTATCGCGAGAAGCGGGATTTCCAGCGCACCGCCGAGCCGCCGGCGCAGGTGGGCGCAGAGGAGGGCTGGCAGTTCGTCGTCCAGAAGCACGCCGCGCGGCGGCTGCATTACGACCTCAGGCTCGAGCTCGACGGCGTGCTCAAGAGCTGGGCGGTGACCCGCGGACCCAGCCTCGTTCCCGGCGAGAAGCGGCTGGCCGTCCACACCGAAGACCACCCGATGCAATATCTCGACTTCGAGGGCGTCATCCCGCAGGGCGAATATGGCGGCGGGACCATGATCGTCTGGGACCGGGGAACCTGGACGCCGGACAAGGAGCCGCGCAAGAGCCTCGCCAAGGGCCACCTGGACTTCACCCTGCATGGGTCGCGCCTGAAGGGGCGCTGGCACCTGGTGCGAATGCGGCCGCGTCCGCACGAGAAAAAGGAGCAGTGGCTGCTCCTGAAGGGAGACGACGCCTTCGCCCGCGCGCCGGACGCCCCGGACGTGCTGGGGGACGCGACCTCGTTCCTGAGCGGGAAGACCAATGACGAGCTCGCCGCCGAGGGCGTGATCCGGGAGGACCATGCCGCCCGGCAGGCGAAGAGCGCCGCCCCGGGCCGGGGCAAGCCGGGCCAGGAAGGCAGCGGAATCAAGGCCGTGAAGGCGAAGGGCGCCCGCAAGGGCCTGCTCCCGGTGTTCCTGGAGCCGAGCCTGGCCTCGCTGATCGAGGAGCCGCCCACGGGCGGCGACTGGATCCACGAGATCAAATATGACGGCTATCGCATGCAGGCCCGCCTCGATGGGGGCGAGGCGCAACTGCTCACCCGCAAGGGGCTGGACTGGACGGAGCGCTTCGGCTCCATCGCCGAGAGCCTGAAGCGGCTCCCGGTCGGCTCGGCGCTGCTCGATGGCGAGATCGTCTCGGAGGGAGAGAACGGCGTCCCGAGCTTCAGCGCCCTGCAGGCCGACCTCAAGGCCGGGCGCAAGGACCGGATGGTCTATTATGTCTTCGACCTGCTCTATCTGGAGGGCGCCGATCTCACGAAGTCGCCCCAGATCGAGCGCAAGCGCCTGCTCGAGGCGCTGCTGGCGCAGGCCCCCGAGGGCTCCAACATTCGCTACAGCGAGCATTTCGAGCATGACGGGCGCAGCATGCTGGTCCATGCCTGCCGGCTCGGGCTGGAGGGCGTCGTCTCCAAGCGCAAGGATGCCCCCTATCTGCCGGACCGCGGCGGGCACTGGCTGAAATCCAAATGCGTGATGCGGCAGGAGTTCGTGGTCCTCGGCTACACGCTGTCGACCGCGGCGAAGCGCTCCATCGGCTCGCTGGCGCTGGGCTATTACGAGGACGGCAAGCTGATCTACGCCGGCCGTTCGGGGACGGGTTTTTCGGGCGACGAGGCCCGCAGCCTGCATGAGGGCCTCTCGGCGATCGCGGCGCCCAAGCCTGACCTGGGGCGCAAGCCGCCCGCCGGCGCCGACAAGGGCGTGCGCTGGGTTGAACCGCGCTTCGTGGCCGAGATCGAGTTTCGCGGCTGGACCAGCGACGGCCTCCTGCGCCAGTCCTCCTTCAAGGGCCTGCGCGACGACAAGCCGCCCACCGAGGTCGTCCGCGAAGCGACGCCGGGGGAGGCGGCCTCGACGCGCAAGGCGCGAGTTGCGCCGTCGGCCCAGCCCCTCGCCGCGAAGGGCGCGGATCTCTCCGGCGTCAGGCTCACCCATCCCGAGCGGATCCTGTGGGAGGACCAGGGCGTCACCAAGCAGGGCCTCGCCGACTTCTACGCCGACATCGCCGACTGGGTGCTGCCGCATGTCACCCGCCGCCCCCTCAGCCTCGTGCGCTGCCCGTCCGGGGTGGGCAAGCCGTGCTTCTTCCAGAAACACATGTGGGAGGGCCTTTCGCCCGACATCCGGCCCGTGGATGTCGGAGACGCCGAGCCCATGACCTATATCGAGGACCTGCGCGGCCTGATCGGGCTGGTCCAGGCCGGGGTGCTGGAGATCCATCCCTGGGGCTCCGGCGTCGACGACATCGAAAAGCCGGACCGGCTGATCTTCGATCTCGACCCGGGCGAGGAGGTGACCTGGGGCCAGGTGATCGACGGCGCGCTGGAGATCCGCCGCCGGCTGGCGGAGGACAGGCTGGAAAGCTTCGTCAAGACGTCCGGCGGCAAGGGGCTGCACGTCGTCGTCCCGCTCGCCCCGTCGGTCGACTGGGAGACCGCCAAGGACTACACGCGCCAGGTGGTGGAGCGCATGGCGGCCGACTCCCCCACGCTCTATGTGGCCAACATGGCCAAGGTCCAGCGCAAGGGCCGCATCTTCGTGGACTATCTGCGCAACGGGCGCGGCGCCACGGCGGTGGCGGCCTATTCGACGCGGGCGAGGGCAGGTGCGCCCGTCTCCACGCCGCTGCAATGGGACGAACTCTCCGAAGCGGTGCGGGCGGACCATTTCGGCGTCGACAACCTGCGCCAGCGGCTCGATTTCCTCAGCCGCGATCCGTGGGAGGGCTTCTTCACGCTGAAGCAGACGCTCCCGGCCTCTCGGGGCGGGCGCAAGACGACGGCGCGCCGGCGCTGACGCGTCATGCAAAAGCGGCCCCGGAACGAGTTCCGGGGCCGCACGCCAGGCTGGCGCTCAGGCGTCGAGGATCACTCGATGACCTGCACGATGCGGCGGGTCTGGGGGTCGACCAGCACGGTCCGGTCGTTGATGACCGAATAGCGATACTGGGTCTGCACGCCGACATCGGCCGGGACCGGATAGAGTTCGACCGTCTGCGGCAGGGGCTCGCCGACGACGACCTTCTCGCGATAGGTCACGGACGGGCGACGCTGCTGGACGACATACTGGTGGACGCGGGTGGAATCGCTCTGCGACAGCGTCCCGCCGACGATCGCGCCGGTCACGCCGCCGACGGCCGCGCCGATCGGGCCGCCCACGATGGCTCCGCCGACAGCGCCGGTGGCCGCGCCGGCGGCCGCGCCGGACTGGGCGTTCTGCGCGAAGGCCACGCCGGGAACGGCGAGCGTGAGAGTGACGGCGGCGGCGATAAGGGCGTTCTTCATGCGGTTGTCCTCCGATTAACTTGACAATCGGGGACACAACGTGGGCTCGACCTGAAGGGTTCCCGGGCAAGACCGCGGGCCCCGGCGCGGATCAGGCGAGAGCCGCGCGCCAGCGGTCGAGGCGTAAAGTCGCCAAACTTCAGGTTGCATTCTCAATTTTCAATCTCAAAGATTGTATATTCTGTTCCAACGCCATGTATTCACGATTATTTCATTCCGGAATTCTAGCCTGAATTGAATCATGGCTGAGTATCGATCGTGAGCGTACCTTCCTTCGGGAACCTTCGCATTCTGCATGTCGAGGAAAGTCCGTTCGTGCGACGCCTCGTGCGGGGCATGTTGCTGCAGGTCGGGATCCGCGACGTCATCGATGCGGCGACCGGCTATGAGGCGCTGGAGCGTCTGGCCGAGTTCAGGCCGTCCCTGATCGTCATGCAGTGGGAAGCGCCGGAATTTTCCGCCGCGCAGGTGCTCGACATCATCCGGGACCCGAGCCGCGTCCGTGAAATCAACGTCCCGGTGGTGGTGACGACGCAGAGGCCGACGCGCCGGCTGCTGGACGAGGCCGCCGAACGGGACGTGCAGCACGTGCTTCGCAAGCCTTTCTCTCCCAAGATGATGTGGGAGCGGATCGGCCATTTCTATCCCGACCTGAACGTCGCCGACCTGGATCCGCGGATCGACGGCAAGCTGAAGCCCAAGGAGTCCATGCTGCTGGACGGCCCCGCCGCCCGGGAGACGGCGGCGGGGAGCAGCTGAGCGTCGGCGGCGGGGGCCTCGCCGCGTAGGCCGCGGATCAATAGGTCGCGCGGCCGCCGGACAGATCGAACACCGCCCCGGTCGTGAACGAATTGTCCGCCGAAACCAGCCAGGCGATCATGGCGGCGGCCTCCTCGACCAGCAGGAAGCGCCCGCGCGGGATGCGCGAGAGCATGTAGTCAATATGCTGCTGGCTGATCTGGTCGAAGATCCGGGTCTTGGCGGCGGCCGGCGTCACGCAGTTCACCGCGATGTCGTGCGACGCGAGTTCCTTGCCCAGCGACTTGGTCAGCGCGATCACGCCCGCCTTGGCGGCCGAATAGGCGGCGGCGTTGGGGTTGCCCTCCTTGCCGGCGATCGAGGCGACGTTCAGGATCCGCCCGTAGCCGCGCGCGATCATGCCGGGCGTCACCGCCTTGCAGCAGTAGAAGACGCCGTTCAGGTCGATGTCGATGATGCGGCGCCACTCGTCGAGCGGGTAGTCGACGACCGGCATGGTGGGGCCGGAGATGCCGGCGTTGTTGACCAGGATGTCGATGCGGCCCAGTTCGCCCTCGGTCCGCGCCACGGCGCGGGCGATCGAGTCGGGATCGGTCTGCTCATAGGCGACCGTCAGCACCAGGGCGCCGGGCGCGGAGGCCTGGAGCGAGGCGGCGGCCTGCGCCAGCAGGGTCTCGTCGCGGTCCCACAAGGCGACGGCGGCGCCCGAATCGAGGAGCCGGGCGGCGACCGCATAGCCGATGCCCTGCGCGCCCCCGGTCACGGCGGCTGCACGGCCTTGAAGATCGATCCTGTTGGTCATAACTGAGGCTTTCCCGGTGGTTGCCGGGGCGATCATACGGATCGGGACGATCCGGTCGAGGGTTGCGTGCGCATGAGCGCCCATTTGGTTGAATGGGCCGCCTCTGCGACTCCCTTCCGTCTTGCGGTTCGCTGTGCGCTGCGATAAGCCTCCCGCGACCCTCCAAAAGGGGCTCGAGGCGCATGACTCCGGCGTTTTTGCGACCTGCCCGCCTCTCCCGGTTGCGTCGGTTCCGAAAGGCCGGTCGGCTTTTCGCCATTCCACGAGTTTCGCCGCGAGTGCGGAGACGCCATGCCTGAGCTTCTCGTCGACTATCTCCCGCTGGTCCTGTTCATCGGCGTGTCGCTGGTGATCTCGATCGCCCTGCTGGTCGCGCCTTTCATCGTCGCCTATTCGAACCCGGATCCGGAGAAGCTCTCCGCCTACGAGTGCGGCTTCAACGCGTTCGACGACGCCCGCATGAAGTTCGACGTGCGCTTCTACCTGGTCTCGATCCTGTTCATCATCTTCGACCTGGAGGTGGCGTTCCTGTTTCCGTGGGCTGTCGCGTTCAAGGAGGTGGGGCTGTTCGGCTTCTGGTCGATGATGACCTTCCTGGCGGTGCTGACCATCGGCTTCGTGTACGAGTGGAGAAAGGGAGCCCTGGAATGGGATTGACCGCTAACGTCCCCGGAACCCTCATCGCCCCCGCGCCGCGCGGCGTCATCGATCCGAACACCGGCCTGCCCGTGGGGGCGAACGACCCGTTCTTCTCCGACGTCAACGCCGAGCTCGCCGACAAGGGCTTCATCGTCGCCGCCACGGACGACCTCATCCAGTGGGCCCGCACGGGTTCGCTGATGTGGATGACGTTCGGCCTGGCGTGCTGCGCGGTGGAGATGATGCAGCTCTCCATGCCGCGCTACGACGTGGAGCGCTTCGGCTTCGCGCCGCGCGCCTCGCCGCGCCAGTCGGACGTGATGATCGTGGCCGGAACGCTGACCAACAAGATGGCTCCCGCGTTGCGCAAGGTCTACGACCAGATGCCCGAGCCGCGCTACGTCATCTCCATGGGCAGCTGCGCCAATGGCGGCGGCTACTACCACTATTCTTATTCGGTGGTGCGCGGCTGCGACCGCATCGTGCCGATCGACGTCTACGTGCCGGGGTGCCCCCCGACCGCGGAGGCGCTGCTCTACGGCATCCTGCTCCTGCAGAAGAAGATCCGCCGGACCGGCACGATCGAGCGCTGACCCGGGCTCCGGCCCGCTCCCGGCAGCCGGTCCCGGCTGCCGCCCAGATCCCTTCGGCGCGGCTTCCGCGCTTCTTGCCTGAGCGCGGCCCCCGCGCATCCTGACCGGAAGAAAGCCTGTCCCATGGACGAGACGCTGAACGAGCTCGGCGAGGCCATCAAGAACGCTCTTCCCGGAGCGGTGACCGGCTACACGGTCGCGTTCGGCGATCTCTCGGTCGACGCCGAGGCGGGCCAGATCGTGCAGGTCCTGCGCCTGCTGCGCGACGACCCGCAGTTCCGCTTCATCTGCTTCATCGACATCTGCGGGGTCGACTACCCGGCGCGCGAGAAGCGCTTCGACGTGGTGTGGCACCTGCTGTCGCCCAAGCACAACCGGCGCGTCCGGGTGAAGGTGCGGACGGACGAGATCACGCCGGTGCCCTCGACGGTGGACGTCTTCCCGGCCGCCAACTGGTTCGAGCGCGAGGCCTACGACCTCTACGGCATCCTGTTCTCCGGCCACCCGGACCTGCGGCGCATCCTCACCGACTACGGCTTCGAGGGACACCCGCTGCGCAAGGACTTCCCGACCACCGGCTTCGTCGAGGTGCGCTGGGACGAGGAGCAGAAGCGGGTCGTCTACGAGCCCGTCAAGCTGCAGCAGGAGTTCCGCAGCTTCGACTTCCTCTCTCCCTGGGAAGGCACGGACTATGTGCTGCCGGGGGATGAGAAGGCGAAGGCGTGAGATCGTGAGGTCGTTAGGTCGTGAGATCGTGTGGGCTTCGATGAAACGGATGGTCACGCATGGGCGGCGGCGGCAGGGGTTCGAGGTCCTACAAGGATCTGGACGTCTGGCAGGCGTCCATGAGCTTGGCGGTGTCCGTGTATCGGTTCACGGGCGCCTTCCCGAGGGACGAGCTGTTCGGCCTGACCTCCCAGATGCGGCGGGCTTCCGCCTCGATCCCGGCCAATATCGCGGAAGGGTATGGCCGGGCGCAGCGGCGCTCCTTCGCGCAGTTTCTCCGGATCGCGCAGGGCTCGACCAAGGAACTGGAGACGCACGCCATCCTGGCGTCCCGGGTCGGGCTGCTGCCCATGGACGACGCGCTGCATGTCGAGCGGGAATGCGACCGGATCGGGCGCATGTTGCGCAACCTGATCGGCTCGTTGAACGACCCCGGCGAGGCGCCATGAAGGCGCACGCCGCACCCCATACGATCTCACGATCTCACGACCTCACGACCTCACGGATCGGCCCCCATGACTGAAACCGCCATCCGCAACTTCTCCATCAATTTCGGGCCGCAGCATCCGGCGGCGCATGGCGTGTTGCGCCTTGTGCTGGAGCTCGACGGCGAGGTGGTGGAGCGCGTCGATCCGCATATCGGGCTGCTGCATCGCGGCACCGAGAAGCTGATCGAGTCCAAGACCTATCTGCAGTCGATCCCGTATTTCGACCGGCTCGATTATGTCGCGCCGATGAACCAGGAGCACGCCTTCTGCCTGGCGGTGGAGAAGCTGCTCGGGATCGCGGTGCCGCGTCGGGCGCAGCTGATCCGGGTGCTCTATTCGGAGATCGGCCGGCTGCTGTCGCATCTGCTCAACGTCACCACGCAGGCCATGGACGTGGGCGCGCTCACCCCGCCGCTGTGGGGCTTCGAGGAGCGCGAGAAGCTCATGCTGTTTTATGAGCGCGCCTCCGGCTCGCGGATGCATGCGGCCTATTTCCGGCCGGGCGGCGTCCATGCGGACCTGCCGCCGGACCTGATCGACGACATCGAGGCCTTCTGCGACCCGTTCCTGCAGGTGCTGCAGGATCTCGACGCGCTGTTCATCGGCAACCGCATCTTCAAGCAGCGCAATGTCGACATCGGCGTCGTGTCGCTGGACGAGTGCTGGGCCTGGGGCTTTTCGGGCGTGATGGTGCGCGGCTCGGGCGCCGCCTGGGACCTGCGCAAGGCGCAGCCCTACGAGTGCTACGAGGAGATGGAGTTCGACATCCCGGTCGGGCGCAACGGCGACAATTACGACCGCCAGGTGATCCGCATGGAGGAGATGCGCCAGTCGGTGCGCATCATGCGCCAGTGCATCGCCAAGCTGCGCGAGCCGGCCGGGCAGGGGCCCGTGACCACCCTCGACGGCAAGGTGGCGCCGCCCAAGCGGGCCGAGATGAAGCGCTCGATGGAGGCGCTCATCCACCACTTCAAGCTCTACACGGAAGGCTTCCGGGTGCCGGAAGGCGAAATCTACGCGGCCGTCGAGGCGCCCAAGGGCGAGTTCGGCGTGTATCTCGTGTCGGACGGCACCAACAAGCCGTATCGGTGCAAGATCCGCGCTCCGGGCTTCGCCCACCTGCAGGCCATGGACCACATGAACCGCGGCCACATGCTGGCCGACGTCTCGGCGATCCTCGGATCGCTGGACATCGTGTTCGGCGAGGTCGATCGGTGAAGAAGTTGCGCACGCGCCGCCCGGCGGTTCGTGTGGATATGAGGACGTCATGTCAGTCAGAAGACTAGCAGCCGAGCAGCCCGCCAGCTTCGCCTTCACGCCGGACAACCTGGCCTGGGCGCAGGGCGTCATCGCGAAATACCCGGAAGGCCGACAGGCCTCCGCGGTGATCCCGCTGCTGTGGCGCGCCCAGGAGCAGAACGACTACTGGCTGCCCAAGCCGGCCATCGAGTATGTCGGGCGCATGCTGGACATGCCCTATATCCGCGTGCTGGAGGTCGCGACCTTCTACACGATGTTCAATCTGGAGCCGGTGGGGAAGTATTTCATCCAGCTGTGCGGCACCACGCCGTGCCGGCTGCGCGGCGCCGAGGACATCATCAAAGTCTGCCAGGACCGCATCGGCGGCCAGCACCATGTCACGCCGGACGGGCTGTTCTCGTGGCTGGAGGTCGAGTGCCTGGGCGCGTGCTGCAACGCGCCGATGGTGCAGATCAACAACGACTATTACGAGGACCTGACGACGGAGAACTTCAACAGGCTCCTCGACGACCTCGCCGCAGGCCGACCGGTCAAGAAGGGTCCGCAGAACGCCCGTCACGCGTCCGAGCCCGAAGGCGGCGTCACGACGCTGACGGATCCGGCGCTCTATGACGGTTCCGCCGTGGGCGCCTGGCGCAAGCGCTTCCAGGAAGAGGAGGCCAAGGCCAAGGCCGCCGCCTCCGAAGCAGGCGCGACCGAGAAGAAGGCCGCGGACGACAAGGCGATCGCCGCCGAGGCGGCCGCCAACCCGAAGCCCGGCAAGCCCAGCGACATGACGGCCGGCACGAAAGCGACGGACACGCCCGCGCACCGGGTGGCCGCCGGCAAGGAGGCGGTGTCGGCCGCCGACCGCGCCAAGGCCGGAGACGCCACGAAGTCGTCCTCCGACGAGCCGTCCTCGAAGCGCCCGAAGGCGCCGACCCTCGACAAGGCCTCGTCCTATGCGGCCAACCCGAACCAGGGCGAAGCGAAGAAGCCCGCCGACGACACGGCGAAGGGGTGAGCGGACATGCTGGCTGATCGCGATCGCATTTTCACCAACCTCTACGGCCTGCAGTCTCCCGGCTTGAAGGCCGCGCAGATGCGCGGCGCCTGGGACGGCACCAAGTTCCTGCTCGAGAAGGGCCGGGACTGGATCGTCGACGAGATGAAGAAGTCTGGCCTGCGCGGCCGCGGCGGCGCGGGCTTCCCGACCGGCCTGAAATGGTCGTTCATGCCCAAGGTGTCGGACGGGCGCCCGAGCTACCTCGTGGTCAACGCCGACGAATCCGAGCCCGGCACCTGCAAGGACCGGGAGATCATGCGGCATGACCCGCATCTCCTGGTCGAAGGCTGCCTGATCGCCTCCTTCGCGATGGGCGCCAACGCCTGCTACGTCTATCTGCGCGGCGAGTACATCGCCGAGCGCGAGGCGCTGCAGCGCGCCGTGGACGAGGCCTATGAGGCGCGCCTCGTCGGCCAGGACAACGTCCATGGCTGGCCGTTCGACATCTACGTCCACCACGGCGCCGGAGCGTATATCTGCGGCGAGGAGACGGCGCTGCTGGAGAGCCTCGAGGGCAAGAAGGGCATGCCGCGGCTGAAGCCGCCGTTCCCGGCCAATATGGGCCTCTATGGCTGCCCGACCACAGTGAACAACGTCGAGTCGATCGCGGTGGCGGGCACGATCCTGCGCCGCGGCGCGGCCTGGTTCGCGGGCATCGGCAGGCCGAACAATGTCGGCACCAAGCTGTTCTGCGTCTCCGGACACGTGAACAAGCCGTGCAACGTCGAGGAAGAGCTCGGCCTGACCTTCCGCGAGCTGATCGAGCGCCATTGCGGCGGCATTCGGGGCGGCTGGGACAACCTGAAGGCCGTGATCCCGGGCGGCTCGTCGGTGCGCATGGTGCCGGCCGACCAGATCATCGACACGCCGATGGACTTCG
Source organism: Alsobacter sp. KACC 23698 (assembly GCF_045348435.1). Taxonomy (GTDB): domain Bacteria; phylum Pseudomonadota; class Alphaproteobacteria; order Rhizobiales; family Beijerinckiaceae; genus Alsobacter. The sequence goes on along the minus strand of NZ_CP157484.1, from coordinate 2,348,898 downwards.
ACAGCCTGTCCAAGCTGAAGTCGGGCCTCGGCACCGCGGCCGTGATCGTGATGGACAAGTCGACCGACATCGTCCGGGCGATCGCGCGCATCAGCTACTTCTACAAGCACGAGAGCTGCGGCCAGTGCACGCCGTGCCGCGAGGGCACGGGCTGGATGTGGCGCGTGCTGACCCGCATGGCCGAGGGCCGCGCCCAGAAGCGCGAGATCGACATGCTGCTGGAAGTGACCAAGCAGGTCGAGGGCCACACCATCTGCGCGCTCGGCGACGCGGCGGCATGGCCGGTGCAGGGCCTGATCGCCCATTTCCGCCACGAGATCGAGGCGCGTATCGACCAGTACGCCGCCAACCCGCATAGCGAGCCTGTCCGCAACTACGGCGTGGCGGCGGAATAAGGAAGAGTGCATCGATGACCAAGATCATCGTCGACGGCATCGAGCTCGACGTTCCGGCTGAGTACACGCTGTTGCAGGCGTGCGAGGAAGCCGGCGCCGAGATCCCGCGCTTCTGCTTCCATGAGCGGCTCTCGATCGCCGGCAATTGCCGCATGTGCCTCGTCGAGGTGAAGGGCGGGCCCAAGCCGGTCGCGTCCTGCGCCTGGGCCGTGCGCGACTGCCGTCCCGGCCCCAACGGCGAGCCGCCGGTGATCTCCACCAAGTCGCCGATGGTGCGCAAGGCGCGCGAGGGGGTGATGGAGTTCCTCCTCATCAACCATCCGCTGGACTGCCCGATCTGCGACCAGGGCGGCGAGTGCGACCTGCAGGACCAGGCGATGGCCTACGGCGTCGACTCGTCCCGCTTCGCGGAGAACAAGCGCGCCGTCGAGGACAAGTATATCGGCCCGCTCGTGAAGACGCAGATGAACCGCTGCATCCAGTGCACGCGCTGCGTCCGCTTCTCGACCGAGGTGGCCGGCGTGCCGGACCTGGGCGCCATCGGGCGCGGCGAGGACATGGAGATCACCTCCTATCTCGAAAGCGCCATGCGGTCGGAGCTGCAGGGCAACGTCATCGACCTGTGCCCCGTGGGCGCGCTCACCTCCAAGCCCTACGCCTTCCGGGCGCGGCCCTGGGAGCTGTCCAAGACGGAGTCCGTCGACGTCATGGACGCCCTCGGATCGGCGATCCGCGTCGATGCGCGCGGCCGCGAGGTCATGCGCATCCTGCCGCGGCTCAACGAGGCCGTGAACGAGGAGTGGATCTCCGACAAGACCCGCTTCATCTGGGACGGGCTGAAGACGCAGCGGCTGGACAAGCCCTATGTGCGGGTCGGCGGCGCGCTGCGCCCGGCCTCCTGGGCGGAGGCCTTTTCGGCCATCGCCGCGAAGGTGAAGGCCGCGCAGCCAAACCGCATTGGCTTCATCGCGGGCGACCTCGCCTCGGTGGAGGAGATGTACGCGCTGAAGCTGCTGGCCCAGTCGCTCGGCACGGCGAATGTCGACGGTCGCCAGGACGGGACGAAGCTGCACCCGAAATTCGGCCGCGCCTCCTACCTCTTCAACAGCACCGTCATGGGCATCGAGGAGGCGGACGCGATCCTGCTGGTCGGCACGGACCCGAGGCGCGAGGCGCCGGTGCTGAACGCCCGCATCCGCAAGCGCTGGCGCATGGGCGCGCTGCCGGTCGGCCTGATCGGCGAGCCGGTGGACCTCACCTATGACGTGGAGGTCCTGGGCGCCGGTCCGGAGACGCTGGCCGGCGTCGCCGATGGCACGGTCGGCTTCGCGGAGACGCTGAAGAACGCCAAGCGGCCGCTGGTGATCGTGGGGCAGGGCGCCCTGGCCCGGCCGGACGGCGAAGCTGTGCTGGCGCTGGCCGCCAGGGTGGCGCAGTCCGTCGGCGCGGTCGCCGACGGCTGGAACGGCTTCAGCGTGCTGCACACGGCGGCCTCGCGCGTCGGCGCGCTCGATCTCGGCCTCGTGCCGGGCGAGGGCGGCCTCGACGCCGCCGGCATGGCCGCCTCGGGCGCGCTCGACGTGGCCTTCCTGCTCGGCGCCGACGAGATCGACGTCGCGCCCGGCGCCTTCGTGGTCTATGTCGGCACGCATGGCGACCGCGGCGCGCACCGCGCCGACGTGATCCTGCCGGGCGCGGCCTACACCGAGAAGAACGGCACCTATGTCAACACCGAGGGCCGGGTGCAGCTCGGCGCCCGCGCCGGCTTCCCGCTCGGCGACGCCAAGGAGGACTGGGCCATCCTGCGCGCCCTGTCGGACGTGCTCGGCCATCGGCTGCCCTTCGACTCGCTGCCGCAGCTTCGGGCGAAGCTCTACGCCGACGTGCCCCACATGGCCCGGATCGAGACCGTGACTGCGGCCGACCCGGCGGGGCTCTCGGCGCTGGGCGGCGTGACGGGTTCGCCCGACAAGGCGCCGTTCCGCCGCGCGGTCACGGACCTCTACCTCACCAACCCGATCGCCCGCGCTTCGGCGGTCATGGCCGAATGCTCGGCGCTGGCGCAGGGCGGCGTAGCCGTCGCGGCCGAGTAAGGGACAGCGACCATGGACGTCTTCCTCTCCGTGCTGCTGATGCTGGGCAAGAGCCTGCTGCTCATCGCCGCCCTGCTGATCTTCATCGCCTTCGCGCTCTATGGCGACCGCAAGGTGTGGGCGGCGGTGCAGCTGCGCCGCGGCCCCAACGTGGTCGGCCCCTGGGGGCTGATGCAGTCCTTCGCGGACCTGCTGAAATTCGCCCTCAAGGAGCCGGTGATCCCGTCCGGCGCCAACAAGGGCATCTTCCTGCTCGCGCCGCTGGTGACGACGCTTCTGGCCCTGTCGGCCTGGGCGGTGATCCCGCTGAACGACGGCTGGGCCATCGCCGACATCAATGTGGGCATCCTGTACATCTTCGCGATCTCGTCGCTGGGCGTGTACGGGATCATCATGGGCGGCTGGGCGTCCAACTCGAAATATCCGTTCCTGTCGGCGCTGCGCTCCGCCGCCCAGATGGTGTCTTACGAGGTCTCGATCGGCTTCGTGATCATCACGGTGCTGCTGTGCGTGGGCTCGCTGAACCTGACCGACATCGTCAACGCGCAGGACACCCGCGCCGGCCTCTTCGGCTGGTACTGGCTGCCGCTGCTGCCGATGTTCGTGATCTTCTTCATCTCGGCCATGGCGGAGACCAACCGGCCTCCCTTCGACCTGGTGGAGGCGGAATCCGAGCTCGTCGCGGGCTTCATGGTCGAGTACTCCTCGACCCCGTACCTGCTGTTCATGCTGGGCGAGTACGTGGCCATCATGACCATGTGCGCGCTGATGACGATCCTGTTCCTCGGCGGCTGGCTGCCGCCGGCGAATTTCCCGCCCTTCACCTGGATCCCGGGCGTGATCTGGTTCGTCCTCAAAGCCTCGTTCATGTTCTTCCTGATCGCCATGGTGAAGGCGTTCGTGCCGCGTTACCGGTACGACCAGCTCATGCGGCTGGGCTGGAAGGTGTTCCTGCCGATCTCGCTCGCCATGGTGGTGATCGTGGCCGGCGTGCTGCAGTTCACCGGGTGGGCGCCGGGGCATTGAGGTGGAAGTCTCCATCCCGGGCGTGATCGGGGCGGTCCTGGGCTATGTCGACTGGCGCGTCGTCGGCGGGGTGGTGGAAGGGCGTCTGCGCAAGCTGGACCGGTCGTCCGGTCCGGCGGAGGCGGCGGTGTTCGAACGCAAGCTGCGCATCCTGCGCGCCGTGCTGTTCGTCGGCACCGTCCTGACCTTCCCGGTGATCGGCTACCTGCTCGGGGTCACGATCTCCGGGCGATGAGATGGAAGGCGGGCGAGCCCGCGACACGACAAGCGGCGCGCGAGCGCCGGGAGAGACGACATGGCATTCGCTCAGGCTGCGCGGTCACTGATCCTGAAGGAGTTCCTGGACGCCTTCGTGCTGTCCATGCGCTACTTCTTCAAGCCGAAGCCGACGCTCAATTATCCCTATGAGCGCGGCGCGATCTCGCCCCGGTTCCGGGGAGAGCATGCGCTGCGGCGCTATCCCAACGGCGAAGAGCGCTGCATCGCGTGCAAGCTGTGCGAGGCGATCTGCCCTGCGCAGGCGATCACGATCGAGGCCGGGCCGCGCCGCAACGACGGCACGCGGCGCACGACCCGCTACGACATCGACATGACGAAGTGCATCTATTGCGGCTTCTGCCAGGAAGCCTGCCCGGTGGACGCGATCGTCGAAGGGCCGAACATGGAGTTCTCGACGGAGACCCGCGAGGAGCTGTTCTACGACAAGAACCGGCTGCTCGAGAACGGGGCCCGCTGGGAGCGCGAGCTCGCCCGCAACATCGCGATGGACGCGCCCTACCGGTAGGGCGGCGTCCCCGGCGCAGGCCCGCAGGAAGTCGGGTTGTCGCTCCGGGAATCGGCGTCTATAGACGGGCGCACACAGGGTTCTGGCCGGCTTGCCGGCCTTTCGAGGAAGGATCCGGCCGCCCGGCCAGGATCCATGGATCAGACGAGGCCGCCTCACGGGGGCCGATGAGGAACTCCACGATGGTGGCGGCCACCTTCTTCTATCTGTTCGCCGGGATCACGGTGGCCTCGGCCCTGATGGTGATCTCGTCGAAGAACCCCGTTCATTCGGTGCTGTTCCTGATCCTCGCCTTCGTTAACGCAGCGGGGCTGTTCCTGCTGATGGGGGCGGAGTTCCTGGCGATGATCCTGGTCGTCGTCTATGTCGGCGCGGTGGCGGTGCTGTTCCTCTTCGTCGTCATGATGCTGGACGTGGACTTCGCCGAGCTGCGCCAGGGCTTCCTCAGCTACCTGCCCTTCGGGGCCGTGGTGGCGCTGCTGCTGCTGGTGGAGCTGGTGCTCGTCGTCACCACCTACACGCTGGAGCCCGGGGCGCTGAAGCTTCCGGCGCCGGCCTCGCCCTCGGCCGACGCGCTGATCCCCAACACCGAGGCGCTGGGGCGGGTGCTCTACACCCAGTATCTCTATTACTTCCAGGCCTCCGGCCTGATCCTGCTCGTCGCCATGATCGGCGCGATCGTGCTCACGCTGCGCCACAAGCCGGGCGTGAAGCGCCAGGACATCTCCCAGCAGGTCGCCCGCACGCCGGAAACGGCCATCGAGGTGAAGAAAGTTCCCTTCAGGCAGGGCGTGTGAGGGTTCAGCGATGATCATCGGTCTCGGTCACTACCTGACGGTCGCGGCGATCCTGTTCACGCTCGGCGTGTTCGGCATCTTCATCAACCGCAAGAACGTCATCGTCATCCTGATGTCGGTCGAGCTCATCCTGCTCGCCGTCAACATCAACCTCGTGGCGTTCTCGACCTTCGGCGGCGACCTCGTCGGCCAGGTCTTCGCGCTCCTCATCCTCACCGTCGCGGCGGCCGAAGCCGCGATCGGACTGGCGATCCTCGTCGTCTATTTCCGCAACCGCGGCACCATCGCGGTTGAGGACATCAACATGATGAAGGGCTGACTCGGGGTAAGGCCCCCGACGGGACACGGACATGTATCAGGCCATCGTCTTCCTGCCGCTCGTCGGCTTCCTCATCGCCGGCCTCTTCGGCCGCACCATCGGCGCGCGCGCCAGCGAGGTGGTCACGACCGCCTTCCTGATCGCGGCGGCGCTGCTGTCCTGGGTGGCGTTCTTCCAGGTCGGCTTCGGCCACGGCGCCACGCGGGTGCAGGTCGCCCAGTGGATGACGTCGGGCGACCTGAAGGTGGACTGGGCCTTCCGGATCGACACGCTCACGGCCGTGATGTTGGTGGTGGTGAACAGCGTCTCGTCGCTCGTCCACCTCTACTCGATCGGCTACATGCACGAGGATCCGCACCGGCCGCGGTTCTTCGCCTATCTGTCGCTGTTCACCTTCGCGATGCTGATGCTGGTGACGGCCGACAACCTGGTCCAGATGTTCTTCGGCTGGGAGGGCGTGGGCCTCGCCTCCTATCTGCTGATCGGCTTCTGGTACAACAAGCCGTCCGCCGTGGCCGCCGCCATGAAGGCGTTCATCGTCAACCGCGTCGGCGATTTCGGCTTCGCGCTTGGCATCTTCCTCGTCTTCGTGCTGTTTGGAACAGTCGGCTTCGCGGAGATCTTTCCGAAGGCCGAGGAGGTCGCCAAGCAGAGCTTCCACTTCATCGGCTATGACTGGAACGCGATGACGCTGGCCTGCCTGCTGCTCTTCATGGGCGCGATGGGCAAGTCGGCGCAGTTCCTGCTCCACACCTGGCTGCCGGACGCGATGGAAGGCCCCACCCCGGTGTCGGCGCTGATCCACGCCGCCACCATGGTGACGGCGGGCGTGTTCATGGTGGCGCGCCTGTCGCCCTTGTTCGAGACGTCGCCCGTGGCGCTGTCGGCCGTGCTGATCGTGGGCGCCACGACGGCGTTCTTCGCCGGCACGATCGGCCTCGTGCAGAACGACATCAAGCGCGTGATCGCGTATTCGACCTGCTCGCAGCTCGGCTACATGTTCGTGGCGCTCGGGGCGGGGGCCTATGGCGCCGGAATCTTCCACCTGTTCACGCACGCCTTCTTCAAGGCGCTGCTCTTCCTGGGCGCCGGCTCGGTCATCCACGCGATGCACCACGAGCAGGACATCCGCCACATGGGCGGCCTGGCCCGCAAGATCCCGTTCACGACGGCGATGTTCGCGGTCGGCACGCTGGCGCTGACGGGCTTTCCGCTGACGGCGGGCTACTTCTCCAAGGACGCCATCATCGAGTCGTCCTTCGCCACCCATACGGCCGGCAACGCCTACGCCTTCGTGCTGCTGTCGATCACGGCGGGGCTGACCTCGTTCTACTCCTGGCGGCTCTTCTTCCTGACCTTCATGGGACGTCCGCGCTGGGACACGCCGCACGGGCACGACCCGCAGGTGAGCCACCACGTGGAGTCCGAGGACGACAGCCACGGCTCGCACGCCCATGCGAAGCACGCCCATGACGACCACGTCCATGACGACCATGGCCACGGCGCGCACGGCCATGCGCTGGAGCCCCATGAATCGCCGATGAGCATGCTGATCCCGCTCGGGCTGCTGGGCTTCGGGGCGCTGTTCGCCGGGCTGTTCTTCGAGAGCGCCTTCTTCGGCCACGCCTATGAGGAGTTCTGGAGGGACGCGCTGCACACGGGGCCGGAGAACCACATCCTGCACGCGGTGCACGAGATCCCGGGCTGGGTGAAGTACTCGCCCACGGTCGAGATGATCATCGGCTTCGCGGTCGCCTGGCTGTTCTACGTGAAGTCGCCGGACCTGCCGCGCCGCCTCGCCGAGAGCCAGCCCTTCCTGTACCGCTTCCTGCTCAACAAGTGGTACTTCGACGAGCTCTACGACATCCTCTTCGTCCGCTCGGCCAAGTGGCTCGGCCGCTTCCTGTGGAAGAAGGGCGACGGCATGGTCATCGACGGCATGGGCCCGGACGGCGTGTCGGCCCGCGTGGTCGACGTCACCAACGCGGTCGTGCGGCTGCAGACCGGGTATGTCTACCACTACGCCTTCGCGATGCTGATCGGCGTGGCTGCGCTCATCACCTGGTACATGTTCGGCGGAGCCCACTGAGATGATGTCCCACCTGCTCACGGGCCTTCTCGTCCTGCCGCTGGCCGGAGCGCTGTTCGTGCTCGTCACCCGCGACGACACGGAAGCCGGCCAGAAGAACATCCGCTGGATCTCGCTCCTGGCCACGATCGCGACCTTCCTGCTGTCGCTGGTGGCGTGGGGCCGGTTCGACGTCGCCAATCCGGGCTTCCAGCTCCTGGAGGACGGCGCCTGGCTCTCCGAGACGATCCGCTTCAAGCTCGGCGTGGACGGCTTCTCGATGCCGTTCATCATGCTCACCACGTTCCTGATGCCGTTCTGCATCGTGGCGTCATGGGTGTCGGTCGAGCGGCGCGTGAAGGAGTACTTCATCGCCTTCCTGGTGCTCGAGACGTTGATGATCGGCGTGTTCGCCTCGCTCGATCTCGTGCTCTTCTACCTCTTCTTCGAGGCCGGCCTGATCCCGATGTTCCTCATCATCGGCATCTGGGGCGGCAAGCGGCGCATCTACGCCAGCTTCAAGTTCTTCCTCTACACGCTGCTGGGCTCGCTGCTGATGCTGGTCGCCATCATGGCGATGTACTGGGACGCGGGCACGACGGACATCCCGACGCTGCTGGCGCACAAGTTCCCGCACGGCATGCAGTTCTGGCTGTGGCTGGCCTTCTTCGCCTCCTTCGCGGTGAAGATGCCGATGTGGCCCGTCCACACCTGGCTGCCCGACGCCCATGTGGAGGCGCCCACGGCCGGCTCGGTCATCCTGGCGGCGATCCTGCTGAAGATGGGCGGCTACGGCTTCATCCGCTTCTCGATCCCGATGTTCCCCGACGCGTCGCTGTATTTCGCGCCCTTCGTGTTCGCCCTCTCGGTCGTGGCGATCATCTACACGTCGCTGGTCGCGCTGATGCAGGAGGACATGAAGAAGCTCATCGCCTACTCGTCGGTGGCGCATATGGGCTTCGTCACCATGGGGCTGTTCACCCTGACGGCCCAGGGCATCCAGGGCGCGATGTTCCAGATGGTGAGCCACGGCATCGTATCGGGCGCGCTGTTCCTGTGCGTCGGCGTGATCTACGACCGCATGCACACCCGCGAAATCGCCGCCTATGGCGGGCTGACGGACCGCATGCCCAAATACGCCGTGGCCCTGATGGTGTTCACCATGGCCAATGTCGGGCTGCCGGGCACGTCGGGCTTCGTCGGCGAGTTCCTGACGCTGCTGGGCGCCTTCCGGGCGAACACCTGGGTCGCGTTCTTCGCCACCACCGGCGTGATCCTGTCGGCGGCCTATGCGCTGTGGCTCTACGCGCGGGTGATGTTCGGCCCCTTCGAGAAGCCGAGCCTGAAGGGCATTCTCGATCTCACGCCCCGCGAGGTCGGCCTGCTCGCGCCGCTGATCCTGCTGACGATCTATTACGGCGTGCATCCCGCTCCGGTGCTGGACGCCTTCGCGGCGTCGACCGACGCGCTCCTGAAGACGACCCAGGCCGCGCTCGGCGCCGCCGCGAAAACCGCCTCGCTGGCGCACTGAGGACTGTTCGATGCCTGGACTTCACGCGGCCATCCCGGCCTTCGGCCTCGCGCTTCCGGAGATCGTCCTCGCCATCGGGGCGCTGGCGCTGGTGCTCCTCGGCGCGATCCGCGGCGAGCGCTCGGTCAACCTCGTCAACGGGATCGCGCTGGCGATCCTGGTGCTGGTCGGCGTGCTGGTGATGACCCGCACCGGCCGGGCCACCACCTTCAACGGCTCCTTCGTTCAGGACGACTTCGCCAAGTTCATGAAGATCGCCGCCCTGGTGGGTTCGGGCGTGGCGCTGGCGATGTCGGTCGACTTCTGGCGCGGCGAGCGGGTGCAGCGCTTCGAATACGCCATCCTGATCCTGCTCTCGACGCTGGGCATGATGATGATGATCTCCGCGGGAGACCTCATCGCGCTCTATCTCGGCCTCGAGCTCATGAGTCTTGCGCTCTACGTGGTCGCTGCGATCCACCGGGATTCGGTGCGCGCCACGGAGGCGGGGCTGAAATATTTCGTGCTGGGCGCGCTCTCGTCCGGGATGCTGCTCTATGGCGCGTCGCTGGTCTATGGCTTCACCGGCTCGGTGCAGTTCCCGGTCATCGGCGCGGCGTTGCGCGACCACGGCTCCACCGGGGTGATCTTCGGCCTCGTCTTCATCATGGCGGGCCTGTGCTTCAAGATCTCGGCCGTGCCCTTCCACATGTGGACGCCGGACGTGTATGAGGGCGCGCCCACGCCGGTGACGGCGTTCTTCGCCGCCGCGCCCAAGATGGCCGCCATGGCGCTGGCCACGCGGGTCGTGATCACGGCCTTCCCGGGCATCCTGCTGCAGTGGCAGCAGATCATCGTCTTCGTGTCGATCGCCTCGATGGCGCTTGGCGCCTTCGCGGCCATCGGCCAGCGCAACATCAAGCGGCTGATGGCCTATTCGTCGATCGGCCACATGGGCTTCGCGCTGGTCGGCCTCGCCGCCGGCACCCCGGCGGGCGTGCAGGGCGTGGCCATCTACATGGCGATCTACCTGGTGATGACGCTGGGGACCTTCGCGGTGATCCTCGCCATGAAGCGGCCGGACGGCTATGTGGAGACGATCGAGGACCTCGCGGGGCTCGGCCGCACCGCGCCCGCCACGGCCTTCGTGTTCGCGATGCTGATGTTCTCGCTGGCCGGCATCCCGCCGCTCGCGGGGTTCTTCGCCAAATGGTACGTGTTCGCCGCCGCGGTCGACGCCAAGCTCTACACGCTGGCCGTGATCGGCGTCGTCACCAGCGTGGTCAGCACCTATTACTATCTGCGCATCGTCAAGCTGATGTATTTCGACGAGCCGGCCGAGGCCTTCCTGCCGATGGCGACGTCCCTGAAGATCGTCTCGGGCCTGTCGGGCGCCTTCATCCTGCTGTTCTGGCTCTGGCCGGCGCCGCTGGTCACGGCCGCGACCGTCGCCGCGAAGTCGCTGTTCTGACGTGAAGCTGGGCGACGCCGCGCGATCCCGGGAGTTCCGCCTCGAGGTTTTCGACAGCCTCGGGTCGACCAATGACGAGGCGATGGCCCGCGGCCGCGCCGGCGACCCGGGCGGCCTGTGGATCGTCGCGCGCCAGCAGGGCAGGGGACGCGGGCGCAGCGGCCGGGCCTGGTCGTCGCCGCCCGGCAATCTCTACGCCAGCCTGCTGCTCGCCGCGCCCTGCCGGCCGGCGGTCGCGCCGCAGCTCGGCTTCGTCGCCGGCGTGGCCTTGCACGCGGCGGTGGAGCAGGCGACGGGGCTGACGCCGGGTCGCGCTGCGCTGAAATGGCCGAACGACCTGTTGCTCGACCGCGCCAAGCTGGCCGGGATCCTGGTGGAGGGCGCGACGCTTGCCGGCGGTGACCTCCTCGTCGTGATCGGCATCGGGGTCAACGCCGCCCATCATCCGGCCGATACGCCCTATCCGGCGACCGATCTTGGCGCGAAGGGACTTCCGGTCGGCGTGGATCCGCTCTTTTCGGCCCTGTCGGACGCCATGGCGGCCGCGCTGCGGCGCTGGGACGCGGGGGCCGGCTTCGCCGATATCCGGCGCGATTGGCTAAAGAGAGCGGGCGGGCTCGGCGAGCCCATCCTGGTGCGGCGTCCCGAAGGGGAGCGCCGCGGCGTTTTCGTGGACCTGGACGGGGAGGGGCGTTTGCTCCTCGACGAGGGCGGCCGTAGGGTCGCCTTCGAAGCAGGCGACGTGTTCCTGACGAACCTGCAACCTGCAGACATTTGAGACAGAGAGGATAACGGATGGCGTTGGGCGACGACGAACTCGTCTTCGTGCCGCTGGGCGGATTGGGCGAGATCGGAATGAACGCCGCGCTTTACGGCTTCGGACCGAAGGGCCGCCGCAAGTGGATCATGGTGGATTGCGGCGTCGCCTTCGCGGGCGACGACCTGCCGGGCATCGACCTGCTGATGCCCGACATCCGCTTCCTGGAAGCGAACCGCAACGACCTCATGGGCATCATCATCACTCACGCCCATGAGGACCATATCGGCGCGCTCACGGACCTGTGGCCCCGGCTGCAGGCCCCGGTCTACGCGACCAAGTTCGCCGCGAACCTCCTGGAAGTGCGGCGGTTCAACGAGCAGGGCGCGCGCAAGATCCCGATGAACGTGGTGGAGCGCGGCAGCCGGGTGCAGATGGGACCGTTCGAGGTCGAGTTCGTCGGCATGGCGCACTCCATCCCGGAATCCTGCGCCCTGGCGATCCGCAGCCCGGCCGGCCTGGTGCTGCACACCGGCGACTGGAAGATCGATCCCACGCCCGGCGCAGGCTGGGTGACGGACGAGAAGCGCCTGCGCGAACTCGGCGACGAGGGCGTGCTGGCGATGATCTGCGACAGCACCAACGTTATCCGGGGCGGCGAGAGCCCCTCGGAGGCGGACGTGGCCAAGACGCTGACCGAGATCATCGGGCAGGCCAAGAACCGCGTCGCGGTGACGACCTTCGCCTCCAACGTGTCGCGCATCCGGGCCGTCGCGGAGGCCGCCGCCGCCAATGGCCGCGAATGCATCGCCATCGGCCGGGCCATGGACCGGGTGATCCAGGTCGCGGAGGATTGCGGCTATCTGGACGGGGTCAGGCCGTTCCGCGGCACGGACGCCTATGGCTCCCTGCCGCGCGACAAGGTGGTGGCGTTGCTGACCGGCAGCCAGGGCGAGCCCCGCGCCGCGCTGGCCCGCGTCGCGGAAGACCAGCATCCGGACGTGGCGCTCGCCTCCGGCGACCTCGTGATCCTGTCGTCGCGCACCATCCCGGGCAACGAGAAGGCGGTCGGGCGGATCGTCAACTCGCTCATCCGCAGCGGGGTGGAGGTGCTGACCGACCGGACCCACATGGTCCATGTCTCCGGCCATCCCCGCCGCGGCGAGATGGAGCGGATGTATGAGTGGGTGCGCCCGAGGGTCGCCGTTCCGGTGCATGGCGAGGCGCTGCACATCGACGAGCACGCCAAGCTGGCGCGGTCGCTCGGCGTGCCGAACGTGGTGATCGCCAAGGACGGCGACATGGTGCTGCTCGGTCCGGGCAAGCCGGGCGTCATCGACGAGGTCACCTACGGCAAGCTCTACAAGGACGGCGACCTTCTGATCAGCGCGGGCGAGTCGACCGTGCAGGAGCGCCGGCGCCTCGCCTTCGCGGGCGTGGTCTCGATCGCGCTGGCGTTGGACGGCCGCGGCGACCTCGTCGGCGACCCGGCGTTCGAGATCACCGGCCTGCCGCAGAAGACGCGTTCCGGCGAGCCCTTCGAGGACGTCATCGACGACGCCATCATCAACGTCCTGCGGGGCCTGCCCAAGCAGCGCCGGCGCGACGCGGATCTCGTCGAGAACGCCATCGAGCGGGCCGTCCGCGCCGCCGTGGGCGAGGCCTGGGGCAAGAAGCCGACCTGCCACGTGCATGTGGTGATGGTGTAAGGCCCAGCCCGGAGCGCGGGCCCCCGGGCCCGCCTCGGACCCAGCCGGACGTCGCCCGGCGGTCTTGACCTTCTTCGCCCGGGCCCGAAAACGGGGTCCGGGTCTCTTCGCATTGGAACCGCAAGCTCCGCCATGGCCAAGCCGCAACGCCCCGCCGACCGCCTCGCCGACCTCATCGGGTCGGGCCAGAGCCTCATCCTGTCCTCCGTGCCGGACGGGCTCGACGCGATGGTGGTGGCCGATCTGGCGCGGGTGCTGGCCCGCAAGGGGCCGGAGCGGCCGGCCGTGCTCGTCTATGTGGCGCGCGACGGCCAGCGGCAGGCGCTGCTGGAGAACGGCCTGGCCTTCGTCGCGCCCGAGATCGAGGTGCTGTCGCTCCCGGCCTGGGACTGCCAGCCCTATGACCGCGTGTCGCCGAACGCCGCCGTCGCGGCCAAGCGGATGACCGTGCTGGCCCGGCTGGCGCGCTCGCGCTCGGGCGAGGACAAGCCGCGCATCCTCACCACCACGATCAACTCGATGGTGCAGCGCGTGCCGCAGATGCGGCGGATCGGGGCGGAATCCTTCTCCGCCGCGCCCGGCAACATGGTCGACACCACGGCCCTGGCCGGCTGGCTGGAGACCAACGGGTTCCAGCGCACCTCCACGGTGCGCGAGACCGGCGAATACGCGGTGCGCGGCGGCATCATCGACCTCTATGCGCCGGGCCTGCCCGCGCCGGTGCGGCTCGACTTCTTCGGCGACACGCTGGAGAGCATCCGGGCCTTCGACCCGGAGACCCAGCGCACCACCGGCCAGCTCCGGGCGCTCGATCTCGTGCCGATGAGCGAGGTCCAGCTGACGACGGAGAACATTCGGCGCTTTCGGCAGAACTACCTGTCGCTGTTCGGCGCCGCCACGCGCGACGACATGCTCTACGAGGCCGTCAGCGAGGGGCGCCGCCATCCCGGGCTGGAGCACTGGCTGCCGCTGTTCCACGAAAAGCTGGACACGCTGTTCGACTATCTGGGCGGCGCGCCCGTGCTGCTCGACCACAACGCCGACGACGCCGCGGGCGAGCGACTGGCGCAGGTTCAGGACTATTACGACGCCCGCAGGGCCGTGCTGGACAAGTCGCGCCAGCCGGGCGCGCCGTCCGGCCCGCCCTACAAGCCGCTGCCGCCGGAGATGCTCTACCTGACGCCCCAGGAATGGGCGGCCGCGCTCTCCGACGCCGCGGTGACGCGCTTCACCCCCTTCGCCCAGCCTGAAGGCGCGGGGAGGGCCGTTCTGGACATGGGCGGGCGGCAGGGACGCAGCTTCTCGGCCGAGCGGGCCCATGAGGGCGAGAGCGGCGCCGCCAATGTGTTCGACGCGACCGTCGCCCATGTCCGCGCGCTGCAGCAGGACGGCAAGCGGGTGATCCTCTCCGCCTGGTCGGAGGGCTCGCGCGAGCGCCTGGCCCATGTGCTGGGCGACCACGGACTGAAGGGCGCGGTCTCCGTGCAGGTCCTGGCGCACGCCATGGCGCAGCCGCGCAACGTCGCCACGCTGGCGGTCTGGGGCATGGAGGCAGGCTTCGAGACCGAGGACTTCGCGGTCGTCGCCGAGCAGGACATCCTGGGCGACCGGCTGGTGCGCAAGTCGCGGCGGTCCAAGCGCCCGCAGGACATGCTGGCGGAGGTCGGCAGCCTGACGCAGGGCGACCTCGTGGTGCATGTCGACCACGGCATCGGCCGCTTCGTCGGGCTGAAATCGATCGACGCCGCCGGGGCGCCGCATGACTGCCTGGAGATCCATTACGCCGGCGACACCAAGCTGTTCCTGCCGGTGGAGAACATCGAGCTCCTGTCGCGCTACGGCTCGGAGGACACCGAGGTGGCGCTCGACCGCCTGGGCGGCGGCGGATGGCAGGCCCGCAAGGCCAAGCTCAAGCAGCGCATCCGCGAGATGGCGCATGCGCTCATCAAGATCGCGGCGGCCCGGGCGCTGAAGGAGGCCCCGCGCCTCGTCGCGCCGGACGGCGTCTATGACGAGTTCGCCGCCCGCTTCCCCTATGACGAGACCGAGGACCAGCAGAACGCCATCGACTCGGTGCTCGACGATCTCGGGTCGGGCCGGCCGATGGACCGGCTGATCTGCGGCGACGTGGGCTTCGGCAAGACCGAGGTGGCCCTGCGGGCCGCCTTCGCGGCCGCTATGGCCGGCCGGCAGGTCGCCGTCGTGGTGCCCACCACGCTGCTGGCGCGCCAGCACTACAAGACCTTCGCCGAGCGCTTCCACGGCCTGCCCGTGAAGGTGGCCCAGGCCTCGCGCTTCGTGCCGGCGGCCGAGATGAAGGCCGTCAAGGCGGGGATCGCCAGCGGCGACATCGACATCGTGGTCGGCACCCACGCGCTGCTGGGCAAGGCGATCCAGTTCCGGGACCTGGCCCTGCTGATCGTCGACGAGGAGCAGCATTTCGGCGTCGCCCACAAGGAGCGCCTGAAGGACCTCAGGGCCGAGGTGCATGTACTGACGCTCTCGGCCACCCCGATCCCGCGCACGCTGCAGCTCGCCCTCACGGGCGTCCGGGAGCTCTCGATCATCGCCACGCCGCCGGTGGACCGCCTGGCGGTGCGCACCTTCGTGACCCCGTTCGACCCGCTGCTGATCCGTGAGGCGCTGCTGCGCGAACGGTATCGCGGCGGCCAGAGCTTCTATGTCTGCCCCCGCATCGAGGACATCGCGGAGGCCCGCGCCTTCCTGGCCGCTGAGGTCCCGGAGGCCAAGGTCGCCATCGCGCATGGCCAGATGGCCGCGACGGAGCTCGAGGACGTCATGACGGCCTTCTACGAAGGCAAATACGACGTGCTGCTCTCCACGGCTATCGTGGAGTCCGGCCTCGACATCCCGACCGCAAACACCCTCATCGTGCACCGGGCGGACATGTTCGGGCTGGGGCAGCTCTATCAGCTGCGCGGCCGGGTGGGGCGCGGCAAGACGCGCGCCTATGCGCTGTTCACCGTACCGGCCAACCGCACCCTCACGGTGCAGGCGGAGCGCAGGCTCAAGGTGCTGCAGTCGCTCGACACCTTGGGCGCGGGCTTCCAGCTCGCCAGCCACGATCTCGACATCCGCGGGGCGGGCAACCTGCTCGGCGACGAGCAGTCGGGCCACATCAAGGAGGTGGGCTACGAGCTCTACCAGCAGATGCTGGAGGAGGCGGTGGCCCAGCTCAAGGCCGGCGTCACGGACGAGGACATCGAGGACGGCCGCTGGTCGCCCAGCATCACCATCGGCACCCCGGTGATGATCCCGGAGCATTACGTGCCGGACCTGCACCTGCGGCTGGGGCTCTACAAGCGCCTGTCGACGCTGGACACGGACCAGGAGATCGAGGGCTTCGGGGCGGAGCTGATCGACCGGTTCGGGCCGTTGCCCGACGAGGTGAAGCAGCTGCTCGCCATCGTGGGCATCAAGGCCCTGTGCCGCCGGGCCAATGTCGAAAAGGTCGACGCCGGGCCCAAGGGCCTGATCCTGAGCTTCCGCGACAACGCCTTCGCCAACCCGGAAGGCCTCGTGCGCTATGTCGGCGAGCAGGGCTCGCTGGCCAAGGTGCGCCCCGACATGCGCATCGTGTTCATCCGCGATTTCGACGACGCCGAGGAGCGCCTGAAGGGCGCCGCCACCATCCTGCGCAACCTGGCGCGCATCGCCGAGACCAAGAAGGCGGCGTGAGGGGCTGCGGAGCGGGGAGGGGGCGCTACTCCTCGTCGGCCTCGCCGGCCGTGAAGGCTTGCGCGATGGCGCCGGCCAGGACGTCAGCGGGCTGGGCGCCGGAGGCGGCGTAGCGGCCCGCGAAGATGAAGAAGGGCACGCCCTGCACGCCGACCTGCTGGGCCTGCTCGATCTCCCGCTGGACCTCGGGGGCGGCCTCGGCCGAGCGCAGGAAGTCGGCGGCCTCCTCGCGGTCCATGCCGACCAGCGCGGCGCGGTCCGCCAGGACCTCCAGGTCGCCGATGTCGAGGCCCTCGACGAAGAAGGCGCTGAACAGCGATTCCACCAGCGCGCCCTGCACGCCCCATGTCCAAGACCAGCGGATGAGCCGGTGCGCGTCGAGCGTGTTGGGCGAGCGCCTGATCGCGTCGAAGGCGAAGGGGATGTCTTCCTCGCGACCGATCTCGACGAGGCGCGCATGGACCTCGGCGAGCCGGTCACCGAACTTGCGCGTCATGTACTCCTTGCGGTCGTGACCGCCGGCCGGGATCGTCGGATCGAGCTGGAAGGGGCGCCAGCGCACCACCACGGGCGTCTCCGGCTGCATCTCCAGCGCCTTGTCGAGGCGCCGCTTGCCGACATAGCACCAGGGGCAGACGACATCCGAGACCACGTCGATGGTGACGGGCTCGACGGCGGGGACCGGCTCCTGCGCATCGGCCTTGTCGGCCTGGCGGATCGGGTCGTCCCGGTGGGAGTCGAAGGGGTCGTGTGACATGAGCCGCTCCCGTGTGCGCGTCCTGTCGGACGCGGGGTGTTGGCCAGCAAGCTAGGGCGATCGGCGCAAAGGGCAAATCGCCGGGCTCAGGCGGGATCCACCTGCAGGATGCGGCCGCGTTCCGCGCGCACCGCATGGCCGGTCGGGATCCAGGCGAGGCCGGTGCGGGCGCCGCCGTCCTCGAAGCCGCTGACGGCGGCGCCCCGGACCTCGATCCGCTCGCCCGGGCCGGCCCGGGCCTCCAGGATCAGGGCGCCGTCAGGTTCGTCGGGCAGGCGCACGGCGTCCAGAGCGAGGCCGGGCAGGCCCTCGCTGGTTCGCGCCCCGAGCAGCATGGCGTGTTCGCCGAGCGCGACGGCGTCGATGACAGGGGACTCGCGCCGGCGCAGCCTGTCGCGCTGGTCCAGGCGCGCCGGCGGGCGATGCAGCAAGACGGTGGAGCTGAGCGTCTCGGTCCCCAGCAGGCCGGCCTGCTGCAGGGACTGCTCCAGCCCGGCTGGCGCGACCAGATGCGGCTTGACCATCATGCCGAGCTGCAGAAGCAGCGTCGCGGCGTCGAAGACGCCATGCAGGTGCAGCGTCGCCCCCGTCAGCAGCGCCGGGATGAGGCCGGTGCAGAGCGCGGCGGCGCTGACCGGCGCCAGGGTCGACAGGATGGGCTCGGCCGAGCCCAGACCGCACTGGGTGACCATCCCCAGCGCGGCGGCGGCGAGCGCCTCCTGGTCGTGCTCGATCCAGCGCGCGCCGGAGGGCCGCACGTCGAGCGTCAGGATGGGGGCGGGGGCGCCGTCCGGCGCGTCGAACGGGATGTGGAAGCCGGTGTCGACGCTGCGGATGAGGGTGTCGGAGAGGGGGATCACGCCCGCGGGCAGCCTGTCGCCGAAAGCGAGCACATAGCGCGGCCCGTCCGGCGCGGCGGCGGCGGCGCGCATGATCTCGGCCGGACGCAGGCGCCCGAGCGCGCCGACGGTCACGATGGCCTTGGCGCCGGAGGCCTGGAGCGCCTCGAGCAGCGTTTCAGGCTGCAGCCAGACCGGGAGCAGGCAGGGAACGTAGCCCGCCTTGAGGATGGCGAGCAGTGCCAGCGGCGCCTCGATCGTGCCGCCTAGCGCGACGAGGATGCGGCTGCCGCGGGCCAGGCCGATCTCCTCCAGCCGATGCACCAGCCCGTCGATGGTGGCGGCGGCCTCCGCATAGGTGCGGCGGGTGATGCGCCCGCCACTGGTCACCGGCTCGGCGAAGGCGAGGGCCTGTCCGTTGAGGTTGGCGCTGCCCTGGAACAGGTCGACGAGCGTCACCCCGGACCACGGCGCGGTCGCGGCGCTTTCGATGTCGATGGCGTGGCTCACCGCACGGCTCGCACAAATCCTGTTGCGCGTTCACCTTGCCCGAGTCAGGGCGATTCTCGCCAGAGCGTCTCGGGGAGAAAACCGAACAGCGAGGCCCGTTCGGGCCGTTTCACGGCCGCCGTGTGGGCGATCCACTGTTCGGGCTGGTTGAAGAGCGGCACGACGTAGAACTGAGACAGCAGGACGCGGTCCAGCGCGCGGGTCGCGTCGACGAAATCCGGCCGCTCGCGCGCCGACAGCATGGCCTCGATCAGGGCGTCGATGGCGGGCGATCGCGCGCCCGCATAGTTCAGCGAGCCCGACCGATCCGCCGACCGGCTTCCCCAGCGGCCATATTGCTCGTTGCCGGGGGAGGGGGAGGCGCCCCAGGTGAACTGGATCATGTCGAAATCGAAGGCCGTCAGCCGGCGCCAGTACTGCACGTCGTCGACGAGCCGCACGCGCATGTCGACGCCGATGCGCCGGAGCGCCTGCGCGAAGTTGAGGGCGAGGCGCTCCTGGACACGGCTCGCGGACACGAACTCGAAGCTGAACGGCTCGCCCGTGCGCCGGTCCCGCAACGCGCCGTCGCGCAGGACGTAGCCGGCCTCCTCCAAAAGGGCGAGCGCCCGGCGGGCCTGCTCCCGGTCGCGGCCGCTGCCGTCGGCCTGCGCCGGGGCCCAGCGCCCGTCCAGGATGTCGGAGCGCACCGCGCCGGGGAAGCGCGCCAGCAGGCTGCGTTCCGCATCCGAGGCGGGGCGGCCCGTCGAGGCGAGGTCCGAGCCCTCGAAATAGCTCGTCGTGCGGCGATAGACGCCGGCGAAGAGGTTGCGGTTCACCCAGTCGAAATCGAAGAGGAGCCCCAGCGCCTCGCGCACCCTCACATCCGCGAAGAGCGGCCGGCGCGTGTTGAAGACGAGCGCGTTCATGCCCTTGGGCGTATGCACCGCAACGGGGTCCTTCACCACGCGGCCGTCCCGGACGGCGGGAAAATCATAGCCGCCGACCCAGCGGGTGGGGCTGTCCTCCGCGCGCACATCGTAGAGGCCGCCCTTGAAGGCCTCGAACAGGCTGTTGGCGTCGCGAAAATAGTCGAACCGGATCTCGTCGGCGTTGTGCAGCCCGCGCGCGATGGGCAGGTCCCTGGCCCAGTAGTCAGGGTTGCGCCGATAGGTGACGCTCTCGCCGGGCTTCACGGCGGCGACCACATAGGGCCCCGTGCCGACCGGCGGGGCGAGGTTGGTCTGTTCGAAGGTCTCCGGGTTCATGGCGTGGCGGGCGAAGACCGGCATCAGGGCCAGGATCAGAGGCAGTTCGCGGTCGTCCGCGCCGGCGAGGTCGAACCGCACGGTCCGGTCGTCCGGGGCTTCGGCCTTGGCGACCTTCCCGTACCAGCTCCTGAAGTTCGGCTTTCCCTTCTCCTTCAGCAGGTTGAAGGTGAACAGCACGTCCGCCGCGGTCACCGGAACGCCGTCGGAGAACCGGGCCTTGGGGTTCAGCCGGAACTGCACCCAGCTGCGATCGTCCGGCGTCTCGATGGTCTCGGCGACCAGCCCATAGAGCGAGAACGGCTCGTCGAAGGACCGCGCCATCAGGCCCTGGAAGACGAGCGCCGTCGGGGGCGCGACGCCCTGGGCCGCGATGCCGCGGACCGCAAAGGGGTTCAGCGTGTCGAACGTGCCCTGCACGCCGAAGACGATGCGGCCGCCCTTGGGCGCGTCCGGGTTGACATAGGGGAGGGCGGCGAAGCCGGGCGGCAGCGCCGGTTCGCCATGCATGGCGACGCCGTGCCTCGGTTGGGGCCAGGCCGGGTCCGCGACGACCGCCCCGGCGCAGAACAGGGCGAGAAACCCCAGCGCGAGAGTCTGGAAGGGACGGCGTCTCGGCCGCCGGCCAGCGTTGATTCGAGCGTTTGTGACCACGGCGCAGCCTATCATGGCCCGTCATGACGGCGGCAAGCCGGCCATCGGCCAGGTTGCGCTGCGGTTGAATGGCGACTTTTCGGCTGGAAACCCTTGATGGAACAAGCTATGAGGCATCGGCCTCGTCATCCTGACGCCTCAATCAGCGCCGATGCAGCGGGCTGGGATCGTCGGGACTGTCTTGGCCATCCGGCGCGCGCGCTCCGTCGATGGGCTGATTGTCCCGCGCGGGTCGGGCGTCGCTCATTCGATCTCTTCGCCGGCAGCCGCCGTCGTCCCATCCAATCGAAGAGGAAATATCCTGATGTCTTTCGACCGGTGGTCCGCTCTGCGCCCGCGCCGGCTGGCGCTCCTCACCGCCGCCTCCTTGATGGTCGCTGCGCCGGCGCTCGCCCAGACGAAGCCTGCTGCCCCCAAGCCCGCCGCACCGGCGTCCCCCGCGCAGCCCGCCGCCCCGCAGGGGCAGGCCGCCGCGCCGCAGGGCCCCACGGTGGTGCAGGTGAAGCCCGAGCCGTCCCAGGCCGACTGGGTGAAGGTGTGCGGCAAGGATCCGGCCGCCGGCAAGGAAATCTGCTACACGACCCGTGACTTCGTCTCCGACCAGGGCCAGCCGGTCCTCGCCGTCGCCGTCTATGACGTGAAGGGCGACGCCAACAAGATCGTGCGCTTCCTGATGCCGCTCGGCCTGCTGCTGCAGCCGGGCATTCGCTACGCGGCGGACAATGGCGGCGCCCAGAGCGGCCGCTACGCGATCTGCTTCCCGAACGGCTGCTTCGCCGAGGGGCCGGTGAAGGAGGACGTGATCAACTCCTTCAAAAAGGCCACGAACCTCAACATCAGCGTGCAGAACCAGTTCACGCGCGAAGTGACGTTCCAGGTGCCGATGGCCGGCTTCGGCAAGGCCTATGACGGCGCGCCGATCGACCCGGCGGTGCTGGAGCAGCAGCAAAAGCAACTCCAGGAGCAGATGCAGAAGCAGGCCGACGACATGCGCAAGAAGCTCGAGCAGAGCGGCGGCGCGGCCCCGGCCCCCGGCGCGGCCGCTCCCGCCCCGGCGACGCCGCCGAAGCCCTGATCGCGGGCCGGCAGCCTCGATATCTGCGCAGCGGGCGGGCCTGAAAGGGCCCGCCCGCTGGCGTTTGCTGATCAGTCCGCGTCGGTGGCGAGCGCCTTCACGATGGCGGCCTCGATCTCCTGCGCGACCGCGCCCGTCATGTGCGAGCCGTCCCAGAAGGATTCCTTGCTGCGGCTGACCGGCGTGTCGCGATGGAAGTCGAGGAAGCGCGTGTGGGGACGCTGCGTGGCGATCGCGGCGATGCGGGCCTTGCACGCGGCCTCGGCGGCGTCCTCGCGCGAACCTGGCGGGGCCAGCAGCGGCGCGTAGACGGGCGGGGCGACGATCACGACCCTGGTCGTGGAGGGCAGGGCCTGGATCCTGTCGCTGAGCGCCTCGACGGCCGGGAAGGGACCATCGAACCGGGCCATCGGCCGCTTCTGGCTGGCGTCGATCCGGGTAGCGGCGGCCGCCTCGGCCCAGACCTTGTTGGCCTCGTAGTTCCAGAACCCGTCGGCGTCGGCCAGGCTCGTGGCGCGGGCGGAACCTGTCAGCAGCGTGACGGCATCCTCGACCAGGGTGTAGCGGAACGCCCCGCGCAGATAGGCGGCGAGCCCAGGCGCGTAGAGCCAGAACGGGAACGGCCCGACCTGCAGGCTCTGGCTCGCCCCCAAGCCGGTCCGGCATGTGAACTCGTCGACGCCGAAGATGAGGATGCGCGGCGGGGCAGGGCGCCAGCGCATGAAATAATCGAGCACCGCAAGTTGCTCCGGGATCCCGGAGCCCGGCACGATCAGCGACGCGAAGGTCGCGCCGGTGGCGGCCCCGAGCCGCGCCGGCGACAGCAGCTGCACATGGGAGTTGCCGAGCACGGCTGCGTCGAAGCGGGCGTTCCGGGCGCGGCTGGCGTTGGCCGTTCGCGGCGCCTGCTCGCGGGTGAAGCCGAGGCCCAGGCCCCTAATGCGGCCGGTGTCATAAGGATCCACGACCAGGATCAGCGCCGCCACGGCCGCCGCGGCGGCGACGGCGGTCACGGCCCAGACCTGAAGGATCGCGCGCCAAGGGTTCGTCATCGCGCGAAGCCGTAAGGCGTTCGCCATGGCGATTCAACCCTGCGTCGTCAGCTCAGTGCAGGCTCTTCAATGCTGCGGAAGTCTTCTGCGCGCCATCTCGGCGACGCAGGCCGCGAAGGCGTCCGATTCCACCGGCTTTTCGAAAACCGGCACATGGCCATATCGCGCGGGAATGTCTTGCGCCGCACAGCCCGTCACGAACAGGCACGGCACGCCAAGGCCGTCGGCCAGATCGACGAGCGGATAGGACGTCTCGGTCCCAATGGTGACGTTGAGGACGGCCGCGTTCAGCTCCAGGTGCCGGGCCGACAGACAGCGGAACGCCTCGGCCAGATCGGGAATGGGTCCGAGCACCTGGGCGCCGAAGTCCATCAGGGCGTCCGCCAGGCAGCGGCCCAGAAGCCCGTTGTCCTCGACCAGAAGAACCCGAAAGCCCGTGAGATCGGTCTCGACGTCGGTCATCACGTCCACCGTCGCTGCAGCCGCCGGCCCCGCGCAAGGCAACGGACGAGAGCCGGCATCGCTCCATGACGGGCGCAGGGACGGGGTCAAAGCGTACGCGGGCCGCAGGTCTGCCGGCCCAGGTCGGGCTGCCCGTCATTCGCATAAGATATATTATGGAACCTCAATGGGCGACGGCGCCGGGCCGAAGCCGCAGGACCGCTCAGGCCTCCAGCACCATGCCGTCATAGGCCGGCTCCACGCCGGGCGGCAGATCGCGTTGCAGCGCCTCGTAGTCGAGGTCGGTGTGCAGGTTGGTGACCACTGCGCGCCGCGGCTTCATGCGGGCGATCCAGTCGAGCGTCTCGGGCAGCGAGAAATGGGTCGGGTGCGGCGTCGGCCGCAGCGCATCCACGATCCACAGGTCGAGGCCCTCGAGCAGCGGCAGGCTCGCGTCGGGAATCGCATTGACGTCAGGCGTATAGGCCACGGCGCCGAAGCGGAATCCGAGCGCATCGTAGTTTGGGCCGTGATGCACCGGGATCGGCAGCGCCTCGACCACGCCGCCGGCGCCATCCACCACCACGGGATGGCCGGGCGTGATCCGGAACTCGCGCAGGATCGGCGGGTAGTCGCTGCCCGGCGGCGACGCGAAGCAGTACGAGAACCTGTGGCGCAGCAGGTCGGAGGTCGTCTGGTCCATGAAGGCCGGCAGCACCCGGCGCATGTGGATGACGAGCGGCCGGACGTCGTCGATGCCATGCGTGTGGTCGGCGTGGTCATGGGTGTAGAGCAGCGCGTCGAGGTGGCGCACATCGGCGGAGAGCAACTGCTCGCGCGCGTCCGGCGACGTGTCGACCAGAACGCTGGTGACGCCGTCGCGGCCCGTCCGCTCGACCAGAATCGAGCAGCGCCGGCGGCGGTTCCGCGGGTTCGCCGGATCGCATCGGCCCCAGCCGCCGCCGACCCGCGGCACACCGCCGGACGAGCCGCATCCCAGGATGGTGATCCGGACCGTCATGCGGCGCTGGCCCGCACCGGGCGCACGGCCTTGTCGAAGAGCCGGAAGAAGTTGTCCGTCGTGGCCTGGGCCATGGCGTCGGGGCTCACGCCCTTGACCCTGGCGAGCACGGCGTTGGTGTGGACCACATAGGCCGGCTCGTTGCGCTTCCCGCGATGCGGAGGCGGCGCCAGATAGGGCGCGTCCGTCTCCACCAGCAGCCGGTCCAGCGGCACCTCGGCGGCGATGGCCCGGATCTCCTCGGAGCGGTTGAAGGTGAGGATGCCCGAGAAGGAGACGTAGAGGCCCAGCCGGAGGCCGGCGCGGGCCAGCTCCGGCCCGGACGAGAAGCAGTGGAGAACCGCCTTGAAGGCGCCCTGCCCGGTCTCGTCCTCCAGGATGCGGATCATGTCCTCGTCGGCGTCGCGCGCGTGGATCACGAGCGGAAGCCCGGTGGCGCGCGCCGCCGCGATGTGGGTGCGGAATACGCGCTCGGACACGTCTTTCGGGCTGTAGCCGTAGTGATAGTCGAGCCCGGCCTCGCCGATGCCGACGCAGCGCGGATGCGCGGCCAGCGTGACGAGGTCGTCCGCCGACACGTCCGGCTCCTCGGCGGCCTGATGCGGATGCGTGCCGATGGTGAAGAACACGTCCGCGTAGCGCTCCGCCAGGGCGCGATAGGCCTGCGCCTTGGCGACCCGGGTCGAGATGGTCAGCATGGCGCCGACGCCCGCCGCACGGGCCCGCGCCACGACGTCGTCGAGCTCGGGCGCGAAGTCCGGGAAGTCCAGGTGGCAATGGCTGTCGACGAGCATGGGATCTTCTAACACGATATAAGTTTCAGGGCCTTATAGCCGATCATTCAGGTTCTACATAACGCGGGAAGATGGGCGAGGGCGCCGGCAGCGCCGTCCCCGGGGCGATCCGGGCCCCCTCCCCGACCTGGGCGAAATCGCGCGCCTGCGCCGGAACGCCGAGCAGGTCCAGCAGCTTGCCGGCGGCCTGCGGGATCACCGGCTGGGCCATGATGGCGATGGCGCGCAGGACCTCGGCGGTGACATAGAGCACCGTCGCGAAACGCTCCGGGTCGCTCTTGCGCTTCACCCAGGGCTCTTCGTTGGCGAAGTAGCGGTTGGCGTCGCCCACGACGCGCCAGATCTCGGCTAGCATGCTGTGGAGGGCGAGGTTCTCCATGGCGTCGCGCGCGCGCTGCGGCAGGGCGTCCGCGGCGGCCAGGATGGCGGCGTCCGCGGGCGTCAGCGGCCCGGGCGCGGGCACCACTCCGTCGAGATTCTTGGCCACCATGGACAGCGAGCGCTGCGCCAGGTTGCCCAGGTCATTGGCGAGGTCGGCGTTAATGCGCCCGACGATCGCCTCGTGCGAGTAATTGCCGTCCTGCCCGAACGGGACCTCGCGCAGGAAGAAGTAACGCAGCTGGTCCACGCCGTAATGCTCGGCCAGCGTGAACGGGTCGATGACGTTGCCGACCGACTTCGACATCTTCTCCCCGCGGTTGAACAGGAAGCCGTGGCCGAAGACGCGCTTGGGCAGGGGCCAGTCGGCCGACATCAGGAAGGCCGGCCAGTAGACCGTGTGGAAGCGGACGATGTCCTTGCCGATGATGTGCACGTCCGCCGGCCAGAAATGCGCCCGCGGCGTGTCGTGCGGATAACCGGTCGCGGTGACGTAGTTGGTCAGCGCGTCGACCCAGACATACATGACGTGCTTGGGGTCGCCCGGCACCGGGATGCCCCAGTCGAAGGCGGTTCGGCTGACCGAGAGATCCTTGAGGCCGCCGCGGACGAAGCTGGCGATCTCGTTGCGGCGCTCCTCCGGGGAGATGAAGTTGGGCTGCTGCTCATAGAGCGCCAGCAGCCGGTCCTGGTAGGCGGACAGACGGAAGAAATAGCTCTCCTCCTCTACCCACTCCACGGGCGCGCCGGACGGCCCGCGCCGGACCTGGTCGGGGCCGACGTTGGTCTCGCTTTCGGCGTAGTAGGCCTCGTCCCGCACCGAGTACCAGCCGGCGTAGGCGGCCAGATAGATGTCGCCCTTGGCCTCCATGCGCTTCCAGATCTCCTGGCAGGCGCGATGGTGCCGCTCTTCGGTGGTGCGGATGAAGTCGTCGTTGGAGGCGTTCAGCGCGGCGGCCATGGCGCGGAAGACCGCGGCGTTGCGGTCGGCCAGCTCCTGGGCGGTGACGCCCTCGCGCGCCGCCGTCTGCAGCATCTTCTGCCCGTGCTCGTCGGTGCCGGTGAGGAAGAAGACGTCGAAGCCGTCGAGGCGCTTGAAGCGCGCGATCGCGTCGGTGGCGATCAGCTCATAGGCGTGCCCAATATGCGGAGCGCCGTTGGGATAGGAAATCGCAGTGGTGATGTAATAGCTCGGCTTTTCAGCCATGACGGCCTCGGTCTCTCACAAAACGGAGCCTCAGGCCGCGCGCGACGCCCGGAGCGCGTCCGAGAGGTCCGAGAATAGGGTCAGGACAAGCGCCCGGCGGTCCAGATTATAGGTGTCCGTCTCTCGCACCGAGCGCGCCACCTTGTCCCATACCTCCGCCAGGGGTGCAAGGCGGCGGGCGCCCTCCCCGGCCCGGGCCGCGGTCTGCTCGCCCAGCCACGCGAAGATGGTCTCCACCGCCGTCTCATAGGCCGCGTCGTTGGCCTTGCCGGCCAGCCCTTCGGCGATGGCGTGGGCGTCCTTCCAGTCCAGCGCCGGCAGGCGGTCCAGGGCGGCGCGGACATGCTCGACGATGGCGAGCAGTCCCTCGTCCATCAACTTGTAGGCGCCGCGCACCGACCCGTCGGCCAGGGCGGCCGCCCGGTCGATGAGCGCGGCGTCCGGCGCCTCGCCTTCGTCCATGGGCGCCGACCGGACGGCGCGCCCGATATCGGCGGGCCGCAGGGTGCGAAAGCCCAGCAGGCGGCACCGCGACCGGATGGTCGGAAGCAGCCGACCCGGCATGTGGGACACGATCAAAAACAAGGACTTGGGCGGCGGTTCTTCAATCACTTTCAGAAGCGCGTTGGCGCCCTGCACGTTGAGGTCCTCGGCGCAGTCGACGATGCAGACGCGCCAGCCTCCCTCCCCGGCGGTCGAGCCGAAGAAGGACACCGCCTTGCGGACCAGATCCACCGGGATCTGCGACGGCATGGACTTCTTCTCCAGATTCCATTGCCGGCGGACCACGAACAGGCTGGTGTGGGCCAGCGCCGCCACGCGGCGCGCGACCGCGCTGCCGGGCGGGGTGGCGAGGTCGCGCGCCTCCCGCACGTCGGGGGAGCGCTGGTCCGGATGCGCGAGGACGAAGCGGGCGGCGCGATAGGCGAAGGTGGCCTTTCCGACGCCCTCCGGTCCGCCCAGGATCCAGGCGTGAGGGAACCGCCCTCCCCGGTAGGCGTCCAGAAAGGCGGTCTCGGCGGCCGACTGCCCGACCAGCGCCGACGCCATCCGCGGATGCGGCGCGCCGTCCAGACGATCGGCCTCGGGGACGTCCTGGTCCTGCGCCATCTAGCTCGCGCGCTCCCTGGCCTTGTGCGGCGCGACCAGCCGCGCATCGACGACGCACATCAGGGAGGCCGTCACGGCGTCGGGGTCGAGGCTGGCGTCGACGACTGCGCAGCGCTGCGGATCGCGGTGGGCGATGTGCAGGAAGGCCTGCCGGAGCCGCTCGTGGAACGCCAGCGATTCCTGCTCGAAGCGGTCGACCTCGCCCGTGCCTCGCCGGCGGGACGCCCGCGCCAGGCCGACGGCGGCGGGAAGGTCCAGCACGAGCGTGAGGTCGGGCCTGGCGTCGCCGACGGCGATGCGCTCCAGCGCGCCCAACGTGTCGTCGTCGAGGCCGCCCAGAGCGCCCTGATAGGCCCGGGTGGAGTCGGCGAAGCGGTCGCAGACCACCCATGTCCCGCGCTCCAGGGCCGGCCGGATCGTCTTCTCGACATGGTCGGCGCGCGCGGCGGCGAACAACAGCGCCTCTGCCACCGGGGCCAGCCGCTCGGCCGAGCCCGACAGGATGACGGCGCGGATCTCCTCGGCCCGCGGCGAGCCGCCGGGCTCGCGCGTGGCGATGGCGTCGACGCCCCTCTGGGCCAGGGCCGCGACGAGCCGGGCGGCCTGGGTCGACTTGCCTGTCCCCTCCCCGCCTTCCAGCGTGATGAAGCGGCCGCGGCCGTGCGCCTGGCTCACGACCCGGACTTCTGGAACTTGCTGCGGACGAAGCCGACGGCGAACTCGGTCGCGGCGTCCATGGCGCGCTTGGTCAGCGAGCCAGGCTCGGAGGCCTCGTCCGCATAGACCGGAAGATCCAGCACCTGCGTCTCGCCGCGCATGATGCGCATGCGGCCGATCTCCTGCCCGGCCTTCACGGGCGGGCGCAGCGGGCCCTGGTAGACGATCCGGCCGCTGAGGCGCTCCGTGCTGCCCCGGGGCGTCAGCACCTTCACGGGACCGCCGGCGACCAGCCTGACGGAGCCGGGCTGGCCGCCGAACACCTTGGCTTCGCCGACGGCGGCGCCGGCCGGGAAGACCTCCTTGGCCTCGAAGGAGCGGAAGCCCCAGTTGAGGATGCGCCGCGCCTCCTCCGACCGGTCCTTGGACGTCTTCAGCCCGTTGACGACCACGATCAGCCGCTGGCCGTTCTGCACGGCCGAGCCGACCAGCCCGAAGCCCGATTCGCCGACATTGCCGGTCTTCAGGCCGTCGGCGCCGACATCCAGCGTCAGCAGCGGGTTTCGGTTCTGCTGGCGAATCTTGTTCCAGGTGAATTCGCGCAGGGCGAACACCTTGTACTGCTCCGGATAGGTCTTGATGATGTGATGGGCCAGGATCGCGAGTTCGCGCGCGGTCACCCGCTGGTCCGGATCCGGCAGGCCCGTGGCGTTGGTGAAGGTCGACTTCGTCATCCCGAGCTCGCGCGCCCGGGCCGTCATGCGGGAGGCGAACGCTCCCTCGCTGCCGGCCAGCCCCTCGGCGACCGCGATCGCGGCGTCGTTGCCGGACTGCACGGCGATGCCGGGGATCAGGTCGGAGATCTTCACCCGGCTGTTCAGCGCGGCGAACATCGACGACCCGCCCGAGGGGCCGCCGCCTCGCCGCCAGGCGCTCTCGGAGATCAGGAACTCGTCGTCCGGCTTGACCTTGCCCTCGGCCAGGGCCTTGAACAGCAGCTCGATGGTCATGAGCTTGGCCATGCTGGCCGGCACCATGAGTTCGTCCGCGGCCTTCTCGTAAAGCACCGCGCCGCTCTCGAAGTCCATCAGGATGGCGTAGGGCGCCGAGGTCTGGAAGCCTTGCTGGGCGCCGCCCTGCTGCTGCGCCCGAACCGGCTCGATGGAGATCGCGACGCCGGCGAGGGCCAGCAGCGCGCAGAGCGCGGCCGTCATCCCGGCGCGCCAGTACGGCGCCCGGCCCTTCGGAGGCCCGCCACCCGAATCGTCGAAGGAAATCCACCGCATCGCCGCCATCCTTGCGTCCCGCCGCGCAGAATGGGCGGGCGAACCGGAGAAATCAACGGCGACCGACAGGTTTGTCCCGCCCGCAGGCGGACCGGCTCGGGTTCAGGTCAGAACTGGGCGCCCGAACGGAGCGGAACGAAGTTCTGCTGGATGAGGCGGCCCATCGGGTCGTCCTTGCGGAAGGACGAGGCCATGGGCTCGGCCTGCGCATAGAACAGGCCGGCCGTCACGGCGCCGCCGGTCTGGGCCGTGCGGCGGACGGGAGCCGCCACGGGCTTGGCGGCGTTCGGGATCGTGCCGAGGTCGAAGGGGCGGTCGGGAGGCAGCGGCACGCCGGGCGCCGGGCGCCCAAGCGGCAGCGCCGCGACGACGGGCGAGGACGCGGCCGGCTGCGCCGTGCGGGGCGCGGCGATGGTGCGGGACGGCTGGACCGGGGCGGCGGCCTCCTGGGCCGAGTCGTCCTCCGGCTCCTGCGCCGGCGCGGCGGGGGCCTGCCGGGCGGCGAGGATGGGCTGCGGCGCGTAGGCCGGCTCGGCGCTGGCCACCAGGGTGGCGGAGCCGCGCAGCTGCGCCGGCAGGCCGTCATTGCGGAGCGTGGCGTAGAGCCGCTCGTCGTCGCTGCCCGAGAGCGCGGCCCGACCGACATAGTCCACCCGCACCCGGGCGGTGCCGATGTGCTTGAAGCGCAGCGACTCGGCGACGCGCTGGCTCACATCGATGAGACGGTTGCCGTGATAGGGCCCGCGATCATTGACGCGAGCGATCATCGAGTAGCCGTTGTCCATGTTGGTGACGCGGATATAGCTGGGCAGCGGCAGCGTCGGATGGGCGGCGGTGATCGAGTTGCGGTCGAACACCTCGCCATTGGCGGTGAGCCGTCCATGGAAGGCCGAGCCGTACCAGGAGGCCGTGCCGACGCTGGAATAGTTCGGGATCTCGCGCGGCGTATAGAGCCGCCCGGCCACCACATAGGGCTTGCCGACGAGGTCGCGGCCGCCGCCCTTGGGCACCGGCTGGCCGTCGGCCACCACGCGCGGGCTGGCGCTGACGCCGTATTTCGGATCGACGCCGCCGCCGCGGGCGACCCGCGTCGGAGACGATGAGCAGTTGGCCGCCACGAGGCCGATCGCGATCGCCGCGCCGATGCGCGCGCCGCGCGACAGCGCCGTCCCGCGGGAGACCGACAGGAACGAAGCGGATGAAGACTGGAGGATCGAGAGACGGGACGATGATACGGATGCGACGGCTGGGTCGGTTGAAATCCGGTTCAGTCCCATCTGCTCACCCTTTTGCGACGCTTTCCGCCGTGTCTCTCGGCAGGCCGGCCGCGAGCGCAACCTGTCGCCCGCACCCGACATGTCTGCCGGGATCCCATGAACGTCCGGTTAATCCTGACGTCATCGGCAGGGCGACGGTTAACGCGACGCTGACGCTTCGCCACGATCCCGTCTGAAAGACGCCACCAATTCGGCGGCCGATCAAGGCGGAAATGTGTTGGTTGCGGACGAAGCGCGCTCGCAGGGTAGAAAGCCGGACGGCGTGTCGCGGACGCCACATCAGTCGGCGACGCGCGCGACCCCTTTGGACCCGTCGTCACGCACCCAGGCCAGCCGGTTGGGGCCGCTGCGGGCGATGGTGAAACAGAAGACGCGCCCGTCATACCAGGTGCGCCACTGCTGGCAGAGCTTCTCGCCCGCGACCCACCAGGTCCCGCTGTCGCTGGGCTTCATGAATCGGCCGAGGCCGACCGCGTCGCCCGAGCCGTCGACGCGCCCATCGGGCCGGTAGTTGAGCGGGAACTCGCCTCCCAGGGGCACGGCGAGGAAGATGCGCTTGCCCGACACGGCGCGCTGCAGATCCGCTCCCCTCAGCGTTTCGGCCGAGGCGCCCATGGTCCCCGCCGCGATCGCCAGCAAGCCCGCCATGGCGGCCAGCCCCTTCAATGCTCGCATCTCGTCCTCCCGTGCAGCCGCGCGCTCCAGGACGCGCAGCGGATGGTACGGACGCGGGAGCCTCCCGGTTTCAGCGCGCGCCGCGCCGTTCGCGCCATCTTGCCTTCCCGACCCGGACGCGGCATGGATGTCCGCCCGCCGGCCAAGCCGGAACGCGGGAAGGGTGGCCGAGTGGTTTAAGGCAGCGGTCTTGAAAACCGCCGTGGGCGCAAGTTCACCGTGGGTTCGAATCCCACCCCTTCCGCCAGCCCCAGCGCTGACCCCAGCGGCTTGGGTGCTTGCACCCTTTCACGCTGACCATGCTCCAAGCGAAGCTGAGCTGGAGTGGCGTCGGTGAACCTGTTCAACATCAGACCGTTAGGCTTCGCTGCCGCGATGCAGCGCCTGCTCCCCTGCCCTGTCGACGGATATCGTCGGGGCCGCCCGCGGGTTCAAGCGGTACTCCCATCGCCATGAGCCGTGGAGGGCCTGGCGCGGGCTGAAAAGGCCGGGATCCCCGCCGCAACCTGGACGGCGGCGCGATATCGGCTCGCCGAGCTAGAAGTCGGCCACCTTGCCTCTGGCGGAGGCTGCGAAACGGCGGGGGTGATAAGGTTCGGGGTCGACCAGCGGCGTCGCTCCCGTGATGAGGTCGGCGATCAGATGCCCCGCGCCGGGGCCGATGCCGAACCCATGGCCGCTGAAGCCTGCGGCGAGAATGAAACCGGGCACGGGTTCGATTTCGCCGATCGCCGGCACACCGTCCGGCGTGCTGTCTATGTAACCGGCCCACGCGGCCGTGATCGGGACAGATGAAAGCGCAGGCAAGAGCTCCACCGCCCGCCGATGCGTCTGGCGGATCTGCCGTTCGTCCACGGCGGGATCCAGGATCCGGCAGGACTCCATCGGTGTGGGAGCGTCCAGCCGCCAGCGGGACAGCGTTTCGTGTCCGGCCCGCCAGGCCTGAAGGCCGCCCGGCGCAAGGCTGCGCCAGCGCTTGACGAACATGGGCCCGAAATGACCCACGTAGCGCAGCTGTTGCAGGGTCGGGTCGACGCGCGCCCCACCGCTGATCGCAAGGGTGTAGCCGTCGTTCCCGCGACGGGTGACGGATACGGCCTTCGTGTGCAGGGCGTCGGGAATGGCTTGGCTCCCCGGCCCCACCGCAAGGATGGACGATCGGATCGTGGCCTGGGGAAATCGCACCCCAAGCTGGTTGCAGAAGGAGGACGCCCAGGCTCCGCCCGCCATCACGACCGTACGGGTGCGGATGACGCCGACCTCGGTGACCACTGCGCTGACCCGCCCGCCCGTGAGCTCCAGGCCACGGGCGGCGCAGCCTTGCAGCACGGCGCCGCCGTGTTTCATCACGCCAAGGGCCGTGACCGGCACGGCCCGGCTCGGATCGGCGACGCCGTCCGTGGGCGAAAACACCCCGCCTTTCCAGCGCCGCCCCGTGGCGGAGCCGCGCCGGGAGGCCTCGTCGCCGTCCAGCATGTGCGTCGTGACGCCCACCTGGCGGGCGAAGGCGCCCCACCGGGCCCAGCCCGCCAGCTCGGCTTCGTCATTGCTGAGGTACAGCAGCCCGCAACGGCGAAAGCCCACGTCCTCGCCCAGATCGGCCGCCAGTTCGTCCCAGAGCGACAGGCTCCTGGTGGCCAGGGGCAACTCGCGGGCGTCGCGGTTCTGCTGCCGGCACCACCCCCAGTTCCGGCTGGACTGCTCGGCCCCGACACGCCCCTTCTCGACCAGCGCCACTTTCAGCCCGCGCTTGGCGAGGTAGTAGGCCGCGAAGGTCCCGACCACCCCACCGCCGATCACTACGACATCCGCCTCGCGCGGCAAGGTGGGCGTGGCCTCGATCTGCTTCAACGGGGCAGGCATGGCGAATCTCCGGAACAGCGCCATCCTAGCGAGGCCCGCAGGGAGCATGCGCTGCAGTGAACCTGCGGCGCGGCATTTTGTGTCGACGCCTGAGCGGGGAACGGCAGTTCCCGCGCCCGATCAGCGATCAAACAAGGTGGCGAGCGGGACGCGGTTCTTCACCACCGGCGATTTCAGGACCACGAAGCTGAAATACTTGTCGATGCCGACGTCCTGGTCGATCAGCCGCTCCATGATGGACTGGTACTCGGCGATGCTGGCCGTCACGAATTTCACCAGATAGTCGTAGCCGCCCGAGATGAGGTGGCACTCCATCACCGAGTCGAGCTTTTCGACCGTCGCGACGAAACGGGCGAAGTCGATCTGCCGATGGTTCTTGAGGGTGACTTCGGTGAAGACCGTGAGCGCCTGGCCGAGCTTGGCCACGTTGATAGTGGCCGAGTAGCCGGTGATATAGCCCTCGTCCTGCAGCTTGCGGACGCGGATCAGGCAAGGGCTCGGCGACAGGTTCACCAAGCCTGCCAGCTCCACATTGGTGATGCGGCCGTTCTTCTGCAACTCGGCGAGAATCTTGACGTCGATCTTGTCGAGTTTCATGCGAACCGCGCCGCCCTGAGTGCGCCCAGGACGTGTTACCGCCTGGCCAGTGCGGCGACAAGCTCGGGGTCGCGTTCGATGGAATCCAGCCAGCTGGGATCCAGCTTCGGCACGGAGGCGAAAAGAAGCTTGGTGTAGGCGTGATGGTCGCGCGCGCCGATCTGCGACCGCGGCATCTGTTCGATCTTCTCACCCGCAAACATGACCGCGATCTCGTCACACACGGCCTGCACGGTAGGAAGGTCGTGGCTGATGAAGACGTAGCAGAGGCCCAGCTCGCGTTGCAGCTCCTTGAGCAGGTCGATGATCGCAGCCGCCACGACCGTGTCGAGCGCCGAGGTGATCTCGTCGCACAGGATGATCCGGGGATCGGCCGCGAGCGCGCGGGCCAGGTTGACGCGCTGCTTTTGCCCCCCCGACAGCTCCGCCGGGCGGCGCTCCCGCAAGGCGCGCGGAAAGCGCACCATGTCGAGCAGGGCGTCGATGCGCGCCTGGGCGTCACGGCCCTTCAGGCCATGGTAGAAGTCGAGCGGCCTTCCCAGGATCTCGGCGATCGACTTGGCTGGGTTCAGGGCCGTGTCGGCAGACTGGAAGACGATCTGGATCTGGCGCAGCTGCTCGCGCGTGCGGTCCTTGGCGGCGCGCGGCAGCGGCTTGCCTTCGAACAGGATCTCGCCGG
Organism: Alsobacter sp. KACC 23698; assembly: GCF_045348435.1. Lineage (GTDB taxonomy): Bacteria > Pseudomonadota > Alphaproteobacteria > Rhizobiales > Beijerinckiaceae > Alsobacter. The sequence continues at coordinate 2,314,151 of NZ_CP157484.1, read as the reverse complement.
ACGTCGGCGGGAGGATGCCCGCGATGGCGCGCGCCAAGGTCGATTTCCCGCAGCCGGACTCGCCGATCACCCCGAGGTTTCGCCCGGCGTCCAGGCTGAGGCTGACTGACTTGACGATGGTGATCGTCGGGGACCCGTCTGGGTTCAGGGCGCCGTAGCCTGCCACCACGTCGCGAAGCTCGAGCACAGGTTGCGCCGCCGCCGCCTCGCTGGAGGCGACCTGCGCGTCCACGGTCGGCCGAAAAGCCGCGAGGAGTTCCCGCGTGTAGGGGTGGGTTGGGGCGGACAGGATCTCGGTCGTCGCGCCGATCTCCTGCACCTGGCCGCCGCGAAGCACCACAATCCGATCCGCGATCTGGGCCACCACGGCCAGGTCGTGCGACACGTACACGCCGGCGATGCGCCGCTGCTTCATCACCGCCTTGAAGGCGCGCAGCACCTCGATCTGCGTGGTGACGTCGAGCGCAGTCGTCGGCTCGTCGAAGATGACGAGTTTGGGATCGCCGATCAGCGCCATCGCGGCGGAGAGGCGTTGCAATTGCCCGCCGGAAACCTGGTGCGGGTAGCGCTGGCCGATGGTTTCGGGATCGGGAAGCGAAAGCGCCCGGAACAGCTCGACCGCGCGGGCGCGCGCCTCCGCGTCGGGCATCAGGCCGTGGATGCGCGAGACCTCGACGACCTGGTCGATCACCCGCATGGCCGGATCGAAGGCCGCTGCGGCGCTTTGGGGGACGTAGGCGACCTCCGTGCCGCGCACCCGCGCGCGCTGCCTTTCGCTGAGCGCCACCATGTCGCGGCCATTGACCCGCACGGATCCGCCATGGATCTCGCATCCAGCGCGGGCATAGCCCAGGAGCGTGAGCGCGATGGTGGTCTTGCCCGACCCGCTTTCGCCGATCAGGGCGACGATCTCGCCGGGCGCGATGTCGAAATCGACGCCCTTGATGATCTCGACCCGACGGCCCGAGTCCGTCGTGGCGCCGACCTTGAGGTCCCGGATTTCGACGAGATTGTCCATCACGCGCCCCGGTCCCGGATCTTCTTTGGAAGATTGTCGATGAGCAGGTTGACGCTGATGGTCAGGCTGGCGATCGCGACGGACGGGAACATCACGGCGGGCGCGCCGAACGGAAGGCCGCTGATGTTCTCGCGCACCAGCGCGCCCCAGTCGGCGTTGGGGGGCTGTACGCCAAGGCCCAGAAACGACAGGCCGGACAAAAGCAGGACGATGAACACGAACCGCAGGCCGACATCGGTGAAGACCGGACCCAGGATGTTGGGCAGGATCTCGGACCGGACGATGTAGAAGACGCCCTCGCCGCGAGCCCGCGCGACCGTGATGAAGTCCATGGTGTTGACGTTCACGGCCAACGCGCGCGCGAAGCGATAAGAACCCGGCGTGTAGATCACCGCCATGGTGAAGATCAGCACGGGGATCGACGAACCCACGCCGGCCACGACCACGAGGCCAAAGAGCTTGCTGGGGATCGAATTCAACGCGTCGAGAAAGCGGCTCAGCACGGTGTCGAACCAGCCGCCCGTCACGGCGGCAGCCATGCCCAGCGTCACGCCCGTGAAGCACGCGACGAAGACCGCCGCGACCGAGATGCCGACGGTGTAGCGCGTGCCCAGGAGAATGCGCGAGAGCATGTCCCGGCCGAGATAGTCGGAGCCCATCGGAAACTCTCGCGAGATCGGGCCGAAATAGTCCGTATCGACCATGTCGCCGACGCCGTGCGGCGCCAGCTGCGGGGCGAAGACCGCCACCACGATCCAGAACAGGATGACGGCGAACGCCAGCAGCCCGACCGGGTTGACGCGGTAATGCATCGGGAGGGTGATCGCACGGGCCATGATCAGCGCAACCGCGGGTTGGACAGGATCGCGACGACGTCCGCCATCGTGATCAGGAGCAGGTAGACGAGGCAGAAGATCATCGCGCAGCTCTGGATCAAGGGCAGGTCGCGCGTCGACACCGCATCCACCATGAGCTTGGCGATGCCTGGATAGTTGAAGATCGTCTCGACGATGATGACGCCGCCCAGCAGGTAGGACAGGGAAAGCGCCACCGCGTTTACGATCGGCCCCAAGGCGTTGGGCAAGGCGTGGCGCAGCACGATGCGGGCGGGCGATGCGCCCTTGAGGCGCGCCATCTCCACATAGGGCGTGTCCAGCGTCTCGATCATGGCGGCGCGGGTCATGCGGATCATCTGCGCCGAAATCACGAATGCGAGCGTGATCACCGGCATGGCGAAGATACGCAGCAGGTCCAGGAACGAACTCGCCTCGCGAGCAACCGAGAGAGCCGGCAGCCATTTCAGGTGGACGGCGAACAGCAGCACCGCCGAGGTGGCGACCATGAACTCCGGCACGGAGATCACGGCGATGACCCCGAAGGTCAGAAGGCGATCGAACAGGCTGCCGCGCAGGATGGCGGCGCTGACGCCAAGCGCCAGCGCGATCGGCACCGAGAACAGCGTCGTCACGCCCGCGAGCTTCAGGGAGTTCAGCAGACGCGGCCCGATCAATTGGGCCACCGGCATGTTGTTGGCGTAGGAGCGGCCGAGATCGCCGGACGCCAGACCGCCCAGCCAGCGTACGAAGCGCAGCAATGCGGGGTCGTTGAGGTGCATCGCAGCCCGAAGGCCCGCAACCGCCTCCGGCGTCGCCGCCTGCCCGAGCAGCACTTCGGCCACGTCGCCCGGAAGGATCGCGGTCGCGCAGAAGACCGTGAAGGCCACCACCACGAGCGTGAACAGGGCGACGAGCAGGCGGCCGCCGACGAGAGACCAGACGAAGCTGTTCATGAGCGGTATGGGGCTGGCTCCTGCTCGGGACTGTCGTCCGGGAGGCGACGACGGGGTCGCCTCCCGGCATGCAAGAGACGGGCCTCAGGCGGCCAGCCAGACATACTCCGCGAAGGCGTAGCCCATCATGCCGCCGAGCGGGTTCGCCTCAAGTCCGCGCAGCTTGGAGGAGAGCGCGTCCACGTTGGAGATCCAGACCGGAATGGCCGTGCCCGCCTCGTTGGCGATCATGGCCTGCATCTCGCCGTAGATCTGCTTGCGCTTTCCTTGGTCGAGGAGCCCGCGCGCTTCCACCAGCATGCGGTCGAACTTCTCCGACTTGTACTGGCTTTCGTTCCAGGGAGCCGACGTGGCGTACAGCAGCGAGAACAGGATGTCGGGCGTCGGCCGCGGGTTGATGTTGCCGAAGTGAACCGGCGCCTTCAGCCAATAGTTCGACCAGTAACCGTCCGACGGTACCTTCTTGACGTCGAAGTTCATGCCGATATTGGCGCCCGCTTGCTGCAGGACGACAGCCATGTCCACCGAGGAGGAGGCCGCGTCCGAGGCGACGACCGGAATCGCCTGGCCGAGCACGCCGGCCTTCTGGAACAGCGACTTCGCCTTTTCGGGATCAAACGCCTTCGGCTTCAGCTCGGCGTTGAAGTAGGGATGCGACGGCGGCACCGGCTGGTCGTTGGCGATTTCAGCCAGGCCGCGCAGCGCCGACTTCTGGATCTGCTCGCGGTTGAGCAGGTGCTTCACGCCCTCGACGAAGCCGGCCTTGTCGCCGGGCGCCATGTCGAGGCGCATGTTCAGGTTGGTGTAGTTGCCCGACGTCGTCTTGGACAGCACCACGCCGGGCTGGCTCTCGACCAGGCGGATCGAGCGCGGATTGATCGAGCCCGCAAGCTGGATGTCGCCCGACAGAAGGGCGTTGACGCGCGCCGGGTCATCCGGAATGGCGAAGAACTCGAAGGATTCGAGATGAGCCTTCTGGCTCTTCCAGTAGTTCTTGTTTCGCACTCCCACCGAGCGCACGCCCGGCTCGAAGGTCTGGCACGTGAAAGCGCCCGTGCCGTTCGCCTTCGAGAAGTCCGTAGCGCCTTCAGCGATGATCATGAAGTGGTGCGTGCCCAGGATGGTGGGCAGGTCGGCGTTCGGGCTCGCCAGCGTGACCTCGACCGTGAGGGCGTCGACCGGCTTGACCTCGGTGATCTGCTTGGCGATGGAATTGACCTTGGAGCCGACGGCGGGGTCGAGGTGACGCTTGAGCGAGTAGACCACGTCGGCGGACGACAGGGTCTTGCCGTTGTGGAAGGTCACGTCCTTGCGGAGCTTGATCGTCCAGACCTTGGCGTCCTTGGTGTCGAAGCTTTCAGCAAGCTCCATCTGAGCGACGCCGGCCTTATCGATGAAGGTGAGCCTGTTGTAGAACGCGCAGCAGCGCACGTAGTCGGTCGACAGGGACGCCTTGGCGGGGTCGAGCGTGTCAGCCGTAGAGGAGGACCAGCCCGCCGCCCTCAGGTTGCCGCCGGAAACCGGCGTCTGGGCGACGGCCTCGGTGGCGCGGCCGAAAACGGCGGCGCCGGCCGCGGTCGCCATGCCGCCCGCCAGCATCATCTGCATGAGCTCACGCCGCGTCGCGCCGCGGCGGATTGCGTTCTCGACCATGGCGTCGTCGCGCTTGGTCCAATTGGCGTTTGTGTTGTCGGTCACGAGGTTCCCCTTCCTTCTCGTTGACGTCACGCGTGGGGCGCTGACGCCCCATCGGCTCTTTCGCGGCGCTACAGTCCCGCCTTGCGCGCCACGGCGTCGGCGAGCTCGCCCAAGGACGTGAAGTGGTAGTCAGGCTCGGTGAAGCGCTCGGGTTCGATGGTGCCGCCGTAGCCGGGTTGTGCATGCCGACGCTGGATCCAGCAGTTGGTCATGCCGAGCGACCGGGAAATCCCGATGTCGTGATACTGGCTCTGCGCCACGTGGAGGATGTCGTCCTTGCGGCCGCCCTCGCCTTCAACGAACGCGAACACGTGGTTGAAAAAGGCCGGATCCGGCTTTTCCGTACCGGTGTCGTCCGTCGTGAACGCTGCATGGAAGGGACGCCCGAGCGCGTCTGCGAAGTGCTCATACGCCCAACGCTGGGCGTTGGTCATCGCGATCAGCTTGTAGCGCTTGGCGAGCCTGGCGAGCGCCTGGGCGCTGTCCGGGAAACCTTTCCACACCGCCGCGGACGCGCGCAGCCGTTCGCCGTAGCGCTGCTCGGCCGGCAGGCCGATCTTCGGGGCGATGCTCAGGTAGACGCGGGCCAGGTCGTCAGGAAAGCGCTGCGCCTCGGGCGAGTAGCGCGCCTCGCGGTAGAACCCCAGCGCTTCCTCGCCATCGACCGCCACGCCGGATTCAGCCGCGATCGCGGCCAGGCAATCCTTGATGCCGCCCTCGAAGTCGATCAGCGTGCCGACCACGTCGAAAGTCATGTACCGGAATGAGCTCAAGCTCTTCGCCACGTGCAGTCCCCTGCCATTGGTGCCCGGCCGCGCTCGCCGCATGATCTGCGCAGGTCTTCGCCAAGACCTGCTCGCCATGCTTGATCGCCCTCTGGGCGTTCGGAACCGAGCCCGTGATGCAACCGTCAGCTCAGTGTCTCAGCCCGGCGCTGTGGGAGTCGCTGAAACCGCGAAGCCGCGCAGCACAAAATTCTGTATTCGCGCGTGCGCCGACATAACGGCGACGCGGCCCGCTCACGCCATTGCGGCGCGCACGTCAGGGTCTTCCAGCGTTTGGTCCAGCGTCATGCGGGTGCGCTCGACGATCGCGTCGATCTCGGCGTCAGTGCAGCACAACGGCGGAGCATAGCCCAGCACGCCGTTCGCGAAGGCGCGGATCACCAGACCGTTGTTCCAAGCGCGGTCGAAGACCCGGCGAGCCGGCGCGGCCGCTGCGGGCAGCGGCGTCTTGCGCGCCTTGTCGGTCACCAGTTCGATGGCCGCCAGCATTCCGCGCCCGCGCACCTCGCCCACCAGCGGGTGGTCCGCGAGGCCGTTCAGGCCCGCCATGAGCCGCGCGCCGGCCTTCCGGCCGTTGGCGAGCAGGCCGCCTTCATAAAGCCGAAGCACCTCGAGGGCGACGGCGGCGCTCACCGGGTGGGCCGAGTAGGTATATCCGTGCCCCACGGTTCCATCGCCGGCCGCGTCCGCGATCGTTTCGTAGAGGTGGTCGGACATCATCACAGCGCCCATCGGCACGTAGCCGGATGTGAGGCCTTTGGCGGTGGTCATCAGGTCGGGCACGATACCCTCGTCGTCGCAGGCGAAGAGCGGGCCGGTGCGGCCGAATCCCGTGATGACCTCATCGGCCACGAACAGGATGTCGAGGTCCCGGCACAGGTCGCGCATGGCTTTCATCCAGCCGGGCGGCGGCACCAGCACGCCGCCGGAGCCCTGGATCGGCTCGACATAAAATGCGGCGACGCGGTCCTGCCCGAGTTCCTCGACCTTGGCGCGCAGCGCCGCCATGGAGGCCGCGATGATGGCCGCCGCGCCCTGCCCGGCAGGGTTCCGGTAGGAGTAGTGCGACGGAATTTTGTGCTGCCAGCTGAACGGTACGCCAAAGCCCTGGTGGAACACCGGCAGCGCCGTCAGGCCGGCCCCGACGGTGGACGAGCCGTGGTAGCCCTGCTCCACCGAGATGAACTGGTCCTTCTCCGGCTTGCCACGCGCGATCTGGTAGTAGCGGACGAAGCGCACGGTGCTGTCCACGGCGTCCGAGCCGCCCAGCGTGAAATAGACGTGGTTCAGGTCACCCGGCGCGCGCTCGGCGAGTTCCGCCGCAAGCCGAATGGCGGGCTCGGAGCCGAGGCCGAAATAGCCCGTCGCGTAGGAGAGTTCGCGCATCTGCGTGGCGGCGGCCTCCACGATGCTGTCGACGCCGTAGCCGACGTTCACGCACCACAGGCCCGCAAAGCCGTCCACCATGGTATGGCCTGTCGAGTCCGTCACCGTGGCGCCCTTCGCGGACTTCAGCACGCGCACGCCGGCCCGCTCGTGGCCACGGTAGGACGCCACCGGATGGACCAGGTGGAGACGGTCGAGTTCGACCAGGGAGTTGCTGGACATGGGTGTCTCCGGTTTCAGCCCAAAGCCTGGCTGGCGAGCGCAAAAGTCTGGAATGGGGTGGCCCGGCGCGGCCGCGCATGTCGAACCATCGTGACGCCGCCGCCGACAACCGGGAGGCCCAGGCTGGCGAGCCAGGCCCCGAGTTCCGGGTCTGGCGTATCGACGCGGACGAGGCCGGCGCCCTTGCGGGCGAACGCGGCCGCGATGAGCGTTCGAGCGGCGTCCTGCGATGCGGCGACGACCGGCCCGACGACTTCGCCGCGTCCGAAGGCCCGCAGGCCCGCGAAGCCCAGGACGGCGTCGCCATCGCGCAAGACCGCCAGGGAGCCTGCCGCGGCTAAGACGCTCAGCAGCAAGCCGCGGTCCATTCCGCAAGCGGCGCGATCGCAGGCCGCAATCCGGTCAAGGTCGCTCCCTGCGTGCAGCCATTGAATGTCGGCCGCTCCCGGAGCGAACGAAGGAGTGACGCCCTGGTGCTGCCAGATCTGGCCCGTGGCCTGGAAGCCGAGCTTCTCGTACAGCGGCAGGCCATCCTTCGTGGCGATCAGGCGCTGTTCGCCGGCGGCGGCGTCGAGCGCCGCGGCCATCAGGCGGCGGCCTACCCCCTGCCCTCTCAGGCTCTCGTCCACGATGACCATGTTGATCGTCGCAACATCGTCTCCGTAGAGCGTGGCCAGCGCGGTTCCGACCAGACGCCCGTTCGCAAATGCGCCGAAGCCTCGGCTCAGCCCCAGCACGAGCTCCCAGTCCTCGAGCCGGTGGGGCCATCCGGCCTGACGCGAAAGGGCGACCGCGCCGCTCAGGTGCTCCGGACCAAGAGCGGCGATCGTCACGGGGGGCCGAAGAGAATGTGCAGTCCGGTTCGTCATGATGCCGAAACGGTAGCGCCGAGCGGCCGACTGTTTGCGCTCCATTGCGCCTTGGCGGCGCAAGGTTGCGTCATTCCGAGTGGTCCGCGCCGCAGTTTATGCCAGGCTCAGGGGGCGCCCGCGGCTAAGCCATCCGGACGCGACGCAACTCTCTGCGGCTCCGCTTTTGCGATACGGCAGGATCTGCGTTCGTCGGGCCGCTATTCCGGCGATGCCTCTTTCCGAGGGCTCCTATCCTTCCGGGGAACCGTCGGACCTAGCCAAGGACGCCCGTCATGACCAGCTTTCGGCCAAAGTACATCACGTTCGACTGCTACGGCACGCTGACCAACTTCCAGATGGCCGAAGCCGCGCGCGAGATCTACGGGCCCGCGCTGGACGAGCCCCGCATGGCGAAGTTCATCAAGAACTTCGCGGCCTATCGGCTGGACGAGATCCTCGGAGCCTGGAAGCCGTACGCGGAGGTGGTGCACAACGCCGTCGAGCGGACCTGCCGCAAGAACGGCGTTTCGTTCCGCCCCGAAGACGCCCGGGCGATTTATGAGCGCGTGCCGAGCTGGGGTCCTCACCCCGACGTGCCGGCGGGCCTCGCCACGGTCGCCAAGGAGATCCCGCTGGTGATCCTCTCCAACGCGTCCGACGACCAGATCATGCACAATGTCGAGAAGCTCGGCGCGCCCTTCCACAGGGTCTTCACCGCGCAGCAAGCCAACGCCTACAAGCCGCGTTTCCAGGCTTTCGAATACATGTTCGACATGCTCGGCTGCAATCCGGAGGACGTGATGCATTGCTCGTCCTCGTTCCGCTACGATCTGATGTCGGCCTATGACCTGGGCATCAAGCACAAGGTCTGGGTCAATCGCGGCCATGAGCCGGCCAACCCCTATTACGACTACGTCGAGATCAAGGGCATCTCCGACCTTCCCGGCGTCCTGGGCCTCTGAGGATCACGCCATGCGCTTCGCGTCCTACTGGCACGACACCGCGCCCGCCTTCACGGGCGGGACCGCCGGGCCGGCCGAGGGAACCTACGACGTCGCCGTCGTGGGCGGCGGCTTCACCGGCCTGTCGGCGGCGCGCACGCTCGCCATGTCGGGCGCGAAAGTCGCGCTTCTGGAGGCCGGCACGGTGGGTTCGGGCGCCTCGGGCCGCAATGGCGGCCATCTCAACAACGGCGTTTCGCACTCGTTCGCGGCCGCCAAGGCGCATCTCGGCGCCGAGCGCGCCACCGCTCTCTACCGCGCCTTCGACGCCTCGGTGGATTTCGTCGAGGCCACGGTCGCCGAAGAAGGCATCGATTGTAACTTCAAGCGCGTCGGGAAGCTGAAGCTCGCGTCCAAGCCGGCGCATTTCGACGCTATCGCCCGCAATTTCGAGATCGTGAACCGGGAGGTCGACCCCGACACCGCCCTTCTCACCCGGGCCGACCTGGCCGGCGAAGTTCGCTCGGACGCCTTTCATGGCGCGATGCTGTCCAGGAAGAGCGCGGTCGCCCATATGGGCCGCCTCGCGGTCGGCCTCGCCGAGGCGGCCGTGCGGCACGGCGCTACCGTGTTCGAGAACGCGCCCGTCACTGCGTTGCGGCGCGACGGCGGCAAGCGCGTGCTTGAGACGCCGCGGGGCGCAGTCCGGGCCGGCGAGGTGCTGGTCGCCACGGGCGCCTACACGTCGGGCGCCTTCGGCTGGTTTCGCCGTCGCATCGTCCCGGTTGGAAGCTTCATCCTCGCCACGCGCCCGCTCACGGACGCGGAGATCGCCGCCGCCATCCCTCGCGAGCGGACATTCGTGACGTCGATGAACATCGGCAACTACTTCAGGTTGTCACCGGACCGACGTCTGATGTTCGGCGGCCGCGCGCGTTTCTCGGCCGTGTCGAACCAGCAATCGGACGCCAGAAGCGGCGCGATCCTGCAGGCCAGCCTCGCCAATATATTTCCCCAGCTCGCACACGTTCCGGTCGACTATTGCTGGGGCGGTCTCGTCGACATGACGAAGGACCGATTCCCGCGCGCCGGGCGCAACGATGACGGCCTCTGGTACGCAATGGGCTATTCGGGCCATGGCGCGCAGATGTCGGGCTACCTGGGGTCGCTGATCGCGGAGGCCATGCTCGGCAAGGAGGACCGGAACCCGGTCAAGGGACTGGGCTGGCCGGCGGTGCCCGGCCATCTCGGGCAACCCTGGTTCCTGCCCATGGTCGGGCTCTACTACAAGCTCCTCGACCGGTTTCAGTAGAGCCCCGTTAAAGGGCGGCTCGCGAGCCGCCCCTTCGGGTCAGTCCAGCCCGCCCATGTGGAAGCTCTTGGTCTCGAGGTATTCCTCGATCCCGACCTGGGCGCCCTCTCGGCCCAGCCCGGACTGCTTGACGCCCCCGAAGGGCGCGACCTCCGTCGAGATGGCGCCCGTGTTGAGCCCCACCATGCCGAATTCCAGCGCCTCGCCCACGCGCCAAGCGCGCTTCAGATTCTCGGTGAAGAAGTAGGCCGCCAGGCCATAGGGCGTGCCGTTCGCGATGGACAGCGCCTCGGCCTCGGTTTCGAAGCGAAACAGCGGCGCCACGGGGCCGAATGTTTCCTCGCCGGCCAGCAGCATGTCCGTGTTCGCGTCCCCGAGGACGACCGGGGCCGTGTAGAAGCCGCCATTCGGCGTCGCGGGCCGGATCGAGAGCGTTCTGGCGCCCTTGGCGAGCGCGTCGGAGACGTGGCGCTCGATCTTCTCCAGCGCGGAGGCGTTGATCATCGGGCCGATGTCGACGCCAGCCAGCGTGCCGCGCCCGACCTTCATGGCCGACACCCGCGCCGAGAGCCGCTCCGCAAAGGCGTCGTAGATGGCGCAGTGGACCAGGATGCGGTTGGCGCAAACGCAGGTCTGGCCGCCATTGCGGAACTTGGAGGCGATCACGCCGTCCACGGCCCGGTCGAGATCGGCGTCGTCGAACACGATGAAGGGCGCGTTGCCGCCGAGCTCCAGGCTGAGCCGCTTGATGGTGTCGGCGGCTTGCCGCATCAGCAGCGCGCCCACGCGCGTCGAGCCCGTGAACGAGATCTTGCGCACGGCCGGATTGCCGGTGAGTTCCGCTCCGATGCCGGCCGGCATGCCGGTCACGATGTTGATCACGCCCGCCGGGATGCCGGCTCGCTCGGCGAGGACCCCCAGCGCCAGCGCCGAGAAGGGCGTCAGTTCGGAGGGCTTGATCACCACCGTGCAGCCCGCCGCCAGCGCGGGCGCGACCTTGCGGGTGATCATCGCGTTGGGGAAATTCCACGGGGTCACGATCCCGCATACGCCGACCGGTTCCTTGAGCACCAAGATGCGGCGGTCCGGGGTCGGCGACGGGATGGTCGAACCGCCGATCCGGCGCGCCTCTTCGGCGAACCATTTCACGAAGGACGCGCCGTATCGGATCTCGCCCTTGGCCTCGGCCAGCGGCTTGCCCTGCTCGGTGGTGAGGATCAGCGCCAGCGAGTCGATCTCGTCCAGCATCAAGGAATGCCAGCGCTCCAGCAAGGCGGCGCGCTCGGCATGCGTCTTCGCCCGCCAGGGCCCGAAGGCCGCCTCGGCCGCCGCGATCGCGTCGCGCGCGTCCGGTGCGCCGGAATCCGGTACGACGCCGATCACAGCGCCAGTGGCCGGGTCGATGACGTCGAGGGCAGCGCCGCTGCGCGCGTCCCGCCAGGCGCCGTCGATCAGGTTTTGTCGCCGCAGCAGTCCGGTCTCGCTCAACATGGTCGCGTCTTTCCGTCTCAGAGGGCGGCGAGCACGGCGGCCGTGATCGCCTCCGTTCGGTCCTTGCCCGGCACGGCGCCGATCCCCGAGGCCGTGGTCCGCTCGATCGCGGCCAGGAGCGCCCGCGCCGCCTCCGCTTCGCCGAGATGCTCCAGCATCATTGCGCCGGACCACATGGCGGCGATCGGGTTGGCGACGCCCAAGTGGGCGATGTCAGGCGCGGAACCGTGCACCGGCTCGAACATGGACGGGGCCGTCCGGTCCGGGTTGATGTTGGCGGACGCCGCGTAGCCCAGCCCGCCCTGGATGGCGGCGCCGAGATCCGTCAGGATGTCGCCGAACAGGTTCGACGCCACGACCACATCCAGCGTCTCGGGCGCCATCACCATCCGGGCCGCCATGGCGTCGATGTGGTAGCTCGTGACCTCGACGTCTGGATACTCGGCCGCGAGACGCTGGGTGATGTCGTCCCAGAACACCATCGAGTACTTCTGCGCGTTGGACTTCGTCACCGAGGCGAGCTTTCCGCGGCGCTTTCGCGCCTGCTCGAAGCCGTAGCGCAGGATGCGCTCCACGCCCTTGCGGGTGAACACGGAAGTCTCGACGGCGACCTCGTCGTCGCCACCCTGATGCACCCGGCCGCCGGCCCCGGAGTACTCGCCCTCGGTGTTCTCGCGGATGCAGAGGATGTCGAAACCCTCCCGGCGCAGCGGTCCCTGGACGCCGGGGAGCAGCCGATGCGGGCGGACATTGGCGTATTGCACGAAGGCCTTGCGGATCGGCAGCAACAGGCCGTGCAGGGACACGGCGTCCGGCACGGCCGCCGGCCAACCCACGGCCCCGAGCAGGATCGCGTCGTAGCGGCGCAGCGTCTCTATGCCGTCGGCCGGCATCATCGCGCCGGTCTCCTTATAGGCGGCGCAGGACCAGGGGAACCAGTCGCCCCGGAGCGCAAAGCCGTGCGCCTTCGCGACGGCCTGCAGCGCCTGCCAGGCGGCCTTGGTCACGTCGCGGCCGACGCCGTCGCCGGGGATGAGGGCAATGGAGTGGGTCGTCATCGGATGATCCGTCACTGGAAAGAAATGAGGACGCTCTTGCTGCGCCGGTTCGCCTGGTACGCCTCGCGGCCGAGATCCTTGCCGATGCCCGATCCCTTGAAGCCGCCCGTGGGCAGGATGTGGTCTCGGGACCGGCCGTAGCGGTTCACCCACACGGTGCCGGCGTGCAGCCGCCGCGTGACGCGAAGCGCGCGGGAAAGATCGCGGGTGAACAGGCCAGCCGCGAGGCCGTAGCTCGGGTGATCGGCCAGCCGCAGCGCTTCGTCCTCGTCCACGAAGGTTTGAACGGTCAGCACAGGCCCGAAGATCTCGTCCGTTACGGCCGGCGAGCTGGCCTCCACGCCGGCGAGCACCGTCGGGGCGTAGAAGGAGCCATCGCGGTCCAGCCGCTGGCCGCCGACGAGCGCCTCCGCGCCCGCCGCCAAGGCGGCGCGGACGATGCCGTCGACACGTCCGAGCTGGCGCTCCGAGATGATCGGCGCGAAGGCGGTCGCGGCGTCCCATGTCGGGCCGGGGCGGATCGAGCGCAGCCGGGCGATGATCTTTTCGACGAGAACGTCGGCCACGGGCGCTTCGACCACGAGCCGCGTGCCCGCCACGCAAGCCTGACCGGCATTGGCCAGGACGCTTCCGGCGATGCTGGCGGCGGCCAGGTCGATGTCCGCGTCGGCGAAGACCACCTGCGGGCTCTTGCCTCCGAGCTCGAGCGTCATGGGCTTCACGCCCGAGCGGGCGATGTTGGCCATGATGGCTGCGCCGGCGGCCGTGGAGCCCGTGAAGCTCACCTTGGCCACGTCCGGATGCGCCACCAGGGCCGCTCCGGTGGTCGGGCCGTCGCCGAGCACGACCGCGACGAGCCCCGGCGGCAGCCCGGCCTTCACCGACAGCTCGGCCATGCGCAACGTCGCGAAAGGGGTCAGCTCCGAAGGCTTGAGCACGACGGCGTTGCCGGCCGCGAGCGCCGGCGCGATCTTCCACGCCGCCATGGACAGCGGGAAGTTCCAGGGCGTGATGGCGCCCACCACGCCATGGGGCTCGCTGGTGATCAGGCCGAGGCTGTCCTCCGCGGTCGGCGCGACAGCGCCGCCCTCCTTGTCGGCGAACTCTGCGAAAAAGCGGATCTGCTCAACCGTGACGGGCAGGTCGCCGGCGAGCAGCTCGCTGATGGGCCGGGTGGAGGCGACGGCCTCCAGGCGCGCCAGGTTCTCCGCCTCAACTTCGATCAAGTCGGCCCAGCGATGCAGCGCCCGCGTCCGTTCCCGTGGTCGGATCCCGCCCCAGTCGCTTTCGGCCAGCGCGACGCGGGCCGCGGACACGGCCGCGTCGACCGTGCTGGCGTCCGCGATCGGGCATTGCGCGAAATCGCGTCCGTCGGACGGGCGTCGCAGCGGAATGACGCCCTCGGCCCGCACGATCCGGCCCCCGATGAGGTGGGCGGCCGGGCATTCCACCGAGGCGGGGTCGAAGCTCGCCATCGCGCGCGCCTCAGCCAACCACGACGTAGATCTTGCGGACGGTCTCAATAGTGCGCCACACGCCGCGGAAGCCCGGCTTCATCACGAAGCTGTCCCCCTTGCGGTAGGTGGCCGGTGCGCCGTCCTCCTCGGTGATCTCCACGACGCCGTCCAAAATGTGGCAGAACTCGAAGGTTTCGCCCTTGAGCGACACCGTTTCACCGGGTGTCGCCTCCCATACGCCCGTCCGCACGGTCCCGTCGCGCGCGCTGTCCTGGGCCCATGTGCGGAAGGCGGGATCTCCGGAGATCAGTCTGTCAGGCGCCGCCTTGGACAGGACGGCCTCGGAAGACGGGGTCGGATCAATGGTTTTGAGAAGGCTCATCAAAGGTCTCCTAGGCGGGTGGATCAGTAGCCGCGCGCCCGGTTGACGAGGCCGACCATCGCTTGGCCGGCCTCATGGCGGCGGATGTTGTCGAGCACCGCGCGCGCGGCGCCTTCGGCTTGCGTGACGCTGGCGATATGGGGCGTGACGATCACGCGCGGGTGACGCCAGAGCGGGTGCTCGGGCGGCAGCGGCTCGGGATCCGTGACGTCGAGGACCGCGCCCGACAGATGGCCGGCGTCAAGCGCCGCCAGCAGAGCGTCCTGGTCCAGCTGCGGCCCTCGGCCGATATGGGCCAATGCGGCCCCCGCCGGCAGCTTCGCGAACAGGTCCGCGTCGAGCAAACCGCGCGTTTCGGGCGTCAGCGGCAGCAGGCATACGAGGATGTCGGTCGCGGCCAGGAACGTTTCGAGGCCCTCTGCGCCGTGATGGCAGGCCACGCCCGGGATGCTGCGCGCCGCACGGCTCCAGCCGGCCAGCGGGAAGCCGAAGGGCTTCAGGCGATCGAGCACCGCCTGGCCGAGCAGACCAAGGCCCAGCACACCGACCCGGCGATCGGGGGCTTGCGTCGTCGCCCGGGCGCGCCATTCGCCGCGGCGCTGCTGGTCGAGGTAGCCCGGAAGGTCGCGGTGGAGCGCCAGAACGGCCAGCGTGGCGTATTCCTGCATCATGCGGACGATGCCGTCCTCGACCATCCTGACGACCCGCACGTGCTCCGGCAGCATGTCGAGCCGGAGCTGGTCGACGCCCGCCCCGATGGAGAAGAGCACTTCGAGATTCCGGTACCGGGCGATGTCGTCCGGAAGAGTCCACGACAGCAGATAACGGACCGCATTTGGATCCACCTGACTCGGGTCCGTCACGAAGGCGAGTTCCGGTTGTCCGCGCGCAAAGACCTCTGCAAACACACGGGCCCGCGCGGCGTCCGAGGTGAAGAGAAAAGCCACAGCGAAAGCTCCCGCAGCCCGGCCGGGCGCCATTGCGGCGCCGCTGCTCGGCGACGGCGCACCTTCGCTGCTCCCGGGCGGCATATTGCTTCAAAGCACCGGCGCGGCGCGGCAGATCGCGCCGAAATGGGTCGTGATCGCAGTGGCGGCGGGCTGCAAGGATCCGCGAAGCCGAAATCAGTGCAATGTGCCGGCGCTGCGCCAATCCGCAGCGCATGATTTCGCGCCGACTTTGCTAACTAGGTTGCGGGAGCTGGGACGAAGGCAGGCCAGGCCGTGACGCTTACAACCGAGCTCGCGCTCGAAACCTACAAGATGCGCATCGGGGACATCCGCGATGTCGCACTAGGACGACTACACGCCCTGTCCATGGCGGTGCGCTGGCCGCATCGGGAGGCGGACTGGGAGATGCTGCTCGGCTTCGGGCATGGGCTTGCGGCCAGCGACGAGATCGGGCGCGTGCTGAGCACCGCCATGTGGTTCACGCATGGCGAGGACTTCGCCACCATGGGGATGCTGATCACGTCGCCACGCCTGCAGACCCATGGCGCAGGCCGCTGGCTGATGGAACACGTGATCGCCCAAACAGCGCCGCGTCGTCTCGGGCTCAACGCGACGCGCGCCGCCCAGCCGCTGTACCGCTCCATGGGCTTCAAGGACGAGGCGACCGTCTATCAATGCCAGGGCGAAGCGCGGCTTACCGCCGACGTGAAACCCAGGGGGATGCTGCGGCCCATCGCCCCCGCCGACATGGACGCGATCGCGGCGCTCGACCGGGTAGCTTTCGGGGCTGACCGCCGCAGGCTTCTCGACCTGCTGGCAGGGATGTCCCAGGGTCTGGTGCTCGAGCGCGACGGCGCGGTGGTCGGCTATGGGCTTTGCAGGCCCTTCGGCCGCGGCTACGTCGTCGGTCCGCTCGTGGCCACGACCGACGAGGATGCGGTCGCGCTCGCGGCGCCGCACATCGCCGCTCATGCGGGGTCCTTCGTTCGCCTCGACACACGGAGCGAAGCAGGCCCCTTCGCCGAACTGCTCGTTCGCGCAGGTCTGCCCGTGTTCGACACCGTGACGACCATGTCGCTCGCCTCGTCTCCCTGGCTTCCGGTCGCGCCTTCGGCTGGAGCCCCGCGCATCTACGCCTTGGCCAGCCACGCGCTTAGCTAGCCGCCGTTGACGCGGCCGCCGGGACGCTGGCGAACCGGTCGATGCGAAAATCGGCGAGCGGGATATCGGCGACGCCGCCGGTGGCGATCAGTTCCGCCATGACGTCGCCCACGCCCGGACCGAGCTGGAAGCCGCTGCCCGAAAACCCGAACGCGTGGAACAGGCCGGGCGTGGTGGCCGACGGCCCCATCACGGGCAACATGTCCGCCAAGTAGCCCTCGCAGCCCGACCAGGTCCGGATCACGGTGGCGTCGGCCAGCGCCGGAATGAGGCGCAGGAGCGCGCGAAGCTGGCCCGGAAGGCGTGCCGGATCCGCCTTGGCCTGGCCGGGATCGAGGTCCACTTGGGTCCGCTCGGCCGCGCCGCCGAACACGATGTTGCCGCGCTCGACCTGCCGGAAGTAGCAGTCGGTCCCGGGCCTGCGCGTCCAGATCCCGACCACCGGCAAGACGCGGTGGGGCAGAGGCTCCGTGACGCCCATCTGAGGGCCGCGGGCCGTGATCGGCACGTCCTCGCCGAACTGCGCGGCGACGCGGGCGCCCCAGGCCCCGGCCGTGTTCAGCAAAGCTTCCGCCTCAAAGGCGCCCTTCGACGTCTGCACGCGAAAGCCCGACCCCGTGGTCTCGATCGGACCCGCCAAGCACCCTTCGACGATCGTGGCTCCCAGCCGGGTCGCCGCGTCAGCGAAGGCCGGCGCAATCAGGCGCGGGTTGCCGCAGCCATCCTGGGGCGAGAACGAGGCCCCGATGGCGTTCGGGCCAAGCCCTGGAAAGCGCGCCCGGACCTCGTTGGGGCCCAGTTCCTCGAGGTCGAGCCCCCAGGGGCGCGCGGCCTCGGCGAAGCCGCGCATGTCGGCCAGCGCGTCCTCCTCGAAGATCAGTCGGAGGTGCCCGGTGACGCGGAATTCCACATCCCGTCCGAGCATGGCTTGCGCTTCGCCCCATAAGGCCCTGGAGCGATGCGCGAGCGGGAGTTGCGGCAGGTAGCGGCCGGTGCGCCGGACATTGCCGAACGACGCCACGGTCGCCCCGGAGCCGACGCGGTTGCGCTCCAGAACCGTGACCCGCACGCCGCGCCGGGCGAGGAAATAGGCTGCAGCCGTTCCCATCAACCCTCCCCCAAGCACGAGCACGTCCATCCGCGACCCCGACCTGCGCCTCTGTTTCAGTCGAGCAGGCTGGCCCGGTCCCGCCCGGACGTCAAAGACAGGAACGAGGGCCGCCCATAAGCCCGACCTATGGGCTGCCTATAAGCCGATCTTATGCCTTTGCCCCGTTTGCGTCTTGGACCCTCCCGCCGGCCGCGTGCCAGCTTTCCGGGCCCGGAACGAGGATCGGACATGAGCGACACAGCATCCAGCGCGGAGCGGCGAAGCGCCGCCGATTGGAAGATCGGCGTGGACATCGGCGGCACCTTCATCGACTTTTGCGCGCTGGAAACCGGCTCGGGCCGCATGGCCTCCCTCAAGGTGCTGACCACCCCGGATGACCCCGGGGCGGAGCTGATGACGGGGCTGGCCCTGCTCCGGGAGCGCGACGGGCTCGATCCCCAGGCGGTGACGCGCTTCGTGCACGGCACGACCGTCGGCATGAACACCGTGATCCAGCGCAAGGGCGCTGCGCTGGCCCTCTTCACCAACGCGGGATTCGAGGACGTCATCGAGCTCGCCCGCCTGCGCATGCCGGAGACCTATTCGCTGTTCTGTCGCCGCTCGGACCAACTGGCTTCGCGGGACATGATCTTCGGCATCCCGGGGCGGTTGCGGGCGGATGGCTCGGAAACCCTGCGGCCCGACCTCGGCAAAGTCGCCGAGGCGGTCGTCGCCGCGAAGGCGAGAGGCGCCCTCGGCGTCGTGGTCGCGTTTCTGCACGCCTGGCGCAACGACGCCCATGAGGCGATGGTGAAGGCCGAGATCGCGCGGCTTGCGCCGGAGCTCTTCGTGTTCACGTCGGCCGAGGTCTGGCCGGTGATCCGCGAATATGAGCGCACCTCGACGGCCATCCTGAACGGCTATGTCCACCCCCGCGTCGCCGGCTACCTGACGGCGCTGGAGGAGCGGCTTGCGTTGAGCGGCGTGCCGGCGCGGCCGCTGCTCACCAAGTCGAACGGCGGCGTCATGAACGCCGCCGAAGGCAAGGGCTCCTGCGTCAAGATGCTGCTGTCCGGCGCGGCTTCGGGCGTGATCGGCGCCGCGTGGCTGGCGCGTCAGGCTGGCGAAAGCCGTATTCTCACGCTCGACATCGGCGGCACCTCGTCGGATTTCGCCCTGATCATCGACGGCGAGGCCCAGTTCGGCGCCGGCGAGATGATTGGCGAGTTTCCGCTCTACATCCCTTCGGTCGCGGTGAGCTCGATCGGGATCGGCGGCGGCTCCATCGCCAGCGTGGATGCGCAGGGCGTGCTACGGGTCGGCCCCGAATCCGCCGGCTCGACTCCCGGGCCGGCCTGCTACGGCCGCGGCGGCGAGCGCCCGACGATTACGGACGCCATGGTGGTGTGCGGTTGGCTCGGCCACAGCCAGATGGCCTACGGCCAGCTCCAGATGGATGTGGGGCTTGCCCGTGCGGCGGTCGCGAGCCTGGCGGAGCAGCTCGGCCGACCGGTCGAGGCGACCGCCCAGGCGATCATCGACATCGCGGTGTCGGAGCTGTTCGTGGAAGTCGAGAAGCTGGCCTCGCGGGCCGGCGTGGACCTGCAGGATTTCGCCCTGATGCCGTTTGGCGGCGGCGGCCCCATGTTGGGCGCCTTCCTGGCGCGCGAAACCGGAATGGCGCGCGTGCTCGCGCCGCGGCGGCCGGGCGTCGTCTCCGCGCTCGGCGGCCTTGTGGCCGACCTGCGCGGCGACTTCATCCGCACCCTTTTCGCCGAACTCTCACCCGAACTCCTGCCATCCCTGCACGCCGCCTTCGCGGCCATGGCGGCCGAGGGACAGGAGTGGCTCAAGGCGCAGGGGCACAGCGGCCCGGCCGACCTGCTGCTCTTCGCCGACATGCGCTACGCCGGCCAGAGCTACGAGATCGAGATCCCGCTGCAGCCCGCCTGGCTTCGCGACGGCGACGTCGCCGCGGTGGCCAGCCGCTTCCACGAGGGTCACGCGCGCCTCTACGATTTCGACGATCCGGTTGGCCGCATCGAGGTCATCAGCCTGCGGCTGTCGGCCATCGGCGCCGGGCCCGCCGTCGCGTTTGCGACCGAGGAGGAAGTCGAGACCGTCGCCCGCCCGGTTCGCGCCATCGAGGTCCACATCGACGGGGCGAGCAGGCCGGTCGACCTTTATCTTCGGTCAGACCTTCGGCCGGGCGACCACTTCCAGGGCCCGGCCGTGATCGCCCAGGAGGACACCACCTGCGCGATCCCGGCCGGCTCGAAGCTCAGGGTCGACCGTCATCTCAACCTTCACCTGACCTTCGCGGAGTGACGCCCATGTTCGACCGCATGAACCTGCAGGTCCTGGCCAATCACGTCCGCGCGGCGGCCGAGAACATGGCCCACACGCTGCAGCGCACCGCCCACTCGGCCTTCGTCAAGGAGACCGAGGACTTCACCGTCATGCTGATGAACCGGAAGGGTGAGACGTTCGGGGTTCCGATGGAGCTCGGCGCGACCTGGTATCCGGGCCTCACCTATGGGCGCGCCATCGCGATGGTGGAGGACTACAAGCCGGGCGACATCGCGTTCACGAACGACCCCTATTCCTGCTACGTCGCCACGCACGCGCCCGACACCCACCTTTGGAAGCCCGTGTTCCACGAGGGCGAGATCGTCGCCTGGACGGGCGGGCACATCCACAACACCGACATGGGCGGCGCCGTCCCGGCCTCGCTCTCGCGCGCGCTCACGGAAATCCACCAGGAGGGCATCCGCTTCCCGCCGATGAAGCTCGTCAACGAGGGCGTTTTCGACGAGCAGATCCTGCGGATCATGACCACCAACGTGCGCAAGCCGGACCTCAATGTCGGCGACATCAAAGCTCTCGTCGGCGCGCTCAATACGGGCGAGCGCAAGATCCTGGCGATGATCGAGAAGTTCGGCCGCGACGCCTTCCTGGACGGAGTGGAGGCGCTGCTGGACCATGCCGAGGCGCAGGCGCGCGACATGCTGCGCGCCATGCCGGACGGGGTGTGGGAGTTCGCCGACTACGCCGACGAGGACTCGGTCGAGGCCAACCCCTGCCGCCTCAACGTCACGCTGACGATCCGCGGCGACGAGGCGGTGCTGGACTTCACCGGCTCCGACCCCCAGCTCGCGTCGTCGCTCAACGTTCCCTCCGGCGGCGACCCGCGGCACACGATCCTGCTGGTGGGCGTCTACTACGTGCTCTACACGCTCAACCCCAAGATCCTGCTCAACACGGGGCTGACGCGCCCCTTCACCTGCATCACCCCGGAAGGCACGGTGCTCAATCCGGTGTTCCCGGCCGCGGTGGGCATGCGCTCCCTCACCTGCGCACGGCTGCGTTCTGTGATCTTCGGCGCTTTCTCACAGGTGCTGCCGGACCGCCTCCCGGCCGCTCCGGCGGGCAACAACTGCATCGTGAACGTCATGACGACGGACGAGCGCACCCGGCGCACCGTGATCGCGGCCGTCAACCCGGTGGTGGGCGGCGGCGGCGGCATGCCGCACCGGGACGGCGCAAACGGCTCCGGAGCGGACGCCGCCTATCTCAGGAACACGCCCATCGAGATCACCGAAACCGAAACGCCCGTCGAATTCATCCGCTACGGGTTGGCCAGGGACAGCGGCGGCGCCGGCCGCTGGCGTGGCGGGCTCGCGACCGAGATGGCGTTTCGCGTCTTCGCGCCGGACAGCCGCATCACGGCCCGCAACCGGGACCGGAGCTTCTTCCGCCCCTGGGGCGTCCTGGGCGGACGGGCCGCCGGACTGTCCGACATGGTGGTCAACCCAGGCTCGCCCGACGCGCGGCGCCTCGGCAACATCGACACCGCCGTTCTCCAGCCCGGCGACGTGCTGGCGATCCGCTCCGCCGGCGGCGGCGGCCGCGGCGACCCTCGCGAACGCGAGCCCTGGCGCGTCGCCCGGGACGTCGCGCGGAGCTACGTCTCGGCCGCGGCGGCCGAGACCGAGTACGGGGTCGTCCTGCGGGACGGCGAGGTCGACGAGGCCGCCACGGCGGCGCTGCGCCGCGCGCAGGTTCCTCATCGCGGGCACTTCCATTTCGGTCCCGAGCGCGATGGCTACGAGGCGCAGTGGACGCGCGAGGCCTACGCCACGCTGACCGCCATCCTGGCGGGACTGCCGATCCACTGGCGCTTCTTCACGAAGACGGAGATCTTTCGCCGCATGAAAGGCCGGGCTGGCGCGCAGGGCGTGGCGCAATCCTTCGCCGAGGCGCGGGCTCGCTTCCCGAACCTGCCCGCGCCGGCCACGACAATCCGCGTGGCGGCCGAATGAGCGGGGCCGGCCCGGTGGCCCGTCTGGTCCGGCTTTCAGAGCTCGACCGGCCGCCCGTGAGCTTCACGCTCGATGGTGCGCCGCGCCATGCGCTCGCGGGCGACACGGTGCTGACCGCGGTTCTGTCGGTCGCACCCGCGCTGCGGCGCTCCGAGTTCGGCGGCGAGGCGCGCGCGGGCTTCTGCCTTATGGGAGCGTGCCAGGATTGCTGGGTCTGGCAGGAGCGAGGCCCGCGCCTGCGCGCCTGCGCCACCCTGCTGTCGGACGGCATGCGCCTCCTCACCGCGGCGCCCGGCCAATGGCCATGAGCGGAACGCCCCCTTGCGTCGTGGTCGTGGGCGCCGGCCCGGCCGGCATCCGGGCCGCCGAGACCCTCGCCGCCGCCGGGCTCGTCCCGGTGGTGATCGACGAAGGCGTTCGCGCCGGCGGACAGATCTACCGGCGGCCGCCGGACGGATTCAAGCGCCCGCCCGGGACGCTCTACGGCTCTGAAGTCGGCAAGGCGGTCGCCCTGCACGCCGCCTTCGACGCCATGGCGGCCGCGGGACGGTTGCAGCATCGGTCCGGCAGCTCCGTTCTGGCGGTCGCGGACGGACGAGTGCAGGTTCTCGGTCCGGAAGGCGCGTCCTGGATGGCGTTTGATCGCCTGATCCTCGCCACCGGGGCGACGGACCGGCTGGCGCCCGTGCCGGGCTGGGAACACGCGGGCGTCTATAGCCTCGGCGCGATGCAGATCGCCCTCAAGGCGCAGGGCGCGGCCTTTGGCCGGCGCATGGTCCTCGCCGGATCAGGGCCGCTGCTGACGCTGCTCGCCTCGCAACTGCTGAAGGCGGGCGCGGGCGTCGCCGCCGTTCTCGACACGGCTCCGCTCGGAGCGCAGCTGCGTTGCTGTCCCGGCCTTCTGTCGCGCCCGGCCCTGGCGCTGCGCGGCGTCGCCATGCGGGCCACGTTGGGGCGGCTCTACCATCCGGGCGCGCAGCTCGTCGCAATCGACACGGACGACCAAGGGCCGGCCAGCATCCGCTGGCGCGACGCTGCGGGGCGCGAGCGCCACACGCCCTGCGACGCGGTGGGGCTCGGCTGGCACCTGCGTCCCGAGACGCTGCTCGCCGAACTCGCCGGATGCGCTTTTGATTGGGACGAGGCCTGGCGCCAGTGGCTGCCCCGTGGAGACGCTTTCGGCCGGGCCGCCCCGGGCGTCTATCTGGCGGGCGATGGTTACCGGTTGCTCGGGGCCGACGGCGCTGAGGTCTCCGGCCGACTTGCCGCGTCGGCTTGCCTGTCCGACCTCGGCCTGCCCGCGCCCGACGCCTCCCGGGACATCAAGCGCCTTTCCCGGATCAAAGCCTTCGCCAAGGGCGTCGCCCGCGCTTTTCCGTGGCCAGCCGGCATGGTGAGCGCCCTCCCCGACCAGGCCGTCGTCTGCCGCTGCGAGGCGGTCACGGCCGGCTCGATCCGCGAGGCTGTCGTGCATGGCGGAGCCGAAGCGAACCGCGCCAAGTCGATTTGCCGCGCCGGCATGGGGCGGTGTCAGGGTCGTTACTGCCAGTTGTCCAGCGCCGAGATCATCGCCGCGACGGTCGGCTTCAGCTCGCCCGAAGCGGTAGGACGACTGCGTGGCCAGGCGCCGGCTCGCCCCGCGCCCGTGTGGGCGCTTGCGGCGGAGGCCCCGGCCGAAACGCCCTAGGCCCCT
Organism: Alsobacter sp. KACC 23698; assembly: GCF_045348435.1. GTDB lineage: Bacteria > Pseudomonadota > Alphaproteobacteria > Rhizobiales > Beijerinckiaceae > Alsobacter. The sequence goes on along the minus strand of NZ_CP157484.1, from coordinate 2,290,545 downwards.
ACCGGCGAGAGCTCCAGCCCAGGGTCGCGCAGGCGCGCCGCAGATGGTCGCGCATCAACTCATGATTGCTGGACAAGATGTGATCCTTGCGCGTCAGCAGCGCGATCGGCACCTGGATGCTGGGCGCAAAGGGCCGTTTGACAACCCCGGGGAACTGCTCCCACGGCAGGAGCCCGTCCACCAGCGCAACGCCCAGTCCCTCCCGGACGAAAGGCAGGGCCGTGATCGACAGGTCGATCTCGATTGCGGGCGCATAGGTCAGCCCCTCGGCCTCGGCCACCGCCGTCACGAGCCGAGCCGGAAGCGTGTCCGCCCGATAGGAAATCAGCGTTTCCTCGAGAAGGTCGCGAAAGTGGATCCATTCGCGTCCGGCGAACCGGTGTCCCTCCGGGATCACGCACACGAGCTCGGCATGGCCGATCGTCTCGACCTGGATCTCGTGCTGCGGCAGGTCGTTCATCGCGATGCCGAGCGACACCTCGTTGTTGCGCAGCATGTCGACGATGCTGGCGATCGGGGCGATCAGCGTCCGCACCACGATTTCGGGATGCTCCTCACGGAACCCGGCCAGCGCCCGCGGCAGGATCGACATCGATGGCGGGGCCGAGGCGGCGAGACGCACCAGGCCGGTGCGCCCTTGCCGCATGTCCACGGTGCGGCGACGCAGGGCGCCGAGCTGCGCGAAGATCTGCTCGGCCTGCGGGAAGATTTCATCCGCCTCCTGCGTCGGGATGAGACGGCCGCGTACCCGGTCGAACAGCTTGAACCCGAGCTGGTCCTCTGTGTGCAGCAGAATCTGGCTCAGGGCCGGCTGCGAAATGTTGAGCATCGCGGCGGCGCCCGTCACGGTGCCGCATCGCATCAGGGTGCAGAAAACTTCGAGCTGTCGGGCGCGCATCGATCGGTCCGTTGGGCGCGAACGTCATAGTGCGGGTCGAATGGCGCGCCGATCGGCGTAGCTTGAATCGGATCGGCCGAGCCGTCGCGTTCTTTCGTCAATCGGATAGCGCGGCGGGCGCCGTCTTACAGCTTGGAGCACAGCCGGTAGGCTTCGTGGATGGACGAGTAGATGTCGCGGCTGGCGACGGCGTCGCCGATGCGATGCAGGTCGAAGGTCCCGGGCGCCCTCCCGGTTCGCTCAGCGCCGCTTTCGCGCGCGATGAGCCAGCGGGGATCCGTGACGCCACGATTGGCCGCGCGGCCGCGCAGGTCGTCGTAGACCTCCGTCAGGGGGGCTGTCCCATGTTCAACCACGACCTGCTTGGTCTCGATTTCGGTTTCCGCCCCTGTCAGTTCGTGACGGAACAGGGCGACCAGTCCGTTGGCCCGGCGCGACACCCGCACGAGGCGCATGTCGGTCATCGAGCGGACGCCCAGTTCAGCAAAGCGCCGGCGAAAGCTCGACTTGTCGGTGTAGGGCATCTCGATCGACAAGGAATCGTCCGGGGTCGCGAGCAGCACAGCCTTGCCTTGGCGGGCAAGGTGGAGCGTGCAGGAAGCCGCGGGTTGGCGACCCGTCCCGTCGTAGATCAAGACATCGTCCTTGCCGGCCACCGAGCCTGTGAGCACGTCCCAGACACTGTCGCACAGCTCGGCGCCGTCGAGCCATTCCAGGTCCGGCACGCCACCGGTGGCCATGATGACGATGTCGGGCGACTGGGCGAGGATCGCGTCGGTGTCCGCGTATGTATTGCAATGCACCGGGACGCCAAGATGCTCGAGCTCCCGCACGCGCCAGTCGACGATCGCGATCAAGTCCTTGCGTTCCGCCGCGGAGGCCGCCACGAGGATCTGGCCGCCCAGTTTCGGCGCGGCCTCATAGAGCGCCACCACGTGGCCGCGTTCGGCGGACACCCGCGCGGCCTCCAGTCCGGCTGGTCCACCGCCGACGACCACCACCTTCAGCGGCTCCCCGGCGCGCGCCACCGTCGGGCTGAGCGTGGTTTCGCGTCCGCTGGTCGGGTTGTGGATACAGTTGACCTTCTTGTAGAGGCAATAAGATGCGCCGATGCAGGGGCGCACCCGATCCTCCTCTCCCCGGATCAGCTTCTCGACGAGGTGGGGATCGGCGATATGCGCCCGCGTCATTCCGACGAGGTCGACAATCCCTTCGCGCACGGCGTGGCGCGCCGTCGCAAGGTCTCGGATGCCGGCGGCGTGCAACAGCGGCAGCCGGGTCTCCTTTCGGAACTGCTCGACCTTGCCCAGGAAGGGCGCGTTCGCCTGGAACATGCCCGGCATGTTGTCCTCGGTGAGGGCAAGCTCGGTGTCCATACGGCCGTAGATGCAGTTGAAGAAATCGATATGGCCTTCGCGCTCGAAAAGGCGGGCCAGTTCGAGGCAGTCTTCGACGTCCGAGCCGTCCGAAACGCCTTCATCGATCACGAACCGGATTCCGACCGCGACGTCGTCCCCCACCGCCTTGCGGATCGCCTCATGGGCCATCAGGCCGAAACGCGCCCGGTTCCGGGCCGAGCCGCCGAAGCCGTCCGTCCTCTGGTTGGTCCGAGGTGACAGGAACTGGCCAATCAGATGGCCTCCGGTCACGGTCTCCAGCCCATCCATGCCGCCCTCGACGCAGCGGCGCGCGGCGTCCGCGAAGTCGGCCACGATGCGGTCGATGTCCGACCGGTCCATCTCGCGCGGGAAGGCCCGGTTGCGTGTTTCCCTGATCCGCGACGGCGCCACCACCGGCAGCCAGTGATTGGCGAAGGACGTCGCGCGCCGGCCAAGATGCGACACCTGGCACATCACGGCGGCTCCCTGGGCGTGAATGCGCGCCGAGAGTTGCTGGAGATGCGGGATGATGCGATCCGACGAGAGGTCGAGCTGACCCCCGCCCCAGCTCGAGTCAGGCGACGTCATTGCGGAGCCGCCGACCATCGTCATGGCAAGGCCACCGCGGGCTTTTTCCTCGTGGTAACGCTGGTAGCGCTCCAGCGGCATGCCGCCCTCGTCCAGCATGGACGCATGACTCGTGCTGACGATCCGGTTGCGAAGCTGGATGGATTTGAGCTGGAAGGGCTGCAGGAGCGGGTCGGAGGTGCGGTCGCCCGCATCGGCGTGTCGTGTCATTCCTGGAAGCTCCCTTTGGCTGACCGCGGGACGCCAGCCCTGTCGACCCTTCCGCGCCGGCGAGATTCCCCGATCGGGACCCTTCCGGCCAGCTTGAAAAAAGCTTCGGACGCCATACGCTGAGCGTATGGCTCCGTTGTCACGCACCGTCCCGTCGCCGAGAGCTCTCCTGGTTTTCGAGGCAGCTGCGCGCGCTGGCAGCTTCACGGCCGCGGCATCCGAATTCAACGTGTCGCAGCCGTCCATCAGTCGCGCCATCGCCCAGCTGGAGGGCGCGCTGGGCGTAAGGCTCTTCGACCGCCAGGCGCGCGGGCTGGCCCTGACGCCCGAGGGTTCCGAGCTCTACGCGGCCGTGACGGACGGGTTCGGGCGTATAGGCGCTTCGGTGCGCAGCATCCAGGCGCGCAGCCAGAACGCCAAGCCCGTGATCACCCTTTCGCTCTCCACATCCTTCGTGGCCCACTGGCTCTTGCCGCGGCTCGGCGAGTTCTATGCCGCCTTTCCGCAGGTCGACCTGCGCTTCGACCTGATTGCCGGGGCCATGCGTGGCATTCCGGACAATGTCGATCTGGCGACCCGGATCGATCCGCAGGATGACGCCCGCTACCATCGCTGGCCGCTTGCTCCGGAAATCATTTTGCCGGTGTGCAGCCCCTCCTACGCCAAGGCCAGGGGCCCGCTGAACCGGGACGGAGAGGGACACGTCTTCCTGCACCTGAGCGACCATTCGCCCGATGAGTGGAAAGCGTTCCGGCGCGATGGCCACTCCGCTGTTTTCCCGAAGGGCGCGTGGCACGAATTCACGGACTATGCCGTGATCCTGCAAGCCGCGCTCAATGGAGAGGGCATCGCCCTAGGCTGGGTGAGCGTGGTCTCCAGCGCTCTGGTCAAGGGGGCCTTTATTCCCGCAACCGAGCTCAGGTCCATCACTGGGCGACATCACTGCCTGTTAGCGCCGAAGAACAGGCCGCTTAGTCCGGTCACAATCGAAATAGCAAATTGGCTGGCGACCCGAATGGCGCACGAGCTCAGTCAGCTATGGCAGGTGCTTGGCCTTTCGAACCGCCAGTGAGGTTTGGTGGCCTCACCGGCGGTTCGGTTCGATGCCGAAATCGCCGCGACCCTGACCGGACCTTGGGGCTGGCTCCATAAGCACGGCGGGCTCCTGCACCGAGTTGGTTCATGGCCGCCGCCGCTCTGTTCCTGACCGCATCCGACGCCGCTATGCGGCTCGCCGTCTCGGTGAAGGCGCTTCGGAGGGGATGGTCGCCGTGCGGGCAGTGGCGAAGGCATGAAGCGGCGGGGCTTGGCGCTGGCGAGCTGACCCCTGGCGGAAGTCCAACGCATCCGACTTTGCGAGAGCCGCTCGAACGCCGCGCTGATGAGCGGCGCCAACCAGCGTTGCTAGAGGTCCGTGCTCTGGGGAAGGATCACGAGATCGCGGATCGTGACGTTCCGCGGGCGGCTCAGCATGAAGTAAACCGCCTCCGCGACCTCTGACGCCTCGATCAGGCCGCCCGCCGCGAGCTCCGCCTCCAGTTTATCCTTGGGCCAGTCGCTGATCAGCGCGGTCACCACGGGGCCGGGTTGAACGGCGCCGATGCGCAGGCCGTGCTTGATCATCTGGCGGCGCACCGTGTGGACAAAAGCCTGCACGGCGTGCTTGGAGGCCGTGTAGATCGGCTCCCAGACCACCGGCACCACCCCGGCCACCGAGCTCGTGACGATCACGTCTCCGGTCCGGCGCTCGATCATGTGCGGCAGAACGGCATGGACGGAGCGGAACACGGCGTTCACGTTCAGCGTCAGCATGCGGTCCCAGGCGTCCGGGTCGCCGGCTTCGATCGGTCCGCCCACATAGGATCCGGCATTGGCGTGGAACACGTCGAGACGACCGGCCGCGGACAGGATCGATGGCATCATCGTCCCGACCGCGCGCGGGTCGGTGAGGTCCATGGCGAGCGCGGATGCGCGCGGGCCCAGTTCGGGAACGATGCGGTCCAGGGCAGCGCGGTCGCGATCGATCAGGATCACCTGCGCTCCGGCGTTGAGGAGCCGCACCGCGCAGGCATGCCCGATGCCGGATGCGGCTCCGGTGATCGCCGCGACCCTGCCTTCCATGTCCTGTGTCACAGCGCGCCTCCCTGTGGGTTGCTGGCGGGGCTCGCGAGATCGGTCAGCATCGCCTCGCGGGCGCATCGCTCAAGCCGTTCAAAAGCGGCGTAGCGCTGCTGGTGAACCTGTGCGAGGTCGCCCGCGACGGGCTCGTAAGCGACGGCGTCCGGCGACATGGCGTCCATGGCGGCGTGGAGGTTCGCATGCACGCCGCCCGCGACCGCGCCCAGCATGGCCGCCCCGCGCAGCACCGGATCGGCGCCGTCGGAGGCCAGCGCGGGTAGACCGGCGCAATCCGCCAGGAGTTGCCGGACAAGCGGGTTTCTGCCCGCGCCGCCGCTCAAGGCGAGCGCCTCGATGGTCGCCCCCCGGGCGCGGCTGACGTCGATGATCTGGCGCAGCCCGTAGCCGACGCCGAGAACGCCCGCCACATACAGCGCGACGAGATGGTCGAGGTCCCGCTCCATGCCAAGTCCCGCCACAAGCGCGCGGGCCTGGGGCTCGGCATGCGGCGAGCGGTTGCCGAGGAAGTCGGGCACGACCTGGAGTGGGCCGGCGAGGCGAACGGCGTCCGACAGGGTCGGGCTCTTTGCAGCCGCCTGCCCGGCGCACCATTCCGGAGGCGCCAGACCTTCTGCTGCAGCCCTGGCCTTCAGCTCCGGCCATGCGGGGTGGAACGCGATGAGTTGCTCGATGGCGGCGCCCGCGGCGGACTGGCCGCCTTCGCTCAGCCAGAGGCCGGGCGCCATGGCGGAAAAATATGGGCCCCAGACGCCGGGGATGAAGATGGGCTCCTCGCCGCTCGCCATCGTGCAGGCCGACGTGCCGAACACATAGGCCATGCGGGTCAGCGGCGTCCCGTGCACAGAGCGGCTGCCGATCGAGCCGAGCCCGCCCGCATGGGCGTCGATCAGCCCCGCGCCGACGGGCGTGCCGGGGGCAAGGCCGAGCTCGGCGGCCGCGGAGGCGGTCAGCCCGTCGCCGAGCGGGGCCCCCGCAGGGACGATTTCGTCGCCGATGCGGGCGAAGCCGTCGTCGGTGAGGTCGCCGAGACCGATCTGCCGGAAATAGCCGGGGTCCCAGCGTCGCTCATGCGCCAGGTAGGTCCATTTGCACGTGACCGTGCACACCGATCGGGCCAGGCTTCCGGTCGCCCGCCATGTCAGGAAATCGGCGAGATCGAAGAACCGCCATGCCGCATGATAGGCGCCGGGCAGCTGTTCCTTCAGCCAAAGCAGCTTGGGCGTCTGCATCTCGGGCGAGATGCGGCCGCCCACATAGGAGAGGACGGGGTGCTGCGTCTCGTTGATCCTTCGCGCCTGATCGAGAGCGCGGTGATCCATCCAGACGATGATGTCGCGCGCCGGGTCGCCATGCGCCCCGACCGGCAAGGAACGCCCGCCTTCGCCAAGCACCACCAGCGAGCATGTCGCGTCGAAGCCGATTCCTGCGATTGCCCGGGGCTGAACGGCGGCCTGTTGCACAACGTCCCGCACGCAGGCGCACACGGCCCGCCAGATCTCGGCGCTGGACTGCTCGGCGTAATCCGGAACGTCGTGCCAGAGCGAGATGTCCCGCCGCGCATCCGCGAGGAGGCTCCCGTCCGCCTCGAATAGTCCTGCGCGGGCGCTCCCGGTGCCGACATCGACGCCGATCACATAGCGCGGCGCGCCCGGGCTTCGCGCGGCGGCGCTCATTGGGACGCCATCGCGGCGAGCCAGAGGCCCGCGATCGTTTCGTCGCTCGCCTCGCTGAGCTCAACCTCCACCCGGTCCAGGCCCGGGCCGAACCGGAACGGCGCGCTGTAGCGCGGCGAAACCGGTGAAGGCTCGTTCATCCCGCATTGCGAGCTCATCAGCCCGAACCCGGCCGGGAAGGCCATAGGCAGCGGCGCGGAGGCGACGTCGCGTCCGTCGACCATGAGCCGCAGTTCGGTCCGGCCCTCCTCGTGCAGCAGAAGCGCGCAGCCGAGACTGCCCACGCGACCGAGAGGAGGAAGCGGGGCCGACAACTCGGTGTGACGTCCGGCGAGGTTGTAATCGAACCAGAGGCGGCCTTCCTGCACGAAGAGCGACAGCCCGGCGGCCCGCCGGCCATAGGCGAACACGACGCCGCTGGCCGTATCGTCGCAGTTCTGCAAGAAGCCAGTGATGCGGAAGGAGCGCCGGGCGAAGTTCGGGCCTGTAACGGGCGTCAGCAACCGCGTTCCCGGATACAGCACGAAACGCAGCCGGGCGTCGGTCGCAGGGTCGCGCGCGAAGGCTCGGGCCTGGGCCCGGTCGTCCAAGGGCAGCACGTTGTAGGCTTTCGCCTCGCGCCACCAGAGATCGACGAGCTCCTGCAGCTTCTCGGGCTCCTGGGCGGCGAGATCGCGCGTTTCGGAGAAGTCCTGGTCGAGGTGGTAGAGCTCCCACCGATCGGCCGCGTAGTCGTCCCCCGAGCGGTGATTGGTGACCGCCTTCCATCCCCGGTGGTAGATGCCCCGCTGACCGCCCATTTCAAAATACTGGGTTTCGTGACGCGACGGAGCGCCTGGCGAGTCAAACGTGTAGGCGAGGGACGCGCCGTGTAGCGGCATCTGCTCGACGCCGCGATAATGCGGCCTGGGCGTCACGCCGGCGAGGTCCAGCATGGTCGGCGCGAGGTCGATCGCGTGGTGGAACTGTGTGCGAAGGGCTCCGGCTTCGGCGAGACGCTCCGGCCAGTGCATGATCAAGGGCGCGCGGACGCCCCCGCCGAAGGTGAATTTCTTGTAGAACTTCAGTGGCGTGTTGCCGGCCTGCGCCCAGGCCGCCGGATAGTGGTTGTGGGTCCACGGGCCGCCGAGCTGGTCGATCCCGGCGAGGTTTTCCTCAAGCGTGTCGGGCAGTCCGAGGAAGTAGCGATATTCGTTCACCGAGCCGAATTCGCCGCCTTCGCCGCTGGCGCCGTTGTCGGAGAGCACGACGAACAGCGTGTCGCGCAGCTTGTCGCGGCGGGACAGAAACTGCGTAAGCCGGCCGATCTGGCAATCGGTGTGTTCGGTGAAGCCGGCGAAGACCTCCTGCATCCGCGCGACGAGGCGCTTCTGATCGGCGTTCAGGTCGGTCCAGGGCCGGGCGCCGGGGTTGCGCGGCGCAAGCTCTGTTCCGGGCGGCACGATGCCCATTTCGAGCTGCCGCGCGAGCACCCGCTCGCGTTCCACGTCCCAGCCGTGATCGAAGGCGCCCCGGTACTTGTCCAGAAAGCTCTGCGGCGCCTGGTGCGGCGCATGACAGGCCCCAAACGCCAGATACAGAAAGAACGGCCGATCCTGCGTGGCGGTGAGATGGTCCGACAGGAACTCCTGCGCCCGGTCGACCAGGTCCTCGCTGAAATGGTAGCCGTCGCGGCCTTCAGGCGGGACATAGTGCTGGTCGTACCAGAGTTCGGGCGCCCATTGGTCTTCTTCCCCGCCGAGGAAGCCGTAGTAGCGGTCGAAACCGCGCTGGGTCGGCCAGTTGTCGAACGGGCCGGCCGGGCTGCACTCCGCGGGCGGGACCAGATGCCACTTGCCGAGCGCATAGGTTCCGTAGCCGCCGTCCCGGAGCATTTCGGCCAGCGTGGCGGCGCTGGGCGAGATGGCGCCGCGGGCGTTGTCGAAGCCGGTGTCGAAATCGGCAAGGTAGCCCATGCCGGCCGCATGATGGTTCCGGCCCGTGAGAAGGCAGGTGCGGGTGGGCGAGCACATCGCGGTGACATGGAAGTTCGTGTAGCGCAGCCCGTTTTGCGCCAGCGCGTCGATAGCGGGCGTGCTGATCCCCGCGCCGTAGCAGCCGATCTGGGAGAAGCCGCAGTCGTCCAGCACCACCCAGACGATGTTCGGCGCGTTCGGCGCGGCCTTGCGGCGGGCGGGCCAGTAGGGCTGCGATTCCTGCACGGTCGTCCCGACGCGCCCCGGTGCGGCGCGGCTCTCCCTTTCGCTCATGGCGCTTCTTGTCCGTGTCGTCGTTTGCCGCAGGCTATAGCCGATGCATCATGCCTTGCAACAGAAAGTATTCGATCCCCTTATCTGCTCGAAGATCCGCAAAAAAGTATCATCCTGGCCCGGGCGGGTGTGGTTGCTAGGCCAATCGATCTGTGACAGGCTCTGCTGAATCGCTCGATATCAGGCCGCATCTCACGCAGCTTGTCTTTGAGCGCTTCAAATAAAAATAATATACTTGCTAATCTGTCTCAGAGCAGAGAAATGGGAGGAATATGATGCAGAGCGGCAAGATGATTCCGTGGCCGCGTTCGCTCGCCTTTGCGACCCTGCTGGCCATCGGCGGCGTGGGGTCCTCGCAGGCGGCCGACCCCACCGTCATCCGGATCGGCGCGGCTTCAAACGTGCTGTTTGGTCCGGTTTTCGTGCTGGCCGACGCCAGCAACGGGATCGCGGCCAAGCACGGCCTCAAGGTCGAGATGCGGATCTTCAACTCCGGCATCGCCACCATGGAGGCGGCGCTGGCCGGCGATCTGGACGTCGCCTTTCCCAACACGCGCGTGCTGCTGCCGCTGCTGAAGAGCGGCAAGGCCTGCTTCAAGGGCGGCATCGGCTTCGTGGATGTCAACACGGTGAACATGGTCACGAAGGCCAGCATCAAGAAGCCTACCGATCTCGTCGGCAAAAGCATCGGGACGCGCAAGGGTGGTATCGGCGAGGTCGCGCTGCATATGTGGCTGGCCAAGCAGGGCGTCGACCGGAACGCGGTCAAGACCGTCAACATGTCCGAGGAAGACCAGCCGATCGCGCTCGCCAAGGGCAGCGTCGACGGAATCATCTGGCCGGAGCCGACGCCTTCGCTGGCGCTCGAGATCGGGGGCGACGCCGTGCATCGCTTCGGCGACATCGGGTCCGCCTTCCGCGACGTCTCGGTCGTCAACGTCACGTGCGACTGGGTGAAGAAGAACGGCGACCCCGGGATGGAGAAGCTCGTCGCCGCCTGGATCGAGGCGGTCGACCTCCTGAAGTCGAACCCCGACAAGGGCGCGCAGATCACCGCCAAGGCCATCCAGCTGTCGCCGGACGACGTCAAGAAGATCTGGAAGAATGGCGGCTGGCCGGACGGTTGGCCGGCGTCGCTCACGGACAGCCAGATCGACATGTACAACGTCTATGGCGACTACCTGAAGGAGAACAAGGAACTCGAGTCCATGCCGGACATGAAGCAGTGGATCAGCAGCAAGTGGCTGAAGGCCGTTGCGCCCGATCGGGTCAAGTTCTCCAAATACGACTACTAGGAGCCCGGCGATGACGCCAGCGATCAGCATGCGGGACGTCGAGATGGTTTTCTCCGGCGAGCGCAGCGGGGAGCCCTATGCGGCGTTGCGCAACGTGCAGCTCGAGGTCACGCCGGGCGAGTTCTTTTGCCTGCTGGGCCCGTCGGGCTGCGGGAAGACCTCGCTGCTGAACCTGGTCGCCGGCTTCGTCATGCCGACCAGCGGAACGGTCGCGATCAACGGCGAGGCGGTTGACCGCCCCGCCAAGGAACGCGGCGTCGTGTTCCAGTCCGATCGCGCCCTGTTCGACTGGCTCACCGTCGAGGAAAACGTGACCTTCGGCCCGCGCATGCGCGGCGTCCCCGAGCAGGCTTGGCGCCCGGTGGTGGACGAGATGCTGAAGCTGGTCGGCCTGTGGGATCACCGCGAGAAGCTGCCTCGGCAGCTGTCGGGCGGCATGAAGCAGCGCGTGCAGATCGCCCGCGTGCTGGCGAACGAGCCCGATATCCTGCTGATGGACGAGCCATTTGCGGCGCTGGACGCCTACACGCGCAGCCATCTGCAACGGGAGGTCACCAGGATCTGGATGGCTCACCGGCGCACCGTCCTGTTCGTCACCCACGACATCACGGAGGCCATCTGGCTCGCCGACCGGATCGGCATCATGACGCGCGGACCGGGCTCCCGTATTCGCGAGATCATCCCCGTAGACTTACCTCGGCCGCGCGAACGGATGACCGCCGGCTTTATCGAGCTGTTCAACCGGCTCAGCGTCGCGATCGATGCGGAAGCCGGAAACCAGCGCCTCGCCGAGCAGGCCGCATGACAAACCTCGTCGAAAACACCACGTCCATCGCGCCGCCGAAGCGGCTTCCCCGGCCTTCGCTGGGACGCTACGGCGTGACGACGCTGTCCGTGCTGGCCGCCGTCGCCCTTTGGGCGATCGGGTCAACTTTCGCGTCGCCTTTCTTCGTGCCGTCGCCTCTCGCGGTGGGCCGGGCGATCGTCACGCTGACGAGCAGCGGCGACCTGCCGACTGCGGTCGCCTATAGCTACTTCCGAATCCTGGTGGGTTGGGCGGTGGGCTGCGCGGTCGCGATACCGCTCGCGCTCGTGGCGGGCCGAATCCGCGTGGTGAAGCAGGCCATCGAGCCCTTCTTCAATTTCTTTCGATTCGTGCCGCCGATCGCGTTTTTGGGCATCGCAATCCTGTGGTTCGGGATCGGCGAGCAGTCCAAAATCGCGATCATCATCTACACGTCGCTGTTCACGGTGTTCATGAACACCATGGCAGGCGCCGCCTCCGTCGACGAAAGCCCGAGCCGTGCCGCCCTCTGCCTCGGGGCCAGTCGCCGGCAGGTCCTTTGGCGCGTAGTGCTGCCCGCCACGGTCCCGGCCATTCTGGTTGGCATGCGCGTCGGCATGGGCTTCTCCTTCATGAGCGTGGTCGCAGCCGAGATGATAGCAGCCAACGAGGGCGTCGGCTTCCTGATCTACAACGCACGCCTCTTTCTGAAGACTGCCAACGCCTTCGCTGGAATCCTGACGCTCGGACTGATGGGTCTGGCGGCCGATCTGCTGTTCCGTGTCATCGCCAAGAAGCTGTTCGCCAAGCACGCCTTGCCATTCTAGCCATGGTGAGCGAACCTCCCGACAATGGGCGGGAAACGCCGGCCGACAGCGAGGCCGAAGACCGGGGAGGCTCGACTCTGACCGGAAGGAACCACGGGCCCTCCGGCGACCGGGGCGGCAATCATGTGCCGGACCTTGAAGTCGTCGACGTGCCGCGCGAAGCGTCGTTCAAGGTCTGGGCGCACGGCTATCCATTCCGCACTGTGCGTTGGCATTTTCATCCGGAATACGAGATCCACCTCGTCACGGAGACGTCCGGGCGATCGTTCATCGGCGACTTTATCGGGACGTTCCGGCCCGGCAATCTCGTGATGACCGGACCGAACCTGCCGCATAACTGGATCAGCGACGTGCCGCGCGGCGAGGTGATCGCCCGCCGGGGCATCGTCCTCCAGTTCACCCAGGCCTTCATCGCGAACTGCATGGCGGTGGCGCCGGAGCTTCGGGCGCTCGGGCCGTTGCTGGAGCGATCGGAAGCCGGCTTCGAGTTTGAGGACGGCGTCGGCGAGAAGGCCAGGTTTCTGCTGGAGCGCATCCTGGACGAGGACGGCGTCGGGCGGCTGGGCCTTTTTTTCCAGCTCATGGCTTTGCTGCAGCAATCCGGCGGGCGGCAGCTCGCAAGCGCGGAGTTCCGGGCGCGTCCCGAGGTCTACGCCAGCGACCCGCTCAATCATGTTCTGGAGCACATCGCCCGCAATCTCGGCGAAGACCTCACCCAAACCGATCTCGCCGAGCTGTCCGGCTTCACGCCAACGGCGTTCTCCAGAGCCTTCCAACGCCACACCGGCTTGACCTTCGTCCGCTACGTGAACCAGCTCCGGGTGAACCGGGCGTGTGAGCTCCTCAGGGTGTCCAAGTCCAGCATCGCGGACGTTTGCTTTCTGGTTGGCTTCAACAACCTTTCCAATTTCAATCGCCAGTTCCTGGCGCTGAAAGGCGTCGCCCCATCCGTTTATCGCCGCGAGTACCGGATAAACATCACAACTGGAGATCGCGATTCGCCGAGCCGCGAGCCGAGTCGAACACTGCGTCTGAGCGACTGGGCTTCAGGGCCGAGCGCGACACGGGGCTGAGAGCGGGCTGGACAGCGGCCGAAGCCTCGCTGCAGCCCGGGCGCCGTCGACAGGATCGACTGCGCGCACTCTTCTACGGCAGTCAGGGTCCGCTCGTGGTGCGCCGGCGAACTTCCGATGGTGGCGCATCTCGGGCTCGCGGCGAACAACGGCAGGCCGGTCCGCTTTCCACCTAAGCGGACCTCTCGGGCTGGTCGTTGACACCTTTTGAGGGGAGCACGCAGTCGTCCGCTCAGCTAGGGGCCAAGATCGATTTGCCACCCTCGCCAGAATTTATATAATATCTCGGATGACCGTGAGATCCGACTCCGCCGCCGACCGGGTTGCCACTCAAGCCAGCGCGCTTTGTGATCGGCTTCGGCGCGACCTGCTTGAAGGCCGGCTGAAGCCGAGCCGTCGGTTGCAGCTGAAATACCTGATGGATCAGTATGATGCTGGCCAGACGCCCATCCGAGAGGCGTTGAATCGGTTAGCGTCCGAGGGGCTGGTCGAGATCCGCGACCAGCGCGGATTCGTTGTTGCAGGCATCAGCGCGGACGAATTGCGCGAGTTGACCAAGACGCGGTGCTGGCTGGAGGAGCGCGCTCTTCGCGAGTCGATGGCGGCTGCCTCACCGGAGTGGGAAGAAGCCTTGGTGCTCGCCTGGCACAGGCTGTCGAAGACGCCGCGTTCTCTATCGCGCGAGAAATTTGAAAGCAATCCGGAGTGGGAACGCTTACATCGGATCTTCCATCGTCACTTGATCAGTGGATGTGGGTCACAGTGGCTTATCAACTACTGCGAACAGCAGGCTGATTTACTGTTTCGCTATCGGCAACTCTCGATCCAACGGGTCTACCCTACGCGGAATGTCAAGGATGAGCACGAGGCTATCCTCAAAGCCGTGGTGGACGGCGATGCCGACAAGGCTGTCGCTTTGCTCACCGCCCATTACCAGGGCACCGCCAACGTGATTTTGTCCGATCCCGACGTATTTCCCAACGTTATACAAACCGCCGCTGACCGTCAGGATTTATAAAATTCGTTGACCTGCGCTTTTTGGCCCGGCACAGTCGCTGTCAACAAGGCCGGAGCCGATCAGTCCGGCCGCCGCAGCGGGAGGACTATCGTGTCAAAGAGCTTCCAGGTTTCGCGCCGGACCGCCATCGCAGCCCTCGCCGCCGCAGCCGCCTCCATCTCGACAAGCGCCAGCGCCGAGGATTTCGAACTCAAGGTCTCGCACTTCCTGCCGCCCAACCACACCTTCCAGAAGGAGCTGGCGCGTTGGGGCGAGGAGTTGGAGAAAGCCTCCGGCGGCCGGCTGAAGCTGAAGCTCTATCCGGCGGCGCAGCTCGGGCCGCCTCAGCGCCAGTTCGACATCGTTCGCAGCGGCGTGGCCGACATCTCCATCGGCCTGACCGGCTCGACGCCCGGCCGCTACCCGGTCACCGAGATCGTGTCCGAGGCCTATGTGGCCCCATCCGGCGGCACGGCCAGCGCACTCACGTCCCGTCGAATGACGGAGCTGATGCCCACCTATCTCGCCTCCGAATATCCGGGCATGAAGGTGCTGTGGGGCATGGTGACGGCGCCGCTCAAGTTCCACACCGCCCGGGTCGCGCTCCGCAAGGCGGACGACTTCAAGGGCCTGCGCATCCGCTATGCGGGCGAGCAGTTCGCCGAGGTGATCTCGGCGCTCGGCGCAGCGCCGCTGGCGGTGCCGCCGGGCGAGACCCAGGACGGGCTGGCGAAGGGCATCATCGACGGCGCGACCTTCCCGTATGAGGGCGCCCAGAGCTTCGATCTCGGCACCGTGGTGAAATATTCCATGGAGCCCGGCGTCAGCACGGCCACGTTCATCGCGGTGATGAACCCGAAAAAGTTCGAGGCGCTGCCGAAGGACCTGCAGGACATCATCGAAAAGTCCACCGGCCCCGAAATGGCCGCGCGCTTCGGAACGGCTCTGGACAACGCCGAGAAGGCGGGACGCGAGTACATGGTCGCAAAGGGCGTCGAGATCACCACGATGCCGCCCGAGGAGCTGAACAAGATCAAGGGTCGGCTCGGCGCACTGCTGGAGAAGCGGCTCGACGCGCTCGAGAAGGGCGGCAAGCCTGCCCGCAAGTTCTACGCCGACTACATCAAGTAACCGAGCGGTGACGGCGTGAGCCAGGAACACAGCGTGGGGCCGGCGTCGCGGCGCGCGCGGGTCATCGCCGCGGTCGCGCAGGCGCAGACATGGCTTGCGATGGCGGCGGCCGGCGTGATCGTGGTGAGCACGACGGCCGACGTCGTGCTTCGCTACGGCTTAGGCAAGCCCATCCACGGCGCCTATGACGTCGTGGAGTGCATGCTGGCGCTGTTCGTGTTCCACGGGCTTTCGGCCGTGTTTCTCACGCGCTCCAACATCACGATCGACCTCGTGGACCACTTCGTCGGCCCCGTCGCACGACGCGCGCTGGTGCGGTTCGGCGATCTCGTCCAGGTCCTGGCGCTCGCGCTGATCGCCTGGGCGATGATCAGCCCGGCGATCCAGGCCTATGACTATGGCGACCGGAAGCTCGAACTCGGACTGCCGCTCTGGGTGGTGTGGGTCTTTGTGTTCACCGGCATCGCGGGCACGATCCTGAGCGCGATCGGGGCGCTGCTGAGCCCCGTTCCCGGCGCCGGCGGAGCGCATTGATGTCCCCGCCCGTCATCGGCGCCTTCGGCGTCCTCGCCCTGTTTGTCCTGCTGTTTGGCCGCGTCCCGGTCTGGGCGTCGCTGATCGTGGTCGGCTTTCTCGGCAACCTGGCCCTGTCGGGCTGGGACAGCGCCTTCGCGCTGCTGGGCACGACGCCGTTCGACACCGCGTCGCTCTACACGCTTTCGGTGATCCCGCTCTTCATCATCACGGGCGGAGTCGCGTCCACGACGGGGCTGTCGGCCGACCTGTTCAAGGCCGCCCGGGTGCTGCTGTCGGGCGTGAAAGGCGGCCTGTCGATCGCCACCATCTGCGCTTCGGCGTGCTTTGGCGCCGTGTGCGGCTCCTCCATCGCGACGGCGGCGACGATGACGCGCATCTCACTCGCCGAGATGCGCAAGGCCGGCTACGCCGACTCGGTCGCCACCGGATCCATCGCGGCGGGCGGCAGCCTCGGCATCCTGTTTCCGCCGTCCATCATCCTGGTCATCTACGCGGCCATCGCCGAGCAGTCGGTGCCGAAGCTGTTTGCGGCGGGCCTGCTGCCGGGCCTCATCCTGACGCTGCTCTACATCGTGGTCGCCATGGTGGGAGCGCATCGGCGTCCGGAGGATTCGCCCATGGCGCCGCCCGCGACGGCGCGTGAACGCGTGCGGGCGCTGGCCGGGCCATGGCAGTTCCTGTCCCTCTTCGGGGTCACCATCGGGGGCATCTACGCGGGCATCTTCAGCCCCACCGAGGCCGCCGCCATCGGGGTGATGGGGGCCATCCTGCTCGGGGTCGTCGGCGGGCGCCTGGGCCTAGGCGAGCTTCTGAAGACGGTTTCGGGCGCGGTGAAGACGAGCTGCTCGCTATTTGCGATCATCATCGGCGCCAACCTGTTCTCCTATTTCATCGTCCAGACGCAAGTCCCGACCCTGCTGGCCGACGCCGCGCGGGCGCTGTCGCTGCCGGGCCTCGTCGTGATGGCGCTGGTGATTGTCGCCTACATCATCATGGGGTGCTTCCTGGAAGGCATCGGCATGATCCTCATCACCGTGCCGGTGTTCCTGCCGCTGGTGAAGAGCTTCGGCTACGACCCCGTGTGGTTCGCCATCATCGTCGTGATCGTGGTCGAGGTCGGGCTCATCCACCCGCCCGTGGGCATGAACCTCTTCGTGATCCAGGCGCAGGCGCCCGACGTGAAGATCGGCAGCATTTATCGCGGCATCCTGCCTTACCTGGTCGCCCCGCTGATCCTCATTCTCCTGCTGCTGGCCTTCCCGGGCATCGCGTTGTGGCTGCCCAAAGCGCTCTACGGCTGACCCGCATGAGAAACGCGCCATCCATTCGCCCGACCCGGGAGCCATCGTGATGACGATCATGTCGCGATGCCGTTGCGGCGTGGACATCCACGCGCACGTGATCCCGGAGAACTTTCCGCGCTGCGTCCGTGCGCCGGAGCCGAGCTCCTGGCCGTCGATGACGGAGGCCGACGCCTGCCACCGGCACGTGATGATCGCCGGCAAGACCTACCGCACCGTCAGCGATCGCTGCTGGAGCGTGCCCAAGCGCATCGCCGACATGGACGCGATGGGGCTCGGCCTGCAGGCCGTGTCGCCGATGCCGGAGTTGCTGTCCTACTGGATGGACGCGCCGGCGGCCGACGACCTGCTTCGCTACATCAACGACCAGACGGCCGAGATGATCGCCGAGGCGCAAGGGCGCCTCGTCGGGCTGGCGGCGGTTCCGCTGCAGGACATGAACCTCGCCTTGCGGGAGCTGGAGCGCGCCGTTCGCCAGCTCGGTTTCGCGGGCGTCGAGATCGGCAGCAACATCAATGGCCGCCCGGTGGGCGCGCCCGAGTTTGACGCCTTCTTCGAGGCCGCGGAGGAGCTTGGCGCCGCGGTGTTCGTGCATGCGCTGCGACCGGCCGGCATGGAGCGGCTGGTCGGTCCCGCGCCGCTGCAGCAGGTGCTCGCCTATCCGGGGGATGTCGGGCTCGCGGCCGCGTCCGTGATCACCACCAACCTGATCGTCCGGCGCCCGAAGCTGCGCATCGCGTTCAGCCACGGCGGCGGTACGCTCGGGATGCTGTTGCCCCGGTTGGCCGAAGGCCGCCGCGTGTTTCCGGCGCTGGAGACGTTGATGGAGGTCTCGCCCGTCGAGCAGGCGAGGCGGCTCTTCTATGACGCGCTCGTGTATGACGCTCCGGCGCTGCGCTACCTCGTCGAGCTCTTCGGCGACACGCAGGTGATGGTCGGGACGGACCATCCCTTCAATTTCCACGATCGCACGCCTGTCGGGCGTATCCGCGAGGCGCTGCCCGACACCGCCGTCCAGGACCGGCTGCTGTTCGGCAATGCGGCGCGGTTCCTCGATTGCAAGCTGGACGTGGAGCCTGCCCCATGAAGCGCTTCCCGGTGACGGCGTTGCGCAGCGCCGAACTCGAAACGCCGGACCTCGAGCTGTCCGTGTCGTTCTATACCCAGGTCTGGGGGCTCGCCTGCGTGAGCCGCACCGAGACGGCGGCTTATCTGCGCGCCAGCGGCGACGACGCCTACGTGCTCGCCCTGCATGCGGGCCCGAAGACCGCGCTGCGTTCGGTGACGTTCCGCTGCGCTGTGCCCGCCGACCTCGGCCAGATCGCCGAAGCAGCCGCCGCGCAGGGCTGCGCCGTCACGGCGCCCGCCGACAGCCAGGAGCCGGGTGGAGGTGTTCTGTTGAGCCTCCGCGAGCCGCAGGGCGGCACGCTGCGCTTCGTGCATGGCGATCGGCGCAACGCCGACGCCGCCGTGGCGCCCAACCGCCCGATCCGGCTCGCGCACGTGAACATCAACAGCGTCGCGGTGGACGAGGCCGCGGCCTTCTACCAGGCGGTGCTGGGTTTCGGGCTGACCGATCGATCCAAGCTGATGGCCTTCCTGCGCTGCAACGCCGATCACCATGCCGTGGTGCTGGCCGAGGCGCCCGTGAACGGCCTGAACCATGTGGCCTTCCTGATGCCGGATCTCGAATCCGTCATGCGCGGCGCCGGCCGCATGGTTGACCATGGCTATTCGATCGGCTGGGGCGTGGGCCGCCATGGTCCGGGCGACAACGTCTTCGCCTACTTCGTCGACCCGGTCGGGACCGTCATCGAATACACCGCGGAGGTGCTCCAGGTCGACGACGACTACGTCGTTCGCGGGCCGAAGGACTGGGTCTGGCCTCCCGGTCGCACCGACCACTGGGGCATCGCGCCGCCTAAGTCAGACCATGTGAAGGCCGCCCAGATCGCGGTGCTGCATGCAGCTTCGGAGGCCAGTCGGTGACTGCCGCTAAACTCGTCAATGACGTCCAGGTCGCCGTGATCGGCTTTGGCCCCTCCGGCGCAGTCGCAGCCAGTCTGCTTGGCGCGCGTGGGATCTCGACGCTGGCGATCGACCGCCAGCAGGGCGTGTACGAAAAGCCGCGCGCCATCGCGATCGACCATGAGATCCTGCGCCTGTTCGACAATCTGGGCGTCGCGGACCGCGTCCTCCCGTATGTCGCGCCCTTTCCGGCGTCCCAGCATTTCGGCGCGCAAGGCCAGCTGATCCGGCGGATCGACATGGTCCAGGAGCCCTACCCGCTTGGCTACACCCCCACCATGGTGTTCACGCAGCCGCCCGTGGAAGCCGCTCTTCGGGACCACGCTCGAAGCTACCCGGGCGTTCGGGTGGAGCTTGGAACCGAGTTGATCGCGCTCGAGCAGGACGCCGAGCGGGTCACCCTGCATCTGCGGGACGCCGCCGGAACCGTGCGGGTTGAGACCGCCAATTACGTGATCGCGTGCGACGGAGCCTCCAGCGGGGTTCGTCAGCAACTCGGCATTGCGCTCGAGGACCTCGTCTTCGATGAGCCCTGGCTCGTGGTCGACGTGCTGGTCAACGAGGACGCGCTCGGGAAATTGCCGCAGACGGCGGCCCAGTTCTGCGATCCCGCCCGTCCGACGAGCTTCATCATCGGCCCGAAGAACCACCGCCGCTGGGAAATCATGCTGCTGCCGGGCGAAGACCCGCGCGCCATGGAGCAGCCCGAGCAGGTCTGGTCTTTGTTGGCGCAGTGGCTCACGCCCGACGACGCCACGCTCTGGCGCTCGGCGAGCTACCGGTTTCACGCCCTCGTCGCCCAGGAGTGGAGGAACGGCCGCGTGTTCCTGGCCGGTGACGCCGCCCACCAGCAACCGCCCTTTATCGGGCAGGGCATGTGCCAAGGCCTACGCGACGTTTCCAACCTGGCCTGGAAGCTCGAAGAGGCGCTGGACGGCCGGGCCGGCGACGACCTCCTCGACACCTACGGCGAGGAACGCGCCGATCATGTGCGGCAGCTGACGAGCCGGATCAAGGCGATCGGTCACGTCATTTGCGAGCGCGACCCCGAGCGCGCCCGCGAAAGGGACGCGCGGATCCTCGCGGAGGGCGCCGGCCAGCCGCGGACCATCACGCGCCAGGAGATCGTGCCGCCCCTGCAACGCGGCCTGCTGGCGTTGGACACGTCCGCAGCCGGTCTCCTGTTTCCCCAGCCCTGGATCATCGGCGAGACCGGGGCCGTGCTGCTCGACAAGGCGGCCGGCGGGGGCTGGCGCCTGGTGGTTCGCGTCGGCTCGGCGGCCGACACGGCGGAACTCGCCGCAGAGGCGACGCAGGCGGGGCTTTGTCCGATCCGCATCGGTGAAGGCGCTCTCGTAGAGCGCGACGGCGTGCTGGATCGCTGGTTCGCACACCACAAGGCCGTGGCCGCCGTGGTCCGGCCGGACCACTACGTCTACGGGACCGCGACGGACGCCGTGTCCTTGACGCAGCTTCTGGTCGGCCTGCGGCGGCGACGGAACGCCTCTGATCACTCCTGAACATCACCGGCGGCGCTCCATGGAGCCCGCGTCCTATTCGGAAGGCAGCAGACCATGCGATTCGTGAGCTTCAAGACAGGCGGCAAAGCCAGCTGGGGTCTCGTGGACGGCGACGATGTCGTCGATCTCGGCGCCGTGTTCGGCGCCCAGGCGCCGGACCTGAAGACCGCCATTGCGGCGGGCCTTCTCGAACAAGCGGCCGCACGCGCCGCGCAGGGCGCCCGGATCCCGTTGTCGACCATCGAATGGCTGCCCGTCATCCCTAACGCGGACAAGATCCTTTGCATCGGGCTGAACTATGAGATGCACCGCAAGGAGACCGGCCGCGACGTGGTCGAGAACCCGACGGTTTTCGGACGCTTCGCCAACAGCCAGACGGCTCACCTTGCCGACATCATCCGCCCGAAGGTGTCGACCCATCTCGATTTCGAGGGTGAACTCGCCATCGTGATCGGGAAGCCGGGCCGTTACATCTCCAAGGAGAACGCCTGGGACCACATCGCCGGCTATTCGCTCTACAACGAGGGCAGCGTGCGCGACTTCCAGCGCCACACCCACCAGTTCACGCCCGGCAAGAACTTTCCCAAAACCGGCGCTTTTGGCCCCTGGATGATGACCCCGGACGAACTCGGCGAGCTCGGGTCCTTGCGCCTGCAGACGCGCCTTAACGGCCAGGTCGTCCAGGACGCGACGATCGACCAGATGATCTTCGATATTCCGACGCAGATCGCCTACTGCTCGACCTTCACGCGCCTGGAGCCCGGCGACGTGATCGCCACAGGAACGCCCGGCGGCGTCGGCGCCAAGCGCACGCCGCCGCTCTGGATGAAGCCGGGTGACGTGGTGGAGGTGGAGTTGGATCGGCTCGGCGTCCTCCGAAATGGCGTCGCCGACGAGGCATAGCGAGCCATTCATGACCTGGATGGCCCAGCCGCCCGAGTTCACCGACCGCGGCCGAGATGCGCTTGCGCCGCGGAGCGGACGCGCGTGAACGCGGATTTCCGACCCAAGGCGGACTCTTAGCTCACGCATTCGGCACGGGCCTATGATGCCGGTCCATCAATGCGGAGGGCTGCTCTCATGCGGCGAACCTGTCAGCTCCGGTACCGGAGCGCATTCACCAACACGGTGAAGGCGGGCGAGAGTTGGCGGCGGCTGGGATAGTACAGGTGATACCCGGCAAAGGGCGGGCACCAGTCCTCCAGCACACGGACGAGCCGCCCCTCGGCGATCTCGTCCTCGGCTTGCGCTTCGATTACGAACGCCAACCCGAAGCCCGCCAAGGCCGCCTTCATGATCAGCGGAACCGCGTTGAAGACGAGCGGGCCGTCGACCCGCACGTTCAACTCGCGGCCGTCCCTCTCGAACTCCCAGGCATAAAGCCCACCCTGCGTCTCCAGGCGCAGGTTGATGCAGGCGTGACGGGTCAGGTCGTGCGGCGTCGTCGGGCGGCCGTGGGCCTCCAGATAGGACGGCGCGCCGACGACCGCCATGCGCAGGTCGGGCCCGATGCGCACCGCGATCATGTCCTTCTCGACCCGCTCGCCCAGGCGCACCCCCGCGTCGAAGCGCCCGGCCACGATGTCGGTGAGGGCCTGGTCCTGGGTTAGCTCGAACCGGATGTCGGGGTAGTCCGGCAGCAGGCGCTCGATGGCCGGCCAGAGGATCGTCTCGGCCGCATGCCAGCTCGTGTTGATGCGGATGGACCCCGCCGGCTTCTCCCGCAGCGCGCTGAGCGAGGCGATCCGGGCGTCGATCTCCTCCAGAGCCGGGCGAAGGCCCGCGATGAGCTGCTCTCCGGCATCCGTCGGCGACACGCTTCGGGTCGTGCGCGTCAGTAGGCGTATCCCGAGCCGCTCCTCCAGCCGACGCAGCGTATGGCTCAGCGCCGATTGCGACGTGCCGAGCTTTGCGGCCGCCCGGGTGAAGCTGCGCTCGTCGGCCACGGCCAGGAACGCCGCGAGGTCGCCCAGTTCGTCCCGATGCATCCTGGTCTCCGCGGATCCGCCTCGCTTGAGCGAGGTCTGCACTCATGAATGGCGAGCATAGACCCAAGACATATTCTTCGGCTAATCGCGCGAGACCGCTCCTCCTAGATTGTCGTCATCCCGAGGCTCCAGGCACAACGCCGGACCTGCCAGCCCTCGCTGACGACGCGAGAATTCGATCCGCTTCCCTGCAGAGGAGGAAAACCATGAAGACGCGCACCCTGGGCCGGAACGGCCCCGAAGTCTCCGCCCTTGGGCTTGGCTGCATGGGCCTCAGCTACGGATACGGCCCGGCGACGGACCGAACCGAGGCCATCGCGCTGATCCGCGCCGCCCACGAGCGGGGCGTCACCTTCTTCGACACGGCCGAGGCCTACGGTCCCTACGTGAACGAGGAGGTCGTCGGCGAAGCGCTCGCGCCCGTGCGCGACCAGGTCGTCATCGCCACAAAGTTCGGCTTCAGGTTCGACGGCACGGGCGGCCAGAGCGGCATGGATAGCCGTCCCGCCCACATCCGCGACGTCGCGGACGCCGCGCTGAAGCGGCTTCGCACCGACCGCATCGACCTCTTCTACCAGCACCGCGTCGATCCCGACGTACCGATCGAGGACGTCGCCGGCGCGGTGCGGGACCTGATCCGCGAGGGCAAGGTCAAGCATTTCGGCCTGTCGGAGGCCGGGGCGCAGACGATCCGCCGCGCCCATGCGGTGCAGCCCGTGGCGGCCTTGCAGAGCGAGTACTCGCTCTGGTGGCGCGAGCCCGAGAAGGAGATCCTCCCCACGCTTGAGGAGCTCGGCATCGGCTTCGTGCCGTTCAGCCCGCTCGGCAAGGGCTTTCTGACTGGCGCGATCAGCGACGCGACGTCCTTCGACAGGAGCGACTTCCGCAACATCGTCCCGCGCTTCTCGGTCGAGAACCGCAAGGCGAACCAGGGCCTCGTGACGACGATCGGCGCCATCGCCGCGGCGAACGGCGTCACGCCCGCTCAGATCGCGCTCGCCTGGCTGCTCGCGCAGAAGCCCTGGATCGTGCCGATCCCCGGCACCACCAAGCTGCATCGGCTGGAGGAAAACATTGGGGCCGCGGACGTGGACCTGACCCCGGCCGACCTCACCCGCATCGCCGAGGCGCTCGCCGCCATCCCGGTGCACGGCGACCGCTATCCGCCCCACCTCGCCGCACGCGTGAGCCGCTGACAGGCTCCTGCAACCTGGATCGCCCGCAGAACCTGCGGACGGTCCAGCCCATCCCCCGACAACGACAGAGCACGACCATGGACATCGCACGAAACGGCACGCAGCCCTCGGCCAAGGGCCCGGCTGACACCTTCACTGGCGCGGTGCGGATCGACATGCCCTTCCAGGGCGCCGACGCCGCCCGCGTTGGCGGCGCGATCGTGACCTTCGAGCCCGGCGCGCGGACCGCCTGGCACACCCATCCTCTGGGGCAGACCCTGATCGTTCTCTCCGGCCTCGGCTGGGCTCAGCGCGAGGGTGGCCCGGTCGAGGAGATCCGGCCGGGCGACGTGGTGTGGTTCCCACCCGGCGAGAAGCATTGGCACGGCGCCACGACCACGACGGGCATGAGCCACGTCGCCATCGCGGAGCAGCTCGACGGCAAGGCTGTCGACTGGCTGGAGCAGGTCGAAGACGAGCAATACCGTTCGGCCCTGTAGCGTTGTTTCGCCGACGGTTCACATGGCCGGAAGGCTGGCGGTCCGCGCGCTCCTTAAGCAGGTGCGCGTGGTCGGTCATGGCTGGCTGCGCCGCGATCAAGGCGATCTCGCCATCGCGGCCGGTCAGCCGAGCCGGGCGACCCGACGCAGTTCGTCTGCCGTCGTGGCAGGAAAGCCGAAGAACTCCAAATAGGCGGGGATCTGTTCAAACAGCATGTCGGTCCCGACCTGGACCGCGCAGCCCTTGGCCTTCGCGGCCTGCAGGAAGGGCGTGAACTCCTGCTTCAGCACGACTTCGCCGACGAAGGCGCCGGGCGCGATGCGGTCCACGTCCATGGGCAGCGGATCGCCGTCATTCATGCCGATGGGCGTGGCGTTCACCACCACGTCGTAGCCTGCGGGATCCCGCGACCCGACATGGAGCGCGAGCTTGGGATAATGGGCGCGCAGGCGCGCCGCCAGGGCTTCGGCCGAGGGCGCGTGGACGTCGAAGACCCCGAGCTCGGCCACGCCAGCCCCCGCCAGAGAGGCCGCGATGGCCGAGCCGACGCCGCCGCTGCCGACCACGAGGGCCCTGGCGCCCGCGAGTTGGCGGCCCTTGCGAAGCACGCCGCGCACGAAGCCTTCGCCGTCGAACATGTCGGCGACCAGCGTGCCGTCGGGCCGCAGCAGGACGGCGTTGCAGGATCCGGCGATCCTGGCCGTCGTCGATACCTCGTCCACCAGGTCCAGCGTGGCGACCTTGTGGGGCATCGTGATCAGCGCGCCGCGGATGTTCGTGAGCCGGAAGATCTGCGGCAGGAAGGCCGCATAGTCCGGGGCCTGCACCCCCATCGGGACCACGACGGCGTTGAAGCCGATGCTCTCGAAATAGGGGTTGTAGATCAGCGGCGACTTGAAGGTCGTCGTCGGGTAGCCGATATGGGCGATCAGGATCGTGGCGCCGTCGATCATGGCGGCGTCACGCCGGCTCGTCGGCGGTGAGCCGGGCGATGCGCTGAAGGCCGAGAAGGTAGCCCTGCGTGCCCAGGCCGGCGATCACGCCATCGGCGCGCAGCGAAACGTAGGAGTGATGCCGGAAGGCCTCGCGCTTGTGCACGTTGGAGATGTGCACCTCGATCACCGGGCCCTCGAAGGCGTTCAGCGCGTCCAGGATCGCCACCGAGGTGTGCGTGAAGGCGGCCGGGTTGATGACGATGCCGACCGCCGTCTCGCGCGCCTCGTGGATCCAGTCGATGATCTCGTATTCGCGGTTGCTCTGGCGAAAGGCGATGTCGAGCCGCAGCTCCGCGGCGAGGGTCCGGCACTCGGCTTCGACGTCGGCCAGGGTTTCATGCCCGTAAATATGCGGCTGGCGCTTTCCGAGCAGGTTCAGGTTGGGACCGTTCAGGACGAAGACGAGGCGGCTCATGGCGTGTTCCGTGTGGCGGAGGCGATGGTGCGAGGCTGCCTCCGGGTCGCCCCGGACTTACGAGGACTGGAGCGTCCCGTCCAGATCCAGCGCCATGTATTGGGTTCCGGGCAGCGGGTTGTCGTAATAGGCGGGCGTGGGCTGGAAGCCCAGCGAGGCGTAGAGCGCCTGGGCGGAGCGCATCGGCGCCAGCGTGTCCAGCCGCATGCGGGCGAAGCCGGCGGCGCGCGCGGCTGCGATGACGGCCAGCGCCAGGCGTCGGCCAAGGTCCTGGCCGCGCGCCTGGGGCCGAACATAGAGCCGCTTGATCTCGCAGACCCCCTGCTCCCGCAACGGCCGCAAGCCGACGCAGCCCACGGGCTCGCCCTCGCCGGTGCGGGCGATCAGGAGCGCGCCGCGCGGCGGGGCGTAGGGGCCGGGCAGGCCGGCCAGCTCGGCTTCGACGCCCTGGAAGGCGAGATCCACGCCGAGGCTGGCGATGTACTCGCCAAACAGCGCGCGGACGGCGTCCATATCCGCGTCGCTCGAGGCCGGGGTGATCAGGGTGGAGTGGCGGACTGACATGGTTTCCCGGTCCGGGGGCGACGCGGTCTGTGGTCGCCCATTCTCTCCAGCGACGCCGGCCAGGCAACCCCTCGCGGGGCTCCGCGAGAGCAAAGTGCGCCCCTGATGCAACGCGGCTGGCGATTTCGGCGTTGCAAGACAGGCCGTCGGAGCCCATCCGGCTTCGACGCCGCACTTGAGGATGCGCCATGCCGGCCCAGCGTCCCGCCCTGGTCCTGGGAATCATTTCGCTGGCGTTCGTCGCCCTGTTCTCGGCAAGCGCGCCGGTGGCGCAGACGCCGGCCTTGCGGGTGTGCGCGGACCCCAACAACCTCCCCTTCTCGCATGCGGACGGCTCGGGCTTCGAGAACGCCATCGCGCGCATCGTCGCCGCGGATCTCGGGCGTCCCCTGGAATACGCCTGGTGGGCGCAACGGCGCGGTTTCATGCGCAATACGCTGATGGCGGGCGCCTGCGACGTGGTGATCGGCGTCCCGGCGCACCGCTTCGACCTGGCGCTGCGGACGCGGCCCTATTATCGCTCGAGCTACGTCTTCGTGACGCGGGCGGACCGCCAGCTCGACCTCGCCTCGCTCGACGATCCGCGCCTGAAGACGCTCAGGATCGGCGTCCACCTCATCGGCGACGGAGGCGCCAACCCGCCGCCCGCCCATGCGCTGGCGCAGCTGGGCGTGATCGGCAACGTGGTGGGATACCCGATCTATGGCGACTACAGCCAGAACGCCCCGCCGCAGCGCCTGATCGAGGCGGTGGCGCGGGGCGACGTCGACGTAGCCATCGCGTGGGGCCCGCTGGCTGGCCCCACGGCGCGGGGCTCAGGCGTTCCCCTGCGGGTGAGCGCCATCCCGGAGGAAGCCCGGTTCGCGCCGCTGCGCTTCACCTTTGAAATCGCAATGGGAGTCCGGCGCAGCGATCTGGAGGCGCGGCGAGAGATTCAGGGCGTCCTGGACCGTCGCGGCGACGAGATCAGGCGCGTCCTGGAGGAGGCGGGCGTGCCGCTCCTCCCCTTCAGCAAGCCCACGCTCGAGATCGTCGCGGCGCCCGGCGAGCCGAGCGCCACGCCCGCGCCCTGACGGCGTTCAGCGCTTGGTTTTCACGGTGGCGGCCGCCTCGGCGGGCGTCGAGCCCGGCGCCTTGGCGCGTTTGCGGCCGCGGCCGGCGGCCTGCTCCGCCACGGCGGATTCCCGCTTCGCTTCGGTCGCCGCGACCGCGTCGCCTCCCGGCGTGGTGAGCTCGCGCCGGGCCTGGTCCCAGTGATCCCGCTCGCGCCCGTGCGGGCGGCCCTCCTGGGTCCAGAGCTCGTAGGCTCGCTCGCGAATGCGGACTTCGAGATCGTTGTCCATGCTGTCCCCCTCCCCGGTCTCGGGCCCCTGCCCTGGCGAGCCGATCGTCATTCGGGCGTGACAACCTTGCATCCCCCGACCGGGTTCCGACCCGAACGGGCCGACGCGCGTTGCGTCCGGAAGCGCAAGCTCGGCGCCCGCTTCGGCGCCGAAAGGACCTGAGCGCCGAAAGGACCTTGGCGCCGAAAGGACCTGGGCTCCGAAAGAGGGGCCTATGTGAACCTCTTCACACGCCTGAGCCTGGGCAGGCCTATGATCCTGGATGCGCGGTCACGCTCCAGCCGTGCGCTCTCCTTCACCCCTGCGCGCGACGGCGCGGCGATGCGACATCGAGGACCCGACCGAGCGGAGGTCGACATGGCCACGACTCTCAAGGATGCTCTCGCCCAAGCCGGCGTCTTGGACCATGTCTGGCTTCCGGCTGCTCTCGACAGCCTGCTTTTGCGGACGCGGAGATGAGCGCCGCGGGCGGGCCGGCGCCCGAGGATCTGCTCGAAGGCCTCGGCTTCGTCGTCGCGGGGCGCCCCGTCCGGCGTCCCCCTCCCCGCGTCGAGGATCTCGCCGTCCTTTCGCCGACCGGGCGACTGGCCGGACAGGAGAACGGCGACGACGCCTATCGGGCGGCCCTGCTGGCGCTGGGGATCGAAAGCCGGCGCAACTCCGACGAGACCCGGCTGGGTCGCCTCTGGATCCGAGGCGACGGCGGCGCGTGGCTGTTCTGTGGGCTCCTTCTGCAGGCGCACGAACCTGTCCACGTCTCCGGACGCCTGGAGATCGGGGCCTTGACCCTGGAGATGGGCGCGGGCGGAGCCTCTGTACGGTTCGACATCCTGCGCCGGGACGGGGCCGGCGCGCGGCTGCTCTTCGCCGCCTCGGTCCCGTTCGCGGTGGTGACGCGCGAGCGCATCAGCGGACCCCGCCCGCATGGACCGCCGATGGGCCACGGGGGCGGTTTCGGAGGCGATGGGCATGGCGGCGGCCTGCGCTTCCGCTTCTTCGCCGCCAAGCTCGTGCTGCACGCGATCGCAACGCAAGGCGCGGCCGCGACGCCCATCGAAGGAAAGATGGCGATCCCGGTCTCGCCGGACTTCACGCCGGACGCGTGACGCCGGCCGCTCGCCGCGCCGCGGCGGGACGGATCAGCCGTCCCAGCCGAGATGGCTGAGGAAATCGCGGGTGCGGTCCTTTTGCGGGGCGTCGAAAATCTGGGAGGGCGGCCCCTCCTCCAGAACCTCGCCCTTCTCGAACACGACCACCCAGTTGGCCACGCGGCGGGCGAAGCTCATCTCGTGGGTCACCACGATCATGGTCATGCCCTCGCGGGCGAGCTGGCGCATGACGTTGAGCACCTCGCCGACCGTCTCCGGATCGAGCGCCGAGGTGGGCTCGTCGAAGAGCATCACGTGGGGCTCCATCGCGAGGGCGCGCGCAATGGCGACGCGCTGCTGCTGGCCCCCGGACAGGTTGCTGGGATAGTTGGCGGTCTTGTCGGCGAGGCCCACCTTGGCGAGCAGCGCCTCGGCGCGGCGGTTCGCCTCCTCGGCCTTCATCTTGCGCACAGTAATGAGGCCGGTCGCGACATTCTCCAGCGCCGTCTTGTGCGGGAAGAGCTCGAAGTTCTGAAACACCATGCCCATGCGCTGGCGAACGAGCCGCATCTCGCCGTCGCTCTTGGGCAGCGGCTTGCCTTCGAACAGCACCTCTCCGCCGTCGATGGTCTCCAGACCGTTCGAGCAGCGCAGCAGCGTCGACTTGCCCGAGCCGGACGGGCCGATGAGGCAGACCACCTCCCCCGGATTGACGTGCAGGGACACTCCGGCCAACGCCGTGAAAGTCCCGTAGCGCTTGCGCACGTCCCGGTAGGCGAGCATCGGCGCCTGGTCGGCGTTCTTGCGGGTGCTGGCGGTCATTCCCGCGCTCCGTATGTGCGGTGGATCCAGTCCACGAGCTTGGCCTGCGGATAGCCCATCAGCCAGTAGAGGCCGGCCATGGCGGTCAACATCTCCAGCACGCGGAAACTCTGCGACCGGATCTGCATGGCGGTGTGGGCGAGTTCGCCGACGGCGATGACCGACACCAGCGACGTGTCCTTGAACAGCGACACCCAGGTGCTGGCGAGCACGGGCAGGACCCGGCGCCAGGCCTGCGGCAGCACGATCTCGCGGAAGACCTGGACCTTGCTCATGCCGAGCGCCAGCCCCGCCTCGGTCTGTCCCTTGCGGATGGAGTTGATGCCCGATCGGAATGTTTCGGAGTTGTAGGCCGAGACGTTGAGGCAGAGCGCGACGAGCCCGGTCACGAAGGGCGAAAGGCCGAGCCCCGTCAGCACGGGCATGACGTAAAACGCCCAATAGACCAGCAGCAGCAGCGGCAGGTTGCGGAAAAGCTCGACGAAGCCCGTCGCGAACAGGGCCAGGGGTCGGAAGCGCGAGCCGCGCATCAGCGCCAGCACGATACCGCCAGGCACCGAGATCGCCATGGTCAGCGCCGTCAGCAGGATGGTGACCAGTGCGCCTTCCAGGAGCAGCCAGCGGCTGGTCCAGACGATCGACCAATCGAGGCTCATGACCGGCCCAGATGCGCGACGCGGCCGTAGAACCGGTCGATGAGGCGCGTCACCGGGAAGATCAGGATGAAATAGATCACCATCACGGTCGTGAAGATCTCGATGGGCCGGTAGCTCTGGCCCGCCACGGTCTCGGCCTGGCGCATCAGCTCGGGCACGGCGATGACGGCCGCGATGGCCGTGTCCTTGATGGTGACCGACACGATCGAGCCGAAGGCCGGCAGCATGCGCACGATGGCCTGGGGGAGCAGGATGACGCGGAGGATCTGCGGACCCGACATGCCCAGCGCCAGGGCGGCCTGGGTCTGGCCCTTGCGGATCGAGGTCAGGCCGGCGCGCACGATCTCCGCCACATAGGCGGCGACGTGGATCGTGATGCCGGTCAGGGCCGCCCAGAACGGCGCGAAGCTGTGCCCGGTGAGGATGGGAACCGCGAAATAGATCCAGACCAGCACCACGAAGACCGGAATGGCGCGCATCGAGTCGATGTAGAACACCAGCGGGATGCGCAGCCATGCGGGCCCGTAGAGCCGCCCCAGCCCGACCGCGAGCCCGAGGGCGAAGCTGCACGCCACGGCCGCGACCGAGAGCAGGATGGTCAGCAGGAGGCCTGACGCCAGGAAGCGCCAGCTGTCCAGAAGGGGTGAGAAGTCCAGCTCCATGGCGGCCCAGCGTCGATCACGGGTCCTGACCGTAAAGGGTCACATCTTCTCGATCATGGCGGTTTCTTCGGCCGTGAGGTCCTTCTGCATCCGCGCCTCGACGCTCTTCAGCCAGGCGAGGAACTCCGGCTGGTTCTTGTCGATGGCCGACCCGATGTCGGTGCCCATCTCCTTGCTGTCCTGGCAATTGTTGCCGTCCGGCAGGGCCTTGAGGCCCTTGACCTTCTTGTTGAGCGCCACCCACGGGATCCGGTTGATCGGGGTGACGTCGGCGCGCTTGGCCATGATCTCCTCGACCGGCGCAGCCGTGCCGGCGGTCGAGACGCCGCGCAGCGTGGCGTTCGGGAAGCGGGTCTTGACCCAGTGCTCCTCGCCGCCGCCGGTGTAGTAGGCGACCACGACGCCTTCCTTGTTGAAGTCGTCGATGCTCTTGGCGTTGGCGACCTTCGCATTGTCGGCCCGGCCGAAGACGCACAGGCTCGTCGACGCATAGGTGATGAAGTCGATCACCTTAAGCCGCTCGGGCGTGACCGAGAGCGGCGAGATCGTCATGTCGACCTGGTTGGAGGCGAGCACCGGGACCTTCGTCTCGTGCGAGACCGGCACCGGCTGCAGCTTCACGCCGAGGAGCTTGGCGTATTCCTTGGCGAGGGTCCATCCGGGGCCGGACCACTGTTCGCCGCCGCCGGTGGTGTTCTCCACCAGCCAGGGCGGATTGGCGAGCACGCCGACGCGCAGCACGCCGGATTTCTGGATGGCCTGGACACGCGGGCTGTTGGTCGGAACGGCGTCCTGCGCCATCGCCGGGACGGCGAGCGGGGCGAGCGCCAGCCACGAGGCGGCGGCCAGCATGTTGGCGCGGTTCGTCAGTGACGGCATCGATCGTCCTCCCTTTTTGCGGCGCGGATCTGCGGCTGCGCTCGAAACGTAACCTTGACGCTAGTACGTCGACAGGTTCGCGGCATACTTGTATGCTAGCCTGACGCTGTCAAGAACGCCGCTGCGCCGGCGCCAGCATCGCGGGAGGTCCCTTGGAGAGGAACAAGGCTCTGCTCTACAGGCCCGGGTCAGGCCCGGCGGGCGCCGGAACCATCTATGAGACGGTCCGGTCGGACATCGTCCGCATGCGGCTGCGCCCGGGCGAGCAGCTCTCCGAAAAGGAGCTCGGCCTGCGCTTCATGACCAGCCGCACCCCCGTCCGCGAGGCGATCGTCCGGCTGGTCGACGACGGGCTCATCGAGGTGTGGCCGCAGCGCGGGACGTTCGTGACCCGCATCTCGCTCAAGGCGGTCAAGCGGGCCCGCTTCGTGCGCAGCGCGCTGGAGCTGGCGATCATCCGCGAGGCGGCCTCGCAGGGCGTGTCCCAGGACACGGTCGCCGTCCTGGAGCGCGCCATCGCCGAGCAGGAGGCTTCCGAGGGCGATCCCGGACGGTTCACCGACGCGGACGACGCGTTCCACCGGACCTTCGCCAATACGCTCGGCTATGGCGACCTGTGGTCGATCGTCGAGACGCAGAAGGCCCAGTTCGACCGGATCCGCTTCCTGAGCCTGCCGAACGTGACGCCGCTCGACCTGCTCATCGCCCAGCACAGGGCCATCCTGGAGGCCGTGAAGGCGCGTGACCCGGACGACGCCGAAGCCACCCTGCGCCAGCACCTCTCGATCGTGCTGGACACCGCCCAGGGGCTGCTGCGGACCGATCCCGACCTGATCATCGACGACCTTGGCGCCGATGACCCAGGCCTGCGCTGAGCTCGATCCGACTCACATCGCCGAAGCGGCCTTCACGGGCGCGGGCATCGGCTGGATGGGCGAGCCGGGGCCGATCTTCTGCAGGTTGCCGACGATGACCCGGTCTCCCGCCGACACGCCCTTGAGGAGCGAGACGTTCTCGCCGTCGACCTGGCCGAGCGCGACCAGCCGCTGCTCGGCCTTGTTCCCCTCCCCCACCACATAGACGAACTTGCCGAGCTGGCTCGACCCCACGGCGACCTGCGGGGCGAGGAGCGCGTCGGGCTGCTCGCCCACCCGCAGGCGGATCCGGACATATTGGCCGGGCAGCAGCATGCGGTCGTCGTTCTGGATCGTGGCGCGGGCCGTGATGGTCCCGGTCGCCCGGTCCACGACATTGTCGAGGAAGGTGAGCTTGCCCTTGTGGGCGGCGGTCTCGCGGCCCGGCGTCACCACGTCGGCCTCGACCGCGCCCAAGGCCTGCGCCTTCTGGAGCGCGGCCAGGTCTGTTTCGCTGGGGTTGAAGGTCACATAGATCGGATCGAGCTGGACCAGCGTGTTCAGCGGGGCGCCGCCGGCGCTGACGAGGGCGCCGGTGGGCGCCTGGTCGCGGCCGAGCCGCCCGGCGAAGGGCGCCCGGATCGACGTGCGCTCCAGGTTCAGCTCGGCCGTGCGGATGGCGGCGCGGCCGATGGCCAGCACGGCCTCGCCCTGTCGGACGGAGCTGGTGCGCTGGTCGTAGCTGTCTTTGGCGAGGAAGCCGCGCTTGGCCAGCTCCTCGCCGCGATCGAGATTCGATTTGGAATAGTCCAGCCCGGCGACGTCGCGCTGGAGCTGCGCCTTGGCCTGCTCGAGGGCCGCCTCGTAGTCGCGCGGGTCGATCCGGTACAGCAGATCGCCGGCTTTCACGTCGGCGCCGTCCGGGGCGAGCTGCTCAAGCACGTAGCCCGAAACCTTCGCCTGCAGGGCGACGGTCCGGATGGCCTCGGTCCGGGCCGGATAGTCCAGGTGGACCGGAAGCGTCTTCTTCGTCACCTCGGCCACCGGGACCGGCATGGCGAAGGCGCCCGGCGCGGCGGCGGCGGCGCCGGGACGCTCGGCCGACGGCATCAGCCGCTGGCGCAGCGAAGGCGTGAGCGCCACCACGGCGGCGGCGGCCACGCCGACGCCGAAGAGCAGTTTGACGATGCGCATGGGGGATCTCCGGACTTTATTCGGCGGCTTCGGCGTGGGGAGCCGCGGCGGGATGGGGGACGGCCGGCTCGGCGGCGCCCCGTTCGCGGGCGCGCTCGATGACGGCGTAGAACACCGGGGTGAAGACCAGGGTCAGGATGGTGGCGGCCACCATGCCGCCGAACACCGTGGTGCCGATCGACTGGCGGCTGGCGGCCCCGGCGCCGGTGGCGAGCATCAACGGAACCACGCCGAGGATGAACGCGAAGGCGGTCATCAGGATGGGCCGCAGCCGCAGGCGGGCGGCCTCCATGGCCGCCTCGACGATGTCGAGGCCCTCCTCGCGCCGGCGCTTGGCGAACTCCACGATCAGGATCGCGTTCTTCGCCGCCAGGCCGATCAGCATGACGAAGCCGATCTGCGAGTAGACGTCGATCTGCAGGCCGCGCACCCACAGCGCCCCGACCGCGCCGAAGAGCGCGAGCGGCACGGCCAGGAGCACCATGAACGGCATCGACCAGCTCTCATACTGGGCCGCCAGGATCAGGAACACGAAGACGATCGCGAGCCCGAACACCAGGGTGGCGACGGAGCCGGCCTTGAGCTCCTGGAAGGTGATGCCCGTCCACTCGTAGCCGAAGTCGCGCGGCAGGGCGGTCGCCGCCGCACGCTGCATGGCGGCGACGGCCTGGCCGGAGCTGAAGCCGGGCGCTGCCCCGCCATTGATCAGCGCCGAGGGGTTGTTGTTGTAATGGGGCACGGTCTCGGGCCCGACCACCGGCTTCAGCGATCCGAGCGTGCTGAGCGGCACCATGCCGCCCGATCCGTTGCGGACATAGAGGCGCGAGATGTCGGCGGCCGAGCCGCGGGCGCCCTGATCGGCCTGCAGGGTGACCCGGAACGTCCGACCGAACATATTGAAATCGTTCACGTATAGGGATCCGAGATAGATCTGCAGCGTGTTGAAGATGTCGGGCAGGTTGAGCCCCATCATCTTCGCCTTGTTGCGGTCGAGGTCGTAGTTGAACTGCGGCGTCGAGGTGCTGAAGCTGGTGAAGATCTGCTGCGGGTTGAGCTCGGGCTGCTTGCGCGCCTCGGCGATGAGGGCCTGCGTGGCCTCGTTCAGGGCAGCGCTGCCGCGCCCGGTGAGATCCTGGACCTGGAACTCGAAGCCGCCCGTCGAGCCCAGTCCCGGGATGGAGGGCGGGTCGAAGCTCAGCGCGAACGCGTCGGGGATCTGGAGGAGTTTCGGCCGAACCGAGGCGACGATCTTGGAGGCGTTCTGGTCCGGGCCACGCTCGTCCCAGGGCTTCAGGATGGCGAACTCCACGGCCGAGTTGGACTGCGCCGCGCCGGTGAGGAAGTTGAGGCCGCTGATCGAGCCGACGATGTCGACGCCGGGCGTGCGCTGCAGCTCGTCGCGGACCTTGCGGGCGACCGCGTCGGTGCGCTCCAGCGAGGCGCCATCCGGCAGCTGCACGACGACGAAGAAATAGCCCTGGTCCTCGACCGGCAGGAAGGTCGACGGGATGCGCGACCACACGGCGTAGGTGGCCCCGAGGCCGGCGACGAACAGCGTCAGCATGGCCCAGCGCCAGCGCACCAGCGCGCGAACGCCGTTGGCGTAGGCGTGCGACATGCTGTCGAAGCCGGCGTTGAACCAGCGGAAGGGCGGGAAGCTCGTCGGCGGGCGGTGGCGCAGGAAGGCGGCGCTGAGCGCCGGGCTGAGAGTCAGCGAGTTGAAGGCCGAGATGCCCACCGAGATCGCGACCGTGAGGGCGAACTGGTTGTAGAGCCGGCCGGCGACGCCCGGGATGAAGGCGACCGGGATGAACACGGCCATCAGCACCGCCGTGGTGGCGACGATCGGGCCGGTGACCTCGCTCATGGCCTTGCGGGTGGCGGCGAGCGGCTTCAGCCCGGCCTCGAGCTGGCGCTCGACGTTCTCCACCACCACGATGGCGTCGTCGACGACGAGGCCGATGGCCAGCACCATGCCGAGCAGGCTCAGCATGTTGAGGGAGAAGCCCAGCAGCTTCATCACCACGAGGGTGGCGATCAGCGAGACCGGGATGGCGATGGTCGGGATGATGGTGGTGCGCCAGTTCTGCAGAAAGACGAACACGACCGCCACGACCAGCACGAGCGCCTCGGCCAAGGTCACCAGCACGTCGTGCATCGAGGCGGAGACGAACCGCGTCGTGTCGTAGTGCATGGCGTAGGCGACGCCCTTGGGGAAACGCCCCGACAGCTCCTCCATCTTGTCCTTCACCCGCTGCTGCAGGTCGAGGGCGTTGGAGCCGGGCATCTGGTAGACGGCGAGCACCACCGTGGGGTCCTCGCCGAAAAAGGCGCTGGAGGCGTATTGCAGCGCGCCGAGCTCGATCCGGGCGACGTCGCGCAGGCGCACGGCGGCGCCGCTGGCGGGGTCCGACCGCACGACGATCTCGCCGAACTGCGCCGGGTCGGCGAGACGGCCGACGGCGTTGACCTGCATCTCGAAGGCGGTGCCGGCGGGCGCCGGCGACTGGCCGATCTTGCCGGCCGCGACCTGCACGTTCTGCTCGGCGATGGCCGCCTGCACGTCGGTCGCCGCGATGCCGAGATTGGCCAGCTTGTCCGGGTCCAGCCAGACGCGCATGGAGTAGCGCCGTTCGCCGAAGATCTGGACGTCGCCGACGCCCGGCAGGCGCTTCAGCGGATCGACGATCTGCAGATAGGCGTAGTTGCTGAGCGCGACCGGGTCGACCGACTTGTCGGGAGAGGTCAGGTTGACGATCAGGACGAAGTTCGGGTTCTGCTTCTTGATGGTCACGCCGGACTGGTTGACGATCGCCGGCAAGGACGGAGCGGCCTGCGAGACACGGTTCTGCACGTCTACCGCGGCCGTGCTCAGCGGGTAGCCGACGTCGAAGGTGATGGTGATCGTGGCGCTGCCGTCGTTGGAACTCGACGAGGACATGTAGGTCATGCCCTCAACGCCGTTGATCTGCTGCTCGAGCGGGGTCGTGACCGTGTCGGCCACGACCTGCGCGCCCGCGCCGGGATAGCGCGCGCTCACCACCACCTGCGGCGGCGTGATGTCGGGAAACTGGGCGACCGGCAGGGTCAGGTAGCAGATGGCCCCGGCCATCACCATGACCACCGCGATGGCGGAGGCGAAGATCGGCCGGCTGATGAAGAAATTCACCATGGCCGGTCGGCCTTGGCCGGGGCCGCCCGACGCGAGGCGTCGGCCGCGTCGCCGCGCGCCGCCCTGAACTGGATGCAATCCTGCGCGAGAGCGCGGAGGCCGCGCCAGGCGGCCTCGTCCCGCCCCGGAGGGTCCCGGCGCGGGGCGACGGCGCGCAGGTCGCGCGCCAGGGCCTGGGCGTCGACGCCGTCCGCCCGCATCAGGGAGCGGACCAGGGGATCGCTCAGGAGTTCATCGAGCGTGAGATCGGGGGGCATCGTCATCGGGCTTCTCCGGCGGCTGTCCATCCCCAGGACCGGGCGACGTCGCGGCGTCGGCCGACCCCTGCAAGGGCGGGGCCGGACGTCGCTTGACGCTGCACGGGAGGGGTGTTACCGGTAAGTAACGTTGGCGGGAAGTTACAGACCAGTAACATGCTCGTCAACCCCTCCTCGGAAGAGTTTTTGCCACAAGGATCACGTCATGGGCATGACCTGCCCGGTCAAAGGACGGCCGAGGGATCGCATTCTCGACACGGCGCGCGATCTTTTTCGGAAATTCGGCGTCAAGGGCATCGGCGTCGACGCCATCGCGGAGGCGGCCGGCACCAACAAGATGACGCTCTACCGCCATTTCGGCTCCAAGGACGAGCTCATCGCCGAGTGCCTTCGCGACCAGGCGAACATGGCGGCCCACAAATGGGCGGAGCTGGAGGCGGCCTTCCCTGACGATCCGTTGCGCCGCCTGCGCGAGTGGGTCCATCTCGGCGCGGCCTGCGCGGCGGTCGACGCGCGCGGCTGCGACCTGGCCAACGCGGCCATCGAACTGCCGGACGAGGACCATCCGGCGCGCCGGGTGATCGAGGATTTCAAGCGGTCCCAGCGCGACCGGCTGGCCTCGCTGTGCCGGGAGGTCGGAGCGGCCGATCCGGAGATGCTGGCCGATACGCTCTCCCTCCTGGTCGAGGGCGCGCGCGTCAGCCGCCAGAGCGTCGGCCCCGCCGGCCCGTGCTCGCGTTTCGCCCAGGTGGCCGAAGCCGCGATCGAGAACGCCGTCGCGGCGGGACGCCGCGCCGATGCGTCCGTCGAGGTCCGTCGGGCCGGCTAGGCCCGGGTCCCCGCCCCGCCCGGCGGCCGCGGGTCGATCGGCCGATGGCCGAGCCCCAGCGCCTGCTCCAGCGCCCTGCCGCCCGCGAGCGCGTCGGCGTCGCGCCTTGGCCGCGCCACGATCTGCAACCCCACCGGCCGGCCGTCGGCCGTGAACCCGCACGGAAGCGAGAGCGCCGGCGCGGTCGTCAGCGTAATCGCGTAGGCGATCGCCAGCCACGCGACATAGTTGCCGAAACGATGGCCCGCGCAGTCCGTCACATAGCGCTGTTCCACCGGGAAGGCCGCCACGATGGTGGAGGGGCAGAGCAGCAGGTCGTAGGCGTCGAAGAAGGCGTTGGTCCGCCGCAGCATGTCGGCGCGGCCCCGCTCGGCCCTCGCGACGTCCGCCATGGTGCAGGCCAGGCCCTGCTCGATGTTCCAGGCGAGCTCCGGCTTCAGCTTGTCGCGATGGCGCTCCAGCTTCTGGGCGTGCGCCACGGCGAAGCTCATGGCCCGGAGCACATGGAAGACGTCATGCGCCTCGGACAGATCGGGGCGGGCCTCCTCGACGACGGCGCCCAGGTCGGCGAAGCGCAGAGCGGCCTTGCGGCAGATCGCGGCGACCTCGGGGTCGACGGGCGTGATCCCGAGATCGGCCGAGAAGGCGACCCGTTTCGGCCGCCACCCTGAGCGCGCCGCGGCCAGGAAGCTTTCGGTGCGCGGCAGCGAGATCGGATCCGCCGGGCTCTCGCCCGTCATGGCGTCCAGCAGCAGCGCGGCGTCCTCGACCGTGCGGGCCATGGGGCCTTGCACTCCGAGCAGGCGGTCGATCTTGAAACCCGGATTGCTGGCGACCCGGCCCGGGCTCGGCCGGAAGCCGACCACCCCGCAGAAGCTCGCCGGGTTGCGCAGGCTGCCGCCCATGTCGGAGCCATGCGCGGCCCACGCCATGCCGGTCGCGAGCGCGACGGCGGCGCCGCCCGACGATCCCGCGGCCGACAGGTCCGTGTTCCAGGGGTTGCGCGTGGCGCCGAACACCTCGTTGAAGGTGTTGCCGCCGGCCCCGAATTCCGGCGTGTTCGACTTGGCGTAGACCACGCCTCCGTTCGCCTCCAGCCTGTCGACCATGATGTCGTTCGCGGAGGGGACGAAATCGGCATAGATCGGCGAGCCGAAGGTGGTGCGCACGCCGGCGACCTCGGTGAGGTCCTTGATCGGGACCGGCAGGCCCGCCAGCAGGCCCCGCTCGCCGGGCGGCCGGTCCTGCAGCCGGCGGGCATGGTCCCGGGCGCGGTCGAGGCAGAGGGTGGGAAGCGCGTTCACCGCCGGGTCCGCCTCGGCGATCCGGGCCGCCAAAGCGTCGACGCAGTCGAGGGGCGAGACTTCGCCGGCCCTCAGCAGGCCCACGACGTCGTTGGCTGTCAGGTCGATCAGTCTTGCGTCCGGCATCCATTCCGTCCCGTTCTTGGGGGCTGCCCCCCGGCTGCGCCGGCCACTCTCGCCGGGCCGGCGGGTCCGCACAAGCGCGGCGCGGCTCCGTCCGGCCTTGGCGATGGCGTCCGGGCGCAGGCGGCTCTATACGAGACCTCGTACACGCGATGCCACGCCGAAGGCGGCCGATGACGATGATCGCAGCGGCGGCTGCCGCGCTTCTCCTGAGGGTCCTGCCCTGCGCCCTCGCCTTCGCGGGATGGCAGGTCGCTGCCCTTGCGCCGGCCTCGGCGGCGCAGACGCGCGTCGCCGTGGCGGCGAATTTCACCGACGCGGCCCAGGAGATCGCGGCCGCCTTCGCCAAGGCGACCGGTCACGAGGCCATCCTGAGCTTCGGATCCTCCGCGCAGCTCCTCACCCAGGTCGCGCAGGGCGCGCCCTTCGAGGCGTTCCTGTCGGCCGACGAGGAGCGGCCGGCCCGGGCGATCGCGGACCGCCTCGCCTTGGCCGAGAGCCGGTTCACCTACGCGATCGGCAAGCTCGTGCTCTGGAGCCGCGATCCCGGCGCGGTGACCGGAGAGGCCACGCTCAGGGCTGGCGCCTTCGCCCGGATCGCCATCGCCAATCCGGCCGCCGCGCCCTATGGGACGGCCGCCATCGAGACCATGAAGGCGCTGGGCGTCTATGAGGCGGTGCAGTCCAAGGTCGTGCAGGGCGCCAGCATCGCGCAGGCCTTCCAGTTCGTCGACACCGGCAACGCGGAGCTGGGCTTCGTGGCGCTGTCGCAGGTGGCCAACAGCCCGAAAGGCTCGCGCTGGCTCGTGCCCCAGGCGCTCTATCGCCCGATCCGTCAGGACGCGGTGCTTCTGGCCAGGGGCGAGGGCAACGAGGCCGCCCGCGCCTTCCTGGCGTTCCTGAGGGGGCCGCAGGCCCGCGCCGTGATCGAGAGATACGGCTACGAGACCGCGAAGGACTGACGCTGCGATGCAGGGCTTCGCCGCCGAGATCTGGCCACCGGTCCGCCTCACTTTGGAGCTGGCGACGGTCACGACCGTGATCCTGCTCCTGATCGGGACGCCGCTGGCGTGGTGGCTCGCCCGGTCCCCGGCGCGGTGGAAAGAGGTCGTCGCCGCCGTGGTGGCGCTGCCGCTGGTGCTGCCTCCGACCGTGCTGGGCTTCTATCTCCTGGTTCTTCTCGGCCCCGACGGCCCCGGCGGCTGGGTCGCCGGGCTCTGGGGCGCGCGGACCCTCGCCTTCACGTTCGGGGGCCTGGTGATCGGCTCGGTGCTCTATTCCATGCCGTTCGTGGTGCAGCCGATCCGAAACGCCTTCGAGGCGGCCGGCGAGCGCCCGCTCGAGGTCGCGGCGACGTTGCGGGCGTCGCCCCTGGATGCGTTCTGGAGCGTGGCGGTCCCGCTCGCCCGGCCCGGGCTCCTGACCGGCGCGGTGCTGGGCTTCGCCCACACCATCGGCGAGTTCGGCGTCGTGCTGATGATCGGCGGCGGGCTTCCCGGCAGCACGAAGGTGCTGTCCGTGGCCATCTACGACTATGTCGAGACCATGCAGTGGGGGAAGGCCCATCTCGTGGCGGCCGGCATGGCGGGCTTCGCCTTCGCGGTGGTGCTGGCGATGACCTTGGCGGAGAAGCGCTTCGCCCGGCCGCGCGCATGATGGACGCCCGGGCGCCGCACCCCGCCATCCGCTGCGCCTTTCGCGGGCGCGTCGGCGCATTCGCGCTCGATGTCGCCTTCGAGGCCCCCTCCTCCGGCGTCACCGCGCTGTTCGGTCCGTCCGGATCCGGCAAGACGACCGTGCTGCGCTGCATGGCCGGCCTGCATCGCCTGGCCGAGGGCGCGCTCACGGTGGGCGGCGAAGCCTGGCAGGACGGCCGGACCTTCAGGCCGACCCATCGCAGGCCGGTCGGCTACGTGTTCCAGGAGGCGAGCCTCTTCGCGCATCTGTCGGTGAAGGAGAACCTCCTCTTCGGCGCCAAGCGGGCGGCCCCGCGTCCGGGCTCGGCGGCCGTCGGCTGGGACGAGGTCGTGGACCTCCTGGGCCTCGGGGCGCTGCTCGGGCGCGATTCGCGGTCGCTCTCGGGCGGAGAGCGGCAGAGGGTGGCGATCGGGCGGGCGCTGCTCTCGCAGCCTTCGCTGCTCCTGATGGACGAGCCGTTGTCGGCGCTGGACCGGAACGCCAGGGACGAGATCCTGCCCTTCTTGGAGCGCCTGCACGCCGGCCTGTCCCTGCCGATGGTCTATGTCACGCACGACATGGCCGAGGTGGAGCGCCTCGCCGACCATCTCGTGCTGCTGGAGGCGGGGCGCGTCGTCGCCGCCGGCCCGCTCGCGGCGCTGCAGAGCGATCCGGCGCTGCCGCTGGCCGCCCGGCGGGACGCCGCCGTGAGCCTGGACGCGGTGACGCACGCCTATGATCCCGCCTTCGGGCTGCTGACGCTGCGCGTGGACGGCGGCTCCTTCGTCGCGCCTGGGCCGCCGGCCCCGGCTGGCGAGCGCCGCAGGCTGCGGGTGCAGGCC
Organism: Alsobacter sp. KACC 23698; assembly: GCF_045348435.1. Taxonomy (GTDB): domain Bacteria; phylum Pseudomonadota; class Alphaproteobacteria; order Rhizobiales; family Beijerinckiaceae; genus Alsobacter. The sequence continues at coordinate 2,248,576 of NZ_CP157484.1, read as the reverse complement.
GCCGACGTCAGCCTGGCGCTCCGGCCCGCGGAGGCCAGCACCATCATCAACATCCTGCCGGCCCGGATCCTGGACGCCCGGCCGCTCGGCCCGCAGGAATCGCTGGTCGTGCTCGGCCTCGGCGACGACGGCGCGGGCGCCCGGCTGCTCTCGCGCGTCACACGGCGGTCGTGGGAGCATCTTGGGCTTGCGCCGGGCGTCGCCGTGTACGCCCAGGTCAAGGGCGTCGCGGTGGGCGCCCCCATCCCGTTGTGACCGGAGAGAACGCGTGCTGGAGATCAACCGACCCGAAATCGTGGCGCAGGTGCGGGAGGTGTTCCTGCGCTATGAGGCGGCGCTGCAGGCCAATGACGTGCCGACCCTGGAAGAGCTCTTTTGGAACGCGCCGGAGACGACGCGCTACGGGGTGGGCGAGAACCTCTATGGGTGGCCGGCGATCTCGGCCTTCCGCCGCAGCGGCAAGCTCGGCCGGTTCACCCGCACCCTGATGAACACCGTCATCACCACCTACGGGTCTGATTTCGCCACCGCCAACACCGAATACCAGCGCGACGGCGAGGCGTCGCCGGGGCGGGAGACCAAGACGCTCATCCGCACCCCCGAGGGCTGGCGCATCGCCAGCGCGCACGCCAGCCTGCTCGGAGTGACTGTCTAACCGGCGCGCCGGTCAGGCCGCCCGGGCGCCGCCGCAGACCCAGTCCAGCAGGTCCGTCCAGAGGGGCCTGAACCCGCTCCAGGCCAGGAACTCGTTCGGCAGCCAATGCGGGCCGATATCGGTCGTCCACGCTGCGGAACGGCCCTGGCCGAAGGTCCCGGTGGCCAGCAAGGGGTGGCCCCCCTGGTCGGCGGGCAGGCTCAGCAGCACGTCCGCGCCGGGCTTGGCCGCCACCTCGTTCACGCCGAGGACGTAAGGCAACTCGCCCTTGAGGCTGCGCAGGACCGGGTGCGCGCCCGCGCCCGGGTTCGCGACCGGGTGCGCGCCTTCGGGCATCTCGATCCGGTCGTCATAGGGATGGATCGAGACGGGCAGCGCCTCCTCGATGGCGGTGCCGCGGTAGCGGGCCGAGCCGTTGATGCCCTGGAAACTCAGATAGCCGCCCACCATCACCAGTCCGCCGCCGCGCGCCACGTAGTCGCGCACCAGCTTCAGCCGGTTCGGCGAGCGGCGCGAGTGGATCCAGACCTCCGGCGGCAGCAGCAGCGTGTTCGCGCCGATGTCGGACAGGATGATCGCGTCGTAACGGTCCAGCGCTTCGGGCGTGGACGGGAAGCTCTCGGCGGCCACATGGCAGGGCATGTAGTCGAAGGCGAAGCCGGAGTCGGCCAGCGCGGCCATGAAGGGATCCGCGCCGCGATGGTGCGTGACGGAGGGAAACTGGTCCCAGCCCTTGATGTGGGTGGCGGTCGACGTCCAGCTCTCGCCGGCCAACAGGATGGTCTTGGCGGTCATGGGTCCTCAGAATGGATCGGGGGTCGGCGCCCGGCCCAGGAAGCGGCCGGGCGCATGCGTGTCTCGGTCTACTTGAACCGGGCGAACTGGAGCCGGAAGGCTCCGTCGGGATATTGCAGCCAGTCCAGCGACGCGGCGGAGGCCTGGATGGTCGCCGGGAAGGTCAGGAACAGCATCGGCGCGTCGGCGGCGATCTGCGTCTCGGCCTCGCGGTAGAGCTTGGCCCGCTCGTCCTGCGTAGCGGCGCTGCGCGCCTTCACGAGGAGGTCCGTGACCTTGTCGCTCTCATAGCCGGCGAAATTGTTCGGCCCGCCCTTGGTGAAGTAATTGTACATGTTGCCGTCCGGATCCGAGCGGCCCGACCAGGGCGACATGCACAGGTCGAAATCCTTCTGGCGCAGCACGGTGATGAGGCTTGTGGCGTCGATCTGCTTGACCTCGACCTTGAAGCCCGCCTGGTTGGCTTGCGCCTGCAGGATCTCGGCCGTCCGCACCTGGACCGGCGAGTTCGTCACCGTGATGACGACCGGGACCGGGCTCGTCTGGCCGGCGTCGGCGAGCGCCTTCTTGGCCGCCTGCGGGTCGGCCTTGTAGGGCGCGAAGGACTTGTCATAGGCCCAGGCCATGGACGGGGGGATCGCCCCATAGGCGGGCGCGCCGGTTCCGAAATAGACCGCCTTCAGGATCGTCGCGGGGTCGATCGCCATGGCGAAGGCCTTGCGGACCTTCGGATCGTTGAACGGCGGCTTCGTCGTGTTGAACGAGAAGGCGTTGAAGCCCAGCCCATTGGCCTGCTTCACCGTCAGGCTCGCCTCCCGGGTGAGCTGGCCGACCGTCTGGGCCGGCACGGCGTCGACGAGTTGCACGGTCCCCGAGCGCAGATTGGTCACTCGCACGGTCTCGTCGGCCATGGGCCTGAACACGATCTTCTCGATCGCGGGCTGGCCGCGCCAGTAGCCGGGGAAACGCTCCAGCACGAGCTCGGAGTTCTTGGCCCAGCTCACGACGCGGTAGGGTCCGGCGCCCACCGCCTTGGCGGCGAAGTCGGCTCCCATCGCCTTGACGGCCGTGGGCGAGACCAGCATGCCGGCCCGGTTGGCCAGGACCTGCAGGAACGGCGCATATGGCGTCTTCAGCTTGACCGTGAAGGTGAGCGGGCCCGTGACCTCGACGGAGTCCACGGGGCTGAGCTCGCTGCGGCGCGGAGAGGCCGCCGCCGGGTCCAGCATGCGGTCGAAATTCGCCTTGGCGGCGGCCGCGTCGATCGGCGTCCCGTCGTGGAAGGTGAGCTGCGGCTTGAGGGTGAACTTGTAGGTGAGCGGGTCGGGCGTCTCGACGCTGGCGAGCCCCGGCTCGATCTTGAGGTCCGGGGTCATGTGCACCAGCGGCTCATGGATGTTGTACTGGACCGAGATCTCGAAGAACGAGGCCATCTGTGCCGGATCGAGCGTCACCGGATCGGAGACGATGCCGACCGAGAGCGTCTTCTTGTCCTGCGCGGCGGCGGGCGTCGCCAGCGCCATCGGCGCCAGCGCCAGAAGCGCCGCCATCGCGCCTCCCATCAGGTGTTTCATCGTCGGGTCCTCCAGGTGAAGAGATCGTCAGTCGCGGGGGTCGAAGCGGTCGCGCAGCCCGTCGCCGAGCAGGTTGAAGCCCAGCACGACGAGGAAGATGGCCAGCCCCGGAAACCACGCGAGCCAGGGCGCCATGTCCAGGAAGCCGATGGCGTTGCGCAGCATGTTGCCCCAGGTCGGCGTCGGCGGCTGCACGCCCAGGCCGAGAAAGGACAGGTAGGATTCGGTGATGATCGCCGATGCGAACAGCAGCGAGCCCTGCACGATGAGCGGCGCGGTGATGTTGGGCAGCACGGTGCGGAACAGGATGGCGCCAGAGCCGAAGCCGAGCGCGCGCTGCGCCTCCACATAGTCGAGCTCGCGCACCACGATCGTCTGGGCGCGGGCGATGCGGGCGAACACGGGCAGGTTCACGACCGCGATGGCCAGGATGGCGTTGCGCAGGCTGGGCCCCAGCACCGCCGTGATGGCGAGCGCCAGCAGGATGCTCGGAAAGGCGAACACCACGTCCATCACCCGCATGATCGCGGCGTCGATCCAGCGGCCGAAATAGCCCGCCGCCAGGCCGGCGAGCGCGCCGACCGCCAATGCGCCCGCCACGCTGAAGAAGCCCACGAGGATCGAGGCGCGGGCGCCAAAGATGATTCGCGACAGCACGTCGCGGCCCAGATCATCCGTCCCGAACGGATGGGCTCCGTCCGGGGCGGCGAGAATCGCGGTGAAATCCGGGATCTCGGGATCGTAGGGCGCCAGCCAGGGCGCGGCCGCGGCCATCGCGACCGCGAGCGCTACGACGGCGAGGCCGACGGCGGCGCGCGGCTCGCGGGCGAGCCCCCGCAGCGCCTGGAGGATCGGGTGACGCCGGGGCGCATCCATCGCGGCGACGCTCATGCGTAGCGCACCCGCGGATCGATGACCGTATAGACCAGGTCCGTCGCCAGATTGATGAGCACGAAGAGCGTGGCGGTGAGCAGCACCGCCCCCTGCACCACCGGGTAGTCCCGCGCGAAGATGGCGTCGACCGTCAGCTTGCCGATTCCCGGCCAGGAGAACACCGTCTCGGTGATCACCACGCCGCCCAGAAGCTGACCCATCTGGATGCCCAGCAGGGTGACGATCGGGATCTGGGCGTTTCCGAGCGCGTGCCGCCATATGACGCGCCGCGGGGCGATGCCCTTGGCGCGCGCCGTGCGGATGTAATCGGCCCGCAGCACCTCCAGCATGGCGGCGCGGGTCATCCGCATCGTCGCGGCCGCGAGCGCGGCGCCCAGCGTCAGCGCCGGCAGGATCAGGTGCCGCAGGAAGCCGCCGGGATCCGCCAGCGGCGACACGTAGCCGGAAGCCGGGAGGATCGGGAGCGTGATCGAGAACAGCAGGATCAGCAGGATGCCGAGCCAGAAGCTGGGCAAGGAGAGGCCGCACAGGGAGAGCAGCGAGGCGACATAGTCGGCCGCGCTGTTGCGCCGCGTCGCGGCGACGATGCCGGCCGGGATGGAGATCACGAGCGAGATCGCCAGCGCGGCCACGGAGAGCAGCGCGGTGGGGACCAGCGCCGAGCCGAGCAACGGCAGCACGTCCCGCCCGCCCTGGATCGAGCGGCCGAAATCGCCGGTCAGGATACGGCCGAGCCAGGACGCGTATTGCAGCGGCAGCGACTGATCGAGCGCGAGCTTGTGGCGCAGGGCGGCCAGCGCGGCGTCGTCCGCCTCCATGCCGAGCAGAGCCATGGCGGGGTCGCCCGGCACGAGCCTGATAAGCAGGAAGGACACGAGCGAGGTGCCGAAAAGGATCGGGACAAGGCTCGCCAAACGCCCCAGCAGATACCGTCCCATTCGTCCCTTAGCCGCTCTTGAACCGGTTCAATGGTTTTGATAGTCCGTATTGGGGCTGCTCCTGTCAATGGGTCGCCTGAGGCTGAACGACCGAATGACGACACTCGCCACAGCCGAGGCGCACCCCGGCCCCACCGCCGATCCCGGCGCGCCGCTGCTCGACATCCGCGGCTTGCGGATCGGGTTCGGGCCGGGCCGGGCGATCGTGGACGGCGTCGATCTCTCGGTGGCGCGGGGTCGGCTCCTCTGCCTCGTCGGCGAATCGGGCTCCGGCAAGAGCCTCACCGCTTTGTCGATCATGCGGCTTCTGCCTCCGGCCGCGCAGGTCATGGCGGACCGGTACGATTTCGACGGGGTGAGCCTGACGGGGCTCTCAGAGGCCGGCGTGAACCGCCTGCGCGGCGACCGCATCGCCATGGTGTTCCAGGAGCCGATGACGTCGCTGAACCCGGTCATGACCATCGGCGAGCAGATGACCGAGATCCTGGCCGCCCATCGCGGGCTCGGCCGCGCCGAGGCGCGGACGGTCGCTCTGGACATGGTCGGCCGGGTGCAGATCCCCGATCCGGAGGCGCGCCTCGCGGCCTATCCGCACCAGCTCTCAGGCGGCATGCGCCAGCGCATCATGATCGCCATGGCGCTGATCTGCCGCCCGGCCCTGCTCATCGCCGACGAGCCCACGACGGCGCTGGACGTGACTATCCAGAGCCAGATCCTGCGCCTCATCGACGATCTGCGCGCCGAGTTCGGCACGGCGGTGCTGTTCATCACCCATAATCTCGCGGTCGTGGCCGAGATCGCCGACGAGGTCGCGGTGATGTACGCCGGCCGCATCGTCGAGCGGGCCAGCCGGAGAGATCTTTTCGACGATCCGATGCACCCCTACACGCTGTCGTTGTTCGCCGCGATGCCGCGCGCCGGCGACGTCGGGCGCAGGCTGGCCTCCATCGAGGGGCAGGTGCCGCAGGTCGCCGCCATGCCGGCGGTCTGCCGCTTCGCCCCGCGCTGTCCCTTCGCGGTCGACCGCTGCCGGGCCGAGGACCCTCCCCTCCGGGCGGTCAAGGCCGGCCACCTCGCCGCGTGCTGGCGCGCGCCGCTGGAAGAGAGCGCAGGCGCATGAGCGACCCCTTGCTTCAGGTGCGCGGCCTGTCGAAGTCGTTCCACAGCGGCGGCGGCTTCCTGAGCCGGCGGCGCAGCGCGCATGTGGTGCATGAGGTCGGCTTCACGCTCGCCCGCGGCGAGGTCTTCGGCCTCGTCGGCGAGAGCGGCTCGGGCAAGACCACGATCGGGCGCATGCTGCTGCGGCTGATCGAGCCGGACGCCGGCGACATCCGCTTCGACGGGGTCGACGTGCGGGCGCTGGCGGCCGACGAGCTTCGCCGCCTGCGCCGGCGCATCCAGATCATCTTCCAGGACCCGTTCGCGTCGCTCGACCCGCGGGTGCGCATCGGCGAGGCGATCGCGGCGCCGATCCGCCTGCACGGGCTTCGGCCGGCCGCGCAGGTGCGGGACCGGGTGATGGAGCTTCTGGACCTCGTCGGCCTGCCGCCCGGCCATGCGGGGCGGTTCCCGCACGAGTTTTCGGGCGGCCAGCGCCAGCGTGTGGCGATCGCGCGGGCGCTGGCGGTCGAGCCTGAGCTGATCGTGTGCGACGAGCCGGTCTCGGCGCTCGACCTCTCCGTCCAGGCGCAGGTGATCAATCTCCTGTCGGACCTGCGGACGCGCCTCGGCGTCAGTTATGTCTTCATCTCGCACGACATGGCGGTGGTGCGGCACCTCGCCTCGCATGTGGGCGTGCTCTACGCCGGCCGCATGGTGGAGACCGGACCCGCCGCCGCGATCTTCGCCGATCCCCGCCACCCCTACACCCGCATGCTCCTGGCCGCGTCGCCCAGCCCCGTCCCGGGCGCGCGGCGCCAGCGCGCCGAGATCCGGGGCGAGCCGCCGAGCCCCTTCAGCGCGGTCCCGGGCTGCCGGTTCGCGTCCCGCTGCCCCTTCGTGCTGGATGCGTGCCGCGCCGCCGAGCCGCCCCTCGACGCCTTCCGGGATGACGGCCATCAGGCGGCCTGCATCCGGGCGGGCGAACTCGCGCCCGTGCGGCCCCTCTCGGACGACGAGAGCCTGATGTCGCCAGCCTACCGGCTGCGTATGGACCTGCTGCGGCAGGCCCGCGGAACGGCGGCGCCGCGATGAGCGAGCGCTTCGCCGAGCGGGCCGGCTCCGGCCAGCCCACCATCTCCGACGTGGCGCGCGCCGCCGGCGTGTCCAAGGCGACCGTGTCGCACGTGCTGAACGGGCGCGTGGTGGTGCGCCCGGACACGCGCGAGCGCGTCATGGCGGCCATCCGCGACCTGGACTATGCGCCGGCCGAGACGGCGCGATCGCTGACGGCGCGCAAGCGCGGAGCGGAGCCCGACGCCAAGGTGGACGCGGCCGTGCCCCGCCTCACCACGGTCGGCTATGTCAGCGTGGACTATGTCGCCTGCCTGGACCGGATGCCGGAGCGCGAGGAGCGGCTGCAGGCGCGCACCATCATCAAGGCGATCGGCGGGCCGGCCGCCAATGTGGCGGCGGTCGCGGCCGCGATCGGGCGGCCCTGGCCGATCTCCGCCTCGCTGATCACCTCCATCGGCTGCGACCAGGAGAGCGACTGGGCCGCGGCGGAGCTGGCCAGCCGCCGGGTCGACCTCCTGGTCTCGCGCGAGCGCCGACAAGGCCGGCTCGATCGCGCCCTCGTGCTGGTGGAGGCGGATGGCCGGCGCACCATCGTCAACGAGCCGTCCAGCCTGGGCGAGGTGGACGTCCTGCGCTTCGTCGAGAAGACCGACCCCGTCGGGCTCACCTGGTGCCTGCATCTGGAAGGTTTCCAGGCGCCGGTGCAGATCGCGGCGCTCGAGGCCGCGCGCCTGAAGGGCTTCCGCACCAGCGTGCAGGCGACCGGGTTGCCGCCCGCATGGGTGGCGGCGAACGCGCCGCGCGTCTTCGCCGGCGCCGACGCCCTGTTCCTGCACCGCGAGACGCTGGCCGCGATTCCCGGCTGCCCGGCCGACCCCGAATCCGCCATGGCCCATCTCGCCGCCCTGGCGGCTGCGGCGCCGCCGGGGCACTGGCCGGAGGTGGTGACCATCACGCTCGGCGCCCAGGGCGCCAACGTGCTCAGCCGCGGTCGCGGCTGGGACCGCGTGCCGGCGCCGGACGTGAACGTCGTCGACAAGACGGGCGCGGGCGACGCCTTCGTGGGCGCCTTCCTGTGCGCCTGGCTGAACGGCGCGCCGCCGCAGACCGCGGCAAGGCTCGCCTGCGCGGCGGGCAGCCTCGCCGGCACCCGCTTCGGAGCCCAGGAGATCCGGCCCGCGGCCGACCAGTTGGCCGCCCTGGCGGGCGTGCCCCTCCCATCCCCCCTCGCGGCGCATGCGCCGGTCTGATCCAGGAGCAGTCGCGTGTCCCAATCCGTCTACAAGCCCAAGCCGAACGTGGTCCAGGCCCTGTTCGGGCGCACCAAGGCGGTGATCGGCGTGATCCACTCGCTGCCCCTCCCCGGCTCGCCTCATTACGACGGGGACCCCGTGGAGCGCATCTACGCCTATGCGTGCGCCGAGGCGCGCCGCTACGCGGAGGGCGGCGTGGACGGGCTCATCGTCGAGAACCACGGGGACATTCCGTTCGCCAAGCCCGACGAGCTCGGCCCCGAGACGGCGGCCGTCATGTCGGTGATGACCGACCGGGTGCGCCGCGAGGCCAAGCTTCCGACCGGGGTGAACGTGCTCGCCAACGGCGTCATCCAGGCGCTCGCGACCGCCAAGGCGGCGGGCGCCAGCTTCGTGCGCGTGAACCAGTGGGCCAACGCCTATGTGGCGAATGAGGGCTTCATGGAGGGCAAGGCCGGCCTCGCCGCCCGCTACCGGGCGGCCATCCAGGCGCGCGACGTCGCGGTTTTCGCGGATGTCCATGTCAAGCACGGAGCCCACGCCATCGTGGCGGACCGCTCGCTGACGGAGCTCACCCGCGACGCGCAATTCTTCGACGCGGACGCCGTGATCGTCACCGGCCAGCGCACCGGCGACAGCGCGCAGCTCGACGAGTTGGAGACCGTCAAGACCTCCACCTCCCTGCCGGTGCTGGTCGGCAGCGGCGTGAACCCCGACAACGTCGCCGCGATCTTCGGCTACGCTGACGCCGTCATCGTGGCGAGCGCGCTCAAGCATGACGGCGGCTGGTGGAACGAGGTCGATCCCGACCGGGTGCGCGGATTCATGGACGTCGTCCGGAGAGCGAGGGCGTGAGGCGCGTCTTCGTCCTGGGCAACGCGACGCTCGACTGCGTGCAGACCGTCGCGCGGCTGCCGCAGCCCGGCGAGACGCTGCTGTGCGACAGCCTGCAGCGCTGCGCCGGCGGCAAGGGGCTGAACCAGGCGATCGCCAGCGCCCGGACGGGCGCGCCGACCCTCCTGGCGGCCCCGATCGGCGCCGATCCGGACGCAGCGCTGCTGCGAACCACGGTGGGGGCCGAGGCCGGGCTGGAGGCGCGGTGGATCGAGAGCGCCCAACCGACGGATTATTCGGCCATTTGGGTTTCGGCGGACGCCGAAAACGTCATCGTCAGCAGCGCCGCGGCGGCGCACGGCCTGGCGCTGGACGACGCCCTGGCCGCGCTGGAGGACTTCGCGGCGGGCGACATTCTGGTCATGCAGGGCAACCTGTCGGAGGCGCTCACCGTCGCCGCGGCCCGCCGGGCCGGCGAACGCGGAGGCTTCGCGATCCTGAACACCGCGCCGATCGCCTGGGACATGGGCCCTGTGCTCGGCCTGTTCGATTGCGTGATCGCCAATGCGGGCGAGACCCGCGCGCTGGCGGGACGGACGGGTCCCGAGGGCGCGGCCGATCTCGCCCGGCGCGCGCGCGGCATGGCCGTGGTGACGCTGGGCCCGCAGGGCGCCATCCTGGCCCGCGACGGCGAGACGATCGCGGTCGCGGCCCCGAAGGTCGCCGCCGTCGACAGCGCCGGCGCCGGCGACGCGCTGGTCGGCGCCTGGGCGGGCGGCGTCGCCTGCGGCCTTTCCGTCGAAGCCGCCTTGCGGGTCGCCGTGGCTGCCGCCTCGCTGGCCGTCACGCGCCGGGGCACCGCGCCGTCCTTCCCGTCGCGCGCCGAGATGGCGGCCCTGCTCCAGGCGCTGGGCTGATCCCGGCCGGAGGCGGCGAAACGCCGAGCTTGCGGCGAGCCGGGCGCGGCGCGATGGTGCGCCCGTCGCGCGCCGCCTCGCGTCGAACGCGGCCGACCAGGAGCTCCACGCCTTGACCCTCTCCATGCACCAGGCTTCCGGGCCGGTCTTCAAGACCGGACTGACCGCGCTCTCCGCCATCCTCGACAAGACGGTGGTCCAGTGCGGCGAGCGCAAGATCGATCCCGCCGTGCTGATGGCGGACCGGCTCGCGCCCGACATGCTGCCCTTCACCCGCCAGGTGCTGATCGCCTGCGACTTCGCCAAGAACACCATGTTCCGACTGGCCGGCCTCGAGCCGCCGAAGATCGAGGATGTCGAGAAGACCGTGGACGAGCTGCAGGCCCGCATCCGGCGCACGCTCGAGCTGGTGGACAGCGTCGCGGCCTCGAGCGTCGACGGCTCCGAAGGCCGATCCGTCACGATGACGGTGGGCGGCCAGCCGATGACCTTCACGGGCCAGGACTATCTGCTCCAGTTCGCCCTGCCGAACTTCTACTTCCACCTGACGATGGCCTACGCGATCCTGCGCCATAACGGCGTCCAGATCGGCAAGCGGGACTTCCTGGGCGCCCTGCCCTCCTGAGTCGGATAACGGCCGGAGACATAAGGCTGGGGACTTTTGGCTGGGGACAGCTGCGGGATGGCTCGTCCCGCCATCTTTCCATCCGGCGAATCGCTGAAAGCATGATGATCATCGGCCCGAGCCCGGCGCACCCGCCGCGGCCCGGGTCCAGCCGGTCATCAGCGCCCATGTCGTTCTTCACCTTCCTGCACGCCGCCGACCTCCACCTGGGCAGCCCGCTCACGGGCCTCGCCTTGAAGGACGAGGACGTGGCGCGCCGGTTCGCGGCGGCCAGCCGGGACGCCTTCGCCGAGCTCGTTGAAAAGGCGATCGCCGAGAAGGTCGCCTTCGTGCTGATCGCGGGCGACGTCTATGACGGCGATTGGAAGGACACGTCCATCGGGCTGTTCTTCAACCGCGAGGTCGCCCGCCTGGCGCGCGCCGGGATCCCGGTCTTCACCATCCGTGGCAATCACGACGCCGAGAGCGAGATCACCAAGGCGGTGAGCCTGCCGGAGACCGTGTTCGAATTCCCGACCCGCAAGGCGGACACCCGCCGCCTGGACGACCTGAGGGTCGCCATCCACGGGCGCAGCTTCGCCGACAGGGCCGCGCCGGACAATTACGCCCTCGCCTACCCGGCGCCCGTGGCGGGCTGGTTCAACATCGGCATGCTGCACACCTCCTGCGAGGGATCGCCGGCGCACGCGGTCTACGCGCCCTGCTCGGTGCAGGACCTGGTGGGACGCGGCTACGACTACTGGGCCCTGGGCCACGTGCATGAGCGCGCGGTGCTGTACGAGCATCCGCACGTCGTCTATCCGGGCAACCTGCAGGGCCGCAGCGTGCGCGAATGCGGGCCGAAGGGCGCCGTCCTGGTCGACGTCGCCGATGGGCGCGTGGCGGCGCTGCGGCCGCTCATCGTCGACAAGGCGCGCTGGGCGCATGTGCAGGTCGCGCTCACCAGCGAGGCGAGCCAGGAGGCGCTGCTCGCGACGGTGCGGGACGCGCTGGCGCAGCCCCTGGCCGAGACCGAGGGCCGGCTGACGGCGCTGCGCGTCACGCTCAAGGGCGAAACGCCCCTGCACGGGCAGCTCAAGACCCATGCGGCGCAGCTGCGGGACGAGGTTCAGGCGCACGCCCACCGGCTTCATGACGACACATGGCTGGAGGCGCTGAAGCTGGCCACGACGGCGCCGCCGACCCCGCAGGCCGAGGGCCGCGACGGCACGGGGCTCGACCCCGAGGCGCTCCTCGCCGGGCTCGAGCACGACCCGGAGATCCGGGCCGGCGCGCAGGAGTTCATCGCGCTGCTGGCGAGCAAGCTCCCCGGCGGGATCGCGGACGGGGCGTTCGACGATCTCGACGCCATCCTGGCGGAGGCCCGCGCGATCGCGGCCGCCCGCGCGGTGGCCTGACATGCGCATCGTCGACCTCGACCTGGAGCGCTTCGGGCCGTTCACGGCCAAGCGCCTGGCGTTCCGGCCGGACGCCCGGCTGCACATCGTCTTCGGCGTGAACGAGGCCGGCAAGAGCTGTTCGCTGGCCGCCGTCACGGACCTGCTGTTCGGCATCGAGCGATCGACGCGCTACGGCTTCGTCCATGCGGGCAAGGACCTGCGCCTCGGGGCCACGCTGCGCGACCGGTCCGGGCGCGACCTGACCTTCCGGCGGCGCAAGACGAAGCCGCTCCTCACGGACGCCGACGACGCGCCCCTGCCGGACGATGTTCTGGCCCCCTATCTGGGCGGGCTCTCGCGCGAGGTGTTCCGCCGCGCTTTCGGGCTCGACGCCGAGGCCTTGAGGCTCAGCGGGCAGGAGCTCAAGGAGAGCGACGGCGAACTCGGCGCGGCCCTGTTCTCGGCGGCCTCCGGCCTGCGGGGTTTCGGCGACGCCAGGCTGGCGATGGAGAAGGACGCCGACGCGATCTTCGCCGAGCGCCGGTCCCAGAACCGGCTCTTCTACCAGGCGCATGACCGCTACGAGGCCGCCCGCGCGCGCCTGCGCGAGCGCGAAACCCGGGCCGGCGCGCTGAAGGCGATCCGCGAGACGCTCGCCGACAGTGAGGCCCGGCTCGTCGCCATCCGCGAGCGCAAGGCTGAGATCGATGTGGAGCGCGCGCGGCTGGAGAGGCTGCGCCGCGCGGCCCCGATCCTGCGCGACATCGACGCCGACGCCGACAGGCTGGCGGGCCTGGGCGCCCTCCCGGACGCGCCGGAGGGCTTCGGCGCGACGTTGATGGACAGTCTCGCCGCGCGCGCCGCCGCCCTGGCGACGCTCGAGACTGCCGAGGCGACGGAGCGCCGGCTGAGGGCCGAATGCGATTCCGTCGCCGTCGACCCCGCGCTTCTGGGCCAATCCGACGCGATCGAGGCGCTTCACGCCGCCTCCGGCGAGTACCGCAAGGGGCTGCAGGACCTTCCCGGCGTCATGCGCGAGGAGGCGAGCGTCAACCGCACGCTCGCGGACCTCGCGGTGCGGCTGCGGCTGGCTGACGCCGCCGCCCTGCTGGCGAACCGGCCCGACGACGCCAGCGCGGCGCGCGTCGCCGACCTTGTCGCCCAAGGCGAGCGGCTGGCGCTCGCTCTCGAGAGCAGGCGCGAAGCCCAGAGACGCGAACGCGCCGCCCTGGCCGACAAGCAGGCGGAACGGAACCGGCGCGGCGGGCTGGTCGATCCCCGCAGGTTTCGCGAGAGGCTCGGCGCGCTCGACGGCGTGCGCAGCCTGGCCGAAAGGCTGGACGCCGAGCTGCCGGCTCTGGAGCGCGACGGCGCCGCGCTGGCCGAGGCGGCGGCCCGGCTGGATCCGCCCGTGCGGGACCTCGACGCGCTGGCTGGGTCGCCCCTGCCGACCGCGGAGCGGATCGCGGCGACGCTGGACGCGCTGAAGCGGCTGGACGAGGCCGAACGCCGCGAGCGGCAGGCGCTCGACGCCGCCATGGCCGACCTCGACCGGCTCTCGGGCGAGCTCGCCGCGCTGGCGGCCGGCGGGGAGGTTCCCACGCGCGACCGGATCGCAGCCCTGCGGGACGAGCGCGACGCCCACTGGGCCGCGCTGTCCGGCGCGCTCTTCGGCCGGCCCGACGCGCCGGCCGGCCAGGACCTGGCGGCGGCGACCGCCTCCTTCGAACGCGCCAAGGCGGAGGCCGACCGGCTGGCCGACGCCGCCTTCGCGGACGCCGAGCGCGTCGCGGCCCATGCGGACGTCCTGCGAAACCAGCGGCGGCGCTCCGAAGCCGCCGAGGCGGCGCGCGCCCGGCTCGAGGCGATCGCGGCCGATCGCGAGCGTGCGGGCGCGGAGTGGACCGAGGCCTGGTCCGCCTGCGGGATCACGCCCCTGGCCCCCGCCCTGATGGGGAATTGGCGCCTGCAGCTCGACAATCTCCTCCAGCAGCGCGAGCAACATCGGCGCAAGCGATCCGACGCCGGCGCCGCGAGCGCCAGAATCGACGCCGGGCGCGCCGCCATGGACGCGCTCGCGGCCGATCTCGACCTGCCCGTGATGCCGGGGCTGGCCGTGACCGACCTGTTGCGCCGGCTCGACGCAGAGGTGGCCCGGCTGGCGGAGGCCTGGGACCTTGGCCGCGACTCCGACGCCCTGGTTCTCGACCTGCAGCGGCGGGTCGAGGCCGCGGACGCCGCCGCCGTCGCGGCGGAGGAGGCCCAAGCCGCCTGGCGCGAGGACTTTCAAACGGCGCTGCCGCGCATCGGACTGCCGCCGGACGCAAGCCGGAGCGAGGCGCAGGCCGTGCTCCAGGCCTGGCGCGACGTGCCGGCCGCCTCGTCGGAAGCCGAGAAGCTGCAACGGCGCATCGCCGGATTAAAGCGCGACGCCGAGGCATTCACGACCGCGATGCGCGCGCTGGCGCACTCGATCGCTCCGGATCTGGCGGCGGGCGACCCCGATCAGGTTCTCAGCGCCGTGAAGCGCCGGCTGGGCGAGGCCCGGACGGCCGACGCGCTGCGCCGCGAGAAGTCCCGGCGCGTCGAGGAGGCCCGCGAGGCGCGGCTCGCGGCTGCGCTTGGCCGCGAAGCGGCCGACCGCGCGGCAGCCGCGCTGGCCTCCCAGGCGGGACTGGATCCCGCCGGCGACCTCCAGGACGCGGCGACGCGTCTGGCCCGGCGCGACGCGATCGCGACGGAGATCGACCGGCGACGGCGGGAGCTGGCCAACGCCGCGGACGGGCGGGACGAGGCGAGCCTGCGCGACGCGCTGGCGACCTATGATCCGGAACGCGCCGACGGCGATGCGGCCCGGCTCGCGGCCGAATCCGAGACGCTGGACCTGGAAGGCAAGCAGGCCTTCGCGGCCCGGCAGAGCGCCGCCGAAAAGCTCGCCGCGCTGGAGGGCTCGGTCGACGCGGAACTCGCCCTGCAGCAGCGGCGCAGCGCCGAGGCTGAGATGCTGGAGGCCGGCCGCGAATGGGCGGTCCTGAGCGTCGGAGCGCTGATGATCGAGACCGCCATCAAGCGCCAGCGCGTCGGCCGGCAGGAGCCGATGATGGCGCGGGCCGGCGAACTCTTCGCCCTCATGACAGGGGGCGCCTATCAGGGGTTGGGGCAGGTCTATGACGAGGACGACGCGCCGCATCTCGTCGGGCGCCGGGCGTCCGGGTCGGAGGTGGCGGTCGCCGAAATGAGCGAGGGCACGCGCGACCAGCTCTACCTGGCGCTGCGGCTCGCCTATGTGGAGGACTACGCCGTGCGGGCCGAGCCCGCGCCGTTCCTCTGCGACGACCTGTTCTCGTCTTTCGACGACCGGCGGACAGCCTTCGGGCTGAAGGCGCTGGCCGAGATCGGCGGGAGCGTGCAGCCGATCCTGTTCACGCATCATGGTTTCGTGGTCGACGCCGCCCAGCGCGAGCTGGGCGCCGACGCGGACGTGATCGAGCTCGGATGAGCCTGCGTCAGGCGCCGTGAAACTCGATGCCGACCGTGATGGAGGGCGGCTTCAGATCACGGATGTCGGCGCTCGCCGCGCCCTGCACGATCACGGCCGTCATGGCGCGGGCCGCTTTCTGCGCGCGTCGCCGGACGATGGCGTCGAGCACGTCCCCATGCTGCGCGCCGGACTCCACGAAGCGCTCGGGCTCGTCCACCGGCGAGCTGATGGTGAAGGACAGCGTCAGGGCGGCCTGGATCACGCACCCCATCGCCTGCAGGAAGGGATTGGCCGAGGCGTCCAGCACGGTCTGATGGAAGGCGAGATCGGCCAGCGCGAAGCTGTCGCGCGAGTGTCCGGGGCGCCGCATGGCGCCGAGCGCCTCCCTCATCCGGGCGAGGTCGTCGTCGGTGCGGTGCATGGCGGCGGAGGCGGCCGCGAGAGGCTCCAGCGCCTGGCGGATCTCGAACAGGTGGGCCAGGAAGGCGCGGTCGACGCCGCTCGCCATCCGCCAGGCCAGGACGTCGGCGTCGAACATGTTCCAGCACTTTTCGCCGAGCACCTGCGTCCCGACGCGGGTCTTGGGGTCCAGCATGCCCTTGGCGGCGAGGGTCTTCATGGCCTCCCGCAGCACGGTGCGCGACACCTTGAAGCGCTCCATCAGGTCGGCGTCGCAGGGCAGCGTGGCGCCCACCGCGAGCCGGCCGGCGACGATGTCGCGCCCGATGGCATGGGCCACCCTGTCGTGCGCGGACCTCGATCGGCCGCGCCTCTGGCGGGAAGACGAGGCGCCGCGCTGCGCCGCCTGCGGCCCTTCCGCTCCGGATGGCGTGATGTCCGGTCCCCGAACCACGCCTCACTTCGCCTTGTTGTAGACGTCCAGATAAACGGCGGCGAGCAGCACGAGCCCCTTGACCACCTGCTGCCAGAAGATGCCGATGCCCATGATCGACATGCCGTTGTTCATGATGCCCATGAAGAACGCGCCGATCACCACGCCCATCACGCGCCCCGCGCCCCCTGACGCCGAGACGCCGCCGATGAAGCAGGCGGCGATGACGTCAAGCTCGAAGGAGTTGCCGGCGCTGGGCGTCGCCGAGTTCAGCCGCGCCGCCACGATGAGGCCGGCCAGGCCAGCCAGCACGCCCATGTTGACGAAGGTCAGGAAGGCGAGCCGCTGGGTCCGAATTCCCGAAAGACGCGCCGCCAGGGCGTTGCCGCCGAGTGCGTAGATCCGGCGACCGATCACCGTGCGGGCGGTGACGAAATTATAGAACAGGATCAGCGCGCCCATGATGACGAGCACGACGGGCAGCCCCTTATAGGACGACAGCAGGTAGGTGACGCCCACGATCAGGCCGGCGAAGACGACGTTCTTTCCAATGAAGAGCGCCGCCGGCTCCGTCTCGATATCGCGCGACCTGGCCCGCGACCATTTGCGGAAGTCGAACAGGAACAGCGCGACCGCGACCGCCGTCCCCAGCAGCATCGAAGTCCAGCGGAACCCAGCGACGTCGAAGAATTCGGGGATGAAGCCCTTGCTGATGTTCTGGAAATCATTGGCGAAGGGGCCGACGAACTGGCCGGCCAGCATGTTGCCGGTGAGCCCGCGGAAAATCAGCATGCCGCCGAGCGTCACGATGAAGGCCGGGATCGTCGCATAGGCGACGAACCACCCCTGCGCCGCCCCGATCGCGCCGCCCAGGACGAGCGACAGCAGGATCACCGGGAACCAGTGGATCTTCAGAAAGAACTCGGTCCCCGGGACCGTGAAGCCCACCATCAGCATCGCCGCGACGGCGCCCACGAAGCCCACGATGGAGCCGACCGACAGGTCGATGTTGCCGCCCACGATCACGAACAGCATGCCCAGCGCCATGATGACGATGTAGCTGTTCTGCTGGATCAGGTTGGTGATGTTGACGGGCTGCAGCAGCACTCCGCCGGTCACCACCTGGAAGAAGATCATGATGACCAGCAGCGAGCCGAGCAGGCCGTATTCCCGCACATGGCTCTTCCACATGGTCCCGGTCCCCGCGCCGGTCGGCGCGATGACGCTCTTTGAGCCCGTTGCTTCCGTCATGCCGTCACCCTGTATTGGCGCATGATCGCGGCCATGATCTTTTCCTGGCTGGCTTGGCTGGCCGGCATCTCGTCGACGAAACGGCCTTCGTTCATCACATAGATCCGGTCGCAGATCCCGAGCAGCTCGGGCATCTCGGACGAGATCACGATCACGCCTCGTCCGCTGGCCGCCAGCTCGTTGATGATGGTGTAGATCTCGTATTTCGCCCCGACGTCGATGCCGCGCGTCGGCTCGTCGAGGATCAGCACCTGCGGGTCGGCGAAGAGCCATTTGCTCAGCACGACCTTCTGCTGGTTGCCGCCGGACAGGTTCAGCGTCTTCTGCAGGATGCCGGAGGAGCGGATGTTGAGCTGCTTGCGGTAGCGCAGCGCGACCTGGGTCTCCTCGCCGTCGTCGATGACGCCGTTCCGGGCGACGCCCTTCAGGTTGACCAGCGAAATGTTGTGCTTGATGTCGTCGCTGAGGATCAGGCCGAGCCCCTTGCGATCCTCCGTCACATAGGCGAGCCCGGCGCCGACCGCCTTCTGGATCGAGCTGACGTCGATCTCCCGGCCCCTCATGGAAGCCTTCCCGGTGATGTTGCGGCCATAGGCGCCGCCGAAAATGCTCATGGCCAGTTCGGTGCGGCCCGATCCCATGAGGCCCGCGATCCCCACCACCTCGCCCGCCTTCACGGCGAGGTCGACGCCCTTGATCACCATGCGGCCGGCGTGCTGCGGGTGCTCGACCCGCCAGTCCTTCACCTCAAAGAGCGTCTCGCCGATCCGGGGCTCGCGCGGCGGATAGCGGTCGGACATCTCGCGGCCGACCATGCTCTTGATGATGCGCGCCTCGCTGATCGGCTCGACATGGCAATCGATCGTCTCGACCGTGGTGCCGTCCCGCAGGATGGTGATGCTGTCGGCGATCTTGGCGATCTCGTTGAGCTTGTGCGAGATCATGATCGACGTGATGCCCTGCTTGCGGAACTCCATCAGGAGATCAAGCAGGGCGGCGCTGTCGGTCTCGTTCAGGCTGGCGGTGGGCTCGTCGAGGATGAGAAGGCGCACCTTCTTGGCCAGCGCCTTGGCGATCTCGACCAGCTGCTGCTTGCCCACCCCGATATTGGTGATCAGCGCGTTGGGAGATTCCTTCAGCCCCACGGTCCTGAGCAGCTCGCGCGTGCGGTCATGAGCGATCGACCAGTCGATCACGCCGAAGGTCGAGGGCTCGTTGCCGAGGAAGATGTTCTCGGCGATGGACAGGAGCGGCACCAGCGCCAGCTCCTGGTGAATGATGATGATGCCCAGGTGCTCGCTGTCGGAGATCGAGGCGAACCGCCGTTCCTCGCCCTGGTAGACGATCTGGCCCTCGTAGTCCCCATAGGGATAGACGCCGCTCAGCACCTTCATGAGCGTCGACTTGCCGGCCCCGTTTTCTCCGCAGATCGCGTGGATCTCGCCGGACTTGACCACGAGGTTGACGTCCCGGAGCGCCTTCACGCCGGGGAAGCTCTTGGTGATCCCGCGCATCTCGAGGATTGCGTTCATCGTCCCGACCCGACCTGCACGCCTGAACCCAGGTGGCGTCCCGGGGGACGCCGCCGCTCGCGACGCGATGGCCCCGCGCCTGGCGGGCGCAGGGCCAAGCTCGACGATCTTACTTGAACTGATCGGCCTTGTAGTAGCCGGTGTCGATCAGCGCCTGCTTCCAGTTGGACTTGTCGACCAGAAGCGGCTTCAGGAGGTAGGACGGGACGACCTTGACGCCGTTGTTGTAGGTCTTGGTGTCGTTGATCTCGGGCTTGCCGCCGGTGAGAACCGCGTCGACCATGCCGGCCGCGACCTTGGCGAGGTCGCGCGTGTCCTTGAAGATCGTCGAGGTCTGCTCGCCGGCGATGATCGACTTCACCGAGGGGACCTCGGCGTCCTGGCCGGAGATGACCGGCATCGGCAGGTCCTTGGAGCCGTAGCCCACGCCCTTGAGTGAGGCGATGATGCCGATGCTGAGGCCGTCATAGGGCGACAGGATCGCGTTGACCTTCTTCTGCGTGTAGAAGGCGCTCAGCAGGTTGTCCATGCGGGCCTGGGCGACGGAGGCCTCCCAGCGCAGCGTCGAGACCTTGTCCATCCCGACCTGCTTGCTCTGCACCACGAGCTTGCCGCTGTCGATGTAGGGCTGCAGCACCGACATGGCGCCGTTGTAGAAGAAGTAGGCGTTGTTGTCGTCGGCCGAGCCGCCGAACAGCTCGATGTTGAAGGGGCCCTTGCCCTCCTTGAGGCCGAGCGCCGTCTCGATGCTCTGCGCCTGCAGGACGCCGACCTGGAAATTGTCGAAGGTGGCGTAGTAGTCGACATTGGCCGAGCCGCGGATCAGGCGATCATAGGAGATGACCTTGATGCCGGAGTCGGCCGCCTTCTGAAGAGCGCCGGACAAGGTGGTGCCGTCGATGGCCGCGATCACCAGGACCTTTTCCTTCTTGGTGATCATGTTCTCGATCTGGGCGAGCTGGTTGGGGATGTCGTTGTCCGCATATTGCAGGTCGACGTCGTATCCCTTCTCCTTGAGCACCTTGACCATGTTGTCGCCGTCCGCGATCCAGCGGGCGGACGACTTCGTCGGCATGGAAACGCCCACGGTGCCCTTGCTCTGCGCCTGGGCTCCGGTCGCGAACGCGACAGCCCCAACGGCCAAAACGGCCAAAACTGATCCAAAGCCCTTCATACGTCTTCTCCCAATGAGCAATCTTTGACGGCTCGCGCATCTCCGGCGCGCGCCAAATAAGTAATATAATTGGCGCGCGATCAAGCGCTTTCACGCGCTCGATCGCGATCTGCGCCTTATCCGACGATAAGCCAAAGCGTGATGGGATAGGTGAGCGTGGCCAGCACGGTGGAGAGCAGGATGGAGCCCGCAATCGCGCCGGCCCCCGTCTCGTAGCGCTCGGAAATCACGAAGGCGTTGGCGGCGATCGGCAGCGCCGCATAGAGCACTCCGGCCTGGACCCAGAACGGGTCGAGGCGTAGCAGCGCCGCCATGACGCACCAGACCGCGAGCGGATGGAGCACGAGCTTGGCGGCGACCAGCGGCCACACCCGCCAGACGTCGCGGCTCATCCATTGGCGCAGGGCCAGCCCGAGCGCGAACACGCCGGCAGGCGCGGCGGCAGACCCAAGGAACACGAGGAAGCGGTCCACGGGTTCTGGCAGGGCGATTCCGCCGAGCGACAGCGCCGCCCCGGCCAGGATCGAGAGCATGAAGGGATTGAGCAGCGCGCCGCGCGCCAGGCGCCCGGCGATGGCGAGCGGAGACCCCACGCCGCGACCGGCCTCGATCAGGCCGATCGAGAGGGGGATGACGAGAGCCGTGTCGCAGATCAGCCCCATGGCGATCGGGGCGGCCGCGCGCTCGCCCAGGAAGGCCAGCGTCAGCGGAATGCCCAGGAAGGCGAAATTCCCGGCGACCATGGTCTGGCCGCGCGACACGGCCGCCGGAAACGGCAGGCCCGCGAAGCGCCGCGCCGCCAGGATCCCGAGCGCCAGGAGCGCCACCGCGATGACGGCCAGCGCTCCGAAATAGACCGGACTCCAAAGCTGGGCGATGGGCTGGCGCGCCATCACGCGGAACACGAGGGCCGGCGTCGCGATCAGGAACGCGAAGGCGTTCAGGACCTTGACGGCGTCCGGGCCGAACAGGCCCCGGTGCGCGGCGAGCGCGCCGAGCCCGATCACGGCGAAGAAGGGCGTGCTGGTCGCCAGGAACTGGAGCATGCTGGTCCGGTCGCGTCGCGCGCCGGATAAGGCGCCAGCGGCTGGGCCTAGAGCATTTTCAGCGCCTGTCCAGCGTCTGGCGCCTCAGCACCCGGAAAGGGCCCGGATGCTCTCGATCAGGGGGCCGGACGACCCCTCGCGCACCGAGATGACGGCGTCCCCCCGACAGACGGAGCCGTCGCGCGCCGCGAAGGTGTAGCGCGCCCGCAGCGTGCCGGGCCCGATCTCGCGGACGCCCTCCAGCCTCAGCGGGCTGCGCAGCCCGCCATAGAAGCGGCTCATCGCGGCGGCCGAGAAGGGGCCGCGACCGCGCTTCTCGGGGATGAGATAGCGGGCGGCCTCGATGCCGTCGCCACGGCCGAGCGCGCGGTAGAAGCCGGCGACGGCGCCGCGGGCGCCTGGAGCGCGTTCAGCGGCGTCGTCCTCCAGGCGGGCGGGAGGCTGGCGCGCCGCGGTCTCCAGGTCGGCCACGCTCGGATCGGGCCTGGGAAGCTCAGGTCTCGCCCGCGCCGCCGTGCGCGGGGGCGGAAGCGGGACCGGCGCGGGGGCCTCGACTTCGGCGGAGCGTCCGGGCGCAGGGGCGGGCTCGGCTTCGGCCGGCGGTTCGGCGCGCGCGACCGGAGGCGGGTAGTAGGCGGGAGGAGGCGGAACGGTCGCGGCGGGCGGCTCGGACCGAGGTTGCGGCGAAGCGGGCGGCTGAGCGACCGCCTGCTGCTGCGGCCGCGCGGGCTCGGGGGGCGCAGGCTGCGGCGGCGGGGCGACGCTCGCCTCCTGCTGGGCTGCGGGAGCGCGGTCTTCGCCGCAGTCGAACCAGTCCTTGCAGCTGATCGAGAGCTCGCAGAACTTCTGCGCCAGCGGCGCGCTCAGGTCCATGTAGCGGATGCTGCCCAGCAGCGCCGCCGTGCGGCAGGATTCGTCCGCCGAGCCGGCGCAGGCGGCGGCCCCGGGCCGGGCCAGGTCGCTGACGCGCTTGCGCTGGTCGGACGGCAAGGCGCGGACGAAGGCGTCCGTCGTCTTCGCCAGCACGTCGGGCTTGAGGAACTCCAGGTTCTTGGCGGGGCAGAATTGCTTCAGCGACGCCTCGAACGAGGCGTTGGTGGAGGCTGGAACCTGCGCCAGGGCGGCGTGGCCGGCCAGGAGCCCGATCGCCAACCCTCCGGCCGCACCGGTGAGAAGACGCGCATTGCACGGGTTCTTGGACATGGTCTGGACCTCCCGCAGACCAACACGGTCGGCAAGCCCAGGTTCCTCAAGCGCCTGCGAAGGCTAGCCGTTCGGCCTGTCCACCTGCGCCTTGGCGATCATGCAGTGGACGCCCTTGGACCCGTTGACGGTCTGCGTGACCCTCAGATCCGCAGCCAGGCTGCACAGCGAGTACGCGTCCTCGCGGGCGAGGCCGCCCTTCTCCCCCAGCAGGACGATCATGTCCCGAAGCGCACGGACGACGCACTGGTCGAGGTCGGGGTCCATGCCCATGGTGATGTAGTGCGTCGGCGTCTCGGCGCGCGGGTAAGTGAAGCGCAGGTCCTTGCGCAGGTGGAAGGAGAAGCGCCCCTGCAAGGCCGTCTCGATGGCCGTGACGCAGACCTCGCCGTCGCCCTGCGCGCCATGGCCGTCGCCGCAGGAGAACATCGCGCCGGGCACGAACACCGGCAGGTAGAGCGTCGAGCCCGGCGTCAGCTCCTTGTTGTCGAGGTTGCCGCCCATCGCGCGCGGGATCAGCGACGTGATGCGCCCCCAGTTCGGCGGCGGAGCGACGCCCATCACGCCGAAAAAGGGCGCCAGCGGCAGCTCCAGGCCCCAGGGCATGCGGCCCACCATGCGCTGCGCGTCGAGCGGGATATGCATGAGCCGGGGCTCCGGAAAGTCGTCGGGGAGCGTGCCGGCGAGCGGGCGGATGAAGTTGAAGCCCCAGTCCTGCCGCAGGCGGATGTCGAGGATCCTGACCTCCAGCACGTCGCCCGGCTCCGCGCCCTCGATCGCGACCGGGCCGGTGAGGATGTGGCCGGGCAGCGTCTTCTCGCTGCGCTCATGCACCTCCGCGATCTCCGGCGGGATATGGAAGCCCTGTCCGACGGGCAGCACGTCGGGCGAGCCGCTCAGCGTGTCGATGGTGACCTCGTCGCCGCTGCGAATGGTCAGCGACGGCCTGAACCGGGCGTCGAAGAAGCCCCAATGGCAGGTCTCGGCGCTCGCTTTCAGGTGGTGGTGCGTCATCCGCGCGGTCCTCGCTGCTGGGTTCGAAGAGCCAAACGGGCTCCCCGCCGCAGGAGACGCAAAAACGCGTCCGGCGCCAAGCCCGCTCCCGGCATGGCGGGGTTGTCCTTCAGCGCCGCCCTTTGCAGTTCTGCGCTCCTTGCGTGTATCACGCGTGCTGGGACGGCCGAGCGAATCGACATGAGCGACGACACCCTGCGATCCCCCTCCCCGGCCCGGCTCTCCTTCGCGGACGCGCTGAGGGTCTATCTTCGGCCGCGCGTGCTCGTCGTGGTGCTGCTGGGTTTCTCCTCCGGGCTGCCGCTGGCGCTCACCGGGACCACGCTGTCGGTCTGGATGACGGAGGCCGGCGTCAATCTCTCGACGATCGGCCTGTTCTCCCTGGTCGGGCTGCCCTACACGCTGAAATTCCTGTGGGCCCCGGTGGTGGACGCGCTCGACGCGCCGCTCCTGTCGCGGCTGCTCGGCCGCCGCCGCGGCTGGCTGATGGCCACGCAGCTGGCGCTCGTCGCCGCGATCCTGTTCCTGGGCGTGCAGAATCCGGCGAGCGCCCCCTGGATGGTCGCCGCCGGGGCGTTGCTGGTGGCCTTCCTGTCGGCGACGCAGGACATCGTGGTCGACGCCTTCAGGGTCGAGCGCCTCGACCCCTCCGAACAGGCGGCCGGCATGGCCGGCTACGTCGCCGCCTACCGCATCGGCATGCTGGCGTCCGGCGCGGGCGTCATCGCCTTCGTGTCCTGGATGGAGGCGCTGCGCGTCCCCCGGGAGAGCGTCTGGACCTGGGGCTATGTCTTCGGCGCGGCCTGCATGGGGGTCGGCGTCCTGGCGACCCTGATGGCCCGGGAGCCGGAGGGCGAGGTCGCCCGCGGGGGCAAGGACCCGCTCGGCCGGGTGGTTTCGACGGCGGTGGGCGCCTTCACGGAATTCCTGTCGCGCCCGCAGGCCTGGACCGTGCTGCTCTTCGTGCTGCTCTACAAGTTCTGCGACGCGTTCGCGGGCGTGCTGACGGCGCCCTTCATCATCGATATCGGCTTCGACAAGCTGACCTATGCGGGCATCGTCAAGGGCGTGGGCCTCGCGGCGGCCCTGGCGGGCGGCTTCGCCGGGGGTATGCTGGCGCGGGCGCTGCCGCTCGTCACCTGCCTGTGGATCGGCGGCGTCCTGCAGATGGCCTCCAACCTGGCTTTCACCGCGCAGGCCATGATCGGCGTCAACGTGCCCTTCCTCACCGGGACCATCGTGGTGGAGAACTTCACCGGCGCGATCGGCACGGTGGTGTTCGTCGCCTATCTGTCGGCCCTGTGCGGCGCGCGCGCCCACACCGCCACCCAATACGCGCTCCTGACCGCGCTGACCGCGGTGGGCCGGACGTTCCTGGCGTCAGGCGGCGGCTTCCTGGCGGCGCGGACGGGCTGGCCGGTGTTCTTCCTGATCACGGTCGCGGCGGGGCTGCCGGGGCTCGCGCTGCTGACGCTGCTCCAGGCCCGCGGCCATTTCGGCGAGCTCGCCCGCCGGACGAAGGCCGCGGCCGCGGGCTAACGGGGCGACGCGCCCACGCGCAGCGCCAGCGCGCTGGCGGCGACGCCGAGCAGCAGGGCCGCCAGGATCAGGAACGAGGCCTGCAGGGACGCCCAATGGGCGACGAGGCCGATCGCCGCCGGCCCGGCGAGGATGCCCGCATAGCCCAGTGTGGTGATCGCCGGCACGGCGACGCTCTCCGGCATGGCGGTCTGGCGGCCCGCGCTCGTGAACAGCACCGGGACGATGTTGGAGCAGCCCGCGCCCACCAGCGCGTAGCCGAGCAAAGCGCCGCCCCATGTGGGCGCGAGCGCCCCCAGTGCGAGGCCCATGGCGGCGCAGACGCCCCCGACGGCGATCACGGCGGGCCCGCCAAAGGCCTGCACGATCCGGTCGCCGGTCAGACGGCCCAGCGTCATGGCGATCGCGAAGGCGACATAGCCGAGACCGGCGAGCGCCGGTTCGACGCCATGGACGGCGCTGAGCGCGATCGCGCTCCAGTCCAGCATCGCGCCCTCGGTGAGGAAGATCATGAAGCACAGGCCGCCCAGCGCCAGCACGACGCCTCGCGGCCAGGCGAAAGCCGGTCCGCCGCCTTCGCCGCCATAGGGCAGCAGATGGCGGAACGCGACCGCGACGATCGCAAGGCTGCAGGCCGAAATGGCCGTCGCGGCGGCCAGCGGGCCGGCTCCGCCGCCCAGCAGCGCCGTGACGCCCCCCGCGCCAGCGATGCCGCCCAGGCTGAACAGGCCATGGAAGCCCGACATCATCGCCCTGCGGCTGGCCCGCTCCACCATGATGGCCTGGATGTTCATGGAGACGTCCATCGACCCCACGCCGGCCCCGAACGCGAACAGCAGGCCGGCGAGCGCGGCCAGGTTCGACGCATAGGCGAGACAGGGCAGCGCAAGGCAGCCCAGCGTCGCCGCGCCGGCGATCACCGCCCTGCACCCCCAGCGCTGGCACATCGCGCCGGCCAGCGGCATGGCCACGATCGAGCCGAGGCCGAGGCACAGGAGGAGCAGGCCGAGCACGCCCTCGTCGACGCCGGCGCGCATCTTGGCGAAGGGCGCCAGGGGCGCCCATGCGGCCGTGGCGAATCCCGCCACGAAGAAGACGAGGCGGGTGGACGCCTGCTCGGGGCCGGCGGGGGCGGCGCGACGCGCGCGGGCGTCCAGGGGCTGATCCATGAAACCTGTCCGGGCGGCGCCCAATCCGGGCCCCGCCGGTCGACCTCAGCCGGTGAGATCCTGAAACCCGAACAGGCGCCGCGGCGTGTCGACCAGCCATCGGCGGCGTAGCGCTGCGTCCGGCACGAGGCGTTCGGCTAGCACAAGGAGCGGGCCGTAGTCGACCCGGGACGGCGCTTTCAGAAAGGGCCAGTCGGACGCCCACAGGCAGGCGTCGAGGGTGAAGGCCTCGACCAGCGCCTCGGCGAAGGGCCAGGCGTCGCGGTGCGGCCAGGGCTGGTCGGAGAGCTTGGCGTAGCCGGAGAGCTTGACCGCCGCCCTGCCCTCGCGGCCGAGCCGCAGGAGCGTCTGGAAGCCGGACTGGCCCAGTCCAGCCGCCTGCAGCGGCCGGCCGCAGTGATCCACCAGCAATCGCGGGCGCGCGCTGTCGATGAGCGGCATGAAGGCGTCGAGCTGGTCGCCCTCGACCTGCAACTGAAGGAAGAGATCGAGCTCGGTCAGCCGCCGCACGAGCGCGTCCGCGCTGCGATAGAAGTCGACGCCGTTCACGGTGGCGTTCCAGGCCACGCCGACGACGCCGGCCTCCTTCAGGCGCAGGAGATCGCCCGCCGACGCGTCGTTGGGCACGACCGCGACGCCCTTGAAGCGCCCCCGCCCTCGCCGCAGGGCGTCGAGCATGCAGGAATTGTCCTCGCCATAGCCGGAATTCGGCCCCACCAGCAGGGCGTGGGTGACGCCGTAGGTCTCCATCACGGGCAGGAGTTGCTCGAGCGGGGCGATCTCCTGCCCGGAGGGCCGGTAGGCCGTGTCTGGACGATAGGGAAACCGGGCCGGGTCCAGGACGTGGACATGGCAGTCGATCTTCGGTTCGTCGACGATCGACATGAGCTGAGCGGTCCCAGTCCCGGTCCGCCGCGCTATTTGCCGAGCTTGGGCAGGATCTCGACGATCTTCTGCTTGCCGTCCTCCACTTCGGCCAGGAAGCTGATCCGGTCGATGTCGCCGGCCCCGTCCCAGGTCGTCTCCATCAGGATGCCCGGCTCCTGCTCGGGCGTGATCGTCAGGCCGTGCAGGGTCTTGGCGAAGAGCGCGCTGTCGAATTTCCCGATCTTCTCGGTGACGTACTTGATGGCGTAGACGGCCGTGTAGCCCTTGATGCCGTTGTGATCGGCGATGTAGTTGAAGCGCTTCTTGAATTTCTCGGAGAACTCGCGGACCGCCGGCACCGGAGCGTCCGTCGACAGGCCCACATGGCCGCGCACGCCGTTGGCGGCGGCGCCGCCGAGTTCGATCACCTTCTGGCTGAGCAGGGTCGTCTCGCCGATGAGCGGCGCCTTGACGTTCTGGCGGCGCGCCTCGAGCAGGAAGCGGGCGCTCTCCTCCTCGTTGGTGTAGACGAACACGGCGTCGACGGTCGCCTGCTTGAGCTTGGCGACGTCCGCGGCGAAGTCCACCTGGCCCTGCTCGGTCGAGATGTCGGCCACCACCTTGACGCCGCGCGATCCCATCTCGCGCAGGAAGGCGTCGCGGCCGCCCTTGCCGAAGTCGTTGTTGACCCAGATCACCGCCACCTGCTTGGCCTTGAGACCGTCGCGGATGTAGTTGGCGAGCTTGGGGATGCTGATCTGCTGCCCGAAGGCGGTGCGAAACACGAAGGGGTTGCCCATCTGGGTGATCTCGGCCGCCTCGGCGCCGACGATCTGCGGCACGCCGGCCGCCTGCGTCAGCAGCATGTTGACCTTGACGGACCCGGAATAGATCGGGCCGAGCACCACATAGGGCTGCTGGTCCAGCACCTTCTGGATCTGCGCGCGCGAGACGCCGGGGTTGCTCTGGGTGTCGATATGGCTGGTCTCGATCTTGCGGCCCAGGATGCCGCCCTTGGCGTTGATCTCGTCGATCGCCAGGACGACGCCGTCGCGCCAGTTCGTGCCCGACACGGCCCCGGGGCCGGACAGCTCGACGACGTCCGGGATGACGACGGTCGACTGCGCCAGCGCCGCGGCGGGCGTCAGGAGTCCCAGCAAGGTCCAGGCGATGATCGGCTTCATGTTGTCCTCCCAGGTGGTCCGGGCCTTGCCGGCCCTTGTTCGATCGGCGTCGCCCGCGGTCAGCCGGCGGGCGGCGTCTTGGCGATGATGTCGGCCTCCACCAGCCGGCGCAGGTCGGGCGTCACCTGCGGGGTGACGCCGAACCAGCGCGCGAAGCCGACGCCGGCCTGCTGGAGCAGAAAGCCGAGCCCCGTGGCCGTCCTGTGCCCGCGCTCGCGGGCCCGCTTCACGAGGTCCGTCTCGAGCGGGACGGAGATGACGTCGTACACGATGGCGTCGCGTTTCAGCCCGGAGATGTCGAAGTCGAGCGGGGCCTTGCCGGCCATCCCGAGCGACGTGGCGTTCACCAGCAGATCGACCTGCGGCAGAAGCGCCGTCGCCTCGTCCCAGGCGTGGGCGTGCGCCTGCGGGCCGAAGTCGCGCGCCAGGTCCTTGGCCCGCGCCAGCGTCCGGTTGGCGATGTGGACGTCGAAGCCGCGCTGGAGCAGCGCGTAGACGGCGGCCCGGGACGCGCCGCCGGCGCCCAGGACGAGCGCTACGCGACCGCCGCCCTTGTCCCAGCCGGGGTGAACGTCGTCGAGGTTCGTCAGGAAGCCGTAGGCGTCGGCGTTGCCGCCCACATAGCGGCCGTCCTCGGTCCAGATCACGCTGACGGCGCCGATCGCGGAGGCGGCCTCGTCGATGCCGGCCAGATAGGGGATCACGGCCGTCTTGTGCGGAGCCGTGACGTTGCCGCCCACATAGCCCTCCTGGCGCAGGCCGGCGAAGAAGGCGCCGAGGCCCTCCGGCGGCACGTCCTTGAAGTCGTAGGCGCCCTGGATGCCCAGCGTCTTCAGCCAATAGCCATGGATCATGGGCGAGCGCGACTGCGCGACCGGATGTCCGAGGATGAAGGCGCGCGGCGTGGTCGACATGGCGAGACCCGGTGGGGAGAGGTCGCGCAGCCTAAGCCAAGCCGCTGTGGCAGGAACTGATATGTTCCGGTCGATTATCCCATTCCGTGCATGAGCGAGCGGGCGGCGGGGCGGTCAGCCCTGGGCGAGGCGCGAACCCGCCGCGATGGCGCGTTCCATGGCGCTGGCGATTTCATCCTGGGTGAAGGGTTTCGCCAGCCTGACATCGGCGATCGCACCCGCCCCGACCGGCGTCTCGGCGTAGCCGCTGGCCAGGATCGTGGGCAGTCCCGGATAGCGCTCGCCGAGGACGCGCACCAGCTCCGCGCCGGTCATTCCCGGCATGGCGTGATCGGTCACGACCAGGTCGACGGCGCCGCCCCGCGCCTCCAGGGCGGAGAGCGCCTGGCCGCCCGAGGCGGCCTCGACGACGTGATGGCCCATGTCCTCCAGCATCGCCACCGCGCCGGTGCGGACGAGTTCGTCGTCGTCGACGACCAGGATGGTCAGGCGCGGCAGGTCCGGCCGGAAGGACGGCCCGGGCGCAGGGGCCGGTTCGGCCACCGCCAGCTCGGGCGCGGCCAGGGGCAGGTAGATCCGGACGGTGGTCCCCTCCCCGGGCTCACTGACGAGGTGAAGCGCGCCGCCCGACTGGCCGGCCATGCCATGCACCATCGAGAGCCCGAGACCGGTCCCCTTGCCCGGACCCTTGGTGGTGAAGAACGGCTCTGCCGCCTTGGCCAGCGTCGCGGCGTCCATGCCCGAGCCGGTGTCGGCGACGGCGATGCACAGATATTCGCCGGGCCTGAGGCGATCGAATCCGGTTCGCGCCGCGTCCACGACCGTTGCGGAGATGGAGAGAAGCCCCCCGTCCGGCATGGCGTCGCGCGCGTTCACGGCGAGGTTGAGCAGCGCGAGCTCCAGCTGGTTCACGTCCGCCTGGATCGCCGGCAGGCCGTCCGGGAAGTCGGTCGTCAGCCGCACCGAGGGACCCAGGGCGCGGCGCAGGAGGTCTTCGATCCCGCACACCAGCGCCGCGACGTCCACCACCTCCGGCTTCAGCTCCTGGCGGCGGGCGAAGGCGAGCAGGCGCTTGGTGAGCGCCGCGCCGCGCTTGGCGCCCTCGCTGGCGTTGTCCAGGAGCCGCAGGGAGCGCTCGTCGACGACGCGTTTGCGGAGCAGCTCCAGGCTGCCCAGCACCGCCATGAGCAGGTTGTTGAAGTCGTGGGCGACGCCGCCGGTGAGCTGGCCGATCGTGTCCATCTTCTGCGCCTCGAAGAGCTGCGCCAGGGCCATCTCCCGCTCGCGCGTGCGCTCTTCAATGCGCCGCTCCAGCTCCTCGTTCAGCCGTTCGAGGGCCTCTTCGGCGAGCTTGCGCTCCGTGATGTCGTAGGTGACGCCGCTCATCCGGACGGGGCGGCCGTCGGCGTCGAAGGTCGTCGCGCCGCTGGTGATGCACCAGCGCACCTGCCGGTCCGGGCGGACGATGCGAAACTCCGCCCGCGAGGTCCGGCCGCTGCGCAGCGCGTCGCCGGTGGCCCGGCGCACCGCCGCGCGGTCGTCGGGGTGCACCAGCGCGGCCACGGTCTCGCGCGTCGGGCGGAACTGGGCCGGGTCGACCCCATAGATCCGGTACTGGCCGGCGTCCCAGGCGTAGTCGCCGGTGGCGACGTTCCAGTCCCAGGATCCCATGGAGCCGGCCGCCATGGCCAGGCTGCGGCGCTGCTCGCTCTCGGTCAGGCGACGGGTGGAGGCCTCGAGCTCGGCGGTGCGCTCGGCCACGCGGCGCTCCAGCTCCTCGTTCATGCGCTCGAGCTGGCGGGTCTTGCGGTAGAGGTCGACGAAGACCCGCACCTTGGCGCGCAGCACCTCGGGGACGACCGGGACCGGCACATAGTCGACCGCGCCGGCGGCGTAGCCGCGCAGCCGGTCGAGATCGGTCAGGTGGATGGCCGACACGAAGATGATCGCGATCTTCTCATAGCGCGGATGCTCGCGGATCATCGCTGCCAGCTCGAAGCCGTCCAGCTCCGGCATCTGGACGTCCATGAGCACCACGGCGACCTCGCTGCGCAGCAGGTGCTCGAACACCTCCCGGGGCGAGGTGGCGGTGATCAGGTTCTCGCCCAGCTCGGCCAGGATCACCTCGTGGCTGAGGATCTTGGACGGCTGGTCGTCG
Source organism: Alsobacter sp. KACC 23698 (assembly GCF_045348435.1). GTDB lineage: Bacteria > Pseudomonadota > Alphaproteobacteria > Rhizobiales > Beijerinckiaceae > Alsobacter. The sequence continues at coordinate 2,217,173 of NZ_CP157484.1, read as the reverse complement.
ACCAGGAGAATGTTCACCTTGTCCGGGAAGACGCCCGGCGCGAGCGCGCCCCCCTGGAGGCCCGCGCCAGCCGACGCCGCCGCGGGCGGATCAGGCTGGAAGGCCTGGGGAACGAGCGATGTCGGTTCAGGCGGCTCGCGGCCGCCCCAACCCTGCACGGCGGGTTTCCTGCTCAACGGTGCAACCACATGCGCAGCGCCGAGAGAAGCTGCTCGGTATTGACGGGCTTGGCGAGATAGTCAGACGCACCCGCGTCGAGGCATTTCTCGCGGTCGCCCTTCATGGCCTTGGCGGTGAGCGCGATGATGGGCAGGCGCCGGTGGGCCGGGTCGGCGCGGATGACCTGCATGGTCTCGTAGCCGTCCATTCCGGGCATCATGATGTCCATCAACACGATGGCGAGTTCCGGCGTCTGCTCGATGACGGCGATGGCTTCGCTCCCTGTGGTCGCCGTCAGCACGCGCATGCCCCGGCGCTCCAGAACGCTGCTGAGGGCGAAGATGTTGCGTGCGTCGTCGTCGACGAGCAGGACCGTGCGTCCGACCAGGTCCTCGTCCGAGCTGTGCAGGCGCTCCAGCATGCGCTGCTTGGCGGGCGGCAGGTCATACACGACCCGGTGGAGGAAGAGCGCGGTCTCGTCGAGGAGCCGCTCGGGCGACTCCACGCCCTTCACGACGACGCTGCGCGCCATCGTGTGGAGGGTGGCGTCCTCCTCGGGCGACAGCTCGCGCCCGGTGAACACCACCACCGGGATGTCGCAGAGCGCCTGGTCGTCGCGGATCTTCTCCAGCACCTCGAAGCCGGAGATGTCGGGGAGCTTCAGGTCCAGCACCACGCAATCGGGCGGCTCTCGGCGCAGGATCTCCAGCGCCTGCCCGCCCGTCTCGGCCGTGACGATGTCGATGTCGTCATGGCCGAGCAGTTCGGCCAGGCCGATCTGCTCGGCGGCGTTGTCCTCGATCACGAGCAGCCGCTTGCGGCGCGGCTCGGCGAAGCCCTTCAGGCGGGTCAGCGCCGCCTCCAGCCCCTCGATCGTGGTCGGCTTGTTCATGAAGCCGAAGGCGCCGCGGGCGAGCCCGTGCTGCTTGTCGTCGTCGAGCGTGACGATCTGCACCGGAATGTGGCGCGTCAGCGGGTCCTGCTTCAGCTGGCTCAGCACGTTCCAGCCCAGCATGTCGGGGAGGAAGACGTCGAGCGACACGGCGGTTGGCCGGTACTGCCTGGCCAGCGCCAGCGCCTCGGACCCGCGGGTGGCGACGATGACCTTGAAGCCATTGTCGCGCGCCAGGTCCGTCATGACCCGCGCGTAATGCGGGTCGTCCTCCACCACCAGCAGCGAGAGCTCGCCCGGCCCCACCTGCGCGCGGTCGTCCTCCAGCCGGTCGGCGGCCTTCTCCGGCGCGCGCATGAAGCCCGACGCCGCGCCGACGAAGGGATCGCCTCCGGCCGGGCGAAGGCTCGGCGCGGCCGCGCCCGCGCCCACATAGGTCAGCGGCAGGTAGAGCGTGAAGGTGCTGCCCACGCCCGGCGTGCTGCGCAGCTGGATCTCGCCGCCGAGCAGGTTGGCGAGCTCGCGGCTGATGGCGAGCCCCAGCCCGGTGCCGCCATATTTGCGGCTCGTGCCGGCGTCGGCCTGCTGGAACGCCTCGAAGATGATCTTCTGCTTCTCCGGCGGGATGCCGATGCCCGTGTCGGAGACTTCGAAGGCCACCACCGAAGGCGCGTTGCGCAGCATCGGGTGATCCGGGTTCCAGCCTGTCTTGGCCGGGCTGACGGTCAGCTTGACGCCGCCGCGCTCGGTGAACTTGAAGGCGTTGGACAAAAGGTTCTTCAGCACCTGCTGGAGGCGCTTGGAATCGGTGATGAAGCTGCGCTCCAGGTTGGGCGCGACCTCCACCTCGAAGCCCAGCTTGCGGGTCTCCGCCTCGTGCCGGAAGGGTCGGGACATCATGTCCAGGAGGTTGGCGAAGACGATCTCCTCGGCCTCCACCGACACCGTGCCGGACTCGATCTTGGACAGGTCGAGGATGTCGCTGATCAGGTTGAGGAGGTCGGTGCCCGCGCCGTGGATGGTGCGCGCGAACTCCACCTGCTTGGCGCTGAGGTTGCCCTCGGCGTTCTCGGTGAGCTGCTGGCCGAGGATCAGGATGCTGTTCAGCGGCGTCCTGAGCTCGTGCGACATGTTGGCCAGGAACTCGGACTTGTACTTGGAGGTGAGCGCCAGCTCGGCGGCCTTCTCCTCCAGCGCGCGGCGGGCCTGCTCGATCTCCTGGTTCTTGGCCTCGACCTCGACGTTTCGCTCGGCCAGCTGCTGGGCCTTCTGCTCGAGCTGCTCGTTGGTCTGCTGCAGCTCCTTCTGCTGGGTCTGAAGCTCGGCGGCCAGCTGCTGGGACTGCTTCAGCAGCCCCTCCGTCTGCATGGTGGCCTCGATGCTGTTCAGCACGATGCCGGTGCCGGTCGTCAGCTGCTCCAGGAAGGACATCTGCAGGTCGGTGAAGTGCTTGAGCGACGCGAGCTCGATCACCGCCTTGACCTGGCCCTCGAACAGCACCGGCAGCACGATGGCGTTCTTCGGCATCGCCTTGAACACGCCCGACGAGATCGGGACGACATTGGCCGGCATCTCGGTGATCAGCAGCCGGCGCCCGTCGCGGGCGCATTGGCCGATCAGGCCCTCGCCCATCCTCAGGCGCTTGGGATGGCCCGAGACGCCGTCGTCCGCATAGGCGTGGAGCAGCTCCAGCTCGTCGTTGCCGACCTGGTAGATGACGCCATGCTGCGCCTCCACGAGGGGGGCCAGCTCCGACAGGAGCGTGCGGCCCACGGCGGCGAGGTCGCGCTGGCCCTGCAACATGTTGGTGAAGCGGGCCAGGTTGGTCTTGAGCCAATCCTGCTCGGTGTTCTGCTCCGTCGTGAGGCGCAGATTGCCGATCATCGTGTTGATGTTGTCCTTCAGCTCGGCCACCTCGCCGCGGGCGTCGACCTGGATCGACCGCGTCAGGTCGCCCTTGGTGACGGCCGTCGCCACCTCGGCGATGGCGCGCACCTGGGTGGTGAGGTTGGCCGCCAGCAGGTTGACGTTGCCGGTCAGGTCCTTCCAGGTGCCGGCCGCGCCGGGCACATGCGCCTGGCCGCCGAGGCGGCCTTCCACGCCCACCTCGCGGGCCACGCTGGTCACCTGGTCGGCGAAGGTCGCCAGCGTGTCCGTCATGTTGTTGATCGTCTCGGCGAGAGCCGCGACCTCGCCCTTCGACGCCACCGTGAGGTTCTGCTTGAGGTCGCCGTCCGCCACCGCGGTGACCACCTTGACGATGCCGCGCACCTGCTCGGTGAGGTTGGCGGCCATGACGTTCACCGTGTCGGTGAGGTCCTTCCACGTGCCGGCGACGCCCGGCACCTGCGCCTGGCCGCCGAGCTTGCCTTCGGTGCCCACCTCGCGCGCCACGCGCGTCACCTCGCCGGCGAAGGCGTTGAGCTGGTCGACCATGGTGTTGATGGTGTTCTTCAGCTCCAGGATCTCGCCCTTCACGTCGACGGTGATCTTGCGCGAGAGGTCGCCTCGGGCGACCGCCGTGGTCACCTCGGCGATGTTGCGCACCTGGGTCGTCAGGTTGGCGGCCAGCAGGTTGACGTTGTCGGTGAGGTCCTTCCACGTGCCGGCGACGCCGGGCACGACGGCCTGGCCGCCGAGCCGGCCTTCGGTGCCGACCTCGCGCGCCACGCGCGTGACCTCGCCGGCGAAGGAGCGCAGCTGGTCCACCATCGTGTTGATGGTCTCCTTCAGCTGCAGGATCTCGCCGCGGACGTCGACGGTGATCTTGCGGCTGAGGTCGCCATTGGCGATGGCGGTCGCCACCTCGGCGATGTTGCGGACCTGGGCCGTCAGGTTGCCGGCCATGGAATTGACGTTGTCGGTGAGGTCCTTCCAGGTGCCGGCGACGCCGGGCACCTGCGCCTGGCCGCCGAGCTTGCCCTCGGTGCCGACTTCGCGGGCGACGCGCGTCACCTCGCCGGCGAAGGCGTTGAGCTGGTCCACCATGGTGTTGATGGTGTTCTTCAGCTCCAGGATCTCGCCCTTCACGTCCACGGTGATCTTGCGGCTGAGGTCGCCGCGGGCCACCGCGGTGGTCACCTCGGCGATGTTGCGCACCTGGCCGGTCAGGTTCGACGCCATCGAGTTGACGTTCTCGGTGAGGTCCTTCCACGTGCCGGCGACGCCGGGCACCTGCGCCTGGCCGCCGAGCTTGCCTTCGGTGCCCACCTCGCGCGCCACGCGGGTCACCTCCGAGGCGAAGCGGTTGAGCTGGTCCACCATCGTGTTCAGCGTCTCCTTCAGCTGAAGGATCTCGCCGCGCACGTCCACGGTGATCTTGCGGCTGAGGTCGCCATTGGCGATGGCGGTCGACACCTCGGCGATGTTGCGCACCTGGGCCGTCAGGTTGCCGGCCATGGAGTTCACCGAGTCGGTGAGGTCCTTCCAGGTGCCGGCGACGCCCGGCACCACGGCCTGGCCGCCGAGCCGGCCCTCGGTTCCCACCTCGCGCGCCACGCGCGTCACCTCGCCGGCGAAGGAGCGCAGCTGGTCCACCATCGTGTTGATGGTCTCCTTGAGCTGCAGGATTTCGCCGCTGACGTTCACGGTGATCTTCTTGGAGAGGTCGCCCTGGGCCACCGCGGTCGCCACCTCGGCGATGTTGCGGACCTGGCCGGTGAGGTTCGACGCCATGGAGTTCACCGAGTCGGTGAGGTCCTTCCAGGTGCCCGCCACGCCCTTCAGCTGCGCCTGGCCGCCGAGCTTGCCCTCCGTGCCGACCTCGCGCGCCACGCGCGTCACTTCCGACGCGAAGGCGTTCAGCTGGTCGACGGTCGTGTTGATGGTCTCCTTCAGCTGAAGAATCTCGCCCTTCACGTCGACGGTGATCTTCTTGGACAGGTCGCCATTGGCGATGGCGGTCGAGACCTCCGCGATGTTGCGCACCTGCGCGGTGAGGTTTCCGGCCATGGAGTTCACCGAGTCGGTGAGGTCCTTCCAGGTGCCGGCCACGCCGAGCACGTTGGCCTGGCCGCCGAGCCGGCCCTCGGTGCCGACCTCGCGCGCCACGCGCGTCACCTCCGACGCGAAGGCGTTGAGCTGGTCCACCATCGTGTTGATGGTCTCCTTCAGCTCCAGGATCTCGCCGCTGACATTGACGGTGATCTTCTTGGAGAGGTCGCCGCTGGCGATGGCGGTCGACACCTCGGCGATGTTGCGCACCTGCGCGGTGAGGTTGGACGCCATCGAGTTGACGTTGTCGGTGAGGTCCTTCCAGGTTCCGGCGACGCCGGGCACCTGCGCCTGGCCGCCGAGGCGGCCCTCGGTGCCCACCTCGCGCGCCACGCGCGTCACCTCGCCGGCGAAGGCGTTGAGCTGGTCCACCATCGTGTTGATGGTCTGCTTCAGCTCCAGGATCTCGCCGCTCACATCCACGGTGATCTTGCGCGAGAGGTCGCCGCGGGCCACCGCGGTCGTCACCTGGGCGATGTTGCGCACCTGCGCGGTGAGGTTGCCGCACATCGCGTTCACCGAGTCGGTGAGATCCTTCCAGGTGCCGGCGACGCCCGGCACGATGGCCTGGCCGCCGAGCTTTCCTTCCGTTCCCACCTCCTTGGCGACGCGGGTCACCTCGGACGCGAAGGAGCGCAGCTGGTCCACCATCGTGTTGATGGCTTCCTTCAGCTGCAGGATCTCGCCGCGCACGTCGACGGTGATCTTCTTCGACAGGTCGCCGTTGGCGACCGCGATGGTCACCTCGGCGATGTTGCGCACCTGTGCGGTGAGGTTCGACGCCATCGAGTTCACCGACTCGGTGAGGTCTCGCCACACGCCGGTGACTTCCTTCACCTGCGCCTGGCCGCCGAGCTTGCCGTCGGTGCCGACCTCGCGGGCCACGCGCGTCACCTCGGAGGTGAACACGCTGAGCTGCTCGATCATCGCATTGGCGATGGTGGCGGAGCGCAGGAACTCGCCCTTAAGCGGGCGGCCGTCCACGTCCAGCGGCATCGGCTGGAGCAGGTCGCCCTTGGCCACCGCCGAGATGGTCCGGGTCACGGCCGTGGTGGGCCACAGGAGATCGTCGATCAGCGTGTTGACCGAGCCCTCCATGTCGGCCCAGGCGCCGGTCTGGATGCCGAATTTCACGCGCGTGCGGATCTTGCCGTCGCGGCCGACGGTCTGGCCCACCTGCTCCAACTGGTCGGCCATGCGCTCGTTGGCGGCCACGATCTCGTTGAAGGTGTCGGCGATCTTGCCGGCGATGCCGGTCTGGTCGCCCGGCAGGCGCACCGAGAAGTCGCCGACCCGCATGGCCTGCAAGGCGGCCAGCAAGGCGCCGAGGTCCAGTTGCGAAGGCTGGTCCAGGGGCAGCGGCGTGGCGGCGTCCTGGACGTCCGAAGAGAGGACGGCGGCGGTCGCCGCGCGCGACGACTTCGCCCCATTGCGGCCTGCCCCGACGGACGTGTTTGCCCTCGACTTCATCGAAATCCTCCGGGTTCTTCTTTTGGTGTTGGCCGGCGGCGCCAAGGGCCGTCACGCCAAGACAGACAGCAGGTCAGCGGCAACGCTCAGCTCAAGCATAGGTTCCCACGGTGCGCGTGGCTGCGCAGTGAAAGTGAGCTATTTGCGCCGGGAAGAACAGACAAGGCAGCAGCGCATCAGCCGCCAAGTCGGCGAATTCAAACGCCGAATCGTCTAGATGACCAAAAGGCCCAATATTGGCGCGAATGCTCGTGCCTTTCGTCACCCCGATGCATGGCGACGGAAAACGCACACATGACTTTTGACATGGACGTGGGGCCGCTGACCGCGAAGGGGCCGCCTGGCGGGTGGAGCTTTCGCGCAAAATCCAAGCGAATCGCTCAGATCAGCCCGGAAAATCGCGGTCTTTAACGCCTGATTCACCGGTTTCGGGCTCTGGTCGGTCTCGCCTCTTCGGCAAGACCAGCGTTTGAGTTCAGGAGCTGACAGGATGGCGTGCTTCGCGGCGAAAGCCCGGACCAATGCGGGCGTGACGCGTCTGTGGGTCGCAGCCCTCGTGAGCGTCGTCGCGATCGCCGGGACGGGTCCGGCCGAAGCCGGCAAGCGCCGGATGCATCCGGGCAAGTCGGCGCTCCACAAGGCCGGCGCGTACCAGCCTCCCTATGCGGCGATCGTCGTGGACCCCCAGTCCGGGCGCATCCTGCACGCCGTCGACGCCGACGCGCCCCGCCATCCGGCGTCCCTCACCAAGGTGATGACGCTCTATCTCCTCTTCGAAAAGCTGCAGTCGGGCGAGTATCGGCTCGACACCCCCCTCCAGGTCTCGGCGGCGGCGATGAACCAGGCCCCGTCGCGCCTGGGCGTGAAGAAGGGCGAGACCATCACGGTCGAGGACGCCATCAAGGCGATCGTCACCCGGTCGGCCAACGACGTCGCTGTCGTGGTGGCGGAGAACATCGGCGGCACGGAAGCGGAATTCGCCCGGAAGATGACCGAGAAGGCCGCGTCGCTGGGGATGCGCAACACCACCTTCGTGAACGCCTCCGGCCTGCCCAACAAGGCCCAGATCACGACGGCCCGCGACCTTTCGATCCTGGGCCAGAAGGTGCGCGAGCAGTTCCCGTCGCTGTTCACCTATTTCGCCACCCGCAGCTTCGACTACGCCGGAACCAAGGTGCTGAGCCACAACCGCCTGATGACCCGGCTGGAGGGCATGGACGGCATCAAGACCGGCTTCACCAACGCATCGGGGTTCAATCTGCTCGCCTCCGTCAGGCGCGACGACCGCAGCCTGGTCGCGGTGATCCTGGGCGGCGCGTCGCAGCGCACGCGCGACAACGCCATGGCGGAGCTCGTGAACCGCTATATCGCCGAGGCGGCGCCGGCCGCGCCCGTGGCCGTGGCGAGCGCGACGCCCGCCGGCTCCGCTGCGACGACCCCGTCCGTCGCGCAGGCTCCGGCGCCGGCCCAGCCGGCGGCCGCCCAGGAGGATCCCATCGTCACCGGCTCGATTCGCGCGGTCTCCGTGGCGTCGGTCGGTTCGCTGGACGCCTCGGCGTCGTCCTTGGGCCTGCCGCTCACGCTGGGGGCGTTCGCGATGGCGGCCGCGGGCCTCGCGCTGGCGCGGCGGCGCGTCCGGATCATCGGGGACGGCTTCCTGGCCGCCAGCCTGGTGTGCGAGCACATCGCCGAGCAACTGCCCCGCCCTAGCCTCGGGGCGGCCCGTCTCGCCTCTGCGAACTGGCGCAAGCCGCGCTTCCTGCTGCCCCGGAAGGTCGCCGTCCCACCGTCGCTGATGGACCTGTCCGTCGATCCGGCGCTGGCCTACGACCCCGCCCCGGCGGCCTTCGCCGGTTATGAGGATCAGCGGCCGGCCCCGCGCTCGGCCGCCCGCGACGCCGGCGTCCGGGCGCGCCCGCTGGCCTGAGCCGAAAACCGGCGCTCGCTCCCGCCCCGGGGCGCGGTGACGCGCCTCGCGGGGGTGGTCGCCCTCGCTTCGCCGTCTATTTCGGATGACAATCGGCGTCCGTAACGGCGGTGGAGCACTCATGGGCATCTTCGGCCTCGACGCGCTGACCCTGGCCCGGGCGCAGTTCGGCTTTACGATCTCCTTTCACATCGTGTTCCCGGCCTTCTCCATCGGGCTGGCGAGCTACCTCGCCGTGCTGGAGGCGCTTTGGCTCTGGACCGGGCGCGAGGTGTTCCTGAACCTGTTCAAATACTGGATGAAGATCTTCGCCATCGCCTTCGCGATGGGCGTCGTCTCGGGCATCGTGATGTCCTACCAGTTCGGCACGAACTGGTCCGTCTACGCCGACAAGACCGGCCCGGTGCTCGGCCCGATGATGGCCTATGAAGTCCTGTCGGCCTTCTTCCTGGAGGCAGGCTTTCTCGGGGTGATGCTGTTCGGGGTCGACAAGGTCGGCAGGACGCTTCACTTCCTGGCGACGCTCGCCGTCGCGGTGGGCACGTTGTTCTCGGCCTTCTGGATTCTGGCCGTGAACTCGTGGATGCAGACGCCTGCGGGCCACTCGGTCAACGCCGCCGGGCAGTTCGTGCCCGAGGACTGGTGGGCCATCGTGTTCAACCCGTCCTTCCCGTTCCGGCTCGTCCACATGGTCCTGGCCGCCTATCTGACGACAGCGCTGGTCGTCGGCGCCACGGGCGCCTGGCACCTGCTGCGCGACCGGGGCAATGCGGGCGCGCGCACCATGTTCTCCATGGCGATGTGGATGCTGGCCTTGGTCGCGCCGTTGCAGATCGCCGCGGGGGACGCCCACGGGATCAACACGCTGGAACGCCAGCCCGCCAAGGTGATGGCCATGGAGGGTCATTTCGAGAGCCATCAGGACGGCGCGCCCCTCATCCTGTTCGGCTGGCCGGACCAGTCCGAGCGGGTCGTGCGCTACGCGGTGCAGATTCCCCGCCTCTCCTCCCTGATCCTGAAGCACGACCTGAACGCGCCGCTGGCGGGGCTCGACACGATCCCGCGCGAGAACTGGCCCCCGGTGCCGGTGGTGTTCTGGTCCTTCCGGGTGATGGTAGGCCTCGGCTTCGCCATGCTGGGACTGGGGGCGCTCAGCCTCGTGGCGCGCTGGCGCGGCGCGCTTTACGAGTCGCCCTGGCTGCACCGGTTCGCGGTTGCGATGGGGCCGGCGGGCTTCGTCGCCGTGCTGGCGGGCTGGATCACGACGGAGGTCGGGCGGCAGCCCTTCACCGTCTATGGCCTGCTGCGCACGGCGGAATCGGTTTCGCCCCTGCAGGCGCCGGCGGTGGCGTCGTCGCTGGTCGCCTTCGTGCTCATCTATTTCGCGGTGTTCGGGATGGGCGTCCTCTATATCCTGCGGCTGATGGCCCACGCCCCGCATCCGGGCGAGCCGGGCCTCGACCGAGGCAAGCCCCTGCGGACGGCGGGCGTGACGCCCGCGCCGGCGATCGATCCGGACCGCGCCCGCGCCGGCGCGCCCTCCGCGCCCCTCAGGCCGGCGGAGTGAACCGATGAGCGTGTCGTTCGATCTCGCCACCGTCTGGGCACTGCTGATCGCCTTCGCGATCTTCGCCTATGTGGTCATGGACGGCTTCGATCTCGGCATCGGGGTGCTGTTTCCCACGCTGCAGGCCGGGGAGGAGCGCGACACCGCGATGAACTCGGTCGCGCCCGTGTGGGACGGCAACGAGACATGGCTGGTGCTGGGCGGCGGCGGCCTGATGGCCGCCTTCCCGCTCGCCTACGCCATCATCCTGCCGGCCCTGTACGCGCCGCTGATCGCAATGCTGCTCGGCCTCATCTTCCGCGGGGTCGCCTTCGAATTCCGCTGGCGAGATCCGGCGCACCGGCCATTCTGGGACGTGGCCTTTGCGGGCGGCTCGCTGGTGGCGACGTTCGCGCAGGGCGTCGCGCTCGGGGCGCTGCTGCAGGGCATCGCAGTCAGCGGCCGCGGCTATGGCGGCGGCTGGTATGACTGGCTGACGCCCTTCAGCCTGCTCACCGGGTTCAGCCTCGTCGTCGGCTACGCCCTGCTGGGCAGCACGTGGCTCCTGATGCGCACCGAAGGATCGACCCGCGATCATGCGCGGCGCATGTCGTTTCGCTTCGCCATCGCCACCATCGCCTGCATCGCGGCGGTGAGCGCGGCCACGCCGTTCCTCGACAAGGCCTACGCCCAGCGCTGGTTCGCTTTTCCGAACATCCTCTTCACCGGCCTCGTTCCGCTTCTGGTGGTCGCCGGGACGGCGCTCTTCTTCCGGGCTCTCGCGCGCGGCGCCGAGCGCGCGCCGTTCCTGATCGCGCTTGGGCTGTTCCTGCTGTCTTTCATCGGCCTGGGGATCAGCATCTTCCCCGACATCGTCCCGGGCCGCGTCACCATCTGGGAGGCGGCATCGCCGCGCTCCAGCCAGATCTTCATGCTGGTCGGAGCGGCGGTGCTGATCCCCATGATCCTGGCCTACACGGCCTACGCATACTGGGTGTTCCGCGGCAAGGTCGGGGCTGAGGGCTACCATTGAGCGCCGCGCCCGAGCGTCCCCTGCTGGCGAGGCTGGCGTGGTTCGCGGCGCTCTGGGCCGGCGGCGTCCTGTCCGTCGCGGCGGTCGGCCTCGTCCTGCGGCTCTGGCTGAAGCCGTGACCTCCCCGCCGCGCCGACCCGGCCAGAGGCCGTCAGGCCGGCGATCGCTCCTGCAGGGCGCGCCACTGCGCCACCGAGAGCGTCGGCAGGTCGAAGAGGTCGCGCGTCGTGGAGTAGCCATGGCCGCCCATGCGCCCGATGGCGTCGAGCGCGACGGGATCGACGTGCAGGTTTCCCGCGTCGACGACGCTGCGGTGCAGGTGGGCGTGCACCACCTCGCCCAGGATGATGTCGCGGGAGGAGCCGATCGACAGCGTGACGTGATGGCGGCACTCGAACGCGGCCGGGGATTCGGCGATGGCCGGGCAGCCGACCTTCACGCCGGGGCGCAACGTGAAGCCCGCCGCCGCCAGCTCGTCCACCTCCGGCTCGAACGGCGTCGCGCAGGCGTTCATCCCCTCCAGCATGGCGTGCGACACAATATTGACGGTGAATTGCTGGGTCTCGCGGACATTGCGGCCGGTGTCCTTGGGCCTGCCGTCCGGGCGGTACTCCACCCCGAGCGCCAGGATCGCCGGGTCGGCCGAGAGGCAGTTGAAGAAGCTGAACGGAGCGGCGTTGACCCGGCCGTCCCGGTCCACCGTGGTGACGAGCGCGATGGGGCGCGGCACCACCGCCCCGATCAGCAGCTTGTAGCGCTCTCGCCCGGTCAGGGCCGAGAAGTCGAAGCCGATCGCCTCGTGCGTCGCGACGCTGTCGTTCAAAGCCCCTCCTCGCGCCGATAGGCGGCCAGGACGTCCCGCAGGTCCGGTTCGGCCGGCCGTCCGAGCAAGGCCCGGTTCATCACCGCGCCGAGATGATGGTCCATCAGGTCCAGCGCGCGCCGCTCGTCGCCGGCCACGAGGGCCTGGATCACCTCGCGATGCTCGGAGACGGCGCATTCGGACGAATGCGGCCGGCCATAGAGCGCCAGGATCAGCGAGCAGCGCGAGACGGTCTCGTTCACATAGCGGATCAGCAGTCCATTGCCGGTCATCTCGGCCAGCAGCGCGTGGAACTCGCCCGCGAGCCGGATGGACTCACGCTCGCTCCCCTTCGCTGCGGCCTTCTCCTCGGCCGCCACATGGGCCTTCAGCCGCGTCACCTGGTCGGGCGCGAGCCGGCCCACCAGGGCCTGGATGACCAGCCGCTCCAGCCCGTTGCGGACCATGAAGACATCGCGACCTTCCTCCAGGGTCGGGTAGGCCACGAAGGCGCCCCTGTTGGGACGAAGCTCCACCAGCCCCTCCCCGGCGAGGCGCACCAGCGCCTCGCGCGCCAGCGTCCGGCTGACGCCCAGCCGCTCGCCGATCGCGTCCTCCGGCAGCTTGGCGCCAGGACGCAGGGCCTGCTCAATAATCGCCCGCCGCAGAGAGCGGTACACCGCGCCCGCCCGCGTCCCGTTCCCCTTCGCCTCGTCCGCCATGCCGCGACCCCGCTCTGCGCCGCCGGTGGCCCGCACAGGCTGTCTCATTTCGATCGCATACAGATATCATGCTTCATTGCATGCGATACAGCCGAAAAAACAGGCTGCTCATGACGCAAAAAACTGCATGCAATGCGGAGCAAAATCGCACACAATCCGTCGGAGAGCGCCGTTGCTCACGCTTCAGCCGGAGGGATTTCGCATGCGCAGCACCAGACGCCTCATCCTCGCCGCGGTCTCGGCCTTGGCCCTGGCCGGTCCCCTGGCGGCGGACGCCAAGACGCTGAAATGGGGCGCGCCGCGCGAGATCGGCTCGCTCGATCCCTACTCCTTCGGCGAGACCTTCACGCTCTCCGTGCTCAACCACGTCTATGAGGGCCTCGTCCGCTACACGGGAGACCTCAAGATCGAGCCCGCGCTGGCGACGGCCTGGAGCAACCCCACCCCGACCACCTGGCGCTTCGAGCTGCGCAAGGGCGTGAAGTTCCATGACGGCGCGCCGTTCACGGCCGACGACGTCATCGCCTCGCTGGAGCGCGTCACCCACCCCAACTCGCCGCTGAAGGGCAACCTGCCCGCCTACAAGTCGGCGAAGAAGATCGACGATTCCACCGTCGAGATCGAGGTCAACGCGCCCTATCCGCTGCTGCTGAACGACCTCACCAACATCTACATCTTCAGCAAGCCCTGGCTGGTCGCCAACAACAGCCTGCTGCCCACCGACGCCGGCAAGGGCGTGGAGGGCTACGCCACCAACAACGCCAACGGCACCGGGCCCTTCAAGGTCGAGTCGCGCCGGCCCGACGCCAAGACGGTCTTCGTCGCCCATGCGGACTGGTGGGACAAGAAGGTCCACAACATCGACCGGATCGAGTTCACCCCGATCACGTCGCCGGCCACCCGCGTGGCCGCGCTGCTCTCCGGCGAAGTCGACTTCACCAACGGCGCGCCGCTGCAGGACCTGCAGCGCCTGTCCGCCTCGCCCGACGTGAAGGTGCTGCAGACCAACGAGCTGCGGACGGTGTTCTTCGCCTTCAACCTGCGCGACAAGCTCGTGGAGTCCGACGTCGCCGACAAGAACCCCTTCAAGGACAAGCGCGTCCGCGAGGCGCTCTACCGCTCGATCGACATCGACGCCGTGCAGAAGCGCGCCATGCGCGGCCTGTCCCGCAACACGGGTTCGCTCGTCGCGCCGGCCATCCCCGGTTACGTCAAGGAGCTCGACGCCCGGCCGCCCTTCGACCTCAAGGCCGCCAAGAAGCTCCTGGCCGATGCGGGCTATCCGAACGGTTTCTCCTTCCTGTTCAACTGCAACAACGATTCCCTCGTCAACGAGGAGGAGTTCTGCCAGGCGGTGGCGTCGATGTGGTCGCGCGCCGGGCTTCGCCCCACCGTCAGCATCGCGCCGCGCAGCCAGCAGACGCCCAAGCGCGTGAAGGGCGAGTTCGACGTCATCTCCTTCGGCTGGGCCAACGAGCCGATGATCGACGCCTACTCCATCCTGATCCAGGTGATGCGCAGCAAGGACGGCGCGGGCGGCGTGTTCAACTGGGGCAACTGGGGCGATCCGCGCATCGACGCGCTCACCGACAAGGCCGGCGTGGAGATCGACGCCTCCAAGCGCATCCCGATGATGACCGAGGCGCTCAAGATCGCCAAGGACGAGACCCTGTTCATCCCGATGCACCAGCAGCCCATGGCCTGGGCCGCCCGCAACACCGTCGCGACCATCGTCCAGGCGTCCGACAACAAGCCGAGGCTCTGGCTGACCACCCTGAAGTAAGCAGCAGCCGGGAGGCGGGCCTGCGGGCCCGCTCCCCCCGGGACGCCCCGAACTCGAGGCCGGAGGCCCTGATGCTCTCCTTTCTGATCAAGCGGATCGCCCATGCGGCGGGAGTGATGCTCGCGGTGGCGTTCTTCGCCTTCATGATCTTCCGCTTCGTCGGCGATCCCGTGGAGCTGATGCTGAACGAGCAGGCCTCGCAGGCCCAGCGCGACGAGTTGCGCGAGAAACTCGGCCTCAACCACGGCTTCGTCCTCCAGTTCGCGACCTTCGTGGCCAACGCCGCGCGCGGTGAGTTCGGCATCTCGTTCCGCAATCAGCAGGAGGTCTCGACGCTGATCGCCGAGCGCTTCCCGGCCACTTTCGAGCTCGTGATCGTGGCGACCGTCCTGTCGCTGCTGATTGGCGTTCCGCTCGGCGTCTACACGGCCATCCGTCGAAGTTCCGCCGCCGCCCAGGCGCTGCAATTCGTCTCGGTGCTGGGGGTTTCCCTGCCGAGCTTCGCGGTGGGGATCCTGCTGATCCTGCTCTTCTCGGTGACCTTGGGCTGGCTGCCCGCCTTCGGGCGCGGCGACGTGGTGCAGCTCGGCCCGTGGTCCACGGGATTCCTCACCCCGTCGGGCCGCGCGGCGCTGGTGTTGCCCGGGATCACCCTCTCCCTGTTCCAGATCACGCTCGTGATGCGGCTGGTGAGGGCCGAGATGCTGGAGGTGCTGCGCGCCGACTTCATCCGCTTCGCCCGCGCCCGCGGCCTGCGCGAGCGGGCGGTGAACTTCCACCACGCCCTGCGCAACTGCCTGATGCCGGTGATCACCGTCACGGGGCTGCAGATCGGCAACCTGATCGCCTTCGCGCTCGTCACCGAAACCGTGTTCCAGTGGCCCGGCATGGGCCTCCTGTTCGTCCAGGCGGTGACCTTCATCGACATCCCGGTGATGGCCGCCTACCTGATGGTGGTCTCCTTCATCTTCGTGGCGCTGAACACGCTGGTCGACCTGCTTTATGCGGTGGTCGACCCGCGCCTGCGCCAGGACGCCCTGCAGGGAGGCGCCCATGCGCGCTGACTTCGCCGGCCGGCTGCGCGGCGCGTGGGACAGCGACGTCGGCTGGAGCTTCCGCCGCAGCCCGGTCGCCATGGGCTCGGCCGTGGTCATCGTCGTGATCGTACTCGCCGCGCTGTTTGCGCCGCTGTTCGCGCCTCAGAACCCCTACGATCTGACCCAGCTGTTCCTCGACAAGGCGGAGCTGCCGCCGATCTGGTCCGCCGACGGCGAGCGGCCCTACTGGCTGGGCACCGATCCGCAGGGCCGCGACGTGCTCTCCGCGATCCTCTATGGCAGCCGGCTCTCCATCCTGATCGGCGCGGCCAGCGTCATCGCCTCGATGGCCATCGGCGTCACGGTGGGACTCGTGGCCGGCTATTTCGGCGGCGGGATCGACAACCTCTTGATGCGCGTCGGCGACACGGTGCTGAGCATCCCGACGCTGCTCGTGGCCATCCTGCTCAGCGCGGTGTTTCGCGAGCTGCTGCCCCCGTCGCTGCGCGGACCCTTCGCGGGAGCGATCCTGGTGGCGGCCATCTCGCTCACCGGGTGGGTGCAATACGCCCGCACGGTGCGGGCCTCGACCATGGTGGAGCGGGGCAAGGAGTATGTGCAGGCGGCGCGGATCATCCGCGTGCCCTCCTTAAGGATCATGCGCAAGCACATCCTGCCCAACACGCTGACGCCCGTGCTCGTCGCCGCGACGCTCAATCTGGGCCTCGCGATCCTGTCGGAGGCGACGCTGTCCTTCCTGGGCGTGGGCATGCCGCCGACCCAGCCCTCGCTGGGGACCCTGATCCGCATCGGCAACCAGTACCTGTTCTCGGGCGCATGGTGGCTGGTGGTGTTCCCCGCCGTGCAGCTCGGGCTCATCGTCCTGTCCGTCAACCTCCTCGGCGACTGGCTGAGGGACGCCCTCAACCCGCGGCTGCGCTGACCCTCAAAACGGAGTTCCCCCCGATGGCTCACGACCTTTTGCTGCGCAATGTCCGTCCGATGGGCGCGGCGTCCGTGGACGTCCTGGTCAAGGGCGGCCGAATCGACGCCGTCGCTCCGGCGCTCGAAGCCCCCGCCGGCGTGGCCGTCGAGGACGGCGGCGGGGCCCTGCTGCTGCCCGGGCTCGTGGAGGCCCACACCCATCTCGACAAGTCGCTCTGGGGCATGGGGTGGCGGCCCAACAGCGCCGGCCCGCGCCTTCTCGACAAGATCGACAACGAGCGCCAGCTCAAGAAGCCGCTCGACATCGATCCGGCGCGCCAGTCCGCCCGGCAGGTCGCCCAGTCGGCGCGCATGGGCACGACCCATATCCGCACCCATGTCGACGTCGACACCGACCACGGCCTGTGGGGAGTCGAGGGCGTCATGGCCACCCGCGAGCGCTACAGGGACCTCGTCGACATCCAGATCGTGGCCTTTCCCCAGTCGGGCCTCCTGCGGCGGCCCGGCACCCTGGAGCTGCTCGACGCCGCCATGGCGGCCGGCTGCGAGGTCGTCGGCGGGCTCGACCCCTGCGCCATCGACCGCGACCCGAAGGGGCATCTCGACGCCATCTTCGCCCTGTCGCAGAAGCATGGGCGGCCGCTCGACATCCACCTGCACGAGCCGGGCGAGATGGGCGCCTTCTCGATGGACCTCATCTTCGAGCGCACGCGGGCGCTCGGCATGGCCGGCAAGGTCGTGGTCAGCCATGCGTTCTGCCTGGGTTCGGCGGACCGCGACCTGGTCGACCCCATGATCGAGGAGCTGATCGCCCTCGACATCGCCATCATGACGACCGGCCCGGCCTCCCGCCCCGCGCCTCCGGTCCGCAGGCTCGTGGAGGCCGGCGTGCGGGTGTGCTCCGGATCGGACGGCATCCGCGACACCTGGGGCCCCTATGGAAATGCGGACATGCTGGAGCGGGCCATGTTCCTGGGCCTCCGCAACAATTTCCGCAAGGACGAGGAGGTCGAGATCGGCTTCGCCGTGTGCACCACGGGCGGCGCCGCCGTCATGGAGCTGACGGACTACGGCCTGAAGGTGGGCGACTGGGCCGACCTGCTGGTCGTCGACGGCGAGACCGTCACCGAAGCCGTCGTCACTCGCCCCGTGCGCCGCCTCGTGGTCAAGCGCGGCAAGGTGACGGCCCGCGACGGGCGCTGCCTCGTCGAGGTTCCTTGATGGCCGCCCGCCGCCCCCGCGGCCGCGTCCGTCTCCGGTCCCGCTGGGTGGTCGGTCATCGCGACGGACGGCATGCGCTGCTGCGCGACGGCGAGGTGGTGTTCGAGGATGGGGCGATCCTTTTCGTCGGCCACGACTTCCCGGGCGAGGTCGCCGAGGACATCGACCATGGAAACGCCCTGATCGGGCCGGGCTTCGTCGATCTCGACGCCCTCTCGGACCTCGACACCACCATCCTGGCCTATGACAACCAGCCCGCCGTCCGGAAGGGCCGGGTCTGGCCGCGCACCTATCTGGAGGCCGGCCCGTTCGAGATGCTGACGCCGGAGGAGCTCGTCTTCGCCAAGCGCCACGCCTTCGCGACCCTGCTGCGCAACGGGATCACCACCGCGCTGCCCATCGCGTCGTTGTTCTACCGGGAATGGGGCGAGACCTTCGCGGAGTTCGCCGGAGCGGCGGAGGCCGCCGCGGATCTCGGCCTTCGCATCTATCTCGGCCAGGCCTACCGCACCGGCAACATGGTGGCTGAGCCGGATGGCGTAGTCGGGCTTCATTTCGATGAGGAACGAGGCCTCGCCGGCCTCGCCGAGGCGATCCGCTTCTGCGAGACCTTCGAGGGAACGGCCGGAGGCCTCGTCCGCACCATGCTGGCGCCGGACCGCATCGAGACCTCCACGGCCGCCCTGCTGCGCCGGACCGCCGAAGCAGGGCGCGCGCTGGGCGTGCCGGTGCGGCTGCATTGCTGCCAGTCCAAAATCGAGTACGACACGGTCGTGCGCCTTCATGGCGCGAGCCCGCCGGAATGGCTGCGAAGCCTCGGCTTCCTGACGCCCCGCACCCTGCTGCCGCACGGGACCGTGGTTTCGGGCAGCCGCATGGTCGAGCGGCCTGGCCGCGACCTCGCCATCATCGCCGAGGCCGGCTCCGTCATCGTGCATTGCCCGCTGGTCTCCGGCCGGCATGGCGGCGCCATCGATCATTTCGGCCGCTACCGCGCCCTGGGTCTGCGGATGGGGCTCGGCACCGACACGTCGCCCCCCGACATGGTGATGAACATGCAGGCCGGCATGATGCTGTGCCGCGTGCTCGCCGGCGACGGCCAGGCTTGCCGCTCGGAGGACTATTACGACGCCGCGACGCTCGGCGGCGCCGATGCGCTGGGCCGTCCCGATCTCGGCCGGCTCGCGCCCGGCTGCCGCGCCGACATCACGGTGTTCGACCTCGACCGGCCGCATCTCGGACAGGTCATCGACCCGATCCAGACCATGATGCTGGCCGGCCACGGGCGCGATTTCAGCGCCGTGATCGTGGACGGCCGCTTCGCCATGGAGGACCGGGCCATTCCGGGCGTGGACGAAGCCGCCGACCAGCGCCGCGCCCAGGCGCAGTTCGACAAGGTCATGGCCCTCTATCCGCGCCGCACCTTGGGCCACCCGCCCGTGGAGGAGATCTTCTCCTCCGCCTACCCCGTCGTCAGGAGGCCAGGATGAGCGTCGCCGCCCTGGACGCGCAGTCCCTCCCCGTCCTGTCGGTGAAGGACCTCGCTATCGGCTTCGATGGCCGGCGCGGGACCGTTACGGCGCTGAGCGACGTCAGCTTCGACATCGCGGCGGGCGAGATCCTGGGCGTCGTCGGCGAATCCGGCGCTGGCAAGTCCCTCACCGGGACGGCCGTCATCGGACTGCTGGAGAAGCCCGGGCGCATGCTGGGCGGGTCCATCGCGCTCCGGGGCGAGCGCATCGACCAACTCGGCGCCCGCGACATGCGCCGCATCCGCGGCAAGCGGATCGGGGCGGTGTTCCAGGACCCCCTCACCTCCCTCAACCCGCTGCTGCGCGTCGGCGACCAGATCGTAGAGACCATCCGGACGCATCTGCCGGTCGGCGAGGCGGAGGCGCGACGGCGCGCTTTGTCGCTCTTGCGCGAGGTCGGCATTCCGGCGCCCGAGGTGCGGATCGACCACTATCCCCACCAGTTTTCCGGCGGCATGAGGCAGCGCGTGGTCATCGCGCTGGCGCTGTGCGCCGGACCGGAGCTGATCATCGCCGACGAGCCGACGACCGCGCTCGACGTCTCCATCCAGGCCCAGATCACCTCGTTGCTGCGGCGCCTTTGCCGCGAGCATGGCGCGGCCATCATGCTGGTCACCCACGACATGGGCGTGATCGCCGAGACGGCCGACCGCGTCGCGGTCATGTACGCCGGTCGCATCGTGGAGATCGGCCCGGTGGACGACGTGGTCCACCACCCGCGCCATCCCTACACGCAGGGGCTCATGGCCTCGATCCCCAGCGTGCGCCGGCGCTCGGCCACGCTGCAGCAGATCGACGGCGCGATGCCGCGCCCCGGGTCCTGGCCGCAGGGCTGCGCCTTCCATCCGCGCTGCCCGCGCGCGGTCGACCGCTGCCGGGCGGAGCGTCCGCCACTGGAGGGCGCCGGCCCGCATGCGGCCGCCTGCTGGCGACCCGTCGAGGAGGACCGCCATGCTGGCTGACGCCGCCGTCCCTCCCGCGCTGGCCGTGAATTCCGCGCCCGCCGACGACATCCTGCGGGTCGACGACGCGGCGTGCTGGTTCACGCTGCGCAGGCCGGGCCTGTTCTCCATGCTGTCGCGCGAGCCCGCCCGCGTGCTGAAGGCCGTCGATGGGGTGAGCTTTCGCGTCCGCCGCGGGTCGACCTTCAGCATCGTGGGCGAGTCCGGCTGCGGCAAGTCCACCCTGGCCCGGCTCGTGGTCGGCCTCTACCGGCCGACCTCCGGCGGGCTCGCTTTCGGCGACGCCGCCCATGCGCCGGGCCAGCCGCCCCGGATCCAGATGATCTTCCAGGACCCGTACGCCAGCCTGAACCCGCGCTGGCGGGTCGAGGACATCGTGGCCGAGCCGATCCGGGAGCTGAAGCTGCTGCGCCATCACGCCGACGTCGCGGCGCGGGTCGGTTCGCTGCTGGAGATGGTCGGCCTCGCGCGCACCGATGGGGGGCGCTATCCGCACGAGTTCTCGGGCGGCCAGCGCCAGCGCATCTCCATCGCCCGGGCGCTGGCCACGGAGGCGGAGTTCCTGGTGTGCGACGAGCCCACCTCGGCGCTGGACGTCTCGGTGCAGGCGCAGGTGCTGAACCTGATGAAGGGCCTGCAGCAGGAGCTGGGCCTGACCTACCTGTTCATCAGCCACAACCTCGCCGTGGTGCGCCACATCTCGGACGATCTCGCGGTCATGTATCTGGGCCGCTTCGTCGAGCAGGGCCCGGCCGAGCACGTGTTCGCCCAGCCGCGGCACCCCTATACGCGCCTGCTGCTGGACACCATCCCCGACATGGACGCGCCCCGGCGCGACCGGGTGGTCCCGGCCGGCGAGGCGCCGAACCCCATCGACCCGCCGTCGGGCTGTCCGTTCCACCCGCGCTGCGGCCTGGCCGACGCGCGGTGCCGGGAGGAGCGGCCGCTTCTCGCGGCTCGCGGGGGCGCGGAGGTCGCCTGCCATCACGCCTGAGCGGCGCAGCCCGGACCGAAACGGGATTGCGTCGCGCCCGGGCAACACGTTGAATGAGCGCATGACCGACCCCCGCCTCCCCCTCCTCCGCGAAATCGAACGCCGCGTGCTCTGGCTCGCGTCGTGGACCATCCACAACGCCAATCACCTGCGCCCCGCCGGCGAGGTGAAGGTGGGCGGCCACCAGGCCTCGTCGGCCTCGCTCGGCTCCATCATGACGGCGCTCTACTTCGCCGCCCTGCGCCCGCAGGACCGGGTCGCCGTGAAGCCCCACGCCTCGCCGATCTTCCACGCCATCCAGTATCTCGCCGGCAACCAGACCCGCGAGAAGCTCGAGGCCTTCCGCAGTTACAAGGGCGCGCAGAGCTATCCGTCGCGCACCAAGGACGTCGACGACGTCGATTTCTCGACCGGCTCGGTCGGGCTCGGGGTCGCGCAGACGCTGTTCTCCTCGCTGGTGCAGGACTATGTCCGCGCCCACGGATGGATGAAGGACCGGCCCGACGGCCGCATGATCAGCCTCATCGGCGACGCCGAGATGGACGAGGGCAACATCTACGAAGCCCTCATCGAGGGCTGGAAGCACGGCCTGCGGAACACCTGGTGGGTCGTCGACTACAATCGCCAGTCGCTCGATTCGGTGGTCCGCGAGGGTCTCTGGCAGAAGTTCGAGCAGATCTTCGCCAATTTCGGCTGGGACGTCGTGATCCTGCGGCATGGCTCCCTGCAGGAGGCCGCCTTCGCCGAACCCGGCGGCGAGACCCTGAGGGACTGGATCGAGCGCTGCCCCAACCAGCTCTACTCCGCCCTGACCTTCCAGGGCGGCGCGGCCTGGCGCAAGCGCCTGCTCGACGAGATCGGCGACCAGGGGCCTGTCACCCGCCTCATCGAGAGCCGGTCCGACGAGGAGCTCGGCGCCCTCATGGTCAATCTCGGCGGCCACGACATGCCGAGCCTGCTGGAGGCCTTTGAAAAGGCCTCCACGCATGACCGGCCGGTCTGCTTCATCTGCTACACCATCAAGGGCTACGGGCTGCCGCTCGCCGGCCACAAGGACAACCACGCCGGGCTGATGACCCCCGCCCAGATGGAGGGCTTCCGCCGGCAAATGGGCGTGCGTCCCGGCCACGAGTGGGACAAGTGGGAGGCGGTGAGCCGCGACGCCGCCGAGCTGGAGGCCTTCGTCGCGCAGGCGCCCTTCTTCGCGGAGGGCCGGCGCCGGCTGTCGGCGCCCACCGTGCCGGTGCCGGAGGTCCTGCACGTTCCCGCCCATGGCGGCAAGCCGATCTCCACGCAGATGGGTTTCGGGCAGATCCTGAACGAGATCGCCCGCGAGCCGACGCCGCTGGCCGAGCGGATCGTCACCACCGCCCCGGACGTGACGGTGTCGACCAATCTCGGGCCGTGGGTGAACCGCCGGGGGCTATTCGCCCGCGAAAGCATGGCCGACACCTTCAAGGCCGAGCGGATCCCATCGACATACAGCTGGGAGTTCGGGCCCAAGGGCCAGCACTTCGAGCTCGGCATCGCCGAATCGAACCTCTTCATCATGCTGTCGGCGCTCGGGCTGTCGCACTCCATCAACGGCGCGCGCCTGCTGCCGATCGGGACGGTCTACGACCCGTTCATCTACCGCGCCGCCGACCAGCTCAACTACGCCTGCTACCAGGACGCCCGCTTCCTACTGGTGGCGACGCCCTCGGGCGTCACGCTGGCCCCGGAGGGCGGCGCCCACCAGTCGATCGGGACGCCGCTGATCGGCATGGCCCAGGACGGTCTGTGCGCCTTCGAGCCGGCCTTCGTCGACGAACTCGCCGTCATGATGCGCTTCGCCTTCGACTACATGCAGCGCGACGGCGAGGGCGACCCCGACGAGACCACCTGGCTGCGCGACCAGACCGGCGGCTCGGTGTATCTGCGCCTGTCGACCCGGCCGCTGGAGCAGCCCTTGCGGTCCATGACGCCCGACCTGGCGCGCGACGTCGTCAACGGCGCCTACTGGATGCGACCGCCCGGGCCGAACGCCAGCGTGGTGATCGCCTATCAGGGAACGGTGGCCCCGGAGGCCATCGCCGCGACGGGGCTCCTGTCGGAGGACCGCCGCGACGTCGGCCTGCTGGCCATCACCTCGGCCGACCGGCTCAACGCCGGCTGGCAGGCGGCCGAGCGCGCGCGCCAGCGCGGAACCACGAGCGCCGAAAGCCATATCGAGCGCCTGCTCGGCCCGCTCTCGCGCGATTGCGGGATCGTCTCGGTGCTGGACGGCCACCCGGCCACGCTGGCCTGGCTCGGCGGCGTCCACGGCCACCGGCAGAAGGCGCTCGGCGTCGAGCATTTCGGCCAGACCGGCACCATCGCCGACCTCTACCGCCACCACGGCATCGACGCCAACGCCATCGTGCACGCCGCGCAGGCGGTCAGCGTGGGGCGCACCGTGCGCTATCTCAGGGCCCTTCCCTGAGCCTCGCCCGGACGGCGGCCTCCTGGCCGCTCGTCCGCGCCGACGCTCTCACAGCGTGACGGCGGCCTGCACGTCGGGCGGGAAGTCGGCCATCTCGAACACCTGGCGGATCTCGATCATGTCGCCATCCGCCGCCGGGCACTTCGACGCCCAGGCGATGGCCTCGTCGCGGGACGCGACGTCGATCATCCAGTAGCCTCCCAGCATCTCCTTCGCCCCGGGGAAGGGGCCGAGAGCGACGCTGGGCTGGCCGTTCGAGAAAGACACCCTCGCCCCGGTGGCGGGGGGATGCAGGCCGTCCAGCGCGATCAGCGCCCCGGCCTCCTTCAGCGCCGCGTTGAACTTCATCATCTCGGCGACCGCCTCGGCGCTCGGCCGGGCGTCGGCGTTGGCGGCCGCGTAGTCGTTCGGGATCATCAGCATCATGAACCGCATCGTCGTCCTCCGTCCTGTGCGGCATGGCGCGTGCACCGGCCGCTTCCCTCCTAGGACGAGCGTCGACGGCCCGTCCCGACATCAGCGCGCGTCTTCTTACCCGCCGTCCGCCTCCTGGAGAAGCCGGTCAAGATGCTGGCGAATATGCGCCGCCTCGGCGGCCGTGCCCGCCAGCGCGATCGCCCGGCCGAAAGCTTCGCGCGCCTCCGCGGCGCGGCCGAGCTGGGTGAGGAACGCGCCCCTGGCGCCGTGAAAATGGAAATAGCCGGAGAGCCTCTCCCGCAGCGGCTCGATCAGCGCCAGCGCCGCCTCCGGGCCGCGCGTCTTGCCCACCGCGACCGCGCGGTTGAGCGTCACGACGGGCGACGGCTGCAGCCGCTCCAGCA
This sequence comes from Alsobacter sp. KACC 23698, assembly GCF_045348435.1. Taxonomy (GTDB): domain Bacteria; phylum Pseudomonadota; class Alphaproteobacteria; order Rhizobiales; family Beijerinckiaceae; genus Alsobacter. The sequence continues at coordinate 2,192,873 of NZ_CP157484.1, read as the reverse complement.
CGCCGTAGAGCAGGTCGATCTCCACCCAATCGACGTCGGCCGGCGTCGCGGCCCGGGCGTGAAGCGCCGCGATGGCGGCCTGCACCTGGTAGGGCCCGGCGCGCCGGTGCCGGAACGCCTTGTCGACCAGGGCCAGTCCCTCGGCGATCATCGCCCTGTTCCACAACGTCCTGTCCTGGTCGTCCAGCAGGACGATGGAGCCGTCGGCGGCGTGGCGCGCCGGGGTGCGGGAATGCTGGAGGAGCATGAGGGCGAGCAACCCCATCATCTCGGGTTCGGTCTGGAACAGCCTCAGCAGCAGGCGGGCCAGCCGGATCGCCTCGTCGCAGAGGGGCGCCCTCCCGCCCTGCGGGCCGGCCGAATAGCCCTCGTTGAAGATCAGGTAGATCATGGACGCCACCGAGGCGAAGCGGTCCGCCCGCTCCAGCGGCCCCGGGGCCTCGAACGGGACGTCGGCGGCCGCCACCCTGGCCTTGGCGCGGGTGATGCGCTGCTCCATGGCGCTCTCGCCGACCAGGAAGGCCCGGGCGATCCTGGCCACGCTAAGGCCGGACACGATGCGCAGCGCCAGCGCGATCTGCTGCGTGGGAGCGAGGTCCGGGTGGCAACAAATGAACATCAGCCGCAGCACGTCGTCCCGGTAATCGGCCCCGTCCAGCCGGGCGGCCATGGCCTCCTCGGCGTCGTCCAGGTCGGAGAGCGCCTCCTCGTCCGGAAGCGGCTGCTGGCGCCGGTCGCGGCGGGTCTGGTCGATGGCGGCGTTGCGGCCGACGAAGATCAGCCAGGCGGCGGGATCGCGCGGCGGCCCGTTCTTCGGCCAGGTCCGGAGCGCCCGAAGGCACGCGTCCTGGTAGGCTTCCTCGGCGACGTCGAGGTCGCGGAAATAGCGCAGCAGCGCGCCCACGGCCTGGGGCCGCGCCGAGGTCAGGGCCGCGTGGATCCAGGCGATGTCGGTCATGAGCCCGCCTGTCCGGGCCGGAACAGGGACACGGGCCGGATCTCGTAGGCCCCGGCGGAGCTGCTCGCCTTGCCCAGATCCTTGGCGGTCTCGATCGCCTCCTCCAGGCTGGAGCAGTCGATGATGTAGAAGCCGAGGAGCTGTTCCTTCGTCTCCGCGAAGGGTCCGTCGATGATCAGCGCGTCGCGCCCCTTGCGGACCGTGGTGGCCGACGTGGTCGGCAACAGCCGCGCCACCGGCCCGAGGCGGCCCTGCTGGGCCAGCTTCTCCTGGACGACGCCGAGCTTGGCCATGACGGCGTCGTCCTCCTCCTTGGACCAGGAGCCGACGACGTCCTCGGAATCGTAGCAGAGTATGGCGTAGAGCATGGGGGGCGCTTCCTCGTTCGGGCTCCTCGAGCCTTAGGACGAACGGGAGTGCAGCACTCCGACAGGCCGGCGGCAAGACGCCGGGCGATTTCGCGGCGGCCCATCGCCGCGACGGCGCCGGCGCGCTATCTAGCGGCGTGCGTCGCCGACCGGGCGAGAACGCCAGGAGCCCGCTTGTCCCCCATCATCTCCATCCAGAACCTGTCGAAGCGCTACGCCAGCGGCCTGCAGGCGCTCAGCCATGTCAGCCTCGACATCGCCGCCGGCGAGATCTTCGCCCTGCTCGGTCCGAACGGAGCAGGCAAGACGACCCTGATCGGGATCGTATGCGGCATCGTCAATCCGACCGAGGGATCCGTGCGGATCGCCGGCCACGACGTCGTGAAGGACTACCGCGCCGCCCGGTCCCTCATCGGGCTGGTGCCCCAGGAGCTCTCCACCGACATGTTCGAGACGGTCCTGAACACCGTCACCTTCAGCCGCGGCCTGTTCGGCAAGCCCGCCGACCCGGCTCACATCGAGAAGGTGCTCAAGGACCTCTCCCTGTGGGACAAGCGCCATTCCAAGATCATGGCGCTGAGCGGCGGGATGAAGCGGCGCGTGATGATCGCCAAGGCGCTGTCGCACGAGCCCAAGATCCTGTTCCTCGACGAGCCGACCGCGGGCGTCGACGTCGAGCTCAGGCGCAGCATGTGGGAGATGGTGCGCGGGCTGCGCGAGACCGGCGTCACCGTCATCCTCACGACCCATTACATCGAGGAAGCCGAGGAGATGGCCGACCGCATCGGCGTCATCCGCAAGGGCGAGATCGTGCTGGTGGAGCAGAAGGCAGCCCTGATGCGCAAGCTTGGGCGACGGCAACTGACGCTTCACTTGCGCGCGCCGCTGGCCGCCCTGCCCGCCGACCTGGCCGACGCCTCGCTGGAGCTGTCGCAGGACGGTTCGGAGCTGACCTACAGCTTCGACGCGCAGGCCGACCAGGGCGGCATCGCGACGCTGCTGAGGCGGCTCGGCGAGCACGGGATCGACTTCAAGGACCTGCGCACCACCGAGAGCTCGCTCGAGGAGATCTTCGTCAGCCTGGTGAGGGGCGCGGCATGAACATCCACGCCATCAAGGCCATCTACCTCTTCGAAATGGCGCGCACCTGGCGCACCCTCATGCAGAGCATCGCCTCGCCGGTGCTGTCCACGTCCCTCTATTTCGTCGTGTTCGGCTCCGCCATCGGCTCGCGCATGGCGGAGATCGACGGCGTCAGCTACGGGGCGTTCATCGTCCCCGGCCTGATCATGCTCTCGATCCTGACAGAGAGCCTGTCGAACGCGTCCTTCGGGATCTACATGCCGCGTTTCTCCGGCACGATCTACGAGGTGCTCTCGGCGCCCATCTCGGCGGGCGAGATCGTGCTCGGCTATGTGGGGGCGGCGGCCACCAAGTCGGTGATCCTGGGACTGATCATCCTCGTCACGGCGCGGCTGTTCGTGCCGTTCGGCATCGCCCACCCGTTCTGGATGCTGGCCTTCCTGCTGCTCACCGCGGTCACGTTCAGCCTGTTCGGCTTCATCATCGGGATCTGGGCGGACAGCTTCGAAAAGCTGCAGATCGTCCCGATGATGATCATCACTCCGCTCACCTTCCTGGGCGGGAGCTTTTACTCCATCGCGATGCTGCCGCCGTTCTGGCAAAAAGTGACGCTCTTCAATCCGGTCGTCTATCTGGTCAGCGGCTTTCGCTGGAGCTTCTACGGCGTTTCGGACGTCGGCGTCGGCGTGAGCCTGGCCATGACGCTGGCCTTCATGGCGGTCTGCCTCGTCGTGGTCTGGCGGGTGTTCGCGACGGGCTACAAGCTGAAGACCTGACCCGCGCGACGCCGGCGAACCGTGCGCCGACGTGCCGCACGGGCGCGATCTGAACGGAACGGGCGCTCTCCGGATTGCTTCGGCGGGGGCGCACGGGTCCGGCCGCTCGATCAGCCGGCCCGGGAAGAAAGCAGGACCGGCATGACGACCCATTCCCTCATCGCCCTGGGCGCCCTCGGCGCCGCTCTCGCCGTGTCCGGTTGCGGCGAGCAGGCGACGATTCCGGCCGAGAAGGGGTTCGGCCCCAACCCCACCCTGCCCCAGCCGAACGCCACCCTGATCCCGACCGTGAAGGTGGCGGACGCCAAGGGCTGGCCGCAGGGCGAGCAGCCCACCGCCGCGCAGGGCCTGGCCGTCAAGGCCTTCGCCAGCGACCTGCAGCATCCGCGCTGGCTGCACGTGCTGCCCAATGGCGACGTGCTGGTCGCCGAGAGCGACGCGCCGCCCAAACCCGACGACGGCAAGGGACCCAAGGGCTGGATCATGCATCTCCTGATGAAGAAGGCCGGATCCAGCACCCCCAGCGCCAACCGCATCACGCTCCTGCGCGACAAGGACGGCGACGGCGTCCCGGAGACCCGCAGCGTGCTGCTGGAGGGCCTGCATTCGCCCTTCGGGATGACGCTGGTCGGCGACAAGCTCTACGTGGCCGACACCGACGCGCTGATGGTCTTCTCCTACAAAGAGGGCGACACCCGGATCACCGACCCCGGCCGCAAGGTCACCGATCTGCCCGCCGGCACGATCAACCACCACTGGACGAAGGACGTCACAGCCAGCCCGGACGGGTCGAAGCTCTATGTCACGGTGGGCTCCAACAGCAACGTGGCGGAAAACGGCATGGAGGCGGAGACGAACCGCGCCGCGGTTCTCGAAGTGGATCCCGGCTCGGGGACGTTCCGGGTCTTCGCCTCTGGCCTACGCAATCCGAACGGCCTCTCCTGGCAGCCGCAGTCCAAGCAGCTCTGGGTCGCCGTCAACGAGCGCGACGAGATCGGCAGCGACCTCGTGCCCGACTACATGACCTCGGTGAAAGAGGGCGCGTTCTATGGCTGGCCCTACAGCTATTACGGCCAGCATGTCGACACGCGCGTCAGCCCGCAGAAGCCAGATCTGGTCCAGAAGGCGATCGCGCCGGACTACGCGCTGGGCGCGCATACGGCGTCGCTGGGGCTGACCTTCTACACCGGCGACGCGCTGGGCCAGGGCTATGACGGCGGCGCCTTCGTGGGCCAGCACGGCTCCTGGAACCGCAAGCCGCCGAGCGGCTACAAGGTGATCTTCGTCCCGTTCAAGGACGGCAAGCCGGCCGGCGAGCCCAAGGACATCCTCACCGGCTTCCTGGGGCCGAACGGCGAAGCGCGCGGCCGGCCGGTCGGCGTGGCCGAGGACAAGTCCGGCGCCCTGCTGGTCGCCGACGACGTCGGCGGCAAGGTTTGGCGCGTGACCAGCGCCGGCAAGCAGCAGGCGTCCAACTAGAGCATGCTGCGAAAAGGTGGAATCCGGCTTTCGCAAGAACCATGTGACAACCCATAAACCTAGACCTCGCTGTGTTTTCATCGAAACACAGCGAGGTCTGAGGCGCGTCGTCGGCGTCGTCCTCTCCCGCCAGATGTGGCATAGGGGGGAGGACGATGCTGGAGACGCTCCGATGACCCCCGAAGACAAGCTCGCCTCGCTCGGCCTGACCCTGCCGGTCGCCCCGACCCCGGTCGCCAACTACGTGCCCTACCGCTGGGCCGGAAACCTGCTCTACCTCTCCGGGCAGGGGCCGCGCCGCACGGACGGCTCCTACAAGCCAGGACGTCTCGGCCGCGACATGACGATCGAGGAAGGCTACCAGGAGGCCCGGCTCACCACCCTCAACATGCTGGCCGTCGCCAAGGCGGCGCTGGGCGACCTGTCGCGGATCGAGGCGGTGGTGAAGCTGCTCGGCATGGTCAACGCGGAACCTGATTTCGGCGATCATCCCAAGGTGATCAATGGCTGCTCGGACCTTCTGGTCGAGGTGCTCGGCGACGCCGGCCGCCACGCCCGCTCGGCCGTCGGCATGGGCTCGCTGCCCAACCGCATGGCGGTCGAGATCGAGGCCATCCTGCTGATCCGGAGCTGAGCATGTCGATCGAAGAGCTGAAGGCCGAAGTCTCGCGCCGCTACGGCACGCCGGCGCTGGTCGTCGACCTCGACGTGGTGGAGCGCAACATCGCCCGGGTGCAGGCCCTGTGCGACGCGGCGGGCGTGGCCAACCGGCCCCACATCAAGACCCACAAGAGCCCCGTGATCGCCGCCATGCAGCGCGAGGGCGGGGCGCAGGGCATCACCTGCCAGAAGATCGGCGAGGCCGAGGTGATGGCGGAGGCCGGCTTCGACGACATCTTCATCACCTACAACCTGCTCGGCGAGGAGAAGATGGGCCGGCTCGGCCGCCTCCTCGACCGCGCCCGGATGAGGGTGGCGGCCGACAACCCGACCGTGGTGGCCGGCCTGCCCGAGGCCGCCCGCATCGGCGGCCGCGACCTGGAGGTCATGGTGGAATGCGACACCGGCCGCAAGCGCGCCGGGGTCGAGACGCCGGCCGAGGCCGTGGCCCTGGCCAAGGACATCGCCTCGCGTCCGGGCCTCGCCTTCGCCGGGCTGATGATGTACCCGCCCGAGACCCGCATGGCCGAGACGCAGGCCTTCATGGACGAGGCGCTCGCGGGGCTGCGGGACGCCGGGCTCCAGGCCCGCGTGATCTCGTCCGGCGGCACGCCCAACCTCGCCCATCTGGGCAAGCTGAGCGGCGTCACCGAGCACCGCGCCGGCACCTGCATCTACAACGACCGCATGATGATGCGGGCCGGAATCGCGACGCTCGAGGACTGCGCCCTCACGGTCTACGCGACGGTGGTGAGCCGGGCCGGGCCGGAGCGCGGCATCCTGGATTCGGGCTCCAAGACCCTGACGAGCGACACCGGCGGCGGCCTGGACGGGCACGGGCTGATCCTGGAGCACCCGGAAGCGCGCATCGCGCAGTTCGCGGAGGAGCACGGGTTCCTCGACCTGCGGGCCTGCAACGACCGCCCGAAGGTCGGCGACGTCGTGCGCATCGTGCCCAACCATGTCTGCGTCGTGGTGAACATGGTGGACCGCGTCGTCGCCGTGAGGGGCGACGAGATCGTGGGCGAGCTGCCGGTGGCGGCCCGCGGCAGGATCAGCTGAGCCTGTCGGCTCAGATCGACGAAGGGTCGCCCACCGTCGCGACCGGGACGGGAACGCCCGGTCCGACCGCCTGCCGGATCGGGGCTGCGAGGCCCTGCGCCAGGCACTCGTAGCCGCGGTCGTTCATGTGGAAGGCGTCGGCCGACAGCGCGGCCTCGAGATGCTCGCGCCCGTCGGCGGCCCAAGTGCGCATCATCTGGAATCGCGAGAAGACCGCCACGTCGTTGCGGCCGGCCACGTCCGAGACCGCGGCGACGTAGCGCTCGTAGCGCGGCATATCCTTGATGCCCGGGAAGAGCTGCTGGTCGACGATGACAAGCTCGACCTTGGCCTCGCGCGCCATGGCGATGCCGCTCTCCAGCATCGACCGGAACGCCGCCTCGTCGTCGCCCTTGACCGCGTCGTTGGTGCCCACCTGCCAGATCACCAGGCTGTAGGCCGGCCCCGCCAGGGCCTGCTTGAGCCGCTGCAGGGTCGCGCCCGCCGTCTCGCCGCCGACGCCGGCGTTGTCGACGCGGATGCGGGCCGTGGGCCAGGTGCGCTGGAGCAGGTGCTCCAGGGTCGCCGGATAGGAACGGTCCTTGGCGGAGGCGCCGACGCCTTCCGTGGAGGACGACCCGATGGCCAGGATGCTGACCGGGCGGGACTGCTTCAGCCGGCGCGTGATGGCGTCCGCATGCAACGCGCGGGACAGTCCCGGCGCTTGGCAAGGCGTTTCGGCGGCGCTCGCCGCGAGCGGGCTGGCGATGGCGGCGAACAAGCCTGCTGCGAAAGCGGCGACGCGGAAAATCGAACCGGACATCAGGACAAAGCTCGTGTTGGCCTCATTTCACGTACAGCTCTAGCACGGCGACCTGAACGTGCGCTGAACGAACACGGCGCATTCACGCCATCTTAACCAATTATTGATTCATGGTATCGGGTGGCCAAGGGTACACTGCCGGTCAATGGCGGGTGCAAGTGCGACGATGCAACGCGTCGCCGGCCGCTTCTCGGAGGGAACGAAGACCATTTCACCCTGTTGCTCGCGGAGCGCGGGAGACGTCGATGGCTGCTGAACGTTTGAGGATCAAGAGCATCGACGCGTGGCGCGGCCTGGCGCTTGCGACGATCTTCGTCAATCACGTGCCCGGCACCGCGTTCGAGCATTACACGCACAAGAATTTCGGCTTCTCCGACGCCGCGGAGGTGTTCGTGCTTCTGGCGGGGTTCGCGGCCGCGCTCGCCTACCTGCCGCGCTTCGCCGCCGGGGACGCGCCGCGCCAGTCCTTCCGCATGGTCCTGCGGGCGTTCCAGATCTACTCGGCCCATATCGTCGTGCTGGTGGCCTGCGCGGCCCTGGTGGCCTACGCGTCGGTCGCCACGCAGGACCCCCGCCTGCTGGAGGCGATGAATTTCGACCTCCTGACCGCCACGCCGGCCGCGAGCATGATCGGCATCGCCACGCTGGGCCTGCAGCCGTCCTACCTCAACATCCTGCCGCTCTACGTGATGCTGCTGCTGATGGCGCCGGCGCTGATGACGCTGGTCGGCGCCAGCTGGCCTTTCGCCCTGACGGCGTCCTTCGCCATGTATCTGTGCGCCCAGGCCGGGCTGGGGCTGCCGAGCTATCCGGGCGTGGACAACACCTGGTTCTTCAATCCCTTCGCCTGGCAGCTCTTGTTCACGATCGGCCTGTGCGCGGGATCCATGGCCGTCGCCGGGCGGACCTTGCTGCGGTCGCGGGCGCTTCTGGCCGCCAGCGTCGTCTATCTCCTCTTCGCGCTCGCGTGGAAGAAGGCCGAGATCTATCCGGAGGGCGTGCTGGGCCTGCCCCGCTTCCTCTGGGAGGACGACAAGCACATCCTGTCGCTTCCGCGGCTTCTGCATGTTCTGGCTCTGGCCTATGTGGCGGCCTATCTGCCGGTCGAATCCTGGGTGCGGAAGTGGAGCTTCGCGGCGCCGCTGATGTGGCTGGGACGCCATTCCTTGGCGATTTTCGGATTGGGAACTATTCTGGCGATTGGCGGGCAGGTGCTCAGGATCGTCGGAGGCGGAGATCCGACGATCGATCTGCTCGTCATCGCCGTGGGCCTCGGCCTGCAGGTCGGATTGGCATGGGCGCTCGAATGGAACAGGACGGGTGGCGAGACGAAAGTCGCCGCCAAGACGGCGATGCGCCCGCGCGGCGCGGAGGCCGAGCAGCCCGCACAGGCGCTCTGACCGGAGCGCTGGCGTTGGCCGCGTTGCTGGCGTTCGGCCTCTCGCTGTCGACCAGCGCTCCGGCCGTCGCCGAAGTCTCGGCGCGTTGCCGCGTGCCCGACGTCTATGTCGCCCTTCCGGCCGACCTGAAGCGCACCGAGCGGCTCATCGACCGCGAGCGCCCCGTAAAGCTGCTGGTGCTCGGCCCCTCGATCGGCGGACCCGGCGTGCTCCCCGAGCAGCGCCGGACGCGCCTGCACCAGGAATTGTCGAAACGCCTTCCCGCCGTGAAGTTCGAGTTCGTCGACGACGGGCCGCCCTCGGGCCTGGCCCAGAACGACTTCAACAACCTGCGGGCCGCCGTGAGCAGCGGCGAACCGGACCTCGTCCTGTGGCAGGTGGGCGCGCCCGACGCCTTGGCGATGGCCGATCCCGAGGAGTTCGGCCGCACCCTGAAGGACGCCGCCGACTGGCTGAAGGCCCGCAACGTCGATTTCATCCTGATCGACCCGCCCTTTGCGCCGAGCGTCCGGCACGAGAAGCTCTACTGGCGCATCGTCGGCAAGATCCGGGAAGTCTCCGACCGGGCCGGGCTCAACCTATTCCGGCGCTACGCGGCCATGCAGTATCTGGAGTTCGAACGCCAGAAGCTGAGGGAAGAGCCGGCCGACGCCGGCTCGCGCCGGGTCTGCATGTCGGAGCTCGTGGCCGAGGCCATCGTCCGGGCCGTCACGCGCTAGCGCGTCCTGGCGTCCTCCAGGATCATTCGCGCGCCCTTCTCGGCGATCATCATGGTGGGCGAGTTCGTGTTGCCGGAGGTGATGCGCGGCATGGACGACGCATCGATGACGCGCAGCCGCTCCACTCCCCGCACCCGCAGCCGCTCATCCAGCACCGCCAGGGGATCGTCCGCAACGCCCATCTTGGCCGTGCCGACCGGGTGGAAGATCGTCGAGGACACGTCGCCGGCGGCCTTGGCGAGATCCTCTTCCGAGGTCAGGTGCGCGCCGGGCTTGTACTCTTCCGGGTGGAACCGCTCGAGCGCCCTGGCCCGCACGATCCGGCGCACCAGCTTCAGCGCATCGGCGGCGACGCGCCGGTCCTCCTCCGCGGCGAGGTAATTGGGCGAAATCGCCGGCGGCGCGGCCGCGTCCGACGACCTGATGCGGACCGTGCCGCGGCTCGCCGGGCGCAGATTGCAGACGCTGGCCGTGAAGGCCGCGAAGGCGTGCATCGGGTCGCCGAACTTGTCGAGCGAGAGCGGCTGCACGTGGAACTGCAGGTTGGGCGTCGCGTAGTCCGGCGAGGACCGGGTGAACAGGCCGAGCTGCGACGGCGCCATGGTGAGCGGGCCGGTGCGCAGCAAAGCCCATTCGGCGCCCATCAGCCCCCGCTTGATCAGCGACTGGTAGTCGATGTTGAGCGTGCGCACGCCCGTGACCTTGAACACGGGGCGGATCTGCAGGTGATCCTGCAGGTTCTCGCCGACGCCCGGCAGGTCCCGGAGCACCGGGATCCCGTGCTCCTGCAGCAGCCCGCCCGGCCCCACGCCCGAAAGCTGCAGCAGCTTGGGCGAGGCGACCGCCCCGGCCGACAAGATGACCTCACCGGCCGCCCGGGCCGTCTTCTCGACGCCGCCCTGGCGATAGACCACGCCGACCGCCCTGCCCTCCTCGACGAGCACCCGCTCCACCATGACGCCCGTCTCGAGACGCAGGTTCGGGCGCTTCATCGCGGGGCGCAGGAAGCCGCGCGCCGCGCTCCAGCGGCGCCCGCGCTTCTGGTTGACCTGGAAGTAGGACGAGCCCTCGTTGTCGCCGGTGTTGAAGTCCTTGACCTTGCGGATGCCGAGTTCCTCGGCGGCGTCCTGGAAGGCGTCCAGGATGTCCCAGCGCACGCGCGGATATTCGACCCGCCATTCGCCGCCCGAACGGTGGAACTCATTGGGAGGCGCCGCATGGTCCTCCTGCGCCAGGAAGGCCGGCAGCACGTCCTCCCAACCCCAGCCGGTCAAACCGAGCTGGCGCCAGCCGTCATAGTCGGCCGCCTGGCCGCGCATATAGATCATGGCGTTGATGGCCGACGAGCCGCCGATCACCTTGCCGCGCGGATAGGCGATCGCCCGGCCGTTGAGCCCCGCCTGCGGCTCGGTCGTGAACATCCAGTCCGATCGCGGATTGCCGATGGCGAACAGGTAGCCGACCGGGATGTGATACCAGATCCAGTTGTCCATGCCGCCGGCTTCGAGCACGAGCACGCGCGCCTTGGGGTCGGCCGAAAGCCTGTTGGCCAGCACGCACCCCGCCGACCCGGCGCCGCAGACGATGTAGTCGTAGCTTCCCTCGTCCTGCCGTACGGCCATGAGCGCTTCCGCCTGAGTGTTCTTCGCGCCGGCGGATCCATCGTCCGCCAGGCGGCTCGTCCCTCTTCGATATCGTCGGCGGCGGCTGCTTTCCAGCCTCAAACGTGGTGCAGTGTCGCCCATCCTGAGTCTGAAAAAGGCCGAAGCCCGATGTCCGGCGATCATGCCCATTCTCATCCCCACTCCCACGATGCCCAGGGCGACCTCGCCCATGGCCACGACGACGGCCGCTGGAAGCATGACGGGGTGCGGGTGATCTCCGGCTCCCAACTCGATCCCAACACCGCCCAGACGCCCGGGATGGACCGGCGCGCGGCCATCAACTTCGCCCGGGTCGGGGCGCAGAAGCTGTGGGCCGGGACCGTCACGATCCACCCGGACGCGAAGACGGGCGCTCATCACCACGGACATCTGGAGAGCGTGATCTATGTGCTGAAGGGCAAGGCCAGGATGCGCTGGGGCGAGGCGCTCGAATTCGTGGCGGAGGCCGGCCCGGGCGATTTCATCTACGTGCCGCCTTACGTCCCGCACCAGGAGATCAACGCCAGCCCCGACGAGGTGCTCGAATGCGTGCTGGTGCGCAGCGACGGCGAGGCGGTCGCGGTCAATCTCGACATCGAGCCGGTCGAAAAGCCTGAGACCGTGTTGTGGATCGATCCCACCCATCCGGCGCCGCCGGTGCGCTAGCAGCCTGAGCGGCTATCCGTCGCGCACCCTCCGGGGGGCGCTGCGCGTTGTCTGGCGAGATGCTGAATATGGCGACGACGTATAACGAGCCCCGGCTCGACCAACATCGTATTCTGGTGGTGGAGGACGAAAACCTCATCGCGCTCGACCTCGCGCATGCATTGCGCAGGTTGGGAGCCGAGGTGATCGGCCCGGCCGCCAGCGTCAGCAAGGCCCGCGCGCTGATCTCCGACGCCAAGGGGCCGATCTCGATGGCCATCCTGGACATCAATCTGCACGGCGAGCTCGTGTTTCCGCTCGCCGAGGAGCTGAGGGCGCGTCAGGTGCCGTTCCTGTTCGCCAGCGGCTATGCGCAGCCGGTTCTGCCCGAGCGCTACGCCAATGTCCCGATCTGGGGCAAGCCGCTCGACTCGGAGGCCTTCGCCAAGGCTCTCGCCGCCCACCTTGCCCGAAAGGCGCCGAAGCTCTCCTAGGGCCACGGTTGGAACACAGACAAGTCGTCAATCTTCAACATGCACGGGGCTCGGTTCGACATCGCCCTACGCAGTATACCGGCTTGATGTTTTTTAACTTGACGCCGGCGCCGCGTTTGGGCTGTTAGCGTCTTGGTGTGCTTTGCCACCGGGCCGGCGCGGGAGTCGGGGGGCTCTCCGCGTGGCGGCGTGGCGTCGAGGGGCGTCACGCCGCGCGGTCTTTCCGGCGACGGCCGCCCTCCCTCCGGGCGGGCCAGGCGACCCGCCCCTCCAGCGCGAATGTGAGCGCCTCAGTCGAGGCGGAACTTCTCGAATTCGCGGTGCTCCGCCTGGATCTTGCGCACCGTCCCGGTGATCGAGCGGTACACGATGGTCTCCGTGTGGATGACCTCCTTGCCGAAGCGCACGCCCGAGAGCAGCTGCCCGTCGGTGACGCCTGTGGCCGAGACGATGACGTCGCCGGCGGCGAGGTCGATCATCTCGTATTTCCGCTTCGGATCGGCGACGCCCATGCCGCGAGCGCGCTCCACCTTCTCGGGCGTGTCGAGGATGAGGCGGCCCTGCATCTGGCCGCCGACGCAGCGCAGCGCCGCGGCCGCCAGCACGCCTTCCGGCGCTCCGCCGACGCCCAAATAGAGGTCGATCCCGGTCTCGTGCTGCATGGCGGTGAAGATGACGCCGGCGACGTCGCCGTCCGTGATCAGGCGGATCGACGCGCCGGTCTTGCGCACCGCCGCGATCAGGTCGGCGTGGCGGGGGCGGTCCATAATTAGGACCGAGACCTCATGCGGCTTGACGCCCTTGGCCTTGGCCACCGCGGCGATGTTGTCGGCCGGGCTGGCGTCCAGGTCGACCACGCCCTGCGGATAGCCGGGCCCGATCGCGATCTTGTCCATGTAGACGTCCGGCGCGTAGAGGAGCGACCCCGCCTGGGCCATGGCCATCACGGCGATCGCGCCCGGCATATCCTTGGCGCAGAGCGTCGTGCCCTCGAGCGGGTCGACGGCGATGTCGACCTTGGGACCCTTGCCGTTGCCGACGCGCTCGCCGATGAACAGCATCGGAGCTTCGTCGCGCTCGCCCTCGCCGATCACGATGGTGCCGTCGATCGGGAGCTTGTTCAGCTCGCGGCGCATGGCGTCCACGGCGGCCTGGTCGGCCGCCTTCTCGTTGCCGTGGCCCCGCAGGCGGGCGGCCGAGACGGCGGCGCGCTCGGTGACGCGCACGAGCTCCATGGACAGGATGCGCTCGATCACGTCCTTGGGCTGAACATTGATGTCGTGGGTATGATCGATCACGGCCGTTTCCCCGATCTTTCTGGGTGTGGACAGGTTGCGCAGTCTCGCTGGCGTAAAGACGGAGGCCGCCGGAGGGTTGCGCGGCTGGACGCGTTCAGGACGAAGCGCCCGCATGGGCGCTCGCCCATCATGCGCTATTCCCGCTCGATGCGGATCACCTGAGGCGGCTCGGCGATGTGCCCGTCCGCCATCATGGCCTCGATGGCGGCGCGGATCGCGGCCTCCGTGGTCGCGTAGGTGATCAGCACGACAGGGACCGGCGCGCCGGAGCGGCCGTCGCCGGACGGGCGAGGTCCAGGCCGGCGCTGCACGATGCTCTCCAGCGAGATCTGGCGCTCCGCCATGCGGGTGGCGATCGCGGCGGCGGCGCCGGGCCGGTCGAGCACGGAGAGGCGGATATAATAGCCGCCCTCGTGGCGCTGCATGGGGGCCCGCTCGGCCCGCTCCAATCCGGCGACCGGCTGGGCGAAGGGCGAAACCACGACGCCGCGGGCGACGTCGACGAGGTCGGCCAGGATCGAGGACGCGGTGGCGTCGCCGCCCGCGCCGGGACCCACCAGGGTGATCTCGCCGACCGGTTCGGCCAGCACATTCACGGCGTTGGTGACCCCCATGACCTGCGCGATCGGCCAGGTCTTGGGCGTCATGGTCGGATGGACGCGCTGCTCGATGCCCGTCTCGGTGCGCTGCGCCACGCCCAGAAGCTTGATGCGATAGCCGAGGTCGTCGGCCATCTTGAGGTCCAGCGGCGTGATGGAGCTGATGCCCTCGATATGGATCGCGTCCGCGTCGATCTGCGTCCCGAAGGCGAGGCTGGTCAGGATGGCCAGCTTGTGGGCGGTGTCGAAGCCGCCGACGTCGAAGGTGGGATCCGCTTCGGCGTAGCCCAGGCGCTGCGCGTCGGCCAGCACCTCCTCAAAGCCGAGCCCCTCCAGCTCCATCCGCGACAGGATGTAGTTGCAGGTGCCGTTCAGGATGCCGGAGATCCGGTGGACGACGTTGCCGGCCAGCGTTTCCCGCAGCGCCTTGACGATCGGGATGCCGCCGGCCACCGCGGCCTCAAAGCCGATGCTGACGCCCTTGTCCTCCGCCAACCTCGCCAGCGCCGCCCCATGATGGGCGAGGAGCGCCTTGTTGGCGGTCACGACCGGCCGTCCCGCCGCGAGGGCCGCCTCGACGACCGCCTTGGCGGGGCCGTCGGATCCGCCCATGAGCTCGATCACGCAATCCACGCCGGGGGCCCTGGCGAGCGCCACCGGATCGTCGAACCACTCGAACCGGGAGATGTCGACGCCGCGGTCGCGCGAGCGGTCGCGGGCGGACACCGCCACGATGGCGACGCCCCTGCCGCAACGCGCCTCCAGGGTCCGGGCGTGCGCGTCGAGAAGGCGGACCACGGAGGCCCCCACGGTGCCGAGCCCGGCGATACCGACCCGTAGGGCCTCAACCATGACCTGATCCTGTCGAAAAGGCGCGAGTGTCAGCCGCGCGCCGCCAGCGGGACGACGTTGTGCAATGTTTTTTCCGCCGTTTCAAGAAAGCGGCGGACGTTGCGCGCGGCCTGCCGGATGCGCTGCTCGTTCTCCACCAGGGCGATGCGCACATATTCGTCGCCGTGCTCGCCGAAGCCGATCCCGGGCGCCACCGCCACCGACGCCTTCTCGACCAGGAGCTTGGAGAACTCCAGGCTGCCCATCTCGCGGAACGGCTCGGGGATGCGGACCCAGGCGAACATCGAGGCTTGCGGCGCGGGGAAGTCCCAGCCGGCCTTGGAGAAGCTGTCCACCAGCGCGTCGCGGCGCTTGCGGTAGGTCTCGCGCATCTCGCGGATGCAGTCGTCGGGGCCGTTCAGCGCAGCCGTGGCGGCGACCTGGATCGGCGTGAACGCGCCGTAGTCCAGATAGCTCTTCACCCGGGCCAAAGCGGCGAGCAGGCGCTCGTTGCCGACGGCGAAGCCCATGCGCCAGCCGGCCATCGAGAAGGTCTTCGACAGGGAGGTGAATTCGACCGTGACGTCCATCGCGCCCGGCACCTGCAGGACGGAGGGCGGCGGGTCGTTCTCGTCGAAATAGACCTCCGCATAAGCGAGGTCGGACAGCAGGATCAGCTCGTGCTTTTTGGCGAAGGCGACGAGGTCCCGGTAAAAATCGAGCGAGGCCGTATAGGCGGTCGGGTTGGCCGGATAGCAGGTCACTAGGGCGATCGGCTTGGGGATCGAGTGGATGACGGAGCGCTCCAGCGCGCGAAACATCTCGGCCGTGGGTTCGGCCGGGACCGAGCGGATCACGCCGCCCGCCATCAGGAAGCCGAAGGCGTGGATCGGATAGCTGGGATTGGGCACCAGCACCACGTCGCCCGGCGCCGTGATGGCCTGCGCCATGTTGGCGAAGCCTTCCTTGGAGCCCAGCGTGGCGATGACCTGGGTGTCCGGGTTCAGCTTCACGCCGAAGCGGCGCTCGTAGTAGCCCGCCTGGGCGCGGCGCAGGCCGGCGATGCCCTTGGAGGCGGAATAGCGGTCCGTCCGCGGCTTGCCGGCGGTTTCGACCAGCTTGTCGATGACGTGCTTGGGGGCGGCCAGGTCCGGGTTGCCCATGCCGAGGTCGATGATGTCGGCGCCGGCGTTGCGTGCGGCGGCCTTGATCCGATTCACCTGCTCGAAGACATAGGGCGGCAGTCGCTTGATGCGGTGAAAATCGGTCATGGTCTTCAGTTCCCGTTATCGAGGCCCCCTGCCCGGCCCGTCCGGCGGGAGCGATCGTGAAAGGGCCCTCGCGGCGCCACGCAACGGCGCGCCAGAGCCGCCGCCCCCCATGCGCGAAGCAGCGCGCCTGTTTAACATCGCCGGGCCGCGCTGGCACGCGTTCGTTGCGGAACCTTGACCAAAGACCGACAGGGACGCCCGGCGAAAGCGGACTACCCGGGACTACAGCGGAGCGCCCGGCGCCTTCGTCGCCGCCTTGTCGCCTCCTGCGGCCTTGGGCTTGGCCGGCGGCGGCGGCTTGCGGCCGCCCAGCCTGTCGTGGCGGACCCGGGTCGCCACCATCTCGGCCTCCAGCTCCTTGACCTTGGCGGGGTCGCGCGGCTTCATCGACCGCGCCGGCGGGACCACCCCGACCGGCATGTAGTCCATCGAGGGCGATCGCGACTTCGCCACGAAATCCGCCGGCGGCGGCACGGTGGTGGTGATGTTGAGCTTGTCGGTGACGCCCTTGACGCTGGGGTTTTCCGACAGCGGCTGCGCCGAGCAGCCGGCCGCGCCGAGCCCGACCACGGCCAGCATCGCCAGGCCTGCGCCAGTCCTGGCCCGAGCTCCGGGCCTGGCTCGTGTTCCGGTCTTGCGGACGCGCCAAAAATTCACGAATGCTGCTCCGTCATGCGGCGTTCAACCAAACGCCTATGAAGTTTGACGAATTTTTTGGCCCTGAAAGGCCGGTTAGATCATTACTATGTCGACAACGAGAGCGCCCCGGCAAGGGCCGCCACGTGTCAGAGAGGAATGGACGCCCATGCCATCCGGCGAAGCTCACGAAAAAACCTCGCCGCCGCCGCTGCCGGACGTCGAGGCCATGGCGGCCAATTCGGCCCGCCTGATGGAGGAACTCGGCAAGGCGACCGCCGCGGCGTTGAAGCCGGTCGAGGAGGGCCGCGTCAAGCCCGGCGTGAGCGACGAGATGAGCGACATGGTCAAGACGCTGGGCCAGGTGGCCGAGCATTGGGCCATGGACCCGCAGCGCGTGATCATCGCCCAGACCTCCCTCACCAAGGGTTTCATGGACCTGTGGACCGGTTCGATGCGCCGCCTGCAGGGCGAGAACGTGCCGGCCGTCGCCGAGCCGGACCCCTCCGACAAGCGATTCCGCGACCCCGAATGGTCGGAGAACCCGGTCTTCGACTTCATCAAGCAGGCCTATCTGATCACGTCGCGCTGGGCCGAGGACCTCGTCAAGCAGGCCGACGGCGTCGACCCGCACACCAAGCACAAGGCGGAATTCTATATCCGCCAGATCGCCAGCGCTCTCGCGCCGACCAACTTCGTCGCGACCAATCCTGAGTTGATTCGCGAGACGCTGAAGGAGAACGGCGAGAATCTGGTGCGCGGCATGAAGATGCTGGCGGAGGACATCGAGGCCGGCCGGGGCACGCTGAAGCTGCGCCAGACCACCTCGGGGACGTTCGAGGTGGGCCACAACATGGCCACCACGCCCGGCAAGGTCATTTTCCGCAACGACCTGATGGAGCTGATCCAGTACGCGCCCGCCACCGAGACGGTGTACAAGCGACCGCTGCTGATCGTGCCGCCATGGATCAACAAGTTCTACATCCTCGACCTGAACCCCGATAAATCCTTCATCCGCTGGGCGGTGGCCCAGGGTTTGACCGTGTTCACGATCTCCTGGGTGAACCCGGACGAGCGGCAAGCGCAAAAAAGCTTTGAGGACTACATGCGCGAGGGCGTGTTCACCGCCCTCGACGTCATCGAGACGGCGACCGGCGAGAAGAAGGTCACGGCCATCGGCTATTGCGTCGGCGGCACGCTGCTCTCGGTGGCGCTGGCGCACATGGCCGCCCATGGCGACGACCGGATCGAGAGCGCCACCCTCTTCACCACGCAGGTGGACTTCACCTATGCGGGCGACCTTTCGGTCTTCGTCGACGAGGAGCAGGTCCGCAACATCGAGGACAAGATGTATGCGCGCGGCTATCTGGAGGGCTCCAGCATGGCCAGCGCCTTCAACATGCTGCGCCCGAACGACCTGATCTGGCCCTACGTGGTTAATGTCTATCTGAAGGGGCAGTCGCCCTTCCCGTTCGACCTTCTGTACTGGAATTCCGATTCCACCAGGATGCCGGCCGCGAACCACTCCTTCTACCTGCGCAACTGCTACCTGGAGAACAAGCTCTCCGCCGGCAAGATGGAGGTGGGCGGGGTGAAGCTCGACCTCTCCAAGGTCAAGATCCCGATCTACAATCTGGCGGCCCGCGAGGACCATATCGCGCCGGCCAAGTCGGTGTTCCTGGGCTCGCAGTATTTCGGCGGCGAGGTCACCTATGTGCTGGCTGGCTCGGGCCACATCGCCGGCGTGGTGAACCCGGCCGACAAGCCGAAATACCAGTACTGGACGGGCGGCAAGGTGCAGGGCGAGCTCGACGACTGGATCGCCAAGGCGACCGAGCACAAGGGCTCCTGGTGGCCGCACTGGGTGCAGTGGATCGCCGCCCAGGCGCCCGAGAAGGTTAAGGCCCGCATCCCCGGCGGCAAGACGCTGAAGCCTCTCTGCGACGCGCCTGGCGAGTATGTGAAGGTCCGCGCCTGAGCGCACCTGTGATGTCTGGCTGGTAGATCCCTGGACTGAGGGACTAAAGGCTCGCCTTGCGCCAGAAAAGCGAGAACCGCGAGCCTGAAGGCTCGCGGTTCATGAGACGCTCGCAACTTGGGACGCTGGCAGATTGGCCGGCGCGTGCGCCGGCCCCTCGCCGTTCAGCTCAGTATTTGCGCACGATCGGGGTCGTGACCGGGATGGTCTGGGCCACGTCGTCCCAGCGATAGCGCAGGCCGACGGAGACGATGTCGACGCGCGCGTCGACCTTGCCGACCAGTGGGCCGGAGGCGGCCGAGTAGCTGGGGTTGCCGGGCGTCAGCGCGATGCGGGTGCTCTTGGGGAAGAGGTGCGCGTAGGAGACGTCGAAGGTCAGCTTGTCGTTGAAATTGTAGCTGGCGCCGATCGTCGTCCAGATGCGGTCGTTGTCGGGCAGGCGGATCGTGCGGGTGCGGTCCTCGATCGGCGAAACCTCGTAGCCGAGGCCGGCGCGCACGGTCCAGAGCGGGTTGATCTTGTACTCGCCGCCGACGGAGAAGAAGTAGCCGTCCTTGTAGTCCAGCGTCAGGGCCGGCAGTCCGGGATAGAGGCGGCCGGTGGTCTGGTCGACGACGCGCGGATAGCCCACGCGGCTCCAGTTGGTCCACTCGGCGCCGAGCGACAGCGTGAACTGCTCGGTGATCTGCTGGCGCAGGCCGAAGGTCAACATCTCCGGGAGCACGATGTTGAGCTTTACCGGCCGGGTCGGGAACGCCGCCGCCGCGCCGGCGAGGGCCGGGACGGCGTTGAAGGGCGCCGGGATCTGCAGGCCGTTGAAGGTGCCGTCGAGCTTCTCCTCCACGGCGGAGCGGAAGCCCACGCCGATCTCGGTGCCGGCGAACGGACGGACCGTGGCGCCCAGCGTGTAGCCGACGCCCCAACCGTCGCCCTCGAGCCCGAAAGCCTGGCTCAGGCTCGGGGCGGCGGCGGTCTGGAAGAAGGACTTGTAGTTGGCCTTGAAGTACATGACCTGCAGGCCGGCGCCGACCGAGAGCCAGTCGTTCACCTTGTAGGCGACGTTCGGGTTCACGTTGAAGGAGGTCACGCGGGTGGAGTAGCCGTAGCTGCGCGCCGTGAAGCCGTTGTCCGGCTTGGTCGCCAGGCCGAAGGGCGCCCCGGTGGACAGGCCGATCCAGAGCCGGTCATTCACCTGGTAGGAGCCGTGGCTGGCCGGAAGGACCGCGTCAAGGGCGAGGTCGCCGGTGTTGGAGCCGACGAAAGCCGGCGTGGAGCCGGGCTCGCCGCGGAACTTGGAGTAAGGCGAGATGCCGGCCAGGTTCCACTCGCTGCGCCAGCCCGGATTGTCGGTCATCGTCGCCGGGTTCCAGAACATGGACCCGAGATTGGCCGAGCCGGCGGCCACGCCCGCAAACGCCATGCCGAGACCGACGGTGCTCTGCTCGCGCAGCGCAAAGGCGCCCGCCTGGGCGGAGCCCTGGGCGGCGAGGGTCAGGACCATGGCCGAAACGGCGGAGGCAAGGACGCTCTTCAGAGCAGTGTTCGACATGATCCGCGTTTCCCCAAGGCACGTTTTGCGGTTTGTTCATTGCGGTCCCATCATACGTTCGATCGAACCGTTCTGAATCATTCATCGCAATATTCGCGTTTTCCCGCAATATCGCCGGAATTGGCGCTCTCGGACCTCATCTGTCGGAATTGTTCGCCGTTTCGGGGTCGAATCGGCCGGAAAGAGCCTTTTGTTGAGGCGCAAACCGGTAGTTCACACCGAAACCAACCCAAAAACGTCATTCTCTCGGCCGCGCCTGTCGCCAGGGGTCCCCATTCAAGTCGGGTGGCATGCCGGAATGCCGCGCCACGTTGCCGTTCTGCAACATTCGACGGAGCCGCGCGGCAGAAGCGCGGCTGTCGCGCTTGCTCCGGCAGGCTCGCTCTTGCAAGGTCGCCGCCACGGCGTCACAAGCGCGCGGCAAGATCGCGCAAGATCAAGACGGAACATGAGGAAAAGCCCATGAAGCTCGTACGGTTCGGCCAACCCGGCGCCGAGAAGCCCGGCATCATCGACGCCGGCGGCGTCATCCGCGACGTGTCGGCCCATGTGGCGGACTGGGCCGGAGCCGCGCTCGATCCGCAGAGCCTCGCGCGGCTGAAGTCGGTGGACATGTCCAGCCTTCCGGCCGCGCCCGCCGGCGTGCGGCTGGGCTCCTGCGTCGCCCGCCCCGGCAACTTCATCGCGGTCGGGCTCAACTTCGCCGACCACGCCGCCGAAACCGGCTCGCCGATCCCCAAGGAGCCGATCCTGTTCAACAAGGCGCCCAACTGCGTGCAGGGCCCCGACGACGACGTCGTGATCCCGAAAGGCTCGACCAAGACCGACTGGGAGGTCGAGCTCGCCATCGTGATCGGCAAGACGGCGCTCTATGTGTCGGAGGAGGACGCGCTGTCCTACGTGGCCGGCTACTGCATCTGCAACGACGTCTCCGAGCGCGAGTACCAGGCCGAGCGTTCGGGCCAGTGGATGAAGGGCAAGGGTTGCCCCACCTTCGGGCCGCTCGGACCCTGGCTGGTCACGCCCGACGAGATCGAGGACGTGCAGAACCTGAAGATGTGGCTGGAGATTGACGGCAAGCGCGTGCAGGACGGGTCGTCGAAGACCATGATCTTCGGCGTGAAGCACCTCGTGTCCTATATCTCGCAGTTCATGCAGATGGATCCGGGCGACGTCATCACCACCGGCACGCCCCCGGGCGTCGGGCTCGGCATGAAGCCCCAGCGCTTCCTCAAGGCCGGCGAGACCATGAAGGTCGGCATCGAGGGGCTGGGCGTCCAGACCCAGAAGGTCGTCGCCTATCAGGGCTGACGGACCGTTCGCACGCAGGCCCTCCGGGGCCTGCGTCGCGCTCGCTCAGGCCAGGCCGAGCATCAGCCTCAGGTTCTGCACGGCGGCGCCGCTGGCGCCCTTTCCGAGATTGTCGAGGCGCGCCACCAGCACGGCCTGGCCCCGGGCGGCGTTGCCATAGACCCGCAGCTCCATGCGGTCCGTGTCGTTCAGCGCCTGAGGCTCGATCTTGCCGCCGCTCACCGACGCATCGCTCGCCGGGACGACCTTGACGAGCTCGGACCCGGCGTAGCGCTCCGCCAGAATGGCTTCCAGGTCCTGCGGCTTGGGCGAGCCCTTCAGCGTGTCGAGATGCAGCGGAACGCTGACCAGCATGCCCTGCCGGAAATCGCCCACCGACGGAACGAAGATGGGCCTGCGGCTGAGGCCGGAATAGCGCTGCAGCTCCGCCAGGTGTTTGTGCTCCAGGCCGAGGCCGTAAAGCTCGAACGCCGGCGCCCGGCCGGCCTCATAGGCCTCGATCATCGACTTGCCGCCGCCCGAATAGCCGCTCACGGCGTTCACCGTGACGGGGTAGTCGGCCGGCATCACGCCGGCGTCGACCAGGGGCCGGATCAGCGCGACGCCGCCGGTCGGGTAGCAGCCGGGGTTCGACACCCGCTTGGCTCCCCGGATGGCGTCGACCTGCCCGGGCGCAAGCTCGGCGAAGCCGTAGACCCAGCCCTCGGCGACGCGGTGAGCCGTGGAGGCGTCCAACAGCCGGGGCGCGGCCGAGCCCAGCGCAGCGGCGAGCGCCGCGGATTCCTTGGCGGCGTCATCCGGCAGGCAGAGCACCACCGCGTCGACCTGCGCCATCAGGTCCTGGCGCGCGCCTGGGTCCTTGCGCCGCGCCGGATCGATGCTGCGCACCTCCACGCCCGGGACGCCGGCCAGCCGCTCGCGGATGCCCAGCCCCGTGGTGCCGGCCTCGCCGTCGATGAACACCGTCTTCGTGATCGTGGGAGCCATGTCGATTTCCGTTCCTGCCCGGCGCCGCCGGTCCAACCGCCAAACAAAAAAGCCGCGCTCGATGGCGCGGCCGTGACGTCAGAAGCCGATACGGCTCATCGTCGCGCGCGCCGCGGAGCGGCCGCACGTCGCAGGGCGGAAAGGATGAGCGCCGTCGACATGCGCCTGAGATGCCGCAGGACGCGGCGTCTGTCAATGCAGGGAAGCCTCCCCCTGCCAACGCCCCCCATCCTGAGGAGCAGGCCCCCCTTGGGCCTGCGTCTCGAAGGACGAGGGGGTAGAGGGTGGCGGGACCAGAGTTTTCCGCCGCCCCCCAATCGTCAAAGCGTTTCGACGAACCTCGCCGCCTCGCCGGTCGCCGGGCCCACCAGCTCGCCCTCCCACATCACGCGGCGACCGCGCACCACCGTGCCGACGGGCCAGCCCATGACCTCGACCCCATCGTAGGGCGTCCAACGGCTCTTCGAGGCGATCCACGCATTGGTGATCGTTTCGCGGCGCTTGAGGTCCACGATGGTGAGGTCGGCGTCGTAGCCGGCGGCGATCCGGCCCTTGTTGGCCAGCCCGAAAATGCGGCACGGCCCTTCGCTGGTGAGGTCGACGAAGCGCGCCAGCGAAAGCCGCCCGGCCGCCACATGATCGAGCATGATCGGGACCAGCGTCTGCACGCCCGTCATGCCGGAGGGCGAGGCCGGGTAGGGCTTGGCCTTCTCCTCCAGCGTATGGGGCGCGTGGTCGGAGCCGAGCACGTCCACGACGCCCTGCTCCACGCCCCACCAGATCCCTTGGCGCACATCCGCCCCGCGCACCGGCGGGTTCATCTGCACCAGCGTTCCGAGCCGGGCATAGGCCTCGTCGCCGTCAAGGGTCAGGTGGTGCGGCGTCGCCTCCACGCTGGCGACGTCCTTGTGGCCGGCCAGGAAGCGCATCTCCTCGGCCGTGGAGATGTGAAGCACATGGATGCGCGCGCCCGTCTCATGCGCGATGCGCACGAGGCGTTCGGTGCAGCGCATCGCCACCTCCGGCGAGCGCCAGACGGGGTGGGAGCGCGGGTCGCCCTCCACCCGCAGGTCCTTGCGGGCGCGCAGCATCTCCTCGTCCTCGGAGTGGAAGGCCGCGCGCCGGCGCGTCGCCTTCAGCACGGCCGCCACGCCGGCGTCGTCCTCCACCAGCAGCGAGCCCGTCGAGGATCCCATGAAGACCTTGATGCCGGCCGCGCCCGGCAGGCGCTCGAGCTCGGGAATGTCGCGCACGTTGTCGTGCGTGCCGCCGACCCAGAAGGCGAAGTCGCAATGCATCCGACGCCGGCCGCGCCGGATCTTGTCGGCCAGCGCCTCAGCGGTGGTGGTCTGCGGGTTGGTGTTGGGCATCTCGAACACGCAGGTGACGCCGCCCATCACGGCGGCGCGCGACCCCGTCTCGAGATCCTCCTTATGGTCGAGGCCGGGCTCCCGGAAATGAACCTGGCTGTCGATCACGCCCGGGAGAACGTGGAGGCCCCTGCAGTCGATTCGCTCGCCCGCCGAGGCGCGGGAGAGATCGCCCAGCTCCGCGATGCGGCCGTTGCGGACGCCGACGTCGCGCACGCCCGCCCCGTCCTGGTTCACGACCGTAGCGCCCGAGTAGATCGCGTCGAAGGTCTCGGCCATGGGGGGCTCCGCTGAAGCTCGGACGCAGGGATGGACTTGCTGCTTGATCCGCCAGAAGCTTCGCATACGTAAGGGCGGCGGCGGCTGCAAGCCAGACCGCGCCCGATCCTGTCGAGTCCCACCGGAGAGCGCGCCCATGTCCTCGGCCTTCCTGCCCGACCGCGGCGTCGTCCGGATCACCGGGGAGGACGCGCGCGGCTTCCTCGACGGGCTCCTCACCGTCGACATGGACAAGGTGGGCGTCGACCGCGCCCGGTTCGCCGCGCTGCTGACGCCGCAGGGCAAGATCCTGTGCGATTTCATCGTGGCTGAGGCGGATGGCGAGCAGAGGGGCGGCGGCTTCCTGCTCGACTGCCCGAGGGCGCTGGCGGGCGACCTCGCTCGGCGCCTCGCGATGTACAAGCTGCGCGCCAAGGTGACGATCGAGGATCTCTCCGACACGCTGGGCGTCGTCGCCTTCTGGGACGGCGAACGGGGCGGCGACGGCGACGGCGTCGTCTACGCCGACCCGCGCCACCCCGCGCTGGGCGACCGCCTCGCCCTCGACCGGACCCGGGCCGAGAGCCTCGGGGTCGGGACGGCGGCGGAGTGGCGGGAGCACCGCATCCGGCTCGGCGTGCCGCAGGGCGGGCAGGACTTCGCCTATGGCGACGCCTTCCCGCATGAGGCCGACATGGACCAATTGGGCGGGGTCGACTTCGACAAGGGCTGCTATGTGGGCCAGGAGGTGGTCTCGCGCACCCAGCATCGCGGAACCGCCCGGACCCGCATCGTGCCGGTCCGGTTCGACAGCGGCTTCGCGGCCGAGGAAGGCTCGGAGGTGATGGCCGGGGACAAGGCGGCGGGGCGCATCGGCTCCACGGCGCCGGGCGGGATCGGCCTGGCGCTGGTGCGGCTCGACCGGATCGAGGACGCGCTCGCGGCGGGGGCTCCGGTGACCGCCGGCGGGCTGTCGCTGCGGCTGGTCAAGCCGGACTTCGCCCGCTTCGACGTGCCCGGCGCGGCGTAGGCCGGACGCACGAACACCCTGCCCAGCGGACGAATCCTGCGCTAAGAACAGGCCATGAACGCCCATCTCATCGTCCATCCCGACGGCAAGACGCGCTGCTCCTGGCCCGGCGTCGATCCGCTCTATGTCGCCTATCACGACACCGACTGGGGCGTGCCCGAGTTCGACGATAGGGCCCTGTTCGAAAAGCTGATCCTGGACGGCTTTCAGGCAGGCCTCAGCTGGATCACGATCCTGCGCAAGCGCGACAATTTCCGCTCGGCCTTCGACGGTTTCCGCCCCGAGGCGATCGTCCACTACGGCCCCGAGAAGATCGAGGCGCTGATGGCCGACCCGGGCATCATCCGCAACCGCTCCAAGATCGTCTCCACGGTGCGCAGCGCGCGCAGCTATCTCGACATCATGGAGAAGGGCTCCTTCTCGCAGTTCCTGTGGAAGCATCTCGACGGGCGCCCGCAGCAAAACAGCCCACGCGACCGCGGCGACGTGCCGACCGAGACCGAGACGGCCCGGCGCATGTCCAAGGAGCTGAAGCAGGCCGGCTTCAACTTCGTCGGCCCGACCATCGTGTACGCCTTCATGCAAGCGGTCGGCATGGTCAACGACCACTATGTCGACTGCTTCCGCCACGAGGAGGTCCGGGCCTTGGGGGCGCGCCTGTGAGCGTCGATTTCGCACTCACGCCATCCCTCCTCCGTCATCCCTGGCCGGAGCGCCGAAGGCGCGCAGGGGAAGGGGATCCACAAAACGCCCGGCGTCGCTCCGGATCCCCGTCCCGGCGCCCCGCGCCGACGGGGATGACGGCTCAGGGATCGTCGAGCTCCGGAACGGAGCCGCTCCATGCCGCCGCGTGACGCATCTCCACGCGCCTGGCAGCGCATGCTGTCGGGCCGCCGCCTCGACCTGCTGGACCCCTCCCCGCTGGACGTCGAGATCGAGGACATCGCCCATGGCCTCGCCCGCGTGGCGCGCTGGAACGGCCAGACCCGGGGACCGCACGTCTTCTCGGTGGCGCAGCACTCGCTGCTGGTGGAGGCCGTCGCCGGAGCGATCGACCCCGCTCTGAGCCCGGAGGCGCGCCTGATCGTGCTTTTGCACGACGCGCCCGAATATGTGATCGGCGACATCATCTCGCCCTTCAAGGCGGTGCTGGGCGACGGCTACAAGGGGATCGAGAACCGCCTGCTCTCGGCCATCCACCTGCGGTTCGGCCTGCCGCCCGCGGCGCCGAAGCCGCTCGCCGCGCTCGCCAAGACCGCCGACAAGGCCTCCGCCTATTGGGAGGCGACGCGGCTGGCGGGTTTCGCAGAAGCCGAAGCGGCGCGCTTCTTCGGCCGGCCGCCGGTCGAGCCTCCCGGGGTGGACGCCCTGATCGCGCCCTGGACGGCGGGCGAGGCCGAGGCCGCGTTCCTCGATCGGTTCCGGGCCCTGGACGGCGCCAGGAAAGGGAACGACGCGCCGCAGGTGGCGCCGGGACGAAACCGCCCTACTCTGGACGCCTGAGACTCCGGAACCCAGCCATGTCCGCCATCCACGTCACGCCGCTCTCCCGCCTGCACGAGACCGTGGACGCCTGCGCGGCCAGCCATGTCGTGACCCTGATCAACGCCACGACGCCGGTGGCCCGTCCGCCGGCGATCCTGGCGGAGCGGCACCTCTTCATCGGGGTCAGCGACATCGTCGATCCGCTCGACGGCCACATCGTCCCGGCCGAGGAGCACGTCGCCAGGCTGCTGGACTTCGGCCGCGGCTGGGACCAACGCAGCCCGATGGTGGTTCATTGCTGGGCCGGGATCAGCCGTTCGACGGCGGCGGCCTTCATCACGGTCTGCGCGCTGCGGCCCGAGCGGGACGAGGACGAGGTGGCGAAGGCGCTGCGTGAGGCGTCGCCCTCCGCCACCCCCAACAGCCGGCTCGTCGCCATCGCGGACGACATGCTGGGCCGGCAGGGGCGCATGAGGAGCGCCATCGCGGCGATCGGGCGCGGCGCGGACGCCTATGAGGGCGCGCCGTTCCGGCTGGCGCTGGACCGCGCCTGAATGGCGCTGGCCCGCCCTCCTTCGGAGCCCGCCATCGGGATCGGCCTGGCGGCGGCCGTGGTGGCCATCGACGGGCAGGCGCCGCAGATCCTGGTCGCCGGCGCGGAGCGGGGCGAACTGCCCGGCCTGCCCTCGGGGCGGTTCGAGCCGCAGTCGCATCGCACGCTGGAGATCGGCCTGCGGGCCTTCGTGACCGAACAGACCGGGCTTGGCCTCGGCTATGTCGAGCAGCTCTACACGTTCGGCGACCGCGGCCGGATCGCGGAGCCGGACGAGGCCACCCATGTGGTCTCCATCGGCTATCTGGCGCTGACGCGGTTCGACGAGGACCGTGCGGCGCTGCCGAAGGGCGCCCGGTTCCGGCCCTGGTACGCCTTCTTCCCGTGGGAGGACTGGCGCGACGGGCGTCCGGCGATCCTGTCGCAGATCCTGCCCGCCCTGTTCGCGTGGGCGGCGGACTCGGCGGCCGAGCGCGCCGAGGGAGACCGGCGTCCCCTCACCCGGCTGGAACGGCTGTCGTTTTCCTTCGGCGTCGGCCCGGATGCGCCGGACCAGATGCACTGGGACGAGGAGAAGGTGCTGGAGCGCTACGAGCTGCTCTACGAGGCGGGGCTCCTCGTCGAGGCCAGGCGGGACGGCCGGCCCGCCGCACTGGCGCGCGAGAGCACGCCGGCGCTGGGCCAGCCCATGCGCTTCGACCACCGCCGCATCCTGGCCACCGCCATGGGACGGCTGCGGGGCAAGCTGAAATACCGGCCCGTGGTGTTCGAGCTGCTTGCGCCCACCTTCACGCTGACGACCCTGCAGCGCACCGTGGAGGCCATTTCCGGCCGGCACGTCCACACGCAGAACTTCCGGCGCGTCGTGGAGGCGGCGGCGCTGGTGGAGACGACGGGCGAGACGGCGACCACGGGCGGTCGGCCGGCGGCGCTGTTCAGGTTCCGCCGAGACGTCATCCAGGAGCGCCCGGCGCCGGGCCTGAGGCTCGGCGCCAGGGGCTGAACGCCGCTGTCAGATCGGCAGCAGGGAGACGAACCCCATCGAAAGCAGCACGATGGCGGCGTAGAGGAGATCGACGATCGCATCGAGCTTCATGATCAGCTCCCGCTCACGGCTTGCGAACGGTCCCATCATACTCCCGCCAGGGGCCGGCGCACGGATCCGCCGTTCAGGATCTCGTGAGCCGGGCCGGTCGCCCCGCTCAGCGCTTCCCAAGGCGCGACGGGGCGCGTCCGTCAGGAACATCGGACGCGTCGGCCCGTTGTCTTCAGGAACGATCCGCCGGGCGTCCCGGCGGCGCCGAATGGAGCGCCCGGCCAGCCCGGGCGATGAACCATCATGGAAAACCTCATCCCGCAGGCCGCCCTCCAGGGTCCCGCCTCCGACGACCTCGAGCTCGCTTTTCCGCTGTTCGCCATGAAGATGGCGCTCGGCTTCACGCTTCTGGGCCTCACGATCACGCAGGCGATGGTCCATGCCGCGGCCGGCGAGGACGAGCAGGCGAACGGCTGACGCAGGGGCGTCCGCGACTCAGGCGCATGTTCCTATGGGCGGCGCAGCATCGGGCGTCTAGACTGGCGGCAGGGACCAGCCGGTCCCGCGGCGGATGACGTCCCGGTCGGGCGGCGAGCGCGCGTCAGGGTCATCCGCCCCACAGAGGGCGCCCCCGCATGACCCAGTTCTACAACCCCGACCTGCAATCCGCCGGCGGCGAACACGACGCCCCCCACCCGTCGATCGAGACCGTGATCGTGCCCCGGGCCAAGGATCTCGGCGGCTTTGAGGTCCGGCGCGCGCTGCCCTCCGCGCAGCGCCAGATGATCGGCCCCTTCATCTTCTGGGACCAGATGGGTCCGGCGGTGTTCAAGGCCGGGACCGGCATCGACGTGCGGCCCCATCCCCATATTGGTCTCGCCACCCTCACCTATCTGTTCGAGGGACAGATCCTGCACCGCGACAGCCTCGGCTCGATCCAGGCGATCGACCCCGGCGAGGTGAACTGGATGACGGCGGGGCGCGGCATCGTCCATTCCGAGCGCACCGCCCCGGAGGTGCGCCTCAACGACGCCCCGCTCTTCGGCATCCAGTCCTGGATCGCGTTGCCGGAGCGGCACGAGGAGACCGATCCGGGCTTCGCGCATCACCTGGCCGGGGAACTGCCGAGCATCGAGGCCGAAGGCAAGCGCGTGCGGCTGGTGGCTGGCTCCATGTACGGCATGACCGCGCCCGTGCGGACCTTCTCCGACATGGTCTACGCCGACGCCATCCTGGAGGCCGGCGCCAAGCTGCCGGTGCCGGCCGAGCATGTCGAGCGGGCCGTCTATGTGGCGCAGGGCGCCGTGGAGGTGGCGGGAGACCGCTTCGACGCAGGCCAGCTCCTGGTGCTGCGCACCGGCGACGCCATCACGCTCGTCGCCGCGACGGCCGCCCGGGTGCTGGTTCTCGGCGGCGAGCCGATGGACGGCCCGAGGCACATCTGGTGGAACTTCGTCTCCCGCTCCAAGGACCGCATCGAGCAGGCCAAGGCGGACTGGCGGGCCGGACGTTTCGAAGCGGTGCCGGGCGAGAGCGAATTCATCCCCCTCCCCAGCTGAGGGGATGATCTGCCTTAAGGCGGACCGGCCGGCGATCGTCCACTCTCCGACAACCAAGGAGGACGGATGCAGCGCGCCATCACCAGCGTGGAGGCTCTCGGGACCGCTGCGGGGCTGGGTCCGGCCTCGCGTACCGCCGTCGCGCGGCCGCAGCTTCCCGGCTCCCTGCTGGGCTTCGTCTGGCGCGTGAGCGCTCGGCACCAGATCGCGCTGTCCTGCCTGTCGGTGGTGGTGTTCCTGATGTCGGCCGCTCCGCTGGAGATCCAGAGGCGGATCGTCAACGATGCGTTCCGGGGCGGCCAGCTTCGCCCCATCCTGGCGCTCGCTTTGCTCTATCTCGCGGTGGCGGCGACCGAGGGCCTGATCAAGCTGGGCATGAACGTCTATCGCAGCTGGGTCAGCGAGAACGCCGTCCGGACGCTGCGTCTCGACGTGGAGGCGTTGCTGATCGGCCTTCAGCCCGGCGCCACCACGCCGGGGGCGCTCGGCGTCGAGACCTCGATGATGCTGAACGAGGTGGAGCCGATCGGCGGCTTCGTCGGCGTCTCGCTGTCGGAGCCGCTGCTGCAGGGCGGGCTGCTGGTCACGGTGTTCGGCTACATGGCGCTGATCCAGCCCACCATGGCGCTGGTGGCCATGGCCGTGTTCCTGCCGCAGGCGGTGTTCGTGCCCGTCATGCAGCGCGCCATCAACCGCAGGGTCGCGCAGCGCGTCACGGCGTTGCGCGCGGTCAGCACCGCCATGGTCGCGGCCGGAGGCGCGGCGCAGGACCCCCGACCGGAAGCGCTCATCGATCAGATCTTCGCGCTCAACATGGGCATCTTGAAACTGAAGTTCTCCATGAACTTCCTGATGAACCTCCTGCATCACGCCGGCACCGCGGCGGTGCTGGCGGTGGGCGGGTGGTACGTGGTGCAGGGCGCGACGGAGGTGGGCACCGTGGTGGCGTTCATCTCGGGGCTGAGCAAGGTCAACGACCCGTGGGGCGACATCGTCAACTGGTTCCGCGACCTCACCGCCACGGCGACCAAATACGCCCTCATCGCCCTGGCGGTGAACACGTTGGCGCAGGAGCCGCCGCGCGCCGGCGAGCCGGTCGAGGCCGTCGAGTAGCGCTTGCGCCTCTGGAGGCTTGCGCCTCAGGAGGCTTGTTCCTCTGGAGACTTGCGCCGCCCCGCCGGCTTTGCGACAAGCCGGCATGCTGCATCTGAACGAAATCACCTACCGGCTGGGCGCCCGGACGCTGTTCGACAAGGCCACGGTGGCCATCCCGGGCGGCGCGCGGGTCGGCTTCGTGGCCCGCAACGGCACGGGCAAGACCACCCTGTTCCGCATCATCCGCGGCGAGACCGCCCTGGAGAGCGGCTCGGTGATGATCGGCAAGGGCCTGAAGATCGGCTCGGTGGCCCAGGAGGCGCCGGGCGGCCCCGAAACGCTGACCGAGGTGGTGCTGGCCGCGGACGTGGAGCGCACCGCGCTCCTGGCCGAGGCGGAGACCGCGACGGATCCGCACCGGATCGCCGAGATCCAGACGCGCCTCGTCGACATCGGCGCCCATGCGGCCCCGGCGCGCGCCGCCTCCATCCTGCATGGGCTCGGCTTCGACGCGAAGGCGCAGGAGCGGCCCTGCTCCTCCTTCTCGGGCGGCTGGCGCATGCGCGTCGCTCTCGCGGCCGTGCTGTTCGCTGAGCCCGACCTGCTGCTCCTGGACGAGCCCACCAACTATCTCGACCTGGAGGGAACGCTCTGGCTGATGGACTACCTCGCCCGGTACCCTCACACGGTGCTGGTCATCAGCCATGACCGCGACCTCCTCAACCAGTCGGTCGATCAGATCCTGCATCTCGACCAGGCCAAGCTGACGCTCTATCGCGGCGGCTACGACCAGTTCGAGCGCCAGCGTCGCGAGAAGCAGTCGCTGCAGGTGAAGCTGGTGAAGAAGCAGGAGGAGGAGCGAAAGCACCTCCAGGCCTTCGTGGACCGGTTCAAGGCCAAGGCCTCCAAGGCGCGGCAGGCCCAGTCGCGCGTGAAGCGGCTGGAGAAGATGGAGCCGATCGCGGCGCTCATCGACCAGGACGTGCTGCCGTTCAACTTCCCCTCGCCCGAGCGGCCGCTCTCGCCGCCCATCGTCGCGATGGAGAACGCCGCCGTGGGCTATGGCGGCGCGCCGGTCCTGTCCCGGCTCTCGCTGAGCATCGCGGAGGACGACCGCATCGGCCTCCTGGGCTCCAACGGCAATGGCAAGTCCACCTTCGCCAAGCTGGTGGGCGGACGGCTCGAGGCGACGTCCGGCGTTTTCCGGCGGTCGAGCAAGATGAAGGTGGCGTATTTCGCCCAGCACCAGCTCGACGAGCTGAACCTGGCCGCGACGCCCTACACGCATGTCGCCGAGCTGATGCCGGACGGTCCGGAATCGAAGGTCCGCGCCCGCTGCGCGCAGATGGGCTTCCCGGGCTCGAAGGCGGACACGCCGGTGTCGGCCCTGTCGGGGGGCGAGAAGGCGCGGCTCTTGATGGGGCTGGCGACCTTCGGCGGGCCGCATCTGCTGATCCTCGACGAGCCCACCAACCATCTCGACATCGATTCCCGCGCCGCCCTCATGGAGGCGATCAACGACTATCAGGGCGCGGTGATCCTGATCTCGCATGACCGCTTCCTGCTGGAGGCCTGCGCCGATCGGCTCTGGCTCGTGGCGAATGGCGGCGTGAAGCCGTTCGACGACGACCTCGACGCCTATCGCAAGCTGGTGCTGGGCGGCCCGGTCAGCCCGGACCGGATCGCCAAGGCCGAGGAGGCGCGGGCGTCGCAGGCCGACCTGCGCCGCGACGCGGCCAGCCGCCGGGGCTCGCTGACGCCGCTGCGCAAGAAGATCGACGCGGCCGACCTGCGCATGACCAAGCTCGCCGAGTTGCTGCGCAGGGTCGACGCCGTGCTCGGCGACCCCAACACCTTCCTGCGCGACCCCGCCAAGGCGGCGCAACTCTCCGCCCAGCGCGCCACGCTGCAGTCGCAGCTCCAGACCGCCGAGGAGGAGTGGCTCGCCCTCTCCGCCGAGTACGAAGACGCGCTGGCCGGCTGAGCAAGCCCGTCATCCCCCGCGGCGCGACGCGACCCGAGGGGAATTCACGAAGGCTGGGACGAAGGCGCCCTCCGCCCGGCCTCCTGGATCCCCTTCCCGCGCCTGCGGCGCGCCGGGGATGACGGGGGATTTTTGGGTGCCCAGCCGTGGAACGCGCGTTTAGCTCCGCGGCCTTTCGGCCCGGAGGGATGGGGTGGAGGGCGGCGCGGAGCGGCGACGCTGGTTGCCCCACGGCGTGTGGGGTGGAGAAAAGTGAAGCCGGGAGGCCGCCAGGCCTCGCCGCTCCGCGCGCGACGTTGGAGGATGAAAGGAAGATCCCGGGGCGCTTTCAGCCCCTTCGCGCTTCGCTGGTCGGACCTTGTCTTCCGTCCGCCGCCTCGAACCGGGTGGTGAGCCCGGCCTTCGACGGCCGCCGCCCCTGGTCCACGTCCTCACGCCTGCAGACGCCCCTCCGTGGACCAGAGCGTGGACAGGGTTATAGGAATATTATCCAAATGTCAACCGTCATCCCCGGCGGCGCGCAGCGCCGGGAAGAGGATCCAGGAGGGTTGGGACGAGGGCGCCCTTCGCCCGGCTTTTCTGGATTTCCTTCCCGCGCCAACGGCGCGCCGGGGATGACGGGGGTGTAGGGGAAGGGCCGCAGCAGGCCCCCTCGCCCTCAAGCGCCGCGGCAGGCTATTCCGCCGGCATGGGGCGTTCGGCGCCGTGGGCCTCGGGGCGGGGCAGGACGGCGCGGGGGCGGCGGAACCAGCCGATCAGCGAGCCGACGCCGTTCGAGAGGCGGTCCATATAGAGGTAGAGGACCGGCGTGATGAACAGCGTCAGGGCCTGCGACACCACGAGGCCGCCGACCACGGCGACGCCGAGGGGCTGGCGCAGCTCGGCGCCGGCGCCGGCCCCGAGCGCGATCGGCAGGGTCCCCATGATGGCCGCGAAGGTGGTCATCATGATGGGCCTGAAGCGCACCAGGCACGCTTCGTAGATCGCGTCGCGCGGGGCCTTGCCGTCGCGCTGCATCACGAGCGCCACGTCGATCATCATGATGGCGTTCTTCTTCACGATGCCGATCAGCATAAGAAGGCCGATCATCGCAATGACGCTGAGGTCCATGCCGAAGAGCTTCAGCGTCGCCAGCGCGCCCAGCGCGGCGGAGGGAAGGCCCGTCAGGATGGTGAGCGGGTGGACGAAGCTCTCATACAGGATGCCCAGCACGATATAGATCGTCACGATCGCGGCCGTGAGCAGGATGCCCTGGTTGGCCAGCGACTGCTGGAACGTCTTGGCCGTGCCGGCGAAGCTGGTCGCGATGGTGGCGGGAAGCCGCATCTCCGCCTTGATGGCGTCGAGCCGCGTGATGGCGTCGCCCAGCGCCACGCCGTTGGGCAGGTTGAAGGAGAGCGTCACGGCGGTGAGCTGGCCGAGCTGGTTGACGGTGAGCGGTCCCGCCGTCTTCTCGACGCGCGAGAAGGCGCTGAGCGGCACCAGCGTGCCGTTGGAGGCGCGGATGCGCAGCACGTCGAGCCGGTCGGCCGACCACGCCACGGAGGGATCGAACTCGATCAGCACGCTGTAGCTGTCGCCGGCGGTGTAGATCGTGGAGACCTGCCGCGTGCCGAAGCCCGAATAGAGCGTCGAGCGGAGCTGGTCGGCCGTGATGCCCAGCGCATTGGCCTTGTCGCGGTCGATGGAGAGCGTCGCCTGCAAGGCGTTGTTCTGCAGGTCGGTGCTGACGTCCGCGAAGGCGCGGTCGCGGCCCATGGCCTCGGCCATCTTCTGCGACCAGGCATAGAGCTCGTTCTGGTCGAGCCCCTGCATGACGAACTGGTACTGGCTCTTGGAGGCCCGGCCGCCGATGTTGAGGTTCTGCACGGGCACCATGTAGGTGGTGATGCCGGGCACGGCGGCGAGCTGACGGCGCAGCTCCGGCAGGATCACCGACAGCGGCGGACGCTGGCTCTGGTCCTTGAGCTCGATGAACATGCGGCCGGAATTCATGCCGCTATTGGCCCCGCCGCCCGTAGTGGCCACGCCCGCGGTGGACGCCACGTGGGCGACGTAGGGCGAT
This sequence comes from Alsobacter sp. KACC 23698, assembly GCF_045348435.1. GTDB lineage: Bacteria > Pseudomonadota > Alphaproteobacteria > Rhizobiales > Beijerinckiaceae > Alsobacter. The sequence goes on along the minus strand of NZ_CP157484.1, from coordinate 2,157,889 downwards.
TTCTGGAAGACGTTCGCCACCTCCTTCTGCAGCGCCGACATGGCGTCGAAGGAGATGTCCTGACGGGCCTCGGTGGTGACGCTGAGCTGGCCTATGTCCTCCTGGGGAAAGAAGCCCTTCGGGATCGACATGAACAGCCAGACCGTGCCGCCCAGCGTGGCGAAGAAGACGAGCAGCATCGTGAACTGGTGGCGCAGGCTGAAGCGCAGGCCCCAGTCGTAGCCGGCCAGGAACTTGTCGAAGCCGCGCTCCAGGACGCCGCCGAAGCCGGACCGGTCGTCGTGGCCCTTCTCCGGCACGCTGAGGAGCTTGGAGCAGAGCATCGGGGTCAGCGTCAGAGACACGAAGGCGGAGGCCGCGATGGAGGCCGTCACCACCACGGCGAACTCGTTGAAGATGCGCCCGATGACGCCGCCCATCAGCAGCACGGGCAGGAAAACGGCGACCAGCGACAGCGTGATGGAGATGATGGTGAGCCCGATCTCGCGGCTGCCCGCGAGGGCGGCCTCGACCGGACCCTTCCCGTCCTCCTCCATGTGCCGGACGATGTTCTCCAGCATCACGATGGCGTCGTCGACGACAAGGCCGACGGCCAAAGTCAGGCCGAGCAGCGAGATGTTATCGATGGAGAAGCCGAACAGATACATGGCCCCGAGCGTGGCCACGATCGAGATCGGCACCGCTAGGGACGGGATCAGGGTGGCCCAGACCCGGCGCAGGAAGACGAAGATGACCAGGATCACGAGACCGATCGTCAGGCCGAGCGTGAATTTCACGTCCTCCACGGCGTGGCGGATCGAGATGGAGCGGTCGTTCAGCGTGTGCAGGGTGGTGTTGGGCGGCAGCTGGCTCTCGAAGGTGGGCAGCAGCGCCTTCACCCGGTCGACCACCTCCACGGTGTTGGCGTCCGGCTGGCGTTGCACGGCGAGCACGATGGAGCGCGTGCCGTCGTACCAGCTCGCCTGCTGGTAGTTCTCGACCGAGTCGATCACCGTAGCGACGTCGCCGAGGCGCACGGGGCGGCCGTTGCGGACCGCGATGATGATGTTGCGGAACTGGTCGGCGTTGGCGAGCTGCGTCTGCGCCTGGATGGTCAGACGCTGCTGCGTGTTCTGGATGGTGCCGACGGGCGTGTTGGCGTTGGCGGCCGTGATGGCCAGCTGCAGCTCGTTGACGCCGATGCCGCGCGACGCCAGCGCATTGGGGTCGATCTGGACGCGGACGGCGTATTTCTGGCTGCCGTAGATCTGCACCTGGGCGACGCCGTCGATGGTCGACAGCGCCGGCGAGATCACCTGCTGGACGAAGGCGTCGAGCTTGGAGAGCGGGGTCGTGTCGCTCTTGATCGACATCAGCAGGATGGGGGCGTCGGCCGGGTTCACCTTGCGGTAGCTCGGCACGTCGGTCATCTCGGCCGGCAGCTGGCGCTGGGTGCGGGCGATGGCGGCCTGCACGTCGGCGGCCGCCGCGTCGATGCTGCGGTCGAGGTTGAACTGGATCGCGATCGAGGTCTGGCCCTGCGAGCTCGACGAGGTGATCGTGTCGATGCCGGCGATCGTGGTGAACTGCTTGATCAGCGGGGTCGCCACCGAGGTCGCCATGGTGTCGGGCGACGCGCCGGGCAGGGACGCGGAGACGTTGACCACCGGGAACTCGGTCCGCGGCAGGGCCGCCACCGGCAGGAAGCCGTAGGCGAACAGGCCGCCGGCGACCATCGCCACCGACATGAGCGTCGTGGCGACCGGATGACGGATGCAGAATTCGGAGATGTTCACGGTCCAGGTCCCTCGGTCGGGGGTGGAGGGCTGCGCGTCAGGATCGGGATGCGGGCCTTGCCGCCGCATCCTTGCCCGCCGCATCGTCGGGCTGGGCGCGGCCCGGCTCGACCTGCGCGGCCCGGGCCGTGTCGCGCACCCGCGCGCCGTTGGCCAGCCTAAGCTGGCCGTCGATGACGACGCGCTCGCCGGCCTTGACGCCGTCCACGATCGCGGTGCGGTCGCCGTCGGCGGCCGCGACCGTCACCTTGCGCAGCTCCACGGTGCTGTCCGGCTTGACGACGAAGACATAGGGGCTGTCCTGCCCGACCTGCAGCGACACCGTCGGGAGCACGACCGTGTTGGGCCGCTTGCCGAGTTCGATCTCGACGTCGACATACTGGCCCGGCCACAGCGCCAGGTCCTCGTTGGCGAAGGTCGCCTTGGCGACGATGGTGCCGGACGCCATGTCGACGGCGCTGTCGATGAAGGTCAGCGGGCCGGAGGCGAGCGGGGTCTTTCCGCCGCTGGGGTAGACCCGCACGGTGGGCGGAGCGCCCTTGGCCATCGCCTCGCGGATGGCGGGGAGCTCGCGCTCGGGCATCGTGAAGGTGACGCGGACGGGCTTGACCTGCGTGATGGTGACGAGCCCCGCGCCAGAGCCGGTGGTGTTGTCGGCGGCGCGCACGAGGTTGCCGGGCGTCACCTGGATGACGCCGAGCCGCCCGTCGATGGGAGCGGCGATCTTGGTGTAGGACAGGCGCAGGCGGTCGCTCTCCAGGTTGGCCTGGTCGGCCGCGATGACGGCTTCGGCCGCCTTGGCGTCGGCGATGGCCTGGTCGACCTGCTGCTGGGCGCCGGACTTGTTGGCGAGGAGCTCGCGCTTGCGCTGCAGGTCCGCCTGGGCGCGCGTGGCGTTCGCCTCGTCGCGGGCGAGGTTGGCCTCGTCCCGGGCCACGGCGGCGCGCAGCTCCTTGTCGTCCAGCGTGAACAGCATGTCGCCGGCCTTGACGAACTGGCCGTCCTTGACGTGCTGGGTGACGAGCTGGCTGTCGACGCGCGACTTCACCACCACGATGGCGTTCGGCTCGATGTTGCCGATCGAGCGCCGGCGGATCGGGAAGTCCTGCTGCTCGGCGGCGGCCGTGACGACGGCGGCCCCGGGGCCGCCCTGGCGGGCGTTGGCGGGCGCCGCCTTCTGGCCCCCCTCCCCGGCCGCCTTGCCGGCGGCCTCACCGGGCGAGACTCGCTTGGCGTATTCGGACCGCACGAGGGCCACGACGTCGGGACGCCCATAATAACGCCACGCGCCGAACCCGGCGGCGGCGATCAGGACTGTCGTGACCAGGAAACTGCCTCGGCTCATGAAGGGACCACCGTTTCGTCCATCAAGGGGGAAGCGGCGCCGCTGAAAGGCGCCTCGGGCGCGAGCCCGTTTTCGATGAGGTCGGCCAGCATGCGGGCGGCGCCCGCCTGCTGGCGTTCCGTGGTGTGCGCTGCGGTCATCCGCATCGCGCCCAGGAGCGCCACGGCGACCAGATCGGGCTCGAGCGGGCGAAACTCGCCCGTCGCCACGCCCCGCGCGATCAGGGACGCGATCGTCTTGCGGATCTGCTTCACCCGCCGGCGGACGACGGCGCGGCCGCGTTCGCCCAGGCGGGTGTCGGCGCCGTCAAACGCGCGGATCGCCGCCGTGCAGCGGCCCAGCGACGCGATGACGCAGCGGATGACGGTGGCCAGACCCTCGCGGGCGCTCGCCGCCCCGGCGGCGGCCTCCTCGGCCTCGGTCTCCAGGTCCCCCAGCGCCTTCTCGAGCCCTTCCAGGAACAACTCTTCCTTGGTGTGGAAGTAGCGGTAGAGCGTCGGCTTGGCGACGCCGGCCGCGCGCGCGACGTCGTCCATCTGGACCGCCTCATAGGCGCTCTCGGAGAACAGCCGCAGCGCCGCGTCCACCATTCTGGCGCGTCTGAGGGTCGTCTGGGAAACTGAACCGGCGAGTTTCATGGCGCTGGGGATATGAACTCGCGAGTTTCCTTTTTCAACTTAAATTCCCGTAAGTCGCACGCATGTGATCGCATCGTCGCGCCTGATTTGCGGCCGCCGGGCGGCTGCTCTGCGAGGGGCGCCGTGGCCGTGGGCGGCGATTGCCTGTACGCAGGGCGCCTTGCCTCTGGACTGAGCAACCATGACCGACGCTGCTGCCGATCTCGGGCGCGACCTGCGCGTGATGACCCTGGTGGGGGTGGCGCATTTCTCCAGCCACTTCTTCCAGCTGGTTCTTCCGCCCCTGTTCCCGCTGATCCGGACGGATCTGGGCGTCAGCTTCACCGAGCTCGGGGCCGTCATGGCGGTGTTCTTCGCCGCGTCCGGGATCTGCCAGGTGCTGGCCGGGTTCGTGGTCGACCGCATCGGCCCGCAGCTGGTGCTGTCGGCGGGCGTCGCGCTGTGCTCCGGGGCGATGGCGCTGGCCGGCTTCACGCCGGGCTATTGGGGCCTCTTGCCCGCGGCGGCGCTGGCCGGGCTGGGCAACAGCGTGTTCCACCCCGCCGACTACGCCATCCTGACCGGCCGGATCGCGCGCCGCAGGATCGGACGGGCCTATAGCGTCCATACCGTGCTGGGCACCCTGGGCTGGGCGAGCGCCCCGCTGACGATGCTGGTCCTGGCCGAACGCTATGGCTGGCGTATGGCGCTGGTCCAGGTGGGCGTGGCGGGGCTGGCGCTCGCCGCCTTCATCGCGCTCCAGCACGGGCGGCTGAAGATCGAGCCGTCGGAGCACGGGTCCGGCGGCGGCAAGGCCGATTGGCGGCTGCTGACGGCCGGGCCGATCCTGGCCTGCCTCGTTTATTTCATCCTGCTCTCCATGGCGCAGATCGGCGCCCAGAACTTCATGCCCACCCTGCTGCCGCTGGTCCAGCGCACCACTCTCTCCTTCGCGGCGAGCGCGACGACGCTCTACCTGGTGTGCAGCGCGGCGGGATCCCTGGGCGGCGGCTATCTGGCGGACTGGACGCCCCATCACGAGCGGATCGTCGGCGCGGGCCTTTTCGCGGCGGGCGCGCTGACGGTGGCGTTCGGCTTCGCGCCCATGCCGGACGGCGTCCTGCTGGCGCTGATCGGCCTGTCGGGCTTCCTCGTCGGCGCCACCATCCCGTCGCGCGACATGCTGGTGCGCAGCGCGACGCCGCCGGGCGCGACCGGCAAGGTGTTCGGCTTCGTCTATTCGGGGCTGGACATCGGGGCCACCGTCGCCCCGCTGGCGATCGGCGCTTTCATCGACCATGGCGCGCCGCGGGCGGCGTTCGGCTTCATCGCGGCGGCGCTGCTGGCCACCGTGCTCAGCGCGCTCTTCGTCAAGCGGCAGGTGCGGACCGAGGCGGCGCGCTGAGCCGATGGCGCCCAAGAAAAACCCCCGGCCAGGCCGGGGGCAGTTTGATCGCACGCTCGGGAGGGAGGGCGTGAATGGAAGACCAACGTGCGTCCCGCCGGACCGTTTCGGGCGGCGGAGCGGAAAGTCGGCCGCCCCGCCCTTGCGCGCGTTAACGGACCGCGTCCGGCCAGAAAGGCCTCAGGCCGACAGGCGCTCGAAGGTCTCGGCGTTCGGGCAGTACTCGCCCGACGTCAGGTGCGCGATTCCTTCGGCCAGGTCTTGCGCGCAGCGCTTCTTCTCGCCGCAGCGGGCGCAGGCCACCGCCATGTCGCGGATCTGATCGGCGTTGCGGCTGCGCGCCTGGTCGAGGTCGAGGCCGCGCGCCTGGGCCATGCGGCGCATCAGCGACGCGCCCTTGTCGCCGTCCTCGGAGAGGTCGCGCAGGTCGGCGGCTGACAGCGAGAGATCGCGGGCGATCCGCCCGAACTCGGCCGCCGACAGGCCGGCGAGCTCCTCCCGCTCACGCCGCTCGCGCCACCACGCATAGGCGCGGGCCAACAGGTCGTCGCTGACGTCGGTGGTCGGAAACTGGTCGTTGAATGCGGACATGGCGGGGTCCTCCCATCCCTGAATGCACGCATGCTGGGCTGGCGGACGACGCTGCGCCTTGAGGCAGGTCAAGGGTCGGACGGAAACAAAGAAAAAGGCGGGGCCTGCCGGATGGCAAGCGCCCGCCAAAGGAACTTGGGGCTTCGCATGTCCTCAGGGAGAGGACGGTCCTTGAGGCTGGCAAGGACGTGACCCCAAGCTAGACCGTTCCTGACCCGCGTCCCACTGGCCTGACAAGCTAGACCGAAGGGTCTAGTCCTTGCTCTTTCGCAGCCCTTCGCCGACGTGGGCGCGACGGCGCGGCCTTCGCGCCGGGCGGCGGCGCGGGGAGCCGCTGGCGCATGTCGAAGATCGCCGCCCAGGGATCCGCGCCGAGGCGGCGCATCCGCTCCGGAACGGTCCGAATCGTGAAGGCGGCGGGATCGAGCGCCGGCGTGACTTCGGACCAGTCCAGCGGCGTGGAGACCGGCGCGCCGGGCCGGGCCCGGGACGAATAGGGCGCCACGGCCGTCGACGTGGGATCGTTGCGCAGGTAGTCGATGAAGATGCGGCCCTTACGCTCGGCGATGGAGATCTTGGTCAGGAACCGCTCCGGCGCTGCGGCGGCGACCTCCTCCGAGAAGCGCCGGGCGAAGCTCTTCACCTCGGGCCAGTCATGGCGCCGGGCGAGCGGGACGACGACATGCAGGCCCTTGCCGCCCGTGGTCTTGGCGAAGCTGCGCAGGCCGATGGCGGCCAGCCGGTCGTGCAGCTCCAGCGCGGCGGCCACGACGGCGGCGAAGGGCGTGCCCTCCCCCGGGTCGAGATCCAGCACCATGCGGTCGGGCCGGTCCGGCCGGTCCTTGCAGGCGCCCCAGCTGTGCAGCTCCAGCACGCCCATCTGGACGATCGCGATGAGGCCGCGCAGGTCTTTGAGAAACAGATAGGGCTCCTCGAAGCCCGGGATGAGCACCTCGCCCAGCTCGGCCGGCACGCCGGAGCCGGCATGGCGCTGGTAGAAGCACTTCTTCTGCCGTCCGGCCGGGCAGCGCACCAGCGTGATGGGCCTGTTGCGGACATGGGGCAGCATGAACCCGGCGACGGCCTCGTAATAGTCCGCCAGCTCCCGCTTGGTGATGCCCTGCTCCGGATAGAGCACCTTGTCGGGGCTGGTGACGCGCACGCCCGCGATCTCGACGGCGTCCTTCTCCGGCTTGGCGGACGAGCGCCTGGCCTTGACCCCGGCGTCTGCGGCTGCGGGTTTGGGTTGCGTGCTCGCGGCCATGTCAGCCCTCCCTGATCCGTTCGACGATGCGGCCGGGCCGCGCCTCCTGCTGGAGCTGCTCCATCGTGCACTGGCGCGGCGCCTTGTCCGGACGCCAGCGCAGCAGCGCCGTTCCGTGGCGGAAGCGGCCGCCGGTGACATGGTCGTAGCGGACCTCGACCACGAGTTCGGGGCGCAGCGGGCTCCACTCCGTCGAACGCTCGGTGCTCCAGCGGCTCGGGCCGCCCGGCGCGTCGCCTGTGAATCCGGGGGGCTCCACGAGCGCCTCCAGGCGGGCGGTCAGCGCCGCGCGGTCCTTGTTGGCGATGGTGGACGTGTAACCGACATGGTTCAACCTGCCCTCGTCGTCATAGAGGCCGAGCAGGAGCGAGCCGACGTGGCGGGACTTGGAGTTTCGGGACTTGGATTCGTAGCGAAAGCCTCCCACCACGCAATCGGCGGTCCGCAGGCGCTTCACCTTGATCATCGCCCGCTCGCCCTCCTCGTAGGGGCCCTGGCGGCGCTTGGCGATGACGCCGTCGAGCGCTCCTCCGACGGTCTCCAGCCAGGCGACCGCCTCGCCATGGTCGTCCGTATAGGGCGACAGGCGCAGCACGGGGGCTTCGCCGCAGGCGGCGTAGAGGCGTTCGAGGACCTCGCGGCGCTGGGCCAGGGGAGCGGCGCGGAGATCCTCCTCCTGCGGGGCGGCCAGGCAATCGAAGGCGATGAGGAAGGCGGGCGTCTCGGCTGAAAGCTTGCGGATGCGGCTTTCAGCCGGATGCAGGCGCATCTGCAGGGCGTCGAAGGACAGGCTGTCGCCCCGCGCGATTGCGAGCTCGCCGTCCAGCACGAAGCGCTCGACCGGGAGCGCCTTCAGCCCGGCGACGACCTCGGGAAAGTAGCGCGTGAGGGGCTTTCCCGACTTGGCCCTGAGCTCCACGACGTCGCCCCAGCGGAAGGCCAGGCAGCGAAAGCCGTCCCATTTGGGTTCATAGCGCCAGTCCTCGCCCTCGGGCAGGCTCTCGGCGGACTTCGCCTCCATCGGCTGCGCGTCGAGCGGCACGGCCAAGGGCGAGGGGTCCTTCGGCGCCGCCGCCTCGGCGGGGGGCTTGCGGCGGGCGGACCCGCCCGTCTGGGTACGCATGGCACGCCTCCTGGGCACGCGAACGCAAACACGACGTCTCGCCCCACACAAGCGCGCGAATGTCGGGTTCGTTCCGGGCGCCGGGTGGGAACGCCACGGTCACGCTGGCGTTGTGGTTCAGACCTCGCTGCCTGCGGGGCGTCCGGAGCCGTACATTTTGGACCAGACCGTCGAGACGACCCCGCCCGCCTCCAAGCTGGCCGAAAGCACCATCCTGTTCACCAGCGAGGAAGGCGAGGCGCCGCGCGGCGGCGCGCGGGCGTTCTGGCGCATGTCGTCAGGCTTCTGGCGCGGCGACAGCGCCCGGCAGGCCTGGATCCTGACCGGGGCCATCCTGGCCCTGATCGTGGTCAACATCGCCGTCCAGTACGGCATCAACATCTGGAACAAGTATTTCTTCGACGCTCTGGACGCCCGGGACGTCGCGCGGGTGGAGTGGGCGGTCGCCCTCTTCGCCGCGCTCGCGGCGGCGGCGATCTGCGCGATGGTGGCCCAGGTCTTCTGCCGCCTGACGCTGCAGGCGCGCTGGCGCCGGTGGCTGACGGCCTATCTGGCCGGCCTTTGGCTGGAGGAGCGCCGCTTCTACCAGATGAACATCGCCGCGCCGGAGCTGGACGGCCCCGAGTTCCGCATGACCGACGACGTGCGCATCGCGACGGAGCCGATCGTCGACTTCGCCATCGGGCTGTCGAACGCGGTCCTGATGGCGATTGTGTTCGTCGGCGTGCTGTGGACGGCGGGCGGGTCGATCGAGGTCTTCGGCTATACGATCCCGGGCTATTTCGTCGTCTGCGCCGCGTGCTACGGCTTGTTCACGTCCGGTCTCATGATGTTCCTGGGACGGCCGCTGATCAAGCGCACCGAGCAGAAGAACGCGGCCGAGGCGCAGATCCGCTTCGAGCTGGTGCGGGTGCGCGAGAACGCCGAGAGCATCGCGCTGATCGGCGGCGAGCAGGACGAGGTCCGCTCGCTCACCTCGACGCTGGACGAGGTCCTGGCCCGCTGGAAGAAAGTGGTGTCGCAGCAGGCGCTGATGACCTTCATCATCCATGGCAACACCATCCTGGCGCCGGTCGTGCCGCTGCTCCTGGGCGCTCCCAAATATCTCAGCGGGCAGATGTCGCTCGGCCAGCTGATGCAGATCGCGGCGGCCTTCGTGCAGGTGCAGCTCGCCTTCAACTGGCTGGTGGAGAACTATATCCGGCTCGCCGAATGGCGCGCGTCGGCCGGCCGCGTGGTCGCGCTGTGGCGCACCCTGCGCGAGCTCGGCGACCACGCGGACGAGAAGACCCGGATCGAGATCGGCGAAAGCCCGGACGACAGCCTGCGCATCCAGGAGCTCTCCGTCGGCCAGCACAACGGCCGGGTCGTGATCAACGACGCCGAGGCGGCCTTCGCGCCGGGCGAGAAGGTGCTGATCAAGGGCGAATCCGGCACCGGCAAGTCGACCCTGATCCGCGCGATCGCGGGGCTCTGGCCCTGGGGTTCGGGACGCGTGCTGTTCCCCAAGGGCGCGCATGTCATGTTCGTGCCGCAAAAGCCCTACGTCCCGAACGGCTCGCTGCGGCAGGCCCTGCTCTACCCCGAGACGACGGCCGACATGACCGACCAGACCCTCGTCGACGCCCTGCACCGGTGCGGGCTGCGGCAGATCTCAAGCCGGCTCGACGAGGAGGAACGCTGGGACAAGCTGCTCTCGGGCGGCGAGCAGCAGCGCCTCGCCTTTGCGCGGCTGCTGGTCCACAAGCCCGAGATCATCATCCTGGACGAGGCCACCTCGGCGCTGGACGAGGCCAGCCAGGACACGATGATGTCGCTCTTCCGAAGCGAGCTCTCGCACGCGACCCTGCTGAGCGTCGGCCATCGTCCCTCCCTGGCGGAGTTCCACGACCGGATCGTCGAGCTGAAGCGCAAGCCCAAGGGGGCGGAGATGAGCGACCCCCAGGGCGGCCAGAACCCGCGCAAGGCGCGCATCTTCGAGCGCATCCTGAAACGGGGGCTCAGGCCTCGGCCGTCGACCGATCCCGGAGCCGAGGCGGAGAGCGTCTGACGGCGGAACTGGCCGGCGGACCGCCCGTTCTCCATGCTGCGCCGCGTCCATCGCTACGGGCTACGCCATGAAGCTCTTCGCATGCGCCATCTGCAGCCAGCCGTTGCACTTCGAGACGTCCCGCTGCGACAGTTGCGGGACGCCGCAGGGCTTCGATCCGGGCGAAATGGAGCTGGTCCCGGCCGAGCGGCCGGGCCGCGGCGAGATGCTGTGCGCCAACGCCGAGCCGGGCGGCTGCAACTGGCTGACGGAGCCAGGCGAGCCGTTCTGCCGGGCGTGCCGCTACAACCGGACCATCCCGGACCTGTCGCAGGGCGACAACACCCAGCTCTGGCGCACCATCGAGGTCGCCAAGCGCCGGATGTTCTACTCGCTGTTCCGCTTCGGGCTCAGGCCCGAGACGCGGCTGGAGGCCCCGGACGGCCTCGCCTTCGACTTCCTGGCCGACCCGACGGACCCTTCCCGGCCGGTGATGACGGGCCACAGCGACGGGCTGATCACCGTCAACATCAAGGAGGCGGACGACGTCGAGCGGGAGCGGCGCCGGCGCGACCTGGGCGAAGCCTACCGGACGCTGCTGGGCCATTTCCGCCACGAGATCGCCCACTACTTCTGGGGCGTCCTGACGCGCGACCAGGGCGCGCTGGAGCAGTTCCGGGAGGTGTTCGGCGACGAGCGGCCCGACTATGGCGAGGCGCTGGCGCGTTATTATCGCGACGGCCCGCCTGCGCGCTGGCAGGACCACTTCGTCAGCGCCTATGCGAGCTCCCATCCGTGGGAGGATTTCGCCGAGACCTGGGCGCACTATTTCCACATGGTCGACACGCTGGAGACGGCCTGCTTCCTGAAGGTGTTCGGCGCCGCCCCCGACCCGGAGGGAGAGAGCCCGGCCTCGCAGGATCCCTCGCCCATCGATTTCGACCCCTATTCGGAGCCGCGCTTCGAGCGGATGGTGCAGAGCTGGATGCGGCTCGCCTTTTCGCTCAACCTGTTGAACCGCAGCATGGGCATGCCGGATCTCTACCCGTTCCAGCTATCGCCGCCGGCGGTGTGCAAGCTCAGCTTCGTGCATGCCTGGATCCGCCAGTCGGTGGGCCGCGCCGGGCGGACGGACACCGCCATGGCGGCCCTGCGGGCGATGGCGGAAGGGCTCAGATCCGGGATGAGCGCTCCCGCCGAAGATATTGTGAAATAGCGCTATTTCGCGTCGTTGGATAGCATCGCCTCGAGGCGCTCGCGGGCGGTCTGGTGCGCCCTGCGCAGGTCGTGCAGCCTGGCGCCGTCGGCGTCGGGCTTGTCCACGTCGCTGCCGCCGAACGAGTTCGCGATAGCGCGGGCGCGCAGATGTTCGCGAAACTCGGTCCAGGTGCGATCGGTCTCGGAGATCGCCCACTCCATGTCCTTGTCGAGCAGCTTGCCCACGTCGTCCTCCCTTGGCCTGTGACCCGTCAACGCGGGAAGGTGCGAAGCCGTTTCAATCGGCGAAGGCCAGCGGGCGGGCGACCGCCTCCAGGGACTTGCGCTCGGCCGCGACGCCCCACATCCAGACCACCACCGCGGCCGCGATCATCAGGACCGAACCGAACACATAGCCGGCGAAGACCGTGTCGCGCGAGCCGCTCTGCACGAGATGGCCGAACACGGCCGGCCCCGCGACGCCGCCGATGCCCGTCCCAACCGCGTAGAACACCGCGATGGCGAGCGCCCGGATTTCGAGCGGGAAGGTCTCGCTCACCGTCAGATAGGCCGAGCTCGCCGCCGCCGAGGCGAAGAAGAACACCACGACCCAGCACATCGTCAGGGTGACGGCCGTGAGCAGGTTCTGCTGGAACAGATATCCGCTGATGGCGAGCAGGACGCCGGACGCCACATAGGTGAAGACGATCATGGGCCGGCGCCCGACGGTGTCGAACAAGCGGCCCAGCAGCAGCGGGCCGAGGAAATTGCCCAGCGCAAAGGGCAGGATGTAGAGCCCGATCTGGTCGGACGGGACGGCGTAGAAGTCGGTCAGCACCAGCGCGTAGGTGAAGAAGATGGCGTTGTAGAAGAAGGCCTGCGCGGCCATCATGGCGAGCCCCACCATGGCCCGGCTGCGGTGGACGTGGAAGATGGTTCGGAACACCTCCGCAAGCGGGGTGTGGCTGCGGGCGCGCAGGCGCGCCTTCGGGAAGGGGCCGGGCGCGAGGTCGTGGCCCTCCTCGCGGAAGCGCTCCTCGATTCCGGCCACCACGGCCTCCGCCTCGGCGGCGCGGCCATGGGTCATCAGCCATCGCGGCGATTCCGGGATCCACAGGCGCATGAACAGGATGACGAGGCCGAGCACGGCGCCGATGAAGAAGGCGACGCGCCAGCCCGTGTCGACCCCGAAGATGGCCGGGTCGAGCACCACCACGGAGCCGGCGGCGCCCAGCGCGGCCCCGATCCAGAAGCTGCCATTGATGCACAGGTCGCTCCAGCCGCGCACGCGCGCGGGAAGCAGTTCCTGGATGGTGGAGTTGATGGCCGTGTACTCGCCGCCGATGCCGGCCCCCGTCAGGAAGCGGAAGAAGCAGAAGCTCCACACGTCCCACGAGAAGGCGCTGGCCGCCGTGGCGATCAGGTAGAGAAACAGCGTGATGAAGAACAGCTTCTTGCGGCCCAGCCGGTCCGTGAGCCACCCGAAGAACAGCGCGCCCAGCACCGCGCCGGCCAGATAGGCGCTGCTGGCCAGGCCGATATCCGTGTTGGTGAGGTGGAGGGTCGGGCTCTCCTTCAGGGCGCCGGCGAGCGAGCCCGCGAGCGTCACCTCCAGCCCGTCCAGGATCCAGGTGACGCCGAGCGCGGCGATGACGAGCTTGTGGAAGCGTCCCCAGGGCAGCCTGTCCAGGCGCGAGGGGATGTCGGTCTCGACCACTTCACCCGTGAGATGCGCGCCCTTCATGCCGTCCTCTCCCTGTCAGGATCGAAAACGGCAGAGACGCGCAAGGGTTCATTGCGGGGGTGGGTCGGTCATTGCAGAGTCGGCCGGCGGCGGCGCCCTCACCCCAGCCCTCTCCCTTCGCCAGGGAGAGGGGGCGCGGACGATTTCTACCGGCCCTTGGCCTTGCGCCAGGCGGCGAAGTCGACCTTGCTCTGCTCGTCCGTCGGCGGATAGAGGCCCAGGATGGAGCGGCCCTCCTGCACCTTCTCGGTGACGAAGTCCTCGAACGCCGTCATCTCGACGGCCTCGTCGGCGATCTCGTCGGCGATGTGGGCCGGGATCACGACCACGCCCTCGCGGTCGCCCACGACCACGTCGCCGGGCCAGACCGGGGCGTCGCCGCAGCCGATCGGGACGTTGATGTCGAGCGCCTGGTGGACGGTGAGGTTGGTCGGGGCGGCCGGGCGGTTATGGTAGACCGGGATGTCCAGGTCGGCGATCTCGGGGCTGTCGCGGAAGCCGCCGTCGGACACCACGCCGGCGACGCCGCGCTTCATCAGGCGGGTCACCAGGATGGAGCCGGCCGACGCCGCGCGCGGGTCCTTGCGGCTATCGATCACGAACACCGCGCCGGGCGGGCACTCCTCCACGGCCTTGCGCTGCGGATGGGCGCGGTCCTGGAACACCGAGATCTGGTTCAGGTCCTCGCGCGCCGGGATGTAGCGCAGCGTGTAGGCCTCCCCGACCATCGGTTTGACGTTCGGGTTCAGCGGCCGCACGTCCTGGATGTACTGGTTGCGAAAGCCGCGCTTGAACAGCGCGGTGCAGATCGTGGCGGTGCTGACGGTTTTCAGCTTCTCGCGGGTTTCGGGCTTCAGGCTCATGACGGGCTCCAGGGTTCAGCGGCCGCGGGATCAGAAAATATCCGGCTCGGCGACGGGCGCGCCGAAGGCGGTTTCCAGGAAGTCGAAGTCGCAGCCCTCGTTGGCCTGCTTGATGTGCTTGGAGAACATCCAGCCATAGCCGCGATGGTAGCGCGGCTCGGGCGCGACCCAGGCGGCCTTGCGGCGCGCCATCTCGTCGTCGCTGATGTCGAGGTTGATCGTGCGGGCGTCGACGTCCACCGAGATCATGTCGCCGGTGCGCACGAAGGCGAGCGGGCCGCCGATGTAGCTCTCGGGCGAAACGTGGAGGATGCAGGCGCCGTAGCTGGTGCCGCTCATGCGCGCGTCCGACATGCGCAGCATGTCGCGCACGCCCTGCTTCACGAGCTTCTTGGGGATCGGCAGCATGCCCCACTCCGGCATGCCGGGGCCGCCCTGCGGGCCGGCGTTGCGCAGGATCAGGATGTGGTCGGCCGTGACGTCGAGGTCGTCGCGGTCGATGGCGTCCTTCATCTCCGGGTAGCTGTCGAACACCAGCGCCGGGCCGGTGTGCTTCAGGTATTGCGGCGCGCAGGCGCTCGGCTTGATGACGCAGCCGTCGGGCGCGATGTTGCCCTTCAGCACGGCCAGCGCACCCTCCTGGTAGATGGCGGTCTCCACCGTGCGGATCACGTCGTCGTTGTAGACCTCGGCCCCGGCGATGTTCTCGCCCATCGTCTTGCCGGTCACCGTCATGCAGTCGAGATGCAGGTGCTGGGTGATGCGGTTCATCAGCGCCGGCAGGCCGCCAGCGTAGAAGAAGTCCTCCATCAGGTAGGTATCGCCGCTGGGCCGGACGTTGGCGATCACCGGCACCTTGCGGCTGGCCTTCTCGAAGTCGTCGAGGCCGATGTCGCAATCGGCGCGGCGCGCCTGGGCGATCAGGTGGATGATCGCGTTGGTGGAGCAGCCCATCGCCATCGCGACCGCGATGCCGTTCTCGAAGGCTTCGCGGGTCTGGATCTTCTTGGGGGTGAGGTCCTCCCACACCATCTCGACGACCCGCCGGCCGCAATCGGACGCGAGCCGAATGTGGTTGGCGTCAGCGGCCGGGATCGAGGAGGCGTTGGGCAGCGTCATGCCGATCGCCTCCGCGATGGCCGTCATGGTCGAGGCGGTGCCCATGGTCATGCAGGTGCCGTAGCTGCGGGCGATGCCGCCTTCCATGGCCTCCCAGTCGGCGTCCGTGATCGTGCCGGCGCGGCGCTCATCCCAGTACTTCCAGGCGTCGGAGCCCGAGCCCAGGATCTTGCCCTTCCAGTTGCCGCGCAGCATGGGGCCGGCCGGCATGAAGATAGCCGGCACGCCGGCGCTGGTCGCGCCCAGCAGCAGGCCGGGCGTGGTCTTGTCGCAGCCGCCCATCAGCACGACGCCGTCGATCGGGTGGGAGCGAATGAGCTCCTCGGCGTCCATCGCGAGCATGTTGCGATAGAGCATCGTCGTGGGCTTCACGGCGCTCTCGGAGAGCGAGAGGGCCGGCAGCTCGACCGGGAAGCCGCCCGCCTGCAGCACGCCGCGCTTCACGTCCTCGACGCGCTGCTTGAAGTGAACGTGGCAGGGCTGCAGGTCCGACCAGGTGTTCAGGATGCCGATCACGGGCCGGCCGACCCAGTCCGCGGGGGCGTAGCCCATCTGCATCAGGCGCGAGCGGTGGCCGAAGGCGCGCAGGTTGTCGGGCGCGAACCAGCGCGCGCTGCGGAGCTGGTCGTAGGTCTTCCTGGCGGTGTCGGTCATGACGGGGCGTCCTGCGTGGCGGCGGTCTGCTGGGTAGCGATCTGCGTCGTGGCTGACCCGGATGGCGGCCCATTCATCGAGCCCGGGAAAGATGGCGCGGGCGGGACGGCCGGTCCGTCTCGCGAGGCTGTCGGAACGGGCGGTCTGGAAAGCCCGCGGCGCCGTGCGAAACGGGTCGGGGCGTTCGGGCCTCCTGGGGTCTTGCGTCTCCCTGATCGGTCCTTTGAGGAAAGAAGCCGCCGCAAGCGCCGCGGCTTGTTCCGGAACCGTTGCTATGGCACTAATGCATTAGTGGATCGGGCGCAAGCGCCATGCTAGGCTATCCGTCATGTCGGCTCTTCCTCCTGCGTCTTCGACCCTCCCCGTTTTGCCGTCGGCGCGCCTGGAGCGCGGCCGGCAGGCGGCGCCGCAGGTGTTCGAGTGGCTGCGGGGGTCCATTATCGACCTGTCGCTGCCGCCCGGGACCGTGCTGTCGCGCGCGGATCTCGCGCAGCAATTCGGCGTCAGCTCGACCCCGGTGCGGGACGCGTTGATGCGGCTCCAGGAGGAGGGCCTCGTCGACGTCTTCCCCCAGCACGCCACCGTCGTCAGCCCGATCGACATCCGGGCGGTGAATCAGGCGCATTTCCTGCGCCGGTCGCTGGAGATCGAAACCGTCCGGACCGTGGCGCGCGCCCCGTCCGGCGACCTCGCCGAACGACTCGGGCGCAGCGTCGCCCGCATGCAGGCGATGTTCGAGCTGCAGGATTTCGAGGGGTTCGCGATCGAGGACGAATCCTTTCACCGGCAGCTCTTCGAAGCCGCGGGCGTGCCTGACCTGTGGCCCCTCGTGCGCAGCCGCAGCGGACATCTCGACCGGCTGCGGCGGCTGCATCTGCCGAGCCCCGGCAAGGGCGAGGCCATCCTGAAGGATCACGCCGCCGTCGTCGCGGCCATCGCGGCGGCCGATCCGGACGCCGCGGAGGCCTGCATGCGCCGCCATCTGGCCGGGACCGTCGCCAATCTCGACGACATCAGGACGCGCCACCCCGATTACCTGCGCTCCTGAAGCGTGTTTACAGAGGCTCCTGCCGCCGCTCACGCGGCGTCTCGCAATGCAACAAACTGTGATTCGCATGCTCGTTTGGCGTGTGGTCCGATGAGCCCGTCGCGCATGTCGAGACTCCTTTGCGAGACGAACTCCAGGTCGCCCTTCATGCCCCCGTCGGATCACCGCGGGGGCATCTTTTATGGGCGCCCGGCTTAAGAGGCCGACCTGCCGCCCCCGACCGGGGTGGAGTGAGGCTTGGCCCAGAACAGGCCGGCCTCGCCGGTGAGCGCCTCGACCAGGTCGTCCAGCACCGCGATCAGGTCGCGCACCGCCCGCGCGCCCTCCGAGTGGATCGGAGCCTGGGTGAGCGCCTGCACGGCGGCGCGCCGGCACTCCTGCACGGCCCGCAGCAGGGCGTCTGAATCGGCTTGCGAGAAGCTGCGGCGGCGTGGCGTCATGCTGAGAACAAAGACGGAACATCCGTCCCGCGTCAACGCTCGTCCGGTATCTGTCCCCACATGATGACGATGGACGGGCGCGGCCGTCAGCCGGCGCGGCCGGCGTCCGGGAAGGGTTAGGGACCGGCGCCCCGCTTCGTCGCCTGTCCACCGAATAGGTTTGCGCTAAGCGAGAGCGCCACCGCAAATCTTGGAAACTTTATCCGGTCGCGTTGATTCAGATCAGGGCTTCGCACGGATCTTTCATGTAGTGAGAAGCTCATCGACAATCATTGGTGGAGACTACAATGCGCGGTCTAGCAGCGTCGACTCTCCTCGCCATGTCTGTTGGTCTGGCCGCCGGGCCTGCACTAGCGTGCAAGGGCAAACTGATATTTTCGGACAACTTCAGAGAAGTCGACTCAAGTTGGCGCTATGATGGAGATCCCTCGGTTTCAGTGGAAGACGGAAAGGTCAAGGTAAAACCAAGCGCCAACGAGACTCGCAACCTACTCTACAGGGGCGTTTCACTGGACGAGGCAGAAATCTGCGTGACATTGAAAACCTCAAGTGATGCCCCAGAGGCTGGCGCCGGCATCCTTTTTTGGGCGCAAGATGACAGCAATCTCTATCGCGCCATCATCTCTTCGGCCGGCACGGCCCGGATCAGTAAGTTGTACAAAGACAAATTGTCAGCCGTCGTCGACTGGACGAAGTTTCCGGCGATAAAGCAGGGCCTCGGCGCAACGAATACGTTAGGCCTTGTCACTCGCGGGAATTCGGCGACTTTCTTCATCAACGGTGAAAAATTCGCCACCGTGAAAGGAGCGCAGCCTGAAGACGGGTGGAAGGTGGGGCTCTACGCTTACTCAGAACCCACGAAAGTAGACAAGTGGAAATTTTCGGACGTGAAGGTCACCGAACTTAGCCAATAGCTTGACGGCTCTGGTCGTTCCCGCATCGGCCTGCGCGCCACGCGCAGGCCGACAGGTTTACCCTTCAATCATTGCATAGGGCCAGCGGCGTTGAGACTGTTCGCGCCATGGCCGCCCGAGTTCCATTTACGACCAGTTGTTTTGGATTGAAATTTCGGGATGGGCGCCACCAAGCCGGGCTTTCACAACGAATGGCGGACGTTGGCGCTCACCAAAGGGCCTGATGAGCGTGTCGGGCCACACAAGCATGTCTGAAGCAGAACGGCCCTCCAAAGAGGCAGACATGACCAAGGCCGTTGTTGAAGCGGCGCAGTGGCTTTGAGGTGGATCGTCCCACGTTCAAATCCAACTGTCCCACCAGACAATCGATGAAACGTTCCACGTTCTCCTGGGAAGGTGGCGTCCCGGAAGGGATTCGAACCCCTGACCTACGGTTTAGGAAACCGTTGCTCTATCCTGCTGAGCTACCGGGACCTGCGGCGGCGCGCGGCGGTCCGTTTAGCATGGAGCGCGCCTGCGCGCCACTGGCGGCGTGGTCTGAGAGGCTCTCTTCGCAGGTGCGGAACGCCGGTCCGGCTTGGGCGTTCGTTACCCAGGAGGTGCCACCCTTGACCACCGAATTGCGCGACCGCCCCGCCGCCGGGACGCGGTATTACGTCCACTACCTCGAGCGCCTCGCCGGGGAGCCGCATTACTCGCGAGCCACGGCCCGCGACTTCGCGTCCGCCCAGGAGGCGAACGCCTATGCGACGACGCTGGCGACGGAGTCAAAGCCGCTCGTGACCACGAGCCCCGAGCCGCCGGACATGGACCAGGACGACCACGACCAGTCCTGACCCGTCGCGCGCGCCGGAATGGACGATGCCGGCGAAAATGGGCACTGTGGCGCGCCGCTCACGGCCGCAGCCAGCAGACCCATGTCCAGTCCCCTCTCGGAACCGGCCTCATTCAGGATCGACGCGCTGACGGCCCCGTGCGGCGGCGTGATCGGACTCAGCGCCTGCCCGGGGCGCGAACGCTCGCTGGCCCAGGACCTCGCGGATGTCCGCGGCTGGGGCGCCGGGATCATGCTGACGCTGCTGGACGACGGCGAGCGCGACCGCCTCGGGGCCGCCGGCCTACCCGCGGCTGCGGAGGCTCACGGCATGGCGTGGCGAAGCCTACCCATCGCCGACATGCGACCACCCTCCCCTGCAGCGGCGGCCCGCTGGCGCTCGATCGCGCCCGAGCTTGCGGCCGAGCTTCGCGCCGGGCGGCGGATCCTCATTCATTGCGCGGCGGGTCTCGGGCGGACCGGGACCATGGCCGCCGCCTTGCTCGTGCATCTGGGCGTCGAGCCCGTCGAGGCCGTCGCGCAGGTCCGGGCGGCCCGGCCGGGCGCCATCGAGACGCCGGAGCAACTGCGCTTCGTCCTGCAGGACGCGCGAGGCTAGCTCAGGCCGCCGCCTCGATGGAGCCGCCGAGAAACAGCGCGCCGATGCGCGGGTCGGCGAGCACCGAGGCCGCTTTGTCCATGATGCGGGTCTGGCCCAGCTCCAGCACGACGCCGAAGTCGGAGATCTCGAGCGCGGACCGGGCGTTCTGCTCCACCATCAGCACCGAGACGCCCTTGGCGCGCAGGTCCTTCAGGATATCGAAAGTCTCCTGCACCATCAGGGGCGACAGCCCGATGGAGGGCTCGTCGATGAGGACGAGCTTGGGGTCCAGCAGCAGGCCGCGGACGATCTCCAGCAGCTTCTGCTCGCCGCCGGACATCGTGGAGGCTTGCTGGTTCGCCTTGCGGCGCAGCACCGGGAAGCGCTGCATGGCCTCCTCGATGCGCGCGTCGATGTCGACGCCCCGGGCGGCGGAGATGCCGCCCAGCTCCAGATTGTGGCGGACGCTGAGCTCGGGGAAGATGTTGCGGCCCTGGGGCACGTAGCAGACGCCGCGCTCCAGCAGCGCGCGGGGCGTCCAGTTCGTGACGTCGGTCCCGTCGAAGCGGACCACGCCCGCTCGCGCCTTCAGCAGGCCGAACACGGTCTTGAACACCGTCGACTTGCCCGCCCCGTTCGGGCCGATCACCGTGGTGATCGTAGCGCGGGGGACCGAGAAGGTCGTCCCGTTCAGGATCGTCATCTGGCCGTAGCCGGCGACGACGCCGTCGAGTTCGAGGATGGGGTGGGGTGCGCCCGCCTGTTCCATGGACTGCTCCTCAATGCCCCAGATAGGCTTCGATGACGCGCGGGTTGGCGCGGATGTCGGCCGGCGCGCCCTCGGCGAGAAGCCGGCCCTCGGCCAGCACGATGACGCGCGTGCACAGGCTCATGACGAAATCCATGTTGTGCTCGATGACCACGAAGGTCGCGCCCTGCTCGGCGTTGATCGCGCGCAGGCGGTCCTTGAGGTTGGCCAGCATCGTGAGATTGACGCCGCCGGCCGGCTCGTCGAGCAGAACGAGGCGGGGACCGGCCATGAAGGCCATCGCGGCGTCGAGCAGCTTCTGCTGGCCGTAGCTGAGGCCGCCGGCGCGCTCGTCGGCGAGATGCTGCATCTTGAAGAACGCGATCATCCGGTCGGCGTCGCCGGTGAGGCCGGCGTCGCGCGGGCCGAACAGGCGCGACGCCATGGTGCCGCGGTGCTCCTGGCCGGCCAGGATCAGGTTCTCGCGCACCGAGAGCTGCGGGAACACCTGCAGGAGCTGGAAGGTGCGGCTGACGCCGAGGCGGTTGAGGTCGGACGGGCGCATGCCGGTCGTCTCGCGGCCGTCCAGGATCACCCGACCCTCGTTCGGCGTGAGCTGGCCGAGGATGCAGTTGAACAGCGTGGACTTGCCACAGCCATTGGGGCCGATGATGCCGAGGATCTCGCCCTCGAGCACCTCGAAGCTCACGCCGTCGACGGCCGCGATGCCGCCGAAGCTCTTCTTCAGCCCCTCGACCTGGAGGACCGTCTTGCGCCCGGCCGGAGCGTCGGCGGGCGGCGGCGCGGCGGCGGCGGAGAGCGGGGCCTGCATCACACGCCCTCCTTGCTGAACGTCGCCGCGGCGGCGGCGCGCGCGGCGGAAGCGGCGCGGGTCTTGCGCTCGGCGATCCAGCGATCGGCGACGCCGAGCAGCCCGGTCGGCGACCAGACCAGCAGCGCCATGACGAAGAGCGCATAGACGATGAGGTAGAACTCGTTGATGCGCCGGAACGCCGCCGGCAGGTCCTGCCAGCCCATGAGGGCCTTGATCATGCCGGGCGCGCCCTGCAGCCATTCAGGCAGCAGCACGGCGATCAGCGCGCCCAGGAACGGGCCGAGGAAGAAGCCGGAGCCGCCCACGATCACCATCATGAGGATGTTCAGCGACAGCGTGAGCGTGAAGGGGGTGGGATCGATGAACTCCACCAGCGGCGCATAGAGCGCGCCCGCGACGCCGCCCAGCGTCGACCCGATGGCGAAGGCCATCAGGGTGTAGCGGCGGGTGTCGACGCCGAGCGACAGCGCCCGCACCGGGTTCTCGCGCAGGGCCACGAAGGCCCGCCCCCAGGGCGAGCGGACGAGCCACCACGTCAGCGCGGTGACGAGCGCCAGCGATCCGAGGCAGAAGAAGTAGAAGGGCAGCGGCCGGTTCGTGGGCAGGCCGAAGACCGACGGGCGCGGGATGCCGATGATGCCGTAGATGCCCTTGGTCAGCCATTCCTCGTTGCGGAACGCCAGGAAGGCCAGGGTGGAGAAGGCCAGCGTCACGAAGGCCAGATAGTGGTGCTGCACCCGCAGCGCCGGATAGCCGAGCAGCCAGCCGATGGCGAAGCAGACCACGATCGCCACCGCCAGCGCGCCCAGGAAGGGCCAGCCCTGCGTGGTGAGGATCGCGACCGCATAGGCGCCGATGCCCACGAAGGCGCCCTGCGCCAGCGACACCTGCCCGGCGTAGCCGAGCGTGAGGTTGAGCCCGATGGCGGCGATCGACATCACCGCCCAGAGGCTGAGGATGTAGAGGCCGTAGCGGGCCAGGTAGAGGGGCATGACGAGCAGGACGAGGATCGCGACCAGGATCGCGGCCGCCGTCAGCAAGGTGCGGGTGCGGGTCATACGGTGCGCTCCTCTGCGCGGCCGAACAGGCCCTGCGGGCGGAACAGGATGACGGCGATGAGCAGGAAGAGCGGCACCGCCCCGCGATACTGGGTCGACACATAGGCCGCCGCCAGGTTGTCGACCACGCCGAGCAGGAGGCCGCCCGCGATGGCGCCGCGGATCTGATTGAAGCCGCCCACGATGGCGGCGATGAAGGCCGCGAGGCCCAGCGTGTCGCCGCTCGAGAACTTGGCGAGGTAGATCGGGCTGACCAGCGCCGACGCCAGCGTGACGAGGCCGGCGTTGATCAGGAAGGTGAGCATGATCATGCGCTCGACCGGCACGCCCAGGATGCGCGCGACGGTCGGGTTCTGCGCCGTCGCCTGCATCTGGCGCCCGAGGCGCGTCCCGGCGATGAACCACTGCAGGACCAGCACGGCCAGGACCGCGACGATCAGCACGCCCACGCTCTGCACGGAGATCTGCACGCCGAGGACGTCCAGGTTCGTTGCGGGCAGCAGCGACGGGAAGGGTTGCGCCTCGGCGCTGTAGAACTCCTTGACGCTGTCCTTCAGGAAGATCGACAGCGCCATGGTGGCGATGGCCAGGGGCAGGACGCCATGCTTCAGCATGGGATCGACCAGCAGGAGCTTGAAGGCCGCTCCCAGGGTCAGGAGCGAGAGGACGAGGCCGACGAGAAGCGCCAGCCAGAACGGCAGGCCGGCGTTCATCACGGCCAGCATGAAGAAGGCCGGCAGCATCACGAACTCGCCCTGGGCGAAGTTGATCGTCTGCGACGTCTGCCAGAGCAGCGTGAAGCCGATCGCCACCAGCGCGTAGATCGCGCCTGTCGCCAGGCCGGCGATGACAAGGTTGATGAAATTGACCATCGTCCGCTCTCCGGCGTGGCGGGCTGAACTCGCTCGGGTCCCGCCCTCCCCCGCGGCGCGGGAGAGGGTTTTGAGGATTGTCTCCGGGCCGTTACTTGTTCAGCTTCGGAAGCACCTCTTTGATCACCTGCTTGCCGTTGACGACTTCGCCGAGGAAGCTCTGACGGTCCAGGTCGCCGTTCTTGTCGATCGTGACCTCCATCAGGATGCCGGGCTCCTTGTCGGGCGTGATCGTCAGGCCGTGAAGGGTCTTGGGCAGTTCCTTGGCGTCGACCTTGCCCTGCTTCTCGGTGGCGGCCTTGATCATGTAGACGGCCAGGTAGCCCTTGATGCCGTTGTGGTCCGGCACATAGTTGTACTTGTCCGAGAAGCGCTTGCGGAAGTCCTGGATGGCCGGCACCGGCGCGTCCGTGGTCAGGCCGACATGGCCCTTCACGCCGTTGGCGGCGTCGCCGGCGAGCTCGATCACCTTCTGGCCGAGCAGCGTGGTCTCGCCGATCAGGGGCGCGGAGACGTTCTGGCGGCGCAACTCCTTGAGGGCGCGGGCGCTCTCCTCTTCGTTGAGATAGATGAAAACGACGTCCGGATTGGCGTTCTTCACCTTCACGGCGTCGGCGGCGAAGTCCGCCTGGCCGGCCTCGGTGGAGATGTCGGCGACGACCTTGACGCCGCGGGCGGCGAATTCCTTGGTGACCATGTCCCGGCCGCCCTTGCCGAAGTCGTTGTTCACCCACATGACGGCGGCCGTCTTGGCCTTCATGTCCTCAGCCATGTATTTGGCGATCTTCGGCATCGAGGACTGCTGGCCGAAGGAGGTGCGAAACAGCGTGTCGATGCCGGCCTGAGTGAGCTCGGCGGCCTCGCCGCCCATCACCTGGGCGATGCCGGCCTGCTGGACGAGCGGCGCGGTCACCTTCACCGAGCCCGAATAGCCCGGCCCGAGCAGCGCATAGGGGTTCTCGTCGAGCGCCTTCTGCACCTGGGCGCGGGCGTTGCCGGGGTTCGACTGGGTGTCGAGATGGGTGATCTCGATCTTGCGGCCCAGGATGCCGCCCTTGGCGTTGATCTCGGCGATGGCGAGATCCGCTCCGTTCTTGAAGTTCGTGCCGACCGTGGCCCCCGCGCCGGAGAGCTCGCCGACGGCGATCAGCTTGATGGGCGCGTTCTGGGCGCCGGCCTGCGCGATCAGGCCTCCGGCGAGCAGCACACCGGCCAAGGCGCCGGTCCAGGACTTCAGCATCGTCTTCCTCCCACCCTGTGAGAAGCCGGGATCTTGCGTCGCCGGCTCCGTGTCGTTTCCGCCCCGAGCGATGACCCAGCCGGGCGTCCGGCGCAATGGCTCACGCGCGAATTGATGTCGAAAGCAAGCCGCCCGGCCTTTCGGCCCCGACGGCTGTTGTTCGCAATGCGAACTGTTGTCCGCATGTCGAACTCAGTAATGGTGAATGCGCGGCTTTTGTCAATCTCCCACGCAGCACGAAATCTAGGAGGTTTTGCGC
Source organism: Alsobacter sp. KACC 23698 (assembly GCF_045348435.1). Classification (GTDB taxonomy): domain Bacteria; phylum Pseudomonadota; class Alphaproteobacteria; order Rhizobiales; family Beijerinckiaceae; genus Alsobacter. The sequence goes on along the minus strand of NZ_CP157484.1, from coordinate 2,133,334 downwards.
TTGCGCCGCGGCGCAGCCTTTCCGCTCCCGCCCGGCCTTGTCGGATCGGCGTCGACGCCGTCGCTCAGTCCGGTGATCTCGGCACCTTTGAGGATGTGCTGGGCCAGCACCCTCGCCGCCGCATCGGCGTCGCGGTTCAGCGCCGCATCGAGCAGCAGCCGGTGCTCCTGCGCCGACTGCGACCGGGGAAAAGGCTTCGTCTTCAAGGACAGCATGCGGTAGCGCTTGCTGTGGTCGTACATCGCCTTGTGGAACAGCCGCAGCCAGCGCGACGGGCAGTTCGCGATCAGGGCGGCGTGGAATTCCTGGTTGTAGCGCTCCCAGGCGTCGCCATAGTCGTCCGGCGCCTCCTCGACCAGCGCCTCCACCTTCGAGAGCTTGTGGTAGGCGCCCACCACCCTGGCCTCCCAGTCGAGGTCCGCGTTCGCGATCGACCGCCGCAGGGCGTGGCATTCGAGCAGCTGCCGCATCTCGGTGATGTCGCGCAGGTCCTCGGTCGAGACCGGCAGCACGGCGAAGCCGCGCTGGCCCTCGGCGACCACGAGGCCGTCGGCGGCGAGGCGCGAGAGCGTCTCCCGCAACGTGTTCACGCTCGCGCCGTAGGATTTGCTCAGGCTTTCAAGACGGAGCTTGGAGGCGGGCTGAAGCGCGCCCAGGATGATGTCCTGGCGGATGCGCTCGTGCAGCGCTTCGGTGAGCGTGGAGGCGCTCGGCTCGGCTGCGCCGGGGTGGTCGTAGTCCATATTGTCTCCTGATGGCGCCTGGCGCAGATCGTGGGTTGTCGCCCGTGGCGCCTTTTCGTATGAGATCATACGAGATCTCGGAGATTTTGCGATGTTCAAATGGTCGATCGCCACGGTGTGCATGGGCGGCACCCTCGAGGTCAAGCTCTCGGCCGCCGCCCGCGCCGGCTTCCGGGCCGTCGAGATCTTCGAAAACGACCTGACCTTCTTCAACGGCAAGCCGAGCGACGTGCGCCGGATGGCCGACGATCTCGGTCTCGCCATCGTGGCGCTGCAGCCGATGCGCGACTTCGAGGGCATGCCCGAGCCCGCCCGCAGCCGCAACATGGACCGCGCCCGACGCAAGCTCGACCTCATGGAGGAGCTCGGCGCGCCCCTGCTGTGCATCTGCTCCAACGTGTCGGAGGAGGCGCTGGAGGACCGCGACGCCGCCGCCGCCGACCTCGCCGCCCTGGCCGACGAGGCCGCGCAGCGCGGCTGCCGCATCGGCTACGAGGCGCTCGCGTGGGGCCGGCGCGTGAAGGACTGGATGGACGCCTGGGACCTGGTGCGGCGCGCGGACCGGCCCAATTGCGGGCTGGTGCTGGACAGCTTTCACGCCTGCGTGCGCAAGAACCCGCTGGCCCCCATCGCCGAGATCCCCGGCGATCGCATCGCGCTCGTCCAGGTGGCGGACGCGCCCGGCCTGCTGATGGACCCGCTGTCGCTGAGCCGCCACCACCGCAGCTTCCCGGGCCAGGGCGACTTCGCCGTGGACGAGTTCATGCAGGCGGTCGGCAAGAGCGGGTACCGGGGTCCTGTCTCGCTGGAGATCTTCAACGACCAGTTTCGCGGCGCATCGGCCAACGCCATGGCGCTCGACGGCATGCGCTCGCTCCAGACCATGGGCGAGCGGCTGAACGCGGCCCGGGCGGCGGCCGGAGAGCGCCCGATCGCCGGCGTGGCGGCCCTGCCGCCGCCTCCCGCAGTGCGCGGCGTCGAGTTCGTGGAGTTCGCCGCCGGCGACAGCGACATGCGCCCGCTGGCCGACCTCCTGACCGGGCTCGGATTCAGCGCCGTCGGCCACCATCGGTCGAAGGAGGTCACGCTGTTTCGCCAGAACGGCGTCAATCTCGTGCTCAATCGCGAGAAGGAAGGCTTCTCGCACGCGTTCTCGCTCGTGCACGGCCCCTCGGTCTGCGCGGTCGCCCTGTCGGTCGACGATGTCGGGACTGCGCTGGACCGGGCCGAGGCGCTCGGAGCGGCCACCTATTCGGGGCGTGTCGGGCCCGGCGAGGCCACGATCCCGGCGGTGCGGGGCGTGGAGGGAAGCCTGCTCTATGTCGTCAAGACCGGGCAGGATTTCTGGGCCCAGGACTTCGAGATCGAGACGGCCGCTCCGGCGACGGGCGGGCTGCGGCGCATCGACCATCTGTCGAACGTGGTGCGGCGCTCGGAATTCCTGACCTGGACGCTGTTCTACAAGAGCGTCCTCGGCTTCGTGGACGAGCCGCAGGTCGAGCTCGCCGACCCTTATGGCGCGTTCTACAGCCGCTCCGTGCGCTCGCCCGACGGAAGCGTCCGCATCCCGCTCAACATCGCCGATGGCGGCTCCACCATGGTGTCGCGCTTCATCGAGGAGTTCGGCGGCGCGGGCGTGCAGCAGATCGCCTTCGAGACTGACGACCTCCTCGCCTTCGTGGAGGCGGCGCGCAGCCGGGGCGTCACCTTCCTGGACATCCCCGACAACTATTACGAGGATCTCGCGGCGCGCTTCGATCTCGACCCGTTGCTGCTCGACCGGATGCGCGCCCTGGGCGTGCTCTACGACCGCGCCGGCCAGGGCGAATTCTTCCACATCTACACGCAGACCTATCGCAACCGCTTCTTCTTCGAGGTGGTGGAGCGGCGCGGCTACGACCTCTTCGGCGCGGCGAACACGCCGATCCGCCTGGCCGCCCAGGCGATGGCCCAGGACCGCCAGCGGGACGCCGAGTTCAACGTCGACTGACCGATTCCGGTGCGCTCCAGCTCGCGCTGTCCGGCCTGTTGCAGTTTCGTCATCGACAGCCTCCGGCGACTCACCTGTGATGGGTGAAACCGGCGGGGGCGACCATGCGGCTGACACACGAAGACATCGCCAAGAGGCTGGCGTCCCTGCTGGACGTCGCGCTCGAGGAAATCCGCCGCATGCCCGAGGCCGGCGAGCGCGGCGACCGCGTCTCCACCCTGCTGCACGTCACCCGGGACGGGTTGAAGCGCCTGGCGGAAGACCTTCCGCCGTTGCGGGAGGTCCCCGGCTACGCCCACGCGGCGGGTGCGCGGCCCGGCCTGGACCCGAGCGCGCTCGGATCGAACATCGTCCTCTTTCCGACCGCCCGCCGGCAGGCGACCGCCTGACGGCCTCAAGGACCCTGGATCGCGTCCCAGGTGACGGCGAGCTGCTCCGGTTTCAGGGTGCGGCCGACATTCGTCATCACATAGGGCTCGGCTCCGGCCGGCGGATCTTCGGTGGCGACCACGTGCAGCGCCTCGCGCAGGGACGCGAACCGGCGCGCCTTCTCCCATTCCGTCCCGTCGGTGAGACCGTCTCCGGCCCGGCAGTAGCGCAGGCGCGCGGGACCGTCGAGTTCTTCGGTGGTGACGTCCATGGCTCGATCCTCCGCGTGACCAACACCGTCTCGGGGCCCAGGTTCCGGACGCGGGCCGACCGCGCGGCGGGTCGGCCACGCTTTCGCCGCGACCGCCTGCGACGACCCGCGCCATGACAGCAGGGCCCGGCACGATGACGACGAATCGCAGATCCCTCCTCCTCGGCGGCCTCGCCCTGCTGGGCCTGCCGGCCGGCGCGCGCGGCCAGGGCCAGAACCAGTGGACCAAGCTGAAGGGCGACGAGGGACAGCCTGTCGGCAACGCCCGGCTCCCGGTCGAGCTCGTCAGCCAGGTCGACGCGATGCCGGGCCGCATCCAGGTCGGCTCCAAGGCCCCCGATGTCGTGCTGGCGGAATTCTACGACTACAACTGCCCCTGGTGCCGCAAGGCCGCCCAGGACATCGGCGCGCTGGTGGAGAACGATCCCGACCTTCGGATCTCGCTGATCGGCAACCCCATCCTGTCGCCCGGCTCCAAGCAGGCCGCCGCCGTCGAGGCCGCGGTCCAGAACCTGTCGGGCGACGACGCCGCGTTCCGGTTCCACGCCAGGATGTTCGCGGAGCCGGGACGGGCCGACCTCGCCAAGGCCGTGCGGATCGCCGCCGAGGCGACCGGCCGGGCGGCGGCGGATTTCGAGCGCGTGTCGGCCTCCCGGGAGGCGCAGGCGCAGGTCGCCGACCAGCTCCGGCTGGCGGCCAATCTGGGCTTCATCGCGACCCCGACCTTCGTGCTCGGCGGGCTCGGCGTGTTCGGCTATCCGGGCCCGCGCAGCACGGCCAAGATGATCGCGGCCCTGCGGTCCTGCGGAGAGGTCGCCTGCCGGTGACCGGCCGGCGTCACGTCGGCCAGGGCGTCGACCAGGTCCGGATCGTGGTGAAGCTCTTCATGGCCTCGACCACGCCCTCCTTGTAGCCGAGCCCGGAATCCTTGACGCCGCCGAAGGGCGACATCTCGATCCGGTAGCCCGGGACTTCCCAGACATTCACCGTGCCGACGTCGAGTTCGTTCACGAAGCGGGCCACATAGTCCATGCGATTGGTGCAGACGCCTGACGACAGGCCGTAGGCCGTTCCGTTCGCGATCCGGATCACCGAATCGATGTCGTTGGGCGTGCGGATGATCGGGATCACCGGCCCGAACGTCTCCTCGCGCACCAGCTCGCAATCCGGCGGCGCGCGGTCCACCACGGTGGGCGGAAACAGCGCGCCTCGCCGCGGCGGGCCGTAGAGGATCTCGGCGCCCCGGGCCGCCGCGTCCTGGACGCGCCGCTCGAACTGCCGCGCCGCGCCCTCATGAATGACGGTCCCGACGTCGGTGGCGGGATCCATGGGGTCGCCGAAGGTCAGCCTGCGGGCCTTCTCCAGCACCAGCGCGCTGAACTCGTCAGCCACCGCCTCGACGCACAGGATGCGCTTGACGGCGGTGCAGCGCTGGCCGGAGTTCTTCGTGGCGCCCTGCACAGCGAGCTCGGCGGCCTTGTCGAGGTCGGCGTCCTCCATGACGATCAGCGGATCGTTGCCGCCGAGCTCCAGCACGATGCGCCGGTAGCCCGCCCGCTCGGCGATGTGCTTTCCCACCCGAACCGAGCCCGTGAAGGTGATCAGGTCCGCATCCGGGTCGGTGATCATGCTGTCGCCCATGACGGCCGGGTTTCCGGTCACGACGGACAGCATCTCGGGGGGCAGGCCGGCCTCGTAGAGCACGTCGGCCAGCGCCAGCGCGGTGAGCGGCGTCAGCTCCGTCGGCTTCAGCACCACGCGGTTGTTGGTCGCGATGGCGGGCGCGAGCTTGTGGCTCACCATGTTGAGTGGATGGTTGAACGGCGTGATGGCGGAGATGACGCCCAGAAGCGGCATGCGCTGCGTGAAGATCCTGCGCTGCTTGCCTTGCGGGCTGATGTCGCAGGCGTAGCTCTCGCCGTCGTCCCTGATGCAGAGCTGGCCGGCGAAGGAGTAGACATCGTAGGCCCGGCTCGCCTCGTAGAGGCTGTCCTTCCAGCACAGGCCGGTTTCGGCCGTGATCAGCCGGGCGAAGTCTTCCCGCCGGTCGCGCAGGATGTCGGCGGTGCGCAGCAGGATCTGCTGGCGCTCGTAGCGCGACAGCTTCGGCTTGAACGCCCGGGCCTTGGCGAAAGCCTCGCGGACATGCTCGGGCCGCGCGCTCGGGACCGTCCCGACGACCTCGTCCGTATAGGGGTTCAGGACCTCGACCACCTCGTCGGTCGCCACCGGCCGGCCGGCGATGCGCATGGCCTCGCGGCGAAACCCTGGCGCCTTCGGGCGCGTGACCGCGGCTTCACTGGACATGGTTGAGCGCCACGTCGAAGGCGTCGAAATTGCGCAAGGTCCGCCCTGGCGGCAGCGTGACGCGTCGGTTGGAGATCATCGGCACCGCCTGCTCGGTGAGGCCGCCATGGGAGCGCAGCGGCTCGGTGAGCCCGCTGAGATCGTGGCGGTCCCGGCTCGAACCCAGCGCCTTGCGGCGGGATGAGACGACGACGACATCACCGATCCGGTCGGCCGGCAGGTCGAAGCGGCGGCAAGCCTCCTCTGCGTCGACCGCCGCCTCCACGCCGGGCAGCCCGGCGATTCGCGCCGCGACGGCGCGGGCGTCTCCCGCGGACTCCAGATAGACGGTGGCGAAGGATCCCAGCGCGCCATGGTGGACCACATAGGGGTCCGTGATCGGCAGGATGACGCGGGCCGCGCCCTGGCCCAGCCACTCGTCCATGACGTCCTGCAGATAGAGCACGTCGGGCTGCCCGTCCGGCAGGTGCTTGTCGTTCATGCCGTGGTCGGCCGTGAGCACCAGGGTGCAGCCCAGCGCGTCGAGTTCGCCCACATAGCGGTCCATCATGGCGTAGAAGGCGTTGGCCATCGGTGAGCCCGGAGCCGCCTTGTGCTGCACATAGTCCGTGGTGGACAGGTACATGAGGTCCGGCCGCATGAGGCCGATCAGCTTGACGCCGGCGGCCATGACGAATTCCGACAGCTCGGCCGAGTACACGTCCGGCAGCGGCATGCCGACCATCGCCAGCGCGTCGGAGACGCCATGCTCGGCCCTGGTCGCCTTGTCGGCCTTCTCGGAGGAGAACGCCACGGCGGTCCCGGCCGCCATGGCGAGGCCGTGGCCCAGCATGGCCCGCAGCTTGTCCTTGGCGGTGACCACGGCCACCTTGGCCCCGGCGTCCTGGAAGGCCTTCATGATGGTGGGGGCGCGCAGGAACCGCACGTCGTTCATCATCACCTCCTCGCCCGTCGCACGGTCGAAGAAGTAGTTTCCGGCGACGCCGTGCACGGAAGGCGGACGGCCGGTGATGATGGAGATGTTGTTGGGGTTGGTGAAGCTCGGAATCTGGGCCTGGGCCGTCAGGTTCGCGCCCTCCGCCATGATGCGGGCGAAGTTCGGGGCGAGGCCGGCCTCGACCGCCGCCTCGATATAGCCGGGTTCGGACCCGTCGATGCAGACCACGACGGTGGGGCGGCTCGGGAAGGCGTAGTCGCGCCCGTTCGCGGTGATCACAGCCGGCCTGCGGGGACCCATCAGGCGGCCCTCCGGGGCGACGCCGAGACGACGCCCAGTTCGGCCATCACGTCGCGCACGGCGTCGAGCGCCAGTCTCATATGGCTGGCCTCCAGCCGGCCGATGCAGCCGATGCGGAAGCTGTCGGCGACGGTGAGCTTGCCCGGATAGATGACGAAGCCGCGATCCTTCAGCCGGTCGTAGAACTCCTGGAAGGCGAAGCGAGGATCGGCCGGCATGTGGAAGGTGACGATGATGGGCGCCTGCAGAGCGTCGGGCAGCAGCGTCTCGAAGCCGAGCGCCCGCATGCCCTGGACGAGGGTGCGACGGTTCTCCTCGTAGCGGGCCAGCCGGCCGGGCTGGCCGCCCTCGGCCCAGAACTCGCGCAGGGCCTGGTGGAACGCGACGATGACGTGGATCGGCGGCGTGAAGCGGTACTGCCCCGTCTTCTCGAAATTCGCCCACTGGTCATGCAGGTCGAGCGACAGGGTGGTCGCGGAGCCCTTGGCGGCGGCAAGGTCGACGGCGCGGGCGACCACGAAGCCCAGCCCCGGCACGCCCTCGATGCATTTGTTGGACGAGGCCGCGATCGCGGTCGCATGCGCGGCCCGGGCGTCGAGCGGCAGCGCGCCGAAGGCGCTCATCGCGTCCACCAGATAGGCCTTGCCATGGCGGCGCGCGACGGCGCCGATCTCCTCGACCGGGTTCAGGACGCCCGACGTGGTCTCGCAGTGCACGGCGAACACATGCGTGATCGACGGCGAGCGGGCCAGCAGCGCCTCGATCTCGGCGAGGTCCGGCGGGACGTCCTCGGGGGTCTCGTAGACCACGCTCCGGCGACGGGCGATGTCGAGGATGCGCCGCGCGCGGTGGCCATAGGCGCCGTTGACCAGCACCAGGCACTCGCCGTCCGGCGGCACGAAGGTGGTCAGCATGGCTTCCACCGCGAAGGTGCCGGAGCCCTGCATGGGAACCGCGACATAGTCGCCCTCCCCGTTCACGATCCGCGGCAGCGCCTCCAGGACCTCGCGGTTGATCCGGACGAAGGCGCCGTCGCGCGATCCCCAGTCGTGCAGCATCGCCTCCTTGACGCTGCGGGACGTCGTCAGGGGTCCCGGCGTGAGCAGGAAGTCGTCCCCGGTGTCGGAAGTGGCGCGCGGCGCTGACGCTGGCATCGGTCATCCTCGGCAGTGTTCGGCCCAAGCGTAGCCGACCGGACCATCGACGCCAGCCACGTGTTTCAATAGGCTCCATAGACTGACTCTATGGATTGAGCGTCGATGAACCACACCCAGTTGCGCGCCTTCCACCTCGTCGCCATGTCGGGCAGCTTCAGCCTGGCGGCGCGCACCGACGGCCTCGCCCAGCCTACGCTGTCGGCGCAGGTAAAGGCGCTCGAGGGCGCGTTCGGGGTGAGCCTGTTCGATCGCAAGCGGCGCGGCGTGCAGCTCACGCCGCTCGGCCATTCGCTGCACCAGATCACCACGGCCTTGTTCCAGTGCGAGGAGCAGGCGCGCGACCTCCTGGCCGGCGCGCGGCGGGTCACGCGCGGCCACCTGCGCGTGTCGGCCGACAGCGCCTACCACGTCATGCCCGTGCTGGCCGCGATGCGCGACCGCCATCGCGGCCTCACCTTCCAGATGCGGATCGACAACTCCGCCACGGTCCTCTCCCAGGTGCTCGCCTTCGAGGCCGACGTCGCCGTGACGGCGTTGCCGACCTCTGACCCGCGCGTGACCACGCAGCCGCTGCGGCTCGACCGGCTGGTGCTGTTCGTGCCGGCCGCGCATCCCTGGGCGGAGCGGGGCGCGGTGTCCTCGGCGGAGATCGACGGCTGCGACCTCGTCATCCGGGAGCGCGGGTCGATCACCCGCGAGGTGTTCGAGGCGAGGCTGGCCGCCGACGGCGTCCGGCCCGGCGCGCTGTTCGAAGTCCAGACCCGCGAAGCGGTGCGCGAGGCGGTCGGCGCCGGCTTTGGCGTAGGCGTGGTGTTCGAGAGCGAGTTCGGCGCAGACCCGCGCTTTCGGGCGCTGTCGCTGGAGGGGCACGGGCTGGAGGTGGGCGAATATGTCGTCTGCCTCGCCGAGCGGCGCAAGCTGTCGCTGGTGTCGGCCTTCTTCGACGCCGCATCGGCGCTGGCGGCCCAGGAAGGTTGGCTCGCCGCGTCTAGGCCAGCCGGATCAGCGCCAGCCCCGTCACGATGAGGCAGGCGGACAGGACCCGCGCCGGACTGGGCGGCTCCTTCAGCCAGAAAACGGCGATGGCGCTGGCGAACAGGACGCTGGTCTCGCGCACTGCGGCTACCAGCGCGATCGGGGCGACGGTCATGGCCCAGATGGCGATCCAGTAGGCGCACAGGCTCATGGCGCCGCCGAGCAGGCCGGGCCACCGGAATCGCCAGAGCGGGCGAAGGCCGGAGGGGCCGCGCAGCCAGAGCGCCACGGCGGTCAGGCCGACCCCGTCGAGGACAAAGAGAGCCGCCGCATAGGCGTGAGGATCCCCCGCCGCGCGGGCGCCGAGGCCGTCGGTGAGCGTGTAGACGCTCACCATCACGGCGGTCAGCCCCGCATAGGCCAGCGCCCGGGGGTCGACGGAGCGCCTGCGGCCGGCCAGCGCCAGCAGGCCGATCCCGGATGCGAGCGTCGCGATGCCGGCCAGCGTCAAGGTGGGCAGCGCCTCGCGCAACAGCGCCAGGGATCCCAGCGTGGTGATCAGCGGCGCCGAGCCTCGCGCGATCGGGTAGACGACGCCCATGTCCGCGCGCGCATAGGCCGCGGTCAGGAAGATGGAGTAGCCGAGATGAATCACCGCGGAGGCGATCAGCCAGGGCCACGCGGCCGCGATCGGCCACCCCGTGACGAGGACGGCCGCGCCGCCCAGCGCCGCGCCGGCGCCGTTGATCAGCACCATCGCCAGGAACGGCTCGATGCGGATCTTCAGCACGGCGTTCCAGCCCGCATGGAGGGCTGCGGCGGCGAGCACCGCGAGGAAGACGGGCAGGGTCATGAAGGATCGCCGCGAATCGGCGCAGGCTTGCGCTGGAGGCCGATCCTAGAAGCGCGGGCGCCCCCACGATACCGGAGGCGGACAGGCGGGCGCGAAGGCCCGCCGTCCCGTCGGCGCCGCGCGCCGCCGCTCAGCCATGCTGTGTTTCGATGGAAACGCAGCATGGCCCAGGTTTCTGGGCTGTCGCATGCTTCCTGCGAAAAGCCGGATTCCACCTTGTCGCAGCATGCTCTAGTTGCGGGAGAGCGCGCGGGGTTCGGTGTGAGGGGTGATCGGAAGGACGTGCTCGACCTCCACATCCGCGTGGCGGTCCATGATCTCGGCCACGATGAAGCAGTCGTCCCGGTCCATTTCGACCATCGGGTAGAGCGCGAACGCCTCGAAGGTTTCCACGATCTCGGCGTCCCGACCGAATGTCAGGACGCAGTTTTCGCCGCGCATGAACCAGTCGGGTACGTTCGCGCCGGCCTCGAAGGTCCAGCGCCTTTCTGAGGGCATGCGCGAGGTCTCAGACCGCGGCTGCGCTCGCCGTGACCGCCTTGGCGGCGGCCGCCGCCTCGGACGCGGCCTTGGTGCGCCACAGCTGGAAGCCGGACGATCCGATCGCGCTCTCGATATCGCGGCGGGAGAAGTTGTGCGGGGGGTTCTGGCGCGTCTGCAGCACGCCTGTGATGCCCCAGGGACCGTACCGCTCCGGCAGCTTCGAGCCCTCCGCGTCGCCCGCGAAGGCGTTCAGACCGTCCTTGGCTTGGGACGTGAACATGAAGATGCGCATGGTCGGCTCCTTGTGCTTTGACGTGTGCTCGCGGACGCAGTCCGCGACGAGACGGGCCCTGTGGCCCGTGGGATCGACGATCGCCTATCGGCGGCGGAACGGAGGCCGGCGCGCGCCGCCCGGACCTGCGGGACGCTCGTCCTTGTGACGGTAGATCAACCGTCCTTTGTCGAGATCGTAGGGCGACATCTCGACGGTGACGCGGTCGCCCGTGAGCGTCTTGATGCGAAACTTCTTCATCTTGCCGGCCGTGTAGGCGATCAGCTCATGGCCGCTCTCGAGCCGTACGCGGAAGCGGGCGTCGGGGAGGATCTCGGTGACCTGCCCTTCGAATTCCATCAGTTCTTCTTTGGCCATTGCTCCTCAGGGGTTCTGGCGCATCGGGAGCGCAGAGGCGCGGCGCGATGCTGGGCTTTCGGGAAACCTCAAAAGGAAAAAGCCGTTCCGCGTGGAACGGCTTCCTGTCGGGGCTGTGGCGCGCGGGCGAACCCGCGCGCGGGCTCCGGCTGCTTACGCGGCCTGGAGGTTGCCAGCGGACTGCTTGCCGGTGCGGCGGTCAGTCTCGAGCTCGTAGGAGATCTTCTGGCCCTCGACCAGGCCGCGCATGCCAGCGCGCTCGATGGCGGAGACGTGGACGAAAACGTCCTTTCCACCTTCGTCAGGCTGAATGAAGCCGTAGCCCTTTTGGTCGTTGTACCACTTCACGGTTCCGGTAGCCATTGGGGTAGTCCTTTCGGTGAACTGCAAACGCACGTGGAGATCCGGCCGCGAGAGCGCCCGTTCTCCGGTTCGTCGATGTTTGGAGAGATTGTCGCAGCGTGCGCCTGTGTTCAGGCGAAGCGGCCCAGTCGTCCGGCCAAATGTCGATGCCGTATAATTACCCCCTTATCGATGATTTTTCAACCTCGGCGTCGCTTTTTTCTCACACGCCTCGTCCGGCATGCCTCGGCTGCGCCGATCTCAACCGGTGGATTGGCGGATTCCGGCGCGAAACAGCGGGCCAGAACTGGAGTCAGTGGGCGCGGGATGCGACTTCCGCACGCGGCTGGCGCGGCCGCTCCGCCGAGAAGGCGAGTTGCTCGATGGTGCCGAGGTCGATGAGGTGCACCCCGCCCTTGACCAGGCGAAGCAGCTTCTGCCTCTGCCAGACCTGCAGCTGCTTGTTGGTGCTCTCGCGCGAGAGCCCGATGAGCTGGCCGAGTTCGCGCTGGGTGATGGCGACATAGCCGCCCGTCGGCGACAGGCGCAGGAGCGCCTTGGCGAGCCGGCTGGAGACGTCCAGGAAGGCGACGTCCTCGACCTGCTCGCTGGTGGTGCGCAGCCGCCGGCAGAGCAGGCTGATGATCCTCATCGCCGCGCCGGGGCGGTCCTCCACCAGGGGCAGGAAGTCGCGCCGCTCCACCACCAGAAGCTCGCTCGGCGCCATCGCGACCGCGTCCGCGGATCGCGGCGCGCCGTCGATGAGCGCGATCTCGCCGAAGACCTCGCCGGCTCGCATCAGGTTGAACACGAGCTCGCGCCCGTCGGCCGCCGGGACGCCGATCTTGATCAGGCCCTCGACGACGATGAACAGGCTCTGGCCGGGGTCGCCCTTGCGGAACAGGATCTCGCCTCTATCGACCTGCACGGAGCGCACATAGGACGACAACCGTTCCAGATCGGCGGGTTCCAGGGCCGCGAAGAAAGGGTGGGTGTTCAGGAGACGCAGCCGCGTTTCCAGGCTCGGCTTCTTGGCGTCCCGCATCAAGGCCGCTCCGCAACTGAGAGGCGAGATCATCTCGCCTTTCATCGCAGGGCGCAACAGGCCGGGGCGGCCCGGCTAAGCTGATACGCCGAGGCGAGCCCGTTCGGCTTGGCGGAAATGGTCGGACAGGGAGCCCTGCAAGGTCACGACTTCGCAATTGGCCATCCATCGGCCCGTCAACCAACGAAAGAACGTTCCATGGCCGACGATCGCGATGGCGCGCTCGGGCCGCTCCTCCAGCCACTCGCCGAAATGCTCCACCCGATCGCGGAACACTGATTCGGGCTCGTAGGGGACGCCGCGCTCGTCGGCGTCCCCGTCATGCCACCAGGGATCGGCGAGGTGATCGAAGGAGAGCGAGGGAAACTCCCGGACGAGATGCGCCGGGCTGCGGCCCACGTCGCAGCTGCTCTCCAGCCTCTCGCGGTGCTTGCAGGTGACGAGGACCGGCACGTCGCGGTCCTTGAAGACGCCGAGCGCGGTCTGGAGCGCGCGCGTCAGCGGCGAGGCGATGACGAGGTCCACGGCCACGCCCTCCATCCGGCGGCGGGCGTCCTCCACCTGGGACAGGCCGAGCTCCGTGAGGGGCGCGTCGATATGGCCGGGGTCGACGCCCGTCAGCTCATAAGCCTGGTTGAAGGTCGACTGGCCGTGTCGGATCAGGTGGATGGTGCGGGTCATCGAAGTCCGGTGTCGGAGGGCGGCGTCGGGTCTGGCGCGGGGGCTGTGTACCGCCACCAAGCAACCATCACAATGCGTCCGGCCGGGACCCTGTTCCACGCCGGGCGCCTGCCGGGGCCGTCCACGCCTCTTCGCCGCGCCGGACTTGTGCGTGACGCCCCGGACGTGCAGCGTCCCGCCTTTGTGGGGAGAGGATTCGCATTGGCCGAAGATCCGGTCGACGTCCTGCATCGATGGTTCGGCCACAAGGCCTTCCGGGGCCGGCAGGAGGAGGTCGTGCGCCACGTCGTCGGCGGCGGCGACGCGGTGGTGCTGTTCCCGACCGGCGCCGGAAAGTCCATGTGCTATCAGGTGCCTGCGCTCTGCCGCGAAGGCGTGGGCGTCGTCGTCTCGCCGCTGATCGCCCTTATGCGCGACCAGGTGGAGGCGCTGCGCCAGGCCGGGGTCGCCGCCGCGGCGCTGAACTCGACGCTGACCAGCGCCGAATCCTACGCCGTCCGGCAGGACTTCCTCTCCGGCAAGTTGAAGCTGCTCTATGTGACGCCCGAGCGGCTGGTCTCGGACGCCTTTCTGGATTTTCTGGGCCGCGGCCGCATCGCCCTGATCGCGATCGACGAGGCCCATTGCGTGAGCCAGTGGGGCCACGACTTCCGGCCCGAATACATGCAGCTCGCCGTGCTGGCGCAGCGCTTCCCGAACGTGCCCCGGATGGCGCTGACGGCTACGGCCGACCCGCAGACCCGCGACGACCTGCGCCGGCGCCTGGCTTTGGAGGACGCCCCGGTCTTCGCCACCAGCTTCGACCGGCCGAACATCCGCTACGAGATCGTCTCCAAGACGAACCCGCGCCGGCAGCTCCTCGATTTCCTCAGCCGCAGGCGGGGCGACGCCGGCATCATCTATTGCCTCAGCCGCAAGAAGGTGGAGGAGACGGCCCAATACCTGAACGAGCACGGGTTCAAGGCCCTGCCCTACCACGCCGGCATGGACCGCGCGGTGCGCGACGCCAACCAGGACGCGTTCCTGCGCGAGGAGGGCCTGGCGCTGGTGGCCACCATCGCGTTCGGCATGGGCGTGGACTCGCCCTCGGTGCGCTATGTCGCGCATCTCGACATCCCGGGCTCGATCGAAGCCTACTACCAGGAGACCGGGCGCGCCGGACGCGACGGCCTGCCGTCGGACGCCTGGATGACCTACGGCATGTCGGACCTGGTCCGGCGGGCGCAGATGATCGAGGAAGGCGAGGCCCCGGCCGAGGTGAAGCGCGTCGAGCGGGCCAAGCTGTCGGCGCTGCTGGCCGTCTGCGAGACGGCCGGGTGCCGCCGGCAGGCGATCCTGGCGCATTTCGGCGGGAGCCACCCGGGCGCCTGCGGCGCTTGCGACACGTGCATCACGCCGGTCGAGACCTGGGACGGCAGCGAGGCGGCCCAGAAGGCGCTGTCGGCGATCTACCGCACCGGCGAGCGCTACGGGGCGGCCTATGTCATCGACGTTCTGCGCGGCGTCGCGTCCGAGAAGGTGACGCGCGCCGGCCATGACGCGATCAAGACCTTCGGGGTCGGCGCCGACCTCGACGAGAAGGTCTGGCAGTCGGTGATCCGGCAGCTCGCCGCCATCGGCGCCATCGTGGTCGACCACGACGCCTATGGGGCGCTGACGCTGGGCGACGGCGCGCGGGCGATCCTGAAGGGCGAGCGCCGCATCGAGATGCGCAAGGACCGCGTCTTCAAGGCCGAGCGGGTCAGCCAGAAATCCGTCCGGGCGGCCGCGGCCGCGGCGCTGGACGAACCCTCGCAGCGGGTGTTCGAGGAGTTGCGGTCCGAGCGCATGCGCATCGCCCGCGAACAGGGCGTGCCGCCCTATGTGGTGTTCCACGACTCCACGCTGCGCGACATGGCGCTGATCCGCCCCCGCAACCGCGGCGAACTCGCCAGCGTTCAGGGCGTCGGCGAGGCCAAGCTCGAGCGCTACGGGGCGGCCTTCCTGGCCGCCGTGGCCCGCGCGGACCGCTGAGCCGCGCCGCTTTCAGCGGTTCGGCAGCACCACGATTCCGGCCTCGGCGAAGCCGACATGCACCTTGGAGCCCGGGGGATGGACCTGGGCGCGCCCGGCGTCGACGACGAAGAGGTCGCCGAGCGCGCTGGAGACGCGGTATTCCAGGCTCCGGCCCAGATAGGAGCTGTGCTCGACGACGCCCTCGATCCCGGGGCGGCCCTGGCCGGCCAGCGAAATCGCCAGCGCGTCGGGCCGCACCGCGAGCTTGACCGGACCGGCCGCGGCGCCGCGCCGCGCGAGGTCCAGCGTCATCGGGCCGACCCGGATGAGGCCGCGGTCTCCCCTCTCCTCCTCCAGCACGCCTTCCAGGATGTTCGCGTCGCCGATGAAGTCGGCCACGAAGAGGTCGGCCGGCTGCTCGTAGAGTTCGCGCGGGGAGCCTTCCTGGGCGATGCGGGCGTTCGACATGACGATGATGCGGTCGGAGACGGCCAGCGCCTCCTCCTGGTCGTGCGTCACATACGCGACCGTAAGGTTGAGTTCCTGCTGCAGCGCCCGGATGTCCTCGCGCACGCGGCGGCGGAGCTTGGCGTCGAGATTGGACAGCGGTTCGTCGAAGAGCAGCACCTGCGGCTCGAGCACGAGCGCGCGGGCCACCGCGACGCGCTGCTGCTGCCCGCCCGAGAGTTCAGAGGGAGAGCGGTTCTCCAGCCCCGCCAGGCCCACGACGGCGATCTTCTCGGCCGCCATCTCGCGGGCCTGCGCCTTCGGGACCCCCTGGACGGACGGGCCATAGGCGACGTTCTCGATGACGCTCATATGCGGGAACAGCGCGTAGGACTGGAAGACCATGCTGACGTCGCGGTCCGCCGCGGACAGGCGCGTCACGTCGGCTCCGCCGATCATGATCTGGCCCTCGGAGGCCATCTCCAGGCCGGCGATCAGGCGCAAGGTCGTGGTCTTGCCGCAGCCGGAGGGACCCAGCAGCGTCACCAGCGTGCCCGGCTCAATGGTGAAGGAGACGTCGTCGACGGCCGTCACCACGCCGTAGCGCTTGCTGACGTGGCGGAATTCGACGGAGGCCGGAGCCTTGGCCATGCGGTGTTCCTTGTTGGGGGTCAGCCGCCGGCCGCGACGACGGCGGCCGGCGCCTCGCGCCGCCCGAGCCGGCGTTTGCCGACGAGGAGCTCGATGCCCAGGATGGCGACGAGCATGACGCCGATGAGGACGGACGAATAGGCGATGGCGATGCCGAACTCCCCGGCCTCCACGCGCCCGACGATGTAGGTCGTCGCCATGTTGTACTTGGCCGACACCAGGAAGATCACGGCGCTGACCGCCGTCATGGCGCGCACGAAGGAGTAGACCAGCGTGGCCAGGATGGCGGGCCGCAGCAGCGGCATGACGACGTAGCGCAGGGTCGTCCAGGACCGCGCGCCTAGCGTCAGCGAGGCTTCGTCGAGCGACTTGTCGATCTGGCTCAGCGTCGCCACGCCGGAGCGCACGCCCACCGGCATGTTGCGGAAGACGAAGCAGATGATCAGGATCAGCGCCGTGCCGGTGAGCTCGAAGGGCGGCACGTTGAAGGCCAGGATGTAGCTGACGCCGACGACGGTGCCCGGGATGGCGAAGCTCAGCATCGTGCCGAACTCGAAGGCGCGCAGGCCCGTGAAACGCTGGCGCGTCAGCAGATAGGCCGTCAGCAGCCCGATGGCGGCCGTCAGCGGCGCGGCGAAGGCGGCGACCTCGAGGGTGGCGAAGAGCGAATCCCAGGCGCCGCCGGAGAACACCAGGCCGCCGGCCCCGCTCTCGACGCGGAAACCGGCCGAGTAGTGGTCCATGGTGAGGCTGTAGTCCCGCCCGAGGCTCTTCACGAAGCCGCCGATCAGGATCAGCAGGTAGATCGCGGCGGTGAAGAGGGCCCAGGGAAGCGCGGTGAGGTAGCAGGCCCAGGCGACCCGCCGCGGCAGCGGCAGAGGCAGGCCCGCGTCGCCCTTGCCGCCCACGGTGACGTAGACCTTCTTGCCGAGCCAGACCTGCTGGGCCCAGAAGGCCAGCAAGGTGAAGGCGAGCAGCACGATGGACAGCACGGCCGCCCGGCCCTGGTCGGTGGCGGCGCCGACGACCGCGAAGAAGATCTTGGTGGAGAGCACCTCGAAATTGCCGCCCAGCACGAGCGGGTTGCCGAAATCGGCGAGGCTCTCGACGAAACCGAGCAGGAAGGCGTTGGCCAGCCCCGGCCTCAGCAGCGGCAGCGTCACGGTGCGGAAGGTCGTCCACCGGCTGGCGCGCAGGGTCTGTGAGGCCTCCTCCAGCGACGGGCTGACGCCCTGCACAACGCCGACCAGCACCATGTAGGCGATGGGCGTGAAGGCGAGGAGCTGGGCGATCAGGATGCCCGGAAGGCCATAGATCCAGCGCGAGCGCGGAAGGCCGAACCACTCCGACAGAAGCGCGCTGACGGCCCCGGACCGCCCGAAGAGCAGGATCAGCGCCAGCCCGATGACGAAAGGCGGGGTGATGATCGGCAGGATGGAGAGGATGCGCAGCGCTCCCTTGAAGCGGAAGGGCGTGCGGGTGGCGATGAGCGCGAAGGCGAGGCCCAGCGCGGTCGTGCCGAGGCCGACGAGCACGCCGAGGAACAGGGTGTTCCAGGCCACGCCGCAGCGCAGCGGGCCGGCGAGGCAATCCAGACCCCAGATGGAGGGGTCGGAGATCTTGGCGGCGAATTCGGACGGCGCGAACCGGCCGGCGTTGTCCTGGAAGGCGCTGGCCAGGATGGTGGAGACCGGGAAGAAGACGAAGAGCAGGATCAGCGACACGACCACGCCGACCGAGCAGACGATGAAGGCGTCGCCCCGGCACCAGCCCCGGCCGGCGAGGCCCTGGCAGAGCAGGATCAGGAAGGCCAGCAGGAGCAGCGCCGCGCCGAGGCCAAAGCCGATCTGGCTCGGACCCGGCCCGCCCATGAGCGCCGCCACCCAGGCGAAGCTCCAGCCCTTGAGGCCGATGAGGAAGCCCTGCTTCAGCAGCGCCCAGACGCCGAGTGCGCCGGCCCAGACCAGCAGCGCGTTGCGCCGCAGCGGGTTGCGGTCGCGGACCGCGAACGTCGCCAAGGCCAGCAGGACGAGCAGCGGCAGCAGCCACCAGGCCCGGCCGGACACGGCGAGCGCGAGGCCGGAGCCGGCGGGACCCAGCGGGTAGCCCGAAAGGCTGGCGGAGCCGGCCGAGAGGTCGAGCCAGTACCAGGGCAGGAGCGCGAAGGCGATCCAGGCGACGACGACGACCGCCCCGCCCCGCACGGTCTCGGCGCCGGCGCGCCGCTCCCGGAACTTGCCCCGGCGCGGCCGTTCCTCGCCGCTCAGGCCCAGGCGGGAGGGCCCGCCCGGAGCCTCGCTGATCGCCGACATCGAAAGCCCCGCTCCCTTGGTGGTCCCGGGGAGGCGCGTCCCTCCCCGCTCCGATCAGGCCTATTTCGGCTGGTTCTTGACCTCGGCGTCCCACTTGGCGAGCAGCCGCCGACGCTCCTCGGACGAGCCGTATTTGGCGAAGTTGAAGTCGATCAGCTTGATGTCGGCCAGCTTGGGCGCCTGCGGCGGGACCGGCGTCGCCTTGTTGGAGGGCACCTGGTAGGACTTCGCCTGGGCGCCGAGCGCCTGGGCGGCCGGAGTCAACGCCCAGTCGTACCACTTCTTGGCGTTGTCGAGGTTCTTGGCGCCCTTGATGATCGACATCGAGCCGATCTCGTAGCCGGTGCCCTCGCAGGGCGCGACCGCCTTCATGGGCGCGCCTTCGACGATCATCGTGACATGGTCATGCAGGAAGGCGATGCCGACCGTGGTCTCGCCGAGGCTGGTGGCCTTGGCCGGGGCCGCGCCCGATTTCGTATACTGGTTGATGTTCTTGTGCAGGGCCTTCAGGTAGTCGAAGCCCTTCTGCTCGCCCATGATCTGCACGATCGTGGCCAGCATGGTGTAGGAGGTGCCGGACGAATTCGGGTCGGCGACCTGGACCTCGTCCTTCAACTTCGGATCGAGCAGGTCCGCCCAGCATTTCGGCTCGGCGAGCTTCTTCTCGGCCAGGAGCTTGGTGTTGTAGGCGAAGCCGAGCGCGCCCGAATAGACGCCCACGGTGCGCCCCTTGGTCTGCTCCCACTGGCGGACCGCCCAGTCGTTGAGCTCCGAGAGCTTGGGGGACTTGTACTCCTCCGTCAGGCCCTCCTCGGCGGCCTGCTGGTGAGGGTCGCCGGTGCCGCCCCACCAGATGTCGCCCTTGGGGTTGGCGGACTCCGCCTTGATCTGCGCATAGGTCTCGCCGGAGCTCTTGCGGGTCATGGAGACCTTGATCCCGGTCTCCTTCTCGAAGGCGGCCACCATCGGGCGGCACCACTCCTCCTGGACCGAGCAGTAGACGGTGAGCTGGCCCTGCGCCGCGGCCGGCGTCGCCAGCGCGGCGGTCCCGAGCAGAAGCAGCGCCGCCCCGAAAACGGCCGATCCCCGCGCCGTCACTGTCATGATCATGTCATCAACCTCCCAAAAGCTCTTGTTTTTTCGGAGTTTGGCGCGGAGCGTCCACTCCCGTCAACCGATTACAACCGACTGACCGGCCGCCCGGCGCGCTCCGCTACAGCGCAATGCCCGACGCCCGCGAGAGCGCCGGCCCGAGCGCCGGCGTGCAAGCCAGGATCGGGGCGCCGCGGGCGAGCCCGCCCTGGCCCATGAAGTCGCTCACGGCGCCGCCGGCCTCGCGCACCAGCGCCACGCCGGCCAGCACGTCCCAGGCGTTGATGTGAAGCTCGCAATAGCTGTCGAGACGTCCGGCGGCCACATAGGCCATGCCCAGCGCGCCGGAGCCGCAGCGGTAGAGGCCCGCACCCATCTCCATCACACGCGCGCACAGGGCGATGTAGTCCGGCACGGGCCGGCGCATGCTCCAGCCGCATTCGACCGAGGCCGCCCGGATATCGGAGACGCCCGACACCCGCAGGGGCGCGCCGTTCAGCGTGGCGCCCCGGCCCTGCAGGGCGGCGAACATCTCGTCGCGCATGGGATCGTAGATGACGCCGATCACCGGCTCGCCGCCGGCCACATAGGCGATCGAAATGCAGAAATGGCCGATGCCGCGGGCGAAATTGGACGTGCCGTCGATGGGATCGACCACCCAGACGCCGTCCGTGCGGCCGGCGGAGCCGTGCTCCTCGCCGATGAAGCCGTCGTCCGGGAAGGCGCGCGCGATCGCGGCCGCCACCAGCGTCTCCACCTCGCTGTCGACCTCGGTCAGGAAGTCCTGGTGGCCTTTCATCTCGTAGGTCTGCGCGCCGCGAGTCGCGAAGCGCTCGCGAATCACCGCGCCCGCGGTCCGCGCCACGCTCACGGCGGCGCCGAAGCGCTCTTCCAGTCCTGTCGGCATCGTCGCCCCCTGTTCCGGCCGGACCGTAGCGCTCGCGTTGGGGAAACCCAAGCCGTTTCAGCGGGCTCGCGGCCGTCTTTGCACAACCGGCGTGCGCTGGGCGCCGCATCGCCGGGCAGGATGCGCCGACAATCGGCGGATGGTTGTGATTTCGTTACGGATCCATGCGCCGACATCATGGGCGGCATGAGCCAAACCGGGATGTTGCAGTGCAGCAAATCATGTATCCCATCATCAACGTCTAGATCAGGAAGCGCTCGGGGATCTCTGTCTGAAGGAGAATTCCCATGGCCAACTCGGCCCTCGCACTCGACGCCATCCTGTCGGCTCCTGCACGCTCGTCCCGGCCCAGCATCGTCCGGATCCTGTTCGAGCGTTTCAAGACCGCCAGGCGCGCGGAAGCCGAACAGGTGGTCGCCCGCTACATCCAGCTCAACGGCGGTCGCCTGACCGACGACCTGGAGCGTGAGATCTCCCGCAAGTTCGGCGACTTCGCCGGCTAAACCTTGGGCGGACCGATCCGCCCCGCATGGCCCGGAGCCGGCCCGCGCCGTCGGCGCGCCGCCGGCCCGCCTTGCCCTACGCCTCGCGCGTCTGGGACGCCGTCTCGAAGACGGGCGGCTCCTCCACGCCGAAGCGGCGAGCCCGCGCCGTCGCGTAGCCCCGCGCCGTCTGCGGCTTCACAAACAGCATCGTGACCGCGGGGGCGGCCCCCCTCACCTGCTTCTCGATGGCGTCCACCACGCGCTCGATGTCGGGCGTGCGCAGGTCGTCGTCGAACTCGATGCTGATGGATGCGGTGATCTGGTCCGGGGCCAGATGGGTCGTGATCACGCCATTGGCGCTGGCGACCCCGCGCTGGTCGCGCGCGACCCGCAGGATCAGGTCGCTGATCGCCCGGTCGGCGGGCTCCCCGATGAGCAGGCCCTTCGTCTCGCGGGCGAGGATCAGCGCGGTCACGCCGAGAAGGCCGCCGATCGCCAGGGAGCCGATCGCGTCGAATTCCGGCCTGCCGAGTTCATGCGCCGCGTAGGTCGCCAAGAGAGCGATGCCGAGGCCGATCACGGCCGCCGTATCCTCCAGCAGCACCGTGAAGGTCGCCGGATCCTTGCTGCGGCGGATCGCCGACAGCACGCCCCGGTCGGGATTGGAGGCGCGGAACTGGCGGTAGGCCACCGCCCACGAGATCGACTCGAAGACCAGCGAGAGCGCCAGGACCGCGTAGGCCACCATCGGGCTCTGGATCGGTTCGGGATCGCGCAGGTGGACGACGCCCTCATAGATGGAGACCCCCGCGCCCAGCGCGAAGACGAGCAGCGCGACGACGAAGCTCCAGAAATAGAGCTCGCGGCCATGGCCGAGCGGATGCTCCGCGTCCGGCCGCTGGGCCGAGCGGTGCAGGCCATAGAGGAGCAGGACCTCGTTCAGCGTATCGACCAGCGAGTGCACCGCCTCGCTGAGCATCGACGAGCTGCCGGTCCACGCCGCCGCGCCGAACTTGGTCACGGCGACGGCGAGGTTGCCCGCCAGCGCGGCGTAGATGGCGGGCTTGGACGCGTGACTTGACGCCATGGGAGACCTCCGGCCCCCAACGGAGGGCCGGCGGCGAACGTTCCCGCCCGCTTGGCTCAGGGCCGCGCTTCGATCACCATGTTGAAGGGCGTGGAGGCGGCGACCCTCACCTTGGAGAACCCGCCCTGCCGGATGACGTCCAGGAGCCTCTCCTGGCCGGCCTGCGCGCCCAGCGCGAGCCCGACGTCCTGCGACAGCGAGGCCGGCGTGCACAGCATGGTGGAGGCCGAGTAGTAGATCCGGCCGATCGGGTTCAGGTTGTCCTGGACGTGGTCGCCCGCCATGGGCTCGACCACCATCCAGGTCCCGTCCCGGGCCAGTGTCTCCCGGACGTGGCGGGCCGCGCCGACCGGATCGCCCATGTCGTGCAGGCAATCGAAGAAGGTGACGAGGTCGTAGCCCTTCACCGGGAAGCTGCGGGCGTCTGCGACCTCGAAGGTCGCCCGGTCGGCCACGCCGGCCTTCTGGGCGTTCTCCCGCGCCTTTGCGACGGAGGCCTCGTGATAGTCGTAGCCCCAGAAGGTCGACCGCGGGAACGCCTTGGCCATGATGGTGGTCGACGCGCCGTGGCCGCAGCCGACGTCGGCGACGCGGGCGCCGCGCTCGAGCTTCTCCACGACGCCGTCCAGCGCCGGCAACCACTCGGCCACGAGGTGCTGGTTGTAGCCTGGGCGGAAGAAGCGCTCGGTGCCGCTGAACAGGCACTGGTGATGCTCGTGCCAGCCCACGCCCTTGCCGGACTGGAACGCCGCCGTGACCTTCGGCTCGTCGCGATAGAGCGCCGCCACGATGTCGTAGGCGCCGGCCATGAACATGGGGCTGTCGCCGTCGGCGAAGACCGCCGCCTGCTCGGGCGGAAGCGTGTATTTGCCGGTGGCCGGGTCGAACTCCACATAGCCGGACGCCGCCATGGCGTTCAGCCACTCGCGGACATAGCGTTCGTGGGTGTGGGTGCGCAGGGCCAGCTGCTGGGGTCCGATCGGACCGGCGCCGGCCATGGCGCGGTAGAGCCCGAGCCTGTCCCCGATCAGGATCAGCGCGCCGCTGAAGGCCGCGCCCATGTCGCCGAGCATCCGCCCGACGAACGCATTCATCTTCTGCTCGTCCGGTGCGGTCCGGGTTGCGATATCGGTCATGACGCCCTCCATCGGGACGCGCCCGGTCGGGCGCGCCGTCATTCATCGGAAGAAGTCGTGAGCGGGACCGGGCCCATCGATCGCAGGCCCGCAGGGCCGCTCGCGATACGCACGTCGCACGGCGGATCAGGCCGCGCGCATGCAGGACCATAGCACGCCGCGGGCCCGGCGGCGCGTTCCCCGCAAGGACCGTCCAAACGAAAGCGGCCCGCCCAAACGAAAGCGGCGCCCCGAGGGACGCCGCTTCGCCAGATCCGCGCTGAGCGGAGCTAGATGGTCGGCCGCCTGCCGCGCATCATGCCGACCACGGCCGACACGACGAACAGAACGATGGCCACGTAGAAGAGGATCTTCGCGCCTTCCATGGCGGTGCCCGCCACGCCGCCGAAGCCGAGGGCGGCCGCCACCAGCGCAATGACCAGGAAAACGATAGCCCAGCGGATCATGTCAGATCTCCCGGGTCTTGCGGTCGGCGTCGCGGACCGCGTCCTTCACGCCGCCGGCGGCGTTCTGGACCTTGCCCTTGATCTGGTCGCCCTTGCCTTCGGCCTGCAGCTTCGCGTCGCCGGTGATCTCGCCGGCCACTTCCTTGACCTTGCCCTTCGCCTGATTCAAGGCGCCTTTGATCCGATCGCTATCCATGTCCGTCTCCCAAGCTTCAGGTGCTGGAAGAACGGCGCTGGCCTTCGCAAGGTTCCCTCGTCCGGCTGCGACGACGCTGAAAACGGGGACGAATTTCGCTCCGCCCTCAGTACCACATGTCCGGCATGGCCGATTTCCGGCGGGCCACGAAGTCCTGGAGGGCCTCGTCGACGCCCGGGTCGATGGCGGGGGCCTGGTACTCGGCCAGCATGCGCTTCCAGCGGGCGTTGGCGCGGCGCGGCAGGTCCAGCGCGCCCTCGTCCGTCCATTGCTCGAAGGAGTTGTTGTCGGAGCTCGGCAGGTCGTGGAAGGCGGTCTCGACGTTGCGCATGGTGTGGGCCGAGCCGAGGAAGTGCTTGCCCGGCCCGACCTCCGCGAAGGCGTCCATCGCAAACGCGTTCTCGTCCAGCGCCATGCCCTGCGCGAGCACGTGGAAGACGCCGCATTGCTCGGCGTCCATGACGAATTTCTCGTAGCTCATGGCCAGCGCGCCTTCGGCCCAGCCTGCGGCGTGCAGGATGAAGTTCGCGCCCGCCAGGAAGGCCGGCCACATCGAGTTGGCGCTCTCATACGCCGCCTGCGCGTCCGGGATCTTGGAGGCGCACAGATTGCCGCCGCAGCGCAGCGGCACGCCCAGGCGGCGGGCGAGCTGGCCCACGGCGAAATAGGCCAGGGCCGGCTCCGGCGTGCCGAAGGTGGGCGCGCCCGACTTCAGCGACATGGAGGAGAGGAAATTGCCGAGGATCGCGGGCGAGCCCGGGCGCTCGAGCTGGCCCAGCGCCACGCACACCATGGCTTCGGCGAAGCACTGCGCCAGCGCCCCGGCCGTGGTCACCGGCCCCATCGCGCCGCCCAGGATGAAGGGCACGCAGACGGGCGCCTGGTTGGCGGCCGCATAGGCGCGGATCACCCGGCTGGCCTCGCCGTCCAGCACCAGAGGCGAGTTGACGTTGACGTTGCCCAGGATGACGCAATGGCGGTCGACGAAGTCGGCCCCGAACAGGATCCGGCACATCTCGATGCTGTCCTGGGCGCGTCCGGCGGTGGTGACGGAGCCCATGAAGGCTTTGTCCGACCAGCGCGCATGGGCGTAGACCATGTCGAGGTGGCGCTTGTTGACCGGCACGTCGACGGGCTCGCACACGGTGCCGCCGGAATGGTGCAGCCACGGGCTCACATAAGCGAGCTTCACGAAGTTCTCGAAATCCGCCAGCGCGCCGTAGCGGCGGCCCTGGTCGATGTCCGTCACGAAGGGCGAGCCGTAGGCGGGCGCGAACACCGTGGCGTCGCCCCCGATGACGACCGATCGGGCGGGATTGCGGGCGTGCTGGACGAACTCGCGCGGCGCCGTCGCCGTGATGAGCGAGCGGACCAAGCCGGGCTCGAAGCGCAGCCGCTGGCCGGAGACCTCGGCGCCCGCCGCCCGGAACAGCGCCAGGGCCTCGTCGTCGCCCCGGATCTCAAAGCCGATCTCGGCGAGGATGCGGTCGGCATGGACCTCAAGCGCCGTCAGGCCCTCCTCGCCCAGCATCTCGTAGGCGGGGATCCGCCGCCGGATATAGGCCGGCCCGGCCACCCCGGCCGCTGCGGAGCGGGCGCGCTGGCGGTTCTCGCGGCCTGTCCGCTGCGGCCGTTCCGCCTGGTGAAGGGTCATGGCGCCGCCCCTTTTCGTCGCGTCGCGGTCATTGTGGGCGCGCTTGCGCGACGCCGTCCAGCGCCCGGCGGGCGGCCGCGTCGAATTTAAATCAAGCCGCCCCGCCCGATGTCGGGCAGAGCCACGAGAGCGTCGCAAACAGACCGGGCGACCGCGGCTGCCCCGAACGCATCATGGCGTCGTCCCGTCGCAAAAGCCCAAGACCGCGAAGCATCGGCGCGGCGGCGCAGGGACGGGAGAGGGTTTGCGCCTCCGGCGGGATGAACCATGGCGCAGCCTTGGGGTCGCCCCCCGATCGGAGGCGGGCTTCGCAGGTTGCACGAAGGACGGTCCGCACGTCGGAAAAGCAGTCATTGCAGCGCGGTCGGCGAAGCGCGAACATCGGCTCCGGGAACGGTCAAGAACACGACGGCGACGACATCACACGGGCCTCGGGAGGTCGACATGACGGATGACAGCGACAATCCACATCTTGGGTTTTTGAAAGAGCAGCTTTCCGACGGGCGCATGGGGCGGCGGGAGTTCATCCGCTACGCGGCCCTCGTCGGCGTCTCCGCGGCCTCGGCCTACGCCATGGCGGGCCTGCCGATGGCGACCCCGGCCAGGGCGCAGGCGGCCAAGGGCGGCACGCTGCGGATCGGCACGCGCATCAAGGAGATCAAGAGCCCCCACACCTATTCGTGGGGCGGCTACGACTCCAACATCTCCCGCCAGGTACTGGAATACCTGACCTTCACGGACGAGAAGGGCGTGACCCACCCCTATCTGTTCGAGAAGTGGACCGTCAGTCCGGACCTGAAGACCTGGACCTTCAACGTCCGCAAGGGCGTCAAGTGGTCCAACGGGCAGGACTTCACCGCCGACCACGTGATCTGGAACCTGACGCGGGTGCTCGACCCGGCCGTGGGCTCCTCGATGATCGGCCTCGTCAAGGGCTACCTCCTCGACGACGTGACGGTGGACGGCAAGGCCTCGACCAAGATCTGGGCCCCGAACGCGATCGAGAAGGTCGACGACTACACGGTCCGGCTGAACTGCAAAGCGCCGCAGGTCGCGGTCCCCGAGCACCTCTTCCACTATCCGATGGCGATCATGCACCCCGACTCCAAGGGCGTGTTCGAGGTCGGCTCCATCGGCACGGGGGCGTTCACGCTCACCGAGTTCGAGCTCGGCAAGAAGGCGACCCTCAAGGCCCGCAAAGACTACTGGGGCGGCCCGGCCTCGATCGACACGATGGAGCAGATCGACGTCGGCGACGACGCCAGCGCCGCCATCGCGGCCCTGGCGTCCAAGCAGATCCACGGGCTCATGTTCGCCGATCCCGGCCAGTACGACGCGCTGAAGACGCTGCCGCACCTCGCCTTCTACGACGTGCCGACCGCCGAGACCGGCGTGATCCGGATGCGCTGCGACCAGAAGCCGTTCGACAATCCCAAGGTGCGCAAGGCGATGCGCATGGCGATCGACCCGGACGTGGTGCTCAAGGTGGCGCTGCGCGGGCTCGGCGTCGTCGGCGAGCACCATCACTGCTCGCCCGCCCACCCGGACTACGCCAAGATCGCGCCCTTCAAGCGCGACGTGGCGGGCGCCAAGAAGCTTCTGGCGGAAGCCGGCTACCCGAACGGCGTGTCGTCCGAGCTGATCGTGCCCAACGACCACGCCTGGTTCCAGGCGCAGGCTGAATCCTGCATCGAGATGTGGAAGGAAGCCGGGATCACCATCAAGCTGACCCCGATGCCGGGCGCCGCCTATTGGGACGTCTGGACGAAGGTCCCGATGGGAACGACGATCTGGTACCACCGGCCGCTGTCGATCATGTGCCTGGGCCTCGCCTACCGCACGGGCGTGCCGTGGAACGAGTCGGGCTACTCCAACAAGGAGTTCGACACGCTGCTGGCCGAGGCGGAAGGCACGCTCGACCTGACCAAGCGCAAGGAGACCGTGGCCAAGCTCGAGGCCATCATGCAGGAGGACGGCCCGCTGGTTCAGCCGGTGTTCCGCTCCACCTTCACCTTCATGGACAAGCGCGTGAAGGGCTTCTCCATGCATCCGACGAACTACATGTTCGCCTGGAAGATGTCGCTCGACGCGTGATCCGGCCGGGCCGGCCCGCGGGCGCGGCCCTCACGACCTCGCGACGGCGCGGCTCGCCCGCGCCGTCGCATCGACCGTCCCTGCCCACCCTGTCGGAGCGCGAGGGAAGCGTTTGGGTCAGTACATCATCAAGCGTGCGGCGAGCCTGGTCCTGACGCTGTTCGCGGCGTCCTTCCTGGTCTTCGCCGTGACCGAGTTCTCGCCCTCCAACGTGGCGCGCAAGACGCTGGGTCCCTTCGCGCTGCAGAGCCAGGTGGACATCCTCTACGACAAGCTCGGCCTGCGCGACACGCTGGCGGTCCGCTACGGCCGATGGCTCGGCGTGCTGCTCGGGCTCAAGGCCGACCCCCTCCAGGATCCCGCGCTCGGGCTCCAGTTCAAGGACCCGCGCGGCGACCGGTATCTCGGCAATTTCGGCTATTCGACGCTCTACAAGGCGCCGGTCAACGACGTGATCTGGAGCCGGCTCAGGGCGACCGCGATGCTGGCCGGGATCGCCTTCGCGCTGATCGTGCCGGTGTCGCTGGCGCTCGGCGTGCTGGCGGGCATGCGCGAGGGCAGCGGGCTCGACCGAACCATCTCGATCTTTGGCATCGTAGCCACCTCGGTGCCGGAATTCGCCTCCGGCGTGTTCCTGGTCGCCGTCTTCGTGGTCACGCTGGGCTGGCTGCCCGGCACGAGCCCGCTCGATTCCGGCTCCGGCTGGCCGATCTGGACGCAGCTCGTCCTGCCCGTCACGGTGCTCGTCCTCTATGACGCCGGCTACGTGGTGCGGATGGTGCGCGGCTCCATGGCCGAGGTCATGAACAAGGCCTATATCCGCACCGCCGTCCTCAAGGGCCTGCCGATGCGCGACGTGGTGATGCGCCACGCCGTGCGCAACGCCATGATCGCGCCCTTCACGGTGATCCTGCTGCAGATCAACTTCCTGATCTCCGGCGTCGTCGTCACCGAGATGGTCTTCGCCTATCCGGGCTTCGGCCGCATGATCCTCGACGCCTCGCTGTTCGGCGACATCGCCCTCATCGAGGCCGCAACCCTGATCGCGCTCAGCATCGCGATCGTGACGCAACTGGTGAGCGACATCGGATACGCGCTCCTCAACCCGCAGATCAGGCTGGCATGACCGCCGTCACGCCCGACCTCGCCCCCATCGCGGCCCCCGCCGAGCGGGCCCCGCCCAGCCTGTTGCGGCGCCTGCCGACCTCGCCGGTGGCGATGGTGGGGCTGGGGCTGATCCTGTTCTGGGTGCTGCTCGCCCTGTTCGCCCCGCTGCTGCCGCTGATCCCGCCCAACAAGCAGGACCTGATGGCCCTGGCCGATCCGCGCCCGTCGGCGGCGCATTGGCTGGGCGCGGACTTCAAGGGCCGCGACATCCTCTCGCGCCTGATCTGGGGCGCCCGGACGGTGCTCACCGTCGCGCCTGCGGCGGCGCTCGCCGCCTATGTGGTCGGCTGCCCGCTGGGCCTCGCCGCCGGCTATTACGGCGGCAAGATCGACACGCTGATCAGCCGCCTGTCGGACATCATCCTGTCCTTCCCGATCATCATCCTCTACGTCATCCTGATCGCCAATATCGGCCCGTCGGTGCTCAACATCGTGCTCGCCGTCGTGGTGACGGCGGCCCCCGGCATCGCCCGCATCGTGCGCGGACTGACGCTGGAGCAGCGGCATCTCGATTATGTGGCGGCGGCGCAGCTGCGCCGCGAGAGCGCCCTCTACATCATGTTCGTCGAGTTGCTGCCGAACTGCCGCGGGCCGCTCATCACCGATTTCTGCCTGCGCGTCGGCTACACCATCATCACGATCGGGATCCTGGGCTTTCTCGGCCTCGGGCTGCCGCCGCCCGATCCCGACTGGGGCACCATGGTGAAGGAGGGGACCACGATGATCTCGGTCCGCCCGCACATGTCTCTGTTCCCGTCCATCGCCATCGTCAGCCTGATCCTGGGCTTCAACCTGCTCGCCGACGGCGTTCGCGAATTGTCTCTGAGGGAATGACATGAGCGCCGCCCCGCTGCTGAGCATGGAGCATGTCAAGGTCGAGTACGTCTCGTCGCTCGGGGCGGTCTCCGCCATTCCCGACCTCACGCTCGATATCCGCAGCGGCGAGAGCTATGGGCTGGTCGGCGAATCCGGCTGCGGCAAGTCCACTTTGCTGATGGCCATCCTGGGCTATCTCGGCCAGACGGGCCGGATCGCGAATGGCAGGATCGTGTTCGACGGGCTCGACATGACCCATGCGGACGCCGCCACCCTGGCCAAGGTGCGCGGACGCGGCGTCTCCATCGTCTACCAGGATCCCAACGCCGCGCTGAACCCGACCCTCACCATCGGCCGCCAGCTCATCGAAGTGCCCATGCTGCACGAGGGCCTCGACGACAAGGCCGCCCGGGCGAAGGCCCGCCGCATCCTGGCGGACGTCCATCTGCCGGATCCCGACGCCGTCATGGAGCGCTATCCGCACCAGCTCTCGGGCGGCCAGAAGCAGCGCGTCGTCATCGCAATGGCGCTGCTGGCGCATCCCAAGCTGCTGCTGCTGGACGAGCCGACCACCGGCCTCGACGTCACCGTCGAGGCGGCCGTCCTCGACCTCGTCAACGAGCTGCGCGACAAATACGGGACCACGCTGCTCTACATCTCCCACAATCTCGGCGTCATCGCGAAGGTGTGCGACCGGGTGGGCGTCATGTATCTGGGCGACCTCGTCGAGGAGGCGCCGGTCGGCGAACTCTTCGCCCGTCCGCGCCATCCCTATACGCGGCGGCTGCTCGCCTGCGTGCCGCGGCTCGATTCCGACAAGCACCGGACGACCTTCCTGCCCATCCCCGGCCAGCCTCCCTCCCTGTCGGCGCGGCCGCGCGGCTGCAGCTTCGGGCCCCGATGCGCCGGCTTCGACGCGCCGCGCTGCGGCGTGGCCCCCATTCCGGAGGAGCCGGTCTCGCCCGGGCACGCGGTGCGCTGCGTGCGCTGGCGCGAGCTGGACCAGTTCGAGAGCCGCGACATCGAGCATGTCACGCCGGCGACGCCCAGCCAGGACAGGGTGCTGGAGGCCGCGGACCTGTCCAAGGTCTACGAGCTCGGCAACGCCTTTTTCGGCTTCGGCTCGACCCGGCGGCTCATCGCCAACGAGGACCTCTCCTTCGACGCGAACAAGGGCGAGATCCTCGCCATCGTGGGCGAATCCGGGTCCGGCAAGTCGACCTTCGCCCGGATCCTGGCCGGGCTGCAGGACGCCACCGGCGGCAAGCTCACGGTCCTCGGCCAGGACCTGTCGCGCCTGCCGGCCCATCGTCGCACGCTGGAGCAGCTCTCCGCCGTCCAGATGGTGTTCCAGAACCCCGACGCCACGCTGAACCCGTCTCACACCGCCGGGTTCTCCATCGGCCGGGCGCTGAAGAAGTTTGGCGTCGCGACGTCGCGCAAGGACCTCGACGCCCGGGTGAAGGAGCTCTTCGGCATGGTGCGGCTGTCGCCGCATCTGGCGCGGCAGCGCCCGGGCCGACTCTCGGGCGGGCAGAAGCAGCGCGTCGCCATCGCGCGCGCCTTCGCGGGCGATCCGAAGATGCTGGTGGCGGACGAGCCGGTCTCGGCGCTCGACGTGTCGGTGCAGGCCGCCATCGTCAACCTGCTGCTGCAGATCCAGGCGCGTCGCGGGGCGACGATCGTCTTCATCAGCCACGATCTCGCGCTGGTGCGGCATCTCGCCGACCGGGTGGTGGTGATGTATCTCGGCCGCGTCATGGAGATGGGGCCGGTCGCTTCCATCTTCTCGCCCCCGTGCCATCCCTACACGGAAGCCCTGCTGGCGGCCGTCCCGGTGCCGGACCCGACCGTGAAGCAGAAGCATGTGCGGCTGGAGGGCGAGCCGCCCAGCCCCATCAACGTGCCGGCGGGGTGCCGTTTCGCGGCCCGCTGCCCGCGCAAGATCGGCGACATCTGCGACACCACGCCCCCGCCCGACCGGGACGCCGGCGGCGGCCACCTCATCGCCTGCCACATCCCGATCGAGGAGCTGCGGCGCGTGACGCCGATCTTCCAGCGCGCGCCTGCGCCGCAGACCGCCTGAGCGTCAGACGTCCTTGAGCAGACGCAGCGCGTCGTAGACCGCCGCGTGGATGTTGCGCGACGACACGGCGTCGCCGATCCGCCAGAGCGTGAACCGGCCGGCCGGGTTGGCCCGCACGGCCTGGGGCCGGTCCTGGGTCAGGGCCTCGTAGTCCACCTCGCCGAGATTGGTCGAGAGCGGCTTCAGGGCGAAATAGAGGTCCTCGTTCGGCAGGGAGCCGTGCTCCACCACGATCTGGTCGGCCTCCTTCTCGATGGTCCGCCGGCCATACTCGTCCTCGAACGACGCCACCAGGGCGTTGCCTTGGCGGCGCACGCTGCGCAGGCGCAGATTGAGGGTGAAGGCGACGTCGCGGCTCGCCAGCGCGCGGAAATAGGCCGGGTAGTTGGTGCCGCCGACATCGGGCGCGATGACGCGCTCGGGCGAGACGAACTCCAGCCGCGAGCCCGCCTCGACGAGGTATTCCGCCGCCGTGAGGCCGGGGTGGCCGCCATTGTCGTCATAAAGCAGCACGCGCTCGCCGGGCTTGGCCGCGCCCGACAGGATGTCCCAGGTGGTGGTCACGAGGTCATGCCCGGCGTCGAGGAAGCTCGTATTCGGCAGCCCCCCGGTGGCGACGACCACGATGTCGGGCTCCTCGGCCAGCACGTCGGCCGGCTCGGCATAGGCGTTGAAGCGCAGCGCGACGCCGTCGCGCTCGCAGGCGGCGACCCGCCAGTCGATCACGCCCTGGATCTCGCGGCGGCGGCGCAGGGCCGCCGTCAGGGCGACCTGCCCGCCCGGCCGGTCGGCCGCCTCGAACAGCACGACGGCATGGCCGCGCGCCGCCGCCACGCGGGCGGCCTCCAGCCCGGCCGGCCCGGCGCCGATGACGACCACCTTGCGGGCCGGTCCGCCCGACCGCGCCACCTCGTGCGGCATGGTCGCCTCGCGGCCCGTCGCGGCGTTGTGGATGCACAGCGCCTCGCCGGCGAAGTAGATGCGGTCGATGCAATAGCCCATGCCCACGCAGGGGCGGATCTCCGCCTCGCGCCCCTCGGCCACCTTACGGGCGATGTGCGGATCGGCGATGTGGGCGCGGGTCATCCCCACCATGTCGAGCTTGCCGCTGGCCACCGCGTGGCGCGCCGTCGCCACGTCCTGGATGCGGGCGGCGTGGAACACCGGAAAGCGCGTCGCCGCCCTCACCTCCCCGGCGAAGTCGAGCGCCGGCGCGGAGCGCGCGCCCATGCCGGGAATGACGTGGGACAGGGCCTCGTCCGTGTCGATGTGGCCCTTGATGACGTTGAGGAAGTCCACCTGACCGGTCCCGGCCAGGCGCTGCGCGATGGCCAGCCCCTCCTCGCGGCTGAGGCCGCGGTCCCAGTCCTCGTCGCAGACGAGGCGGCAACCGACGAGGAAGTCCGGTCCCACGCGCCGGCGCACGGCGTCGAGCACCTCCAGGGAGAAGCGCATCCGGTTCTCCAGGACGCCGCCATAGTCGTCCTCGCGCCGGTTGGTCGCCGGCGACCAAAACTGGTCGAGGAGATGGCCGTACATCTCGAACTCCAGCCCATCCAGCCCGCCCGCCTGGCAGCGCTCGGCCGCGTCCGCGTAGGCGGCCTTGATCCGCCGCAGGTCCCAGTCCTCGGCCGCCTTCGGAAAGGTGCGGTGGGCCGGCTCGCGCACCGGCGACGGGGCGACGACCGGCAGCCATTCCCCCGTCGACCAGCTGGTGCGACGCCCCAGA
This sequence comes from Alsobacter sp. KACC 23698, assembly GCF_045348435.1. Classification (GTDB taxonomy): domain Bacteria; phylum Pseudomonadota; class Alphaproteobacteria; order Rhizobiales; family Beijerinckiaceae; genus Alsobacter. The sequence continues at coordinate 2,099,932 of NZ_CP157484.1, read as the reverse complement.
TGGGTGATCTGGATCATCACCGCCGCGCCGTGCTCATGCACGTCGTCGGTCAGCTCCTTGAGCCAGCGGACGACCTCATCGCGGTAGAGGACGATGTTGCCGAAGGCCTGCGGGCTGTCCTGGGCCACGACCGAGGACCCGCCGATCATCGTCAGCGCGATGCCGCCCTTGGCCTTCTCGCGATGATAGAGCCGGTAGCGGTCCTTCGGCATGCCGTCGACCGTGTAGGCCGGCTCGTGGGCGGTCGACATGAAGCGGTTGCGCAGCGTCAGCGACTTCAGCCGAAACGGCTGCAGGAGCGGATCGCTGGTGAGGGTCGACGGCATCTCGCGCCTTTCTGTCGAGGCCAGGCCTGACCTTTCGCCCGGGGTCAGACCAAGATTACGGGGCGCCGCCGATCGCGCCATCCGCAAAGCGACGCCGCCTGGAAAATGTCCGAAATGCGGGAACAACCGCGGATGCGACCCGTTGCCACTGCTCATCCACGGGCAGGGAGACAGAACATGGGGCGAGAGTTCCGTCCAAACACCATCGTCGTCGTCGAGGACGAAGAGGATATCCGCGCGCTCGCGGCGACCTTGTTCGAGGAGGCCGACCTGAAGGTGCGCGAGTTCGAGCGAGCCGATGCGGCCTGGACGCATATCGAGAAGAACCCGGAGCAGATCGCGATCCTGTTCACCGACGTGAACACGCCGGGGAGCATGGACGGGCTCACGCTGGGCCAGCGGGTGAGCCAGCGCTTTCCCTGGATCCGGGTGATCGTGACCTCCGGCAAGGCTCTGCCCAGCGAAGCCGCAGGCGACGTGACGTTTCTGCCGAAGCCCTGGCTCCCGCTCGATCTCCTGATGGCGGCCGAGGACGGCCGCCCACGCGACGCCCGACACGCGTGAGCGTCACATAGGGCGTCGTCTCGCGCCGGAACCGAGCGAGCGCGCCCCTTTTCTCCGGCTTTCGATCGATCGCGGCGCAGTGGCGTGAAGGCCTCTGTCAAGTCGTCGCAAGATTGCGATTTGGCGATTTTGCCGTTTTGTGTCTTCCCAGCGTCACACGGCTCGGTTAACCTCTTCGGCACAGGGAGAAGGTTGGAGGCCCATGATGACGCGGTTCACGCCGTGCGGCCCCATGCGAGCCGCTGAGGAAAGCATCTACTATCCCGACGACCTGCTGCCCAAGGTGCAGGAGACGCTGGGCGCTCTCGCCGACATCGAACTTCGTTACGAGCAGGAACGGGCGCGTCTGGCCCGGCTCGATGGTCCCGACACCGTCCGGGTTCATGCCCGTCGCCGCCTGGACGACGAGCGCAAGCAGGAGCGGCTGGCCTTCGAGCGTCGCCTGTTCCGCCTTCATGAGCGCATGACCGAGATTGTCCTTCAGGATCTGCGCTCGGTGCATTGAGGCTTGCGCCTCGCCCCCGTCACAAGCCATTTACATCGCCCGCAAAGCCGGGACTATGCGTGATCGCATGTCCCGGTCTTGCAGGATGATCCATGAAGCTTCTTTACGCCGTCGCCTCGCCTTTCGCGCGCAAGGCGCTCGTCGTCGCGCATGAGCGCGGCCTCGATTCGCAATTGACGCTGGTCACCAGCGCCGCCAGCCCGGTGGCGCGAAACCCGGACATCGTCGCCCACAACCCGACGGGCAAGATCCCGACGCTGCTGCTCGAGGACGGTACGGCGCTCTATGACAGCCGGGTGATCGCCGAATATCTCGACGCCCTGCAGGGGCCTCGGCTGTTTCCCGCCGGCGCGGCGCGCTGGCCGGCGCTCTGCCTCCAGTCGCTCGCCGACGAGATGATGGGGGCCGCGCTGCTGATGCGCTACGAGGGCTTCATGCGCCCCGAGCCGCTGCGCTGGAGCGAGTGGATGGACGGCCAGAAGGCCAAGGTCCTGTCGTCGCTCGATCACTTGGAGGAGCGCTGGATCGGCCACCTCGGCGGAGAGGTCGACATCGGGATCATCGCCACCGCCTGCGGGCTCGGCTATCTCGACTTCCGCTTCGCGGATCTCGGCTGGCGCCAGGGCCATGACCGCCTCGCCCAGTGGTACGAGGGCTTCTCGGCGCGCCCCTCGATGGTGGCGACCGTCCCGGGCTGAGGTTCACGCCTCCCCGCCCATCTCGGCCAGCGCCCGGGCCCGGGTCCGGTCGAAATAGGAGGCCAGCGCCGGCCAGAGCGCGCGGCACTGACCGGCCAGGTCGGCGGCGAGCGGCAGGTCGCCTTCCGCCAGCGCCGCCTGCATGCGGGCGTGAAGGTCGCCCAGCGCGGCTCCGGCCGGCCCGACCGTCTCGCGCGGGCCGAGCACCGTGAGGATCGGCGAGGGCTGGCTCCTGCCCTTGACGGCGATGCGGTCCAATTCGAGGAACACGAAGGCGTCCGCGGCGGCGTCCGCGGTTTCTTCTCCTACCAGCAGGGGCACGGCGAAGGCCTTGGAGAGGCCCTCGATGCGCGAGGCGAGGTTCACGGGGTCGCCCAGCACCGAGTAGTCGAAGCGCCAGCGCGAGCCGAAATTGCCGACGATGCAGTCGCCGGTGTTCACCCCCACCCCGACGGCGAAGCGCGGCGCCCCCTCCCCCTCCTCGGCGGCGAGCTCGCCGTTGACGCGCTCGACCGCCTCCAGCATGGCGAGCCCCGCCCGCACGGCCTGGGCGGCGTGCTGCGGGGTGTTCAGCGGCGCGTTCCAGAACGCCATCACGCAGTCGCCGATATATTTGTCGATGGTGCCGCCATGCTCCAGCACCGCGGCCGACAGCGCCTCGAGCAGCCGGTTGATCAGGGTCGTCAGCCGCTCCGGCTCGTCACGCAGCCGCTCGGAGATGGTGGTGAAGCCCCGGATGTCGCAAAAGAGCACCGTCAGCCGCCGCCGCTCGCCGCCGAGCCGCAGGGCGTCGGGATTGCGGGCGAGCTCCTCCACCATCGCGGGGTTGAGATAGCGCGAGAACGCGTCCGAGACGGCCCGCCTCAGCTTGCGCTCCCGCGCATAGTCCAGGCCGACGCGGCCGGCGAACGCGGCCAGCGACGCCGCCATGGGCAGCGCCGGCGAGGTCCAGACCCGGCCGTGGCGCAGCAGCGCCCAGGACAGGACCGCGATCGCCGGGATCCACACAGCCGCCCAGAGCGCGCTGCGCCAGGACGACCGCCGCCCCGCCAGCAGCGAGGCGCCGAGCGCCGCCGCGAGGCCGAGCCCGAACGCGACCCACCAGGGCGCGGCCCGGACGAAGAGCCCGCCGCGCAGATTATCGTAGATCGTCGCCTGGATCTCGACGCCGGCCGTGAGCGTCCGCTCCCTCACCGTGTAGGCGGTCGGAAACGCGTCCCCTGCGCCGCTGTCGGCCTGGGGCGGATGGCTGAGGCTCAGGCCGACGAAGACGGTCTGGCCGCGCAGGCGACCGGGCGGCAGGAACTGCTCGGGATCGAGCGCCTGGTAGTAGGAGACCGTGGGGTAGCTCCGGGCCGGCCCAAAATACTGGATCAGCGCCCCCTCGGGGACCGCGGCCGGCGCGCCGCCCGCGGCTTCGAGCGCCAGCGCGGCGAAGCCGCCCGGCTGGTCCGGCATGCGCCGCAGATAGGCGTCGGCGTCGAGGTCCACCGAGGTGGAGCCCGAGCGCGCCCCGGCCGCCAGCAGGGCCGCAAGCGGCTCCACCCGGCTCGTCTGCACGCCCTGCGGCATGGCGATGACGCTCTCTTCGGCCGACAGCACCACGTCCGGCCCCAGGGCGGCGGCGAGGGCCTGGTCGTCCTGGGCGAGCGACGGTTCGGAGAACAGGATGTCGAGCGCCACGACCTTCGCGCCCGCGGCCCGCAGCTTCTCCACCAGCCGGCCATGCAGGCTGCGCGGCCAGGGCCAGCGTCGCCCCACTTCGGCGAAGGACGGCTCGTCGATCGCTACGATGACGACGCCGGGTTCGGCCGGACGGGGCGGATCGATGGTGGAGAAGAGATCGTAGAGCCGCAGGTCCAGCAGGCGCAGCGGCTCCGACAGGAAGGCGAGGCCCAGCGCGGCCGCGACCGCCAGCGAGAGCAGATGCGGGCGCAGCGCGCTCTCACCGCCGGCCTTGCGCGCCTGCGCCAGTTCGGCGGCCGGATCGCTGCGCCCCGGACCCCTCATCTCAGAACCGCGCCGTCGCGGTCGCCGTCACGGTGCGGCCGGAGCCGAGCAGGCCGCTGGAGCGCTCCGCCTTCTCGTCGAAGATGTTGTACACGGCGACGCCCATCTGGAGCCGCCGGTCCGGCGTCTCCCAGGTCAGGCTGGCGTCCGTGGAGGCGAAGTCGTCGATGCGCGTTCCGGCGAGGTCGCCGCGCCGCCGGCTGACCACGGTCTCGGCCACCGTCAGCTTCAGCCGCGAGGGATGGACGAAGGTCACGCCGGCCCGGGCGAAGCGCTCCGGGATGAAGGGGACGGGAAGTCCCGTCGCCAGCCCGCGCGTGATCTCGCTGTCGGCGGCGCCGACGGTGGCGAAAACGCCGACGCCGCCGCCGAGCCAGAGATTGGCCGTCGCCGTCACCCGGTCGATCCGGGCCTTGTCGATCGCGAGCGTCGTCTGCAGGTTCGGGATGAGGATGCCGAGGTCCCCGGCCGTCTGGCGCTGGTACTCGACGGCGGTGAAGAACCGCTTCGACCATTCGGCGTCCCAGCGCAGGGCCGCCGTGCTCATCCGGCCGCCGAGCGACGCCGGCAGCAGGTTCGGGGCGATGCCGATCGTGGTCACGGGGGAGAGCGTGAAGGCTGAGGCCTGCTCGACGTCCTGGCGGTAGACCGCCCGCAGCCACTGGCCTTCCCAGGGCGACACCGCGAGGCCCAGGCGCGGGCCAAGCCCGCGGACGGTGCGCTCCTGGTCCGGCCCGGCGCGGACGGAGACAGCCTCCTCGGGCGCGCGCAGCAGCGTCCCGAACAGGCCGGCCTCGGCCTCGAATCGGTCCGACGGACGCCAGAGCGCGTCGGCGTAGACCCGGCCGGACCGGAAGGAGGACCGGGTGCGGGCGAAGGCGGGATCGCCCTCCACCGGCGGATCGAGGATGAATTGCTGGCTGAGGCTGGTCGCCGTCGCCCGGCCGACCTGTCCCTCCACGCCATAGCGCAGCGACACGTCGCCGACGCCGACCGTGTGGTTCACCGACGCCGTCGCGACGTCGAGCCGCTGCCGGTCGCGCATGGAGGCCAGCGCCGGGAAGCTCACCGGGACGCCCGGAAAGGGCGCGAGTTCGAAGGCCGACAGAGATCCCTGGCGCGTCGCCCCGGAGGCGGCCGTGACGGCGACGTTGACGACGTTGCGGTCCGAGAAGGTGTGGCTCCAACCCAGGCCGACCTGCCCGTTCAGCACCTCGTTGCGCAGGCGCGCCGTCCCGCCGCCATTGGCGAGCACGAAGCGGGGGTCGAGCCTGCTGAAGGAGCCGAACATGAGGAACCGGTCGGCGCTGCTCGGCGCGGAACCCACGAAGAAGGAGCCGTTCTGGCCGACGTCCCACTCGCGCGTGAGCGGGTCCGGCGCGCGGACCGCGTTGGCGGAGACCACGAAGGAGGTGGGATAAGGCAGGTTCGAGAAGCCCTGCACGGTGACGCCGCTCTGCCATCCGGCCCGCCCATCGCGCGCCACGACGCCCCCGGAGACCTCGGTGTCGAGGAAGGGCCGGCGGAGCAGGTCGATGCGCCCGGCCCGGCCCGCCACGGCCAGCGGATCGTAGAGCAGGCCCTGGACGATGAGGTTGAACGCCTGCAGGTCGAAGGCGGCCGGGTCGTTCTTCAGGTCCGGCACCGTCTCCAGCAGCGACGGGAGAGACCGGGCGTTGGCCTGGTCGAAATAGCCCGTCGAGGTGAACGGATCGAAGACCCGGTCGCCGTAATAGCGGGCCCAGGCGTCCAGACCGATCAGGCGGTAGGCTTCCGACATGTAGGAGCCGCCCGCCTTGGTGTGGGCCAGGGGCGCGTAATAGCCGCCGCGGTTGCGGAAGCGCCGGATCGATTCCCGCGCGTTCTCGATGGCGTCGTCGGCCTTGCGCATGTCGATCGCGATGGCGGTGCGGGCGACCGAGGTCACGGGGTCGCTCGGGTCAAGCCGGTCGGCGGCGTCGAGCTGCTGCTCGGCCAGGTCCACCTGCCCGTCCATGTAGTAGCCGATGGCGGCGGCGAGGACGCCGTTCGCGTAGGACGGATTGGCGGCGGTGCCGGCGAGGAAGTACTCGATGGCCTTCGCGGAGTCGCCCCGCTGCAGCAGGAGCCGGCCCTTGGCCGTGTAGGCGACGTAGAAGGCGGGATCGACCGCCAGCGCCTTGTCGATCAGCACGGCCACCTCGTCGACGCGGCTCTGGTCGAGCAGCGTGATGGCAAGGTTGGCGTAGGCGACGGGGCTGTCCGGGTCGACCTCGATGGCGCGGCGGAACGCGGCCTCCGACTCGCGCTGGGCGTCGCGGGCGCTCTGGATCAGGCCGATGGCGTTCCAGACCTGGGCGTCCCCGGGCGCGAGGGCGGCGGCGCGCTGCAGATCGGCGAGAGCGCCGTCCAGGTCGCTGTCGACGTCGCCCTTCAGCATGCTGCGGGTCAGCAGCACCAGCGGGTCGTCCGGATCGAGGCGGCTCAGCTTCTCGACGCGCTCGCGCATGGCGTCGCGCCGGTCCAGCGCGTAGGAGACCTGCGCGCCGAACGAGCCGAGGAGCGTGTCGTTCGGGTGAAGGCGCTCGGCCGCCTCGGCGACCTTGGCGGCGTCCTCCAGGTTGCTCGTGAAGCCGGTCAGGAAAGCCTTCAGCAGGGCCGAGTAGCCGTCGCCTGACTGAATCTTGGGCTCCGGCAGGACGCGCCGCGGATCGGCAAGCGAGGCCGCGATGTAGCCGCCATAGGCCGCCGTCACCCGGCGGCGCCCGGAAAGGCCCGCTTCGGCGCGCTTGAACAGCCGGGCGGCGTCGCTCCATCGCCTCTCGCGCGCCGCGAGCGTCGCGGCGACGAGGTCCGCCCGGGCGCGCTGGGCCGGGGTGAGCCGGCCAGCCTCGGCCTCGCGCAGCAACGCCGCGGACATATCGCGCGTCTCCCGGCCGAGCGAGACCTCGGCCAGCGTGAGGCGGTCCTCTGCGCTGCGCGACGTCGGGGCGAGCGCCTCGATGCGCGCCTTTTCCCGCCGCAGGGCGGCGCCCTGGAGCGGCGTCGCCGGCATCCAGGTGAAAGCGTCGCGCAGGGTGAGGTGAAGCAGCATCTGCTCCCGCTCCTTGCGCTTCACCAGGATGATCTTGGTGGGGGCCGACCCGATGGTGGCGACCGCGGCTTCGCCCTGCCGCACCGTGACGGAGCCCTGGGGGTTCGTGAGGTCGACGACGCCCTCAATGACGACCAGCGACGTCTTCGAACCGTCGACGGAGAGCGACCAGTCGGTGCCGCGGATCGTCGCCGCGGCGGCGGGCGTCTTCACTACCACGCCGGTGCCGCCGCGCGCGGCGCGAGCCCACACATTGCCGGCCGGGAGCTCGACCGAGGTGGGGCGATCGCCGGAGGCGATGTCGTTGAGCACCAGGGTCGAGCGCGGGCCCACCCGGATCTGGGTCTGGTCGGAGAACAGGATCCCGAGATTGCCGATCATGTTGGTGCGCAGCGTGTCGCCGCCGACGAGATCCTGCCGGACCTCAGCCGGGCGCCAGGCTTCGTCTTTCACGAAACGCAATTCCTCGCCGCCCTTGTTGGCCACGATGGCGCCGAGCGGCGCGGCCTGGCGCGGAACAGGCGCCTGGGCGAAGACGGGGACGGACCAGCTCGCCGCCGCGACGGCGAGCCCCAGCAGGCGGAACACAACACACTTCATGCGCTCAAACTCATCGACATCGCGGCCCGGCTGCGCCGCCGACGAGGAGCGGCGCCTCGGCCGGACCCCATCTTCGCCACAGTTTCGACAGGGTTCGCGCAGGTCAAGAAATCAACTCACGGTTGTCTTCAGAAGAAGGGTGACCGTGTTCAATCCGTCACGGCGGCCCTCGCCTGTGCGCGATCGCACATCGCTGCGCCGCTTCAGGTGGAGCCGCCGGATCGACGACCGACTCGCGCCGGCTATGGCCGCGCTTGTCCTCGCGGCTCCACGGGCGTATGAGAGCGCGCCGGGCCGGACGCGCAAACGCGATGCCGGCCCACTCCTTTTTCAGCCAAACCTTGGGACCTGACCCGCATGACGGCCCAGCCCCGCATTTCCTTCGTCTCGCTCGGTTGTCCGAAAGCGCTGGTGGACAGCGAACGGATCATCACGCAGCTGCGGGCCGAGGGCTACGAACTGGTCAAGACGCATGAGGGCGCGGACGCCGTCATCGTCAACACCTGCGGGTTCCTGGACAGCGCCAAGGCGGAATCGCTGGCCTCGATCGGCGACGCGCTGGCCAAGAACGGCAAGGTGATCGTGACCGGCTGCATGGGCGCCGAGCCCGAGCAGATCCGAGCCGCCCACCCGGGCGTGCTGGCGATCACGGGGCCGCAGGCCTATGAGAGCGTCGTCAACGCCGTCCATGAGGCGGTGCCGCCGGCACATGATCCGTTCATGGACCTGGTGCCGCCGCAGGGCGTCAAGCTGACGCCGCGTCATTACGCTTATCTCAAGATTTCAGAGGGTTGCAACAATCGTTGCACCTTCTGCATCATTCCCAAGCTGCGCGGCGACCTCGCCTCGCGGCCGGTCGGCGACGTGCTGCGCGAGGCCGAGAAGCTCGTGAAGGCGGGCGTCAAGGAGCTGCTGGTCGTCTCGCAGGACACCTCCGCCTATGGCGTCGACATGCGCTACGCCCCGAGCCCCTGGCAGGGCCGCGAGGTGCGCACCCGCTTCTACGACCTCGCCAAGGAGCTCGGCGAGCTCGGCGCCTGGGTGCGGCTGCACTACGTCTATCCCTATCCGCACGTGGACGAGGTCATCCCGCTGATGGCCGAGGGCAAGGTGCTGCCCTATCTCGACATCCCCTTCCAGCACGCCTCCCCGAAGGTGCTGAAGGCCATGCGCCGCCCCGGCAACCAGGACAAGACGCTGGAGCGCATCCGCGCCTGGCGCGAGATCTGCCCGGACCTCGCCATCCGCTCCACCTTCATCGTCGGCTTCCCGGGCGAGACCGAGGAGGACTTCGAGACGCTGCTGGCCTTCCTGGACGAAGCCAGGATGGAGCGCGTCGGCTGCTTCAAATACGAGCCCGTGACGGGCGCGACCGCCAACGACCTCGGCCTGCCGGTGGTGCCGGACGAGGTGAAGCAATCGCGCTGGGACCGCTTCATGGCGCGCCAGCAGGCCGTCAGCGCCAAGCGCATCGCGTCGCGCGTCGGGCGGCGCATCAAGGTCATCATCGACCAGCCCGGCCCCACCGTCTCGAAGGGCCGCTCCCAGTGGGACGCGCCGGAGATCGACGGCAACGTCTACGTGGCGAGCCGCCGGCCGCTGCGGTCCGGCGACATCGTCACTGTCAAGGTCGAACGGGCGGACGCGTATGACCTGCACGGAGTGGCGGTCTGAAACTGTCAACACAGTGTTGACAGACTCGATCTAGCCCCGCATGCTCTGGCCATTGTGATTGGCCATTTTCGCTCCAAGACGTTGCGGCAGTTCTGGGAAGAAGGCCGTACGCGCGGCCTGAGGCCGGATTGGGTTGGGCGCGTCGGGCGCATTCTGGACGTCTTGGATCAGGCGGATGCAGCCACCGACTTGAACCTGCCGGGATTGGGCTTCCACGCTCTCACGGGAGACATGAAAGGCCGCTTCGCCGTCACGGTCTCGCGCAATTGGCGGATCACCTTCGCGTTTGAAGGCGGCATGGCGACGGACATCGATCTGGAGGACTACCATGGCTAGCGTGAGATCGCCCGGCCGTTGCCCGACGCATCCGGGCGCGCTGCTGCGGGAAGACATTCTTCCTGCGGTCGCAAAGTCGAAGACCGAGATCGCGGCGCTTCTCGGGATCTCGCGCGAGACGCTCTATCGGTTGCTGCGGGAAGAGCAGAGCGTCACGGCTGAACTGGCCGCGCGCCTCGGCAAACTGTTCGGGAACGGTCCGGGGCTCTGGCTGCGCATGCAGGCCGCGCATGACGAATGGCGGGCGCAGCAGATGGACGTTTCCGCCATTCCGACGCTCAGCGCCGCTTAGGCGGCTATGGAGTCGCGCGCCAGCGGCGTTCAGAACCGAGCACCAAGGAGCCCCCGGAGGCGAGCAGATCGCCTCCGGAGGAAAACCCGCCTTACTTCGGCAGCTTGTCGTCGATGCCCTTCACGTAGAAGGCCATGCCGAGCACCTGCTCGTCGGAGAGGTTCGCGCCGCCCTTGCACTCCACCGTCTTGCCGTCCTGGTCGACGACCGGGCACTTGAACGGGTTCAGCGCGCCGGACTTGATGGCGGCTTCCGTATCGGTCGCCAGCTTCTTCACGTCGTCGGGCATGTTGGTGAAGGGGGCCATGTTGACCATGTTGGCCGCAAAGCCGCCCCAGGTGTCCTCGGACTTCCAGGTGCCGTCCAGCGCGGCCTTCACGCGGGCCACGTAGTAGTCGTTCCAGTTGTCGACGATGGAGGTCAGCGTCGCCTTGGGGGCGAAGCGGATCATGTCGGAGGCCTGCCCGAAGGCGAGCTTGCCGCGGCCTTCGGCCTGCTGCAGCGGCGCCGGGCTGTCGGTGTGCTGGGTGATGATGTCCGCGCCCTGGTCGAGCAGCGCCTTGGCGGCGTCGGCTTCCTTGCCGGGGTCGAACCAGGTGTTGGCCCAGACGATCTTGACCTTGATGGCCGGGTTCACGGACTGCGCGCCCAGCATGAAGGCGTTGATGCCGGACACGACCTCGGGGATCGGGAAGGAGGCGACGTAGCCGATGGTGTTGGACTTCGTCAGCTTGCCGGCGATGACGCCCTGCACGTAGCGGCCTTCGTGGAACTTGGCCGAGTAGGTCGCCAGGTTCTTCTCGCGCTTGTAGCCGGTGGCGTGCTCGAACAGAACGTTCGGGTACTTCTTGGCGACCTTCACGGTCGGCTCCATGAAGCCGAAGGAGGTCGTGAAGATCAGCTTGTGGCCGGTGCGGGCGAGCTGCTCGATGGAGCGCTCGGAATCGGCTTCCGGCACGTTCTCCAGGAAGGTGGTCTCGACCTTGTCGCCGAGCGCCTTCTCGACCGCGAGGCGGCCCTGGTTGTGCTGGTAGCTGTAGCCGAAATCGCCGATCGGGCCGACATAGATGAAGCCGACCTTCAGCTTGTCGGCGGCGGCGGCCGGCGTGGCCAGCCCGGCCGCGACCGCGATCGCGCCGGCGACCTTGAACAATGTGCGCATTCTCGTCTCCACTCCCCGGGTAATCAATAAGCAGGTTGAACCGTACCCGACCCGGTCTTCCCCGAAAACATCAATCGGATCAGCGATCCGGCACGAAGGACGTCCCCAACGACCCGGGCGCGGCGGCGGCCTTGCGCCGGCCCGCCGACATGATCACCAGAGCGACGATGGTGGCCACGTAGGGGAACGCCGACATCACCTGCGAGGGAAAGCCCAGTGAGGCCGCCTGGGCGTGCAGCTGCAACACGGTCGCGCCGCCGAAGAGATAGGCGCCGAACAGCACGCGCAGCGGCTTCCAGGAGGCGAAGACCACGAGCGCCAGCGCGATCCAGCCGCGACCGGCCGTCATGCCGGGCGACCAGAAGGGCGTGTAGACGAGCGACAGGTAGGCGCCCGCGAGCCCGGCGCAGCCGCCGCCGAACAGGATGGCGAGGAGGCGCACCTGCATCACCGGCAGGCCCAGCCAGTGCGCGGAGGTGTGGTTCTCGCCGATGGAGCGCAGCGTGAGGCCTGCCCGGCTGCGGCCCAGGAACCACAGAACTGCGATCGCCAGCGCGAGCGAGAGATACACGAACGGGTCCTCGCCGAAGAGCAGGCGTCCGACGCCCGGAAGCTCCGTGAGGCCCGGGATGCGGATGGCCGGGATCGCCTCGCGGCTCGTGCCGACGAAGCCGGCGCCGATCAGCCCGGACAGGCCCAACCCCACGATGGTGAGCGCCAGCCCGGTCGCGACCTGGTTGGTGGCGAGGCCGAGCGTCAGCAGCGCGAACACGGCCGAGAGCGCCACGCCGGCCGCGACGGCGGCCAGCACGCCGAGCGCGGATGAGCCGCTCAGCGTGGCGGCCGCAAAGCCGCAGGCGGCCCCCACCGCCATCATGCCCTCGATGCCGAGGTTGAGCACGCCGGCGCGCTCCACCACGAGTTCGCCCAGGGCGGCGATCAGCAACGGCGTCGCGGCGGTGATCACGGTGATGAAAATGGCCTGCCAGATGTCCATGTCAGGCCCTCGCCATCGTGACGATCCGCACGCGATAAGACACCAGCGCGTCGGCGGCGAGCACGCACATCAGGAGCACGCCCTGGAAGGTGCGGGTGAGATCGAGCGGCAGCTTCAGGGCGATCTGGGCGCTTTCGCCGCCGATCACCGTCAGCGCCACCACGAGCGCGCCAAACACCATGCCGAGCGGATGGAGGCGGCCGAGAAACGCCACCGTGATGGCCGTGAACCCGTAGCCGGACGAGATGCCGGGCTTGAGCTGCCCGATCTGGCCCAGCACCTCCAGCACGCCCGCGAGCCCGGCCGCCGCGCCCGAAATCGCGAACGCCGCCAGCACCATGCGGTTGGCGTCGAAGCCGGCGAAGCGCGCCGCCTTGGGGGCTTCGCCGGCCACCCGCACGCCAAAGCCGAACAGGGTGCGGCTGATCACGAACCAGGCGACCAGCACCAGCACGGGCCCCAGCAGCACGCCGGCGTGCAGGCGGCCGCCGTCGGCCAAAAAGGGCAGCGTGGCGTCGAAGTTCACGGTCTGCGGGAAGTTGAAGCCCTTCGGGTCGCGCCAGGGCCCGCGCACCAGATAGTCGAGCACGAGGTCGGCGACATAGACCAGCATCAGGCTGGACAGGATCTCGCTGACCCCGAACGCCACGCGCAGAAGCGCCGGGATCATCGCGTAGGCGAGCCCGCCGAGCGCTCCCATCACGAGCGCCATCGGGATGACCCAGGCGCCCGCGCCGGAGCCCGCCGTGTAGAGCGGCAGAATGGAGCCGACCAGCGCGCCGATGATGAACTGCCCCTCGGCGCCGATGTTCCACAGGCTAGCACGGAAGCAGAAGGAGAGCCCGACCGCGATGATCAGCAGCGGCGTAGCCTTCACAGCCATTTCCTGCAGGCCCCAGCTCTCCGACAGCGTGTCGACGAAATAGACCTGGAAGGCGGCGGCCGGCGAGCGGCCCATGACGGCGATCACGACGCCGCCGATCAGCACGGCCGCGATCACGGCCGCCACTGGCGCGAGCACGCGCGCCCAGGGCGAGACGTCCCCGCGCGGGACGAGTTCAAGCCGCATGGGGACGCTCCTCGGCCGTGCCGGCCATCAGCAGGCCGATCCTCTCGCGATCGATCTCGCGCGCCGGGTGGGTGGCCGAGAGGTGGCCGTCATGGATCACCGCGATGCGGTCCGCGATGGCGAAGATCTCGTCGAGGTCCTGGCTGATCACCACCACGGCCGCGCCGCGCGCCGCCAGATCGATCAGCGCCTGCCGGATGGTGGCCGCCGCGCCGGCGTCGACGCCCCAGGTGGGCTGGTTGACGATCAGCACGCCGGGTTCGCGCAGGATCTCGCGGCCGACGACGAATTTCTGCAGGTTGCCGCCCGAGAGCGTGCCGGCGGGCGGGTCCACCCTGCCCTTGCGGACGTCGAACACGCGGATGATCTCGGCCGCCACGGCCTTTGCAGCCGCCGCGTCCACCAGCCCGCGGCTGGCGACGCCGCCGGTGGCGTGGCGCGACAGGACGACGTTCTCGGAGAGCGTCAGCTTGGGCGCCGCCGCGTGGCCGTTGCGCTCCTCGGGCACGAAGGCCGCCTTGCGCCGGCGCCGCGCGTCGATGTCGTCGCGGCCGACGTCGACGCCGTCGATGCGCACCGCGCCAGCCGTCTCGGCGCGCGACTCGCCCGATATGGCGGCGAAGAGCTCGGCCTGGCCGTTGCCGGCGACGCCCGCCACGCCGACGATCTCGCCGCCGCGCACCGCAAGGTCGACGCCCTTCAGGGCGACGCCGTGGATCTCGTCCGGCGCCAAGGACAACGCGTTCAGCTCGAAGCGCACGGGCCCGAGCTGGTGCGCGGCGGCGGCGCGGACCTCCATCACCTCCGAGCCCACCATGAGGCTGGCGAGACGGCGCACGCTCTCCTGTCGCGGATCGCAAGCGGCCACGACCTTGCCGGCCCGCATCACGGTGGCGCCGCTGCACAAGCGCTTCACCTCCTCGAGACGGTGGGTGATGTAGAGGAGGCCGCAGCCGCCGGCCGCGAGCTTCTCCAGCGTGACGAAGAGGGTGTCGGCTTCCTGCGGGGTGAGCACCGAGGTGGGCTCGTCCAGGATCAGCAGGCGCGGCTCGCGCAGCAGCGCCCGCACGATCTCGATGCGCTGGCGCTCGCCGGCCGAGAGCGTCCAGACCGGGCGGCCAGGCTCCAGCGCGAGGCCGTAGCGCTCGCCCACCGCGGCGATGCGGGCAGCGATGGAGCGCATGTCCTCGCCCTTGGGCAGCGCGACCGCGATGTTTTCGGCGACCGTGAGATTGTCGAACAGCGAGAAGTGCTGGAACACCATGCCGATGCCGAGCCGGCCGGCGTCCTCCGGGTTGGCCAGCGTCACCGGCTGGCCCTGCCAGCGGATCTCGCCCTCGTTGGGCTGCAGGAGGCCGAACAGGATCTTCACCAGCGTCGACTTGCCGGCGCCGTTCTCGCCCAGCAGCGCGTGGATCTCGCCGGCGCGGATGTCGAGATCGACATGGTCGTTGGCGGTCAGCGTCCCGAACCGCTTCACGATGCCGCGCAGGCTCACCAGCGGCGGCTCGCCCGCCGGGCCGTCCTGATCCACCCCGCCCGCCATCGCTACCCCTCGCACGTCTCCTGCGGCTCTTCTGGGGAGCCCATGCAGGTCGGGCGCCACTGTCCCGCTCGAGGCGGCCCTCGACGGATTTTGGACCGGGTCGAGGCGGACCCGCAACGGCTAACCTCCGGTTTCGCCCAGCTTTTCCGCCTCGCCTCGCCCCTTACGGGATCAGGATCGTGGCTCCGGTCGTCTCGCGCCCTTCGAGCGCCCGGTGGGCGTCTGCCGCATCTTTAAGCGCGAAGGTCTGGCTGACCGGGATCTTCACGGCCCCGGAGGCGATCACCGCGAACAGGTCCTCGCACATGGCCAGCAGGTCCGGCCGCTCCGCCGCATAGGTGAAGAGAGTCGGACGGGTGGCGAAAAGCGAGCCCTTCTGGGCCAGGATGCCGATGTTGAAGGCGTCGATCGGCCCGGAGGCGCTGCCGAAGCTGACGAACATGCCCAGAGGCCGCAGGCAGTCCAGGGAGCCCGGAAAGGTCGCCTTGCCGATGCCGTCATAGACGACGTGGCACTTCTTGCCGCCGGTGATCTCGGCCACGCGAGCGACGAAGTCCTCCTCGCGGTAGAGGATCGCGTGATGGCACCCGTTGGCCTTGGCGAGTTCGGCCTTGTCGGCGCTGCCGACCGTTCCGATCACGGTGGCGCCGAGATGCGCGCCCCATTGCGAGGCGATGAGGCCGACCCCGCCGGCGGCGGCGTGGATCAGGATCGTGTCGCCGGGCTGCACCCGGTAGGTGCGGCGCAGCAGATACTGGGCCGTGAGCCCCTTCAGCATCATCGCCGCGCCGGTCTCGTAGGAGATCGCCTCCGGCATCTTGACCAGAACCTTGGCGGGCACGTTCCGCTCCTCGGCGTAGCCGCCCAGGCGCGCCACATAGGCGACGCGGTCCCCCGGCCGGAACTCCGTCACGCCGTCGCCGACGGCCGTCACGTCGCCGGAGGCTTCGCTGCCCGGGATGAACGGGGCCTGCGCCGGATAGGCGCCGGTCCGGTCATACACGTCGATGAAGTTCAGCCCGATCGCCCGGTGGCGCACCCGCACCTCGCCCGGCCCCGGCGCAGGCAGGTCGACGTCCTCATAGACCATCGCCTCCGGACCACCCACCTTGTGAACCCTGACCGCCTTGACCATGCATCGTTCCTTCGCGTTTGCAGGCGCATCTTAAGGAGATGACCGGACTCGGCAACCGCCTTCGACTCTGCCATCATTTCACATCGATCATACGTGTTTTTGACGGCGCGGACCCGCGCGGCTGACCTGGATCCTGCATCCGATGACGTCCTCACCACGGCGCGCCCGGCCGAGCTTCGCCGAACTCTTCACCCCCAAGCTCGTCACCGTCCTGCGCGAGGGCTATGGGAGCAAGGCCTTCCGGGCCGATGCGCTGGCGGGCTTCACGGTGGCGATGGTCGCCCTGCCCCTCTCGATGGCGATCGCCAAGGCGAGCGGCGCGACGCCAGACCGGGGGCTCTACGCCGCCATCGTCGGCGGGTTCCTGGTCTCGGCGCTGGGCGGGAGCCGGTTCCAGATCGGCGGCCCCGCCGGGGCCTTCATCGTGGTGGTGGCGGCCGCCATCGAGCGGCACGGGTTCGACGGCTTCCTGCTGGCGACCATGCTGGCCGGCCTCATTCTCATCGGGGTCGGGTTCCTGCGGCTCGGCGCCTACATCAAATACATCCCCCACCCGGTGACGGTGGGTTTCACCAGCGGCATCGCGGCGATCATCTTCGCCAGCCAGGTCACGGACCTGCTCGGGCTCACGCTGCCGGGGCGCGAGCCCGCCGCGTTCCTGCCCAAGGTCCAGGCCATCGGGGCGGCGCTGCCCACCGCGAGCCCCGGGGCCCTGGCGATCACGGCGCTGTCCATCGGCCTCATCCTGACGCTGAGGCGGGTCCGGCCGCATTGGCCCGGCTTTCTCATCGCCATCGCGGCGGCGTCGCTCGCCTCCGCGGCGCTGGCGCGCGCCGGCTTTCCGGTGGAGACGATCGGGTCGAAATTCGGCGGCGTCCCGAGCTCCCTGCCTTCCCCGGCCCTGCCGCCGATCTCGCTCGAGCGGATCGCGGCCGTGCTGCCGGACGCGGTGACCTTCGCGCTCCTGGGCGGCATTGAATCGCTGCTCTCAGCCGTGGTCGCGGACGGGATGAGCGGCCGCCGCCACCGCTCGAATTGCGAGCTGGTCGCGCAGGGCGTCGGCAACATCGCCTCGGCGCTGTTCGGCGGCCTGTGCGTCACCGGCACGATCGCCCGCACCGCCACGAATGTGCGGGCGGGCGCCAGGGGCCCGGTCGCCGGGATGCTGCACTCGGCGTTCCTGCTCCTGCTGATGCTCGTGGCCGCGCCCCTCGCGGCCTATATCCCGCTGGCCTCGCTCGCCGCCGTGCTGGCCATCGTGTCCTGGAACATGGCCGAGAAGGCCGAGTTCGTCGCCATCCTGCGCCATTCGCGCGGTGACGGGCTGGTGCTGCTGGCGACCTTCCTGCTCACCGTGTTCCGCGACCTCACCGAGGCCATCGCGGTCGGCGTCGTGCTGGGCGCGGTGATGTTCATGCACCGGATGGCCGAACTCGTCAGCGTCGAGACCCACGCCGACCTGATCGAGGACGACCAGCCCGACGACGTGGGCTCGCGCGGGGCCTATCTGGGGCTCGCCAACGGATCGGACGTGATCGCCTACCGGATCGCGGGACCGTTCTTCTTCGGGGCGGCGTCGGAGGTGGCGGCCGTGCTGGACCGCATCGGCGAATCCCCCAGGGCCTTTGCGCTGGACCTTGGGGGCGTGCCCTTCGCCGACTCGACGGCGGCGCGCTCGCTGCGCAGCTTCGCCGAGAAGGCCGCCCGCAAGGGCGCGCAGGTCTACGCGGTCGCAGCGCGGCCCGCCGTGCGCCGCGTCCTGGCCGAGCATGGCGCGGGCGAGCCGCTGATCGTCTATGTGGACACGCTGGACGAGGCCAAGGCGCGCAGCGCCGAGAGGGCCGCGGCGTAGACGGGGGTCAGCCCTCGCTGCCCACCGGCTGCTTCTCAGCCTTGGCGGCCTGCGCCATCCGGGCCGCCTTGCGCCGGCGCGCGGCCGTGATGTTGATCGCTTCCACGCAGGCCGAGAAGGCCATGGCGACGTAGATGTAGCCGCGCGGCAGGTGGAAGCCCGTGGCCTCGGCGCAGAGCGAGGCGCCGATCAGGATCAGGAAGGCCAGGGCCAGCATCTTGGTGGTGGGATGGGCGGCGATGAAGGCCGAGACGGGACCGGACGCCACATACATGACGATCATGGACAGCAGCACCGCCGCCACCATGATCGACAGGTTGTCGGCCATGCCGATCGCCGTGACGATGGAGTCGATGGAGAACACCAGGTCGACCAGGGCGATCTGCATGATCGCGGCCATGAAGGCCCGCGGCGCCGCGCCCTTCTGGGCCTCGTCGTGATCGCCCTCCAGCCCGGCGTGGATCTCGTGCGTCGCCTTGGCGATCAGAAAGCCGCCGCCGCCGAGCAGGATCAGGTCGCGCCAGGAGAGGCCGAGGCCGAACACCGTCATCACGGGCTTCGTCAGGCCGATGATCCAGGTGAGCAGCGACAGGAGCAGGACGCGAAACACCAGCGCCAGCAGGAGGCCGATCGCCCGCGCCCGCTTGGCCTGCTCCTCGGGAAGCCGGGCCACCAGGACCGAGATGAACACGACGTTGTCGATGCCCAGCACGATCTCCATGGCGGTGAGCGTGAGCAGGGCGGCCCAGCCGGCGGGGTCCGTCAGCCAGTCCAGCATTCCGTCGCGTCCTTTCAGGCGAGTTCAGGCGCCCTGCGGCAGGGCGTGCCCAGCGGAGGGCGTGTTCAATGGGGCGAGATGGGGCCGGCCGGCCGTTTGCGCAACAGGCCCAGCCCCGTAAAATAGAGCGCGCAGATCAAAAGGACGGCGTGGGTGATGCGGTCCGGGTTCAACTTCTCGGCCACGGCCACGAAGCCGGCGACCGCCCAGACGGCCGACATCAGCAAGGTGAGCGGCTTCAGCTGCCGGACCCGGAACGGGTGGACGAACACGATGGGCAGCGCCTGCCCGACGGCCGCGACCAGGATCACCGCCGACGCGATCCAGGCCGGCGGGGCGTAGACGACGAGATAGAACGCGACGACGTTCCACACGGCCGGAAAGCCGGCGAACCAGTTGTCGGGCGTCTTCATGCGCAGGTCGGCGAAATAGAGCGCCGCCGACACGATGATCACCACCGCCCACAGGATGGCGATCTCGCGCGACCAGAGCTGGCAGAACACCAGGATCGCCGCCGGGACGAACACATAGGTCGTGAAGTCGATCACCAGGTCGAGGACGTCGCCGGAGATGTTGGGCAGGCGGTCGCGCACGTGCAAGGCGCGCGCGATGGTGCCGTCGATCCCGTCCACGATCAAAGCGAGGCCGAGCCAGCCGAAGGCCGCCGCATGATGGCCGTCCACGGTCGCCAGCAGCGCCAGGAAGGCGAGCGCGCCGCCCGAGGCGGTGAAGAAGTGGACGCAATAGGCGGGCAGCCGTTCTGCGAAGCTTCGTTTCCCCCGGTTTTCCACGATCGCTTCTTGTTCCACGCTTCGCACACCGATCCCAGGCAGGGCCCGCCCGAATGGGCGGAGGTCATGGTTCCTCGGCAGGCGGCCTGACGACGAACGGGAACCGTGGGCGATAAAACATCACCGCACGAGTTCTGGCCAGTGGGCGACCCGGTTGCACACGGTTGAATCGGCGCAAGGAGCGGGCTTCACCCCGCTTCACCGCCCGGTCAGGGCGCGCAGGACCGCCTCCGGCCCCACGGCCGAGACCGCGACGGCCAGGCCGGCCGCGATCAGCCCCGCCCCGATGGCGCGCGGGACGGCGCGGCCGGCGGACATCTTCTCCACCATGGCGAGCGACGCCAGCGCCGCCATCCAGACGAGGTTCATGGACCCGGCGAGCAGCATCAACCCCATCGTGGCGGCGCAGCAGCCGAGGCAGGCGCGGCCCTGCTCGACGCCCAGGCGAAGGCCGGAGAAGGTCGACGGTCCGGCCCCGCGCTCCAGTTCGCGGTCCGGCCGCCGGCACACGGCGAGGCAGCGGTCCTTCCAGTCGCTGAACTGGTAGAGGCCGGCCGCCCCCATGGCGAAGCCGGCCAGCACGCCGGCGGCGTTGGGCGGCAGGGCCAGGCGGGACGCCAGGCCGGCGAGGACCGTCTGCGCAAGCGCGGCCAGGATCGCCACCGCGATCCAGACCGCCAGATAGCCGGCGAGCACGGTGAGGGGCGACGCGCTGCGCTGTCCGTCGCGGCTGCGGCGCTCGACGATCCCCGCATAGGCGAGCGCCATGGGCGCGGCGGTCGGCAGCATCATGGCGACGGTCATCACCGACCAGAGCGCCGCCGCAAAGCCGAACCCGGCCAGGACCGGGCCGCCGGCGCCGCCGTCCAGCGCCGTGGGGCGGCAGATCGCGCTCAGGAGGGCGTCGGCGCCGGCGCCCGACCGGAGAGCCTCGGCCAGCAGCGCGCCCCAGGCGGCGAGCGTCAGCACGGCCACGGCCGCCGCGGTGGTCGCGGCGGGCCGCGAGGCGCCACCGCCGGCGAGCGGATCGGGGCGGGCCGGCGCGGAGGGAAGGAGCGGCGCTGGGGTCACCGGGGTAGAAAGCTCCTGGGCCTCTGGCTGGGCAATGCGGACAAACACCGATCCCGGCCCGCTGCGATGCGCCGCATGGCGCAAGCGAGCCTGCGCACAATCTAGAAGCCGGGTTCGGCCGGCGCGTTGACCCTGATCATGGTCCCGGGCCGCAATGCGGCCTTGACCAGGGCCGGCGCGGCCTGATGAATCGCTGCGACATGGAACGAGCGCGGACATGAACGGATCCCCAGCAGACCAACTCCATCCAGGGCCGTCGGCGCCCGGCGCGGGGTCGACCGGGCGGCGCCGGGTGGAGATCGCCGTGGTCGGGGCCGGCGCGGTGGGGCTCGCCGCCGCCATCGCGCTCGCCAAGGCGGGCTGGGAGGTGGCGCTGGTCGGCCCGACGGGCGCGCGCCCCGATGGGCGCACCGTCGCCCTGATGGAGGGCTCGCTGCAGTTCCTCATGTCGATCGGGGCGTGGGACGCGCTGGAGCCCCTCGCCTCGCCGCTGGCGGTCCTGACGATCGTGGACGACACGGGCGGCCTGCTGCGGGCCCCGCCCGTCAGCTTCCATGCGGGCGAGATCGGGCTCGACGCCTTCGGCCAGAACATCGAATCGGCGGCGCTCACGCAGGCGCTGGCCGAGGAGGCCGCCAGGGTTCCAGGCCTGACCCGGACCGACGACGCCGTCGCCTCGGTGCGCCTCGGCGACGACCGGGCGGAGCTGGCCCTGCGCTCGGGCGCGGCGATCGAGGCCGACCTCGTGGTGGGGGCGGACGGGCGCGAGTCGGTCGTGCGCGCCGCGGCGGGGTTGCATGAGCGCAGCTGGAGCTACAACCAGACCGCCCTGACGGCCATCCTGTCCCATGCGCGTCCGCACAAGGACGCGTCGACCGAGTTCCATACGCGCGAAGGCCCGTTCACCCTGGTGCCCATGGCGGGGCGCCGGTCGAGCCTCGTCTGGCTCGCCGCCCCCGAACGGGCCCGCGCGCTGGCGGGGCTGAGCGATCCGGAGTTCGCCCTTGCGGCGGAAAAGCAGTGCCATTCCATGCTCGGGCCCATGACGGTGGCCGGCCCGCGCGGCGTCGTTGCGATGTCAGGGATGGCGGTGGAAGGCTTCTCCGGCCGCCGCTGCGTCATCATCGGGGAAGCGGCGCACGTCTTCCCGCCGATCGGCGCGCAGGGGCTCAATCTGGGCTTGCGCGACGTGGCGGACCTCGCCCGGGCGGTGGGTCCGGTCGGGGGAGATCCCGGCGCGCCGGAGCGTCTGGCCGCCTTCGACCGCAAGCGGGCGCTCGACGTCCGGGCGCGGACGGCGGCCGTGGACCTTCTCAACCGGTCGCTCCTGGCCGCCTTCCTGCCTGTCGACATCGCCCGCAGCGCCGGCCTGCTGGCGCTCTCCTCCATCGGCCCGCTGCGGCGCTTCGTGATGCGCCAGGGGCTGGGGGCCTGACCCTCGCCATGCGGCGAGGACGACTTTAGCCGCCGTCTTGGCGGAACGCCGGGGCGATCGGCAGGACGGCGGCCGGGATGCTCCGCCCGCCCGGCTCGCTCACTTGCGCGTCGAACAGTCCCCGCGCCCTGAAGTGAGGGTCCGCCAGCGCCTCCTCGAGGCTCGCCACCACAGTGCAGCAGCAATCGAGCGGCCCGAGCCGCCGCGCCCACGTGGCCGCCGGCTCCGATCGAATGATGGCCGCCACGGCGGCGCGCGTGGCGTCCGGGTCGACATGGTCCCGCCGCAGCGCCTGCGGGAGCTCCAGCGCGTCGCAGAAGGTCGTCCAGAACTTCTCCTCCAGCGCCCCGACCGCCAGGAAACGCCCGTCGGCGGTCGCGTAGACGCCGTAGCGGGGCAGCCCGCCATGGAGCATGCCCTCGTTCGGCGCCGGGAAGCGGCCCGAGGCGTGGCCCTGCGCCAGGGCCAGCCAGCCGAAGGTGAACATCGCGTCGGCCATGGCGATGTCGAGCCGGCAGCCCGCGCCCGTCAGGTCGCGCTGGCGCAAGGCGAGCAGGATGTTGATCACGGCCGGCATGGAGCCGCCGGCGATGTCGGCCGCCAGGGCCGCCGGGACGGCCGGCGCCTCCGCCCGGCCGGGCGCAAGGCCGAGAAGGCCCGTCACGGCCTGGTAGTTGAGGTCGTGCCCCGCCTCGGCGGCCCGCGGCCCGTCCTGGCCGTAGCCCGTGATCGAGCAGTAGATGAGCCGCGGATTGATGCGGCTCAGCGCCTCGTAGCCGAAGCCCAGGCGCTCCATGACGCCCGGACGGAACTGCTCGACCAGGACGTCGGCGGCCTCGATGCGCGGCCTGAGGCGCTCCAGCGCGCCGGGATCCTTGAGGTCCT
This sequence comes from Alsobacter sp. KACC 23698, assembly GCF_045348435.1. GTDB lineage: Bacteria > Pseudomonadota > Alphaproteobacteria > Rhizobiales > Beijerinckiaceae > Alsobacter. The sequence goes on along the minus strand of NZ_CP157484.1, from coordinate 2,077,133 downwards.
CGAAGATCACGCGCTTGCCGCGGTTCAGGACGGCGTAGGCGGCCGAGGCCTCGCCGAACCGGGGCGGAAAGCGGCGCATGTCCTCGCCGCCGGGCCGCTCGATCTTGAGCACGTCCGCCCCGGCCTCGGCCAGCATCAGCGTCGCCATCGGCCCCGGCAGAAGCGTCGAGAAATCAAGGACCGATAGTCCGGACAGCGGCTGCATCGTCGACCCGGCGTTCCCGCCCGCTCCGGCGCGGGCCCCTCCCCGGCATGGTACTCGTCCGGCGGGCCGGCGAAACCACCCCGCGCGGCGGTTCAGGGGAAGAGATCGTACGGGATCCGGTCCTCGGCGATCAGGATCAGGAGCGTGGTGACGGTGGCCACGGAGGCCAGCGTGCCGAGCAGGATCGCCGTGGAGGCGCGCTCGACATAGGTCTTGTACTGGTTGGCGATGACGAAGACGTTCAGGGCGGGCGGCAGCGACGCCATCAGGACGGCGGTGAACATCCACTCGCGGCTGAAATTTCCGATCCAGGACAGGATCACCCAGGCCAGCAGGGGATGCAACAGCAGCTTGATGCACAAAAGCGCCGGCGTCTCCGCCGGGATGCGGCGCACGGGCCTGAGCGCCACCGTCACCCCCATGGTGAAGAGCGCGCAGGGCGCGGCGGCGTTCTTCAGGAAGGTCAGCATGGTGTCGAGCGCCACCGGCGGCTCGAAATGCGCGTAGGCCGCCGCGACCGCGACGGCGGTGGCGATGTTGAACGGGTGGGTGACGACGCGCTTGACCACATACCAGGCGGTCTGGCCCCAATTCATCTCGCCCTTGCCGCCCAGCGCCATCAGGAACGGCACGAGGGTGAAGAGCAGGATCGTGTCGAACACGAAGATCAGGGCGGTCGGGACGATCGCGGCCTGCCCGAGCGCCGCGATGGTGAGCCCCGGCCCCATATAGCCGACATTGGCGTAGCCGCCCGCCACCCCCTGCACGGCCGCTTCCCGGACATCGCCGCGGGTCGCCAGCATGCCGACCGCGAAGGCGGCCGAGAAGGCGAGCCCCGTCGCCAGGGAGGTTCCGGCCACGAAGGACCAGTTGGCCAACTGGTCCAGCGGCGCCGCCGCGATCAGTTTGAAGAAGAGCCCGGGCAGCGCGACATAGACGATGAAGAAATTCATCCATTGCAGGCCGGCCTCGGGATACTTCAGCAGCTTGCCGCAGAAGAAGCCGAGGAAGATCAGGCCGAAGAACGGCGATGCGAGGGATGCGACGCTCGACACGGGGTCCTGGGACTGCGCGGATGGGGTGGAGAGGCCTTAGGGCCGCAAAGCCCCGACCGTCAACGAAAAGCGGCGCGCCGCGACGCAACCCTGACCCGACCGCCACGGCGGAGGCGAACCGCAGGACGCTTCCGATCCCCGGCGATGCGTGGTAGCCGGACGTCCTTGGAATGGGGCGGGACAGTGGCTGCGGACGACCGAAGCGAACACGAGGCGCGCATGCGCGACCGCGGCGGCATGCTGGGGCCGTTCGGAATCCTGACCCGTCTCGAATATCTCGGCTTCCTGATCGTCGCCGCGCTGTTTCGGGCGCTGCCCATCGACGTCGCCTCCGGGTTCTCCGGCTGGATCTGGCGCAGCGTCGCGCCGCGCCTGCGCCGCCATGCCCGCGCCGACCGCAATCTCGCCGCCTCGATGCCGGAGCTGAGCCCGCAGCAGCGCGCCAGGATCCTCGACCAGATGTGGGACATGCTGGGGCGCACCTTCGCGGAGGCGTTCCACCTCGCCGAGATCATGAACGACCCGACGCGCCTGCGCATGGACGTCGGCGACGACGTGAAGGCGATCCTGAAGGGCGGCCAGGGCTGCGTGGTGGCGTTCCCCCACATGGGCAACTGGGAGGTGGCCAGCATCGCGGCCAAGCTCCAGGGAGGCGAGATCGCCGGCGTCTACCAGCGCCTCAAGAATCCGCTCGTGGACCGCGCCGTGACGCAAATGCGCGAACCCTTCTATCCGCGCGGCCTGTTCAGCAAGAGCCGCGACGCCGTCATCCAGCTCAAGCGCGTATTGCGCACCGGCGGCGCGGTCGCGCTCCTCGCCGACCTGCGCGACATGCGGGGGATCTCCGTGCCGTTCTTCGGCCGGCCGGCGCCGTCCACCCCTTTCCCGGCCCTGCTGGTGCGCTCGCATGGCGCGCCCCTCATCCTCGGCCGGGTGGTGCGCCTCCAAGGGGCGCGTTTTCACGTCGAGGCGGAGGTCGTGCCGACCCCCTCCACGGCGGACCGCGCCGCCGACGTGGAGGCCATCACGGCGCTGATCCACGCCCGGTTCGAGGCCTGGATCCGGGAGAATCCCGGCCAGTGGATGTGGGGACACCGGCGCTGGGGCTGAGCCGTCGCCTCTGCGCCGAATGGCGGGTGGCGAGGGCTCGACGGAGCTTGTAGTGCACTGCACTATGAGCCCCGAACGGAGGACGCCCATGAAGCTCCCGCGCAATTTCCACCGCCCCCTCGCCATCGGGGCGCCCGAGCCCTATCGCGAGCTTCCCGTCCGGCTGGAGCGCATGATCCATTTCGTGCCGCCGCACATCGAGAAGGTCCGGGCCAAGGTGCCCGAGCTCCTGAAGGAGGTGGACGTCGTCCTCGGCAATCTGGAGGACGCGATTCCGCTGGACGCCAAGGAGGCGGCCCGCGAGGGCTTCATCGCGCTCGCCAAGGCGAATGATTTCGGCCGCACCGGCCTGTGGACGCGCATCAACGCGCTGAACAGCCCCTGGGTGCTGGACGACCTGACCCGGATCGTTGCGGAGGTCGGGGACAAGCTCGACGTCGTCATGGCCCCCAAGATCGAGGGTCCCTGGGACATCCACTATCTCGACCAGCTGCTGGCCCAGCTGGAGGCCAAGCACCGGGTCGCCAAGCCCATCCTGATCCACGCCATCCTGGAGACGGCCGAGGGGGTGAAGAACGTCGACGACATCGCGTCGGCCTCCCCGCGCATGCACGGCATGAGCCTCGGCCCCGCCGACCTGGCGGCCTCGCGCGCCATGAAGACCACGCGGGTCGGCGGCGGCCATCCCGACTACAAGGTGCTATCGGACCCGGCGGAGGGCGCGCCGCGGGCCGTCGCCCAGCAGGATCTCTGGCACTACACCATCGCCAAGATGGTGGACGCCTGCGCGGCGAACGGCCTGAAGGCCTTCTACGGACCCTTCGGCGACTTCTCCGACGCGGCCGCCTGCGAGGCGCAGTTCCGCAACGCCTTCCTGCTCGGCTGCGCCGGCGCCTGGACGCTGCATCCCTCGCAGATCGGCATCGCCAAGGCGGTGTTCAGCCCCGACGTCGGAGAGGTGCTTTTCGCAAGGCGCATCCTGGAGGCGATGCCGGACGGCAGCGGCGCGGTGATGATCGACGGGAAGATGCAGGACGACGCCACCTGGAAACAGGCCAAGGTGATCGTCGACCTCGCCCGCACGGTCGCGGCCGGCGACAGGGGCCTCGCGGCGGCCTACGGATTATGACCATCTTGCCTTTGTGGATGCGTCGCCGTTTTCATTGACATGCGTCGCGCCACGGGCGTATCGAGTCACGCCAATGAAGCAGAAACTCGCAAAATACGGGCTCGGACAGGTGGTCAAGCATCGGCTTTACCCCTTCCGGGGCGTCGTGTTCGACGTGGACCCCACCTTTTCCAATTCCGAGGAGTGGTACGAGTCCATTCCGGAAGACGTGAGGCCCTCCAAGGACCAGCCTTTCTACCACCTGTTCGCCGAGAACGCCGAGACCGAGTACGTGGCCTATGTCTCGGAGCAGAACCTGCTGCCCGACACCTCGGGCGATCCGATCCGCCATCCGCAGGTGGACGAGGTGTTCGTCCGCGACGAGACCGGCGCCTACCGGACCCGCGGCGGCGCGGTGAACTGAGCCGCCTTCACGCCCGCTCCCGTTTGGACGCCGCCCGATCAGGCCAGGCCGAGCTTTCCGCCTGAGGCCGATGACGGGGCGTGGCGTCCCTCGGCCTGGGCGCGTCCGGCCCGAGACGGGGCCTTGTCCACAGGCCCGTGCGGCCGGCCTCCGGCTCCCTGATCTTCACGAAGGCCGCCGTCGCGGCCGCGCCCGCCGCCAGCGCGAGCTTCTCGCCGCGCGACGTCGAGGCCCGCACGTCCCACGCGGCGGCGCCGGTGCGGCGCACCTTGCGGCCGATCGCCCGATAGACCGCGCGCGCCGTCGCGATGGCGACGGCCGAGCGCAACGGCAGCCTGGCGATCCCCGCCAGGGCGCTGGCGTAGTAGCCCTCGGCCTCGTCGAGCAGCCGGGCCGTCACCTGCGCCACCTTTGGCCGGAAGGCCGGATCGACGATCCGCGACGGGGGCAGGCCCGCCTCGTCGAGCCAGTCGGACGGCAGATACACCCTCCCCTGCCCGGCGTCCTCGACCACGTCGCGGGCGATATTGGTGAGCTGGAAGGCGATCCCGAGGTCGCAGGCCCGGTCGAGCGTCGGCTCGTCCCGCACGCCCATGACGGTCGCCATCATGACGCCGACCGCCCCCGCCACCCGGTAGGCGTAAAGCAGCGTGTCGTCGAGACGCTCATAGCGCCGGCCTTCGACGTCCATGGCGAAGCCGTCGATCAGGTCGAGCGGGTAGCGGGACGGGATGTCGTGCCTGCGCGCCACGTGCTGCAGCGCGCGGAACGGAGCCGCCAAAACGTCGGCCCCGGCGAGCGCCTTGCGCGTCTGGCTGCGGATCGCCTCCAGCCGCTCCGCAGGATTGCGGGGGCCCCGCGCGGCGCTCGGGAAGCCGAGGTCCTGCCCGTCGATCTCGTCGTCGCAGTAGCGGCACCAGGCGTAGAGCAGCGAGGCGCTCTCGCGAATGTCCGGCGCGAGCAGCCGGGCGGCGCCGGCGAAGCTCTTCGAGCCCGCCTCGATGACCTCTCGGCTGCTGGCCGCGAGCCCGGCCTGGCTGAGGGGAGCGTCCATCAGGCCGCCTCCACGCCCGGGCCCGGCCGCGCCTTGGGCGCAGGGACGGACGCAGCGGGCGCCGCCCCCGCATAGCCGGCGTCGGCCAGCATCAGCCCGGCGGTCGCCTTGGCGGAGCCCACGACGCCCGGGATCCCGGCCCCCGGATGGGTGCCGGCGCCGACGAAATAGAGGCCGCCCAGGCGGTCGTCCCGGTTGTGCGGGCGGAACCAGGCGCTCTGCGTCAGCGTCGGCTCGAGCGCGAAGGCCGTGCCCAGATGGGCGTTCAGCTCGGACTTGAAGTCGTCGGGAGTGAAGATTCGGCAGGTGACCAGGTCGCGCCTGAGATGGGGGATGCAGCGCTCCTCCAGCGCGTCGAGGATCCGGTCCCGGTAGCGCGGGCCCTCGGCCGCCCAGTCGATGGGGGCGGCGCCGAGATGGGGAACGGGCGACAGGACGTAGAAGGCGCTGCAGCCCGGCGGCGCCAGCGACGGGTCGGTGACGCAGGGCGCGTGGAGGTAGAGCGAGAAATCCTCCGCCAGCTCAGGCCCGCGGAACACCTCCCGGATGAGCTCGCGATAGCGCGGCCCGAACAGGACGGTGTGGTGGGCGAGATTGCTGCGCTCGCCCCGCAGCCCGAAATAGATGACGAAGAGCGAGTTGGAGAACCGCTTGCGCGCCAGCCTGGCGCCTTCGCGGCGCCCGCGGTCCTCATGCGCCAGCAGCGTCGCATAGGTGTGCACAACGTCGGCGTTGCTGGCGACCACGTCCGCTGACAGGACCTCGCCGGCCTGCGTCGTGACGCCGACGGCGCGGCCGTCCCGGGTCTCGATCCGGGCCGCCGGACAGGAGAGCCTCAGCACGCCGCCGAGGTCCTCGAAGAGGCGCACCAGGCCGGCGATCAGCGCGCCGGTCCCGCCCCTGGGGAAGAAAACGCCCCACTTGCGCTCCAGCGCGTGGATGAGCGTGTAGATCGCCGAGGTCGAGAAGGGGTCGCCGCCCACCAGCAGCGAGTGGAAGCTGAAGGCCTGGCGCAGCCGCTCGTCGCGGATGAAGCGGGAGACGAGCGCGTAGACGCTGCGGTAGCTCTCCAGCCGGACGAGCTGCGGGGCCACCCGCATCATGTCCCTGAAATTCAGGAAGGGCACATGGCCGAGCTCGACATAGCCCGCCTGGAACACCTCCTGCGAGTAGGCCAGGAAGCGCCTGTACCCGGCCACGTCGTCCGGCGACATGGCGGCGATCTGCCGGTCGAGGGAGGCCTGGTCGTTGACGTAGTCGAAGGACGAGCCGTCCTCCCAGGCCAGACGGTAGAACGGCTCGACGGGCAGGAGCTCGACATAGTCGGACATGCGCCGGCCGGAAGCGACGAACAGCTCCTCCAGGCAGCCCGGGTCCGTGATGACGGTGGGGCCGGCGTCGAAAATGAAGCCTTCGTCCTCATACACATAGGCCCGCCCGCCGGGCTTGTCCCGCTTCTCCAGCAGGGTGACGTCGAAGCCGCCCGCCTGCAGGCGGATCGCGAGCGCCAGCCCGCCGAAGCCGCTGCCGATCACCAGCGCCGTCTTGCGCGTCATGCGTTGATCCTTTCGGCGCGCAGCACCGGAGCCTCCCGGAGCACGCGCAAGGCCATCCCGATCGGGACCGGCGGCTTGCCGCTGAGCGTCCGGACCTTGTCGAGGAAGGTCGAGCGCCCGGCGTAGAAGCGGTCGATGAGCGGCTCGGGCAGCCCATAGAACCGCTTGAGGACGCGCCAGCGCCTGTCGGGCGAAGCGGCGAGGAACAGCAGGCGGGCCAGCAGGCGCAGGAAGCGCTGCTCCCTCCAGCGCCGGCGCGCATGCGCCGCCACCGCCCGGCTGACCGCGCCGCCGTCGTGCCGCGGCAGCGCCGCGATCAGCTCGGCGAGGCGCACCGCGTCGGGCAGCGAGTAGCCCGTCACAGGATGGCAGAAGGCCCCGGCGAGGCCGGTCCGGGCGACGCCGGGAGGGCCGGCCGCCAGGAACTTGTCGATGTCGCCGGCCATCAGCAGCGGCAGGACGCCGGTCTCCTCGCGCAGCACCCTTGCGATGCGCCAGCCCTGCGCGGCGGCGTAGTCGCGGATCCTGGCCCGGATGGGCTCGCGATCGAGGCGGTCTGCGTCGCTGTAATAGGTGTCCTCGATGAGCAGGCGATCCGCCGCCAGGGGCAGCACATAAACGAAGCGGTAGCCGTCCTCCTGAGCCACCGTGGCGTCCATGATCAGCGGCGCGGTCCGCCCGTGGGGCGTCTCGGTCTGCACCTCCAGCCCGACGAATTTCTGGAAGCCGAGCCTGAGATGCGGGGAGGACGCCGCGCCCCGGCCGTCCAGGACCGCGCCCGCCTCGATCGAGCGGCCGTCCTCCAAAGCGAGGCCCGTCGCCTCCAGCCGCGCCACGCCGACGCCCGTCCGGATGGAGGCGCCGAGCGCGCGGTTCATCTCGGCGCGGAAGGAGTCGGCCGTGATCGTGCAGTAGCCGGCCGAGAGGAAGCGGGTGCGGCCCGGAAAGCGCACCTCCTGCCCGGACCAGCGATGCGCGACGAAGGGCTCCAGCCAGGCCATCGCCTCCGGCGAGACGTCGCCGCCATGGAAGGACCAGGTGTGCTGGCCGCCGATCTCCAGGTCCCGCTCCAGCAGGAGAAGGCTCAGCTCGGGGCGCAGCTGCGCCAGGCGGTAGGCGATCAGCCCGTTGGCCAGCCCGGCCCCGGCGAAGGCGACGTCAACCCTCATGGCGCACCCAGGACTTCATAGCGCACCCAAGACTTCATGGCGCACCCAGCACGGTTCCTGCGCCAGCGGCGCGCGCCTGAGTTCGGCCAGCGTCCGCGATCCGGTGCAGAAGCAGGCGATCCTGAGCTCGGCCATCACGGCCTCGAAATGCTCCACGACCGCGTCGGCGGACTGCACGGCCGCCTCGAGCACGCCCGCCGCCTGCCCGGCGAGATCGGCCCCCAGCCGCAGCGCGCGCGCCACGTCGAGGCCGTCGCGAACGCCCCCCGAGCCGATCACCAAAGCGTGCGGGCACGCCGCCCGAACGTCGGCAATCGCCACCGCGGTGGGGATGCCCCAGCCGGCGAAGGCGGCGGCCATGCGGGCCGCGCGGCCCTGCGCCCGCTCGCTCTCCACCGCCGCCCAGCTGGTGCCGCCCGCGCCGGACACGTCGACGCCCGCCACGCCGATCTCGACGAGCCGCCGCGCCACCCGGCCCGATATTCCGTTGCCGACCTCCTTGACCACCACCGGAACCGAAACGCCGCGCACGACCTCCGCCAGGCGATCCAGGAGCCCCGCCCAGTTGCGGTCGCCGCCCGGCTGGACCGCCTCCTGCAGCACGTTGAGGTGCACGATCAGCGCGTCGGCGGCGATCATGTCGACGACGCGGCGGGCCTCCTCGACCCCCCAGCCCTCGTTGAGCTGCGCGGCGCCGAAATTCGCCAGCAGCAGCGCTTCGGGCGCGATCGACCGCAGGTCGGCGCCGAGCCCGATCCCCACCCCGGCTTCGAGCGCCACGCGCTGCGAGCCCACCGCGAAGGCGACGCCCAGGCGCTGGGCCGCCTCCGCCAGATGGGCGTTGATCGCCCCCGCCCGCCGCGGCCCGCCCGTCATGGAGCTGATCAGCAGCGGCGCCGCGAGCCTCTTGCCGAACACCTCGACCGACAGGTCGACCTCCGCGATGTCCATCTCCGGCAGCGCGCAATGCTCGAACACGACCTCGTCGAGGCGAGACGACACGCGGGCCCGCCCGGCGCCGGACAGCACGATGTCGAGATGCTCGTTCTTGCGCCGCTCGATGTCGCTCATCGGCAGCACGGCGGCGGGCTTGGGCCGGTCGGGCGAGGCGCGGGTCATGACGCCTCCTCCCCGCCGGACCGGCTCCGGGCGCGCAGCTGGCGCACCAGCCGGTCGAGCGGCGCGGCGTAGAGGAAGCCGAACGAGACCGCGCCGTCGCGGTCCCGCACGGCGTGATGCAGCCTGTGGGCCTGGACGAGATGCTTCAGGTAGCCGCGGCGCGGCACCCAGTGAAACGGCCAGCGGCGGTGGACCAGCCCGTCATGGACGATGAAATAGAGCAGCCCATACAGCGCCACGCCGACGCCGATCCACCACAGCACGGGTCGGTCGGCGCCCAGGACGAACAGCGGCGCGGAGAGGAGCGCGAAGCAGACGGCGTAGAGGTCGTTTCGCTCCAGCAGGTCGTCATGCGGCTCGTGATGGGAGCGATGCCAGCCCCAGCCGATCCCGTGCATCACATAGCGATGCACCAGCGTGGCGACGCCTTCCATGGCGAGGACGGCGCTGATCACCAGTGCGGCCTTAGCGGCGACGGAGAGCATGGCGTCCCTCCCGGTCAGAGCGCCAGCTTCCGCTCGAACGCGTCGAGCAGGCCGTCGAGCGGCGCGATGTCGAAACTGCAGGACGACAGGACGCGCCGCGCCTCGGCCAGCTGGACGGCGACGCGCCGGCGCGCTTCATCGACGCCCGCGAGCGAGACCACCGTCGGCTTGCCGCCGTCCTGCCGGACGTCCTTGCCGGCCGCCTCGGGCGTGCTCCTGGCGTCGACGATGTCGTCGGCGGTCTGGAACGCCAGCCCGAAGGTTTCGCCGAAACAGGCGAGCTTCTCCAGGTCGTCGTCGCACAGGCCCGCCACGAGGCCGCCGAACTCGACGGCGGCGACGAAGAGCACGCCGGTCTTCAGCCGGTTGAGAGCCTCGATGCGAGCCACGTCGGAATAGATCGCGCGGTCATGCAGGTCGCAGTCCTGCCCGGCCACCAGCCCGGCCGAGCCGACGACGCTGGACAGGCGCGCCACGAGCCTCGTCCTGGTGCGGTCGTCGACGCCGTCGATGGTGGACAAGAGGCCAAAGGCCCGGTTCAGCATCGCGATGGCGCTCAGGATGGCGGTGCTCTCGTCGAAATGCAGATGGGCGCAGGCCTGCCCCCGGCGGAGCGCGGCGTCGTCCATGGCGGGCAGGTCGTCCAAAACGAGAGAGGCCGTGTGCACGAGCTCGATGGCGCAGCCCGCGTCGAGGGCCGCCGCATCCGTCCGTCCGGCCCCGTGGGCGGTGAGGACGCACAGCATCGGCCTAATGCGCTTGCCGGGCGCCAGCAGGCTGTAGCGAATGGCGCTGTGCACCCGTTGCGGGCGGACATGCGCCGAGGGGACCAAAAGGGCCAGCCGCCGCTGGATGATGCTCCTCAGATAGTCCAAGCTGAACGGCGCCTCGTCCGCGGGCCTGGTCTGCTGGCGCGGGGCCCTGGCCTCGGGACCCCGGCGAAGCTTGGGACGCGCATGCGCCTCGCTCTCGACGGCGGACGTCTGATCCGTCATGTCGGCGGCTCCCACCCTGTACGTCGTCGCGCACGCCACGCGATCCTCGCCGGATCAGAATAGCGTTGTCACATCTTGCGCCAATGAAACGAGATGAACAAAACGCAACATGCGCCAAAATGGCGCGCCGTTACTGCTCAGAACAAGCTTCGATGACTGCTATGCTTGCGCTTCCACTTGGCCGATCCGCCGCATGGTCGTCCGGCTTGCGCGCCCCATCTTGAGGACAGGGTGACACGATGAGCGAGAGACATGACGGCTGAGAGCCCGGACTTGACCACGCCGATGGATCAGGACGTCGCCGCCCGCCGCGAGGCTTACGGACGGCAGACTTTCGTAGGGCTCGCGCTGGCGACCCTCGTCATCGCGGCCTGGGCCACGTGCCATGTCTATGGCGTGTTCTTTCACCGCTGGTCGCCGGCGGGCGTGGCGGCGGCGCCGGTCCTGATCGCGCTTCAGTGCTGGCTCAATGTGGGCCTCTTCATCGTCGCGCATGACTGCATGCACGGCTCGCTGGCGCCGTTCCGGCCGCGCCTGAACCGCGCGATCGGCCGCCTCTGCCTCGCCCTCTACGCCGGGTTCTCCTATGACCGGCTGATCGGCAAGCACTTCGCCCATCACCGGCATGCGGGCACGCCGCTCGATCCGGATTTCGACGAGAACCATCCGTCGGCCTTCTGGCCGTGGTTCCTGTGCTTCTTTCGCGAGTATTTCGGCTGGCGCGAGATGGCGACGCTGGCCGCCCTGCTGGCCGTCTATCTCGTGGCGCTCGGCGCCTCGCCGGTGAACGCGCTGCTGCTCTGGGGCGTCCCGGCGATCCTATCGGCCATCCAGCTTTTCGCCTTCGGCACCTATCTGCCGCACCGGCGGGACGAGATCCCCTTCGGCGACCGGCATAATGCCAGGAGCAACGACTATCCGGTCTGGCTCTCGCTGCTGACCTGTTTCCATTTCGGCTATCACCACGAGCATCACGACGTTCCGAGCGCGCCCTGGTGGAAGCTGCCGGAGATCCGGGCCGGCCGCGCGAGCGGTCAGGACGCGGCTGCGGCGGCGCCCTCGACGATGTCGCAGGCGAGCTCCACCCCGCCGGCCTGAGCGATCTCCGCCGCAACGGAACGGGCCCGGTCGCGGCAGCCGTCGTCGCCGAGCAGGCGCTCGATGGCGTCGCGGACGGGAAATCGGCCCCAGCGGCGCCGCACCACGATCCCGGCCCCGATCCTCTCCAGCCTGGCGCCCGTTCCCGGCTGCTCGAAGCCGAGCGGCGTCACGGCGAGCGGTACGCCGAAGGACAGGGCGTCGAGCACCGTGTTGAAACCGGCATGGCACACCGCCAGGGCGGCCCGGCACAGGATGGCGCGCTGCGGCGCGTAGGCCATGGCGATCGGGCGGCCCGGCAGGTCCGCGACCTGCCCGTCGGAGAGCCGCCCGCCATGCGCGATGACGAGCCGCAGGTCGAGCGCGGCGCAGGCGGCGGCCACCTCCCGGAAGAGGCCGATCCGCGAACCCTGGAGCGTGCCCAGCGAACAATAGACCAGCGGCCGGCCGTCGCCGTCGGGCTCGAGCCGCGGACCGTCTTCGCCGACGGACCGGAACGGGCCGGCATAGGCGAAGCCCGGCGGCAGCGCGCGGCGGGGAAAATCGAGGCCGCGCACGCATTGGGCGACCTGGGCGGTCGGCGAGAGGCAGTCCTCCACGCTGCGAAGCGGCCCGAGCCGCCAGGCGTCGGCCCAGCCCGCGATGACGTCGTGGAGAGGCGTCATCAGCCAGGCGCTGACGCGCCGGCCGCCCTCGTTCCTCCTGCGGCCGGCTTGCGTCGGATCATAGGGCCAGCCGACATAGGGCGGCGGAACGTCCGGCTCCTCATTGACCGGCAGCGCGTTGGCGACGGAGACCAGCGGCAGGCCCAGGCGCCGCGCCAGGAGACCGCCGGCGGGCTCCAGCTGGTCGCAGACCAAAGCGGCGGGCGCCAGCTCCCGCAAGGCGTCCGGAGCGTGGCGGCACAGGCCATCGGTCGACGCCGCCATGTCGCGGACGGTCGCCCGGACCCCCCAGGGGCCGCCGGGCCGGGCCATGCGCCTCTCGACGGCGGAGAGATCGGGACCCCCGTCGGCGCCGCCGACCGCGAGCGCGTCCAGCCCCATGCCGCGGATCCGGGCCGCCGCGTCCGGGCTCGCCAGGAACACCGCCCGGCTTGCGCGTGCGGACAGGGTCCTGGCGAGCGCCGCCATGGGATTGAGGTGTCCGAGGAAGGGCGGCGCGAAGAAGGCGTAGGTCGGCACGGGCGTTCCCGGCTGCTGGGCGCGAGCGGCTGAACTAGGGCGGAAGGCGGCCTTGGGCGAGACGTCGCGGGGTTGGGCTTAGGTGCATCCTCCACGCCGCTGACGCGTTGTCGGCCCGTCAGCAACAAGGAGACAGGCCGTGACGAATACGCAAGGGATCCGCGAGCACATGGAAGTCGTCGGGGCCGACGGCGTCCATGTCGGCACGGTGGACGGGGTGGAGGGCGACCGCATCAAGCTCACCCGCAAGGACAGCGGCGAAGGCGCCCACAAGGGCCATCATCACTATGTGTCCACGGCGCTCGTGGCCGGCATCGAGGGCGACCGCATCCGCCTCTCGGCCAATGGCGACGTCGCCGTCACCTTCGAGGAAGAGGAAGGCGGCGCTCCGGCCGCCTGACGGGCTCGCCGGATCCGGCCCCCGCCTGGTCCGGCGCAGCGTCGCCCGCCCGTATACCGAAAATCAATGAACGGGAAAAATACTCTCCATAGTTGTGGAGAGCTTGCAATGCGTGACCTGATCCAGCGTTTCATCGGCGACGAGCGCGGGGCGACCGCCATCGAATACGCCCTGATCGCCGCGATCGCCGCGACCGGGATCGTGGTGGCGCTGCAGCAGATCAGGGGCAACCTGAACGCCGCGTTCAACCGCGTGAGCACCAACCTGGGCGCGGCCAACTAGCGTTCGCCGCGGCCCGCCCGCGTGGCCATGACGGTCGCGAGGTTGCGGCGGTGGACGGCCTCATAGGGCGCGAAGGGCCGCACATGGCCGGCCGCGACGTCCCCGGCGATCCAATCGTCCAGGGGTCGGTCGTCAGCCTTCGCCGAACCGGCGGCCTCCAGCAGGCGGCGGACATAGCGCCGGTTCGCCTCGATCAGCCCGGGCCCGAAGCCGCCCGACGCGATCACGCCCTCGTCGCCGTGGTCGGGCAGGATCGCCTCCGGCCCCCAGCTCGCCATGAGGTCGAGGCCGCCCAGATGCGCGGCGAGCCGGTCCGGCTCGGCCACATAGGTGATCGGATCCTCCAGCGTGTCGCCGGCGAGCAGGACGCGGGCCTCGGGCAGCCAGGCGACCGTCCCGTCGGCGCTGTGCGAATCGACCTGCCGCAGCTCGACGTCGACGCCCCCGATGCGAAGCGCGAGGCGGTCCGCGAAGGAGCGGGTCGGCAGGACCAGCGGCCGGATGGCGGGCGGGCCGGAGGCCTTGCCCGCCTCGATGGCCTGCCTGCGCTCGCCCAGGATGGCGCAGGTCATCGCGTTGGCGATGATCTCGCAATCGGCGAAGACGGCGTTGCCGGCCACATGGTCGACATGCCAGTGGCTGAGCGCGACCGTGATGGCGCGAACGCCGCGCCTGACCAGCTCCGCCCGCACAGCCCGGGCGTGGTCCAGGGAGATATGCGTGTCGAACACGAGGGCCTCGCCGGCGTCGACCACGGCGTAGCTCGCGACCCCCAGCCCGTAGGCGCCGTCGTCCAGCCAGTTCGGCTGCGGCCCGTAGAGCCGCCGGCCGGCGGCGCGGCCGTCATAGAAGGCCAGGATGTTCGGCCGAGGCTCGTGCACGCGCAGGCCGGCCGCCGCATCGATCGTCATCCGTCGCCCCCTGTCATCGCCGGCGCCCCATCCAGGAACAACGGGGACAACCCCGGCGTTCGCTCCGGGTGCGCGGCCGGATCCGCTCCAGCCCGCAAAGGCAGGAAGGGCATAGCATGAGCATCGACGATATCACGGTGGGCAGCGCGCATGTGGACCTCGGCGGCGCTTTCCAGGAGCTCGCCCAGGACGAGATCCGCAAGACCGCCCGGAAATATCTTGGCGACCTCACGAACGCGTCCGTGCACGTCGCCCGGGAGGGGCGCCAGTTCCGCTGCTCCGTCAACATGCAGCTGCGCGGCAACGCGGTCATGAGCGGGGAGGCCGAGGGGCCCGAGGTGCCGATCGCCTTCCGGGCCGCCCTGGCGAAGGTCGAAAAGCAGCTTCGCCGCACCAAGCGCGAGCTGCGCGAGGACAAGCAGACCCGCCCGACCCGCATCACCACCGCCTGAACGCCGGGACGGGGGGTGCGCGGCCGCACAGCCCTTGGCCGCCCCGCGGAGCCTAACCTGCGCTGGTCGCCCATCCCCCGATGAGCGATCCAGCGGAGGGAACCATGACGTTTCGCCAGTTCATCATCGAACGCGACATCCCGGCGGCCGGCTCGCTCGGCCGCGAGCAGCTCCAGGCGGCGGCGGCCAAGTCCAACGACGTGCTGCGCCAGCTTGCCCCGCGCATCCAGTGGGTGGAGAGCTTCGTCACTGCCGACAAGCTCTTTTGCGTCTACCTGGCCGACGATCCCGAGACGATCCGGGAGCATGCCGAGAAGAGCGGGTTTCCGGCCACCCGGATCACCGAGGTGCGCAAACGGATCGACCCCATGACGGCGTCGGCCGCCTGACACCGGAACGCAGGCGCGGCGGGCCCGACCCCGCCGCGCTTGCGCCGGAGCGGCGCAGGCCCTACCTCCGGCGCCGGGCCCGCATCACAGGCGATCGACATGACGAGCAACGACCCCGGCGACCTCGGCGCGCGCGTGGACACGCTGGAGGTCGCCCTGGCCTATCAGGACGACCTGATCGAGCAGCTGAACGCGACCGTGACCGAACAGGCCCGCATGATCGACATGCTGAAGCGGCGCATGGACGAGCTGAAGGAGCGCGTGCTGGACCTGCAGGTCGCCGGCGCCCCGCGGGACGAGCCCCCTCCCCCGCATTACTGAGTTCATCGCGGCGGCCCGCGGCCTCGGCGCGGCTCTGCGCCCAGGCGCCGCCGGGGCGGAACGGCGGGCGCCGGCTGACGTTGCGATGCGAAGGTCCCGGCGCCGGGACCGCACGCCATGTCATAAGGACAGCCGCCGATGAGGACCACTCTCTTGCTCGCCGCCGCCCTCCTCCTCCCCTGCGCAGCGACGGCGTTCGCCCAGGGCCAGACGGGGGGCTCCTCCACCGGCCAACCCGCGACCGGCTGGTCGGGCGGCACGGCGCCGGGCTCGTCGCCGGCGCAGTCGGGCGGGCATCTCAACATGGGCGCCGGACAGGGCCAGGGAAGCGCGGGCGCCCAGGGCCAGCCCAAGCCCGGCGCGAGCGGGTCGGCGGGCGACGTCCCGGCGGCCGCCCAGGGCGGCGCCGGCGGACCGACCAGCCTCCACGGCCAGGTGAACTCCGAGTCGGGCGCGCAGCCCAAATAGCGAACGCGGCGGAGCCTGCCGCCCGCACCTGATGGCCGTCAGGTCCCGCCTCCCGCCGACATTGTACATTCCTCGCGTTGAGCCTTCATCCGGCCAGGGAGAGCAGGAATGAACAGAACCGTCCTGATGCTTGTCGCCGGCCTCGCCCTCGGGGCCGCGCTGACGGGCGAAGCCGCCGCCCAGCAGGCCGGGCGCCCCGGCGGATACCGGCACGGCGCCTTCCAGGGAGGCGCCTGGCGCGGCGGCGGCTTCCCCGGCGCGGATTCCGGCGCCGTCCTGCGCCCGCAGGAGGCCGCCCAGCTGGCCGCCGCCGCCATGCGGGCCAATTGCCTGCAAGGCTACAGGACCTGCGTCGTCCCACGCTGACCGCCGCCAAGGGCCGCGACCCGCCCCCTCGCCCCGGAACGGGGAGAGGGCTGGGCGATGCGTGGCGGTCCGCCTCCGTCATTCCCTTCGGCGCGCAGCGCCGGGAAAGGGATCCAGAAGGGTTAAGGCGGGGCGCCCTTCGCCCGGCCTTTCTGGATCCCCTTCCCGCGCCTGCGGCGCGCCGGGGATGACGGGGGATTTTTGGGGGCCTAGCCGTGGGACGCGCGTTTAACTCCGCGGCCTTTCGGCCCGGAGGTGGAGGGCGGCGCGGAGCGGCATCGCTGGGGACCCCACGGCGAGTGGGGTGGGTGGATAGTGAAGCCGGGAGGCCGCCAGGCCCCGCCGCTCCGCGC
This sequence comes from Alsobacter sp. KACC 23698, assembly GCF_045348435.1. Lineage (GTDB taxonomy): Bacteria > Pseudomonadota > Alphaproteobacteria > Rhizobiales > Beijerinckiaceae > Alsobacter. Next base: position 2,060,629 of record NZ_CP157484.1, on the reverse strand, counting down.
GCAGCGTTTGAGAATAGAAGAGCCGGTCCCGGGGCGCTTTCAGCCCCTTCGCGCTTCGCTGGTCGGACCTTCGGTTCCATCCGCCGCCTCGACCGGGTCGTGAGCCCGATGTCGACGGCCGCCGCCCCCGATCCACATCCGTCACGCTGCAGACGCCCCTCCGTGGACCGGAGCATGAACACGGTTATAGGAATTTTATCCGTTTGTCAAGCGGCGGGCCCTGGCGCCGTCCGGCCCCTCATCCCTCCTCGCTGCGCTCGGCTGCGTTCTCCCCGCGCCGGGGAGAAGGGTGTCATCGCCGGCGGCGCGGAGCGCCGGGAAGGGGATCCAGGAGGGTTGGATCAGGGTCGCCCTTCGCCCGGCCTTGCTGGATCCCCTTCCCGCGCCTGCGGCGCGCCGGGGATGACGGGGGTGGCGTGTTGCAGCAAGCGCCGCCGCTGGCCCCTCGCCCCGCGCCGGGGATAAGGGATCATGTCACAGGGTGAAACGCATTTTGCACCTTGGCTGGGATGGCGCGGCGTGGTAACGGTGGAGTAAGGGAGAAAGCCCAGGGAGGGCGCGTTTGACGAGGTTCGAACTCGGCGGCGTTTCGGTCGTCCGCATCGAGGAGGTGCTGGAGCAAGGCTTCGAGCCGTCGTTCCTGCTGCCCGGTTTCGACGCGTCCCTGCTGGAGCGCCACCCGCAGCTGGCCGGGCCCAACTTCTTCCACGCCGACAGCGGCAAGGTGATGTCCAGCATCCAGTCCTGGCTCATCCGGCTGCAGGGCAAGACGATCCTGGTGGATACCTGCTCGGGCAACGGCAAGGCGCGGGCGCTGCCGCTGTTCCGGCGCTTCCACATGCTGGACTTTCCCTACCTGGACAATCTCGCGGCCGCGGGCGTGCGGCCGGAGGACGTCGACATCGTGTTCTGCACGCACCTGCACATCGACCATGTCGGCTGGAACACGCGCCGGGACGGAGAGCGCTGGGTCCCGACCTTTCCGAACGCCCGCTACCTGTTCGGCCGCGCCGAATACGACCACTGGCGCGAGGGCGGCGCGGGGCGCGCACGATTGCCGGAGAATGTCGACGTGATCCGCGACAGCGTCGATCCGGTGATCGAGGCCGGGCTGGTCGACTTCGTGGACCCGGGCGACGAGATCCTGCCCGGCCTCACAGTCGTGGCCGCGCCGGGGCACACGGAGACGCAGCTCAACCTCGTCTATGACAAGGGCGGCGAGCGTTTCGTGTGCTCGGCCGACGTCCTGCACCAGCCCATCCAGGTCTATGCGCCGCAGCTGAACAGCTGCTTCTGCGAAGACCAGGAGGCCGCGCGCGCGACCCGGCTGCGATTGCTGAACCACTGCGCCGACACGGGCGCGCTGCTGCTGCCCTCCCATTTCGGCCCGCCGCATGCGGGCTTCATCGGCCGCCGGGACGGCGGCTTCACGTTCAAGCCGGCCGAGACCGCCGGCCGCCACTGAGCGGCAGGCGCAAGCCGGCCCGAAGGAGATCGCACGTGGGTTACACCATCACCGAGAAGATCCTGGCCCGGGTGTCCGGCAAGGCGTTCGTGAAGGCCGGCGACGAGGTCATGGCCAAGCCGGACTACGTCATCGCCTATGACTTTCCCGGCTACACGGACGTCTACTTCAAGCAGATGAAGGAGGACTTCGGCATCGAGCGCGTCGCCGAGCCGGACCGCTACGCCATCTTCATCGACCACATGGTGCCGGCGACGACGCCCAAGGAGGAAGAGCTCCATATCGGCACCCGCACCTGGTGCGCCGAGAACGGCGTCGCGCTCTATGAGCGCAAGGGCATCGGCCATCAGGTCGCGGCCGAGGTCGGCTACGCCGTGCCGGGCGCCTTCGTGGTGCATTTCGACGGACATATCAGCCAGCTCGGCACCTTCGGCACGTTGGCCATGGGCATCCGCCGCAACCTGCTCGAAGCCTTCGTGCGCGAGCGCATTTCCATCAAGGTGCCGCAGACCGTGCGGGTGAACCTGCGCGGCACGCTGCAGAAGGGCGTGATGGCGCGCGACGTGTTCCACCATCTGGTGCGCACGCTGGGGCCGGCGTCCTGCCGGTTCCAGGTTCTGGAGGTGGGCGGTCCGGCGCTCTCGCAGATTTCGACCGAAGGCCTGCAGACCATCACAGGTCTCGCCATGTTCACCGGCGCGGTGACCGCCATCGTCAACCCGGACGAGGAGCGGCTGGCCTACGCGCTGCCGCGCGCCAAAAAGAAGATCGAGCCGGTATGGAGCGATCCCGACGCCGAGTACTCGGCCGTCCACGACCTCGATCTCACCGACCTCGAGCCGCTGGTCGTGATCCCACCGACGCCCGCGAATTCCCGCAACTTGTCGGAGTATCTCGGCATCGAGATCAACGCCGGTTACCTTGGCTCCTGCGCGTCGGGCCGGCTGGAGGACCTGCGGGTCGCCGCCAAGGTTCTCCAGGGCCGCCAGGTGAAAGACGGCTTCCAGCTCAATGTCGTGCCGACGAGCCAGGAGATCATGGCGGCGGCGGGCCGCGAAGGCCTGCTGTCGACGCTGGTGGAGGCCGGCGCCTTTGTGTCGTCGCCGAGCTGCGACTATTGTTTCGGCCGCATCGCCACCATGTCGGCCAACCAGCGGGCGGTCTCGACCGGCACGCTCAATGTCCGCGGCCGCATGGGCAGCCCGGATTCGGAGATCTACCTCTGCAACGCCGCCACGGTCGCCGCCTCCGCCATCGAGGGCGCGATCGCGGATCCGCGCAAATATCTCTGACCAGGAGGTCGCCATGGCTCTGAAACCGCTTCGCGGCCGCGTCGCCTTCGTGTTCGACGAGGAGAACTTCGACGTCGACCAGATCGTCGGCGTCAAGAACATCAAGATCACCGACGTGGACGAGCTCGCGAAGGTCGCGATGCTGTCCTACGACCCGGACTTCCACGGCAAGGTGAAGCCCGGCGACGTGATCGTCGGCGCGCATAATTTCGGCTACGGCCACCCGCATTACCCGCCGATGCGCGCCATGCGGCATCTGGGCGTCACGGGCGTGATCGCCGAGAGCTTTTCGCCCGGCTACTGGCGCGGCGAGATCAGCATGGGCTTCCCGCAGGCGAGCTGCCCCGGGATCCTGTCGCTCGTGGACCGCTGGGACGAGATCGAGGTCGACTGGGACGCCAATCTCGTCCGCAACCTCACCAAGGGCACATCGCTGCCGATGGAGCCGCTGTCCTACGCCGACCGCGAGATGCTGGATGCGGGCGGCCTCGTTCCCTACCTGAAACGCCCCATCGCGGCCGTCTAGGCGCCGCGCCCGACCTCCGAGGAGTCACCCCCATGCCGTTCACCGGACACCAGGATTTCCGCGCCAAGGTGCTGGCGCAGAAGACGCATTGGGCCGCCGGCGCGTATGACGCGCTGTCGGCGCGCTTCATCCAGGCCGCCGGCTTCGACGCCCTGCTGACCAGCGGCTTCGGCGTCTCCGCCTCGCTGCTCGGCATGCCGGACGCCGAGCTCTACACGATGACCGAGAATCTCGGCGTCGTCCGCAACGTCACCAATGTGGTCGACATCCCGGTGATCGCCGACATCGACACGGCCTATGGCAACGCCATCAACGTGATGCGGACAATCCGCGAGTTCGAGGCGACGGGCGTCGCCGCCGTGATCATGGAAGACCAGGTCGCGCCCAAGCGCTGCCCGATCTGCGTCGGCGGGGTCGAGACGATCCCGATGGACGAGGCGGTCGGCAAGATCAGGGCGGCCGTGGAGGCGCGCCGCAACCCGAACATGCTCATCGTCGCCCGCACGGACGTGGCCACCGAGGCGGAGGCGATCGAGCGCGCCAAGGCGTATGTGGCGGCGGGCGCGGACGTGATCCAGCCGATCAGCCGCACCTTCAAGACCATCGAGGGCCTGCGGGCGCTGCGCGAGGCCTGCGGCGTGCCGCTGTCCCTGCAGATCCTGGGCTGGCTGGAGAAGAACCTGTCGCCGGCCGAGATCGAGAGCGTGGCGGGCCTCGCCACCTTCCCGCTCGTGCCGCTGATGAGCATCGCGACTGCGCTGCAGGAGAACCTCGCCGCGCTCGTGCGCGACAAGACCACCAAGAACCTGCCCCGGCCGACCATGGGCCACGACCCCTTCATCGAGATGATCGGCTTCAAGGAAATCGAGGCGCTGCAGCTGAAGTACCTCACCACCCCGCCGCCGAAGGCCTTCGCGGCGGAGTGAGGCGCGCCGCGCCGTGACCCTCCCGGACCGCGCCCGAAGGGCGCCGGAGCCCCGCCCGCACTACATCACCGTCGGGAGCGCGCAGATCCGCGTCTGGCGGTGCGGCGAGGGGCCGGACGTCGCCGTCCTGCATGGATTGACCCTGGGCGCCGAGGCCACGGCGGCGCGCATCGGCGCGGCCTGTCCGGGGCGGCGCGTCACCGTGCTGGAGCTGCCCGGCGTCGGCGGTTCGGCGGGTCTCGCCGCCGCGGACCTCGGCGATGTCGCCCGCAGCCTCGATGCGGCGCTGGGCGCGTGCGTTGCGCCCGACGCGCCCCTGATCGCCATCGACCTCGCCATTGCGATCGCGGGCGCCATGCGGGGCCGCCCCCTCCTGACGCTCGGGGCCGACGCCGCGCAGGCCTGGGCGACGCGCGGGCGGCGGCCGCCGTCGCTGCCGCCGCGCCAGGACGGAACGCATCTCACGGCGCTCTGGGCGCATTTGCGCGACGCGCATCTCTTCGTTCCGGACGATCCGACGCAGCCCGCGCCGACGGGCGAAGCGCTTCCGACGCCCGCGGAGCTCGCCTCCACGGTGACGGCCGCGGCCGTGAACCCGGGCGCCTATGAGCGGCTCTGGTCCGCCTGCCTCGACGCCGTGCGGGCGGACGCCCCGCATGTTCAGGGCGTTCGCGTCAGCGGCGTCGACGCCCTGCCGGGAGCGCTCGCCCGGCTGGCGACGCTCTCCCCCGCGCCCCGCCTGCCCGCGACGGCGCCGCTACCGGGCGACGCCATCTGGAACCAGTATGTCGAGACCTCCCGCGGCCGCATGCATCTGCGCCGCGCCGGCGGCGAGGGGCGCCCGCTGCTGGTCATCCCCACGGGCGGCGGCTCCTCGGCGCAGTTCGCCCCGGTGGTGACCGGGCTGGCGCGGGGACGCCAGACCTTGTCGGTGGACTACCTGGGCAACGGGCTTTCCGACAAGCCGGACCGGCCGGTGGAGATCGGCGACCTCGCCGAGGACATGATCGCCCTCATCGAGGCGCTCGGCTTCCCGCAGGTGGACGTCTGGGGCTCGCACACGGGCGCCCTTGTCGGGCTCGAACTGGCGGTGCGCCGGCCGGACCTGGTCGGCCGCGCGGTGCTGGAGGGGCCGGTCTTCATCGCGCAGGATTTCCAGCAGGACCTGCTGGCGCGCTACTTCCCGCCGATCGTCCCGGACCCTTGGGGCCTGCACCTGCAGTTCGCCTGGAACTGGCGGCGCGACATGTTCCTGTACTGGCCCTGGTACCGCGTCGAGCGCGCCGCCGCCCGCCAACTTGGCCTGCCCTCGGCCGAGCAGTTGAACCTCTACACGGTCGGCATTCTGGAAAGCGGCCCCACCTACGACCGGGCCTACCGCTCCGCCTTCACCTACGACACGCGCTCGCGCATGCCGCTGCTGCGCACGCCGACGCTGGTCTGCGCCGGGCCGAACGACATGCTGATCGACGGCCTCAAGGAGGCGCAGGCCCTGTCCGTGCCCGGCGTCGAGGTGCGAGTGACGCCCACGACCGTGTGGTGGCCGGACCCCGACCCCGCCGCGGCCGCCGCCACGATGGCGATCTACGACGCCTTCCTGAACGGCTGAGCGCGGCGCCGAGGCGCTCCTATTTGGGCGCCTTGGCGTAGGTCAGCACCGTGAAGGTGTTGGGAAAGAAGGTGTTCGGGTAGAACGGCCCGACGCTGGTGTTGATCTTCTTGGAGGCGTCGGCCGAGCCTTCCGCCGTCATGGAGAAGAGCTTCTGCGCCTGCTGGTCATAGGCGAGCACCTTGACCATCGGCCGGGTCAGGACGGATTCGACGGGCTTGTAGGTGTCGGCGTCCACCTGCTCGAACACATTGATCACGGCGCTGAGCCCATTGGCGGCGAACAGCCGCTTGACGTCCGGGTCATAGACGAGGCCGTCATTGCCGCCGCCGATCTCGGCCGTGTAGCCGACGTCGCCCGAGGCGGTGTTCATGACGATGAGCGACGGCTTCAGCTTGTCGTTGCCCCGGCAGGCGACGAACAGGCGCTGGCGCGCCGTGTCGATCGCGGTGCTGTTGGCCTGTGCGCAGCCCTTGGTCGGCCACTCGGCCGTGACCTTCAGGGCTTTCGCGTCGATGCGGTAGACGAGGTCGAGATCGCGGGACGCCAGATACATGACGCCGGCGCCGTCGAAGGCGGCGTGCTCGGGCTTCTTGGTGGCCAGCTTGATGGAGCCGACCTTTGCGAGGCTCGGCGTCTCCAGCACGGCGATCTCCGCCCCGCTGGCGTCGGCCGCCATGTTGACGAAGAGGCGCTTCGTCGTCGGGTCGTAGTGGCTGGTGTCCAGCTCCTCGCCCAGGCGCACGGGCGCGCTGGTCTCCCGCGTGGACAGCTTGAACGGGATCAGCGTGCCGTTCTCATTGTTGGAGATGCCGAGATCGAGTTCCGGGATGAGCGTGGCGCCGTTGGAGCTCGCCTCGGGGGTCCCGGCGACGACGCCGATCAATGCGCCGCTGGTCGCGTCCACCACCTGCAGGCCTTCCTTGCGGTGGCCGATATACAGTCGCTTCGCGGTCGGATCGTAGGTGATGTAGTCGAACGCGGCGGTCTTGCTCGGAATGGGGGTCGCCCGCTCCAGCCGCCATCCATCGAAGGCTTGGGCTGCGCTGATTCCCCCCAAGACGGCGACAGCCGCCGCTGCGATGCCCTTCATGACCGTTCCCCCGACGACTTGATCGTTGTCGGCACGCTAGCATGCGGCGGCGGCGGCAGGCTGCTCGCCGGGGCGCCTTGGGAAAGTTTAATCTGGGCGGTCGTAAGTCGCCGCGAACCTGTCAGGACAGGTAGGCTTCCAGCACTTCGGGGTTCTGCTTCAGCGCGTCCGGCGTGCCCTCGACCACGATCTGGCCGCGGCGCATGACGTAGCCGTAGTCGCACACCGAGAGCGCGATGGCGGCGTTCTGCTCCACCAGCAGGATGGACTGGCCCTCGCGGTGCAGCGCCACGATGGCCTGGAACACGAGGTCGACGACGGAGGGGGCGAGCCCCATGGAGGGCTCGTCCAGCACCAGCATCTGCGGCCGGGTTATCAGCGCGCGGCCGATGGCGAGCATCTGCTGCTCGCCGCCGCTGAGCAGGCCGGCCTTCTGGAGGCGTCGCTCGGCCAGGCGCGGGAACAGCGTATAGACCTTGTCGAGAAGCTCCGGATCCGCGTTGCGGCCCGCAAAGGCGCTGAGGCCGAGATTTTCCTCGACGCTGAGCGGCGCCACGACCATGCGGCCTTCCGGCACCAGCGCGAGGCCGGAGCGGACCACCTTGTGCAGCGGCAGCCGCGAGATCTCCGCGCCGTCGAGGCTGATGGAGCCCGACACCGGCCGGTGCAGCCCGGCGATGCTGCGCAGCGTCGTCGACTTGCCGGCGCCGTTGGAGCCGAGCACGACGCAGAGCGAGCCCGCCTTGACCTGGAGGTCGATGCCCCGGACGGCCTGGATCGCCCCGTAGCTAGCGGAGAGCTTGGATACGGTCAGCATCGTTCTTGCGTCCGAAATAGGCTTCCTGCACGGCCGGGTCGGCGATGCAGGTCTTCGGGTCCCCTTCGGCCAGGAGCCGGCCGAAATTCATCACCGTGCAGCTGTCGCAAAAGGCGGTGACGAGGCTCATATTGTGCTCGACCATCAGAATGGTCAGGCCGGCGTCGCGCAACTCGTGGACGAGGCGGCCGACCGCCTCCGCCTCGGAATGGTTCATGCCGGCCGTGGGCTCGTCGAGCAGCAGCAGCTTCGGGTCGGACCCGAGCGCGCGGGCGATCTCGATGCGGCGCTGCTCGCCATAGCTCAGCGTTTCGGCGAGTTCGTCGGCGCGGTGCGCCATCGCGACCCGGTCGAGCAGGTGCAACGCCTGCTCGCGGGTGGAGCGCCAGGCGCTGGACGCCGCCGGCAGGCCGAGGAACGACGACCAGAGCGACACGCCGCGACGCAGCCAGCAGCCGGTCATCACCTGCTCGAGCGCCGTCATGCCGCTGAACAGGCGGACATTCTGGTAGGTGCGCGAGATGCCTTTGGCGGCGATGTCCTGCGGGGCCATGGCCTCCAGCTCGGCGCCCGCGAAGCGGATCGTCCCGGAGGTGGGGTGGAACAGCCCGGTGATCAGGTTGATCACCGTGGTCTTGCCGGCGCCGTTGGGGCCGATCAGGCCATGGACGCTGCCTTGCCGGACATGGGCCGTGAGCCCGCCCACGGCGGCGACGCCGCCGAAGCGCTTGACCACGTCCTCGAGCACCAGGAGGGAGCCGGCGTCACGCATGGGCGTCGCGCTCCGCCGCCCGCTTGGCCTCGGTCTCGTCGTGGATTTTCTGGCGCAGCCGGGCGGCCTTCTTCAGCCCCCACGCCCGCGGGTCGATGAGGCCGCGCGGCAGGAAGATCATGATCAGCAGCAGCACCACGCCCTTCGCCACGTCCTCGATCTGCGGCACGATGGCCTGCATGGTGGTGGGCAGCGCCGTGAACACGGCCGCGCCGATGATCGGGCCGAGCCAGTGGAAGGAGCCGCCCAGCACCGTGGAGGCGATCATCGTGAAGGCGATGCCGATGAAGTAGGTCTCGGGCGAGATGAACTGCAGCGTGAAGGCCAGCGCCGCGCCGCCGAGGCCGCCGACGACGCCGCTGATCAGGAAGGCGATGAACTGGATGCGGTAGGGGCTGATCCCCATCGTGGAGGCCACGGCCGCGTCCTCGCGTACGGCCCTGGAGGCGAGGCCGAACCACGACCGGTGCAGGCGCCAGAACACCACAGTGCAGAGCGCCAGCAGGATCGCGAGTTCCAATGGCTCGACCCGGACCGGCACGATCAGGCCATTGACGCCGCCGGTCAGAGCCGGCGCGTTCAGGGCCGTCACGCGGGTGATGAGCACCAGCGCGAGGCTGGCGAGCGCCATCCAGTGGCTCTCGAGCCGCAGAAACGCGAAGGCCACCACGGCGGCCGCGAAGCCGCCGCCCAGCGCCGCCGCCGGAAAGGCGGCCCAGAGCGGCAAGCCGAACTTGCCGGAGAGCTGCGCGGCCAGGAAGCCGCCCACGGCGGCGAACACCACCGTGGTGAAGCTCAGCACGCCCGTGGACAGCACCGCGTAGGTGCTCAGCGCGAACAGCGCGTTGACCATCGCGAAAGTGACGGTGCTGCCATAGGCGGCCCAGAGGTCGAGGAAGGTCTCCATCTCAGGCCCGCACGAAGCTGGCGCTGCCGAACAGCCCACGCGGACGGGCGATCAGGAAGGCGAGGAGCAGCATGTAGGTGAAGCCGTCGCGGAAGCTCGTGGAGATGTACTGGGCCACGAAGACCTCGATGATGCCGAGGCAGATGCCCGCGATGGCGGTGCCGCGAACGTCGTCGTAGCCGCCCACCACCACGGCCGCGAAGCCCTTCAGCATCAAGCCTTCGCCCAGCGTGAACGACACGTTGGAGGTCGAGATGCCGCCCAGCACGCCGGCGAGCCCGGACGTCGCGCCCGCCAGGAAGGCGGTCAGCAGGATCACCATGCGGGCGTTGACGCCGCCTAGCGCCGCCGCGACCTCGTTCCAGCCGACGGCCCGCATGGCCGCGCCGATGCGGGTCTTCTGGATCAAGAGGTGGATGCCGATGGTGCAGACAAGCAGCGCCACGATGGTGATGATCTGCATCTGCGGCACGCGCAGCGGGCCCATCACGACCATCTGGTTGGGATAGCTCGCGGCCGGGAAAGCCAGGCTCTGCTGGCCGGTCGCGAAACCGGCCAGGCTGTCGAGGATGATCCAGAACGCGATGCTGGTGATCAGCGCGCCGAGCATGCCGGTCTTCTTGGCCCGGAGCGGCTGGAAGCCGATCTGGTCCACGACGACGGCCAGGAGGCCGCCGCCGATCACGCCCGCCGCGATCGCGACCGGGAACGGGACGCCGAAGCGCTCCACCGCGTAGTAGCCAGCGATGGCGGCCCAGCTCGCGTAGGTCCCGTGCGCGGCGTTGAGGATGCCGAGCGTGGAGAAGACGAGGCCGAAGCCGATCCCGAACAGGGCGTAGAGCGAGCCCAGCGCCCAGCCGTTGATCAGCTGCTCGACAAAGAGCTGCATCACTTGTTCTCCCAGCGCACGACCTTTCCGTCCGCCGTCCAGTTGGCGATCAGGGAGTTCTGGACTTCGGCCTGGCCGTTCACCATCGGCACGCCGCCATAGACGTTGTAGGCGATGGACTGGATCTTGCCGATCGAGGCGGCCAGGTCCTCGCGCGTGGGCTTGCCCTCAAGGCCCTTCAGGCCCTGCGCGATGTAGTAGAGCGCCGTATAGCCCTGCGCAGAATAGGTGTCCGGGGCCTCGCCGAACTTCTTCGTGTAGCCCTCGACGAACTTCTTCGCCTCGGGGCTGCTGGAGATCTCGGACGAGAAGATGATCGGGAACGGGATGCCGGCCAGCGGCGCGCCGATCTTCTTGAAGACCGGAGCCGGCGAGATCACGTCCGAGGTGGCGATCTTGCCCGCATAGCCGCGCGAGCGCAGCGCCGCGATGATGCCGGCCGCAGGCGTCTGCGTGGTCCAGACCATGATGAGATCGGGGTTGGTGGCCATCGCCTGGGTGGCCGGGGCGGTGAAGTCCGTGTCGGCGGACAGGATGCTCACCACGCCGACATTCTTGACGCCGGCGTCGTCCATCACCTTCTGGGCGGCCTTCAGGCGGTTCTGGAAGCCTTCGTTGTCGGCGTTGACGAAGTACGCCACCGTCTTGGGCTTCAGGGTCTCGGCCAGCACCTTCGACATCTTCACTTCCTGCGGGCCGGGCAGGCCCACGATGGAGGTGACGTAAGGCGGCTGCGGCAGGCCCGGCAGCGTCGCGCCGTAGATCACGAGCGGCAGCTTGGCGTTGGTGGTGACCGGCTTCAGGGCGGCGGCGACCGGCGACAGGATGCAGCACGTCACCGCGATGACGTTGCGGTCGGCCGAGAACTGCGTCAGCGCCTGCACGGCCCGCGCCGCGTCCGAGCCGCTCTCCTTTTCGCTGAGCTTGAGCTTGACGCCCTGGCCGATGAAGCCGCTGTCGTTGATCTCGTCGACCGCGAGCTGGGCGCCGCGATGGTAGGAGACGCCTGCGGCGGCCAGCGGGCCGGTGTTCTCGGTGATGAAGCCGACGCCATATTCGCCGGCCGCCGGGGCGGCGCCCGCGGTTCCGGCGTAGCTGATCGCAAGCGCCGCAGCGCCGGCCAGAACGCCGCGCATGCTGCGCGCGGCTACGGAAGCTTTGCTCATGTTCCCTCCCCGGACTTGTCGCGTGATCTTGGTGATCATCGTCGAGCCGTCGTGGACCGGGGCCGCGACGCCGTCGCCCTTGGGGCGAAGCGTCTTCGGTCCTCGGTCACGGCGTTCCCGTGGCCTCGTCGACCACAACCCAAACTACCGCCAACGGATCTTCTCTGTCAAACCACAACTCGCGTTTCGTAGAGTGACACGCTAGCTCCGTCCGACTCCCTTGAGGCGGCGCTCAATGGCGGCGGCGGCGTTCTGCACGCGGGCAAGATGCACCGGCCTGTTGCGGGCCACCATCTGGGGCGTGAGACCGGCGATGCTGATGGAGCAGACGATCTCGCCATCCCGGCCGCGCACCGGCACGGCGAGCGCCGACAGGCCCAGGGCCACGTCGTCGATGGCGAGCTCCCAGCCGCGCTCGCGGATCTTCGCCAAGGAGGCCTTGAGTTCGGCGGGGTCCGTGATGCTCTTGGGGGTCAGCGCCGCCGGTTTCTGCCGCAGGACGCGCTCGATCTCTTCGGGCGACTGATAAGCCAGCAGGAGCTTGGGCGCGCCGCCGCAATTATAGGGAAGCGTGCCGCCCACGGCCCACCAGTGGACCTCGATGCCCTTCATGTCGTGGATTCGGTCCAGGCACACCACGTCGCCCTCGTCATAGACCGACAGGAAGGCGGTGCCGTGCACGTCCCCGGCCAGCTCCGTGAGCACCGGCAGGGCCACGCCGCGCAAATCGAGATCGTCGGCCACATTGGCGGCGAGGTCGCGGATGGCGCGGCCCAGCCGGTAATGCTGCGAGGCCGGATCCTGGGCGATGAAGCCGCTGCTCATCATGGTCAGCAGCAGGCGGCGCGTGGTGCCCTTGTCGAGCCCGGTGGCGTTGGTGACCTCGGCCAGCGACTGGACGCTCTTGCCCGAAAAGGACGACAGCACGGACAGGGCCCGGGTGACGGCCCTGACATTCTGGGTGGGGGAGTCGGTCTCGGCCATGGATCGTCCGGCAACTTCTGTGGTCCACGCCAGACTACCCATGTCACGGTATGAAATGGAAGTCGAAAGTTGACACGCGCTGGCCTACGATGGTTCGATCCGGCGCGATCGGCGGGCGACGCAACGCCCCAAACTGAGGAGCGCCCGATGTCGATGACGGATCACATCCGAGCCGACGACCTGATGGCTCTCGACGCCCTGCAGCGCGCGCTGGGCGACGACCGCGTGCTGGCGGACGCCAAGACGCGCGACTACTACGCCAACGACATCTTCTGGCAGCCCGGCATCCCGCCGCTGGCGGTCGTGATGGCGCAAACCGGCGAGGAGGTCGCCGAGGCTGTACGGGTCGCGGCCGAGCACGGGCTCTCGGTGGTGCCGCGCGGCGGCGGCATGTCGTACACCAAGGGCTACCTTCCGGACCGCGCCGACTCGGTCGTGATCGACACGCGCAAGCTCAACCGCATCGTCGAGGTCAACGCCGACGATCGCTACATCACGGTCGAGGCCGGGTGCACCTGGGAAAGCGTCAACGCAGCGCTGGAAGGCACGGGCCTGCGCACGGGCTATTGGGGGCCGCTGTCGGGCGTCAACGCCACGGTGGGCGGCGCGCTCTCGCAGAACAGCGCCTTTTTCGGCTCGGCGCTGAACGGCACGGTCGCGGAGGCGGTGCTCGGCGTCACCGTCGCGCTACCGGACGGGCGGCTGGCGACCACGGGCTCGGGCGGGCGGAAGGGGACCAAGCCCTTCACGCGCGAGGGCGGGCCGGACCTGACCGGGCTGTTTCTGGGCGACAACGGGGCCTTCGGCGTCAAGGTCTCGGCGACGCTGCGGCTCTGGCCCCGCCCAGCCGAGACGGGCTTCCTGTCCTTCGGTTTCGAGAGCCTGAACGCCATGGCGGCCGCGCAGGTCGAGATGGCGCGCACCCGCCTCGTCGCCGAGGGCTTCGGCATCGACCGCACCAAGGCGCAGCATTCGGCCAGCGTGAACCGCATCTCGGACGGGCTGAAGGCGCTCGGCGCGGTGGCGACCTCGGGCAAGTCGCTGCTGGAGGGCGTCAAGGCGGCGGCCGGCGTGGCGGTGGCGGGCGCGGGCTTCCTTAAGGCGCACAATTACACGCTCCATATCGTCACCGAGGCGGCCGACGAGGACGCGCTGCGCAAGGGCATGGCGACGCTGAGCGCCATCGGGCGCGCGCACGGAACCGAGATCGAGAACAGCGTGCCCAAGGTGATGCGGGCCAAGCCCTTCGGGCCGGTGCGCGGCATGCTGGGCCTCAACGGCGAGCGCTGGGTGCCGATTCACGCCGTGTTCCCGCTGGGCGACGCGCAGCGCGTGGTGGACGCCAACGAGGCGTTCTTCGCCGAGCGCCGGCCCTTCATGGAGCGCCACGGCATCGTCTACTCGGTGATGAGCATGACGGTCGGCAACGAGTTCTTCCTGGAGCCGGCCTTCTACTGGACCGACGAGATCACGCCCCTGCACGCCGCCAGCGTCGGGGCCGAGATCGTGAAGCCGTGGATGAACCGCCCGGCCAACCCGGAGACCCGCAACGCCGTCGCGGAGCTGCGCCGCGCCACGCAGGAGCTCTATGCGGGGCTCGGCGGCGTCAGCTGGCAGGTGGCGCGGGACTATCCCTTCGCCGAGATCCTGAAGCCCGAGACCTGGTCCCTGCTGCAGGACGTGAAGCGGGCGCTGGATCCGCGCGGGCTGATGAACCCGGGATCGCTGGGGCTCGCCACCTTGTCGGGCCGGGGGTCCTAGCCCCCTGCCCTCCCATCGTCGTCCGGCGTCGCGCAGGCCAGCCGGGCGACGACGTCGAGCAGCACCGCCGCGCCGGCCGCCAGGTCCGCCTGCGCGGTGAACTCCGCCGGGTTGTGGCTGACGCCGTCCCGGCTCGGCACGAAGATCATGGCCGCGGGCGCTACGCGCGCCATCATCTGGGCGTCGTGGCCGGCGCCCGAGACCATGCGCCTGCACGGCAGACGGCGCGCCGCCGCGGCCTCCTCGATCATCGCGACGAGGCCCGGATCGAAGGCGACGGGCTCGAAGCGGGCCAGGACCTCGACCGAGACCCCGACATCCTCGGACCGGGCGACCTCGGCCAGGAACTCCTCCAGGGCGTCCTCCTCGCGCCGCAGCCGCGCCGCGTCCGGATCGCGCAGGTCGACCGTGAAGGTCGCCCGCGAGGGGATGACGTTGATGGCGTTCGGCTCGAAGGCGATGACGCCCACCGTGGCGACCGTGGACGCGTTGGAGGCGCGCATCCGGTCGCGCAGCCAGGCGATGACCCGGGCTGCGGCCGCGCCGGCGTCCCGCCGCATCGCCATGGGGGTCGTGCCGGCGTGGTTGGCGACCCCCTGGAACACGACCCGGCGCCAGGAGATCCCTTGCAGACGCCCGACCGCGCCGATGGACGCGCCTTCACGCTCCAGCACGGGGCCCTGCTCGATATGAAGCTCGAGATAGGCGTGCGGACGCAGGGCGCCCGGATCGGCGGCTCCCGCATAGCCGATGCGCTGGAGCTCGTCGCCCAGGCGCGCGCCGTCGGTCCCCACGACCGCCAGCGCCGCCTCGAGCGGCATCCCGCCGGCGGCGACGAGCGAGCCCAGCATGTCGGGCGCGAAGCGCACGCCCTCCTCGTTGGTGAAGGCGACCACCGCGAGCGGGCGCAGGGGCGTCGCCCCGCTCTCCTTCAGCGCCTCGATGACCGCCAGCCCGGCGAGCACGCCGTAGCAGCCGTCATAGATCCCGGCGTCGATGACGGTGTCGATATGGGAGCCCATGACGACCGGCGCCCGGCCGGCGTTCTCCGGGGTCGACCAGACGCCGAGGATGTTGCCGATCCGGTCGATGACGACGTCGAGGCCGGCCTCGCGCAGCCAGGCGACCAGCCGGTCGCGCGCGGCCCTGTCGGCGTCCGAGGCGGCCAGGCGGGTGAGGACGCCGTCCGTGCGCCCGATCTCGCCAAGCGCCACGATCCGCTCCAGCATGCGGGCGGCGTCGAGGGAGGGCGGCGTCATGGGCGGGCTCGCGCGAGGATCGCTTCGGGGGAGGCGCCGACCAGCTCGGCGTAGCGGCCGGGATCGGTGGCGCCCTCCGTGTTGATCAGCCAGACGCGGGACTTAGGCCCTAGCTTGAGCGCATGGCGCGCTTCGGGATCGCGCAGCGCGGCCATGAGCCCGGCGAGGCCGGCCCCGCCGCTCTCGCCGGCCACGATGGGCGGGTCGCCGCCCGGCGGGCGCGCCAGCGTCCTCATGGCGGCCACCGCGTCGTCGTCCTCCACGGTCATGAAGGCGTCGGCCGCGCGAAAGAGCACGCGCAGGGCCAGCGGCGACGGCTCGTAGCACTCCAGCATCGCCATCACGGTGGGCTCGCCATGCGCGACCCTGACCGCGCGGCCCGCCCGGGCGGCCTCGACGATGCAGGCCGCGCGCGCCGGGTCCACCACCGTGAAGATCGGGCGCTCGTCGCCCAGCGCGAGCCACAGATGGGCGGCGACGGCGGCCGCGATCCCGCCCACTCCCGCCTGGACGAAGACGTGGGTGGGACGCGCCGGCCATTGGGACAGCGCCTCCCTGACGATGGCGGTGTAGCCCTGCATCACCAGCCCGGGGATCCGCTCGTAGCCGTCCCAGGAGGTGTCGGAAACCACCGTCCAGCCCTGCTCGGCGGCGACGCGGGCGGCTTCGACGACGGAGTCGTCGTAGGAGCCCTCCACGCGGACCATGCGGGCGCCGAAGCGCGCGATGGCGGCGACACGCTCGTCGCTGACGCCGCCATGGACGAAGATGACCGCCCGGGCGCCGACCTGCCGGGCGCCCTGGGCCACCGAGCGGCCGTGATTGCCGTCGGTCGCGCAGGCGAAGGTCATGGCGCCGGCGACCGCCCGGACCTCCGGAGCGTCGAGATCGGCGTCGCCGAGCGGCCGGCCGAGCCGGGCCTGCGCGGCTTCGAGCGTCAGCCTCGCCACCGCATAGGCGCCGTCGAGCGCCTTGAAGCTGCCGAGGCCGAGCCGCTGGCCTTCGTCCTTCACGTCAAGCGCCCCGATTCCGAGCGCCGCGGCGAGGCCGGGCAGAGAGCGCATCGGCGTCGGCGCATGATCGGGCAGATGCGCCAGGCGCCGCTCGATCGCATCCGCGCCTGCGATCCCGAGGGTTTCGCCGTCGACGGCATGGAGCGGCGCGCGGTAGTCCGGGTGGCGGTTGAGCAGGAGCACGGGGACCCTCGTGGCGGCTGGGCCGCCGAGGCATAGCGCATTTGCGCCGGCGACCGGTAGCCGGGACGCACGCGGCGCTCAATCCCCCGGCGGCGCTTGCCGGGATAGCGGGGCTCGCGGGGATAGAGGCTGGCGGCCGGCCGTCTCGGGCATCGCCAGCCAGCCGCCGGCCAGGACGAGCGCGCCGAGCCCGGCCAGCGCCAGGAAGGCGGCGTCATAGCCGGCCGCCACGATGAGGACGCCCGAGACGACGTTGCTGAGCGAGCCTCCGACGCCCTGCACGGCGCCGAGCACGCCGCGCGCGGTCGTGTAGCGGCCCGACCCCCGCACGGCGTCGGCGAGCAGGAGCGGCAGCAGCGCGTCAAACAGGCCGGCGCCGAGGCCGTCCAGCACCTGCCCGGCCAGCAGCAGGGCGGGATCCTCGGCGAAGGCGAACAGCAGGCCGCGCAGCGGCAGCGCCGCCAGGGCGGTCAGCAGGAAGGGCTTGCGTCCGATCGCGCCGGAGCGCGCCAGCAGGAACGCCGCCGGGATCGTCGACAGCTGGGCGATGAGGACGGCCGCGGCCGTCAGCGCGCTCTCCCGGCCGGGATGCGCCAAGGCGAGCTTCTGGCTGACCATGTTCAGCATGGGAGCGTTGGCGAAGTGGAAGGTGGCGGCCAGGAGCGCCAGGACCACGAACTCCCTCTGGCGCAGCAGGATCCCCCAGGGGGCCGGGTCTCGCGCGGGGTCTCCCGCCTGCGCGTCGTCCCCCAGCCCGCGGGCGCGGCGATGGTCGACGGCGTCGCCCGGAATGGCCAGGGTCGCCACGACTGCGACCGCTCCAAAGAGCGGGACCAGCCAGAACACGGCCTGCTGGCCGAACCACGAGCCCACCCCGGCGGCCGCCAGCGCGATGAAGACGTTGCCCATCTTGTCGAAGGCGGCGTTGCGCCCGAACCGCGCCGCCAGGGCCGCCGGCGCGACCAGGCCCATGGTGAGGGCGGCGACCACGGGCGCGAAAATCGCGCCCAGCACGGCCATGACGACGTCCGCCGCAAAGACGACCGGGGCCGTGGGGACCGTGACGATCGCGACCGCGGCCGCCGCGAGCAGCGCGGTGGCGGCGACCAGGAGGGCGCGCTTGCGGCGGGTGGCGTCGATGAGGGCGCCAAGGGGCGCATGCGCGCAGATGCCGATCAGGCCGCTGACCGTGAGGATGGCCCCGAGCGTCGCCTGGTCCCATCCGGCCTGGGTGATCAGGAAGACGCCCACATAGGGACCGAGGCCGCCCCGGACGTCGGCCAGCAGGAAGTTCAGCCCGTCGAGCTTCCGCCCGATCCCGTGCGGGTCGTCGGCGCCGTCGGTCCCGGGTGGAAGGCGATCTCGCATCGGCGTCTCGTGGGGCACGCCGGCAACGGCCTGGATGCGCGCCCGTTCCACGGCGCATGATGGCCGGCGCCGGAATGACGCCCTATTTGGGCGTTCCAACCTAGTCGGCCCCCTCGTTTCGGAGACGCTCATGTCCTTGCGCCCGCCCCAAAGCCTCGCCGGCGGACACCGGCCGGAGACGGGAGCGAACGTCCTCGACTACGAGATCGCACAACAGAAGGCCGAGGCGCTGGGCGACACGGGCCGCAAGGTGGAGCAGGCGCTGGAGACCCTGCGGGCGTTCGACGCCCGCCACGAGGCCGACCGCGATGCGGGCCAACGGACCAGGCTGCTCGACGACGCCGCCCAGAAGGTCTGGGCCTTCATGGTCCAGCGCGAACTATGCGGCCTGCGCCATTGGGAGGCGGTCGTGAAGTCCTATGCGATCCCACGCGAGGTGCTGAACCGCATGGGGCGCACGTCGCGCTGAGCCGCGCCCTCCCCTTTGCGGGGCCAGCGACCCGCCGCGCGTTCAGCATGATTCGTCGCAGACCGGCGCTGGCGACCGAGCAAGCGAGACAGTTTGATCGTTGTCTGGTAGTTGGAAGAGGGCTCTGGTCCAGCATCGAGCGCCCGCGTTCCAGGCGCTGCAAGACTAACAGGAGGTCTCCATGAACATCGGCGTGCGCTTCAAGGTCATCCCGGCTGCAGCCTTGACGTTTTTCATGGGGCTGGCGGGTGCGGCCAGCGCAGCGCAGTGCGGCAACACTGCGGCCGGCTTCGAGACATGGAAACAGCAATTCGCCGGCGAGGCGCGCGCCAAGGGCGTCAGCGCCGCGGCCATCTCGGCGCTGATGGACGCGAACTACGCGAACGCCACCATCGCGGCAGACCGGGGGCAGAAGAGCTTCCGCCTGTCCCTCGACCAGTTCCTGGCCAAGCGGGGCGGCCCCGCCATCGTGGCGCGCGGGCGCACGCTGAAGCAGACCAACGCGGCGCTCTTCGCCACGATCGAGCAGCGCTACGGCGTTCCGCCCGGCCCGCTCCTCGCCATCTGGGGCATGGAGACGGCCTTCGGCGCGCAGCGCGGCAACCAGAACACGCTCTCCTCGGTGGCGACGCTCGCCTATGACTGCCGCCGGTCGGAGTTCTTCACCGACCAGCTCTACGCCACCCTCACGCTCATCGACCGCGGCGTCATCTCGCCCGGGACGCGCGGCTCCATGCATGGTGAGATCGGCCATACGCAGTTCCTGCCGAAGAACATCCTGAATTACGGGGTCGGGGGCAGCCTGGACGTGGCCGCCAACGCGCTGGCGTCCACCGCCAACTTCCTCAAGGCGCATGGCTGGCGCGCCGGGGCGGGCTACCAGCCGGGCGAGGCCAATTTCGGCGCGATCCAGGCCTGGAACGCCGCGTCCGTCTATCAGCGGGCCATCGCGCAGATCGGCAGCCAGATCGACTGAGCCGGCGCGCCCGGCGCACGACCCCATGGGGCTTCGCGCCGGAGTCCGGCCTGGACGCGGACACGCAGCGGCGGAATAGTCGGCCCCCAAGCCACGCAGCGCGGAGGCGCGTCATGGACCATCCGGATTGGAGCCGCCGCTCGCTTATCCTCGCCGCGGCCGCGGGCGCGGCGGCGGCCTGCCCGGCCCTCCGACGCCCGGCCGAGGCGCAGACGCTGCAGCCGGCGCCGTCGTCGCCCGATCCCTACGCCCGCCTGCAGGGCGGAACTCCCCATCACCTGACGCCCCGCCAGGAAGCGCAGCGGGTGTTCGACAGCCCGGCCCCGCCCGGCCCGCAGGGGCGATGGATCACGCGCGCCCCGCTGCCGCTGCCGCGCAGCGAGATGGCGTGGGCGACCGCGTGGGACGGGCGCATGCACGTCGTCGGCGGCTACGGCGAGGGGCGCGTGGACCGCGCCTATCACCATGTCTACGACCCGGAGCAGGACCGATGGTTCGCCGCCGCGCCCCTACCGCGCGGGGCCAACCACGTCGCCGTCTGCGCCGACGCGGGGCGGATCTACGCGCTGGGGGGCTTCCTGGAGCAGAACCGCAATTCCGACCGAAACGCCTATGCGTATGAGGTCGCCTCCGACCGCTGGACCGCGATCGCCCCCCTGCCCCGGCCCCGGGGCGCGGCGGCCGCCGTCGCGCTGGATGGACGCATCCACCTGATCGGCGGCGGCTCGGAGCCGGCGGCCGAGCGCGCCAGCGTCGGCTGGCACGAAGTCTATGATCCGAAGGAGGACCGCTGGTCGCTGCGCAAGCCGCTGCCGGGCGCCCGCGACCATGTCGGCTGCGTCGCGCTGGACGGCCGCATCCATGTGGTCGGCGGACGGTTCAACACCTTAGAATACAACACCGACCTGCATCACGTGTATCTGGCGCAAAAGGACAGCTGGGAGCTGCGCGCGCCGCTCCCGACCGCCCGCTCGGGCCATGGCCTGGCGCTCTATCGCAACCGGCTCTTCGCGATGGGCGGGGAAGGCGGGCGCATCGAGAACGGCCAGCCGATCCAGGCCAAGGTCTTCGGCCAGATGGAGAGCTACGACCCGGCGACGGACACGTGGCGAAGCCATGCCCCGATGCCGACGCCGCGCCACGCCGTCGGAGCCGCCGCGATCGGCGATCGGATCTATGTGGCGGGCGGCGGCGCGGTGCTGGGCGGCGGCGTCCAGTCGGCCGTCCACGAGGCCTTTTCCCTGCAGTGAGCCCGCTCGCCCAGGCGACGCGGCGGGCGCTCCTCGAGCCGAACTTCTCCGAGGTCGCGTCCTAAGTCGGCCTGACTAGGCCGCGCGTCCTCCGGCGGCCCTATCCGTCTTGGCTGCATGGACAGTTCCGGCCTTCGGGCTCATGATTCTTGGCGCCGGCTTCGAAGGCCGGATCACCCCATCGTCGACATGGAGGAGCTGATGGCGAACCGTCATCCGGCAGGATTGCACGCCTGTCTTCTCCTGACAGCGTTGCTGGCTTGCGCTGCGACCCCGGTCAACGCCGACGTCACTTCATCGAAATGCCTGTCGTCCCATACGGACGAGAACGACCTGTCCGTGGTGACGTGCGAGTCCTTCGTCGTGGACGACACGGATTGGGAGGAGTACGGGGCGCAGCCCCGCCTCGCGGCGGCGCCAGGCGAATAGCCGACCTGAGGGCGACGCGCGTCAGCGCTCGCCTGACGGCGCCAGGGCGGCGCAAGGGCCGAATCGCCGCCCAGGCGTCGCGCGAGCGACGCGCAGCGCGCCGAACTCCCCCCATCAGCGCGCCACCTGCCGGTAGATCGCCGGAAGCGCGGCGGGAAGGCGGGCGATGTCGCCCACGATGGCGTAGCCGCCCCGCCCGAAAAGGGTCGGGACATAGGACTGCGCCTGCGCGTCGATCGTCACCCCGAAGACGCCGACGCCCAGCCGGCGCGCCTCCTGGACGGACTTGCGGGTGTCCTCGACGCCGAAGCGGCCCTCATAGTGGTCGACGTCGTTGGGCTTGCCGTCGGTCAGCACCAGCAGGAGCTTTCGCCGGTTGGGTCGGACGGCGAGGCGCGCCGCGGCGTGCCGCACCCCAGCTCCGATCCGGGTGTAATAGCCGGGCTTCAGCGCGCCGATCCGGCGCTCGACCGGGGGACCCATCGGCTCGTCGAAGTCCTTCACGGTCTCCACCCGCACCCAGGAGCGGCGCCGCGACGTGAAGGTCAGGATCGAGTGGCTGTCGCCGCAGGCCGCGAGCCCGTGGGCCAGCACCAGCACGGCCTCCTTCTCGACGTCGAGGACGCGCCGCTCGGCCGTCCAGGCGTCGGTCGACAGCGACACGTCCACCAGGAGCGTCACCGCGAGGTCATGCGCCTGTGGGCGGCTGGCGAGGTGGACGCGGTCGGTCCCGCCGCCGCCGGAGGCGAGGTCGCACCGGGCGCGCACGAGGGCGTCGAGGTCGAGCTCGGCCCCATCCGCCTGGGCGCGCAGGATCTCGCGGCGCGGGCGCAGCGCCTCGAACTGGCGCCGGACCTGGCGGATCCTGCGTCGCGTCGCCTCGTCGGGCTCCCACGTCTCGCCCTGCTCGGAGGCGCGCGACGCGAGCACCCGGCAGTGGTTCGGCAGATAGGCGGCGCGCCGGTAGTCCCATTCCGGATAGGTCAGCTCCGCCGTGAGAGGCGCATCGTCGACGGCCTCGGGCGGCAGGTCGAGGTCGAATTTCAGTGTGCTGGCGGGCTTGCCGGCGCGCTGCCCGACGGTGAGCTCGTCGAGGTCGTCGGCGGCCTTCTCGGCGTCCTCGTCCTCGTCCTCGTCCGGCGGCCGGTCGACATTGATCATCTCGGCCATGGCCAGGATCTTCTCGAAGCGGTTCAGCACCAGCGGGTCGCGCTCGCCGCGCTCCTCCCCGTTCTGCTCGCGGACCGCGAAGCGCTTGCGGGTCTCGGGGGGCGCGTCGGCGGCCGCGGTCCCGGCCTCGTCGGCGTCCCGGCGACCGGGCGCGGCCTCCCGCAGCCACGCGTCGCCCCAGAGCGGACAAGGCAGGAAGGGCTGGTAGCCGGTCGGCGCCTTGGCCGGCGAAGGCCCGCCATGAACGACCGCGTCCCACACCGCGCCTGCGGGCGGGGCGCCGGCGCCGAGCGCGGCCATGACCACGGCCTCGACCTCCCGCTCCCGGGGCGGCATGGGGCGCGTCGGGCGCGCCGCCGCCATGGCGGCGCACAGGCGCGCATGATCGCCCGCGAGGCCCGGAAAAGCGGCCAGGGTCGCGAGGGTGGCCGTCCGCGCGCGGCGCAAGACGACGATGTCGCGCCGCAGCGGGTCCGTTTCCTCAACGGCGGCGACGGGCGTGACCGAGAACCAGGCGGCCAGCCACAGATAGAGCGACCGGTTCAGGGCGGCGTCCGGAAAAAGGGCGATCGTCTCGGGCAGGAAAAGGGTCGCGTCGTCGCGGCCCGGCTGCTCCAGGCGCTCCTCGCCGACGCCGATGCGCTGGCGCCAGCCCAGGCGGTGCCCGGATTTGCGGGCCGCCGTCCCGGCGAGCTGCACGACGGGCTCACCCCCGAAGCCGCGGAACATCACGGCCAGCGGGCCGCGCAGGTCCGCCAGGGCCACGGCCGCGCCGGGATGGCGCGCATAGGTCGCCGCGCCCCCGACCAGGCGGTGCCAGGCCTTGCCGACGGTCTCTTCGAGCTCCAGGAAGTCCAGCATGGCCGCCTCCGTCAGCCGAGCACGGCGCGGGCGACTTCGACCAGCGCGGCCTTGACGTCGGGTTCGTCGGTCAGCGGCTCGATCATGGTCGCCAGCACGGCCTCGCCCGCCGGCAGTCCGGCCGCGATCAGGCTGGCGCAATAGACCAGGAGCCGGGTCGAGACGCCCTCCTCCAGGTCATGGCCCTTGAGCGCGCGCAGGCGGCCGGCGAGCTGCACGAGGGGCTTCACCCTTGCTTCCGACAGGCCGCTTTCGGCCGCGACCACCGGGATTTCCTGCTCGGGCGGCAGGAAATCGAACGCGATGGCGACGAAACGCTGGCGGGTGCTAGGCTTCAGGGCCTTGAGCAGGCTCTGGTAGCCGGGATTGTAGGAGACGATCAGCATGAAGCCGTCCGGAGCCTCCAGCTCCTCGCCGGTGCGCTCCAGCGGCAAGATGCGCCGGTCGTCCGTCAGCGGATGAAGCACGACGGCGACGTCCTTGCGGGCTTCCACGACCTCGTCGAGATAGCAGATCCCGCCCTCCCGGACCGCGCGCGTCAGCGGGCCGTCGGTCCAGACCGTGTCGCCGCCCTTCAAGAGGTAGCGCCCGGTGAGGTCGGCGGCGGTCAGGTCGTCATGGCAGGACACCGTATGGAGCGGCAGGCCCAGCCGCGCCGCCATATGGGCGACGAAGCGGGTCTTTCCGCAGCCGGTCGGCCCCTTGAGCAGCAAAGGCAGCTTGCGCGACCAGGCGAGCTCGAAGAGCGAGGCCTCGTTGCGGGCCGGAGAGTAGAACGGGACTTCGGTCAGGGACCGGGGGAAGGCGGCGATGTTCATGGCGGGCATCCTGGACTGGAGCGCTGGACGGGGATGGAGGCCGGCCGGGCGGTCCCGGCCGGCGAAAGATCACTCGGCGGGCTGGAGCGCGGCGCCGGCCTGCGCCGGCCGGGTCCGCCCCGGGACCAGCACGGCCCAGGCGAACATCAGCGCCGCGACGACGACCGCGAGGCCGCATGCGAGGCGGATCCAGTAGTAGACGGCGAGCCCGTCCTGCACGTCCATGTAGGTCTCGCCCAGGATGCGCTGGAGATAGACCTGCATGGCGCCCGCGGCGGTCAGCGCCAGCGTCATCACGGCCATGCCGCCGCACATCAGCCAGAAGCTCGCGACGCTGAGCTTCTGGTTGTAGACGCCGAGCCCCTTCAGGGCCGGGAAGGCGTACGCCATCATGGCGAGGTTCAGCATCACATAGGCGCCGAAGAAGGCGAGATGCCCGTGCGCGGCGGTGAGCTGGGTGCCGTGGGTGTAGTAGTTCACCGGCGACAGCGTGTGCAGGAAGCCCCACACGCCGGCGCCGAAGAACGCCATCACCGAGCAGCCGATCGACCACAGCAGCGCCGCCCGGTTGGGATGGGTGCGGCCCGCCTTGCGGGTCATCTGGACGGTGAACAGGATCATCGTGAAGAAGGGCGCCACCTCCAGGGTGGAGAACAGCGAGCCGATCCAGGTCCAGTAGCCCGGGGCGCCGATCCAGTAATAGTGGTGGCCCGTGCCCAGGATGCCGGAGAAGAGCGCCAGGCCGATGATGAGGTAGAGCCACTTCTCCACGACCTCGCGGTCGATGCCGTTGAGCTTGATCATCAGGAAGGCCAGCACGGAAGCCATGATCAGCTCCCACACGCCCTCGACCCACAGATGCACGACGAACCACCAGTACATCTTGTCGAGCGCCAGGTTCGGCGGGTTGTAGAAGGCGAACAGGAAGAAGATCGCCACGCCCCACAGGCCGAACAGGAGGATGTTCACCACCACGGTCTTGCGGCCCTTCAGGGCCGTCATGGTGACGTTGAACAGGAACATCAGGGCCACGATCACGATCCCGACCTTGATCGGGAAAGGCTGCTCCAGGAACTCTCGCCCCTCGTGGAAGCGGAACAGGTAGCCGACGACCGCGATGGCGGCCGCGCCGAGGAAGAGCCAGAACTGCAGCCTGGCGAGCCTGGGCGAGAAGAGATCCCGCTCGGTCTCCTCGGGCAGCAGGTAGTACGTGCAGCCCATGAAGCCCATCAGCAGCCACACGATCAGCGCGTTGGTGTGGATCATGCGCACGATGTTGAAGGGAAGGAGCACCGAAAGCGTGTTGGGCATCACATAGATCAGGCCGGCCAGGAGGCCGAACGTGACCTGCGCGACGAAGAGGCCGAGCGCTCCGTAGAAGTAGAGGAGCGCGACCTTCTGGGTTTGGTACTTGACGCCGGGCGGCAGGGTTGCGGTGGGCATGGCGGATCTCGTGTCGAGTGAATGGAAGGGCGCGACGGTCAGCCGGAGGTGTTCGGCGGCCAGTTCTGCGTATTGATGCGGCTCGACCACTCCAGGAAGTCGGCGAGGTCGTTCAGCTCCTGGTCGGTCAGGTTGAACTGCGGCATCTGGCGGCGTCCGGGCGTTCCGGACGGCTGCGACTGCATCCAGGCCTTCACCATCTCGCGGGCGCCCTGCGGATCCTTGTCGCCGCCCCAGCGCCGCCAGACATTGCCGAGCTCGGGGGCGAAATAGGCGCCCTCGCCCAGCAACGTGTGGCAGTTGATGCAGGAGTTCTTCTCCCAGACATGCTTGCCGCGGGCGACGCCGTCGGTGAGCGTCGCGACGTCCGTCGATTGGGTGACCATGTACCAGTGGCTGTGGGCCGTGAGGCCCAGGAAGATCGCGAAGAAAAAGGCCGAGCCGCCATAGAAGACGTTTCGGGCCGCCGAAGTCGTGAGGCGTTCAGCCATCAGGGGAGCCTTTCGCAAGCAGGGGCGCGGCCGTGGCCACGATGGTCCGCACCCTAGCCAGCCCGCCGGCGGCTTCTTTGCTCCGGAACAAGCTTTCGGGAGACCGCGCGGCGACGGCGGCGCCGGGCCGCCAGGTTGCGCCCGAGCAAAGAGCGCGCGTCGGCGCGCCCCTAGGGTGCGGCGACCTGAACGCCGGAGATGGCCATGACCGACGCGCAACTGGGGCTCGTGGTGACGACCCCGATCATCATCGTCTTCGCGGTCGCGCTGCGCCGCATGGGCGTGCTGCGGACCGCCGGGGCCGCGACGGCGGTGCTGGCCTCAATCGCCATCGCGGCGGCCCTGTTCCTGACGCAGTGACGCCGCGCGGCGCTCGCCGCGCTGGTCGGCCGCTGATCTGCCGCAAAGCAGTCCGACGACTCCCCGGCTAACGTGAAGGCTCGCTCGCTCCCCCGAGGGCCGTGGACGTGAAAAGTCGTGAGATCGATCTGGGGCGCGCCAAGCCGTTCGCCCCCGATCACCCGTTGGCGGCGCTCTGGCGGCTGAAGTGGCGCATCCTCGCCGGCCTCCTCGTCGTCGTCCCGGCGGCGCTCCTGGCGCTGCGCTGGGCGGTGGGGCCGGAGGTGGTCGTCTATCCGGTGCGCAGCGGCGACCTCGTCAGGTCCGTGGTGGCCAGCGGCCATGTGGAGACGCCCTACCGGGTCGAGATCGGCAGCCAGATCACCGGCACCGTGTCCCAGGTGCTCGTCGCGGAGGGCGAGGTCGTGCGCCAGGGGCAGCCGCTCGTGCTCCTGGACGCCGGCGAGCTGCAGGCCGCCCTCGTGCAGGCGGAGGGCGCCGTCGCGCAGGCCGAGGCGCGCCTGCGGCAGATCCGCGAGGTGACGCGGCCGTCCGCCGAGGAAAGCCTGAAGCAGGCCCGGGCGACCCTCGCCAACGCGCAGTCCTCCTACGACCGGGCCGAGCAGCTGGCCCGCAACGGCGCCGGCACCCGGGCGTCGCTCGACGCGGCCACCCGCGACCTCGACGTGGCCCGGACGCAGGTGCGTACGGCCGAACTGGCGGTGTTCACGCTCTCGCCCGGCGGCAGCGACGCCGTGATGGCGGAGACGCAGCTCGTGCAGGCCCGCGCCACGCTGGACACGGCGCGGGCGCGCCTCGCCTACGCGACCATCGTGGCCCCCCGGGACGGGGTGCTGATCACCCGCATGGTGGAGAAGGGCGCCGTCGTGCAGCCCGGGCGAGCCCTGCTCGTGCTGGCGCCCAGCGGCGAGGTGCAGCTGGTCGTCGACATCGACGAGAAGAACCTGGCGCTGCTCTCGCTGGGACAGCAGGCGCTCGTCTCCGCCGACGCCTATCCGGACAGCCGCTTCTCCGCCGTGCTCACCTACATCAATCCCGGCGTGGACATCAGCCGCGCCTCCGTGCAGGTGAAGCTGACGGCGCACGATCCGCCGGCCTATCTGCGCCAGGACATGACCGTCTCGGTCGACATCCAGGTGGACCGGCGGGCGTCGACCATCATCGCGCCGGCGCGGGCCGTCCACGACGCCGGCAAGGAGGCGCCCTGGGCGCTGGTCGTCCGCGACGGCCGGGCCCGGATGCAGCCGCTGCGGCTCGGCCTGCGCGCCGGGGCGCAGGTGGAGATCCTCGACGGGTTGAAGCCGGGCGACCTCGTCGTCCCGGCCGCGTCGGGCGTGCGGGCGGGGCAGCGGATCAGGGCGACGCCGTCATGAAGCGCTGGATGCCGTTCGAGTGGATCGCGGCCCTGCGTTTCCTGGCCGAGGGCCGGCTGCAGACGGCGTTCATCCTGGGCGGCGTGGCGATCGGCGTCGCCGTCATCGTGTTCATGTCGGCGATCCTGGCGGGCCTGCAGGCGAACTTCATCCGCCGGGTGCTGACCTCGCAGCCCCACATCCAGTTGCTGCCGCCCGACGAGGTGGCCCGCCCGCTGCGCGACGCGCCGGGGGTTTTCGAGGCCGCGACCGTGCAGCGCCCCAGCCAGCGCATCCTGTCCATCAACCAGTGGCAGGCGATCCGCGCCGACGTTCAGGCCAGGGACGACGTGGCCCTCGTCGCGCCGACGGCCTCGGGGGCCGCCCTGGCCATCCGGGGCGACGCCAGCCGCAGCATCACGGTCACGGGCATGGACCCGGAGGTCTATTTCGGCATCGTCCGCGTGCCCGACTACGTCGTGGCCGGCCAGCCCCGGCTGGACAGCGACGACGTCATCATCGGGGTGGAGCTTGCGAAAAATCTCGGCGTCGGCGTGGGCGACAAGCTCAATGTCGGCACGGCGGCCGGGCGGCGGCGCATCCTCACCGTGTCGGCCCTGTTCGACATGGGCAACAAGGGCGCGAACGAGCGCATCGCCTATGTGGGCCTGCGCACGGCCCAGAGCCTGCTCAACCTCATCGGAGGCGTCACCTCCCTCGACGTGACCGTGAAGGACATCTATGCGGCGGAGACGATCGCGCAGGACATCGCCCTCGTGTCGCCCGTGGACGCGGAAAGCTGGATTCGCACTAACGCCCAGTTCTTCACGGCGGTCCGGGCGCAACAGACCTCCAACACGCTGATCCGCCTTTTCGTCGGCCTGTCGGTGGCGTTCGGCATCGCCGCCGTCCTGGTCGTGTCGGTGACGCAGCGCTCCAAGGAGATCGGCATCCTGCGGGCCATGGGCGCGAGGCGCGGCCAGATCATGCGCATCTTCCTGATCCAGGGCGGGGTCATGGGCTTCCTCGGCTCGCTGGTCGGGGCGGCGATGGGGGCGGCCGCCCTGATCGTCTGGCACCGCACGGCGCGCCAGGCGGATGGGGGCGAGCTGTTCCCGCTCATCCTCGAACCGTCGCTCTTCGTCGCCACCGCCGCCATCGCCAGCCTGACGGGGGTGGGCGCGGCGACGGCCCCGGCCCTGAGGGCGGCCCAGCTCGATCCCGTCGAGGCGATCCGTGGCTGACGTCCTCATCCTCGACAAGATCCGCAAGTCCTACAATGTCGGCCTGCCGAACGAGACGGAGATCCTGCACGGGATCGACCTGACGGTGGCGGCCGGGGAGTTCCTGGCGATCATGGGCCCGTCCGGGTCCGGCAAGAGCACGCTGCTCAACATCATCGGCCTGCTGGACCGGCCGACCTCGGGGCGCCTCACGATCGCCGGGGAGGACACCAGCGGCCTCGACGACGAGGCGATCACCCGGCTGCGCGGGCGCACCATCGGCTTCGTGTTCCAGTATCACCACCTCATCTCGGCCTTCACGGCGCGGGAGAACGTGATGATGCCGATGCTGGTGGATCACGGCCGGCCGACGCCGGAGATGGCGAGCCGCGCCGACGAGCTCCTGGCCCGCGTCGGGCTGGAACGGTGGCGCGACAACCCGGCGAGCGCCATGTCGGGCGGGCAGCAGCAGCGCGTCGCGATCGCGCGGGCGCTCGCGATGCGGCCGGACCTCGTGCTGGCGGACGAGCCGACCGGCAATCTCGACACCGCCTCGGCCAACGAGGCGTTCCAGCTGCTGCGCCGGATCAACCGGGAGGAAGGCGCGACCTTCCTGATCGTCACCCACAACCTCGATCTCGCCCACCAGTGCGACCGCATCATCCGCATCGTCGACGGGCGCATCCCGACGGGGGATGCATGACCGCGGCGCCGGCTGGCTAGTCCGCGTCCCGCCCGCCGGCGCCCGAGGTCGTATCGTCCGGGGACGTCATCACGAATCCCGAATAGGGCTCGACGGTCGTCATGCGATCCTTCACCGAGGTCACCCCAGGGGTGTTCTCGGCGGCCACCCGGAGGGCTTCGCGCTCGCGTTCGTCGAAGATGCAGCCCGTCCATTCCACGACGCCGTCCCGGACGCTCAGATTGACGCTGCCGGTCGGAGCCCAGCTCTGGGCCTTGAGCTCCTTCAGCACGGCGTCGCGGATCTCGACGTCGGACGGGTTCTCCGGGACGGCGCCGCGCGCGAGGATGGCCTGCAGCGCCCGCAGGAGGTCGGCGCGTGTGACGATGCCGACGGCCTTGCCGTCCTTCAGCACCGGAATGCGCTTGACCCTGTGGTCGTTCATGAGCTTGACCACCTCGGAGAGTTCGGCGTCCTCGGCGACGCAGACCACGTCCCGCGTCATGACCTCACGAACCCTGCGGCCATGCGTCTGGACATATTCGGACGACAGCCGGCCAGGCCCGAGCAGGAATTCGAGCCATTTCGGCCGCTTGCGCTCCGTGCCGAGCTCGACGCGGCGCAGCAGGTCGCCTTCCGAGAGGACGCCCACCAGCGCCCCCGCCGCATCCAGCACCATCAACCCGCTGATGCGCTTCTCCAGCATCAGCGCCGCGGCCTGCGTGATCGAGGCCTCCGGCGAGATGGCCACCAGGCCGGGGCTCATCACGTCCTTGGCGCGCATGATCCTGTCCTCTTCCGCAGACCTGAGCTTGCACCCGGAGGCTCGCGGCGGCCTTGACGTCGATCAGTGTGCGGACTGGGTTGCCAAGAGGCCGCCACCTTGACGCAGCGTAAGGCGGCGTCGGCCGAGGCGGGCTAGCGTCAGGCCTCGTCTCGCCGGCGTACTCACGCCCAGGAAGGGTCTGGCGCATGAAATCTCCCAGGACCGCGTCCCAACATCTGTCCCCCGTGATCGCCGAGGCGGCGCCCGCCCCCGACGACGCCGCCGGCCCTGGCGCGCCCCTTCAGGCGCCTCCCGCCGACGTGCTCCCGCCCGGCGCCGCCCCGCCGGTCGAGAGCCTGGACGACACGCTCGGCGAGGAGAGCTTCCGGGCGATGGACCGCACCGTCGCGGCGTCGGTCGTGATGCTCACCGGCGGCCTCTCGCCGTCGGCGCTGGGCTTGGCGGCCATGGACTGGTGGATCCATCTCGCGGCGGCGCCGGGCAAGAGGACCGAGCTGGCCGTGAAAGCCGCGCGCAAGGCCTCCCGGCTCATGGCCCATATGGCCGCGGCCACGGTGGCGAAGGACCAGCCGCCCTGCATCGAGCCCTTGCCCGGCGACCACCGCTTCCGCGCCGAGGGCTGGCGCGTGCCGCCCTTCAGCGTCTACGAGCAGGCGTTCCTGCTGACGCAGCAATGGTGGCACAACGTGACCCACGAGGTGCCGGGCGTGTCGCCGCACCATGAGGACGTCATGTCCTTCGTGGCCCGGCAATGGCTCGACGTGGCGTCTCCGTCGAACTTCCCGCTCACCAATCCCGAAGTCCTGGCGCGGACCGCCGAGACGGGGGGCGCGAATTTCGTCGAGGGTTTCCGTAACTGGACGCAGGACGTCGCCCGCGCGGCGACCGGGCGTCCGCCCGTGGGGGCGGAAGCGTTCCAGCCGGGCCGCACGGTCGCGGTCACGCCCGGCGAGGTGGTGTACCGCAACGCCCTGATCGAGCTGATCCAGTATGCGCCGACGACCGAGGCGGTCGCGGCCGAGCCCGTCCTGCTCGTGCCGGCCTGGATCATGAAATACTACATCCTCGATCTCTCGCCCGTGAACTCGCTGATCCGCTATCTGGTCGCGCAGGGCCGAACCGTGTTCTGCATCTCCTGGCGCAACCCCACGGGGGCCGACCGGGACGTCTCGCTCGACGATTACAGGCGACTGGGCGTCATGGCGGCGCTCGACGCCGTCGAGGCGATCGCTCCGGGCCGGAAGGTCCACGCCGCCGGCTATTGCCTCGGCGGCACCCTCCTGGCGATCGCGGCCGCCGCGATGGGCCGCGCCGGCGACCGGCGCCTGGCGTCGGCGACGCTCCTGGCCGCCCAGACCGACTTCTCGGAGCCCGGCGAGCTGGCGCTGTTCGTCGACGACAGCCAGGTCTACGCGCTCGACAGCATGATGTGGCTGAAGGGCTACCTGTCGGCGGACCAGATGGCGGGAGCCTTCCAGCTTCTCCGGTCCAACGACCTCGTCTGGTCGCGGCGGGTGCGCGACTACCTGATGGGCGACCGCGCGCCGATGACCGACCTGATGGCCTGGAACGCCGATGCGACGCGCATGCCCTATCGGATGCATGCGGAGTATCTGAAGAGGCTCTATCTCGACAACGACCTGGCGGCGGGCCGCTTCGTGGTCGACGGGCGCCCCGTCGCGCTCCAGAACATCCGCGTCCCGCTCTTCGTCGTGGCGACGGAGCGCGACCACGTCGCGCCGTGGCGCTCGGTCTACAAGATCCAGCACCTCGCCGACACGGCGGTGACGTTCCTGCTCACGAGCGGCGGCCACAACGCCGGGATCGTGAGTGAACCCGGCGCGACCGGCCGCCATTTTCGGGTCACGACCAAGAGCGCCGAGGACCTCTGCGCCGGGCCAGACGAGTGGGCCGCGACCGCCACGGCCAAGGCCGGCTCGTGGTGGCCCGAATGGCGCGCCTGGCTGGACGCAAGCTCCGGCGCCGCGCGCGTCTCCCCGCCGCCGATGGGAGCGCCCGCCAAGGGCTACCCTCCCCTGGGCCCGGCTCCCGGAACCTACGTGTTCTAGGCGGGATCTAACGTCAGATCGCCGGGTCCCAGCCCTGCGGGAGGCCCCGCACCGGGAAGAGATCGGGCCGATGCAGCCGCCCGGCCGGACAGGCGGCGCAGCGCCGCGTCATGCGCTCGTGCAGCTGGTGGACGGTCATGCTGGCCGTCCTGGTGCACAGCCAGGGCAGGAATGCGTGCACGAACGCGGCGAGCGAGGCCTTGGCGAGCGGCCCCGCGAAGCTCAGCGCCGTGCGCATGTGCTCGGCATAGGTCTCGCCCACGGACGACGGGTGGTCCACGAAGCAGCGCGGCAGGTTCATGGGTCTGATCTCCCTCAAGGGCGCGAGCGGTTCATGCGTCACCATCGCGGGATCCGCTCCGCGCCGATGTGCGATCGGTCACTTCACGCCGGCGAGCACCAGGTTCAGGTACATGCGCCCGTCCGGGCGCGCCTTGTAGGACAGGCGGTCCGAGACGCCGTAGAGCGTCGGCTCGGTGAACATCCAGATCACCGGCGCCTGCTCGGCCACATAGGCCTCCGCCGCCCAGCACATGTCCTGCCACTTGGCTTCGTCGAACTCCTGGTTGAAGGCCTTGAACATGGCTTCGAACGTGTCGTCGACCCAGCTCATCCGGTTGGAGCCGGAGTCCTTCTGCACGAGCAGCAGGTCGCCCTGGCAGGTGTAGTCGGGTCCGGACGAGCTGTTCATCAGGTCGCGATAGCCGGCGCCCTGCTTGGCCCGCATCTGCGCGTTGATGGCCGAGTCGATGACCCTGAGGTCCTTGATCTCGATACCGACCTGCCGCCAGCTGTCGGCCATGACCTGCGCGATCTCCTTGTCCATCAGGTAGGAGCCGTTGGTGGTGTCGAAGTCGAGCGAGAGCCGCTTGCCGTCCTTGACGCGGACGCCGTCCTTGCCGAGCGTCCAGCCGGCCTCGTCGAGCAGCTTCGCGGCCTTGGCCGGGTCATACGCGAAGGGCTTCAGCTTGGGGTTGTTGTAAGGCGTGTTGATCAGGTCGATGCCGCAGGTCGCCATGCCGCCCAGCAGCGCGCCCGCGATCTCCTCGCAGTTGACGGCGTGGTTCATGGCCTGGCGGACGCGCACATCCGCCAGCGCCGGATGGCGGCCCTGCTTGATGGCCACGAACAGGCGCCGGTAGCTGGGCGCCACGATCACCTTCACGCCCGGCGTCTTGTCGAGGCTGGCCTTGAGGTCGGCCGGGACGCCGACCATCAGGTCGGCCGAGCCGGCCTTCAGCTCGCTGATGCGGGTCGCAACCTCCGGAACGGCCTTGATGACCACGTCGTCGACCGGCGGCTTGCCGAGCCGGTACTTGTCGAAGGCCTTCAGCACCAGGCCCTGGCCGGCCTTGTAGGACACGAACTTGTAGCCGCCGGCCCCCACCGGGGCGAAGGCGACCTTCTCGGGCGGGTTCTCCGAATAGTAGCGCGGCGGAAGGATGGAGAGCTCCGGATTGACCATGTGGGAGGTGATGATCGGGTCCGGCTCGGTCATCACCAGCTTCACGGTCGCGTCGTCGATCTTCTCCACATGGTCGTATTTCAGGGCTCCGAGCGCGAAAGTCAGGTCGCCCTTCCCGGCCGCGAAGAGCTTCTTGGCGCGGTCGAAGGTGAAAACCACCGCGTCCGCGTTGATCGGCTCGCCATTGTGGAAGACGAGCCCCTTGCGGATCTTGATCTCCCAGTTGAGCGGGTCGAGCTTGCGGATCGACTCCGCCACGGCGGGAACGACCTTGCCGTCATTGTCGAGGCGAAACAGCGTCTCGTGGATCGACAGAATGGCGTTCGCGTCGGCCTGGGTGAACATCGGGTCGAGGCTGACGGGCTCCGCGTTGAGCAGCACCACGACGGGCTTGTCGGCGGCGCGGGCTGGGAGGGCGCAGAAGGCGGCGGAGACGGCCGCCGAGAGCGTCAGAATGCGAAGCATAGGCCTGTTCATCACGATCGTTTCCCCTGCCAAAGGCTGACTTGAGCCGCTCCCGACGGCGACCGGGCGCGCGGCCCGGCGGTCGTCAGAGGATGTTCTTCAGGCGCGGGTCGAGGAAGTCCCTCAGCCAGTCGCCCAGGATGTTGATGGACAGCACCGTCACCGAGATGGCGACGCCGGCCGGAAGCGTGAGCCAGTCTGCGACGCCGACATACTGGCGTCCATCGGCCAGCATCGCGCCCCAGCTCGGGACGGACGGCGGCACGCCGACGCCCAGGAAGCTGAGCGAGGCCTCCGCCACGATGTTGCTCGCCACCGTGAAGCTCGCCATGACGATCACGGGGCTCCACAGGTTGGGCAGGATGTGCTGGAACAGGATGCGCCACTGCGCCTCGCCCGTGGCGCGGGCGGCCAGCACGAACTCCTCCTGCTTCAGCGACAGCACCTGGCCGCGCACGATCCGGCCGTACTGCACCCAGCCCGTCAGACCGAGCACCAGGATGAGCTTGTCGAGCCCCCCGCCGAGCACCGCCATGATGGTGAGGGCCAGCAGGATCGTCGGGAAGGACAGCTGGATGTCGGCCACGCGCATCACGACGTCGTCGACGAGGCCGCCGAAATAGCCGGCGACCAGCCCGACCAGGAGGCCGATCACGCCCGAGATCGCCAGCGCGGAGAGCCCGACCACGAGCGACACCCGCGCGCCGAAGATCAGCCGGCTCAGGACGTCCCGGCCGAGCGCGTCGGTGCCGAGCCAGAAGGTCGCGTGGGCGCCGTTGACGTAGCCCGGCGGCTTCAGCCGCTGGATGAGCCGGATCGCGAACGGATCGTGCGGCGCGAGCCAGGGGGCGGCGGCGGCGGCCACGGCGACAACCAGGAACACCAGCAGGCTCGCCATCGCGGCCTTGCTGCGCAGGAGCCGCGGGACGACCTGGCTCTTGCGCGTCCGCAGCGCCGGTGCGGGCGCGACGCCGTCCGCCGCGGCCAGCGCGCCGCCTTCGGCGATGGCGTGGGAGGGCTCGCTCATGCGTCCAGCCTGATGCGGGGGTCGATCCACACATAAGCGAGGTCGATCAGGAGGTTCACGCCGGCGAAGATCAGCGCCAGCATGATGACGCCGGCCTGCACGACGAAGAAATCCTTGGACCCGATGGCCGACACGATCTCCCGGCCCACCCCCGGCCAGCCGAAGATCGTCTCGGTGATGACGGAGCCGCCGAGCAGGAAACCCAGTTCGAGCCCGATGGCGGTGACGATCGGCAGCAGCGCGTTGCGCAGCACATGCGCGTAGACGACGCGGGTCTCGGTGATCCCCTTCGCGCGGGCGGTGCGCACGAAATCGCGCTGCATGAAATCCAGCATGGACGAGCGCGTCAGCCGCATGTTCCGGGCGATGGGGAACGCCGCCAGCGTGATCCCCGGCATGATCATGTGCGCGAAGGTCCCGCTGCCGGAGATCGGCAGCCAGCGCAGGCGCACCCCGAAGGTGAGGATCAGCAGGATGCCGAGCCAGAAGCTCGGGATGGACTGCCCGGCCAGGGCCAGCACGGTGGCGGCCCGGTCGATGGCCGAGTTGGGCCGCGTGGCCGAGAGGACGCCCAGCGGGATCGAGACCAGGATCGACAGCACGAAGGCGAAGGCGGCGAGCTGGAGCGTGGCCGGCAGCCGCTCGGCGATCACCTCATAGGCGGGCTGGTGCCGCACGAAGGAGTAGCCGAACTCGCCCCGCAGGGCGTTGGCGACGAAGCTCGCATATTGGACGTACCAGGGCCGGTCCAGCCCCATCTTGACGCGGAAGTCCTGGATCTGGGCCATGGTCATCCGGTCGGCGCTGTCGCCGAGGATGACCTCGGTGGGGTCGCCCGTCAGGAACAAGAGGCCGAAGGCCACGAGGCTGACGCCGAAGACGACGAGCACGGACTGGAGCAGGCGGCGGGCGACGTAGCGCATGCGTCACCCTCCTCTGGCGCGGCGCGCGCCGGCGAGGGACGCGCAGGGGCGCGATGACGTCAGACGAGGTGGCATGCGACCCAATGCCCTTCTGCGGCTTCCCGGAAGGCGGGCTCCTCCTGCCTGCAGCGCTCAGTCGCGAGCGGGCAGCGCGTGCTGAAACGGCAACCCGCCGGCGGATGGGCCGGGCTCGGCAGGTCGCCTTCCAGCAGGATCCGGCGGCGCGCGCGCTCCAGAACCGGATCGGGGATCGGGATCGCCGACAGCAACGCCTTCGTGTAGGGGTGCAGCGGGTTCTCGTAGAGCTCCTCGCTGGCGGTGAGCTCCATCATCTTGCCGAGATACATCACGGCGACGCGGGTGGAAATGTGGCGCACCATGCCGAGGTCATGGGCGATGAACAGGTAGGTGAGCCCCAGTTCTTCGCGCAGCGCCTCGAGCAGATTGACGATCTGCGCCTGGATCGAGACGTCCAGCGCCGAGATCGGCTCGTCGCAGACGATGAAGGCGGGCTTCGTCGCGAGCGCCCTGGCGATGCCGATGCGCTGGCGCTGGCCGCCGGAGAATTCGTGCGGGTAGCGCTCGCGCCAGGCCGGGTCCAGGCCGACCTTCTCCATCAGCTCGACGACCATGCGGCGTTCGTCGGCCCGGGTGCGCGCGACGCCGTGGACCCGCAGCGGACGGGCGATGATCTCTCCCACCCGCATCTGCGGGTTGAGCGACGCGTAGGGGTCCTGGAAGACCATCTGCATCCTGCGCCGGGCGCGGCGGATGTCGGCCGGCGGCTGGCGCACGAGGTCGACGTCCTCCAGCGTCACGGAGCCGGCGGTGGGCCGGATGAGCTGCAGGATGGCGCGCCCGGCGGTGGTCTTGCCGCAGCCGCTCTCGCCCACCATGCCGAGCGTCTCGCCCCGGCGGATGTCGAACGAGATCCCGTCGACCGCCTTGATGGCGCCGGTCGTGCGGCCGAGCAGGCCGGAGCGCGTCGGGAAATGCACCGCAAGGCCGCGGACGCCGACCAGGACCTCGGGCTCGCTCATGCGGCCCTCGCCGCCCGCCAGGGGTGGAAGCAGGCGGCGCTGTGGCCCGCGCCGACGTCGGCCAGCCGCGGCGTCTCCTCCCGGCAGCGGGCCGTCGCCAGCGCGCAGCGCGGCGCGAAGGCGCAGCCCCGGCGCTCGCCGAGCAGGGACGGCGGGAGCCCGCCGATGGCGTGGAGCCTGGCGCGGCCGCGCGCGTCCAGGCGCGGAAGCGAGTTCAGGAGGCCGACCGTGTAGGGATGCGCCGGGCGGGCGTAGAGCGCGTCGACGGGCGCCTTCTCGACGATCGCGCCCGCATACATCACCGCCACCGCGTCGGCGATGCGGGCCACGACGCCAAGGTCGTGCGAGATCCACAGGACGGCGGCGCCGAGCTCGGTCTGCAGCCGCTTCACCAGCTCCACGATCTGCGCCTGGACGGTGACGTCGAGCGCCGTGGTGGGTTCGTCCGCGATGATGAGCCTGGGCGAGCAGGCGAGCGCCATGGCGATCATCACGCGCTGGCGCATGCCGCCGGAGAACTGGTGCGGGTAGTCGTCGAGCCGCGTCGCCGGTTGGGGGATGCCCACCATGCCGAGGAGGTCGGCGGCCCTGGCCCGCGCCTGGGAGCGCGACAGCGCCTCATGGGCGGTGAGCGTCTCGGCGATCTGCGCGCCGATGCGCATCACCGGGTTGAGCGAGCTCATCGGGTCCTGGAACACGACCCCGATTCGTCCGCCCCTCACCTGGCGGAGCGCGGCGGCGTCGAGCGAGAGGAGGTCGACGCCCTCAAACAGCACGCTGCCGCCGACGATCCGGCCCGGCGGGGATGCGATCAGGCGCAGGATGGACAGCACCCCGACCGTCTTGCCGCTGCCGCTTTCGCCCACGATCGCCAGGCACTCGCCGCGGTCGACCTCGTAGGAGATCCCGTTCAGCGCGTGCACGACGCCGTCCACCGTTTCGAACCGGGTGACGAGATCCCGCACTTCCAGAAGCTTCGGCAAGGGGACCTTCAGGTTTACGGACCCGCGGCGGCGACGGGAGACCTCGCCGAGCTAAGCATCCCAGGTTGCAGGCGACAAGCCGTCACGCAGCCGTCGCCACGCTGGTCCGGCATGCGCCGGGAGGGCCTCGCCGCTGTGGCCAAGACGGTCGTCGGGTTTGTAAGAATGAGCCTTCGAATCCGCGCCGGACCCAGGATCGCCATGCCCCCCTCCCCCGTCACCGTCCTGATCGCGTCCTATCTGGAGGACGAGCACGTGGCCCGCATCCGGGCCTTCGCGTCGGATCGCGTGCGCGTGCTGCACGAGCCGGATCTGCTGGCGCCGCCGCGCTACGTCGCCGACCATGTGGGCCACGCGCGCGAGCTCACCCCGGAGCAGAAGGAGCGCTGGGCCGGATTGCTGCGCGAGGCCGACGTGATGTTCGACTTCGACCGGGCCGGAGCGGCCGACCTGCCGGCCACGGCGCCGCGGCTGCGATGGGTGCAGGCCACGAGTTCGGGCATCGGCGAGTTCCTGCAGCGCACCGGGCTCGACCGGTCCTCCATCGCCTTCACGACGGCGGCCGGCGTCCACGCCCGGCCGCTGGCCGAGTTCACGCTGCTCGGGCTGCTCTACTTCTTCCGTGACCTGCCGCACCTGCAGGCCTGCAAGGCCGCCCGCCGCTGGGAGCGCTACACGGTCGAGGGGCTCGACGGAAAGCGCGTCCTGATCGTGGGCCTCGGCGCCGTGGGCCGGGAGGCGGCGCGCCAGTGCGCCTCCTTCGGAATGGAGGTCTGGGCCTCCCGCCGCAGCGAGGGCGGCGACCTTCCGGAGGGCGTCTCCCGCTGGGTGAGGCAGGACGACCTGCGGCCGGCGCTGTCGCAGGTCGACGCGCTGGTGCTCGCCTGCCCGCTGACGCCGCAGACCCGGCTGCTCATCGGCGCGGCGGAGATCGAGGCGCTGAAGCCCGGCGCCGTCCTGGTCAACATCGCGCGCGGCGGCGTGGTGGACGAGCCGGCCCTGATCCGCGCGCTGACCTCGGGCCATGTCCGGGGCGCGGCCCTCGACGTCTTCGCCACCGAGCCGCTGCCCGCCGACAGCCCGATGTGGGACCTGCCCAACGTAATCGTCTCGCCCCATTCGGCCAGCACGGTCGCAGCCGAGAACCGCCGGATCGTCGACATCTTCCTGGAGAACCTGCAGCGCTTCCTGGACGGGCGGCCGATGGTCAACGCCTTCGACAAGAGCCGGGGCTACTGAACCCGGTTCTCCGCAGGAGATCGCCGGTCAATCGCAGCTTGACCGTTGCTGAAATGCTCGAATCAGGCGCACCGTCGCAGGGTCGACGGAGACCGCGCGATGCGCACCCTTCATTCCTCCAAGCAGCCGCTCAACTCCATCCGTCTCCATCGCAAGCCTCCGCTCGGCTGGGGCGAAGCCCATATGCGGATCCTGCTCGCCGGCCTGTTCCTGATCATGCTCGGGCTGGCCCTGGGCGGGCTCACCTGAACGCCCGGCGCGGCCGGGTCACTCACGCTCGATAAGTCGGAACCAGAGGGTCTGGCCCCCATCCTGGCGCCCCCACCAGCGCCGCGTCTCGGGGTCGACGCCCCAGGATTCGTAGGTATGGGCCAGGAAGCCCTCCAGCTTGTCCGAGGCGGCTTGCCTCGTCTCCGCCGAGATCGGCAGCGGCCGGGTCGAGGTGACCACGCTCGCCGGCGA
This sequence comes from Alsobacter sp. KACC 23698, assembly GCF_045348435.1. Lineage (GTDB taxonomy): Bacteria > Pseudomonadota > Alphaproteobacteria > Rhizobiales > Beijerinckiaceae > Alsobacter. Next base: position 2,020,615 of record NZ_CP157484.1, on the reverse strand, counting down.
CACCCGCATCTGGTCCGCGCTCCACATGTCCGAACTCCCCTGCTCGCGCCTTCGACCCATCCGGCCGATGCGGCGCCTGGCCGGCGCCCCGGGACGGCCGTCCGTCGCAGAGCCACCTTACATCCGGCGACAGAGCGGAAGTGGGGCTGAAATCGGGAGTTCCACGAGAGGGGGAGCCATCCGGCCGCGGACGGCGTTGTGGCTGCATGAAAGCCGATCCCCCATCAGATCCGGCGGCTGACATCGCGAAGCTGCGCAGGCATGTGCGCATCCTCGTGGACCTTGGCCGACTGGCGACCGAGGCGACCGACCTGGACCGTTTCCTCGACCAGGCCGTCGTGCTGGTCGCGCGCGCCGTCGAGATCGACCACGTCAAGATCCTTCGCTATCGCCCGGCCACGTCCGACCTCCTCATCGAGGCCGGAATCGGCTGGCGGGACGGCGTCGTCAGGTCGTCGACGCTGCCCGCCGACCTGCGCTCACCCCCCGGCCGCGCCTTCCAGACGGCGGAGCCGGTGGTGGTGCCCGATTGCGGGCGCGCGCGCGGCTTCACGATCTCCCCCCTGCTGAAGCAGCACGGCATCGTGTCGCTGGCCAATGTGCCCGTCCTGGTGGACGGCTCCACATGGGGCGTGCTGGAGGTCGACAGCGTCACGCCGCGCCAATTCAGCGAAGACACGCTGGAGTTCCTGGTCGCGGCCGGCGCGCTGATCGGCACGGTGGTCCGGCGGAAGGTCGCCGAGACTATGGAGGCCGATCGCCTGGCGTCGGCCAACAGCGACGTGCGCCAGCTGGAGACCCTGCTGCGGGAGATCCAGCACCGGGTGAAGAACAGCTTCGCGCTGATCCTCTCGTCGATCTCGCTCCAGCGGCACCGGTTCGAGAGCCAGGACGTGGAGCGGGCGCTCGATCACGTCGCCAACCGCATCAACGCCATTTCGCTCGCCCATGACCAGTTGGCGCATCGCGACGGCGCCCAGGTGGTCGGTCTGGCCGGCTACCTGCGCGCGCTCTGCCGTTCGATCGAACAGCAGACGGAGGGCGTCGCGGTCGACGTCGACGCCGACGACATCGAGCTGGCGCTGGAACGCGCCGTGCCGCTCGGCCTCGTCCTGAACGAAGCCGCGATCAACAGCGTCAAGCACGCCTTCGACGACGGCGTCGGCCGGATCAGCGTCGTCCTGAAGAGCGGCGTCGGCTATGGCGAAGCCGTGCTGGCGATCTCCGACAACGGCCGCGGCGTCGACAAGCCCCGCGAGGGCGGGTCCGGCGTCACGCTGATGAAGGCGCTGGCCCGCCAGATCGGGGGCGCCCTGGACCAGGAGAGTTCGACCCACGGCACCACCACGAAGCTGACCTTCCCGATCATCCGATGACGTCCGGCCGGGCGGCCGAGTCCTTGAAGCGTCGGACGGCCCGGCGCCGCCCCCGAGCGCGATGTCGGGCGTTGACTTTTCTCATCCGCATGCCGTCGAAACGTCAGTCGCGCAAGCCCGGACTGGAATTCGCCAAAGAGGAGATGAGCGATCCGCCGTCAAGAAGCATCGTTCCTGGATCTGCGCATTGATAACAACGGCTCCATCTAAGTATCCGCCCGAGACTCAGCTTGCCAATACATCAGCGCTGTCTCACCATGGCGCCAAGAAAACAAATCGATATGAGCCTGAGGGAGGCGACATGAGACGTCTTGATGAATCCGTCCGCGGACGGCTTGGCGTTGCGGTCTGCGCGTCGGCCATGGCTGTCGGCCTGGCGGCCTCGCCTGCGAGGGCAGCCGACCCGATCAGGATCGGCGTGATCGCCGAAGCCCAGGCGGTCGCGGGCTCCTCCATTCCTCTCGCCGCGCAGCTGGCGGCCGACGAGATCAACGCGGCCGGCGGCGTGGATGGCCGCAAGATCGAGATCGTCACCTACGACAACCACTCTTCGTCGGCCGAATCGATCCGCGCCTTCCAGCGCGCCGTCAACGAGGACAAGGTCAACGCGGTCATCGCCAGCTATATCAGCGAGGTCGTGCTGGCGCTGGAGCCCTGGGCCGGCCGGCTGAAGACGGTCATGATCACGCCCGGCGCGGCGTCGGACGTCATCACCGAGAACATCGCCAAGGACTACGAGCGCAACAAATACACCTTCCATGGCTACCTCACCTCCAGCGCCCTGTCCGGGCTGGTGTGCGAGGCGGCCAAGGACCTGCTCGTCGACGGGCTGAAGATGAAGACCGCCGTGATCGTCAGCGAGGACGCGGCCTGGACGAAGCCGCTCGACGCGGGCTACGAGAAATGCCTGCCCGAGAGCGGCCTGAAGGTGCTCGACCACGTCCGGTTCTCGCCCGACACCACCGACTTCACGCCGATCTTCAACAAGATCGAGGCGCAAAAGCCCGACGTGATGATCACCGGCATCTCGCATGTCGGCACGCAGCCGACCGTGCAGTGGAAGAGCCAGCAGGTGCCGATCCCGATGCTGGGCGTCTCGTCGCAGGCGACCAACTCGACCTTCTGGAAAGACACCAACGGCGCCACCGAAGGCGTGCTCTACAACGCCGTGTCGGGACCGGGCGTAGCCGTGACGCCGAAGACCCTGCCCTTCGTCGAAGCGTTCCAGAAGAAATACGGAAACACCCCGTCCTATTCGGGCTACACGGCCTATGACGAGGTCTATTACCTCGCCGACGCCGTCAAGCGCGCCGGGTCGACCGACAGCGACAAGCTCGTCGATGCACTCGAGAAGACCGACTATGTCGGCACGATCGGCCGCATCCAGTTCCTGCCCAAAGGCGACCCCCATGTGCACGGGCTGAAGACCGGCAAGGGCGCGATCACCGGGCTGATGCTGCAGTGGCAGAACGGCAAGCAGGTCAATCTCTGGCCCAAGGACGTGGCGAACGGGAAGCTCACCTTCCCGGCCTTCATCAAGACGTCCTCGAACTGACGTCGGGGATCAGGGCCGCCCTCGGGCGGCCCTTCTCGATCGCGCCGCCTGTCCCACCTTCGACCGGGTCCCCGACATGCTGCTGTGGCAAATCGTGATCGACGGCTTCGCCGTCAGCGCCCTCTATGCGCTGGGCGCGACGGGGTTCACGCTGATCTTCGGCGTGTCCGGCGTGCTCAACCTGTCGCACGGATCGATCATGGTGGCGGCCGCCGTCGCCGCCTGGGCCGCCGCCGGAGGGCTGCATGTGGGCAGCTATGTGGGCGCCTCCATCGGGGTGCTCACCAGCGTCGTCCTGTCCTTCGCGACCTATTTCATCGCGGTCCGGCCCATCCAGCGCTCCAGGAGGATCGCGGAGTCGGAGAAGGAGATCTTCATCCTCACCTCCACGCTGCTGTGGGGCATCCTGATCCAGGAGGCGATCTCCTACCTGTTCACCAACAACGCCAAGACGGTCCTGCCCATCATCGAGGGGGTGGTGACGGTGCTGGGAGTGCGCACCCCGGCCAACGAGTATTTCACGGCGACGATCTGCTGGGTGGTCATCGGGCTGCTCTGGGTGCTGGTGAACCGCACCCAGGCCGGCAAGGCCGTCCTGGCCGCGTCGATGAACCCGCGCGGCGTAACCCTGCTGGGGTTCGAGCTGTCGAACATCTATCTCGCCGTCTGGGCGGTCTACGGCGTGCTCGCCGGCGTCGCGGGCGTGCTGCTGGGGATGTTCCTCGGCGTGAGCTCCTACAGCGTCGGGCCGCTGACGGCGAGCGCCTTCTCGATCGTCGTCCTGGGTGGGCTGGGCAGCGTCTCCGGGTCGCTGATCGCGGCCTATGTGGTGGGCTATCTGGAGACGATCACCGCCTACACGATCTCGCCGGCCTACCGGACCATCCCGTCGCTGCTGCTTCTTCTGCTCGTGATGTATCTGCGGCCCCAGGGGCTGTTCGGACGGAGGTGATGGCCATGCGTTCGCTCGCGACGTCCCGCCTGTTCTGGATCGGCCTCGTGGTGCTGGCGGTCGCATCGGTGCTGCCGCTCTACGCGTCCGGCTACGTGCTCGGCCTGATGACGGTGGCCTATTTCACGGCCGTCTTCGCGATGTCGTGGGATCTCCTGTTCGGGTTCGCCGGGGAGGTCAATTTCGGCCCGACCTTCCTGATCGGGCTCGGGGCCTACACGGCCGGGATCCTCGACACCCAGTTCTCGCCGGGGCTGTCGATCTGGCTGTGCATCCTGGCCGGCGCGGGCGCGGCCGTGATCGGCGGCGTGGCGCTGGCCTTGCCGGCGCTGCGGGTCAGCGGACCCTATTTCGGCCTGACCACCCTGGTCGCGGTGCTGATGCTGCAGAATTTCATCGTCGTCTTCGCAGACCTCACCGGCGGTGAAATCGGGCTCTCGGTGCCGGACGTCATCTCCATCGACGCGAAGACGAATTACTGGATCGCCTTCGGCTTCATGGCGGTGAGCGGCGCCATCCTGTTCGGCCTGTCGCGCTCGTCCATCGGGCTGATCCTGCAGGCGAGCGGGCAGGACGCCGTCCAGGCCGGCGCGCTCGGCTTCAACGTCGCCAAGCACAAGCTCGCCGCCTTCATCGTCAGCGCCTTCTTCTCCGGCCTCGCCGGCGCCCTGATGGTCTTCTACATGGGCACAGCCTCGGTCGGCACCTTCGTGGACGTGGCCGTCGGCGTGCAGGTCATCATCGCGGCGGTGCTGGGCGGCAGACGAACCGTGATCGGGGCCGCCATCGGGGCGGTCTTCCTCATCGCGATGGGCGAACTCCTCAGGCCTCTCGGCGAGCTCGCGACGCCGATCGTGTCGGGCGTCGCGCTGCTGGTGATCCTGTTCTTCCCGAACGGCTTTCTCGGCATGCTGCGGGGGGAAGCCCGCGGATGAGCACGCAACCGATGCTCGAAGTCAGCGGCGTCACCAAGCGGTATGGCGGGCTCGTCGCCGTCAAGGACCTGAGCTTCTCGATCCGCCCGGGCGAGATCCTCGGACTGATCGGCCCCAACGGATCGGGCAAGTCGACCGCCATGAAGATGATCATGGGGGTCGAGAAGCCCACGTCGGGGCGCATCACGCTCGACGGCGCGCAGATCAGCGGCCTGCCGTCCCACAAGGTCGCCCGCCGGGGCGTCGGCCTCGTCTTCCAGCATTCGCGCCCGCTGAACCGGCAGACTGTGCTGGAGAACATCAAGGTCGCGTTGCTGCCCGACAGCCTGATCCGCCTCTTCGCCGACCCGGAGGTCGACGGCAAGGCCCGGGCGATCGCCGAGCGTGTCGGGCTCGGCCACGTCATGGAGCGCAGGCCGCCGACGCTCGCCTTCGCGGATCTGCGCAGGCTGGAGCTCGCCAAGGCCATCGCGCGCCATCCCAAGCTCGTGCTGGTGGACGAGCCCTTCGCGGGCCTGACGGCGTCCGAGGTCGGCCAGTTCTCCGAACTCATCCGGGAGTTCCGGACGGAAGGCCGGGCGGTGCTGCTGGTCGACCACAACGTCAAGAGCGTGGCGGCCCTCGTCGACCGCGTGCTGGCGATGTATCTCGGCGAATGGATCGCCGAGGGCAGCGCCGCGCAGGTGATGGCCGACCCCACCGTCAGGCGGGTCTATCTGGGCGGCGCGCTCACCACCGTGGCGCGGCCGGAATCCAGCTTCAAGGACGTGAACGCGGCTCTCCAGGTCGAGAACGTGGAGGTGCTTTACGGCAAGGCGCAGGCGCTCCAGGGCGTGTCCCTGCACGTTCACGAGGGCGAGTTCGTCTCCGTAGTCGGCCTGAACGGGGCCGGCAAGACGACCCTGTTCAACGCCATCTCGGGATTGACGCCCTATTCGGGAGCGATCCGCTGGGCGGGCGCGCCGCTGCGCGACCTCAGCGCCGCCGCGATCGCCCGGCTGGGCGTCGTGCAATGCCCGGAGACGCGCGAGCTCTTCGGCGACATGAGCGTGCGGGAGAACCTGGACCTCGGGGGACACCTCCTGGGCGGCCAGGAACGGTCGGAGAGGCTGGAATGGCTGTTCGACCTCTTTCCCATCCTGCGCAGCCGCCAGTCCCAGATCGCCCGCACCCTGAGCGGCGGCGAACAGCAGATGCTGGCGATCGCCCGGGCGCTGATGATGAAGCCCAAGCTGCTCATCCTGGACGAGCCCACGCTGGGGCTGGCGCCCGTGATCCTGGAGACCCTGTCGAAGGCGCTGGAGCGCCTGCGGGCCACGACCTCGATCTCCGTGTTGCTGGGCGAGCAGAACGTCACCTTCGCGTTGCCCCACGCCGACCGGGTGTATGTGCTCGACCACGCCCGGATCGCATGGGAAGGTCCGCCAGGGCGCTTTGAGGCGGAGGCTGCGGCGACCTATCTTTGACGCCCGACGACGCCCGCGACGCACCGGAGTTCGCAGACCGTGAGATTCATCAGCTTCAAGACCGGCGGCAGGCCCAGCTGGGGCCTCGTCGACGGCGACGACGTCGTCGACCTCGGCGCCCTGTTCGGGGCGCAGGCGCCGGACCTGAAAACCGCGATCGCGGCCGGGCTCCTGCCCCAGGCCCGGGCACGGGCGTCGCAGGGCGTGCGCGTCCCGCTGTCGGCGATCGAGTGGCTCCCGGTCATTCCGAACCCGGACAAGATCCTGTGCATCGGGCTGAACTACGAGACGCACCGCCAGGAGACCGGCCGCGACGTGGTGGGGAAGCCGACAATGTTCGGGCGCTTCGCCAACAGCCAGACGGCGCACCTCGCCGACATCGTCCGGCCGAAGGTCTCCACCCAGCTCGACTACGAGGGCGAACTGGCCGTGATCATCGGCAAGCCGGGCCGCCATGTCGCCCGGGAGGACGCGTGGGCCCACATCGCCGGCTACGCGCTCTACAACGAAGGGAGCGTGCGCGACTTCCAGCGCCACACGCACCAGTTCACGCCGGGCAAGAACTTCCCCGGGACGGGCGCCTTCGGTCCCTGGATGATGACGCCGGACGAACTCGGCGCGCTGGGCTCGCTGCGGCTGCGCACGCGCCTCAACGGCGAGGTCGTCCAGGACGCGGCGATCGACCAGATGATCTTCGATATCCCCACCCAGATCGCCTATTGCTCGACCTTCACGCAGCTGGAGCCCGGCGACGTGATCGTCACCGGAACGCCTGGCGGGGTGGGATCGAGGCGCACGCCGCCGGTGTGGCTGAAGCCTGGCGACGTCGTCGAGGTGGAGCTCGACCGCCTGGGCGTGCTGCGCAACGGCGTCGTCGACGAAAGCTGAGAGGGCCGTCGCTTGATGACCGTGGAACGGCCTGCCGGCCGAGACCGGCCGAGACGAGGTGACCTGGTGTTGAAAGGGAGCCCGGGAGCTCGATCCCTGGACCGGGACGAGGCGCTCGGCCCATCGCGCCACACCGTGGTCTTCCTGCTCGTCGAAGGCGTCTCGATGATGAGCCTGGCGAGCGGGGTCGAGCCGTTGCGGTCGTTGAACCGCCTGATCGGCCGCGACGCCTGGCGCTGGCGGCTGGCCAGCCTCGACGGGGCGCCGGTCGAGGCGTCGAACGGCATCCCGCTGGCGACGGTCCCGGTGGACGAGGCGCTCGCCGGGGCGGATTTCCTCTTCGTGTGCGGCGGCCTGCGCATCCAGTCCGTGGACGAGCGGCGCTACCTCAACGTGCTCAGGCAGGCGGTCAGGGCGAAGATCGCCGTCGGCTCGCTGTCGACGGGCACCTATCTGCTGGCGCGGGCCGGGCTGCTGGACGGCTATCGCTGCACGATCCACTGGGAGAACCGGCCGGCCTTCCAGGAGGAGTTTCCCGAGCTGACCTGCACGGACAAGCTCTTCGAGATCGATCGGGACCGCCTCACCTGCTCGGGCGGCGTGGCCGCGATGGACATGATGCTCCATCTCATCGCCGAGCGGCACGGGGCGGACCTTGCCCGGCGGGTGGCCAACCAGTTCCACCACGAGCGCATCCGCGACGAGCGCGACAACCAGAGCGGGGGGCGGCTCGAGCGACTGGCCAACCTGCCGCGGCCGGTGCGCTCGGCGGTCCATCTCATGCAAGGCGCCATCGAGGACACGCTCTCGATCGCCGCCATCGCCGAGCGCGTCGGCATGAGCCCGCGCCAGCTGGAGCGGCTGTTCCTGCGCTATCTCGACGTCACGCCGGCCCGCTACTACCTCGCCCTGCGGGTCGACCGCGCCCGCGAGCTGCTGCTCTATTCCGATTGCCCGATCCTCGAGGTCGCCATCGCGACGGGCTTCACGTCGACGTCGCATTTCGCCTACTGGTTCAAGCGCCTGCACGGGGTCCGGCCGTCCGGGGTGCGCGTGCGCGGCGGGCGGGAGGATCCGGCCCGGCCGACGCTCGAGGCGGGTCGATAACGTGATGGTACGTGTCGCTTCCCGGGCCTTCGCAACCTTGGCGGGCGCCTGATGCTCCACCGTGCGGCTCGACATCCGCAGGAGTGAGGAGCGGCGCTTGGACACCTTCGCCTTCATCATGGCGAACCTGCCGGTCATCGGGCAGCGCATGCTCGAACATGTCTCGCTCGTGGGCGTGTCCGTGACGGTCGCGATCGCGACCGGCGTGCCCATCGGCATCCTGATCACGCAGAGCCAGGCCGCCGCGGACCGGGTGCTCTATGCGGCGGCGATCATCATGACGATCCCGTCCATCGCGCTGTTCGGGGTCCTCATCCCGATCCTGTCGCTGATCGGCCAGGGCATCGGCTACCTGCCCGCCGTGATCGCGCTGATCCTCTACGCCCAGCTGCCGATCATCCGGAACACCTACACGGCGATCATGAACGTCGACCCGGCCCTGCGGGAGGCGTCGCGCGGCATGGGGATGACGACCCTTCAGCGGCTGCGCCGGGTCGAGCTGCCGCTCGCTTTGCCGGTGATCATCAATGGCGTGCGCAACGCCGTGGTGCTCAACATCGCGATCGGCGCCATCGCGACCTATATCGGGGCCGGCGGGCTCGGGACCTTCATCTCGCGCGGCATTTCGCAGACCGATCCGCGCCAGCTGCTCACCGGCGCACTGTCGGTCAGCCTGCTGGCGATCATCGCCGATTTCGCCCTGTTGGGCGCGCAGCGCCTGCTCACCTCACCCGGCTTGAGGCTTCGATGATCCGCCTCGACCAGGTCTCCAAGCATTTCGGCTCCGTGGTCGCCGTCGACCGCATCGACATGGAGGTGCCGGCCGGCGAGGTCTGCGTGCTGCTCGGCCCCTCGGGCTGCGGCAAGACCACCACGATGAAGATGATCAACCGGCTGATCGCGCCCAGCGCAGGCCGGATCTTCATCGACGGGCGGGACGCCGCCAGCGTCGACGAGGTGACGCTGCGCCGCTCCATCGGCTACGTCATCCAGCAGATCGGCCTGTTCCCGAACATGACGGTCGAGGACAATATCTGCGTCGTCCCCGACCTGCTGGGCTGGCCGCGCGCCAAGGCGCGGGCGCGGGCCGCCTACCTGCTCGAGCTCGTCAACCTCGATCCCGGCCTGTTTTTGAAGCGCTATCCCAAGCAGCTCTCGGGCGGGCAGCAGCAGCGCATCGGCGTGGCGCGCGCGCTGGCCGCCGACCCGCCGGTGCTGCTGATGGACGAGCCCTTCGGGGCCATCGACCCGATCAACCGCGAGGTGATCCAGGACGAGTTCATGAAGCTCCAGGCGGAGCTGAAGAAGACCGTCGTGTTCGTCAGCCACGACATCGACGAGGCCGTGAAGATGGCCACCCGGATCGCGATCTTCCGCGACGGCCGGCTCGTCCAGTACGACACTCCCGACACCATCCTGGCGCGTCCGGCGGACGCCTTCGTGGCCGAGTTCGTCGGGACGGACCGCACGCTCAAGCGCCTGCGGCTCCTGAAGGTGGCGGACGCCATGATGGCGGACCCGCCCCGCGTCCGCGCCGAGGATACGCTCGACACCGCCGTGCGGCTGATGGAGGAGCACGGCCATGGCTCCATCGTCATGGTCGGCCCGCGCGGCCGGGCGCGGGGCGTGGTCCGGATCGAGGCGGCCCGCGGGCTCAAGGGCACGGTCGCGGAGCGCCAGGAGCCGCTGCCCGGCGTCGTCAACGTGAAGAGCGACCTGCGCGTCGCGGTGTCGGACATGTTCACGCACGGGGTCACGTGGCTCGCCTGCGTGGACGACGAGGGCTTCTACAAGGGCTACATCACCCAGCGGGGCGTCTCGCAGGCGCTCGGCGCCGCCTACAAGGACCGGTGAGATGACGCAGGCCGGGCTCCGAAGCGCGCTCCGGTTTCTCCAGATCCTGGCCGTTTTCGCCCTGGGCGCGTGGCTCCAGGCGCGCGGATACCTGCCGTCGCTGCTGCGCTACGGCGGCGACGTGCAGTATCTCATCCGCGGCCACCTCGCCCTGGCGGGCGTATCCGGCGCGCTCGCCATCCTGGTCGGACTGCCGATCGGGATCGCGCTCAGCCGGCCGCGCTTCGCCGCCTATGCGGATGCGGTGACCCAGGTGATCAATCTGGGCACCACCATCCCGACGCTGGCGCTGATCGCCATCGCGATGTCGTTTCTCGGCATCGGCGCCCCGCCGGCCATCTTCGCCCTGTTCGTGCTGACGCTGCTGCCCATCGTGCTGAACACGGTCGCGGGCCTGCGCTCGGTGCCTTCGCACCTGATCGAGGCGGCGCGCGGCATGGGCATGAAGCCGCGCCAGATCCTGACAAGGGTCGAGCTGCCCAACGCGGTCTTTGTGATCCTGGCCGGCGTGCGCACCGCCATGGCGATCAATATCGGCACCGTGCCGCTGGCCTTCCTGATCGGCGGCGGCGGCCTCGGCGAGCTGATCTTCACCGGCATCGACCTGATGGAGCCCACCATGCTGCTGGCCGGCGCGATCCCGACCGCGCTCTTGGCCGTGGCTGTCGATTTCGCCATTGGCCAGGCGCAGTTCTGGCTGGTTCCGCGGGGCGTCAATCCGTTGCGATGAGCGGCGGCGACTACGAAAAAAGGGGAACGACCATGCTGAAACGCCACTTCCTTGCACTCACCGCAGCCGCCCTCGCGATGACGGCCCTGCCTCTGGCGGCGGGCGCCCAGACGCTCGTGGTCGGCGGCAAGAACTTCACCGAGCAGCAGATCATGGCCGAGATGACCACCCAGCTGCTCAAGGCCAAGGGCTTCACGGTCGACAAGCGGGCCGGGCTGGGCACCGCGCCGCTCCGGCAGGCGCAGGAGGCCGGCCAGGTCGACCTCTACTGGGAGTACACGGGCACGTCGCTGATTACCTTCAACAAAGTGACGGACAAGCTCGACGCCGCGGCCACCTACGCCAAGGTCAAGGAGCTGGACGCCGCCAAGGGCCTCGTCTGGCTGAACCCGTCCAAGGCCAACAACACCTACGCGCTGGCCATGCGCAAGCCGGACGCCGAGGCCAAGGGCGTGAAGACGCTGTCGGACCTCGCCGCCAAGCTGAAGGGCGGCATGACCGCCAAATTCGGTTGCAACGCCGAGTTCTACGCCCGTCCCGACGGCCTTGGGCCCCTGCAGACCGCCTACGGCTTCGAGTTCGGCCGCGAGAACGTGGTGCGCATGGACACCGGCCTCGTCTACCAGGCGCTGCGGGATTCCCAGGTCGAAGTGGGCCTCGTCTTCGCCACCGACGGCCGGGTGCCGGCCTTCAACTTCGTGATCCTGACCGACGACAAGGGCTATTTCCCCACCTACGCGATGACGCCTGTCGTCCGCAAGGAGACGCTGGACAAGAACCCGAAGCTCGCCGAGATCCTCAACGCGCTCTCGGCCAAGCTGGACGACGCCACCATGGCCCGGCTGAACGCCTCGGTGGACGTGGACAAGAAGTCCGTCGAGGAGGTCGCGTCGGGGTTCCTGAAGGACCAGTCCCTGATCTGATCCCGCGAGGCGCCGCCATGCCCCTGCCGCCGCTCGCCTTCATCCACGACCTGCGGTTCGGCGACCTGCCGGCCGGCGTGGTCCGCATGGCCCGGCGCTGCCTGCTGGACCTCGTCGGGGTCGCGGCGAGCGGCAGGTCCACGGCCCTGTCGCGGATCGCGCACGGTTTCGCCGTCCGCAACCTGGGCGCCGGCGAAGGCGGCGGCTCCCGCCTCCTCTTCGACGGGCGGCGCGCCAGCGCGGCGGGCGCGGCCTTCGCGGGCGCGTCGACGATCGACTCCTTCGACGCCCATGACGGCCACGCCCTGACCAAGGGGCATGCGGGCGTCGCCATCCTGCCGGCGCTGCTCGCCGTGGCGGACGCGGAGCGCCAGGACGGCCTCCCCGGCGGCGAGATCCTCACCGGACTCGTGATCGGCTACGAGCTGGCCATCCGCGCCGGGATCGCCCTGCACCGCAGCGTCGCGGACTACCACACCTCCGGCGCCTGGAACGGGGTCGCCTGCGCGGCCGTGGGCGCGCGCCTGCTCGGTCTCGACGGCGAGGCGACCCGCCACGCGCTCGGCATCGCGGAATATCACGGGCCGCGCAGCCAGATGATGCGCTGCATCGACCATCCGACCATGGTGAAGGACGGCTCGGGCTGGGGCGCGCTGGCGGGCGTCTCGGCCGCCTATCTGGCGCGGGACGGCTTCACGGGCGCGCCCGCGATCACGCTGGAGGCCGACGACCAGGCCGATCTCTGGGCCGATCTCGGCTCGCGCTGGCGCATCGGGGAGCAGTATTTCAAGCCCTATCCGGTCTGCCGATGGGCGCAGCCGGCCGTGGAGGCCGCGGCCGCGCTCGTCGCCGAGCACGGGCTTGGCCCGGACGACATCAAGGCGGTCGAGGTGGAGAGCTTCGCCGAAGCCGTGCGGCTCGGCTGCGCGCCGCCGGCCACGACCGAGGCGGCGCAATATGCGCTCGGGTTCCCGCTGGCGGCCTTCCTGGCGCGCGGCACGCTGGGGGCGGCCGAGATCGCCGACGACGGCCTGGGCGACCCCGCCATCCTGGCCATGCTGGAGCGCATCGCCCTGCGCGAGGACCCCGCCTGCTCGGCGGCGTTCCCGGCCCAGCGCCTCGCCCGAGTGACCATCGCACTCAAGAACGGGGCGCGCCATGGGAGCGCCCTGACGCCGGCGCGGGGCGATCCCGACGCGCCGCTCTCGGATGGCGAGGTCTTGGCCAAGTATGAGGCGCTCGCCGGAGGCCTCGCCCGAGCCCGGCGCCTCAGGATCGCGGCGGCGGTCCAGGAGCTGGGCGACGCCAACAGTCCGGCCGGGCTGATGGACCTGCTCGCCGAACCCCTCGGATGACCGGGGTCAGGCCGCTTCGGACTCCTCGGCCGCCTTCGCCCTCCAGCCCTGCAACTCGCGCCAGTTGGGCTCAAGGTCGGCGAAACGCTCCAGCCTGAACGTGGAGATGTCGGCGAAACTGCACGCGCCGTCGACCACGAGGTCCCGGATGGCGCGCCCGCTGGCGGGGGACAGTCCGAAGCCGATGCTGGACAACGTCGCCACGGTGGCGTTCGCCACGGTCGAGAGCCGATCGATCACCGGCCGTCCATCGGGCGTGTTCTCGATCACGCCGGCCCAGGAGCGGATGATGCGCGCATGCGCGGCCTTGGGCAGCAGCTCGGCCAGGCGACGGCCGATCGGGCCCATCAGCGGCGTGCTCGGCTTTGCGGGCGCGCCCTCAGCCGGCGTATCAAGCCATTCATGCGGGCCGCCCCCATAGGCGAGGTTGCCGCGCAGGGTCTGCCGGCCATAGAGGCCGTTGCCGTCCACCCCGCCATAGGGCATCAGCGGCAGCGCCTCGGTGACGATCATCTCCGCCCGGGCGGCGACCATCGGCACGTCCTGCCCAAGCATGGCGGAGAGCCGACCCGTCGAGGGGCCGGCCGCGATCACGACATGCTCGCAGGCGATCGGGCCACGATCCGTCAGCACGGCCTTGACCCGCCCTCCGGCGACGTCGAAGCCGCTCACGCTGCAATGCTGCATGACGCGGCCGCCATGGTCCTGCATCGCCCAGGCGTAGCCTTGCAGCGTGCGGTGCGGGTTGGCGTGGCCGCCGAACCGATAGAGGTAGCCGCCCACCATGGTGTCGCCCGCCAGCGGCACGAGCTCGCGGATCTGCATGGCGTCCAGCTCTTCCGACGCGAATCCCTGGCGCGCCGCGTTGCGCACCGCGCGGCCATAGAGCTCCATCTGCTCGGCCGAACCGGCGAGCCGGATCCGGTGGGGACGAAACTCGGTGGGATAGCCGAGCAGCTCGTCCATCATCGGCCAGAGGCGCTGCTCCTCGGCGAACAAGGGCGAGAAATGGTGCGAGCACCCTCCCCCGTTGCGGCCGGACGCCTCCCAGCCCACCATGCCCTTGTCGATCACGAGGACATCCACGCCCTCGCGCGCCAGCCACCAGCCGGCGCTGAGGCCGGTGACGCCGCCGCCGACGATGACCACGGACGCGCCCTGCGGTTCGTTCATTGCGCCCTCACTCGCTGGCCACGGGGCCGGATCCCCGCCCCGTCGTCACCGTGTAGCGCTCCGGAACCTCCCAGAACGGCACATACTGGGCGTGCATGCCGAACCACGTGTCCCAGTGCTCGGCCTGCTCGGGCGGCTCCGGCAATTGGCCCGCCAGGGACAGCGGGATCGGCCGGACGGGCGCGCGATAGCTGGCCAGCGGCACGGCGGACAGCGGCGCCGCGCCGCTCAGGGCGAGGAGCGCGGACACCTGCTCGCGGCACCGGCGGCCCTGACAGGGCCCCATGCCGGCGCGCGTCAGGCGCTTCACCTGGTCGGGATGGGGCGGCCCCTCCCCCAGCAGCGCCGCCAGTGAGCGGTCGTTGCGTCGCTCCGTGGTCCAGTCCAGGTAGCGCGGCGGACGAACCTCGATCAGTTCGCGCGCCGTCACCTCCTCGCACTGGCAGACCTGGACCTCGGCCCTGGCCTCGACGACGCTCGCCCGCACCCAGTCGAGCCGATAGGCGGACAGGTCATAGGCGGGCTCGTCAGGGCCGGGCGGCGTTGCGGCGGCGCCCGCAGGCGCTCCCCGGGCGGCGAGGATGGCGGCGACCGCGCGACGGGCCTCGTTTTCGGCGACCGACATGTCCAGGGTCTTCGACGGCCAGACCCCGGCGCAGTCCCCGATGGCGAAGACGGTGGCCAGCGAGGTGTGCTGGTCGGCGTCGACGACAGGAGCATAGCCGCCCCGTTCCGGCTGGAACGCCGTGCGGCAGCCGAGCGCATCGAGCAAGTCGATCACCGGCGTGGCGCCGACCGCGAGCACGACCCCGTCGCAGGTGATGCGCGTCTCGGGTCCGACGCTCCGGCCCGCTGCGTCGATCTGAGCCACGAGCACGGCCTCGACGCTCTCGCCGACCGCCTCCCGGACGACGCGCCGGAACAGGATCTCGGTTCCGCCCGCCCGCAGGGCCTCGACGAGGTCCGCGGGCCCGACGGGCGCGGCGGCCTGCTCGACGATGGCGGCCACGCTCACCCCGGCGTCCTCCAGCGCGAGGGCGGCGTGGAGAGCGTCGGCGGACGAGCCCAGTACGACCACCCGGCGCGGCGCGAGCGCCCCATAGCGGCGCGCGAGCGCCACCGCGGCGGTCGCTCCCATGACGCCGGGCTTCTCCCAGCCCGGGAAGGCGAGCCCCATGTCGCGCCGGCCCGCGGCGACGATCACGTGCTCGGCGGTCATGAGCCACGCCCGCTCGGGGTTGGACAACCCGGCGATGCTGTCGGGCAGCCACGCGGCGCCCGGCCCCTTGCCGTAGAGGCCCCAGCAGGACGTCCGCAGCCGGACGTCGACGCCGGCTTCGAACGCCTCCTCGATCAGGGGCTCGGACGCGATGAAGGCCTCCATCATGGCGTTGGCGTTGCGGACCGCGGCCGTCATGCCCTGCCCGTAATGCAGCGGGACCTCGTCTCCCATGCCGGTAGCCGAGACGGGGTTCTCGTCCACGAGCACGACCGACAGGCCGCCCCGGGCCGCCGCGATGGCCGCCGTCAGTCCCGCTCGCCCGCCTCCGACGACGAGGAGCTGGACGTGCTCGGCGGCGACCCAGGGCTTGCCGGCCACGGATTTGGGGTCGTAGGAGGTCTCGCTCATCGGGATCTCGCATGCGGCGTCGGCCGGTATTGTTCCCGCCGCGCGCCAAGGCGGGCGGCCGGATTGCGACATGGGCGGCGGCGAAACCGACGCCGGTTCGCCGACGGTTCAGCCTCGGACGTCGCAGCCGAACTCCGCCGCGGAGGCCGACAGCCAGGACCAGAAGCTCCCCGCCATGCTGCGCGGGACCAGGATCGTGAAGGTCTCCCCTTCGCGCCAGATCGCCACGTTCATGTGGGCGACCGCCGTCAGCGCGACGGCGCCGTCCCCGAAGGCGGCGGGGTGCAGGTCGATGATGAAGCCCTTGGCCAGCGCGCGCCGGACGGCCGGCCCGGACAGGCGCAGCGCCGCCCAGCCGTCGCTCTGCTCCGACACGGCGGCCAGCTCCTCCAGGTCCGCGCAAGCGGACCGGAGCGCGTCGCGATCGTCGGCCACGAGCATCCAACGGTCCGGGCCGGCCCAGGCCGCCGCAAAGGACCCCGCGCGGCGGATGAGCGGTGTCTCCGGCAGAGCGATCCCGAGCCGCCCGGCGATCGCCCCGGCCAGAGCCGGACGGCCCTCGCCGGCGACGATCAGCATGGCGAGCCCGAGCCCCTGCAGGGCCTCGATGGTCACGCCGGGCGCGCCGCCCGGGCCGATGCGGCCAGGGGCGGCGACGTCCGCCCAGGGACTGCGCCGGGTCCAACGCGCCAAAACCATCTCAACCATGGAGGCGGGTTCCTTCCGGATCGAAGAACACGGGACCGCAGATCTCGACCTCGACGTCGCCGTTGCGGACGGGGTCGTAGGCCCGCATGCGCCCGCCAATGCGGCTCGTCCCGTTGGCGAGGAGGCCAAGCCCGATCCAGCAGCCGAGATTCGGCGAGAAGGCCACCGAGGTCACGTGGCCCTGGTCGTTCGCCATCGTGGCCGGCTGGCCGACCTCGATGAAGTGCGCGCCGGCGCGCAGCCGCTGGCTCGGGTCGACGGGCTTCAGCCCGACCAGGATCGGCCTGTCCGGAGCCACGAGCGCCTCGCGGCCGGCCATCACGCGTCCGAT
The DNA here is from genome assembly GCF_045348435.1 of Alsobacter sp. KACC 23698. Taxonomy (GTDB): domain Bacteria; phylum Pseudomonadota; class Alphaproteobacteria; order Rhizobiales; family Beijerinckiaceae; genus Alsobacter. Next base: position 2,003,632 of record NZ_CP157484.1, on the reverse strand, counting down.
ATAATCCTTCTTGGACGACATCATGCGCCCGAGGCCGAGGTCGCGCGCGGTGGTCTGGCCGTTCAGCTCGCCGCCGGCCGCGTGGCCCTTCTCGATGCGCATCACCCCCATGGCCTCCAGCCCATAGGGCGTGACGCCGAGCGGCCGGCCGGCCTCGGTCAGGGCGGTCGCGAGCGCGTATCCATGGTCGGCCGGAACCGCGATCTCGTAGGCGAGCTCGCCCGAGAACGAGATCCGGAACAGGCGCGCCAGCACGCCGCCGCCCACTGTGACCTCGCGGGCGGCCAGATAGGGCATGGCCTCGTTCGAGAGGTCGTGGGCGCCGTCGACCACGGCGCGCAACAGCTCGCGCGACTTCGGGCCCGCGACGGCCATCTGGGCCCATTGCTCGGAGACGGAGACGAGCCGGACGTCGAGCTCCGGCCACAGCACGTCGCTGCAGAATTCCAGGTGCTGCATCACGCCTACGGCGTTGGCGGTGGTGGTGGTGAGAAGGTAATGGCTCTCGCCCAGGCGGGAGGTGGTCCCGTCGTCCATCACGAAGCCGTCCTCGCGCAGCATGACGCCATAGCGCGCCTTGCCGACAGGCAGCGATTTCCAATGGTTGACGTAGACGCGCTCCAGGAACTCCGCCGCGTCGGCGCCCTGCACGTCGATCTTGCCGAGCGTAGAGACGTCGCAGATCCCAACCCCGCCGCGCACCGCGAGCACTTCGCGGTTGACGGTTTCGAGCCAGTCCGCCTCTCCGGGCCGCGGGTAGTACTGCGCCCGCATCCACAGGCCGGACTCGACGAAGACCGCGCCCTGCTCCTGCGACCACGCATGGGTGGGGCTGCGGCGGAGCGGGCGGAAGTCCCGGCCGCGGTGATGGCCCGCCAGAGCGCCGATCGCCACCGGCGTATAAGGCGGCCGGAAGATCGTGGTCCCGGTCTCCGGGATGGAGCGGCCCGTCTGCTCGGCCATCAGGGCGAGCCCTGGGAGGTTCGAGGTCTTGCCCTGGTCGGTCGCCATGCCGAGCGTGGTGTAGCGCTTCAGGTGTTCGACGGAGCGATAGCCCTCCCGGGCGGAGAGCGCGATGTCGGCGTCGGTGACGTCGTTCTGGAAGTCGACGAAGGCCTTGCCCTTGCCGCCCGCGACGCGCCAGCGCGAGGCCGACGCGACCGGCTCCGGATCGGCCTCCCATGGCTCGACCGCCGCGGCCGCAAAGCCGCAGGCGGAAGCCGCCTCGCCGCCGAGACGCGCGCCGGCGGCCAAAATGTCGCCCAGAGCGTAACGCCCCGCGGCGGCGCCGGCGACGCTCATGCCCGGCGGCAGGGCGTCGGGAACGAAGGCCTCGATCGCCGGATCCCAGACGGGCTTGTTGTTCTGGTGCGAGGTGAGGTGCAGGGCCGGGTTCCAGCCGTTGGACACGGCCAGGAGATCGCAGGCGACCGCGTGCTCGCGGCCCTGCGCGTCCCTCACGGCGACGCTGCGGAGCGCGCGGCCGCCCGAGGCGGCGCTGACGACTGCGCCGGCGTGCAGCGCGGCCCCGGTTTCGCGCGCCAGCGCCACGAGGGCGGGCGCCGTCTCCGGCCGGGGGTCCACGATCGCCGCCACGCGGACGCCGGACGCCGCGAGATCGCGGGCCGTCGACCAGGCTTCGTCGTTGGTGGCGAAGACCACGGCCTCGCGCCCCGGAAGGGCGGCGAACCGGTTGACGTAGCTGCGCACCGAACCCGCCAGCATGACGCCGGGCGTGTCGTTGCCGGCGAAGACCACCGGCCGCTCGATGGCGCCCGACGCCAGGACGCTCCGCCGGGCGACGATGCGCCAGGCGCGCTGCCGCGGCTGGAACGGCGGCGGGGTCGGAAGGTGGTCCGCCACGCGCTCGACCGCGCCGAAGATCCCGTGGTCGAAGGCGCCGTAGACGGTGGTCCGCCGCATGATGGTGACGCCGGGCAGGCTTTCCAGCTCGGCGACGACATCCCGCGCCCAGTCGCCGGCCGGACGCCCGTCGATCACGCGCCTGTCGGACAGGAGCCGGCCACCCAGCTCGAAGTCCTGCTCGCACAGGATCACCCGCGCGCCCGAGCGGCCCGCCGCGAGCGCGGCGGCGAGGCCCGCCGGGCCGGCGCCGACCACCAGCACGTCGCAGAATGCGAAGGCCTTCTCGTAATGGTCGGGATCCTCGGCCCCGGCCGCCCGGCCGAGGCCCGCGGCTTTGCGGATGAGGGGCTCGTAGACCTTTTCCCAGAAGCTCGCCGGCCACATGAAGGTCTTGTAGTAGAAGCCGGCGCTGAACAGCGGTCCGGCGAGGCCGTTCACGGCCATCAGGTCGAAGGCGAGCGAGGGCCAGCGGTTCTGGCTGCGCGCCTCCAGCCCGTCGAAGAGCTCGGCCGTGGTGGCGCGGGTGTTCGGCTCCCGCCGGGCGCCCGTCCGCAGCTCCACGAGGGCGTTGGGCTCCTCGGGCCCGGCCGACAGGAAGCCCCGCGGCCGGTGATACTTGAACGACCGCCCGACGAGCCGGACGCCGTTGGCCAGCAGCGCGGAGGCCAGCGTATCGCCCGCATGGCCGGCGTAGTCGCGCCCGTCGAACCGGAACGCGAGGGTGAGGCTGCGGTCGATCTGGCCGCCCCGCGGCGCCCGATGCGGCTGAGGGATCATGCCGCGGCTCCCTTGCGGGCGGGCCGGGCCGCCTGAACGTCCGAGATGGCGTGCGTGCGGGTGTCGCGCGTCACCACCAGCCAGGCGTGGCAGCCGGCGCTGTGGCGCCAGAGCTCGCGCAGCGGCCCGGCCGGATTGTCCCTGAGATAGACGTAGTCGAACATCGCCTCGGCGGGCGCGTCGGCTGATGGGCGGCGCGGCGCGGCGTCGCCCCGGTAGGTGAACTCCTGCGCATCCCGCGAGCCGCAGTGAGGACAAGCGATTCTCATGGTCGTGGTCCTGGCTGGCTCAATGGAGATTGGGCTGGGCGCCGGCGCCCCGCTCGTCGATGACGCGGCCCGTGGCGAACCGGTCGAGCCGAAGCAGCGCAGCGACCTCGTGCGGCTCGTCGCGGGCGATCAGGTGGGCGAAGCAGAAGCCCGAGGCGGGCGTGGCCTTGAAGCCGCCATAGCACCAGCCGCAGTTGAGGTAGAGGCCCTGGACGGGCGTGTGGTCGATGATGGGCGAGCCGTCCATGGACATGTCCATGATCCCGCCCCACTGGCGCAGCATCCGCACGCGGCCGAGCCCGGGCCAGACCGCCATGCCGGATTCCATGACGTCCTCCACGGTGGGGAGATTTCCCCGCTGGGCGTAGGAATTGTACATGTCGATGTCGCCGCCGAAGACCAGCCCGCCCTTGTCGGACTGGCTGATGTAGAAGTGCCCGGCCCCGAAGGTGACGACGGTGTCGATGAGCGGCTTGACGCCTTCCGACACGAAGGCCTGCAGGACGTGGCTCTCGATCGGCAGGCGCAGCCCCGCCATGGCGGCGACGCGGCTGGAATTGCCGGCCGCGGCCAGCGCCACTTTGCGGGCGCGGATGGGGCCGCGCGTGGTCTCCACCCCGGTGACCTGGCCATTCTGGACCGAGATCCCGGTCACCTCGCAATGCTGGATGATGTCGACGCCGCGGCGATCGGCGGCGCGGGCGTAGCCCCACGCGACGGCGTCGTGCCGGACCGTGCCGCCGCGCCGCTGCAGCAGCCCGCCCTGGATCGGGAACCGGCCATTGTCGTAGTCGAGGAAGGGGAGCATCGCCCGGACCTGTTCGCGGCCGAGCAGTTCGGCGTCGACGCCGGCCAGCCGCATGGCGTTGCCGCGACGGGCGTAGGCGTCGCGCTGGCTGTCGGAGTGGTAGAGGTTCAGCACGCCGCGCTGGCTCACCATGGCGTTGAAGTTGATGTCCTGCTCCAGCCCTTCCCAGAGCTTCAGGGACAGCTCGTAGAAGGTCGTGTTGCCCGGCAGCAAGTAGTTGGAGCGGATGATGGTGGTGTTCCGGCCGACATTGCCGGACCCGACATAGCCCTTCTCGACCACGGCGACGTTGGTCACGCCGTGGCGGCTCGCCAGGTAGTGCGCGGTCGCCAGCCCGTGTCCGCCCCCGCCGACGATCACGACGTCGTATTCGGGCTTGGGAGCCGCGTCGCGCCAGGCCGGCGCCCAGCCGCGGTTGCCCTTCAGGGCCTGCGCGGCCAGGGAGAAGATCGAATAGCGCATCAGAGCAGGGTCCGGGTGCGCCCTGCCCGGCGGGCGAGGCTTGCTCCGGGCAGATTGCCGAACGTAGCATCGCGGACATGACCGCCAGCGACGCGCGTTTGACCTCCAGCGACGGGCTTGCTTCCCCGCCGCCCACCCATGTGGGGTTCCTGCTCATCCCCGACTTCGCGCTGCTGCCCTACGCCAGCGCGATCGAACCGCTGCGCGCCGCCAACAGGCTCTCCGGCCGGCCGCTCTATCGCTGGAGCCATGTCTCGATCGACGGATCGCCCGCCCAGGCGTCCAACGGGGTGGAGATCAGGCCCGACGTCAGCGTCGGCGACGACGTGCGCTTCGACTGCCTGATCGTCTGCGCCGGCGGCAATCCCGCCGCCTTCCGGAACGCGGCCGTGTTCGCCTTTCTTCGCCAGCAGGCCCGTCGCGGGGCCCGCATCGGCGGCGTTTCGGGCGGGTCCTACATCCTGGCGAGGGCCAATCTCCTGACGGGCTACCGGTTCACCATCCACTGGGAGCACGCGCCGGCGCTGCTGGAGGATTATCCGGAACTCGACCTGCGGCGGTCCCTCTACGAGATCGACCGGGACCGGCTGACCTGCAGCGGCGGCACCGCTCCGCTCGACATGATGCACGCCGTCATCGCGCGCGAGCATGGCAGCGAGCTGGCCCTCGCGGTCAGCGAGTGGTTCCTGCAAACCCATGTCCGGGAAGGCGCGGGACCGCAACGAATGCCGCTGCGGGAGCGGCTGGGCGTGAGCCACGCCCCGCTGCTGCGCGTGGTCGAGCGAATGGAGCAGAATCTCGAGGCGCCGCTCCCCCGGGCGGAGCTGGCCCGCAGCGCCGGGGTGTCCTTGCGCCAGCTGGAGCGGCTGTTTCGCACGCATCTGGGCCATTCGCTGGGCGAACATTATCTCGGCCTGAGGCTGGATCGCGCCCGCGACCTCCTGCGTCAGACCAGCCTTTCGGTCCTCGAGGTCGCGGTGGTCTGCGGCTTTTCGAGCGCGAGCCATTTCTCCCGCGCGTTCCGCGCCCGCTTCCACCATCCGCCGCGCGCCGAGCGCGGCGCGCGCCAGCCGGCGGTTTGGCGCTAGTCGTCAAGAACACGTCGCACCAGGTCAAATCGCAAAAGCCATCCATCGAAACTCTAGCGACAACGACAAGAAGGGATCGAAGCCATGAAACGGATCACCGCGCTGGCCCTCGCCTGCGTCGCATTGCTGGCCTCGGCGCCGGCTTACGCCCAGGACTCGTTGGCCAAGATCAAGGAGAAGGGCGTCCTCACCGTCGGGGTGAAGAACGACTACAAGCCCTGGGGCTTTCTGGACCCCTCCGGCCAGATCGTCGGGCTCGAAATCGACCTCGCCAAGGCGGTGGCCGACAAGGTCGGCGTGAAGCTCGAGACGGTCCCGGTGATCGCGGCGAACCGGATGGAGTTCCTGCGGCAGGGCCGCATCGACATGGTGATCGCCACGATGGGCGACACGCCCGAGCGCCGGAAGGTCGTCGGCATGGTGGAGCCGAACTACTACGCCGGCGCGACCAATGTGATGGCGCCCAAGAGCGCCAACCTGAAGCAATGGGCGGATCTGAAGGGGCGGAAGGTCTGCGCGGTGCAGGGCGCCTACTACAATCGCCGGGTCACCCAGCTCTACGCGCCGGAGCTCGTGGTCTTCCCGTCCGTGCCCGACGCGCTGAACGCCCTCCAGGGCAATAACTGCGTGGCCTTCCTGTTCGACGACACGCTGATCGTCTCGACGCTGGCCGCCGGCGATCCGAAATGGGCGACTTACGAGATGCCGCTCGCCTCCGAGGATCCCCAGCTCTGGGCCGTCGGGATCCGGCTGGAGGACATGGACGCGCCGTTCGGCAAGCTCGTCAAGGACATGTCGGTGGACTGGCACAAGAGCGGCAAGCTCCTGGAACTGGAGCGGAAGTGGGGCATCAAGCAGAGCCCGTATCTCATCGAGATGAACCAGAAGCTGAAATCCGCGTCCTGACCCTGCCGGCGGCCGGCGGCCCTCGAACGGCCGCCGGTCTCGTTTCTTGAACGCGCGACGCCGCGCGCCCGCCTTCCTCCCGAGCCGGTTCCGCACGTGATCGCTGACTTCTTTATCTGGCTGAACGAGGCGCATGGGTGGAACTTCTCGATCTTCTATGACCCGTTCGACCGGGCCCGCTTCCTCACCGGGCTGTGGACGACGCTGTATCTGTGCGTCTGCTCGATCCTGGCGTCGCTGGCGCTCGGCCTTCTCGGCGCCTGGATCGCGGGCGGGCGATCCCGGCTGGGACGCCTCCTGGTTCGCGCTTATGTGCAGTTCTTCAGGAACACGCCGCCGCTGGTGCAGCTCGCCTTCTTCTACTTCGCCGTGGCGAGCCTGATCCCGACGGTCGGGGACGGCTTCGGCGGGCGCTCGGCCCTGATCTCGGGGGCCGGATGGGCCATCATCTCGTTCTCGCTGTTCGCCGGCGCGTTCAATGTCGAGATCTTTCGGGCGGGGATCGAGGCCGTGCCGCAGGCGACCGTGGAGGCCGCCGAGTCGCTCGGCTATTCGCGCCTGCAGCAATACGCCTATGTGGTCCTGCCTCTCGCGTTCCGGATCTGCCTGCCGGCGCTGAACAACAACCTCGTGAACCTGGTGAAGACGACCACCCTCGCCTACGCCATCGGGACGCCGGAGCTGCTCTACGCGGCGTCGCAGATCTGGTCCGAGGTGCTGAACGTGCGCGAGATGATGAACGTGCTGCTCGTGACCTATGTGGGCCTCGTGGCCCTGCTCGTCTGGGTCATGAGCGGGTGGGAGCGGATCCTGCGCATCCCGGGTTACTCCCGATGAGCAAACCGGCCCGCACCGACCTGCCGGTCCTGCTGCCGTTCAGGCCAGCCGCTCCCCTGCCGTCCATGGGGCTCGCCGCCCCCGTGCTGCTCGGCGCCGGGGCGCTCGCCGTCCTGGCGGCGTCGTTCGGGGCCTCCGTCGCGCTCGCCCAGGCGGTCGGACCCGGCGGCCGGGACGCCGCCGCGACCGTCCTGCTGCGATGGGCGCCGCTGATCTTCCAGGGCTTCCTGTTCAACGTCCTGATCAGCGTCCTGTCCATGGCGCTGGGCACGGTCGCCGGCCTGATGCTCGGCCTGGCCCAGATCTCGATCCTGGCGCCGGTGCGCAAGTCCGCCTGGGGAGTGACGCAGTTCTTCCGCAACGCGCCATGGCTGGTGCTGCTGTTCTACGCCATGTTCCTGCTGCCCTACGAAGTCCGCATCGGCGGCCTCGCGATCCCGCTGCCGGCCTGGGCCAAGGCGGTGGTCGGCCTCGCTCTCCCGGTGGCGGCCAACATCGCCGAGATCGTGCGCGGCGGCGTCCAGTCCCTGCCGGAAGGACAATGGGAATCGGCCGAGGCGCTGGCCTTCACGCGCCGCCAGACGCTCTGGATGATCATCCTGCCCCAGGCGCTGAAGCGCATGATCCCGCCCTGGATGAACATGTACGCCATCCTCACCATGGCGACGACGCTGATCTCCGTGGTCGGGATCCAGGACGGCCTGACGGTGACGCGCGCCGCGCTGGTGGCGGAGAGCCGGCCCGAGCTGATGATCCCGATGTATCTGATGCTGCTCCTGATGTTCTTCGCTTACTGCTACCCCATCGCCCGGGTCACCCTGGCGATGGAACGCCGCTTCAATGTGGAGGCCTGACCGCATGTCCGCAGGCCATCGCCTGGGCGAACCCGTCGTCGTGATCGACGGCCTGGAGAAGTTCATCGGCGCGCTCCAGGTGCTGAAGCATGTCAGCCTGACGGTCCGCCGGGGCGAGACGGCCTGCATCATCGGCCCGTCGGGATCGGGCAAGTCGACGCTGCTTCGCTGCATCAACGGCCTCGCGCCCATCACCAAGGGGTCGATCACCGTGGCCGGCCGGGAGGTGAACGACCCGAAGCTCGACAAGCTCGCCCTGCGGCGGGACGTCGGCATCGTCTTCCAGCAATACAATCTGTTCCCGCACAAGACGGCCTTGCAGAACGTGATGATGGCGCCCATCCACGTGCTGAAACAGGACAAGGCCGCCGTGGAGACGCGCGCGCGGGCGCTGCTGGCCAAGGTCGGGCTCTCCGACAAGCTCGCCAGCTATCCAGGCGAACTGTCGGGAGGGCAGCAGCAGCGGGTCGCCATCGCGCGGTCGCTGGCGATGAACCCCAAGGTCATGCTGTTCGACGAGGTGACGGCGGCCCTGGACCCGGAGACCAAGAAGGAGGTGCTGGTGACCATCCGCGACCTCGCCGCCGAGGGCATGACCTGCATCCTGGTCACCCACGAAATGGGCTTCGCCCGCGAGATCGCAGACCACGTCTACTTCACCGACGGCGGGGTGATCGTCGAGGACGGCCCTCCGGCGGTCCTGTTCGACCGGCCGCGCGAGGCGCGCACGCGCGCCTTCCTCGACCAAGTGCTCTGAGGCGCGCCCTCGCCGATCCTCGCCTGGCCGCCGGCTCTCAGGCGTCGGGAGCGGGGAGCCGATCGGCCAGCAGGAACTGCTGCATCTCCCGGGCGATCTCCCGCTCCCCGACGACCACGAATTTCGCGCCGTATTTGCGCAGGTGCTCCTCCTCCGCGTCCGAGTGCGCCCGGGCCACGATGCGCAGGTCCGGGTTCAGGTCTCGGGCGGCCTCGAACAGGTTGCCGGCCTCGAACGGGTTGGGGATGGCGGATACGAGCCACCGGGCGCCGCGGAGGTTCGCCGCCTCGAACATGCCGCGCTGGTTGATGGAGCCGAGGATGGCCTCCACGCCGTCCGCCCTCGCCTTCTCGACCAGGCGGTCCTGCTCCTCCACGACCAGGACAGGCGCCCCCGCGGCCCGCAGCGCGCCGCCGACGAGGCTGCCGACGCGGCCATAGCCCACCAGCACCGCGTGGTCGGTCAGCGTGGTGGCGGGCGGCAGGTCCGGCTTGGCCTCGTCGCCGGGCGCGGCCGCCGCGACGGCCGCGGACGGCAGCCGGTCCAGGATGGCGAACAGAAGCGGGTTGAGCAGGATGGAGATGATGGCGCCGGCCAGGATGAGATCGCGCCCGGCGGGCGGGAGGATCTCCAGGTCGACGCCGAGCCCGGCCAGGATGAACGAGAACTCGCCGATCTGCGCGAGGCTGGCCGCGATGGTGAGGCCGGTTCTGGGCGGATGCCGGAAGGCGATCACGATGGCGAAGGCCGCCAGCGACTTCCCGAGCACGATGATCAGGACCGTGGCCGCCACGGCCAGCGGCTGGCGCACCAGCGCGCCGGGGTCGAAGAGCATGCCGACCGAGACGAAGAACAGGACAGCGAAGGCGTCCCGCAGGGGCAGGGTTTCCTGGGCGGCCTGATGGCTCAGATGGCTTTCCGCCAGGATCATCCCGGCGAAGAAGGCGCCCAGCGCGAAGGACACGCCAAAGAGCTCGGCCGAGCCGAACGCCACGCCGAGCGCGATCGACATGACGGCCAGGCGGAACAGCTCGCGCGAGCCCGTATGGGCGACATAATGCAGGACCCAGGGGATCACCCGGCGCCCGACGACCAGCATCAGGACGACGAAGGCGGCGACCTTCAGGAGGGTCAACGCCAATAATCCGGCGATGTTGTCGTGCGCCAGCAGGGCGGCGAGCCCGTCGCCATGGCTTGCGGCCGCGCGTCCGCCGAGAAGCTCCGCCACGGCGGGCAGCAGCACCAGCGTGAGGACCATCGCGAGGTCCTCCACGATGAGCCAGCCGACGGCGATGCGTCCCCGCTCGGATTCGACCAGCCGCCGCTCCTGCAGCGCCCGCAGCAGGACCACCGTGCTCGCCACCGACAAGGCGAGGCCGAAGACCAGCCCCGCGCCCATGCTCCAGCCCAGCCCGTAGGCGAGCCCCATCCCCATCAGGGTCGCGATGGCGATCTGCCCGACGGCGCCCGGCACGGCGATGGCCCGGACCCGCATCAGGTCGGCGAGGGAGAAGTGCAGGCCCACGCCGAACATCAGCAGGATGACGCCGATCTCGGCCAGCTGCGGCGCGAGCGCCTGGTCCGCCACATAGCCGGGGGTGAAGGGTCCGATCGCGATGCCGGCGACGAGGTAGCCGATCAGCGGCGAGAGCCGGAGGCGATGGGCCAGGACGCCGAAGATGAAGGCGAGTCCAAGCCCCGCGACGATGGTGGCGATGAGAGACACGTTATGGGGCACCTGGCCTCCTCGGTCTGACGACCCTCGGGGCCGCGGAAGGCTGACGGCGCATGAGCGCGCCGGATCCGCCTCCCGCGGCGTTCGGATTCGGGCGCCTGGCGTCAGGCTTCCGGCGGAGGAGCCTTCTCGGCCTGGGCCGCCCTCTCCGTCCTGTAGGTTCCGATGGAGAGCCAGGCGGCTCCGGCCGTCACGCCGACGCCGTAGACCGCAAGGCTGGCGATCTCCTCAAAGACGAGGGCCCCGAGGCCCCCAAGGCTTCCGGCCATGCCGACGAAAAGGAGCGTGGCGCTCCCCACTGCGCGAGCTTTGCTCATGATGCTGATCCTGCATAGGGGCGCGCGCTATCGAAAGCCGCAGCCCCGAACGTCGAAAGCGGCGTCGGACGCCGCATGCGGAGGAGGAGGGATCAGGCTGAGACGGGAGGCGCGCGCGGCCAGGCGGCGGAGGCGCCGCGGCCCGCCCGGGCCACGCCGGCGATGACGACGCGGACGCTGCGGCTCCAGGTCGGGCCGTCGACGAAGGCCTCGGCGACGAGAGGCGGCGTGGGAGCGCTGCGGTTCTGGACGGAGGCCCAGAAGCCCGTCTGACGGGCGACGATGGTCTGCGTCGGCGGGCGGAGGTGCTGAACCGGGGCCCCGGCCAGCCAGGCGGAGGCGACCGTGCGGTCTGCGGCGCGCTCGCCCCAGCCCGAGCCGAAGGCCGACGCCCACGCGAAGCACGCGAAGGCGATCGCCGCCACAAGGACGGACGGCGCGACGGGAAGGCGGCGGCGAAACAGCGTCAAGGGCGGCGACCGGCGCGATCCGGGCCCATCCCGGATCGAAGCGCTCCACTGAGATAGCGGCCGCGACTCCCCAGGGCAACCGCAAGTGGCGCCCTTCGCCGCCCTCTGCTTGAGCCGCAGGCCGAAATCCGGCCCGGGCGGCGGGTCAGGCGGCCGCTTCGGCGCGCCGGCCCGATCCGGCCGCCAGCGTGGCGGCGAGGCGGATCGCGGTCTCGATGGCCCCGGTCGAGGCCACGCCCTTGCCGACAATGTCGAAGGCGGTGCCGTGGGCCGGGGTGGCGAACACCGTCGACAGCCCGGCCGTCACCGTGACACCGCGGTTGAAGCCGCGCAGCTTCGTCGCGATCTGGCCCTGGTCGTGATACATGGAGACGACGCTGTCATACTCGCCCGCGAAGGCCTTCAGGTAGATCGTGTCGGCCGGAAACGGGCCGCGGCAGTCGATGCCGCTCGCCGCCACCGCCTTCACGGTGGGGCCGATCATCTCGATCTCCTCCATGCCGAACAGGCCGCCCTCCCCGCCATGCGGGTTGAGCGCCGCCACGGCGATGCGCGGAGCGGCGATGCCGGCGCGGCGCATGGTGCGGTCCACCAGCCGGATGGCGTCCTCGATCGACTGCGGCGTGATCTGGTCGAGCGCCCGGCGAAGCGAGACGTGGGACGTCACCCGCGACATCCACTGGCCGTCCAGCACGTTCATCTCCGAGAAATAGCCCTCGTGCCGCAGCAGGTGGGCGAACATCTTGTGCTCGTCCGGAAAGCGCCAGCCGCCGGCGTGGAGCGCCGCCTTGTTGAGCGGCGCGAAGGACACGGCGTCCACCTGCCCGGCCTGCGCGAAGTCGATGGCGCGGGCGAGCGTCTCGCCGGTCACTTTCCCGGATTCGGGCGACACCGCGCCGCGCGGGAGCGTGGAGGGATCGATGTTGCGCAGGTCGACCAGCGGGACCGCGTCGCCGTCCCAGTCCGCCTCGTCCGGCGAGGCGACCCGCGCCGTCTCGAAAGAAACGCCGGCGTCGCGCATGCCCTGCTCCAGCACGCGCGCGTCTCCCACCACGACGATGCGGGCGGCGTCGCGCAGCCGCCCGTCATGGAGGATGCGGGCGCAGAGCTCCGGGCCGATGCCGGTGCAGTCGCCGAGCGTGAGCGCGATGCGCGGAAGGGTGGACGCTGTGGTCGGCATGGGGCCTCGCCTCTCGAACTGGTCTCGCCATGGCGCCATGCCGCGCGAGCAATGTCAATTGTTGACAATCTGCGATGAGACTTCCAGTTTGCGCGGAGCCGCCGAGACGAGCGCGCCGAGGGAGAGAGCGCATGCAGGCCATGCCGCCGCTGGAGAATCACGGGCCCACCCTGATGGCGGGCTTCGAGCGCCGCCGGATCCGCACGCGGGGAGCCGAGATCGAGGTCGCGGTGGCGGGCAGCGGCCCTCCCCTGCTGCTGATCCACGGCAATCCGCTGACGCTGGTGAGCTGGCACAAGGTCGCGCCGACGCTGGCCAGGAGCTTCACCGTGGTGGCCATGGATCTGCGCGGCTACGGCGACAGCTCCAAGCCGGAGGGCGGCGACGACCATGCGGCCTATACGTTCCGGGCCATGGGCGAGGACGCGTTCGACGTCATGGACGCGCTCGGCTTCGAGCGCTTCGGCGTCGCCGGCCATGATCGCGGCGCGCGCGTAGCGTTCCGCATGGCGCTGGACCGGCCCGAGCGGGTCGAGCGCATGGCGGCGCTCGACATCGTCCCGACCCACACGGTGCTGACGCAGGTGACGCTCGGCTGGGGCCTGGAGAGCTATCACTGGTTCTTCATGGCCCAGAAGGCGCCCTTCCCCGAAAAGCTGATCACCGCCGATCTCGACTATTACATCCGCTACAAGCTCAACAAGAAGGGCGTCGGGCTGGAGATCTTCACCCCCGAGGCCATGGCCGAATACGCCCGCTGCACCACGGCCGAGCAGATCCACGCGGTCTGCGAGGACTATCGCGCCACCGTGACGCTGGACCTCGCGATGGACATGGCCGATTTCGGCAAGCGCCGCATCGCGTGCCCGACGCTGGTGCTGTGGGGCTCCAACAGCCATTGCGGCCGCCACTTCAAGCCGCTCGAAGCCTGGGGCGGTTGGAGCGACGACCTGCGCGGCTGGGCGATCCCGACCGGCCATTATCCGGCCGAGCACCGGCCGGACCTCGTATACCCGACCTTCTGGGAGTTCTTCTCCGGCCGGGAGCCGGCGCCCTTCGTCGGTTAAGCTGCGCCGTCATCCGTTCTCCACCCGGAGCGCCTCGATCACGGCCCGGGTCACCTCGGCGGTGCCGGCCTTGCCGCCGAGGTCCGGCGGCAGCGCCTCGCCCTGAGAGGTGACGTGCTCGATGGCGCGCATCAGGCGCGCGGCGGCGGCCGGTTCGCCCAGATGCTCCAGCATCATGCAGCCCGTCCAGAAGGCGCCGAGCGGGTTGGCGAGGCCCTTGCCGATGAGGTCGAAGGCCGAGCCATGGATCGGCTCGAACATGGACGGGGTCTGGCGCGAGGGATCGATATTGGCCGTGGCCCCGATGCCGAGGCTGCCGGCCAGCGCCGAGGCGAGGTCCGACAGGATGTCGGCGTGGAGATTGGTGGCCAGCACGGTGTCGATCGTGCCCGGCCGCAGCACCATGCGCTGCGTCATGGCGTCGACAAGCATCCAGTCGACGTCCAGATCCGGATAGGCCGCGATGACGTCGCGGCAGACTGAGTCCCAGAACACCATGCCGTGGCGCTGGGCGTTGGACTTGGTGACGATGGTGAGCTTCCGGCGGGGCCGGGTCATCGCCAGTTCGCAGGCGAACCTGGCGATGCGCTCCACGCCGGCGCGGGTGAACACCGCGACGTCCATGCCGACCTCGATGGGCAGGCCGCGATGGGCGCGGCCGCCGACGCCCGCATATTCGCCCTCGCTGTTCTCGCGCACGATCACCCAGTCGATGGCCTCGCCGAGATCGGGACGCAGCGGGCCGACGATGTTGGGCAGCAGGCGGGTGGGCCGCACATTGGCGTATTGGTCGAAGCCCTGGCAGATCGTGAGCCGCAGGCCCCACAGCGTCAGGTCGTCCGGGAGGTGGGGGTCGCCCACCGCGCCGAAATAGATGGCGTCGAAGGGGCGCAGGGTCTCCAGCCCGTCCTCCGGCATCATGCGCCCGTTGCGGCGGTAGTAGTCGGAGCCCCAGTCGAAGCGCTCGAAATCGAAGCGCAGGCCCTCTTCGCGGGTCGCCAGGGCGTCGAGCACCTGCCGGCCGGCGTCGATCACCTCGGGACCGATCCCGTCGCCGCCCATGAGGGCGATCCTGTGCGTGCGTTCAGCCATGATGGGCTCCCATGTTGTCGATGACGCCGCGGACCATGTCGGCGGTGCGGCCCGTGCCGCGGATGTCGCCCGTGCGGGTCGCGGGATCGGCGAGCGCGGCTTCGATGCCGCGCTGCATCAGGGCGGCGGCCTCCACGGCCTGCGGGACGTTGCGGCTGCGGCCGAGCCAGTCGAACAGCATGCGGGTGGATTCGATCATCGCATAGGGGTTGGCGATGCCCTTGCCGGCGATGTCGGGGGCCGAGCCGTGCGTCGCCTGCGCCATCGCGATGTTTCCCTCGCCGATGCACAGGCCCGGCGCCATGCCGAGGCCGCCCACGAGGCCGGCGGCTTCGTCGCTGAGGATGTCGCCGAACATGTTGGTGGTGACCACCACGTCGAAGGTCTGCGGATCGCGCACGAGGCGCATCGCGAAGGTGTCGACGATGACGTCGTCCACCAGCACGTCCGGGAAGTCGAGCGCGGCCTTGCGGCACTCCTCCACGAACATGCCGCAGCCCAGCTTGAAGACCGTGTCCTTGTGGATGATCGTGAGATGCTTGCGGCGGCTGCGCGCCAGCTCCAGCGCGGCGCGGGCGACGCGCCGGCTGCCCGTGCGGGTGATGACGCGCACCGAGATGGTCACCTCGTCGGTGGGCCGGAACTCGCCCGAGCCCGCCACCACGTTGCGGTCCGGCTGGAAGCCCTCGTTGTTCTCGCGCACGATCACGAGGTCGACGTCGTCGTAGAGGCAGCCGATGCCCGGGAAGGACCGGGTCGGACGGACATTGGCGAAGAGGTTGAAGTGCTTGCGCAGGATCGGGTGCGGGTTGATGGCGCCCGGGACCTTCGGATAGGCGCGGTGGCCGATGGGGCCCAGGATGAAGCCGTCGAAGCTCCCCAGCGTCTCCAGCGTGCCCTCCGGCATGGTGGAGCCGTGCGTGTCCAGCGCGCTGCGGCCGATCGGGGTCGGGCGCCAGTCCACCACCAGCCCGGCGCGGGCGGCGGCCGCCTTGGCGACCTCCACGGAGGCCGGCACGATCTCGTGGCCGATGTCGTCGCCGTTCAGGACGCCGACGACGAGGTGGGCTTCAGGCATGCGTGAACTCCATGGGATCAGGCCGCGTCCAGCCAGCCGGCGAGGCGCTCGTAGACACGCAGGGTGAGCAGCGTCGTCGCCGTGATGGCGGCGATGCGCATGACGTGGAAGGCCGTGACGCTGGCGGTGTCGAGGTGCATCACCTTGGCGGTGAGGACCATCTCGGTGACGCCCGCCGGCGCGACGGCGAGGAAGCTCGTGCCGTAGGACAGGCCCGTGGCGGCCGAGAGCCCGTAGGCGAGGCCCGCCGCCGCCGCCACGAGGCCGAGCGACACCACGAAGGCGCAGGCCGCCACCTTGGGCAGGCGCATCATGAGGCTGCGCTGGAAACGCGCGCCCAGCGCGACGCCGAGCGCCACCTGGGCGACGATCAGCAGCAAGGGCGGGATCGAGCCGGCCACCAGGCCGGAGGCCGCCAGCGCGAGGCCGAGAATGGCCGGGCCGAACAGCCAGGGATTGGGGATGCGCGCCGGCCGGGCGATCAGCGCCGCCACAACCGCGCCGGCCAGCATCAGGGCGAGAGGCAGCGGCGGCACGACCCCGGTCTGGCCGAGATCCGGGATGCCGCCGTCCGAACCGAACGCGTACACGGCGAGCGGGGCCACCGTCACGATGGTGCCGACCCGGATGGCGTGGAACACCGCGACGGCTTCGGAATCCGCGCCGCGGTCGCGGGCCAGCATCGCCATCTCAGCCATGCCGGCGGCCGCGGTGGCGAAAAACGCGGTCTGGCGATCGAGACCGATCATGGCGCGCACGGCGAGCGCCGCGATCGTGGTGAGAACGATCACGCCGAGCGTGGCGACCGCCATGGCGGGCAGCAGCGTCGCCGTGGAGGCCAGGATCACGGGCGTGAAGCGCAGCCCGATGGCGAGGCCGATCACCGCCTGGCCGAATTCGCGGCTGCGCGGCGCGGGCTGGGGCGACCAGCCGAGCATCGCGCAGGCCGCCGTAGCCAGCATGGGGCCCAGCATCCAGGCGAGCGGCAGGCCGACTCGGCTCGCCGCCCAGCCGGCCGCGAAGCCCAGCGCAAGCGTGGCGGCGATGCGGCCGAGGGCGAGCGGGCCGCGCGGCGCGAGCCGCCCAAACCGGCCGGCCTGGAGGCTCTCTGTTTGCGGCCTGTCGTCCACCGCGGCCTCAGGGGCGCAGGGCGGCCGTGAGGCGCTCAATGGAGCCGAGGTCTTCCAGGTCGCGCACCATCGCGACCACGGTCTCGGCCTTCTGCTTGTCGAAGCGGGCGAACTCCACGCATTCGCGGAACTTGTCGGCGACCTCCTCGTAGCTCATCGGGTTGGAGGGACTGCCCTTGCCGAAGTCGGCGCGGCCCGAGATGGTGCGGCCGTCCTTGAACGCGATGTCGATGAGGGTGGTCATCTTGTGGTAGCCGGCGCGCTCGGCCTCGTCGTTCACGCCGAAGTCGACGCGCTCGATCATGGCCTGCACGTCCGGGCGCATCACCACCTCGTCGGTGAACTCGTTCAGCCCCGCCCTGCCCTCCAGGAGCAGGATCGCCATGCAGAACTCCATGGAGAACTTGGCCTGCAACTCATTGGTCGGGCGGTGGTGGATCAGCGCGTTGGGCATGTTGGAGTTGGTGCCGACGCGCACGCTCTCGACCTGGTCGGCCTTGATCCCATGCTCGCGGATGAGGCGCAGCATCTCGGTCATGCCCGGGTGGGTGAGCGAGCCCGACGGATGCGGCTTGATGGAGATGCCCGGCTCCGCGAAAGTCCAGGGCGCGCCGAGCTTGCCCATGATGGCGTTTCGGTCGAAGCCGCCGCCGGCGGCGCGGAAGAAGCCGCGCGGGGCTTCCAGGATCTTGTCCGTGGCGGTCCAGCCATAGTCGGCGAACTGCGCCGCCGCGACGCCGCTCTCGGAGGAGCGGCCGGCGTGGAACGGCTTCGTCATGGTGCCGAAATTTTCCCGCAGGCCTGCCGACTGGCTGCCGGCGACCGACAGCGCGCGGGTGATCTGCTCGGTCGAGAGCCCCATGAGCTTGGACGCCGCGGACGCGGCCGCGAAGGTCCCGCAGGTGGCGGTGGCGTGGAAGCCGGTCTGGTAATGGCGCGGATCGATCGCCTCGGCGATCTTGCACTCCACCTCGACGCCCAGATGGTAGGCCAGCATCACGTCGCGGCCGCTCGCGCCCTTGGCTTCGCCCATGGCGAGCGCGGCCGGCAGCGCCGGCGCGGTCGGGTGCGTGAGCAGGCCGTAGACGCGGTCCGACGCCACGGCGAGCTGGGTGTCGTCGTAGTCGTCCGCATGGACGCCGACGCCGTTTGCGAAGGCCGCGAAGCGAGGCGCGACGCGGCGGTTGGTGCCGATCACGGTGGCGGGCCCATCGCCCAGCGCGAGGTCGTCGAGGTGTCGGCGAACGAGTTCGCCGCTGCGCGCCACCGATCCGGAGAGCGCCAGCCCGAGCCCGTCCAGGATCGACTTCTTGCCGAGCGCGACGACGTCGGACGGCAGATCCGACGCCTGGGCGTCATGAACGAATTCGGCGACGTACCATGTCGTGTCGGCGCGATCCGCGGCGGTTTTGGCGCTCATCTCGATCTCCTCCCTGGCGTTCGCCAGGCCTTTGAGCAGGCGAATGCTTCGCGCGGCTTGGCGCCGCGTTCTCCTGCAGGCTCGTCGCCACATTGTGAATTGTCAACAGTTTTTCGCCACCGATTTTGCTTGCGCGGATGTCGATCTGCGTTCAGGAAGGTTGCCTCTTTGGTCAATTGCGGAACGCCCGTGGACCCGACGCTCGCCCTGAAGATCCGCCGCACCGAGTCGCTCACCTCGCTGGTGCGCCGCGAGCTCGAGCGCATGATCGAGATGGGCGAACTTGCGGGCGGCGACCGCCTCAATGAAAACGCGCTGGCGACGCGGCTGGGCGTCAGCCGCGGCCCCATCCGGGAAGCCTGCCGGGGGCTGGAGCAGAGCGGCCTCGTCGAGGTGGTGGTGAACCGCGGCGTGTTCGTGCGCGAACTCGACAACAAGGCCGCCGCCGAGCTCTACGACATCCGCGCCTCGCTGATGGGCATGGCCGGTCGGCTGCTGGCGCCCATCATCACGACCGCGCAGGCGGCCGAGCTGCAGACGCTGATCGGCGACATGGACAAGGCCGCCAAGGCCGAGGACCTGAACGCCTTTTATCCGCTGAACCTCCGGTTCCACGAGAAGATCGTCAGCTTCACGGGCAATGACCGTCTTCTGTCGCTCAGCAACGCCATCCAGCGCGAAGCCCACCTGTTCCGCCGCCGCACGCTGGATGCGCCCGGCCGCATGAAGGTCTCCAACGCCGAGCACCGCCGCATCCTGGCCGCGCTGAAGAAGCACGACGCCGAGGCGGCCCGCCGCGAGATGGAGGAGCACGTGCTCACCAGCAAGGACGCGCTGTTCGGGAAGTGACCTTTCCGTCATCCCCGGCGCGCCGCAGGCGCGGGAAGGGGATCCAGAGTGGCTGGGCAGGACGCCTTATCGGCGAAATCGCCTGGATCCCCTTCCCCTCCGCCGCTGCGCGGCTCCGGCCGGGGATGACGGCGAGGCTCACCGCAGCGCCGTGATCCTCCGGCCGCCCAGCACCGGCAACCTGTTCGCTAGCAGCACGATCGCGAAGGACACGACCAGCAGCAGGAGGCCGAGCACCGAGATGGCGCCAAGGTCGCCGCTTTCGTTGAGGTCGTAGATGATCACCGACACCAGCTTGGTTTCGGCGGTGGTGAGCAGGATCGTGGCCGAAAGCTCCCGGATGGTGCCGATGAACACGAAGCACCAGGTGGCCACCACGCTGGTGCGCAGCAGCGGGGCGGTGATCTGGCGCAGCGCCATCATGCGGGTGGCGCCGAGGATGCGGCTCGCCTCCTCGAGCTCGGGATGGATGCTCTTGAACGCCGAGGACAGCTGCTGGTAGCCGGCCGGCATCTCGATGGTCAGAAAGGCGATGAACAGGATCCAGATCGTGCCGTAGAGCATGAAGGGCGGGCTGGAGTAGCTGAGGAACAGCCCCACGCCCAGCACGATGCCGGGGATCGCCACCGGCGCGGTGGCGAGGTAACCGAGCAGCGCCGCGCCCGGGACGGAGCGGCGGGCGACCAGATAGGACACGAGCAGCGCGATGGCGGTGCCGGCCGTCGCGGTCATGACGCCGAGCACCAGCGTGTTCTGCAGCGCCAGGCGCGTCGCCGAGAACTCGAACAGCACGAAGTTGACGTGGTGCAGCGTGAAGCTCGACCAGGTCAGCGGCTCCGACACCGTGCGGGTGAGCGCGGTCTTGAGCAGCGCGAGATACGGGATGACCACCGTGATGCTGAGCACCACGGCCACGAACGCCACCGCGACCCAGCGATATCGGCCAAGGGGGGTGATGCGGGCCGCGCCGCTCTTGCCGCCCACCGTGGTGTAGCCCCGCCGGCCGATGATCTTGGCCTGCGCCCAGATGAGAAAGATGGTGATCAGCAGCAGCGGCAAGGCGCTGGCGGCCGCCAGGCCGGGCTTGGGCGGATACTGGAACAGGCTCCAGATCTTGGTCGTGATGACGTGGAAGCCCGCCGGCAGCGCCAGGATGGCGGGCGTGCCGAACATGGTGAGCGCCTGCAGGATCGCGACGAGGCCGCCGGCCAGCATGGCGGGCAGCACCAGCGGCAGCGTCACCTTGCGCAGCGTGGTCCAGACGCCGCCGCCCAGCATGGCGGAGGCCTCCTCCAGGTCCGTCGGCACGCGGTCCAGCGCGTTGGCGACCAGCGTGAAAACGTACGGGAACGTGTAGCACGACAGCGCGAAGACGAGCCCCTCGAAGGTGTAGATGTCGAAGAGGTACTCGTACTGCTCCAGGCCGAAGGCCCAGCGGTAGATCTCGTTCAGAATGCCGCTGTTGGGCGCGGCCAGGATCTCCCACGCGATGGCGCCCAGGAAGGGCGGCGTCACAAAGGACGCCGTCACGAAGGCCCGCACCACGCCGCGGCCGGGCAGGTCCGTCCGGGCCGTGAGCCAGGCCAGCGGGGTGGCGATGAGGCAGGACAGCGCGCCGGTGGCGAGCGCCATCCCCATGGCGATCAGGTAGGGCTTGCGCAGGGTCGGGTCGGTGACGAGGGCGCGGAAATTCTCCAGCGAGAGCGTGCCGTCCTTGGCGAGCACGCTGTAATAGGCGAGCCAGAACAGCGGCAGCAGGACAAGGCCGCCCAGCACGAGCACGAGAGAGATGAAAACGGGCTTCGACCAGTCGAAGGCGAAGCGCCGCACCGGCAGTGTCCGTTCGATCGCAACCGTCATTCCGGAGATTCCTCGCCCTTCGCCGTCGTGAAGGACGCCCGGCGAACTGGCCGCCGGGCGCCGGAGTGGTGGACTAGGTCCCGAAATATTCCTCGTACTTCTTCTTGATCGTCTCGATCTGCTTCTCGACCTCGGCCGGGTCGGTGAACAGCACCTTGATCTTGGAGAGCGGCACGCGGCCCTCCTTCTCCTTCACGCCCGGGTGGAAGGAGCGCAGGCCGCCGACGTCGCTGGCGAGTTGCTGGGCCTCCTGGGTGTACATGAAGGCGTAGAAGAGCTTGCCGGCGTTGGGGTGCGCGGCGTTCTTCAGCAGGCCCGCATGCCCGATTGCGATGGGGCTGCCCTCCTGGGCGTAGACGACCTCGATCGGCACGCCGGTCTCGCGCAGCAGGAAGAGGTTGTACTCGTTGCCGTCCGCCATGATGGAGCGCTCGCCCTGCGCGAGCTTCTTCGGCGGCTCGGTGGAGGACTGGACCTGCATGACCTTCTGCTGGCCGAGCTTCTCGAAGAACTCCCAGCCGAGCAGCTTGCTCAACGCCGCCGTGCCGGTGAGCACCGTGCCGCTATAGCCCGGATGCGCCTTGACCATGCGGTTCTTCCACTTGGGGAGCAGCAGGTCGGCGTGGCTCTTGGGGGCGTCCTCGGCCTTCACCTGCTTGGTGTTGTAGCCGATCACCGAAAGATGGGCGCGGTAGGCCGCGTAGTAGCCGTCGGGATCCTTGGCCTCGGCGGGCCAGCTCTTGGCGACGTCGGAGGGCAACGCCTGGGCCAGGATGCCCTCGCGCTTGAACACCAGGAAGTGCACGGCGTCCGACGTCTCGATGACGTCGGCGTTGTAGATCTTGCTGCCGTATTCCTGGTTGATGCGCTGATAGACGCGCTCGGCGCCGGAGCGTTCGACCTGGACGTCGATGCCCGGATACTTGGCCTCGAAGGCCTTGGCCATCTTCTCGGACACCTGGACGTCCGTGGACGTGTACCAGACGACCTTGCCCTCTTTCTTGGCGGCGTCGACCATGGCCTGGTCGGGCTCATAGGGGGCGGGCGGGGCCGCCTGGACGGCATGTGGCGCGAGCCACATGACGGCCGCTGCGGCGGCGAGGACGAAATGCTTCATGACGTTTCCTCCTTGTTTTATTGAGCCAGCGCCCGGCAGTGTTCCGGGGGGAACTGAAGCCAGACGGGCTGCCCTTTCGGAATGGCGACATCGGGGGGCGCGACCGCGCGAACGGTCTCGCCATTCGAAAGATCAATCAGGTAGTCGCGGTGCGAGCCGAGGAAGACCTGGCGCGAAACCGCGCCGGGCGCCCAGTTCAGGCCATTCGCGGGCGCATCGGTGGCGATGCGGATGTCGTGGTGGCGGATCGACACCGCCGTTTCGTCCGAGGCCGCAAACTCGCCGTCGCCGCAGGTGAGCGTGATGCCGCCCCAGTCCACGGCCTGGTCGCCCGAGCGCCGGCCCTTGAGGATGTTGGTGCCGCCGATGAAGCGGGCCACGAATTCCGAGCGCGGACGCTGGTAGATGTCCTCGGCCGAACCGGCCTGCTCGATGCGGCCCTGGTTCATCACCACGATCACGTCCGCCGTCGTCATGGCCTCGGCCTGGTCGTGGGTGACGTAGATGGTGGTGTAGCGATACTCGTCATGGAGGCGGCGGATCTCGAACCGCATCTCCTCGCGCAAGTTGGCGTCGAGATTGGACAGCGGCTCGTCGAGCAGCAGCGTTTCGGGCTCCACCACCAGCGCGCGGGCCAGCGACACGCGCTGCTGCTGGCCGCCGGAGAGCTCCGACGGGTAGCGCTCGGCCAGCGGCGACAGCTTGGCGACGCTCAGGATGTTGTCGACGCGCGTCTTGATGTCCGCCTTGGAGAGGCCCCGGATGGAGAGCCCGTAGGCGACGTTCTCGAACACCGTCATGTGCGGCCAGAGCGCGTAGCTCTGGAAGATCATCGACATGTTGCGGCGCTCGGGCGGCGTGGTGACATGGGGCGCCGAGAGCACGCGCCCTCCCACCCGGATCTCGCCGCCGGTCGGGTCGACGAAGCCCGCGACCAGGCGCAGCGTGGTGGTCTTGCCGCAGCCGGAAGGACCCAGGAGGCAGACCAGCGCGCCCTTCTCGATGGCGAGGGACACGCGATCGACCACGGTCAGCTTTCCGTAGGTCTTGGACAGGTGCGAAAGCTCGACGAAGGCCATGTGACCTCCTCCCCGTTGTGAAGCGGCGTCTCGTCCCGACCGGGACTTTCGGCGACCGCCTCGTGGCGCTCTGCGGCGCCGTGGCGGCCACGATGGGCCATGCTGGTTTAGATTGTCAACAATCGACTGTTTTCGAAATTGCGCGTCAGCCCTTCAGCGCCTGCCGGATGAAACCGAGGGCGCCGAGCGCGATGACGCCGTCGATCATGAGGCCATGGACAGGGAGCGGCATGCGGACCAGCAGCGCCTTGGCCAGCGTGACGCCCGGGATCATGCAAAGGCCGATCAGCAGGCCCAGGCCCAGCAACTTGGCCGTGAGGGTGGCGGCGCCGCCGAAGACGATCGCCTTGGTGAGCTGGAGCATCAGCCCGACCGCGGCGTCCGTCGCCACGAGGGCCGAGCCCGCAAGCCCGGCCGCGCCGAGAATCGGCAGGGCGAGCACGCCGCCGCCGATGGTCGCGCCCGAGAGCACGCCGAAGAGGCCGGACGCGCCGGCAAGGCCGGCGGGGCCGAGCCGGGCGAGACGCGACGCCGCGATGCGGGACGCCAGCGACCGCTTCACGATCACGAGAACGAGCAGGAACACGCCCAGCACGGCCGCGATGGCGCGTTCTGGCAGCCAGGCGTAGATCACCGCGCCAAACGCGCAGCCCGGAACCGCGAACCCGGCCATCATGGCTGCGGCGCTCCTGTCGATGCTGTGGCGGAACGCGACCACCCGGGCGACATGCGTGATCAGCAGCGCGACGCTGAGCGTCGGCACCAGGGCGGCGACGCCGATCAGCGGCGCCAGCGCGAGCGAGAGGATGATGGCGCCGCCAGAGCCCGTGAGGGCGCTGAACAGCGCGGCCAGAAAGGCCGCGAGCGCGACCAGGGCGGCGGTCGCCGCAAAGCCGGCCCCGGCGAAGCCGGCCAGGCCGAACGTCGCGGGGTCCGCCGCCGCCGTCACGGCAGATAGGCCCCGCCGTTCACGTGGATGGTCTGGCCCGTGATGAAGCGTCCCTGCGGGCCCGCCAGCAGGCGCACCATGGCGGCGACCTCGGACGGCTTGCCGCGCCGCCCCAGCAACGTCGCGTGCGTCTTGTGGTGCGTCGGCTCGGCGGCCGAGCTCGGTCCGCCCCGCACCGTGTCGATCAGGCCCGGCGAAACGAGGTTCACGGTGACGCCCTTGGGCGCGAGATCATGCGCCAACGCCTTGGTGAGCCCATCGAGCCCCGCCTTGGCGGCGACCACATGGGCGCGGTCCCGGGCTCCCGTATAGGCCGTCAGCCCGCCGATGTTGATGATGGCCCCCTCGCCTCCTTGAGCGAGATGCGGAAGGCAGGCCTGGCAGCACAGGAAGGCGCCGTCGAGCGCGATCGCCATCACCTCGCGCCAGCGCGCGAAGGTGAGGTCCTCGAAATGCGCCTCGTTGCGCACGGCGGCGTTGTTGACCAGCACGTCGAGGCCGCCGAGTTGTGCGGCGGCGTCCTCCACCATGCGGCGCACGGACGCCTCGTCCGAGACGTCGGCGAGCAGCACGACGGCGGTTCCGCCCGCCTGCGCGATCTCGCCCGCCACCGCGTCCAGCCCGGCGCGATCCTGCCGCGCGACGAGCGCCACGTGTGCGCCGCCGGCCGCGAGATCCAGCGCGATGGCCCGGCCGATGTTCTTGGATGCGCCGGTGACGAGCACGCGACGGCCGGCGAGTTCCTGGTCGTTCATGCGTTGGCTCCCATCATGATGCGGCGCGGCCCGCCGCGAGGTCGATCGCGCCGCCGGCCGCGATCGCGTCCAGCGCATCCGCGAGCGCGCCGGCGCGCGGCACGTCCCAGCCGCCGAAACGGGCGTTGTCGTCGAACTTGGCGCGAATGTCGGCGGCGGCCAGGGGCTCGCGAGCGCCGCCGCGCATGTGCGGCTTGCGGACCTCGCGCACGGAGCCATCGCGCAGCGTCGCCTTGATGTGGCCGGTGAAGTTGCGCGGGTACTCGTCGGCCGGATCCACCACGTAGGACACGGCGGCGGCCAGCGCGCGGACGCGCTCGTCGCGCACCCGCTCCTCGGTGAACTGTTCCAGCCCGGCCTTGCCGTCGATGAAGCCCACCGCGATGCAGTAGGGCGACGAGAACTTCGCCGCATAGCCATTGGGCGGGCTGCGCTTCAGCGCGATGGGGTCCCACAGGCGATGCACGGTGCCTTCGCCGACGCGGCACTCCATCGCGACGACGTCCTCGGGGCGGACGCCCTGCGCGGCGAGCATCACGGCGCAATCCACGAAGGGCTGCGTCATGGTTCCGCACGCGTAAGGCTTGAAGGCGATGTCGCGCAAAACCCAGCGCTCGCCCAAACCGTCCAGCAGGGGCGAGAAGTCCGGCGTGCGCGACGGCGCGAAGGCCTTGAAGAACCCGTGCTTGCCTTCCAGCACGGTGGAGGGGCCGAAGAACCCGCCTTCGGCCAGCAGGGCGGAGCGGATGCCGGCCTGCGCGGCCGCGCCGGCATGGAGGCGCTTGGTCCAGCTGCCGTCGGACAGGTATTCGATGATGCCGGAGGCGAGGCTGCCCGAGGTCCCGATGGCGTTCAGCGTCTGCGTCTCGTCCAGCCCGAGCGCCGCGCAGACGGCGGCGGCCGCCGCGGGGGCGCCCAGCACAGCGGTGGGGTGGAAACCCGCCTTGTGGATCGCCTGCGGGGCGACGAGGCTGAGCCGGCACATTAGCTCGGTCCCGACCGCGACGCCGCGCGCCACGGCTTCGCCCGAGAGGCCGCGATGCTCCGCGATGGCGAGCACGGCCGGCACCACCACCGCGCCGGCGTGCACGGGGCCGCCCTCGAAGGTGTCGTCGAAATCCTCGCCATGTGCCGCGAGGCCGTTCAGCAGCGCCGCGTCGTAAGGACCGTGCCCGCCGGGGTGGCCGATCGCGGTGCAGCGTCCCTCCGACGCCAGGCTGGCGAGGCCGGCGCGGACGTAGTCGGTTTCGCGGGCCGCGAGGCAGAGGCCGGCCACGTCCAGCAGCAGCAGCCGCACGGTTTCGCGCACCGCGTCCGGCAGGGGCGTCCGGCCCGTCTCGACGGCGAAGCGGGCGAGCGAGGCCGCAATCGGGGCGTCGCTCTTCAGGGGGGCGTTCATGCGGGCTTCACCTCCGTCCGGCGCGCGACGGCGTCGCGCCACTCGCGCCAGAGCGACCAGGACAGGAACAGGACGGCCGTGATCAGGAAGCCGACCGCGATGGGGTCGTCGAGGAAGATCGAGAGGTCGCCGCCCGACAGCAGCATCGAGCGACGATAGTTGGATTCCACGATCGGGCCCAGCACCACGCCCAGCACGGCCGGCAGGAACGGGTAGCCGAAGGCCTTCATCAGGAAGCCGACAAGGCCGCCGAACAGCACGATGCCGAGGTCGAACAGGCTGCCGTTGATGGTGTAGATGCCCGACAGCACCAGAAGGTAGATGAAGGCCGCCAGATAGGGCCGCGGACGATTCACCAGCCACATGCAGACCGGCATGATCACGATGCCGACCGCGATCTGCGCGATCGTGGCGACCAGCGAGCCCGTGTAGAGGCCCAGCACCACGTCGGCGTTCTGCTCGAAGAGGCGCGGCCCGGGAAGAAGGCCGTGGATCAGGAGCCCGCCCAGCAGCACCGCGGCCGAGTTGGAGCCCGGGATGCCGAAGCTGAGCAGCGGGATCAGCGACGCGCTCGCCACCGTGTTGTTGGCGGCCTCCGGGGCGGCGACGCCCTCCACCGAGCCCTTGCCAAATTCCTCCGGGTGCTTGGACCAGCGCTTGGCCTCGTTATAGGAGAAGAAGGCCGCGATGGAGCCGCCGCCGCCCGGCATCAGGCCCTCGACCGTGCCGGTGATGCAGCCGATGAACTGCGGCTTGATCAGCCGGCGCATCATCGCGAGGTTCGGCAGGGTGATGCGGACCGACTGCTGGCCGAGCGCCACGCTCTTGCTGCCCGACTGGCGCAGGAGCTCGCTGACGGCGAACAGCGACACCATCACCATGATGGGCTTCACGCCGTTCAGCAGGTCCGCCTGGCCGAAGGTGAAGCGGTCGACGCCCGAGATCGGGTCGATGCCGATGGTGGACACCATCATGCCGACCAGCGCGGCCGCGAGGCCTTTCAGCAGCGAGCCGCCGGACAGCGACGCGATGATGCTGAGGCCGAGCAGCCCGAGCGCGCAGTAGCTCATCGGCTTGAATGCGAGCGCGATGCGCGACAGCGGCTCGGTGAGGCCGATCAGCATCACGAGCCCGAACAGGCTGCCGATGACGCCCGACCACAGCGAGATGCCGAGCGCCTCGCCGGCGCGGCCCTGGCGCTTCATCTCGTAGCCGTCCACCACGGTGGCGGCGGCCGAGTTGGTGCCCGGCGTGCGGATCAGGATGGCCGGGATGGAGCCGCCATATTCGGCGCCGATATACACGGAGGCCAGCAGCACGATGGCGACCATGGGGTCCATCGCGTAGGTGAAGGGCAGCACCAGCGACATCGTCACAGAGGCCGAGATGCCCGGCAGCGCGCCGCCGATGATGCCCCAGACAAGGCCGATGATGGCGGCCGGCACCAGCGGCGTCGCGACCAGCAGGGTCAGGCATTTCAGGAGCGTGTCCATGCCTCAGCCCCCGAAGAGGACGCCGTGCGGCAGGTCGATGCCGAGCAGCTTCACGAAAACGATCCAGAAGCCGACGGCGCCGCCGACTGCGAGCGCCGCAAGCCGCGCCGACGGCCGGATGCCCTCGAAGGTCGCGGTGGCGGCGAGCAGCACGATCCCGGCCGCCACGTAGCCGGCCAGCCAGGCTGCGCCGATGAACAGGACGCCGAGGCCCAGGAAGCTCATGGCGCGCCAGGCTGGGGCGTCGGCCTCGTCGTCATCGTCAGGCGCGGGAGCGGCCGCGACGGCGGGCTGAGCCTTGCGGGCCATCAGCGCGCCACGCGCGGCGATCAGCAGCCCGGTCAAGGCGAGCGCGATCCCAAGCAGATAGGGAATGCCCGTGGGCCCCACCTCGTCCGACAGCGTGGTCTCGCTGATGCCGCGCAGGCCCCAGAGGTAGAGGAATCCCACGGCGGCCACCACGAGGCCGCTCTGGATGTCCTTGTGCATGACCCGCGCTCCTGCGGCTCGAGACGGCGGCGGCTACTTGGCCGCGCCCGCCTCCTTGAGGAAGGCCTCGGACTCGGCCGCGAAATCGTCGACGAGCTTGGTCGCGCCGGCGGAGCCCTGCACCTCGGGGACGAGGCTCTCGGCGGCGTAGACCTTTTTGTAATCGGGATCCGCGATCAGGCTGCGCATCGCCCGCTCCCAGATGGCCAGCACCTCCGGCGGTTGCCCCTTCGGGCCGGCGAGGCCGCGGAACTTCTGCACCACCACGTCGAACCCCTCCTCCTTGACGGTGGGGACGTTGGGGTAGCCGTCGAGACGCTTGCTGTTGAAGGTGGCGACCAGGCGCACCTTGCCGGCCTCCAGCTGCGAGCGCAGCTCCTGGATCTCGCCCACGCCGACATCCAGCGTGCCGTTGAGCACGTTGATCATCATGTCGCCGCCGCCCTCGTGCGAGACGATCGCGGCGTTGACGCCGGCCGCCTTTTTCAGGCGCTCGGCCGCTTGGCGCTCCAGCGAGGCCGGGTTGGCGACGCCCCAGCGGCCGCGCTTCTCCTTGGCGTGCGCGATCACGTCCTTCAGCGACTTGAACGGCCCGTCGGTGCGGGTGAACAATACCTCGGCGTCCGAGAACACGGTGACGACGGGCTGCATGTCCTTGTAGGTGCTGGGCACCTTGCTCATCAGCGAGGTGAACACGTAGGTCGGCGTGATGGCGTAGAAGGTGGCGCCGTCCGGCTTGGAGGTCGCGACCTTGGACATGGCGCGCGCGCCGCTGCCGCCCTGCACGTTCTCGACCACGAAGGTCGCGTCGATGTAGCGGTTCAGGTACTTGATCATCTCGCGCAGGAAGACGTCGCTGCCGCCTCCCGGGCTGGAGTGCGTCACCAGCGTGACGACCTTTTGCGGATAGGCTTCGGGCGCGGCCTGCGCGATCCCGATCCCGCACGCGACAGCGGCCGCCGCCACGGCGAGCCGCATTGCTGCCTTGAGCTTGCCCATGACTTCCTCCCTCGGCGCATTCCCGGAGCGCCCTGCGGCCCTTGTGGGCCGCACCGTCGATACGCCGTCGCCCTAGCGGGCGGCCGCGTCGTAGATCATCAGCTCGGCAAGCTTGGCGGCGTCGGCCGCCTTGTCGAGGCCGCGCACGGCGTCGAGCAACTGGTCCTGCCGGGCGTCATCGATGGCGCCCTCGGCGCACATGCGGAACTTGCCTTCGAGGTCGGCGTCGCTGATCGGGTTCAACGGCCCGCCGCGATAGCGCTCGTCCGCCCATTGGGTGAGCGTGCGGCCGTCCTTGGTGTCGACCTCGATGCGCGAGCGGATCAGGTCGTAGCCCTTGGCGTCGATCTCTGGGTCGACGATGACCTGCGTGCGGCGCTGCATGTCCTGCATGGCGGCGCCGGCCACGAAGCTGTCCTCGAACTCATGGTGGCTGGCGCGGCGGCAGAGCACGATCATGCACAGCAGCGCCGGCATGGAGAACTTGGCCTGCAGGTGGTTCTGCGCCACCGGGTAGCGGATCGGCTCGGTGATGTTCTTGCCGGCGTAGAAGCGGATGGTCTCGACCTGGTCGGGCTTCAGGTCGTGCTCGCGCACGAGCTTCAGCATGGCGTCCATGGACTGGTGCGTGAGAATGCCCGACGGGTAGGGCTTGATGCTGACGCCCGGGTCCACGATCGTGAGCGTCTTGCCGAAGCCCTGCTCGAACTTGCTCTCGTCCGCTCCCTCGCCCATCACCACCCAGAAGCCCCACTGGCCATCGAGCGCCTCCGGATCGGCCGTGAAGCCGCGCGCCGCCAGCAGCGCCGCCGTGACGCCGTTCTCGGACGCGCGGCCGACATGGAGCGGCTTCGTCATGGTGCCGAAGTTGCAGCGGATGCCGGCCGCGAAGCTGGCCGCGATGCCGAGCGCATGCGCGAGCTTGTCGCCCGAAAGGCCGAGCAGCTTGGCGGCCGCCGTCGCGGCCCCGAAGGTGCCGACCGTGCCGCTGGTGTGGTGGCCGCGGCGATAGTGCCGGTCCTTCATCCACTCGGAGATCTTGCACTCGACCTCGAAGCCTGTCTGGAAGGCGAGCATGAAGCGCTTGCCGTCGACGCCGCCGAGGCGCTGCGCCATCACGAGCGCCGCCGTGAGCGGCGGCACGGAGGGATGGGTGAGCAGGCCATAGACGTGGCGGGGATCGTGCGACACCTGCGTGTCGTCCCAGTCATGCGCGTGGCCGGCGGTTCCGAGCACGCGGGCCGCCAGAGCGGCCGGAGCCTTCGCCTTGCCGGCCGCGATCACATAGGCGTCCGGGCGGCCGCCATTCTCGACGGCGTCGGCGGCGAGCATCTTGACCGAGCCCTCGAGGCCGCCGGCCAGATAGAGGCCGAGCGTGTCCACCATGCAGCGGCGGCCGATGCGCAGCGCCTCCTCGGGCAGGTCCTCGTAGCGGACCGTTTCGATGAAGCGGATCGCTTCCGGGGTCATGGAGCGCGACGTCATGGCTTGGCCTTATGTTGAGGTGGCGGGCGTGGGTGCGGCGCGAAGCCGGTCCAGCGATCGCATCACGTGGTCGAAATGGGTGCGGTGGGCGCGCTCGGCGTCGCGCGCCGCGATGGCGTCCACCATGGCGCGATGCTCCTGGTTGGACACATGCAGGCCGCCGCCTTCCACCAGGCTGCGGGCGCGATACAAATGAAGCTGCTTGATCAGGCTGGCGTATTGCGCCGCCAGGAGGCGGTTGCCCGACGCCGCCAGGATGGCGCGATGCAAGGCGAGGTTCAGCGGGTAGTAGGTCTCGAAATCCCCGGCCTCCACGGCTCGGTCCATGTCGGCCACCATGGCGCCGAGCTCCTCGACCTCGGCCTGCGAGGCCCGCTCGGCGGCGCAACGCCCCGCCATGCCGAACAGCGCGGCGCGGACTTCGTAGATCGCGCAGGCGGTGGCGAGGTCGAGGCTGCGCACGAAGACGCCGCGATTGGGCACCAGCTCCACGAGGCCGCCGGCCTCCATGGAGCGCAGCGCCTCCCGGATGGGACCGCGGCTGGTGCCGAAGCGAACCGCGAGGGCGTTCTCGTTGATGCGATCGCCCGGCTTGATCTCGCCGGACATGATCATCCGCTCGATCTCGGGCTCGATGAGGACGCCCAGAGACCGGCTCTTCAGAAACGCGATGGCTTCATGCGCGGACATGGGATCATGATGCCGAACCGCTGTCGATTGTCAACAATCGTCAGGCGACACTTTGCGATCGAAGCCTCTCCGGCCAGGCTCGCGGCACCGCCGGAAGCCCGCCCGGCGCCAAAGCGCGCGGCCCGGCAGGCGGCGGAACAATCGCCGATGGGCGCTGTTCACCCTGCTTCGAATCACGGACACGGCGCGACGCGGTGTTCGGCCCAGACCGAGGAACCGCCATGTTCATGCGCATCGACAAGTTGCAGGCCGAGCTGCCTGCTCCCAAACGAAAGGATCCCAACGCCGCCGCGGCCCTGCAGGAGCTGCTCGGCGGCAAATACGGCGAAATGAGCACGCTCGGGAACTACATGTTCCAGAGCTTCAACTTTCGCAGCAAGGCCAAGCTGCGGCCGTTCTACAGCCTGGTCGCGAGCATCACGGCCGAGGAGCTCGGTCACGTCGAGCTGGTCAGCAACGGCGTGGCGATGCTCAACAACGGTCCCGACAATGACGGCGACGAGCAGGACGGAGGCGACATCTCAGGCGCGCCGTTCGAGGACATGAAGGACATCCGGCTCGCCGCGGCCTTCCTGTCGAACGGCGGCGGCGTCACGCCCGTGAACAGCAACGGGCAATCCTGGAACAACGATTTCATCACCACCACCGGCAATGTGGTCCTGGATCTCCTCCACAACTTCCACCTGGAATGCGGGGCGAGGCTTCACAAGCTGCGGGTGTACGAGACCCTGACGGACCCGACCGGCCGCGAGGTCTGCGGCTATCTCCTGGTGCGCGGTTCGGTCCACGCCCACGCCTATGCGCTGGCGCTGAAGAAGATCACCGGCGTCGAGATCGAGAAGATGCTGCCCACCCCCAACATCCCGCTCGGCAAGATCCCCGAGTGCCAGAAATTCCTCCAGGAGGGCTCCCACCGGCGCCTCTACACGTTCAGCCCCGACGACTACAAGGACATGTCGGGGATCTGGGGCAATGGAGAGGTCGCGTTGCCGACCGATCCGCCCGGCGAGCTGGAGGTCGTCGAAGGGATGCCGGACGGCGGCAAGATCCATCAGCTCACCGGCGTGCCGTCGGCGTTCACGCCGGACTACGCGCCCGAGGAAATGTTCGAGATCGCCACCAAGCTCTACAAGAAGTCCCGCTGAACGGGCCGCGTCACGCCCGGACGCGGCTTGGTCTCGCGGCGCTCAGGACAATCCTGATGCGCCGCGGAGCCGCGGCCCGCATGCCCTTGATGGCTGCGCCGTTCAGGGCGAGAACGCCCCGTTCGGCATGCTTTCGGCGACCTGCAAGGCGCGGGTTAGGTGCGCCCTGACATAGCGCTGCGCCGCGTCGGCGTCCCGGTCGAGGATCGCCTGGGCGATGAGCCTGTGCTCGGCGAGCGAAGCCGCGATGTTCTCAGGCTTCAGGGTCCCGACCAGCTGGTACATGAGGACGGTGAGGCGCAGTTGCCGCGTGAGCCTCAAGAGCTGCTCGTTGCCGCTGGCTTCGGTGATCGCGTCGTGGAACGCGTGGTTCTCGTCCAGGTAATCCGGCCCGGCGACCCGCGGCGCGTCGTTCCAGATGGGCTGGACCTTGCGCTGGAAGCGGTCGCGCACGCGCGGGTCGGCCATGGCCTCGGCGGCGAACTGAGCCGCCAGCGTCTCCAACCCGACCCGGATCTGAAACAGCTCCTTCATCTCGCGCATCGTGAGACGCCGCACGAGGGCGCCCCGGTGCGGGACGATCTCCAACAGGCCCTCGGCCGATAGCCGGCGGAACGCCTCGCGCAGCGGGCCGCGGCTGACCCGGAGATCGCGCGTCAGATCCGCCTCGATGAGCCGTTGGCCGGGGGCGTAGCGGCCCTGCATCACGCCGGTGCGCAGATGCTCCAGGACATAGTCCACCGTGCCGCCCCGAAGGCGGCCGCTCTCGCTCTCCTGCGGCTCTGGCGCGGTGGTCACAACGGCCGACATGAGATCTGCCTAGCAGCGAAACTCTCGGTTGACAACGGTTCGCCCGGCAATATTGTCCTACAAGATAAGGAAACAAAAAAGGCCGAACGCGCCTCGGAGGACATGCCCCACCACCGCCGCGCCTTCAGGGCCGGCCGGGCTCTCCGGCGTGCGCGACTGCAGGAGACGCCCCATGTTGATCGGCAAGTCAGTCCCGGCTGTCAGCGGGATGTGCACGTCCACCCCCGACCGGATCGAAATCCGCGGGCTGGACCTCGCGAACGACCTGATGGGCCACTACGGGTTCACGGAGTTCTTCTATTTCCTCGTCACCGGGCAGAAGCCGTCCGAGCAGCAGCGCTTCTTCCTGGACCTGCTTCTGGTCTCGATCGCCGAGCACGGCCTGACGCCCACCGCGCAGGCGGCGCGCATGACCCTGGCGGCGGCGCCGGACAGCCTGCAGAGCGCGGTCGCGGCCGGCATCCTGGGCTGCGGCACGGTGGTCCTGGGCAGCGCCGAGCTCTGCGCCCAGGCGCTCGCCGACGCGGCCAAGCGCGTCGACGCCGGCGCCTCGCCGGCCGAGGCGACGCTGCAGATCGCGACCGAGGTCCGCGGCCGGCGCGAGAAGATGCCGGGCTTCGGCCACCCCATCCACCACCCCGTCGACCCGCGCACGGAGCGGATCCTGGCGCTGGTGGACGAGCGCGGGATCGCCGGTCGGAACGTGGAGCTTCTCAAGCACTTCCGGACCGCGGTGGCGCAGGTCTGGGGCAGGCCCATGCCGCTCAACGTCTCCGGCCCGATCGCGGCCGTGCTGATGGATCTCGGCTTCCCGACCACGATGACCAAGGCGATCCCGATCCTGGCGCGCACCGCCGGGCTCCTCGGCCACCTCGCCGAAGAGCAGCGCCGCCCCATCGGGTTCCTTCTGGCGCATCACGCCGAGGAAGCCGTCGCCTACGATCCGGCCGGCTGAGCGAGGACCCCCGAGATGCTGCAGGAACCCGCCATCGAGACGCTGCCCTGGGCGCAGCAAAAGGCGCAGGACGACCCGCTCTATCGCGAGCAGGTCCGCTTCCTCTTCGAGCGCTCGCGCTTCTTCCGCGAGAAGCTCGAAGGCAACGGCTACCGCACGCCGGAGTCCGTGGGCGGGCTGGACGACATCGCGGCGCTGCCGCTCACCGAGAAGGACGAGCTGCGGGCCAGCCGCAGCGACGCCGATCCGATCGGGACGCATCTGGCGTCGCCGCTCGAGGAGGTGGTGCGCATCTTCTCCACCAGCGGCACCACCGGCGTGCCGAGCTATATCCCGCTGACGGCGGGGGATCTCGAGAACTGGGTGCGCACCTCGGCCCGCAGCTACGGCGCATCCGGCCTCGCGCCGGGCCAGCGCCTCATCTCCACCTACAACGCCGGGCCCTTCGTGGCCGGCGCGGCCCTGGACGCCTTCCCACGCCTGGGCCTCTGCCACATCCCGGTCGGCACCGGCAACACCGAGCGCCTGCTCACGGCCGTGCAGCTGCTGAAGCCCCACGTGCTGGCCTGCACCCCGTCCTATGCGCTGCATCTCGCCGAGATCGGCGAAGCGCGGGGGCTCGACCTGCCCCACAGCAGCATCGAGCGCATCATGGTGGCGGGCGAGCCCGGCGGCGGCGAACCCGCGATGCGGGCGAAGCTGGAAGCCGCCTGGGGCGCCAAGGTCACCGAGGCGATGGGCATCGGCGACATCTCGGTCTCGCTGTGGGGCGAGTGCGAGGAGCAGCACGGCATGCACTTCTCCGGTCGCGGCTTCGTCCATTTCGAGCTGATCGAGCCCGAGACCGGCAAGGCCGTGCCGGTGGAGGACGGCGCCCGGGGCGAACTCGTCTACACCCATCTGCGCCATCGCGGCGCGCCGCAGCTGCGCTTTCGCAGCCGCGACCACGTGGTGGTCCATACCGGGCCCTGCGCCTGCGGGCGCACCTCGCCGCGGGTTCGCTGCATCGGCCGGACGGACGACATGCTGATCGTGCGCGGCGTCAACGTATTCCCCTCGGCGATCCGGGAGGTCGTCAACCGTCAGGCTCCGGCCGTGACGGGCGTCGTCTCGGTCCGCCCCGCCGCGAAGGGGGTGAAGCAGGCGCCGCCGCTGAAGGTGGTCGTCGAGCTCGCCGAGAACGAGGCCGGGTCCGACGCGCTGCGGGAGCGGATCGAACACGACATCCGGGCGACGCTCGTGGTGACCACCCGGGTGCATCTCGCCTCCTATGGGTCGCTGCCCCGGAGCGAGTACAAGTCGCGCCTGCTCGACTTCTCGGAAGCCACCGAGGAGGCGGCGGATGACTGAGCAGGGCGGCGCCCCTCCCCGCCCGGGAGGCCGGCCATGACCTTCGCGTCCGTAGCGCAGGCCGTCCTGCTCGCGCTGTCGATGGCGGGCCTCTATGCGGCGGTGGCGGCGGGCCTCACGCTGACCGTCGGCGTGACGCGGATCATCAACTTCGCCCACGGCGAGTTCGTGATGCTCGGGGCCTTCCTGACCTACTGGCTGCACATGCGGTTCGGGGTGTCGCCCTGGCTCGGGATGGCGGCCTCAGGGCTCGCTCTCGGCGCCTTCTCGGCCCTGGTCTACCGGGGGTTTCTGGCGCGGGTGCTGAAGCAGGACGAGCACAACCAGCTCTTGGCGACGCTCGGCCTGTCGATCCTGATCCTCAACCTCGCCGTGATCGCCTGGTCGCCCGACCCGCGCGTGATGCAGGCGCCGCAGCTTTTGCCGTCGCTGAACGTCGCGGGCGTCACGGTGCCGGGCAACAACATCGCGGTCGCGCTCGTCGGTTTGCTCCTCTTCGCGGCGATGTACATGCTGCGCAATCACACCCGCTACGGCACGCAGATGCGCTTTGCGAGCGACGACCCTGCTTTGGCGATGCATGCCGGCATCGACGTGGACCGGGTGTTCGAGCTCTCCTTCGTGATCGGGGGAGCGGCGGCCGGCGTGTCCGGCGGCCTGGTGGCGCTAATCCTTTACGTCCAGCCCACGGTTGGCGTCGACCTCGTCATCCGCGCCTTCGCGATCATCGCGCTGGGAGGGCTCGGCAACATCCCGGGCGCTCTGATCGGCAGCGCCATCCTGGCGCTCACGGAGGGTCTGATCAGCACCTTCGTGCCGCAGGGCGGCAGCTGGGGCTTCGGCATCGCCTTCCTGATCCTGCTCCTCGTGCTGGTGGTTCGCCCCAGCGGGCTGTTCGGCAAGCAGGCCCAGGCATGAGCAGGACCATCCTCGCCCGCCTCGGCCTGTATGGGGCGATCTCGACGCCCTCGCTGCTGATCCTGGCGGCCGACCACCCTTTCCTGATCCAGGTGGCGATCGGCACGCTGATCTCGGCCATCCTGGCTCTCGCCTGGGACATCCTGTCCCGCACCGGCCAGGTCTCGCTGGGGCACGCGGCGTTCTTCGGCATCGGCGGCTACGGATCCGGCCTGTTGACGCCCGTGGTCGGCCCGGTGCTGGGCTGGACCCTCGGGATCCTGCTCTGCGCCGCGGTGGCGGTCGTGCTCGGGGCCATCACGCTGCGGCTGCGCCGGCTCTACTTCACCATCGCGACCCTGTCGTTCAGCCTGTCGATCCAGGTCCTCATCCTGGTCACGCCCGGGATCACGGGCGGCTCGACGGGCATCATGCCGCCGGTGATCGCGAGCGGGTCCCCTCCCCGCCAGCTTCTCTTCATCACCGGGTGCCTGGTCGCGGCGGCCATCGTCAGCGACGTGTTCCTCGGGCGCCGCTTCCGGCCCGCTTTCTTCATGATCCGCAACAATCCCGACCTCGCGGCGGCTTCGGGCGTGCCGGTCACGCGCCTGAAGATCCTGGCCTTCGCGGTGTCCGGCATGGTGGCCGGCCTGGCGGGCGCCTGCTACTGCGGCCTCTACGGCTACGTCATCCCCGAGGACGTGTTCACCACCAACTGGAACGTCCTGCCGCTCGCGGTCACCATCCTGGGCGGCATGGACACGACCCTCGGCCCCGTCGTCGGCGCCGTCGTGCTGCGGATGCTGGAGGAACTCGCCCGCCACTTCGTGGGCGGGGTCGGATACCAGGTCGTCTATGGGGCGGTGATCATCCTGTTCATCGTCGGCATGCCGGAGGGCCTCGTCGGTTTCGGGCGCAGGCTGCTGCGCCGCCGCCGGGGCGCCGGGGGCGGAGCGCCCGCCAAGGCGAGGGCGGCGGCATGACGGCGGCCTTGCGCATCGACGGATGCACCGTCGCCTTCGGCGGCCTACGGGCCATCGACGATGTCAGCCTCGACATCCCTGGTGGGGCCATCACGGCGCTGATCGGGCCGAACGGGTCCGGCAAGAGCACCTTCGTCAACATGGTCTCGGGCCAGATCCCGCCGCGCCAGGGCAAGGTGCTGCTGGGCGGCGAGCCCGTGCAGGGGCTGCGTCCCGACAGGATCGTCCATCGGGGTCTCGCCCGGACCTACCAGGTGCCGCGCGTGCCGAAGGACCTCACCATCGACGAGGTCATCGCCGTCCCGCTCCTCTACGCCAGGTCGGAGCGCCCGATGCCGGGCGGCGCGCGCAGCGCGGGCGACCTCGCGCGATACTGCGGGCTGAAGCCGGACGTCGGCACGCGCTGCGGCCAGCTGTCCGTCTCGGACCTGCGCCGGCTGGAGATCGCGCGGGCTCTGGCCTGTCGTCCGAGCGTCCTGCTGCTCGACGAGTCCATGGCGGGGCTGAGCCTGGAGGACACCGACCAGGTCATCGGCCTCGTGCGGGAGATCCACGCCTCCGGCGTCACCATCGTGGTGATCGAGCACGTGATGAAGATCATCGCGCGCCTGTGCGGGCATGCGGTCGTGCTCAACCAGGGCAAGGTGCTGGCGGAGGGCGCGCCCCATGCGGTGCTGAGCGATCCGGACGTGCGCGAAGCCTATCTCGGGAAGGGGTTCAAGCTGTGAACCGGTTCGAGGTCAGTCTGGAGAGGGCCGGCTATGGCGAGCTCACCGTCATCCCCAAGCTATCCTTCGAAGCGTCGGGCGGAGAACTGCTGGTGCTGCTGGGTCCCAACGGGGCGGGCAAGACGACGGCGCTGCGGGCGGTGGTCGGGACCGTGGACGTCGCACGGCGCAGCGTCCGCCTGGACGGCGCCGACCTCTCCGGCCTCCCCGCCTGGGGACTGGCGCGCGCCGGCGTGGCCTATGTGCCGGACGGGGCGCGATGCTTCAGCAACGCCACCGTGGAGGAGAACCTCCGCGGCGCCTTCGAGGCCACGGACCGGCCGTCCAGGCCCGGCCAGCGGAGCCGGCTGTTCGACCTCGCCTTCGAGCTGTTTCCCGTCCTGCAGGAGCGCCTCGGGCAACTGGCCGGCTCCATGAGCGGGGGGCAGCGCCAGATGCTCGCGATCGCACGCGCCCTCATGATCGAGCCGCGCGTGCTCGTGCTGGACGAGCCCTCGGCGGGGCTCTCGCCCAAGCTGGTGGAGGAGCTCTTCGAGGCGCTGGGCCGCATCAAGGCCACGAGCGGCTGCGCCGTCGTGATGGCGGAGCAGAACTTCGCCGCGGCGGTCAGCGTCGCCGACCATTGTCTCGTGCTGGACGAAGGACGCGTGGCCCTGAGCGGCACGGTGGAGGAGGTGCGCAGCAACGAAAAACTGAGGATCGCCTATCTGGGCCTGTGAGCGGCGCCCAGCGCCGCCCGAGCCCGCGCTCGATGCATGTCCGCCGGCAAGGAGCGGACAACGAGGGAGGAGAACGACCATGATGAGTAAAAGCCTGGGCCGCCTGCTGGCGGCCGCTGCGGCGGCGGCCGTCGCGACGCTGACGCCCGCGATGGCGCAGCAGAACGCGCCGCTGAAGATCGGCGTCCCCCTGCCGCTGACGGGCGCCTTGGCCGGCGGAGGCGCGCAGATTCTCTGGGGCGTCCAGTACGCGGCCGACGAGGTGAACGCGGCCGGCGGGTTGTTCGGCCGCAAGATCGAACTGGTCGTCGAGGACACCAAGGGCGAGCCGAACACCTCCGCGGGCATCGCCGCGAAGCTGGCCACCCAGGACAAGGTCGACGCGGTGGTGGGCGGCTTCGGCAGCACCGCCGACTTCGCGCTCCTGAGCGCGCTGCAGCGCTACGAGCCCATCTTCGTGCATCCGGGCTCGTCCTCGGTCAGGCTCGAAGAGACCTTCGGCAAGAACGACTGGTATTATCACGTCTATATCTGGGACTATCACCGCCAGAAGGCCGCGGTGAACTTCTTCAAGAGCATCCCGGGCGTGAAGACGCTGGCGATCGCCTTCGAGGACAAGCTCTACGGCACGGACGGCGCCAAGTTCACGGAACAATACGCCAAGGAGGCCGGCCTCGAGGTCGTCATGAAGGAGCCGTTCCGCGCCGGAACGCCCGACTTCTCGCCGATCCTGAACCGCGCCAAGGGGCTCAACCCGGACGTGCTGTTCCTGATCGGCTACTCGGGCGACAACATCCAGATCGCCCGCCAGGCGGCCCAGCTCGGCGTCAAGCCGAAGCTGCTCGTCACCCAGGGCGCGGGCGAGAAGCGCTCGGACTTCGGGACGGCCGGCGACAACGTGGTCGTGATCGACCTGTGGTCCGCCAAGCAGAAGACGCCCGGTCTGGCCGAGTGGGTGAAGAAAGCCGAGGCGAAGCGGGGCGGCGAAGTCGTCTCGAGCGCCGTGCAGGGCTACGTCGCCATGCAGACGCTCACCGAAGCCGCCAAGGCCGCGGGATCGTGGGATCGGGCCAAGGTCCTCGAGAAGCTTGGATCGATGACCTTCGACACGCCCTACGGCAAGGTCGCCTACACGGCCTCGGAGATGGGCGGAAAGCACCAGCTCATCACGGACAAGAGCATGATCGCCGTCCAGTACAAGCCCGACGGCGGCCAGGAAGTGGTCTGGCCGGCTGAAAAGGCCGACGCCAAGATCACCTATCCGGCCCCGTAACCGGCCTTTCGGCTCCACCCCGGCGGCGCCGCCGCCGGGGCTTTCCACGAGGTATAGCCATGCCCGTCACCCTCTCCGACCGCCTCGCCCAGCCGGGCATGATCGTCGCGCCCGGCGTCTACGACATGGTTTCGGCGAAGCTCGCTGACGCCGCCGGCTTCGACGCCCTCTACATGACGGGCTTTGGCGTCGTCGCCTCTTATCTGGGCTACCCGGACGCGGGGCTCGCCACCTACACGGACATGGTCGGCCGGGTGCGGCAGATCGCCGAGGGCGTCGCGACGCCGCTCATCGCGGACGGCGACACCGGCTATGGCGGCCTTCTCAAC
This sequence comes from Alsobacter sp. KACC 23698, assembly GCF_045348435.1. Lineage (GTDB taxonomy): Bacteria > Pseudomonadota > Alphaproteobacteria > Rhizobiales > Beijerinckiaceae > Alsobacter. The sequence goes on along the minus strand of NZ_CP157484.1, from coordinate 1,963,166 downwards.
GTCGACCATGCGGTGCGCGGCTACGAGGCCGCGGGCGCCCAGGCGATCCAGCTGGAGGACCAGGAGTTCCCCAAGAAGTGCGGCCACACGCCGAGCCGGCGCGTGATCCCGATGGCGGACGCCGCCCGCAAGATCCGGGTCGCCTCCGAGGCGCGGTCGTCCCGGGATTTCAAGATCGTGGCCCGGACGGACGCGAGGACCGGCCACGGCCTCGACGAGGCCCTGCGCCGGGGCGAAGCCTTCCTGAAGGCGGGCGCCGACATCCTGTTCATCGAGTCGCCCGAGAGCGAGGAGGAGATGCGCAGGATCGGCTCGGCCTTCGACGTCCCGCTCCTGGCCAACATGGTGGAGGGCGGACGCACGCCGATCCTGTCGCAGCAGGACCTGGAAGGGCTCGGCTACAAGATCGCCATCTATCCTGTCGCCGGCCTTCTGGCCGCCTCCGCCGCGCTGTCCTCCCTCTACGGGCACATGCGCAAGACCGGCTCGACCCTGGGATGGAGCGGCGAGCTGGCCGGGTTCTCGGATTTCGTCCGCATGATCGGTTTCGAGCGCGTGTGGGACTTCGAGAAGCGCAACGCCGAATGACGCAGGGGCGGCCCCGGTGCTTCGTCGGCACGGCCGGCTGGAGCATTCCAAGCATCCACGCCGAAGCCTTCCCAGCCGACGGCAGCCATCTTGAGCGCTACGCCGCCGTGTTCCCGGCGGCCGAGATCAACACCTCCTTCTACCGGCCTCACCGCAGGTCCACCTATGAGCAATGGAGCGCCTCGACGCCGCCGTCGTTCCGCTTCTCGGTCAAGGCGCCGAAAAGCGTCACGCATTCGGACTGGAGCGACATCGAGCCCGACCTGGATGCGTTCTTCGCCGAGACGGCGGGTCTGGGCGACAAGCTCGGTCCCATCCTGATCCAGCTCCCTCCCAAGCGCGTCTTTGCGGCGATCGAAGCCGGCGCGTTCCTGTCCGCATTTCGCGACAGGACGGGCGGCGACATCGTTCTGGAGCCGAGGCACGCATCCTGGTTCGGGCCCGAGGCGGACGATCTCTTGCAAGCGCGCCGCGTCGCGAGGGTCGCCGCGGATCCGCCTCGGGCGAGCGGCGCCGATCGGCCCGGCGGCTGGTCGGGCCTGGCCTATTTCCGCCTGCATGGCTCGCCGGAGATCTACCGATCGTCCTATGCGGGAGAGCGGCTGGACGCGCTGGCCTCCGTCATGCGGGCTGCGGCGGACGCCGGGTCCCAGACCTGGTGCATCTTCGACAACACGACCTCCTATGCGGCCGCAGGCGACGCGCTTGCGCTGGTCAGGCTGCTCGGCCCGGGCTGCCGCTGACAGGATCCCTTGGCCGGTCGGATCCTTTCGCTGGATCCGGCTCATCGCTCCCCGAGCCTGGCCCTGAGCGCCGCGTTCTCCTCCGCGAGCCTGTCCCGCTCGGCTTCGAGCCGCGCGAGGGCGGCCGCGGCGGCGGCGGCGTCGACCTTGCGGGGGATGTGCTGCGGGCAGTTGATGTCCCACGCCTCGACCGTGAACAGGATGGCCTGCTCGGGGCGGGCCTCATAACCTTCGGGCATGAGCCGGGCGACGAGGTCGGGATCCTGCACGACGCGGGCGCGGCCCCAGAGCTTCACCCGCCGGCGATGGGCGTAATCGATCAGGAAGAGAAAGGCTCGCTCGTTCTCCTGGAGGTTCCCGGTGGTCACATACTGCCGATTGCCCGAGAAGTCGGCGAAGCCGAGCGTATGCTCGTCGACGACCCGGATGAAGCCCGCCGGCCCGCCGCGATGCTGGGCGTAGGGCTGGCCCTTGGCGTTGGCGGTGGCCAGAAAGGCCGTGTCGACCTCGGCGAGAAAGGCCGCGAGTTCGGGCGTCACGGCGGTGCGGAAGCCGCCGCGCTCCTCCATCCGGGCGTAAGCGGACCGCGATCCGCGTTGCGCCTGCAGGGCCTTGACCCGCGGCGTGAAGGCGATGTCGCTGGAAGGAACGTCAGTCATGGCCAGTCTCCGATGGGACGTGTGCAAAGACCATGCGCCCTGTCCGCTGGGGCGATAATCCGCCAAGATGGCGCGACATCGTTTCAACCAGCGGGATGATCCATGGACCGGATGCTGGCGCTGCGCACCTTCGCCGCCGTCGCCCGCCTGCGCAGTTTCGCGGGCGCTGCGCGTCAGCTCCGGCTTTCGGCGACGGCCGCAAGCCGCGCGGTGGCGCTGCTGGAGGAGGAGCTCGGGGCGCCGCTTCTGCTGCGCACGACGCGGTCCGTGAGCCTCACTCCGGAGGGAGCCGCCTATCTCGACGCCTGCCAGTCCGCCCTGGACCAGCTGGACGACGCCGCGCGCCGGGTCAGGGGCGAGGACGCCGAGCCGCGCGGCCGGCTGGCGGTGACGGCCCCCGTCGTCTTCGGCCGCATGCACGTGCTGCCCATCGTCACCGGCCTGCTGCAAGCCCACCCCAAGCTTTCGGTCCAGCTGCAGCTCGCCGACCGGGTCGTTCGCCTGGCCGAGGAGGGAGTCGACGCCGCCGTGCGCATCGGCGAGCTGGCCGACAGCGCCCTCCACCAGGCCAGGCTGACCGAGGTTCGACGCGTCCTCGTCGCCAGCCCGTCCTACCTGGCGGCGAGGGGCGAGCCGGCGACCGTGGCCGACCTCGCCGGCCACGACCTCGTCGCCTTCGACAACTTCACGGCCAACGGCGAATGGCGCTTCGCCGAGGGCCGGCCGGTGCGGGTGGAGCCCCGGCTGCTCACGAACGACGTGGAATCGGCCATCGACGCCGTCCTGAGCGGGTTGGGGATCGCGAGGGTGTTGTCCTATCAGGTGACGCGGCGCCTGGCGGACGGCTCCCTGACGCGGATCCTGCCAGCGTCCGAGCCCCCTCCCCTGCCGGTCACCCTCGTGTTTCCGGCGAACCGCCGCGGGTCTCCCAACCTGCGCGCGTTCCTTCAGGCTGCGCAGCGGGCGCTCCGCCCGGCGGACCTCGGGTGACCGACGCAGACTTACGCGCCAAACTCGCCGGGCTTCTCGCGCCCCGTCGGGTTCACGCCGTCGCCCGGGCCGCCTGCTGGGCGAAGAGGGAATGGATCTGGGCGACCACGGCGGCGCCTTCGCCGACGGCGGCGGCGACGCGCTTCGTGGATCCGGCTCGGACGTCGCCGATGGCGAACACGCCGGGCATGCTGGTCTCCAGCGGGAGCCCGCGGGAGCCCGTCACGACAAAGCCCTTGCCGTCCGTCTCCACGCAGGATCGCGCCCAGTCGGCGTTCGGGTCGGCGCCGATGAACAGAAACATGTGGCGCAGGGGACAGGTGTGCAGGGCGCCGTCGCGCCTGTCGCGGAACGTCGCCGCCGTCAGGCCCCTCGCGCGGCTCCCCTCCAGGCCGGCGATCTCGCTGCCGACATGGATCTCGACGTTGGCGAGCGCGTGGATGCGCTCGATCAGATAGCGCGACATGGTCTCTTCGAGGTCGCGCCTGACGACCAGATGCAGCGTCTTCACCTGCGGGGCGAGGAACACGACGGCCTGGCCGGCGGAGTTGCCGCCGCCGACCAGCGCCACCTCCTCGCCCGCGCAGAGGCGGGCTTCGACCGCCGACACCCAGTAGGACACGCCCGCGCCCTCGAACTCCGCCAGATTGGGGATGTCCGGCCGGCGGTAGCGGGCGCCGGACGCGATCACCACCGCGCGCGCCTTGACCCGGCGGTCGCCCGCGCAGGCCAGGGTCAATGCGCCGCCGTCGCAATCGAGGCGCTCGACGGCGATCGGAATGGCGACCTCCGCGCCGAACTTCAGGGCCTGGTTGAAGGCCCGGCCCGCGAGCGCCTGGCCAGAGATCCCGGTCGGGAACCCGAGATAGTTCTCGATCCGCGCGGACGCGCCGGCCTGCCCGCCCATGGCGCGGGCGTCGAGCACCAGCACCGACAGCCCCTCGGAGGCCGCATAGACCGCCGTGGCGAGGCCGGCCGGCCCGGCGCCGACGACGGCCACATCCACGATGCGCTCGGGATCGATCTCCGGCACCAGGCCAAGGCACGCCGCCAGTTCCTCGACCGTCGGCCGCTTTAGGACGGGGCCCGCCGGGCAGACCACGAGCGGCAACTCCTCGGGCAGCACGCCCGTGCGCACCGCCAGCGCGCGCCCTTCCTGGTCGTCCCGGACGTCGAGGACGAGGTTGGGCAGTCCCGCCCGGTTCAGGAACCCCTGCAGCTCCACGACCTCGCGGCTGTCCGGCACGCCGATGAGGATCGTCCCTGCGCCGCCCTCCGCGATGAGGCCGACGCGCCGCAGGATCAGGGCGCGCATGACGATCTCGCCCAGTTCCGCCGACCCCACCATCAGCGCGCGCAGGTGGGCGGCGTCGAACGGCAGCGCCGTGCAGCCTTGCGGGCCAGCATGGCCGCCCGCGATCGCCGGGAGGCCCGCAAGCTGGTTCACCTCGCCCGAGAACTGCCCTTCATGATGCGTGGTGATCAGGGCCTCGTGGGTCAGTCCGTCGCGGCGGATGACCTCGATCGAGCCCTGAAGGACGAGCCAAGCCGGCGCGTCGGTCGCGCCGATCGCGTAAATGACCTCGCCCGGCTGGAAGCGGCGCTCGGGTCCGCTCGCGAAGCGGCGGGCCAGATCCATCTGGCCCGGGGTGAGCGTGGGAAACATCTGGTGTTCGCGGCTGGCGATCGATGTCACGCAATCCTCCGTCGGCTGGTCGGCGCATCCTCGGGTCATGACCGGACGGGAGGGTCTGGCGGGCGAGCCCGCCCCGGCGATCACGATCGATCACATTATCGGCGAGGCGCGGCCACGGCCCTCCCCCTTTTTCTCGCATTCTGGAAGGCTGCCCCAGGGAGGCTCTCCCATGGCCGTCGGGCCGGAGCCGACCGTCGCCGCTCTCACCCCCCGGAGGCACGCCATGTCCACCGTCCAACCTCAGTTCCACCGCCGCACGCTCCTCGCCGGCGCAGCCGCCGCTCTCGCCGCGGCGCCCGTCGGTCTAGCGGACCGCGCCCGGGCCCAAGGCGGTTCGCCAGGCTCGGCCGAGGCCTTCGGGCCCGTCAAGCAGGTCGAGGCCGGCCTGCTCAGCGTGGGCTATGTCGAGACCGGGCCCGCCGACGGCCCGCCCGTGCTGCTGCTGCACGGCTGGCCCTATGACATCCACAGCTACGCCGAGGTCGCGCCAATCCTGGCGGCGTCAGGACTTCGCGTGCTCGTCCCGCATCTTCGCGGCTACGGCGCCACCCGCTTCCTCTCCGCCGACACGATGCGCAACGGCCAGCAGGCGGCCCTCGCCATCGACGCCCTCGCCTTCCTGGACGCGCTGAAGGTCGAGCGGGCGGTCTTCGCCGGCTACGACTGGGGCGCGCGCACCGCCGACATCCTCGCGGCTCTCTGGCCCGGGCGCTGCCGCGGCCTCGTCTCGGTCAGCGGCTACCTGATCGGCAGCCAGGAGGCCAATCGGGCGCCGCTGCCGCCCAGGGCCGAGTTGCAGTGGTGGTACCAGTATTACTTCGCCACGGAGCGCGGCCAGGAGGGCTACGCGATGCACACCAGGGATTTCGCTCGGCTCATCTGGGAGCTCGCCTCGCCGCAATGGCGGTTCGACGACGCGACATTCGCCCGCTCGGCCGCGTCGCTGGACAATCCCGATCACGTGGCGATCACCATCCACAACTACCGCTGGCGGCTCGGCCTCGCGCCGGGGGAGGCCCGCTACGACGACGTCGAAGCGAAACTGGCGACGTTCCCGGCCATCGGCGCGCCCACGATCACCATGGAGGGCGACGCTAACGGCGCTCCTCATCCCGAGCCCGCCGCCTATGCGAAGCGCTTCACCGGGCGATACGAGCACCGGCTCGTGACGGGCGGCGTGGGGCATAACCTCCCGCAGGAGGCGCCGCGCGCCTTCGCCCAGGCCGTGCTCGACATCGCTCGCGCCTGACCAGTCCCTGCGTCGCGGGTCCTGGCTCCGCGCGGCGGCGGAGCCAAGACCTTCGCTGGACGCCGTCGCCTAGGCCGGCAGGACGACCACCTTCGTCTTGACCGGCGTCCGGGTGTAGAGGTCGATCATGTCCTGGGTGAGCAGGCCGGTGCAGCCGCTCGTCACGCCGGACCCGATCGATTCGGGATCGCTGGTGCTGTAGATCGTGTAGAGCGTGTATTTGCCGTTCTGATAGAGATAGAGCGTCCGGGCGCCGAGCGGGTTCTCGAGGCCTCCGGGCATGCCGCCGGCGTATTTGCGGGCTTCCGGCTGGCGCTGGATCATCTCCTTGGGCGGCGTCCAGGTGGGCCACTCGGCCTTGCGGCCGACATAGGCGTCACCGCTCCACAGGAACCCTTCGCGGCCGACATTGGCGCCGTAGCGGGTGGCGTTTCCGTCGCCTTCGATGCGGTAGACATAGTAGTTGCCGGGATCGACGATGATGGTGCCAGGGGCCTCCTTGGAGGCGTAGCGCACCGTCCGGCGGAAATATTTCGGATCGATCTTGCTGACGTCGACCGCCGGGATCGGGAATTTCGGGTCGGCCACGGGCCCGTAGAGCAGGGACGCCTCGGTCCGGCTCAGGCCGTCGGACGTCGCGCAACCCGCCAGGCCCAGGGCGCCGAGACTGACGGCGGAGCCGAACAGAAACGAACGGCGATCCAGACGCCCGGACGAAAGCTCACGCGAAGCGACCTCGGCCTTCTCGCCGGCGTCGGCGATCCTTTGATCCGTCATCATGAGTTGAAATGTTCCACTGTCCTGTAGCCGGGGGGCGCTCCGGCCTACATCCGCTGCACGTCATGCGAGCGCCGAGATTGCCGTCACGCGGCGCAATTGGCAAGCTCACGCCTTCGCCAAGGCCCTGAACCGCGCCGACCGACGGCACGCGTCATCGCAGCGTCTGGAGGTAGGCGACCATGTCTCGCGCGTCGGACTCGCTCACGCCGAGGTCCGGCATGGCCGTCTCCGGCTTGATGCGCTGCGGATTGCGCACCCAGGCGGCCAGGTTGTCGGGCGTGTTCCAGAGGACGCCGGCGAGGTAAAGCCTCTCCCCCACCCCGTCGAGCGGCGGCCCCACCTGGCTCTCCGCGCTCCGGATCCCCGGGATGACGTGACAGGTGGCGCACGCATATTGGCGAAGCGCGGTTCGGCCCCGCTCGACGGCGCCGTCCGGTGTCCAGGCGACGTTCGGCGGCCTTGCGGCGCCAAGGTCCCGTGGCGGTCCGTCCGCAAGGCGCCTGTATTCGGTGGGCGACAGCGCTGCAGAGCTCTTGAGGAAAGCCGTCAGCGCCCATCTCTCGCTCTCGCCGAGGCGATACTCCCAGGCGGGCATGCCCGTCATCTTGATGCCGTTGGTGATGGCCCAATAGATCTCGGGCGCGGTCTGCGCGCGGCTCATGCGCCCCGCAGGGGGTGGCGGAGGATTCAGGCCGAGCCCGACCGCCCCGGGCGCGACGCCGGGAGCGCCGTGACACGTGACGCAGTCCCGCTCGAAGAGAGCCTGGCCGAGCGCGACCGACGCGCGGTCGTCATAACCGGGCGGCGGCGCGATCCCCGCCGCGTGCCTCTGGATCGATTGCCGCCGCGCCGTGCTGACCAGCCAGGAGACGAGCGGCGTGTGCTGGCCGCTCGCCGAGATGTCGTAGATCCCGGAATACACATAGGCCAGGACCCCGCCCGTCCCTGACGCGACCGCCACGAAAGCCCAGAACGAGAGAACGAGGATCGTGCGTCGCGACGACGGTTTGGCGGCGCTGATCATGGGCGCCGCCCAGCGCGGGCCTGATCCCACGAGCCGGCTTGGCCTGCCGGCATGGCCGGGAGGGCCGTGATGGCGCCTGTCTCCATGAAACCGCCCTTCCGCCCTTCTTCGAACGCCCGCCTTCGAACCTCAGCGTCAACGCGAGCGCGCCAGGAGAGTTCGACGCGGCGACCCGTGCGGCATTTGCGTCGGGAGCGGAACGCGGCGTTCGGGGGCGTCGTTGACCGTCCGCGAGAGCGCAGGGAGGACGGTCATGGCGCATGACGAGACGGAAGGCCCGGACGACACGGTCGGCTACGACGGTCCGGCTGGAGGCTGGGGATCCGTGCGCGGAATATCGTCCGTGCTCCTGAAGGAACTGGATTCGCCCGCGGTCGCCCGGACGCTCATGAGGCAGAACAAGCCAGGCGGGTTCATGTGCGTATCCTGCGCCTGGACGAAGCCGGCGCACCCGCGGCCCTTCGAGTTTTGCGAAAACGGCGCCAAGGCCACCTTGTGGGAGCTGACGAGCCGGCGATGCGCGCCGGACTTCTTCACCCAGCACACGCTGTCCGACTTGCGGGGCTGGAGCGACTACGACCTGGAGCAGCAGGGCCGGCTGACGCACCCGATGCGCTACGATCGGGACACGGACCGCTATGTCCCTTGCTCGTGGGACGAGGCCTTTACCGGCGTCGGCGCCGCGCTGCGGTCCATCGAACCGCGCTCGGCCGTGTTCTACGCCTCCGGGCGGGCCAGCCTGGAGACGGCGTATCTGTATGCGCTATTCGCGCGGCTCTATGGCCACAACAACCTGCCCGACAGCTCCAACATGTGCCACGAGACCACCTCGGTGGCGCTGAAGGAGCTAATCGGCGTGCCGGTCGGAACCGTGACGCTGGAGGACTTCGACCACTGCGACGCGATTTTCTTCTTCGGCCAGAACACCGGGTCCAACAGCCCCCGCTTCCTGCACACGCTGGAGGAGTGCGTGCGGCGCGGGGTCAAGATCGTGACGTTCAATCCCGTGCGCGAGAAAGGCCTGGAGAGCTTCGTCAACCCGCAGAATCCTCTCGAGATGCTGACGGGCTCGGCGACGCCGATCTCGACGCAGTACCACCAGGTCAGGCCCGGCGGAGACATCGCCGCCCTCACGGGCCTGGCCAAGCACGTGCTCGACGAGGACGAGCGAAGCGGCGGCGAAGTGCTCGACCGGGACTTCATCGCCCGCAACACGAGCGGGTTCCAGGCCTTCGCGGACGTCGTGCGGGCCACGACCTGGGAGGAGATCGAACGCGAAGCGGGCCAGACGCGGGCGGCGCTTCAGGCGGCGGCGGAGGTCTACATCGCGGCGGATCGCGTCATCGGCATCTACGGCATGGGCCTGACGCAGCACGCGCGAGGCTTCGACAACATTGCCGCCTATGTGTCGCTGCTCCTGTTGAAAGGCAATCTCGGCCGGCGAGGCGCCGGGATCTCTCCCGTGCGCGGGCACTCCAACGTGCAGGGCCAGCGCACCGTCGGGATCAGCGAGAAGCCGGAACTCGTGCCGCTGGACCGCCTGGCCGACCAGTTCGGCTTTAACCCGCCGCGCCAAAAGGGCATGAACACGGTCGAGGCGTGCGAGGGCCTGCTGGCCGGCGAGGTCCAGGCCTTCATCGGCCTCGGCGGCAACTTCCTGCGCGCCGTGCCGGACAGTCCGGCCATCGAGGCGGCGTGGACGCGCCTGAAGCTGAGCGTCCAGGTCGCGACGAAGCTCAACCGCAGCCATCTCCTGTGCGGCGAGCAGGCCTGGCTGCTGCCCTGCCTCGGGCGAGCGGAAAAGGATGTCCAGACAGGCGGCCCCCAGGTGGTCGCCATCGAGGACAGCCTCAGTCGCATCCACGGCTCGCGCGCCACCCACGCTCCGGCGAGCGAGAGCCTGCTGTCGGAGATCGCCATCGTGGCGGGCATGGCGCAGGCGACGCTTCCACCGAATCCGAAGGTGGACTGGAGCGCCTGGGTCTCGGACTATGGCGCCATCCGGGACGCCATCGAGCACACCTATCCCGACCAGTTCCGGGACTTCAACAAGCGGCTTTTCACGCCCGGCGGCTTCTACCGCGGCAACGCGGCGCATGAGGGGGTCTGGAAGACGGACGACGGCAAGGCCCATTTCACCGCGCCCGCCACCCTGTCGGCCGTCGGCTATCCGGACGAGCCCGGCCGCCTGAGGCTCATCACCCTGCGGAGCAACGACCAGTTCAACACGACCATCTACGGCCTGAGCGACCGGCTGCGCGGCGTCGAGGGTCGCCGCGACGTGCTCCTGATGCCGCCGGCGGAGATCGAGCGGCATGGCTTGCGGCCCGGCCAGCGCGTCGACGTGCATGGCGACGCCGACGACGGCGCTACGCGCAAGGTTGCTGGCCTGGAAGTCGTTCCCTTCGACCTGCCCGTAGGCTGCGTGGCGGGCTACTATCCTGAACTCAACCCGCTCGTGCCGCTCTGGCTGCACGACGCGAAATCGAAGACGCCGGCCTACAAGTCCGTTCCGGTGCGCGTCAAAGCGAGCGACCGAACATGACGGCGTCGCGAGGGCGGCAGGATTCGAGCCTCGCCCGGCGCCTGGCTCAGGCGATCACCGATGCTGGCCATAATCGGAGAGGCGCACGTCCAGCAGCGCCGGGTCGATCCGCGCCTCAAGCCCGACGAACATGCCGTCGGCATATTCGATGAGGCGATCGGAGGCCAGAATGGCGTCGTCGACCCCGGCGTGCAGAACGGCCTCCAGCAGCTCCAGGTGATGATCGATCGTTTCCAGGAGGCCTTCCGGTCCGCCGATCTGCGACAGATAAAGTCCCCCGATCCGGCGAAAGACCGTGTGAAGGGGCCGGAGCGTTCGATCGAGGAAGGGTTCGCCCGTCGCGTCCATCAGAGCCCGGTCGAGTTGCCGGTCATAGGTGTTGAACTCCGCCAGGGACATGAGGTCCCGGCGGGACTTCAGTTGCTGGGTGAGGTGGAGAAGCTGGCTGCGGATGTTGCCCGTCGCGTTGCGTGACGCGGAGCGAATCACGAAGCGGTCCATGTCGCGACGCAGCTGCAGCAGTCTTCGGTCGCGCTCCAGACTGATGGGGCTGACCATCAGCCCGTCGCGCGGACGGATCTGGATCAGGGTCTCGGCCGCGAGGCGGCGCACGGCCTGATGCACGGGCGTCCGGCCGACATTGACGGCGTCCTGCAGATCCTTGGTCGTCGTGCTGGCGCCCGGCGCAAAGACCCGGTGAACGATCAGATCCTCGATCCGATCATAGGCGATCTCGGAGAGGCTTTCTCCGCCTCGGGCGACCATGCCGGGCGCCGGCGGCGAGGACGGGCCGGCGACGGTGGGAGCCTCGGCGGCGATCGCGTGTTTATGAGCTGACACCACACATCTCCGGCGGTTCACGCCTGCTTGCATAGCACGCGAAGGAGTGATATTTCACAATATGTCACAAACAGGCTGAGCGTGCACGTCCAAAGCGCGCCCTTGAATCGGGAGGATTGACCATGCTGCGGGTGTCTCGTCGGCTTGCCCTTGCGGGCGCTGCCCTAGCCCTCACCGTCGCGCCGAGCCTGATGCAGCCCCTGCAGGCTCAGGACAAGACGACGCTGTCCTTCGCCGGCGTCACCTTCTCGGAAGCCGGACGTGGCGATCGCCTGCGCGCCTGGGTCGAAAAGTTCAACAAGTCCCAGAAGAAGATCGAGGTCCAGACGCTCGGCATGCCCTTCGCGACCTTCGCGAACACCATGTTCACCCAGATGGGCGGCGGGGGCGGCCCGGACCTCATCCGCTTCGACACGATCGATTTCTACGCGGCGGTGCCGGCCGGCCGCATCCTGGCGTTCGACGACTTCATCAAGGATTCGGATTTCAAGCTCAGCGCGCCCAACGACTATCTGAAAGTCAACGGCAAGCGGTATGGGGTGGCGTTCGAGATCTCGAACTACGTGATGATGTATAACCCGGCTTTGCTGAAGGACGGGAAGGTCCCGACCACCTTCGACGAGTTGCTGACCGCCGCCAAGGCGGCGACCGGGAACGGCAACTACGGATACGCCTACCGGGCGACCATGGCGGAGCGCAACGGCTTCTGGCAGGACCTGTGCAACTACGTGTTCGGCTTCGGCGGTCGCTGGAGCGACGGGACCAACCTGACGCTGAACAGCCCCAAGGTCATCGAGGGCGTCGCCGCTTACAAGAAGATGTACGACAGCGGCGCGATCCCGAAGGGCGCGGACGCGGCGACCTACCGGCGCATGTTCTGGGAGAACAAGGTCGCGATCGAGATCGACAATGGCGGCGTGGCCGGCATCTTCAACCAGCAGGCGCCGAACCTCGCCTTCCAGGCCGCGCCCTCGCCCTTCCCGACGCGCGCCCAGGGCCTGATCCTCGCGCCGCTCACGGTCAACGCCAACACCAAAAACAAGGACGCCGCCTTCACCTTCGTGAAGTGGGCGCTTCAGCCGGAAAACCAGAAAGACCTGCAGGACATCCTGGGCGCGTCGAGCGTCGCGACCGTCGTTCCGCGCTCGCCCGAGGATCTCGCCAAGAAGCCCTGGCTCAAGGTCTATGACGACCAGACCGAGAACGCCGTGCCGCAACTGGTCGGCGGCTTCGAAGTGCGCACGCCCGAGCTGCAGCAGATCATCATCGAGCAGGTGCTCAAGGTGCTGCAGGGCGGCATGGATCCCAAGAAGGCGATGGACGAGGCCCAGGACCTCGCCGTCGCCCGGATGAAGAAATAACGCCCGGCGCCTCGACGCCTGCGTCCGTCCCCTCCGGCGGACGCAGGCCAGCCCAGGAGACCGCCATGACCCCCGGCGCCCCCATCGACAATCCCCTCGCCTTCCGCTGGACGCCCTACGCGTTCATGGCGCCCGTGGTGCTGTACCTGCTGGTCTTCGACTTCATCCCGCTGCTCAACGAACTCTATCTGAGCTTCACGTCGACCTCGCTGCTGACGCCCGCCATCCACAAATGGGTTGGCCTGGAGAACTATCGCGAGCTGTTCGGCAACACCGACTTCCTGCACTCGCTCTGGATCACGGCGGTGTACACGATCGCCTGCGTGGCGCTCGCGATCGGCATCGGGCTGGGCGCCGCGCTTCTGCTGGACGCGCCGTTCGCCGGGCGGGCCGTGGCCCGGGTTCTGGTCACCCTGCCCTGGGCGGCGCCGCCCGTGGCGGTCGCGCTGATCTTCACCTGGATCTACAACGCCCAATATGGCGTGTTCAATCACGCGCAGCGGCTGCTGGGCCTCGAGGCGTTCGAGAACTGGCTGGACACGCCGCAGCACGCGCTGGCCGCCATCCTGATCGCCACGATCTGGCAGATCTTTCCCTTCGCGTCGGTGGTCATCCTGGCCGCCCTGCAGGGCGTGCCCAAGGAGCTGCGCGAGTCGGCGGCGCTCGACGGCGCGGGCGCGTGGGACATCTTCGTCGCGGTCGTCTGGCCGACGATCCGGCCCACCGTCATGATCCTGGCGCTGTTCATCACGATCTGGTCGCTGCGCCGCTTCGACCTGATCTGGCTGATGACGCAGGGCGGCCCCATCGGCTCCACCAACACGCTCGTGATCGACCTCTACCGGCGCGCCTTCGTCTACCGGGACCTCGGCGCCGGCGCATCGGTCGGGATGGTGGGCCTGTCCATCGCCTTCGTGATCACGATGGTCCACCACCGGCTGAGCCGCCGCTACGAACTTCAGGCCAGGTGACGCCATGCCCTCCTTGCCGCTTCCCGTTCGACTGACGGCCGTCCTGTTCCTTTTGGCGCTGGCGGGGTTCCCGTTCTACTGGATGTTCGTGACCTCGCTGACGCCGTCGTCCGAGCTGTTCGCCTCGTCGCCGCGCCTGCTGCCCACCTGGAGCGAGGCGGGCGTCTATCGGGACTCGTTCAGGACCATCCCGGTCGCGACCTGGCTGCTGAACTCACTGATCGTGGCGTCCGGCACGACGGTGCTGTCGCTGGCGATCGCCCTCTTCCCGGCCTACGCGCTGTCGCGCTTCCGCTTCGCCGGCAAGGGTCTGATGGGGTTGTCGCTCTTTGCGACGCAGATGCTGCCGGAGGCCATGCTGGTGGTGCCGCTCTATGCGCTGTTCGGGCAGGTCGGCGTCCTGAACACGCTGACGGCGCTGATCCTGGCCAACACGGCCTTCACGGTGCCGGTCGTGGTGTGGATCCTGAAGGGCGCCATCGACGGCGTGCCGGAGGAGATCGAGGAGGCCGCCCGGATCGACGGCTGCAGCCAGGCGGGCGTGGTGTGGCGCATCGTGCTGCCGCTGATCGCCCCGACGCTGGCGGCCGCGTCCGTGATCGCCTTTTTCCATGGCTGGAACGAGTACGTCTTCGCCCAGACGCTGGTGTCGAGCGAGAGCCTGCGCACCGCCTCGGTCGGCCTGGCCGGCTTCGTGGGCGAACTCTCGACCCCGATCCACACGGTCATGTCCATCGCGGTGATCTACACCGCGCCGGCCATCATCTTCTACCTGTTCGTCCAGAAATACGTCGTGAGCGGGATGACCGCCGGCGGCGTGAAAGGCTAGTCCGATGAAGATCACCGCTCTCGAGACGCTGCGCACCGACGAATTCGCCAATGTGCTGTGGGTCCGCGTCCACACCGACGCGGGCGTCATCGGCCTCGGCGAGACCTTCTACGGCGCGGGCGCCGTCGAGGCGCACATCCACGACACGCTGGCGATGCGGCTTTTGGGGCGAAACCCGCTGCACATCGAGGCGATCCACCGGGAGATGCTCAACCTGCCGATGGCGCAGTCGTCCACGGGCGTCGAGCACCGCGCCGCGTCGGCGATCGACATCGCGCTCTGGGACGTGTTCGGCAAGATCTGCGGCCAGCCGGTCCACCAGATGCTGGGCGGCCTGTGCCGCGACAAGCAGCGCATCTACAACACCTGCGCGGGCTATCGGTACGTGCGGTCCAACAACATCAAGCCGGTCTCCAACTGGAACCTCGAAGGCAACGAGGGGCCCTATGAGGATCTCGTCGGCTTCATGACGCGCGCCGACGGCGTGGCCGAAAGCCTGCTGGAGAGCGGCATCTCGGCCATGAAGATCTGGCCCTTCGACCCCGCCGCACAGGAGAACCAGGGCCTCTACATCTCCGCCGAGCAGATGAAGAAGGCGATCGAGCCCTTCGAAAAGATCCGCAAGGCCGTGGGCGACCGCATGGAGATCATGGTCGAGTTCCATTCGCTGTGGAACCTGCCGGCCGCCATGCAGATCGCCCGGGCGCTCGAGCCCTACAAGCCGACCTGGTACGAAGACCCGATCCGGATGAACTCGCCGCAGGCGCTGGCCGAATACGCGGCGTCCACCAACGTGTGGGTCTGCGCCAGCGAGACGCTCGGCACGCGCTACGCCTACAAGGAGTATCTCGACCGCGGCGCCGCGCACGTGGTGATGGCCGACCTGTGCTGGACAGGGGGCCTCACGGAGGGCCGCAAGATCGCCGCCATGGCGGAGACCTATCACCGGCCCTTCGCGCCGCATGACTGCATCGGCCCGGTGGGCTTCATCGCCGCCATCCACGCCTCCTTCAGCCAGCCCAACACGCTGATCCAGGAGAGCGTGCGCGCCTTCTACACGGGCTGGTACAACGAGCTCGTCACCACCATGCCGGTGATCAAGGACGGCTATGTCTATCCCATGGAAGGGCCGGGCCTGGGCGTCGAACTCCTGCCCGCCGTGTTCGAGCGGACGGACCTCACCGTTCGCCGCAGCAGCCTGTAGGGAGGACGGACATGGGACCCGCCTTGTTCAGCCTGACGGGGCGCACCGCCCTGGTGACAGGTTCGTCGCGCGGCCTCGGCCGGGCCATCGCCGAAGGGCTCGCGGCGGCCGGCGCCTCGGTCATCATCAACGGCGTCGATCCGGAGCGCACGCGCCAGGCCGCGGCAGCGCTCGTGAAGGCCGGCTACCAGGCGGACGCGGCGGCGTTCGACGTGACCTCGGAAAACGGCATCATGGCCGCGTTCAAGGACTTCGACGCCCGCGGGATCGAGATCGACATCCTGGTCAACAACGCCGGCATCCAGTTCCGCAAGCCGATGGTCGATCTCGCCACGGAGGACTGGCGGCGGGTGATCGACACCAACCTGACCAGCGCCTTCGTGATCGGCCGTGAGGCGGCCAAGCGGATGATCCCGCGCGGCTGCGGCAAGATCATCAATATCGGCTCGCTCACCAGCGAGCTCGCCCGCGCGACGGTCGCGCCCTACACGGTGGCCAAGGGCGGCGTGAAGATGCTGACGCGCGCCATGGCGGCCGAGTGGGCGGCCCACGGCCTGCAGGCCAACGCCATCGGGCCCGGCTACATGATCACCGACATGAACCAGGCCCTGATTGACAATCCCGAGTTCGACGCCTGGGTGAAGAAGCGCACGCCCGCCGGCCGCTGGGGCAAGCCGGAGGAACTGATCGGCGCGGCCGTCTTCCTCGCCTCGCCGGCGTCCGACTACGTCAACGGGCAGATCATCTATGTCGACGGCGGCATGATCTCCGTTCTTTGAGCGGCGGTTCCGGCCAGGGCTGCGCCGAGGAGAAATGCGCATGAAAATCGTCTTTCACGGCGAGAACGCCAGGAGCTTTCGCGCCGGCATCGAGGCGCATCTCGATGGCGGCCACGAGATCGTCGACCTGTCGGATGCGCTCGCGACCGAGGCCGAGCGGGAGCGCTTCCGCACCGCCGAGGTGATCGTCGGGATCCGCCTCACGTCGTCGATGCCGCGCCCGGAGCGGCTGCGCCTCTACCAGGCTCCGGCCGCCGGCGTCGACCAGATCGACAGGAGCGCGCTGCCGCCCGGCTGCGCGCTCTGCAACGCCTTCGGCCATGAGGACGCGATCGCCGAATACGTCATGACCGCCCTCCTGCTGCGCCACGCGCCTTTGCCGGATGCGGACGCCCGGCTGCGCCGCGGCGATTGGCGCTACTGGGCCGGCCGTCCCACAGGCCTTCGGACCGAGCTCGGCGGGAGCGCCGTCGGGCTCCTCGGCTATGGCCACATCGGCAAGGCGATCGCCGCTCGCGCCAAGGCGTTCGGCATGCGGGTCACGGTCGCCAACCGGACGCAGGTCGCGGCCGGGCCGACCGTGGACGAGAGCTATGGGCTCGACGATCTCGACGCCTTCATGGGAAGCGCTGACGCCATCGTCGTCTCCCTGCCGCACACTCCCGCCACCACCGGCCTTGTCGGGACGCGGGAGCTGGCGGCCATGCGGCCGCACGGGGTGATCCTCAATGTCGGGCGAGGCCCGGTGATCGACGAGCAGGCCCTGTTCGACGCGCTGAAGAGCGGCGCCATCGGCGGCGCGGTGATCGACACCTGGTACCGATATCCCGACGCCAGGGACCAGCACCCCATGCCGGGATCCCTGCCGTTCGAGACCCTGCCCAATCTCGTGATGACGCCCCACATGTCAGGCTGGACCGAGGGGACGATCAGGCGACGCATGCAGACCATCGCCGAGAATGTCGGGCGGCTGTCGCGGGGGCAGGACCTCGTGAATCTGGTCCCGACATGAACGGACCAGATCACCCCTCGACGTGAAATCCGGATCGCGAGGCGCTCGCCAGGGCGCTGACGGTTCTGGCGGGATCGTCGGAGCGCAACGGGGCCATGGCCGCGTGTCGATGGGGCTCAACGCGGCTCCAGCGGACCGGGATCTTCCAGCTCGGCGATGAGGGCCGCCAGGAAATCCTGCACCGTCTGCGGCAGCTTGCGGCCGAGCATGGTGTGGATCTGCAGCTTGCGCTCCAGGAAGTTGGCCTCCTCGAACGGCACGAGCGCAAGGCGCCCGTCGCGGACCGCCGCGCGCGCCGACAGATAGGTCGCGAAGGTGACCGCTCCCCCAAACCGGCAGAAGTGCAGGAGGCTGGCGACATTGGTGGAGGTCAGGGCCGGCTCCAGGGAAAGGCCCTTGGTGGCGCAATAGATGTCCAGCACGCGCCGGATGGTCGCCGCGTCATCCAGGATGGCGATGGGGTGCGCGAAGATCTCCGCGATGCTCACCACGCCGCGCCCGATCAGCGGGTGATCCGGGCTGGCGAAGGCGAAGCTGGCCTTGGCGCCCTGCCACTGGATCTGAACGCCGCCCTCCGGGGAGAGGGAAAACGAGACGCCGATGTCCACCGCGCCTTCCTGGACCGCGGGGATCACATGGGCAGGCGCCATGACGTGCAGGTCGAAGACGACGTTCGGCCGCTCCGCCCGGAAAGCGTGGATCACCTCCGGCAGGAGGCTGTGCGCCATCCCCTCCGTCGCGGCGATGCGGACCATCCCGCGGCTCGCGCCCTTGAGCTGGCGGATCTCGCTGACGATCTGCTCGCTCTCCAGTGCGGCCCTCTGGGCGTAGCTCGACAACAGGCGGCCGGCATGCGTCAACGCCATCCCGCGGGATCGCCGCTCGAACAAAGGCGAGGCGACCTCCTCCTCCAGCTTGGCGATCTGCCGGCTCACCGCCGAGGCCGAGACGCGAAGCCGCTCGGCGGCCGCGTTCAGGGATCCGATGCGGGCGACCTCGAGGAAGTATCTCAGGGCGGAAGGGTGCAACGGCAGACCTCGCGTGCATTGCCGGCCAGGCAACAATCCATTCGATTCATTGTTATGGCGGCAACGTCGGACTGTTGGCAAATTCAACCCAGAGGCGCACGCGACGGGCCAGCCAGCCCTCCGGGTGGAGCCATAAAGACGACGTTTCAGGGAGCGATCATGAAGACCATGCGACGGACGGCCCTTGCGGGCCTGGCTGTGGCCGCGCTCACAGCCACGGCGACGCTCGGCCCTGCAT
Organism: Alsobacter sp. KACC 23698; assembly: GCF_045348435.1. Classification (GTDB taxonomy): domain Bacteria; phylum Pseudomonadota; class Alphaproteobacteria; order Rhizobiales; family Beijerinckiaceae; genus Alsobacter. The sequence continues at coordinate 1,944,630 of NZ_CP157484.1, read as the reverse complement.
GGGCCGGAAAGGCCGACGACACGATCCGCATGGCCTATGACCAGGCGCCCGAGAGCGTGGACCCGTTCTTCAACAATGTCCGCATCGGGGTCATCATCGGCCAGCACGTCTGGGACACGCTGGTCTATCGCGACCCGAACACCGGCGACTACAAGGGCCAGCTCGCCACGGCGTGGCGCCAGGTCGACGACCGCACGATCGAGTTCGACCTGCGCCAGGGCGTGAAGTTCCACAACGGCGAGGAGTTCGACGCCGACGACGTCGTCTATACCCTGAACTTCATCGCCAAGCCCGAGAACAAGGTCGTCACGCAGCAGAACGTCAACTGGATCGAGAAGGCCGAGAAGGTCGACAAGTACAAGGTGCGCGTGATCACCAAGAAGGTGTTCCCGGCCGCCATCGAGTACCTGGCCGGCCCGGTGGTGATCCACCCGAACGAGTATTACGAGAAGGTCGGCCCCAAGGGCCAGAACGACAAGCCGGTCGGCTCGGGCCCCTACATGGTCTCGAACTACGTTCCGGGCAAGTCGATCACGCTGGTCAAGAACCCGAACTACTTCAAGGATTCGCCCAAGCCGCAGCCCAAGATCTCCAAGATCGAGATCCGCTTCATCCCGGACCGGCAGACCCAGATGGCCGAGGCCCTCTCGGGCGGCGCCGACCTCATCATGAGCGTGCCCAAGGACCAGGCCGACCAGCTGCAGCAGGTCCCGACCCTGCAGGTCGTCTCCGGCGAAACCATGCGCATCGTGTTCATGCAGATGAACAGCCTGGACAATTCGCCCGCCCCCGCCCTGAAGGACGAGCGCGTGCGCAAGGCGATCATCCACGCCATCGACCGCGAGGCCATGGTGAAGGAGATCGTCGGCGCGGGCTCACGCGTGCTGAACACGATCTGCTTCCCGTCCCAGTTCGGCTGCACGGACGAAGGCGCGGCGCGCTACGCGTATGATCCCGCGCTGTCCAAGAAGCTCCTGGCCGAGGCTGGGTACCCGAACGGGCTCGACCTGGACATCGTCGCCTATCGCGAGCGCAACCAGACCGAGGCCATGATCGGCTATCTGAAGGCGGTCGGCATCCGCACCAACCTGCGCTTCCTCCAATACGCCGCGATGCGGGACGTGATCACCAGCGGCAAGGCGATGCTGACGCACCAGACCTGGGGCTCGTTCTCGGTCAACGACGTGTCGGCGGCCACGCCCAACTATTTCGCGTTCGCGGCCGAGGACATCACCCGCGACGCCGAGGTGCGCGACCTGCTGCTGAAGGGCAACAGCTCGGTCGACCCGCAGGTGCGCAAGGACGCCTACAAGCAGGCGCTCAAGATCATCGCCGACAAGGCCTACGCGGTCCCGCTCTATTCGCTGCCGGTCTATTACGCCGCGAACGCCGACCTGAAGTTCAAGGCCTACCCGGACGAGATGCCCCGCTTCTGGGAAATGACCTGGAAGTGAGGCGCGACCCGTCCGCCGCCGAGGCCGGCGTGACGCACACGCGGCCGGCGCAAGGGCCGGCCGACGCCGGGGGACTGTCATGATCGCCTTTATCGTGAAGCGGCTCGGGCTGGCGCTGCTGGTCGCCCTGGCGGTCTCCGCCCTCGCCTTCTTCCTGATCCGCCTCTCGGGCGACGTAGCCACCGCCATCGCCGGCGAGGGCGCGCGCCAGGAAGACCTCGACATCATCCGCCAGACCTACGGCCTCGACCGGCCGCTGGTCGTCCAGTACCTGTCGTGGCTCTGGCAGACGCTGCGGGGCGACTTCGGCACGTCGATCTACTTCAAGACCGACGTGAGCAGCCTCGTGATGGCCAAGCTGCCCGTCACCCTTCTGCTCGGCTTGACCTCGCTCCTGTTCGCGCTGGCGATCTCCGTCCCGCTCGGCGTGCTGGCCGCCGTCTACTCCAACAGCTGGATCGACCGCCTCGCGCTGGGGGTGGCCGTGGTCGGCCAGGCGCTGCCGAACTTCTTCTTCGCGCTGTGCCTGATCATGATGTTCTCCATCACGCTCCGCTGGCTGCCAGTGTCGGGCTCCTCGACCTGGCTGCACTTCGTGATGCCGACCATCGCGCTCGGCTATTACGTGGCGCCGGCCTTCATGCGGCTGATCCGCGCCGGCATGATCGAGGTGCTCTCGGCCGACTACATCCGCACGGCGCGCGCCAAGGGCCTGCCGGCCCGCACCGTGGTCTTCAAGCACGCCCTGCGCAACGCGGTCGTTCCGGTGGTCGCCCTCACGGCGGTGCAGCTCGGCTTCCTGCTCGGCGGCTCGGTGGTGATCGAGACCATCTTCGCGCTCGATGGGCTGGGCTACCTCGCCTACCAGAGCATCACCTACAAGGACTTCCCCGTGATGCAGGTGATCGTCCTGCTGCTGTCCGTGATCTACGTGCTGCTCACGCTGGCCTCCGACATCGCCAATGCATGGCTCGACCCGCGCATCCGGGTGGCCTGAGATGAGCCTCGCCCTCCCCGCTCCCTCGGCCGAGCCCTCCCGCGCCGCCCGCCTGCTGCGCCGCCTGCGTGGCCAGCACGCCTTCCTGGTCGGGGCCGGGCTGCTCCTCCTGATCACGCTCGCCGCCGTCTTCGCGCCGCTGTTGGCGCCGCACGACCCTTACCTGCAGAACCTGGCCCAGCGGACCATCCCGCCGGTCTGGTATCCGAAAGGCAGCTGGCTCCACCCGCTCGGCACGGACCAGCTCGGCCGCGACTACCTGTCCCGCCTGCTCTACGGCGCGCGGATCTCGCTCTTGATCGGGGTGAGCGTCGTCCTCATCGCCGGCCTGATCGGCACGACCATGGGCCTGCTCGCCGGCTATTTCGGCGGGCGCATGGACATGGCGATGACCTTCATCGTCACCACCCGCCTGTCGCTGCCGGTGATCCTCGTCGCGCTCGCCGTGGTGGCCATGGTGGGCGGCTCGCTGTGGATCGTCATCCTGGTGCTCGGACTGCTGAAATGGGACCGCTTCGCCGTGGTGATGCGCAGCGCCACCCAGCAGGTGCGCTCGCAGGACTATGTGGCCGCCGCCCGCGCGGCGGGGGCCTCGACGGCGCATATCGTGCTGCGCGAGGTGCTGCCCAACATCGCCCCGCAGCTCATCGTGGTGGCGACCCTGGAGGCGGCCAGCGCCATCCTGCTGGAGGCCGCCCTGTCGTTCCTGGGCCTCGGCGTGCAGCCGCCGCTGCCGTCATGGGGCCTGATGATCTCCGAGGCCAAGGCCTACATGTTCTTCTCCTTCTGGCTGATCGCCATCCCGGGCTCGGCGCTCGCTTTGCTGATCTTCGCCATCAACCTGACCGGGGACGGCCTGCGCGACGTCATTTCGCCGGATGGCCGGGGCTGACCATGACCGAGACGATTCTCGACGTGCGTGGCCTCAGCGTCGACATCGCGACCGCAGGCGGCGTCGTTCACCCGGTGCGCGACATCTCCCTCCAGGTCGAGCGCGGCAAGACGCTGTGCGTGGTCGGCGAGTCCGGGTGCGGCAAGTCCATGACGTCGCTCGCCATCATGGACCTGCTGCCCAAGGGCGCCCGCCGCCGCGCCACGACCCTGTCCTTCGCCGGAGAGGACCTGAGCCGCGCCTCGGGCAGGCGCTTCAACGCGCTGCGGGGCAACCGCATGGCCATGATCTTCCAGGAGCCCATGACGGCCCTGAACCCGGCCTACACCATCGGCGACCAACTCGCCGAGCACTACCGGCTGCACCGCCAGGCCAGCGCCGCCCAGGCGCGGGAGCGGGCCGTCTCCCTCCTCGACAAGGTCGGCATCGCCTCCCCGGGCGAGCGCCTGGGCCAGTATCCGCACCAGCTGTCCGGCGGGCTGCGCCAGCGCGTCATGATCGCCATGGCGCTGATGTGCGAGCCGGAGCTGCTGATCGCCGACGAGCCGACCACCGCGCTCGACGTCACCATCCAGGCGCAGATCCTGAGGCTGCTGGCGGACCTCCAGAAGGAGTTCGGCGTGGCGATCATGCTCATCACCCACGATCTCGGCGTGGTGGCCCGCATCGCCGACCGCGTCGCTGTGATGTATGCCGGGCAGGTCGTCGAGGAAGGCCCCGCCGCCGCCCTCTTCGACGACCCGCGCCATCCCTACACGCGCGGCCTGCTGGACTGCATCCCGGTCCCCGGCCGCACCGTCCGCGGCGGCCGCCTCGGCGCGATCCCGGGCGTGGTCCCCTCGCTGGTGGGCGATCTGCAGGGCTGCAGCTTCCGCGACCGCTGCCCGCACGCCCAACCGGTCTGCGCCGAAGATCCGCCGGCCCGCGAAGTCGACGGCCATCGCTGGCGCTGCATCCTGGAGAAGGCCGCGTGACCGCGCTCCTCACGGCGGACGCCCTCACCCGCTCCTTCGACGTGAACCAGGGCCTGTTCCGGCGCCGCCGGACCCTGCACGCCGTGAACGGCGTCTCGCTCGACATTCGCAAGGGCGAGGTGCTGGCCATCGTCGGCGAGTCCGGCTGCGGCAAGTCCACCCTGGCGCGCATGCTGCTGGGCCTCCTCCCTCCGACCGCCGGCGCCATCACGATCGAGGGCCGCGACATCCGGGAGCTGGGCCACAAGGCCGTGGCGCGGCGCGTCCAGCCCGTGTTCCAGGATCCCTATTCGTCCCTCAACCCGCGCCGCACCATCGCCTCCATCGTGGCCCTGCCGCTGGAGGTGCACCGCGTCGGCACGGCCGAGGAGCGCCGGCGCAGGGTGCTCGACATCCTCGACCGGGTGGGGCTTCCCCAGCGCTTCGCGGACCGCTACCCGCGCGAGCTCTCGGGCGGCCAGCGCCAGCGGGTCGCAATCGCCCGGGCGCTGGTGATGAATCCCGAGATCGTCATCTGCGACGAGCCCACCTCCGCCCTGGACGTCTCCGTCCAGTCGCAGATCCTGAACCTGCTGATGGACCTGCAGAGGGAACTCGGCCTCACCTATGTGTTCATCAGCCACAACCTGGCCGTGGTGGAGCACATCGCGACCCGCGTGGCGGTGATGTATCTCGGGCGCGTCGTCGAGCTGGCGGACACGGACAGCCTCTTTCGCGACCCGCGCCACCCCTACACGCAGGCGCTCCTCGCCTCGGTGCTGACGCCCGAGCCGGGGCTCGGCCTGCCGGACACCCATCTCGGCGTCGCCTTCCCCGATCCGCTCAACCCGCCGCCGGGCTGCGCCTTCCACCCGCGCTGCCCACGCCGCTTCGAGCCTTGCGACGCGGTCATGCCCGCGCTGCTGCGCGACCCGGGCGGCGAGAACGCCGTCGCCTGCCACCTGCATGCGCCGCCCCCGGCGGGCGTCGCCCTTCCCAAGACCAAGAGCTGACGAGGAAACGCCCATGTCCCGCGAAGACGCCATCGCCCGCGCCGAGCGCTATTTCACCTCAGGCGGATTCAAGGCCGACCTCGCCCGCCTGGTCGCGATGCCGACCGAGAGCCAGAACCCCGCACGCGCCGACACGCTCGTGGCCTATGTGGAGAAGGAGATGCGCCCGCTGCTGGAGGGCCTCGGCTTCACCTGCAGGACGCTGACCCACCGGGCCGCCAAGGGCCCCTTCCTGTATGCCGAGCGCATCGAGGATCCCGCCCTCCCCACGGTGCTCGGGTACGGCCACGGCGACGTGATCCGCGGCCTCGACAAGGACTGGAGCGAGGGCCTGTCCCCCTGGACGCTGACCGAGGTCGGCGACCGCTGGTACGGCCGCGGCGTGGTGGACAACAAGGGCCAGCACATCATCAACATCGAGGCCCTGCGGGCCGTGCTGGAGACGCGCGGCGCGCTCGGCTTCAACGCCAAATACCTGATCGAGATGGGCGAGGAGATGGGCTCGCCCGGCCTGCGCGACCTCTGCGCCGAGCAGAAGGAGTTGCTCAAGGCCGACATGCTGATCGCCTCCGACGGCCCGCGCCTGAACGCCGAGCGGCCGACCATCTTCCTGGGCTCGCGCGGCGGCGTCACCTTCGACATGACCATCGAATCCCGCGAGGGCGGCCACCACTCGGGCAACTGGGGCGGCATCCTCTCCGACCCGGCCATCCAGCTGGCGCACGCCATCAGCACGATCGTCTCGCCCACCGGACAGATCCGCATTCACGAGTGGGTGCCCAAGGAGCTGCCGGCCGCCGTGCGGCGCGTGCTGGCCGACTGCGAGATCGACGGCGGCCCGGACGGGCCGACCATCGATCCCGACTGGGGCGAGCCCGGCCTGAGCCCGGCCGAGCAGGTCTTCGGCTGGTGCTCCTTCGACGTGCTCGCCATGAAGGCCGGCAACCCGGAGACGCCGGTCAACGCCGTGCCGCCCAGCGCCTGGGCCCGCTGCCAGCTCCGCTTCGTGGTCGGCATCGACCCGGACGAGGCGCTGCCGGCGCTGCGCCGCCACCTCGACCGCCACGGCTTCCCCATGGTGACGATCGCCAAGAGCCGCGACGAGATCTTCCACGCCACCCGCCTGGACCCGGACGACCCCTGGGTGACGTGGGCGGTGGCTTCTCTCGCCCGCACCACCGGCAAGAAGCCGGCGCTGCTCCCCAATCTGGGGGGCTCGCTGCCCAACGACATCTTCTCGGAGGTGCTGGGGCTTCGCACCATCTGGGTGCCCCACTCCTATCCCGGCTGCTCCCAGCATGCGCCCAACGAGCACCTGCCGGTGGCCATCGCGCGGGAAGGCCTCCAGGTCATGGCCGGCCTGTATTGGGATCTCGGCGGCGGCGACACGCCTGCGCTCTGAGGCGGGGGCGGCTCGAGACACACTGAGCGCGGCCGCGTCAGGGTCGAACATGAGCCGCCCTTACCGCAGGCGGCGCCGATGCGCGGGGAGACGGCGGGGCGCAACCTTTCACCCTGTCAGGCTTTAGATCGTGCAGGACCGCAGTCTCCAGCGAGAGCGCCATGCCAAAGCCCGTCGTCGTGACGATCTCCCACGCCCTGGGTCGCGAACAAGCCGTGGAACGCCTGCGAGAGCGCATCGGGGCGATCCGCCAGGCGCTGGGCCAATATCGCGTCGTCATGGTGAAGGACGAGTGGGCCGGCGATCGGCTCAATCTCGGGCTGAGCGCGCTCGGCCAGACGGTTCAGGGGATCGTGGACGTCAAGGACGACCACGTCCGCATCGAGGTCCAGCTCCCCTGGCTTCTCGCGGCGTTCGCCGATCGCCTTCAGGCCCTGGTGCGCGAGAAAGGGCCTGCTCTTCTCGGGCCGCCGGGGAAACGCGACTAGCCGGGCGGCCGCCCAGGAAGGCGCCGCAGCCGGCCCCCTCGCCCCGGCACGGGGAGAGGGTTGGGGTGAGGGGTGGCGGGTCTCCCCTCATCCGACCTCGCTGCACTCGGCTGCGTTCTCCCTGTGGGGAACGCGCGTTTATCTCCGCAGCCTTTCGGCCCGGAGTGTCGGAGGGCGGCGCGGAGCGGCGTCGCTGGGGACCCCACGGCGAGTGGGGTAGGTGGATAGTGAAGCCGGGAGGCCGCCAGGCCCCGCCGCTCCGCGCGCAGCGTTTGAGGATGAAAGGAAGATCCCGGGGCGCTTTCAGCCCCTTCGCGCTTCGCTGGTCGGACCTTCGGTTCCATCCGCCGCCTCGACCGGGTCGTGAGCCCGATGTCGACGGCCGCCGCCCCCGATCCACATCCGTCACGCTGCAGACGCCCCTCCGTGGACCGGAGCATGAACAGGGTTATAGGAATTTTATCCGATTGTCAAGCGATGGGCTCTGACGCCGTTCGGCCCCTCATCCGGCCCTTCGGGCCACCTTCTCCCCGTGCCGGGCAGAAGGGCGTCATCCCCGGCGGCGCGCAGCGCCGGGAAGGGGATCCAGGAGGGTTGGGACGAGCACGCATTTCGCCTGGCCTTTCTGGATCCCCTTCCCGCGCCTGCGGCGCGCCGGGGATGACGGGGGTCGTTTCATGCTTACTCCCCTATCCTGAGGAGCATCGCCTCGTGGCTTTCGCGCTCTAGTCGCCCTAGACTCGGCGCGGCGGATTCAAGAGGTCGGACGACCATGCATATCGGTCTCATCGGCGGCATCGGCGTCGCAGCCACCGTCGTCTATTACCAGCGCCTGGTCGCGCGAGTCGCCGCACAGGGTGGAAAAAGGCTCGACCTGACCATCGCGCATGGCGACATCAATGAGTTGATCCGCAACAACCTGGCCGACCGGCGGGACGAGCAGGCCTTGGCTTTCCTTCCCCTCGTCGAGAGGCTGAAGGCCGCCGGATGCTCATGCTTCGCGCTCACGTCGCTCGGGGCCCATTTCTGCGCGAAGGAACTGGCCGCCCTCGCCCCGCTGCCGATGGTGTCCGGCGTGGCGCCGCTGGACGACTCCTTCGCAGCCAGCGGCATCCGCAGGGTCGGGCTTCTGGGCACGCGCGTCGTCATGCGCACCCGGCTTTACGGGCAACTCGCGCGGACGGAGGCGCTCGCGCTGGACGACGAGATCGAGGAGCTCGGCCAGATGTACCAGGACGTCGCAGTCGCGGGGACATGCACGGCAGCCCAGCGGAGCGCCTTCCTGGACGCAGGCCGGCGAATGATGGCGCAGGGCGCAGAGGCGATCGTGCTCGCCGGGACGGACCTCAACCTGGCGTTCGATGGGCAGGACGCGGGCTATCCGGTCATCGACGCCCTGGACGTCCATGTCGATCTCCTGGCGGACCTCGCCCTGGATCGGACGACGATCCCGGCGCAGGCGCAGGATTGAGCCCAGCGCGCGCGCCGGCGCGTCATCGCTCCCAATAGGGTGGATCCCCAAAGGCCCGACGCAGACAATCGGCGAAGGCGCGCAGTTTCGCCGAGGGGCGGCGGCCTTCCGCGTGCGCCAGGTGGATGAATTCGGTTTCCGGCTGGACGCCGACATCGACGACGTTCAGATGAGCGCTTTGAATATCGGCGTAGACGATGAACCGCGGCAGGAGCGCGATGCCGAGGCCCGCCAGGGCGGCATCGCGCATCATGTCGCCGTTGTTGACGCGCAGCGCGGAGCGTCCGCGCACGCTGACCGGTCCGCGGGGCGTGTGGAACCGCCAGTCGGCGGCGCCCCTGTTGGTGTAGAAGATCCCGGCATGCCCCTCGAGGTCGGCCATCGATTGCGGCGCCCCATGCCTTGCGAGGTAGTCGGGCGACGCGACGAGCGCCCGGCGACTCGGCGCCAGCGTCCAGACGACCAGGCGCGATTCTGCGATGGGTCCATGCCGCAGCACCGCGTCGTAGCGATCGGAGCTGACCTCGGCGCGGCGGTCGTCGAGGTCGAGCGTCATTTCGATCTCGGGATGCCGGGCCAGAAACGGGTAGATCGCGGGCCCGAGGTGCAAGCGTCCAAACGTGACCGGCGCCGAAATCCTAAGCGGTCCCACGAGGGCGCCCCGGCGCTCCGTCATGGCAGCCTCCGCCTCCTCGACCTCGCGGACGATGCGCGCCGCGCGCGCGAGGAAGGCGGCTCCGTCTTCGGTGAGCGTGAGCCGGCGGGCGCTGCGGTGGACAAGGCTCGCGCCCAATGCGCGCTCCAACTCGGCCAGCCGGTCGCTCACCACGGACTTGGACAAACTCTGGCGCCGCGCCGCCTCGCTGAGCGAGCCGGCTTCTGCGATCGCGACGAAGGTCGCGATGCTGTCGAGCTTCAACATCGTTCGGAATGTCCGGACCATAGTTTCGCTGGCCGGAGGCTAATCCGAACGCCTCGGCGATGCTACGGTCCGCTTCGCTGATGACGCCCAACGTGGCGTGGCGGATCGCCCGTCCCGGGGCCAGGAGCCCCCCATGTGGAAATTCGCTTCGATCCTCGTCCCGCTCGCCCTGGGAACGCCGGCCGTCGCACAGGTTCCGGACTATCCGGCGTCCTTCAGAGTGCAGGAGATCGCGAACGGCGATGTTCAGATTCACGTCCGCGTCGGTGGCCAGGGACCCGCGGTCGTCCTGCTGCACGGCTATGGCGAGACCGGCGACATGTGGGCCCCGCTCGCCGCCGATCTCGCGCGGGATCATACGGTGGTCGCGCCCGATCTGCGCGGCCTCGGCCTGTCGTCCAAGCCGGCCTCCGGTTTCGACAAGAAGACGCAGGCCGGGGACGTCGCCGCCGTGCTCTCGGCGCTCAAGATCGAGAGCGTCGATCTGGTGACCCACGACATCGGCAACATGGTCGGCTTCGCGTTTGCGGCGCAGCACCCGCAGCGCGTCCGCCGCTTCGCCCTGATCGACGCGCCGGTGCCTGGCGTCGGCCCGTGGGAAGAGATCCTGAAGAACCCGCTGCTCTGGCATTTCCGCTTCGGCGGCCCGGACATGGAAAGGCTCGTGGCGGGTCGCGAACGCATCTATCTCGACCGCTTCTGGAACGAGTTCTCGGCGACGCCGAGCCGGTTCTCGGAGGCGTCGCGCGAGCACTACGCCAAACTGTATGCGCTGCCCGGGGCGATGCGTTCGGGGTTCGCCCAATTCGCCGCCTTCGATCAGGACGCGATCGACAACCGCGCCTATCTGGCGGCGGGCGGCAAGCTGACCATGCCGGTGCTGGCGATCGGAGGCGAGAAATCCTTCGGCGCGGGGATGGCGGCGACGCTGCGCGGCGCGGCGACCGACGTGACCGAAGGCGTCATCCCGGACTCCGGCCACTGGATCATGGAGGAGAACCCGCAAGCGACCGTCGCGATGGTCCGCGCCTTCCTCGACAAAGGACGCTGATCCAGGCTCACGCCGATGCGCCTGGGGGTTGCGAGCCCCCGGCGCGCCCTCTTGATCAGGCGAGCATCTGCGTGTCGCCGCAGATAGAGATCGCCTGGCCGGAGACGGTGCGGCACCGCGGGCTGGCCAGGAAGACGATGTGGTCGGCCAGCTGCTGCGGCGTCACATAGTCCTTGATCGAGGTGTAGGAGAAGGCGATCGCCTCCATCTCGGCGAAGCCGACGCCGCGTTGCTGCGCCTTGGCCTCCAGCACCCGGCGCTGGCGATCGCCCGCCACGAGGCCGGGCAGGATGGCGTTGACCCTGACCCCGTCGCCGCCAAGCTCGATCGCCAGGGACTTGGTGAAGCCGATCACGCCCCATTTGGCCGCCGCATAGGGCGCCCGCATGGCGAAGCCCAGGCGCCCGGCCAGCGAGGAGAGATTCACGATCGAGCCGTTCGGGCTCTGGCGCAGATGCGGCGCCGCGAGCCGGGCGCAGTTGAACTGGCCGGTGAGGCAGACCGCGAGGCAGCGGTCCCAGTCCTCGGGGTTGATATCGTCGACCTTGCCGGTCGGGCCCGCGACGCCGGCGTTGTTGACCAGCGTGTCGAGGCCCCCGAGCGCGCCCAGCGCGTCGTCGAACATCCTCGCCACCGAGGCGCGGTCCGCCACGTCGCACAGCGACCGGGTGAGCGCCGGGTCGGACGTCGCCAAAGCGTCGAGCGCCGCCTCGTCGACGTCGCACACATGCACCCTGGCGCCCTCGCGCACGAAGGCGCGGGCGATCTCGAGGCCGATGCCGTTGGCGCCGGCCGTCACCAGCACGCGCAAGCCGTTGATGCCCAGGTCCATGACGTTGTCTCCCGCCTTGCGTCTCGTTTGGGTCAGGGCGCCAGCGCGCCCCGGCTGATGATGAAGTCGGCCGCGCCCGTGATGTCGGCCGCGATCGCGGCGCGGGCCGCGTCGCCGTCGCGGCGCCGGATGGCGGCCAGCGCGTCGGCGTGGAAGCGCACGGCTCCGCCCTCCCGCAGGCGCTCGGGACTGGCGCGCAGGTCGAGGTTGAGCACCGGCCCGGCCTTCAGCCACAGGCCGCGGATGATCTCCACCAGCAGCGGCGAAGCGGCCGCCGCGTAGACGGCGAAGTGGAAGTCCTTGTTGAGGCCCACCGAGAGCCCCGCATCCGGGTCGGGCAGCGTGCTCTGGCGGCGGAAGGCCGCCTCGACCGCTCCGATCTGGAGGAGGTCGCCGTCGGTGCGCAGCCGGGCGGCCTCGGCCGCCGCATGTCCCTCGATGGCGATGCGGACCCCCGCGAGATCCCGGAACTGGGCGACGCTCATCACCGGCACGCGCACCGAGCGATTGGGCGTCACCTCCAGCGCCCGATCCGCCACCAAGCGGCTCACGGCTTCCCGCACCGGCATCATCGACACGCCGAGCGCGCTGGCGGCGCTGCGCAGCGACACTTTTTCGCCCGGCGCCAGACGCCCGGACACCAGCAGGTCGCAGAGCTGCGCATAGGCGCGCTCACCCAGCGTCTGCCGTTCCAGAGGCTCGATCTCGACAAGGGCCGCCGGACGATTCACGCGCAAGTCCTGGCTCGACGCCAGCCTCAAACAGGGCTGGACAGTTGGCTTCCGACGCGTCAGGCTAACTGTGATCACAGATCACGGCAAGGCGCGAACAGGCTCCGGCAGAGGGCCGCCCGCCGGATCGGACGATCAAGGAAACGCTTCGACGAAGACGTCGCAGGAGGATTGCACCATGGACAACCGTGTTCCGCTGTCGCGCCGCGGCCTGCTGAAGAGCGCCGGCGGGGTCGCCCTGCTCGCGGGCGTCGGCGCCCCGGCCATCGTCCGCGCCCAGAGCGAGGCGATCAGGATCGGGCATCTCACGCCCCGGACGGGATTTCTCGGGCCGCTCGGCGAATACGGCGTGATGGCCATCGACCTCGCCGTCGAGGAGCTGAACGCGGCGGGCGGGATCAACGGCCGCAAGATCGAGCTCCTGAAGGAAGATTCGGTGAACCCGCAGACGGCCTCCACCAAGGCCGAGCGCATGATCGAGCGCGACAAGGTCGCCTGCATCATTGGCGAGATTTCATCCGCCTCCTGCCTGACCATCGCCCAGGTGGCCCAGCGCAACAAGACGCTCTACGTCAACACCGGCGGCAACTCGGACGCGCTGCGCGGCGCCGACTGCAAGAAGTTCATGTTCCACGTCGAGTCGCAGAACTCGATGTATGTGAAGTCGGTCGGCCGCTCGTTCCTCGCGGCCGGGCTCGTAAAGGGCAAATCCTGGTATTCGCTGACGGCCGACTACGCGTTCGGCCATGACCTACTGAAGGTCGCCAAGCGGTTCATGGAAGGAAACGGAGGCAAGTTCGCGGGCGACGAGCTGGTGCCCACGGACGCGACGGATTTCTCGGCCTACCTCCTGAAGATCCGCAGCGCCAAGCCGGACCTCGTGGTGCTGAACCTCGCCGGCAACCAGATCACCAACTTCCTGAAGCAATACGCCGAGTTCGGCCTCACTTTCCCGGTCGGCGGCTTCGGCTTCGACACGGCGCTCGCCTGGGCGGCCGGCAAGGGCAACTTCGTCGGCACCTGGCCGGTGGTCTGGCACCACCTTATCGACACCCCCGGCACCAAGGCCTTCGTGGGGGCGTTCACGAAAAAATACGGCAAGCCGCCTGAGAACCAGGCCTGGGGCGACTACATCGCCATGAAGATCGTCGCCCAGAGCATGAACGAGCTGAAGACGCCCGACAGCTCCAAGCTCATCGAGCACTGGGAGAAGGGCGCGAAGTTCGACCTTCTCAAGACGCGCCCGGGCTACTTCCGCGCCTCCGACCACCAGCTCATGCACGAGATGTACGCCGTCACGGCCTTGCCGGCGGACCAGGTGAAGAACCAGTGGGACATCTTCACCTCCACGGGCCCGGTGCCCGGGCCGAACGAGGATCTCGAGGTCATCGCGTCCACCAAGGACGAGGCGACCTGCACGTTCTCGTAGCTCGCGCGCCCCATGGGACGGCGACGGGCGGCATGCCGGTCGCCGCCTGGCGCCCCCTCCCCCGCGGCGACGGGCCAGTCCTCCCGTCGCACGCGACCCCCGACCGGCATGCCCCTGCGCCGGATCACAGGGAACGACGCCATTGACCCTCGTGCTCTTCCTCCAGCAGGTGCTGAACGGCCTCCTCGACGGCGTCTACTACCTGCTGATCGCGTTGGGCCTTTCGCTCATCTTTTCGCTGGGCGGGATCGTCAACCTGGCGCACGGGGCGTTCTACGCCATCGGCGCGTATCTGACGCTCGTGCTGTCGCCCTATGTGGGCTTCGGCGGGTCGCTGGTTCTCTCGCCGGCGGCGGTGGCCCTGCTGGGCGTGCTGATCGAGCGTTTCCTGTTCAGGCGATTCTACCGATCCGACCCCATCCTGTCGTTGCTGCTCACCTTCGGGCTCGCCATGGTGGCCGAGCAGGCGCTGCGCATGATCTTCGGCGCGCCGCCGCTCAGCTACTCGATCCCGCAGGCGCTGCGCGGCCAGATCTTCCTGGGCGACTTCGTCTATTCCTATTACCGCACCGTCCTGCTCGCGATCGCGATCGGCTGCGTGGCGGGCCTGTGGGTGCTGCTCCACAAGACGTCCTTCGGCCGGGTGGTGCGGGCCGGGGTGCAGAACCCGGACATGGTGGGCGCCCTCGGCATTTCGCTTGAGCCCTACATGGCCGCCGTCGCGGCGCTCGGCATCGGCCTCGCCGGCCTCGCCGGGGTGCTGCTGGCCCCCATCTACGCCGTTCACCCCGCCATGGGCGCCGAGATCATCACGCCGGCCTTCGTGGTCGTGGTCATCGGCGGGCTGGGATCCTTCTGGGGCGTCGTGCTGGCGGCCCTGCTGGTCGGGCTCGTCAAGGGCATGATGGTGGCGGTCGGCTATTCGGCCGGCTCCACGGCTGCGATCTACCTCTTGATGCTCCTCGTTCTGCTGTTCAGGCCACGGGGCCTCCTCGGCGAGCGCATCACCCGGTTCGAGTGAGGCGCGCCATGCCGACGACATCGTCTCCCATGCTGGCGCGCGTTCCGTTGCCGCTCGTGTTCGCCGCGGTCGGGCTGGTCCTGCTGCCGGCGGCGCTGCTGGCGCTCGGGCTCACGATGACGTCGGCCACCGAGGTCGTCGTCTACGCCATGGCGTGCATGGCGCTGAATGTCTTGGTCGGCCACACGGGGCTCGTCTCATTCGGCCACGGCGCCTGGTTCGGCCTTGGCGCCTATGCGGCCGGCCTCATCCAGCGCCACTGGATGCCGGGCGCGTTTTTCGGCCCGACGCTGCTCGCGCTGGCGCTGGTCGGCCTGCTCGCGGCGGCCTTCGGGTCTCTCATCCTGCGCCGGCGCGGCGTCTACTTCTCGCTGCTGACGCTCGCCCTGTCGGCCATGATGTACGTGCTCGCGTTCCGCTGGACCGAGGTGACGGGCGGCGAGAACGGCTTGGCGGGGATCACCCGGCCGGCCTTCGCGGGCGTCGATCTGGAGGCCTCCGCGCCGTATTACTGGTTCGTGGCCGCGCTCGCCTTCGCGGTGCTGGTCGGCCTCTGGCGGTTTCACCATTCGCCGGTCGGAACGGTGCTGGTCGCCATCCGGGAGAACGAGCAGCGCGCCCGCTTCCTGGGCTATCCGACCAACCGCTACAAGCTCGCCGCCTTCGTGCTCTCCGCCGTGCTGACCGGCCTTGCGGGCATTCTGCTCCTCTACAAGAACCGCATGACGTCGGCCGAGCCCATCTCGGTGACCTTCTCGGGCGAGCTTCTCGCCATGGTGGTCATCGGCGGCATGCGCAGTTTCCTGGGGCCGGCGATCGGGGCGCTCTTCTACATCCTGTTTCGCGAATTCCTGTCGATCTACACCGAAAACTGGCTGTTCTGGTTCGGCCTCGTCTTCGTCAGCTTCATCGTGTTCTCGCCCTCCGGACTGGTCGGCGTGGCTGAGCGACTGCTCGCGCCGTTCCGCAAGAGAGTGGTCGAGGACGCCGCCATGTCGGCGCGCCGCACCGAGGAGATGCCCCTGCCCGCTTCGCTGCGCCCGAAGGAGCACGTCCACGGCGTCGTTCTCGAGGCGACCGGCATCTCCAAGCGCTTCGGCGGCATCAATGCGGTGCGCGACGTCACGATCAGCATCCGCGACCGCACCCTTCATGCGCTGATCGGCCCCAACGGCGCCGGCAAGACGACGGCGTTCAACCTGCTGTCCGGCATGTTCAAGCCCGATCAGGGCGACGTGCGCCTGCTCGGCCGCTCCATCGTGGGCCGTTCGCCCGAGACGATCGCTGCGGCCGGCATCGGGCGCTCGTTCCAGATCACCAACCTGTTCGCCGGCCTGACCGTGGAGGAAAACCTACGGCTCGCCGTCCAGGCCCGCCACGCGGGGCGTTTCGGCTTCTGGAAACCGGCGACGTCGCTGGCCGGGATCGCGGACGAGACGAACCAGATGGTGCGCTATCTCGGCGTCGCCGGCATCGAGCGCGCCGAGGCCGAGTCCCTCTCCTATGGCGGGCAGCGGCTGCTGGACATGGGCCTGGCGCTCGCGACCGCGCCCCGCATCCTGCTGCTGGACGAGCCCCTGGCCGGCCTGGCGGCCGCCGAGCGCCAGCGGATCGGGGCCATCATCAAGCGCATCTCGGCCGACCTCCCGGTGCTCCTGGTGGAGCATGACATCGACCGCGTGTTCCAGCTGGCCGACCATGTCACCGTCATGAATGACGGGCTCGTGCTGCTGGACGGCACGGTCGAGGACGCCCGCTCGAGCCCGCGCGTGCAGGAGGTCTATATCGGTTCGGGCGCGGCCAGCGTCGCCGCCAAGCCGCGCGAGACCGCCGCCGAAAAGGCCGAACTGCTGACGCTGCAATCCGTGAACACCTTCTACGGCAAGAGCCACATCCTGCGGGACGTCTCGCTCACCGTTCACGAGCACGAGGTCGTCGCCCTGCTGGGGCGCAACGGCGCGGGAAAGTCGACGCTGCTGAAGACCCTCACCGGGATCGCGCCGGCGGCGTCCGGCTCCATCCGCCTGTCCGGCGCCGAGCTCGTGGGCCGTCCCTCGGCCCAGACGGCGCGGCTCGGCGTCGGCTATGTGCCCCAGGGGCGCGGCCTCTTCGCCGGCATGACGGTGGCGCAGAACCTGGAGCTCGGCCGGTTGCGCCGCCAGACCGGCAACGGCGTGCATTGGGAGCTGGAGCGGATCTACGAATACTTTCCCCGCATCCGCGAGCGGCTGGACAGCCCGGCCGACTACCTGTCGGGCGGCGAGCAGCAGATGGTGGCGGTCGCGCGGGCGCTGTCGGGCGACGTGCGCGTGCTGCTCCTGGACGAGCCCTTCGAGGGTCTCGCGCCCGCCGTCGTCGAGCAGCTCTTCGAAGCCTTCGACCGGCTGCGGCGCGAGGTCGCCATCATCATCGTCGACCATCACCTCGATCTGGCGCTGGCGCTGTCGGACGCCACCCTGGCGCTCGAACGCGGGCAGGTCATTCACGCGGGGCCCTCCAAGGCGTTGCGCGACGACCTCGACCTGCGCCGTAAGGTGCTTTGGCTCTAGTCACATCGCAGAGGTTCGGGATGCCGCATGCTTTGAACACCACGGTCGCCATCGTCGGCGTCGGGCTCATCGGCCGGGCCTGGGCGGCCATTTTCGCCCGCGCCGGCTGGCGGGTGCGCCTCACGGACCCGCATGGCCCGACGCTGGCGGCCGCGCCCGGCCTGATCCGGGAGGAGCTAGACAAGCTGGCGCGCCACGGCCTGGCCGACGACCCGGAGGGAGCCGCGGCCCGAATCACGGTCGCGGCCTCGCTGGCGGACGCGCTCGAAGGCGTCTCCTTCGTCCAGGAAAACGGGCCCGAGGTCGTCGAGCAGAAACAGGCGATTTTCGCCGAGCTGGACCGGCTGGCCCCGCCCGACGCGATCCTGTGTTCCTCCACCTCCGCCATCGTGGCGTCGCGCTTCACGGAGGGCCTGCCCGGCCGGGCGCGCTGCCTCGTCGCGCATCCGGTGAACCCGCCCCACCTCGTGCCCATCGTCGAGCTCTGCGGCGCGCCCTGGACCTCGCCCGAGACCGTGGAGCGCGCCCGCGAGGTTTTCAGCGCGATCGGACAGGTCCCGATCACGGTGAAGAAAGAGGTCGACGGCTTCATCCTCAACCGCCTGCAGGGCGCGCTGCTGGCGGAGGCCTTCCGGCTCGTCGGCGAGGGCTATGTCTCGGCCGAGGATCTCGACCACACGGTCAAGGACGGCCTCGGCCTGCGCTGGTCGTTCATGGGGCCGTTCGAGACCATCGAACTCAACGCGCCGGGCGGCATCCCGGACTACTGCGCCCGCTATACCGGCTTCTACAAGGGTCTGGCCCGCGACGCCGCCGGACCCGAGGTCTATGAGAGCCCCAACATCGACCGCGTCGCGGCGGCCTGGCCGCATGCGGCGACGCCCGAGCGCATCGCCCAACGCACGCGGTGGCGCAACGAGAGGCTGGCCGCGCTCGCGGCCCACAAGCGCGCCGCGCCGGACCCCGCCTGAATCACCCCCCGCCGAGAACAAGGGACCAGCCCATGAGCCGCAAAGTCATCATCACCTGCGCCGTCACAGGCGCGATCCACACGCCGTCGATGTCGCCGGCGCTCCCTGTCACCCCGGAGGAGATCGCGGACGCCGCCATCGGGGCGGCGGAGGCCGGCGCGGCCATCGTCCACCTTCACGCCCGCAATCCCACGACCGGACAGCCCGACCAGACGCCAGAGGCTTTCGCGCCCTTCCTGAAGGTCATCAAGCAGCGCTCCAACTGCGTGATCAACCTGACGACCGGCGGCGCTCCGACGATGACCGTGCAGGAGCGCGTGCGCCCGGCCGCCACCTTCAAGCCGGAGGTCGCCTCCCTGAACATGGGCTCGATGAATTTCGGCCTGTTCGGGATGCTCAACCGCTTCAAGGATTTCAAGCACGAGTGGGAGCCGAAATACCTCGGCAACAAGGACATCCTGTTCCGCAACACCTACCAGGACATCGAGTATGTGCTGACCACGCTGTCGGAGACCGGCACGCGGTTTGAGTTCGAGTGCTACGACACCTCGCACCTCTACAACCTCGCCTACTTCCTGGACCGCGGCCTCGTGAAGGCGCCCCTCTTCGTCCAGACCGTGTTCGGCCTGATGGGCGGCACCGGGGCCCATCCGGAGGACGTCATGCACATGAAGCGCACGGCGGACCGACTCTTCGGCGACAAGTTCAAGTGGTCCGTCCTGGGCGCCGGGCGTCACCAGCTGCCGATCGCCGCCATGGCGGCCGCCATGGGCGGCAATATCCGCGTCGGGCTGGAGGACTCGCTCTGGGCGGGGCCCGGCAAGCTGGCCCAGTCGAACGCCGAGCAGGTCACATCGGCCCGCCGCATCATCGAGGGCCTCGGCTTGGAGGTCGCCACCCCGGACGAGGCGCGCGAGATCCTTTCGCTCAAGGGCGGCGACAAGGTCGACTTCTGAGGACGCCGGGTTGCTGCCCAGGCCGCAGCAAGGACGTCGGAGATCTCGGCCAGCGTCGCCTTCCCGGCCTCGCTGACCGAGACGCCGACGAAGCCCCGGCTTGCGCGAGGCCGACCGCCCGTCACGACCCGGCCTGAGCGGCCTCCCTGGACATCGCGTGCGCAGGAAAGCTGGTCTGACGCTCGATCATCCGCCGGACGACGATCGGAGCGGGACCCTGGTGAAGGGCGATCAGGGCTTTGCTGATGTCCGTGTCGGCCTGCGTCATGCGTTGGTTCTGACGCAGATACTCCTGCCACGTCGGGCAGTCGTATCGCTCGATCCAGGTGGTGGGATCGGCGAGGTCCCGCATCAGCGTCCAGTGGCGTGCGCCGTCGCGCAGGCGGATCCTGCGCCGGCCAGCCATCACCGACATGAACGTTTCCTCGTCCTCCGCGCGGATCCGGTATTCGATGGCCACGATGATGGGGCCGCTCTGCGGCCGGATGTCGAGGGAGATTTCCGGGTCCTTCCACTCGCGCGGGGTGAGATCGAGCTCCTGGACGTCGGGCACCGGGAACACACGGCCCAGCGCCGCGCCCAGCGCGAGCACGACGGCTGAGCCGAGCAAGGCGTTGCGGGTGCCCGCCTGCTCGGCCGCGATCCCCCAGGCCCAGCTCCCCACGGCCATCCCGCCGAACGCCGCCATCTGGTAGAGCGCCACGGCGCGCCCGACGACCCAGCGTGGCGACGATAGCTGGACCGCGGCGTTGAACCCGGCCAGAGCCAGGACCCAGCTTGCGCCCCCGACGAACATGCAGCCCATGGTGACGAGGGGCCGGCCGCTGAGGGCCGCGCCCCCGGCGCAAGCCGCCGCCCCGGCGAACGCCAGCGCGACGCAGCTCTCCGCCGAGAGCGAGCGCCGGCGCATCTCACCGCCGAGAAACGCCCCGGCGATCGCGCCCACGCCGAATGCGCCCAGAAGCAATCCAAAGGTCAGCGGGCCACCCTGGATCAGGTCGCGGGCGATCAGGGGCATCAGCGCCTGAACGGATATCGCGGCTGCGCCAAAGATCAGGCTGCGCGTCATGACATTGAGGATGCGCGGCGACATCGCGACATAGCGCACGCCCGCCGCCATCGCCCTGCCGAGCGTTTCTGGCGGAAGCCTCCGCTCGACCTGCGGCAGACGCCATCGGGCCAGCACGACGATCAAGCCGAGATAGCTGACGGCGTTGATCGCGAACGCCCAGAACGCGCCAGCCCAGGCGACGATGAAGCCGCCAATGGCCGGCCCGACGCTGCGCGCGATGTTGAACCCCACGCTGTTCAGGGCGATGGCGGCCGGAATCTCGGCCCGCGGCACCATCTCTCCCACCAGCGACTGCCAGGCGGGTCCGTTGATCGCGGTCCCGCATCCGATGAGGAAGGTGAAGCCCAGCAGCGCGGCCGGCGTGAGCAGTCCCATGAGGCTGAACACGGCCAGGAGCATCGAGGACGCGAGCAGGAACACCTGCGCAGCCAGCATCAGCTTCCGACGGTCGAGATTGTCGGCGAGCGCTCCCGCCATGAGCGAGAAGAGCATCACGGGCACGGTGTTGGCGGCCTGGACCAAAGACACCATGCCGGCGCTCGGATCCAGCGAGGTCATCAGCCATGACGCGCCGACCGTCTGGATCAGCCCGCCGAGGTTGGACGCCAGGCTCGCGATCCAAACGTGGCGAAAGATGCGGCGTTGGAATGGAGCTAGCTGCACTGAATCCACTCCCGAACGGCGCAGAAGGCCGGTCTCACGAAGGTCCGGGCGCGTACGGCGCTCGCTGCTCCCACCCACAATCGGTGGCATGAGTCGTCAACAACTACCGGAAGTTGAAGCGCCCTATGGTCAAGGGATCGCAGACCGAAACCGCCGCATTGGCGTGGCTGCTGGATCATGTGATCATGATGGCTGTTCGCGATCGTAGGAGGAGGACCTCATGCGGTTTCTAGCGGTCGTCGGCGCGCTCGCAATCCTCGTTGGAATCGGAGCAGCGGTCTATCTGTTTGGCGGCTTCTACAGCGTCGCCGCCCAGGTCGAAGATCCTGCCGTCATGAACTGGGCGCTCGTCCAGATCCGCAGCCGTTCGATCCGGCGCAACGCCGCCGACGCCCCTCCGCCGGACTTTCAGGGCCGGGTCGCCGCCGGCGCCAAAGCCTTCGTGCAGCGCGGCTGCCCGACCTGTCACGGAGCTCCAGGAATGGAGTGGGCGAAGTTCTCGGAGGGCTTGAATCCCTCGCCGCCCGACTTGAAGGACATCGCGGGCGGGCTTGAGCCGCAGCACATCTTCTGGGTGGTGAAGCACGGGATTCGAATGACCGGCATGCCGAGCTTCGCAGCGGCCGGGGTGGCCGACGACGAGATCTGGTCCATCGCGGCCTTCGTCAAGCAGCTGCCGAAGGCGTCGGAGGGGGACTTCAAAGCCTGGACGGGACAAGCAGGCGCGGCGCCGCCCGCCCCCGACGCGTCGGCCCCCAAGCCCTGACGTCGTCGTCGGCGACTTCAGGGCTGAACGTCAGCGTCCTCACCGTTTCAGCGAGATCTGCATTCCGCTCAGGTCGAGCGAAAACATGAGGCCCGCCTGGCGGCCTCGCAACTCCAGGACGCCCCCCTGGGCGTTCTTCAGTCTCGCGACTTTCCCACCGCCGGCCACTGCGGCGCCGAGCTCGGCGGCCGTGTAGACGCCCTCGATGTCGGAGGGGCGGTTCAGGTTATAGGCTCTGCCGATCAGGTCGGCCTTGGAGGCGCCCACGGTGGCGCCGAGGCTCACCCCGCCGATTCCGAGCGGATAGCTTCGGCCAGCGAAGGTGAGCATCCCTGATCCGCCGGAGACGCCGACCACGAATCCAGCCTTGAAGATCTGGACCCGCACCGTTCCGGTTCGCGCCTGGGCAGGGGCGCCTCCCGCCAGCACGCCGAACAGGCCAACAGGAAACCCAAAGCCAATCCTCGATGGAGCATGCCGAATCTCCTCACAAGCTCGCTTCCGGCTCGCCGTGGCGAGAGGCGCCCGGCGGCGTGGTGCGGTGGAGCGACGTCGATGCCGAGCGCTGTCACGCTCGTGCATGGCGCGGTCACACTAGCCTGATAGGCGACGCGAGGCGCCAGTATCTTACTGTAACTAACCTGCGCCGGGGCGACGGGGGTGGTAGCAGGAGGCACGCCAGCGCTGCGGCCTCGGGACCAATGCGGCCGTCATGCGGCGCCCTGTGCACCAGACGAAAGGCAGCCCCGTGTCCGTCGCCGTCAACCCAGCCGCCCCGCATGACCTGCCGGTGTTCATCACGGGTCCGGGAGACACCGACCTGCTCATGGTGGGAACCGGGATCTTCCTTCTCTTCGCCGTGCTTGGCGTCGGGCTGCTGTTCCTGCGCATCCACACGCTGCCGGAGCGCATGGCTCACAAGTCGCAGAAGCTGCAATTTGAGATCGTGGCCGTGCTGGGCCTCCTCGCGCTGTTCACGCACGAGCACATCTTCTGGGTGGCGGGGCTCCTGCTGGCCCTGGTCGACCTTCCCGACTGGGGGTCGCCGCTTCGCCGGATGGCCGGTTCGCTGGAGAAGATGGCCGGGATCGCTCCGGATGCCGGGGCGGACGCCGCCGACGCCATCGAGCGCAAGGGCGTGCCGGAGATCGCCGCTCCCGTCGACGACCGGGAGCGGGTCGCGGAGCGCCCCCTCAAGCATGCGGAGGGCTGAGACATGCTCGAACTCATTCTGTGTTCGCTGCTGACCATCCTCCCGGACTACCTGTACAGGCGCTTTGCGCAGGGCAAGCGGCTCGGCAAGGAGATCAATCTCTTCTCCGTCTGGTTCGAGCTGCGCTGGGGGCTCGTCGGCTGCCTGATGCTGACGATCGCGCTGATCACGACCGTCTTCTACAACCATCCGGCCACCACCAACGTGACCGCCTTCTTCCGCACGGTGCCGATCGTGCCTGAGGCCAACGGGCGCGTGGCGGAGATCTTCATCAGGGGCAGCGAGGAGGTGGCGAAGGGCGCGCCCATCTTCCGGCTCGACAACTCCCGCCAGCAAGCCGAGGCCGAGACGGCGCGGCGCAAGGTGGCCGAGATCGACGCCCAGTTCGTGATGGCGCAGGCGGACCTGGCCGCAGCGGAAGGCCAGATCACGCAGGCGCAGGGCGCCTACGACCAGGCCCTCGACGAATTGCGCACCAAGCAGGAGCTCAACCGCCGCAACGCGGACATCGTGGCGCGGCGCGAGATCGAGAAGCTGCAAACCCTGGTCGATACCCGCCAGGGCGGGGTGGATGCGGCCCAGGCGGCCAAGAAGGCCGTCGAGACGCGCGTCTCCACGCTCCTGCCGGCCCAGAAGGCGAGCGCCGAGGCCGCGCTGGCCCAGGCGGAGGTGGAGCTGAGCAAGACGGTGATCCGCGCCGGCGTCAGCGGCCGCGTCGAGCAGTTCGCGCTGCAGGTGGGCGATATCGTCAACCCGTTCATGCGCCCCGCCGGCGTGCTCATCCCGGAAGGCGCGGGCCGCCGCGCGCTCTATGCGGGCTTCGGCCAGATCGAGGCCCAGGTGATCCGGCCCGGCATGGTGGCCGAGGCGTCCTGCATCTCCAAGCCCTGGACCATCATCCCCATGGTGGTCACCGACGTGCAGGACTATATCGCCGCCGGCCAGTTCCGCGGCGGGGAGCAGCTCATCGACGCCCAGCAGGTCGCCAAGCCGGGGACCATGCTGGTGCGCCTCGATCCGCTGTTCGAGAACGGCCTTGAGGACGTCACGCCGGGCAGCAGCTGCGTGGCGAACGCCTATACGAGCCACCACGAGGAGCTGAAGAACGGCGAGCTGAGCTCGTTCCAGCGGTTCGTTCTGCACGGCGTGGACGCCGTCGGGCTCGTCCATGCGCTGCTGCTGCGCATCCAGGCCCTGATCCTGCCGATCAAGAGCCTCATCTTCAGCGGCGGCCACTGAGCCTCATCGGCGGCCGCCCGAGGCCGGCGCGATCGAACGCAACCGGCCGAGCGCCCGGCCGCGCTGCGGCCGGGCTTCAGTCTTGTCGCCCAGTTTTGGCGCCCTTGCCGGTCCGCTTCGTCGCGCGCCCCAGATGCTCGTCCGCGTGCTTCACGTAGTCCCGCAGTTCGCCCACGAGCTCGGCCACGAGGCGATCGCATTCCGCCAGGGCGGCGGCGTTTTCGGGCGTCTGCGGGAGCGTCTCCGACAGCCGGATCACCTCCTCCAGGTCATCGCAGAGGGTCTGGAACCCGGGGCTGTGCGCGTAGAGCTCCGCGGCGCGGCGTTCCGCGCCAAAGGCCGCTGCGATCGCGACGATCCTCTTGTGCATCGGCGGCTCGCTCAAGGCGGTCGAGTTCATCGAGGCAGCATGCGGCCAC
Source organism: Alsobacter sp. KACC 23698 (assembly GCF_045348435.1). Classification (GTDB taxonomy): domain Bacteria; phylum Pseudomonadota; class Alphaproteobacteria; order Rhizobiales; family Beijerinckiaceae; genus Alsobacter. The sequence continues at coordinate 1,920,126 of NZ_CP157484.1, read as the reverse complement.
TCGCGCGCGGCTTGGAGTATCTTACTGTAGGAGGCGGCTTGACGCGGCCGCAGGGGTGATCCCGCCCCGCGTCCGTCCCGCCGATACGGTAAGATACTTCCCGCTCCTTCCCGGCCCGAAGATCCTTCCAGCCTGCGTGCGGCATCCGTCTCGGCATGCCGCCTCACCCGCTCGAGGGAGGCACTCATGGCCACGGCGGCGCCCCGCATCGACCAGTTCTTCGTCCTGCACGCCACCCGCAACGATCGCTGGCAGGCCGTGGCCGACCAGGCGCGGGAATGGTGCGCCGGGGGACAGCGCCCGGACGGACTGGTCGAGGCTGTCGACGAACTCGCCGTGCTGGAGCAGTTTCACGCCATCCCCGGAAGCCCGACGGTCGAGCGCCTGCGCGGACTGATCGAATCCGGAGACTCCGACGAAGCGGCCCGCCTCGCGCGCCATGTCGCCGAAGTCCTCATGCTGGGCCGCGGCTCGGATCTCGCTGACGAGTGGGAGGCCGAGGAGGACGCCGTCCTCGCCGACATCGTGCCCAGCGTCGTCGCGCCCGGCGAAGGGCGGCGGCCCTATTTCGAAGTGCTGTACGTCACGGGCCAGGAGGAGCCGCGCTGGAAGGCGCTGCGCAGCCAGGTTCGGCGCCTGCGCCGGCGCGAGGACCAATTCGTCTATGAGCCGGTGTTCGTCGGCTCGGTCGAGGACGCGATCTGCGCGACCGTGATCAACCCGCGCCTCGCGGCCGTGGTGATGGGCGAGAACGTCACCCTGCATTCGCGCCACGACGCCCCGGTGATCCGCGAGCTGCTGGAGCATGCGTCCTACGCGAAGGCCGCCGGCGGAACGGGCCTGGAACTCGCCCGGGCCCTCAAGCGGATCCGGCCGGAGCTGGACCTCTACATGCTGTCGGGCCGCAATGTGGAGGCGATCGCCGGCGACCCCCAGGCGGATGTGCTGCGCCGTGTGTTCCACTCCATCGAGGAGCCGGTCGAGCTTCACCTGTCCATCCTGGAGGGCGTGGCGGCGCGCTACGAGACGCCGTTCTTCGACAACCTGAAGAAATACGCGCAGCGTCCCATCGCCACGTTCCATGCCTTGCCGATCGCGCGCGGCAAGTCGGTGTTCCAGTCGGACTGGATCCGCGACATGGGCGAGTTCTATGGCATGAACCTGTTCCTGGCGGAGAGCAGCGCCACCACGGGCGGCCTCGACAGCCTCCTGGAGCCGACTGGCAACATCAAGAAGGCGCAGGACATGGCGGCCCGGGCCTTCGGGGCGGACCACGTCTTCTTCGTCACCAACGGCACGTCCACCAGCAACAAGATGGTCGTGCAGGCGCTGGTCAGGCCGGGCGACGTCGTCATCGTCGATCGCAACTGCCACAAGTCGCATCACTACGGCCTGGTGCTCAGCGGCGGACAGCCGAGCTATGTCGAAGCCTTCCCGTTGACGCAGTACTCCATGTACGGCGCGGTCCCGCTCGAGGCCATCAAGAAGACGCTGCTCGATTTCCGCGACGACGGCCGCCTCGACCGCGTGCGCATGCTCGATCTGACGAACTGCACGTTCGATGGGCACATGTACAACACCCGGCGCGTGATGGAGGAATGCCTCGCCATCAAGCCGGACCTGATCTTCCTGTGGGACGAGGCCTGGTCCGGCTTCGCGCACTGGTCGCCCTTCCTGCGCCCGCGCACGGCCATGGGCGCCGCGGCGGACCTCAAGGATTGGCTGGCCAACCCCGAGTCTCTGGACGCCTACGAGCGCCAGCAGGCCGAACTGGGCGCCGAGCCGTCGCGCGAGACGCTGATGGCGACCCGCCTGGTCCCGGATCCCCGCAAGGTGCGGCTGCGCGTCTACCAGACCAACTCGACGCACAAGTCGATGTCCGCCATTCGCCAGGGTTCGATGGTGCTGGTGCGCGACGTCGATTTCCCGCACGTGGAGAGCCAGTTCCACGAAGCCATCTTCACCCACGCCTCGACGAGCCCGAACCAGCAGCTCATCGGCAGCCTCGACGTGGCGCGCCGGCAGATGGAGCTGGAAGGCTACGGCCTGGTCATGAACGCCATCACGATCGCGCTGAAGATCCGGCTGGCCGTGAACGGTCATCCGCTCGTCTCCAAGTACTTCCGCGTGCTCGGGGCCGACGAGATGATCCCCGAGCAGTTCCGCAATTCGGGCTTCGTCGACTACCTCTCGCAGGGCGTGAACTGGGGCAAGGTGCTGCAGGCCGTGCACGAGGACGAGTTCTTCCTGGATCCCACCCGCATGACGCTGGTGTGCGGCACCGCCGGTTTCGACGGCACGAGCTTCAAGGGCTTGCTGGCCAACCGGTTCAACATCCAGGTCAACAAGACGTCCCGCAACTCCGTCCTGATCCAGTCCAACATCAACAACACCCGCAGCGACGTCGCGCTGCTGCTGCGCGTGCTGGTGCAGGTGTGCCGCGAACTGGAGGAAGGCGGCGGGACGTCCACGGACGGGTTCAAGCGGAAGGTCCACAGCCTCATGACGGAGGTGCCGGACCTGCCGAATTTCAGCCGGTTCCACGACGCCTATCGCAAGGACGGCGGCGCCTCGACCACCGAAGGCGACATGAGGACGGCGTTCTTCGCGGCCTATCGCGAGGAGAATTGCGAATATGTCCCGCTGCGCAGCGCAGAGATCGACAAGCGGCTTGAGAGCGGCCCCGAACTGATCTCGGCGAACTTCGTGATCCCCTACCCGCCGGGGTTCCCGATCATGGTGCCAGGTCAGGTCCTCACCAAGGACGCCATCACCTTCATGCGCAAGCTCGATGTCAAGGAGATCCACGGCTACGAGGCGGCCAGGGGGCTCAAGCTGCTCAAGCCGGACCGGCTTTGAGCGATGCTGATCGCAGTACTCGTCTGAACGGGTGACATCATGACCGACTGGTTCGTTCAAACCCTTCGCAGCTATCCGGAAATCGCGATCTTCTTGTCCCTGGCGTTCGGATACTATTTCGGCTCGTTCACCTACAAAGGCCTTGGCCTTGGGGCGGTGACCGCCACGCTGATCGCGGCCGTGATCATCGGCCAGCTCGACATCAAGATCACCGGGCCCCTCAAGCCGACCTTCTTCCTGATGTTCCTGTTCGCCATCGGCTACGGGGTTGGACCGCAATTCGTCCGAGGCATCGCCAAGGACGGGATTCCGCAAGCGCTGTTCGCGGTGGTCGTCTGCGTGTTCTGTCTGGGCGGCGCCTATTTCGGCGCAAGGATCGCCGGCTACGACGTCGGCGCGGCCGCTGGCCTCTACGCCGGCTCGCAGACCATCTCGGCGTCGATGGGGCTTGCGACCGACGCGATCAACCGGCTTGGATTGCCGCCGGAGGAGAGCCAGAAGATCTTCGACGCCATGCCGGTCGCCTATGCGGTGACGTATCTCTTCGGCACGATCGGCTCGGCGATCGTCCTGGCCCTGCTCGGCCCGACGCTTCTCGGCATCGATCTGGAGGTCGCCTGCAAGCGCTACGAGGAGGAGCACGGGGCCAAGAAGCAGCTGGGCGGTCCTGGCACCGCCTGGCACCAGTTCGAACTGCGCGCCTTCCGGGTCCGCGAGGGCGGGCCGGTCGTGGGCAAGACGGCGCAGGAGGTCGAGGCGCTGCTCCCCGACCAGAGGGTGTTCGTCCAGCGCATCCGGCGCGACAGCCAGCTCGTCGATGCGACCGCCGACACCGTGATCCAGGCGGGCGACGTCGTCGCCCTGGCGGGTCGGCGCGATGTGCTCGTCAACCTCGCCGGCGCCGGGGCTCAAGAGGTCGACGACCGCGAGCTTCTCGCGGTGCCCGCCGAGGGCCTCGACGTCTATGTCACGAGCAAGTTCGCCGACGGAAAGACCCTCGCCGAGCTCGCCAAAGCGCCCGGAGCGCGGGGCGTCTATTTGCGCAAGATCACCCGTGGGGCTGTCGCGACCGATATTCCCATCCTGCCGGACACCCAGTTGCAGCGGGGCGACATCGTCACGATCGTCGGGCGTTCGCAGGACATCGCGTCCGCGACGAAGATGCTGGGCGTTCCGGACCGGGCGACCGACGTGGCGGACGTCGCGTTCATCGGCGCGGCCATCGCCATCGGCGCCCTTCTGGGAGCGGTCGTCTACAAGGTCGGCAGCGTGCCGTTCACCCTGTCCACGTCGGGCGGGGCGCTGATCTCGGGCCTCTTCTTCGGGTGGCTACGCTCCGTGCGCCCGACCTTCGGGCGGATCCCGTCGTCCACGGTCTGGTTCATGAATTCGGTGGGCTTGAACGTGTTCATCGCCGTGGTCGGGATCGCGTCCGGGCCAGGCTTCGTGGCTGGCTTGAAGCAACTCGGCTTCAGCCTCTTCCTCTGGGGCGTGGCGGTGACCACGGTGCCGCTGATCCTGGCGATGTATGTCGGCAAATATGTTTTCCGCTTCCACGACGCCATCGTGCTCGGCTGCTGCTCGGGCGCCCGGACGACGACCGCCTCGCTCGGGATGATCAACGACCGCGCGAAGAGCCAAATCCCGGGCCTGGGCTACACGGTGACTTACGCCGTCGGGAACACCTTGCTGACGATCTGGGGAATGGTGCTGGTCATGCTGTTGGCGTGACCCGCAGCGACCGCATCACCTCGGCTTACTGTCCCGATCCATGAGTTTCAGGAGTAAGTTATGGCCGACATCCTCACGCTCAAGAAATTCGAAGCTCTCAGCCCTTTCGAGATCAAGGACGAGTTGATCAGCCTCGCCAAGGCGACGTCGCGGACCACGCAATCGGCATTCCTCAACGCCGGCCGCGGCAATCCGAATTGGGTCGCCACCAAGCCGCGCGAGGCCTTCTTCCTTCTCGGCCTGTTCGCGTTGACCGAAAGCCGGCGGGTCATGGACCATCCCGCCGGCCTCGGCGGCATGCCGCAGGCCAGCGGCGTGGCGGCGCGGCTGGACACATGGCTCGCCCAGCATGCGGGCATGCCGGGCGCCGAGCATCTCGCCGCGACGGTCCGTTTCGCGGGGGAGAAGTTCGCCTTCGATCGCGACGCCTTCGTGCACGAGCTGGTGGACTCGATCATCGGCGACAACTATCCGGTGCCCGACCGGATGCTCGTCCACAACGAGCGGATCGTGCATGAGTATCTGATGTGGGCGATGTGCGGCGAGCCGCGGCCCTCCGGCAAGTTCGACCTCTATGCGGTCGAGGGCGGCACGGCCGCGATGTGCTACATCTTCAAAACCCTGAAGGCGAACCGGCTCCTGCACCCGGGCGACACCATCGCCCTCGGGACGCCGATCTTCACGCCCTATCTCGAGATGACGCACCTGGAGGACTACGACCTCAAAATGGTGCAGATCAAGGCGCCGCAGGAGAACCGCTTCCAGTACACCGACGAGGAGATCGCCAAGCTGGAAGACAAGTCCATCAAGGCCTTCTTCGTCGTGAACCCCGGAAATCCGACCGGGATGGCGATGAGCAAGGAGACGATCGCCAAGATCGCCACCCTGGTGAAGACCAAGCGCCCGGACCTGATGCTGCTCACCGACGACGTGTACGGAACGTTCGTCGACGATTTCAGGTCCCTGCTCGGCGAACTTCCGCACAATACGATCGGCGTCTATTCCTACTCGAAATATTTCGGATGCACCGGCTGGCGCCTGGGCGTGATCGCGGTCCACGAGGACAACATTTTCGACACCATGATCTCGCAGCTGCCTGCGGCCGATCTGGAGGCGCTCGACAAGCGCTACTCTCCCCTGACCCTGGAGCCGCGCAAGCTCAAATTCATCGACAGGATCGTCGCCGACAGCCGCGACGTGGCTCTCAACCACACGGCCGGTCTCTCGCTGCCGCAGCAGGTCATGATGAGCCTGTTCTCCCTGTCGGAGATGATGGACGCCTCGAAAGCCTATCAGAAGGCCTGCGTGGAGATCGTGAACCGGCGGGCGAAGGCCCTGATCGAAGGGCTTGGGCTACAGCTGGCCCCCAATCCGAACTTCGACGCCTATTATGGCCTGATCGACTTCGAGTTCTGGGCCCGCAAGAACATCGGCGACGAGGCGGTCGAGTATCTGAAGACGCATGTGCATCCGCTCGACCTGGCGTTCCGCCTGGCCGAAGCCCATGGCATCGTGCTGCTGAACGGTGGCGGCTTCTCGGCTCCGGACTGGTCGCTCAGGGTCTCGTTGGCGAACCTGCCCGACGAGGCCTATGACGATATCGGGCGAGGAGTCCGGACCATCGCACGAGGGTACCGGGACGCCTTCGAAGCCTCCAAGGCGGCAGCCAAGCAGGGGTGAGGACGAGCGCGTAAACTGGCGAGCGGGGGCATCGGGGCCGCCTTTGGAAGGAAGCCCTCTGGTTTGGCGGATGTCGTCACACATCAGCCGATCCTGCTCGCCCGTTCCAGCCCGCGCGTGCAGCGGCTTTCGCGGAAGTTCGCCTCGCGCCAGAAGCGGACCTCCGCGTCGTTGCTGGCGGCGGGCTCACGACGCGCCAAGGGTCTGCTCAAGGCCCTCAGGAACGCCCGCACGGCCAGCCATCCGCCGCGGCTCGGCGGCGGGCGTCACTCGCCCTTATTGATCGAGATCGGCTTATGAGCGTTGTCCTGGAGACCGTATTTGGCGAGCAACTGGTCGTAGACGCCGTCCGCCTGCAGCTTCTCGAGGGCGCCCTTGACGGCGTCGCGGAGCCCGTTCTCGGCCTTGGTGAAAGGAATGCCCACGAGCGACTGGGTGAACGCCTTTCCAAGCGGGACGTAGGTGTTCGGCTCGAGTTTCTGGAAATACGGGAGCGTCTCGTTGCCTTGCACCGCGGCCTGCAGGCGCTGCGTCTTCAGCTGCGTGCGCGCATCGACCGATCCCTCGGTGCCCACCACTGTGATGGCGGGCTTGCCGTTCGCCTCGCAGTTCGACTTGCTCCAGTCGGCGATCTGTTGGGGCCAATTGGTTGAGCGGCTTGCGCCCACGCTCTTGCCACACAGGTCGGCCGGGGACTTGATCTCTCCAGCCAGGGCCGTGATCGTATAAAACTGGGCCCCTGAGCTCATGTAATCGACGAAGTCCGCCACTTCGCGGCGGCTCGGCAGGTCGCTCATGCCGGCCATCACCATGTCGACGCGGCCCGTCTGCAGCGACGGCAACATCTGCGCGAAGGCGATCTCCTGCCACTCCGCCTTGACGCCGAGCGTCTTGGCGATCGCCTCGCCCAGGTCGATGTCGAAACCCGTCAGCGTGTTCGTCGCGGGCTCCTTATAGGCGATGGGCGCATAGTTCGGGAACGTGGCGATCACGAGCTTGCCCGCCTGTTTCACCCTGTCGGGCGCGGTCTGCGCGCTTGCGAGCGACCCGCCCGCCGCCAGGGCGACGGCGACGATGGCGAGGGTGGCGAATGTCTTCTTCATGGGAGGCTCCAGGTTCGTGCGTCGTATTCAGGGCAGCACGGCGGCCAGGAAGTCGCGCGTGCGGGTGTGGGACGGGTTGGAGAGAAGCGTCGCGGGGGGACCCTGCTCGACAACGCGTCCCCGGTCCATGAACACGACCCGGCTCGCCACTTCGCGCGCGAACCCGAGTTCGTGGGTCACGACCACCATCGTCATGCCGCCTTGGGCGAGGTCGCGCATGACAGCCAGGACGTCGCTCACGAGTTCGGGGTCGAGCGCCGAAGTCGGCTCGTCGAAAAGCAGGAGCTCAGGCCTCATCGCCAGCGCTCGCGCAATGGCGATGCGCTGCTGCTGGCCGCCTGAGAGTTCGGCCGGGTAGGAATCGCGCTTGTCCGAGAGGCCGACGCGCTCCAGGAGCGCCATGGCCTCAGACACCGCTTCGGCGCGGGGCCGCTTCATGACCGTCACCGGACCTTCGATGATGTTCTGCAGTGCGGTCATATGCGCAAAGAGGTTGAAACGCTGGAACACCATGCCGCTCGCCAGGCGCTGGCGCGCGACCTCGCGATCGTTCAGCGGGAAGAGGCGGTCGCCGTCCTTGCGATACCCGACCAGCTCGCCATTCACCCAGATGGCGCCCCCATCGATGCGCTCCAACTGGTTGATGCAGCGCAGGAAAGTGCTCTTGCCGGATCCGGAGGGGCCGATGACGCACACCACTTCGCCGCGGGCGACCTCGAGGGAGACGCCGTCCAGCGCCTTGAGCGGACCATAGGTCTTGCGCACGTCCAGCGCGATGATCATGGGCGTCATGCTGGCCCGCCCTCGGCCGCTGCTTCGGGCCGCGCCTGGGTGCGGCCCCCACGGGCGAACCGGCGCTCCAGGACGTGTTGCCCGACGCTGAGCACCGTCACCACGGCCAGATACCAGATCGCGGCCACGATCAGGAGTTCGATGACCCGGGCGTTCGCGAAATAGATCGTCTGCGCGTTGCGCAGGATCTCGGAATACTGGATCACGCTGGCCACCGAGGTGAGCTTGACCATGCTGATCACCTCGTTGCCGATCGGCGGGATGATCACCCGCATGGCTTGCGGCAATACGATCCGGCGAAGCGTCGTCAGGCGCGTCATGCCGATCGTCTTGGCCGCTTCGGTCTGGCCCAGATCGACGCTCAGGATGCCGCCCCGCACGACCTCGGCCGTGTACGCGCCCTGATTGATGCCAAGGCCGAGCAACGTCGCCATGAAGGGCGTCATGACGTCCACGGTGCGCCACTCGATGAGCCCAGGGACGCCGATGCGCGGGAACACCAGCGCCAGATTGAACCACAGCAGCAGTTGCAGCAGGAGTGGCGTGCCCCGAAAAAACCAGATGTAGAACCCCGCCAGCCAGCGCAGCACCGGGTTTGGCGACATCTTCATGATGGCGAACAGGACGCCAAGCGTTACGCCGAGCGCCATGGCCCACACCGTCATGGCGACCGTGTTGACGAGGCCGCTGAGAATGGCCGACGCGGTGAGGAATTGTCCCACGACGGCCCAGGCGATCTGCCCCTCGACAAACGCCTTCACGACAGCCGCAAAGCAGGCGAGCACGAGCGCGGCGGCGATCCACCGGCCGTAGTGCTTCGGCCGCACATGGGTGAGATGCGCGATTTCGTAAGGCGAGGCGCCGACGGGAGCGCCCGGCGCGACAGACGGCGGGCTCATGCGGGTTTGTCTCGATCAGGGAAATGGCGCGGGCCGGCATAGGCGCCCGCCCAGGCGCGCTGCTCGACGAGCCTGGCCTCGAGGCGCGCCAGCTGCTCGCGCACGCGCGCCGGGGCTGTTCCGCCCGGGCCCGAACGGGCCGCGATGGCGGCCTGAGCGGTCAGCGCCTGCAAGAGGGTCGCGTCGAGCCGGGGATCGAAGGCGGCGAGCTCCTCCGCCGTGAGGTCCTGGAGGCCAACGCCCTTCTCCTCGCAGGCCTGGACGAGCGCGCCGGTGATCTCGTGAGCATGCGCAAACGGCACGCCCCTGCGCGACAGCCAGTCGGCGACTTCGGTGGCGAGCGTGAAGCCATCCGTGGATTGCGCCAGCAGGCGGTCGACGCGAACGGTCATGCTGGCCACCATGCCGGCTAGGGCGGGAAGGGTCGCCAACAGCGAGTCGAGCGCGTCGAAGGCGGCGCGCTTGTCTTCGGACAGGTCGCGATTATAGGCGAAGGGCAGGCCCTTGAGCATGGTCAGGACGGTCGCGAGGTCGCCGATGAGGCGAGCCGCCCGGCCACGCGTGAGTTCCGCGATGTCCGCGTTTTTCTTTTGCGGCATGATCGACGAGCCTGTGGCGTAGGAGTCGTGAAGCTCGATCCAGCCAAACTGACGTGACGACCACAGGAACAGCTCCTCGGCCAGCCGTGACAGGTGAACGTTGGTCATGGCGGCCACGAAGACGAACTCGGCGACGTGGTCTCGGCTCCCGACTGCGTCGATCGAGTTCTCACAGGGCGCGTCATAGCCGAGTTCGGCTGCGGACAGGTCGGAGCGGAGCGCGATGGCGGACCCGGCCATGGCGGCGGCGCCGAGCGGCGACGTGGCGGCGCGCCGATCCCAGTCGCGAAGGCGCTCGACGTCGCGCCACAGCGTCTGAGCGTGCGCGAGCAATTGATGGGCGTAGCTCACGGGCTGCGCCGGCTGCAGGTGCGTGAATCCTGGCGCAACGGTCTCGATGTGAAGCTTCGCCTGGGCGACCAACGCCTCTTGCAGGCCGATGACGTCCTGAGCCAGGAGCCGCGCGCCGTCTCGCAAGAAGAGCTTAAGGTCGTTGGCGGCCTGGTCGTTGCGCGAGCGTCCGGCGCGCAGCTTGCCGCCCAACGCGCCCAGGCGCTCGGTCAGCAGACGTTCGACGAAGGTGTGGACGTCCTCGTCGGTCTCGATCGGGAGCGCCCTGCCCTCGCGGTGATCCTGGGCGATTCCGGTGAGCGCCGAGCAGATCGCCTCACGTTCCGCGGTGGCGAGAAGGCCCGCCCGCTCCAGCTCCCGCGCATGGGCCTGGCAGGCGTCGATGTCGTACGGCGTCAGTCGGAAAAAGCTCGCGTCGGCCCGCGACAGACGCATCATCTCGGGGGCGGGCGGGTGCCGGAAGCGGCCGCCCCACAACATGCCGCTCTTGCTCATCACACATCTCCTGGCGCCCCCAAAGCTACAACCTGGCCCCGTCCTCACAACTGAAATGATGGACAGCCCCCATTCCGTTTTGGAATAAGGGGGCGCGAGATCACCGTGTCATGCCCAACCGACCGACATTGCCCTCCACGACGGGCCTGCGCGTCTTGCTCGCCGTTGCCGAGCACGGCTCCGCATCCGCGGCCGCGCGCGCCTTGAACATGACCCAGAGCGCGGCGTCCAAACAGCTGAAGGCGGTCGAGGCGAGCGCCGGATCGGCCTTGTTCCTGCGCTCAGCGCATGGTCTGGCTCTCACGGAGGGCGGACGCATCTATGTCAGGCAAGCCCGCATCGCCATGGCCGCGCTGGAGGCGGCGGCGGTGAGTTTGGCGGCGTTGCGCGACGCGCCGCAATCCATTCGCCTGCATGTGTTGCCGATCCTTGGCGACCGGTGGTTGGTGCCGCGCTTCACCGGCTTCGCCGAGCGGCATCCGGAGATCGACGTCCAATTCACCACGTTCGTGACGAGCGACGTCGCGGAGGAGGCGGACGGCGTCTTCCGGTTCGGAGAGGGCGTCTGGCCCGGCCACGACGCGGATTACCTGTTCGGCCGAACCGTGCTTCTCGTGGGCGCTCCCCACCTGCTGCAGCGCCAGGGGCCTCTCGCGACGCCGGCGGACGTGGCTCGCTTTCCGATGCTGGAGCACTTTCAGACGCCTCTTCGATGGTCAGAGTTCACCCAGGCGCACGGCCTCGACGCGATCACGCCGTCTCACACGATCCGCTTCGGCTTCTACGCGTTGGTGATCCGCGCCGCGATCTTCGGCCAGGGGCTGGCGCTTGTTCCCAAGCGGCTGGTCGAGGAGGAACTGGCCTCAGGCAAGCTGGTGAACCCTTGCGGCCTTCATTTTGAAAGCCGGCATGTCTACTACTTCACGACTCCCAAGGGTCGGAGGCCCAAGCGCGAGTTGAGACTGTTCCGCGACTGGCTGATCGCGGAGGCGGGCCAGACAGGCGGACTTGCTCCCGCCAAAGAGCTGGACGCATGAACCCGATCCCGCCGCTTGCCGAAATCCCTGCGCTCCGGCCCATTCCGAGCGGCTCTGATCAGCAGACGTACAGTTCTCTTTGTGATCGCCTATCGCGCTGACTGTCAGAGCGGTGAATCGCCAGGTCCGCCCCAGGTCAACTCCGGGTGCCGGCGGCGGCCTGAAAGGACTGGATGCGGCTCAGCTTGCTCCGTCCAAGATCGCACGGACCTTGGCGGCGAGCTCGTCGAGCGAATAGGGCTTGCCGAGCAGATGAACTCCAGACTCCAGGGCGCCGTGATGGACCACCGCGTTACGCGTGTAGCCGGTGGTGAAGAGGACCTTGAGCTCAGGCCTACTGCTCAACGCTTCTTCCGCCAGCTTCGCGCCGTTCATCCCAGGCATAACGATGTCCGTGAATAACAGGACGGTTTCCGGATGGGCTTCCAATTGCCTCAGCGCAGCGGCCGCCCCATCGGCTTCGATCACCAGATAGCCAAGCTCGCCAAGCGCCTCGACGCTGAACTGACGCACGGTCTCCTCATCTTCCACGACGAGTATCGTTTCGGTCTGCTCACCCAGCGGAGGAAGATCCGGGGTCACGTGTCCGCCTGCCTCACGATCCGCACCAAGCAGACGAGGAAGGTAGATCTTGACCGTTGTGCCCTGCGCCCGCCGGGAGTGAATCTTCACAGTCGCCCCGGACTGTTTGACGAAGCCGTACACTTGGCTGAGGCCAAGTCCGGTGCCCTTTCCCACCTCCTTGGTCGTGAAGAACGGATCGAAGGCTTTTTCGATGACCTCCTGGGCCATTCCACAACCCGTGTCGCTGACGGCGATGAGCACGTATTGACCCGATGGGACGCCGAGCTGCGCCGAAGCATGGCGCTCATCGAGGTGAGCATTCTGGGTTTCGATCGTCAGCTTTCCACCTTCGGGCATGGCGTCCCGACTATTGACGGCGAGATTGAGCAGCACGTTTTCCAGCTGGTTCGGGTCAGCATGCGTTCGCCAAAGACCGCCGGCCTGAACGATCTCAAGACGGATATCGCTCCCGAGCGCGCGACCTAGCAGATCGGACATTCCGGCGACGAGCTTGTTCGCATCCACCGCCTGCGGCTTCAAAGGCTGCTGACGTGAAAAGGCCAACAGGCGCTGCGTTAAGGTCGCAGCTTGCGGCGTACTCGACGACCTCGCCTGCACCCCCGGTCGACTCCCTTCCAGGGATGACGCCCAATTTGCGCCGGGCAGTTCACGATTCTGACGGGCGGCCTGGTCGCGAAAGAGCCTAAGCAGACCTCTTTGCATGTTCCCCACTACTCGTCCGCTGTTGAGCAGTGCAAGCATGCGACTTCCGCTCTTGGCGGAAAGTAGGCCTCCTCAACGTCCGCTTTCAATTGGGTCAGACGCGGGGCCGCGAGTCAGTCATGCGAAGAATCGCGCAGGCCGAAACTCGGCCAATTCTGGTCGCCTCGTCCCACTCACGATCTCGTCAGCCGCCATGGCGCCCAGAGCTGGCGAAAGCGTCGCGCCACTATGGGTCACCATGACGTAGTAGTTTTGGAGCCCCGGGACCGGACCGATGGCGGAGAGCCCGTCTTTCGGGATGGGCCGCACCGTCACCCGCGCGGCTTCAGGCTTGACCGGCGCAATGCCGGGGAGAATCCGGGTGAGCCGCTTCACGAGATCGATGGCCTGATCCATGCCGGGCTCGACACCGAGCTCCGGCGTCACCGTGGCGTCGGCGGGCCCCCAATGCAGCATCAGCCGACCGGCTCCGTCGGGGCGGAAATCGCAAATCGGCGACGCCACGACGCGCTGGATCGACGCCGGCACGGGCGGGGTGAAGACCAGAAAGCCAATCGTCGGAGCAAGCGGCACCACAGGGGCGTCGCCGCCGGATGCCTCGTTCGACCAGCGTCCCGTGCAGTTCACCACCTGGTCGGCGTAGACGGTTTCGCCGCTCGCCGTCCGTACGCCTTTCACGGCCCCACCCTCGACGATCAGCCCGGCGACCCGCGTCTGGATGCGCAGGACCGCGCCACGTCGGCGCGCCGCGCTCATCATCGCGTGCGCATAGACGACCGGATCGAGCCAGCCGTCCCTCGGGTACCACGCGACCGGCGCGTCGCCGATCGCCTCCGGCGCGATGTCCGGCTCCAGCTCAAGCGCCTGCTTGCGATCGATCCATTCGACCGGGTAGTCCCAGTCCTGCAGGCGCGCGACCTTGGCCTTCTGCTCGGCCCGCTCGGCGGGAGCCTTCCACTCGATCCGCCCGCCGCCGTGCCACCATGGCGTCGAGCCGAACTCGTCCATGAGCGCCGCATGGGCTCGCATGCCCGCCACGTTCAGGTCGTGGTAGGCGCGCGGCGCCTTGTTGCACGAGTTCGTCCACGCGAAGCTGACCCCGGAGGTCCCTCCTCCGACGCGGGTGGCTTCGAGCACCGTGACTTTCACGCCCGCGCTGGCGAGGCGGTACGCGACCGAGGTTCCCAGAACCCCGGCTCCAATGACGATGATGTCCGGCATGGTCGTTTTCCATCTGGAAGGAGCGAAAGGGACGTCAGTGGCTCCGGGCGGACCAGCCGTCCCGCACCAGGGCCTTGAGGTCCGCCAAGGTCATCGCCTCGAGGCCGATCTCATCCAGCAAGTCGTTCTCGCCCGCGAAATCACGGCCGTAGAGCGCCGAGAAGATGTCGATGCCGGCCTGATGGAGAGTGGCCGGCCGGCCGGTCAGCTTGCCCAGCAGCACGGTCGGGCGCAGCCCGAACGGCGCGTCCTCCAGCACGTAGCGCGTGTCGATCGTGGCCGGGCCGTTGCCGCCATTGCCGCGCGCCGCAAGCTCGCGCGCCATCTGGCCCACCGGGCCGGGCTCGACATGAAAGGACAGGTGGTAGTGCTCCCGGATGGTGCGAACCTGATAGCCGGCCGCTTCGGCGATCGCCAGGCGCTCCGCGTCGAGAGCCTCCAGCAGCCGGCCGACGGAGTCGGTGTTGTTCTCGTTCTGGCCCCAGGTCTCGCCGTGCTCCATGCGGGTGAAGTTGCACAGCGCGATGCCGAGGTGGTTCTGCGGGTTGAGGTTCGACAGCGAGATGGCGAGCGCGTCGGGCCTTTCCACGAAACGGTCGCCGAACAGCGCCTGGCAGGTCGCCAGGCCCCGCGCCGCGGCGGAGACCGGAATGGTGGCGATGTCCACCTTGGCCCGGACCGTCGCGACGTTGACGCTGGCGTCGCCCGTGCGGCGACCCGCCGTGATCGTGGTCCCCCAGACCACCACGGGAATGTCCAACCCGCGCTCGGCGATCTTCTTGGCGAGGTAGAGACCGCTGAACGAGGTGTGGGAGCTGATCAGGGCCACCTGCCCGGCCTCGAGGTGCGGCGCCGCCGCGTCCATGGCCGCCCGATGGCCGTTCGCCGGCAAGGCGAACAGCACGGCGTCGGCGCCGGCGATGGCCTCGCCGGCGCTGGACGCCATCCGGACCGGGAACGAGCCGGTGAGAGCGCCCGTCGCGGTAAGCGGCTCGCCGCGCGCGATGCTCCTCCCGCTCTGGCCCGAGGGGGACCAGAGCACCGGGTCATGTCCCAGCGACGCAAGCAACGCCGCGTTTCCATAAGCGATCGAGCCGGCGCCCAAGATGGCGACACGCATGTTCAAGATCCTCAGCTGGATTCCATTTCGGGTGGATGATTTGGATAGGCCGCGTTCAATACTTGTAGCCGGCCTTCTCCATGTATTTCTTCGCCAGCTCGAAATCGTACGCGATCGGCTTCAGAAGATCGTGGTCGTAGTCTTCGGAGGTGAAGGGAATCGGCACGGTGCCAGGCTTTCCGAAGCCAGATACGACATT
Organism: Alsobacter sp. KACC 23698; assembly: GCF_045348435.1. Lineage (GTDB taxonomy): Bacteria > Pseudomonadota > Alphaproteobacteria > Rhizobiales > Beijerinckiaceae > Alsobacter. Next base: position 1,904,753 of record NZ_CP157484.1, on the reverse strand, counting down.
CTTGATGATCTGCTCGCGCGGGATCATGTGGCTCATGGCCTTCCGGACGTAAGCCGCCGCTTCGGCCGCGCGGCTCGGGTCCTGCTTGCCGAGAGGCGTCTCGACCCCTGTGCCGAACACCGGGTGGTTCATGTTGAGGCAGGTTTGCATCCACTTGAACGAGTCGAAGCGGTTCACCGTGCCCCAGGACGGGTCGATGGTGTCGAGCAACCCGCCGACGTCATACATCGGGTCGTGCGCGTCGATGTCGCCGGACTTGATGGCGCTGAGCACCGCGTCGGCGCCCTGGATGTTGACGACATAGAACGTCTTCACGTTGCCGGTCGTCTTCTTCCAGTAGTTCTCGTTCTTGACGTACCTGTACGCCTTCCGGGACGGATCGAATCCTTGCGGAATCCATGGTCCGGTGCCGACGCCGCCCTTGGCCTCGAAGACCTTGCCGTCCGAGGTCTTCACCGGGAACGTGCCCACCCACGTGCTGATCACGTGGCCGCGCAACTCCTCGGGCTTGAGCCCCTGGTAGGCATGCTTCGGCATGATGGCGATCACCGGCAGGACGAAGTCCTGGAACATGATGTTCGGCTCGGGAAGCTGCACGGTGATCTCGTGCGCGCCCGTGACCTTGTAGGCGTCCTTGCCGCCCATCACGGTCGCCAGCGGCGCCTGGAAGACGCTGCCATAGGCCTTGTCGATCACGGTGTCCCAGGTGAACTTGACGTCCTCGGCGGTGAATTCCTCGCCGCTGTGCCACTTTACGCCCTTGCGCAACGTGAACACCCAAGTCTTGCCATCGTCCGAGGTCTTCACCGACTCGGCCAGCGCCGGGACAAGCTTCTTGTTCGCCCAACTGTCGTATTCGAAAAGGGCGTTGTACACGGGGCCGAAGATGTTGGCCTCGTTGTAGCCGCTGCCATACATCGGGATGAGCTGGCTAGGCGGCTGCCAGGAGGCGAAGGTGGCGGTGACGTCGCCCGTCGCGCCCTCGATGGTCCAGTTCTCCGGGCGGGGAAAGAACACCGGGTTATAGGTGGTCGAATCCATGCCCTTCAGCTTCGGATTGGTGATGATCACCTCTTCCGGGTAGAAGACGATGTGCAGCGGCTCGATCTCATACCAACGCTCGATGAAGGCATGGATGGCGGCTTTGCGCTCCTCGGGGCTGACCGCGCGCGAATACTTCTCGATGGATTCGTCGATCTTCTTGTCCGAGATCCGGTAGAAATTCTGCCCGTTCGGCGGAACGTTCTTGCTGTGGAACAGCGTCTCCGGCAGGGGCACGAGGCCGCTGTAGTAGATGCGCTCCGAGTACATGTCCCAGCCGCCGTCCACGTGCGTCTTGCCGGTGTCGTTGGCGCGGCGGGCGATCACGACCGACGGGGGCTGGTAGCTCGACACGACGTCGATGCCCAGGCGGGCGAACTGCTTGCCGATCAGATCCGTCCAGATCATGCGCGACTGGAGGTTGTTGAAGATCATCAGGTAGAGCTTGAAGAAGGGCGGCTTGGCGAGGGCCGCCTCCGGGATGCCGCCGGCCGCGAGCGCGGCGGCTCCGGCGCCGGTCCACTTGAGCAGGTCGCGTCGGGTCGTGTCCGTAGTCATGGCTTTCCCCTCTGGTTTTGCGTTCAGTGTGTCTGGGCGGATTCCGGGGCGCTCACGCCTGGAACCGAGACGGACGGAAGGACTCCAGCTCGGGCCGCTCGCGGCCCCGCAGGACCTCGTCGGCCACCAAATGGCCGAGCGCCGGCGACAGCGTCACCCCGCTGTGCGTGACGGCGACGTAGTAGCCGTCGACGCCGCGGGTGGGCCCCACGGTCGTGAGCCCGTCCGCCGGAATGGGACGCACCGTGGTCCGCACGGCTTCGACCTCCGCGCCGGCGAGGCTGGGCAGCAGCTCCGTGGCGCTTGCGAGCGCGAGCCGCGCTTCCTCGCAGTCGGGCGTGCGGCTCTGCAGGGCGGCGAAGCGATCGTCGAGCGAGTCCTTGCGGATCATCAGCCGCCCCGCGCCATCGGGGCGGACATCGAGATCGGGCGCATGGAACGGCCGCCTGAGGTCGATCCCGACCGGCGGAGTGAACACCAGGAATCCGATCGTGGGCGCGAGCGGCACGTTCGGCGCAGTGTCGCGCACCGTCTCATTGGACCAACGCCCGGTGCAGTTGATCACCAGGTCGGCGTGGTGCACCTCGCCGGCGGCGTCGCGCGCGCCCACCACGCGGCCCCCGCGGGTCTCGAGGCCGGTCACCCGCACGCCGCTCTTCACGACCGCGCCATAGCGTTGCCGCGCCGCCCGCAACATGGCGCCGGCGTAGAGCACAGGGTCGACCCACCCCTCCTCCGGGCAGAACACGATCTGGGCGTCGTCGGCCACGGCGTCGACCGCGATCTCAGGCTCCAGCTCTTGCAGTCGCCGTTTGTCGATGAACTCGGCGGCGTAGCCCCAGTCCCGCAGGCGGGCCACCTTTTCGGCCTGCGCGGCGACCTCCGCCGGGCTCACGCGCCACTCCAGGCTGCCGCTCTGGTGGAACCAGGGCGTCGCGCCGAATTCGTCCTTCAGGGCGGCGTGCGCGCGCATCCCAGCGACATTGAGGTCATGGTAGGCGCGCGGCGGCTTGTTGTTGGCGTTGGTCCAGGCGAAGCTCACGCCGGAGGTCCCTCCCCCGACCCGCGTCGCCTCGAGCACGGTGACCTGGGCGCCCCCTTGCGCGACGCGGTAGGCGATGGAGCTGCCGAGGACGCCGGCTCCGATGACAATGACGTTCATCCTGGTGGATCCTGTTGAGTTGCCCGGGCTAGCGGGGGTTGTGACAGGCGAAGGCGTGTCCGCTCTCCGATCCGACGAGGGGCGGACTGTGGTTCGAACAGATGGGCAGCGCGGCGGGGCAACGCGTGTGGAACACGCAGCCCGAGGGGCGCCGGATGGCGCTGGGGATCTCGCCCTGGATGGCTTGGCGCGGGGGCTGCCGCGACGGATCAGGGACCGGGATGGCGGCGATCAGGGCCGCCGTGTAGTGATGGCGGGGCCGGTCGAAGATCGCGTCCGCCTCGCCGATCTCGACGACATCGCCGAGATACATTACGGCGATGCGGTTGCTGAGAAACCGGACCGAACTCAGGTCGTGCGAAATGTACAGGTAGGCGAGGCCGAGATCCTCCTGCAGGTCGGCGAGCAGGTTGAGAATCTGGGCGCGCACCGAGACGTCCAGAGACGAGACGGGCTCGTCACAGATCAGCAGGTCCGGCTGCACCGCCAGGGCGCGCGCGATGCCGATGCGCTGGCGCTGACCGCCCGAGAACTCGTGCGGGTATCGGTCGGCATGCTCCGGCGCAAGGCCCACCCGCTCCAGCAGCCGCTCGACGGCGTCGCCCCACTCCCCCCGCGGAACGTGGCCGTGCACGCGCAGGGGCTCGGCCAGGATCTGCCGCACGCTCCAGCGGGGGTTCAGCGAGAGGTAGGGATCCTGGAAGACGTACTGCATGCGCCGGCGCAGGGCGAGCACCTCACTGCGGCGGTTTCGCGCGAAGATGTCCCGGATGTCGACGCCATCGAGCCGAATGTCTCCTGCCGTGGGCTCCACGAGATTCAGGATGGAGCGGGCCGCCGTCGTCTTGCCGCAACCGCTTTCGCCGACGATGCTCAGGGTTTCGCCCTTGGCGACGCTGAAGCTGATGCCGTTGACGGCGCGGAGCTCAGCAGCAACCGTCCGCCGGAACACGCCCCGCCGGTGAAGCGGATAGCTCTTCACCAGTCCTTCGACCGCGAGAACCGGCGTGTTGACTGGGGCGCCTGCCTCGTTCGTGACGCTAGGCATGGTCGGGCGCTCCCAAGCTTCCGCGCTTCAGGCAGCGCACCACCCGCCCCGCTTCGACGGCGACAGGCTGAGGCGTGAGCCGGGCGCACTCCGGCTCGGCCTCGGGGCAGCGCCCGGCGAAACGGCAGCCAGTCCCGAGGGCGTGCCCCGGAATCGCGGCGCGCCCCACCGTCGGCAAGCGCTCGCGACGGCCCGAGGCGTCCACCGCATAGCGGCGGTCGATGCGCGGCGTGCTGGACAGCAGCGCCTGCGTGTAGGGATGGGAGGGCCGCGCGAAGATGGCGTGCTTGTCGCCGGTCTCGCAGACCTGGCCGGCGTACATCACCGTGATGCGGTCGGCGATCCGCGCGATCACGCCCATGTCGTGGGTCACGAAGACCATCGACATGCCGAGCCGCGCCTTGAGAGCCTCGAAGAGCTCCAGGATCTGGGCCTGGATGGTGACGTCGAGGGCCGTCGTCGGCTCGTCCGCGAGGACGAGCGCCGGATTGCACAGCAGGGCCCTCGCGATGCAGACGCGCTGCTTCATGCCGCCGCTCATCTCGTGCGGATACTGCGACAGCCTGCGGGCCGGATCGGTGATCCCCACCAGCTGGAACAGCTCCTCGACCCGTTGCATGGCGGCCGCCCTGGGAAGCTTCTCGTGCGCCTTCAGGATCTCCGCCAGCTGGGCGCCCACCGTCATGAGCGGGTTGAGCGAGTAGCCGGGGTTCTGAAACACCATGGCGAGCCGACGGCCGCGCAGGCGCTGCATCTCGCGCTGCGACTTCGCGACCAGGTCCTCGCCCTCGAACAGGATGCGACCGCCCATGATCCGCGCGGGTGGCGGCAGCAGGTTCAGGATGGCCAGGCTGGACAGCGTCTTGCCGCTGCCCGACTCCCCGACGATGCCCATGGTCTCGCCGGCGCGAACCTCATAGCTCACGTCCTCGACGATCCGCACGGGCCTGTCCCAGGGCGGAAAGGCGATGCGCAGGTTCTCCACGGACACGAGCACGCGCGCGGGCTGCGGCGTCTCCGTCGTGGCGGCCGGCGTTGGGGCCGCCTGGGCGAGGCCGGGACTCGCCATCAGCTTTTCGCCCGCGGGTTGAAGGCGTCCGTCAGGCCGTCCGCCAGGAGGTTGAAGCCGAGCACGGTCACGAAGATCGCTCCGCCGGGGCTGAGGGAAGCCCACGGGGCGACTTTGAGGGCCTCGTAGTTGAAGTAGAGAAGCTGCCCCCAGCTGATCGCCGCCGGATCGCCGAACCCGAGGAAGCCGATCATCGCTTCGGCCAGGACGGCTCCGCCGATGCCAAGGGCGATGATGACCACCAGCGACGGCAGGGCGTTCGGAAGGATGTGGCGGAAGAGGATGTCGGCCGAGGTGGCGCCGATGCAGCGCGCCGCCTCCACGAATTCCTGGTGCTTCAGCCGCAGGAATTCTGCCCTGGTCATGCGCGCGATGGGCGCCCAGGAGAACATCCCGATGAGCAGGATGATCACGCCCAGGTTGAGATAGGGAACGCTTTCGAAGGGCGTGTTGACGATCGCCACCCCCAGAAGCCGGACGACGGCGAGGATGACCACGAACATCGGGATGACCAGGAAGAAGTCGGTGAAGCGCATGAGCACTTCATCTGCAAGGCCGCCCCGATAACCTGCGACGCCGCCGATCAGGACGCCGATCAGCGATGCGATCGACATCGCCCCGAGCCCGACGGCCAGCGCCGTCGGCGCGCCGTAGATCACCCTGCTGGCGACGTCATAACCCATCCGGTCCGTGCCCAGCGGGTGGGTCCAGCTCGGCGGCGCTTTGGCGCCCGGATCGATCATGGCCGACTGGTCCTGCGGATCGAAGGGGGCGACGAACGGACCGACCACGGCGGTGGCCACCACCAAGAGCACGAGAATCAACCCCAACATGCCCGTCCGGCTGCGGGCGAAGCGGCGCCAGCCCTGGCGCCAGACGCCGTTCGCAGGACGGCGGACAGGCGTGCTGGACGGCGTCTGAACGGCGGCGAAAGTCTGCTCGCTCACGGCGTCACTCCAGGCTGATGCGGGGATCGATCAGGACGTAGATCACATCCGTGATCAGGCTCGTCGCGATCAGCATGAAGGCGATCACGGTGCTGGCGCCCATGATGACCGGGTAGTCGAGCTGGTGGATGGAGGAGACGTAGAGGTAGCCGAGCCCGGGCCACGTGAAGACGGACTCGGTCACCGGCGCGGTTCCCAGCATCAGGCCGATCAGCAGGCCCAGATAAGTCAGCATCGGGATGAAGGCGGCGCGCAGGGCGTGCACATAGATGACCCGCCGTTCCGGAATGCCGCTCGCCCGCATGGCGGCGATGAAGTCGCTTTTCAGCACGTCCACCATGTTGGAGCGCATCAACAGGGTGAGCGTGGCCGTGTTGAAGAAGGTCAGCATCGTCACGGGCAAGATCTGGTGCCAGATGGCGTCCAACAGCGGGCTGCCCCACAGCGGATTGCGCGTGGAATAGGCGCCGTAGCTCGGCAGCCAGTCGAGCGTGTAGGAGAAGACGAGGATCAGCAGGACGCCGAGGAAGAAGGCCGGCAGCGACTGCCCGAGAAGCGCCACGCCCATCACGGTGAAATCGGAGCGCGAATGCTGGCGTCGCGCTGCGGTGATCCCGAAGACGATGGAAAGCGCGAGCGCGATGACCAGCGCCGGGACCTGGATCTTGAGGGTCTGCCACCCCCATTGCAGGATCATCGATCCAACCGGTTGGTTGTAGATGATGCTGGTGCCGAAATCGAGGTGAAGGAGCCGCCCGAGCCACAGGAAGTATCGTGCGATGGGCGGATGATCCAGGCCGTAATAGGCCTTCATCTTGTCGAGGACTTCACCCGTGATTCCGGGAGTCTCGGCCATCATCAACTCGATCGGATTGCCGATGGAATTGATGAGAAAAAAGATCGTGGCGCTGACCCCCAGCATCAGCACGGCGGCGAACATCAGGCGTCGGGCGAGGAAGACGGCGATGCGTGGCAAGGAAACGCGCCTCTCTTCTCTGAATCTGCAGAAGAGCGCTGTCCCCGTCACTTCCCTCTGGAAGGACAATGCCAGCTCTTTGATCTGCATCAACGTGAAGAGAGCGTAGGGGCGTTATGATGTCGCAGTCAAAGAACATGTTTTTACTAAGTCATTCCTCCAGGTTATAGCCGGCGGGCTGCGCTGCGTCGCACAACTTCATGTCTCCGTACGGAAGCCGAGGCGCTCAAACTCTTCCTCGAGATCCTGCGTCAGCGCGTCGGCTAGCGTCGAACTCGTGAGATTGAGCGGCCTCAAGTGCCAGACCGGAAAAGAAATTCCGGGATTGAAGGGCTTCAGCACGAGGCCGCGCCCCTTGAAGGCCTCGGCGTTGATCTGGTCGACGATCGCCACCCCGGCGCCGTTGGCCACCAGGGCGCAGGTCATGTGCGCCATCGGGGCCTCGATCATGATCCTCAGTTGGACGCCAGCCGCGTCGAACGCCTTCTCGATGATGGTGCTTCGTTCCACCGCGCCGATGGAGATGAAATCCTCGCCCGCCAGATCGTCGGGCTGCAGCTCGCGCGCGCCGGCAAGCCTATGCCCTTCCGGCACGATGCATACGCCCGGGATGCGGGCGATGACCCGGCAGGCCACATTGGGGTGCTGCGTTGAAGCGTTGGTGATGCCGATGTCGATCTGCCCCGCGATGGCCCACTCGATCACGCGTTCCGAGCTGCGGGAATGGAGGGCGACCGTCGTGTTTTCGTGCTTTCGCCGAAAGCGCGCGATGAGGGGCGGCATGATCGTTCCGGCCAGTGCGGGCTTCACCCCGAGATTGAGCCGCCCGAGACGCATCTCCCGGATGCCTTTCGACATCCGTTCGAGTCTCTCGATCCCCTCCCAGGTCCGCTGAACTTCCGAGTAGAAGAGTTCGCCGTCACGGGTCGGCTTGAGGCGACCTTTCAAGCGCTCGAACAGAACGATTCCCGTCGTACGCTCAAGATGAACGAGCATTTTGCTGGCTGCTGGCTGAGAGATGGCCATGATTTCGGCCGCCTGCGTCAGCGTTCCAAATCTCATGATGTGACGAAAAAGCTCGACATGCCGCAGATTCAATCCGCCCCTCCCCAGCCGCCGGCCCGACCTGACGTCAAGCAGCGATGTGATCCGTAGACCGGAGCTTCGGGCATTCGGGTCGTGGGTCAAGATGTCGCGTGTTGCTTGCGCTGCCCGTGTTGCTCCGCTTTCGCGCTGGAATGTGAGCCACGTCGCTTCGCATCTCGGCGACGTCCTATGGCTCCAGGCGCAAGCAGGTGGGCAGGGGCCATGGTCCCGCCCAACGTCCGCCACCATCCCCTTTACCTTTCACAGACGTCCTTCATGTCTGCAGGAGCTTCCCGTGACTCAGCCGATATCCCGCCGCACCCTCATCGCCGGAGGCGCCGCGGCCGTCGCCTCGGCGACGCCATTCAGGCTGGCGGCCGCGCCAGTCGGCCCCTTTGTCGACAGCGCGCGCGACATCGAGGCGCGATTGAAGGCGCGGGTCGGCGTGATGGTGTCGGAGGTCGGAACGGACCGTCGTTGGGCCTACCGGCAGGACGAGCGTTTCCCAATGGCCAGCACCTTCAAGGCTTTTGCCTGCGCCGCCCTGCTGGCGCGGGTCGATGCCGGCGAGAGGCGGCTCGATGATCGCGTTGCGGTCAGAAGCAGCGATCTCGTGTCCTACGCCCCCGTCACGGAGAAGCATGTCGGCGGCACGATGAGCCTCGCCGAGATCTGCGCCGCCGCCACGGGGGTGAGCGACAACACGGCGGCCAACCTCATCCTCGACGCGATCGGCGGTCCGGCGGGCTTGACGGCGTTCATGCGCAAGATCGGCGATGCGGACACGCGACTGGACCGTCGCGAAACCGAGCTGAACGAGGGGACCCCGGGCGACCTCCGCGACACGACCACCCCTGCCGCCGCCGCCGAGAGCTTCCGAAAGCTGGTGCTGGGCGACGTTCTTTCGGCGGGATCCCGCCGGCAGCTCCAGGAATGGCTGGTTGCGAACCAGGTCGCCGGGCCGCTGCTGCGGGCGAGCCTTCCGCAAGGCTGGCGGATCGCCGACCGGTCCGGCGCCGGCGGTCATGGGACGCGCAACGTCCTCGCGGTGCTTTGGCCACCGCGCGGCCTGCCGATCGTGTCTGCCATCTATCTCAGCGAGACCGACGCCTCGATGGACGCCCGCAACGCCGCCATAGCCGAGATCGGCCGCGCCATGATCCGTGTCGTGGGAAGCTAAGCGTCGACGTCGACGCGAATGGACGCCACCTTCTCGTGGCCGCGCCCTGTCGGAGGCGCCCCTTACGAGGCACGCAGGACGGTAAAGGGGAGGCTCCAGCGACGGCGGCGCGGAATTCCAAGAGCGTCAGCGCGGTCCAGAGGGCGGCGACCAGGACGACCCGGCCACCCCGACGCGCCCGGGCGCAAATCGGTCGAGCACGAGCGCCGCGAGCGGCAGCGCCTCGACCATGTGGGTGGCGAGGGACGAACCGCGCCGCCACGATGGCGCAACCTCATCGCCGAGCTTATCCGGCCTGAACTGAGGGCGCAGGCCGCTGAGATTTTGCGGAGCTGAATCGACGAGATCCGGCGCCTTTTTCTTGTAATCGATCGAAGGCGATCGTGAGCCGGCCGGGCCGCGCTTCCTGCGCGGCGCAGCCGTCTTGGCGACTTTTTGACGTCCGGCGAGGAAATCGCAAACGACGTGTCGCTGGTGCGGTCGGCCGGCTCGGCTTCGAACCAGATCGTCGAAGCGGCCCGCAGCGTCGTCGGAACGACCAGCGAGATCTCGTCGGCCACCACCGGGCAAGCCAACGGCATCGACGAGAGAGCCGCGCCATCTCGGACATGGACGAGATGACCCAGCAGAACGCGGCGTTGGCCGAGAAAAGCGCCAGCTCGGCCGGACTGCTGGAGGAGCGCATCCGAGAACTGGACGAGGTGCTCGCTGGCTTCAAGACCCACTCTGCCGGCGCGCGGGGGGCGCCAGCCGGTGAGACGGGTCGCCTGACGCCGAGCCTCACCATGCGCGCCAGGCAGCCGTTCATCCTCCCGGTCGGTGTTTCCGAGCGCTCGCGCCTCACCGGGCGTTGCACAGACTGGTCCGCTGCATCATCCGAAACGCGTAGATGAGGCGCGTTTCGGTGCCCAGGCTCTCCCCCATGCTCTTGAGGCATTTCTTCTGCAGAGCGCTGAACGATCTTGGGCGGGCGTCGAGCACACACAGGGTGCCGAGACGGATGGATCGGGAAAAGACGATCGGCGCGCCCGCGTAGAAGCGGATGCCGGGGTCGCCCGTCACAAGCGGGTTCGTTTCGAACCGGTGGTCGCGAGACGCATCGCTCACCACCAAGACATCCTCGTGCAGGATCGTGTGGTTGCAGAAGGCCGCCTCGCGCGGCGTCATCGCGAAATCCAGGCCGATGCTGGCCTTGAACCACTGGATGTCCTTGCTGAGGAAAGAAACGGCCGCCATCGGCGCGTCGAACAACTCCGCCGCAAGCCGACACAACCGGTCGAAATTGTGCGAGGGCTCGGAGAATATCAATCCGGTCTCGTCGAGAACCCTCAGCCGCTCGGCTTCGTTTGGGGGAACCGGGTACATCACAAGTCTCGGGGTTGGTTTTTCGGGCTGAAAGTCGCCGGCCGATCCTGCATTGTCTTTGGTCGCAACTGCGTCAGCGGCCGCGCCGGACGGTCGCGTCGTCTGTTTCGGCCGCGATCCTGGCTCATCTTGATCTGCCCGTAATCTGCCTGAAGAGCCTTGAATATGTGGGTGGCTCATTTGAAGCTGGATGTATTGATCAAATCATAATATCAGTCAGTCTAAGTCATTAGAACAAAATTTGTGTGCAATTGGTGTCTTGCCACAAGCAACTTTTGCCGTTGCTTTTGCGGTGAACGAATTTCGTTCTCGTCCGCTTCGCCGGCCGGACTCGACGCTCGTCCGCGTGCCGACGGACGCCGTTTCGAGCCGGGGCGCTAGGCGAGCTTGACCGCGCCCTTGCCGTCCGACGCGACCAGGAACTCGAGCCCCGCAGCTTCCAGGATGTCCCGGAGCTTGGCGACGTTGCGAAGATCACGGTTGTCCGGCACGCCATCCGCAGCTTCGATCCGCCTGATCGTGGACACGGAGACGCCGGACGCGGAGGCGAGCTCTCGCACGGACCAGTTCAGCAGCCCGCGCGACGCGCGCACCTGCGCGCCGCCGACGAGGTGCCGGCTGCGGACCAGCGACGAAGCCGCGACGGTCTGCGGTGGCGCGGCGCCGTCGGCCAGGAACTGGCAGGCGCCGATCCACTCGCGGATCTTGCCCTCGCGGTCCCGCACGGGCGCGCCGCGCGATCGGATCCAGACGTAGGTCCCGTCGGATCCTTGCAGGCGGTAGTCGACCGTCTCCGCATCGGTGGACGAGGCTTGCCGCTTCAGGGCTTCGCGGGTTCGTTCGCGATCGGCAGGGTGGACGGCGTTCAGCCAGCCCCAGCCAAGCATGTCGCTCGGGGCTTGTCCGGTGACGGCGGCCCACTGGGGACTGTCGACAAGCTTCCCATCGATGCCCGCCGTCCACAGGATGTCGCCGGCGATCGAGGCCAGCGCGGCATGGCCCGACTCGAGGACGTCGATCTCTGCGCCGAGCCGCTGCAGGGCCCGTTCCGCCTCCTTGTGGGCCGTGATGTCGAACGTGATCCCGACGACGCAGTTCGGCCCATTCTGGACGTTGCGAAGCAGCTTCCCGCGCGCCCGCACCCAGCGCACGCGGCCGTCCTTGTCTTTGAGCCGGTACTCGATGTCATAGGGCGCGCCGGAGTCCTCGGTGCGCCGCAGGGCGGCGTAGACGCGGTCCACGTCCTCGGGATGAATCCAGTGCTCCAATTCGCCCACGGGGCCGCATCCGGTGCCCAGGACCTCCTGCGCGTTGTCCGAGCGCAGAACGTGGCGCGAAGCCGTGTCGTAGTTCCAGGCGACCATGCGAGCCGCCTCCAGGGCGAGCCCGCGCCGCTCGGCCTCGAAGAGGGCCTGTTCCTCGGCCCGGCGGCGCTGGTCGATGTCCTCGATGGCGCCGATCCATTCGCGGACGCGTCCATCCGGATCCTTCAACGGAACCATCTTGGAGAGGCACCAACGGTACTCGCCCGAACGGTGCCGCACCCTGAAGCTCGAGCTCATGCTCGACCCGAGGTCCAGGGCGTCGAAATAAATGCCCTTCACCCAGCTCACATCGTCGGGGTGAACGGCGGAGAGCCAGCCATGGTTCTGGGAGTTGTCGGGCGTCTGGCCGGTGAACTCGAACCAGAAGCGGCACTCGAGTTGCTGGCCGTCCGGCGTCGCGCGCCATTCCCCGATGGAGTTGAGCGTGACCAGGGCCCGATAGCGCTCTTCGCGGGCGGCGAGCTCGTTCTGCGCCTGTCGAATGCGCGTGATGTCGAACAAGGTCCCGGCGGCCCATCCCGGGTTACCTGACCGGTCGCGAAAGATCTCCCCCTTGTTGGTGACCCACCTGGAAGCGCCGTCCCGACCGAGCGTCCGGAACTCGATGTCGAGGTCTTGGCCTTGCATCCTGGCCGCCGTCGTCCTGGCCGCGACCGCGTCGCGGTCGTCAGGATGGACCATGGCGAGGAACGTCGTGAGATCGGGCGAGACCTCGCCGGGGACGAGGCCCAGCAGGCGAAACAGCCCGTCCGACCACGTGAGAGAGCCGGTTGAAAAATCCCACTCCCAGTTGCCGACGAGCGGAACGGCCGCTTCGTCGGGCGCGCTGACCAGCGAGGCCGGTCGAGCGGCGCCGTGAAGAGCGTCGGGGATCGAAAGGACGGAAGAAGCCATGGGCGAGCGATCTCAGCTGGGGCGCGGCCTGAGGCTGGTGGGCGAAAAGGTTTGTTCACGCAACCAGAACGAATGTCCGTAACCGCAACCCTGACCGTCGCCGAGAGCAGATTTTGCTCATGCCATCGTTTGCGATACCGGCGTGAGCAAATTTCGTCGGCCGCGAATGTCAGCCCGGCTCCATCGGTCAAGGCGGCCAGCGTGGCGGACGCCTATCGGCTGCGCGCGGCGTTCCGGGGCGGACGCACCATGGCGGTGTTTCCGGCCGAGGTGCTGGTGCAGCTTTATGGGGCGCTGGCCGACGTGAAAGCCGTCATGGCCGCCATGGCGCTGGCCACGCAGGCCCTCGTATTCGTCTCGGTGCTGGTCTGCGTGTTCGCGCTGGCGTCCGCCCGCCGGCGCGACATCGCGGTGCTGCGCTCTATCGGCGCGCCGCGCGGCTTCGTGTTCGCGGTCGTGTGGCTCGGCGTCTCGCTGCTCGTCTGCGCAGCCGCCCTCGCCGGGATGGCGATGGGGTTCGTCGCCACCGCGGGCGCTTCGGCCCTCCTGTCGGCGCGGTTCGGCATCGTACTGAACGCGCGGATCGGACCGGACGAATGGGCCATGATGGCTCTCGCGGCGGCTTTGGGCGCCCTCCTCGCCCTCGTTCCGGCCCTCGCGGCCTACCGGGGCAGCGTCGTCACCGGGCTTCGGGGCGGGTAGTCCGGGCGTCGCTTCGCCACCTGCGGCCTCGTTTCAGCGCACAGCGCGTAGGTCGGCGGCCGAGCGCCCCCGCTCGTACCAGCCCTGGCTCCGGTTCACGATCCAGACGACCGACAGCATGACGGGCACCTCGACCAGCACGCCGACCACCGTGGCGAGGGCCGCGCCCGAGTTGAAACCGAACAGGCTGATGGCGGCGGCGACCGCGAGTTCGAAGAAGTTGCTGGCGCCGATCAGCGCCGAGGGCCCCGCCACGCAGTGCTGCTCGCCGGCCCAGCGGTTGAGCAGGTAGGCCAGACCGGAATTCAGGTAGACCTGGATGAGGATCGGCGCCGCCAGCAGCGCGATGACGCCGGGCTGGGCCAGGATCTGCTCGCCCTGAAAACCGAACAGCAGGACCAGCGTCGCCAGCAGGGCCACGAGCGAAAGCGGCTGCAAGGTCTGCAGCAATCGCGCTAACGCGCCCTCCCCGCTCGCCAGCAGGCGGCGGCGCAGAACCTGAGCGAAGATCACCGGGATCACGATGTAGAGCGCGACAGACAGGACGAGCGTGTTCCAGGGAACGGTGATCGCCGACAGTCCGAGCAGCAGGCCCACGATCGGCGCGAAAGCGACGACCATGATGATGTCGTTCAAGGCCACCTGGGACAGCGTGAAGTGGGGCTCGCCTCGCGTCAGGTGGCTCCACACGAACACCATGGCGGTGCACGGGGCGGCGGCCAGGATGATCAGCCCGGCGATATAGGAATTGATCTGGTCCGCCGGCAGCAGCGGCCGGAACAGATAGCCGACGAAGAGCCAGCCCAGCAGCGCCATCGAGAAGGGCTTGACGGCCCAGTTGATGAACAGCGTCACGCCGATGCCGCGCCAATGTTCGCGCACCCGCCCGAGCGACGCGAAGTCGATCCGGATCAGCATCGGCACGATCATCAGCCAGATCAGCGCCGCCATCGGGAGGTTGACCTTGGCCAGCTCCAGCGATCCGACGGCGTGGAATACGCCCGGGACCAGGTGACCAAGCGCCACGCCGACCACGATGCAGAGGCCGACCCAGACGGTGAGGTAACGTTCGAAGGTCGACATGCCGGCTCAGGCGTCCTGCTGTGACGAGACGCCCGGGGAGGCTCCATCCATGCCGCCGATGTCGCGCACGCCGTGGCGCAGCGACGCCGGATCGAGCTTGGCGACGGGCAGCGCCAGGAAGGCGGAGATGCGGTTGCGCATGAGGCGGAAGGCCTCCGCGAACGCCCGCTCCTTCTCGATGTCCGTCCCCTCGACGGCGGCCGGATCCTCGATGCCCCAATGCGCGGTCACCGGCTGGCCCGGCCACAACGGACACGCCTCGCCCGCCGCGCTGTCGCAGACCGTGAACACGAAATCCATGCGGGGCGCGCCTTCGACGGCGAACTCGTCCCAGTTCTTCGACCGGTAGCCGTCCGCCGGATAGCCGAAGGCTTCCAAGATGCGCAGCGCAAACGGGTTCACCTCGCCCTTAGGCTGGCTGCCCGCCGAGAAGGCGCGGAACCGGCCGGCCCCGTCCTTGCGCAGGATGCCTTCGGCCAGCACCGATCGGGCGCTGTTGCCCGTGCAAAGAAACAGGACGTTGAAGACGGGTTCAGACATCGGCCGGCTCCGGACAGCATGGGGCGAGCCCGGCCAGAGCCGGGTTGCAGATTTCGGGATGGCCTTGGCAGCAATCGTCGGTGAGAAACCTCAGGAGATCGCCCAGGCCATCGTAGCAGGCGCTGTAGATGATGGAGCGTGACGCCCGCCTGGACCGGACGAGGCCCGCATGCTCCAGTTCCTTGATGTGAAACGAGAACCGCGACGAGCTCGCGCCTACCGCTTCGGCCAGGACACCGGCCGCCATGCCGTCCGGACCGGCTTTGACCAGCACGCGGATCATGTGCAGCCGCGTCTCCTGCGAAAGAGCCGCGAACGCCGCCAGAGCCTCTGAGTCCTTCATCGTCTCAACATCTCTATAAATGTTGAGACGATGATTACAACTTGGCCGAGGCGCAGGCAAGAGGCTCAGCGGCGGCTAGGTCAAAAACGCGTCGAACGCCGCCCAGAAGCGGGCGCGCACCGCGTCGGTTTCAAGCAGCACCTCGTGGGCGCAGTCGGCGAGCGTCACTGTCCGGGCGTTCGGCAAGGCGGCGCCATGCGCCAGGGCGGCGGCCGTCGAAGTGACGCGGTCCCGGTCCCCGGCGGCGATCAGCACCGGTGTCGCAATGGCCGACCCCTCCCGCAGCGCGTCCATGGCTTTCAGGGCGGCCTGCACCCATCCGATCGTCGGACGCCCGACCGTCAGGTGCGGAGCGTGGGCGACGATGTCGGCGGCCCGGCCATACCGCACCGGGCACGAGGTCAGCAGGTTGTCGCGCGTGAACGGCGCCGCCACCTCTCCGTTGCGCTGGCCGCCCGGGATCGAGGCCTGACCGAGGCCCACCGCCGCGAAGGCGGCGGCGAAGATCCGCGCCACGTTGGGCCGCAAGCTCGGTGCGAGCGCGATCATGGGCGCCGTCAGGACGGCGCTTTCAAAGAGGCCGGCGTTCCTCGCCAGCGTCTGCAACAGCACGTTGGCGCCCATGGAGTGCGCCAGGGCATGAAACGGCCGCGGCAATCCGGCGAACCACCGCTTGGCCACGATGTCCTGCAAATCGGCCACATACGGCTCAAAGCTCTCCGCGTGGTTCAGGCGCGGATCAGCGACGAGCCGCTCGGATCCACCCTGCCCGCGCCAGTCGAACGTCGCGACTGCGAAGCCGCGCGCCAGCAGATCGCGGACCGTCTCGTAGTATTTCTCGATGAAATCGGCGCGGCCTTGAATGATCCAGACCGTCCCGCGCGCCGTCCCGGCCGGCCGCCAGGACGCGAAGCGCACCTGAATTCCGTCCCCCATCCTGAGCACGCCGCTTTCCACGCCTTTTGGCGTGGGATCGGACGGCAAGGAGACCAAGACGCTGGTGGCGGACCATGCAGAAGCGCTGCGCTTGGTTTGTGTCAGCTCCCGGCGGGTCCGCTGGAACAGCGAAAGGGTCTGGGTGGAAAACATGCGCGCGTTCACCCGCAAGGCGCCGGTCGACCGGAACCTTGCCTTGTGCCTGCACGCGCCCTGTCATGCAACTGTAATAGGCGTCATCAACCAAGTGATCGTGCAGGCATGACCTGATCAGCCGACAGCAATCGGCCGATTAGACCATTCAGGGCCGCAACTGACTCCACGGGGTCGCCGACGTTGAAGATCGACAAATCGGGCGCGACATCGATCGTTTCCGGCGCTGCGCGCGCAAGCCGCGCTTCGATGTTTTCATTGCGTCCGCGCGCGGCAAGGCGCCGTCCGAGGATGTCCGGCGGGGCGGTCACGAGCACGACCGCGACCTGGGCGAAGCGTCGCCGCGCCAACGGGATGACCGCGCGTGATACGTTCACGATGACCGCGCGCCCATGCTGCACCGCATCGACGACAGAGGGCGGAAGCGCGTAGCAGAGCCCATGCGCCTGCCAGGCCAGCGGGTACAACCCTCGCGCCTCGCCGTCCAGAAACGCCTCCTCGGTGATGGTGTCGTGATCCTCGAATGCGTCCGCCGGCCGACTGACCAGCCGTCGCGGGAACATGACCCGGCTGTCCCCTGCAAAGGCGTCGCGCGCGAGGCCGATCAGGGTGTCCTTGCCGGCGCCGCTCGGCCCGACCACCAGCACGAGCCGTCCAGGCCCGAATGCGCCGCCGGTCGTCACGAGATGCGCCGTCCTTCGCGCCACACGGCGCGCACGGCCGGAAGATCGCCCTGCGTGACGCGCACCAGATCGGCGCGCAGGCCGACCTCGATGCGACCGCGATCCGTGAGCCCGGCCGATTGCGCCGGATTGTCCGTCACCGTCGCGACGGCGTCCGGGAGTGTGATCGCGGGCACGCGGCGGTGGAGGTCGAAGGCGGCGTGGATCAGGCTCGCCGGCACGTAGTCCGACGAGAAGATGTCGAGCATGCCGAGCCGCGCCAGCTCCTCGGCTGCGACGTTGCCGGAATGCGAGCCGCCCCGCACCAGGTTGGGCGCGCCCATGAGGACGCCGATGCCGGCCGCGTGCGACGCCTTGGCGGCCTCCACGGTGGTCGGGAACTCGGCGATCGACACGCCGTCGGCGAGCGATTCCGCCACGTGCTCCAGCGTCGCGTCGTCGTGGCTGGCCAGCGACACCTTGTTCGCCTGGGCGATCGCCACCAGCGCTCGGCGGTTCGAAACGCCGTAGCGCTCGTTTTCCTCGATCCGGCGGGACACCAGCTGCTGCAGCTCGGCTTCGGTCAGCGAAGTCTTGCCCCGGTAGTAGACGAGGAACTTCTCGACATCCCGGAACTGCCGCTGCCCCGGCGTGTGGTCCATCAGCGACATGAGGTGAATGGGCCGTTTGGCCAGGAACGCCTTCGTGACCTCGATCACGTCCGGCGTGCAGATCTCGCAGCGCAGATGGGTGAGGTGCTCGGCCCGCAGGAGGTTTCGGGCGCGAGCCTCGTCCAGCGCGTCCGCGAGGATCTCCAGGCTGTTGGTCACGGCGTCGCGGCGGTCTTCCTGGCCGGCGCGCAGCGAATCGAACACCGTCGTGATGCCGGATCCGGCGATCTGCGCGTCATAGGCGAGAACGGCGGATACGGCGGGCCATTCCACGGCCGGGCGCGGCTTGTAGTGCAGCTCCAGGTGGTCGGTGTGCAGCTCGACGAGCCCGGGGATGAGCGTGTCGCCGCCCAGGTCGAGCCCCTTCTCGGGACCAACTCCCTCGCCGATTTCGACGATGCGGCCGTCGCTCACCGCCACCCAGCCCTTGGCGACGACATGGTCGCGGAGCACCAGCGTGGCGTTGGAGAGCACGTAGTCGCGCGGGTCCATGGGATCTCTCAGGCTGCGGCGGAAAAGCGGGTGACGTCCACGACGCGGTCGGCCACGCGGTCGCGCACGTCCTCGTCGTGGAAGATTCCCAGGATGGCGACGCCGCGACGCTTCTTGCCGTGGATGAGCTCCACCACGGCCGCGCGGTTGCGGGCGTCGAGCGAGGCGGTCGGCTCATCGAGCAGCAGCACCGGGTGCTCGGCCACGAAGCCGCGGGCGATGTTGACGCGCTGCTGCTCGCCGCCCGAGAAGGTGGCGGGCGGCAGAGTCCAGAGCCGGCGCGGCACATTGAGGCGCTCCAGCAACGCGGCGGCGCGCTCGGCAGCCTCGACAGACGATGCGCCCTGCTCGACGGCCGCCTGCGCGACGAGGTCGAGGGCGGACACGCGCGGGATCACGCGCAGGAACTGGCTGACATAGCCGAGCGTGGTTCGCCGAAGCCGCAGCACGCGGCGCGGCGCGGCGCGCGCAACATCGACGCGATGGTCGCCGTCGCGCACCCAGACGTGGCCGTCGTCGCACCGGTAGTTGCCGTACACGATCTTCAGCAGCGAGGACTTGCCGGCGCCGGAAGGCCCGCCCAGCACCACGCATTCGCCCGGGCTGACGGCGAGCGACACGTCGCGCACCACCGGCAGGCGCGCGCCGCCTTGCAGGTGCATCGTGAAGGTCTTGCCCACGCGGTCGATCGAGAGCGATTCCATGTCAGACCTGCAGCACGGAGGAGACGAGCAGTTGCGTGTAGGGCTCGCGCGGGTCGTCGAGCACCTGGTCGGTGAGGCCCGTCTCGATCACCCTGCCCTGCCGCATCACCATGATGCGGTGCGACAACAGGCGCGCGACCGCGAGATCATGCGTGACGATGATCACCGCGAGGCCCAAATCGGCGACGAGCCCGCGCAGGAGATCGAGCAGCCGCGCCTGCACGGAGACGTCGAGGCCGCCGGTCGGCTCGTCCATGAACACGAGGCGCGGATGGGTGACGAGGTTGCGGGCGATCTGGAGGCGCTGGCGCATTCCGCCCGAAAAGGCGCGCGGCTGGTCGTCGATGCGATCGGCGTCGATTTCGACGCGGCCAAGCCAGTCCACGGCCGTGTCGCGGATGCGGCCATAGTGGCGCTCGCCGACCGCCATCAGTCGTTCGCCGACATTGGCCCCGGCCGACACGCCCATGCGCAGCCCCTGGCGCGGATCCTGGTGGACGAAGCCCCAGTCGGTGCGCATCAGGAAGCGACGCTCGGCTTCCGAGAGCGCGAACATGTCGCGCAACACGCCGTCGCGCATGCGGTAGCGCACCGCGCCGGCGCTGGGGGCGAGCTGGGTGGAAAGCACGCTGAGCAGCGTCGACTTGCCGGAGCCGGATTCGCCGACCACGGCCAGCACCTCGCCCGCGTAGAGCTCGAACGACACGTCGGCGCAGCCGACGCGCGCGCCGTACATCTTGCCCAGCGTCTCGACCTGAAGCAGCGGCAGTTCGTGGCCGGCACTCATGGCTCGCCCCCTCCGGCCGGCGCGTCGGCGAGCATCTCGCCCCGATGTCCCTCGGCGCGGCGGGTCTCACAGAAATCCGTGTCCGAGCAGACGAACATGCGCCCGCCCCGGTCATCGAGCACGACCTCGTCCAGGTAGACGCCATGCGCGGCGCACAGCGCGCAGGGCTTGTCGAACCGGTTCACCTCGAAGGGGTGGTCCTCGAAGTCCAGCGACACGACCTGCGTGTAGGGCGGCAGCGCGTAGATGCGCTTCTCGCGTCCCGCGCCGAAGAGCTGCAGCGCCGGCGATAGGTGCATCTTGGGATTGTCGAACTTGGGCGTCGGCGACGGGTCCATCAGGTAGCGGCCATTCACCTTCACCGGATACGCGTAGGTGGTCGCGATGTGGCCGTGCCGGGCGATGTCCTCGTAGAGCTTTACGTGCATGAGGCCGTACTCCTCGAGCGCGTGCATGGTGCGCGTCTCGGTTTCGCGCGGCTCCAGGAAGCGCAGCGGCTCGGGGATCGGCACCTGGTAGACGAGGATCTGGTCCTCGGTCAGCGGCGCCTCCGGGATGCGGTGGCGCGTCTGGATTATGGTGGCGTCCGCCGTCGACGTCGTGGTGGCGACGCCGGCCGTGCGGGCGAAGAACTTGCGGATCGAGACCGCGTTGGTGGTGTCGTCCGAACCCTGGTCGATGACCTTGAGCACGTCGTTCTCGCCGATCACCGCCGCTGTCACCTGCACGCCGCCTGTGCCCCAGCCGTAGGGCATCGGCATCTCGCGCGACGCGAACGGGACTTGGTAGCCCGGGATCGCGATGGCCTTCAGGATCGCGCGGCGGATCATCCGCTTCGTTTGTTCGTCGAGATACGCGAAGTTGTATCCGGCCGTCATGGGGGCGTTCATTCGGCCGTTTCCCTGCGCGGGGCCGCCTCTGGCTGTTTCGCGGCGACGCGCTCCGCGTGCTCGCGGCGCAGCTGCCGGATCAGGCCGAGCTCGGCCTGGAAGTCGACGTAATGCGGCAGCTTCAGGTGCTCGACGAAGCCGGTGGCCTGCACGTTGTCGGAGTGCGACAGCACGAATTCCTCGTCCTGCGCCGGCGCGACCACGTCCTCGCCGAACTCGCGGGTGCGCAGCGCCCGGTCCACAAGCGCCATCGACATGGCCTTGCGCTCGGACTGGCCGAACACGAGGCCGTAGCCGCGGGTGAACTGGGGCGCGACTTCGGCCGACCCATTGAATTGCGTCACCATCTCGCATTCGGTCAGCGCGACGCGGCCCAGCGTGACGGAGAAGCCGAGGTCCTCCGGCGTGAACGCGACCTCGACCTCGCCAAAGCGAATCTCGCCCACGAAGGGATGCGTCCGGCCAAAGCCGCGCTGCGTCGAGTAGCCGAGCGCCAGCAGGAAGCCCTCGTCGCCGCGCGCCAGATTCTGCAGGCGCAGATCGCGGTCGGCCGGGAACTCCAGCGGCTCGCGGGTGAGATCGCCCACCGGGCGATCCTGCGCTTCACCGGGATTGGTTTCGATGAGGCCCTCATCGTTGAGCAGGCCGGTGACGTGCGGCGCTTCAATGGGCTCTCCCGCCCCCGCGACCGCCGGTTCGGCAAGCTCCACGCCGGCAGCCAGCGCGAAATCGACGAGGCGGTGCGTGTAGTCGAAGGTCGGGCCGAGCACCTGTCCGCCGGGCAGGTCCTTGTAGGTCGCCGACACGCGACGCTCGATCACCATGCCGGCGGTGTCGACCGGCTCGGACGCGCCGAAGCGCGGCAGCGTCGTGCGGAACGCGCGCACCAGGAAGATCGCCTCGATCAGGTCGCCGCGGCATTGCTTGATCGCCAAGGCGGCGAGATCGCGGTCGTAGAGCGAGCCTTCGGCCATGACGCGGTCGACCGCGAGCGCGAGTTGCTCGTCGATCTGGGCGGGCGTGATCTCGGGAACGGCGGGATCGCCGCGCCGTGCGTGATCGAGGAGACGATGGGCGTTATCGATCGCCCGTTCGCCGCCTTTGACTGCGACATACATGGAATGATCTCACTTCCCGACGATGGTCGAGCGGGGCAAGGCGGCGATCCGGTCTCCTTGCGCGAACACGATGTCGACCCCGCGCGGAAACAGGCCGTGGTTGTCGGAGAGCTGGGCGAGGAAGTCCGGTGGCAGGGGGCCGGCCGCGAAACGGTCTTCTCCGTCGACGCCCGGCCCGGCCAGGCGCCAGTCGCCCTCGCGGTCGAGCCAATCGACGCCGATCACGACCGTGGTGGAGCGGTCCGGATAGTTGGCTGAGCCAAGGGCGAAGCAATCGAGCGGCAGGAGCTGCGCGGCGTTGGCCACAAAGGCGAAACTGGCCTTGCGCGGATCGCTGACGATCGGCGCGCCCGTGTGGAAGCGCAGCCAATCGTGGACGGCCGGGTCGGCGGACAGCGCGTCGTCGAGCCAGACCGGGCTCTCGAAATCGCACATCGCAAGCGCCAGGGCGGCGGCGGCCGAAGCCATGTCCCCGGGCGGATCGACGGCGACCTGAAGTTCGCGCACCGTTCCCGGGCGGGCCATGGCCATCATGACGCAGCGAAACACCGATTGGGCGTCGAAGACGGGGCGCTGGAAGCCAGCGTTCAGAGCGGCGGACATCAGTCTTCTCCCCGGACCAGCGTGAAGAAATCGACCCGTGTCGCAGCGGTCCGTTCGGCGCGTTCGCGCCGCTCGGCCTCGATGCGCGCGCGCACGGGATCCAGAAACACGGTTTTGACCAGCGTCTCGTCGCCGCGCAGCCATACGGCGTCGATCACCGCCGCCAGCCGCGCGCGGATGGGGTCGCGGCCGAGCAGATACGACATGCCGACCTCGCCCGTTTCCAGGCGGACGGCCGCGCGCGTGACGGTCGCCTCGCCGAGATTGAAGGGCGCGCCGTCGCCGCCGATGCGGCCGCGCAGCATGACGAGGCCGATCTCGGGAGACCGCAGGTCGCGAGACGCCGGCCGTCCGAGCCGGGCGACCGCCTGCTCCAATTCGTCGAGCGTCGCGAGCGCCGCGACCGCCATTACGGCCTGTCGTCCCTCTTCGCCGGGCGCGGCGGCGCGGCGCTGGTGTGTGGTGGCGTTCATGCGGCTCTGCTAGGCGCGCCGCATGACGCCCGGATGACGCGGATCACGCGTCGCGGCGTTTTCCGATCACGGCGAAGCGCAGCCGCGCCGACACCGCGTCGATAGACACGACGGCGGCCAGCACCAGCAGCACCAGAAAGGAGACATGGCCCCATTCCAGCACCTTGATCTCCTCGTAGAGGTACTGGCCGATGCCGCCCGCGCCGACGATGCCGATGATGGTGGCCGACCGGGTGTTCGACTCGAAGAAGTAGAGAACCTGGCTCGCCATCACGGGCAGCACCTGCGGCAGCAGGCCGAAGCGCACGCCGTGCAGCCGGCTGCCGCCCGTCGATTCGACGCCCTCGACCGCCTTGTTGTCCGCCGCTTCGATGGCCTCCGAGAACAGCTTGCCGAAGGCGCCAAAGTCCGAGCTCATGATCGCCAGCACGCCCGCGAAGGGGCCGAGGCCCACCACGTTGATCCAGATGAGCGCCCAGATCAGCGTGTCGACGCTGCGCACCGTGTCCAGGAAGCGGCGCACGCCGAAGCGGAAGATCCAGGTCGGGATGACGTTGCGGGCAGCCAGGAACCCCAGCGGCAGCGCCAGGATCGCGGCCAGGAGCGTGCCCAGGAATGCGATGGCGAGCGTCTCCGCCAGAGCGTACAGGTAGGTCAGCAGCTTGGCGGTCGTCCCGTAGCTGGGCGGCAGCATGAGGCCGACGAAATCGCCCAGTCGCCCCAGTCCGGCGAACACCCGGGACCATGAGACGTCGAGGCTCCCGAGCGCATAAGCGAACAGCGCGACGGGCGCGAGCACGCAGGCCGCAACCACGGCGCGGCGGCCCCAATCGGGGCGGAACGCCGACGGATGACGCGCCGTCAGGGCGGCGAGATCCACGTCGGCGAGCACCGCGTGGCGGGATGCGGCTTCAGGCACGGCGTTCATCGCCCCAGTCCCCGGCCGATCAGCGCGTGCCGCGCGCGTTCGGTGATGAGGTCGATCAGCATCACGGTGACGACGATCAGCAGCAGGATGGCGCTGACGTCCGAGTAGTAGAACTTGCGGATCGCCTCCACGAGGTCCTGGCCGATGCCGCCGGCTCCGACGAAGCCCATGATGGCGGCCCCGCGCACGTTCACCTCGAAGCGCAGCAACGTGTAGCTGACGAAATTAGAGAGCACCTGCGGGATGGCGCCGAAGCGCACGCTCTGCGCCCAGTTCGCCCCTGTGGCGGCGACGCCTTCCACCGGCTTCATGTCGATATTCTCGACCACCTCGGCGAAGAGCTTCCCGAGCGCTCCCATGGTGTGGATGCCCAGCGCCAGCACGCCGGGAAGCGGCCCGAGGCCGAACGCCACGACGAAGATGAGCGCGAAGACGAGTTCAGGAACGGTGCGGCAGAATTCCAGGAAACGCCGCGCCGAGAAGCGGAGCCACGGCGCCACCACCATGTTGCGGGCGGCGAGGAAGCTGAGCCCGAAGGCGCCGAGCCCTCCGATGACCGTGCCCAGATAGGCGATGAGCAGCGTTTCGCCCAGCAGGCGGAGCCATTTCCGCAAACCCCAGAGCCACTCGACCGGGTTCGTGAAAACCAGGTGGCCGTCCTCCAGCTTAAAGATGCGACCGATATAGCTGGTGAAACGTCCGAGATTGCCGAAAAAGGTCCCGAGGTCGACTTCGCTGATCCGCGCCGCGACCAGGATGAGCGCCGCCAGGATGGCAAAGCTAAGGAGCATCCGTCGGCGCCTGGCCGCAATCGCCGCCTCGTAGCCTTCGGCGAGCGCTCGGTTCTGGGCGTCCGGCCGATGCGGAATGGCGGTCGCCATGGCGGACCTCTCACAAAAAAGGGGCGCGGTCGAAACCGCGCCCCGGAGAGCTGGAGATCAGGACGACTTCTTGCGCAGGCTGTCGACGAAGCGGATCAGCTCGATCGTCTGGTCGTAGTCCTTGTTCTCGGTGGCGGCCCAGGGCTTGTTCTTGCCGTCCGAGAGCTTGTCGAAGGCGGCCTTGTCCTTGGTGGCGGCGCTCATGAAAGCGTCGCGGATCTTGGCCTTGAGGTCGTCCGGCAGGCTGTTGAGGTAGGCGTAGGGGCCGTTCACGATCATCGTGGACTTGTGGATGATGCGGTAGTCGCTGACCTTGGCGGGCGAGCCGTCGGCGTTCTTCAGCATGCCCTTGGTGATCATGCGGTAGAGATAGCTGTCGTCGTCGGCCGTCCAGGCGTTGGCGGCGACATCCACGGTGCCCTGGCTGAGCGCCAAGACGGCGTTCTCGTGGCTGCCCGTGAACACGACCTTGTCGAAGAACTTCTCCGGCTCGATCTTCATCTTGTCGAGTTCGAAGCGCGGCATGTTGTTGCCCGAGGTGGAGTTCGGGTCGACGAGGCCGAGGTTCTTGCCCTTGAGGTCCTGCAGCGTCTTGTAGGGGCTCGAGGCCTTCACGTAGAACACCGAGTAGTAGCCCTTCGTGCCGTCGTTGTTCACGTCCATGGCGAACACGTCGGTGGCGACGCCGGTGAGGCGGGCGCGGGCGAAGGACGCCGGGCCGTAATAGGCGATGTGGATGTTGCCGGCGCGCTGGCCTTCGATCACGGCCGCGTAGTCCTGGGCGACGCGCAGCGTCACCTTCACGCCGATTTCCTTGGACAGGTACTCCACGAAGGGGCCGTAGCGGTCGAGCACGCCCGAGCCGTTCTCGGCCGGAATCACGCCGAGCACGAGCTCGGGATACTTGGCCTTCCAGTCCTGCGCGATAGCGGCGGTGGCCAGCGTCGCGCCCACGAGGGCGGCGCCGGCGGCGATCAGAGTGCGTCGGTTCAACATGGGTCTCTCCTGGGTGAAAACTTGGCCGCGAGCGCGCGGCGCGTTCAGGCGGCCGCGAAGGCGGCGGCGGCGGGCTCGGGACGCTCGGCGGCGGCGTCCATCACCTCGCCGGCCTCGAGGCCGTAGAGTTCGCGGGCGACGTCCTCGGTCAGCGCCTCGGGGGCGCCGTCGAACACCACGCGGCCCTGCGCCATGCCGACGAGGCGGTCGCAATAAGTGCGCGCGAGATCGAGCGAATGAAGGTTGCAGAGCACCGTGATGCCGTAGTGCTTGTTGATGCGCAGCAGCGCGTCCATGACGACCTTGGTGTTGCGCGGGTCGAGCGACGCGATGGGCTCGTCGGCCAGGATCATGCGCGGCTCCTGCACCAGCGCCCGCGCGATGGCGACCCGCTGCTGCTGGCCGCCCGAGAGGCTGTCGGCGCGCTGGGCCGCCAGGTTGGCGATGTCCAGCATTTCCAGCGCCGAGAGCGCCATCGCCTTGTCCTGCGGGCTCCAAAGCCGCAGCACGGAGCTGAGAGTCGAGGTCTTGTTGAGGCGGCCCATCAGCACGTTGGTGAGCACGTCCAGTCGGCCGCTGAGGTTGAATTGCTGGAAAATCATCGCGCAGTCGGCCCGCCAGTCGCGCAGCGCCTGCCCGCGCAGCGCCGTGACGTCGCGGCCCTCGCACAGGATGCGGCCTTCGCTCGGCTCCTGCAGCCGATTGATCATGCGCAGCAGCGTCGACTTGCCGGCGCCGGAGCGGCCGATCACGCCCACGAAGCCGCCGCTCTCGATGGTCAGGCTCACGTCGCTGACCGCGGCCTTGCCGCCGAAACGTCGCGTCAGTCCCTCGATCACCAGCATTGGGTCAGCCCCGATTTCCGCTGGAGAACCGGCTAATGGGTCTGCGCAACGCTTTCGTGACAGCCGGCGGCAGGACGCGTCATTCCGACGTCACGGCGCCATGCGATCGACCGCGCGAACGCTTGCGGAGGAGATTCGGCGTGGCGACGAAACTGGGACCAGAGCCGCTGATCCACCCCACCGCCCAGGTGGTGACGTCCGAGCTCGGGCGCTACACCGAGGTGGGCGCGCGCACCAGCGTGGTCGAGACCCGCATGGGCGACTACTCCTACGTGGTGCAAGACGCTGACATCATGGACACGACGATCGGCCGCTTCTGCTCCATCGCGGCGGCGACGCGGATCAATCCCGGCAACCACCCCATGCACCGGGCCACGCAGGCGCATTTCACCTACCGGGCCTCGGCCTATTTCGAGGGCGAGCCGGACGAGGCCGCGTTTTTCGACTGGCGGCGCTCGACGCCGGTCGCCATCGGCCATGACGTGTGGATCGGGCACGGCGCGATCATCCTGCCCGGTCGCAGCATCGGGACCGGCGCCGTGGTGGCGGCCGGCGCGGTGGTGACCAAGGACGTCGCGCCCTACGCGGTGGTGGCCGGCGTCCCCGCCCGGCCGGTGCGCGACCGCTTCGACGCCCGCACGGCCGACCGTCTCCAGGCGCTCGCCTGGTGGGACTGGGACCACGAGCGGTTGCGGATGGCGTTGCCGGACTTCCGCGCCCTGTCGGTCGACGCATTCCTCGAGCGTCACGGCGGATGACCGCATGGACGGGCCCCGCTACGCCATCTATTTCGCGCCCTCCCCCGACACCGCGCTTTGGCGGTTCGGCTCCGCCGTGCTGGGCTACGACGCTGCAACGGGCGAAGACATGCCTCCGCTCGCCCTGGAAGGCTTTTCGCAGGCGGAATGGCGGGATCTGACGGCCGAACCGCGCCGCTACGGCTTCCATGCGACCCTGAAGGCGCCGTTCCGACTCGCCGACGGGCGCGGCGAGGACGAACTCGTGGAGACGCTCCATCAGTTCGCGCGCGGCCAAACCGCGGTTGAGACTGGGCTCGCCGTGGCGGCGCTCGACGCCTTCGTGGCGCTCGTTCCGCCCGGGCGGCCGCCGGCGCTTTCGTCTCTCGCCGATGCGGCCGTGGACGCCTTCGAACCATTCCGCGCGCCGCCATCCCCGGCCGAGCGGCTGCGCCGCAACCCCGACGCGATGACGCCTCGTCAACGTGAGTTGTTCGAGCATTTCGGCTACCCGTATGTGCGCGAGCAATACCGCTTCCACATGACGCTCACGGGCCCGCTCGGAGACCATGCCGACCCCGTCGCGGCGCGCCTGCGGGCGCTGGCGGCGCAGCGTCTCGGCGACGGCCCCGTGTTGGTGAACCGCGTCGCGCTGTTCCGGCAGGAGCCAGGCGCGCGCTTTCGCGTCGTCGCGCACGCCGCGATGGGCCAGGGGTGAACGGGACATGTGGTTCAGCCTCTCCCCGGAAGCCCCGCGCGAAGCTGAAGCTTCGCCTCTCGATTGTGACAAGCGGGCTCATCATAGTGCCGCCGAACGGAGGCGTAGTCGCATGACAGACAAGCAAGCTCGCAAATTCGAAAAGCTGCTGGAGGCCCACAAGGAAGCTAAGCAGGTCCGCAAGGTCGCGGCTTCCGCCCGCGGCGAGGTGAAGGGAATGGACGGGCGGGGCGACATGCTGTCGGCGCTCGCGAGTTCGGCCGGCACGAAGGCCGTGGAGGCCGAGCTCGACGCCCTGAAGGCAGAACGCCGCGCGTTGAAGAAACTGCACGCCTTCGCGGTGAAGCACAACGAGAGCGCCATCGGCAAGCTCAAGGCCAAGCCCCAGAAGTCCAAGAGGCACAGGCGCAAGGCTTCTGCTCCGGAAGCTCTCGCAGCCGCGCCGGAGCCGCTGACGCCCGCCAACGACAAGACGGGCGAGCCCGGCGGCGTTCGGGACAAAGCGCCGCGGCGCAAGTCCGACGCAGCTGCTCCCCAGACAGCAAAGCCCTGATGCGCTCGAACGCGGCTTCCGCAAAACGCCATCGGCGGGCTCAGCGATGACGGTGCGCGCAGCCGCGCTGCCCCTTGCCGACGAGCACACGCGGCCGGGCATCGTCTTCGCCTATCGGTTCGACGAGAACGGCCGCGGGCTGGCGCTGGCGCAGAACGCCGCGCCTACCCTGCCCGATCCTGACGGCCGCTTCTGGTGGGTCCACGTCAACCTCGTGGACAAGCGGGGGCGCGATTGGGTGTCGCGCCAGGCGTTCATCCCCGACGAGGCCAAGGAGGTCCTGCTCGCCTCCACGCAGCATGACCAGGTCGACATCGAGGGCGACGTGCTGGCGGGCGTTTTCGTCGACCTGAAGCTCGACTTCGCCCACGAAACCGAAGAACTGGCGCAGCTGCGCTTCATTTTGGCGGAGCGCCTGCTGCTCACGGGACGTCGCCAGTCGCTCCGGTCCATCGGGGCTACGCGCGCCGCCGTGGAGACCGGTCGGCCCATCGACTCTGCGCTGGACCTGCTGGAGGCGATCGTCGACCGGGAGGCTGACGTGGTGGCGGCGGCCGCGACCGAGCTTGGCCACGCGGTGGACAGCGTCGAGGACAAGATCCTGGAGGGCTACGGCGCGGAAGCCGGCGCGCCCATCGGGGCCATGCGGCGGCGCGCCGTGCGGCTCAACCGTCAGCTTTCGCGCCTCATGGGCCTGTTCCGGCGCGTCGAACTCGCCCCCGCGCTGCGGCTTCCGGCGGACGTGCGCGAGGCCGCGGGCCGCATCGCGCAGCGGCTGGAATCCATTCACCAGGAGGTGCACTCCACCCAGGAGCGCGCGCGACTGCTGCAGGACGAGATCTCGGCCCGCCTCGCGGCCGAGACGAACCGCCAACTCTACGCCCTGTCGATGTTGACCGCCGTGTTCCTGCCCGCGACCCTGGTCACCGGCCTTTTCGGCATGAACACCAAGGGGCTGCCGTTCGCCGAGGACGAAAGCGGCTTCTGGTGGGCCTGCGTGATCGCCGTTCTGGCGGCCATGCTGGTGTATATCGGCCTCACGGCCGCGCTCAGGCGAGGCGGCGGCCGCCACTAGGCCCGTTTCGGGCTCAGGTTGAGCTTGGCTGTGACGGTAGCGATGCGGCTTTTCAAGGCCTCCCCGCGCCGGGCGGGCGGGCGCCCGGCGGGCAGGTCCGAGGCGAGCGCCTCGGTACGGCGCCGCAGTTCGGCCATCTGGGCCCGGCGGTCGCCGGCGCGCGCCAGGTCGCTCCCGTCGATCGGCGCGCCGATGGCGACGCGGAGCTCCGCCCCCATTCGGCTGCGGACCTCATGGAAGATCAGCGCCAGCCGCAGCGTGAGGCTGAGATGGCTGGCGATCTGGAACACGCGGCTGTTTTGCCCCTCGAAATAGATCGGGGCCACGGCAGCCTTCGCCTTTTCGATCAGCTGGGCCGTGAAGGGCTGCCATGGCGCGTCCTGCGCGGGCTTGCGCCCAAGGCGATCAGGTGAGGTCGAGACGCCGCCGGCCGGAAACACCACGACGCAACCGCCCTGGGCGAGGTGGTCGCGCGCGGCGGCGCGGGACGCCAGATTGGTCGCCATGGCGGCCGGCGAGCCGGAGAAATCGACCGGCAGCAGTTGCGGCGCAGCCTCGGGCGCGCGCAGCAGCACGGCGTGCGTCAAAATCTTGAAGTCCGGACGGATGCGCTCGGCCAACCAGGCGATCACCAGCCCGTCCAGCACGCCGTAGGGATGGTTGGCGACGATCACCAGGGGCCCGGTTTTCGGGAGCGCCGCGAGCCGGGCGGCGTCGAAGCGCACGTCCAGCCGCAGACGCCGCACGGCGGCCGACCAGAAGCTTTCCCCTGCGCGCGGACGGAGCTGGTTGTCGAGATAGATCCGCTTCAGTTCGGGCTGGCCCGTCAGGCGCTCCACCGTGCGAATGACACTGCGCTTGAAGCGCGGCGTCGTCTCATCCGCGTAGCTGAAAAGCAGGTCGTCCATGTGTGGCCCCATGCGGTGCGACAATGGCCTGCTGGTAGCGAGGGGTGATGACGCCCCCGTGACGGAAAGGCGCTGTGTACGGCGCAGGCGAGGCTGACAATGCCGCCCGATGATCAAGAAGGTCGAGCTGCGGCCGCGCGCCGACGGGCCCGGGCTCGACGCCGTGCTGCATGGCGACCTGTCCGCCTTCCTGGCCGCCCGCTCCTCGCCCTGGCCCAGAACGCAAAACTCCCGGCGCTGGGGAGCGTCGGGGAGTTTTGGGACGGTTGGTTGCGGGGACGCGCAACCACCGAAGGTTGAATCTGACCTGCGCCGTCTAGGAACCGTTGTCAGCTCTTGACCCTAAAGCGGACTTCCCGACCGTCTGCGAACCGCCGGTCGTCTCACCGGCAGCAGAACACGACGGCTTGCGTTCAACAGGCGCTCGGCGACCCGGGCAGGCGATGTGCTATTCCTGCCCTGCGTGTCTCCGGAAATTCAGCGGACTTTCTCCAGTGACCCGCCTGAAGGCGCGAGAGAAGTTCGACTGCGACGAGAAGCAACACGCAAGGGCGATCTCGGCCAGGGGAACGCGCCCGAGAGCGAGAAGGGTCTTTGCGCGTTCCAGCCTCATCCGGCTGACATAGCGATGAGGGGGCATCCCCATGCGCCGAGTGAACATCCGGTTGAAGTGGAACGGGCTCAGGCACGCCGCAGCGGCGAGATCGTCGAGGCTGATGTCCTCCTCGATGTGCTGGGCCATAAATTCCAGCACGCGCCGCAACCTCTGTTCGTCGAGCTGGTGTTGCCGATGCACCCGGTCAACCCGTCCGTAGCTGCTGGCATAACGCTCGACGATGCGCCCGGTCAGTTGCTGCGAAAGGCTCTGCACACGCATTTGCGCGGTCGATGTGGGCTCCCGCATTTCCGAAATCAGGCGCCAGCCGGCCTGCCGGATCAGGTCGTCCCGCACGCCCGCGAGGTAGCGGACGGAGTCCGCGGACACTGGCGTGCCGCCGTATTCGCCGGCGTAGCGGGAGAAGCCGTCGGCTGGCAAATAGAGGTGCAAAATGTCGTGCCATTCGGAAATCCGAATGTCTTCTTCCTGCACCCTGCTGGGACAGAGCCAGATGATGCCGGGTTCGACTTGCGTCCGCTGCCAGACACCCTGGCCCCGGCGCGTCACCACGCAGTCGTCGTGGCAGGCGACGGCGATGCAGATCTCCAGGGCCTGCGGCTCGAACGGAGGCAGCTCCGCAGCTTCGTGATGGCGCAGGTCTGCCACCAGCCCATGCCAGGCGAGCCGCCGGGACGTGGAGATCACGTCGAGCCCGCCATACTTGCGCAAGCCGTCCGCAAACAGGTCCATGATGCGACCTCCCGAGGACACAAGGTGCGGCTGCACTCTAGCACCTGTGGGGCGGCGCGGCCGCGCGACCGTGAAAACAGCAATCTCGGAACGGACAAGTGAACCGCTCTCTGTGAGCTTCGAGGCTCCTTTTTCGGCGAGGAGCTTGCGATGCATGACCCCCGATGGCGGACGACCCTCACGATCGTCCTCAGCGCCATGGCCTTGTCCAATGCGGCGGGAGGAACGGCCATGGCCGAAACGGATCAATCCGACCTACCCGCGCAGCTGGTGCGGGATTTTCACGGCGCTTTCGGCGACCGGCATGCTCGCGCCGTCCACGCCAAGGGGATCTTTTTCGAGGGCAGCTTTCAGCCGAGCGTAGAAGCACCAAGACTGTCGACCGCATCCCTGTTCACAGGACGGCGGCCTGTGACAGTCAGGTTCTCGGATTTCACAGGTCTGCCCGACATCCCCGACACCAGCGGCGACGCCAATCCGCGGGGCCTGGCGATCAAGTTCGACCTGCCGGGCGGCGGGACCTACGACATCGTCTCTCACAGCTTCAACGGATTTCCCGTGGCCACCGCGGCCGAGTTCAGCACGCTCCTCCAAGCCCTGCCGAAGAGTGGCCCCGACGCCCCAAAGCCGACGCCGCTAGACACCTTCTTCGCATCGCACCCCCGTGCGCTCGCCTTCTTCACGACCCAGAAGCCGCCGCCGGAGAGCTTCGCGACATCGGCCTATTTCGGTGTGAACGCCTTTTACTTCACGAACGCGGCAGGACAGAAGCTGCCGGTGCGCTATCGCTTCGTGCCCGGCGCCGGCGAGCGCTACCTGACAGCAGACGCAGTGAAGGCCAGTTCGGCGAACTTTCTCATGGACGAGATCGGGCCGCGCGTCGCCACGCATCCCGTCACGTTCACCTGGCTCGCCCAGGTCGGCGACCCGGGCGATAAGATTGACGACCCCTCCCTGGCCTGGCCCGAAAGCCGCCGGCAGGTGACGCTCGGCGTCATCACCATCGACAAGGCGGTTCCTAACACGCCAGAGCGCGACCGGGCCCTGTTGTTCCTCCCCGGCGACGTGCCCTCCGGCATCGGCATCGCCGATCCCATGGTGGAGGTCCGCAACGCAGCCTATCCGGTGTCGTTCGGTGAACGGCAATAACGGCATGATCCTCGCCGCCGCTTTGCTGGCGGTGGGGATCCTCGGAGGCGCCGGGCAGGTTCGCTCGGCGCCTTCCGAAACTCTCCGGCCGCTTCTCCGGGAAACCATGCCCAACATGCCCGGGCATACGCTGACAGCGGTCGAAGTCGTATTCCCGCTGAGCGCCAAGTCATCACCCCACCGCCACGGCAGCGCGTTCCTGTTCGCCAGCGTGCTGGCCGGGACGGTGCGCAGCCAGATCGAGGGTGAGCCGGTCCGCGTCTACCGAACCGGAGACAGCTGGACTGAGAGGCCCGGCGACCACCACGTCCTGACGGAGAATGGCAGCTCGACCGAGTCCGCCACTTTGCTGGTCGTGTTCATCGCCCCGACGGGCGATGCGCTTAAGGCGGACGATCCATGAAACCAGCACTGACCTGAAAGGACGTGCGACATGAGTCTGCGGCTCGACTATCAGGCGCTTTCCGCACAAGGCATGAAAGCCCTCGGCGCACTATACGGCTATGTGTCCGGATGCGGGCTTGAGAAGCCCCTTGTCGACCTCGTCTACCTCCGCGCCTCGCAGATCAACGGCTGCGTCTACTGCATCGACAACCACGCAACGGATCTGCTGAAGGCGGGTCAGTCCGCGCAGAAGCTGCTGATGATGCCCTCTTGGCGGGAGGCCGAAGGCTGGTTCACTCCGCGGGAGCAAGTGGCGCTGGCGTGGACTGAGGCTGTCACCATGATCGCGGAAAGCCATGTCCCCGAGGACGTCTTTACAATGGCCCGAGGGGAGTTCGACGAGAAGGGACTCGTAGACCTAACGATCGCGATTGGTCTGATCAACACCTACAACCGGGTCGCGATCAGCTTCCGCAAGACGCCGGCCTCGGTGGCCAAAATGGGGGGTGGCCAATGACCAAGACCATCGCGGAGAACGGTCGACATGCCGTCACACTAGGCAAGGCATCACTCGCGTTGGACATCCATGCGGGGTCGTTATCTCGCGTTGGCGGACACACTAACGTCCAGCTGAGAAGCTTAAGGTCACGCCAGATGGCAGACTTCCCGGCCTCGGACGCAGTATGCTGCGGCACGTTGAAGCAGGTCAGCGGCACCGGACCGACGCTATATCGATTGTTCGGTTTGATGTACGCTCCTTCCCGATCAGCTATTCGGCGGAAGAGACTCGCTTCATCTCAAGAGCGAGCACGCCCTCGCTTATGTCAGAGCAAGAAGCCCACGACGGCGGCGCGGAGCGCCTCGCTTTTGGACCGTTCCAGCTCGACGTCCGGGCCAGGGTTCTGCTGAAACACGGCGAGCCGCGGGTCATCGGCGCCCGCGCCTTCGACATTCTCTGCGCCCTTGTCCAGAACGACGGCAAGCTCGTCACGAAGAGCGCGCTTCTCGCGCGCGTGTGGCAGGACGTGTCCGTGGACGAAGGGACCCTCCGTTTCCACGTGTCTGCGCTCCGCAAGGCGCTCGGGGAGGCAGGGCCTCATGGCGAATATGTGAAGACCCTGGCCGGCCAGGGCTACTGTTTCGTGGCTCCGGTGACGCGCCTGCGGGGCAAGGTCGAGATTCGGCCCGCGGACCGTCAGGCGATCGTCCCGTCATCAGCGCCCGCCCGGTTTCTGGCTCCGATCGGCCGCGATGAGCTGGTCATAAGCATCGACGAAGAGCTGTCGGCGAAACGGTTCATAACGCTGGTCGGGCCCGGCGGAATCGGCAAGACCACTGTGGCCAGCGCTGTCGCAGAACGCCTGTCCCCTCGATTGGGGGGCGCGATCTGTTTCGCGGATCTCGGCTCATTGCAGGATCCGGAGCTTGCAGCGGCGGCTGTATCCGTCGCGGTCGGACTGGCCGTGCAGTCCGAAGATCCGACGGCCGATCTCATCGCCTTCTTGCGGGACCAGAGCCTCCTGCTGGTTCTGGACTGCTGCGAACCCGTCATCGAAGGCGCGGCCGCCCTGGCCGAGCGCCTTTTCTGGGAAGCGCCGAGCGTCCTGATCCTGGCCACCAGCCGGGAGGCGTTGCGGGCCGAGGGAGAAAACGTGGTTTCGATCCCTCCTCTGGAGACGCCACCGGACCGGAGCGACGCGTCGGTGGACGAAGTGCTCGCCTTCCCTGCGGCCAGGCTCTTCGCCGAGCGGGCTGCGGCGAGCGGATGGCGGGTGAAGCTCCGGCGTCCCGAGGCGGCCATCGTCGCAGAGATCTGTCGCAAGCTTGACGGCATTCCCCTCGCCATCGAACTGGCCGCCGGGCTCGTGAACGCCTATGGCCTGGAGGGTACGGCGGATCTCCTGAGCGATCGCCTCGCCGTCCTGCACCAGGGCCGCAGGACGGCTCTGCCCCGCCATCAAACTCTGGCGGCGACGATCGACTGGAGCTACCAGCTTCTCTCGCCAGGGGAGCGCGCCGTGATGCGCCGCCTGGCCATCTTCGCAGGCCCCTTCTCGCTGGAGGCGGTCCGAGAGGTCGTATGGATCGAAGATGGCGACGTGCTCGAGGCCTTAGTGGCGCGCGTGGTCGCGAAGTCTCTCCTGACCGTGGATGGCGGAAGCCGGCGCGCCACCTATCGCGTGCTCGACACCACGCGGGCGTACGGGCGGCTCAAACTCGCCGAGGCCGGTGAACTCGACGAGGCGGCTCGCCGTCATGCGGAGTACTACAGCAATGTCCTGTGCCGTTTTGACTTCGAGCGGGACAGGGCGCCGGCCCTCCTCGCCGCCCTGGGGGGGCATCTCGACAATGTGCGCGCAGCGCTGGATTGGGCGTTCTCGAAGGTCGGAAACCTCCAGCTCGGCGTCCGACTGGCCGCCGCCACGGCTCCTCTGTACCTCGAGCTTTCGCTTTTGACAGAATGCCGACGGTGGTGCGAACGCGCGATCGCGAACCTGGACGAGCAGACGGGCCGAGGCCCTGCCGAGATCGCCCTCCAGGGCGCACTCGGTCTTGCGGTGATGTTCAGCGACAGCAACAGCGAGGTGGCCCGTATCGCCCTCGAGAGGGGCCTGGCCCTCGCGCAAGAGCTTGGCGACAGGCCTTCGCAGCTTCGTCTCCTCGGACGTCTTCACCTGTTTCACTATCGGACCGGCGCCTTTCGCGTCGCGCTGGGGTTCGCCCAACGCAGCATGTCGGTGGCCGAGCAGATGGCCGATCCGATGGCGATCGCAGCGGCGCATTCGCTGCTTGGGATCTCGCACCACCTCATGGAGGAGCCCAAAACAGCCTATCACCATCTTGGCGCGGCCCTGGCGATGCAGCCCGCGTCGCAAACGATCAACACGCTGCATTTCGGCGTCGACTACCGAAACCGGGCGGGCATCTGCATGGCCCGGACGCTCTGGGTGCTCGGCTATCCGGAGCGCGCCAGGACGCTGGCCCGGCGAACCGTCGAGGAGGCGGAGGACCTGGGCAACCCGCTCACGCTGTGCATCGCTCTCATCTGGGCGGTCTCGGTCTCACTCTGGATCGGAGACTGGGCCGAGGCTGAAGCCGACATCGAGAGGCTCGTGGCGCATGCCCGCAGCCGCTCGATCATCCCCTATCCGGCCGCCGGGATCGGGGTGAAGGGCTATCTGGCGATCATGCGCGGGGACGCTCGGGCGGGCGTACTGCTCGTCCGCAGCGCCCTTGTGAGCCTGCGGGAGAGCCGATACGAACTCCTCACCACGGCCCTGAACAGCGCGCTGGCGGAAGGCCTCCTGGCGCTCGGCGAGCGCGACCAGGCCCTGGACACGATCCAGACCGCCTGGGAGGCCGTCGAGCGCAACGGCGACCGGTTCAACGTTCCGGAACTGCTGCGGATCAAGGGCGACATCCTGGCGTCTGGCCCTGCCCCCCGCGCGCAAGAGGCGCAGGCCTGCTACCTGCAAGCCCAACAGGAGGCGATCCGCAGTTCCGCATTGAGCTTCGAACTGCGATCCGGAATCAGCCTTGCGCGCCTGTGGCTGGCGCAGGGCCGAGGTCCGCAAGCCGCCGAGATGCTGGCGGCCGTTTGCGCCCGGTTCGAAGAGGGGTTCGACACGCCCGATTTCCTTGCCGCTCAACGCCTCATCGCCCAGGGCTGAAACCGCGTCCTCGGTCGAAGCCTCGCTGCCCGCCCGGGCCGTCCTGTTTGCGGCCTCAGGCTCCTCACAAGTTCTCACGCCGCCTCACGCCATCTCACTGAAGACCTGGCTCATGCCGAGGCATCATCCAGGGACAGGGCGACGTCGCTGACAGAACCGGGGCTCCATCGTCCGGTCCGTGCCTTGGCAAGGCGGCGGCGGCCCACTCCGCCGCGACGTCTCCAAGAGGACGAGATGATGACGCCGACCAGCGATCTCCCCCCTTCCAGCCCCACTCGCCGCATCTTCATGGCGGCGACTGGCGGGCTGATCACATGCTCGGCGCTGGGCTTGCCCGGCGCGCCCGTGGCTGGCGCCGCCTCAGCGGTCCCGGCGTCCCCCAAGCCGCAACGAGGCGCGATGATGAGCACCATGACCACTCGAGACGGCCTGCAGCTCTACTTCAAAGACTGGGGCGAGGGCCCGCCAGTGGTTTTCAGCCATGGATGGCCGCTCACGGCCGACGCATGGGAAGACCAAATGTACTTTTTGGCCAGCAACGGCTTTCGCGTGATCGCCCACGACCGGCGCGGCCACGGCCGCTCGGATCAGAGCTGGCACGGCAACGACCTCGACACCTACGCGGACGACCTGGCGGAGCTCGTCCGGAAGCTGGAGCTGCGCGACGCGGTCCATGTCGGCCATTCCACCGGCGGGGGCGAGGTGACGCGCTACATCGGTCGGCACGGCGGCGCGGGCGTCTCCAAGGCGGTGCTGGTCAGCGCCATCCCGCCATTCATGCTGAAAACGGAGACCAATCCGACCGGACAGCCGAGAGAGAATTTCGACAAGGTCCGGGCGGCGGTTCAGGCTGATCGCACTCAGTTCTGGAAAGATCTCAGCATGCCCTTCTACGGCTACAACCGCCCGGGCGCCCAGGTGTCTGAAGGCGTGCGCGATCAATTCGTCTTTCAATCCATGATGGCCGGCTTCCCGGCTTCCTATTTCGGCATCACGGCGTGGTCGGAGACGGATCTAACCGAAGATCTCCGGAAGTTCACCATGCCCACTCTGATCGTGCATGGCAGCGACGACCAGATCGTGCCGATCGCCAACTCGGCTCAACGCTCGTCCAAGATCATCCCCAAGGCGATCCTCAAGGTTTATGAGGGCGCCCCGCACGGGCTGCCCACCACGCACAAGAACCGGCTGAACGAGGACCTCCTGGCCTTCATCAGAGCCTGATGCTGGTCGCTCGCCTTCGGGCGAGCGCCGCCACCGGTCACTGATCCCGCACCTTGGAGACGTTCACATGTCCATGCTCGGAGCATCCCGGTTCTCACGTCGAAGCTTTTGCCTCTGCTGCATCGGAGCTGGCGCATGGGCGAGGTCGGGGCGGTGGCTGGGGCCCGACGAGGTCTTCGCCCAGGCCCGCAATATCGTCGACAGCATCCGTGCGGCCGCTGCAGAAACGCCGATCACCGTCCACAAGCTTCGCGGCGGGGTCAGCGTCCTGGAAGGCTCAGGCGGCAACATCGCCGTGCTCGCCGGGGCGGACGGCGCTGTCCTGATCGACGCCGGCATCACGGCCTCGCGGCGGCGCATTCTCGACGCCGTGTCCGGTTTGAGCCCCACTCCGGTCCGCCTGCTGATCAACACCCATTGGCATTTCGATCACGCAGACGGAAATGCATGGATACGCCAGGAAGGCGCGTCCATTCTCGCTCACGAAAACACCCGCTCCCATCTCGCCAAGGCCCAGCGGGTGGAGGACTGGAATTTCGATTTTCCTCAGGCGCCTCAGGCCGCCCTGCCCGACGAAGTGTTCTCAGACAGCAAAGCGGTGACCATCAACGGATCCACCCTCGCGCTGAAGCACTACGGGCCGGCGCATACGGACAGCGATATCTCCGTTCTTTTCCCGGAAGCGAACGTCCTACACACCGGCGACACCTACTGGAACGGAGTTTACCCCTTCATCGACTATTCGACCGGGGGCGGCATCGCAGGAACCATCGCGGCTGCGGAGACCAATCTCGCCCTCGTCGGGACCGACACGATCGTCCTCCCAGGGCATGGGCCGGGGATCAGCGACAAGGCCGGGCTTCGCGCGTTTCGTGACATGCTCGTGAGCATCCGAGACGAGGTCGCCAACCTGAAGGCCCGCGGACGCAGCCTGGACGAGACGATCGCCGCGAAGCCCACGGCCCATTTCGACGCCCAGTGGGGGCAGTACGCGGTCGGCCCGGCCCTTTTCACCAAGCTCGTCTACATGGGCGTATGAGCGCCCTTGACCATCCCATCCTCCGATCGGAAGGCGAGCTCATGCATTCGCTTCTGACATGGACCATCATCATGGCTCTCTCAAGCGCCGCCAGCGCCTCCGCGCAGACCGCAAGAGACTATCGCGGCCCCTCGGCCCTGGTTGGACTCGATCACGAGCCGCCGCCGCGGCTGGTCGTCGACCCGCCGCTGGCCGAGCCCTTGGCGCTCGGGCGGGTCTTCATCCAGTACCGGACGGAGAACCTCCGCATCGCCCCTGTCTTTGGCCCCGGCGCGCTCGATGTGTCGCCGCGCATTGGGCATATCCACGTCACAGTGGATGACGCGCCATGGCACTGGGCGGACGCCAGCGGCGAGACTCTTGTTGTGGTCGGGCTCCCTCCGGGCCCGCACACCATCCTGATCGAGTTGGCCGATCCCACCCACAAGGTGATCACGAGCGAAGTTGTGCGGTTCACGGTGCCCAAGTCGCCGTGATGCTCGTCGGGTACCGGTGACTGCTGCGGGAGAACTCCGATGCAGGACCGACCACCTCTTCCTCCCTTTACGGCCGCGAGCGCAAAGCGGAAGACGCGCTTGGCCGAGGACGGCTGGAACAGTCGGGATCCCGAGCAGGTCGCGCTGGCCTATACGGAAGACACGCTGTGGCGCAATCGCTCTGAGTTCCTGAGCGGACGGGCGCAGGTAAAGCAGTTCCTGCGACGAAAGTGGTCACGCGAGCTCGATTACAGGCTCGTCAAGGAAGTATGGGCGTTCCGGGGCGACCGCATCGCCGTGCGCTATGCCTACGAGTGGCGCGACGAAGACGGCCAGTGGTTCCGCTCGTTTGGTTCGGAAAACTGGGAATTCGACGCGAACGGGCTCATGCGCCGGCGCTTCGCCTGCATCAACGACCTATCGATCGAGGACCACGACAGAAAGCTGCGCTGGCCGCTTGGTCCACGGCCGGACGACCACCCGGGCCTCACGGATCTTGGCCTGTGACTAGGGAGAGCGCCATGCCGTCACTGTCGCGCCGTGCTTTCAACGTCGGACTGCCGTCTGCCGCGGCGGCGCTTGCCTCGGTTCTGTCGCCCACCAACCTCGCGGCGGCGGACCAGAGCTCTCGTCCCAAGCTTCTGGCGCCGTCGGCCCAGTTCAGAATCGGCCGTTTCGCGATCACGGCGCTGGCCGACGGCTTTGCGGACATGCCCTTTTCGTACTTCCCGGGCCTTTCCGCGCAGGACACGGAAGCGCAGGCCAGGGCCATGTCGGCGGCGAAGCCCGGAGGCGTCCGGTTCCTGTTCAACCAGTATCTCGTCGAGGATGGGGATCAGCTGATCTTGATCGACACGGGCCCCGGCGGAACGCTGGGCCAGTCAGGAAAGCTCGCCCCGGCTCTCGCCCAGATGGGGGTCAGGCCTGACGCCATCGACGCCGTCGTCATCACGCACACCCATCAGGACCATATCGGCGGCCTCGTGGCCGGTGGTCGCCAGAACTTCCCGAACGCCGACGTCTATGTCGATCGCCGGGACATCCGCCATTGGACCGATCCTGCGAAGCGTAGCTCCGCGCCGCCCTATCTGACCAAGAGCTTCGACCTCTCGTCTGATCTGGTCCGCCTATACCCCAAGTTGCAGCAGATCGACGGCGAGCGCGAGATCGCTCGCGGCGTCTCGATCGTGGATCTGACCGGCCACACGCCCGGACATATCGGGGTGCGCATCGCAGACGCCGGACAGAGCCTGATCATGGCCTCAGACATGCTGTTCCCGGTCGTTCACCCTGGAGCGACCGACGTCTTTTTCCTGTTCGAGCAGGATCGGGATGCCGCCAAGGCGATGCGCGACAAATTCTATCCGCGGGCCGCGGAGGAGAAGGCCCTGGTCGCAGCCACGCACATGCCCTTCCCGGGGCTCGGCCGGATCGCCTCGGAGGGCGGCAAGCTCAGATGGGTCGCCGCCGAGTGGGCCTATCAGGACTAGGGGCCGACACCTGCGTCATCACCCGGAGGCATCCCCCATGTCCGACCCGTTCACGACGATCGAACCGCGGCCGACCTTGCGGGCGGCCGAGCCAGGTCCGGCTCCTGCCTCGCAGCTCCACAGGTTCCGCCACGGCGAGTTCGAAATCGTGGTTCTGAGCGACGGATATATCACCCTCTCGGCCGACGTCATTCTTCCGGACGCTGAGCCGGACGAGCGGCCGGGCATCCTGGCTCGCCTGCAGGGTGGACCTCAGTCCGCGCCCTTCCAGGTCAACATCCCCCTGATCCGGATTGGCGAGGACCTTATCCTGGTCGACACGGGTTCGGGCGACAAGTTCCAGCCGAGCGCAGGACGCCTGGCGTCCCATCTTCGGGCGGCGGGCGTCGACCCAGCCTCGATCACAAAGGTCGTGTTCACGCATGTCCATCCCGATCACGCTGGCGGCACGATCAAGCCAGAGGGCGCGCTTATGTGCCCCAACGCCCGGTATTACGTCAGCGAAGCAGAGCTGCAGTTCTGGGTCGATCCGAACTACGAGGCGACCATGCCGCCCACGCTGCATGCCTTCGCGCGCGGGGCTCAGCGTGATCTCGCCGCCATCGAGGACCGGCTGACCTTGCTTCGACCAGGGGACGCGGTCGCGCCGGGCATGCAGGCCATCGAGACCCCGGGCCACACGCCAGGACACTTGTCCTACCAGCTGGACGGCCCCGACCTCATGATCGTCAATGGCGACGTGGCGACCAGCAATGTCGTCTTCTTCGAGCATCCGACCTGGCGGTTCGGCTTCGACGTCGATCCCGAGATCGCGCTCAGGACACGACAGCACTTTCTGGACAGGGCCGCGACCGAGAAGATCAGGATGCTCGGCTATCACTGGCCCTATCCGGGTCTCGGCTACGCCGAGCGCAAAGGAACGGTCTTCAGGTTCGTCGCGGACGCCGGAACGCACTCATGACCGGCGCGTCCGCCGTCAGTTGGGCAGCCAGCCGACAGCAAGCGGCCAGCCGCATGGACGGCCTCCGGGGCCGCGCAGGAGAGATCTTCATGGGCCATCGATTCGCGGAGCTCGCCTTGACGGACGGCGTGAAGGCGCTGCAGTTGGCCAAGGGGAGCCGTGCAGCCTATGCGCGCCTCGAGCGGGGCCCCGACAGCCACGACCGCCTCGGGCCGGACGAACTGTCCTTCATCGCCGGCCGGGACGGCTTCTCCATGGCGTCTGCACTGGAGACTGGGTGGCCTTACGTCCACTTCCGGGGCGGAAGGCCAGGATTCTTCCATGCTCTCAACGACAGAACGCTCGACTTCGCCGACTTTCGCGGAAATCGGCAATATGTCACGGCGGCGAACCTCCTTCACGATGGTCGGGTTTCGCTTTTCCTCAGGGACTACCCTCACCAGCGCCGTCTGAAGGTTCTCGGGCGCGCCACCGTGGCCAGCATCGACGACGCGCCGCAATTGGTCGACCCGAGCTACCCCGCGCATGTCGAACGGACGATCCTGATCAGCGTCGAAGCCTTCGACTGGAACTGTCCGCAGCACATCAGGCCTCGCTTCACCCCGGACGAGCTCGCGGAGGCGTTGGCGCTCCTCCGGCAGAAAATCGCCGAGCTGAAGGCGGAAAACGCCCACTTGCAGGGTCTGCCGAACTCCCGAGCCGAGGAGTCCGCGTCGTGACGAGAACAAGCGCGAGCGTATCTGGACAGGCGCACGGGGTTCCGGCCTCGACGTTCGGGATCGTCTTGGGCGTCGGCGGCCTGGGCGGCGCCTGGCGCGGCGCCCATCGTGTCTGGAGCCTGCCAAGCGTCTGCGGTGAAACGCTGATCCTGACCGCCGGCGTGCTGTGGACAGCGTTCCTCCTGGCCTACGCGATGCGGTGGGTCTTCTCCCGGGAGGAGGCCCTGGCGGAGGCTCGCCACCCTGTCCAGTGCTGTTTCCTGGGCCTGGTCGGCGTCTCGGCCTCTCTGATAGGGCTCTCGGTCGCGCCCTATTCTCCAAGTTTGGGGCTCATCCTGTTTGGACTGGGCTCTGGCTTCACGCTCTCTTTCGCCTTGTGGCGGACCGGCGCGCTGTGGCGCGGAGGGCGCGACCACGCCGCCACCACCCCAGTCCTGTACCTGCCCCTCGTCGCGGGCGCATTCGTTATGTCGACCGCTGCAGCGACCCTCGGTTATGCCGGTGGAGCACAGCTTGCCTTCGGCGCAGGCCTGTTCACCTGGCTGGCGATCGAGTCGGTTCTGCTGCACCGCCTCTATACCGAGGACCCGCTGCCGCTTGCGCTTCGGCCCCTCCTGGGCCTGCAGCTCGCTCCGCCCGCTGTCGGCGCAGTCGCTTATCTGAGCGCCTCGGGCGCCGCGCCCGATTTCGCAGCGCGCGCGATGCTGGGCTACGCGCTGCTGCAGGGCCTGCTTCTGGTCCGAATGCTGCCATGGGTCATGGAGCAGCCATTCGCGCTCTCGTACTGGGCGTTCACGTTCGGCGCGACCGCCTTGGCCAATGCGGCCCTGACCATGGTCGAGCGCGGGGACGGCGGGCTGGTCGCCCATCTCGCGCCATACCTCTTTGCTGCCGCGAACATCACGGTCGGCCTTATCGGGGCGGCGTCTCTTCGCCTTTTTGCGCGGCGCGTTGCGGCTTCGGCCCGCGGAACGCCCATGAGCTCGCGACAGACCTAGCAGGAGTCAGCTTGGATTTCCGAGGAGGAATTCGATGCCCGTAAAGCTGCAAGGCAAGATCGCCGTCATCACTGGCGGCAATAGCGGCATCGGCCGCGCCACCGCCAAACGCTTCGTCGCCGAAGGCGCGACGGTGTTCATCACAGGACGCAGACAAGAGGATCTGGACGCGACACTGAAAGCGATCGGAGGCGATATCACGGCCGTCCGCGGCGACGTCGCCCGATTGGAAGACCTCGATGACCTCTTCGAAGTGGTCAGACGCAGGGCGGGCCGGATCGATGTGCTCTTCGCGAACGCCGGCGGAGGCGAATTCGCGCCTCTCGGTCAGATCACGGAGGCGCACTTCGACAGCATCTTCGCAACGAACGTAAAGGGCGTCCTCTTCACAGTCCAGAAAGCCCTGCCATTGATGCGCGCCGGAGGCTCTGTGATCATAACCGGCTCCACTGCGGCCAGCACAGGAGTGCCGGCCTTCAGCGTCTATGCCGCGAGCAAGGCGGCGCTTCGGGCGTTCGCCCGGAATTGGATCCTCGACCTGAAAGGGACGGGCATCCGCGTCAACGTTCTGGCTCCGGGAGCGACCTCGACGCCGGGCTGGCATGGCCTGGCGCCCTCTCAGGAGGTCCAGCGCAAGATGATCCAGGCCGTGGAGTCGACGACGCCCCTCGGCCGCCTCGGCGACCCAGACGAGGTCGCCGCGGCTGCGCTGTTCCTGGCTTCCGAGGACAGCAGCTTCGTCAACGGGATCGAGCTCTTCGTGGACGGCGGCTCGGCCCAGATCTGAGCGGAACGCCCCGTGCAAGACTCCTGCTGACCGGAGACATCGCGATGCTTAGGCGGCCTCAAGACCGCGCCCAAACGCCATAATTCTCCGCAGCAAGGGGCAGCCACCTCCGTTCTT
Source organism: Alsobacter sp. KACC 23698 (assembly GCF_045348435.1). Lineage (GTDB taxonomy): Bacteria > Pseudomonadota > Alphaproteobacteria > Rhizobiales > Beijerinckiaceae > Alsobacter. Next base: position 1,859,941 of record NZ_CP157484.1, on the reverse strand, counting down.
TTAGCTGCGCTGAGCGGCGCGAGCCGCTTCCGACCGGGCTTTCAGAAGCTCACCGCCGACGCCGGACAGCGCCGCTTCGACATCGTCATCTGCGAGGCCGTGGACCGGCTCGGCCGCAGGCTGGCCGACACCGCCGATTTGCAGGACATGCTGGCCTTCCATGGCGTGCGGCTGTTCACCCCCACGCTCGGCGAGGTGACCCAGATCCATATCGCCGTCATGGGCATGATGGCCCACATCGCGCTGCGCGACCTCGGCGAGAAGACCCGCCGCGGCCAGCTCGGCCGGGTGCTCAAGGGCCGCGTCGCCGGCGAGCCGAGGCGGCCGTCGTGGAGCGGATCTTCCGCGAGTTTGGGGCCGGCAAGAGCCCGGAGGCGATCACCAAGGACCTCAACCGCGAAGGCGTTCCCGGCCCGGGCGGCCGGCCCTGGTCCAACACCACGCTGCGCGGCCAGGCCAGGCGCGGCACGGGCGTGCTCCACAACGCGCTCTACCGCGGCGTGCTGGAGTGGAAACCGGCGCCGGACGCGCAGTTGGACATCCTGCTGCACCCTCGCCTGCCGGAGCTCTACCGGCGCAAGGTGGAGACGCTGGAGGCGGTTCTCGACGGTCCCGACCGGGCCGAGGCCATGGATGTCATCCGCTCGATGATCAAGAAGGGCTAGCTGCGGCCGCGCGCCCACGGGCCCGGGCTCGACGCGGTTCTGCATGGCGACCTGTCTGCGGTCCTGGCGGCGTGCGGCGAGGCCCAGGCCCAGAACGCAAAACTCCCCGGCGCTGGGCAGCGTCGGGGAGTTTTGGGAGTTTTGGTTGCGGGGACGCGCAACCACCGAAAGTTGAGTCTGGCCTGCGCCGTCTAGGCACCTAAGTCAGCCTTTGACCCTGAGCGGACGCCTGTAGCGTCCGGTTCGGGTAAGCGGCTGGCGAAGGGCCCCCCGTTGCCGAAGTCGCACGGGCAGCGGTATTGGGCGTGCCTTAAGACATGGCCGCCTTCGCCCGAGCGTCGGCCGCCTACCTGGTTGTCGCCGTCGACATGTCGACCGTCTCGACGTCCGGCAAAGCTCAGGTCTTGTCGAAGAGCGGCTTCTGCGGCCCGTAGAACCGCATCATGACTTCCCAGCGTGAGCCGGGCTTGGTGGGGGTCCAGTTCGCCTCCTTGCCGGCCGGCGCCGCCGGACCGAAATAGAGGTCAACCGACCCGTCCGGGTTGCTGTGGAGGCCCGGGGTGTTGGAGCCGCGGCCGGGCCATCTCTGGTCACGGATCAGGGCGTGGGTGGCGCGATCATAGACTGTCACCGACCAGTAGAGCGTGACGGGCGCATGGGCCGGCACGGTCAGCCGATAGGTGCTGCCGCCGTCGAAAGGCCGGCCGTCCTTGTCGTGCAGCGCCACGAGGTAGAACTGGCCCGTCCCCAGGTGCTTCACGCTGGAGAACGCCATGGAGAAGAACACGCCGCGCGTGTCGACGGGATAGACGCCGGCCTTGGCGAACCCGTCGGCCAGCCCTTCCGTCAGCTCGGGCGCGAGCGGCAGAGCCCACTGCCGGCCAGGATAGTAGGGAGAGAACAGCGCCTCGTACCCTCGGTCGAGAATGACATGCGCATCCCGCGCACCCTGTTCGAGCAGCGTCTGCGTGGCGCCGTCGGGCTGAAACGCCTTGCCTTTCTTGATCCCGACCGACTTCAAAAGGTCGATCATCGCCTTGTCGCGCTCGATCCACGGCTCGCGCTGGACGACGCGGTCGAGCGACCGGAAGAAGCGCACGTCATAGGGGATCGTGCTGTCGAACTCGGCGCCCAGCGCGTCGATGAAGGCTGTCGCCGGCGGCTTGGCGGCGCTGGACAGCGGGTAGAGCTTGATGCGCCTGCCGTATGCGACGGCCTTGGCGATGTCGGCCTCGCTGCCGCTGGCGACGTTGGATCGGAACAGCCCGCCGGCCATGTTCGTCTGCGATCGCAGGACTGTAAAACCGCGCGGCGGGGCCTTGGCGTAGCCGGGAGGCAGGATGAGGTACCGGCCGCCCTTGCCCTTGTCGGCGCCGGCGGGGCCGACATCCTCCATCGCCACCTGCCAGGCATCCGTGATGGTGCCGGTGATCGACCCGCCCTCCGCCGGCGGGATCTCGATGACGACCGGTCCCACCTTGGCCATGTCGACGAACGGCATGAAGTAGATCGTGCTGGGATTGGGCGTCAGCGTCTGGTTCTTCCAGTCGACGAAGCCGGACCAGTAGACGATCTGGTTTTCCTGGCCGCCCACCTTCTGCATGGCCTGGACCATCAGGTCGAAGTTGACCGCCGGCATCGCCCAGATCATCGCTTCCCTTGCGCGGCTCTGAACCTTCGCTCGGGCAAGGTCCTCCTCGCCCGCTGCGCTGGCGGCGCGCGGCAGGAGCACGCCCGCCAGAGCGCCTGCGATCACCAGGGTTCTGATCATCATCATCGCCTCCATCGCCTCGTCAGAACGGATCGACATAGTTCAGGATGGCGGTCTGCCGCAGCAGCACCTTGCGGATCGTATGGCTCGCACTGACATGGTTCGTGAACACGGCCGCCATTCCTGTGCTCCCGGCGGGGAGCCTTTGCGCAACGGCCGGATCGTCGAGCCGCAGGCGCACGACGAATGGGGCGGTGGCGACCTCGCCCGGCCTCACGGCAAGCCCGCCCGTCGTCGTCTGGCCGGTGGACACCGCCTGGATCACGGCCTCCACACGGGCGGCAAACACCCTGCCCGGCAGCGGCTTGAACGTCACCTCCGCCGGCTGGCCGGCCTCGACGTGCCGGACATCAATCTGGGGAATCTCCGCCGCGAGGATCGTGTCCGTCGTGTCGATGAAGGTCATGACCGCAGCCTGTGGGCCGACACGGGCGCCCGGACGCAGGGCGAGATTGGTCACATAGCCCTCGCCGGGCGCGCGCACGGTCGTACGGTCGAGGTCCCACCTGGCGGCGTCGAGCTGGGCGCGAAGCTGGTCACGCTCCGCCTCGCGCTGCTGGACGTCGAAGGCCCGACCGGCATCGCTGCGCTGCAATTGCGTGAACTGGCCGAGCCGTTGCTCGGCGAGACGAAGCTGCGCCTCGATCGCGTGCACCTGCGCCTCGTATGTCGTCGGATCGATCCTGAACAGGATGTCGCCGCGCTGCAGCGGAACATTGGCCTGAACGGGCACCGCGACGACCTCGCCCGCAACCGAAGGAATGACCTGGACGGCGTTGCGCGCCACCATCGCGGGTCCCCACGGGGGGCCCCATCCCATGGGAATGAAAAGCCCCACCATCAAAAGGCCGAGAACCAGAACCGGCGAGAGCTTCCAGAACCTGTTCAGGTGGATGAAGCCCAACCAGACGAACAGCGCCAGGACGGCGATATAGCTCAGAAGGAGCAGGTTGATCATGGCTGCTCCTCCCGCTTCGCGGGCACGTCGACATAGGCCCAAATCAGGACGAGCGGCCAGAAGAGCAGACCGAAGACCAGCGTCGCCCAGCCGCCCACCACGACCGCCTCCGCCCAGGGATGCCCGCGCCGGCGCGCAATGCGGCCCGGCATCGCCCCGAGCGCCACGACGATCGCCACGAGTGTGCCGACCGCGACGATCAGCACGACCCAGGCGAGGAGATCGAGGAGCGACATAGCGTCTCCTTGGTTACTGCAAAAACGATTGCGTCCACTTGTGAGGTGGCCGCCCAGAACCAGCTTAGAAACGGATGTTGAGACCAATCACCGGGCCGTGTTGCAGGACATCGAAGCGATACTTTGTTCGGCCTTCTCCCTGCTCGTAGTCCACGTAGAGCGCCTTGTAGCCCAGCACGCCCGAATAGGTGACGCCGTTGCGGGTCGCGAAGTCGTAGCTGTAGGCGGCGATGGCCTGCCACGAAACGTTGCTCCCGCCGCCGCCGACGTCGCCCCGCAGGATGATCTCCTGTCCGGGAGCCAAGGCCCAGCGCGCCCTTGCCCCGACGAATCCATCGAGCCAGTCGACCGAGCCGGACCGTCCGATGGCGCGATTGCCCCTGATGGTGAGGTCGCCGATGTCCAACGTAGGGAAAAGGGCGAGATCGAGCTCAACGCGCTGATACCAGTACCGTGCGCCTGCGATGACGTCGAAAGCCACGGGCCCGAGCTGAGCGAACTCGTAGCCGGCGCCGGCCTCCAGGATCGCCGACGTGGATTTCGCGTTCAGCGACGTCCCCAACGTGCCGGTGATCCCGGGCTCCAGGGTTTTGCTCTTCACGCTGGAGGGGCTCAGCGTGACCCTGTCCCAGATCGCGTCGCCAAAGACCGAGAAGGGGCCGTTGCGCGCCTCGCCGTCGAGCATCAAGGCGGCGAGCGTGCCGCCGTTGTCGAAGGTCGACTTGATCACGTCCGTGAAGCTGGCGTCGATGTCGGTCGTCCTGCCCTTTACCGTTGTCTTCCCGGTCAGGCCCGGCAGCCACGCGTATGGCGTCAGCCGGAAGGTCCAGCTGGGCGGCATGGGGAGTTCAGGAGCCGCAGGCGGCGGAGCAGAGATGTCCGCCGCCTGCGCCGTCGCGCTAACACCCAGTGCTGCTATCAAGACTATCGCGCGCTTCATCTTGTCTGGTCCCCCTGCATTTGCCCCTCCACCCGGGGAGGCAGTTCGAAGCCCGTTCTATTGCTGAGTGGCCTCGAACCCCTTCTGCAGCTTCTCCATCATCTGATCGATGCTGAAGCTGGAGGGTCGTTGGCTCGGCGGGTAATCCTTGAAGGTCGCCAGGAACTGACCGACGACGGCGGGACCGGCGATGATGGCGGCCGCCGCATCGGACATGATCCAGTCGTAGTAGCTGTTCGACGTGACGTCGGCGCGCTCGTAGGGGTCGGACCGCAGATTGAAGACCTTGGGCACGCGAAGCGGGGTGAATGGTTCGGCCCAGATCCTCAGGGTGCCTTGGGCTCTCTGCTCTTCGAAGACCATCTTCCAAGAGCCGAAGCGCATCGCGACGACGTCTCCGTCATCATTGAAATAGATGAACTCCTGCCGCGCGCTGTGGTCCTGCTGGCCGGTGAGGTACGGCAGTTGATTGTAGCCGTCCAAGTGCACCTTGAAGGTTTTCCCTCCGGCCTGGTGGCCCTGGAGGAGCTTTTCCTTCACGTCGGGATCGCCCGCGGCCGCCACGAATGTCGGCGCCCAGTCCAGGCCGCTGACGATCTCGTTGGAGACGGACCCCGCCTCGATGTGGCCGGGCCAGCGGATCAGGCAAGGGACCCGGAAAGCCCCCTCCCAATTGGTGTTCTTCTCCGAGCGGAAGGGCGTGGTGCCGGCGTCAGGCCAGGAGTTCTGATGCGGCCCGTTGTCGGTCGTGTAGAGCACGATGGTGTCGTTGGCGATCCCGAGGTCGTCGACCGCCTTGAGGATCCGCCCGACGACCCCGTCGTGCTCGATCATGCCGTCGGCGTACTCGGTCCGGGAGTTCAGGCCGGGCTTGTCCCGATGTTCGGCGCGGACGTGAGTCCGAAAATGCATGCGCGTCGTGTTCATCCAGCAGAAGAACGGTTTTCCCGCCCCAACCTGCCGCTGCATGAAGTCAACCGCCGCGGCGGACGTCTCGTCGTCGATCGTCTCCATCCGCTTCTTGTTGAGCGGGCCGGTGTCTTCGATCACCTGCTTGCCCACGCGCCCCCAGCGCGGCTGCTCGGTGGGGTCGTCGGTGTCGGAGGCTTTGCAGCGCAGCACCCCGCGAGGCCCGAAGCGTTCCCTGAAGCCGGGGTCCTGCGGGTAGTATCGGTTCTCCGGATCCTCTTCCGCGTTGAGGTGGTAAAGGTTGCCGTAGAACTCGTCGAAGCCGTGCACCGTCGGGAGATATTCGTTTCTGTCACCGAGGTGGTTCTTGCCGAATTGCCCCGTGGCGTAGCCAAGCGGCTTGAGGAGTTCCGCCAGAGTTGCGTCGCGCGCCTGCAGGCCCACGGTGGCGGCGGGCAAGCCGACCTTCGAAAGGCCGGTTCGCAACGTGCACTGGCCCGTAATGAAGGAGGATCGACCCGCCGTGCAGCTCTGCTCGGCGTAGTAATCGGTGAACATCATGCCTTCGCGCGCCAGGCGGTCGATGTTCGGCGTGCGGTATCCCATCACGCCGAATGAATAGGCGCTGACATTCGTCTGTCCGATGTCGTCGCCGAATATCACGAGAATGTTGGGCTTGCGTCCCGAAGACGCGGCGGCCGGCGCTGGCGCATTCCGCTGCTGCGCCTGGACAACCGTCAGGCCTTCCATCGTTGAGGCGAAAGCGGCTGTTCCGGCCAGCAGGAGATGGCGGCGGTTCAGGCCATCGGCAGCCTTGCTACGTGCGGAGGTGTCCGACGTTTGATCGCTCATGGTTCGCTCCTCTCACGGATGACGCAGCGGAAGCCGAGGTGGCTCATGGACGTGTCGACCGGCTGGGCCTGTCGCGCTGCCGGCCTGTAGCGGCGGCAATAATGGGGCGAGCACAAGTGAGAGCCGCCCTTCACGACCTTCCGGGGAATGCGGATCGCGGGCTGAGCAGGATCGAGGCTGTCGTGCTCACGGGCTCCCCGTGGATCGCGGGGAAAGCAGCAAGGCTTCGAAGCCGGAGCCGCGTGACGGGCGGCGTACCAGTCGGACGTCCACTCCCAGACATTGCCGATCATGTCGTACAGGCCGAAGCCGTTGGCCGGGTACGCTCCCACAGGTGAAGTTCGCTCCCAGCCATCTTGCCCGGCCTCACGGACCGGGAATCGGCCCGTCCAGGTGTTGGCCATCGGGCGGCCGCCGGGTGTGAACTCGTCACCCCAGGCGAACTCCGTCCCTTCCCGCCCACCCCACGCCGCGTATTCCCACTCGGCCTCGGTCGGCAGGTCCTTGCCCGCCCATTCGGCATAGGCCCTTGCATCCTGGAAGCAGATGTGGACGACCGGATGGTCGTCGAGACCATCGAGCGACGACCCCGGCCCGTAGGGCGCCTGCCACGACGCGCCGAAAGCGAATGTCCACCATTGCGACAGGTCCCGAAGGTCCACCGGGTGATCGGTCGGCGTAAACACGAGCGATCCCGCCCTCAGCATCCCGGGAAAGGCTCCGGGGTAGTCTTCGGGTCTGGGCGGGATCTCCGCGAAGGTCGTGTAGCCTGTCGCGGCGACGAAGGCCCGAAACTGGCGGTTGGTGACCGGGTGCTCGTCGATCCAGAATCCGCTGACCCGCACGCGATGGGCCGGGGCTTCTTCGGGATAGTGTCGGTCCGATCCCATCAGGAACTGGCCGCCGGCAATCTTGACCATGCCTTGGTGATGAGCGGTACCACTCAGCATTGGCGTCTCGATCCTCCTAGAAGCGACCGGAAGCTGTCATCCAGAGATGTGGTTCAGCGCCAGCAATGGCCGTGCATACGGGCGGCCGGACCGGAGTCGAGCGATCGCGCCCGCCCCGGGGCCCAACGACGTTGGGCTGAACGAGGACAACCTCTTCGAACCAGCCTGGCGCCATCATGTCCTGCGCAACCCGCAGCGCCCCTGGAGGCACGAGCAGAGGCCGGCGTGACGAGAGGAACACTCGCGATTGCCGACGCGAGGGCAAGTACGGGGCGCGTCATGACCTCACCTCCCCTGTCTGCACGTTGCACGATCCCCGCCCGCCGGTGGGTGTCGCCATCGCGGGAAGATCCTCAGACGCATTGCGGAGCAGATCAGCTTCGGATCGGCTTCGGCGCTGCCGCCGAGAGGTCGAGCAAGTATTCCATCGAAGGCGTCTTCGACGCTCTTGCGCCACGACGTTCAGCGTCGCGACACTGCGTCTTACAGTTTCACAATGAGAGTTATAGATCAACTGCCTGCTCCCGAAAATAAGCAACCGTCAAACTTGGATAAATATATTACACAAAATCCTGATGTTGAATGGTCTTCAATCACAGCTTTTACATGCCCCACGGGGCGCATGGTTCCCATTTATTGATCAGTCCATGCAAAGCTAGTTGATAATCCCTATTGTCTCATCCTTACTAGCCAATGATAACGAAATTCGGCCTCTTTGTGATGCGTAGTTTGTGCCAATGCAGCAAAGCGAGACAGGGTCATGGACGGCCTGGAAGATCGATCCGCGCGGGTTCAGTTTGAGTCTCAGTCCATCGAAATCAGATGCTTCGAGCAACTCAGCGAGGCCACGCCCGCGTCGCGCTCCGAAATCGTCCAGGTCGAGAAGGGCGAGATGCATGGGCGCCTGCGCCATGTGTCCGTTGGTCCCGTTTCAATGGGGCTCGGAATCTTCGATCGAGGGATCGTCTCGAAAGGTGTCTTCAGTGACCGGGACGTCACGTTCGGCATGCTGTTTGAGACGCCCTGCAACACCCACATCGCGTCGCTCAGATGTGAAACCGTTTCGGTCTGGCCGCCCGGGGTCGAGCACCTCAATCGCTACTTCGGGGGAGCCGCGTTCGGCGGCATATCCGTTCCGGCTGACGCGCTGTCCCGCTTCTTCGGCGAGGGCTGCCCCGTGGGGCAAGTGGAGGAGTGGGCGGCCGAGGCGACCCTGCGGTTTGACGCCCACGATGCGGATGCGATCGATCGGGCCCTGACCGGCATCGTGTCGCAGGCGGGGGGCAATCTCCACGTCTGCGCCGGCGTGGCCGAATACTGGACTGACGCCCTTCTCGATGCGCTCACGCGCGGCGTGCCGCGGCCGGAGCAGCGGGGCCGCTGTGGGTCGCGACGGTCCCTCTATGACATCCTGGAGTATCTCGACATCGTGGACACGTATCCCGTCCATGTCGCCAGGCTGATGGCCGTATCGGGACTATCCCGTCGATCGCTCTTTCGGCTGTTCGACGAGGAGATCGGCGTATCCCCCGTGGCCTTCCTCCGTCAGCGCCAGCTGTGTCGCGCAAGGACACTCTTGAAGCGGCCTGACAGCGGCGGGGAGACCATCGCCGATATCGCATTCCGGTCAGGCTTCTGCGACTTCGGGCGGTTCTCGGCGTATTACAGGGCCCAGTTCGGAGAGTACCCGTCGCAGACTGTGAAACGTCACCGAAGTCTCTAGGCCACGCCCCCCAGAGGAGACGATCGTGAGATCAGGGAGCTGGGCTCCAGCGGCAGCAACTTGCGTGCTGAGTTGGAGCGGCATTGGCGTTCCGTCAGGCGGACTGGTGCCGCCACCAGGATTCCATTTCAACAAAACCCTGGCGCATTGACAGGTCAGCGAAGCAAGTCTGCTTTAGGCAGCGGCGGTCGCGACTGCTGTTGGCGCTAAGCCGACCTGAGCGGCGCCAAGGTCCGCCATTTTCGTCCTGCGACATCCTCGATAGCTATGGATGCTGGACCTGGGATTGGCACCATTGGCATGATTGGCATGAACGTCCGGAGAAAAACATAGGCTCGGCCGGACGATCTCTGCCGCCGAGGACTTTTGCATGCGTAAGGCCGTCAATCCCACTCCGGAAGAGATCTCCGCGATCAAGGCTGAATGGGAGCGGATCCTGGACTGGAAGGAGCGGCAACCGCATCCAAAGCTCAGGCGCGAAGAACTGAAGCGGTTCACGTCCCAATGCGATCAGTTTGTCGCCACCGTCAAGCGCAGCCCCTCTCTCACCGGGAGAGCACCGGCCGACGTCATTCCGACCTTGGGCGCGATGTTGAGCGCGAGCGGCTTTGAACGGCTTGCGGGGTCCATTTCCGGTCCACATCCTCAGGGCGTTGAAGACGTCCTGCGCCATGTCGGCCGCCCCGGGCGACTGGACACCGTTGCGCTCGTGCGCGGCTTGGAGCAGCAGACGCTTCCGGCCCGACTATCGGCTGCCGCCCAAATAGGGCCAGATCTGCTCGTGCGGCTGTTGAACTCTGTCTAGGCACCGGCCGAGAGGATGTCGGAGTTCGAGCAGCCCCGGCGTGGAGGCCGGACCCGCGATACCGACCGGAGAATCGTATTGGGTCTCGCCAGCGAGACCTATGTGAAGCGGACCGGCGAACGCACCACAGTCAGCCGGACCGGTCCGTTCTTCAGGTACTGCGCCGAGGTGATGGACGCCTTGGGCCTAGACACCGACTCGCTGGACGAGTTCGCCCCCAAGGTCATGCGTCGGGACCGTAAACCCTAGCTCACGACGCTGGTGGAAAACCTCGCTGAAAATTGTTGAGGTTCTTCGGCTGTTTGCGTCCTCCGACTCTGAGATTTGGGTCGCCATGAGGCGTTTGCAGTCCACTCCCGTCCCCTCGCCGGCCACGATCGGCTCTGAGGTCGACGCCGCCGGCGCGCGGCGGCCCGACGGCGGCGCCCTCCACCCGGCTCTCATCGCCCTCGCGCGGTTGCTGGCCCGCCAACTCGCCGACGATGTCGTGCGGCGGCGGTCCCATGACGCTGAAGGCGAGAGCTACTGGAGCGGCCGCCGAATAGGTCGGCTTCAGAACAAGCGTCGCAAATGAGCCATGACGCTCGCACGAACGTTGTCGATATGCTCCCGCATGGCGTCTTGCGCGCGCGAAGCGTCTCGCGCCGTGATGGCGTCGATGATCGCAAGATGCTCCTGTACGCCCGGTTCAAATCGCTCGGGCACCCGTCCCATGTCGAAAATCCTCGTCTTTTTACGCAGGTCTTCGATCAACTCAGCAAGCAGGCGCGACCCCGCTAGACCCGCGATGATCAGGTGGAGCCGGTCGTCCACCGCGACGTGCTCGGCGGGCGTCGGCTCGACACCGTCGCGGAATTCAGCGATGCGGGCCGCGACTGCGCTGAGTTCGGGCGATCCGCCGGTCTGAGCGGCGCGGCCTGCGGCCTCGACTTCGAGCAGCCGCCTGATGTGCAGCACCTCCATGAAGTCGTCGATCGAGAGCCGGCGGACGACCGGCGTTGCGCCGGCGGTGCGCAGCACAAGTCCTTCCGTCATCAACCGCATGGTCGCTTCGCGAACCGGCGTCCGGGATACGCCCAGGCGTTCCGCCAGCTTCTTTTCCTGCAGCGAAGCGCCGGCCGGCAGTTCGCCATTGAGGATCATGTCGCGGAGCCGCTCATAGGTAGAGTGACCCAGCGTCGAGATCGTGCCCTGATCGGCGGTCACCCATCCACTCCGTTCAATGGTCGCGTTCCTCGCTCGGATCGGAAGCGCCGCGCGCTTGGGATTCACACTTTCGCCCCGGCCCCTGGGGCAGCGCCGCTTTCCCTAACACTATTCCAAGAGTATACACACTGTATGTCGAAGTCACGCAGCCTCGGCTGCGTGAGCCGCAAACCAGCACCAGCGGCCCTGCTGCGGCAGCGCGCATCCGGAGTTCATCATGGCCGACATGCCCAACGACATCGTTATTCGCAATGGCGTGGTCGTGACCGCGAGCGACGTGTTCAAGGCCGATCTCGCCATTACGGGGGAGAAGATCGCCGCGGTCGGCGCGAAGCTGCCGGCGGGCCGCCTCGAGATCGACGCGACGGACAGGCTGATCCTCCCCGGCGGCGTCGACGTCCATTGCCATATCGAACAGCTCTCCGGCGGCGGGCTGATGAACGCCGACACATTCGAGAGCGCGACGCGGTCGGCTGCTTTCGGGGGCACGACGTCGGTCATATCCTTTGCGGCCCAGCACCGGGGCGCCAAGCTCAGCACGGTGGTAGAGGAATATGCGGCGCTGGCGCGGCGTGGGGCGGTGATCGACTATGCCTTCCACCTGATGGTCGCCAACCCCGACGAACAGACGATCGCGCATGACCTGCCGGCTCTGATCGGGGCCGGACACCGCTCGGTCAAGGTGTTCATGACCTACGACGCGGTCCAGGTGAGCGACCAACAGCTTTTGGACGTGATGCTCGCGGCGCGCAGCGCCGGAGCTCTCGTCTGCGTTCACGCAGAGAACCATGGCGTTCTGAAGTGGATGAGCGAGCGGCTGGTCGCCCGCGGCTACGTTCTGCCGAAATTCCACGCCGTGAGCCATCCGCGGGCGGCCGAGGTCGAGGCCTTCCATCGCCTGATCGCCTTCTCCGAGTTGCTCGACCAGCCGATCATGATTTTTCACGTCTCCACTGCTGAGGGCGCGGCCGCGATCCGCGACGCGCGTGGACGCGGGGTGAAGATCTTCGCCGAGACCTGCCCGCATTACCTGCTGATGACGGCGCAGGATCTCGACCGGCCGGGGCTGGAAGGGGCCAAGTGGATATGTTCGCCGCCCCAACGCACGGCTGCCGATCAGGAGGCGCTCTGGCGGGCGCTGGCCCTCGGGGACCTGCAGGTCCTGTCGTCCGATCACGCTCCTTATCGTTTCGATTCGAGCGGAAAGCTCAGCGCCGGCGACAACCCGACGTTCAAACAGATGGCCAACGGCATGCCGGGCCTGGAGCTGCGGCAGCCGCTCCTGTTCGACGCCATGGTGTCGCAAGGGCGCATGGGGCTCAGCAAGTTCGTCGAACTCACCGCGACGGCTCCGGCCCGGATCTATGATCTTCCGGGTAAAGGCTCGCTGGCGATCGGGGCGGACGCCGACGTCGCGATCTGGAATCCCGAGCGCCGCGTCACGCTCGCAAACGACCTGCACGACAATGCGGGCTACAATCCCTTCGAGGGCCGCACCGTCACGGGCTGGCCCGAAACCGTGTTGCGGCGGGGCGAGGTGATCGTCGCGGAGGGCGTCATCAACGCCGCGCCGGGCTCGGGACGGCTCTTGCTGCGGCCCGCGGGCGAAGCCACACGACCCACCGGCCAGCTGTCGGCGGAATTCGATCCCGCACGGAATTTCGGCGCCGATCTCTACTGAGGCAGCGGCTTGGAGCGCTCCGCCATGAGCAACACGATCTACGTCATCAATCCGAATTCCTCGACCACCGTCACCGGCGCGATCGACCGGGCTGTCGAGCCGCTGCGGACGCAGCAAGGGCCGGCGATCGCCTGTCTGACCTTGCCGGATGGCCCGCCTGGGATCCAGAGCCAGCGCGACGTGGACGGCGTCATCGGGCCGCTTCTGCGGCGAGCCAAGGACCTCGAAGAGGAGGCGGCGGCTTTCGTGATCGCCTGCTTCAGCGATCCAGGCCTCCACGCCTTGCGCGAGCAGAGCCGGCGCCCGGTCTTCGGCATCGCGGAAGCCGGCGTTTTGACGGCGCTCACCCTGGGGCAGCGTTTTGGCGTCATCGCAATCCTGCCGACCTCGATCCCCCGGCATCTACGCTACTTCGGCGCGATGGGCGTGATGGCCCGCTTCGCCGGCGACCTCTCGATCGGGCTGGGCGTGACCGAGCTCGCCGACGAGGCGCGCACATATGAGCGCATGAGCGCCACCGGCCGCGCGCTGCGCGACGCCCACGGCGCGGATGTCATCGTGATGGGTTGCGCCGGCATGGCGCGCTATCGGCGGCGCCTCCAGGACGAGCTCGGCGTCCCGGTCGTGGAGCCGACGCAAGCTGCGACCGCCATGGCCTTGGGCCGCGTTCTTCTGGGCGATCTCTGAGCGCCATCACGGTCACCCAAAGATTGGAATCCAATGCCCCTCATTAGCGAAGCCGCGTCAGGCGTGTTCGTGATCGCCGTCACCCCGTTCACCCCGCAGGGCGCGATCGACTATGCCAGCCTGGACTCGATGGTGGATTTCTACCTCGAGAAGGGCGCGAGCGGCCTCACCTTGCTGGGCATGATGGGCGAGGCTCCGAAGCTGACCGCAGCTGAATCCCTAGCCGTGGTGAAGCGCGTGCTGGGACGCGTGTGCGGGACGGTTCCGGTCGTAGTGGGCGTCTCCGCGCCGGGCTTCGCGCCGATGCGGGAGCTCAGCGCTGAGGTGATGGACGCCGGGGCGGCCGGCGTCATGGTGGCTCCGCCTTCCAGCGTCAGAACGGATGACCAGATTTACGCTTACTTCGAGACGGCGGCCGCGATGCTTGGCGATACGCCCTTCGTGTTGCAGGACTATCCGCTCGCGACCAGCGTGCAGATCTCGACGGCCGTGATCACCCGCATCGTGCAGGCGCTGCCGAGCTGCGTGATGCTCAAGCATGAAGACTGGCCGGGGCTGAACAAGATTGGCGCCCTGCGCGCCGCCAGCGATCGGGGCGAGGCGCGCCGGATTTCGATCCTGTGCGGCAATGGTGGGATCTTCCTGCCGGAAGAATTGAGCCGAGGCGCCGACGGCGCGATGACGGGCTTCGCCTACCCGGAGATGATGGTCGACGTCTGCAAGGCGCACGCGGCAGGCGACATCGAGCGGGCCCACGACTTGTTCGACGCTTACCTGCCGCTGGCCCGCTATGAGTTGCAGCCGGGACTGGGATTGCAGATCAGGAAGCACATCCTGGCGCGCCGGGGCGTGATTGCGTCCGCGGCGCTGCGGGCGCCAGCCGGCCGCCTTTCGGCGGGTGATCTGGCCGACATCGAGCGCCTGATCGCGCGCCAGGACCGCAAGCTGGCCAAGCTTGGCTAAGGGCGCCTAGAACGCCGGCAGCGCGCGCACATCGACCACGCCGTCGCTGCGCATCCGCCAGTCCGGATGGCGACCGCGCAGGCCGATGACCCGGCGGTGATTGTAGAGGTATAGCCAAGGCGGATCCTGCTGCAGCAGGCGATAGCATTGCCTGTAAAGCTCCTCGCGCGCCGCGTTCGACGTTGTCACGCGCGCAAGATCGATCAGCCGCTCAACGGCAGGGTTCGAGTAACCCTGCCACCAGGATCCGCGCACCCGCGAATCAACCTTTTCGTGCAGCACGCGAAAGACGCTCATCGGGCTGGAATCGAAGACGCAGACGTCGTGAATCGCCTTAAGCCTGACCTGATTGGCGTAGCGCACGCGATCGGGTTCGATGTCTCGCTCGAAGCGAACCCCAAGCGGGGCGAGTTGCGCCTCGATCGCATCCGCCAGCGCCTGCGCTTCGTCGGGCAGGCGCGTGGGACAATAGAGTTGCAGCGTCAGACCGTCCGGATGACCCGCCTCGGCGAGCAGCCGCCGGGCTTCTGCAAGGTCCTGCACGAAGGGCGGGGCGTTCGGATCAGCGCCATAGTGCACAGGGCTTACAAAGCCGTGCAGCGGCTGGCCGGCGCCTTCAAGAACGCCCTCCACCAGTTGCCGGCGATTGATGGCCAGGTTGAGCGCGAGGCGGACTCGGGGATCGCCGGCGGGCCCTTCGGCCGCATTGAACATCATGATCAGAGCCGTTGGCGCCAGGAACTCCACCGTCGTGAAGGACGACGAAGGGAGCTCCGATAGCGCTGCGCGCGGCAGACCGTTGGCGATGTCGACCTGTCCGGTCCGAAGCGCTTCGGCGCGGCCGGCGGCCGTTTCGCCCTTCACCCAGACGATGCCGTCATGGGTCGGCTTGCCGTCGAAATGGCCCGGATTGGCGCGCAGCTCGATCCGCTCGCCGGGCAGGTACGATTGGAGCCGGTAGGGACCGGTTCCGACCGCCCGCCGCGCCAGGTCCTCGCCTGCAGCCTCGACGGCGCGCGGCGAGACGACATGGCCATAGGCCAGGATGTCGAAAAGGTCGGCGATGGGCTGCGCCAGGGTCAGCGCGATCTCGTGGCGGCCGAGAACCTCGACCTCCAGCCCGGCGAGGTACTGCGCATAGACGCCCGGTGCGCCCAGCGTCGCCCCCATGTCGGGGCGGGCCATGCGCATCAGCGCATACCGGATCGCGTCGGCCTCGCACGGGTCGCCATCGTGAAACACCACGCCTTCGCGCAGGAGGAAATGGTAGCGGCGCGCATCCTCCGAGACCGTCCACTCCGTCGCGAGCGCCGGGCAGTAGCCGCCCCCGGGGGTGCGTCGCACCAGCGTGTCGAACAGCGCGCCGAACACCGTCAGGATGTCGTTGGCGTCCGTACAGGCGTGCGGGTCGTCCAGCGCGACCCGGCCCTGGCTGATCGTAACGGTCGTCATGCGTGGGCCTCCATGGCGGCGGATGTTGCTGTGGCGTCGTGCAGGTGGCAGGCCACCGCATGTCCGTCGCCCTGCGGGCGCAGCGCCGGGCGCTCCACGGCGCAGCGATCGAATGCGAGCGGGCAGCGGGTGCGAAAGCAGCAGCCCGACGGCAGGTTGAAGGCGCTGGGCACCTCGCCCTTGATTTCCTCCGCTGCGGCCGCGATCGGCTCACCGAGCACGGGCGCGGCGGCCAGCAAGGCGCGCGTGTAGGGATGCTTCGCGTCCTTGAAGATCGCGTCCGTCGAGCCGGTTTCTACCATGAAGCCGAGATACATCACGCCGATCCGGTCGCTGATGTGCCGCACCACCGAAAGATCATGCGTGATGAACAGGTAGGCGAAGTTCATTTCGTCCTTCAGATCCATCATGAGATTGAGGATCTGGGCCTGGATCGAGACATCGAGCGCCGAGACCGGCTCGTCCGCGATGATCAGCTCCGGCTCCACTGAGAGCGCGCGCGCGATTCCGATGCGCTGGCGTTGGCCGCCCGAGAACTGGTGCGGGTAGCGATCCGCATGCTCGGGCCCGAGGCCGACCTTGGCGAGCAGCGCCAGCGCCCTGTCCTTGGCGTCCCGAACCTTGCCGGGCGCTTTCTCGAGAAAAGGCTCCATCACGATGTCGCTGACGCGCTGGCGCGGGTTGAGCGACGCATAGGGGTCCTGGAAGATCATCTGCATCTTGCTGCGGATCGGCCGCATGCGGGCGAAATCGTGATCCGTGATGTTCTCGCCGTCGAGGACGATGCGGCCGCCGGTCGGCTGGTGGAGCTTGATGACCGTTTTCGCCAGCGTGGACTTGCCGCATCCGCTCTCGCCGACGATGCCGAGCACCTCGCCGCGACCGATCGACAGGCTCACGCCGTTCACCGCGTGAACGATGCGGCGCGGCGCGGACAGCCGTCCGTTGCGCCAGCGCAGCCGGTCGAAAAAGCCGCCGCTCGCGTCGAAGCGTTGCTGGAGATCATGCACCTGGAGGAGCGGATCCATCAGAGCTTCGCCTCCAGCGGGAAGTGGCATGCGGCGGCGTGATCCGGCGCGAACGCGGTCAGAACCGGCTCGACCTCCCGGCAGAGCGGCCGCGCGGCGGCGCAGCGCGGCGCGAAGGCGCAGCCCGGCGGCAAGGCGCGGATGTTAGGGACCGAGCCCGGGATTTGGTGAAGCCGCCGGCGAGACCGGTCGTCATGCGGGATCGAGTCGAGCAGCCCGCGCGTGTAGTGGTGAACGGGGCTGCGAATCAGTTGCGCGGTTGGCCCGCGCTCGACGATGCGGCCGCAATAGAGCACCACGACCTTGTCGGCCATCTGCGACACCGCCGCGAGATCGTGGGTGATCAGGATGAGCGACGCTTGTGTCTGCTCCACCTGCCGCTTCATCAGCCGCAGCAGCTGGGCCTGAATCGTGACGTCGAGCGCCGTCGTGGGCTCGTCGGCGATCAGGAGGCGGGGGCCGGCGATCATCGCGATCGCGATCACGACACGCTGGCGCATGCCGCCCGAAAACTGGTGCGGGTAGCTGTCGAGCCGCTCCTCGGGCTGCGGGATGCCGACCTCGCGCAGCATCTCGATGCACCGCGCCCGCCGTTGCCGGCCGGGCATGTCGGTGTGGAGGCGCAGCATTTCCTCTAGCTGGTTGCCCACCGTGTAGAGCGGATTGAGCGCCGTCATCGGGTCCTGGAAGATCATCGCGATGCGGTTGCCGCGGACGCCGCGCATGCCGGTCTCGTCAAGTCGCAGCAAGTCCTGACCCTCGAAGCGGATCTCGCCCGCCTCGATCCGCCCGGGCGGATCGATCAGCCCCATGATCGAGAATCCGATCATCGACTTGCCGCCGCCCGATTCGCCGACGAGGCCGAGGATTTCGCCGGACCCAAGATCGAAACTCACGCCGTCGACCGCCTTCACCACCCCGGCGAAGGTATGGAAATAGGTTTTCAGCCCCGTGACGGACAGCAACGGCGTGGCCTGCGAGGCTGTGGCCGGGCCGAGCTGAAGCGAGGATGTCGTCATTTAAGGCGCGGGTTCAGCTCGTCGCGAAGGAAATCGCCGAGCAGGTTGATGCCGAAGACGATCAGCATGATGAACAGTCCTGGGAACACCGAGATCCACCACAGTCCGGAGAACAGCACGTCGAAGCCGTTCTTGATGAGCAAGCCGAGCGAAGGTTCGGTGATCGGCACGCCGACCCCGAGAAAGGACAAGGAAGCCTCGATCAGAATAAAGGTGCCGACCTGGATCGTCGCCACCACGATCAGGGGCGTCAGCACGTTGGGCAGCACGTGGCGCAGGATGATCTTGCGGTTCGGCAGGCCCGACACGCGGGCGGCCTGGACATATTCCTTTTGCGATTCCCGCAAGGTCGAGCCGCGCACGATCCGTGCATAAACGACCCAGCCCACCGAGATCAGGGCGATCAGCACCTTGTCGGCGCCGGTGCCAAACGCTGACATCAGGAAAAGGGCGGTCAGCACCGAGGGAAACGACAGCTGGATGTCGGCGATCCGCATGATCACGCTGTCCAGCTTGCCGCCATAGAAGCCGGCGATCAGCCCGAGCCCGGCCCCGAGCACGCAGGAGCCCAGCATGGCCGCGAACCCGATAAACAACGAGATGCGGCTGCCATAGACGATGCTGGCGAGCACGTCGCGACCCTGGCCGTCGGTGCCGAGCAGGTATTGCGGCACACCGCCCTCCAGCCAGACCGGCGGCTTGAACGAGTCCATCAGCTCCAGCTGAGCCACGTCGTAGGGGTCCTGCGCGACCAGCCAGGGGCCGATCGTCACCATGACGACGAACATCGCCACGATGGCGCTGCCGAACATGGCCGAGCGGTTGTGCCGGAAGCTGTGGAACAGTTCCGACGCGGCGAAGCGGCTGATGACCCCTGGAACCATGTTCATCGGGCGTGCTTCACTTCACCTTGATGCGCGGATCGATGACCGCATACAGGATGTCGACCACGAAGTTGACGACCACGAACATGAACGCGACGAACATGAGGTAGACGACGATCACCGGCCGGTCGCCGCGATAGATCGAGTCGACCAGGAGCTTGCCGATGCCCGGCCACGCGAAAATGGTCTCGTCAGCGTCGCGAACGCGATGAGGTCGCCCATCATCAGCCCGAACACCGTGACGAGCGGGATCAGCGCGTTCTTGAGACCGTGCTTGAACAGGACGCCGCGCCGGTCCGCGCCCTTGGCGCGGGCGAACTTGATGTAGTCCTGCTTCATCACCTCCATCATCTCGGCGCGGATGATGCGGATCAGGATCGCGAGCGTGCCGACCGAGAGCGTCAGCGCGGGCAGGATGAGGTGGCGAAAGCCTTTCCAGCTCAGGAAGCTGACGCGCAGGCCGAGCCACTCCTGCGTCGGCCCTCTGCCGGACGAGGGAACGAGCTGGAACTTCACCGCGAAGACGTAGATCAGCACCATGCCGAGCCAGAACCCGGGCAGCGAGATGCCGACGAGCGAACCCGCCATCACGGCCTGGCTGCTGGCCCGCTCGGGGCTCGCGCCGGCGTAGACGCCGAGCGGGATGGCGACCACGAGGGCGATCGCCATGGCGAGAATGACGATCTCGAGCGTGGCCGGCAGCCGTTCCAGGATCAGCTGCATGGCGGGCTGGCGGAACACGAAGGAGCGCCCGAAGTCGCCCCGGACGAGGCTCGACAGGAAGTGGCCGTACTGGACGAGATGGCTGTCGTCGAGGCCGAGCAGCCGGCGCGCCTGGGCGATCTGCTCCTCGGTCGCGTCCAGCGGCACCATCATGTAGGTGGGGTCGCCCGTGAAGCTCATCATCACGAAGACGAGCACGGACACGGCCCAGAGGACCACGACGATCTGGATCAATCGCTTGGTGAAGTAGCCGAACACGATTGAGCTCTCACGGGCGTGGCCGATAGGGCGGCAGCGGCGACCGGCAGGCCGATGCGGCCCGCCGGTGGACAATCAGGGAACGCCGAGAGGGCGTCAGTTCACGTCCATCTCGTAGGCCCAGATGAACTTGTCCATCCGCGGCACGACCTTGACGTTCTTCTTAGCCGCGTAGATGTCCTGCTCGTAATGGAGCGGGATCATCGGGATTTCGCGGGCCGCCACCTGGGTGGCCTCCTTCAGGAAAGCGTCGCGCTGCTTGATGTCGGCGGTGGCGTCCGCCTTGTCGATCCAGCTGTCGAACTCCTCGTTCGCGAAGGAGCCGCGATTGGCCTGGCCGAAGCCGGGCTTCTTGCCGCGGCTGTACATCAGCGTGCTGTACATGTTGCCGGCGTCGCCCGAGGGCGTGTCCCAGCCGCTCATGATGAAGCTCGACTTGTCGGACGGCACGCGGATGTAGCCGAAGAAGTTGGAGCGCGGCATCAGGTTGAGGTTGAGCTTGACGTTGATGCGCGCCAGCATGCCGGCCAGCGCCTGCGCGATCGCGCCGTCGTTGACGTAGCGGTTGTTGGTGGTGTCGAGCGTCATCGCGAACCCCTTTTCGAAGCCCGCGTCCTTCATCAGCGCCTTCGCCTTCTCGACGTCGAACGGGTAGAGCTTGCGGAAGTCGAGGCCCGGCACGTAGCCCAGGTGCGACGAGGGAACATACTGCTCGCTGGGCGTCGCGAAGCCGTTCATCACCACGGTTTTGATGGCGTCGACGTTGATGGCGCGCACCAGCGCCTCGCGCACCCGGCGGTCGCGCATCGGGTTGGTCGGCAGGTCGATCGTCGGCGACTTCTCGCGCGTGTCGATCGCGATCACCATGTTGAGCAGGCTGGGCCGGGTGACGACGTCATAGGCGGCGTTGGACTTCACGCTGGCCACGTCGCGCACCGACAGGTCCTGGATCACGTCGACGCCGCCCGTCAGCAGCGCCGCCGTGCGGGTGGCCGGGTTGGTGATCGGCTTGAACGTGACGGTGTCGATCTTCGGCTTTCCGCGCCAGTAATCGGCGTGCGCCGTCATCGAGAGCCGGTCTTCTTTGACCCATTCGGTGAGCTTGTAGGGACCGGTGCCCATGGGCTTCAGGCCCATCTGCTCGTCGCCCATCGCCTTGGTGTACTTCTCGTTGACGATTAGCACCTCGGCGAGCGCCATGTGGAGCACAGCATAGGGCTTCGGCGTCTTGATCTCGACCGTGTAGTCGTCGATGGCGCGGGACGAGGCGATGTTCGCAACGAGGTTCGACATTAGCGCCTTCTTCAAGCGCTCGAAGGTGTAGACGACGTCGGAGGCCTTCAACTCGTCGCCGTTGTGAAACTTGACGCCCTTGCGCAGCTTGAACACCCAGGTGGTGTCGTCCACGATCTGCCAGCTTTCCGCCAGCCCCGGCTCGAAGCCGAGCTCCGGCGTCCGCGATACCAGCGGATCGTAGAAGTGGTAGAACATGATGTTGCCGGTAAGCTCGTTGGCCGCGTGCGGATCAAGGATCACCGCGTCGGCGGTCAGCGCGATCGTGAGTGACTTCCCCTCAGCCTGCGCGGCTCCGGAAAGCGCCACGCCGCTCAGCATGGCGAGCGCGAATAAGTTTCGGCGCGTCAAGCCTGCGAGGCCGTTCTTTATCATTCGATCGCTCCCCTGCGCATGGTCCGGTTGTTTTGAAAGCCCGCTCAAGCGAGCGAGGACTGGATTTCGAGCTGGTAGCCTTCAGGATCGTCGAACACGAAGGCGCGGATCTTGAGTGCGGCATTGCTGCGCGGTTCGCGAAGGCCTGAAGGTCCGACGCTGCGGATATAAGCGTACCATGCGTCGACGTCGGCGACGCGCATGCAAATTTGCACCGGCTTGATGTTGTTCGCCCGATGGCTGCCGCGGCTTTCGTCGACGAGTCCAATGTACCCGTTAGCTGTAACCCGGTAGATTTTTGACCAGCCCTGATCGATCTCGAGCGTCAGGCCGAGAACATCTTCGTAGAAGCGCATCGCGGCCGGCAGATCACGATAATAAAGAAAGCTGATCAGCTTTTCAGTCGCGGAGTGGGGTGGCCGGTTAGAAGACGTCATCGTTCAGCCTTTTGGTCCGTCGGGAGCGTCGCCAACCAGCCCCCGCTCGCGGGATAATTTCGACGGTATACAACACGTATTCCGTGTCAAGCTTAGCCGAATCCGGCGGTCGGTCGGCGCGTTTCGATAGCGCCCGAAGCCGCCTCGGGGTGGCTGAAGACACTGGCGCGAATGCTACGCTCAACACGCGCTCGCGAATTGTCGGGACCCTCAAGCTGCTATAGCTTCAACGGCACAGCGGGGTGTTTCAGCCCCGTGCAGGGAGGATCTTCATGAAGAAATTCAAGCCGTATAGGCTGGCCGCAGGCATTGGTATCGCGCTCGGTTTGGGATTGTTGGCATCCGCGCCCGCTCAGGCGCAGGCCACGCTCGACGCCGTCAAGAAGCGCGGCAAGGTGCTGTGCGGCGTCTCGCCCGTTGCGGCCGGGTTCTCCTTCGCGGACGACAAGGGCGTGCGACGCGGGTTTGACCAGGATGTCTGCCGCGCGGTCTCGGCCGCGGTGTTCGGCGATCCGGACAAAGTCGAGTCGGTCCCCCTCAGCACCAACGTGCGCTTCCAGGGGCTGCAATCCGGCGAGGTCGATCTTCTCTCGCGCCAGACCACATGGACCTTCTCGCGCGACAATTCGCTCGGGCTCGATTTCGGACCGATTGTCTTCTACGACGGCCAGGGGATCATGGTCCCGGCCAAGCTCAATGTGAAAAGCGCAGGCGAACTCGGCAGCGCGGTGGTTTGCGTGCTGCCCGGCACGACAACGCAGCAGAATCTTGAAGACTATTTCCGGCCTCGCAACATCAAGTACGAGGCAGTGGTGTTCGAAAATTCGGACGAGTGGCGGAACGCCTACTTCACCGGCCGCTGCGACGCGATCACGACGGACCGCTCCGACCTCGCTTCTGTTCGCGCGGTTGCGCCAAATCCCAAGGATCACGTGATCCTGCCTGAGACGATATCGAAGGAGCCGCTGGCGCCGGTGGTCCGGCAGAACGACGCCAATTGGCGCGACATTGTCACCTGGTCGTTCTTCGCGATGGTGGCGGCGGAAGAGTTGAAGATCACGCGCGCCAATGTCGATACCTTCCTGACCAGCAAGGATCCCGAAGTGCAGCGTTTGCTGGGCGTCAACGGCGACCTCGGCAAGATGCTCGGGCTCGATCCGAAATGGGCCTACAACGTGATCAAGGGCGTCGGCAACTATGCCGAGATGTTCGACCGCAACGTCGGTCCGGACACCCCGATCGGTCTCTCGCGTGGGCCGAACAAGCTCTGGACCGAAGGCGGCCTGCTCTATTCGCCGCCCTTCCGGTAAGCCGGCCGCCTCACCCCTGACCTGGCCTGATCGATCCTGCAGGCAGGCGGCTCGCTTGCCGCCTGCCCGCGCTTTCCAGTCTCAATCCTGACCAGCGAGCACGCCGCGATGACGCGACTGTTCTACGACCTGCGCGTGCGCGCCATCCTGTATCAGGTGCTGGCGGTCGCGTTCGTCGCCAGCATGGCGTGGTATCTGGCCGCGAACGTGTCGCAAAAGCTCGCCGAGCAGAACATCGTCACCGGGTTTGGATTCCTGGGCCGCGAAGCTGGCTTTGTGATCAGTCCGAGCTTCATCGACTACAAGCCGACCGACAGTTTCGCCCGGGCGTTGCTGACCGGCATACTCAACACGATCTTCGTGTCTGCGCTCGCGGTTGTGTTCGCGACGATCCTTGGCGTCATCGTCGGCGTCGCGCGCCTGTCTGGCAATCCGCTGCTGAGGGCGCTGGCCTTCGTCTATGTCGAGGCGCTGCGCAACGTTCCGCTGCTTTTGTACCTGTTTCTCTGGTACGGGCTGATCGTGAATTTGCTGCCGCCCGTGCGCGACGCCATCGCGTTAATGCCGCATGTGTTCATCTCGAACAGCGGCGTCACCATCCCGGCGATGAACTGGACGCCAGCACACACCAAGGTGCTGCTCGCGCTCATCATAGGCGCAGTTTTGGCCGTAGCCGTTCGCCGGCGCATGATTGCGCAGCGCGTGTCCACCGGCGCGTCAAGGCGGATGTGGCCTTGGGTGTTGCTCGCCCTGCTCGGGCCGGCGCTCGTGGCCGTGTTGGTCTTCCAGCCGGAAATCACGATCGAGTACCCGGAGAAGGGCCGCTTCCGGCTTGCCGGAGGCGCGCATCTCAAGCCCGAGTTCACCGCGCTTCTGATGGGTCTGACCCTCTCGGCATCGGCCGGCATCGCCGAGACGGTGCGCTCCGGCATTCTCTCGGTGAGCAGGGGGCAATGGGACGCCACGAAGTCGCTTGGGCTCGATCGCGGCATGGCGTTGCGGCTCGTGGTTCTGCCGCAGGCGCTGCGGGTGATCATCCCGCCGCTGACCAGCGCCTATCTCAGCCTGTTCAAGAACTCCTCGCTCGCGACCGCCATCGGATATCCCGACCTCGTCCTCGTGACCAATACGACCATGAACCAGACCGGTCAGGCGGTCGAAGGGATCGCGATCATGATGTTGGTCTACCTCAGCATTTCGATCACGATCTCGCTCTTCATGAACTGGTACAACGCCCGCGTCGCGCTGAAGGAGCGTTGAGCCATGTCGCAGACCGAACTCATGGCGACCGCGCCGCCGCCCAAGCCCGGCTTCTTTCAACGCTCCGTTCAGCCGCTCTTCGGCACGCCGCTCAACGCGGTGATCACGATCGTCTGCCTTTGGCTGTTCTGGATCGTCGCCAAGGCCGCCTGGGGATGGGCGGTGACGCGCGCCGTCGCGGAAGGGGGCGGCGCGATCTGCCGCGCCGGAAGCGGGATCTGCCTGCCGTTCCTGGCCGCCAAAGCGCGCTTCATGATCTTCGGCGTCTACCCCTATGACGAGCACTGGCGTCCTGCCCTCGCGATGGCGGTGTTCTTTGTCGCGATCGGCGTCTCGATGATCCCGCGGTTCTGGGGGCGTTGGCTCCTGGCCGTCTGGGCGTTCGCTCTGGTCGCCGGCATGGTGTTGATCGCCGGCGGCGCCTTTGGGCTAAAGCCAATTCCAACGACACAATGGAGCGGCCTGCCGCTCTCCTTCATCCTCACCGCCGTGGGCTTGGCGCTGGGCTTTCCGCTTGGCGTCGTGCTCGCTTTGGCGCGAGCGTCGAAGCTGCCGGCCATCCGCGTCATCGCGGTGTTCTTTATCGAGGTCATCCGCGGCGTGCCGCTGATCTCGATCCTGTTCATGGCCACCGTGATGCTGCCGTTGTTCATGCCGACCGGCGTGACCGTCGACAAGCTGCTCCGCGCCCAGGTCGCGATCATCATCTTCGCGGGCGCCTATATCGCGGAAGCGGTGCGTGGCGGGCTTCAGGCCATTCCGCGCGGCCAGTACGAGGCTGCGGCGTCTCTGGGGCTGCACTACTGGCAGGCGATGCGGCTCATCGTGCTGCCGCCGGCCCTCAAGATCGTCATCCCGCCGCTGGTCAACATCTCGATCGGCTTCTTCCAGGACACGACACTCGTGACGATCATCGGCCTGCTCGACTTCCTGTCGACGGTCCGCACCGCGATGCTCGACCCGGAATGGGTCGGCGCCGCCGTGCTGGAAGGCTATCTGTTCGCGGCCACGATCTACCTCGTGTTCTCGTACGGAATGGGCGCCTATAGCCGCTATCTCGAGCGCAGGCTGAGAACGGGGTTCGACTAGCGCCGCCCTTGCGTCGCCGGCTGGATCAGCCAGCTCGCGCCGCCCGGAATTCCTTGGCGAAATCCATGGCCTGGTAGGTCCAGTAGGTCATCTGCGCCACAGCGGCGCCGACCGGGCCGCCGGCCCAGTTCAGCCCGAACGGCGCGAAAAGCTTGTAGCGGTCGCTTGCGCCCAGAATGCCTTCGGCGACGACCCGCCCGCCGACGGCGGTGGTGTTGAGGCCGTGCCCGCCGAAACCGAAGCAGTGCCAGACGTGTGGCGTGGTTTGCCCGATCATCGGCATGAGGTGGCGGGCATACGCCATCAGCCCCGACCAGGCTGCGTCGACGCCGATCCCCGCGAGACTCGGATAGGTCGACACCATGGTGGCCCGCAGCATCTCGGCCAATCGCGCCGGCTCGCTGGTGCGCGTCGTGATGCGCCCGCCCCAGAGGAGCCTGCGACCGCCATCCACGATGCGATAGTAGTCGCCAGCCCGCCGGTTATCGCTGATGGCGTAGGGCACGCCGATGACGTTGGCGATCCGCTCCGGGGCAGGCTCCGTCAGCAGCACATAGGTGGCGATCGGCAGCATCGCGCGGCGCAAGCGCGGCGACACGTCCCCCGTATAGCCTCCCGTCGCGAACACCACGTCGCGCGCCTCGATCCGCCCTCCGGACGTTTGCAGCACCTTGGTCGCGCCATCCAGGTTTGCGCCGATCACCGGCGAGCCTTCGAAGATCTGCGCGCCCAGCGCTTCGCATCCGGAAGCCAGGGACAGCGCGTAATCGAGCGGATGAAAATGGAACGCCTGAGGATCGAACAACGCTTCGTGATACTTGGTCGATCGCAGCACGCCGCGAACCTGCTCACGATCGCGGAACTCCAGCGCGTAACCAAAGTCGCGCGCCATCTGCTCCTGCCGGGCCTTCAGGGCGGGGGCGGCGGCGTGGCGCATCACGCTCATCGTGCCATAGGTCGCGACATTGTCGGTCGAGCCGAGCGCGGAGAGGTTGTCCTCGACGATCCGGACGCCTTCGATGGAGAGGCGATACAACTCATGCGCCGCCTCCCGGCCGGCCATCAGCGCGATGTGGGAGAGGCTCGTGGCGTAGCCAGGCCCGACGAAGCCGCCATTGCGGCCCGAGGCTCCCCAGCCAATGCGCTGGGCCTCCAGAATGGCGACGCTCCGACCGGCGCGGACCAGTTCGATTGCGGCGGTCAGCCCAGCGAGCCCGCCCCCGACGATCGCCACGTCCACATCGACGACCCCGGTCAAAGACGGCCGCAAGGACGACGGACGGCGCGTGCGGGAGTAGTAGGAATCAATGTATTCGGTCATAACACCACTATAGGTGCACATTGGCCGTCTCAGCCATGGGCGCCGCTGCGGGCGTGGGCTTGAAGCTCAGGGCCGAGCCCATGGCGATCCGCCACGGGGTGTCCCGCAGGGCGGCGCCGCACCGGGTCTTTTCACACCATCGAACAACGGAACTCCGATGAGCGAAACCGCCGGCGTCACTGTTTTCCGCAACTGCGATTGGCTGGTCGCCTGGGACCAGGCCGCCAAATCCCACGTCTATCTGCGCGGCGCCGATTTCGCGTTTTCGGGTCAGGACATCGTGCATGTCGGCAAGGGCTATGACGGGCCGGCGACGCAGGAGATCGACGCCCGCGACCGGATGATCATCCCCGGCTTCGTCGACATTCACAGCCATCCCGGGCACGAACCCGGCTGGAAGGGGATGCTGGAGGAGTTGGGCTCGCCCAAGCTCGGGCAGAGCTCGCTCTACGAGTTCATGCCGGTGTTCCAGGTCGGCAAGGAATACACGCGCCCTTGCCTGCGAGTAGCCGTATCCGAACTCCTGAAGAGTGGCGTGACGACGATCTGCGATCTGGGCCGGCCGCGCGACAGCTGGGCCGATGAATATGCCGAGACCGGCATCCGCGCCGTGCTGTGGGGCATGTTCCGATCCGGTCCATGGAAGACCACCAATGGCCATTCGGTCGAGTACGATCTCGATTACGCCGCCGGCGACAAGGCGTTGAAGAACGCGATCGAGATCGCCGACAAGGCGTCACGGCATCCGTCGGGCCGGATCACTGGCTTCTTCGGTCCGGCGCAGATCGACACATGCTCCGAAGGGCAGATCCGCGATGCTCTGGCGGCTGCCCGCGAGCGGAACCAGCCCATCCAGATCCACGCGGCGCAGAGCATCGTCGAATTCCAGGAGATCGTGCGTCGCTACGGCGCCACTCCGGTGGAATGGCTCGACCGCATCGGCGCGCTGGGGCCCGATACGATCATCGGGCACTGCATCTTCCTCAACGATCACCCGTGGATCCACTATCCCCATGCCAACGACTTCGAAATACTGCGCGACTCCGGCGCCATGGTGGCCCATTGCCCCGTCGTGTTCGCGAGGCGCGGCATCGCGCTCAACACCCTCTCGCGTTACGTGAAGGCCGGGATCCAATGCGGCATCGGCACGGACAGCTTCCCGCACAACATGCTCGATGAGATGCGGATGGCCTGTTACGCGGGGCGGATCATCGGCGGCAGCTTCACGGCCTCCACGACCCACGACGTGTTCATGGGTGCGACGGCGACCGGCGCGGACATGATCCGCCGGCCCGATCTCGGGCGGCTGGCGCCCGGTTGCAAGGCGGATTTTTCGGTCGTCGACATGCGCAACCCCTATATGCAGCCCGACTACGAGCCGATCCGTAGCCTCGTCTACTCGGCCAACGACCGGGCGATCCGGGACGTCTATGTCGACGGCCGGCAAGTGGTGAAGGAGGGCGAGGTCGTTGAGTTCGACATCGCTGAGGATATCGAGCTGCTCCGACGGGCCCAAAGCGAAGCCATCGCAGCCGCGCCTAGCCACGACTGGGCTGGCCGCAGGCTCGATCAGCTCAGCCCGCGCGTGTTCGCCATCAAGGAGTGAGCGGCAGGGACAAGGGCGCCTGTGTCGCCAGAGGGCGGAGCTGCGGAGCGTCCAGCTCCGCCGCGCGGCAAGCGCTCTTCTGCGCGTCCTGCAGCTGGCTAACCGCGCCCTCGACGTCGAGCCACGGTGAGGGCCGCCCGAAAGCGCGTACGGGCGTGGAAGCGGGTGACCTCAGGAGTGGACCCCGATGCCCAGATGGTTGCCCGCAACGCGCACTCAGGCATGATCTTCATGCTGAGCATCGGCAGCATCGGTAACAATCCAGGCGAGCACACGCCGGATGCCGACCTCTTGGGCCGCCGACATCTTGCGCGACGTCGTCACCCGCCTCGCTTTCCAGAAAGGAGACATCCTTGGCCATCGATCTGGACGCGCTCACACGGGAGATGACCGCGTGGCGGCGTGATTTGCACGCCCATCCTGAGTTTGGTTTCGAAGAGAAACGCACTGGCGCCTTCGTGGCCGCCAAGCTGCGGGAGTTCGGCCTCGATGACGTTGCCGAAGGCGTGGGTGGCACCGGCGTGGTCGGCACGCTCAAACGCGGCGGCGGCAACCGGGTCATCGCGCTCCGGGCTGACATGGATGCCCTGCGCATCACCGAACAAGGGACACAGGACTACCGCTCGCAAAATTCCGGCACAATGCACGCCTGCGGCCATGACGGGCACACCGCCATGCTGCTGGGGGCCGCGAAGCTCCTCGCAGAGGAAGGGGGCTTCGACGGTACAGTGCGCTTTGTCTTCCAGCCTGCCGAGGAATGGGGCAGAGGCGCGCTCGCCATGCTGGCGGATGGGCTGATGGAGCGCTTCCCGTTTGAGGAGATCTATGGCCTGCACAACATGCCAGGTCTGCCTGTTGCGCATTTCCAGACCCGGGTGGGGCCGATCATGTCGGCTGAGGACAACTTCGAGATCGTGCTGAAGGGTGTCGGCGGGCATGCCGCTCGTCCCCACTGTGGCAACGAGGTGCTGGTCGCCGCCTGCGCGACGGTGATGAACCTCCAGACGGTCGCGTCGCGACGCCTGAGCCCGACTGACATCGGCGTCTTATCGGTGACTGAGCTGATCACCGACGGCACCCGCAACGCCCTGCCGGGGCTCGCCCGAATCCTCGGTGATGCCCGCAGCTTTCGATCGGAGATCAGTGCCGAGATCGAGAAGCAATTGCGCATCATCGCTGAGGGAACGGCGCTGGCCTACAACGTCGCCGCCGAGGTAACCTATACGCGCGAATTCGTACCACTGCTGAACAACGCTGCCCTGGTGGACGAAGCCTTGGCGGCCGCCGGGACGGTGTTCGAGCCGGAGCACGTCTCGATTGGCCTAGAGCCGATGACGGGCTCGGAGGACTTCGCCCGATTCCTGGAGCACGTGCCCGGCTGCTTCGTGCTTGTTGGGAATGGCAAGAACTCCCCGCCTTTGCACAACCCGGCTTATGACTTCAACGACGACGGCCTGCCCTATGGAGCACGCTTCCATGCGGCCATCATCAGGCAGCGGTTACCATCCACCTGACCATCGAGGATGACGACAGCCTGCACGTTTGAAATCGGCTCTGCCGCGGGTCCGCCGAACATGTCGAACTCCGGGCTTGGCGGCCCTCGACCTATAAACCTTCTCCGTCATGTCACGATCCGGGGCCGATGCGCGCCGTCATCTACGCCCGCTATTCGAGCGACCGCCAGAGCGAGGCGTCGACCGAGGACCAGGTCGAGGTCTGCCGCCGGTATGCGCACGCGCAGGGCGGCCCATCGTCGAGACCTACACGAACGCAGCGCTGAGCGGCGCGAGCCGCTTCCGACCGGGTTTTCAAAGCTCACCGCCGACGCCGGACAGCGCCGCTTCGACATCGTCATCTGCGAGGGCAACCATTGAACCGTCGGGAGCAACGGAGGCGAGTATAGGCTGCCGACTCATCCTCCCACCGCGCCTAGTCGAGAGCCACCCAAGGCAACTTTTCCTGGATGAGCCTCAACGTTTGAGCGCAACGGTAAGCCGCCTCAGCCGCATCCACTCCCCCAGTTCGCAGAGCACACGCCAAAAAAATTGCGAACGAGGTCCCATTCCCGAGAATGCCGAGCAAGCAAGCGACGATCGACCTGATCGTCTGCTCCGACCGGCGCGGATGCGATC
Source organism: Alsobacter sp. KACC 23698 (assembly GCF_045348435.1). Lineage (GTDB taxonomy): Bacteria > Pseudomonadota > Alphaproteobacteria > Rhizobiales > Beijerinckiaceae > Alsobacter. The sequence goes on along the minus strand of NZ_CP157484.1, from coordinate 1,829,408 downwards.
CTTTCTTGTTCTTGGATTGAAGGCCTTCTTGCTCCCGGCCAGCTTTCCCGGCTTGCGTGGACGGACAGGGCAGAGCGAGATACACCGTGCAACCAAGCGATTGCTTCCAAACTCATGCCGGATCGATATTCCTGGCGGAAGACACGAAGCTGATCCTCAGGAAAGGGTCTCATTCTGTCCTCCCGCCCAACTCTGAGGCGACACGAGTTTGTGAGCTTATTCGAGAACGCCAGCATGGAGCTACAGATTGGTCGCCGTTGCGGATCATACCTACCCACGGGCTCGGGCCATGGTCGATCAGGAGAGCTAGTCTCGGGTTGGCCCCTGACCCAAGCTGAGTTTGCCCCTGCGCGGCGAGTGTCTACCCAGGATGGGAGCCGGATCTTTAGCCGAAGAGGGTCATTCTCCTAAATCCATTTTGAAGTGCGCTGGGCCAAGCTGTACCCTCGCTTACCGCGCCCGAGCGAGGGCAAGCTGATGCCGGAGATTTTGGAGCCCGAGACCCGATACGCCAAGAGCGGCGAATTCCACATCGCCTATCAAGTCTTCGGATTGGGATCGGTCGATGTGGTGGTTGTCCCCGGCTTTATCTCCAATGTGGAGGAAAACTGGGACGCTCCATCCTCCGCGCGATGGCTTAAGCGCTTGGCTCGCTTCGCCCGTGTGATCACCTTCGACAAGCGTGGAACAGGACTCTCGGACCGAGTGGCCGACCTGCCCAGCCTGGAAGAGAGGATGGACGATGCACGGGCTGTGATGGACGCAGCCGGCTCGGAGCGCGCGGTGCTGCTGGGCATCTCTGAAGGCGGTTCGCTCGCTTGTCTATTCGCAGCCACCTATCCAGACCGATGCATCTCCCTTGTCCTGTACGGAGCCTTCGCGCAGTTCGCCAGTTGGTACCCGACCGAAGCGAAGCTCGCCCAGTTTCGCGATTATGTGGCTAATCGGTGGGGAACCGGGGAAAGCGCAGGCAAATACGCGCCCTCGATGGCCGGCGACATGACTTTTAAGAAAGCATGGGCGAGGCACGAACGCGTGGGCGCGACGCCAACGGCTGCGCTAGCCTTGATGCGTATGAACAGTGAAATCGACATCTCTGGTGTGCTCAGCGCCCTCCGAGTGCCGACTTTGGTGCTTCATCGAACGGAAGACACAGCCGTAAACGTGGAGGGTGGCCGTTTTCTCGCACGGTGGATTCCGTCAGCGAAATTATTGGAGTTCTCTGGCTCAGATCATCTGCCCTACGTCGGCGAGAACTCAAGCGATATTGCTGATGCTATCGAGGAGTTCGTGACCGGCCTCCGGCCTGCTCTCGATGTGGACCGCGTCCTCGCGACAGTGATGTTCACCGACATCGTGGGCTCCACGCGTCGGGCCGCCGAACTGGGTGATCGGGCATGGCGATCCTTGCTGGAGCAACATCACGACCTCGTCCGCCGTGAGATTCTGCGGGCTCGAGGACAGGAGATCAAAACGCTCGGCGACGGCTTCTTGGCCACCTTCGACGGACCTGCGCGGGCCGTCCGCTGCGCCTTGGCCGTTGCGGAAACCATTCAATCGCTCGGACTGGAGGTCAGAACCGGCCTTCATACGGGCGAGATTGAAGTGAGCGGAGACGACATCGGAGGGATTGCGGTGCACACCGCTGCACGGATCGCTTCGGCCGCAAACGCCGGTCAGGTTCTCGTGTCGAGCACCGTGCGCGACCTTGTGGCCGGATCGGGCCTGCGCTTTCAGGACCAGGGTGCTCGCCATCTGAAAGGTCTCGACGAGTCGATACGCGTGTTGTCCGCTCTGGCTTGAGATTCCCGTATATCGCCCCTGGACTTGGCGGCTCTCCGGCCCCCGATCTATAAACCTCCTCGCCATGTGACGATCCGGGGCCCCCAATGCGCGTCGTCATCTACG